>OZ253475.1:3402500-3573228 GCA_965261845.1 Candidatus Foliamicus sp. | reverse complement strand
ATCATTTGAACAGTGACTGTTTCAACTTGGCAGGGGCAGCTAAACGTGTTAATCGCACGCGCTTTACCGCTTCCAAATGGTCCCGCTGACATACTACATTCCCCGTACATCCCGATTTTTCAGGGTTTTGTACTGTTTGGAGAATTGCAATGAAGGCTGGTTTCTCGGTGCCCTTTTTCGTATTGACTTCGATTGACCATTACATTACCTTCTTGAACCGCGTCTGGGATGAGTCGCCAAGCGTCTCGTCTTAGGGCTCAAGGCCCTAACAGCCCAGTCGCTTTTTTTGTCCAGATCCGAAAGGCCGGATGATGTATCTCTGTTACATCGATGCATCCGGCACCTCGGATATTCCAGGTAACACGTCCCATTTCGTTCTGGCGGGCGTGTCACTTCCGATCTGGCGTTGGCGGGATGCGGATCGTGAGATTGTGGCCATCAGGAATCGATACGGCCTGTGGTATTCGGAAATCCACACGGCCTGGCTCCTGAGGAAGTATTTGGAACAATCTCGCATCAGGAATTTCGAAAATCTCAACTGGTCACGTCGATCGGCGAAGGTCAGGAAAGCTCGAATAAGGCATCTCCTCCAGCTTCAAAGGACCGGCAAGAGCAGAGCCTTTCGACAAGCCAAGAAAAACTATTTGCACACCGACGCATATGTTCACTTGACGCTACAAGAACGTAATGCTCTTGTTGGGGAGGTGGTGGAATGTGTTTCAAAATGGGGGTTCGCCCGCTTGTTCGCAGAGTGCATAGATAAAGTCCACTTTGATCCAGTACGAGCCAAATCTTCGGTGGATGAGCAAGCGTTTGAGCAGATTGTCTCCAGGTTTGAGCAGTATCTTCGAAACACGGATGAAACAAGGGGTCAACGCAATTACGGGCTTCTCGTGCATGACATTAATGAGACCGTAGAGAGAAAACATACGCTACTGATGAGGAGTCTTAACGCCAAAGGCACGCTTTGGACAAATATCGAGAGAATCATCGAGACTCCATTTTTTGTCGATAGTCATTTGACCAGCATGGTGCAGATCGCCGACTTGTGTAGCTACGCCTTAAGACGATACCTGGAAAATAGCGAAACGCTTCTGTTCGACAAAATCTACAGTCGGGCAGACAGAAAATATGGCAGGGCCGTAGGGGTGCGCCACTTTACGGACCCGACATGTCAATGCGAAATCTGCAAAGTTCATTAGACTAGCCGTCGCGAGGCGTTACATGCGGGCAAAAATCTATATTGATCGCGCCGCCGCGGCCATCCTCGGCGCCCTGGGCGTGCGAATTCCCATAAGCATTAAGCCAACTGTCCTTCATTGCGGTGATGAATCACCGTCAACGAACTCACCATTTACCCAGAGTCCTTCTTTTATGGACGTATCCGGATTGGTCAGCCGTCCCTGGCCATTGGGCATGCCGTCTTTCCATTCTCCGTAAAACACACCGCCGTCGGGCAGGATGAAACGGCCCAGGCCGCCAGGCTTGCCCTCGAACCAATCGCCGAAGTAGATTCCGCCGCTGGGATAAACAAACGTGCCCTTGCCCTGTTTGTCACCGTGGTTGTAACCGCCGACATAAGTGCCACCGTCGTTGTACATGACGGTCCCGTGCCCATGCTCCCGATCATCATGCAATCCAACGTATTTGCCTCCGTTCGACCATGCCCAGGGGCCATTGGTTTGAGGTTCATCGCCAGTCCACTCTATCGCGTACTTGGCACGGTTCACAAAAATGTATACAGCGCGCCCCTTGCGTTCATCGTTTTGCCAATCGCCAACGAATTCACCACCGTTTGCGAGCTTCAATGTTCCATAGCCATGGCGCTTTCCGTCTTTCCACTGGCCGATGTACTGGGAGCCGTCCTCATATTTCATGCTTCCCTGTCCATTGGTGCAATCACCGTCAACGCACTCGGCAAGGGCCGGACAACTGAAGAGGAATGCCAGAAGAAAGGGTGCGGTATATTTCATTTCAAAACCTCGTAGGTTCAAGCGTGAAAGCAAGCTAACCTACCATAGACCGCAATTGACATTACAACAGGCCAAGACAGCATTTGTCGCTAGGCGAGTCCGCTCTTCAACTCCCGGTAGAGTTCCACAATGGTTGCTGTCAAATAGCGTTCGGATTTTGGGTTGCCCAAGGACCGCTGATACCGATCCTCCGGCAAAAAGCGCTTCATTTCTTCGCGGAATGGCTTGCCGCCGATGATGCTCGGCATCTTTTCAATCAGCGAATCCATCAGCGCCGGATAACCTTCCACTCCATAGTCGCCAATCTTCCGGCCCACCAGTTCCGGCCGGACTTCAGCTTCCCGCTGCCTGAGCCATGCCAGGTCCCAGATGTCGCGATGTCGCACCCTCTTCCGTGAAGCCGCCAGAGCCAGCAGCTTGTCGGCCATGATCTCATCCAGAGACTCGACCACTATCAGCAGGTCCCCGTATCCGTCCGGCAGGAACTCGTAATTGATCCGCAACTTCCGCACCTCTGAGGTGTAGGCCGGAACATTGGCAATCTCAATGTGGACCCGCTGCTTTGGGACGTCCCTGCGTCCTGGATCGGTAACGATCGAAACCCGCCATTGATCCACGTTAGCGCCGGAACGTACCGGTTTGTTGGACTTTGGCTCTCTTACAGTGACTTCCAGTCCATACCGCCCGCCCACATGGGTCTCTACGCGATCCTTAAACATTGCAAATTGTGCCGATGTGAAGTCCCGGCCGCCAGCAAAATCCAGATCCTCGCTGTAGCGGTCCGCACCGTAACACAGCCGGAGCGAAGTGCCCCCCTGGAAAACAAGGCCGCCCAACAAGCCGGCCTGTTCCAGGCAATACAGGATGTCGTAGTGGAGCAGCTCCTTCTGGATGACGGCCCGCATGTGCGCAACCTGATTGCCCTGCATGGCGCGGTCCGTCAACGCATTGAAGATGTTTTCATTCCTCCTCATCGAGCGCGCTCTCGTCGACCAGTTCCAGATTGCGTCCCACGCGCTTGAGATCACGGTAGGCGGTGTGCCTGGTGGCCAGTCGAAGGGGGCGTCCTGCATCCACCGTGCCATCAATGACATCCAACACGGAACGCGCTGTGTGAGTGAATTCGATGACCCCAAAGGGAGTCGAGTATTCGCCTCTGCGCCCTGTAGTCATAACGGTCAGTCGCATCGGAATTTGCGAGATTACCCCGTATTCAGACAAGGCAGATTCGAGACTGACGTAACTGTGGTGGCCGCGGCGCATCGCCCGGGCGATGTGCTCAAGCGTGTCCGCGCCCTGGTTGGGGGAAAGCGCATTGACGTACACGCCGTTGACGGCGCGCTGCAGCACCTGGTTGCGGACCAGTCGGTTCAGGCCAGCATTAAACGCGTTCGTGTCATCTTCGCGAAAAATCTTCGCCAGGTCTTTCTTGGTAAAGACCGGTGGTCCCGTCCTTTCGGCGCGCATCAGTTCCTTGATTGCTGCGATTTGTTGCATACAAACAACGCTCCCGCGTCGATTCGCGTTATTTCAGAATTAGATTAACAGAAATACTACTTTTATAGCATATTTATGTCAATATTTATCGATTTGTGGCCTGAATGCGGAGTGTCGATACGACGGTGATTCTGACGCATCCGTACCAGACAGAGTCAGTTCACGATTTGCCGGAGACCTCCGAGTATGCGGAGATGATACCGCGCGGATACGGTGGGGCGATAAAGACGAACCGCATCGACAAAATTCAGGATTGGTTGGCGGAACCACGATAACGAACGTCTTCTTGCGGCCGTTAGGCGTTAGGCGTTAGGCGTCAGGCGTCAGGCGTTTGGCGAGGGTGCCCAGGAAGCTGAACAATACGCATATTCCCCTGCTTCATGCCAAGAAATAACGATCAGCTGCCGCTGCCCCAGTCCGCACCATCATGGTCCTGAACTGAGCAAGGCCAGCCAGGCGGGCACGTCCTCGACGCTGCCTTGGGTGGGCAATTTCGGGACCAAGCCAGCCAATTGGGTGACGTTATCCGAACACGGCACGCCTTCTCTACCGGCAGTCACGTCCCCGAAATTGGCGTAACGGCACATTTGCGACTCATTGTTCCCGAAGTGAAACTGGATGGTGGAACCCGCACGAGCCGCATATTCCCATTCCACCGACGATTCGTCTCCCTCGCACTGTTTTTTCGCTTAATCTGTCCTATTGCCGCGAAGGCTCGCGTACGATCGGTCTTCCAGATGATGAGGACAGCCGAACCACATGCGTACACTAATCGAAAAGCCCAACACACAATGAAATCCACGTATCGATATCTTCTGCTGTCGGCTCTCGTTCTTGTAGCCGCCTCACTCGCCCACGCTCAGGAATCGCCCAACTGGAAGTTCCGGGAGGGTGTGCACTACGAACGCCTGGTTCCGGCACAAGGCGCGTCCAGCCCGCCAGACAAGATTGAAGTAGCGGAATTCTTTACCTACGGTTGTCCCTATTGCTACCAGATGGATTCCTACGTAGAAGAATGGCGGAATAAGCAGCCTGTGGAAGTGAGTTTCCTGCACATTCCGTCTGTTGGAGATCCAATACACGAAACTCATGCACGCCTTTTCCTTACTCTGCAGGCCAGTGGCGTAATCGAGCCCGCGCACCGGGCCGCATTCCGCGCAATTCACACTGAGAATCGTCCGCTCCTGAGATTGGCCGATCAGGAACGCTTCGCGAAGCGATTCGGCGTCTCCGCCGAGGATTTCCGCAAGGCCTACCGTTCTTTCGGAGTGGAATCGCAATTGAAGCGCATCAAGGATCTTATGGTCCGTTATCGAATCCTGACGATTCCAATGTTTGTTGTGAACGGCAGGTACGTAGTCCGTGGCACTCCGGAAAGCAGCATGTCGGACCTGCTGGATATCGTTGACGAATTGGTTCAGCGAGAAATGATCGAACGCCAAGATCAGTTATCTTGAGATCATCAACTCTCGCCCCTGGAATTCAAGGCCCGATGGGCCGAAAACAGTGATCTTTCTCCGATAAACCCGTCATGACCGCTCTGTCCGCCTGGAACGACGGAGCAACAACCAGTCGCGCATGACCATGCCGGCAATCGAGCGATTCCTGCAAACGTACAGGATGATCCCGTAGATCAGCACGACTCGCGCCCCGAGTTCCCATCGCTCATGATTCTATTCCACGGACGCACTTGATGAACTGGAATACAGTCTGAGCGGGCCTTCGTTTATCTTCAGCCGAAAAGTGCTGTGGAAGTTCATTCCCCCTTCCTTTGGAAGATAGCCAGCGACGCTCGCGAGGCTGGAGAGAGGTCACGGAACCCGCACAAACTCTGACTTGAACAATCGGCCCTTTTGCATGACAATGTCATACAACGTTCGAATCATTCCGGCTTACCCACATGGCTAATCAACTCGTTCAGGCGCGCGTTAACAGGGAAATCAAGGAAGAGGCTTCCGTCGTCCTGGCCGCCATGGGTCTCTCTATCTCCGACGCCGTTCGGCTTCTTCTGACGCGAGTCGCGCGAGAGAAAGCGCTACCCTTCGCGCCGCTCATTCCCAATGCGGAAACCATCGCGGCCATGAAGGAGGCGCGAGCCGGCAATCTTGCGCGGTTCGACGACGTCGAGAGTCTTCTCGACGACCTGCATGAGGACGATTGAGCGGACGCGCCGATTCAAGCGCGACTACAAGCGGGAGTCCCGCGGCCGAAATCGCGCCGATCTCGATAAACGACTGACCGAACTCGTTCTGGCTCTTGCCAGCGACACCGCACTTGAAGCGCGCCACCATGACCATGCGCTCAGCGGTCCGTGGGCCGACTTCCGTGATTGCCACATACGACCGAATCTGGTGCTCATCTACCAGAAGCCGGATGCACACACGCTCCGGCTCGTCCGCATCGGATCGCACGCCGAACTCGGACTGTGAACTGATGCGCGAGAATGAGCATCCATGCCTGATTATTGAGACCAAGTCTGGGTTGGGACGCAAGCCTAATGTCAACTAACTACTTATTCATGTCAAATTAGTAGTTAGGGGTTGCCCGGGCACGGCGAGCCGGCCCTCCAGTCCTTCGAAAGCCAGATCGTTCAGGAACTGCCGGCGCCATAGCAGCCGGCGGTCCGCTATCCCGAGCGACGCTTCGTCGCAGACCACGTCCCAGTTGTCGCCAATGGTCGTAATCTGCCGGCGCATGATCGCGAGCGCGCGGTCCTCGCAGTTTTCGCGCATGGTGGAATTCGGGATGACGCCCGCCGAGGCGATCCGGGCAGCAACCGTAGAGGCGTTGTTACTAATGAATCCCGCCCTGCGATTGTGGAACGGAGGTTGTCGAACCTGCGTTCCTTTGTAGGCGGTCCCGGTCAATTACTTCCCATAGCCATTAGGGATCGGGGATCTTCGCGGTCGCAGAGTATCCGAGTTCTTCGAGCTTGCTAGGTCTATGGCCGAGGAGCATCGCAAAATACTGCCAACGCGAGACTTTGAACGCTAGTGTAGAGTTAATCCCGATAAGATTTCCCTTGCGATCAAGAAGTGGCCCACCACTGTCGCCCATCACAAACGGAGCGTCATGTACAACGTCCACGAACACAGGTGCGGACCCCCGCGCGTCCGGCCTATGGACAGACACAATCTTGCCCGCCGCCAAGCGGGCTCCATTTCGGAAGTCCTCGAAGTGTAGGACCGGCCAGCCAACGATGATGACCGATTCGTCGATTCGCGGATCTTCGCCGGAGAGCGTGAAAGGAGCTAACGGCGGCAGTAGGCCCGCATCGCTGTGAATTATGGCGAAGTCCATATCTCGGTTCGCTTTGGTGGGTGGCTGGTACTCATCTCCCCGTGAAAAAATTCTTGGCATCCAGACAATGCGTGCTGGTACCCCCTTGGCTTGCACACGGCCGTCGCTCTCGGAGAGTCCTACAACCAGGTGCAGCTTCTCCGCATTGTCTATGTTGTGGGCTGCGGTCAAGAAGTAGCCATCATCCGAAACAGGCACTGCCGAGCCAAGGCCCCCCTGCCGTGATCTCTCTCCCTGGATGGAGAGCCCCGAGTCATCAAGCTCCACGGAAACCGAATCAAAGTTCACCATCACCAGGGCGACTCGTGACCCCAAGGATTCCATCAATGATCTGCTGCCCAAAGTTACGGTTTCCCAGTCCTTCAGGCTTTCCGCTTTACTGGCAGCAATCCGGTCTGTCAATCGCCAATAAAAAGAGTTCGTGCATCCGGACAGAAGCACGAGCGCGATAGCGGTAACAAAGACAAGCCCGAGTATGCGGAGTAAGACTTGGAACTTGCTCCGGAACATTAGCCCCGGGTTGGCATGTAGGCGCTGGGTAGCGATATTGATAGATCGTTCAGCCATGCCCGTTAGTTTGGTTTCAACTCGGATTCAGTCCAAGGGAATATAACAGGAAGGGGCTTATATCAATCCTTGCAACCACTCCGTGCTTGCCCCGTTGCTCAGTGTGGTCGCAACTCAATGTGGCAGAGTTTCAGAGTGGAGATAGCGCTAACTGCTCGCCAATTTCCGCTGGCGCAAATCCGACTTGAATGACTAATTTCGCGAGTCATCCTGGACAGCGAGCGCTTCCATATCAACGCTTACTTTCGCTTCTCAACCACCTGATTGCCAACACCATCAGGATCCCGAAGTGTGTGTCAGCGGTACAGACTCAGCTCAAATCGTTGATGATGCTCTCGATCAGTTCCTTGCGGCCTTCCTGGCGCGCAGCGGCTTCGTCTTCCGACGGCGTGAAATGTTCAATATCCTCACGCGACAACAGGCTTTGCTCGGCAAACAACTGTTCGTGGGTGCTGAGTCGATCTCGCAGCACGCAGATTTCCATTGCGAGGCGCCAGACAACGGCGATGACTTGATCGGGGTTAAGGTCGTCGAGCTGGCGCGGGCGCGGAAGCTTGAAGGGCCGACTTGGGTCGTCGGTGGCGGTGGCCATCAGGCCTTGACCCCGCCGAAGATGTAATACTCGCCCGCACCCAGGGGGTCGTAGTCGGCGAATGCCTGTTGCGGGGCGAAGCCGGCGTCGATCAACGCTTGGCGGATATCGGTGTCGGCATATCCGGTCCAAAAGGGTTCGCCGTTGTTGACGACCTGCCAGTGGTTGGTGACTTGCTTGGGCATCGACAGGCGGTCGGGCTGATATGGCGTATCTCCATTCAGGAAAATGCCTCCGGGCGCCAGCAAGCGATGGGCTTCCTTCATGATGCCGGGCAGAATGTCATGCCAGGTTTCGTGGAACAGGATATGTGAAATGATCAGGTCGAACTGGCCGTCGGCGAAACCGGTATCGCTTGCATTGGCCTGCCGGTAGTTCACGGCGAGGCCTTGATCTTCTGCCCACACATGAGCGAATCTCAAGAAAGGCGCGGACAAGTCCAAGCCCCAAACCTGCGCGTTTGGAAACGCCTGCTTGTAGGCAACGGTATGGATGCCGGCGCCACAGCCAAGGTCGAGCACGGAAACGGGATTGGTATTCGGGAACCTTCGTTGTAACGCACCGAGGAGGTACAAACCCATCCCCGGATCACCTACCTCATCACCCTCGGACAGCCCCTTCGCAGCGCGATAGAGTTCTCCAGTGCCCAAGTAGTTCATGCCTAGACTCAAGCTTGTATCGCCCGGTAGCCCGAAATAGCCGCCCGGTTGACGATGAATCTCCACGTGGCGAATGGGATCCGGAGGAACAAAATCCTCTGTCAGTTCGAGACGGCCGAGAACCTCGCGCTTGGTAAGCGACTGCCGGCGAGCTTCGAACTCAGGCAGCAAGCGATCACAGGTCGCGCCCACGGTTTCCCACATCAGGTCCTGGGAGGTAAACACTGAGCTTCCCCACAGCTGGTAAAGGTGGTCCTCGCTGAAAGCTTCGGTTCCGTCCAGGCGGTTCTCAGGCGTGCGCCCGTGCTCCTCAACGAAGGCGGGCTTCAATTCTTCCTCGTAACGGCCGGCAAGAAGCTCTTCCAGGGGGCCGTTCACGTAACCCTTTAGCGCGCCCACGAATGCGTGCCTGGCCGCCTCGTCATGGCTGGGACGGTAGATGTCTTTAAGTGTCGGTTTCGGCATTGGCTCTGTCCCCCTATTAGCGCAAGAAACTACGGCCGGTTAACACTAACGCAGTACTTCGAAAACGGGTGCGCTAGTGTCCACAGGCCCCTATAGCCCTCAAGTCAGTTGCGCTCGGCAGTCGCAACGCCGCAGGTATTCGGCCCAACCTAGCTCTTCTGGCAGCCCTGGCTGGTCTGGAGCTCAAGAATGGCATTCAGTCTGGCGTGATTTTGAAATCTTTGAAGCATTCTTCGTTTCCGCGCGGGGGAGGGGTAAGACTCTCGTACCATCGGTGTGAGCCCCATAAATGAGACACTCCAATGGGAACCCCTCTTTCGTTTACGTTGCTGGTCTTGTTGAATTGTGAATTCGACCAATCTCTGTTCCACTTTCAGACTGCTGCAGTCGGAGCCGGCGTATGTCTGCAGGGAGTCCGCTTTGTATTGCGAATACGCGCAGCCGGACAGCGCCACGGCGGCGAAGGCGAGTAGGAATTTCTTCATGTTTCTTCTCCTGCAAGCGGGAGCGCGTCGGCCTGCCGATGAATGGGGAAACTCCCGCCGTCGAACGATACTAGCACACGGGGTAGTGACTTCGCCGCAGGGCGCGGCGGTGGCCGTGGCGCACGCATGGAGTGGGCGCACGCAGCACGAATGCATGGCGGCGTTAGTATTAACAGGCCCTTGTATTGCTGGCGAGCTGTCCCGCTGCAATCCTTCACAGCAGTTTCGACACCTCAAAGGCGGCCCGCACCCCGGACTCCATGGCGCCCTCCATACCGCGATTGGTGGTGGCGGTATGTTCGCCGCAGAAATGGATTCGATTGGCCGGCTCGATCAATGCCGGCAGGCACTCGGTAACCTGCCCGGGGGCCCATATGGCCCAGTCGCCGCCGGCGAAGGGATCCGTTTGCCAGGACTTTACTCCTGCGAGTTCAAGCTTGCCCTTGGCAGCCGGGCGCAACTGCTCGTAGGCTGCCAGCACCCGCGCCATACCGGCCTCAGGCCCCAGCGTATCCAGGCGATCCGCAAGGTGCCCCCGGGCCCACACCATCAGGCAGGTCACGGAATTTGAATCCTCGCCTTCCCTGAGCGCACGGATTTCGCCTGCTGCCGTGTCGGTCCACATGGCAGGATTGAGTCCGTCCTCTTCCCAGAACGGACTCCTGGGCACCATGATGACTTTGGTGATCTTCTGCACTTGCACTGTGCGAATGGCCTTGGCCTTTGCCGGCGGCAGCAGCGGGTCGAATTTCACCCAGCGCATGGTGGGAATGGGCAGCGAGCAAACCACGCGCGAGGCTCGATACACACTGCCGTCGTGACAATGAACCGCCACATCCGATTCCCCGGTCCGAATGCCGACAACCTGCTTGCCGTAGTGCACTTCACTGTTGAGCGCGCCGGCCATAGCTTCGGCAAAACGCTGGTTGCCGCCGTCGACTTTGTAGGCGACGCGCGCAACGTCGCTCTGCAACTTGAACCAGGCCTGGACGAAGAACCACATCAACATGGAAACATCATGGGCCGATGTTCCATATTGAACGTTGGTGTTGTAGTTCAGTTCGATGGCCGCGTCACTCCAGCCCAGCTCCTTGAAGAACTCATAGGCCGAGCGGTCATATTGGGCGCTTTTCGGGTCTGCCCAATCGGTGAACGAAGCCAGCGGATTGTGCTCGGCAATCACGCCTTGGAAAAAACCACGCCCGGGAAAGCGGTCGCGGGCCCCGGCGGGCATTGCATTGAGCGGATGCTCCGACCATAGCTCCCGTGGAATGACCGCTCCGCCCAATGCCAGTTCCACCCGGGTCGGATCGCGATGGGCCTCCGGCGACATGTCCCTGCGCGAGTGATGATCGATCAGATTGAGCTGCAGGCGCCTGGCCGCATCCTGCATTCGACCATAGGCGCCAAGAATCGAGTCACCGCCCCATTCCGGGTTGCCCGTCACAGTCGGGTGACTGAGCAATCGGCCCCCGGGGCGATCGCGTCCCTCCAGGCAAATGGCTCTCGCACCCAGCTCTTCGAGCAGGTATGTCGCGTTGAGGCCGGCAAGACCCGCACCGATGACGATCACGTCGGGATCCGCGCCAATGGTGCTGGCGCGGGCAACGCGGGTACTCAAGCCCGCTGCCACACCAACCTTCACGAACTCCCGCCGACTAATGCCTGTACTCATGGCGACTCCGACTAATCATCTGTATCCGTCATGTTATCTCTGCGAGTGCGGCCGCGAGATGGGCGTTGAAGGACTCCGGGTCTTCCAGCATCACGAAGTGCCCGACGCCGGACATCTCGCGATACCGGAATGCCTTCGCGTTGGCTTGCAAGTGCGCGATATCCGTTGCCAGGTAGTCCGAGCTGATCAGTATCAGCGGCACATCCAGGGAGGCAATGGTGGGCGTGGCATCGTAGTTGCCGGTCGCATTGCGTGCGCCAATTGCTGCGGCGTAAGGCGCCGCCGCCATATCCGCCATCACGAAATCCCTGATTGCCGGGTCGCTTTGCTCGACGAACATGCGGCCCACGATTTGCTTCATAAAGCCTGCATAGTCGTCAGCGAGCTCTTCCAGCACTTCTTCCTGCCTGGATTGGGGCGTTTCCCGGCCGCCGTTGTGGAAGGTGTCCACACCCACCACGGCGACAACGCGGCTGTTGAGCTGTTTGGCGGCCTCGACGACAACCTTGCCGCCCATGGAGTGGCCGATCAGAACCACCTTATGCAAATCAAGCGCCGTAACGACCGCGGAAACATCTTGGCCGAATGCCCGCATGGTCCAGTCGGCGCGACCCTGGTCCGAATCGCCGTGTCCCGCCAGGTCCAGGGTCACAACCCGATGGGACTTGGCGAACAATTCGCGCTGGGCGTTCCAGTAGCTGCGATCGCAGTTCCAACCGTGCACGAACACCAGGGAAAGCTCACCTTCGCCCTGGTCATCGTAACGAATGGTGACGCCGTCGGGCGCCACAACCGTATGCGCGCTTGCGTCGCTGATCTCAGGGGTGGCCGGCAGCGGAACCGATTCCACGGGTGCGTCGCCTGGCTGGCACCCGGCGAACAGTCCGAGGGCAAGCAATAGGATCGCGGATCGGGTCATCATGGTTTTGCCATCCGGAAACCGGCCGCGGTGTGGTGGATTTTGGCCGCGGTGGGCGTCGGGAAATGAGCCGGAAGCAGCCATGCGTCTTCCCGGGCAAGGGTGGTCAGCGTTTTCAGCCGGGTTTCGGCAGATTGTTCCGGGTCCCAGCAGAAGCAGCTCGACCACTGCGGATGCTCGACCTGAATGGGGTGATGAATCACATCGCCGGTCAGGTAGGCGCGCTCACCCCGCTGCTCGAGCTTGACGATCACATTGCCCGGCGTATGGCCAGGCGCCCCGATCAACGCGACCCCATCAGCAACTTGTTGGTCCGCAGCCACCAACACCGCCTGCCCCGCCTCCAGGATCGGCGCCACACTGTCGGCCCACGATCCGTGATTGATCTCTTCGGGCGGACTGTTCGCCAGCACCTGTTGCCAGTGTTCAACTTCTGTTTTCGCGAACAGGTAACGCGCGTTCGGAAAAGTGGGCACCCATTCGCCATTCTGCAGCCGTGTGTTCCAACCGACGTGATCGGCGTGCAAATGGGTGCACATGACGATGTCGATATCCTCGGGCGCTAGCCCCGCGACGGCCAGATCTTCAAGAAACGTGCCCCGGCGCTGGTGCCAGTGGGGATTATTCGGCCGCGGTTTGTCATTGCCCACGCAACTGTCCACGAGTATCGTGCAACCGGGCGTGCGCACCACGATGCTATGAAAGGACATGACCAGGAGATTGCGCTCCCGATCGAACAGGTTCGGGTCCCCGGCGGCGGCAGTGGCGCTTATTTCTTCAGAGGTTGCGCTTGGAAACAGCGTTTCCGGCGCCAGGAACGCGCCTTGCAGCTCGACGATACGATGCACCCGGAAGGGGCCCGGAAGTGAGAATACCTTGCTGGACAGACGGGGCTCAGCCAAGGTGATAGGGAATCTGCGCGGGTCCGTGATACTGCTCCACCGAGCCATCCTTTTGGTAGAAGATGTTCTGGATGAAGGTGCCGCTCTTCTGGCTGCGGACGATCACAGCGGTCGTTCTCGCCGAATCGTCGTTGTATTCGGCATGAATCTCCCAGGGACCAATGCAATCCACGTGACCTGTGCCCACCTGGATCGTTTCGGTGGCTTCAACCTCGGCACGGTTCGGCAGTTCACCGGGCTTGCCGCCATCGGAACGCCGAAATCGCAACACCGATTCTGCCCCGTCCAACACGCCATAGAGCGTCCAGGACCGGCCATGATCGTGCACGGTGGTTTTCGCCGCGGGCTTCTTGATCAGCCCGTTGATGACAAAACCATAGTCCGGGTCTTCGTAGAACAGCAAATTGGCATGCTTGCCTTCCAGCCCAAGTTTGGCGGGACTCGTCGGCCAGCCCCGTGCATGGGCCTTAAGCCCGGGATCAGCCAACAGCTCTTTGAGCAAATCGGCCGCGGTGCTCCAGCGCACCGCTTCATCGGGCTCGTTCTGGTGCAGATCCCGCAGCGCCCGGATGAAGCGCGCCACGGCCGGCAACATGGGCGTAGTCATTGTTGCACCCCCTGCATCCCGACGCTGGCTGGGAACGAGGGCGTCCCGCCCTCGACGAGGGCGGGACGCCCTCGTTCCATTGTTCCCTGCGCGTCAGCGCTGAGCGGCTGTACTCGCATGACGCGACACTAGAAATCGAGGCTTATGCTGACACCCGCCTGTCGCGGCATGGGAAGACCAACCAGCGCTACCGCTCCAAACCGGAATCCAGTGGTCAGCGCATCGCTTTCCGTAACGTTGTTAACGAACGCCGCAATACGGGCCTTACCGGTATCAATACCGCCGCGGACGTTTACCAGAGTGCGCGGTTCGATCGTCTCCAGATTCAGTTCATCGATGAACATCTCACCGCGATAACTGATATCGACTCCGGCGAACCACTCGCTTTCGCCGCCAAACGCGGCGAGCGGCGCTCGATATTGAAGGGACGCAAACAGGGAGTTATTTGCCGTTCGCGGTGTCTCGTTTCCAGCCACGTTGGCGTCTCCCAGAACAGTCAGGGCGTTGTTGGATAGAAAGAACTGGAATTCCGTGTCTATCCAGCTATAGGCCAAGGTCGCGCTCAGACACTCGCTGAGGCTGGCGGCTAACGAAAAATCCACACCCACAACGTCGGTTTCCCCGGCGTTGATGAAATAGCTTCCATATTCCGGATCGGGATCGTTAAAGCGATACACCTGGTTTGTCCAATCTATAAAGTAAGCTGCGGCCTGGATGGTCAACTTGCCGTCCAGGGCGGATCGTTTGGTACCGATCTCGTAATTCCACATTTCCTCCTCATCAACCGTGAGGAAACCGGGCGGCGCAGATGGGTTGAAGTTTCCAGGCTTGTTGCCTTTGGCCGTGCTGAAGTACAGCAAGGTGTCGTCATCGAGTTGATACTCGGCCAGTAAACGAGGCAGGAAGGAATCGAAATCGTCCGATCGGCTAACGCCGGTTTCGGGGACATTGAGTTCTATTTCTTCTCCCTGTATACGCCCATCCAAACCCAGGGTCAGTTTGTCGGATACTTCGTAGGACACTGAACCGAATAGCGAAAAGCTGGTAGACGTCTTGAACGACGGCGGTCTACGGAGGTTGCGAATCCTGGCGGTATTGAAATCCTCGTCGAAGTAGGAGACTCCAGCCAGCCAGCGCAACCGTCCCTCATCCGGGGAGGTTATGCGGACTTCCGCGAAACTGGACTCGATTTCGCGCTCGGTTACTGTCTGAAAGAGGTTGCAACTGGGACCTGCGTAGGGACCGGAACAGAGGAACCAAAGACCTGCGAAGGGATTACCGGGGGCGTAGTTGCCGTCTGACTCGTTCACCGTATCTTCCTGGCCGGCGCCGGCAATGAAACTCACCTCGTAACCGTTGGTCAACTCGTAATTCACGTTCAAACTGGCGCGGAAGGTTTTCGAGTCGATACCGGGGTTGGTTAGCTGATCGGTTTCCCCTCCGATAACGGACGTTGCCGGAAAATCCAGTTCGCCCATGTTCAGCGCAGTCGTGGCCCGGGCTGCTTCACCGAACTGCGCTTCCGTATACATCAGCCTCAGGTCGGCGGTGAGCTGCGATGACGGCATCAAACGCACCGAGGCCGAGAATGAATTGATGTTCTGCTTGCCCATATCAGCCCCATTAGTGATATTGGCATACGGACTGCCCTGGCTGAAGGTTCCCGCGCCGAGACGAAAGAGCAAGGTGTCCGCAACCAGAGGGCCGGATACCGATGCACTGAGTTGATATTCATCTTCCTCGGCAAACGACGCGCGCAAACTGCCTTCAAGCTCATTGCCGGGCTTCTTGGTGATGTAGTTGATGGCGCCGGAGAACGAAGCGCGGCCGAACAATGCGCTTTGGGGACCTTTTGTGACTTCCACCCGCTCCAGGTCATCCAGCAGGACGGTATACAGCGATCCGGAGACGTAGACTCCATCGATAAACTTCGATGAATTCTGCAGGGTGGGATCACCCGTATTGGTGGACACACCGCGGAAGCTGGGTGAATCACCACGTCCCTCTGCCTCATAACTCTCGTAGGTGACACCGGGCACCGCGGTAACGAGATCGGCGATTGTGCTATAGCCTGCTCGCTCAATCTGATCCGCACTGAATGCGGTTACGGTCAGCGGGATTTCCAACAGCGATTCATTTCGCCTGCGCGCTGTAACAACGATTTCCTCAAGGTCCGCGCCCTGGGCAAAAGCGGGCTGGCTAACAGGAATCGCCAGCGCGGCGACGACAAACGGCGTCAAGAAATGCCTTGGTCTCATTCTCGGGTGTCCCCCATGTTGTTGGCGCAACGAGCCAGAACGGCTCTGCAACCGCCTAGTGTAACACACGACCTTGAGTTAATCGGTTGCATTACATCGTTGACGCGTCGCCAGGCTCTAAAATTGGATTGTTGTGACTCAATCCATTAAGCCACCCAACTTGCTGGCGCCCTTGACCAATCCAGGCTTCTCAACGCTCTGGGGCGCAAATACCCTGTCGTTGATGGCGTTCTGGATGACGGAAGTAGCCTGTGCCTGGCAAATGCGGCTCATGACGGATGCGGATCCATTGCTTGTTGCGTCCGTCTACACGGCACTGCAGCTTCCGATCGTGTTTCTGGTGATTCCAGCCGGGGTGCTTGCGGACCTCTCCGACCGGCGGCATGGGATGATCTGGACGCATGTCTGGCTTGGATGCAGCCTGGGCGTTCTGCTCTGGCTCACTCTGAGCGAGCGAATTACACCGTTGCTGCTGTTGATCTGCTTACCCCTGATCGCCATAGGGCAGGCGATGCGCATGCCCGGTATGGCGGCGCTCATACCGGAGATGGTACGCACCCATCAGATACCGGATGCCGTGAGTCTGAATAACTTTGCACAAACCGGTTCCCGTTTGCTCGGTCCGGCGCTTGCGGGCGCGATCATTGCAGGCATAGGTGTCGCCGCGGTCCTGGCCCTGAACACGGCCATCATGGCGATGATCGTTCTGTTGTTCCTGCGAATGAGCTATCGACCGGAAAACAACGGACAAGGAATGACACGGCAGCGATTCTTTGGTGCAGTCACTGAGGGCCTGAAGTTTGCTGCCCAAACACGCTGGAAGCGAAACATTCTCATCCGGCTTGGAACCTTCTTCGCCTTTGCGGCGGCGGTTCCCGCTCTGATGGCCGTGCGCTTCGACAACAGTGAAACCTACGGCCTGATGTACGCGTGTTTCGGTGGAGGCTCCCTGCTCGGCTTGCTGGTCATCAGCAAGCTGGGCTACCAACAGCTCGACAGGAGACTATCCGGCGCCCTGATTGTCTGCGCGCTATGCATGATGCTGTTTGGCGCATTTGATGGCCCGCTTCTGGCAGCGCCGTTGCTTGCCGGCATGGGGGCAAGTTGGATCTTTAGTACAAACAGCATCATGGTGGCCGCTCAAACGCAACTGGAGCCCGGCATTCGTGGACGCGGCCTGTCGTTCATTTTCACGCTGGGGACAGCCAGTCTGGCCGGTGGCGGATTGCTATGGGGAGCGGTAGCCCGCGCCGCCAGTCCCACCGTAGCCTTGATCGGATCCGGCGCGTGTCTGCTGCTGTCGCTTACCGTTACGCACCGATTGAGCATCACCGCTCCGGAAAGCCGGCTTGCTCAGACTGCAGCGGATGAGCGCGAGTAGCCAAGCCTGCTGCTACGGTTTTAGCAAGGACAGCAGACCGGGCTGCCGGCGGGTGCAAATCCACTCCATGGTTGCGCCCTCAACCATGGGTCCACAAAGCGCGTCAGCGACGATCAGCGCTCGGGACTTGAAGTCTTCATGTGCGTTGCAGGATTTCGAAGGCTGTCCGCTCGCCGCTTTCCAACGCCGATTCCATCCCGAAGTCCATGCGCCGCGTGTGTTCTCCAGCAAAGTGCAGCCGCTGGTGCGGCGTGATCATCTCTCTGGCGAACCGGGCGATCTGGCCGGGGGCAAACATGTGGCGACAACCCTGTATCAACGGGTTCTTCCGCCAGGCGTACAGGGCCATGAAGCGGAATTTGCCCTTGGCCGCGGGACGAACGCGGGCGATTTCCGACTCGATCAGTGCCAGGGCCTGATCGTCAGGCAATTGGTCGATACGCGCCGAGGTCATTCCGGTGAAGGTAAGAATGAACCGGTGCTTGTCCTCTCCCGGCCGCTTCTCCATCACCCACATCGTCTGGAGGGTTCCGTCCGTCCAGAACGACGGTTCCAGGCCGTCTTCTTCCCAGTACGGCTCCTCCACAACCCCATACGCGCGGGTCGTGCCCCGGTAGCCCAGCGTGAGCACCGCTTCCGCCTGGCTCCCGGCAAATCCCGGCGACACCGAAACATTGCGCAGCGTCGAAAACGGCACCGCGGCGACCACGAAATCGGCCCGGTAGCGGCTGCCGTCGAGAC
The DNA here is from genome assembly GCA_965261845.1 of Candidatus Foliamicus sp. Classification (GTDB taxonomy): domain Bacteria; phylum Pseudomonadota; class Gammaproteobacteria; order Steroidobacterales; family Foliamicaceae; genus Foliamicus. Next base: position 3,555,207 of record OZ253475.1, on the reverse strand, counting down.
AGTGGATTTCCGCGTCCGATCCGGACATATCGATTGCCGCAACCACTTTGCCCAGGCGGACCTTCTCGCCGAGCGCTGCGGCAACGGCTTCGGGCAATCTCGATGTGCCGCCCTCGATGTTTCGGATTGCGGGGATTTCCTCCCCTTTCCGGTTCGTCCCCCCCAGGCCGAAGGCAGTGGCCCCCTCCCCGGACTGCGACCTTCCGAAATTGGCGTCAAACAGCGTACGGGTGCGCTCCTGCATGATGGCGAGGCTGGAAGTCGTGCGCAGGTCCAGGTAATAGCTCGCGAACCGGAGAGCGGCAGGAGAGGCGCCGCTTTTCTGCAGCATTTCGAGCATCGAAATGTCGTTGGAGAAAAATTCCGGGGAGAGCCAGTCATTGAGGGTCTTCAGCGGATTGAGCCGGTTCATAAGCCCCATGCCAACCAGCGACGGCGGTAATTCACGCTCGTCGCCCGACATCTTGTTGACCGGCGAATCAGCCCATTCCTCGGACCTGACCCAGGTTCCGTCCACGTAGTTGGACATCGGCATGATGAAGCGGTGTTGCGGGATCAGCTTCAGGTCCAGGCGGGAGCACAGGTCGATGACGCGCGCATACGAGCGGCCGATCTGGCTGGCGCCGTATTCCGGCCGCGTTTCCACCCCGTCGCCCGTGTGGGCCCGTCCGCCGACCCGCTGCGACCCCTCCAGCACGATCACGTCCAGGCCGAAATCGGACAGCAGCAAGGCACTGTTCAAGCCGGACAGGCCGCCGCCGATTACCACCACCGAAGCCTTCTCCGCCGCAAAGGCCGCGCCCGGCCGCAGCAGCGGATAGGAAAGCGACAATGCGGAAAGCGATAGCGCTCCCTTCAGGATCTGTCTGCGCTGGAAACTCATTGGCTACCTCCGTAGGGCATCACGTGCCGGTCAATTGCGGCTAGATTTGAATCGACTCTCCGTCCAGGCGTTCCTGGTCCGCCAGCCGCGTGGCTTTCAGTGGCTTGAGGGGTGGACCGTAGACACGGCTTGACGTCACCGGAGCGTTGGGATCGACGCCGCTGGGCCGGACGAATACGCCTCGCGCATAGAAACTCTCGAGACGCGACTTCAAAGGGCCGAAACCAACGTACGGATTTTGCAGCGGATCGGAACCCCAAAGATTGTTGGGCAAGCCTACTTCTCCTGCGTAGATATGGGCGTAGACTTCCGGATCGTCCCACAGCGGCAGGTTCGTCAGGGGATTGGAGCGAGCCCTTTGCAGGGCCTTGAGGTCGATGGTGCCGGTGAGAATGCACCCTCCCGGTCCGTCCGCCACACCCTGAATCGTACCGTCGAAGTTGACGACCTTGGAGTGCCCGCGCATTTGAGCGGTGGGAAATTCGCCGTGGCCGTGATGGAAAAACTCCGCCCCGGGCATGGCGGAAAGCACGTATGCGGTGTTCTCGAACCCCCGCGTGGCGCGCGCGGCATCCCAGCCGGACCTCTGGCTGCCGTGTCCCTCGGAAGTGGGATGGATGATCACTTCCGCACCATACTTGGTCAGCATGCGCGCGATTTCCGGATGAGCCTGGTCGAAGCAGACCATGGTCGCGAGCCTGCCGATGGGCGTGTCGGCGACCGGAAACAGGAAGTCGTAACCGAATATGTCGAGGTAACGGTCGTAGACGCTGCTCGGCGTGGTGTCCGGCAGGGATCCCCACACGTCTGCGCACTGAATCTTGCGATAGCGGTGAATGAGCTGGCCGGTGTCGTTGAGAATGAAGGCGGAGTTGAATACATGCCCGGGCAGCTTATCGTCGATCTCGAAGGTGGACCCGGCCACGTAGACCTTGTGCTTCAGGGCGAAATCCTGCAGGAGCTCCATCTCCGGGCCCGGGTAGCGGATGGCCAGGCGCTGCAGGGTGATGGGCGAGCGAAACCCGTGGCCCCCCTGGCCGTGCATGAAGAACTCGGGCATCACAACCAGCTTGATGCCGGGGTTCGACGCCAGGCGCTCCGCCAGCCGTAGCGCCCGCAGGGTATTGTCGCGGCGCAGTTCGACGGCGTCGTGTTCACGCTTGATGATCTTTCCAACGGTCTGCGTCAGGATCACGTCGTATTGTTCGATTCGGTCGGGCTGCGACGGGGCGGGGTCTTGCGCCAGCCGCCGCTCGCACTCGGCGATCCACGCGTCGCGCCCCCTGGGCGGTCGCGGAAGGGGTTCGGGACGCCTCTCGATGAGCCGCTCGTAGCCGTCGGCGTAGAGGTTTGCCCGCAGGTGCAGGGGCTGCACGGCGAAGATTTCGTTGCGCCGGCGCCTGAGACGCTCGATATCGAGGTCCGGAAGCAGCAGGTCCGCCTCCCCGGCCGCGTGGGTCGCCGCGCCGTTGAAATCGACCAGGCTGGAGCAGCTCGGCCCGCGGGGCGCCCCGCCCAGGGCCCCGGCGACGGCCACGTAAGAGGTATTTTCCCAGGCGCGGGCCCTGCGGGCGTTGCGGCGCGAGATGAACAGGTGATCGCTGACCTCGGCCACCGGGTTGAGGATGATCTCGGCGCCGGCCCATGTGATGGACCGCGCGAGGTGGGCGAACAGGATGTCCTCGCCCGGCAGTATGCCCACCTGGCCGATGGCGGTACTGGCGGTCCTGAACTCCGCCGCTTGCCCCAGGGCGGAGGTCGAATCCTCCCCGAAACCGGTCACCAGATCCGGAGAAATCTTGGCCGCGGTGAGCAGCGGTTCGCCCTTGGCCGACAGCAGAAAGCCGATGGTCATGACCCCGTCATCGCTTGTCACGCCGGCCGCGCCGGCGAGCATGACGCGTTCAGAGGAGGCGATATCGCCGAGCACTGCCAACAGCGCGCCCTGCCCGGGAGCCTCGTCCGCCCCAACGGCCTGCGGCAGGAGCAACAGCGGCTCCACCGCGGGATCGAGTTGGCGCCGGCGCACAAGTTTCATGGTGCTTTCAATATGTGCTGCGAGCGCATCGGTGTCCGAGGCGCTCCAGGCTCGTTGCGAAATGATCAACATAGTTACGCTCCTGTTTTCTTCATGTCGGCTTGCTGCTCTGGGCGTTCATCATGTTTTGCAGCCGCCGGTTGATTTCCCGCTGCTTGCTTATGGAGACATCGAGCCTCGATACGGCAAGCAGAACAAGGAACGCGCCCAGCACGCAGAACCCGGCGGAGAAATACGCCAACGCTTCCACTTTCTCCCTGGGGACCGAGCCGACCGGCGCGCCCGCCGGAAATCTAATGATATCGAGATAGACCCCGGTCAGGAAGGTCATCACAGCGTCCGCCGCCTTGATGGCGAAGCTTCCGAACCCGCTGATCAGCGCTTGCTGGCGCTTGCCCGTGTTCACCTCGTGTTCGTCGGCCACGTCGGCTGACAGGGATGCCACGGCAACCAGATACACACCCAGCAGCAATCCCGCAACCAGGAAAATTCCGATCAGAGCGTAGGCCAGTTCCCGCGAAGCCGGTGGCGGCAACAGCCCGAAAATCGGCAGCAATACCGCCAGTGCCGATAAGCCGGTAAAGCCGGACATTCCCACCCCAATGGCCAGCTTGCGATTGACCACCTTGACTCCAAGCAGCAGACACAGCGCCCCGATACCCCCGCCAATGTACTGAGCCGAAACGAGCCACGTAGTCAGGTCCGCGGGCGTTTGCCAATGGTAGGTAACCAGGTGCACCTTCAGCACGGAGATCGACACGATCGAAAAGAACACCACGATCGCCAGTAACAGCGTCCGGCGAACATTGGGGGTCACGGTCATGGCCGCAACGACGGCCTGCAGGGCCTCGACCAGTCCGACGCGCGGTTTCGGCGTCGGCGGCTCCATCCGTTCGATCCCTCGTACGGGCTTTAGCGTGCCGACAATGCCGATCAGCATGGCAACGACCGCAATGGCGGCGAAGGTGGCGGCAAACGGTGGATAGTTCGCCGGGTCCAGTTGCCCCCGGGAATACTCGGCGCTCTCCAGGAAGAAGTAACCGAATGCCAGCAGCGGCATGCCGATGCGCGCCACCGTCAATCCGATGGTGCCGAACGCGATGATTTTCGGTCGCATGCCCACATCGCGACTGAGTTCCGCCCCAACGGCTTTGAACGGCACGAAGTACACGGTAATGAAGAGCCGGTTGAGTATCGCGAATATCAACAGCCACGCAAACAGACCGATCTGTGCCAGCCCTTCGGGAGGCACGAACAGGGCGTAGAAACTGAACCCGAAAGGTATGGCGGCAAACAACATGAAGGTATGCCGCCGGCCGAATCTCGTCCCCTGGGAGCGATCGGAAAGAAAGCCGACATAGGGATCCGACACGGCATCGACTGCCAGCGCAATCAGGAGTGCGACTCCCGTCAACGTGCCGGACAGGCCATATACCTGGGTATAAAGGAACAGGATGAACAGGTCCCAGGCAAAGTTCTTTATGCTGTCCGGTATCGCGCCGACACCGTAGGACGTCATCGCATAAAGCGGCGCCCGCATCTCAAGACTGTTGCCCCCCGGATGCCGGGGATTAGCCGGCATCGGCATTCATCATGGCTTGCAGCCGCCGGTTAATCTCCCGTTGTTTGCTTATCGAAACATCAAACCTCGACACAACAAGCAGCACCAGGAACGCACCCAGCAGACAGAATCCGGCCGAAAAATACGCCAGCGCTTCGACTTTCTCCTGCGGGACCGAACCCACCGGCGCGCCCGCCGGGAACGCGATGATATCGAGGTAAATTCCGGTCAATAAGGTCATTATGGCGCTGGCCGCCTTGATGGCGAACATGCCGAACCCGCTAACGAGCGCTTGCTGGCGCTTGCCCGTATTTACCTCGTGTTCATCCGCTACGTCGGCTGACAAAGACCCGATGGCAACGAAATACACACCCAGCAGCAAGCCGGCGACCAGGAAAATACCGATCAAAGCGTAGCCCAGCTCCTGGGAAGCCGGGGGCGGCAATAGCCCGAAAACCGGCAGCAATACTGCCACTGCCGACAAGGTTGTAAAGCCGGCCATGCCAACCGAAATGCACAGCTTGCGGTCCACAGTCTTGACCACGTATGGCAGGACGATGGCCCCAACGCCGGTGCCAATGTATTGAGCCGAAACGATCCACTGGGTCAGGTCGGCGGGCGTTTGCCATAGGTAGGTAACGAGATGCACTTTCAGCACTGAGATCGACACAATGGAAAAGAACACAACAATCGCCAGGAGCAAGGACCTGCGGATATTGGGGGTCACGGTCATTGCCGAAACAACGGCTTTCACGCCCTCGAGCGGCCCAATGCGCGGTTTCGGCGTCGGCGGTTCCACCCTTTCGATGCCGAGTACGGGCTTGAGCGTGCCGGCGATGCTGATCAGCATGGCAACTACCGCGACGACGGCGAAGGTCGCTGCAAAGGGTGAATAGTTTGCCGGGTCCAGTTGCCCGCGCGAGTACTCGGCGCTATCCAGGAAGAAGTAACCGAATGCCAATAGCGGCAGACCGATGCGCGCCACCGTCAAACCCACGGTTCCGAACGCGATGATTTTCGGGCGCACGGCCACATCGCGACTGAGCTCCGCTCCAACCGCCTTGACCGGCACTGCGAACAGAGTGATGCAAACCCGGCTGAGTATTGCGAATATCGCCAGCCAGGCAAACAATCCCCACTGGCCGAGTCCGGCGGGCGGCACAAACAGGGCGTAGAAACAGAGTCCGAACGGCACGGTGGCAAGCAACATGAAGGTATGGCGGCGCCCGAATTTCAACCCCCGGGCGCGATCGGAGAGAAAACCAACGTAGGGGTCCGACACTGCATCAACTACAAGCGCAATCAGGATGGCGAAACCAGTCAGCGTGCCGGACAAGCCATACACCTGGGTGTAGAGGAACAGTACAAAAAGATCCCAGGCGAAGTTCTTCATGCTGTCCGGCAAGGTGCCGAAACCGAAGGCGGCCATGGTGTACCACGGCGTCTGCAGCTCGAGGTTCTTTTTATTTGCCTGCCGGAGATCGGCGGGCGCACTCATGCCCTGCCGTCCTTGCCGATCCACTCGTGCATTTCCGGGCGGTACTTGAACATTTGCTCCAGATACTCTTGCGGGAGACTCATCACATCGCGCGCCTTGTGACCGGAAGCGTGCCAAACGGCAATGCCCGCATCAGAGGGCATTTGCATCCAACTTTGAAACGGCGCGACAAAGGTGGAGTTGAACCGAACGTCCAGGCGCGGGGCGGCAAAATCTGCCGCCGCCGCTCGATCCTGAAAACTTGTTGCGAACTCCTTGATCGGAATGGGACGCTTGGCGGGCCGGTCCTTATACCCGTTGGACATCACGTATGGCCCCTGGGCGGTCCAAAGCAGATGGATGACCGCCTCAAAGCCGCTGCCTTCATGCCGTTCCACAATGCCTCTGTCGGTGAGGGTCATGATCCGCCGGGCGCCGGAGATGTTGGGTTCGACGGTGAACTCTTTCCCGGTAATGGGGTTGCGCCAGGTACGGCCATTCAAGGTTTCATTGGTCTCAGGATCCTTGAATGAGCTGAAGATCCTGTACTGGAACTGATACTCACCGTTGCCCAGATCAACGATGCGTTTCATTTCGCATCCTTCCATGCGAAACAGCAACTCGGGATTACGGTCTTCGTAAATGGCCAGATAGGCGCCGCGCCACCATTGCGGCGAGATCAGGCCTGACAGGTCGCCCTGGGCGCGCAGGAAGTTAAAAAAGGCCTTCTTCGGATCCAGCATCCAGGGGTCTTTGAGATCCGGTGAATCGACAAAGTCCGCTTCGCTACCCGATATCGGCAATGCGCCGGCGATGCCCGGCAACAGTCCCACGCCGGCTGCGCCGAGCAGACTGCGGCGATTGAGCGAAAAAAGATCGGGGTTATTCATTGCATTTCATTCGGTGAACCTCACTGGGACAGCCGGCCCATGGCCTGCAATCGGCGCGCGAATCGGGAAGGCTCGGTATCGAACTCCGGCGACTGTTCGAATCGATCGCCAAAGTCACCGTGAGCAGCCGCAAGGTAATCCTCGTCCAGATCGTTGAGGGATTCGATCTTATAGCCCTGCACGTGCCATAAGAGGTGGCCGGAATGATCCGCCATCTCCATCCACGGGAAGAACGGCATCAAGACGTGGCCGGCGAAATTGGCGGGCACACTGTCGAGATTCGGGTCGGCAAGCTCAGCCAAACGCGCAAACATTGTGAGCCTTGATCCGGCGGGCGGACGAATAAACTCCGCCGGCCACTTATTCTCGCCCTGAAATGACACGCTTTCGCCCACTTTCCGAACCAGGACATCAAATTCCAGGCCGGCGTAGAAATCCGGGTAGGCTTCCTTCATGACGCGATACACCACACCACGCGGGGAGATTTCCCGCCCCTCCTTCATACGACTGACATTGGGTTTCGCGATGTTGCGTGCGCCCGTGAAGGGATTCTTGAAGTCGCGTATCACCTGGTCGCTATCGAAATCGCAATAGTAGGTAAGCAGGTTGTCGAAGCTCAGGAATTCCGTTTGGGAAAGCGGCCGGATCCATTGTTGTTCGCAGCCTTTCACGCGTACAAGCGGCACTACCTGGTCGGGAGGCAGCATGGCGTAGACTTCGGCGCGGGTGGACCAGATGGCGCGACCTTCACTAAGCCGGGCGCCTGCCTTGACGAAGGTGCGGATTCGGGACCCGATGTCCTCGAGATCAAGCGCCTCCTCCTTACCGGGCGTTACACCGGCGGAGGGGGTTACGGCGCAACCGGCCGCGAGCACAGCGCTGCCGCCAAGCATGCCGAGGAGCTGCCTGCGGTGCATGGGCAAATTAGCGTTCATCAAGCATTCCTCCCCGTATCCTCCCCTGCGAAGTGAGGGCCTTGAAGACTCACAGTGTACGAGACATCATGCGGACGTCACACATGGTGACCGCGTTTGTTCGTGTCATCGCCGGGCCCATGGTCAACGCGTACACTTTGCCCTGGCGCGGACTTCAGCGGACTCACTCATGACTCGACTTATCAGCCGGCGAGACGCGCTCAAGGGACTGGGCGTGGCGGCGGCCTGGCCCGCGATCGGCCGGGCCAACGCCGTGCGCGCCACCACGCAGTCCGACGTAATCGTGATCGGCGCCGGGCTCGCTGGTCTGCACGCCGCCTCGATACTGGCCGGTGAGGGCGCCAGGGTCACGGTCCTGGAGGCCCGGAACCGGCTCGGCGGTCGCCTGGAGAGTTTTTACGATTTGCCGGGGGCGCCCGAAGCGGGTGGCGACAGTATTCTCGGTGGCTATGGACGGGTGCTGGCAACGGCCCGGCGACTGGGCTTGAGCCTGATTGACCATGCACCGCGGCGGGGGCTATCAAAACCGGAGATCGCCCTTCACGGCGAGATTATTCCGCGCACCGCATGGCCTGAGCATCCGGGCAACCTGCTGCCGGCCGGTTCCAGGGGCGAGTTTCCCGGCCGACGGTTCTTCGAAAAAACCGTGGAGGCCAATAATCCCCTGGCCAACCATGACGACTGGCTATTGCCGGAAAGCCGCACCCTGGATCAGTCGGTTTACGGTTTCCTGAACACGCTGGGCTGGAGCGACGGCACCATCGCACAAAACTACGAAACCAACATCGGCCGCGGTACCTCAGCCCATGATTGTTCCGTTCTGACCTGGTTTTTCCGCGTGGCCTGGAATGCTCTACAACAACAGTTGGGCACGCTTGCCGCAAAGATCCAGGGTGGCAACCAACGGCTACCGGAAGCTATGGCGGCAACGTTGCCGCGCGACGTGCTGCTCCAGCGCCGCGTTGTCGGGATTACGCAGAGCAATACGGGCGTCGAGGTCCTGACGGATGACGGCGAGCGGCATCTGGCGCAGCAGGCTATCTGCGCACTGCCCGTAACTCCGATGCGTTGGGTCGGTTTTGACCCTGTCCTGCCGCCTGTCCTGGCCCGAGCCACTAAAGTGCTGCCCTCCATGATGATTACCAAGATCATTTTGCACGCCGAGCAAAAATTCTGGGAGCAGGATGGCCTGGATCCCGCCATGTGGACGGATACGCCGCTGGGCGAGGTCCGCGCATTGCGCCAGTCACCGGACAGCCACGAAATTACCGGTCTGGTCGCCCGAGCGCGGGGCTTTACCGCCCAGAGGCTGGATCGGATCGGCGAAGCCGCCGCGCGCGCACTTGTGGTGAAAGAGTATGAGCGACTCCGGCCGGCGGCGCGGGGCAAGCTCAAAGCGGTCGGATACAAGAGCTGGAACATGGATCCGTATGCGGGGGGCAGCTGGACAGAATGGTTACCGGGCCAGTTGCACACCTATCTGCCGGCGTTTTCTGAACCTTTCGAGCGCGTACGTTTTTGCGGTGAACATACTGCGGTTTCCAATCGCGGCATGGAGGCCGCCATGGAATCTGCCGAACGCGCAGCGGTTGGCGCGTTGTTGGAACTTTAGAGCGCAAACGTGACAGCCACAGCTTCCGCGCGTTTGCCGTCCTGCAGGCGGTGGCTCGTGCCAGGGTTGGTCGCTGCCTTGTTCGTCATTGCCTGCGCTTCGTGGCCGCCGCCGGCCGCGAGCGGCGCCGCGAATCAGGCGGCCCCGCAAGCACCGGCCACCGAGCCGACTGTCGACAAACTACTCAAGACGGCCAACGCTCTGCAAGGCAAGCTGATGTACTTGCAGTGCCGGGACTGTCACAGCCTCGAAAAAGACGATATCAACAGGGTGGGGCCGACTCTGCAAGGGCTGTTGGGCAGCACCGCGGGCCAAGCAGAAGGCTTTGATTACTCAGACGTGCTGGTGGAGTCCGGTATCGTCTGGACGCCGCGGACTCTTGACGAGCTTCTCGCCCGACCCGGCGAGTTTCTGCCGGGAAATCGCATGGTCTTTGCCGGCATCGGGGACCCGGAGGACCGTGCCAACCTGATCCTGTACCTGCAGCAGGCGACGCGGGCCGCGGATGAAAGAAAGCCGGTCATCGCCTTGTTTGGCGCCACGGCGCGGTCCGGGCGGGTAATCATCCGCCAGGGGTTGGAACGCGGCTACACCATCAAGGGGTTTGCCCGCACGCCGTCCAAGCTGGGGATCGAGCACGAGAATCTGACCTTGTACAAAGGCGACATTTACGACCGGGCGTCCATCGACGCGGTGCTCGAGGGAGATGAAGTGGTGCTGTCCATGATTGGGCGCGGAACGCCGTCGGACCCTTTGGCCGAAGTCGGTCCTGTCGATATCTACACGGTGATGGGAGAAAACCTCATCTCCGCCATGAAAGAGAAGGGCAACACCCGGTTGATCATGGCCAGTTCCACCGGTGTGGAGCACCGGGCCGATGTTGATAGCGCCAAGCCGCCACCAGGCGACATGTCGAACATGTGGCGGTGGAACGCACGCCATCTTTACAACGACATGTATGAGATGGAAAAGATGATCGAAGCCAGCGGGCTTGATTACCTGTTGTTGCGCCCGGGTTTCATGGTGGAAGAACCGGCCCGTAACGACATGCAATTTGATACAAGCGGCAACACACCCGCGGCCCGGGTGATCACCTACGAAGACTTTGCCGCCTTTATTCTGGATCACGTGGAGGGTGGTGATTATTGGAATACAGCCGTCGGCATGTATTCGGATACCGTCATGGATCCGGCCGCGGAGGTTGCGAAGTTCCTTAAGCGGCAAAAAGCGGCGCAAGAGGCCGGCCAACAGAAGAGTCGCTGAAAAAAACTACATCTCGTTTCGACAGCCGCAGGTAGCAATTCGATGCTTGCATGGAACACGCTGGGAACGAGGGCGTCTCGCCCTCGACGAGGGCGAGACGCCCTCGTTCCCAGCGTGTTCTCTGCGCGTCAGCGCAGCGGCGCCCGCTGTGAATACTCCTGGGCCCTTAATCGCTGGTCGTTGATCCGGCGGGGTGCGGACCGGGCTTGAGGCGCCACTCGCGCCATCGTTTTCCGTCCTTGTATTGAATGAGAACCAACGTCGAGACAGTGCGGATGCCGTCATCGTATTGGTATTGATCATGCTCGATCTGAACCATGGTATCGCCTATGGACCCGACCCGTTCAACGTCGGCGCCCTGCCAGCGGGCGCCAAATTCTCCCGTAAAGAAGAAATTCATTGCAGCAATGGTTTCTTCACGGCCTTTGACCAATAATCTGGGCGCATCCTGGCCATGCAATTCGTAGGTTGCGAAATCCTCGGTCATGTGAGCGCGTGTCGCTTCCATGTCCTTGCGCAGAAATGCAGCGGATGACTCTTCCATGCTGCGCACGAATTCTTCCGGAAATTCACCTGCAACCCAGCGCAAGTCAGGGCTGTCCGCCTGGCCATCCGAACTTAGAGATCCCAAGGCGAATCCCAGGGCCAAAACCACGGCAATTGATGCCATGTTTGTCCATTTCTTCATAACAGTCCTTCTTCCAATGTGATACATGAGAGCAGCGATGCATGCTTGCATGGAACAACCCTGGGAACGAGGGCGTCTCGCCCTCGACGAGGGCAGGATGCCCTCGCTCCCAGCTGTTCCCTGCGGCCAGCGCCGCCGGAACGAGGAGTGAAACTCCAATGGGCTTTATACACCAAAGCCTGGTTTGCAAGGCTGGATATTTACGGACCTAACCTGCACGCTCGATCAACTGCATCAGGTTGGCGATATGCTGCTTGAGATGGGTCCGTCCCGAATCGGTCAGCTGATACCAGGTCACCGGGCGATGGCAGCACCCGCGTAGAATGGATTTGTAAACTTGTACCGGATCAATCCTGCGGGCAACACAGGTTGACTCGGCGGTCCAAGAGGTTGCGGCCGTGCGGGGGAATGCAAGTATGTCCAAGCGGAGCAATGAAGTTATGACTCATGGATGTTCATCGATCTCCCAGTGCCGGAAATAACTTATGTCTGATAACTCTTTGAGTTTCGATGCATGGATTCGCCATGACTTCGTGGCAATCAACACCGAACTTGAGGAACTTTACTTCGCGTTGGACGATCGGGAAGAGATCGAAGGTGTCGGTGACGAGCTAAAACAGAGGTTGGTCGAGGAAGGCAAGGCTCACATCGTCAAGCTCCTTGACGAAGGCAACACCAACCAGGGATTCGAAGCGAATTTCAACCTCATGGGCAACGTCGGCTTATACATGGCGGCATGCCGACGCCACATGATTACCGAGCCCTCCAGAGAAACGAAATCCCCGCTGGTCGAGGCTTCCGCACTGGCTATGCAAGTGGGCGCTTCGATCGGCATGGTTCCGCGCTTTGCGTCATCGCACCTCGAGACCCATAACTTCGCGGTAAAGGGAGTCTATAAGACCTTTACGTCGTTAAAGGACGAAGAGTTATTCATTACCTACAATACCCGGGCGGCGCTGTGCTACATCAGAGCGTCGGAAGCGCTGCTTCGCATTCTGCCGCTTGGCGTTTCGCACCCGCTTTCGGCCGATCTATTGGCGGTGGCGCGCGATGCACTGCACGATGTGCTGGCCTCGAACGAAAAACTCTTCAATGAACTCGACATCGATCGGTTCTTTCACTGTGTGCGAACCTACTACAAGCCGCATCGAGTTGGACTGCACGAGTACCGGGGCGCGAACGCCGGTGACTTCGCCGGCATCAATGTTATCGACCTGCTGCTGGGACTGTGCCGGGCGGACGATGCGTACTACTCGCAGTTGCTGGTCGACAAATTACTTTTCATGCGCCCCGAGGATCAAGCTGTGCTGCGCGATTGCATGCGTCAAAAAAGCCTGCTTGACAGCTTGCTCGAACACCTGGATGCAGATTCCACTTCCGACTGGTTTCAAGCCAGCACCCGACTTTTTCTTGAAGTGTGCGAGGCACACGGAAAGACAGCAGTTCAACATCACGAAAAGCTGGTAAAGCGCTTCATAGAGAATCCGGCCCGCCAAAAAGGGCTGGCGGAAGCTTCCAACATGACCGCCAGCGGTCCACCTTTGCCGGTATTGCTGAAGGCGCTCAAGACACTGAGCGACCTTCGGGCTGCGGTCGATCGTGACGACATACCCAGCCGTTTTGCAGACCTGCAAAAACTGAAGGAAAGCCTTGCTTGAGGCCGAAACGAATGCACTCGCCCGACCTGTCCCCCGAATTTCGGTCTGCCAACAAAGACGCTATGGCCCGGCGGCAAGGTGCTCGACCAAAATTCGCGGACGTCTAGAATCAAAGGCAGCGCCCGGCCTTCTTTCAGCAAGCCGGTCCTCGAAAATCACCTCCACTGTGCAATCTCCAAGACGATCTTCGGACAATTTGAGGTTATGCACGAGCAATTGCGGCACAACTTCAGCCACCGCGTCCAGTAGTTGCTCGTGTGAGTTCGCTTCAAGCGTCAGACCCGGAATGTCGGGGCTAGTGCCGACGAAAGCTCCGCTTTCAGGACACTTCAATACGGAAATGTGGAACCTTGTGTTGACCACGACAACCTCGTTAGACAATTGAAAGATGACTTGACAATAGAGGCGCTCCGCATACCTGCCGACGCGTGCTCGCAGTCAGCCATCCCTGCCGGTTCTTGGCTTTCCTCGTGGCCTTCGAGTGTAGCATGGCGCTCAAGCAGGCAGAACCCAGAACAAGGATTGCATTTAGGCGGAGTTCTAGTTCTGGGCCGCTTGCATGGAACAACCTGGGAAGGAGGGCTTCCAGCCCTCCACGAGGACAGGATGTCCTCGTTCCCAGCGCGTGTTCCCTGCGCGTCAGCGCAGCGGCACCCGCTGTGAAAACTCCTAGATATCGCCCGCCAGTGCTATAGCCCCGAGGTAGAGACTCTCCTCGCCGAGATCAAACTCCATTGAGGAGCGGCCCGATGCGGCCGAATTGACCTCCAGCTGATATTGGCCGCTGTTCTTTTCGAGTTTGTCAAAGCGGAAGTCGCCAAACATGTCCGTAGTTGCCCGAGCCACTACTCTGTCGTTCTGTTTCAGTGTGACTTCCGCATCCGCTGCGCACTCTTCGGTCCCCTCCACATCGGTCACCACTGACCCGGCAACGAAACACTTCGTCATCAGGTGCATGTTCTTGTAGTAGACACGGGGTTTCGAGCCGATTTCCGGCTTCAGGACCTCAAGATTCTCCTCCTCCTTGATCCGCTGCATTTCCTTGTCTTCGACCTTGATGGATCGGAACGCATCGGTTGGACAACATTGCTCTATCCGGGTCTTGGTCCAACCCTTGTCCAGGAGATGCGCATCGAAGAACCAGGACTGTGGAATCTGTTCTTCTTCATTCCAGTAAATTGCTCCGTACGGACAGGCGTCCACAATCTCTTTCTGCCCCTTCGATTTCTTCGGATCGATGATCACGATCCCGTCGGCGCGTTTGGTGATGGCGCCACCCTTGGCGGCTTTCATGCAGGGCGCGTCGTCGCAGTGGTTGCACATCACCGGCATGAAGTTCGCCTCGACAGCGGGCCAGCGTCCACGCTCGTGCCGCTTGATGTCCACCCAGCTGTGATCATGCTTCGGTTGAGGCGCCGAATAGCCGGGAAACTCGTTGCCGATATGCTCGTCCTTGGTCGCCAAAAAACAGTTGCGGCAGTTATCGCAGCGAGCGATGTCGACGATCATGTTCCACTTCTTCGCCATCACGCTGCCTCCGAGCGCTGCCAGGTATCGACGCCGGTCCATTTCTCGAACTGAATGAGGCTGGTGTTCGGCGCCATGCCGCTGGCGTGCTCGGTGATGGTCTTCTTGGGATTGAGCATATTGACGCAGCCGCCCAGATCGGTGGAATTGCCGGGCTCGCCGACCGGCCGGTACTGGGCGGATCCGGTGGAAGCGCTCACCACTCCCGGCCTCAGCCGATCGGTCACCTGGGCGGCGCAGACGACCGAGCCCCGGTGGTTCCACAAGCGTATAAGGTCATCGTTGTTCACGCCCCTTTGCTCGGCATCCTGCCGATTCACGCGGGCGACCAGGTAGGAGTGGCCGTCGACCGTGATGCGGTGCTCCCTGATGTCTCTCAAGTCGCTGCCGTCATCGTCGCCCATCACATGAAAGGGGTAACGCGAATGCGGTGTCAGCAGCTGCAAGGGAAAATCCGCCAGTGATTCATCGGCGCGCGCATTCTCGTAATTCTTCTGGTACTCGTTAAGCGGAGGCCGGGCCGGGTCCTCGATTCTGCCGAGCGTTTCGGGCACGAATTCGAATTTGCCCGAAGGCGTCTGCAGGCCCTCGCCATACTCGCCCACATAGTCCGACGGCAGCGGATAGGGTTCCGGCGTGTCCTTTCGCCGACCCTCGTAGAACCACCGGCCCGCGGTCGGCGCCCGCGCAGATTCCGGATCGGCAGGCACCACGAAGTAGCCCTTCTTCAGGAACTTCTTCCAGGAGATGTGCTTGACCAGATCCGACGAATCGAATACGCGCTTGCACCAGTCGAGCTCCGTATTACCGCCCTCCGAATACATCGCGCCCAGGCCCAGGCGCTCCGCCACCGCAAGGAAGATGTCGTAGTCGGACTTGGACTCGCCCAAGGGCTCGATGCACTTGTGCTGCAGCGATACCACGCGGTGATTGACCATCGAATACATGTGGTGGACATAGCCGGCGCCCACGTTGTAGTACTCGCCGATGTCCCAGCGTTCGAACACCGTGCAGGCGGGGAAAATGACGTCCGAATACGGTGTCTCTCCTTCCATCCACACCGACTGATTGACCACAAACGGCAGGTTCTCGGATTGATACATCTGCACCCAGCGATTCGAGTCCACCATGGTGCCGAACGAGGAGCTCCCGTACTTGTACATCATCTGGATCCTGGCGTGTCCTGCCGCGGGATAGCCGAACTTCTGGAACTGGCCTTGCACGGACGCAACGTCCGTGAGGAAGCCCACCGCATGCCCCTCCATGATCGCCTCGGGCAGACGAATCTTGGGAATGTTCTGGCGTGCAGAATTCATCGTCACGACATGCGGCATGCGCTGATAGTTGTTGGCCGCATTGGCGCTGTACTGGAGGTCCCCGGACATGGCGCCTTCCGCATAGCCGGGAAAATAGAAGGAAAAGTCCAGCGGCGCGCCGAACTGCAGGTTGCCGAAGTTGACGCCCGGCCGGCCGAATCCCTGCATCGCGCCCAGGATGGTCATCATCCGGGCCCACTGGATGCCCATCGGACCGCGATTCGCCCCGCCCAGGCCGCAGCCCCAGCCACCGGCGCCGAGATAGGTTTTCTTGCGTCCCCATTCCCGGGCCAGCGCCCTGACCTCGCGCGCCGCCACGCCGGTTTCCGCTTCCTGCCATTCGGGCGTCTTCGGCGTCCCGTCCTCCTGACCGAGTATGTAGGCTTTCCATTGGTCGAATCCCGTGGTTCTCTTTTCCACGAATTCCTTGTCGTAGAGATCCTCGGTTATCCACATGTAACAAAGCGCCTGGGCGAACGCCGAATCGGTGCCGGGTTTGGGCGAAATCCACTTGCCGCCCAGGAACGCAGCGGTGTGATTGAGGTAAGGATCGATATGCACCATCTTGATGCCCAGTTCCTTGGCCCAGTCACGCCGTACCGTCCCCTCATAGCCATAGCTCGCATCCGGGTCGCTGGACCAGAAAACGATCATCTCCGCTTCCTTTAGGCAATCCTCAACCGTGCCGTAGAACTCCGGTGTCCCCAGCCGCATGCTGTTGCCCCAGTGGTGCATCGCACCCCAGTACCACCCCTCCCAACTGTCGGGATTGTTGTGCAGTTTGGAACATCCCAGCAGATTCCATAAGCGGTTAAAGGCACTCAGATAATGACCGAGGTTGCCCCACTGGTGATGCGAGCCATGCGCCACCAGCACCGCCCCGGGGCCATGACGCTTGGAGCGCTTGATCTCCTTGACCACGATGTCCAGCGCCTCATCCCAACTGATCCGCTCAAATTCAGACTTGCCGCGGTTTTGAATATTGCGTTCACCGTCGGGATCGAAGTCCACCCGCTTCATGGGATACAGAATCCGGTTCTTGGAATAGACCATGGACTTCTGCACCAGGCCATGGGCGGCCAACGTTGTGCGACGAGGCGGCGTGAATGTTTTTCCTCGCGCCTTTATGGACCAGGAAGGCGCATCTTCATCATCAAAGTCGATCGGAGTGATCCGTACGATCTTGCCCTCCTTGACATACACGAATATCGGTCCTCCGTTGGTGCCGTTGGTGTAGCGCGCCTCACCATTGCCTACATCGGTACCGCTCTTCCAGCGAATTCGTTGCATGCGGTTCAGCGTTCTGCTGAACCAGACGGACAGCTCGTCGGAACCTTCCACGCTGACCTTGAAATTCTTGGCGGCATCCACCCGCACCAACTGGTCGAAAGGAGGCGTCAGGAACTCTCCCGCTATTGCCTTGTTCTTGAATACAAACGAAACACCGGGCTTGTCGTGAATTCCCTTCCGCGAGCGTACTTTTCCATTCTCCAGCTTGACCCAGCGGCCAATCGAGTTGTCTTGCAATCTGAATTGCGCGATGAGGTTTCTTTCTTTAAGGCGGTCTGCGAACGCGGGGTACAAGAGCGCGGTGACCCGCAGCGCTTGCACCATCCCCCAAAGAATGATCGAAAATCGCATGTAATCCTCTCCCGGGCGCGGAACTCTAGAGTCAGTTCAAGAAGCAGCGGATCATAGCAACGTTATAGGCTCCCGTCACCTGAGGCGGCAGCAAGTAAGACAGCAACGGTCAGTCGCTTGAGGGGATGCGTCGCTGCGCCCTCGATGGCGACAGCCCGGCATCCCGGTCGGGTAAGATCACCCCCCAACAGGAAATGAATGTTCAGGCGTTCATGAAGAATGGAAATCCGGACCGCTGCCACCAACCTCGCCAAAGGCTAACGACCCATTCATGACCGCACAACTGATTGACGGCAAGGCCATCGCGGCGGAGATTCGGGAAGAGATTCGGCAAACGGTGAAGCAGCGGCTTGACGCGGGCTTTCGAGCGCCGGCGCTTGCCACGGTGCTGGTCGGAGAGGACCCGGCTTCGCATGTCTATGTTCGAAACAAGCGCGCGGCTTGCGCAAAGGCGGGGATCGCATCGATCGATCACAACCTTCCGGCGGATACGGGCGAGCAGGAATTGCTGGCGTTGATTGACCGCTGCAACGACGACCCGGGCGTTGACGGTATTCTCGTGCAGCTGCCTCTGCCCGCTCATATCGATCCGCTGAACGTCATTCAACGGATCGACCCGAACAAGGACGTGGACGGCTTTCATCCGCTTACCTTCGGCCTGTTGGCGCTACGCACGCCCAGACTGCGTCCGTGCACGGCGGTCGGAGTAATCCGGATGCTGGAGCGAATCGGGGTCGATCCCAAGGGCAAGCATTGCGTGGTGGTGGGCGCCTCCAATCTGGTCGGGCGTCCCCTGGGCCTGGAACTGCTGCTGGCCGGGGCCACCGTAACGGTATGCCACCGATTTACGACCAACCTTGAAGAACATGTCCGGCGGGCGGAGATTCTCGCCAGCGCCGTGGGCAAGCCCGGTCTCTTGCCGGGTTCATGGATCCGTCCCGGCGCGGTCGTACTGGACATCGGAATTACCCGTATGAGCGACGGAAAGCTGCGCGGCGACATAGAATTCGATGAGGCCCGCAAGCGCGCCGCCTGGATTGCGCCCGTGCCCGGCGGCGTGGGCCCGATGACCGTCGCCATGCTGCTGCAGAACACACTTGATGCCGCGATTCACAACACCGCTGAAAGATAAAGCTGGGAGCGAGCGCTGGGAGCGAGGGCGTCCCGCCCTCGACGAGGGCTGGGAGCGAGGGCGTCCCGCCCTCGACGAGGGCTGGGAGCCCTCGTTCCCGGCTTTTTCCCTGGGAGCGAGGACATCCTGTCCTCGTCGAGGGCGGGACGCCCTCGTTCCCAGGGTAGTTACCAAGGAGTCTTGAGAATGAAACTAGCGAGTAGGACAACCCAAACCGCAATCCTTTGCCTGGCGACGCTTGTCGCGGTCAGCATTCACGCCCAGGAACCGAGTGAGGCCGAAGAGCCAAAGGACCCCTTCCCCCGGGTGCGGGTGGAAACCACGGCCGGCGCTTTTACGCTGGAATTATTCGCCCTGGAGGCACCTCTGACAGTCGCGCAATTCCTGCGTTTGACAGCCAGCCGGTTTTACGAAGGCGCCATCTTTCATCGCGTGGTCAGGGATTTCGTCATCCAGGGCGGCGGCTGGTCGGTGGATTTCCAGGAGCGAGCCATTGACGAGACTCTGCCCAATGAGTCCGGTAACGGGCGGTCAAACCTGCGTGGAACCATCGCCATGGCCAGGACCGGCGATCCTCACTCCGCCAAGAATCAGTTCTACATCAATCTGCAAGACAACGTGCCGCTGAATCCAAGACCCGGAAGATGGGGATATGCGGTGTTCGGACGCGTGGTCAGCGGCATGGAAGTAGTGGACGAAATCGGAAACCGCGCTACCGGACCGGGCGGAGACTTCGACCAGAACGTGCCCGCCGCGCCGGTGATCATCGAACGGGTATTGCGCGTGACTCAATGAGCGTGCTGTTCATATCCGATCTCCACCTGGACGCCACCCGACCCCAAGCAACCCGCGCCTTCTACCGGTTCCTCACTGAAAAAGCCTCCAATGCCGAGGCGCTTTACATTCTGGGCGATCTGTTCGAGGCCTGGGTGGGCGACGACGACGAAGACCCTCTGGCGTGCGAAATCATCGACGCCCTGGGACGACTTGCCTCAAGTGGGACTCCGGCGTGGTTCGTTCACGGCAACCGGGATTTCCTGGTCGGAGAGGATTTCTCACTCCGCAGCGGGATCACGCTGCTCCCCGAAAGCAGCGTTCTGGAGTTGGGGGGCGAGCGGGTGCTGTTGATGCACGGCGACAGCCTGTGTAGCGACGATAGCGACTACCAGGAGTTCCGATCCATGGTCCGCGATCCGAAATGGCAGGCGCAGTTCCTTGCCTTGCCGCTGATGGCCAGGCGCGCACTGGCGGCGCAGGCGCGCGACGCAAGCCGTATTTCAATCAGCGGGAAGCCGATGGAAATCATGGATGTCAACGCATCCGCCGTGGCTGAAGCAATGCGGGCCAACGGTGTGCGACGGCTGATTCACGGCCACACGCACCGCCCCGCGGTGCATGAGTTCGAACTGGACGGCGACCCGGCCACGCGGATCGTCCTGGGTGATTGGTTCCGGCGCGGGTGGGTGTTGGAATGCAGTGACGACGGGTTCCGGCTGGAGGAGTTTGAACTCTAGCGCGCATTTCGAGGGCAGGATGCGCTCGTCGAGGGCGAGACGCCCTCGTTCCCAGGCTTGTTCGATGGGAGCGAGGGCAGGATGCCCTCGTCGAGGGCGAGACGCCCTCGTTCCCAGGGGGAATTAGCTGCCTTTGACCTCCAGGGCGGGCAAGTCGGGTATTTTCGGCGGCTTGGGGGCGACTACTCGGGCAGCCGGCTCGGCAGCCGCCACCCGGGGAGACTGCTTGGCCTTGCGCTTGCGCAAACCGCGCTTCGACCGAACGCCGTCTGAGCGTTCCCGGGCTACCCGCCGGAGGAATTTGCGGTCCACGCCACCGGTGACGTACTCGCCGTTGAAACAGGAAACGTCAAAACCCGTAATCTCCGCATGGCGGAAATTCACCGCGGAAATCAAGTCGCCAAGGTCCTGGTACACCAGCCAGTCAGCGCCGATCGATTCCTGAACCTCGGCCACGGTGCGATTGGACGCGATCAACTCGTCAGGAGCCGGCATGTCGATTCCGTAAACGTTCTGGTGGCGGACCGGCGGCGCGGCCGAGGCGAAATACACCTTGTTCGCACCCGACTCCCGAGCCATTTCCACAATTTGCCGCGAGGTGGTGCCGCGCACGATGGAATCGTCCACCAGCAGCACGTTCTTGCCCCGAAATTCCAGGGTTATGGGATTGAGCTTCTGGCGCACCGAGCGGGAGCGTTCCGCCTGCCCCGGCATGATGAAAGTGCGACCGATGTAGCGGTTCTTGATAAAGCCCTCGCGGTACTTGACGTTTAACCGATTGGCCACCTCAAGGGCGCTGGTGCGGCTGGTGTCCGGAATCGGGATTACCACGTCCACATCGGAAGTGTCGTGTTCCCGCAGAATTTTCTCCGCCAGGCGCTCACCCATTCTCAGGCGCGCCTTGTGCACCGAAATGCGGTCCATCAGCGAGTCGGGGCGAGCGAAGTACACGTATTCGAAGATGCAGGGCGTGTACTGGGTGCGGGTAGCGCACTGCCGGGTCACCGCCTCTTCGCCGTAGCCGAAAAACCAGGCCTCGCCAGGCATGACATCGCGCACCAATTCGAAACCAAGCTGCTGCAACGCGACGCTCTCGGAGGCAACCAGGTATTCCGGGCCGTCCTTGCCTTCGCGGCGGCCGACCACCATCGGCCGAATGCCGTACGGATCGCGGAAAGCCAAAAGGCCGTAGCCGAGAATCAGGAACACCACCGAGTAGGCGCCCTGACAACGCTTGTGTACGCCGCGCACCGCCCGGAATATGGCCTCGGCGTCCATGGACCGGCGCGAAGTGCGCAGCAATTCGTGCGCAAACACGTTCAGCAGGAGTTCGCTGTCGGAATTTGTGTTGAGATAGCGGCGATCGCGGAGACGCATTTCGCCGGCCAGCTTGCGGGCGTTGGTGAGATTGCCGTTGTGGGCCAGGGCGATTCCGTAGGGGCTATTGACAAAAAACGGCTGGGTCTCGGAATTCCGATGGGAGCCTGCCGTGGGATAACGCACATGCCCGAGGCCGGCGGAACCCTGCAGGTTTTGCATATGGCGAGTTCGAAAGGTCTCGCGCACCAGTCCCCGCGCGCGGCGCGTGCGGCATATTCCCTCGTCATCGGTCACGATGCCCGCCGCGTCCTGGCCGCGGTGCTGGAGCATGATCAGGGCGTTGTAGATGTCAGGCGCCGCCGCGCCCTGCCCCATCAGGCCGACAATCCCGCACATCACTGACCTCCCAGTGCTCGCAGGAGCAAACTCAGAGCGTCACTGATCGGATTGAGGAATCGCAGGCTCATGGAACCCTGTACCCAGCTCTTGGGCCCGACATGCGTACATAAGAGCAGAAGTCCACCTGCAATAAGCCAACCTTTGGCCGCTCCCAATAATACGCCCAGGGCGCGATTGGCGGAAGCGAACACGCTGTCGTCCACTGCCTTGGATACCAGGCCTGCAACAGTCGTCCCGATTATCAGCACGATTACCAGCACGCCCAGCCGGGCAGTCCAAAGCGCCACGGATTCGGCCACTGAAGGGCCCCGGAACAGCGCAGCGGCGATCGGGTTGTCCCACAGCCACGCTGCCACCCGTTCCGGAAAGCCGGGCAAGAGCGTAGCCACTATCAGGTCGCCGAAAGCAAAAGCAAGAAATACGGCCGCAACCCAGGCGCCGAGATTCAAGGCCGAAGACAAGAAACCCCGCTTCATTCCGAGATAACAGGCAGACAGCACAATCGCCAGTATGATCCAGTCGAACATCATC
The DNA here is from genome assembly GCA_965261845.1 of Candidatus Foliamicus sp. Classification (GTDB taxonomy): domain Bacteria; phylum Pseudomonadota; class Gammaproteobacteria; order Steroidobacterales; family Foliamicaceae; genus Foliamicus. The sequence continues at coordinate 3,532,822 of OZ253475.1, read as the reverse complement.
AAGGCAATCCATCCTCCCAGCCTGCAATAAACCCGTCACGGTTACGCAGGGCCAACTCCGCCTTGGCCGAATCCGCCTCGGCCCTGGATACGTACGGCCCCACGCGAACCCGGTATTCCGCTTGGTTTCCTCGTGTGTGGCGCAATACCCTGACGCCGTAGCCTTGCTCCCGGCACCACTCGGATAGCCGGTCTGCGTTGGCGCGCACCGTAAAGTTGCCTACCTGCACTGCCCAGCGGCCGGCGGCTGCGGAGGTAACGACGGAATCCGGCGAGGAAATGGATGGCGCCGGCTCAGATGATGCGAGTGCGGCCCGCTCGTTCGCGGGCGCCGGGCCTGGCGGGGGCCATTCAAGAGCTTCAACCTGTCCATTGCTGTTGTCGGGTTCAGCGGGGAAGGATGCAAGCTCACTTCCGGCAGGTTCGGGTGCGTCCTCGGCCACGGAGACTGTTTTGTCCCCTTTTTCGGGCATGTGCAGCCCGTCCCGTGGGCCGATTGCCAGGGCCAGTAACAAGAGCAGACCGACCAGGACCGCCCCTCCCACCAGCCGCTCAAGCACCGGTGATTGCATCGCTCGCAATTATATGCTGCCGGGCCTGCTTCGTCGCCGCGGCCGGGGCCAGCGTAAAATAGCGCTCAGTTCCTACCGCCTGCAGCTTGCGACATGTCCGGCAACACCATCGGGCGCCTGTTCAGCGTCACAACTTATGGCGAAAGCCATGGCCCGGCCCTGGGCGCCATTGTCGACGGCTGCCCTCCGGGGATGCAACTGTGCGAGGCCGACATGCAGGCGGACCTGGACCGGCGCCGGCCGGGCCGGTCGCGCCACACAACGCAACGCAAGGAAGCCGACCGCGTTCGGATTCTGTCGGGGGTATTCGAGGGCCAGACCACCGGAACCCCGATCGGGCTGCTGATCGAGAACACCGATCAGCGCTCCCGCGACTACTCGGCTATCAAAGACAAGTTTCGACCCGGGCATGCGGATTTCAGCTACCAGCAAAAGTACGGTATCCGTGACTATCGCGGAGGCGGGCGCTCTTCGGCCCGGGAGACTGCAATGCGGGTGGCCGCCGGCGCCATCGCGCGCAAGTACTTGAGCGAGAAAGCGGGAGTGACGATATTCGGCTATCTCGCGCAGCTGGGGCCGATCCGGCTTGATTGCCCTCAGCCGCGGATCGTCAACGATAACCCGTTCTTCTGCGGCGATCCCGCGCGGCTCCAGGAATTGGAAGCCTTCATGGATGAATTGCGCCTGGCGGGCGATTCGATCGGCGCGCGCATCAATGTTTGCGCGCAAGGCGTGCCGCCGGGATTGGGTGAACCGGTGTTCGACAAGCTGGAGGCTGACATCGCCCACGCACTGATGAGTATCAATGCCGTCAAGGGGGTCGAATTCGGGGCCGGCTTCGCCGCCGTGGAGCAGCGTGGCTCGCAGCACCGCGACGAGATCGGGCCGGGAGGGTTCGTAAAGAACGACGCCGGGGGTACGCTGGGCGGCATAAGCTCGGGACAGGATCTGCTGGCGAGCATCGCACTCAAGCCCACTTCCAGCATCCGCAAGAAAGGCGCCACCGTGACCAGCGGCGGAACGGCCACGCAGATCAGCACCGGTGGCCGTCACGATCCCTGTGTGGGTTTACGCGCCACACCCATCGCAGAAGCCATGCTGGCGATAACCCTCATGGACCACTTCCTTCGCGATCGGGCGCAGTGTGGCGATGTCCAGCGCACGTCTTCCGCCACCGCTACTTCCCCGCAATCTACGGCCGGGCCGCGTGCCGCCGGGAGCTGATATGGACGGTTACAACGTAGCTGTGGTGGGCGCCACAGGGCTGGTGGGCGAGACCATGGTTCAGATTCTGGCGGAGCGCAAGTTTCCGGTTAAGCAGCTGCACGCCCTGGCCAGCGAACGGTCGGCCGGGAAAACGGTGGAGTTCGGCGACCGGCAGGTGCGGGTGCGGGAACTCAAGGATTTCGATTTCTCCGGCGTTCACATTGCCTTGTTCTCCGCCGGCGCCGCCACCGCCGCCGAGCATGCGCCCCGAGCGGTCCGCGCGGGAGCGCTGGTGATCGATAACTCATCGGCTTTTCGCTACGAGGATGACGTGCCGCTGGTGGTTCCGGAAGTTAATCCGCAAGCGTTGACCGGTTGTCGGCAGCGGGGAATTGTGGCCAACCCCAACTGCTCGACCATTCAACTGGCTGTTGCCCTTAAGCCGCTGTACGACGCCGCCGGCATCCATAGGATCAGTGTCGCCACCTACCAGGCCATCTCCGGCGCCGGTCGTCAGGCTATGCAGGATCTGGTTCGGCACACTGCCGACATGATGGCCGGCAAGGGCCGTCCCGAAGAAGCTGGCGAGCCCGAGAGCGAGGAATCGGGCCACAACGGAAAGGCGGCCATGACTGCCCCGAGTGTCGCCTTCAACGCCGTGCCGCATATTGATGAATTCCAGGACAACGGCTACACCAGGGAGGAAATGAAGATCGTCTGGGAGACCCGAAAGATCCTGGACGATGATGCGCTGCTTATCAGCGCCACAGCGGTTCGGGTGCCGGTATTCTTCGGTCACTCCGAAGCGGTGAATGTCGAACTGAAGCGCGCGCTGCCGGTTGACGAAGCGCTCGGCCTGTTTCGCGGAGCTCCCGGCGTCATCCTGATGAGTCAGGACCAGGCCGGCGGGTATCCCACGCCGGGCATCGAGGCAGCCCAGGCCGACGCCGTGTTTGTGGGCCGGGTGCGCGAGGACATCTCGCACGAGATGGGCCTCAATTTCTGGATTGTTGCGGACAACGTGCGAAAGGGAGGCGCGCTAAACGCGGTGCAGATCGCCGAACTGCTGATCCGCGATCATTTTCCCGGGGCCTGATATGAAAGGCAGCGTCGCGCCGCGAATACTGGCCATTCCGCTGCTTGTCGCGCTCCTTGGCGCGCCTGGGATACTGCAGGAAGGACTCTTCTTGCTGCGGGATTCCTGGGCGCTGTCCTTACTCACCGCCCTATGCCTGTTCGCGGTTGTCCTGGCCGCTATTGCCGGCCCGATGGCCCTGGTAGAGAGGTTCGCCCTCCGAAGCGGGATCGACACTGAGGATAGCGGGGCCTCCGCGGAATCCACAGATGAGGAACAGGCAACGGAAGCTGACAATGAAGACAACGAGGAACAGGAAATCACCATCGCGGACGTGCTGGGCGAACTTCAGCCGGACAACTTCATGGACCTGGCACGGGCATTGCAGGAAATGGGAAGGGACGCCGATACCCTGGAAGTTCTTGCACAGGTTGTCGAGCGCAAGGAGGGCGACTACGAGGACGAAGTGGCCGCGGCGCTGCGCCGCCTCCGCCGCAAGCTGCGGCAGGAGCACTCCCCGGGCACATGACTCTTGCACGGCTCGCCTTCGGCCTGGAGTACGACGGCAGCGGCTATCACGGCTGGCAGGAGCAGTCCGGAAGCCGCAGCGTCCAGGGCGCCGTCAATCAGGCGCTTAGCCGGGTAGCAAATCACGAAGTGCGCTGCATGGGAGCAGGACGGACCGACGCGGGGGTCCACGCTATCGAGCAGGTTGCGCATTTCGATACGCGCGCCAGGCGCAGTATGCGTGACTGGCTTTTGGGAACAAACACCTACCTGCCCGAGGACGTAAACCTGCTATGGGTTCGCGAAGTCCCGGGCGAATTTCACGCGCGCCATTCGGCTTGTTCCCGTTCATATTCCTACCTGATCCTCAATCGTGCCGTGCGATCGGCGCTGGTCCGGAACCGCGCCTGGGTGATTCGAGACCGATTGGACGACGGCGCCATGCACCTGGCGGCGCAGGCGTTGGTGGGAGAACACGATTTCAGCACGTTCCGCGCCGCCGACTGTCAGGCAAGAACGCCGATGCGGACAATTTTCAGCATCCAGGTGCGCCGGGAAGAAGATCGCTTGTGGATCACTTGCCGGGCCAGCGGATTCCTGCAACGCATGGTGCGGAATATTGCCGGCTCCCTTGCCCTGGTGGGAAGAGAGCGCGAGGCGCCCGGGTGGATCGAGGAAATTCGCAAGATTCGCAAACGCGAAGCCGCGGGTCCGGCTGCGCCCGCCCAGGGTCTATATCTTCAGCGGATCGAATATCCGCAAAAGCTGATTGGCAATGACGAGCTGATTCCCTGCCAGGCAGGAAATCCACTCTCCAATAATATTTAGGCTAAAATCAAAGTCTTATGGCGATTTCCTGGTTGCGGAGATTAATGCCGTCGCGCATAAGCACGCGACGACCCAAGAAAAGCGTGCCCGAAGGCGTGTGGGTCAAGTGCGATGCCTGCGGCACGCAGCTGTATCGGACCGAGGTGGAACGCATCCAGCATGTGTGCCCGAAGTGCGAACATCACATGCGCCTGTCCGCCCGGCGGCGCCTGGAGCTGTTCCTCGATAAGGACACGGGCAAGGAGCTTGCCCCGCGGCTGCAACCCAGGGATCCGCTGAAGTTCAAGGACACCAAACGCTACAGCGACCGAATTACCCAGGCAACGGAGGGCAGCGGCGAACTGGAAGCACTGGTGACCATGGCCGGCCAGCTGCATGGCAAGCCGGTAGTAGCCAGCGCGTTCGAGTTTGCCTTCATGGGAGGCTCCATGGGCTCGGTGGTGGGCGAGAAGTTTGTCCGCGCAGCGAACTATTGCCGGGAGCACCGGATGCCCCTGATCAATTTCTCCGCGTCCGGCGGAGCGCGCATGCAGGAGGCGCTGTTTTCGCTCATGCAAATGGCCAAGGCCAGCGCGGCGCTACATGCCCTGGCGCAAGCCGGCCTGCCCTATATTTCGGTACTTACCAACCCCACTATGGGCGGCGTATCCGCGAGCCTGGCGATGCAAGGCGACATCGTTATTGCCGAACCCGGCGCCTTGATCGGGTTTGCCGGACCGCGGGTGATCAAACAGACAGTACGCGAGGACCTGCCGGAAGGATTTCAGCGCGCGGAGTTCCTGCTCGAGCATGGCGCCCTGGACATGATTCTTGACCGCCGGGTCATGCGTCTGGAGATCGCCAGGCTGTTGGCCAAGCTGCAAAAGCACCTGCCTCCGGAATAGTCGGGCGGTGAGGGCAGCAGCCCTGGGAACGAGAGCGTCTCGCCCTCGACGAGGGCAGGATGCCCTCGTTCCCAGGGGTTCCATGCAAAGTCAGTTTTTGCCGGATACCGCGCGGCCTACGCCCGGCGTTCGTCCATGCCGTGAATGTCCTCATTCCTGAGCAGCAGCACGCCGTGGCCGCCCCGACGCAAGTCCGGCCAGAACAAGGGAAGTTCGGGGTGAGAGGCAGCCAGATCGGGAGCGACATCTCCCACTTCCAGGGCCAGCAGACCCTGTGTAGTGAGACGCTGGGCGGCCATGCTCAAGATACGTTCAGCTACCGCCAACCCGTCGCTGCCACTCTCAAGCGCCAGTTGCGGTTCATGGCGGTATTCCGGCGGCAGTGAATGGTATACGCCACTCGGCACATAGGGTGGATTAGCGATAATCAGATCAAATTGCCCCTGGGTATCGGCAAACAAGTCGCCCTCCCTGAGCACAACCCGGTCCTGCAATCCCAATCGGCGCAGATTGCGCTCGGCTATCGACAAGGCCGCTGGAGAAATATCGGTGGCCAGTACTTCGCTCTCGGGAAAGGCGAATGCACAGGCCGCCGCTATACAACCCGAGCCCGTGCACAACTCAAGAATGCGCCGCACGCCTTCGGGACGAAGCCAGGGCCTGAAGCCGCTTTCTATCAGTTCCGCGAACGGTGAGCGAGGGATGCAGACGCGCTTGTCCACTTCGAACCGCAGTCCTGCAAACCAGGCTTCCCCTGTCAGGTAGGCCAGCGGAATGCGCCGCGACACGCGCAAGCGGGCCAGGCGCCGGGCGCGTGCCCGGGTCGCTGGTGAAACCCGCCGCTCAAGCAAGGAAGCCCTTTGCCAGTTTCCCGCCCGGCAGACATAGGTGGCCAACACATACGCTTCATCCCGTGCATCGCCCATGCCGTGTCCGAAGTGGACTCGCCCGCGGGCGAGGCAGGAACTTAGCTCATCAATCAGGTCACAAAAACGCATTTGCCATTACCGGGGCGCAAAAACAGGGCCACTGGGACCCAGGACATCTTGTCCTCGTGGAGGGCAGGATGCCCTCGTTCCTTCGACTCCAGGCGCGCGGGTCGCCCCAGCGGCTACAATCGACCATCCCGTCACCTGCTCATTATCGTGCTTGCCCGACTTCTCGTTCGGCTCCATTTTCTTCTGCCACTTCTGACGCTCAGCCGCCTGATGGCGCGCGTGGCTCGGTTTCGTGGGCCAGACGGCTTGTTGATTCGCTGTTTCGCCTGGATGTTCTCCATCAACACCGCCGAAGCGGACCAGCCCGTACCTCATGGCTACGCCAACCTCGGGGAGTTTTTTTCGCGCGAACTCAAGCCCGGATCACGCACTCCCCAGGGCGGAGAGGAAATTGTGGCCTGTCCCGCGGACGGCTTGCTTACGCAACTCGGCCCGACCGGAGAAATGTTGAATTCAACGGCCAAGGGAGTGCGCTACTCCATCGAGCAGTTGCTGGGCGGACCGCAGTGCGCTCAGCCCTATGGCAACGGCCGTGTAGCTGTCGTGTACTTGCGTCCTTCGGACTACCACAGGGTTCACATGCCCATGAGCGGGCAACTGCGCGAAATCGTCTATCTGCCAGGACGACGCCTCTCCGTCAACCCTGCCATCATCAAGGCCATGCCACCGGTGCTGGCGACAAACGAGCGCGTTGCCCTGCATTTCGACACCGGCGGCGGAAAGTTCTGCGTGGTTATGGTGGGCGCATTGAACGTCGGCTCCATAAGCACGGCCTTCGACATCCGGACCGACGCAAGCATGCCGCCCGTTCCGACCCGCTGGAGATTCCCCGGCCCGCTCGGCGCAAAACGCGAACGGGGCGACTACCTCGGACACTTCAACCTTGGCTCCACGGTTGTCCTGGCCGCTAGCGGGAACCTGCTTGAATGGCTACCGGACTGCGACGAGGGTCAGGAGATTCGCTGCGGTCAGGCGCTGGGCCGGATAATGACCGCCTCGACCTAGCGGGACACTAGGCCCGGCCCATGTATTCGCCGGTACGTGTGTCCACTCTTATCAACGCGCCTGCTTCCACAAACAGCGGCACCCGAACTACCGCTCCCGTCTCCAGCGTTGCCGGCTTCACTCCACCGGTGGCGGTGTCACCCTTCATGCCCGGATCCGATTGCGTAATCTTGAGTTCGACGAAATTGGGCGGCGTTACCGTAAGCGGAGCCCCTTCAAACAGCGTCACGCGGCAGCGGATCTGCTCCACCAACCAGCGTTCGCAACCGCCCATGGCCTCCGCTCCGGCCTCGTACTGTTCATAGGTCTCGGTATCCATGAAAACCCATTGATCGCCGGTGCTGTACAGATAATCCATTTCCCGCTCCACGATATCGGCGGCGGGTATTGATTCCCCGGACCGGAATCTACGTTCGATCACGCGCCCGCTGCGCAGATAGCGAAGCTTTACGCGGGTAAACGCCTGCCCCTTGCCCGGCTTGACGAATTCGGCGCCCAGGATGGAACAGGGCTCGTCACCCAGCATCACCTTGAGGCCGGACTTGAACTCGTTGGTGGAGTAAGACGCCACTTAAGTGGACCGGGGACGTCCCTGGGAACGAGGGCGTCCCGCCCTCGTCGAGGGCGGAACGCCCTCGTTCCTTTGGGCTTCACTCACGAGCGTCAACCGAACAGTTCGGCCAGAAAATTCAGCACCGACTGCCACGAGCGGCGGTCGGCCGATTCGCTATAGCCGATTCCGTCCGCGATTGCCGGAGAGTCATGCGTGAACCCGTGCAGCGCGTGGCCGTAGGCATGTATCTGCCAATCCGCTCCCGCCTGGGTCATTTCCGTGGCCAGGCCAATCACTGTGTCGGGCGGAACCATCGGATCGGCCCAGCCATGCAGCACCAGCACCTTGGCGCTGACTTGATTCCCTTCCGTATTCCCTGGAGCGTTGAACAAACCGTGCAGGCTCACAACGCCTTTGACCGTAGCCCCGGCCCGCGCCATGTCCAAAACGCACAAGCCGCCGAAGCAATAGCCGATCGCCGCCATGTTGCCGCCGTCCACTTCGTCCTGGGCGGCCGCGCAATCCAGACCCGCCTGCAACCGCGCCTGAAGAAGAGACCGGTCTTCCAGAAATGGCTGCATCAGTCCCATATTCTCCTCAACGCTCTGACCCAGCACGCCCTTGCCGTAGACATCCAGCGCAAATCCCACGTAGCCTTCCCCGGCCAGCTTCTCGGCCGCCTCGCATTCGTGCTCCGCGCGCCCACTCCATGCGTGAGCCACGGCCACTGCAGGCGCCGGACCTCGCTGGTCGTCCCAGTACATCCGCGCTTCAAGCACCTTGTCCCCGTGGCTGTATTCCACCTCCCGCATACGTATCGTCATGGCCACTTTCTCCCGGCAATCATTCAATCGGCTGCGAGATTTTATCCCTCAGCGGACCTTTACGCGAATCCCGCGGACTTGCGAGGAAACCAGTCGCCATCTCGTAATTCTCCGTGCTAGTATCGGTTGACGGTGGGAGTCTCTCCAGTCAGCGCCGGACCGACACTCTCCCGCCCACAGGAGGAGAGACATGCGGAAGTATCTGATCATGCTTGCCGTTCTGACTCTGTCCGGCTGCGCGCATGCACAGTACAAGACCTCCTATTTCCAAGAATTCGCGACGCATGATTGCAACGCCCTGAAGTCGGAAATGGCGGCTGCGCGGGAGGAAGAGAGTCGTATTCGGGAAAAATCCAGGCTTTTGAGAAAATTTGTGGCCTTCAGCGAAGGCTGGGGTCCCAAAGGCTCGCCCGGCAGTCTTTTTCAGGTAGCCCGGATGCGGGTTCACGCGAGACAGGAGGCTATCATTGAGCTCCAGAAGAGTAAGGGCTGCCGCCCTGGAGATTCAGCTGCTAACAAATTACGCCGCAGAACTGCGCTATTCGGCTCGTAGCAAGGTAGAGATTTGAAGAAGATCTTGTTAGCGATGGTGGCCCTGGCACTTGCTGGATGCACTACTCATAGCCAATACAAGGCTGCATACCTCGAAAAATATGCCGGCTATGACTGCCAGACCCTGAAGGCGGAATGGTCCTCTTCCGAAGCGCAACTCCTTCGCTTGAGCGGAAAGCGTTCCTCAATCACTGGCGCCGAGCGGCGGGGAATCAGGGTAATTTACTTCGAACACGCTCTACCCCCGGGCAATATCAGTTTTCAGGAAAGACGCATGCGGCAACATGCGAGAAAGGAGGCGGTCCACCAACTGGAAGAGACTCAAGGCTGCCAAAGTGAAAAACCCGAACCAATCCGTAAACAATCGCCTGCAATCCTGATATGTCAGCTCTCACGGTTGTTCGCCGCGGAGAAACATGGCGCTTGTTACTTGTGACGGCGTCTGGGTAAATTCACAAGACACTGGCCCACAAGGGTGCTACTTGACTCGAGGGCAGGATGCCCTCGCATTTCTTGCAGTTACCGGTCGAAGGGGCAGGTGAGCGCCAACGTAAACATACGTAGCTTGTTCTCGACGGCATAGGGACAGGGTCTGCGTTCACCTCCGGGGCCGCAGCGGCCTCCGCCGGAGTGGTTTACGTAGTGTGTGTCCTCGCCGAAGTCGAGATACGAGCCTTCCAGGCGCAGCGTCCAGCCGTCCCGGACCGCAACTTCAATTCCTGCTCCGATCGTCCAGCCGATTTCGGTGGAGTTATCGTGGAAGGAGTCGTCGGGATCCGCGGCAGTGGGTTGCCCTGGGCCAAAATCAATGTCGATGACCAGATTGGAGATTCTGGCCACCGCGACACCACCGGCGACGAACGCGGTAGCCGGCCCCAGGTTCCGCTCAATTCCGGCGCGGGCCGCGGTGATCCACTTGAACCTGGACTCCGCGGTCTCGTCCAGGCCGACAGGATCCAGCCTGTTGGTGTTACCCGACAAGTCGCCGGACAGGCTGGCAATCTCCAGCCTGAGAGGCAATCCGCCAGGACTGAATTTCTTTCCTAACAGTACGCCGACCACAAGCCCCGAATCCCCATAGTCCACGCTCCAGCCCGGATTGCCCCAGTTCGCAAAGCCGTCCAAGTCAACGATCCGATTATCCATTCGGCCCGTGCCGACGAAAACGCCGGCGTAGTTACCCGGCACGCTGCTATTCACCTGGTCGCTTGCGGCGGCGAAAACGGGACTGGCCGTGGCGACCAGAAGAAACAAGACCTGGGACAGACCGTTCGGATTCCGCAAGTTAGCGCGCAAACAGCTTCTAACGCCCTTTTGCAGTTGCCCGACGCAACGCTTTAGACAGGAAATGGCTACGTACCGCGCACCGTCCACAATGCCGGACCCGCCGCCGACGATAACGACATGCCGGTCCATTATCCCCATGCTGTCCCCTTACGCGACCATCGCGGCATCGACTTCATCAAGCTGCAACGCGAACATTTGCGCGTACCAGCCACCCTTGGCCATCAATTCCCTATGGGAGCCTCGTTCCGCGATTTTTCCTTCAATCATAACGAAGATTTCGTCGCTATCGACGACTGTCGACAGGCGATGCGCGATAGTGAGCGTAGTCTTGTCCCTGCTCAACCGGCGTAGCGCTTCCATGACGCCTTTCTCGGTCTCCACGTCCAGGCTGGAGGTAGGCTCATCGAGGAGCACAATCGGCGCATCTTTAAGAATAGCCCGGGCAATCGCGATACGCTGGCGCTGGCCGCCTGACAGTTTCCCGCCCCGCTCGCCCGCCGGCGTCTCATAGTCGTGGGGCAGTGAGTTAATCCATTCGGACAGACCGGCGTCTCGAGCCGCGGATTCCATTTCGGCTTCGGTAGCGGTGGGGCGGCCGAACAGGATGTTGTGACGGATGGATTCGTTGAAAATGTAGCTGCGCTGCGACACGACGGCGAACTGATTCTGCACGGTTTCCAGCGGGAAGGACGCAAGCGGCTGATCGCCGATGGTGACCTCGCCGGCAAGAACGTCCCAATGACGAAGGAGAAGATTGATGAGCGTCGATTTTCCCGTCCCGCTGGGGCCAACCAGTGCCACATGCCGGCCTGCATCAATATCCAGCGAAAAACCCTCCAGCACTTTGGCGCCCCGGCGCCACTGGGCGTCATCCGAATCGTACTCAAAGGTAACGTCCCTGAAATGCAGCGAAGGTGATTTCGTAGCCGTAGCAGCGGCGTTTGCCGATTCCCGCACGGCCGGCGGTTGGTCCATCATCGAGAACAAGCGGCGCGCAGCAATGATCGAAACGCGAAAGTCCGTATAGTTGTTGGCCAGCCCGATGGACGTATAGAAACCGATCACGGACACGGCAATTACGGCCGGCAGGTCGACGTAAGCCGAAATCTTTCCGTCCAGGGTCAGTTCGATTCCCCACCAGGCCGCGGCGAGAATACCCACGGTAACGAAGATCTCCCCCAGCGCCCGCTGCGTTGCGTCGGCGGCGTACAACTTTTCCTGGCCTTGTTGCATGGTGGCCCCGATGCGCCAGAGCTGCTCGCCGCGGCGCTTCTCGTAGCCGAACGCCACCGTGTCGCGAACCCCCTGGATGCTGTCGGAGACATAGGCGTTCACCTGACCCAGTTGCTCCCGGTAGGCCACCCCATCGCCGCCGAGCTTCGCTACCAGCCACGGCAGCAGAAATGTTGTGGCCAGGTAGAACGGCGCCAGCACCGCCAGGAAAGACGGATCGACGCTGTAACACCACGCCAGGATGATGCCGGGCACGAATATGGCCGCTACCGCCGGAGCGATGGTGTGAGCATAGAAGGGCTCGATCCGCTCGCAATCCGACATGACCCGGCTGACCGCATCGCCGGACTGAAGTCTGGAGGTGCGCGCGGGCGTTAGCGGCAACATGGCGTAATAGAAACTATTGCGAAACGCAGCCAGGATATGGAACGCGACATAGTGCCCGGTGTACTGCTCGATATAGGACGCAACGCCTACGATGGCTCCGGTTATCGCGATCCACTTCACCTGGGTCCAGATCACGCCCCACATGACGGCGCCGGGTTCATGGGCTGCAACGTAGATTCCCACGCTGGCCGCCGCGATCCCCAGCACCGCGGCTTGCGAAACGATTTTCACGACGCGCGCGGTCAGGGAGATACTCATGATCCAGGCGAATGGCCTCATGTGGGCCAGCAGCCGCCGAATGACCCGGGCATTGCCGGCCTTCGGCTTGGGCTTATCCATGGCGGATATGAGTATTCACCGCGGATCCCGCGTCGCTGGCGCGCGAGGAAGAATGCCGGGATTGAGGGCGTCCCCGCCCTCAAGGGAGGGCAGGATGCCCTCCCTCCCAGGCCTGTCGCCGCCGGGTTCGGACCGGCGCTCCAATTCCTGCTTGGTCCGAATCATGCCCGCGTATATGCCGCCCCGGGCAAGCAGTTCGTCGCGCGTGCCGCTCTCCGCAACTGCGCCGTCCTCCATGACGACGATACGGTCCGCCTGCTCAATGGTGCTGAGGCGGTGGGCGATAAGCAGAACCGACTTGCCCGCGGTCAGGCGCTTGAGAGCCTGGTGCAAAGCCGCTTCCGTCTCCACGTCGATCTGCGACGTGGGCTCATCAAGAATGATGATTGGAGCGTCCTTGAGAATGGCCCGTGCAATAGCCAGCCGCTGCGCCTGCCCCGCACTCAGAGCAACCCCCTGATCGCCCACCATGGTATCCAGTCGTTTCGGCGTGGCCTGAACAAAATCGAACAGTTCGGCGCCCTTGAGTGCGTTCAGCAGTTCGTCATCCGAAGCACTTTCTTTTGCCACCCGCAGGTTGTCGGCTATGGTCCCGAAGAACAGGAAGGGGTCCTGCGGCACCAGGGCTATCTGCTTGCGGATCTGCTCAAGAGACAGATGTTGTTCGGGGATACCTCCAAACAGGATCTCACCGGATTCCGGATCCAGCGTTCTCAGCAGCAGATTGGTGACGGTGGTCTTGCCGGACCCGCTGCGGCCGACCAGGGCCACGGTTTCGCCGGGGTTCAGTTCCATGGAGAAATCCCGCACCGCAGGCGTATCCGTACCCGGATAGATGAATGACACTCCCTTGAGCTGGATGCCTGAGGTCTCGCCGGACAAGGTCTGCGGCGCCTCCCGGCCCGAATTGCGGACCAGCGGCTCCTCATCCAGGAACTCTCGCACCTTGCGCGCCACCTCACGGCCCAGGGCCCCGGCGAAAAAGAACTCGCCAATCAGCAATAGAGTGCGGCTGAATTCCAGACTGATGAGTACCACGGCGATCACTTCGCCCGGAGTCATGTGGCCGCCGGAATACCGGTACAGGGCCACGCCCATGGCTACCGCCGTCGAAAACAGCGCGAACCCGAGTTCCAGGAAAATGAACTGGGACTGGGCAACCGCCAACAGCTTCATTGTGGCGCGGCGCTGCACTTCGTTGCCCGCTGCCATCTCGGCGCCGCGCGCCTTGTCCTGATTGAACATCTTCAGCGTCGTCATTCCCTGGATGGAATCCAGGTACTGCGAGCTGTTGCGGTTCTTTATGTCCGCGTTTTGCGAACTGATGCGTCGGAAGCCCCGCGCTGAGGAGCCAACGAACAGGGGCGTGAGCGGAACGCCCGCCAGCATCCATAAGCCCACGACCCAGTCGATCCAGAAGATTGCCGCGCAGAGCATGATCGGTATGGCGATGGCAACCCAGATCTGGACGAAATAGACGCTGAAGTAGTAGTCGAGGTACTCGATGCCTTCGGTCGCGATGTTGGCGATTTCTCCGGTGCGACGTTTGCCGAGGAGACCGGGACCGAGTTCGACCACCTTCCTGTGGATGCGGTCCCGCACATTCAGTTTGGCTTCGCTGGACGCCCTGAATTGTCCGGTGCGGAACACCCAGGCCAAAGCCGCTTTCAGCAGCACCAGGCCAGCCAGCAGCCAGAACCATTGACGCAACAGGTTGCCGCCTTGCCAGGCGGTATCGATCGCGAGCCCCAGCACGTAGTAGAGCAGGATGGTCGCCGGCATCGTAAGGATGCCGGCAATCAAGCCCACTCGGACCCATTTCATCGTGGCTGGCGTGACCAGCCTGCTGTCCACGCCTAGCATGTCAGTCTTGGGAGTCTTCGCAGCGGGCGCCGCTGCGCTAGCCGCAGGGAACACTTTGGGAGCGAGGGCGTCCTGTCCTCCGCCGAGGAGGGCGTCGCCGGCCGATTCCCCGGGGCCGATGACCATGTCGGGCGGCCTTTCATGCCCCAGGAGCCGGAAACCGGCCACCCTCCTCAGGCGCCGGGAAACTCCGTTATCCCGGCCAGGGAGCGCTCCACGCCGACGTTGGCGCTGGCGGTAATCGCGCCCGTTTCAAGGTTCACGCGCGCGCATTCGCCGGTAAAGAAATTGCCCGCCAGCACATGCCGCCCGTCTGCCGACACGCACATGGTCGCCCAGCCGAATCCCGGCAAAGGCAATTCACTCACCCGCTCGCCTGATTCGCTCAAGAACTCCACGGCACTTCCACGCAGGTGCAACAAGGCGCCGTCATTGGTGTATCCCACGGCGAAGCACATCGCCCTGCGCTCTTCCTCGGGCAGCGTGAGAACATCCGGCAGCTGCCGCGATTCCTTGAGATCGAAGCGCATGATCCGCTTGCCGGTTTCGGATGCGTAGACCAGGGTGTTGCCGTCGGGCGCCAGCGCGGAATGGGTAACTCCCAGAAAGCCACCCATGCCGCCGTGGGTGTCGGTGGCGTGTTCGGCGACCAATTCGCCGTTGGCGGTGTACTCGAACACGTGGCCGTCGCCCATTCGGTCGCTGCCGGGCATGCGCGTCAAAGTGGTCTTAAGCGGCAGTCGAATCTCCGATCCAACCAGGTGCTCGGCCAGGTAAACGTGACCGTTGGGACCGAAATTGACGTTGGAGAATGAGCGCTTGGCAAATTCCATATCGGGCAGCCGGCACCCGTCGGAACCTACCCGTATCACCAGGTGCGCGTTACTGTCGAAGGCCCAAAGCACGCCATTGGGATCGATTTTGAGCCCACCCACCAGGTGGGTGCTGTCATCGATCCAAAGAACGCCCTTCTCAACCAGCCCGGCGTCATATTGAATGATGCGGCCTCGTCCGGCATGGTCATCGTCGGGATCGTTCAGCAACGTGGCGCCCACGAACACGTCGCCGGGGCTGAAGGGCTTTAGGGTCGATTCGGAAGTCATCATGCGGCTCCTTGAAGAAACGGTGTCACGGCGGCGCCCCACTGCGCCGGGTTATCGGGCAGCAGCATCGAGTCGCAATGAGTGTATTCCGCTGCCAGGCGCTCGCTCAAATCGCGGGCAACGTCCCACTCGGCGGTCGCGAGCAGCACCGGTATCCCTGCATCGGCCAGGCGTTGACCGGTGCGATAGCGGAAGTGTGCATGGTATGCCTTGCGCCACATGACCGGGGCTCGAAGCACCTCGACTACGCGACGATGCACCATCTCCGGGTCCAGGTAGGGTTCGCCCTTCAGCATTGAGGAAGCCGTTCGCGAGTACCAGGGAAAGTAGATGCCCTGGTCGCGCATCATGTGCCACGCTTCAAGCAGATGCCCGCCGTGCCACCGGGGCGTGATTTCGGGAGCGTAGTTCGCCAGCAAATCTTCCTGTTCCTCCGGAGTGTGGTCGATCAGACCGGTTATTACCAGCCGCGCTACCCGGCCGGGGTGCGCGATGGCCAGATCGAGGAGCGCCGAACCTCCCCCCCAGACTCCGTATCCGTTGACCCGGTCCAGGCCCAGCACGTCCAGGACCTTCACCAAGGCCTCACGGTAGTCCGCGACGCTCACGTCGCCCTCGCCGATGGTGTTGTCCGAGTCACCATGCCCGGGCAATTCCACGGCCAGCACCGGGTGCGATCCAATCAGCGATTCAGCAAGCGCCTGCACCGTGCGCCCCGAACCGGCCGCGTCATGCTGCACAACTACGGTCGTGCCGTCGGTATCGGTGTTGCGATAAACGCGAAACTGTCCGCCGGGAATCGAGACCATCTCGCTCCATAGCCGACCCTGCAAGGCCTGGGCCGGCGGCGAAGCCGGCGGGACCGGCGCGGGAGTGCCCGCGAGCAGTTCAAAACAATTGTCCAGCGCGGACTGCCGCGTAGGGCTGGAATACACCGCCACGCCCGCAGGCGGCGGCGGGATTCGATCAAGCTGTCGTGCCAGGACGTCACCCACCCACGCGGTAACGAGACCCGGGACTGTAAGGTGCACGACGGCTTCGGCGCCATCATGCGAAAACGCACATCCATAGGCTTTGCGGTAGTTATCGCCGGCGCGCAGAAACTCCAGCACCTCTCCCTGCAGATGCTCAGCCGAGGGCAGGTCGTAACTCATTCGGGCGGCGGCGCTTAAGTCGTACCAGGGGAAGAACATCAGTTGCTGGCGCAAGCGGCTCCACAGCCACGTCAGGTGCGAGCCATCCCAAGCGGGGACGAAGGCAGGCAGGTAGTTGGCCAGCAGTTCCGCCTGCTCCTCGTCATTGAACGCTCCATAGCCGTTGACTGCCACCGCTGACACCAGGGCGGGATGCCTGACCGCCGTCTCCACCGCCATGGCGGCGCCGGTATGAAAGCCGTAAAGGCCGGTCTTGCGTATTCCCAGGGCGCGAATGAATTCGGCGACACAGTCGGCGAAATCCGCCATGGTGAGGTTGTCGCCCTCGGGAGCGTCCGATGCCCCGTAGCCCGGCGTGTCCGGCGCGATTACGGTGAAGTGCTCGCCCCACTCCTTCATCAGCGGCACGTATTCCAGCGAGGACTGCGGCGACTGGTGCAGGAACACCAGCGCCGGACCGTCGCCCGCGCGGCGATAGTGCACCTGGCGATCGCCGTACTTTCCTCGGATACTGACGAAGTGCCGGGTAATCGTTACGGGCGCTTCACTCATGTTTCGACCTCCTTACGCGGCTGTGCTCGCGAGCCGCCAAACCATATCAGCAGTCCCAAGAGACACGGGACCAGAACGAGTACCGAACCGAACAGCGGGGCGTTGGCGCCCTGCGATTGAAACAACATGCCGCCTATTGGCGGCGAAATGGTCCTGCCCATCCAGTTGGACGACTGGAACAACCCCAGCACAGTGCCCCGTTCCGACACCGAAGCATACTTGGAAACCAGGCTGCTGATGTTCGGAACCAGCAAGGCGCTGCCGCTGGCAAGCAGTCCCAGGCCCAGCACCAGCCAAGGCTGGCCGCTAAAGTCGCGCAGCACGCCGGAACCGATCATCAGAGACTCCTGAGCAGGCATCGCGCCAAAATTGGCGATCAACATCAGTCCTACGGCATACAGCACAATTCCGGCGGCAATCACCGCCACTTCGCCGAAACGGATGGACAGCCTGCCGGCGATCAAGCCCTGAACGACAGCGACGAGCAGGCCGAGGAAAAGGAACTGCAAGCCCACATGCCGCGGTCCCCAGTCCAATGTGTCCCCGACCCAAAGCGGCATCATCACTTCGAACATCCCGGCCGCGGTCATCCACAACAGTCCAAGAATCAACAGGCGCTTGACTACCGGCCGTGCGCCGATAGCGCGCCATTGACGCAATTCGGCGCCCAGGGGCTGCGGCGCCATGCGTTTCTCGGGCGGAAGGCTTTCGCGCATGAAGATAACAATGGCGACCAGCAGGACCGCCGCCAGCGCCGCACCCAGCAAGCCGGGTAAGAAAAGGCTGGCTGTTTCGGCGGTTTCGCCCCCCAGCAGGCCGCCCACGAACGGGCCCAGTATGAATCCCAGGCTGATGCCTGCCCCCATGATGCCCATGCCCTTGGCGCGGTTCTTCGGCGTAGTGGTGTCGGCAACCCAAGCCTGACTGACGGAAAACAGGCCTCCAGCCAGGCCGCCTATGAAGCGCGACACAAACAGCGTTCCAGCGTCGTAGGCAAAGGCCAGGCCCAGGAAGGCAACCATGGTGCAGGCGGAGCAAATGGCCAGGACCATCTTGCGCCCGTAACGGTCGCTCAAGCGCCCCCATATCGGCGTAGCGATCAACTGCCCGATGGCATAGCTCGCAACGATCCAGCCGGCCATGGCCTGTCCGCCGCCGAATTCCTCGGCCACGAACATGATGGACGGCAGCACAATGCTGAAGCCCATCGCGCCCAGCAGCACGAGCAAGAAAATGATCGCCATATTTGAAGGCCCCACAAGGAAACAGCAGGCATTATGCCCGCATCTCGTTGCGGCCACTTTCTTCAGGGGCCGGTGGTGTGCGATGAAGGAAAGGATTTGCTGCGCGGCATCGGGCGCGCCGACTCCATCGGGCTGGACGCGCACAAATGGCTTTTCCAGCCCTACGAGTGTGGCTGCCTGTTGGTCAAAGACGCCACGACGTGCTGCAGGTCACCATCTGGGGCGCCAATCACCCGAACTTCACCGATCGCGGGCTGCAGCTCAGCCGCTCGTTCCGTGCCCTTAAGGTATGGATGTCGATCCAGACATTCGGGATGGCCGCGTTTCGGGATGCGGTAGCCAACGGGATTCAACTGGCCGCCCGGGCGGAGAAATACGTCCACGCCAGTTCCACGCTGGAAATTGTAAGTCCGGCATCGCTGGGGGTCATCTGCTTCCGCGTCCGCCCCGAAGGCGGCGGCATGGACGAGGAACAACTGAAAAAGATCAACAGCAAGGTCCTGGCGGGGATTTTTTGGGACGACCGCGCTTTCATTTCGTCGGCCTCTCCGCATGGCCGGTTCTCGCTGCGACTGTGCATCATCAACCACAACACGACCTGGAATGATGTGCTCGAAACACTACAGGCGGCCGAGCGTTTCGGCACGGAGGCCATTGGGCGGAGGAGTTGAGCACCGCGCTGATAAAGGGTTGCGCACTTCCGAAAAACCAACGCTACGCTCGGTGTTGATGACGGCGCGTCGAGACCGGCGCACCCGGTCCTGTCATTTCCTGGTGAACGAGTAAGATACGCGCCCATGTCCAAATACGACGCGCAAGTCATCATTGCCGGCGCCGGGCCGGTGGGCTGTACAGCCGCATTGGCCCTGGCCCGCGCCGGTGTGTCGGTAATCGTGCTGGAAGGTTGCGAAAGCCTACCGCTGGAGCTGCGCGCCTCTACCTTTCATCCGCCCACCCTGGACCTGCTGGAAGAACTGGATCTCACCCGGCGCCTGATTCCGCTGGGTTTGATCACCCGCGACTACCAGTACCGCGACCGCTCCACCGGTGAGGCCGCGGTATTCGATCTGGGGCTGTTGTCCGAGGACACAGGGCATCCCTACCGCCTGCAGTGCGAGCAGTACAAGATGACCCAGGTGGTCTGCGAAATGCTCAAGGACATGCCCAATGCCAAGGTCCTGTTCTCGCGCGAAGTGATCGGCGCTCGCCAGGACGGCGATGGAGTGCGGGTGATGTGCTTTACCGGCGAACGGGAGGAGCTTTACACCGGGCGCTACGCGATCGGGGCCGACGGCGCCAACAGCAGTGTGCGCAAGAGCCTTACGATTCGCTACGAGGGCTTTACCTACCCGGAAAAATTCCTGGTCTTGAGCACGCCCTTTGACTTCGCGGCGCACATGGAAGGCTTGAGCAATGTCAACTACGTGGCCGATCCCCAAGAGTGGTGCGTGCTGTTGCGCACGGCCGAGTTGTGGCGGGTGCTGTTGCCCACGATTCCGGGCGAGCCGAACGAGAAGTTCCTGGCGCCGGAATATGCGCAAGTGCGACTCAACGCGGTTGTGCCTCGCAGCGAGCCGTATGAAGTAGTACATCGGACGCTTTACCGGGTACACCAGCGGGTAGCCGAAACCTACCGCGTAGGCAACCTGACGATTGCCGGAGATGCCGCCCACATCAACAATCCTTTGGGCGGCATGGGAATGAACGGTGGGATTCACGATTCCATCGTGCTGGCGGAGAAGCTGATTGCGATCCTGCAAAACGGAGCGGGTGAGGATCTTTTGGACGTGTACGATCACCAGCGGCGCACGATCGCAAGCGAGTTTATCCAGAAGCAGACCATAGAAAACAAGAAGCGTATGGAATCGCTGGACCCTCAGGCGCAGCGCAAGCGTCAGGCCGAGTTCATGCGCACCGCTGCGGACCCCGAACTCGCCCACGCCTTCCTGCTCAGAACCAGCATGATCCAATCCTGGCGCGACAGCGTCGCCCTCGGACAAGCCTGACGGCGCGAAGTCTTGCGCTGATTGAGGCTGGCGCGCCGGTAGTTTCGCAGCCGGCGCCACTGCGCTGACGCTCTGGGTACACGTTGGTAGCACGCGCTGGGAGCGAGGGCATCCTGCCCTCGTCGAGGGCGGGACGCCCTCGTTCCCAGGGTTGTTCCATGCAAGTGAGGGCGGGACGCCCTCGTTTCCATCGCATTCCCTGCGAGAGTTATTTTTGGGCGAAGCGGGCTCGGCCTTTGGTTGTTGCGGCGTGTTGTTCGAATTCTTCGAGAAAGCGCTTCGCGGCGGTGTCGTTCTTTAGCCAGGCATCCAGGAATGCTGTGGTGACTCCGGCCAGGATTTCCAGGCCTTCCGTGTCGTGTGCGCCGCCCTGGTTGTCAGGTCCGCCACGATCCTCGCGGCAGATCAGCCCACCCAGGTAATGATCGCCTTCCTCCAGCACCACCGAGTACTTGTGGCCCGGGGGGCTCAAGTCGTAGGCCGACATCCGCCATTCCCACGGAAAAACTGTCGGCCCGCCGGTATTTCCGGTATCCAGCGTTCCCCCGGTCACAAGAACCGGACCCGGTGTCTGGTCAAAGGCGCCGTCGGTCATTTGCGGCATCTGTCCTACGCCGCTCATCACGATAGCCGCGTCAAAGCCCAATGCGTAGCTGACCGTCTCGGAGCTGTGCAGGTCCTTGAGGGGCTGTCCCCAGGTGATCTGCGCGATCATGCCGCCGAAGGAATGACCCGCGATCACTTTGCGCTCGTAGTCGATGCGGCCCGTCAGCCCCGGCAATTCCTGTCCGGGCGCAAACAGCGCATCCAGCACCCTAGCCACGTCGGAAATCCGAATGTACAGGAGATTTCCGGCATCCTGGGGACTGAGTTTGCCCTCCGATGTGGGGCAGTCGGGATGCTCGGGTAACACGACCGCATAGCCATGCGAGGCCCAATGGTCGGTGAGCTCGGCATAGCTGTCCCGATAGCAACCAAAGCCATGTGAATACACCACCAGCGGGAATGGGCCTTTGCTATCCGGATAAGCGATGCGCGCCCGCAAGCTGCGCTGACCGGATTCGGCCGGCAACATGTGGTTATCGATAACATGGACTCCATGAGGTCCCCACTCGGTCTTGTAGGCCTCGGGTGATGCCTCGGCCCGCGCCAGGCCGGATAGGGCGATCAGGCCGAGAGCCAGCATTGTGGCGGAAGCACTTGCGAACATCCGGGGCCCGGAAGCACTCAAGCGGTAGGTCAAATCATGCATTGGACAGAAGCCTCCCCCATTGCGGCGGGCAGTCGATCCACTTTCCCGATGGGTCGATTGCTATACTAGACGTTGAATGATAAATCGGGGTCGGGGTAGGTCAAAGGACTGAGAGTAATGACCAAGAAGAACCGCATAATTTTGCTCCTCGTATCGACCCTTGTTGTGGCCGCCTGCGGAAGTAGTGGCGGGACCCAGCAGCCTCCCCCGCCCGTAGTTACTCCTCCCGAGCCGCAGCGGCCGGACCCAAGCAGCTTTCCGGACACGGCGGGACTGACCGCGGCGCAGGAGACGCAGCGCACCACAATCGGCGATTCTCCCGAGTTCAGGGGCCAATGGAGCCTTTCGGATATCAAGGCGGACTACGCCTATGCGAGAGGCTATACGGGCGAAGGCGTGACCGTAGGAATCATTGACACAGGCCTGGATTCCGGCCATGACGCGTTCGAAGGAAAGCTCCACTCGCGGTCCGCCGTCGCTTCCAACTCCTGCCCCAACGGCACTTGCTCGTTTAGCGCCATCCGGGACACGGCATCGCATGGGACCGCCGTCGGTGGCCTGATTGCCGCGGCAAAGCTCGGCAACTCCATGCATGGGGTTGCTTATGAGGCGGAATTGCTGGCTATCGGAATCCAGCTGGGAAGCGGCACCCCCATCTATCGGCCCGTGAACTTGAGCAATGCCGCTTCGTATCGCAGTCTGGACGAACAAGGCCAGGGAATATATCGCCGCATAAGCGGCGCCACCCGAATCGTCAATCACAGTTTCGGCTACGAAGGCGTTGTGACGGACTATACGGCCAGCCAGTATCGCGCCGCCTTCGGGCGAACGGTCGATAGCCTGCTGCAAGCAGGTACCGCTGATTCCGAAAAGATCATTCTGGTATGGGCAGCGGGAAACTCCTTCGGCAAGCGGGATGCCCAAGGGAATCTGGCTGATGCCTCCTCGCCCAATATCACCGCCGGCACGCCGCACCTTTTCCCTGAATTGAAGGGACACTTCGTGACCGTTGTGGCCACCCAATCCAACGGCACGCTTGCTTCGTATTCGAACCACTGCGGCGTTGCGGCGGACTTCTGCATCGCAGCGCCCGGGCATGGTGTAGTTGCACCCGCGGCTGGCAGCGGGAAAAGGTACTTCCGGATTGCCGGAACGTCGGCAGCGGCTCCGCATGTGGCCAGCGCGCTGGCGCTCATGGAGGAGGCGTTCCGCGAGCAGCTCGGGTCTACCGAGATGGTCACCCGTCTGCTCGCCGCAGCCGACAAGTCCGGAATTTACGCAAATCGCGACATCTATGGCGAAGGCATGCTGGATGTAGAGAAAGCCACGCGGCCTATCGGCACCACAAGTGCTGCGCTGTCCAATGCCCTGGACGGCCCATCGGTAGCTTTGCCCAGGACTGCCATTGCGGCAGGCGCTGCGTGGGGCGACGCGATGCAAAGGGGATTTTCCGGGCGGGAAATGGCGGTATTCGACAGCCTGAACGCGCCGTTCTTCATCCCGATGGACAACTTCCGCGCCCGATGGCCGCTCGACGACGGCTGGCGGATGGACCGGCAATTCGCCGATTTTCTCAAGCGTGCCTTTGGATCTGATTCGGCGCCCCCCGCAGCCGTTAGCCGGTGGACCGTATCTTCGGCGATAGGCCTGGGTGACGCGCTCGCTCAGCATGAAAATACAGGGCCAACCTGGAGCCGCACAGCCGGTACACAGAATGCCTGGATTGCCCTGGGAACAGAAGGCCTGGGAATTGCCGGCGAGTTATTTGCGTTGGGTTCATCGGGACGCATCCGCAGCGGTTTCTTTCTGCAGGGCTCCGGTGTCACGCGCGGCGAACCTCTGGCTGTGCCGGGAGATGCGCAAGGCGCATTTCTGAACCTTGAATCAGGCGACGGCAATGGCCGAATTTCGGCGGAACTGGGGCTGTTGCGCGAATCGGAACGCCTGCTGGGAGCAGGCGCTGACGGGGCCTACGGGCAACTCGCCGGTAACACGTGGTTTACGCGCCTGGTTGCAGAGCGCGAGCTCCGCGAGGGGCTTCGCCTGGTGGCCGTAGCACAAGGCGGATACACCGTGGGCGAGGCAAATCAAGGCCTGTTTCGGGGTGTCCAGCGCGTACTCAGCAGCGCCTACAGCGCAGGCATACACTGGACGAGAGTCGGGCCGGAGGACACAAGCAGCCGCTTATGGCTGCTGATCTCGCAACCACTCAGGAATGAGTCCGGCGGGCTGCAATTGGATTATCCGGTTGGCAGGACGCGCTCGGGCAGCGTGTTGCGGGTAACGGCATGGCTGGACGCGGAGCCCTCCGGACGGCAGCTTGACCTGACGCTGGGTTACGAGGCGCTTCTCGGCCCTTCCTCGAATCGGGTTGGGGTGTGGCGTATGCGAATAGAGGCCTGGCGCTCCTTCCAGCCCGGCCATCGCGTTCACTCACGGCCGGAAAGCACGCTGTTTGTGGGCTTGTCGCGCGGCTTTTAGGAGAACCCGCAAGCGCAGGGAACGAGGGCATCCTGCCCTCGTCGAGGGCGAGACGCCCTCGTTCCCAGGGAGGGCGGGCGCGCTCGTTCCCGGGGGATTAGCTGTCTATTGAGCGCCAGGAGCGGCGTCGCGCTCAACAGCCCGTACCCATACGCGGCCGTCCTCACCCAGCGGCGAGACTTCCAGACCCACTCCAATTATGTTGGCGTAAGCCTGCAGGCGTTGCCGCACCCAGATGTCATGGACTTCCGCCTCGGTCATGTCATGCTGGCCAAGCCGGCGGGTCTGAGTAAGCACACGCGACCAGGGCGACTGCCAGGCGCGGTAACCCGGTTTGCTTTCCGTTTCAAACACCAACTGGTAATGGCAGGAGGTGCGGTCGACCATGCCCACCATCACCATTTCCAGATCACCGGTGCGCTCGTAGTGCTTGCGGATGCGCTTCAACAGCGGCTCAAGCGTCTCCACTTCATGGGCGATCAAGTCGTCGATCATCTCGCGGTCCTTGGCGAACTGCATTTGTGAAAGCAGCGCCTTTACGAGCGCATCATTGAGTTCATGCACGTAGGACTGATCTTCGTGCATGGTTTTCAGCACCACGCCCAACGCCAGTCCCAGCTCCTTCTCACGGCCCTCCAGCCCGCTGCTCGCGCCGCTGAATTGCGCATCGCCGCTTGGTTGGGCCAGGCCCGGCGATGAGGCCGCCAGAGCGGCACAGGCAAGAAAAGCAAAAATTGTGTGTTTCATTCGAAACCTCCTACCAGGGAATGACCTTCCCGTCCACGTTGATTGGTTCGCCGGGATCTTCCAGCGAAGCGTTGGCGATAATCTCCGCCATGCCGGCCGCGCTCTCTTCCGGCGTAAGCGCAGGTCCTCGGTATCCGGATTGGTGTAACAAACGAGTATCCACCATGCCCGGCGCTACCAGCAAGACCGCCACCCCACGCGGTTTGAGATCGGCCCTCAGGGCGCGCCAACCCATGTTCAGGGCCGCCTTGCTAATGCGATAAAAATAAAAACCACGCATCCGGCCCATCAGGGTTATCGATCCCAACCCGCTGGTGAGCGCCACGATTTTGCCGCCGGCCGCTTCCACGTTGCCGGACAAAGCTTCCGACACGTGCAGCGGGCCGAATACGTTGACCGCCATGGTCTGCTCAAAGCTCTCGTAGTCCAGACCCCCCAGGCTCTGCTCGGGCAGCGGCCCGAGGATCGCGGCATTGTTGATCAAAAGGTCAATCGGCTGATCTGCATATAGTTCCGCCAACGCGGCGATTTGGTCGTCGCTGGTTACGTCCAGCAGCTCAATGACCAGATTGTCGTGCTCGGCGGCTATGGCCTGCAGCTCCTCGGCCTGTTCCGGCCGCCTGCAGGTGGCGATGACGCGCCAGTCCTGGCCGGCGTAGTGCCTGGAGAGCGCAAGCCCGATGCCGCGATTGGAGCCGGTAATCAGAACAGTGGGGGGAGCCGATTCCGCTTCCTCGGCGAGTGCCTCTTCAGCGCCCGCTGCGATTCTTGGGGTGAATACGGCAGCCATAGCAAGAACCGGCAGCCACCAGGTCTGCCGATCGAACGCGACCGTTCCGCAAGTTGATTTCATGCACAATCCCTCCACCACCGATTGTAAGCGCAGTCGTCGCAACCGGGCGAATTGCTTGTTTTCTCAACTCGAATATTCCCGCCTACACTTCCTGGGGAGGGGTAACGGCACAAAGCCACGGCGCCTGCCTGGCCGCAAAGGGACGTTCAAGAGAATCACACGCTAAACTTGCGCCTACCGGAACGCCGGAAGCCTAGAGGAGCACCGAGAGTGGCGCAGCGAACATCAAGGCGCGCGAAAGGCGCGCAACCGAGCTACATACCCAGCAGCGAGGAACTGGTGCGCGAAGCGCGCAAGCTGGTCCCGACTCTGCGGGAACGGGCCCAGGCGACCGATGAATTGCGCACGCTGCCGGACGAGACCGTGGCCGACCTGAAGGCCGCGGGCATTCACAAGATTTTTGCGCCGCGGCGCTATGGCGGGTTCGAAATGGACTGGGGCACGCACGTGGACGTGTCGCGGGAGTTGGGTCGCGGCTGTGCATCCACGTCCTGGGTGGTGTCGGTCGTGATGTCGCACACCTGGATGCTGGGGCGCTTTCCGGTGCGCGCCCAGGAGGAATTCTGGCCGGACCAGCCGGACACCATAATTGCGACCGCCTTTGCCGGCGGCGGCAAGATGGAGCCGGTCGACGGCGGCTACATTCTTTCCGGCCAATGGCGATTCGCCAGTGGCGTCGACCACGCGAACTGCGCGATCGTCGGCGGGCGTTACAGCGTGCAAGGACGGTCATCGGAAGGCACCCTGGTGAAATTCCGTATGGCCCATTTGCTCCCCGGCGAGTACGAGATCGTCGATACCTGGCACGCCGAGGGCCTCAAGGGCACAGGCAGCAAGGACATTCTGGTCAAGGAACTGTTTGTGCCCGAATATCGCACCGTGCTTTCCGACGATTTGGCGGGCGCCGAGCCGCCGGGCGCCAAGTTGCACGAGAGCTACATCTACCGCGTGGAATTGCAACAGTACTTCTACTCCCTGCTTTGCGGACCGATGCTGGGCGCAACCCGTGGCGGACTGGAGCACTACCTGGAACAAACGCTGGCCCGCAAGGGACAGATGTTCGGCGAGAGCATTGTCGAGCAGATTCCCGTCCAGATGCGGGTGGCGGAATCGTTCGAAGAACTTCGCGTAGCCGACCTGATTACCGATAGCCTGATGGACTTCCTGCATGAGGCCGGCAGTTCCGGCAGGAAAATCAGGGGCATAGATCGCCTTCGCATCCGCCGGGAGCCGGCGATGGCGGCCAAGCTTTGCATGAGTTCCATTACGCGCCTGGCAAACATGATGGGCGTTACGGCGCAAACCGGCAACAACCCCGTGCAGCGTCACTTCCGCGACATGCGCACCATATCGACGCACGGCGGAATCAACTGGGACAATGCCATGACGCCCACCGGAAAGCTGCTGCTGGGCCTTCCGACCGGCGATTCGCTTACCGACGTCGATCTTGAGCAATCCTGAGATCCCTTTGGCGCGTCTTCCGAGTCCCAGGGAGCACCTTTGAAACACAGGCACAACCTGCCGGGAACGAGGGCTTCCAGCCCTCGTCGCTGGGAGTTTTCGCAGCGGGCGCCGCTGCGCTGGCGCGCAGGGAACACGCTGGGAGCGAGGGCGTCTCGCCCTCGTCGAGGGCTGGAAGCCCTCGTTCCCAGGGGAAATCCTCTGTGAGCAACGGTCAGGGCCGGCCCAGCCCGCTGCTTGCCTGGTACGCCGTCGGCGTACTGATGATCGCGTTTATTTTCTCGTTTCTCGATCGCCTCATCCTTGCCCTGCTGGTCCCTCCCATCATGAGGGATCTGGACATCTCCAATACCGCCATAGGTCTCCTTGGCGGGCTTTATTTCGCGGTGTTCTATGCGCTGATGGGTCTGCCCCTGGGCCGGCTGGCCGACCGCAGCAGCCGAAAGCTGATCGTGAGTGTCGGAATATTTCTGTGGAGCCTGATGACCGTAGCCTGCGGACTGGCGCGGAATTTCTGGCAATTGGCCCTGGCTCGAGTTGGGGTGGGTGTTGGCGAAGCCACGCTGTCTCCCTGCGCCTATTCCCTCATAAGTGACTATTTCCCGAAAGAACGCCTGGGAACCGCGTTGGGCGTGTTTCAGTGCTCGGCGTTTATCGGAGCGGGCATCGCTTTTCTTCTGGGCGCCCAGGTGATCGAACTGGTCGCGGCGATTCCCTTTCACCGCCTGCCGGTTGGATTGGCCGACTTCCTGACTTCGTTCAAGCCCTGGCAGTTGGCTTTCATGATCGTGGGTCTGCCCGGCATCCTGGTGGCCCTGCTCACGCTGACCATCCGCGAGCCTGCTCGCCAGGGTCTGATGGCGGGCGTCGAACAGAAAATTCCGTGGCCGGCCGTGTTTTCGTTTTTCCGGAAACGATGGCGCATGTTCCTGGCCCATTTTTTCGGGTTCGCAATCCTCGCCGCGCCGATCGCCAACCTGCTCCTGTGGGGGCCGACGCACCTGATACGCAACCTGGGCTACAGCGCCCCTGAGGCAGGACGTTTGCTCGGTTGGATTCTCTTGTTCTGCTCCCCGTTGGCCGTGTTCGCAGGCGGCTGGTTCACCGACTTTCTGAGGCGGCGCGGGCGCGTGGATGCGCCGTTTTTGGTCGGCATCATTGCCGCGGCAGTCCTCACTCCAATCTGCCTGATCACCACCCAGCTTGACAGTCCCTTCTGGACGATGGTGCTGTTCTGCCCGTACGCTTTCTTCGGATGTTTCGCGGTGGCCAGTGGACCTGCGGCGTTGCAACTGGTAACCCCCAATCAAATGCGGGCCACGGTGTCGGCCGTGTGGATGCTGGCGCTGAACATTCTGTCGGCATTGGCGGGGCCCACGGCGGTGGGATTCGTAATTGACGGCGTGTACGGCAATGACGAGGCGGTGGGAAGTGCCATCGCGATGGTCAGCGCCGTCGCGGCGCCAGTGGCCGGCCTTTTCCTGTTCTACGGTCTCAAGCACTTCCGCGCCGCCGCGAAGGAAGCCTAGCTTCGCCCCCAGGAACGAGGGCGTCTCGCCCTCGACGAGGGCAGGATGCCCTCGTTCCCAGGTCAAAGGGAATAGCGATCCACGAGCGCGCCGGCGAGTGTATGCCCGCCCTCCAGTCGGAGCCAGCAATCGGCTGCGGCCAGTGCGCCGGCCTGTCCGGGGCGTTGCGGATGCACCAACTTGACCATGCCTGCCTCCCTCGCTTGCCGGGCAAGCAGGAAATGTGTGTAGCCCTCTCGCAAGTCACAGGGATCCGCAAGCCGTTTACGTCGAGGCTTCTCGGCATCCATTCCCATGATGGCGCGAATGCCCGGCCAGACCAAAAAACGCATCCCGGCGGCCGTGGCCAGCGGGTTGCCGGGAAGCCCGAAAAACGGGGTCCCGTCTTCCAGCAGCGCGAACAGGGCCGGCTTGCCCGGCCGCATGGCCACACCATGAAAAATGATCCGTGCGCCCAGCTCCTGCAGCGCTTCCCGCAGAACATCATGCCTTCCCGCCGATGCGGAGCCGCTTGAGATCAAGATCCGGGCTCCGGTCTCCTGTACGTTTCGAAATTCCCGCGCCAGTTCTCCGGGATCATCCCGAACGTGTCGCGCAAGCGCCACAGGGATCCGCCGCTCGGCGCACCAGGCAGCAAGCCAGGACGAATTGACATTGACTATCTCACCTGGAGCAAGCGGAGCGCCTGGCGGTCGGACCTCGTCACCCGTCGTCAACAGGCCCAGCGGCGGTGGCTTGCGCACCAGCAATTCCCTTACTCCCGCAGCAGTCAGCAAGGCGATGTGCCCTGCGGTCAGGCGTTCGCCCTTAAAGTCAAAGGTTTCGCCAGCCTTGAATTCCTCTCCCTTTGTCCGCAGGTTGCGGCCTTTTTCCATGGGCTTTCTTACGCGCAGAACCTCATTGCCGCTGCCGCCAATAACGTTCGCCTGTTCAAGAGCAATGACCGAGTTGAGGGGCGGAGGCGTCAATGCGCCGGTCGCCACCCGAATTGCATTGCCCTTGGCAATCACCACATTCTTCCGCATGGCGCCTGCAACAATTTCACCCGCAATGGGGAGATCTACTGGAACAGCCGGCGTTGCGCCAAGAGTGTCTTCGGCCCGCACGGCAAACCCGTCCATTGCGGCACTATTGAATGGCGGAGAGGCTGACAGGGCTATGGCGGGCTGTAGCGGCACCGCGCCTGGAGCGCCGTCTGTGTCGGCTGCATCCGCGGGTCCCGGAAGACAACAGCCCGCGAGGGCGCGCAATGCATCAGAGTAACTTGTCAGTTTAACTGAGCGAGAACAGTCGGTCATGGGTATTCAGTTATACTCCAATTCGGCTGATAGGGGGTCTGCAGCGACATTGGGACGGTGGAGAACGGAAGACTGGGTCGGCGCCCCCTCCTTTTCGGGTAAGCCCTCCCCACGGCACGTCAACTTTTCCTTGAAGGCCGGAGGCATGTGGCCATGAAGGACAGACTCGTAGATTGGGCGATCCGCCAGAACCGGTCCATCTTTCTGATAATGGCGGGCATTGCGGCCTTCGGGATCGTGGCGCGCGTTTCCATTCCGGTCGAAAGCGAACCTCGCATCGAAATCCCGGTCTTTATCGTCACCGTGCCTCATGAAGGTATTTCGCCTGAGGACGCCGCCCGGCTGTTGGTCCTGCCACTGGAAACGGAACTGAAGGCGATGCAGGGCGTCAAGGAAATAACCGCCACTGCAGCGGAGCACATGGCGATCGTTGCAGTTGAGTTCATGGTGGGCACAAACCTTGACGCGGCGCTTGCCGACGTACGTGAGGCGGTCAACCGCGCCAAGCCTGAGTTTCCAACCACTGCTGAGGAACCAATAGTTCAGGAATCAACTACGGCGGACTACCCGGTGCTGCAGGTGAATCTGGTTGGCGACGGAATTGCCGAACGCTCGCTGTATTCCGTCGCGCGCCGACTTCAGGACCGGATTGAGGCGATCTCCCAGGTTCACACGGCTGAGTTGCAGGGAGGGCGCGAGGAATTACTGGAAATCGTCATTAGTCCCGAACAGCTTGAGGCATACCAATTGTCCGTTGTGCAGTTGCTATCGGCGCTGAATCGCAACAACCGGCTGATCGCCGCCGGCGCGCTGGACTCCGGTCAGGCCAGCGTGGGGGTAAGAGTGCCCAGCATTATCGAAACGCCAGCGGACCTTTTCGATATTCCGGTGCGGGTGGACGGCGACACTGTAGTTACCTTAAGCGATGTATCGTCGATTCGCCGCGGCTTCAAGGACCGAACCAGCTATTCCCATGCCAACGGCGAGCCTTCGATGTCCCTGTTCGTGTATCGGCGAGCAAACGCCAATAGCATTCAAACAGCCGATGTGGTACGGGATGCGGTTGAAGCGTTTCGCCCGGAGCTGCCTGCCAGCGTGAAGGTGTTCTTCTCCCACGACTCGTCCTCGTTTGCCGCCAAACAAGTGGTTGAATTGCAGGGCAACCTGGTAACCGCCCTGATTCTCGTATTGGGGTGCTTGCTCCCTGTCCTGGGCTTGAGGAACAGTTTGATCGTGGCCGTCGGCATTCCCATCTCCCTGCTATTCGCCCTGAACCTCCTGTGGCTATTTGGCTATTCGTTCAATTTCATGGTCATGTTCGGAATGCTTCTAGGCTTGGGATTGCTGATCGATGGGGCCATCGTGGTTGTAGAAGAGGCCGACAGGCTAGTCAACGTGGGTGAGGACCCGCGCGATGCGTATGCAAGAGCGGCCAAGAGAATGTTTCAACCGGTAGTGGCCGCAACCGCAACGACGCTTGCCGCATTCGTTCCGCTCTTGTTCTGGCCTGGCCTGGCCGGGGATTTCATGAGTTACTTGCCCCTCACATTGTTGATGGTATTGGGCGGTTCATTGTTCTACGCACTAATCTGCGCCCCAGCGCTGGGAGCAACTTTCGTGCGTAAGAAAAAAATGGTCTCTTCTCGTTCAATCAAGAGCACTTGGGACACCGATCTTGCTCGCTTGACCGGCTTTTCGCGCTATTACGGCAAATTCCTGGCCCTTGCATTACGAAACCCGATTTGGTCGGTCGTGATTCTCATCTCCATTGTTTGGGCGATATTTGCGTTTCACGGCTCAAGAAACCTGGGAATGCTGTTCTTCAACGAAAATGACCCCATGTTTGCGCAGGTATTTGTTCGCGCTCGGGGCAATATCGGCGTAGAGGAAGCCTACGGGCTGGTATCGGAAATCGAACAGTCTGTCCTTAAGGTTCAGGGAATAAAAAATCTCAATATGTTCGCGACTCGCGGCGTGCGTCAGGCGCAAGGCCAGCGAATGCAATACCAAGGCGGATCAACCACCGACTTGATAGGCACCATGTACATCGAAATGGTTGAGAACAACCAGCGCGACCTCTCAGGAACGGAAGTGCTGGAGGAAATTCGCCGCCGCACCGAAACGTTCAAGGGTTTGATCGTCGAGGTGCGGGCATTTGAAGGACAGATAACCGCCGGAAAACCGATTGCCATTCAGTTTTCCTCGATCGACCGCAACCGGCTTCTGCCCGTAGTCGAGAAGGTTCGCAAGTACCTGGCAAGAGAAATCGAAGGCCTTAGAGACCTTGAGGATACCTTGCCCGTTCCCGGCATCACCTGGGAACTGGAAGTTGACCGCGCCAAGTCTGCCCTGTTCGGGGCGGACGTTTCCACGGTCGGCCTTGCCGCGCAATTGGTCACTAACGGTATAAAGCTGGGCGAGTATCGCCCCGACGATGCCGACGATGCATTGGACATCCGTATTCGATATCCAACGGAAGATCGCGGCATCAGAGAACTTGATGATCTCAGAGTAACCACCGATAGTGGGCTGGCGCCGCTCTCCAACTTTGTAACCCGGCGGGCCAAGTCCAGGCTCGACGCCCTCCAGCGCAACAACCAGCGCGATATACACATGATTCGCGCCAGCGTGGCGCCCGGGGTGCTTGCCGATACGAAGGTGCGGGAAATTCAAGCGTGGCTCGACCTGCAATCCTTCGACCCGCTCGTGGACATACGATTCAGGGGCACAAACGAAGAACAGGCAGAATCAGTGGCGTTTTTGTCGAAGGCTTTTTCGTTTGCATTGCTGCTTATGTTCGTGCTGCTGGTCATGCAATTCAACAGCGTGTACCAGAGCATTCTCATCATGCTCGCGATTGTGCTTTCGACGACCGGTGTATTCCTGGGGCTGGCAATCACCAGCCAGCCTTTCAGCGCTATCCTTAGCGGTGTTGGAGTTGTATCGCTCGCCGGAATCGTAGTGAACGACAACATAGTGCTGATCGACACCTACAACATAGGCCGCAGGGAACAACCCGGAATGGACAGGACATCGATCATCATGGTCACCGGTCTGCAGCGCCTGCAACCCGTCGTGTTGACCACTGTAACGACTATTATCGGCCTTCTGCCCTTGGCCAGTTATCAGTCCATCGACTTTATCAACCGCACTTGGACCATGGGCGGCCAGTTGCCGGCTATGTGGGCGCCGTTTGCACAAGCGATCGTATTCGGCTTGAGCTTCGCTACCTTACTTACCCTGATTGTGACGCCGGTGCTGCTTGTTCTGCCCCGCCGCATGCGAGAGGTTGGGTCACAACTCTACAGCCGCATGCGCGGATGGGTTTTCCCAGCCGGCGGATAGTGGCGGCGCGACGCCCCGTAAGCAACCCCACCGGCGATCATTACGCGGGCGAGCCGCTAACCGTTAATTCGGATCACCTCGTGAATGACGCACAGTGGGATCGGCCCGAATGCCAGCACATATCCTACGATTCGTGCCAGCCTGTCCGCGATTGGGGAAAGGCGCCTCCTTCCTAACCACTCGGCGGCCGCAATGACCATTGCCAAGCCGTCAACTATGGGCCCTGGCAGGAGGTTGATGATTCCAAAGCCCAAAGAAAACAGCGCAAACAACTTGAGGTAGTCGTCCACGCCCAGGTTGGCCCCGTCCAGACCAAGCTGGGTCAACTGCATCCCACCGCCGAAACTAAGCACGCTCATTGTCCCGAAGAGCATCTTGAAACCGGAAACAACGGTGGACCAGAACATCCTTCCCGTATCCACCGCAGCGCCCACAAGTCCATCCAGAAGCGAAGCGCGCGTGTCCGCCGTAGTGTCCGGCCCGATTCCCAGATAGCGAAACAGATCCACTTTCGCAACATCCGACTGCCACTCCGAGATAGGGAAGGTATATTCCATCAGTTCATCATCGCGCTGCACGTCAAGTGCGAAGGTCCCGGTGTCGCCGACAATACCCAGCATGCTCAGGCCCACATCCGACCAGGTTTCCGCTTTGCTGCCGTCAACGGCCACAATCCGGTCGCCGGAACGGATTCCCGCCTCGTAAGCGAGGCCATCCATGTTCACCGCTCCCACTATTGCGGTTGATGGCGCGCTAAATCCGACGTAGACGATCGCGAGCAGAAAGAAAGTCAGAAGAAAATTGCCGGCAGGGCCTGCGGACGCCACAATGAGGCGCCGAAACGCCGGAAACTCGCGGAAGACTTTGCCGTCCGGCTGCATCGAAGCGACCGGCAGCAATCCGAATACGAATTCCGTACCTCCCTTGCTGGTTTTCCGGCCGATTGGTGGTCCTACCCCCACTAGCATTGTGGGGATTGGCATTCTCGCCAGTCTGGCACCGAAAAAGTGTCCGAACTCATGCGCATAGTTGAACAGAACGACTGAAAAAAAAAGTGTGAGAATTACATCCATCGCGTGTATCTCCCCTAGGATTGCTCAAATGGCCCGGGCGGGTCATCCCACCACCAGCCGCCCAAGTATTGTTATCCCCCGACCATGCTTATTCTCAAAGTTGTTGCCGTCTGGCTTTGACAAGAAACTTGAGTTTCTTTCGCGGCGCGTTCGTCGGGAACGGATTCAATTGCAGCCTGTAGTTGCGCGGAACAACTTCAAGATCAAAATAATGGGCAATCATCAGCAAATTGATCATAATCTGCATTTCAGCCCATCGCTGCCCCAAACAGGTATGAGTGCCTAAGCCGAACAAACCCCAAGCGCCTGGCTTCTTGTTTTCAGCCCGGTCGGGTAGGTGACGGTCTATATCGAATCTGAGCGGTTGCGGATAATTCTCGGCCAAATAATGCGGCGCCGTTGATGCAATCACAACGCGGGTGCCTACGGGTATTTCGTATCCTTCAACAACGCAGGTGTTCATCACATCGCGCAACTGCAGCGGGACTCCCGGATACAGGCGCAAAGTCTCCAGAACCAGCCGGTGCGTAACGTCTATGGCGTCATTCGAAAAGTCACCGCTTCCCGGGTCCCCATTCGCGAAGAGCGCGTCCGCCTCGGCCTGCACGCGGCGATAAATATCGGGCCGGGTAACCATAGCGTAAACAATAAAGGCTAGCCCGTTGGCCATGTAGATCGCGGTTATCAGAGGCATGATGAGAGCGAAGGTCATGTCCGTCTGTGGGAAAAACTGAGGATCGGTGTTGTGTAGGCTGAGCAGATCGTCCACCAAGTCCCGCGGGCCATCTGCGCGCTGGGCTGCGGTGTGCGCGGTATATATCTTTGCGAAGGCCTGGTCAATTCGCTTGCGTATCCGCTTCATACGCGGGGTCTTCAGCATAAACGCCGGAAGGGAATGCTGAACATGCGTCAACAGGGCGCGGTCCTTGTATTCCAGCAGTTCCCGCATGTACTCGGAAGTATCCACGCCAACCGCCAACTGCGAGGTCTGACCGGTCATCAGCCTCCGAAACGCATCTATAGACTCAAGCGTATCGCCGGGCTTCCATTCGCCTAATGCAATGCGGATCTCACGGTATAGTTCGTCAGCCCGCTCCCACAAACGGGTTCGGGAATGTGCGGAGCGCTGCGCCTTCCGCATTCGGAAATGCTCGGCGCCGTCCATTCCCGGCAGAGTCCTGGCGGCGCCGAAAACCTGCTCAAGGCCGGAGATGTAGTCCTCGGTCTTCAAATGCAGCCGGCCGCGTCGGTTCACCCAAACATTGATCTGGTTGCCGGCCAGCACAACCAGCCGCTCTTGGAACGGCGGCTTGATTGCGAAGACCGGGCCATAATCTTCGTATAAATCTGCGAACAGTCTCGGAATATTGCCCGTTCGAAGAGATTCCTTGCCCAGCAGCGGCAGGAATTTCACCTTCGGGATCGGTTTGGTGACCTGGCTTGCCAGCGACAGTTGAAGGCTGCTCTCGGCAACCGCGGTACCCACGGCACGCCCGATCATGTCCATATTACTGATGAACTTGATTCGTTCCCGCGCTGTCTGGTATTCCTCCGGAAGAAAAACAAAGCGAAATGCGTCGCACGCGTTCGCCAGGCCAATAATGATCGCATCGCGAGGATCCGGAATTTCCTCGCTCAGGATCGTATCGATGACTCGCTGTCTGGCCGCCGCCCGGGAGTGATTCTCCGCGGACCCTCGACCCGCGCGGGACACATCCCGCGACAGCGACCAGAAACCGCCCGTAGTGTGCGTTAGTACGCCTTTGGTTACCAGTCCTTCCAAAGTTCTCTCAAGGACGCCATCGGAAGCCGGCGCATTTTTCTCCACCCAGTATTGAACAGTGCGCCGCCCTGGATCGGCCGCAATGTCGGTGAGAACGGAATCGAGCAATTCGTCGCCGGTAGGTTTTGAATCCAGCAAAGTCAGCGAATCCAAGTCCATATCGATGCGAAACTCCAGCGAAAGGTCAGCAAGCAGGGCGCCAGCCAATGCGCAAGAGAGGTTCCACCCGGCAACCTGTTCCATATAGCCACTCTCTTCGTTGAGCAGCAGGAGCGCAAGTTCTTCAACCAGTCTCATCAGACCCTCCCGTAGCACACTCGTGGACAAACAATCAGGTGATTGGGCGAAGCCTTGTGAGCCAATGATTGAATTGTCGGCGCGCTGGCGGCGCAAGCAGCTTCCATAACTGGAAATATAATACGCGAGATGTTGCAGTCGTGGCGACAAAAACTGATTGGTCCGGCAGCGGTGGCTGTTTTTGCCGCAGTATGGCTTTCGTCCGGTATCTTTGGGGGCAGCGATGAAGGCAATCAGGCTGATGCCGGCCGTGCGGCCAAAGCGCCCGGCCAGAGCGATACCTGGGTCAGGACCCGCGTCAGCCACGCCAGACCTCAATCAAAAGAACTAGTACTGCGCGGCCGCACAAGAAGCAAGCGTTCTGTTACGGTTCGCGCCGAGACTGTCGGACAGGTGGCCTCCCGCCCGGTCGAAAACGGAACGCGAGTTGCTATCGGCGACCTCTTATGCCAGCTGGAACTGTTGGCCAGAAGGGAGCGGGTGCGTGAATCGCAAGATGCTGTCACGCTGGCAACGCTTGAATACGAAGGATTGATCAGTCTGCGCGAACAGGGTCTGCAAAGGGAATTAAGCATCGCGGAATCCAAGTCCCGGCTCAGCGCGGCGCAGCGCCAGCTTGCCGCCAACCAGCTTGAGTTGACGAAGTCGGCGATCACGGCCCCGCTACCGGGCTTCGTCGAGGAGACTCACGCGGAAGTGGGCGACTATCTTCAGGCTGGCAGCCCTTGCGCCACAATTCTCAACCTTGATCCGATCAACGTCGAGGCCGCGGTCACAGAGCAGCATTATCGGTCCATTCAAGTCGGATCCGCCGCCAACCTAACATTGGTTGACGGCAGGAAGGTGAAGGGCGCCATTACCTTTGTCGGTAAACAGTCCAACGACGAGTCGCGCACTTTCCCTATAGAGATTTCTGTGCCCAATCCCGATTTCGAAATCAGTTCCGGCCTGAGCGCCGAAATCCAGATACCGCTGAGCACGCACTCGGCGCACAGGGTATCGATGTCCTACGTTGTACTGAACCCAGATGGCGAAATGGGCGTGCGGACAATCGACAATTCTCGCCGCGTACGTTTCCATCGCATTGATGTAGTCAAAGAGGTCGGCGATGGCCTTTGGGTATCGGGGCTGCCCGAAGAGGTAACCCTGATTACGGTCGGCCAGGAATTTGTGGCCGAAGGGGAGCGGGTGGAATTTCGCCACCAGATTCGGGGTAGTACGGCGCAATAGCCTGATCTGAAATCGCCCGGCCGGTCTGGCGGACGAGCCTATATCTGACGCCTTAGATTGACGGCTTGCGCCGAACTGTGGACCGATGCAGTCGCGAAGCTGCCCCGGACAGCGCGTTAAAGTTCAGCGCGACTCCACAACGTAACTTTTCTTACCGCCCGTCGGCGACTTCCAGGCGCCAGGCCGATCAGCCGGCGCCGAACAACAGGGCGCGTGTTTATTTTCTGAGGTTGCCGGCGCGCGCCACGGGAGCTATTCCGGGAGGAACAACACTACGCAGCGGCCTGCCGGCTGTTTCCAATTCCGGGTAGAACTGCTCGCAATACTTCCGGTAGGCCATGATCTCGCCGTCTGAGCGGCTTAGTATCGGCAGCGGCTGGTAGCGCTTGTTTTGCCAGATTGTCACGTCCTGTTTTACATCATGCTCCACGCTGGAAAGGAAAAACGACGACAGCAACTTCTCAGGCAGGCAACGCAGCAGGAAAGCGGTAAGCGGTTCTTGGCCACGCTGGGGACCCTTTACCTGCAGTGCGATGACAAATTCAATGTACTTGTCGTCGACTGGCGTAGGCAGTATCCATTGTCTCAAACGAAGTCCACTCACGCGTTCACTGAGCTCCACAAAAGAAAAACCAAGTCCCCAGATGTGTGCTATCGCAGCCACGTCCGTCCGCACCGTAAGGAACCCCAGGCGGAGCTTGCGCCGGAAAGAGAATTTGTTGCGCAAATACGCGCCTTCGATTAAAACGGATCCGGACTGTTTCACGGCGCCGTAGCCATGCACGCATCTCAGGTGATTGATGTCCACGGAGTTTTCGGTGGTTTCCTGGGGGTGCCCCCGCATTCGCAGCCGGCGGTAGTCCAGCGGCCGCCATCCTTTCTCCGGCGCCTCCGGTAATTCCCACCCGGGACTGTTGCCAACGCTGCTCCACCAGGCGAATATCAGGCCGTTGATTTCACGGGTCCGGTAAACACCCAGCCGAGCCGTGCGCGGCGGCGGCGCATTGGGCGTGGCGACGCAACGGCCGGCCACGTCGTACTCAAAGCCGTGAAACGGACACACCAGGCGTCCGTCCCTCACCCGGCCCCCCGAGGCGGGCCCAAGATGCGCTCCGAGATGGGGACAAAAGGCCTCGGACGCGCAAACGGATCCGGCGGTATCGCGCCAGACCACGATCTGTTTCCCCATCCACTCCTTTTGCAGGAGACCGCCCGGAGCAAGGTTGCTGCCGATCTCCACCAAGTACCAGCCGTCGGGATACCTGCCCGGCGGGCGATACCGACTATCCGCTAGTTTCATTCATAGCCCCCGCTGGTCGACTAGCTCATGGCATCCATCAAATTGATGGCCTAAGCATACCGTATGACAGCATAAAACGCTCTACAATCGGCCTTGCGATGAGTTACACAAGCGTATTGGCGGTTCACCTGTTTACGGCCGGCGCAAGCTTGGCGGGCTTTGTGCTACGCGGATTTTGGATGTGGCGCGGGTCGCCGCTCCTCAGTCACCGGGTCACCCGGATCGCCCCGCACGTCAACGACACCGTGCTTTTCCTGGCGGCTATCTGGCTGGCGGCCATGCTCGGCTACTGGCCGCTCCCGGTGTGGCTGATCTGCAAGATCTCAGCCGTGGTGCTCTATATCCTGACCGGCGCCGTGGGACTGCACTACGGTGGCTCCCCCAGAAAGAAGAAAGCGTTTTTCTGCTGTGCGCTGATGCTGTTCGCATACGTGGTAGCCGTCGCCTACCTGAAGAATCCCCTGCTGCTGATCTAGGAGTTTTCGCCGCCGGCGCCGCTGCGCTGACGCGTAGGGAACACGTGGGAACACGGCGCGACGGCCAGTGTGGCAACCTTATATGCCTTTTTTCGCGTATTATTGTCTACTATGTATGCCAGAATACTTGAGAACCCCACGCAATCCGCTTTCCTGCTCGGGCCCCGCGGAACCGGCAAGTCAACATGGATTCGCGAGCGATTTCCGCATGCAGCGCACTACGACTTGCTTGACACCGGCGAAGCGCTGCGTCTGTTAAAGGAGCCGCGAGCACTGTACCGGGAATTGTCGCTGCTTCCCGAGGGCAGTTGGGCAGTAATCGACGAGGTGCAGAAAGCGCCGGAACTGCTGAACGAAGTGCATCGCCTGATCGAGCAGCACGGCGTTCGCTTCGTGCTTTCCGGATCGAGCGCGCGCAAGCTGCGCCGCGGCGGTGTGAATCTGCTGGCCGGGAGGGCCGTCACTACCGCCATGTTTCCCCTCGTATCCGCTGAGTTGTCGTTCAGAATGGACCTGGACAAGGCGCTGCGATTCGGCATGCTGCCCATGGCCGTGGATGGCGAGCAACCGGGTGAATACCTGCGCAGTTACGCGGAAACCTACCTTGTGCAGGAGGTTCAGGCGGAAGCATTTACACGCAACGTCGGCGCCTTCGCCCGTTTCCTGGAAATCGCGGCGCGGCAGAACGGGCAGCCCACCAACGCCACGAACATCGCACGGGAAACGGGTGTCCATCGCCGCACCGTGGAAAGCCACTTCCACATACTCAACGATACCCTGCTGGGCTATTGGCTGCCCGCGTGGAAGTTGAAGCCGGCGACCCGCCAGGTGCAGCGGAGCAAGTTCTATTTCTTCGACTGCGGTGTCGCTCGGGTCCTGACCGGCAGACTGGCCTATCCGCCCACACGGGAAGAGTTGGGCGCCCAGATGGAAACGCTGATTCTCAACGAATTGCGCGCCTACCTCTCTTACTCCAGGCTCAACTACCCCGCGCATTACTGGCGCACTTACGACGGAACGGAAGTAGACCTGCTGCTGGAAACTTCAACGGGCTTCGTAGCCGTTGAAATCAAGGCTTCTCCGCGTTGGGAGAAGCGCTTCAATCGCGGATTGCTTCGGGTTGCGGAGGCTTTAGGGCCCGGGAATACGCGCTGCTACGGGGTCTGCGCAGTAGATCGGCCGTCCTCGTGGGGCAGCGTTCAAGTGCTGCCCGTGCTGGACTTTCTCCGGCTACTTTGGGAAGGCGACCTGATCCGATGACGCCATGCCTTTCTCTGCCTACCTCAGGGAAAAGAGACACGAAGGCTGTGAGGTACCAATACCCGCCTGCCGATGCATTGACAGGCGGGTATTCGCGTGGCTCGGAACTAGAAGCTGTAGGTGAGGCTTACGCCGACCTGGCGGCCGCGGGGCAGGGATATGGCGAAGCCGCGCGCCGTGCTGCTGGCGTTGGGCACTTCGCCGGAGATGCAGCCCGGTATGCGAGCACAGCCAGCCAGCGTGCCGCCACGTCGATCGATGTAGCGCAAGACATCCAGCGGCGCATCGTCGTCGAACAAGTTCTTGCCCCAAAGAGTGATTTCCAACGTGTCGCGCCTTACGCCGAGCCGTAGGCCCACCCTGGTCATCGCGCCCGTCTCGATCAGATTGTGAATCTGCCCATAGCGCGAGCCTTCATAGACTACGTCGCCCACCAAGAACCAGGCGAAACCGGACGCCATGACGCCACCCTCGTAGCGCCCCACGAGCGACGCCTGATGCTCGGGGATGCGCGGTATCCTATTCCCAACAGCCGATCCCAACCGATGATCGTCGTACAAGGAACCGTCGGCTCCGTTCAGATCGGCTTGGTCCGTATTCAGGTATTCCTTGATTTCCGCCTTGGCCCATGCATACCCAAGGTTTAGCGTGAGGTTTTCGGCCACCAGCGCCTCTACTTCCACCTCGACGCCGCTAATGCCCGTCTGGCCCAGGTTGTCCACAATCGACGTGCTCTGACCCGGTCTGTGCTCCACCACCAAAGTAAATTGCTGTGCCTCAGCTTCGGTGCGGTAAGCCGCAATATTCAAGGCCATTCGTCCTTCCATCAGGCGCGCCTTGTAGCCCACTTCGTAGTTCCACGCTTCTTCCTCTTCATAAGCGCGGAACGACTCATCGGGACCGCCGGCGGCGTCCAACGGTACATTGGCATTGAAACCGCCCGGCTTGGAGCCCTTCGACACGTTCAAGTAGAAATTGGTGCTATCGTCAGGGCGATAGCTGAGCGTGGCCCTGGGATTGGTCGTCGTAAACTCTTCCGTATACTCACCTAGCACGGAACCGCGGTCGCCGGTCGGATGGACTATCAGGCTAACATCGTCCGTGGCCCAGCGAGCCTCAAGCGTCGCAGCCCATTTTTCGTTGATATCCCATTCCAGCGCGCCAAATACCGCATTATTGGTGACATCCTCATCGGCCAAGTTCGAGCTGGGAGAAACCGTGCGGGCCACCAGACCAAATCCCAGCGCCGCTGCGGCATCCGGAATTACCTTATCGTCACGGGTTTCGTACTTCTTCCCGCGGTAGTAATACAGACCTGCAGTCGCCCGGAAGGGACGATCGGAAGGTGATGACAGGCGCAGTTCCTGGGAGAAGTCAGCCTGGTCGTAGGCCCCTACTCGCATGAACAGGCCGCAAAATGCAAAGAGAATGCAGTAGGCGCGTCCACCTGGCGCGCCGAACGATGTAAATGTCAGGTTGCGCCAGGGGGGCGGGAGATTGTTTACGGAAGCAACGCCAAAGTCGTATCCTCCATAGGTAGCATCAAAAAAGCTCTCGTTTTCGTCATCAATGTTGCCGGTAAGACTGGATAGCGTCCAGCCGTTCTGCAACTGGTAGTGCATTCTCAGCGAAGCGGATATGCGATCCTGGCGATTGCCCGCGCCACCGAGGCTATCGAACTCCTCGGTCAACAGAGCCACGGGCAAATTTCGCTTGACCTCGCCAATGTAGTATTCGCGGGCACGCGGCCCGGTTACGCCGGTGAGGTCGAATCCGTCCGAGGGCGGCCCCCGAAAGCAGCAGTTGTTGTGCTCGCGTCCCTGCAGGGCCATGGCGAAATGGTCGTCGTCAACTTTCTGGTACGTGACCGCCAGGGTGGCTTCGAATTGGTCGTTGGGCGTAAGGAAGAGCTTTGCCGAGACGTTTGTGGTTTTTTGGCCACCCACCTCATCATCCGTGAGCGTATTGACGTGTTCGCCGCCGTACTGATCGTAGCCAGCGGCGATACGGAAATATGCCCGGCCTTCGGACAGGGGACCGCTCACCCAACCCTTTACGTCGTACGACTCGTGCTCGGCGCCACTCACCGAAAATTCGCCGGCAAGCTCCGCCGTGGGGCGGCGCGTGACGTAGTTGATGGCGCCGGCGTAGGTGCCGCGGCCATATTGCGCCGATTGCGGACCCTTGATGATTTCCACGCGCTCGACATTGGCCAGGTCAACCGATGAAACCAAACCACCCACGTAAATTCCATCCACGAAGGTGGATACCGCCTTTACTCCGGCTATGCCGTTCAGAATTGTGGTCTGGCCGCGAACTGTTGGCCGATCGAGTGAAGGTTGGCGCCCAAAGCCGGAATGGAAAGAAAAGCCCGGGGTGTACAGGGCGATGTCGTCAATGGATGTAAGGCCCAGTTCGCGAATGTCGTCTGCGGTGAAGGCGCTGACCGCGATTGGGATGTCCTGCACGGACTCTTCGCGCTTGCGCGCCGTTACGATGATTTCTTCCAGCACAGCGTCCTGTGCAATGACAGGACGCGGGGCAAAAATTACGCCCAACGCCAGCGCTGCAAGAACTGCAAGTTTCGGTCTCATTTGGTTTCCTCCCGATCGGCCGTCCCGGCCGATAATTGCGGGCAATTATGCACCAACCAACGAAAGCCTAAACTGATTTGTCTCAAACACTCATTTGGGGAGATGGTTGAAATTGCTTTATTCAACGAGGGCGGGACGCCCTCGCTCCCAGGGACGGCGGGATGACGCGGGAGCTTTATTGCTGGGAGGGAGGGCATCCTGCCCTCCGAGGGCAGGATGCCCTCCCTCCCAGCGGGGAGTATCAGCTTGGCGGCGCTCCGGGTATGCGTGCGGTTATGCAGGCGCCGCTTTCCGGGGGACTGGCTATCTCCACATTGCCGCCGTGCGCCTTGGCGATCAGCCGGCACAGGTACAGGCCCAGACCGTGGCGACCGGTCCCCGCGCCGCGTGACGGATCTACCCGGTAAAAGGCGCCGGTTACCTGCTCCAGATGCTGTTGCTGAATTCCCGGGCCGTGATCCTGAACCCGGATGATCGCCGCATTGCCTTCCATTTCCAGGCTCACGTCCACGGGTGGGCCATCATTGGGGTTGTAGCGCAGCGCATTCTCCACCAGATTCCGCACCAGCATGCGCAGGCGAGCAGCATTCACGCTCAGGTGCGCGCCGGCGGGCGGAAGGCTGAGGTTCACCCGGTGGCGGTCATTGGGGAAATCGCCCCGCATGACCTCTGCCATCAGCTTGCTCAAGTTGACCGGCGAGCGCGACATTTCCTGGCTGCGGGTATTGAGGCGTTCGCCCTCCAGCAATTCCGTGATCATCCTCTCCATATTGGACAGGTCGTAATCGAGGTGCGCGCGCACCTCCTTGTCGTGGATGAATTCCAGCGCCAGCCGCGCGCGGGTCAGCGGCGTGCGCAATTCATGACTCAAGGAAAGCAACAATTGGCGCTGGCCGCCCAGCATGCGCTGGACTTCGTCGGCCATGCGGTTAATGCGCTCGGATAGCCTTCCAAACTCGTCCTGGCGGCGAACCGGAATCCGATAGTCGAGTTGCCCTTCCCTGATGCGCCGGGCACCCAGGCGAATGTCCTCCAGGGGATAAAACAACCGCCGCACCGCCAGGTAACAGCCGCCGACGACGGCCGCGCACATGATGTAGATATAGACGCGCCGCAATGTCGGACTGCGGTCCGGAGGAAACAGCTCAAAGCCAATGGTGACGCCCGCGGACATGACAAACAGGCTCGCCACAAAGATGAGGATCAGGCGCACGGGCAGCGAGCGCCATGCGGCCAGCGGCTTGCGTGCCAGCCACTTCATAAGGGCGGAGAAGCGGCCGCTCATGCCGCTGCCTGCCCCCGAAGGAACACGTATCCGGCGCCCCGAATGGTTCGAATGAAGCGCGGGTTGGATGGATCGTCATCCAGCTTCTGGCGCAGCCGGCTGATGTTGATGTCAACGGAACGGGAAAAGATGTTCGGCTCAATGCCGCGCAACT
The DNA here is from genome assembly GCA_965261845.1 of Candidatus Foliamicus sp. Classification (GTDB taxonomy): domain Bacteria; phylum Pseudomonadota; class Gammaproteobacteria; order Steroidobacterales; family Foliamicaceae; genus Foliamicus. Next base: position 3,488,233 of record OZ253475.1, on the reverse strand, counting down.
CGGAGAGTATCTCGTCGCGGGTAAACACCCGGCCCGGCTCCGAGGACAACAGCTGCAGAAGGTTGAATTCCATTGCGGTCAACTCGATCCGATCACCGCTCAAATGCGCCTCGCGCCGGTCGAAATCCAGTTGCAGGGAGCCATGCTCGGCCGTTCCCGCCATCGCCGCCGGGCGTTGCACCCGGCGAAGAATCGTCTGGATGCGGGCCACCAGTTCGCGTGGCTCGAACGGTTTGGCTACGTAGTCGTCGGCGCCGACTTCCAATCCCACTACGCGGTCGGTTACGTCACCGCGCGCGGTCAGCATGATGATGGGCACAGCGCTGGTCTTGCGGATTTCCCGGCACAGTTCGAAACCGTCCCGGCCGGGAAGCATTATGTCAAGAATCACCAGGTCCGGAGAGAACGCGGCCAACTTGCGCAGGCCCGAGTCCCCTTCCAGGGCTGACTCAAGCTCAAGATCGAAGCGGCTGAAATACGCTCGAAGAAGCATTCCCAGCTTTGCGTCGTCGTCGATAAGCAGTATGCGTGCCGTCATGCCTTAGCGATTTTATGGGTGGATTGGCCGTTTTGGGGAGAAAAAACGCCTCCGTTACAAAATGTTACGAAACGTTACCGCCGTGAGAAGAAAAAAGCCGGTTCGTCCTTATCTTATGCAGTGCATCAACAAGAGATGCAAAGGAGTAAGAGACATGACACTGATTTCAAGAACTGGCGCCGGCAACCTGGGCTTCCTTGGTGAGGCCGTGCTGTTCGCCGTAGCCTTTATCAGCCCGTTCGCTGCCTTCTGGTCAATGCTTGGCAGCTAGGCCCTTCTTATAGCAGCGGCAACCTTGTTCCTGGATCTCCCCTCCCAAGAGACCTCCCCCCAATCCCAGGAGCAAGGTCAGGTCGCCCCCGGTAATTTCCTCCCTCCGGGGGCGGCCTCGCCGCCCTTCAAGGCACCTCCCAATTCCACCAGCAGCGGCGTAGCCGCCGCATAGAAAAAACCCACCAGTACGTAGAAAGCCACGGCGGCGCCGGATGCGGCCCCCAGGGCGATTCCCGAATAGTATGCAAACGGCGCGCCGACTGCGCCGAACAAAGCCGCCAGCAGGCGCTTCCCGCGCAGCCAGGCCAGGCCGTCGATGCTCATGAGAGCAAAGCCGCTCCGAAAACAGTGCATAACCATACGGCCTTGAACCCCACAACTCCCCGAATCACTACCGCAATGCCCCGCCAGTCGGGACGATTCACGCCAATCACCCGTGCTCCATAACGTCATAGCCGCAGCGGTCGAAACCCAAAGCCCGATAGGCCGCTATCGCTCTTGAGTTGTTGCGCTCCACGTAGAGGCGCAGCCGGCATCCTGTGGCGCTGACTTCGCTCAAGACATGCTCGCATAGCAGCCGGAATACACCACGGCCGCGGTACTCGGGAGCGGTATACACACTTTGCAGCCACCAGATCATGCAGTTTCTCCAGTCGCTCCATTCGGTAGTAATCATCACCTGCCCTACAGTTTCTTCCCGAGGCGAAACGGCCACCAGGTAGCGCCCCAGGGCCGGGTCGGAAAACATCCTCCGCACGCCGGCCTCCACCGTCTGAGGATCGAGCCGCAAGCCCTCGGATTCTTCGGCCAGCGCGACGTTGAACCGGACAATCGTGGGCGTATCGGCGGGGTGAGCCGCACGGATAAACAATTCGCTCATGGCGTCCTCTCTATTGCGAGGCGCCAACGTCCGGCGTCACAGCGAGCTTGCCCTTCCTGCGCCAGCTTGAGGAGGTGAGCTTCAAGGGACCTGGCGGCCACAGGGTGCAATTGCTCCGGGACATCGTCGTACACGAGCGAAAGCATATCCTCAAGCTTTGCGGCGCCGAGCATCCTCAATACCGTCAAGACCTTTTGCTCGCGGCCTCGCCGATGGGCAATCAGGGCCTTGATTTCCCGCCGCGGATGCTCGATCCAATGCCCGTGTCCGGGCGCCAGCGCGCGCAAGGGTAGCTCGAGCACTCGCCGCAGGGAGGCCATGTAGGCACTCATATCGCCATCCGGCGGCGCGATAACCACGGTTGAACCCTGCATGATGTGGTCGCCGGTGAACAGCACACCGGCTGCCGCATGCCACCAGCAAATGTGGTTGGACGCATGGCCGGGAGTATGAACGGCCTGCAGCGTAAATCCTCCCAGGTCGAATTCCTGAGCGTGGCGTGGCTGGATGCTGGGGCGAAAGGTTTGATCCTGCCTTGGACCCGCCGGTGGCGAGGGCCCGATTACCTGTGCATTGGCACGTTTCGCCAGAATCGAGGCGCCCGGTGAATGGTCCGGATGGGTATGGGTGACGAGTACCCAGCGCACCCTTCCCGGAGCCTTGGCCAGCACGTTGTCGATGTGTTCGGGTGATGCGGGCCCGGGATCCAGAACGGCCAGTTTCTCATCGCCCAGGATCCAGGTGTTGGTGCCCGGACCGGTCATCATCCCGGCATTGAAAGCGGTGATCCGATGGATGGAAGGCGCAAGGCACACCAGCTCGCCGGGACGAATGGCTCTGTCTGGCTCGGACATGTCTCTACGCTATATCGCCCGCATGCGCGATTCGCCGCCGCGTTGGTTTTTTCGGGAACCGGCGGCGTGGTCATCCGCCGCAGCAGGGGACGACAATTGCTGAGATTCCAGCGGGTAGCTTTGCATATTGAAAGGTCCCAATACCTCACCAGTGGGCAGGCACGACATCAGCTTTCCGTCAATGCGCTGAACCTCCGGCCGAGTAACGGGAATGGACCGCCGATCCAATCCGCCGGCCCACTCCAGGGCCTTCTCCACGCTTCCCAGGCCGGCAAGCAATCTCAGAAAATGGCGGGTCGGATGGGCCAATTGAATATTCTGCTGCAAGGCGAGCCCCGGGCCGAACCATCGGGCGTTCAACACTTCCCTGCCGTCGGCGCGCGCTGTGGCGCCTTGCGGCGCAGCCGCCAAAAAAAACCGCGTGGAGAAGCGGCGTGGCGCCATGCTGGGCGTTATCCAGTGGGCGACATAGTGCAGCCGGTTTGCCGGCAAACGCCAGTTGCTTCGGCGGCAGAGCTCGGCAAACCCAATCCTGCCACCAAGCAGCCCGACCCGATCCGCAAGAGTGCCGCGTAACGCCTGCCCGCAGCCAGTGACGGCCATCAACAATCCTGCTTCCTCGAACGTTTCTCGAATAGCCGCCAGCCAGTACGCCAAGCCGTCGCGCGGCAGCGAGAGCGCCCGGCTTGCGAGCGCATCATTGATGCCGAGGCACCGGCGGTAGAGGCGCGGATCCCTGTCTGGATCCTCCAACACACCCCCGGGGAACACCCACGCGCCGCCGAAGGCCGCGCCCGCGGGGCGCTTCAACAGCAGCACCTCCATGCCTGAGCGCCCACAGCGAATCAGCATGAGAGTGGCGGAAGGCAGCGGCAAACCGGACCGCTTGCCGGTCATCGGGCCGGACATAGCCCGAAAATGCTAGCATCACCGCCGCCAACTTGGAGAACAAGATGCAATTTGACCAGCGAGCAGTGGTGATCACCGGGGCGGCCGGTGGTTTGGGGCAAGCGTACGCCGTTGAGTTTGCTCGGCGCGGGGCACGGCTGATGCTGTGCGATCTGAACGATTGCGGGGAAACCCAGGCGCTGGCGGAGGAAGCAGGGGGCGAAGCCCTGGCTTGCAAGGCGGATGTGACTTCGCTCTCGGACCTGGAGGCAATGGCCACCCGGACCGCCGAAGCGTACGGGCGCATCGACGTGCTCGTGAACAACGCTGCCTGGTGGGGCAACCTCAAGCTGCAACGCTTCGACGAGGTGGAAGAAAACCTATGGGACGCGACCATGGCGGTCAACGTCAAGGGCGTGTGGCTGGCCAGCCGGGCGGCCGCGCAATATATGCGGTCCGGCGCCGGCGGCTCAATCATCAACATTGCTTCGCTGGCTGCAACCTACGGAATGGCCAACGTGATTCACTACACCACTTCAAAGGCCGCGGTGATCGGACTGACTCGCGGGCTGGCAAGGGAAATGGGGCGCTACGGCGTTCGCGTCAACGCGGTCGCTCCCAACATTGTTTCCACCGACGCCTCGGCGCAATTCTTCGGCGACAAACTGGAGAAAGCCCTGGGCGCCACAACCTCGCAGCAGGCCATACGCCGGCCCCTTGAAACCGCCGACGTAGTAGGCGCGGTGCTGTGGCTGGCCAGCGACCTGAGCCGGATGACCACCGGCCAGACCCTGATGGTAGATGGCGGCGTAACGTTCCTTTAGCCGGCCGGCTCTTAGTGGGATTCACCGGCCGGTTTCGGCGGTGGTGTTGCGGGCGTGGGCGACAAGAGGCCCTCAATATGGCTAACGCGGCCATTGAGTGTAAACATTTCGCCTCGAAGTCCGCTGACTTCCCGCCGCACATCGCCGATTTCCCGGCGCACGTCAATCCATGTCCCCAGAATCGCCGCGGCAATGATCGCCGCCGGCACGTATTCCTCAAAGTTCATCGCCTTCCTCCTTGGGCAAAGCCCTTGGCTTCATGCCGAATTATAGCGGGCTGCCACGGCATCTGGACTGAAAGCTGCGTCCAATTCCGGCAATCGCCCACAGGCTACAATTTAAGCAGCAGTAGTCACTACGGAAACAAGCGTTGACAAGCAAACTCACTGCAATCTTTGCGATGGGCTTTACGAGCCGTTAGACATGAATGCACCGAACCCAAACCAGCTCTGGAATGCGGGAAAGCTCTTGGTCGCTGCCGAACTCCTGCGCCGGGGTGCGCACGCCGTGCCTGACCTTGGTGGCCGCCGCCCACGCAATAGCGACTTCGATCACACCCTTATTCGGCAAGAATTGGTTGCTTCAGGAAAGGACGCATGGGAAATGCTTGGGGTTACGGGACGTCGGTGAATGGACAACTTTTGCGGTCTCTTGTCTTAGTCACCGTACCGCAGGACTCTCTGAACTGGGCGGGAGGCCGGGCTCTCCAGCCGCGCCCGGCAGATCATGCTGTCAGGACGGCTCCGCCGCCGAAGATTTTGGCGTTGCGGGCGTGGGCGACAAAAGTCCCTCAATATGACTCACGCGGCCGTTGAGTGTAAAAAATTCGCTGCGAAGTCCGCCAACTTCCCTGCGCACGTCGCCGACTTCGCGGCGCATGTCGCCGATCTCCCGGCGCACGTCAATCCATGTCCCCAGAATCGCCGCAGTAATGATCGCCGCCGGCACGTATTCCTCAAAGTTCATCGCCTTCCTCCTTGGGCAAAGCCCTTTGGCTGCACACTGGATTATAGCTTGCCGTCCCGCCCCGGAGTCGGCATGAACAACACGGCGACGCGGCTAGAAGGGCTGCGGTTCGCCGTTGTAGCGGATGAAGCTGCCGGAATCTTCAAGCGTAAGTGCTTCAATGACCCCTATCATGCCGGCAATGCTCTCTTGAGGCTCGATGAAACCCTTCAGGCCCGCGCGTTCCACCATCTCCGCCACCTTCTCCACCTTCACAGTCCCCGGCGAGAGCAAGGCCACGGTTATACCCTTGCGCTTTGTATCAGCGGCCACCCCCACCATCATCATGTTCAAGGCCGCTTTGCTGGATCGGTACCAGTAAATGCTGCCCTTACCGCCGGATTCGCCGCCGAACGAGCCTGCCAGGGAACTCACCGCCACTATCTTCTTTTGATCGCTGGCCGCCACGTTATCCAGGAAAGCCTCGCTGACCTTCAGCGCGCCCAGAGAGTTGGTGCGGAAGAAGCGAAGTGCCATTTCGTAGTCCAGGGTGCCCAGGCTTTGCGGACGGAGCTTGGTAAAGTCCCCGGTTATGCCGGCATTGTTTATGAGCACGTCTATGGGCATGCCGGCCAGCTTTTCCGCCAGCGCGTCGATGCCGGCATGACTCAACAGATCCAGCCTTTCAACGCGCACGCCATCGTGTTCGGATGCAAGTTCGGCCAGCGTTTCAGGGGTCGTGTCGCGCCGGTGGGTGGCGATGACCGCCCAGCCCTTGGCGGCGTATTGGCGGGCGAACTCCAGGCCAAGTCCGCTATTGGACCCGGTAATGAGCACGGTTTGCGCCTGGCCGGCGGACATCAGCAAGAAAGAGGCCAGCAGGCCGCTGGTGAGTGTGGCGTTGCGCATGAGAAGTTCCCGCGGTACATGACGCTGCGCATTCTATCCCTCCACGCTGGGAGTTTTCGCAGCGGGCGCCGCTGCGCTGGCGCGCAGGGAACACGCTAGGAGCGAGGCCGTCCCGGCCTCGTCGAGGGCGGGACGCCCTCGTTCCCAGGGGGGTGGGATTCACAACGCGAATTCCGGGTTAACCTTTCGCGCATGAAAGATCGTCCTGTGATGTTGATCGGCGCCGGCATCGGCGGATTGAGCTGTGCGCTGGCCTTGCAGCGGGCCGGCATTGCGGTGCAGGTGTACGAGCAGGCGCCGGAGCTGGGTGAAGTCGGCGCCGGGCTTACGCTCAGCCCCAATGGCTCCAAGGGCATCATCGGCCTGGGCCTTGAAGACGAACTGACAAGTGCCGCCGATCCGCCCAGTTACCAGGCAGTGCATCACTATCAGACCGGCCGCGTACTGGTGCGCCGTGAGCGGGGCGATCTGCCGCGGCAACAGTATGGCGCTCCCTATTACCAAATCCATCGCGCCGATTTGCACGAAATGCTTGCCAGGGCCGTACTCGCCAACGATCCGGAATGTATCCACCTAAACCACGAGTTCGAGCGCTTTACGCAAAGCGAGACCGAGGCGTGCGCCTATTTTCGCAACGGGCGCAGCGCGTCCGGGCGGGCGCTGATCGGCTGCGACGGCGTGAAGTCGCCGGTCCGTTCCCAGTTGCACGAGGCCGAATCGCCCACCTTCACCGGCTATGTCGCGTGGCGCGGCCTGGCGCCGGCTGCGAGCGTCCCGCCCGAGGCCGTGGATCCGCCCTCGGGGATCTATATCGGTCCCGGGCACTTGTTCGTGCGCTACCTGATTCGAGGCGGCGAAACAGTCAACTACGTGGCCTTCGTGGAGCGGGAAGACTGGCAGGTGGAGAGCTGGTCGCAGCACTCCACGATCGCGGAAGTGCTGGAGGAGTTTTCGGATTTTCACCAACTGGTGCAATCGATCATCGCCTCGACACCGCCCGAGCTTTGCTACAAGTGGGGGCTGTTCTCGCGCCGGCCCCTGGAATCCTGGAGCGTGGGTCGGGTCTCGCTGCTGGGGGACGCCGCGCATCCCACCCTGCCCTTCATGGGCCAGGGTGCGGTCATGGCGATTGAGGACGGCGTCGTGCTGGCGCGCTGTCTGGCCGCTGCCGGCAAAATCGCCGAGGCGCTACGGCGCTACGAGGCGGCCCGCGTGGAGCGCACTACGCTGGTGATGGAGGAGTCCGCAGAAATCATTCACAAGTTCTTTGCGCCCGACACGGACCGCTTCGCCGAGCGCAACAATCGAAACGAAGAGTCGCTGGGATTGTTCCACTACGACCCCTGGACGGTTCCGGTATAAACTATTTCCACAACAACCCTGGAGCATAGACATGTTCATCAACTTCTGGTACCCGGCGGTTGAGTCCAAGGATCTGGCCGACGAACCGCTGAAGAGACGCATGTTGGGGCAGGACTTCGTCCTGTGGCGTGACGAGGAAGGTCAGGCCCACTGCCTCAGCAATACCTGTTGCCACCGCGGCGGTTCCCTTGGCAACGGCGTGGTGGCGGCCGGCTGCATTCAATGTCCGTATCACGGCTGGCGCTTCAACGGCGAGGGGAACTGCGTTCGCGTGCCCTCCATCGGCATGAACGCCAAGCCGCCGGGGCGGGCGCGAGTGGATTCCTATCCGGTCATGGAGCGCTACGGCCTGGTGTTCTGTTTCCTGGGCGACCTCGACGAATCCGAACGGCCGCCGATCCTTGAGATCAAGGAGTGGGGCCAGGAAGGCTGGTCCTCCACCTGCCAGCAATTCGTTTGGAACCTCGATTACAAGCGCTCAATCGAAAACGGGATCGACTCGGCCCATAACGAGTTCGTACACCCCACCCATGGTATGAAGGGCATGGATGAGAACTACAGGGTCCGCGACCTGGATATTCGCGAGACCGACTGGGGCACGGGGTTTTTCAACAAGGTCTTCGCCCCGCCTTTGGCCGAGAAGAAAATGCGCGAGGCTTCCGGAGAGACCAAGAACCGTACCATCAGAGTGGGCACCGGCCACCACGGACCGTCTTCCGTGTGGACCTTCATCAACCCCACTGAGGTCATGCACATCCAACAGTACCTCTACGAGTGTCCGATCGACGAGGAGAACACCCAGCTGTTCCTGATTAACATGCGCAACTTCATGCTGGAAGAGATCTATGACGAAACCATGATGGAGCGAAACCAGTACGTAGCCTTCCAGGACCGGGACGTGCTTTCCAAGCTGAACCCGAAAGTCACGCCCCGGGTCAATACCAAGGAACTGTTCACTCCCTCGGACTATCCCATCGGGCGCTATCGGGAACGGCTGAAGGAATGGGAGGCGCGCGGCTGGCGCATCGACTCGGACAAGGTGCGGGAGGTCGGCGCCCATACCGCGTTTGCCATACCGAGCCCGGCACGGCGCAAGAAGAAGGGTTGGGTGATCGACCCGATCCCGCTGTTGCCGGCCAGGCCGGCACGCGCCGTGGAGACCGACCAGGCCGCCTGATCCCTCCGGGAACGAGGGCATCCTGCCCTCGAAAATGAAACGATGGCAGGATGTCCTCGCGCCCAGGCCTAAGGCGCACGCGAACGCACGCCAGACGCGAAGTTCCGCCTGACGCTACCCGGGAACAACTCTATGTTTATCAACTTCTGGTATCCCGCGGTCCAGTCGAAGAATCTCGCCGACCAACCGTTGAAGAGGCGCATGCTGGGCCAGGATTTCGTCTTGTGGCGCGACCAGGACGGTAAGGCGCACTGCCTCAGTAATACCTGTTGCCACCGCGGCGGATCCCTTGGCGATGGCCTGGTAGCCGACAGCTGCGTGCAATGCCCCTATCACGGCTGGCGCTTCAACGGCGATGGCCAGTGCGTTCGCGTTCCCTCCATCGGCATGAACGCCAAGCCGCCGGGCCGTGCGCGGGTGGATTCTTACCCGGTCATGGAGCGCTATGGGATGGTGTTTTGCTTTCTGGGCGACCTGGAAGAGTCCGAACGGCCGCCGCTTTTGCAGATTCCCGAGTGGGGAGAAGAAGGATGGCGTTCCACCCTCCAGTATTTTGAATGGAATGTCGACTACAAGCGTGCGGTGGAAAACGGCATAGACCCGGCGCATAACGAATTCGTCCACGACACCCACGGCATGAAGGGCGAGGACGAGGATTACAAGGTCAGCGAGTTGGACATCCGGGAAACCGGCTGGGGCACAGGTTTCTACAACAAGGTCTACGCACCGCCGCTCGCTGAAAGGGGGATGCGGGACACTTCAAAGGTGCACGACAACCGCACCATCGACGTGGGTACCGGTCATCACGGGCCCTCTTCCGTGTGGACCCATATCAATCCCACCCCGGTGATGAAGATCTACCAGTACCTGTACCGCTTACCCATCGACGAGGCAGGTACCGGCTTGTACATGATCACCATGCGCAACTTCATGCAGGACGAGGGTCATGACGAGACCATCATGGAGCGCAATCGCTACGTCGCGTATCAGGACCGGGACATTATGCTTACCCTGCACCCGAAGACAACGCCACGGGCCAGTACCAGGGACTTGCTTACTCCGTCGGACTATGCCGTAGGCCGCTATCGCCAATGGCTGGCCCAGTGGCAGGCGCGCGGCTGGCGTATCGACTTAGACGAGGTCAGCCGGCTTGGCGCGCATACGGCTTTCGCCATCCCGAGCCCGGCGCGGCGCAACAAGAAAGGCTGGGTGATCGACCCGATCCCGCTGCTGCCGGCCAAGCGAGCGAGCGCCGCGGAGGCCGACCAGGCCGCCTGACCCCCCTGGGAACGAGGGCAGCCTGCCCTCGTAAAACGGCGCCCAGGACACGGGACCGGGTTGCCCCGCGCTGTACTTAAGCGCTCGCGGCGTCGCGCTTGGCGCGAAGTTCGTCCAGCATTTCGCGGGTCAGGTTCCAGCGCAAGAGAACGATCCCGGCCAGTAAATTACAAACAGCGGGAACGATTGCAATGGAAATACGAATTCCGGTAAGCGCGCTGGGGTCCTGCTGAATAGCTTGGTTGTCGACTGTCGACTGATAACCCAGCAGCCAGAGAATCAGACCTATGAGCATTGGGGCGCCCATGAATGCGGCCTTCTCCACCATGTTGTATGCGCCGGCGAACACGCCCTCGCGCCGCAGGCCGGTCGAAAGGTAGTCGTACTCCTGAACATCCGGCAGGAGCGACATCCCGAGCAACAGTTTGCCCATCCCGAAGAAAGAGAGCACCAACGCCCTCACGAACAACAGCCATACGGGTTCGCCCGGCTCGACGAACCACCACCAAAGCGCTCCCACCATGAAGCCAAACGTTGCGAGCATCAGGGCGCGATGCTTGCCCACCTTGCGTGAAAACGGCACCCAGAACAGGGGAGCGGCCACGAGCGGCATGATGAGGTTGCCGCCTATCGCGTAATACAGCATGACGCCCTGAGAATGACCCAGAATATCGACGATGAAAAACAACACGCTGCCCGCTGACACACCCGTCGCCAATAGGGTCAGAAACTTGAAAACCGCCAACTTCCCGAAGTGAACATTGGACGCCGCCGTGCGCAGCTGCTCCCGAACACCGTAGCGGGACCTGACGTGTTCGGTTGCGCGCACGCCGGCAGTCCCGAAAAAACAGGTAGTCATCGCCAACAGCGCCAGGATACCCAGCATCCAGCCCACGATCACATAGCCGTCGTTGCCACCGCCGAATTCGTCCGCCAAGCGTGGCGCGATCCCTATTACCGCAAAGGTTCCCAGCATAATGGCCACGGCCCGGAACGACATGATGGCCGTGCGTTCGTCGTAGTTGGTGGACATTTCCGCGGGCATGGCGATATGCGGCACGTTGAACAGCGTGTAGCCGGTATTGAAGACCAGCAAACCCCCCAATACATAGGCTGCCTTGCTGAAATCCGTCCAATGCGCGGGCGTGCTGAACAACAGGACGAAAGCTCCGGCGCAAACAAATGCGCCAAGCAGCAGCCAGGGCCGGCGGCGCCCAAAACGGCTCTTCGTTCGATCGCTGATGATTCCCATCGGCAAGTCGGTAACCAGGTCATATGCCTTGGCGATCATAAGAAGCGTGCCGGCCGTCAGGGCCGCAACACCCGCAATTTTTGTCAGGTAGAAAATCAGGATCGCAGAGTAGGTATTGAACAGCAACGCCACACCCAGCGCGCCCACGCCCCAACCCGCGCGTAGCGAGAGTGGAACCGTACCCTTGACCCGGGTCAATCGGCTAAGCATGGTCTGCATATGTGTGAGCGCCTCGAGCAAGAGCGTAGCGCGGCAGGATAGCACGCGGTGCGGGAGGGGTGTATCCTCGCCAACCTGTCTGGATAACTGAAGGAGTACGGCAGCAATGGCGCAATACGAATATCGCAAGTTCTTCATTGGAGGCGAATGGGTCGACCCGGTCGAGGCGCATGAACTGGCCGTGATCAATCCGTCCACCGAAGAACCGGCCGGAGTGATTTCGCTGGGCGGCGCCGTGGATGTCGACCATGCGGTGGCAGCCGCCCGAAGGGCGTTTGCCGGCTATTCGGGGACCAGCAAGCAGGAACGTCTCGAATTGATCGACGCGTTCATTGCCGCATACAAGGCCCGCTATAACGATATGGCTGCGGCCATTACGGCGGAAATGGGCGCGCCGAAGGGCCTTTCCACCAAGGCCCAGGCGGCCATGGGCGTGGTCATCGCCAAGACCGCGCGGCGGCTTCTGGAAAACTTCGAATTCGAGGAGCAGCGAGGCGGCACGCTGATCCGCCGTGAGCCGATCGGGGTGTGCGGCTTCATCACGCCCTGGAACTGGCCGATCAACCAGATCACGCTCAAGGTCCTGCCGGCGCTGGCGGCCGGTTGCACCATGGTGCTGAAGCCGAGCGAGATCGCCCCCTTGAGCGGCGTGATCTTTGCCGAGGTCATGGAGGCCGCGGGCATCCCGGCGGGTGTATTCAACCTGGTCAACGGAGATGGGCCCGGGGTGGGCCAGGCCATCGCCGGCCATCCCGACATCGACATGGTCTCGTTTACCGGTTCCACCCGAGGCGGCATTGCGGTTGCCGCTACGGCGGCCGGAACCGTCAAGCGGGTCAGCCAGGAGCTGGGCGGGAAGTCGCCCAACATCATCCTTGATGAAGCGATGCTGGAGAAAGGCGTGATCAACGGAATGCGCAACGTGTGCATGAACACGGGCCAGTCCTGCAACGCCCCCACCCGCCTGCTGGTTCCGGCGGCCCTGCACGACAAGGCGGTGGAAATATCGGTGGCCTCGGCAGCGAGGGCGCGCATCGGCGATCCCGATTCGGAAGGAACCACCATGGGGCCGCTGGTAAGCGAGACTCAATTCGACAGGGTACAGAAGCTCATCCGGCAGGGAATCGAGGAAGGCGCTGAATTGGCTACCGGCGGCCCGGGCAAGCCCCAGGGCCTGGAGCGCGGGTATTTTGTAAAGCCGACGGTGTTCGGCAACGTCAGCAACGACATGACGATAGCCCGCGAAGAGATCTTTGGCCCGGTGCTATGCGTTATTCCGTACCAGGACGTGGACGAGGCAGTGGCGATCGCCAACGACACGGAATATGGACTGGCGGCATATGTCTGGGGCAGCGACCTGGAGCAGGCGCGCAGTGTGGCGGCGCGGCTGCAAGCGGGGCAGGTTTGCCTGAACGGCGATTCGGGTGACTTCAGCGCGCCGTTCGGCGGCTACAAGCAATCGGGGAACGGGCGTGAATCGGGACCCGAGGGGCTGGAGGAATTTCTTGAGACCAAGGCTGTCCTCGGCTACGGGCAGGCTGCCTGAGTAAGCTTCAGTACTATTGTTCGGTCAGGGAGCGGGCGATCCGGAAGCCGAAGAAGCTGTAGCGCACTTCTTCGGGGTCGCGGCCGCGGAAGGGGAGCCGCTGCCATTCGGGGTTGGTGAGCCAGCTGCCGCCCCGCACGCTGCGATACTCGCATTGGCCCGGCGGCAGACTGTATGCGGAACCGTCCGTTGGTATGTCATCGGGATAGAGCACTTCGTAGCAGTCCTCCACCCACTCCCAGACGTTGCCGGTCACATCGTGCAAGCCGAAACCGTTGGGCTGAAACTGACCCACGGGCGCCAGGGTGGGATAACCGTCATTACAGTTGATCAACGGCCAAGCGAAGTCGTGCACGGCGTCCGCACTCAAGTCGTACATGTTGGCATTGGCACAACCCTCGTGGGGATCGCCGCCCCAGGGATAACTGGCGTTGGAGCCGGCGCGCGCCGCGTACTCCCATTCCGATTCGCTCGGCAGCCGATAGGGCTGGCCGCTGATTTCCGAAAGCCAGGCCACGTAGGCGCGTGCGTCCAGCCAGCTGACGCAGGCCACGGGATGTTGCGGATCAGACTCTTGCCCGAGCCGTAAGTCGGTCCAGTGCGCTTGCGGATCCATCGCCCATTCCCCGTCGATTTGACCCCGGCAGCCGGGCGCCATTTCGTAACCGGTGGCGGTCACAAATTCCAGGTATTGCTGATTGGTGACCTCGGTCTTGCCCATCGCAAACGGTTGGGCGATTCGCACTTCATGAGCCGGCCCCATCGGGCGGTCGTCGACGTCGCCGTCGAATCCCATCACGAACTTTCCGGGCGGCACCACGACCATCTCGGGACATTGATCGCAATCCGTGAAGGTCTTCGGCTGCGTCGGCTCGTCGGCCTGCGCCGAAATAATGGTGGGCCCGAGAATCAGGGCCATTAACAGTGTTGATCTATACATGCGGGGAATTCTAGCCCGAGATTGGGACTGCACCAGTATCAAGGTTCAGGAGGCCGGGCTTAAGGCTCGCAGCGCGCTGGCAGGCCACTACTCGGAAAGCGAGCGGGCCACGCGGAAGCCGAAGATGGAGTAGCGCAGGTCTTCGGGGTCGCGGCCGCGCCAGGTAAGACGCTGGCGGCTTATCCGGCTGCTCCAGCTGCCGCCCCGAACGCTGCGGCGCTCGCACTCACCCGGCGGCGGACCGTATGCCGAACCGTCCGTAGGCATATGAGGGGCGTAGGGCGCTTTATAGCAATCCTCCACCCATTCCCAGAGATTGCCGGCAACATCGTGCAAGCCGAAAGCGTTGGCCCGATACCGGCCTACCGGCGCAAGCAGCGCAAAGCCGTCATCGCAATTCGCCACCCCCCAGCTGAAACCGTGTTCCGCGTTGGCGCCCAAGTCATACACATTGGCATGTGCGCAGGCGCTATCGGGATCGTCACCCCAGGGAAAATCGCCGCTTACCCCGGCGCGCGCCGCGTATTCCCATTCCGCTTCGCTGGGAAGCCGGTAAGGTTGACCGCTCTTCTCGGCCAGCCAGGCCACATAGGCGCGCGCGTCCAGCCAATTGACGCAGGCCACCGGGTGATCCGGTTCCGACTCCTGCCCGGTGCGTAGATTCGTCCAGTGCGCCTCGGGGTGCATCAGCCACTCGTCGCCGACGCGAACCAGGCAACTGGTGGGAGTTTCGTATCCCGTATCGGCGACAAACGCAGCGAATTCCCGGTTTGTTACCTCGAATTTTCCGATTGCAAACGGACGGCCGATGCTTACCCGGCGCGGCGGCCCTTCCGGGCGGCCCTCCTCTCCGCCCTCCGCTCCCATGGTGAATTCACCGGTGGGCGCGACCACCATCTCCGGGCATTCTTCGCAATCCCGAAAGGTGGCCGGCAGCGGCGTGGAATCCGCGGCAGCGAAAGCCGGAGCCGGCAACCAGGCGAGCACCAACAGCGCAGTCGCTGGCCCGCACGTGATCGTTTTCACCCGCACTAGTGTCGTGTCGCCGCCGTCCCGGCGGCCCCCTGCTTGCTGATGTACGCGAATATCACGCCCAATACAATTGCCAACACAGTCAGCGGATTGACAATGGTCCAGAATGGACTGTATGGCTGGCCGGGTCCCGGTACGTGATACAGCGGCTCGACTACCGTGTGGACTGCGGCCAGAATGGCTACGGCAATGAGATACAGCCCGCAGATTTTCTTCAGCATGTGCAATAAACCCCGATTTCTCCGGCGAGAAAGCCCGATTTGCGTCTTCCAGCATAGCACGCGACTAGGAGATTCTCGTTCACGACAAAGCCAAGTAAGACAGAAAAGGTAAAGAGATAATGTCTAAGGGGAAGCACGCTCAAATCCCTGTTAGCGACCGTATCGGGGCAGGGAAAAGGTGATCAGATTCTTATCAGCTACCGAATAATGGTGGTCGCGCTAGGACAAGAAAACACGGCGGAGTTAGGCGGTAGGCAATAGGGCGTAGATGGTAAACTGCTTGAGTTTTCACCAATGGAACATAGGTCTCGACTCATGAACTTCCCAGTCAGACCCCATGACCAGCAACTCGAATTCAGTGTTGCGCTAGTTCCGTTTATAACAGACTGGCCAAGTGCAACACAGAAATTTCTTGCGGGAATCTCAAGCATATTTAGCGGCCTAGCGCGCGCTCAGGATTTCCGCGTGAACTCGTCTAGTTCCTTGGGGGACGTGTCATGCATCTGTCAACTCTATGGCGGCGCCTGTGTGATTACACTCAATCCCAGTGAACTAAGGCTGAATTTTACTAGTGTCAACCCTCAGGCCTACGCTGCGGTTTTTTCCACAACCCGAACTTCGCTGGACTGGCTTGCATCAGATTTCAGTAGCCACAAGCAGGACTGGTTGCATTTCCGATCCAACGAACATGTGCAGCTATTGCAAAACATGTCTGCCAACAATTACCTGAACCAGTTTGCACAGCCAAAGATTATGGAGGCCTTGGCCTCTGAATCAGGAGTATCCTACCAATCTTCTATACGAATAGCGCTCTCGGGCACTGAACAGACTTGGAGTCTTAATCGATTGGTTGAGAAGTCCCTTCAAATTAGTGATGGATTGTTCGTAAGCACGAATATTTCTATTTCCCTTAGTCAAGCCAGCGGGACTGACTATATTGAACAACTCGCAAATCAGCTTTCCGCAATAGCTGACCGGGCGGTTGGCCTAAGTCGAGGTGAGGCATGACCTCAGCAACACCAACGGCTATCGGCTTGAATGAAGACCCATACGTATACCGTCCCATGCAAGTTCCACGTCACAGAGAAACTTGGCAACTTATTCCTGACTATGGAGTAATGGCCAAGAAACACCGAAAACCGACATTTGCTTCCGAAGAACAACAAACAGAAGCCACGAACCTGATGATCGCCCTCAGCGAATGGCATGATTGGCACATCACGGTGTGGTCTGCAAGTGTCCTGGAGAAATTGCAAAAGGGAACATGGCTCCCGGCTGTTCTTGAGGAACTAGAGTCCATTGACGACGAGATAAAGGAAGACGGCCTACCTCAAGTCAGCGACACGGCGCGAGGAGAAGCAAGACGAATCTTGAAGGAACTTCGCAATCATTACATCGCTCCCACGATATATCCCACAAAGGATGGAGAAATTGCAATTCACTTTAAGTCACCGGTAGCGCCTGCAGCCGTTCTCATTGAAATAAATAATGAAGGACAAGGGGCATGTTTTTCGCATACTGAGGGTAAGAGTCGCCGCGCCCGTTATGACGACTCGTCAGAACTACCAGACCAATTCGTAAAGGCTCAATTGGAAGCACTGAAGAGCCCGCTAGCGCAAGAGAATGCCACCTAAGCTACCTAAACTCACGAATCGAGAAAGACTTGGCCGAAGTGTTGTTGCAAGCGGAGCGGCAAAGCGAGCACGAACAAGAAACACGATCATTCCAGACGTTTTTCTGGAAAGTGAGGAAGCTCAATCTTTATCGGTAGACCGGATGGATCACGCACCGCTTTCGGAAATGGCGGAGCTATGTACAAAACGCGCAGCCGCCAGAACGCCTCCTCGGCAATGCCGAGGGTGGGCCGTCATCAGAGTTGAAAATGCTGCATTAGGCGGTCGAACAGTTGAGGCAACGCCCGTACCGGAGAACATCTACCACACGGACATTTTCTTAAACGTTGATGCAAATGACCGGCGTGACAAGCAAAAGCAGCACGCAACCGAACTTGCAGCATACGCTTCATGGCAAGAGGCTCCGTAGCTAGCGCGAATACTATCTGGGCAGCACGCAGACTCGTCTAACGATTTCTTTGCATTATTACGTTTCACTCCGACCGTTCCGAAGAATATGGAGAAACAACCATTTCTGGGTTCACGCTCTTACATAGCGTAGGAAGCCTAGTGTCATCCTAACCAACCCAGCATGTTACAACTCTCAATTCCCGATCGGTGCCTCTATGTCGAGACGTCCGAACACTTCATAGCGAATCTGCGCGAATTCAATGATTTTGGGCAAGCCACGACTATGCTGCGTGAGGGCGGCATTCCTTATTACATAAATGAGTTTTGGACAGCAGGTCAAAGGCGGTCCCATTCGATTCATGAAATTTCATATCGTGCCTGCTTCAAGGCTCAGTTGCCTGAGTTCTTCATTGCTCGTCTAACGAGCGTTGGAGATGTTGTGTTTGACCCATTCATGGGCCGCGGCACAACGCTGGTTCAGGCTGCGCTAATGGAACGCTGTGCGTTCGGTAACGATGTGAATCCCCTTTCGATAATGCTTACTCGCCCTCGATTGGGGTCAATAAAGACTCAGCAGGTGAGAGACGCCCTACGGACTGTGGACTGGGATGGGGGAGAGATCGAGAGAAATGACCTCCTGGCGTTTTATCACCCAGCCACTCTGAGGAAGCTCGAAGCTTTGAGGTCTTGGATTAACGAACGCATTCCGCTGGACGCGCAACAGTTTGACCCCGCTGCGGATTGGATACGGATGGTAGCCCTAAGTCGCCTTTCCGGGCATTCGCCAGGTTTCTTCTCCGGGCGCTCATTACCACCGAACCAAGCGGTGTCTGTTAAGTCGCAATTGAAAATCAACGAGAGATTGGGTGCTGAACCGCCCGAACGTGACATTGAGGAACTAATTGTCAGAAAGACAAAGTCTCTGGTGCGAGACGGGTGTGTTACTCGACCTGTGGGAACCAGCTTACATACGAGAGTCGCGTGGCATGTGGCTGAGTTAGCCGACGGAAGCGTCGATCTTGTTGTTACGTCACCGCCTTTTTTGGATGTGGTTCAATACGCGGCGGACAACTGGCTACGCTGCTGGTTTGCAGGTATTGATCCGTCAACAATTGCTATCGACACGCATCGAACAGAAGAAGCTTGGACCAGGATGGTCCACAATGTCTTGCACGAACAGGCGAGGATAGTTAGACCCGGCGGCTACGTTGCATTTGAAGTGGGCGAGGTGCGCGGAGGACGTGTCTTGCTTGAGCGACTTGTTTGGCAAGCTGCAGAATCACTCCCGTTCCATAGGATTGGGGTCATGATCAACGATCAGAAATTTACAAAGACCGCAAATTGCTGGGGTGTGGTTAATGGAACGAAGGGAACTAACACAAATCGAATCGTGCTGTTACAACGCCTTTAGTGAATTGCGCGGCGGGGCGAGGGTGCGGAGGCGCTCGTGCAAAACAAATTCAAATTGACGTGGGATGAGGCCGAACTTGCACAAGCATTTCGTATTTCCCAAGAGGACGTGCGTGAGTATTTGACGGACGGGCGGCGTGTTTCTTTTATTATTGAGCGGCGGTTAGCCAATGAACATGCAAACTGGAAGCTGGCACCGTCAGAAGGGAAGGGGTACGATCTACTCGATCCTAATAATGATAAGTGGGAGGTGCGTTCAATCACGAACAGCGGCGTTTACTTCACACCAAGCAATCAGGTTGGGTCGGGGCGCAGCTTCAATGAGCCCAAATTTCAGGAAAAACTCAGGGAAATTAAGGGATTTATTCTTACTGACATAGCACCATTTCCTGAGGTCAATGTTTACGTTGTGCCGGTTGCTAACGTAGTTCAGTGGTATAGATTGGGGCTGCTGGGCAGCAGAGCCAGCATTTCTCGAAAGAAATTTCTCGAAAGCATTGCACCTGACATTAGATTTTGAGCGAGTCCAGCTAGGTTTCTTTGCTGCGGCCCCCAAAGAATATGTGTCAACTCCTTTCTAGCCAATATCGTCCGATCACTGTGGCTTCTGCATGAAAAGGACGATTCCAATAGGTGCGATTGGCGGGCTGTTATGGGCGGCGGCCTTTTGCTTCTACCCGGAGTGGTCGCTGCTTCGCTGGTTCATCGGCCTGGCAGGTCTCGCTTTGCTTTTGTCCCTTTGGACGGGCAAACGGGCCGGCAACAACCCGAAGGCGGCCGCAGCCGGCAGCTTCACGTTCGGGCTGTTCGCTTTTTCGATCGCCTGTCACTGGATCTACCACAGCGTGCGCATCGTCAACGGCGGCCCGGTAGCGCTTGCGGTAACGCTGGTTATCCTGCTCGCCGCGTTGATGGGCTGCTGGTATGCCCTGGGCGGTTATTGGGCGGCGCGCATCCAGTCCCCGAAACGCTGGCTGACGCTGCTGATGGTCCTGCCCTCCGTCCTGGTGGTGACGGAATGGCTCAGGGGCTGGGTATTTACCGGTTTCCCGTGGCTCAACGCAGGCTATTTGACCGGCCCGGTCTTCGCCGGCAAGTTGCCGGCGGTTCTTGCGCCCCTGGGTGGCGTGTACCTGGTGGGCTGGGTCACGGCCTGCCTCGCCGGCGCATGCCTGCTGCTACTTCGCTCACGGGCCAGCGCCGGCAAGCGGGCGATTGGCTTGCTGGTCCTGGTGGGTGGCGCGGCGGGCCTGGGGCAGATTCCCTTGCCGAACCAGGCCGCGAATTCCGGCGAGGAGCTGCACGCGCGCCTCGTACAGGGCGGAATCCCGCAAGAGGAAAAGTGGCTTGAAGAAGCTCTCCTTCCGACCTTGATCAGATACGAAACGATGAGCTTCGGGCAGCCACAGGATAGAATCTCGTCGCCGGGACCTCAATTGATTGTCTGGCCGGAAGTGGCGATTCCCACTACGCAGGACGCCGTCCGGGACTACCTGGACGAGATGGACCGGCTGCTGCTGGACAGGAACATGACGCTGGCCCTGGGAATACTTACCGACACCGACGAAGGACGACTCAATTCACTGATCGCATTGGGCGAAGGTGACGGCGAATATCACAAGCGCCACCTGGTTCCGTTCGGCGAGTTCTTCCCGGTGCCCGATCCGGTGAAGGATTGGCTGCTCTCCATGGAGCTACCCGCCAGCGATCTTGCCAGTGGTCCCGTTGAACAAAAACCGATTCGCGTAGGTCAAACGCTATGCGGCGCGAGTATTTGCTACGAGGCGGCGTTCGGAGCCGAGCAACGCAAGTGGGCGCCCGAGGTGGAAGTGCTGATCAACGTGAGCAACGACGGCTGGTTCGGCAATACCGTCGCCCTTGAACAGCATCTGGACATGGCGCGCATGCGGGCCATGGAAGCGCGACGATACCTGTTGAGGGCCACCGGCACCGGGATTACCGCGGCGGTGGATCCTTACGGGCGCATCCTGGCCCGGCTACCCAAGTACGAAGCCGGATTCCTTGACGTCAGCGTGCCTCGCCTTACGGGCGCCACACCCTACGTGCGTTACGGAGACTGGCCCATTGTGATCATTTGCCTGCTGCTGGGCGTCGTGCTGCCCGTTGCAGTTAGAATCCGGAACGGAAATATCCGCCACCGGCGTTCAACGCCTCCCGGAGAGCCAGAATGAGTGTCAAGAGAAGACAAGTCCTCAAGGGAGCGCTCTCGCTTTCCGCTTTGTCTTTCTCCTATCCCCTATTGAGGTCAGGTGCGGCCTTCGCTGCAGAAAAAACCACAGCGGTCGTCATCGGGGGCGGCTTGTCCGGGCTCAACAGCGCATTGCTGCTGGCCGATTTCGGTGTCGACGTGATTCTTCTTGAAGGGTCGAACCGCGTCGGCGGAAGAGCTCATACGGGCGACGACGTCGAAACCCGGCCGGAATACGGCGCCGGCGAGGTCGGACGCTCCTATGCGCGGGCGATCGACTTGTGCTCCCGCCTGGACCTCAATCTCCTTCCCGACCGCCGCAGCATATTTCCAATATCGAACTATGTGGACGGGACATGGGTCACTTCCAGCGAATGGCCGGATTCTCCGGTCAACAAGACGCAAGGAAGCGAGCGCGAGATACCGCCCCTGATGCTGGGAAATCAATTGTTGACCAGGATGAATCCCCTGGAGAACCTGGATGATTGGCTTTCTCCGGAATTCGCTTCCTTCGATATTTCGATGCGCGAGTTGTTTGAGAACAACGGCGTCTCGGAAGCCGCCCTCAAGCTGGCAAGCATTTCCATGGATCTGGGCGCGACCTCCAGCCTGGGAATGATGCAGGAACGGACCCGGACCCTGTTTGACGCCAGCTTCGGAAGGTCGGTAGTTGAAAGCGCGGATTCGCCCTTCGGGCTGGCTGCAACACCGCAGGAAGGGGACGAAGTTGCCGCGATCCGCAACATTGAAGGCGGCACGTCGAGGTTGCCCGAAGCAATGGCCCGATCGCTGGGCGACAGCGTCCGGCTGGGTAAAGTCGTTGCGGAAATCGACATGTCCGGTTCCGGCGCCGAAATCCGCTGCCTGGACGGCAGCCGATACCGTGCGGATTTCGTGATTTCCGCCGTGCCATTCTCGACCTTGCGCAATATTTCGGTTACCCCCGGATACACCGGCCGGCAGGCTGAGGCGGTCCGGACGCTGGGTTACCGGGGCACAACCCGCGCCTACGGGGTCCTGGAGGAACCCTATTGGGACGATGGCATTGAGCCCTCCTTCGTTACGGATGAGACCATTCAGACGCTGTTGGTGCTCAAGAAACTACCGGGACAGGACAAGCATCGATTCACGGTCATATTCACCGGGCCTGCCTCAGCGCGTATCGACCAGCTGCCGAATGATCAGGCCATTGCCCTGATTGAATCGGAAATCGCCCGTGTGCGCCCATCAACGAAGGGCAAAATGCGCTTCGTGGCGCTATACGGCTGGCGAAAGAACCCGTTGATTCAAGGCTGCCGGCACTTGTTTGGCCCCGGACAGATCAACCGGTTTGCCCGGGAAATGATCATCCCCCACCAGCGGCTGCACTTTGCCGGCGAACACACGCGGCGTATGGATTTCGGCATGGAGGCCGCGCTGGAAAGCGGCGAGCGCGCTGCCATCGAGATCCTTCAGCGAACATGACACTCTCCGAAATGCGAACCAGGACAATAACCGGCGCTCTTTGCATCCTGATCCTCGGTGCAATTGCAGCGCTGCCTCGCGTGCAGGCAGACGACGCGGACCAGGCGGACCC
Organism: Candidatus Foliamicus sp.; assembly: GCA_965261845.1. GTDB lineage: Bacteria > Pseudomonadota > Gammaproteobacteria > Steroidobacterales > Foliamicaceae > Foliamicus. The sequence continues at coordinate 3,465,876 of OZ253475.1, read as the reverse complement.
GGGCGCTGAACGGACCGAACCTGTGAACGCCCGGCTTGTTAGACAGGGCAAACGGCTCTACGTTTTCTGTCAGGCCTGCCACTCAATCGAAGCCTCGTCCGACAACAAGATCGGGCCGCACCTTGCAGGCATCATCAATCGGCCGGCGGCAAACCTGGAAGGTGCGACCTATTCTGCCGAGCTGAAGGAACAGGACTTTGTCTGGAGCGAAGAAAAGCTGGACTTGTGGATCAAGCAGCCTTCCGCCATGGTTCCGGGAACCATTATGAGCTTCGTCGGCATCGAGCAAGCCGAACTACGCTCTGCGCTGATCGCCTACCTGAAAACGCTGTAATTGCGTTGCAGCGGGTTCGTCTTCATCAACGCAACCCACCATCAGAATAGCGGCAAGGCCTGTTCATTCTCTGCGGTTCGTTCTTCTTCCCTGTGCACCAGCCGGTACAGCGCCGGAAGCACCAGGAGGGTCAGCAGAGTGGAGGATGCGATGCCGCCAATCACCACCGTGGCCAGGGGACGCTGGACCTCCGCACCGATGCCCGTGTTCAGCGCCATGGGCACAAAACCCAGCGACGCAACCAGCGCCGTCATCAAGACCGGTCGCAGGCGGGTCAATGCGCCCTCGACAATGGCCTCATCCAGGGGACGACCCTCCTGCCGCAGGTCCCGGATGAAGGCCACCATCACCAGACCGTTCAACACCGCGATACCCGACAGGGCGATAAACCCGACCGCCGCAGAGATTGAGAACGGTATGCCGCGCAGCATCAACGACAGCACCCCGCCGGTGAGCGCCAAAGGCACCCCCGAGAAGATAATGGCGGCGTCGCGGAACGTGCCCAGCGCGGTCACCAACAGCGCCACGATCAGTAACAAGGTGACCGGCACGACGATACTCAATCGATTGGCTGCCGACTGCAGGTTCTGATAGGTGCCGCCGTATTCGACCCAATAGCCGGCAGGAATCTCGACCCGGCTCTCGACTGCCCGGCGAACGTCATTGACAAAAGATCCCAGATCGCGACCGCGAACATTGGCCGTCACTACCACACGACGCTTGCCGTTTTCCCTGTTGACCTGGTTGTAGCCATCCACCAACTGCATGCTGGCCAATTCACCCAGCGGCACAAAACCACCGGCCTGCAGCGGTACCGGCAGGCTGTCAAAGCCATCCGTATCAGTACGTAATTCCTCCGGCAGGCGTACCACAATATCGACGCGCCGGTCTCCCTCGTACAGTTGGCCGGCCACGCTTCCGCCGATCGCTGTCGCCACCACAGCTTGAAGTTCAGCCAGGTTGACGCCGTAGCGCGCCAAGGCCTGCCTGTCGGGCACCAGTGTCAGCACCGGTAGCCCGGTGGCCTGTTCGACTCCAACATCCGCGGCGCCGAATACCCCGTTTATGGCGGACTCGATGGAATCACCCAGTTCAATCAGGGTGTCAAAGTCATCACCGAATACCTTTACCGCCAGTTCCGCCCGAACACCGGCGATCAATTCGTTGAACCGCATCTGTATCGGCTGCAGGAATTCATAGCGATTGCCCGGGTACGGCGTGACCCGAGCCTCAAGTTGCCTGACTACCTCTGACTTGGGCTTGTCGGGGTCGGGCCAATCATCGCGGGGCTTGAGGATAATAAAAACGTCCGCGACACTGGGCGGGACAGGATCGGCAGCGATCTCGGCGGTGCCGATCTTGGAAAAGACCCACTGGACTTCCGGTTGCCGCTTGACCTCGGCTTCCAACTGCTCCTGCATCTGCACCGCCTGTTCCAGCGAGGTGCCGGGAATCCGCAGCGCATGCATGACGATGTCACCCTCGTCCAGATTGGGCACGAAATCAGCCCCCAGCCGCGTTGCCAGCCAGCCAAACAGGACAACCAGCATGATCGCCATGCTCACCACCAGCCATCGGAACCTGAGGGACGCCAGCAATAGCGGGCGATACAGTGACTGCACGCTGCGTACGATCACGTTTTCTTTGGTTTTTAGCGGCTTTCTGAACAGCAGCGCAACTCCCGCAGGCACGAAAGTCACCGACAGCACCATGGCGCTGACCAGGGCGATAACAACGGTGGTCGCCATGGGATGGAACATCTTGCCCTCGATACCGGTGAGCGCAAAGATCGGGATGTAGACCGCCGTAATGATGAAGACCCCGAACAGCGCAGGGCGAATCACCTCGTTGGTCGCACTGAACACGATTTCCAGGCGCTTGTTGACCGGCATCAGATCGCGGCCGGCCTGACTGAGGCGTCGCAGGCAGTTCTCCACGATGATCACCGCGCCGTCGACGATCAGGCCAAAATCGAGCGCTCCCAGGCTCATCAGGTTCGCACTTACGCGGCTCTGAACCATGCCGGTGATGGTCATCAGCATGGCGATGGGGATGACCGCTGCCGTCAGCAGCGCCGCCCGAATGTTGCCGAGAAACAGGAACAGCACGGCGATCACCAAAAGGGCGCCTTCAACGAGATTGGTCCGCACCGTTACCAGGGTCTTGTCCACCAGACCGGTGCGGTCGTAAACCGCCGTGGCGGTAATCCCTTCAGGCAGGCTGGCCTTGATCTCTTCCAGCCTTGCCGCCGCGCCCTGCGCGACTTCACGGCTGTTTGCGCCGATCAACATGAACACGGTGCTCATGACCACTTCACGGCCATCCTGGGTGGCCGCGCCATTGCGCAACTCCTTGCCGACCCCTACCCGGGCGACATCACGCAATTGAATGGGAACGCCGTCGGTGACCTTCACCACAATAAGGCCCAGCGCCTCCATGTCCTCCGCCTGACCGGGCATGCGCATCAGCCATTGGGCGCCGTTGTGTTCGATGAATCCCGCGCCCTGATTGGCATTGTTCTGCATGAGGGCATTGACGATGTCGTCATAGGCGAGCCCGTGGGCAAGCATTTTGGCCGGGAACGGGGCGACCAGGATTTCCTTGCGGAATCCGCCGACCGGATTGACCTCGACGATTCCAGGCACCCGCAGCAATTGCGGACGGATGATCCAGTCATGAACCGAACGGAGGTCGGTGGGCGTTACCGGAGAACCATCGGAATTCCGGGCGCCGGGCTCGGCGTCCACCGTGAACATGAAGATTTCACCCAATCCGGTGGCCATGGGCCCAAGAGTGGGTTCCAATCCCTGTGGCAAAGCGGCCTTGGCGGCAATCAGGCGTTCGGCCACAAGCTGACGCGCAAAGTAGATGTCCGTGTCCTCCTCGAACACCACCGTTATCTGCGAAAGGCTGTAACGGGACAACGACCGCGTATAGTCCAGGCGCGGCATCCCGGCCATGGCGTTTTCCAGCGGGAAGGTGATCCGCTGTTCCACCTCGAGCGGCGTATATCCGGGCGCCTCGGTGTTGACCACCACCTGAATGTTGGTGATATCGGGGACGGCATCGATGGGCAGGCGGGTGAAATTCCAGATGCCCAGACCCGCCAGTATCAGCACCGCCAGAAGTATCAGCCCGGGGCGAGACAGCGAGAATCGAATAATCTGCGCCAACATGATCCGCTCTTAGTGGTCGTGGGCAGCGCCTGACTTCTCAATGTCGGCTTTGACGAGATAGCTGTTGGCGGTGACGTAACGCGTCCCTGGCGGCAGTCCGCCGAGTACTTCGACCCACTCGGCATCCTGCCGGCCCAGCTCCAGCATGCGGACCTCGTACTGGTCGCCGATCTGAGCATAGACCACCGTGAAATCGCGGAAACTCTGTAATCCGCTTCGCTTGACCGCCAGTCCCACGTCGTGTTCCGCGACCTGGATCTTGCCGGTGACGTACATACCCGGCACCAGGGCGCCGTCGGGATTATCCAGCGTCACCCTGGCCACCACTGACTGATCGGGGCTGGCTACCGCACTGATATAGCTGATCTCACCGGTTTGCTCCAGTCCACTGTCGGAGACCGTGACCCGGACCGGCGCCCCTGGTCTGACGCTTGCCAGATCGCGCGGAAATACCGCAAATTCCACCCAGACGCGCCCGGTGTCCATTAGCGCAAAGATGGTTCGATCGCCCGTCTGTTCGCCGGGATGAGCGTTGCGCTGTGTGATGACCCCGTCGATCGGCGCCGTGATGGCGTAGGGGGCCAGGCTTTCATTGCTTTCGACCGTAGCGAGCGTCTGTCCCTTCTGCACTCGATCGCCGACCGAGACCTCAACCGATTCGAGGATGCCGGCGTAGCGCGCATCAATGCGACGAACTTTTTCCGCGTCGGGAGCTACCCGGCCATACACGGTGATCGTCTCTCGAATGGTTACCGGCCCCGCAATTTCAGATTCCAGCCCGAACGACTCGGCGAGATCCGGCTGGATCCGGGTTCGACCTTCAAGACTGTCGTACTGCCAGCGGTGAGTGGCTTTGCCGTGACGGGCCTGGATCGCAACGACAAACGAGTGAGGCTCGTAAATCACGCTGTCGCCACGCAGGAAATCGTCCTGCGAACGAAAGGCGATCTCGTCTCTTACGCCACCCAGCCGGGTAAGGGTAATGTTGAGCTCAACGTCTTGCGGGGCAAGCGGTGCTCCCCGGCGGGTTGCCCAAGCGCGGTATTCGGGCGGCACACCCGCTTCGAAAATGGCCAATTCAAGGCTGAAGTCACCATCGGCCAGCAATCGCCCACCGTGAGGCCCCCTGGGCTCCTCCATCTCGCCAGGCCCGCCATGTTGGTGCTCTTGTTCCTCGGAGACGCCGCAACTTACGATCGCCAGCGCAATCGCCAGCAGTCCAATCGAACTCAGTAATTTTTTCATATCAAACCCATGCGTTACTGGACTGCCGAGGGCATTACCGCACCCGTCAGCCGTTCGATCTCAAACAGCAGGCGGCGAGCATCGATCGCCGCTTCCACCAGCCCCGCGCGGGTCGACAACAGTTCCGATTCAAGCTGCTGCAATTCGAAATAGCTGTAACGACCCGCCTCATAGCCCTGCCGGGTCTGCGCAGCTGCCTCCTGTAATCGCGGCAGCACCTCGTCCCGCAGTGTCTTGGCCCGGTACAGGCTGTGTTGCAGCTCATGATAGATCGCAAACAGTTGAGCTTCGACCTGTAGCCGAGTGGCTGCGCGTTGGGCGTCGACCATCGCCAGGTTGGCTTGCGCCTCCGCCACCCGTCCTCGATTGCGGTCCTTTGCTTGGAGCGGGATCCTTATGCCGACGCTGAATGCGTAATCGTCAGCCTGCTCCAAACGGCGGATACCGGCACTCACAAGCCAATCCGGTCTTGACTGTATTTCGGCCAGACGGAGTTCGGCCTTCCGCAGGCGCTGCTGACTCATGTAGGTCGACACATCGGGCGAGCCATCAACCAGTTCGAGTAAGGCGTCGAAGCTGTCTGGTGTGGGTAGTTGCTGCCAGTTCCCGGTTACCTGTCGGAAGTCCGGATGCACTTGCGCCCACTGGGCAGCCAGGCGATGCCGGGCGTTGGACAGGTCGTGTTCCATGTCCGAGGCGACCAGGCGAACCTTTGCCAGTTCCGCCTCTGCCCTGACGCGATCAGCGGCCGGTGTGCGCCCGGTTTCAATCCGCCTCTTGACCGTGGCAACGGTTTGCTCGGCCATGGCGATCGCTTCCTGCCAAATCTTGTAGCGCTCCTGGAATTCCAGGTTGTCGACAAACAGGCGAGCCGTCGAAGCCACTGCATCCAGACGCCCGATTTCCGCCTGAGCTTCCAGGACCGACACGCTGGCCCGGGCAGCTTCAATGTAGCGCCGCCGTTTACCGCGTTCGAGCACCCAGCCCAGACTCAGCGACGTCTCCGCTCCCTTGATGCCGCTATAGCGGCCCGTCCCGAGGACATTCTCCACCTCCAATCCGAGTTCCGGCCCGGGTTTGATCTGTGATTGCGTTACCCGCCCTTCCTGGGCCTGCACCTGGTAACCGAACGCTACCAGTTCCGGGTTGTGGGCCAGTGTTCGACTGATTGCCTCTTGCAGACCAAGATCGCCGTTGCTGGCCGCTGCGCTCCACTGGGCGCAGAAAAACAGGCTGAAGGCAGCCAGCCAATGCGGCGCGTTAGCGCGACGGGTGATTACATAGCTCATACACAACTATTCTCCGCACCGCAGGGCGCGTTTGTCCAACAAGGAAAAGGCTAACCGAACTAGTGTGCTGGCGCCTCACGCGGGGCCGGGGTGCGGCTGACCTTAAGCCGCTTTATCCGGCGGCGGTCGGCCAACAGCACTTCAAATTGCCAATCTCCGGCCTGGACCTGTTCGCCCCGCTTGGGCAGCCGTCCCAGGCGATGAATCACGAGACCGCCCACAGTGTCGAACTCGCCGGTATCCAGGTTCGAGCCGATTTGCTCGTCGAAGTCTTCGATTCGCATCTTGGCGCTGACCAGGTAGCTTCCGTCTTCCTGGCGAACCAGTTCCGGCGCCGGTTCAAGGTCGTGCTCATCGCCAATTTCGCCTACGATCTGCTCCAGCACGTCCTCAATGGTCAACAGGCCCGCGGTACCGCCGTATTCGTCCACCACCACCGCCAGGTGATTGCGTCCGCGGCGAAACTCGTCCAGAAGCGCATCCAGGCGCTTGGTCTCGGGAATCAGCGTCGCGGGCCTGAGCAGCGGCGCGATTTCCAGGCGACCATCGGGTGATTCCGTCATTGCCCGCAGCAGGTCCTTCGCCAACAGTATTCCTACCACCTCGTCGCGGTTCTCGCCGATGACCGGGAACCGCGAGTGACCGGAGTCGATGATGGTGGAGAGCATTCGCTCGCGGCTGTCTTCCAGGCTGAGAACCACCATGCTGGAGCGCTGCACCATCACCTCGTGCACCTCGCGCTGGGAAACCTCCAGCACCCCTTCGATCATCGCCTTCTCGCCCGCGGTGATTTCCTTGTTGCCGCCCAATTCCGCGAGCATTTCCCGGAGACCTGCGCGCGTCAGCCGCCTGCGGCCTCCCAATCGATCCAGCAATCCCCGAGCAGCGGTCATGCGCGTTCCTCCGACCAGGGGTCCGGCCAGCCGGCTTGGGTCAGCAAGTCTGACTCCAAGGTTTCCATGGCCTGGCTTTGTTGTGGCTCCTGATGATCAAGCCCGGCCAAATGCAGGCAGCCATGCACCACCAGATGAGCGAGATGCGCGGCGGCTGTGGATTCCCGGGCGCAAGCTTCGGAGCGCACCAGGGGCAGACAAATGACGATGTCGCCGATCTCACCCACGGCACGGTCGGAAGGGAAAGCCAGCACATTGGTAGGGCGGTCGATGCCGCGCCACTTTCGATTCAACTCACGGCTTTCCTGTTCCTCGACCAGCCGCACGGTCACTTCGCCTTGTTCGGCAAAGTCGGCCAGACTCGCCCGCACCAGCGTTTGTATCGCGGTGCTTGAAAGCTCTCCGCCCGGTTCGGTACCACCCGCCCCGGCATATTGCACGCTAACCCGGATCACGCCTGATCCTCCGAGCCATACGCCTCGAGGATATGCTTCACCAGGGCGTGACGAACCACGTCGCGCGAAGAAAAATAGACGGTGGCGATGCCTGGCACGGACTTGAGGATCTTGAGCGCGTGGCGCATACCGCTCTCCCGCTCGCTCGGCAGATCGACCTGAGTAATGTCGCCGGTCACCACGGCGCGAGAATCGGCGCCGAAGCGGGTCAGGAACATCTTCATCTGTGCCGGCGTCGTGTTCTGCCCTTCGTCGAGAATCACGAAGCTGCTGTTTAGGGAACGGCCGCGCATGTAGGCCAGCGGCGCCACTTCGATCACGCCGCGCTCCAACCAGCGCGCCACGCGCTCCGGTCCCAACATAGCGTAAAGGGCGTCGTACACGGGCCTCAAATAGGGATCCACCTTGCTGGCCAGGTCGCCGGGCAAAAAGCCGAGCCTTTCGCCCGCCTCCACTGCCGGGCGCACCAGCACTATGCGCTGCACCTGCCCGGCCTGGTGCGCTTCCAGTGCGCAAGCTACCGCGAGCCAGGTCTTGCCGGTGCCGGCCGGCCCGATCCCGAAGGTCAGATCGCGTGACCGGATTTCCATAACGTAGCGCCACTGGTTGGCGCCCCGCGGCCGCACCCGCATTCTCGGCGTGGAAATCACCCGTTCCGACTCATCATCGACGCCGGCTACGTTTTCCGACTTCCCCTCGCGATCGGCCCCATTGCCAAACGACTCGCGGGCAACGCCTTGCGCACACTCGCTCAGGCAGGCCTGAATGTGGGCGGCGTCCAGCGACTCATCCGCGGCCATACGGTACAGCTCGGTGAGCGCCGCCGCGCCCGCCTGGGTGGCTTGCTCCGGCCCGCGCACCCGGAAGCGGTTGCCCTTGCTGGTGATGCGCACGCCCAGACCCTGCTCGATTTGCCGCAGGTGCTTGTCGAATTCGCCGCACAGGTTGGCCAGCGCACCGTTGTTCGCCGGGAGGAGGACAACCTCCTTGGTATGGGTTTCGCTATTCAGGGCGTTGGTGAGCCTCAGGCGGCAAGGGACTGGGGTAATAACCGGCCGCGGAGTGAATTGGGGAGTGCTTCGGTTATCACCACGTTAGCCATACTCCCGATCAGCGAGGTGGGGCCGTCAAAGTTCACCCAGCGATTGTTGCCCGTGCGCCCCGCTACCAGACCCTCACCGCGTCGCGCCGGACGCTCCACCAGAACGCTCTGCGAGGTATTGACCATCTCCCGCGAAATCCGCCGCGCCTGACTGGTGATCAGAGCCTGTAAACGCTGCAGACGTTCAAGCTTGACCTCGTGAGGCACGGGGTCGACCATGCGTTCGGCTGGCGTGCCCGGACGCGCGCTATACATAAAGCTGAAGGATTGATCGAAACCGATGTCTTCGACCAGCGCCAGGGTCCCGGCAAACTCTTCTTCGGTTTCACCGGGAAACCCTACGATGAAGTCCGACGCCACACTGATGCCGGGGCGGGCGCGCCGCAGCCGGGCAATTTTGTCGTGGTATTCGGCCACGGTGTAGCCGCGTTTCATCCGCTTGAGGACGGCGTCCGAGCCGCTCTGGACCGGAAGGTGCAAATAGGAGGGAAGCTTGTCAAAGCGTGCGTATGCGCCAACCAGCCGGTCGTCGAATTCCATCGGATGCGAGGTGGTGAACCGAATCCGTGCGATCCCCTTGAGCTTCGACACGTAGCGTATCAGGCCCGCCAGGTCCTCCAGTCCTCCCGAGGGCGCAGGACCCCGGTAGCCGTTGACGTTCTGGCCCAGCAGGTTGATTTCCCGCACCCCCTGGCGCTCCAGCTGGATTGCCTCGGCCAGCACATCCGCGACCGGGCGGCTGATCTCCTCGCCGCGGGTGTAGGGAACGACACAAAAGGAACAGAATTTGCTGCATCCTTCCATGATCGACAAATAAGCTACTGCCGATGCGGCCCTGGGCGCCGGCAACTCGGCGAACTTTTCTTCTGCCGGAAACGCAATATCAACCACGGGGCCGTTGGAAGAGGCCGAACGGCGCAGTAACCTGGGTAGCCGGTGCAGCGTCTGTGGGCCGAAGATCACATCTACATAGGGCGCGCGCTTGCCGATGGCCGCGCCCTCCTGGCTGGCCACGCATCCGCCTACGCCGATCTTCATATGGGGGCGCTTGCGTTTCAGGGCCTTGTAGCGCCCAAGTTCCGAAAACAGCTTCTCCTGCGGTTTCTCGCGCACCGAACAGGTGTTGATCAGCACAACATCCGCTTCCTCGGGGTTGTCGGTCACCGTGAAACCCTGACTCTCACGAAGCACGTCCGCCATGCGCGCGGAGTCGTACTCATTCATCTGGCACCCGAAAGTGCGGATATACAGTTTGCCGCTCATGCCTGAAAGACTCTGGTTACGGATTGACCGCGCCTGGGTACCGCGATTCTGGCGGATTCCTGCGCTGAGTCTAGAACGGTACCTCGTCGTCCATGTCGCCATCGTCCATGTTGCCGTTGTTGCTCGTCTGCGCTGCGTTGGACTCTCCGCCGCCGCCGCCCCCGCCGCCGCGCCGCTGTTCGTAGTCGCCGTCGCCGTCGCCGTCGCCGCCGCGCCGATCCAGGAACTGCATATCATCGGCAACCACTTCCGTGCTGCGCCGCTCCTGTCCCTCGCGATCCTGCCACGAGCGGGTGCGCAGGCGGCCCTCGACGTAGAGTCTTGATCCCTTCTGCAGATATTGCTGGGCCAGTTCGGCGCGCCGGCCGAACAACACTATGTTGTGCCACTCCGTATGTTCCTGCACCTGGCCGGTGTCCCGCCGCGTCCACCGTTCATTGGTGGCGATACGTATGTTCGCGACCGGGTTGCCGTTCGTCATCTGGCGAACTTCCACGTCGTGCCCCAGGTTGCCAACCAGAATTACCTTGTTTACACCACGCATTTGTGTATTTCTCCAGAGTTGTCCACGCCTCCGTTGCCCGGAGGGGAATCTATTGTGCCACCAATGCAATCAAATCCAAGCGTGTCCAGTCTCCTGTATTGCTGCGCGTTCGCGGGATTATTCCCTGCCGCGCGGAGAACCGTGCGCTCGCGCGCAAATGCAGTAGTAGCCTGCTCTGCCGAATCGCACTTTGCGCCGCCTGATGCAATAGGCCACGTGGCGGGCCGTCAAGCAGAAAATTCACTGTAGGGGAAGAACAGTGGATCAGTGCAAGAGATGTGCGCTGACCTCTTCCGGCGACCATCCGTCGGCCGACAGGCGAGCAAGGGGCAGCTTGTCCGCGATATCCTCACCTACCCAGATTTGTGGCCGGGAGTGCTTAAAGCCCTTGCGCTTTTCACGCTTGCGGACCAGCACCGCCGCCCGCTCGAACGCAGCGAGATAGTCGCCATCGGTCAGGCTGTCGCGGTAGAAGGCAGCGCCAAAATAGGTGTAGTCGCGCCCGTTCGCGCAGCCGAACGACATCCGACGGGCGCTTGCGGCAGTAATAACCAGTCCGCGCGGCGACTTCAGGGCGTCAATATAGCCACCGGAGAAGCAGGCGGATACGACCACCACTCGCCAGGGCAGGTCCGCGCCGTTGACGATTTCGCCGATATCCCCGGCGGAGAGATTCTTCAACTTCAACGACTCGAACGACACAGAGAACTTGTGCCGCCTGGAGCCGTGTGAGGTCATGTGCAGCACCAGAAGATCCTCGGCCCCCATCTTCTGCCCGATCCCGCCAAGTACCGCGGCGAGATTCGGGCCGTTAGCGAGCGGCAGATCATCAATGGTATTGCGGCTGTTGATCAGCATCGCCGTACGGCCTTCGGCGCCGAGTTGCTCCCGGAACAGGGCTTCGACAAGCTTGACCTCATTTTCAAAGACATCCTGGGCCGCGTACGAGCCAAAGCCAACAAAATAGGTCTCGGCCACGCCCTCTTCAGAGGCGCGAACCCTGTCCAGGGCATCCTGTACCAGCCGCTGTTGGTTGGAGTAGATACTCTCGACATCGAGCAGCGGTTTCTTCGCCGGTGGAGGGGTGGACGCCGGCGTTACCGGCGGGTAGGAGGCGCCGAAACCGGACAAAACCAGGCCGGCCGCCACCAGGCATGCGAAGCGGCACACCAGGGTCACATCCGACTCCTCAACCATGACTCAATCCTTGAAGAAAACAGTATCACAGCAACACAACTTGCCCGCGGTTTCCGATTCGCGCCCATGAACCTAAGCTTACAACACCCGGCCACCGATAATCGGCTGGACCAGGTTGTATGAATCGACTGCCGACGCCAAATCCCGCCTTTCCTCCCCGCTGAGAGTCACTCAAGCAATGGCAGGCAAGAACCGGCAACTCATTGGCGGGTTTCGCCGCACGGCCCCGCGAGGGTATATTGAGGGGCTGCCATGAATGAAATCCGCATCCGTTCGGCGCGCACCCACAACCTCAAGGGGATCGACCTGTCGCTGCCGCGCGATCGCCTGATCGTGATTACCGGGCTGTCCGGCTCTGGCAAGTCCTCGCTCGCTTTCGACACCATCTATGCCGAGGGGCAGAGGCGCTACGTGGAGTCGCTGTCGGCCTATGCGCGCCAGTTCCTGAGCGTGATGAGCAAGCCCGACGTGGACCATATCGAAGGCCTTTCGCCGGCGATCGCCATAGAACAGCGCTCTGCATCGCACAACCCGCGTTCCACGGTGGCCACGGTCACGGAAATCTACGATTACATGCGCCTGTTGTTTGCCCGCGCGGGCACGCCCCGCTGCCCGCGGCACCAGAGAGCGCTTGCGGCCCAGACCATCAGCGAGATGGTCGATGAAATTCTGAGGCTTCCCGAAGGCACCGCGATCAACCTGATGGCGCCGGTGGTGCGCAACCGCAAGGGAGAGCACCGCAAACTGTTTGCCGATCTGCTGGCACGGGGTTTCCTGCGCGCCCGGGTGGACAGCGAGCTGTGCGAGATGGACAACCCGCCGGAACTCGATCTCCGGCGCAACCACAGCATCGAAGTGATTGTCGACCGGCTGAGAGTACGCGATGAACTGCGCCAGCGGCTGGCCGAGTCACTGGAAACGGCGCTGACGCTTAGCGATGGAACGGTGCTGGTGGGCTTTATCGATGAACCGCAACGGGCCGACCTGCTGTTTTCCAGCCGCTTTGCCTGCCCGATGTGCGATTTCGCCATTCCGGAATTGGAACCCCGGCTCTTTTCTTTCAACAATCCCGCCGGCGCCTGCGAATCCTGCGCCGGCCTGGGATCCAAGCGGTTCTTCGATCCGGAAAGGGTTGTGCGTCCGCACTTGAGCCTGGCCGGAGGCGCGGTGCGCAACTGGGACCGGCGCAACGCCTGGTACTACAGCACGCTGGAGAGCCTCGCACGCCACTACGGCTTTGACCCCGAAGTTCCTTTCGAGACGCTCCCCGCGAAGATTCGGCAGGTGGTGCTGTACGGCAGCGGGAGGACCCGGGTGAAATTCACTTACCGCTTTTCCACTGGCCGGAAGTTCACCCGGACCCGCCCGTTCGAGGGCGTGCTGCCCAACATGGAAAGGCGCTACCGGGAGACTGAATCGCCCCGCGTGCGCGAAGAGTTGTCACGCTTCCTTGGGTCCACCCCCTGCCCCGAATGCGGTGGCGGACGCCTGAACGAAGCGGCGCGCAACGTGCTGGTGTCGGGCCTTTCGATCACGGAAATAAGCGCCATGAGCGTGGAAGCCGCACTCAAATTCTTCACCTCGCTCAAGCTGAAAGGCTGGCGGCAGGAAATCGCCGATCGCATCATGCGGGAACTCGGCGAACGGCTGCGCTTCATGGCCGACGTGGGCCTGGGATATCTCAATCTCGACCGGCGGGCGGAAACCCTGTCGGGCGGCGAGGCGCAACGTATCCGGCTGGCGAGTCAGATCGGATCCGGCCTCGTGGGTGTGATGTACGTACTCGACGAGCCCAGCATCGGGCTGCATCAGAGGGACAACAAGCGCCTGCTGGCCACCCTGGCGCGGCTACGGGACCTTGGCAACACAGTTCTGATCGTTGAGCACGACGAGGAGGCCATCTGTACGGCCGACCACGTGGTGGACCTGGGGCCCGGGGCCGGCGCGCACGGTGGCCAGGTGGTCGCGCAGGGCCCGCCGGAGGCGATCAAGCGCGAGCCCGCCTCACTCACGGGGCAATACTTAAGCGGTTTGCGCAGCATTCCGGTGCCCTTGATGCGGCGCCCGCCACAACCCGATCGAACGCTGACCATCGAGGGAGCCAGCGCCAACAATCTCAAGGACCTGGAAGTCAAATTGCCGCTGGGACTGATGACCTGCGTTACCGGCGTGTCGGGATCCGGCAAGTCCTCGCTGGTCAACGAGACCCTGCTTCCCGCGGTTGCCGCTGCGCTGGACCGCAAACCTTGCCCGGGCGCCAAATTTCGGACCTTGCGTGGCGCCGAGCGCCTGGACCGGATCATTGAAATCAGCCAGGACCCTATCGGGCGCACGCCGCGCTCCAACCCGGCTACCTATACCGGCCTGTTCACGCCGATTCGCGAAATGTTCGCGCTGACGCCCGAAGCCCGGGCACGCGGCTACAAGCCGGGGCGGTTCAGTTTCAACGTCCGGGGCGGCCGTTGCGAAGCCTGCAAGGGAGGCGGGCTGATCAAGGTGGAGATGCACTTTCTCCCGGACGTCTATGTGCCCTGTGACGTGTGCGAGGGGCGCAGATACGGACGTGAGGCGCTCGAAATCCGCTACCGTGGGCTGAACATACACGAAGTGCTGGAACTCAGCGTCGAGCAGGCAGCGGAGGTATTTGCCAACGTGCCCAAGGTGGCGCAGAAGCTGTCCACACTGCTGGACGTGGGCCTGGGTTATATCCGCCTCGGGCAGAGCGCTACCACGCTATCGGGAGGCGAAGCCCAGCGGGTGAAGCTTTCCCGTGAGTTGGCCAAGCGCTCCACGGGCCGAACTCTGTACCTGCTCGATGAACCCACCACCGGGCTGCATTTCCACGACGTGGCCCAGCTCCTGAAGGTGTTGCACCGGCTGCGTGACGGCGGCAACACGGTGGTCGTCATCGAGCACAATCTGGACGTGATCAAGACCGCCGACTGGATCATCGACCTGGGACCGGAAGGCGGTGAGACAGGCGGTGAAATACTGGCGGCCGGAACGCCCGAAGAGGTCGCGGGAGTTCAACGCTCGTACACCGGCCGCTACCTGGCGAAAATGCTGCGCGGTTCCACGGCCGGTACCCGCCGCAGGAGCGCTGCCTAGCTCCACTGCGGGGCGGCGGGCGAATCACCGCCGCGCACCACGAAGGCTTCAGCCGGCTGATCGCCGGGATTTTCGATTGCGCGCGTAAGGCCTGGAGGCACGGTCAACACATCGCCGGGACCGAGCTCCAGGACTTCAGACCCCCAGCAAATCCGCAAGCGTCCTGCATGGATCGTCCACACTTCCTCTTCAAGGCGTGAATGAAGCGGGAGGCGCGCTCCGGGATCAAACCCAAGTCGCCGTAGGTGAAAGCCGTGCTGCCAGCTTAATGGTGCTTCGGCAACATTCTCCTTCCCGTTTAGCTGACCGATGATCGGTGATTCCTCGACGCTTTCGCCTTCCGCCCTGCTTGTCAGGGCAGAGTTTGCGCCGCCGTTTGCGGCAGAGTAGCGCGCTACGCGGCGTTCCAGGGCGGCGCTGTCCAGGCGATCCAGGCGGGCGACCTGGTCCGCGGTCGTAACGGGCATTGCCGGCTCGTCCATGGGCGCCGATTCTCCGGCATGAGTGTCGATCAAGCGGCCGCTTTCCAATAACACCAACCCATACTTGCGCGCGTCGTCGAACACGTACGGCGCCCAGGTCACCCTTCCGGGGTCATCGCCGCCCAGCGCGGCGAACATGAAACCCACGTCCGAGCCGATGTTCTCGAAACCACGGAATACGTGAATCGGAATCGAAATGGTGTCGCCTCGCTCCAGCACCACCTCGCCGTCTTCCCCATGCTCGCCGGTCATGAAGCGCCAGCGGCCCGAGTGAATCCAGAAAACCTCGGCGGTCTCGTGACTGTGCTGCGAGTTGACGCAGCCCGGCGGCTGTCGGGCGGCGCCGATGTTGAAGCCGTGCGGCTCGCGGATATGAACATGCTGATCCGGATTCTCGGCAACGCCGGGTCCGATGATGGTGAAGTTCTCCTTCATTTCGCTGCCTGGGGTACGCGTATCAATAAACGCCGTACGGCACGGGATCAGTTCGCCATAGCGAACCAGACGGTCCCGCATGTCCTTCATGGTTACGCTGTTCGCGGACCGCATGTGCGCCCCCCAGAAAACCCGCCCAATATACTAGCCGAGGCCGGCGCGCTCAGGCGCCGCTTATGTTCATGCCTATCGACTACGAGGCCCGTGATGAAGGCGAATGTCAGCCCCGGGGAAATTACCGACTATATCCTTCGCATAACGCGCGAAATCTGGGAGGACGGCAACCCCGACCTGGTGCCGCGTTACTACGCGCCTGAAGCGCGGATTCATGCCCTGGGCGGCATCATGCGTGGCGCAGCCGAAGTCACGGCGAATACGCGCGCCATGCAGACCGCGTTCCCGGACCGGTTGGTTATCGGCGAAGACGTCGTCTGCAGCCCGTTGCAGGATGGCGCTTGGCTGTCCTCCCATCGTATCCGCAGCCCGATGACCAGTCTCGGGAAGAACATGTATGGCCCGGCCACCGGCAGGAAAGTCACAGCGCACGTGTTCGCCGACTGCGTTGTAAAGGACGGGATGATCCAAGAGGAATGGCTGACGCGGGACAACCTTGGCCTGGTGCGGCAACTTGGCTATGACCCGCTGGAGGTTGCTCAACGCGAAGCCGGGAGAATTCAACACGAGGAGCATCGGCATTGGCTGATGAGCGAGCGCGACCGGGTACTCAACTCCCCACAGGCGGCCGCCTCCAATGCCACCCCCGACCCGGTTCTCGGTCCCAAGAACTACGCGCGGGCGGTTTTGCTGAGCCTTTGGCAGGGCGCCTCGGACTTCGCACGGAATGCATATGCTCCCTACGCAGTTCTGACCGATTCAGGTGACGAGATAGCCGGCGCCGGGGAAATACTCCAGCATTTCTCGGCCCTGAAAAAAAGCCTTGTCGTGTCTCGTCTCAGCGTCGATCATGCCGGCGTACAAGCGCGTGGCAAGGAAGGCCTGACGTTGGCCGCGCGCTGGACTGCGGC
The DNA here is from genome assembly GCA_965261845.1 of Candidatus Foliamicus sp. GTDB lineage: Bacteria > Pseudomonadota > Gammaproteobacteria > Steroidobacterales > Foliamicaceae > Foliamicus. The sequence goes on along the minus strand of OZ253475.1, from coordinate 3,449,328 downwards.
GGCCAAACATACGCAGACGTTTGAGGGATTGGAGGCAAGGGGCGCGCCCTTGTTCCTTATTGGCATCACCCATTGGTGGCTGACGGGGGAGCGGATCGCGCGCGAGTGGACTGTATTCGACCGCCTGGCGCTTATGGAGCAAATCCTCCGCCACGCCGGCTAAGAGTTACCGCAGTTTAGATCAACGGTGCGTTAGTCCTCACCCTTCCACCGCATCGCTTCGATGAGGCGGGGATCTCTCGGGTCGGCCAGTTTGCACCGGGCGGAGGCCCATTCGGTGGTGAAGCCCACGCGGCCGCTTTCCGGTGTTGCCCAGGCAAGACCGATGACATCCTCTTCCGAATATTCGCCCGGCTCTCCGTCATGCAGCGTGAGGCGCATGAGGTCGACAAAGTTGCGCCCGGAATCGGACGGCCACAGAGAGGTCAGGAATTCCACATGGAGTTCACGCGGTTCGGGCTCGTTAGTGGTGATGGTGAAGACGTCTCCCCGGTCATGCATGAAATAGGGGTTGATCACCTGATTGCTGCCGTCCTCGAACCGCAATGCGGTGAAACACTCAAAGCGTCTTGCCTTGTACATGCGCAGGTGGGTGCGGTCTTCCCGCCCGGAAATGAGAGAACCGTCTTCCAGATAGCCATTGTCATAAACCCAGAGTTCTTCTGGGTTAAGGATCCACTCCGCATCCCAGGTCATCTGGTGGCCGGTGTTCTTGGATACCATGGTGCATTCACCGAACTCACCGAGCAGACCTCGCAGTTGTTTGCCGTGCCGGCGCCAATTGAACATGCAATTGCCACCGAAATCAGGATCAGGCTCCAAGTCGGACCATACGTCGGGACGCAGATGGGCATCAACAAACTTTTTCTGATCCTTGATGCGCCGGCCGGAAATGGAAACGGCGCCCAGTTCTTCATTCACCGAAATCAGAAACACTACCTGCTGTCCAGGAAACACTGGACCATCATCGCCATCGAGCCTGATTTGTGTATAAATTACATGTTCGGCCAGATGAGGCGCTTCGATCCTGGCAAACACCCTATAGAAAACTTCATGCTCGCCATCCGGTGGTGCGCCAAGATTGCGCTCCAGAAACACCTGGGGGACGGACGTGTACTCGCCCGGCAGCCAAGCCATCAGGTCCTCCAGGACCTTCATCAGTTCCGGCCTTGAGTTGGTGGCGGACGCGTGCAATGGCAGCAAAGACAGAGCAATAGCGAAGACGACGGCGCGCATGGGTCCCCTCTCCTTTTGTCGGTCTTGATGAGAGTCTAGGGCCAATGGGTTCCAACGTAAAGCCGCCTTATGCGGATTCCACGTCTGCCAGGGCAATTGTCAGATTAAGTCTGCTTGGTCGTCTCTCCCTGTCCCCTTTTTGGGATTTCAGGGCGCAAAGCCAGTCTTGTCTGGCGTAGGTAAAGAAGGGCCAGGCCTCGATAAACCAGGAGTTCCCAGGCGAGTAAGCGGCACGGCGGAATTCGATCCCGAAATGCTGAGACGCTACGGCATCTCGTGCGGAGCGGCCGATAATCAACCGTCTCGCGCAAATGGAACAGATTCTGCGCCACTTGGTTGGAACACCCTGGGAACGAGGGCGTCCCGCCCTCGACGAGGGCAAGATGCCCTCGCTCCATTGTTCCCTGCGCGTCGGCGCAGCGGCGCCCGCTGCGAAAACTCCTATTGAGCTCCCCGCAAAGACTTAGTTGCCCAGCGCGCGTACGACGGCCTCGGGGTCATGATTGATAACGGTCAGAAGGACGCGGGCCGCCCGATCCGGAACGCTCCGCCCCTGTTCCCAGTCCTGGACCGCACGCGCATCCAGGCCAAAGCGGTCGGCAAATTTTTGGCGACTCAGCTTTAGGCGCTTTCGCACCGCAACGATATGCGCCGCTGCCGGATTTTCCACGATCCTGCAGTGAAGAGTTGCATCTCCACGAGCGTGCTCAAGGACCTCTCCGAGGGCCGTTTCCAGTTCGCGACCGAGTTTTGTTCGATCCGCATTCATCCTTTTCTCTCCTGTTTCCTGATATTGGCCACGAGCCGCGATAGTGCCCTTCTATCCGCTGGACTCAGGTCTTCACGATCTCCCTTTGCGTAAAATGAAGACGCGCACAAACCGAAAAATGCGGCAATGCCGCAGGCATGTCAAGTCACCTCAGAATTAGGGTCAGGAGGCGGGCCAGAGACGCTTGCTCGCAATGGCGGCGCCCTCGGCCATTGTGGCGAGCTTGGCGTAGGTGATGTCCGGGTCGACCGCGCCGAATCCTGCAAAGGTTGAAAACCCGCAATCCGAACCGGCGATTACGCGCTCGCGGCCCACGATATCGGCGAAGCGGCAAATGCGTTCGGCCACGAGTTGCGGATGCTCGATGAAGTTGGTGGTGGAGTCGATTACTCCGGGTACCAGAATCTTGTCTTCCGGCAAACGCGCCGACGCAAATGCCTGCCATTCATGGGCGTGACGGGGATTCGCTGATTCGAAGAGCAAGGCCTGTGGTTTGGCCTTGAGCGCAATCGGCAAGACCATTTCCATCGGGGCGTCGTGGTGGTGGGGGCCCTCGTAGTTGCCCCAACAAACGTGCAGACGCACGCGGTCCGCGGGCACGTTTTGCAACGCATGATTGAGCGCCTCCACATGCAGTTCGGCCTGTCGCCGATATTCCGTATCGGGCTGGCCCTTGAACATCATGTGGCGCCCCAGGCCCAAGTCGGGCGAATCAAGCTGCAACAGGAATCCGGCCTCCACGATGGCCTCGTATTCGGGCTGCATGGCTTCGGCTAGCGCGTACAGATACGCCTCATGACCGGCGTAGTGCTTGTTAGGCTGAAACAGGGCAATTACACCGGGAGACGCCGAATTCATGAATGCCTCCTTGGGACTATGCCGGTCCACGGCGGCGCGGAAATTCGCCAGGTCCTCCTCCAATGGCGCGCTGTCCTTGACGCGGATTTCGCCGACGCACTGCGGACGGCGATAGGTCGGCGTGCCGCCGCTTGTGGCCTGACGCTGAAGAAAACCTGGATACTCCTCCAGATCCGACGGTGGACTCCGGGGGCTGTCGCCTTCAAACCCGGTGATTCGATCCTTGATGTAGGTGGCGTAGCTGATTTTGCTCATTTCGCCGTCTGACACGACATCCACGCCGGCATCGCATTGCTGCGCCACAACGGCGTCAACCGCCTTGGAAAGCAGGGCATGCCGGTCCGCGGGGTCCATACGCTCACCTTTCTCCTCGGCGAACACCATCTTCGTCACCGCCTCGGAACGAGGCAGGCTGCCCACATGCGTAGTAAGAATGCGATCGGACGAATGAAGCATGATCAGATCTCCGAGGCCTGCTCCCGGCCGGTGTAGCGGCGCAAGCGAATATCGGCCTGCTCCTTGTGCCCGGCGAAGCCCTCGAGGGCGCACAATCGGGAACAATATTCGCCGATTTCCACTGACGCCTCCTCGGTAATCCGCTGGTAGGTGCAGGTCTTGATGAATTTGCCCACCCACAGGCCGCCGGTGTAGCGCGACGCCTTGCGAGTGGGCAGAGTATGGTTGGTGCCGATTACCTTGTCGCCGTAGGCTACGTTGGTCTCCGGTCCCAGGAACAACGCGCCGTAGTTGCTCATGTTGTCCAGAAAGTATTGCGGATCGCGGGTCATGACCTGCACATGCTCCGAGCCGATTTCGTCGGCTTTCGCCAGCATCTCCTTGTAATCGCTGCATACAATGACCTGGCCGTAGTCGCGCCAGGCACGACCGGCGATCTCCGCAGTTGGCAGCACCGTAAGCTGGCGGGCCACTTCAGCCATAGTGGCGCGCGCCAACCGTTCAGAGTTCGTAAGCAGGATAGCGGGCGAATCGGGGCCGTGCTCGGCCTGCCCCAGCAAGTCCGCCGCGCACAATTCGGCATCCACGGAATCGTCGGCGATGACCAGCGTTTCTGTCGGACCGGCCAGCAAGTCTATGCCCACCCGGCCAAAAAGCTGCCGCTTGGCCTCGGCCACAAAGGCGTTGCCCGGGCCCACGATCATGTCCGCGGCGGGAATCGCTCCGGTTCCGAGCGCCATGGCGCCGATCGCCTGCACTCCGCCCAGGCAATAGATTTCATCGGCGCCGGCCAGGTCCAGGGCCACCACGACTGCGGGATTGGGGGCGCCCTGAAACGGCGGCGAGGCGGCCGCCACACGCTCGACTCCGGCTACCCGCGCGGTGACCACGCTCATGTGCGCGGAAGCAACCAACGGATATTTGCCTCCCGGCACGTAACAGCCCACGCTCTTGACTGGAATGTTGCGGTGTCCCAGCACCACGCCGGGGCGCGTTTCCACTTCGACGTCGGTGAGGGCTTCGCGCTGGATACGGGCGAAGTTGCGGATCTGTTCCTGGGCAAAACGAATATCCGCAATCGCTTGTTCATCCAGACGGCCGTGGCAAGCGTCGATTGCCTCGCGGCTTAAGCGAAACGATTCCGGCGACCAGCTATCGAATTGCTGCGAGTAGCGGCGCACGGCCTCGTCGCCGTGCTCGGCAATGTCGTTGAGGATAGCTTCCACCGCCGACTGAATGCGCGCGTCGCGCTCATTCTGTTGCCCGGCAGCAATGCCCTTCTTTAGGTAGCGAGTCATCTTGGTGTTCCCTATCCGGAGTGCCTGGGTGGTGTGCGGCTGGCTATCTGCATGCGCAGGCGTTCGAACAAATCGTAGCCTAGTTGCAGGCAAAACTCGATGGTGTCGATCAGCACCCAATTTTCCCGCAACAGCGCGCCTTCCCTGCGCCAGAAATCCATGACCCGCATGCCGATCTTCCTGCCGGTAGGGGCCAGGCCGTACAACAGGCCGCCAGTGTGGGTGGCGGACAGGCTGTACCAGCCGGTGGACGCGGCATAACAGCCGTCGGAGAAGCGGGCCACGTGGGTGCCTCCCTTGCGATCCGGCAGGGCACCGAGAAATGGCGCCTGATGCCAGTACTTGAAACCGTCAATACCGCGGGTGGTTCCGATCCCCCCGGGGCCGTACCACATGAAATCCGGGTGCCAATGCAGATGGTGCAGCATGGTATCCAGGTTCTTGCCGTCGTACTCGTGAAGACCCTCGAAGATCATGTCATCCACCAGTTTCAGGGTCTTGTGGGATTCCTCTTCTTTCTGCTCATCCAGCAGCACGCCGTCGCGGGTGGCGGGACCGGGCGCAAGCCTTTCTACGGCGATGGCCGGCGGCAGCAGGGAAATCCCAGCTTGACGCATGAGGTCAAGAAGATCGAGGATCACGTAGCTGGCGGTGATCCGGCCTTTTTCCATGCGCACAAACTCGCCGTAGCGCAGGTAAGCCAAATTGCCGGTGGCGGGGATGCCCAGCCAGTCCGCGCCGAAGGTGCCAACGTAATAGCCGGTGCTGCAAACCCAGCGGGCCTCGATGCTCTGTCCGCCGAACAGCAGGTCGACGCGGCGCTCCATGTCGGGGAACGAAGCCATCAGAGGATGCAGAAAGTCCCGCAGGTAGGCATCGCGCCCATGAAGGGCGTTGATGGGATGCGGCCCCTGCCACAACGCATCGGAGGTCATGCGTTTGAGAATCTGCTTTTCGTACGCGCCCGCTCCATCAACGCGCCATGTCTCGATCAAGTCGTGCACGGCACGCTTGTCGCCACTCAAACTACTCGTCATACGTCAGGAGGTCCTGTCAGTTGGAACGCTGGGAGCAAGGGCATCCTGCCCTCGCGGAGAAACACATCTATTGTGACGAGGGCAGGATGCCTTCGCTCCCAGCCGAGAAGAAGCGGCCGAACAATGGCTCTAGTCCGCCTCCGCGTCGTCGCTGCCGTGAGCTGGAGACTCGGAGGACGCACCGAGAAGCTGCATCATCACGTTCAGCTCGTTGAACAGCATCCATTCCTGGGTGATCCGGCCGTCTTCGATGCGATGCTGGGTAATGCCCCACAAGCGTGCCTCGCGTCCTGTAGGCGGGCCGAAGATGCCGTTGCCGCGATGGGCGCCATAGGCGTTCCAGCGGGTTGACACCAGGTAGCCGTCATCCGGGTTGCCCATCCAGTACACCTCATCGACGTCCAGCGCCAAATCGGGGAATTGCGCCAGCAGGGACAACATGAAAGCCTGGTAGGGCCCCAGGCCGCTGAAGGCCCGGTCAGTAGGCCCGTTGAATTCCAGGTTGTCCGCGTACCGGCCTTGCAATATGCCCAACATGCGGCGGTTCCACACACATTGAAACAGGCTGCGAATGAAGTCCTCTACATCCAATTCACCGGCGGAGGACGGAACCGCCGGGTAGGCTGGCTTGTCCTGGCCGCGCTGCCGCGCAGCTTCCCCTACGGTGTAGTCGTCCGGAACTGACAGCCCTCCAGCTTCGGCCATCTGCCGCGCCACCGTGGTGAGGTCGAGGCCCAACTGCCGGAGCATCGCCGAGGTGTTGTAGAGAACGTGTTCCAGAAATATTTCGTTCTCGCGCGAAACGCAGTTGGCGATGCACCACAATGAGACGCGCCGATTGGTGGCAGGTCCATAGCGGCTGTAGCCAGTGTTGTCACCCTGAATGATCGTGCGGTGCGAGGTGTAGAAGCCCACATCCTCGTCGCCGGCCCAGATAATTTCATCCGCCACCAGGCGGATGTTCGGGAAAGCATTGATCGTATGCGTGGTGTCCGCCACGATCTTGTCGCGCCCGTATTGCAATCCGTAGTCGTCGTACACGCGGCTGTTGTGCGCATAGGTGTCATAGATGTAGCCGATGTCCTTCTCTTCCCATATACGGTGCGTGATGCGAACGATGTAATCTATGATGTTGCGGTATTGCGGTTCAAAGCCGCGCATGGATTGCGCCGGCATGTCGTCGCGCCCTTCGCGCAAGAAGCGGTCGGTGCCGCCCCGGGTGTATTGCGCCAGGGAAATGGAATAGTCGGCCGGCATGTGCGCCCGCGCAAGCCGCGGCAGGCCGCTCTCCACATCCTTAGCCATGCTGAATCCCTCTCTCGTTGACCAGTTTTAGAATAACACCTGGAGGCTTTGCGCGGCGTTTTTTGCGTTGTGGGCGAGGATCAGTATAGTAATTACTCCGCTCATTTTTCTTTTTTTTTGGGAGACGACTCATGATCCTTAAGGCCAAACGGATGCTTGCATCAATTCCCATGGCGGCAGTTGCCGCTCTTTGCGCTGTCACCGGTGCACAGGCACAGGGAGCGCTGGAAGAAATTGTGGTCACCGCGCAGAAGCGCGACCAGAGCCTGCAGGATGTCTCGGTGGCGGTAACCGCCGTGTCGGGAGACGAGCTGAAGGCTTGGGGGATCACCGACGCGTTCCGGCTGGAAATTCTCGCGCCCGGCTTGCAACTTGGTATGTCCGGCGCCGATCCCCGTCCGGCTTTGCGCGGCGCCAGAACGCAGCAGGTCGAGGCCAACGACGTCGCGATTTCGTTCTACACCGACGGCCTTTACCGGCCCCGCCACGGTCAGGCGCTGGCCGGATTCGTGGACGTGGACCGGGTTGAAGTACTGCGTGGCCCGCAGGGCACGCTGTTTGGGCGAAACTCCTTCGGTGGCCTGATTCACGTCATCAGCAACAAGCCCGATCTCTCCGAGACGGACTATGGCTTCGCGGTGTCCGGCGGCGACTACTCACTGGCCAGTTTCGACGGATTCTTCAACGCGCCCTTAAGTGACAACACCGCAGTTCGGTTTGCGCTTAAACGGGAGACCCGCGATCCCTTTGTAGAGAACATCACGATCGGAAATGCGGGTGGATTGAAGGATGCGGATACCACCTATTTCCGCGGCCAATTGGCCTTTGCGCCCAGCGATACTCTGGATATCAACCTTCGGGTGGAAAGCTGGCAGGATGACGCCAACGGAAATGGCCACTTCGGCTACTTTGTGGAGGGGATTCCGGTCAACTTGAATACCGGAATGACCAATGGCGTATCGGGCTCGCTGCGCCCGCGTATCGGACGTTCGGACGAGTGCGCCGGCACCTGTGGCCGCTACGGCGCCGGTTTTGATTTCGCCGCGACCCCGGGTCCGGACACCGTGGCGCCGACTACCGGCGACCCGTACAAGATTGGCGACGATGCGAATACCGAACGGGATATTTCCGATTTGACGCTTGCGGGGGACATCAATTGGTCCCTGGGTTTCGCGGATCTGAAAGCGACCATCGCCTACATGGATTACGAGGAATACCGCTGGGCCGACTGCGACATGTCTGCGTACCCGACGATCGAATGCGGTAACGACATTACTTCAGAGACCAACATGCAGGAGTTTCAGCTCACTTCCAATTCCGACGGTCCCTTCGAGTGGGTGCTGGGCGTGTTCCTGCTGCAGGAGGATTTGACCAACGCCTTCCTTTGGGAAGACCTGGCTTCAGTCGTGGACAACGTGCCGGTGAGTCCTGCGGACATCAACATGCACGCGGGCTGGACTCTTCAGATTCGCGTGGACACAAGCTCGGCGGCCGGGTACGGACAGGCATCGTATGCCATAAGCGACACGACCCGGGTGCTTGCCGGCGTTCGTTATACCAACGATCAACGCGACTGGCAGATTTACGGTCAGGACCCCAACAACCGCTCCACCTACTCCTTTACGGTGCTGGCCACACCCGACGGCGAGGGCGACTGGAGCAAGGCGACCTGGAAGGGCGGTGTGGAACATGACTTAAGCGAAGACACCATGCTCTACGCCACCGTATCCACGGGGTTCCTGGCGGGTAACCAGCAAGGCGCCTTCAATGGTACCAGCTCCTACGACGCACAGACAGTCACAGCCTACGAGGTGGGCAGCAAGAGCCTGCTGGCTGACGGCAGCGTGCGTCTGAACGCCTCGCTCTACGTAAACCAGTTTGAAGATCTGCTGGCGACGCGCTTTGTCGATGCGGGCGCCACGACCCTGGCTTTTACCGACAACGCCGGCGCGATTGACGCAATGGGCGTGGAAGTGGAAATGGACTGGGCGGTATCCGACCAACTCCAGTTGGGCGCTCGAATCGCTCTTCAGCAGTCGGAATACGGTGACTTTGCTTTGCCGAACGTCTTCCAGGAAGGCGGAACGACCATCAACGGCGTGAACAACCTGTTCCAGCTGAAAGGCTTGCAGGTGCAGAACTCGCCTGATTTCACGGCGACGCTGCTGGGCAGCTATATTGTGGATCTGGGCGGCTCCGGAACGCTCTTGCCGGCCGTGACTTTCTACTATTCCTCCGACTACCGAGTGGATGACTCGCCGTGGTTCTTCGGCAACCAGGATGCGTTCACCAAGACGGACCTGAGTGTGACCTGGATGCCGGTTAATCAGGACTGGACGGCGCGCCTGTGGGTCAACAACATAGAAGACGAAGCGACTCTGCTTAAGGCCACGCGTTTCGGCGGAGATGTGGCGGTAACGGACTACAGCAATCCGCGGATGTGGGGTCTCACGGTGGGCTACCGGTACTAAACCGCACCCCTTTTGATTATCGGCCGGGTTCTGCCAAGGCGGAGCCCGGCCATTTTTGTATGAAGCAAGACTTGGGAACGGAGGGCACCCCGCCCTCCACGCTGGGAACGAGGGCATCCTGCCCTCGTCGAGGGCGAGACGCCGTCGTTCCCGGGAGTGATTAGAGCATGGCGAACTTTGGAACGCTGAACTGGGCGATTGTGGTCGCCTATCTAGCGGGAACCCTGGTGCTTGGGTATTTCCTGAGCAAACGCGTACAGACGGCGCAGCACTACTATCTGGGACAGCGAACCACTCCCTGGTGGGTGATCGGCGTATCGGTAATGGCGACCTATTTCGGCGCCATCACGTTCCTGGGCGGCCCGGCATGGTCGTACAAGGACGGCTTCGCGGTCATCTTCATCCATATCAACTACCCGATCGTCATCTTCATCGTCAACGCGCTGTTCTTGCCGTTCTTCTACAACACCGGTGTCGCGTCGATATTTGACTACCTGGAGCGGCGGTTCGGCATCGCTTCCCGGACGTTGATGTCTGCGGTGTTCCTGTTCGGCAACATCGCCTACTCCGGCATCATGCTCTACACCACCGCGCTGGTGCTGCAGTTGATTACCGGCATGGACGTGATCGACGCTATCCTCATCATTGCGGTGGTGGCGGTGACCTACACCATGCTGGGCGGAATCTCCGCGGTGATCTGGACCGACCTGGTGCAGAGCATCATTCTGTTCGTCGGCGCGGCGATCGTTGGCGTAATGCTGATCCTGCAGTTGCCCGACGGACTCCTGGGTTCCCTGCAAGGGCTGAAGGAAATCGGCAGGGCCGATCCTTTCGAGTACTCCGTCCACCCGTCGGTGGTAGCGACAATCTGGACCGGCGTGGTGGCCATGTCGGTCTACCACGTGGTGGTGTACGGCGTAAACCAGATGATGATTCAGCGCACCCTGGCGGCCAAGACCCTGGGCGACGCCAAGAAAGCCTACGCTTTCATGGGCTATGCGGCGTTTGTCGTATACGTGGTGTTCTTCGGGATCGGCATTCTCCTTTACAGCTACTACGGCGGAAAGGAATTCGAGAACGACAACAGTATCGTTCTGGACTTCGTAGCCACGATCGGAATCCCAGGGCTGATGGGCGTAATCACGGCCGCGATCGTGGCCGCGGCCATGTCCAGCCTGGATTCCAGCCTGAATTCGATGGCTACGGTAACCACGCTGGATTTCTACGAGAAGTTCTTCAAGAAGGACGAATCACCGGAGCATTATTTACGCGCGTCGCGCTGGTTCACCCTGATGTGGGCTGTAGTGATGGTTGTGCCGGCCATCATGGTCGCCCGAACGGCGAACACATCGGTATTGGAAATACTCAGCAAGGTGGGTGTCTTTCTGGTCGGATCCAAGCTGGCGATGTTCGGCCTGGGCTTTTACTCGAAACACACTACCGAGCGGGGTGTGCTGATTGGGGTAGCCGCGGGCTTCCTCGCGCTCTTCTACGTTGAAGTATTCTGGAACAATGACTATCCGCAATGGGCTGTGGCGTGGCCCTGGTATGCGGTGCTGGGCGGCGCGGTCAGTATCGGCGTCTCGCTGCTGGCCAGCCTTGTGCTGGACGGCCGTCGGCAGGAATACTCGCTCTGGACGGTGAAGGGCCAGCGCGCAGAGTTCGCACGCAAGGGCCTGCCCGAGAAACGCGACGGCTGGTACGTGATCCCCGGAAAGATCGACCGCTCGAGCTGGTTTCTTCTGGTCTACTTCGTCTTTTGCGTGGCCGCCCTGGCCTTCGTCTATCGCTTGATCTAGGCGACCCCGAATCAGGGCAAATCGATCGCCACGCCGGCCTGCTTGAAGGGGTCAAACTCCAGCTGCAGCAGCATATCGGCGAGATCGACAAAGACCCAGTTCTCCACCAGTTGATCGCCTCTGCGACGCCAAAAATCCGCGACCCGTACGGTAAACATCTGGCCGCGCCCTTCCACTCCAAGCCAGGGGCGCACCATGAAGCCGCCGTGGGAAGGCCAGCCTCCGCAGGCCACGTACATCCCGTCGGCGAAGCGCGCGAAATGGCCTTTCACACGCTGATCCAGCTCGGGGTCACCGGAGTCTCGAAGCGTGCTGGAAAACTTGCCGGGCTCGAAAATGCTCTCGTACGGCTGCTGGAATCGGCAAAAGCCTGCCAGGCCGAAATAACTGCCGTAGCCCGACGGCCCGTACCAGCACATGTTGCGGTGCCAGTAAGGACGCCAGGCTTCATCTTCGGTCCACAGGCCCGCGAGCATGTCCTCAACCGTTTTCAGGCTTAGCTGCGATTGCTCCGGTTCCTGTTCGGCGGTGAGGATACCGTCAGCGGTCGCCGGACCCGGCACGAAGCCTTCATAACCGTTACTGGGCGGCAAGGGCCATCGCCCCAATTGCCGGAGCAGATCCAGAATGTCGAAGTAAAGGTAGGATTCGACCGACCAGCCGCCTTGCATGCGATGAAACTCCGCGTAATGTAGCCACACTGGGTCACCGTGGGCCGGAATCCCCATCCAATCCTTCGCAAACACGCCCATGTAATGGCCATGGGTGACCACCCATTCCGCCTCTTTGAATTCACCGCCGAAGAGCATGTCGGCGCGCCGGTGCAGATGATCGAAGGACCGCAGCATGGGCTGCATAAGGCGCTCGACAAAAGCGTCGCTGCCGGCGATTTCGTTGATGGGCTGGGTCACGTTGACCGTGACGTCGGGATGCAGGAACGCCCTTAGGGCAGAGTTCAAACGACCGGGATTACACTCCGAATACTCGCCGACGAGTTCAGCGTAGCGCTGCTTGTTGCGCAGCGTGGAAGAAGTTGCAATACCCATTTAGCGACGATTGATTCTCCGGCACCGGCTGAGCAGATCCACGCCCAAAGGCAACAGGTAGTGAAGCAAATCGATGAAGACCCAGTTCTCGGCCAACTTGTCCCCGTTGCGCCTGTACATGTCCACCACGCGCATCTCGGTCGGACGATCAGAGGCCGGAAGTCCCATGAAACCGTCCCCCTGCTTAAGGCTTAGATTGGCCCATCCGAACCAGCCGCCGTAACATCCTTCGGCGTGCTCCAGCACATGCCCGTTGTAAACAATGCCTTCCAGGCCCTCCCGGAACGGCCCCTGATGCTGGAGCTGGTAGCGTTCGATCGTATACGTAGAACCGATGCCGGCAGGGCCGAACCAGATCATGTCGTCATGCCAGGTTGAGGCCAGCGATGAATTCGGAGACTGGAAGCCATCCTTGTTAATCAAGTCATCGCACATTCGCAGTATGAGTTCCAGTGTCTTTTGCGTTTCCGCCTCGTCCTGCGATTCAAGCAGAATCCCGTCCTGTGTCCTGGGCGGCGGATGCGGAATGCTCGAGCCGGTCTGCATCGGCAGCGGATTGAGTCCTGCCTGTTGCATGAGGCTGATGATGTCGCAGAAAAACGCTGTCTCGGCAATCCTTCCATCCTCGACTCGAAAAAACTCGCAGTACGGAAGCAATGCAATTTTGCCGGTGGATGGAATGCCCAACCAGTCGTGGTCGAACAATCCAAGAAACTTACCCATGCTGGTCACCCAGACACGCCCATCCATCGTGTTCGAACCGGCCATGAAGATTTCCTGGCGCCGCTGCATAGACGGAAAGGCCTCGCGAAGAGGGCGCCAGACTCGATTCGCAACCCCCTCCGCGCCTTCAATCTCGTTGAAAGGATGCACGCCGCGGAACCGCAAGTCGTCACCGCCAAAGCCATCGAGCACTCCAGCCACACCGTCCGCACCGGCGCCTTCAAATTCGTCAAAGTAGCGCAAAACCAATTCCTTGCTGCTCGAAATCGTGGTCATTCGTCCTCCCGTTCGATATTTTTCCTGCGGGCCCGGCCGACGGTCCGGTCACGCCCGATTATGCCGCCGGCCAAGCCGGGATGGAACACAAAAAAAGCCGCCCCGAGGTTGCTCCGAGGCGGCCGAATAAATGCCTGGCGGTGACCTACTCTCGCGCGGGGAGACCCCGAACTACCATCGGCGCTGGACGTTTTCACTTCCGAGTTCGGAATGGAATCGGGTGGGGCCCGTCCGCTATTGCCACCAGGCGAAAAAGGGCGGCGCGTCCCGACAAAGGGACGCGCCTTAGGATTTGTTCCATGCATTGCTTGCCCAACGAAGGGTTGCTTTAGCGAGGGCGGGACGCCCTCGCTCCCAGCGGGGTTGTTGAACCAGGGAAATGCTTCGGTGTGACGCGGTTTAAGCCGCACGGGCAATTAGTACTGGTTAGCTTCACGCGTTGCCGCGCTTCCACACCCAGCCTATCAACCTTGTAGTCTTCAGCTGCGAGTAGCGGCGCACGGCCTCGTCGCCGTGCTTGGCAATGTCGTTGAGGATGGCTTCCACCGCCGACTGAATGCGCGCATCGCGCTCTTTCTGTCGCCCAGCGGCAATGCCCTTTTTCAAGTATCGAATCATTTCCTGCAGCCCGTCTTCAATTGTTGCGCGAATTATCGCCGGGTACTGAGGAAGAGTGCCGGCGGCAGGGGATTGGGTGGGATATTGCTGTCGGGAGAGAAGGGCGTCTTGCATGCCGTCGAGGGCGAGACGCCCTCGTTCCCAGCGGGGGCTGCTGCTGCCGGTGTCAAAAAAAACCGCCCCGGAGCGTTGCTCCGAGGCGGCCGAATAAATGCCTGGCGGTGACCTACTCTCGCGCGGGGAGACCCCGAACTACCATCGGCGCTGGACGTTTTCACTTCCGAGTTCGGAATGGAATCGGGTGGGGCCCGTCCGCTATTGCCACCAGGCGAAAAAGGGCGGCGCGTCCCGACAAAGGGACGCGCCTTAGGATTTGTTCCATGCATTGCTTGCCCAACGAAGGGTTGCTTTAGCGAGGGCGGGACGCCCTCGCTCCCAGCGGGGTTGTTGAACCAGGGAAATGCTTCGGTGTGACGCGGTTTAAGCCGCACGGGCAATTAGTACTGGTTAGCTTCACGCGTTGCCGCGCTTCCACACCCAGCCTATCAACCTTGTAGTCTTCAAGGGCCCTTCAGGGATCCGAAGATCCGGGAAACCTAATCTTGGGGTGGGCTTCCCGCTTAGATGCTTTCAGCGGTTATCCCTTCCGTACATAGCTACCCGGCAATGCCACTGGCGTGACAACCGGAACACCAGAGGTACGTCCACTCCGGTCCTCTCGTACTAGGAGAAGCTCCCCTCAAGTTTCCAACGCCCACGGCAGATAGGGACCGAACTGTCTCACGACGTTCTAAACCCAGCTCGCGTACCACTTTAAATGGCGAACAGCCATACCCTTGGGACCTGCTACAGCCCCAGGATGTGATGAGCCGACATCGAGGTGCCAAACTCCTCCGTCGATGTGGACTCTTGGGAGGAATCAGCCTGTTATCCCCGGAGTACCTTTTATCCGTTTAGCGATGGCCATTCCATACAGAACCACCGGATCACTAAGACCGTCTTTCGACCCTGCTCGACTTGTACGTCTCGCAGTCAAGCACCCTTATGCCTTTACACGCACTGCGCGATGTCCGACCGCGCTGAGGGTACCTTTGTGCTCCTCCGTTACTCTTTGGGAGGAGACCGCCCCAGTCAAACTACCCACCATGCACTGTCCCCGACCCGGATAACGGGCCTGGGTTAGAACGTCAAACAAGTCAGGGTGGTATTTCAAGGTTGGCTCCACGAGAACTAGCGTCCTCGCTTCAAAGCCTCCCACCTATCCTACACAAACGTGCTCAAAATCCAGTACAAAGCTGTAGTAAAGGTTCACGGGGTCTTTCCGTCTAGCCGCGGGTACACTGCATCTTCACAGCAATTTCAATTTCACTGAGTCCCGGGTGGAGACAGTGTGGCCATCGTTACGCCATTCGTGCAGGTCGGAACTTACCCGACAAGGAATTTCGCTCGATTTCTTACCTTAATTTCCTTAAAGGAATTGTTAGGCGGATAGCTTACTAACCATCCCTGCAAGTCGCCTTGCAGATGGGACTATATCTTCATCCGCAGAATGCAGATGTCCGGCGTGTAGTCTCTGAGGATTCTGACCACTGTTTGTCAGTCTTTCCTGCTGATTGTCCGCACCCCTCAGATTGTCACTGTCTCGATTTGAGACCAGTACTGGAGGATTCACGGAGTTTCCAGCATTTGGCCGGATTTTACTAAGGCAGCTTTTCCTACCTTAGGACCGTTCATGATGTTAACAATGGATGGATTCCATCAACATTGCGGGTCTTTGAAAGACCCCTGCATATCGCTATGCAGATCGGACTATATCTTCAGCAACAAATGCTGCCTGGCGTATAGTCTCTGAGGATTTTCTTCAATTGAAGCATCTCAGTATTTCTTCGTCGGAGTACTTTCGTCTTCCCACTCCTCCATCGTTCATATCCTTGCGGATATCAAGTATGGATTGAATACCTTCGTTGGTCAGGTGATTGCCTTCCCTGATGATCTTGGCCATCTGCCTGAATTTAGAGAAGTCTCTCTTTTTCTTTGCAGATAGAAACCTGAATCGATCAAAAAAAGGAATCACATTTTCTTCGATGGCATTGAAGTTATTCACTTCGAAATACCAGACTCCGTCGTCTCCGCCTCGTAAGGTTCCACATCCAAGGTATCTCTTGAACAAGGCAAGTATTACCTTGTCCTTTTGCGATACATTGAAACAAAGTGAAACTTTCCAGGGCATTGCGTAGTCCTTTCGCTTTCTGAATGAAACGTTGAAACTGCCTTCTCCATCAGCGAATCCGGCCAGATAGTGGCCAATCCGCTCAGGCACCCGCTTCACATCAATTGCCATCGATCGTCTCCAATTGAGGAATCTTTCCTGCTGATTGTCCGCACCTCTCAGATTGTCACTGCCTCTTCATTGAGACGAGTACTGGAGGATACACCGGAGTTTCCAGCATATAGCCAGGTTTATTTACGTAACTACAATCGGTCATTCGTCTATAGTTACGGCCGCCGTTTACCGGGGCTTCGGTCACGAGCTTCGCCCAAAAGGGCTAACAAGATCACTTAACCTTCCGGCACCGGGCAGGCGTCACACCCTATACATCCTCTTGCGAGTTAGCAGAGTGCTATGTTTTTAGTAAACAGTCGCAGCCACCTGGTCACTGCGGCCCCCAACAGCTCAAAGAGCAAGTCTCGTCACCGTCAGAGGCGTACCTTCTCCCGAAGTTACGGTACCAATTTGCCTAGTTCCTTCACCCGAGTTCTCTCAAACGCCTTAGGATTCTCTCCCTGCCCACCTGTGTCGGTTTGCGGTACGGTCGTCCGTTATCTGAAGCTTAGAGGTTTTTCCTGGAAGCATGGTATCGGCCACTTCCCGGCAGATGCCGGTGGTCTCGTATCTCGACGTTAACGACGCTCCGGATTTTCCTAAAGCGCCCGCCTACTTACTTTCCCCGGGGCAACCAAACGCCCGGTAGGCCTAACCTTCTCCGTCACCCCATCGCAATAACGGCCGGTACAGGAATGTTAACCTGTTTCCCATCGACTACACCTTTCGGTCTCGCCTTAGGGGCCGACTCACCCTGCGCCGATTAGCGTTGCGCAGGAAACCTTGGGCTTCTGGCGTGCGGGTTTTTCACCCGCATAATCGTTACTCATGTCAGCATTCGCACTTCTGATACCTCCAGCACGCCTCACGACGCACCTTCACTGGCGTACAGAACGCTCCCCTACCCCCGATACGATCCGAAGAACGTATCGAGCCGCAGCTTCGGTATACGGCTTAAGCCCCGTTAAATCTTCCGCGCAGGCCGACTAGACCAGTGAGCTGTTACGCTTTCTTTAAAGGATGGCTGCTTCTAAGCCAACCTCCTGGCTGTCTGGGCCTTCCCACTTCGTTCACCACTTAGCCGTAATTTGGGGACCTTAGCTGGCGGTCTGGGCTGTTTCCCTTTCCACGACGAACCTTAGCACCCGCCGTGTGTCTCCCGTGCTGTACTTACCGGTATTCGGAGTTTGCATCGGTTTGGTAAATCGGTATGATCCCCTAGCCGAAACAGTGCTCTACCCCCGATAGTAATACACGAGGCGCTACCTAAATAGCTTTCGGGGAGAACCAGCTATCTCCAGGCTTGATTAGCCTTTCACTCCTATCCACAGCTCATCCGATAATTTTTCAACATTACCCGGTTCGGGCCTCCAGCAGGTATTACCCTGCCTTCACCCTGGCCATGGATAGCTCGCCTGGTTTCGGGTCTACTCCCAGCGACTCAAACGCCCATTTAAGACTCGGTTTCCCTACGCCTACCCTACACGGTTAAGCTTGCCACTGAGAAGTAACTCACTGACCCATTATACAAAAGGTACGCGGTCACCCGGTCCGAGGACCAGGCTCCCACTGCTTGTACGCACACGGTTTCAGGTTCTATTTCACTCCCCTCACCGGGGTTCTTTTCACCTTTCCCTCACGGTACTAGTTCGCTATCGGTCGGCAGAGAGTATTTAGCCTTGGAGGATGGGCCCCCCATGTTCAGACAAGGTTACACGTGCCCCGCCCTACTCTTTGTCACCCACACGTCGCATCCTTTCGCATACAGGGCTATCACCTTCTATGGCCAAACTTTCCAGTTTGTTTTGCTAGGTTGTTACGTGATTCCGGTGAACTGGGCTGTTCCCCGTTCGCTCGCCGCTACTAGGGGAATCTCGGTTGATTTCTGTTCCTCCGGGTACTTAGATGTTTCAGTTCCCCGGGTTTGCTTTAACGCACCTATGTATTCAGTGCGTAATGACCGTAAACGGTCGGGTTTCCCCATTCGGAAATCCCCGGATCAAAACTAGTTTGCAAGCTCCCCGAGGCTTATCGCATGCTACAACGTCCTTCATCGCCTTCTGCCGCCTAGGCATCCACCATGTGCGCTTGATTACTTAAACCACGTCACCCGAAACATTCCCAAAAAAGGTCCTGTACGGGGCGTGTGAAATAACCACGCGAATGCAGTTCCCACAATTCAACAATGCGCAGCAAGCTTCCGCCCTAAAAAGGGCTTGGCTTGCCTCATGCATTGGAACAATCCTGTTTGTAAAAAGAGCCGCGCGGCCAAAAGGCTACGCAAGTAAAACTGGTGGAGCTGATCGGTTTCGAACCGACGACCTTCTGCTTGCAAAGCAGACGCTCTCCCGGCTGAGCTACAGCCCCGGGGGCGGCAGAAAGGCCGTGTATTAACCCGGCCACTCCTTCGGTTTTGGTCTGATACGCCCTAAGCTGGTGGGTCTGGGAAGATTTGAACTTCCGACCTCACCCTTATCAGGGGTGCGCTCTAACCAACTGAGCTACAGACCCGCTCTAAAGCACACAATTAAGCCCGCCCTCAGAATACCGGGGCGCGACTTACCGCCGTCGCCCCGAAAAAGGGCGCGCGCAGTTGTGCATGCAATTGTAAAAGAACGAACCCTGGCGCGCCCATGCGCCAGAGAATTTGCAATTGTAGGCGATTTCCACTTCTCGTCAATACCGTAGTGACGGGGCTTATATACGATAGTGCCCAAGGAAGGCCCCCTTGAGTGGGTAAGGCAACGCCACCTATGCTCAACGGCGCGGGGAGCGGAGGCGATATACTTAAGTTATGTCCACAAAAGATCGTTTGGTTGTGCCAAAGTTCAATCTCTTGGATCCCAGTCGAGAACCCTCGGACGAAGAACTAGCGGCATTGATGCGGGCAATGCAACAAAGGGTTAGTCAAAAAAGTGCCGAGACCGCCAATGCCTGCCGGGAAAAACTCATTGACCGCCTTGATATTGATACGGCGGTCAGCTCTTCCACATTCCCATCGGTAGCGTGACCGAGACTCCCACCGGTCCCTCTCCTACCCTGGTCGTCATCGCCGGACCAAACGGGTCCGGAAAGACGGAATTTACCCGCACGGCCCTATTTCACAAATGGCTGGAAGGATGCGAGTATGTCAATCCTGACGAAATTGCCCAGGAACGGTTTGGCGGCTGGAACGATCGGGACGCTGTGCTCGCGGCACTGCAGCACGCCGAAACCGTTCGGAACCGATGCCTAAAGGAACGCCGCTCCCTGGCTTTTGAAACCGTGTTTTCCACGGACGACAAAATAGATTTTGTAAAACAAGCCCTGATGGCGGGTTTCTTCGTCCGCTTTTTCTTTGTTGGCACAGATACCCCGCAAATCAATGCTGCCCGAATTGCAAAGCGCCTTGAGCAGGGCGGCCACGACGTTCCTATCCCCAAAATCATAAGCCGCTATTACAAATCCATGTCCAAAGCGGCGAAGATTCTGCCCCTTGTTGACCGCGGCTATGTGTACGACAACTCTGAGGAGAACGCAGCGCCAGCCCTTCAGTTCCGAACCATAAACGGACGGATCGAGAAGGTGTATGGAACCGGACACGAATGGGCGGAGATCGCACGCGAGAGTGTTGCCCGGCAGGAGTGCGAGAACACCGCTGGAGAAGCTCCCGCCCCTTAACCCCTTCAGGTATCGTGCTGCATTCGCGCCGGTTCTCATTCGTGATTCCCTTGCCGCCCGCCTTGGCGGATCGAGATGGCCGCAATCACTCCCATGGAGAAGATGGAAAGGCTGGCGAAAGCGGTGGTAAGGGCGGTCAACATCCGCTACCAGAAGCCTTAACAATCAGGCGGTTGCAGATGCCTCGAAACGAGCGTGGGCACTATCGTATATAAGCGCCGTAGTGACGGGGAAAGAACCGAGGAGGGTTACACTACACCGGACATTCGGGCGGGGACATACGCAGCAAGAATGTCCTCGATCGAATGTTCCGCAAGGATTCCCAACAGGAGCCGGCAAATGCTTACCAGGAAAATGGTTTTCGCCACTCTCATCATTGCGAGCGCTTGTCTTGCTGCGACGTCCTGCGTGCGGGAAGTCGCCAATGACGGACCGTCGAGTGACGCTGCTGCTGCGTCCAGGGCCAGCTATGACGAGGGTGAGCGGGCGTTTCGGGAGCGCAAGCTCGCTGACGCCGTCGCGCACTTCCGGGCCGCAATCGAACACGACCCCAACAACACCAAAGCGCATCAGCGGTTCATCTTTGCGTTTCAGGGCCTGGGCAGATCGGAAATCAGCGCCGAACTGGATGAAGGCGCGCGCGATGCGGCAATGAAAGCCGCCGCGGATGAGTCCTTTGAAAATCTGCTTGCTCTCTACCAGGAGTGGTCACGAGATTCGTCCGATATCGCAGCTTACAAGTGGGCGATTGGCCAACTCTTCATGTATCGGGACTATGACAAGGTCAGACAGTACACCAACGAGGCGATCGCCATGGATCCGGGCCTTGCTGACGGCTACAGCACCCTGGCGCTCATTGCCGATGTAAGCGGAGACAAGGACCGGGAATTGGAGCTGTTGAAGAAAGCTGTGGAAACAGCGCCGAACAGTCCTGACAAAGCGTTCTACTATGCGTCAAGACTGAACCAATCCGATCCGCCGTTGGGGCGAAAGAAGTCACTTGAAGTTGCCGAGCGATTCCCCGAGAGCGAGCGCGGCGCGCAGGCGCTGTACTGGCTTGCGTACCGCACCGAGGACCGCGAAGAGCAGGTTTCCCTGTATGAGCGGCTGCGCGCGACCTACCCGCCCGAAGAGTTTGGTTGGTCCGCTTCCGGAATGAGCCTCCTGGCGGACCTGTACTCGGAGACGCAACCGGAAAAGGCCCTCGTCATAGCCGAGCGAATGGTTGCGGCGACAGCCGAAGAACCGGATGGCTGGGGCGCGAAAAACTGGAACGACCGGCTGTTGTTTCAGCAAAGCGTGATCAAGGGCAATGAACTGATCGCCGACGGACAGTTTCAGCAGGCTGTGGAGTTGCTGCAAGACATAACGATTCCACGATTCACCAATGCCAATGTATTCCATGAGACCAGAGCCAGGGCGATGGACGGCGCCGGTCAATCCGTCGAAGCCTATGAGTATCTGCTTCGGCTGGCAGCGAAGGAACCAACGGACAGGGTGTGGACGGCAACACTTTCTTACGCGGAGAAACTCGGAAAGGACGACAAGACACTAAGGGCCGAGATCAGAGATGTGCTGGAAGAGGACGCGGATGAAATCAGGGACTACTCCTTTGAGCGGTACGACAACGGCGAGCGGGTGTCACTTTCGGATTTCAAGGGCAAGGTCGTGCTCTTGAACTTCTGGTACCCGTTCTGCGGGCCATGTCGGGGCGAAAACCCTGAACTGCAGAAGGTCCTGGAGAAGTACGGCCCCGAGGGATTCGAGATTCTTGCGCTCAACGTACATCCGGAAGAAGACGAATTCGTCTTGCCGTACGCCACAGGCAATGGATTCGATTTCATCCAGTTGCGAAGCAATATGGAGTTTGCTCAGGCGGAGTTCCAGGCCCGTGGTATGCCGACGAATTTCCTCCTCGATATAGAGGGGCGCAAAGTCCTCAGACTCCCGCCGATCTCCGGAACGAAAGTCAGGACGCTGGAACTCCAGATTGAATCGCTGCTGCCCGAAAGAAGCACGGCAGGCGGACTCGTTTCGGACGTCGTTGTACCGGATACCGAGCAGGCGAACGATGAAGAACCCGCTGTTGCCGGCGTAGTCGCATCTGTCAATCCCAGGGAGTTGCCGGCCGGGGCGCAAGCCCTCATGAAGATTGAGTTGGACCTGGTTCCCGGCACGCACGCAAACTCGGACTCGCCGACGGATTCGGCGTTGATTCCAACTACGTTTTTCCCCGATTCAATTGACGGCGTACTGTGGGAACAAGTGATTTACCCGCGACCTACCGAGGTAATCGAGTGGTACTCCCCGGATCCACTGCCGGTTTTTGAGGATGGCGCAGTGATACAGGCCCGGCTGACGGTCGAAGAAGATGCCGGTCCCGGAGAGCTTGACGTTTCGGGCCAACTGCGCATTCAGGTTTGTGACGCTGACTATTGCTATCCGCCGGAGCGTGTACCGGTCACGGTTGCCATTACCGTTATTGGCTAGTGTCGTGGCGCCGGGCATTTCTCCCCTGCAGGCAAATCTATGGCATTCTTGCTGCCCTGAAGTTTCGGGAGGATGCAATGGCCAGACCCCATATCGAATTCATCCAGTCGCAGGCGCTGCCCTGGCTTGAGGACCATTGGAACGGACGATTTGACGGAACTGCCGTCAAGGTGATGAGCGAGGACGACGAAACCGGCGCGGCAAGCACGCTGGTTCGCTATCCCGCCGGCTGGTCGCGCAACGCCGCCGAGCACCTGAATGCCGACGAGGAACTGCTGGTGCTGGACGGCGCCATGGAAATCAATGGCGTCAGCTACACGGAATTTTGCTACGCCCATCTGCCGGCCGGACATACGCGCCGCAGCGCCTCGAGCGAGAATGGCTGCGTGGCGATTACCTTTGTGTCGCAAAGCCCTGAAACCACGGCGGGTGAGGGCCCGGACGATGATGAGGAACGCCTGGTCGAGAAGGTGGACACTCTCGGCTCCAAGGTGGACACCAGCCTGCGGGAACTGGGCGTGGACGTGGACGAAGGCGACGGCATGCTGGACGGCTTCAAGGCGTTTTCCCGCGTCCTGTACCGGGAAGACCCGCACACGCAGGATCAGACCTGGATGCTGTCCGCGCCACCGCTCTGGCGAAATGACGTAATCGAAATCCACCCGGTGGTGGAGGAGATGTACCTGGTGACCGGCGATCTTACCGGCGACACCGGCCTGATGAAGGCCGGAGCGTACTTCTGGCGACCGGCGGGCATGCCTCACGGGCCGTTCGGCTCCAAGACGGGGAACCTCTTGTTCTTCCGTACCAAGGGCGGCCCGCTGTCCACGCATTTCGAGCCCGGCGCGCACCTGTTCAGCTGGGATGCAAAACTCAATCCGGTGCTGCCGCCCGAACTGGCGGAATACGCCCCCAAGGTTGAAAGCGAAGCTGAGTATTACTGAGAACACGCTGGGAAGGAGGGCGTCCCGCCCTCCACGAGGGCGGGACGCCCTCCTTCCCAGCATTGAATCATGCGATTCGGGCTACGGCTGATTGAATACCTGGGCTCCGTGCCGGATCTGGTGCGGCTGGCGGTTGCGGGCGAGAAAGCCGGCTTCGACAGCGTGTGGTTCCCGCACGACACGTTCATGCGCCACACCTGGGTTACGACGTCGGCGGTGGCCGCAGCCACAAAGCGTATCAGGATCGGTTCCGTCGGCACCAACCCCTACACCACGCACCCGGTGGAACTGGCCACCTACGCCGCTACGCTGGACGAACTTTCCGGCGGGCGCTTCATCCTGGGGATGGGGCTGCACACGCTGGACATGATCGGCTGGGCCGGCGTGGATGGCTCCGATTACCTTCAGCGCCACCGCGAGGCCGTGCACCTGATCCGCGGACTGTGGCGCGGCGAAGTCATGGAATACGACGGCGAGGTGTACCAGTGGGGGCCGGAATGCTATCTGCGGTTCAAGCCGCTGCGCCCCGACATTCCGATCTATCTTTCGGCCTTCGGCGAGGATTTTCTGCGCTTGAGCGGCGAAATCGGCGACGGCAGCCTCCCAATGATCACGCCGCCTGCTTCGGCCGGGCAGATGGTTGAGCCGATAAACGCAGGGTTGGGGAAACGATCGAATCAGCCGCAGAATTACGTTGTGTCGGGCTGCGGCTGGCTGTCACTCTCCCGGGAGAAGGCGGCGGCCTCGGAAGTAATGAAGAACCTGGCCGCCTATTTCGGCCCCTATCTTGAGGACCGCGCCCTCCAGGCGATCGGGCTCAGCGCGAGCGATTTCGCACCGCTGCGCGAGCTCGTGGACGCTGGAAACATGGAGCAAGCACGTAAGCGGGTAACGCCTGACATGCTGCGCCTGGGCATCTCCGGAACGCCGGCGGAAGTCATCGCCCAGATCCATGAACTGGCGGAAGCCGGCATCAACGAGGTTAACCTGGGCGGCCCCCTGGGGCCGGATCCGGAAGAGGCGATACGCCTCATGGGCGAGGAGGTGATCCCCGCCTTCCGTGACTAGCCGGTACTTGACGGCTTTCCTGGAACGCTGGGAACGAGGGCATCCTGCCCTCATCGAGGGCGGGGACGCCCTCGTTCCCAGGCAGGTTACGTCCGCTCCTTAGTGAGCACTCAAGACGACGTCCTCATTCTGGGTGGCGGCCACAATGGCCTCGTTTGTGCTTGTTATCTGGCCGCCGCCGGAGTGCGGGTGCGCATCCTCGAGCGTAGGCGAATTGTTGGCGGCGCTGCAGTCACCGAAGAATTCCATCCCGGGTTCCGCAATTCAACCGCGAGCTACACCGTGGGCCTGCTGGACGCCGATATCGTCCGCGATCTCAAGCTGCACCAACACGGCCTGCGAATCATTCCCCGACCGATGGCGAATTTCCTGCCCCTGTCGGAACACGAGTCCTTGTCCATCCACAACGAGGACAAGGACACCGCAAGGGAATTCGCCCGCTTCTCGCCGCGCGATGCCCAGGCGCTTCCCCGATTTCGCGCAATGATCCGGGAGGTCGGCGACGTGGTTCTCGGGCAGATGCGGCGCACGCCCCCGAACGTAGGGGGCGGCATGCGTGATTGGGTCAACGCCGCGTTGGCGGCAAAGGACGCAAAGCGCCTCAGCATGCGCCGGAGGCGAGATCTCGCGGATCTTTTCCTGATGCCGATTGCGGATTTCCTGCAGGGCTGGTTCGAAAGCCCGCACATCCAGGCGGCATTCGCATTCGACGCCGTGGTGGGCAATCACGCCTCTCTCTACGCGCCGGGCACGGCCTACGGGCTGCTGCACCACGCATTGGGCGATGTCGCCGGCCAAAAGGGCGTGTGGGGACACGCCATAGGCGGCATGGGCGCGATCACCCAGGCCATGCTGGCCCAGGCGCGCGATCTGGGCGTAGTCGTCAAGACCGGCGCCGAGGTCAGGCAAGTCATTGTCGAGGCCGGCCGCGCTCGCGGCGCAGTCCTCGCCGAAGGCTCCGTTCGCCGCGCCCAGGTGATAGCCGCCAACCTGGCTCCGAAACACCTCTACCTGGACCTGATCGACAGCGGCGTGCTGGATGCCGATTTCCGCAGCCGGATCGAACGAACCCGGACCGAGTCGGCGGTCCTGCGGATCAACGTCGCGCTCTCGGAACTCCCGCAATTCGAATGCAAACAGGGCAAAGGAATACAGGACCACCATCGGGCCGGCATCATCATCGGCCCGACGCTGGAATACATGGAGAACGCCTACCTGGACGCGCGCCGCGGCGCATGGTCAAAGCAGCCGGTGATCGAACTGTTGATCCCATCGACTGTGGACGACACACTGGCGCCCGCCGGAAAGCACGTGGCGAGCCTGTTCTGCCAGCACTTCCCGCGCCAGCGGGACTGGGCGCAATGCGGCGAAGAAGCCGCCGATACGGTATTCGCTGCCGTGGACCGCGTCGCACCCAACTTCAGCCGCTCGGTGATCGCCCGGCAGGTACTCACGCCGGCCGATCTCGAACGGCGCTTTCGCCTGCCGGGCGGCGACATCTTTCACGGCGCCCATACCCTGAACCAGTTGTGGAGCAATCGGCCGGTCATGGGCTACGCCGCCTATCGCGGTCCGATTACCGGCCTCTACCACTGCGGCGCCGGCGCCCATCCCGGCGGCGGCGTCAGCGGCATCCCCGGGCGCAACGCCGCCAGGGAGATATTGCGCGACCTCAAGAAGAGCGGGCGCTGACAACAGTCACGCAAGTCAACTTGACAAGCGTTCGATTCCTTGCGAGACTTAGCTGGACTTAGCTAAACGAGATCGCCGTGATGAAGGTAAATATGCACCAGGCAAAATCGCAACTTTCAAAGCTGGGCAAATTGGCCTGGGAGGGAGAAGAAATCGTGATCGCCAAGGCGGGCGAGCCCTGGCTTTACTTGACACCCTATCGTGAACGTATGGAGGAACGAAAACCCGGTGGGCTGGAAAGCCAGATCTGGATGTCTCCCGACTTTGATGAGGAGGATGAGGAACTCATAGAGGCGATCGAGAACTCGAAGATTTTCCCGGATGCGGATTGATAATGCGGCGCCTGTTGCTCGATACTCATGTGCTCGTATGGTGGCTATCGAACGTCTCGGAATTGGCTGAAAACGCGCGGGTCGAAATTGCCGACCCACGCAACGATGTCTTCGTGAGCGCCATTACCGGATGGGAGATCGCCGTCAAGCGCGCGAAGGGGCACATGGCGGCTCCGGACAACTTGGCGGCGCTGGTTACGGAACGGGGATTTATTCACCTGCCGCTGACCTTCCATCACGCGGAGCATGCGGGGAATCTCCCCATGCATCACCGGGATCCATTCGACCGGTTTCTGATCGCCCAGGCCCAGGCCGAGGGCCTGGTCCTCGTCACCCGGGATGCCCGCATTCCTCTCTACGGGGTCCGAACGCTTGCGGCTTGAGCAAAGTCAACTTCGGAGGACAGATGGCGGCATTTCCCACGCGCTCCCGGAATTCCGATTGGATTCCTGCGTACGCGGGCATGACGTACTGTGTGTAGCGGGGGCGGAAACGGGGAGCGCCGGAGACTCGCGATGTGAATCTCCGGCGCTGCGCGATGCTTGCCGGCTGGAACTGCATCTTCAAACCCAGGGTATAGGTGCGGCCCCGAGGATCGTCGAACCTGACGTTAACTACACCATCATTAAGCAGTTCACCGCTAGAGGTCTTAGTCTGCTTGTTATGCCGTCACTTTTCGGGTATTTTTGACGGCATGGTATACACACGACTTGCTCGACTGCCCGGCCGCAGCTTTTTTCTGTTCGGTGTGCGAGGGGTCGGCAAGAGTTCATGGGCGCGTACAACGCTACCGGACGCGCTACGCCTGGACCTGCTGGATGAAGCGCTGTTTCTTGATCTGTTGGCTGATCCGTCTCTGTTCCGGAAATTGGTTTCCACCATCATGCAGGGTGACTGGGTTGTTATCGATGAGGTGCAGCGTATTCCCGCGCTGCTGAATGAGGTCCATCGACTGATCGAAGAACGCGGCCTGCGCTTCGCCCTGCTTGGCTCCAGCGCGCGAAAACTCAAGACCGCGGGTACGAACCTGCTGGCGGGGCGGGCAATCCGCAAGGCGATGTATCCCCTGGTTCCGCAGGAACTCGGCGCCGATTTCAACCTGGAGGACGTGCTCCGGTACGGCAGCATCCCCCTGGTCCGGGCCGCGGACAACCGCCGTGAAGTTCTCGAAAGCTATGTCCAGCTTTACCTGCGTGAGGAGATTCGAGCCGAGGCCCTGGTCCGCAACCTACCCGGTTTCGTTCGTTTCCTGCCCATTGCCGCGTTGTTACACGGACAATCCCTGAATGTGGCGGGCATTGCCCGCGACGCCGGCGTAGCGCGCACTACCGTCTCCGGCTACCTGGATGTTCTTGAAGACACACTGCTCACTTCGCGCTTGTCCGCCTTCGAGGCCAAACTGCGGGTGCGCGAAAGAAGGCGCCCGAAACTCTATTGGGTGGACCCTGGCCTGACGAGAGCCGTGAAACGCCAATTCGGACCCGTGTCGGCGGAGGAACGCGGCGCATTGTTCGAAGGCTGGATTCTCGGGCTATTGCGCGCCCACGCGCAAGAACAGCCGGTATTCGACGCCATCCACTACTGGGCTCCCGCAGAATCCTACACGGAAGTTGATTTCCTGCTCAGCCGGGATACCGAATATCTCGCTATTGAGGCCAAAGCGGCAAGACGGTACAACACTACCTTGCTCAAGGGGTTGCGCGCCATCACCAACTTGCCACGCCTGGTTCGCCGCATCCTTATCTACGACGGAGAACGCGCCTTCCGGACCGAAGATGGCATTCACGTGTGGCCAGTGAAACAGTTTCTCAATGCGTTGCAAACGAACGGGCTTTGGCCGTAACACCCGCTGCCATCAGCGAAATCTTCAGCGGGCGAGAAATGGGAGCAAGGGCGGAAACGGGGGGCGCCGGAGACTCCGATGTAAGTCTCCGGCGCTGCGCGATGCTTGCCGCCTAGAACTGCATCTTCAGACCCAGGGTATAGGTGCGGCCCCGAGGATCATCGAACCTGGCGTTAACTACACCATCGTCAAACAGTTGGCCGGTAGAGGCCTTGATGCTCCTATGCTCCGCAAGATCATCAAACAGGTTGGTGATCCGCAGGCTCATTACCGAATTCGACAACAAGCCGAACCGTTCGCCGACTTGATATTGACCGCTCAGATTCACGTACAGAGGCTCATCGTGAATCACCTTATGCGGTTCCCCTCGAAATGAAAAGGTCGAACTCACGACCGAGGTGTGAACAGCGCTCAGCCAGGCCGACCAGCGCTGATCGGCAGAGTCGAACCCGACACTCAGCAAACTGCGGTACTGGGGCACCAAAGCCCAGATACGGCGATTCGCTTCGACATCGCCGACATAATCGTATGGTTCACTGCCATCTCCGATGTCCTTGTAAAACGAACTGGTTTGGGTGATCAGAGCGTCAATGCTCCAGCTACCCCTATCGGTTGACCAATCGTATCGAGCTTCAAGGTCCAGCCCTTCGTTGGTCCAGGCGGCGGCGTTAACAACCCTGCGATCCGCGTAGTATGCGTCACTGCCACTGGGATCGGGAAAGATAAAGGCATACGCTTCGGCCGGGTCCACGCCAACATAGTGAGGGACTTCACTGCGGCTGCTTGCCCTGACAATCTTGTCCGTGTAGTCCACCGATCTCCAGGTAAGGTCCAGCGACAGTCCCGGTATGGCCTGGGGCGCAAACTCGACACCCACCGAAATGCTCTCCCCTTTTTCGGGCAATATATCCGGGTTCCCGCCATATACCAGGTGGGAGAAGTAGATGAACGACTCCCCGGGCGTGGTCGCCAACGAGCCGTCGGGATTCTGCATTCGGATCGGCTCACCGGGACAGTCGTCGCGTCCCCCCAGTTCAAGCCAATCTGCGTTTCTCCTGCAGCGGAAATCCTGCCCGATAAAGAAATTATTGGGATCTTCCAACGCGTCCCGGGGGGTTGGGATGATGTACGAGGTCGAAAGGTTCGAATGCAGTCTGACCGAGCCGACCGGCCGCCAGACGGCGCCTATCGAATAGGTGGTGTCGGAATCATAGTTGTCGTAATCATCCCACCTTACCGCCGCGGACAGATCCAGCGATTCCAGAACAGGCGCCGCGAACTCGGCAAAGAGCCCGATGTTGTCATCTCCGAACTTTTTGTCCCAAACGTTGAATCGGGTTCCCAAAGGCGGCTCCTCGGTCCAATTAGCACCATTGTTGTCATTGTGACCATAGTCATTCCGCTTGTTGTCCGTCTTCAACCCCGTCGAGCGCCAGGCAGCGCCCACCACGAACCGAGCGTCGCCTCCCGGCAAGCTCAGCCAGGAACCCGACAGCGTCGCTTCGGCCCAGTCGGTGGTATTCGTCCAACCGCTGGGCAGCTCCTGGCCCCAGAATTCCCGGAAGGTCTCTATTCCGATGAACTCAACATAGTCAGGTCGCACGGATGCCAATTCGAACGCCCGAACTTGATCCGCCAGGTGCGGCGGTACGTCAGGTTCGTAGGCAAATAAGTTACCCGTATGATGATTGTCACTTCGATCATTGGTGGCGCCGGCGCCAGCGGGCGGATGCGCTCGTTCACGCTGCCGGAGAGCGATATTGAAGTCGGCATCTCGTCCGAGGTATCATTTCGGCCCAATGGACAACCGTTCGATGGCAAAGGCGTTGCAGTCGATCACTGCGTCGCGCCGCAGCCGAAGTGTTTCATAGGTGAATCAGACAACATGCTTACCGCCGCTTTGAACCTGCTGAAGCACCTGGCGCAAACCGGCAACGCGCCGGACTGGCAAGAGATGCGCCCGTGCCGCCAGCTCGGCGTGCCCGCCATGAGCATGAGCCGGCCGCGGTGAGACCGCCTCGTTTACACGCCGTTCGATCGCCCCGCGCCGGGCGGTTCCGGCAAGGCCTGTGCGGGTGGACGTTAGCGGCCTTGCTGATCGCCACTCTCGCCAGCGCCGGGGCGGTCGATGGCCCGGCGCCGGCAAGGCAGCCTGCGGCCGAGGCCCCGCAAAACGAGCCGCTCGAAATCGGCTTTCTCGCCTTCGGCGACAGCGGCCTGCATTACGACTACATGCAAACCGGAACGCCGGCCCCGACGAAGGAAGCCTTTATCGCCAAGTACCGGCGCTACTGGATCGGCAACCGCCGGGACCCCAGGGATTTTCGGCCGCCACCCGCGTACTTCCACGGTAAACTGGACTCCTTCGTCATGGCCAGCGGCATGCAGCCAGTGGCCTCCGCCATGCAACGCCTCTGCTTGGATTTTTCGTGCGCATTCGCCGTCATGCTGGGCGACAACATCTATCCCTCTGGTGCCGAGGCGAACGAGGACGACCGGCATCGCTTCCGGGTCATGTTCTCCGAACCCTTTGGTGACTTTGGATCCGGCAACCCGGATTACCGCATCTACACGGCGCTCGGCAATCACGATTGGCGCACGTCGCGTGAAGGGGCAATGGCCCAGGTGACCTTCCTGCGCGACAATCCACCGTTTTTCATGGACGGCAACGTGTACCGCGTGAAACCACCTGCGGCCAAAGGCCAGGTGGAGATCTTCGTAATCGATACCACCGTGCTACTGGCCGGTGAAACCGTTCCCCTGGCGGGCCTGCATCCCGATGGCAGCGAAGCGGCCACGGGCAAGATCGAGTCCTTCGATCCGTGGGCGAAGCCCGCCACCACGCGGGAACGCAACATGGCGGATTGGCTGGAAGAAAGCCTCAGGGGCTCCACCGCGCGCTGGAGATTCGTGGCGGCGCATCATCCGATCTGGTCCACGGGCGGCTACAAGTTCGAACAGGCGCGCGTTCTGCGCCGCCTCTTGCTGCCCGCCCTATGCCGGCATGCCGACGGCTATCTGGCCGGCCACGATCACTCCCTGGAATTACACGAAGACAGCTGCGCTGCCGTATTGGGCGACGAAAGCGTGCCGCTGCTGCAAATTGTCTCAGGCGCCGCGTCCAAGCAGCGCGGCGTCAATACGGCGTTCAGAGCCCATCAGAGTGCGCGGTATCCGGCCAACCGGGTCCTCTTCGCCAAGGGCATGACGTGGGGATTTGCCCACCTCCAATTGAAAGGAGACCGCGCGGTCGTGTCAATGTTCAGCACACCGAATTCCAGCAGCGGCGATGCGGTGCTGGAGTTCCGCCATGCGTTCACAAGACGATCCGGGCAGTTGGGGCACGCGTTGGTTGCACGCGAGTAGCACGAACGGAAAACGCAGGTTGGGGAACGAGCCAAGGCCATATGCTCGGTCGCCGGGAGCGGATACTGACTCTTCATCCGGCTATTCCACGGCACTCAATGCTGTCTGAGGCGGCGGATCGGGCAGCATGACAGTTCCTGTTGTGTGAACTCTCAGGCCTGACAGGTGAGAGGCCTTCATTTCCTGGGTCAGATCGTTAGCGAATTTCTGACCTTCGTTCGGTCCATCGGGCCTTAAATTCCAGGGGCGAGAGTACATCGAGAAACCGGTGAGGCCGACTCTCGATGTAATCTCGCCGCCAAGCTTGCAACTTCTCCTTGGCGTCCGTCAAATCGTCGAACCAGTGGACATTCAGGCATTCATCCCGAAGGCTTCCGTTGAACGACTCGATGAACGCATTGTCCGTCGGCTTTCCGGGCCGGGAGAACGCCATGGTCACGCCGTTGGTGAAGGACCCCTTTTTTGAGGGCGGCTCGGATCCAAGGGAACGGTCAAAGGAAGAATCCAGATGGATGGGCTGGGCATGAGTGCAGAGAATTTCCCAGGAACTACTGGATTGGTATATTAGGGTTACCGTTTGCGGGGCGCCTCGGTGACCGTATGCGACGCCTTCGGCGGCGAGGTGAGTGTCTTGCACGAGGGCCTCCCCCTTACCTTCCGGGTGCTGGCCGAGGGCGAGGCGCCGGTGGCGCTGGACGATGAGAAGAGTGTGCAACACACGGTCGATGCGATGAACCGGGCGGGGATCGCGGGGCGGCGGCCTTCTATGGCCTCATTGGTTGGGGGCTTTGGGTCCTGTACAAACGGAGCGTGCGTTCCGCTCCGAAGGAAAAGGCCAGGCGGAGCGTTGCGGCAGTTCTGATTGTTGGGCTGCTCGTTCTTAATCTTAGTTCGGGTATTCTGCAAGGGGAAGCGCACAATTTCATTACGTCGCCCGCTTCTGTTGTTGGCGCGGTGGCAATTGAGGCCCCTGGCTGTAAGGGCTGGCCCGTTGCTTTCGGCCCATTGAAGGGTTATACGCAGCGTTCAAGGGATGCCATTGCCGCAGGCAACCCCCGGGCGCGTTCCGTCCAGGTGGCAAGTTTCTGCCACAACTTGAAACCAAGCCCGGACGCGCCGCCGGGCAACACTTCTGCAAAATCCGCCCCGCAGATCGGCCAGGAATGGCCCCCGGAGCGCCCGTAGCAGCAAGCACCGCGCCGGGTGTGAGAATCCCCGGAGAGCAAGAAATCTCAGCACAGGCCAGTCCTGCACCCGCCTACGAGCAGGGACAGGCGCCGGCCACAGCGAGCTTCACTTGGAAGAAGTGGGTCAAGCGCCTGTTGCCCGGTCCGTTGAGGCTTGTTGCAATAGGCCGGGTGACTTTCTATCGTGAGTGGGATTGCATAGGGCCGGCGGCTCGGGAAAGCGTGAACCCACTTTCTCGAATGCGCGCTACATCTCAAAACAACGCCTATCTTTTTCGTGATCGGAATGTGCATTGAGTGCCGTCGTTATACGGCCATCATGACTTGTGGAGATACCCCTTATCACTACTGTCCGGTTAACTGAGCCTAATGTTTATGCAACCGCATGAATAACGGTCGTTTTTTGTCGGAAATGGGTGGTGCCGACTTGAACGCGCCGGTGTTTTCGGGTGACCTTTCGGGAACGCATTCCTGGAGGCCGCACCGTGTATGCCGGCAAGACGCTTTTTGCGCAGTTGATGGATTTTCTGCCGTGGACGACCTTCGCGCGAATCGTCGCCCGCTACGGCGGCAACCACCGTGTTCGCACCCTTCCCTGCACCGAGCACTTTCGCGTGCTGGCGTTTGCGCAACTGACCTACCGCGAGAGCCTTCGCGATATCGAAGCGGTGCTTTCGGCGCAGTCGGCCAAGCTGTACCACATGGGCATCCGATCCCCCGTGCGGCGTTCCACCCTGGCCGACGCCAACGAGCGCCGGGACTGGCGGATCTTCGCCGAGTTCGCGCAACGGCTGATCGGGCAGGCCCGCAGGCTCTATGCCGAAGAAGATTTGGGCCTGGAGTTGTCGAATACGGTGTACGCGCTGGACTCGACCACCATCGACCTTTGCCTGTCGCTGTTTCCCTGGGCGCTGTTTCGCCGGTCCAAGGCCGCGGTGAAGATGCACACCCTGCTGGATCTGCGGGGCAACATCCCCAGCTTCATCCACATCTCCGACGGCAAGCTGCACGACGTCAACGTGCTCGACCTGTTGCTGCCCGAGCCGGCGGCGATTTACGTGATGGACCGGGCCTACCTCGACTACGAGCGACTCTTTGCGTTGCACCGGGCCGGCGCGTTCTTCGTCACCCGGGCCAAATCGAACGCCAGCCTGCGGCGGGTTTATTCGGCGCCGAGCGACCGGGCGCAAGGGATCATCTGCGACCAGACCGTCGCGCTGTCGGGCTACTACAGCCGAAAACACTTCCCTCACCATTTGCGCCGCATTCGCTTCAAGGACCCCGAGTCGCAGAAAGCACTCGTGTTCCTGACCAACCGGTTCGATCCTCCGCCGTCGGCCATCTGCCAGTTATACAAAGCGCGCTGGCAAGTCGAGTTGTTCTTCAAATGGATCAAGCAGCATCTCCGCATCAAGAAGTTCTACGGCACCTCCGTGAACGCCGTAAAGACGCAAATCTGGGTGGCGGTGACCGTCTACGTTCTCGTGGCCATTGTCAAAAAGCGCGTCAAGCTGGATGCCTCCCTCTACACTTTGCTACAGATTTTCTCCGTCACCCTGTTCGAGAAGATCCTGTTAAACAAAGAGTTTTTGCAACCCCATTACGCTTGCAACAACCTCATTGCCCCTAATCAATTGAATCTATTCGAGAAGTTAACCGGACAGTAGTGAAACAATATGAAACAGTGTGCTTGCGTTGAGGATGATGACATCTTGTTGTTGTCGAGGGCAGGGGTGCCCTCGTTCCCAGGGGAGAATGACCTCGCTCCCGACAGCATCTTGCGGAAGCGAGGTCTCGGTAAGTTCTACCAGGAAAACTCCTTGACGATATCGACGAAGGCGACCCGGCGGCGGAAGTCCACGTGTGCGGAATGAACGCCATGGAAGCCGTCGAAGAACGGGAAATCGGCGTCAAGAATATTCTGCACGCCCGCCGTAATGCGCCAGCCGGATTCAGGAAGAGTGTACGTACCCTGGAGGTCAACCGTCGTGTAGCCGTCCACATCGGTCCGACGTGCGCCGGAACTGATGTTCTCGTAGCTACTTGCGTGGTTAATTGTCAGGTTGGCGCCCCAATCACCCCGCGCCCAATCCAGGTACGCACTGCCTTTCATCTTGACCGGACCTTGATTCGTGCCTTCCTGTGCAATGGGATCGGTACCGGCCAGGGCAGTTTCCAGTTTTAGTGTGCGGGTGCCGAGAATCCCTGCCGCGAACTCGCCCATCGCCGTGTCGAAGGTATATCTCACAACGACATCCACCGCCTCACTGGCCCTGCCGGACAAATTGAAACTCTGACGGTCGGCCACGTATGTCAAGACGCCATTTGCATCGCGCCTGACCTGGTCCGGGAACTGTTGCCAATTCTCCAAGGCATACACGTAGGACCTGCCTAAACCGGCATACAGGCTCGAGATCAGGTTCTCGTATTCGGTCTTGCTCCACGAAGCGGAAAGATACAGCCCCGGCATGTCCACGGGCGTGTAATCAAACCCGAGAGTGATGGTATCGGAGTTTTGGGGTATCAGGTCGGGACTTCCGCCACGAACAGATGTGGGAAATACCCGTACATACGGCCCCCCATTCTCAATGGGGTTGAGTGGATCAGTATACCCAAGGGTGGTAAAGGTTCTTCTTGGCCTGAACAATTCCGGCAATGTGGCCGCTAGGAAAGCCTGGCCCCATGTGGCGCGCAACTTCAGGCTCTCGACCGGACGATAGACAACTCCTAGTTTTGTGACGAAGTCATCGTATTTTCGCTTGCTTGCCGGCTGCAGAATGCCCTCGAAAGGCCCTTCGATCTCGTATTCGTCATATCGCCCGGCGGCGTAAACACTTAGTTTCTGGATGCCGGGGCGTGAATTGGAGTCGCCGATAAGCGGCGCCGAGAGTTCAAAAAACCAGGCCGTGTTTTCCGACTCGGGAACAATTTCCGGGGCATCCGGAACTCTGAACGTGAACGGATTCAACAGGAAGGAATCGAAGTCGAGCGTGTCCGTCCGTGCTTCAGTTCCCACGGCCAATTCGACGGGCCCGCCGGAAATATTAAAAAGCGAACCGGCCAAACTCAAGCCGACGACGTCCTGACTGCCGTCTCGTGCACCTCGGGTTTCGTACGTTAAAAACTCCATGAGTGTGGCGCGCTGCACGGTGCCATCGCCGAAACCATTGATTGCTTCCGCCGGATCGCTGCTGGCAAGCGCCGCTACAAATGCGGGGTTCCTGGAGCTGAAGCTACCTGGATAACCGGCGTAAGGTTTATCCGTGCCGTGATTGGCGGAAAAGGTCGCTGTCCAACCCTCAATGGGTGTCTCCCAGCTTAGCGAGGCGCTCAGATTCAAGCGCTCCAGGTCCGTCGTTCTGGCAAAAGGCACAAGTTTGCCATCGGCGATTTCACGTTCAAACACGTAGCCCACGTGCACGTCCTTGCCAAATGGGTTGTAGTAGTTACTTGCAGGAACGGTAGTTCTGAAATCACTGGAGACGGCATTTTGATAGGAGTCTTGCCGCGCGAAAGATCCGGACAAACTCAGCGTCAAGCTCTCGCCGAATTCTTGCGTCAGGCTTAAGTACGCAGACAGGTGCTCGGAAGCTGGAATCGCCTCGCCCGCAGAGGTAGCGTTGCGCGTAAAGGGAATCAGATTAAAGTTCCCCGTTTGGGTCACAAACTCCTCATTGGACACCCATATGACATCATCCGGATTGATATTCGTGCCGTCACCATCGGGCAGGATTCCACGTATCGTGTTCGGTGGCGCGTTCGAGGGGAGTCCAGCCCCCCCCGACCGGAGAAGGCCAGGTTGCGTGTAGTTAGGGGCCCAGGCTCTGCCGCCCTGCTCGCGGAAATCCCCGTCTATGTCAAGTCCCGCATCACCCGCATATACGGCATCTTCGTCACGCCAATTGACGGACGCTGTCAGGTTACCGGTGTCCCAGGAAAATCCGAGAGACTGCTCGACAACCTTTCGGTGTCCGCCGGAGCTGCTGTTCTCGTAACGTATCGATGAT
Source organism: Candidatus Foliamicus sp. (assembly GCA_965261845.1). Lineage (GTDB taxonomy): Bacteria > Pseudomonadota > Gammaproteobacteria > Steroidobacterales > Foliamicaceae > Foliamicus. The sequence goes on along the minus strand of OZ253475.1, from coordinate 3,412,524 downwards.
TCCGAGCCTCGGTAGTCCTTCTTCATGATGAAGTTGACGACGCCTCCCACGGCGTCGGAGCCGTACACGGCGCTGGCGCCGTCCGTCATTACTTCCACCCGCTCAATTGCGCTGAAAGGGAGCGTGGAAACGTCGGCAAAGGTGCCAGTCTCGGCGGGCGACGCTGCAATGCGCCTGCCGTTTACCAGAACCAGCGTGGATCCCTCCCCCAGGCCACGGAGATTGAGCGTGACCGAACCGATCTGGAACCGAGGTGACAGACTGTCGTACCTGCCCCCGTTGGTAATCGTGGAAAAGTTCTGCGGCAAATAGCGAACAATGTCTTCAATGTTCGCTAGCCCTCGGGCGTCAATATCGGCCCGGGTGATTACGAATACCGGAGAAGCTCCAATTCCGCTCTGCAACCGGCTGCCCGTGACGGTTTGGGCTTCCAGTTCCAGGACCTCGTCCAGTTCCAAGGCTTCGTCGGCCTGTGAATCCTCGTCGTCCGAGTCGGCTTGCTGCTGGGTCAGGTTTTGGGCCATTAGAATCGGTTCCAGCGCCAACCGGCCACCTGCCGGTTGGGCTTTCTTCCCGGTCTCAGCCCTAGTGCGCCGGGCTCCGATGGCTACCGTCTCGTCGTTGACGTACTGGTACTCGAGTTCGGTGTCCTCCAGAATGTCGGACAGCGCCTCGCTAGGCTTGATCTTGCCTTGAGTGCCGCGTGAAGTCTTGCCGTTCGCCAGCGTGGCCACGTAGGCGAGTTGCAGATCGGTCTGTTCCGAAAATTCCTGCAGCGCGACAGGCAAGGGCTGTTCCTTAATGTCAATACTCGCCGCCGCGTCTTCCGCCGCGGCGGGCAGCGTAAACAGCCAGGCGCAAAGCGAGGTGCAACAGGCTAGCTTGAGATGTTGGTTGAAACTCATGGATCGGGGTCTCCCAGTGTGCAAAAGGAGGAGGCGCCCAGGTGAGCCGACAACGCCCAATATACGGCATGACCCCTCTTCGGGCGTCGTTTTGGACCGTAAGAGTGCGAGCTTGTGGCTTCTGATAGAGAGCCCCCTTGCAATAGAAGAGGTGTATTCCCCGGAAATCGGGCACCCTTTCGGGATTATTGGCGTGCTTGGCCGCCCTCCCCGCCTGTCAAGACAATGGTGCCGTCGGCGCGCGTGGAGGATTCCGCAAGTCGCATCTGGGACAGGAACTGCAGGAAGGAATCACGATCATCGGAACGAAATACGCCGCTGATGGGCAGTAATTCCAGCTTCGGGTCCCGGATTTCCACCGGCGGGGCGTTGTAGCGATTGAATTCTTCGATCACCTGTTTCAGCGGCAGTGCTTCAAACACCAGGTCACGGTCCCGCCAGGCAATCGTATGATCAACAACTGTGTCTGTTACAGCCGCCCCGGCAACGCCCGCCGCCACCTGCGCCTGCTGACCCACCTCGAGGCGCAGCGGTCCCGGTGGACCTGATTCAGCGCGCCCGCCGTCTGCAAGTATGGCCGGACCGGCGGCCAGGGGCCGCACGTCCACGGCGCCTTCTATGACTGTTATCGTGACCTTGTCGCTATCTCTGCGCACGTTGAATTGCGTGCCTACCGCCTGAAACACTGCCTGATCGGTAATCACGCGAAATGGCCGCCCTGACTCCCTGGCGACATCAAACAGCGCCTCGCCATCGGAAAGATGTACGTCCCGGTATTCTTCGGAGTACGCAACCCGCATTGCTGACCGGGTGTTAAGCATCACCAGCGAACCGTCCTGCAGCGGCACGGAAGATTGCTCGCCGATCTCGGTTGTGTAGAGATTCGGGTCCTTGCCGGGAGACAGGATCAGGAAGATCGCGCCGGCCGCCGCCGCCACAAGAACCGCGGCGGCTCGCGCCATCCAGCGACGGCGCGAGCTTGCCGGCGGTATCGTGGCCTTTGATCCATTCGCCGCGGCGCCCGGCATCGCCACCACGTTCGGCTGCGTGTCGGACAGGCGCGCCAGTTCCGCGGCCGAAGGTTGTGCAGAGTGCCCCGGCAGCGTGCCCCATATCGCCGAAATGGCAAGAAACTCCTTGATGTGCTCGGGCGATCGCCGCAGCCAGGCAGCAAACGCTTTCCTGGCGTCCTCATCGGCATCAGCCAGGGCAACAATCCAATCCGCGGCTTCCTCGGCGATGACGTCACTGCTTCTTGAAATTTTTCGCTCGTTCATCTCTCAACACTCGTAAAACCTGCGCAAACTCACGCGGCAATGCGCCAAACCTCTGGACAGGTGCTTTTTCACCATGGACGACGAAATGCCCAGGTCTGCGGCGATCTCGTCGTAGGTCATGCCGTCGCGCCGATGCATGAGAACAACCGCGCGGCATTTTGGCGACAAGCGCCGCAGCGCCTTCTCCAGGCGATCCATATTCTGAGCAATGTTGGCTTGATCCTCAACCGTCCGCCCCTCGTCGGCCAGTTCCACATCGTCCAGCGAGTCGCGCGGCGGCGGCATGGACGCATACCACTCCTGCAGGAGACCGCGGGCAATGCGAAAAAGGTAGGCTGCGGGATCGCGAATCAGATTCGCATCCGATACCCGCAGCATCCGCAGGTAGGCCTCCTGCGCCAACTCCTGCGCATCCTGTTCGTTGGGAAGACGAGCGCCGAGGAACCGCAGCAGTCGAACATACTGCAATTCGCCGGCTACCGGCTCCCGGCGGAGATTCTCCCCCGTGCTCGGCAGGTATATCACCCTTTAGTTGCCTTACTCTGCATATAGAGGGAAAAACGGTGAATTCCGGGCACCTTTACTTTTCACGGCGTGGAGATTCGCCAATAGACCCGATTGGAAACGAGGCGCCGGTCAAGGGTGGCCACTGCCTGCGCGTCGGGCGAAACCGGCAGCGGCGTTTCCCCGGCAATCCGGACCGTGGCGGACGCCGCGTACCGCTGAGACGCCTCTTCACCAAAGTATGCGGAAACGTATCCATCCCCCCTGGCGAGAAGCGCAGTAGAGGCAACCCGGTCCGATGGGCCGGCGATTGATTTTGCCTCTATTGATATTGAGCCGTTATCGAAGGTCAATTGAGCCGTTAATGAGGCGCCGCCGTTCGCTGCGTGAATCGTGAAGTCCTGTGCAGCCACGATCGTGTTGTAGCCCAATTGGGCAAGCAGCGCACGTGAATCCGCGCTGGCGACCGCGAACTGCAAGGATAGCCAGCCATCGGCCGGAATGCGCGTAATCGCGATGGGCGCGCTATCGCCCGACACCGGAATGAGAATGTAAGCGTAAGAAAGCGCTTGCGCGTTTCGCGCGGCAGTCGCCGTAGGCTCGCAGCGCATGAGGTGCAGATGCAGTTGGCCGGCGCCTGAGATGCGCCGGACTTCAAGCGCCTCGCCCAGCATTTGCTGCAAACGCAGTTCGTCCACGGTCCACACAAGGACCAACCGGTCGCAGGGCCAGGCAAGGCGGGGGTCCAGACCATCGGTTCGAGCCACGGGAGTGGCGCTGCACGCGGCGAGCGTCAGCGCAATGGCAGCCGCGAAGAGCATGGTTCGGCTGATGCGAAGCACCTTGGAAATCGGCTTTTTTGGGATCTGAATCATGCGAGTCTGAAAGTCCGCCTGCTTCCAGATAGGGCCGTCAATCTAACCATTCTAAACCCCGCGGGAGCAAGAATCGCTGCCTGGGCTCTCACACGGGGGTGAGCAGATTTTCCTTGATGCGCAACCCGAGGCCCGGACGCGCCCAATCCGATCCCACGCTTGACGCCAGTTTGCCCTCCCTGCCGAACATCAGGCTAGGCTCGGTTAAGTCGCGCTCCAGCAACAACGTGCCGAAGGCGCCTTCCGCGGCGACAAGCGATTTCCGATGCTCGTTCATCACCGCCAGCGAGGCGCGCGTGAGGATGCTGGTTTCGCCCACCTGCGCGCCCACGATGATGCCGATATCTCGCCGGGCTGCCTCTTTCGCCAATTCCAGCGACCGAATGATTCCGCCCATCTTGGACACGCGAAGATTGACGATCCATGACGCCGGATCGTCCAGCGCGTTGAGCTGCCCGGTGCGAACCAGGCTTTCGTCCAGAATGATCTTGACCCCGCATTCCCGGGCCACCTGTCGAAATCCTTCCAGATCTCCGCTGTGCAACGGCTCTTCGATGGCGAAGACATCCGTGCCCAGGGACTTCAGGTAACCGATGGCGACGGGCGCGTCGCGCCACAGGTTGTTGGCGTCCAGCCGAATCCGCAGATTGGGGTCGCCCTTGGAAGTCAGCAGCGCCAATTTGCGCCGGTCCTTTTCCGCGTCGCCGGAAACCTTGACCTTGAAATCGCGAAATCCCATTTCCCAGTACTGTTCCGCCTGCCGCTGATAGGCAGAAAGTGACGCATCGCCCAGGACGGCCGAATACCCGTAAGTTCCAGCCAGGCGGGAAATGCCGAGCAAATCGTCAATCGGCCGCTGCGCAATCTTGCCGAACAGGTCCAGAACGGCGATCTCCAGCGCGCAGAAGGCGGCCGGATTGGCGTCGATTTCTTCGCGATGGGCCTGCATCCATTCCCGAAGATCGTCAACGTCCTGGACTCCGTTGGCGATCGCCGCCTCGTGTTTCTTGATGAACGCTACGGCCGAAGCGACCGTCTCGCCGGTTACGTAGTCTCGCGGACAACCTTCGCCGTAACCGGTGGCGCCACCCCCACCGCGCGCCGCGACGATTATGTTGGCGGCTTTGGCGCGGCTGGCGGAAGCGTGCCGAAAAACGACCCTGAACGGCACGGGAAAGTGAAAAACATCAAGGTTCTGTATACGCATGCGCGCCGGACGGCTCCTCAGCCCGGTTCTGCGTGCGCATCGAAGTCAAACGGACATTCCTGGGCATATTGCAGGTGAAGGTACTTGAATTGCGCGTCCCGCTGGCCTGCAGCGACGCGGTTGGCGCGGTACTCGGCGCCAGCGCCCGAGTGCAACCACTTGAGCTCGGTCGGCGCCAGCCGTCCGCTTCCCCGCTTGCTGTCGTATTCGATGTTCACCGCCCGCAAACCGGAATCCACTTCGTTTGCCAAGTCAAACGATCGGAATGGGTCGTGCTCTGGAGCCTCGATGTACAAGGTATACGAAGCAGCCTCCGGATCCGCAAGCATGACAAAGAACTGCGGCGACACGCTCTGCCGGGTCATCACCTTCATCACGGCATCCAGCACCTGATTCTCGTACAGTTTCTCGCCCGTAATACTGGTTACGCCCTTGCCTTTTTGCACAAACTCAAGGCAGGGGGTTGCGTTGATCTTGCGCGTCACCCGCACGATATCGTTCATGTCGTAGCGGTACAGGCCATCCTGGGTGGTGACGAAAATGTAGTACTCGCCGCCCTCTTCCAATTCGTCAAGCAGCAGGAAATCCTCCTTAGCACCCCCCTCCCAGGCCGTGCGTTCGGCAAACTCGAAGAAGTTGTCCAGCAGAGTGGGAACGCAGACATTCTCGATCGCATTGATGTTGACCGTGCCCTGAAACTCGCTGGCGATGTAGCCCAGTTCAATGATCGCAGTCTCCGCGGAAATCGAATCGGCCAGCCGGCGAAGCGGCACGCTGCAACTTCCCCCGGTCCAGGTCATGATCCCCTTCAGGCTCGGCCAGATGTCGGCGTAGGTCAGCGACCCTCTCGCGGTAAGCAGCCGATCCAATTGGCGCGCCCGCCTTCGCTTGCGGGGCAGCTTGACTTCCAGCGGTTTGTCGGCACCCTGGGGCAGGCGCCCGTCATGGAGCGCCTGAATCAGGGCTTCGGGTTCGCTCCGGATCAGGTCGAGAAGCCGCACCAGCGTGGACGGATTGGCCGTGCCCAGACCGGTAACGTTGGGCTCCGCCAAGGCATGGGCGGCAGTGGCAAAGTAACGCGACTCGTAGTCCGGTATGTCCGCGACCTCGGGCGGCAATACATACTTTTTCCGGACCAGGTTCGACATCCGCTTGTACAGAAGCCCCGAGGCCGAACCGTAGGGAAGTCCCGCCGGCATGAGTCCCTCAACTGCTTGCCCCGTGATCCCGAACACCTGTCCTTCAAATGCCCGGGTCCCCTTGGCCACCGAATAGGCAAAAAGTTGCTGGTTTTCCTTGACGCGCCGCAGACCGGCTTCGGTCACGGGAATGTCCTTGGCCGCTCCGAGGGTGCCGCTGGTGCGGTGATAGTAGACCGGCCGATCGGCCGTGAGGTACGGCTCTCCGGTTCGTTCCTGCGCCTCCACGTATTTGCGCAGGTCCTCGTAGCTCTTGATCGGAACAGCGCTTTGATACGCTTCCGGATCCTTGACTTGCATGAACTTGTAACGAGCGCCGAAATGCGTATTGGCGTTGGTGACCAGTATCCGGCGCAACAGAGCAGCCTGGGCGGCCCGGGGGTTGCCGGTGGCATTGAGCAGCGTCTGGTACCGCCCCCCGTACTTGAACGACAGCATTGCGCGCAGCGCTGCATACTTGAGAGGCGGGCGATCTTCGGTCACTGGTCGCCGGAAGCGCTTTCCGCGCCCGCGTTGAAGGGAGTTCTCATCTGCGCCCAGAATCCCATCGGGTATTCGCGGTTCACAAGGCCCAGGGGGCCGACCTCCCGGTCCTGGGGCAGAAACCGGGTGCCGAACAAGAGGTCCCACACGATCAGGTTGTTGCCGAAATTGTGGTTGGATTCCTCGGGCAGTTCGGAATGGTGCCAGCGATGCAGCTCCGGACCGGCTATCAGGTAGTTGAGTGGTCCCAGCCGTAGCAGACAGTTGGAGTGCTGGTAGAAGCCGTTGATGGCGTAGAACACAAAGTACGCCGACAGCACTTCGCCGGATACGCCGACCAGCGCGAACGGCAACGCGTCAAAACCGTATTGGATGGCCTTCTCCAGTGGATGAAAACGGCCCACGTTGACCCAGTACAGGCGTTGCGGCGAGTGATGAACGGCGTGCAGCCTCCACATGGGTCCGAACTTATGGAACGCCCGGTGCAACCAGTAGCGTCCGAAATCTGCGACCAGCAGCATCAGTCCGGCTTGCGCCCAAATCGGCAGCCCGTGGGGCCAAAGGGTTTCGACCGCGTAGCCGGCGGCTTGAAGCCAATCCGCAAGGGCAATCACCAGGGAAATGCTCAACAACAGCGGCAGCGCGATCTGAACTGCAGCCAGGAACAGCGCATCGGCGCCGACTTCGGCTGCAGCGGGCCGCCACGCGCGACGATAGGGCAGCTTGATCTCATGCAAGGTAATCAGCACGGCGCCGATCAATACGGCAGCGTAGGCGCTTGGCGTGATGGACAATCCGAACTGCGTGAAGCCTGCAAACAGTGCGTATGCCAATACCATCACGAAGGGATAGGCAAGGCCGCATACAAATCGTTGCATCGAACTCACGGCATTCCCCTCCCCATGGGGGCATTTAACCAGATTGGGACGCTTTCTGCTGCGGTGCCGAGCGTCGCCGCAGCCATTCCACGGTCGGAAGGAACGCGCCCGCGCGCCGGGCAGTATGCCGCCATGCCCCACGATATTGGGAATCTTGGCGATGAAATCCGAGCTGCCGCATACGCCAAAGCGCACCTGCAAGTGATCGCCCAGAAAACTGATGTCCTCGACCTGCGCATCAAATTCATTGGAGTAGCGCATCGACAGTGGCGCAATGTTCACCCGCTCCGGTCGAATGGCAACCAGCGTTTCGCTTCCGGGGGCAAGATCGGCGATACGGGCAGCCTGAACCCGCTGGTCGCCCACGTCCACCTGGCAGACCCCTCGCACCGCCGACACGATCCGCCCTTAAAGAAGGCGCGGGCGATGGCTACGCGTTGCTGCTGACCACCGGAGAGCTGGTTGGGACGGCGACCCTCAAGGCCATCGAGACGCACGAGTTCAAGCGCCCTGGCGACCCGCTCGCGCCGCTGCTGTTCGCCAAGTCCGCGCACTTCCAAGGGAAAAGCCAGGTTGGCGCCCACGCTCATGTGAGGAAACAAGGCGTAATTCCACATGGGGTCCATCCTGGTTCATAAGGCTGTCAAGGGATCGCTATGGCCGCATGAGTCCCTGGCGGGAAGCGGACATTGTGAAAGACCGGTCATACAAAATCAAACCGGGCGATCGCAAGCCCCAAGAGCTTAGCGACGACCGGAGGCGCGGAAGATCCTTGGATAGCGAAGGCGCCCGTAAATGTGCAAGCCCAGCAAGAGAATGAAGCTTGCGAGAACCAGGTGAAAAAAGGCCGGCAAAGTTCTTGCAAACCAGGAATGTTCGGCTAGAAATGTCATTCCGGCGATCCAGCGGAAAGCCATGAACGCGAAATACACGCCACCAAAGGCAAAGCATCCGCGGTATTTCCAGCGCCTGGAACGCTTCCAGCCGCTACGCACCGCATGCAGGCAATAGCTCATCACGCCAACAATGCAAAGCTGACAGGCCAGCAGGATGGGGTACGGCAAAACCCCGCTATGCCATACCTCAAAGGGGGGAAGCCAGGACAGCGGAAGAATCGCCTGTACAAGCTGTGCCGCCACCCGCGCCACAAACAACGCGGCAAGCACACTCATCGCTATCAATTGAATCCGGTCCCGTGGCGCCATGACGTGGGTGATCTAACGCAGGGTAAGCTTACCAGCCAAATTCATACCTTTGGGATCCTTCAACAGGAATTCGATTGAGCCGTCATCCACAGTGGAGGATTTTGGAGGCTTGTTGAGGGACTAAAACAATGAAGCGATCGATACTCAGATTCTTGGCGGCAGCCGGCCTTGCAAGCGTAAGCGGGGCTGCTTTGGGGCACGTCTATGTGCATATGACCCATATGCCCGCAGGTTGGATACAGGATATCGAGGTTCGCGTGCCGCACGGCTGCGGCAACTTGCCCACCACCGAGGTGCGGGTGAAGATTCCCGATGGTGTAACGCGGGTACGCGCCGAACACAGCAACGACTGGAAAATCGAAATTGTCATGCGCAAGCTGGACCCGCCGATAAGGATGGAAAGTGGGTTTGAGATTACGCAAACCGTGGACGAGATCGTTTGGAGCGGTTCAGAGTTGCCGTCCCCGCAATTCGGACGTTTCGTGTTTCGCGCAGCGCTGCCCGACGAGCCGGGACGGATACTCTGGTTCAAGACGGTGCAGCGTTGCGGTGCTGAAGAAATGCGCTGGGACAAGGAGAAAATCGACGAGAACGTGAGCATGGGCACATTTCTTCGCACAGTGCCCGATTCGGCGCCGTTCGTGGTGTTGACGGAACCCGAGCGGCCGCAGTACGACTTCTGAGTTACACCGATCCGGCATAGCAGGACAGCACACTAGAGCCGCGGGTACCGGTTCAATGAGCAGAAAGCGGGGGCCGAAGCGGCGCACGCAGCTGAACCGGACGCTGCTTACGGTCCACAAATGGGCGGGGCTGACGGCTGCCGCCTGGCTTATGGTTCTGGGTGTAACGGGGATTCTGCTGGACCACGATGAATGGCGCTGGCAACGGCAGATGACCGTGCCTGAGTCCTGGTTGTCGAAGGGGGTCGCCAGGTTGCTGCCTGCGACCGTAATGCGCTACGTGGCCGTGGATGAAGCACGCCCGAGTCACAGGCTGGGCGGCTCGGAACGGGGCCTTTGGCTGACCACGGACGGTGGGGGAAACTGGTCGGACATAGCGTTCCCCGAGGGCGGCACGCCCCAGGTACTCCGCTTTGCCGGGCCGGCCGACGGCAGCCTGGACGGGGTCATCGTAGCCACCGACGACGGGCTGTGGCGAACAGCCGGCCAGGGCGCTCGAATCGAGCGCTTTGCGCTGCAAGGAATGCGCATCGGCAGCCTGACTTCGGGCAGTCACGCGGATGAACTGATCGGCATCGTGGGTCACGAGCGCATCTTCCGGATCAGCCGGAGCGATCCATCACGGCTGACCTGGCTGGATCTCAACAAGGTAACCGTGACCGGACTTCCCCGGACCTTGAGCGTCTACGACTTCGTGTTCGACCTGCACTTCGGTTACGGCCTGTTTGGCCGCACCGCTTCCACGCTGATCAACGATTTCGGCGGACTGGCGATGGCGATGTTGGCGATAAGCGGATTTCTTTACTGG
>OZ253475.1:0-3397500 GCA_965261845.1 Candidatus Foliamicus sp. | reverse complement strand
GCGGAACTTTGCGCCACGTGAGATGAAGTCTGGACGGGAGATGCGAAAGTATACGCTCTGTACGGACTATGGCCCCGTTGCCGGTTCGGATGGCGCAGTCCCGGTGAGCAAGTCGCGAAGCCAGGCAGGCGGCTCTACACCGGGCAGCAGTGCTACGACTCCCACGCGGTGCTCCTTGATAAAGCCCGCACGGGTCAGCCAATCCGCTCTTTCGGCGCGTGGCGTCAGCAGCAGGGTAAATTCCGGCCTGCGGTTTCCCCAGCGCAAGGCATCCTGGTACAGGTGGGCTGATTCCGCCATGCCTCCCAGAATTCCCTCTCGGCTGGCACGGTACTTGGGGTCCAGAACCGCGAAGACGGGCGCTTCGCCTGGCCGTCGCCATGTCAACACCAGATCGGGCCGGCACTCGCGTGAAACCGACCATAACCCGTCCCGCAGTTTCCCGTTGGAACTACGGGCGGTTTTCTGCAGAAACAGCTTGACTTCATGCCCGTCGCCGCAGCGGCCGGCGAACGTCCGCCGGTCTGAATCCCCGTGCTTTTCCCATTTGTAATCCGGTCCCAACCAATCTTTCAGCATTCGCGCCAGCGCTACAAAACACCATCGTTCGTACACCTCCCAGGTTGGCGTTATCGGTAGCGCGTCTTCGGGGTCCCGTTGGTACACGCCACGTCGCAAGGCCTCCCAGCCGACACGCCAGAAGCGGGCGTACAGCGGGTGCGCCGCCACCGCGTTTAGCCCGGCCGCCGTTAGTTCCGGGCGTCTCACTTCGTTAAAGGGCCGGCGGCGCTGGGCCGTCACGAAGGCTTTTTCCATCTGGTGCAGGATTTCCTGCCAGCGGGGATTCCTTTTGTTGAGGTCGGTCCTCGTTTCGCCAGGCTTCCCGCTTGCGAGTTTGCCGATCCGTTTGCGCAGGTCCCGGCAACGGAGCAGCAAGGCGCGCAACATGAAAAGGGCGGCACGATTCGCCGGTGAGTCCAGGCGCCGCTCCACGGCTGGCACGTCGAATAGCGGTTCCCGTCCCACAGGCGCATCGTAGGGCTTGCTTTGAATCGCCGCCAGCGTTCCCGGTTGCCGTATTGCGGCGCGAATCGTCCTGAGGTCCGCGCGGCGCACCGCTCGGAGTGGAACGAATCGTCGCCGCGACTGGAGGACGCTCGCCGGGTTGGTTCGAATCGCGTCGAGCGACTGTTCAAGTGGGACCCGCCGCTGACGGAGCCGCTCGAATAGCACCAGCGGATCATCCGTTTCCCCCATTGCGCCCAAGCGGCGCCGGGCCGGCTCTTCGCCGAGCACCAGGCGAGCGTCGAAATCCATGATCTCGTTGAGCATTGTTTCAAAGACTTCTCGCCCTGCCTTGCTGGAATCCGGAGAGACATCCAGCCGCCAAACGCCGAGCGAACTGCCGTGCTCGTCCAACAATTCCGCGCGCACTTCCCCTGCGTAGAACCCGGGCTGCCATTCCCACCGGTCAGGCACGCCATCGACTGGATCCAACTGTTCGTCGTCGATGAGCAGGCGGTGGACGCGGCCTTCTGCACGTTCAGAGGCGTTTTGATCCAGAAGAACGACGACCTTCTGACGTTCGCTAAACCCGGGATTGGACTGCTGCAAGTTCAACCGAACGCCATCGGCAGGGGACTCTTCATCTCCCGCGGGATGCCACCAGAGAGAGGCTTCGACCGCTGCTGCCACCGGCGTCAGCCTTTACCGCCAGAAACGGAAGCTGCCAGCTTGGTCAAGGTCTTGTTTCAGTTCTTTGACTTTTTGTTCCGAGGCGTGGAGTTGGTACTTGTGGAGCGCCTTTTCGCAGGCATCGAGAGCTTCTTGGCATCTTCCGCTATCGTCGCCGCGAAGTTTGGGCAGCACCTTAGCGTAGATGACGCGGTCCAGCGCATCCGTGGCGCTCAGATTAGCGCGGTCCCTCCTCCGCCGTTCCATGAAGCGGACGGTCTCTTCGATTACTCTCCAGCCGAAGTGCAGCCGCGCAGATCTAAGGGCATTCATAAGGTCACTTAGAGCATCTTTCACCTTGTCCTTGTCCTCACCGAGTTCAGCCTTATCCCAACCGCGCCACTCGTCCACGTTCACATCCCAGAACTCCAACGTGAAAGCGCGGTCCAACACTTTGTCGGACAGGCCCATCGTGGTTTCGTCCATGTTTACGGTTCCTATGAACACCAGGTTGGCTGGATAGAGGATGCGCTGCGGAATCTGGATCTCGTCCTCGTCAAGCGTGTGCAGCTCCACCTGTCCCGCATCGCGTTCCATTGCGCTGAGCAAGGGCGCGAGGTACTGCTCGGGATGCGAAAGGTTCATTTCGTCGAGGACGGCGACGTAGGGTTCGGACGGATTCTCCGTGGCCCGCACGAGGAACTTTACAAAGTCGGTACTTTGGTAGGCGTTCTTGTTCAGCGGATTCACGAAGCCCAACAGCGGCGACGGGTCGTGCCAAGCGGGCTCCACCGAAACCACGCACATCTGGGGGTTCCTCTCATCCTCCGCGCCGGTCAATGCCCGCCCGTAACGCAGGGCCAACTTCGTTTTACCGGTTCCCGAGAGGCCGGTGAGCACGGCAAAGTGCCGACGCTCGTTGGCCCAAAGGCCGAGATGCAGCGCCTCGACCAAGGCTGCGTCGAATACCAAGCCTTCCTCCTCGCGGTACACCTCGAACCGTTCGAGAATCGTTTCGAGCGAGGTAGGCGGCATTGCAGGTTGCGGCTCCGTAGGGTCAGTCCTTTCGAGAAACTCGGGCTCCCAATGGATGCGCTCCGCCCATTGCCTCCCCCGTTCCGTCAGAACCAAATTTCTCTTGGAGTCCTTTTCGACGACTCCAAGAGCCCGAAGCCAACTCACTAGTTGGCGCGGGGCGTAGTCGGTCGTCCAATTGGGGTTGACTTTTTTCAGAAGCTCGGTCACTTCCCCGCTGGTGTGGGCTTGCTTCTTCAATGCAATCAGTACGTGATCAGGTCCCAATATCCGGGTGAGCAGCCAGTCACGCAACGCATCGGGGTTTTTGGTTTCAAGCAGTTTCTTGCCAGTATCAGTCAGAGAGTAGCGATTCCGCCGAAGTTCGATGGCATTGAATTCCCGTTGAATCGAATTAATCTGCGTATTGAGAGTTATAACCTTATTGGCCGGATAATCGATACGCATGAACGCATGCAACTCATCCTTGTCTGGATTCTTCTTGTTTACGTAATCGACCACAATCAATAGTTGATCCCACAAGCCAGCGAAAGCTATCAGGCCTTTTCTGCGCTCCAACGCAGGTCTTGGCTTCAGCTTTGCTTCCGTGTCAGGGGCTTGTTTGGGGGCGAGATTCCCGAGCCTATTGGCCAGGAGCCTGCGGGTGGCGAGGGCGGTCCAATCTGACTCGGGAATCGAGCCGAGAACTTCGTCCAGCCGATCCATGATGTCCCGCTGCTTTTCGGCGTATCTCCCATAGGCACCCTCGGATGACTGCGATGGGAGGTCCATTTCCCTGACTACTCTGTTAAGTATCGGCATTATCGGCAGCGGCGTGAGATCAAAGGGGAACAGCGCCGCCAGCATGCGAAGCGTTTTGGCTATTGGTAAGTCTCGTTTCCCGGCACTGTTGACTTCAATGAAGTTGCGGGCCAGACGCGCTGTTTTCTTCACCAACTCATTGAGCGCCGGGCGTCGCCCAGACCCCTTTTTCGGAAGCGCCTGGTTGATTTCCTCCGCAAAATCATCACGAAATCCAGCGTCCTGGTACGCGTTCCCCAAAGGGTAATTTCCGTTGCCCAGTTGCGCGAGTGGGTTTTCTTCCCAGACGAGACGGACAAACCACTCTCCTGACCGATTTTCAGGCGTGGTGCTGTGTACCCGCTCCAGGAATTGCGCGACCTTCTCGATGTCCTCGCGATCGATGTCGGCTTCGGCCCGCTGGCAGGCTTCCAGCAGTCCCTTGTCCGTCTTCAGGTCCAGATTCGCCATGACTCCTCGCGCGAATTTGTTAGCGCGGCAATGCTACCATTCGGCGCCCCGCGCTCGCGGAACGGTTGCGAGGGCTGTTTCCCGCCGTGCGTCAATAGATTGATACGATTAAGGGACGGCGAACGCGATTTGTTCGCGGGCGTTTTCTTGCTCGTGGCATACACATCGGGTCCACCATTTCAACCAGCCGGTAATATCCATGCTGAGTTGATTGCTGGCATGTTGCAGTGCAGGTTAGTAGCTCTTCCGTAGGTCATCGATGGCGTTCGGCAGGCTAACAATGGCCGCATTGCGCCATTTCTGCGACAAGGCCATATTCACCATGGCTCGTCCCATTCGACCGCTGCCGTTGTAGCACTCTTAGTCGCGATGCCCAAAGCGGGCAGTCTATTGCCGCAAGAAAATGTCAGCGGGTTTCTATTTTGACGCGCGCGAAGCGGCGCTTGCCCACTTGCACCACACTGGTGCTGCCCGCGGGCACCATCAGCGCGCGGTTGCTGACCCGCTGGCCGTCCACACGCACGGCGCCTTGCGATATCAGGCGCATGGCTTCTGCGTTGGATGCAGCCAGACCCGCACGGCGAACCAGCTCGCCTAGGGGTATCCCGCCGTCGGGGCCGGCAATTTTGATTTCGGGCATGTCATCCGGCGTTTGTCCGTGCCGGTGACGGCGGACAAAACCCTCCGCCGCTCGCCTTGCATCGCCTTCGCCGTGAAAGCGCGCCGTCAGTTCGCGCGCGAGCGCCATTTTCACGTCACGGGGGTTACCTCCCGCTTCCACGCCAGCCCGCAGTTGATCCAGTTCGGCTTGCGGACGAAGGCTCAAGAGTTCCAGGTAACGCCACATCAACTCGTCGGAAACCGACATCAGCTTTCCGTACATCTCCGCCGGCGGATCCATGATCGCAATATGGTTGCCCAGCGACTTGGACATTTTCTGTACGCCGTCGGTGCCTTCCAGCAGCGGCAGCGTAAGCACAATCTGCGGCGGCTGCCCGTGCTCGGCCTGGATCTGCCGGCCCAGCAGAAGGTTGAAAGTCTGGTCGGTCCCTCCCAACTCGACATCGGCCTCAAGAGCCACGGAGTCGTAGCCCTGGGCGATCGGGTACATGAACTCGTGCAGTCCGATAGGATTGCCTTCGCTATGCCGCTTGCGGAAATCGTCCCGCTCCAGCATCCGCGCCAGCGTCCGCTTGCCCGCCAGACGCACGAGGTCGGCGGCGCTGAGGCGGTTCATCCACAGGGAGTTGAATTCCACCCGTGTCAGTTCGGGGTCCAGAACGCGATGGACCTGCTCGGCATAGGTCGCTGCGTTTTCCTTGAGTTGCTCTGCGTTCAGGCTGGGCCGCGCCTTGCTGCGCCCGGACGGATCGCCGATCATCCCGGTGAAATCTCCGATCAGGAAAATCACCTCGTGCCCGAAGTCCTGGAACTGGCGCATTTTGGTGAGGATCACCACGTGTCCCAAATGCAGGTCCGGCGCAGTCGGATCAAAACCGCACTTCACGCGTAAAGGCCGCCCGGCGCGCAGCCGTTCGAGCAGCTCTTCCTCGCGCACCAGGTCCACCACCCCGCGGCGCAGTTCTTGCAATTGATGTTCGGGCGAACTCATGGCGCGCAGAATAAACCAACTCCCGTGCCCCTTGCAGCGCCTGACCGCGGGCGCGGCACTGGAAGCGCGGCTACGGATTCCCTGCCAGTGCTTTCAGGCGTCCCCTCCCCGCCGGCGTCAGCCTGTAACGTTGCCTGCTGCTGCGCGGCTTGTCGGGGATGGTCATTTCAAACAGGCCCGCCTCAAGCGCGGGTTGAAGATAGGCATGGCGAAAGTGATCCGCGTACTTCAAACCTTACGCCCGCTGAATATCCTGACGGGTCATTTCACCAGAAATAGCCCGCAACAATCGAACTTGGGGGGCGACTTCACCGGTAACTTCACCGGTGACTTCATCCAGCGAATACTCTCCCGTCCCCGCGCAAACATCCGGGTTCGGTCTGAAAATAACAGTCGTGAACGTGTTGGCCTCAAATTCCGGCATCGGGCAGTCCTGCTCGCGCGCCTCGTCCCGAATGCGCCGGATGCCCATACCCGCCTTCTCGACAAAACCAATGCGATGCAGCAAGTCCGCTATCAGCGCGTTCCGCCTCACGCTCTTGCGCCCCAACTCCGCCAGCGTCAGGCCCTTGGGCAAACCTCCGGGGCTAATCACCTCGATCCTGTCCGTGCAAGTCTCCACGAACACATTGGCGCCGTAAAGGAACCAGTCGCGATGCATAACCGCGTTGGTAATTGCCGCGCGCACCGCGTTGACTGGGTACTCCGGGATGTTCTCCCGCCGAAGTCCGCTATGGCTTCCATATAAAACCACGGAAGTCGAATCAGATGCCGCAACGACAGTTGTCAACGGGAGATAATCAGCCGCCCTCATTGCCCAGCTTTGTTCGCTGAACGATGGCCCGGTCAATTAGACCTTCCACGGTTGGATCTACGTTACGCATTTCGATTCGCGTCATAAAGGCACGCGGTCCCATTTTTACGAACAGGCGTCCGAAGACCTCGTCTGCGAAACTACTTGAGATAACGCCAACACCAGAGAAGTCAATTGCGATTGAGTGCCGATTGCGCAGCAGGTTTTCGATGGTGTTGCGAATCCGAATACCGCCACTGCGGGAGCCGACATCGCGCAGCGCCTCCCTGTGTAGACTGAAGGTCAAGTCACCTTGATCGTTTTCAAACTTGCGCTCAATATAATCGGATGGTGGATCGTGTATCTTGCCTTTGAACTCCAGTGCGTTGCTGAGTAGGTCGCGATCGTTAAGACTAATGCTGCATCGCACGGACGTGCCGGCATAAGGAATCTTTTCGTTGTTGCTGTTGACTTCTTCTTTTTCTCCACCGCAAAAAAGCTTCCCATAATAGGAGTTAATTTCAAATTGCCCACGGGACAGTAGGGCGATCCGATAGCTTCCATAAAGACCATTTCCGGCGTTTTTGGTCGGGTCACTCGTCCTTCCTTCCCCAATCGCCTGTCGCAGGGCCTGATCATGAAGCGAAATACGCATGGTCTTGGCAATGCCCACGCCCGCGTCCGCAACTACGAACTCCACTCGGTTACTGTGTTTGAAGGCAGTTGCTTGAACGAATCCTCCAACAGGCGATTGGGCGTGGCGAACTGCGTTGTCCATAATTTCCCAGAGAGACCATTCAACAGCTTTCAAGGCACTCCGGTCGGTTTCCAATTGCCCCAGAATCAAACTTATGATGCCTTCGGCAATCTCATTCGCATCTTCCATATCGTCCTTGCCAAAGCACAAGGCAGGGACATTCCCGCCTTCGTGTGCAGAGGGCTCGTATTCGCTCGGACTTAGGTGGTGCGCCCAGTTGGCGTTCACAAAAAGACGCTGCAACTTCTCGTCTATCGGGGAAATAAACTTGAAGTCAACATTGTTCCTCTGATAGTTAGCAATGAGTGGTATCAGGGGCAGCATCACAGCTTCGGTAATGCCCGAACACATGGAGAAATCCAGAGTCACGTCTTTGAACCCGGCGCCATCTATCGTTTTGTGCAGGGCCACGCACAGGTGTCGCAAATGATGGTGTAAGACACGGTCCCTTATAACGACCCGATTGAAATCCCAAGATACAACTTCAGTCATTTGCGCTTCCAGGTCCAGTGACGTGAGGCGCTCTGCATGACTTTATTTTAGGGAAAGTCCGCTACGCGCCAAGCAAGAGATTTTAGTATGGACAAACCAAAATTTGCGGCAATTAACTAAAGGTCGAGTTTGTCGCCTTTGCCTTCAGGCTTTTGTAAAGGTGACAATCCGTTGGCACCAATCAATACGGCAACTTTAGGCAGGGGATCAAGCATAATGTCATCCAACGATCAAAATCCGCTCCGACGAATCGTTTCAATTCTTGCAAGGTTCATCAGCAACGTAGCTCGCTATATCGGTAATGGCACCGACACGATTCTGAGAAGACTAAATTCTTGAAGCGAGCGCATTTCGCAGCCACGGGCCACGCTCACAGCTCCTTCACGCTCACGCAGCCTTTTGCTTGTTGCGTTCTTGCGCTAGATCGTATTCGTTCTGAAGCCGCAGCCAGAATTGTGCCGAAGACCAGCCTAAACCTTCCAGCGCCAGCGCAGTATTGGCCCGCAGGCCGCCCTTGCCCGCCAGGATGCGGTTGAGCTTCGCCCGCGATACGCCTAGCCGCTGAGCCGCGCCCGTCACCGTTTCGCCGTAACCGTCAATCCACTCGCGCAGCACCTCTCCCGGATGACACGGTTTCGCCAGGGTCACACTTTCGCCGTTTTCCATCGTCTCGTCCTCTAGTGATACTCGACCAAGTCCACGCCCACCGCCTCGCCGTCCTGGAAGCGGAACACCACGCGCCAATTGCCCGTTACGCGCAAGCTCCAATACCCGGCCAGACCGCCCTTCAACGGATGCAAGCGCCAGCCAGGGTTGTTCAGATCAGCCGGCTGGCGGGCCGCCGCCAGCGCCGACAGGATGCGCGATAGCTTGCCCGTTAGCGCCGTATCAATCCCCTTGAACGATCCGGTATCCGCCAATCTTCGCAATCCCTTGTGCTTGATTCGCATGCCGGTATTGTGTCATGAATTGACGCACATACTCGCGCGTATGTCAATACTACGAGGAGTTCAAAGTATGCCCGGGTTCGATAGGCTGAGCATAATGCCGGCGATTTCATTTGCCAGAGTTCTGTGCCATGCATAACTTGCGCCGCTGCGCGGCAACGCTGATCGCGACCTTTACTCTGTCATCTTGTAGCGTCCCGCCGGTCATGATTCCCGCCAACGCCACCTGCGAGGATCTTCTATTCCTCTACTATCAACAGCGCGAAGAGTGGAAAGAGGCGGCGCGGGCGAGCCTCGGTGGCATTGGCTACGCAAGTTCCGCGAGGGAACAACTTGACCGCATAGAAGCCGCTATGACCGCTCAGGGTTGCCTAATGCCCGCTGATCCGTCATCCGACAACGCTTCTCCAAGTGTTACCCCCAGTCTGCTAGACGAGGCTACCGCAGACTTGTATGCAGCGGCACCTGAGGAGTTCACGCGCTTCGCGGGTGGCGTCGAAGCCCTCGAATCCGTGGCGCCAGGTCAATCGAATGCCTACAGCGCTGCCGGTTTGGCGCTATTCATAGCAGCGCCTGTTGAATTCGTGATCCACAGCGCCGCGTGGAAAGCCCTTTATGATGCGGCCCCCAAAGAATTTAGCGCTATCGGTGCCGAACAAAAGATCCTCTACGCCAATATCGCGCCGGAACAGTACGCAGAATCAACAGGCTTAGGCAAAGCCCTCCGTAGTGCCGCGCCGGAAGAATTCATCGCCTACAACAGCACATGGCAAGCACTTCGGAGTAGTGCGCGAGGCGAATTTTCAGCATACGCCAATGTGCAGAAAATTCTATATGCGGCGGCACCCGTTCAATTTGTTGAGGCGGATGAAGCCAGCTTCGCACTCTACGCAGCTGCGCGCGATGAATTCACCACTTTTGAGTACGCAGCGCTTCACGCCGGCACCATTGAGGCTCTCCGTGAAGCCGCGCCACTCGAATTTTCAGCGTACATGACCGCAAACCCGGGCACCACTGCGAACGACCGAGCCTTCGAAGCGCTTGGCGCCGCGACCCCCAAAGAATTCATGGCCCTCAAAACAGTATTCAATATCATTGAAACCTTGAAATAGCTTCGGACATGAGGCCCGAATGAACAACTACTGAGAGATCACACCTAGTTGGCTTGTTGGGGGAACTCGCGGACTGAATTTCATTGTCTGAGTGATTCCAGTGTCTGTACCCAGTTGCGGAACCGCGGACACTCGGCGAGCATGCGGTCTATGCCTGTGGCCTGCGCTACAAGGGGGCCGTGCTGGACCTTCTGGTAGCCGGGGATTTGCTGCTTGATTCTCTTGCTCGGCGCGGTGTTTGCGTTGTCGTTGATGTCCTCCGGCGTGGGGAACCGAGAACGAATTCGGCGGAGTCCATCCACGGCGTTCGCAGGAGCATTGATCGAGCTCGCGAATGCATCGACGTTGGAAAACAGAAGGCCTTCAAACTCGTGCCTCTGCACATACGGAAGCACTTTGTCTGCTCGCCAGCGTACGACAAGCTGACCCTTGAGGGTGTTGCGCATCTCCTGTTCTAACTTGTCAATCGACATGGATTTCTTGCCACGAAAACCGTAGAAGTCCACGAGCGAACTCACGGCATCAAAGTGATAAAACAGTTTGACCATGTCGCTTACAAGCCGCGAAACCGAGACATTCCCGCCCTTGGCACCAGATCGGCCTACGCCCACGAGGATCGGAGCAGGCTCAATCCCTCTATCGCGGAGATACTCCACAAGAACTTTCTTAATAAATTCTTCTTCCGAGCGCCCCTCTACTACTATGGCCAGTCGGATCACGGGCGCCCTCCGAGCAGGTTCTTCTGCCACAGTTCGCCCGTGGTAAAGCCGTCATTCAGCCAGGCAAGATATTTTTCCCGCTCAAGTTTCTGGAATTCGCTGCGTCCATCGCGCAGCTCCAGCACCAGAATGTCTTCAAGATCAAACGAGTCCACAAACAAGGGGGACTGCGTAGCCACGATGACCTGCCGTTCCTCCGCCACCGATTTGACCATGCTGGCTATCAGGTTGACGGCGGCGGGATGCAGGCCCAGTTCCGGTTCGTCCAAAAGCACGACGCCGCTCAGCATCTCCGAGGGCAGATTAAGCAGCGTAACAAGCGCGAAGAACCGAAGCGAACCATCGGAAGTAAGGTGGGCGCTGAACGGTTTGTCCGCCCAGTTTGCCTTCCAACGCAAAGAGACCTTCCCGTAACTTTCCTCGATCGCAAAACGGTCGAAGACAGGCAGGACGCGATTGATCTGATGGCAAATCAATTCATACCTCCTAAGGTCTTCCTGTTCCAGGCGATACAGCACTGCCGCCAAATTGCCGCCGTCCGACCGCAAGAAGTTGTTGTCGTCCGCATCCCACCGCTTGTTGAAGTTCGACACGTCTGAAGTATTGTGAAATTGATACACGGCGCAATTGTTAAGCAAGCTGACAATTACTTTCGCCGTCTTGTCAATTTGGCGTTTCTCACGGATCTTTACTTCGGTATGCGCGCTTCCCAAATCTCGCCATTCCGCCTTTGTGTCCCAATCGCTGCTGCTGTAGCGGTACGACTCTTGGGTGAACAAGAACCGGTCCGGGCTGGCATAAGTTAGCGTGAATTTGTATTCGTTCAAGCCCGCGTCTGTTCGCATCCCCAAGCGAACTTCAATAGACGAAGTTTGCTTACTGCCGCCGAACAACTGATCGTCCGCCCCACCCTGTCGCTGAACAAATTCCTGAAGCTTGCCAGACCTGAGCGTCCAGCTCAGCAGGTCAAAAAAGCGCATGAAATTGGACTTGCCCGAACCGTTGGCGCCAATCATGACGGTGGTGTCAGCCAATTGCGTAAGTTCGACATCCGCCAAGGACCGAAAGCCTTTGATCCGGATAGCCTCGATTTTTGGATAACTCATCAATCTTTTTCCATTTGATTAACATACGGTCCGCGGTCAGCGCCAAACTTGCGCGCCCGCGACAGGCAGAGCAATTTCCGCAACTGGCGTTCCGGCGAGTTCATGGCGCGAGAATATACGAAATCTCCTGCAATGGTTGTAGACCAAGCAACGCCCGCGCAGCCACTCGAACGCTATTGGCATCTGATTTCCGCCAAATTACTCTTTGCAAATACGCCAAATTACCCGTTGGAAGCTTGCCGAATTACCCGTTAAAGCCTGTTATTCAGGATTCTTGGAGCTATTGTCGCCCCATTCTCCCTGCCCCTCGTCCTATGAAAGGAAAGCTCTCGCAAGGAATCGTTGGAACGGTTCATGATGGTGGAAAACCAACCCGCTTGGCCCATGCATCTGCGATCGCGAGCAACCCTTCGATCTACGCCGGTAAGACATTTCGTGGATACTTCAATGGCGGTTGCCGTCCTTCGGGTCAAACCGGAACGCTTGTTGGACGATCTTGAGTTCTTAGGTCTCTTGTTCGAGCCCATGGTGGTCTGCGATCTTCGAATCTACGCTCAGGCCGCGGACGCGCGCGTCTTTCACTACCGCGAGAAGGACGGGCCGGAGGTCGATACGATTGTGAAGGCGCGGGCAGAGCTGGCCGGGTCAAGACGAGAATTCCGGACCAGATAGCGCCACTTCTTGCTCTCACAGAAGTTTTCATATCTGAATTAATACTTCGAAATATCATGTAATTCTGAAGTAGAACGTTGGGAATCATGTTATTCTCCGCGCATGTTCCAGCGCCAACTCAAACTCCCGCCGCCGGGTGAGGAAAGCTTCTTTCTTTGGGGGCCTCGCCAGACCGGCAAGACCACTTTGCTGCGGCAGCGTTATCCTCAAGCCTGGTGGATTGATCTGCTCAAGGCGGATGAATACCGGCGCTATATGACTAACCCCGAGTACCTGCGCCAGGAAATCGAGGCCAAGCAAAGGGCGGGCGTTTCGTTCTCCGGGGTTCAGGTGGTTATTGATGAAATTCAGAAGGCGCCGGCCTTGCTTGATGAAGTGCATTGGCTGATCGAGAACCGGGCGTTAAGTTTTGCGCTGTGCGGCTCCAGTGCGCGCAAAGTACGCCACGGCGCAGCCAATCTCTTGGGCGGGCGCGCCGCCCGCTACCAGCTGCATGGACTCACGGCCGGGGAACTCGGCGCGGTTTTCGATCTCACCCGCCTTCTGAACCACGGATATCTGCCGCGCATGTACCTTGCAAGCCGTCCCAGGCCCTTGCTGAACGCGTATGTGGCCGACTACTTGCGGGAGGAAATTGCCGCCGAGGGTTTTGCGCGCAACCTGCCGGCTTTCTCAGCATTTCTGGACGCGGCCGCGTTGAGTGACACCCAACCGGTCAATTTTTCCAACATTGCCCGCGATTGCGGAGTGTCCGGCCGCACCGCGCGGAGTTACTTCGAAATACTCCAGGACACGCTACTTATACGCCCGCTACCGTCCTTCCGCCGGCGCGCGAAGCGCCGAGTGGTCGCCGCGCCCAAGTACTACTTCGCAGACGTCGGGGCGGTAAAACAGTTGGCGCGGCGCGGCGACCTGCATTCGGGAGGCGAATTATTCGGCAAGGCCATGGAGAACTGGGTACACCACGAATTGCGGGCCTTTTGCGACTACCACGAACACGATGAATCGCTGGCCTACTGGCGAACGGCGGGAGGCGTGGAAGTGGATTTCGTGTTGGGGGATATGCAGGTAGCGCTGGAAGTAAAGGCCAGCGCGCGAGTTTCGCACCGGCATTTACGAGGGCTGCGCGCGTTGCAACGAACGCATCCGGAAGTTGATCACCGCATACTCATATGCCTGGAGCCAAAGCCTCGGCGCACTGAAGATGGAATTGACATTCTTCCAGCCGAGGAATTTGCCCGCCTGCTGTGGAGTGGATCGCTGGTTTAGCCTGTACGGGAGGAGGACTGAGGTATCAATCCCGAAGGGCGGGGGCCGAACAAACCGGTGCCTACGCGCACCAGGGTGGACCCGCAGGCCACGGCTGTTTCGAGATCGGCGGTCATGCCCATGGACAGGGTGTCCAGGTTCATTCCCGCCTGCTTAAGTTGATCAAGCAGGGCACGCAGGCGTATGTACGCATCGCGTGGTGCGCCTGGCAGCGGCAGACCCATGAGGCCGCGCAGGCTCAGGCGGGGCTGCGCTCGTATCAGTTCCGCCAGGCTGCGGACTTCTTCGGGAGGTAACGCGGGCCGGGTGTCCTGCTCCTGCATCCGCACCTGAATGCATACATTGAGAGGCGGCATTTGTGCGGGACGCTGGGAATTCAGGCGTAAGGCGATGCGCTTTCGCACTACGGTGTGAACCCAATCGTAGCGCTGGGCCGCCAGGCGCGTCTTGTTCGATTGCAGTTGGCCGATGAAGTGCCACTGCGCACCTGCCCCCACAGCGTCCATCTTGGCGATGCCTTCGTGAACGAAGTTCTCGCCGAAGTCGGTCAAACCTGCCGCCAGGCCGGCGCGCACGGCTTCCTGTGTGTGCGCCTTGGTAACTGCCAGTATCCGGACTTCTTCGGGGTCCCTGCCGGCCCGCAGGGCAGCTTGCGTGATGCGTTTCCGAACAGCGTGGAGGCGATTGGCGATTTGCTTCTTATCCACGCCTTGGCTGCCTTTGCTCTTGCCGGGGAGGAGGGCATCCTGCCCTCCTTCGAGGGCGGGACGCCCTCGTTCCCAGCGGGGACGCCCTCGTTCCCAGGGGCGGATCAACTTGCGGTGTTGGGTTGCGCAGGGCGTACATCCGGCTCTTCGAAGGAGAGAGTTATGACATCCGCCAGATTACCTGAATCGGCGGACATTTTTTCCAGAGCGTTGCGCACGCCCTGCGCGTAGGAGGGGTCGGCCTTGTTGCCGCTGGCGCGCAAAGTACTGACCGCGGCTTCCGAGCGCGAGCGCGGCCGTGGCCGCGATTCGCTCAAGCGGACGAGGAAGGAGGCGCCACCGTTGCGCGTTGCTGACGCTTGGCCATCAGTTTCTCGACCAGTTTGGGGCCTTGGCCGGGGCGGCTCCACGGGCATACCTCGATGCAGATGGCGCAGCCGTGGGTCTTTACGAAGTACGGGATGCACTTGTCGAAATCGACGTACCAACGCTTCTCGCCGCGGATCCACTGCTTCTCGTTGAATATCGCATCCGGCGGGCAGTCCACTACGCAGCGCTGGCAGCCAATGCACAAGTCGTCCACGGCAATGTCCACCGGCTCATCGAATTCCAGCGGCAGGTCGGTAAGCACGGCCGCCAGGCGAAAGTTCGAGCCGTGCTCCTTGCTGATCATGGAGCCGTGCTTGCCCAACTGTCCCAGCCCCGCGGCCACCGCCATGGGGATGTGCAGGATGTCGGTGCTGTTGGGATTGCCGTAGGCACGCGCGGGCCATCCCTGGCGGCGAATGAATCGAGCTACTCGAAGCGCTATCCGGGCAATCCGCCGGTAGGCACTCATTACCTCTACGGCCGCCGTATCGTGCGGGACATGGGCCATCTTCTCCTGGTCCATCGAAAGCCCTATGCAGATTGCCGTGGCGTGCGGCGGCGTGCGTCCCGCGAAGATTGCTTGATCCGTAACCGGTGCGATTCCGACCAGGTCCGCCCCGAATTCCCGGGCGGCGTCCTTGATTCTGGCGCTCATTTGCGCAGGGTCTGCTTCTACCCGGCGCGCCGCCACCGGACCATCGCGCTTGCGCAACTGCCAGGCATTGGCCACCACATGGCGCACAACGCTCCACGGATTGATGGAGCCGAAGAAGTCATCCAGCGCTTGCCATTCCAGTTGCGCGTTGCCCGCGTTGTGGAAAACGGCGGTCGCGGGACGCCACTCCCGCTCGCCCAAACCGTTGATCTCATTGCCGGAGCGTGGTGGATCCCGGTATGCGAAGGCATATTCCGGCGGCGGCGGGTCCTTGGGCTTAATGCGCTGAACTGCTTCGCTCATCCGCGTTCTCCGCCGGCCTTGTCAACCCAGTAAGTCCTGCCTTCCCGCTCGCAGGCCGCATACGCCTTTCGGACTCGCCGGCCTTCGGTGAAGTAAAACCACAGCATGCCCAGAATCCGCCGCGCCAATGCCCAATTCCTCCTCCAGCGCGCCCCCAGGCTGTGTGAGTGCGCGTCACCGTGATCGACCGTTCTCATGCTCTTGCTCATTGTTTGCTTATTCTTGCATGGAGTGCCTGGGAACGAGGGCGTCCCCGCCCTCGTCGAGGGCAGGATGCCCTCGACAATGCCGAAGCCATACCAGTCCCCCCCGTATCAGCAGCGCCTTTAGCGAGGGCAGGATGCCCTCGTTCCCAGGGGCGGCAAGAACACTCCACCCAGCGGAAGGGCGGCGCTCGCGCCGGTGACCGACGGTGCATTCCCGGCTTCACCGAGCAGCCGGGCGCGCGCCAGCAACGCAAACCCGGCGGCTTCCACCCAGTCCGGATGCACGCCCCATTCTTGCGTTGTGACCGGCCGTGAATCGGGACAATGGGCCGACAGGCGTTCCATCAGGAGAAGGTTGGACGCTCCGCCTCCGCAAACCGCAAGGGCCGCGCCGGGGCACGATCCTTCGAGGGCACCGGCAATGCTCACCGCGGTGAGCTCCACCAGCGTGGCCTGCACGTCTTCCGGCGTCTTGTCTGAGATTCCGGCCTGCTCAAGCCAGCGCAGGTTGAAATACTCCGGTCCGGTGCTCTTCGGCGGAGCGGCCGTGAAATAAGAGTCCGCCTGCAGCCGCTTGAGCAGGTTCGCGCACACCGTTCCGGATCGCGCCCATTGCCCGTTCTCGTCATACGCCTGACCGCGGCATTTTCGGATCCAGGCATCCAGCAGTGTGTTTCCGGGACCCGTGTCGTAGCCTGAAATCACGCCATCCGAGGCCAGTACGCTGAGATTGGCGATTCCCCCGATGTTCACGACCGCCCGGGTTTCTCCGGCACTCCTGAACAGCCAATCATGAAACATCGGCGCCAGCGGGGCGCCTTGACCGCCCAGCGCCATGTCGGCGCTGCGAAAGTCGCCCACGGTAACCATCCCGGCCAACGCCGCAATACGCGCAGGCGAGCCGATCTGCACCGTGTGCGGGGGAAGGCCTTCGGGTGCGTGCCACAAGGTCTGGCCGTGGCTGCCGATCGCCTCGACCTGCTCCGGGCTGCGTCCGGCGTTGCGCAATAACGCCAGCGCCGCTTCGGCAAAACAGCTCGCCACCGCGGCATCCAGTGCGGCGGCCTCCCGCAGCGAGCACTCTCCCTGGCTTTGCGCCGCGGCACGTAGTCTGCCGGCAAGGTCGTTCGGATACGAAGCGCGGTTCGTAGCGACCAGCAGCGGTTCAGTGCTTGAGCAATCCATCAGCGCGGCGTCGACACCATCCATGCTGGTGCCGGAAATCAGGCCGATGAACAGTGGACGCACGCCTGGCCCCTATGCGGGATAGATCCACGTGGCCGGAAACACGGGTCCGTCCACGCATACCCGCTTCATGGCCACGCCGTCGGGCGTATGGGCTTCGACCGTACACCCCGCGCAGCCGCCCACCGCGCAGGCCATGTATTCTTCGAGACAGAGTTCCGCATACACGTCGAAATCGGCGGCAAGCCGCGCCGCCGCTTCCAGCATTGGCGTCGGCCCGCAGGCGTATACGGCCACTTGGCCCAAGCGCTGGGGTGGCAATTCGTTTAGCCACTCGCGAGTCAGTTGGGTCAGGTTTCCACGGTAACAACCCGGAAGGCCCGCGTTGCTGGCCAGGTGCGAAGGCACGCCCCAGTCCTCGGCACAACGCAAACGGTTCTCGCCGCCGTTGCCCTGAAGGGTAAACGGGTAAGGGAGTTCCGATCCCAGGAACAGTCGCGGCCGCCAGGCCGGATTGCCGGCCAGTTTCCGGGCCAGGAACAGGACCGGCGGGATCCCTACTCCGCCGCCCAGCAACAGCACGATCGGCCGCCGTTCGCCGAGAGAGAACCCGTTTCCGATCGGGCCCATGGAATGCAGCGTGGATCCCGGCTCGGCCTGCGAAAGCAGCGTGAGCCCCGGGCCTCCCGCCTTGTACAACAGCTCGACCCAGCCTTCTTCGGCATCGGCGAGCATTACCGACAGCGGACGCCGCTGTAGTAATTCCGCGCCACAGCGCAAGTGCACAAAGCTGCCCGGCCGCGCGGCGGCGGCGCAGCGCGGCGTGCGAATGCGGATCCGGTATTGATCTCCTGGAAAACTCTGGTGCGAAAGCACCTGGCCTTCCTCCACGAAGATCGGGCTAGCGCGCATAATCCATTCACTTGAGCAACAAGGTGGGTAAGTATATGAATTGTGCGGGGCCGGAATCACTCTGTCTTGCGCGGCGGGCCGGGTCACGTATGAATGGGGAACATACCAGGGCATATGTTCTGGTCTGTCGTCAGCAAGACCTACCTGGATGCCGAACAGTTGCCCGCCGCGTTCCGGGCCGCGCTGGAGGAACACACTCCGGGCGTGCTTGAGCCAACGCCCGATTGGGAAGACGATCCCGGCTAAGGGTCGGGCATGAGTGGATGGTCCGGCGCCTCTTCCGTTCGGCTATCCATCTCAATGGCCTTCAGCATGTCTCGCCAGGCGCCAGGCTCCGCCGATGCATCGCTTATGACCGCGTAACTCTTGTTGCGCGCATCGGGATTGGTCAGCGCATCCACCATCAGCATGGCCACGTCGCCGATCGCGACCGCGCCGGTGTCGTAATCGGCACGAGCCATTACGTTAAGCGGGTTGCCGCGCGAAGGCTCGTCCCGCAGGCCGCTGGGCCCGACAACAGTGTAGTTGAGGCCGCTGCGTTTCAGGTGGTTCTCGCCCAGGGTCTTCCAGTGCCTGGCGCGCGCGAACCGCTGCATGCGGCTCCGCTCGCGGTGGGGCCCCGCTGCAGCGGACGACACCAGGACGAAATGGCGGGCCCCGGCCTCGACCGCGGCATCCACAAGGTTGACCACGCCGCCGTAGTCAACGAATTCCGGGCCCTGAGGTCCATCCAGCACCCGGGCGCCGATCGCGCAGATCACAAAGTCCACGCCTTCCATGGCAGCGAATACCGCGGCGCGATCCCGTACGTCCACTTCCATCCATGGCCATTGCTCCCCGTGCCGTTGCGCCGCGCGAGCGCGATTGGTGGTCGACGCGCGCAAATCGTAGCCCTGGGCATCCAGAAGCTTCATCGCGGCGCTGCCGCTACGTCCGGAGGCGCCCGCCACCAGGACCAGATCCGCGGCAGCCAGTGAACCGCTCACGGTCAGTAATGCCAGGGCGGCAAATGCGAACTGGCACAGCATGCGGCGACGCGGCGCTGACGCGCGGGGAAAACGCTGGGAACGAGGGCGTCCCGCCCTCGTCGAAGGCTGGAAGCCCTCGCTTGCATGGAACAAGCTGGGAGCGAGGGCGTCCCGCCCTCGTCGAGGGCGGGACGCCCTCGCTCCCAGGCTTGTGCTATGCGCGCCAGCGCAGCGGCGCCCGCTGCGAGGACTCTCAGGGGCGAGGCGCCTTCGTTCCCGGGTGTTGTTGGAGTGGCAGCTCAAGGCGCGCCCGCTCGCCAGTCGCGAGCGATCAGGCAGGCGGCCAGGCTGTCGACTTCACCCTTGCGCGCGCGGCGCGACG
This sequence comes from Candidatus Foliamicus sp., assembly GCA_965261845.1. GTDB lineage: Bacteria > Pseudomonadota > Gammaproteobacteria > Steroidobacterales > Foliamicaceae > Foliamicus. Next base: position 3,378,374 of record OZ253475.1, on the reverse strand, counting down.
ATTGCCCGGCAGCACGACGCTCCCGCATCAAGTCCTGCGCCTCGCGGGTGGTGAGATGTTCCTCGACGGATTCCACCGACAGCCCATAGCGGTCTTCCAGCTGTTCGCGAAAGCATCCTAGCGCCCGGCCCATTTCGGCTTCCGTTTCTGGCGGGTAACCCAATACCAGCACCTGCGGCTCGTATTCACGCACCAGCCGGTCGAGCGCTTCCCATTGCGGGAGCCCGGCGCGCGCCGGCAAGTACTCGCGTGGAGTGATCAAATCGCCGCTGGACGTGGCTACGCCGATGCGCCGCAGTCCAAAGTCCAAAGCGATTGCGGGCTCCGTGCGCATGATTAGCCGCGGCGCCGGCAGCAAGATTGCCGCTCAGGCATGGCCGGCGTGCAGTCCCAACCGGGCGACATCCACTCCCAGCAGCGCCGCCGAGGCGGCCCAACGCTGTTCAAACGGCGTTTCAAAAAGAATCTCCTCGGTCGCATCGACCACCATCCAGGAATTCGAGTGGAGCTCCTGCTCAAGCTGGCCTTCACCCCAACCGGCGCAGCCCAAAGCCAGCAGGGCCCGGCGCGGACCCGTGCCGCCGGCGATCGCCGACAATACGTCGCGCGAGGTAGTTACTTCGATGTTGCCACAAATCGAAATGGTGGAATCCCACGAGCCTCCGGCCTCGTGCAGCACAAAGCCGCGCTCGCGGTTCACCGGCCCCCCTTTGAGGATGCTCCGATTGGCCAGGTCGAGGTCGCCGTTGTCCAGCGAAAGTTGCTCGAAGACTTCTCCGAGTTTCATTTTGGAAGGGCGATTGATGACGATTCCCAACGCACCGTCGCTGTTATGACCGCACAAATAGGTGACCGTTTGGCGGAATCGCGAGTCGGGCAATCCTGGCATGGCGATCAGGAGCTTGCCGGATAAGGTATTGAATTCTTCCATGACAAATCCAAGCTGAATTTCTGTGCAGATTATAGCGGTGCGAACTATCCGATCCGTTCGAGCAGGCTGTCGAACAACATGGCCGCGGCATCCACGCCGGCCATTTTCTGAAGCTCGCGGATTCCGGTCGGGCTGGTGATATTCACTTCGGTAAGGTAGTCGCCGATGATGTCCAGACCGGCAAAGGCCACGCCGCGAACCGCCAGCTCCGCCCCGACCCGCTCGCAGATCTGAATGTCGCGCGGCGTCAGGTCGCAAATCTCCGCTTTCGCACCTGCCATCAGGTTGCCGCGATTGTCATCCAGCCGCGGGACCCGGTTCAGGGCAGGATTGACCGCCCGTCCGTCGATCAGCAGGACGCGCCGATCGCCGGCGGCGATTTCCGGCAGGTGCCGCTGCGCCGTTGCGTAGCGGGTTTCGCCGGCCGTAATGGTCTCCAGGATCACCGCCAGGTTCTTGTCCGCTTCATCCAGGGCAAAGATCGAGTGTCCTCCCATCATGTCCAGCGGCTTGACGACGATACGGCCATGTTCGGACAGGAAGCCACGCATGACGTCCGTGGAACGGGTCACGATCGTGGGCGGAGTCAGCTCGGGGAACCAGGCGATGAACACCTTCTCGTTGACATCGCGCAAGGCCTGCGGATCATTCACCACCAGCGCGCCATCGTCCTGGGCACGCTGCAGCACGTAGGTGGCGAATATGTACTCGGCGTTGAAGGGGGGGTCCTTACGCATGAAAAGCAGATCAAGCTCCCCCAGGAGCATGTCCTTCGGTGTCTCAAGGCGGAACCAGTCGCCGTCATCGTCGGTAACGTTCAGCGGCGCCGCCCGCCCGTAGGCGCGGCCCTCGCGAATGTCGATATCGTTGAGTGTCAGGTGATAGAGGTCGAGCCCGCGCCGCTGCGCCTCGCGGAGCAGTGCCAGGGTGCTATCCTTTTGCGGGGTGATCGTCCCGATCGGGTCCATCACCACGCCCAAACTGCGGGATGTCATCGTCAGAGGTCTTGAATTGACGCTTGCCGGCCACATTGTAAGGCGGCGCCGAACCGGCGGCGACCGTGATCTGAGTCAAGAGTGCTGGTTCTAGACTCTGAAACCGGCCTGTTGCAGGGTGCCCGGCGCTCTATATGCCCGCACCGCGACGCCCGACCGGCCGGCAGCGATGTCAACCTCATCGTGCTGCACGCAATCTCGCTGCCGCCGGGCGAATTCGGTGGCAAGGAAATTGAGGACTTGTTCTGGGGCAGGCTGGACCCCACGGTGCACCCCTATTTCCGGCGGCTTGCCGACGTGCGGGTATCGGCGCACTTCCTGGTCCGGCGCGACGGGGAACTGGTGCAATTCGTGAGTGTTCTGGAGCGCGCCTGGCATGCGGGACAATCCACATTCCGGGGACAAGAGAACTGCAACGACTTCTCGGTGGGACTCGAACTGGAGGGCGATGAAGTTACACCGTTTACCGATAGGCAATACAATCAGGCCTGTGCTGCTATCGTAGCGTTGCGGGCCGGCCTGCCGTCCTTGCAAAGCGCCCCGGTTGTGGGCCACAGCGATATTGCCCCCGGGCGCAAATGGGACCCGGGGGCGACCTTCGACTGGGGAAGGATAGCGGCAGGATTGGCCCGGGTTGGAGGGCGTGAAGAATGAAACTACTGGCCCTGCTTATTGGCATTCTCGCTGAACGCTACCTGGCGCGCTGGTCGCACCTGCGTGAGTTTCGGCGTTTGGATGTGCAGGCAAACCGGCTCGCGGAGCGCCTGATGCGCCTGAACAAGCGCGCCGCGCCCTATATCGTCGCCGGCATCGCGCTGGTTTGCGCGGCGCCGATCGGGGTTATCGCATGGCTGCTGCGGGGCGAGCAGATCCTATGGTTCGTGTTCGCGGTGTTGGTCCTGCTGTTTTCCTTCGGGCCGCGCGACCTCAAGGCGGAAGCGCTGGCCTATCACGACAAGGCGGATGCCGGCGATGACGACGGCGCCAGGGCGCAGGCCGAAACCATCATCGGAGCAAGTCCGCCGGACAAGCCGAAGGAACAGGCGGCCGCTGTCGAGAAAGCGACCTATCTGAAAGCCAATAACCGTATTTTCGGCGTGATCTTCTGGTTCCTGGTGGCCGGGCCCGTAGGACCCGCGTTTGCGTTCGGCTTTCGCGTACTCAACAGTTTGCGACGCTATACGGCGACGCTACCCGGTGGCGAAGAACTGCACCGCGCCGCGGTCCTGTTGCACGGAATCGTCGCCTGGGTCCCCGCGCGTATCACCTCCGCCAGTTTTGCCCTGGCCGGCAATTTCGACGACGCCATCAACGCCTGGCGCGGCATACCCGCAGAGGAGCAGTCAAGCCTTTTTGACGGCACGGGCGCGGTGCTGGGCGCGGTGGGCGCGCAAGCGCTGGGAGATCGCCCCGACCGGGTGCGCGGCGCCGTGGCACTCGTTGAGCGCAGCCTTATCTTCGTTTGGGGCCCGATCCTGGCCGTAGCCATGATCCTCGGCTGGGTCTACTAGTCCGCCTCTATTACCGATAGAACTCAAGCCACCCCTTGGCTCCAGGGGTTGGCGATTTTGATTCCCATGCCATCGAAATCGCTGACATTCCGAGTCGCAACCGCAAGGTCGTGCGCATTCGCGGTACCGGCAATCAGCGCGGCGCCAAGATGAAGCACTCGACCTGATCGGTGTGTGCGCGCCCGAAGGCGTGCTGCATATTCCGCCTCCTTACGCTCCACCGGCAGGATGCGGTCCTCAAACGAAACGACCAGGGCTGCTATGGCATGTTGAAGGCTGTCGCGCCGGCGCCCTGGAGAAAGGCATCGCACCCCGAATTCCAACTCGTGAAGAACGATGGATGATAGCCAAAGATCTTCTCGCTGCGACAAGAACGAAACGACGCCGGGATCCGGCAGTGATTTCGTCAGTTCGGAGACGACGTTTGTATCAAGCAGAAAGCCGTTCATTCATTGACCGGCGTAACAAACGGTATGGCGCGCCCGGGTTCCCGGCGGTCAGGGATCTTGAGGTCCGTCCCTCGCGGAACGTTATCGATAAGCCATTGGCCCATGGGCTTGCGTGGAGCAATATGTGCTTGCCACGTCTCGGCGGGGACGACTACAAATGCCTTCCTGGCGCCAATGCGCTGTGGGCCCTCCGTTTCCGAACGACGCAAGACTTCGGACAAGCGTGCTTTGGCTTCCGCGACGGTCCACACTCGATGAATGTTGGCGGATTGGGAAGCCATAATTTCTCCCGAAAAATAATATAGTCTAATGTAGACCACATTCGCCATTCACGTCAAGGCGAAATTGCCTGGGAAACGCGCAGGATTTTGCGGTTGCCAAGTCAGCGAGAAACATGATTCCGCAGTCGCGGGAAGCTGCTGCCTTACGTCAGGAGGTGCTTGGCTGGAACTTGGAGGATCAGGGTTGGAGACGCTGGGCGCGCCAGGTGCCCGGTCGAAACTGACCCTCCCCCGCCGGCTTCAGGTCGCGCGACCACAGGATGCGGTCGTGCAAACGGGCCTGGCCTTGAGTCCATAGTTCCAGCGTCCGCGCCCAGAGCCGATAGCCTCCCCAGTGCGGCGGGCGGGTCACGGTCTTCGGCGGCGCAGCCTTACGCCAGTCCCCTGGATTGCCTCCGAAGCGCACCGCCATTTCATTCATTCGCGCTTCCAGTTGGGCCCTGGACGAAGCCGGCTTGCTCTGATCGCTGGCCCAGGCGGCGAGCTGGCTCTGCCAGCCCCGGGAAGCAAAGTAGCGATCGCTTTCCGCGCCCGGAGACATGAGGACCGGGCCGCAAACGCGGGCTTGCAAACCAAGCCGGTCCCAATGAAATACACCGCAGGCCTCCGGGCGCGCCGCCAGTTGCCGGCCCTTGGCCGAAAGGTAGTTGGTGTAGAAAACCAGGTAGCCCAATTCGTGGTCAAAGTGCTTGAGCAGCACCACTCGCGCATCGGCCCGGCCCTGTGCGCCCGTCGTGGATAGCACCAGCGAGTGTGGATTGGGGCGGTCGGTCAGCTCGGCCGCGCGCGCCAGCCATTGCTTGAGGATCGCCAGGGGATCAGCCGGCGGAGTCCCGCTGAGATCAGTCGTTTGCACCTGCTAGCACCGAGGCGTGATGGCGGATATGGGCTTCTATGAAGGTACTGACAAAGAAGTACCCGTGATCGTAGCCGCCGCGCAGATGAAAGCTCACCGCTTGACCGGAGTCGTGACAGGCCGCCACGAACTGCTCGACCTTGAGCTGTTGTTCCCGAAACGGATCGGCGCTGCCCAGGTCGATGCGGATTTCCAGGTCCAGCGGCGCCTCTCGCACCAGCTTGCAGGCATCGTATTGATCCCATTGGGGGCCTTCTTTACCCAGATATTCGGAGAATGCCGCTCGCCCCCAAGGCGAGGTCGATGGATTCGAGATCGGCGCGAACGCGGACACGGACTGATACCGGCCGGGATTACGCAAGGCGATGACCAGCGCGCCATGGCCGCCCATGGAGTGACCGCAAATGCCGCGCCTCACAGGGTCGATTGGAAGAACTGATTCGACCAGCTCCGGTAACTCCTTGCTCACGTAGTCGTACATTTGATAGTGAGCCGACCAGGGCGACCGGGTCGCGTTGACATAGAAGCCCGCTCCGGAGCCCAGGAAGTCCGAGTCGTCCTCGCCGGCGATACCGACGTTCCGGGGGCTGGTGTCCGGAACGATCAGCGCCAGTCCGGTTTCCGCCGCAAAGCGCTGGGCGCCGGCCTTTACCGTAAAGTTCTCCTCGCTGCAGGTAAGCCCGGACAGGAAATACACCGCGGGAACGGCAGCGCCTTCAGCCGCATGCGGAGGCAGGAACACCGCAAAGCGCATTGGGCAGCCGCAGGCGCTCGAAGGGTGTTCGACCGTAAGTTGCCGGCCTTCGTAACACCGGCTTTCCGCCACGATGTTCATTGCAGTTCAGTTATTGGCGGGACACGACACTAGAAATAGACCACGGAGCGGATGCTCTCGCCTTCGTGCATCAGGTCGAAGGCGTCGTTTATGCCGTCCAGCTTCATGGTGTGCGTGATCATCCGGTCCACCTCGATCTCACCCGCCAGGTACTGATCCACCATGCCCGGCAAGTCGCTGCGCCCCCGCACGCCGCCGAATGCGGTGCCGCGCCACACGCGGCCGGTTACGAGTTGAAACGGGCGGGTTGCGATTTCCTGGCCGGCGCCGGCCACGCCGATGATGGTGCATTCGCCCCAGCCCTTGTGGCAGCACTCAAGCGCTGCACGCATCAACTCCACGTTACCCACACATTCAAACGAGTAATCGACGCCGCCATTGGTGAGATCCACAATGACTTCCTGTATCGGCGCGCCGTGATCCCCGGGGTTAACCAAGTCGGTGGCGCCCAACTGGCCGGCCATCTCGAACTTGGAAGGATTGATGTCGATGCCGATGATGCGTTCGGCGCCCGCCATCACCGCTCCCTGGATCACGCTGAGGCCGATACCGCCCAGTCCGAAGACCGCGACGCTCGAACCGGCCCGTACTTTGGCCGTGTTGAGCACTGCGCCGATACCGGTGGTGATGCCGCAGCCCAACAGGCAAATCTTGTCCAGCGGGGCGGCCGGGTTGACTTTGGCCAGTGCGATCTCGGGAAGAACGGTGTATTCCGAGAACGTCGAAGTGCCCATGTAATGAAGCACCGCCTTGCCGCCACAGGAAAAACGGCTGCTGCCGTCCGGCATGAGCCCCTGGCCCTGGGTCTCGCGTATGGATTGGCAGAGATTGGTCAGGCCGGATTTGCAGAATTCGCATTCACGGCACTCAGGGGTGTAGAGCGGAATAACGTGGTCGCCGGGTTTCACGCTGCTTACCCCCGGACCGACCTCTTCCACGATCCCGCCACCCTCGTGTCCGAGTATGGCAGGAAATGCGCCCTCCGGGTCCGCGCCCGACAAGGTAAAGGCGTCGGTGTGACAAACGCCGGTTGCAACGATACGCACCAGGGCTTCTCCCTCGCGCGGACCCTCCACGTCCACAGTCTCAATCCGAAGCGGCTCTCCGGCGCCCCAGGCTACGGCTGCTTGCGCTTTCATTGACCTGTCCCCCTATAAGTTTTCGCAGTAAACAATGGAACGAGGAAATCTTGCCCTCGACGAGGCCTGGAAGCCCTTGCTTGCATGGAACAACCCTGGGAACGAGGGCGTCTCGCCCTCGTCGAGGGCAGGATGCCCTCGCTCCCAGCGTGTTCCCTGCGCGTCAGCGCAGCGGCGCCTGCTGCGAAAACTCCCAGCGGTCCTTGCACTCGACGAGGGCTGGAAGCCCTCATTCCCGGCGGTCCTTGCATTCGCTCCAGTTGGTTCGTGTAAGCCTTCATTCACAAGGCATTGTAAGGCGCAAATTGCCGGTCAGGCGACGCGGTCGGGAGGCTCCTCACCGGCGAAAAAGCGGTCGAGGTTTTCCTTCACCCTGAGCCCCATCGCATGACGTGTTTCGCGGGTGGCGCTACCGAGATGGGGCAGCAGGATCACGCGATCCATTTCCCTGAGTGCCGCGGGAACTACGGGTTCATGCGCATATACGTCGAGCCCCGCCCCACCCAGCCGCCCGGCGCGCAAAGCCTCCACCAGGGCGTATTCATCCACCAGCGCTCCCCGCGCCGTGTTGATCAGGATGGCGCCGGCTCGCATGCGGGCGAATTGCGGCTCGCTCATCATCCCCGCCGTCTCAGCCGTAACCGGGCAGTGCAACGATACGAAATCGCTGGATTCGAGCAGTTCATCGAGGTTGGCGCAAATCTCCACCCCCAGTTCCCCGGCCTCGTGCTCGGCCGGGGGGCGTGGCGTGAATATGCGAACCCGCATGCCGAAGCCGGGACCCGCCCGCTTCGCCACTGCCTTCCCGATGCGGCCGAAGCCCACCAGGCCCAGGGTCTTTCCACTGACTCTCACGCCGGGAATATGCTCGGGCCGCCAGCCCGACCAGTCCCCGGCCCGCAGCATGCGATCGCCGCGCACGATTCCCCTTGCGGTGGCCAGGATCAGGGCCATCGCCAGGTCTGCCGTGCAGTCGGTCAGTACGTCGGGCGTATTGGTAACCACAATGCCCGCGCGCCGCGCCGCATCCAAATCGATGTGTTCAAAACCCACGCCGAAATTGGCAAAGATCCGAGTGCGGGGAGACGCCACCCGAAGCACCCGCAAATCCAGCCGGTCGGTGACGGTGGGGCAGAATCCGTCCGCCTTGCGCAAAGTCTGGCGCATGGCCACCGCGCTCATGGGCTGGTCATGCGTGTTCCGCCAGACTTCGTAGTCGTTCTCCAGCAGCGATTCGATCCTTTCGGGCCATCGCCGGCTAAGCACCACCCGCTTCTTGGCCGTCATGATGGCTTATTTCCGGTCAGCCAGATAGCGGCGTCCGCTCTCCATCAGTCGAACAAAGGATGCTTCGTCGCCCTCGCCCACTATCCGGGTCAGTTTTTCGACCGTGGCGACCAGTTCGCCCAGAACCTCGGCGCCGTGCGGGTTGAGTCGCTGGATCTCGTAATAGAGATGCGGATTATCGCCGGCCACCGAACGGGCCACTTCCAACTGGGCGTCGAAAGTCGTGCTCGAAAGGCCGGCCAGCACCGGCGCCTGCTCGCCGCTCTCCTCCAGGGCGTGGATGAACGCCAGGTTGATCGCATGGGAAACGCCGAGCACCCAGGCGATGAGCCGATCATGCTGCTCCAGCGGCACGCGCAGGATTTCGGCCATGGTGCCACCGAACAAATGGGCCACGGCTTCGGCCGCGTCCGGAGCGCCTGCGTCCATGAGCAGGATGTGAGAGCCGGACAACAGGTCGGTGTCCGGACCGAACATCGGATGGATGGAGGCGACCTGCATCCCGGCGGACGTCATGCTCTGGAGCACGTCCGCAAGCGGTTCCTTGACCGAGGCGATGTCGAAAATCAGCCCGGAGTGGCGAGCCTCCTGCATTTGCTTGAGGATGGCGGCGCTGACCGTCACGGGCGCGGCGATCACGGTAAGCTCGAATTCCCCGGAAGCCGCTTGCCAATCCGCAACGTGCGGCAGCCTGCGGGGCGTGTTGGTCGGGTCGGCCACGGTGACGGCGTAGCCCTGCGAACTCAAGAATTCGCAGAACCAGCGTCCCATCTGTCCGCCACCGCCGACCACCAGGGCCCGATGGCCCTCTCCCTGGCCACGGGCGCGCAGCCGGACGCGTTCCTGCCTCGATAGCGAAGCATTGATCAACAAGCGCACGATGTTCTCGGCAAGGTCGCCCGGCAGGCCGGCCTTCTCCGCCTGTTCGCGTGCCCGGCCCACCACGCGCACTTCCTGGGCGAAGTCGCGCGACGGAATACCGGCGTCATGCTTGTACTTGCCGACCTCGGCCGAAATTTCCTGGCGTCGCGCCAGCAAACCGATGATCTCCCGGTCGATGGCGCCCAGTTGTTTTCTTAGCTGTTCAAGATCAGGCATGGAATCGCAACCGATGAGCGAAGCGGGCATTGTACGGAAGCGGCAGCGTCAAGGGGAGGGCCGAAAGCCCTCTCTTGCATGGAACAACCCTGGGAACGAGGGCGTCCCGCCCTCGACGAGGCCGGGACGGCCTCGCTCCCAGCGTGTTCCCTGCGCGCCAGCGCAGCGGCGCCCGCTGCGAAAACTCCCAGGGGAGGATCCGCTAATCGGCGTCTTGGGCGCCGGGCAAATTCAATGCCTGGGCAACGGAGCTCCAGGGTACCAGCTTGAAATTCTGGCGTGCTTGGGGAAGCCGGTTGTAGCCGTCCTGAACGACTAGCACGCCGGCCTCGAATCCGGGCCCCAGGTTCACGGAGCTCACCGCAAGTCCGTCGGTTTCCTCGGCGCCGTCTATGCCGGCCTCCGGATCATCGGTGATCCGGACAGACCCCAGGTAGGCATCGCCGTTGTCAAGGTCGTATACGGCGTAGGTATTGTCCCCCTGGCTGGAGGCAACCAGGAGCGCCGGGCCATCGGCGGCCCGATAGATATCAAGACCTTCAACGTCCGCAGTAAGACGATCACTCGCCACCGTATCGAGCAGCGTTTTTTCCTGGAACCCACCGGCTCCTGCGGGCATCTTCCAGATTCCGTGTTCCTCCTCGCCCACATAGGCGATCCCGGTCACGTCGTCCACCACACACCCTTCAGGCTTGGTCTCGACTGAGAAACGATCGATGCGCTCGGGAGTCAGCTGACCTCCGGCGCTCAGCTGCCATATCTCGTAGGCCCCGTCGCTGCCGTTCACATAGGCGTAGGCAAGGCCGTGGGCATCCAGATGCATGCATATGCCATACGGATCCTCAATCTCAAGCGCCTGCGCCAACAGGTGCTCCACCCGGCCATCTCCCGAGACTTCAAAAATGTCCAGGGCGCGCTCGCTGCGATTGGTGGCCGCCGCCAGCGTAACCAGGCCGGCAACCATGGGCACGTTCTGGCGCAGGTCCACGTTGTTGAGGCGCCCGCGCGGCAGAAATTGCACTTCCTGCCCGGACAGGTTGTAGACCGACAGGCCTCGGCGCTTGTCGGTGCCCAGGATCAGGCTCAAGGACGCGTCGTGAGGATGAATCCAGATCGCCGGATCGTCGGCTGCGTCGCCTTCGCCCCGAACCGGTTCCGTTTCCACCACCGCATGAACGGCCGGTATCCCGGACCGCGTGACAAGCTCCGGCTCGCCGCCGCAGCCGCTTACCGCAACCACGCAAAGCCCCAGTATCGAGGCGCGGGCGGAGGCGCCTACGCAGCCACGTGCGTTTGCAAGAAACAACCCGGGAACGAGGGCGTCCCCGCTGGCAACGAGGGCGTCCCGCCCTCGATGCCCTCTCTTGCATGGAACAAGCCTGGGAACGAGGGCGTCCCGCCCTCGTCGAGGGCGGGACGCCCTCGTTCCCAGCGTGTTCCCTGCGCGCCGGCGCAGCGGCGCCCGCTGCGAAAACTCCCAGCGTATTTCTTGCGCGTCAGCGCAGCGGCGCCGGTTGCAAACACTCACTGTTAACCGCACCGGAGCGTGCGGGCTAGAAGCTGCGGAATGAGATTCCGAACACGTACGAGCGCCCGATTTCGTCGTATTGCGCGTTGTAGCGGGAGCGGCCGTAGTAGCGATAGTTCGGCTCCTCGCCCAGGTTCATGGCGTTGAAATACAGCTGCAGCTGGTCGGTGACATCGTACTTGACGGTCAGGTCGATCTGGTGGTGCCCGTCCTCGTACAGGTCGTTGCCCGGGTCTTCGAGGTTGATTTCGGCAACGCGATTGCCGATGTAGGCCGAGGACAGCCGGACGCTCCAGCCGTAGTTCTCGTAACCCACCACAAAGTTGGCAACCAGGTCTGCTTGTAGCGGCAGCTTCGAATCCGCGCTCCGGCCGGTATCCGGACCCAAGCCCAGATCGGCGTCGCTGTCGGTAAACGTGGCGTTGGCCATCAGCATGAGGCCGCTCAAGGGTCCGGGAAGCTCCGAGAAATGACGGGTCCATCCCAACTCCAGGCCGTAGAGGCTGGCGGACTGCCCGTTGAGCGGCTTCAATACTTCAATGTCGGTTACTGCTATCGGTCCGGCGTATTCCGCCGGGTCCACCACCGAGCTCACGTCGGCGTCGAACACAAAGTCCTCGATTCGCTTGTAGAACGCGCCGGCGCTCAATACACCAATGTTGCCGGGGTAGTATTCAACGACGAAGTCCAGATTCTGCGACCTGTACGGCTTGAGTTCCGGATTCCCGGCTTCAACCGCCATCGCAACCTCGTCGTCGTCCTGCTCAATTTCGATGGCGCCGGGCGTCGGGTTCAGGTCGCCGAACGACGGTCTGGCCATCGATTGGGTATAAGCCCCGCGCAGGATCAGGTTCTTCGACAGCTTGTAACGCACGTTGATGCTGGGCAGAACGCTGCTGTAATCGCTTTCGTAGCGGGACCCGGATATCTGAATGTCGTCCTCGCCTTCCACGTCCACCTGGCGCACGTACGCGCCCCTGGCGGTGAAGTCGGTTCCCTCGTAGCGGACCCCATACACCAGCCTGAGATCGTTGATATCGATCCTCTGCATCAGGTAGAGGGCGGAAACGTTTTCCTCGATGTCATAGTCGGCCGACGAACCTACCCGCGACGCGTCCTCATCCATGATGAAAGGGCAGGCGTCCTTGTCGTATCCCTCAAGAGTGCAGGCGGCAACACCGCGAATATTGCCCCACACAAATGAGCGCTGCAGCCCAGGCTGCACGTAGGGACCGTAGGCGCCCAGCATGTAGTCGGCGTTACCGGAGACGAACTGGCCGAGTGTGGGCGCAGAGTCGAAGGCCTTGTCGAATTTCTCGAACACCCGCAATCCCGCATCCCTGCGCTTGTCCCGTGCCCGGTATTTGGCGCCGAAGCGGATATAGCCCGGATGCCCGGCAAAGGTCATGTCACGCGTGATATCGAACTTGAATGCGGTTTCTTCGTCGCTGGTGAAGTTGTCCTCGATCGCGATTTCGTCAAGCTCGAAATTCTCCGCCACTGCGCCATCGGCGCTATACGAGAGCGCGGGAATCCGGCCGAGGTTTTCGTAGCGCGCATACTCGACGCCGCGAAGCTCGAATTGAGAATCAATGCGACCAGGCTCCTCCTCGCTGGCTTCCGAGTAACCCGCGCTGTATTCCACGGTCCACTCGTCGATCAGGTGTTCGCCCCCGATCTGCAGCGAAAGGATTCCCTGTTCTTCATAGCGATCCTTCAATTCGCGCTGCATGCGCGTATCACTGGAAGTCAGGCTGTCGCTGTCGTATTCCAGGTCGCCCTTGTCGAGCTTGAACTCGATCCGGTTGCGAACTTCGTGGTCGGAGAAATCGCTGTAGAGGGTGCGCAGGTAGTAGCTGGAGGTGTCGCTGGCGCGAAAGTCCACATTCAGCGCAAGACCGTCGCGCTTGCGCGTGATTTCGTAATTGCGCATCTCCAGTTCTTCGTGATAGCGCACGCCGTTGTCTTCAGCCCATCCGCCGTCCGCTTCCAGGTTATCGGTGCCGAACTCCCGTTCGTTGGTGGAAATGCTCATTGCCAGCCCCAATTCACCGCCGCCGAAATCGAAGGCGTTGGTGAAGGTTGCGGAAAACTTGTGGCCGCGGCTGCCCTGAATATCGTTGTAGAAAGACTGGCCCTTGAGCTTGTAGCTCATCCCTTCGCGGTCCAAAGCGCTCAGGCTCTTTATGTTGATCGTGCCGCCGATGGCGTCGCCGTCCTGGTCGGGGGTCAGCGTCTTGGTGACTTCAAGGCTTTCCACCAGGTCGGAAGGAATCACGTCCAGCGCCACGTTGCGGCGGTCGCTTTCCGGCGCCGGCACGTTGAGGCCGTTGATACTGGCCACGTTAAGCTGCGGATCGATGCCGCGCACCCCCACGAAGCGCCCTTCGCCCTGGTCGCGCTCGATGAACACACCGTTGATGCGCTGCAGCGCCTCGCTCACGTTCTCATCGGGAAACTGACCGATGGAATCACTGGTGACCACCGATATGAGGTTGTCGGCGGAACGCATGCGGTTGATCGCGCCGTAGGCGCCGGCAGCCTGCCCTACCACGATGATGTTCTCCATGAACTCGACCGGCGAGCCGATCCGTACGTCGGCGCGCTCGGTCTGCCCATCACGCACCGACACGCCCACCGACACCGGTTCGGCGCCGACATAGCTGACTTCCAGGCGGTACTCGCCGGCCGGAAGGTTCTGGAAACGAAAGCGGCCGGCCGTATCCGTAACCCGTTCTGCGTTCAGATCCGGCAAGGCTACAATCGCCCCCTCGAAATAAACAGTGCCGGACTGGTCGCCGACGCGGCCTTCAAGCGCGCCTTCGGCAAGCAGCGTCGAAACAGGCAATAGGAAAAGCAGCCCTGCGAGCGATGCAGCGCGGGCAAGGGGGAACTTTCGTAACATGGCGCAATCTCCCGGATTGGCAAGGTCGAGCGGGGTTGGGGGTCTTAAGCTCGCGGCAAAGTTTGCGGCCAGCGAGCGACAGCCATGTGACACACAGGTGACATTTCTGTTACAAGCGCCCGTAGGGCGAAGTCGAGTTCGAAACTATGCGGTACATTGGCACGCTCGCTTCTGGGGAGGCCTTAAATGAAATCACTGCGCCGACTGCTGCTGCCGGCTGTAGCGCTAATGCTCAACCCGGGTTGGGCGCCAACCCCCGCCATCGCCGGCGAAGCGCCTGACCTGACCGTCATCCTGGTGGTGGACCAGCTCACCGCAGAGCGCACCCGGGAATGGGCAGAGAAGCCTTCCTCCTCCGGATTCCAGCGCTTATGGCAAGGCGGCGTCGTGTATGCAAACGCCGCCTATGACTACGCCACCACCAGCACGGCGCCCGGCCATGCAACGATCGCCACAGGCGTCCATCCGGCCCGCCACGGTGTAATCTCCAACTTCTGGTTCGAACGCCAGGTCGGGCGGCCCGCGCCCAGCGTGTGGGACCCGGATTTCGGCGTCTCCCCTTTGCGCCTGGCCGCACCCACCCTGGCGGATATTCTGCATTCCCATCATGAAGGTCGCGGCAAGATCTTCTCCGTATCCATAAAGGACCGGGGAGCGGTGTTCATCGCCGGAAGACACGGCAAGGCCTTCTGGTACTCCAGAAGCAAGGGGGGCTTCGTGACCAACGCTTTCTACTATCCCGAAAGCGCTGAACCGGCCTGGCTTTCCGGCTACAACGAGTCGGCCTACAAGGACCTGCCGGCCGCATGGGACCTGCTGATGCCGCGCGATGCCTATCTGTACGAGGACGACCGGGACTATGAGCGGCCGCCGCGAGGCTGGACCCGGGTCTTCCCCCATACCTTTGCCGCGCAGGGAACGCCCGATTATTACGACCAGCTCCGCTATGCGCCGCAGGGCGACCGCATCACCCTGGGTCTGGCCCGGACCATTATCGACAACGAAGCGCTGGGACAGGACCGGGATCCTGATCTGCTCTCGGTCAGCCTGTCGGTTACGGACCGGATCGGCCATGCGTTCGGGCCCAACAGCCGCGAGTCCGAAGACAACCTTCACCGTCTGGACCTCCTGCTGAATGAGTTTCTGGGCTTTTTGGAAGACCGGGTGGGACGCGGCCGCTTCCTACTGGTGCTCAGTTCCGACCACGGGATGAGTCCGATCCCCGAGTACACGCCCGGCGCCGACCTCGAGGCGACGCGAATTTTTTCCGGACCCCTGATAGACGGCCTGAACCGGCAATTTCGTTCCACCCTGAACCTGGATGAAGACCTGGTGACAGGCATTGTGATGCCGTGGGCGTACTTCGATCTCTCGGTGATAGGAAAGCTCGAGCTCGATCTGGATTCCATCTACGACATCGCCACCGAGTGGCTGCAGGCCCGCCCCGAGATTGCCCGGACGGTAGCGGTTCCCCGCCTCGGCGACTGCCGCGAAGAGGAGTTGTGCCAAATGATTCGTAATGTCACATATGAAGGGCGCAGCGGAGAGATGTACGTGGTTGGATCGAGTAACAGTTTCGTCAGCCTGAATCCTCCCATTTACGCGGCGAGTCATGGATCACCCTATTTGCGCGACCGGCGGGTCCCGGTGCTGTTCTACGGGATGGCTCTCGAACCTCAGGTGGTGGAGCGGCCGATCACGCCACGCCACATTGCTCCCACTTTGGCTTCAGCGCTAGGCTTGCCGCATCAGGATAATTGGGAACAACCGCTGGGCGAAGTCGCCTCGGCAGGGAAAGGAGCGGAACGGCAATGACACAAAGAATCGCAGATGCTTCGGCCCGATGGGAGTTTTGGCAGCGGGCGCCGCTGCGCTGGCGCGCAGAGAACAATGGAACGAGGGCGTCTCGCCCTCGACGAGGGCGAGACGCCCTCGTTCCCAGGCTTGTTCCATGCAAGGGAGGGCATCCTGCCCTCCCTCGAGGGCGGGGACGCCCTCGTTCCCAGCGTTTTTTCCTGGGCGCCGCCGCCGGCGCCGCCGCGTTGCTGGCATGCGCGACCGGATGGGGCGCGGAGAACGTACAGGAACCGCCGTTCGAAGATAAGTTCCGCCAACTGGAGGAAATCCTTCCCACGCCCAACGCCTATCGCAACGCCGCCGGGCAGCCGGGGCGCGACTACTGGCAGCAGAAAGTGGACTACGCCATCGCGGTGACGCTGGACGAGGAACAGCAGCGCCTCTCCGGGACCCAGACGGTTACCTATCACAACAACTCTCCCGACACGCTCACCTACCTTTGGCTGCATCTGGATCAGAACCGTTTTCGTGACGACTCGATTGCCGAGTTGAGCCGCACATTCGATGCCAGCGGGCCGCAAGGCGAGGAAAACGGTACCACCGCGCAAATCAGCCTCGACCATCTCCGCCGGCTGCAATACATGGCCGACAAGGATCTGGGTTTTGAAATCCACTCGGTAACCGGGATGTCAGGCGAGCCGCTGCAATACGTGATCGTAGGCACGGTGATGCGCATCGACCTGCCCGGTCCTGTGGCGGCGGGAGAAAAAGTGCAATTCACGCTGGATTACGCTTACAACATTGTCGACGGGAGCGTTTTAGGCTCTCGCGGTGGCTTTGAACACTTTCCGGACGATGCGCGCACAGGCGGGAATTACCTGTTCGCCATAGCGCAGTGGTTTCCAAGGTTGGCCGCCTACACCGACTATGAGGGCTGGACCAACAAGGAGTTCCTGGGACGCGGCGAGTTCACGCTGGAATTCGGCGATTACGACGTCGCTATCACCGTGCCTGCGGATCACGTCGTCGCAGCTACCGGCGAACTTGAGAACCCCGAGGAAGTATTGACCAGCGAACAGATCTCGCGCCTCAAGCAGGCCGAGAACGCCGAGCGCCCGGTTTTCGTCGTGACGCCCGACGAGGCTCGCGAGAACGAGCGCGAAGGCTCGCCGGACACTGCCACCTGGCGCTTCTCCGCCAGGAACGTGCGGGATTTCGCCTGGGCCTCGTCACGCAAGTTCATCTGGGACGCCAAGGGACTGCGTCAGCCCGGCGCGGAGCAGGAACTGGTCATGGCGATGTCGTTCTACCCCAGGGAAGGCGGCACGCTGTGGTCCGATTACTCCACAGAAGTGGTGATCCATGCGCTTGAGGTCTACAGCCGCTTTACTTTCGATTACCCCTATCCCACCGCCCAATCGATAAGCGCCGGTTTCCTGGGGGGCATGGAATATCCCATGATCACCTTCAACGGACCGCGCACCACCCTGCAGGAAGACGGCACTCGCACCTACTCGCTGGCGGAGAAGCGCTTCCTGGTCGGGGTGATCATCCATGAAGTGGGCCACTTCTACTTTCCCATGATCGTGAATTCCGACGAGCGCCAATGGACCTGGATGGACGAAGGGCTGAACAGCTACCTGGACGCCGTTGCCGGGCGGGAGTGGGACCCGGAACTAAGCTGGGCCGTGGAGCCCCGGGACATGACCGATTACATGCGGTCCACCGACCAGGTGCCGGTCATGACCCAGTCGGACAGCCTGCTGCAATTCAGCGCGAACGCCTACGGCAAACCCACGGCGGCCTTGAACATCCTGCGCGAGACTATCTTGGGACGGGAGTTGTTCGACTTCGCTTTTAAGGAATACGCCCGCCGCTGGAAATTCAAGCGGCCTACACCGGCTGATTTCTTCCGCACCATGGAAGAAGCTTCCGGCGTGGACCTGGACTGGTTCTGGCGCGGCTGGTTCTACACCACCGACCACGTGGATATCTCGCTGGAGCGGGTGGTTGAAATGCGCCTGGACACCGAGGACCCGGACGTCGACTTCGCCCGACTGCGCGAAACCAAGGCCGCCGAACCCCCATCCGTCTTCGTTGAACGCAACCGTGCGGAGGGGAAACAGACCTGGGTCGAGAAAAACCCGGACGTGCGCGACTTCTACGACGAAAACGATGAGTTCACGGTGACCAACGAGGAGCGCAATCGTTATATGGAATTCCTGGCGGGGCTTGAGAGTTGGGAGCGCACCGCGCTGGCACGGGCGATAGACGAAGACCGGAACTACTACATCCTGGAGTTCTCGAATCGCGGTGGCCTGGTAATGCCTGTCATTCTGCAACTGGAATACGAGGGCGGCGAAACAAAGGAGATCAGGCTGCCGGCCGAGTCCTGGCGGCGTTCGCCGCACAGCCTCAAGAAGCTGCTGGTGTCGGAGGACAAGATCACCGCCATCGTAGTGGATCCGCTGCAGGAAACCGCCGACACCGATATCGAGAACAACTATTACCCGCGGCGCATCATTCCGTCCCGTATCGACAGCTACAAGTCCCCGGAAGGCACCGATCTGGACGATCGCGACATCATGCACAACGTCAAGACCGAACGGAAGGAAGACAGCGGCGGCAAAGAGTAAGGTCGTTTGGAACGAGGGCAGCTTGCCCTCGCTTGCATGGAACAACCCTGGGAGCGAGGGCGTCCCCGCCCTCAACGAGGGCGAGACGCCCTCGCTCCCAGCGTGTTCCCTGCGCGCCAGCGCAG
This sequence comes from Candidatus Foliamicus sp., assembly GCA_965261845.1. Classification (GTDB taxonomy): domain Bacteria; phylum Pseudomonadota; class Gammaproteobacteria; order Steroidobacterales; family Foliamicaceae; genus Foliamicus. Next base: position 3,360,001 of record OZ253475.1, on the reverse strand, counting down.
CGGCGCCCGCTGCGAAAACTCCCAGGGAGGGGAGCGATCAACCGCGCCGGGCCTTGCGCCCCACCAGGAGTGTGTTGGGGATGTCCCGCCATGCACAGCGGGCCTCGAATCCAGCCCGGATCAGGGCGTCAAGTTCCGCCTCAAGGGGAAAATAAGTGTCCTCGCCTGCCCACTCCTCGAAGTGCTCGTAGGCGCGGGTTTCATTGATGCCGCAGGAAACCAGGTGAGCCGCCCAGGTGGCGTAATCCTCGGTTCGCTGCGGATCGGCCGCAGGCATGGTTACGTCGGCGTTGACCAGCACCCCGCCGGGCGCCAGAGTCTTGCAAATTCGCCGGTACAGCTCGGCCTTGTTCTCCATTACCGGCACATGATGCAGCGCCAATGACGCTGCCGCCGCGTCACAGCCCGGCAGGGAATCGTGAAACGATTGCCGCCGAAAACGCGCCCTTCGCCCAAAGCGCTTGAGCCTGACCCGGGCTTGGGCCAGCATTTCGGCATCCACATCCAGCAGTTCGACGATTGCCCTTGCGTTACGCTCCAGTATCGCCTCGGCCAACGCGCCGGTTCCGGCGCCAAGGTCCAGAACGTGCTCCGCGTTTACGCCGGCGATCTCATCCGCCGCCCGCTTCAGAACCTGTTCGTAGCCCGGAATGAATTTTCGAATCGTTTGATCGTAGGCCTCGATTTCCAGCCGAAGGTGCTGCCTGACGGAATGACTCATGCCTGGGTTTGCCTGAATTGTTGCTTGGCTGTTTGAAACAGTGATGCCTGCGTCCTTCGCCCGGCGCCGAGCCCGATCGTAATACTACGAGATTGCGCTCGGAGGGAAGGCAAGACCGTGTGTTCGGCGTCTGAGGGTATTCTAGGACCTGCTCGGGAGGAAACGGCAGGTGGCTGTTCAGGACATCATCGATCACAACGGCTATCGGCGAGGGGTCGGCATCGTTGTTTGTGACGACCAAGGCAGGCTTCTGCTGGCCCGTCGCCGCGATCACCGCGGCTGGCAATTTCCTCAGGGCGGCGTCCGGCAGGGCGAACCACCGCGGGAAGCGATGTACAGGGAACTCAAGGAAGAACTGGGCCTGGATCCTTCTGATGTCCGGGAAGTGGCGCGAATGGGGAGCTGGGTAAGCTACAAGTTACCGGCGCGCCACCGCCGCGCGAGCTCACCCCGTTGTATAGGGCAAAAGCAACTCTGGTGGCTGTTGCGCCTGTGCTCAAGCGAGGAGAGTATTCGTCTCGAACAATCCGAGAAGCCCGAGTTCGACGACTGGCAATGGGTCGATTACTGGCTTCCCCTGGAGAAGGTCGTGCTCTTCAAGCGAGAGGTTTACAGCCAGGTGCTGAGCGAGTTTCAGAACAGTGCCGGTCTGCGCGTGGCGGGCAAATTACGGTAAAGTAAGGGCACTTTAGTCAATTCGGGAGCCGTGTGTGCTCGGCCGAAACAAGATTCTGGTTTGGCGCGGACGCTACTCCGCGGTGCTGATTGTTTTTGTCGCGGCCGCATTTGTCGGCGGCGGAGCAGGCGGATGGTGGCTTCAAAGCGACCTCACGCAGGAAAAAACCATTTCAATGCAGGCACGAATCGAGAGTCTTGAGTTGCGCAACCGCGAACTCAGCCAACTCATCGATGAAGAGACAGTAGACGCCTTGAGGTCACAGGTACGGGATCTGCAGGGTCAGGTCATGAACCAGCGGATGACGATCTACGGGCTTCAGGAGATAATCACACCCCAGGAAGCGCGGGCGGGGTTGAGAATCCACTCGGTCAGCATTGAACCGCAACAGGAAGCCCGGGCCTACAGACTGACAGTGGGGCTCACGCAAGCGCTGCTGGCAAAATCGGATCGCGCACGCGGTCATGTGGAATTGCTCCTGGCGGGCACCAGGGATGGAGACGGGGCGGAACTGAAGCTGGGCGAGCTCAGCAAGAGAAAAGCAAGCCGCATAGAATTCAATTTTGAAAGCAGTACGGAACTACGGGCGGACCTGACCTTGCCACAGAGCTTCGAAGCCAGCAAAATCCGGGTACGGGTAACACCCGTCCCGGAACAGCAATTCAGTTTTGAGCGTGAGTTTCCGTGGGCGCCATTGGCGCCAAAGACATGAAAAACCGACTTAACAACTCCGTAACCACCCTGGTTGGATCGGACGCCATCGTTACCGGCAACCTCACATTCAGGCAAGGTTGCCATGTGGCGGGCGTTGTCAAGGGCGACGTGATGGCCGCCAGCGGCAAGAAAACCGAGCTCACCGTGGCGCAAGGCGGTCGCATCGAAGGCAATGCCCAGGCTGCCCGCATGCTCATCCAGGGCACTGTCGTGGGAGACTTGTGCTGCAGCGGGACGGTATCGCTTGCTTCCGCAGCACGCGTGCGGGGATCCATTGAGTACGGAGAGATTGAAATTGAGAAAGGCGCGGTCATGAAGGGCAGCCTTACCATGCTTTCGGCAACAGCCGGAAAAACCGCGGCGGTGAGTTCCTCGCACCGCGCGCTGTCTGAAACCGGGGAAAAAGTTCAACCCGTGGTCGGCTGAGTAACAGATATGGAACCGCAATACGACGCACAAGAACCCGACAGCGCGCCTTTGGTGTTTACCGAGGCCGCGGCCCGTAAAGTCGGGGAACTCCTGAAGGAAGAAGAAAACCCCGCGCTGATGCTGCGGGTCTACATTTCCGGCGGCGGCTGTTCCGGCTTTCAGTACGGTTTCACTTTCGACGAGACGCGGGAAGAAGGCGACGCCTCGGTGAAACAACTGGGCGTCACGCTGCTGGTAGACCCAACCAGCCTGCAATACCTGGAAGGCGCGGAGATCGACTTCAAGGACGACTTAAGCGGTGCCCGCTTCGTGATCCGCAACCCAAACGCGCAAAGCACCTGCGGGTGCGGTTCAAGCTTTTCCGCCTGAACCACTGACCGGTGGGAACCTGTCCACGACTTTGGAGCCGCCGCCCGGTTCCAGAGTCCCGCTGAATGTGATGTCACCCGGTTAATGGCGCCTTTGCTGGCCAGCGCTTTGCTCTCACTGGCGCAGGGACCGTACAGCCCGGCCCTCGAGAACGACGCTCCCGCGGATGCACCGGTCTGGATCGCGGGTCAGGCGGTCAAGGAGCATTGGTTCACCGTTACCGCCAAATACCAGTGTCCGCCGGACACGGTAGGCGGGCTTCTTCTGGTTTCGATTTCCGACACCACGGTTCGGGCCGAATTCGGCGCCGATGATCGCGCCGGGCGACGTGTGCTTTCGCTGCAGGTGCCCAGTGGGCAATTGCGGGGGCTGAGGCCCGAATTGTTCTGCCCCGCACCCGAGGAAAACCCCGGCCCGGTCATGCGTCTCAAGTCAAGGTTCATCGCGCAAGGCGCCCTGGTATGCCGAAACGCTAACGACAGGAAAACGTCCGCCCAGACTTCAGTTGCGTTGGACGCCTGGGTACGCTGTCCACCCATCCCCGCCCTCAACCCCGGGAACGAGGGCGTCCCGCCCTCGACGAGGGCGGGACGCCCTCGTTCCCAGCTTTCGAACTAGCGGAGGCGGTCCTGCAATTCGGCCAGGGCGTTTGATCCGGGGCAAAGGCGCTCGTGTTGCAGTGTCGACAGCGGGGTCTCGCCCAGGCGACTGAGTTCGTGCATGTCCGCCCCGCCTTCCTGCATGAAAAGGAGACCCGTCACCACTTCGCCCTTGCCCTGCCGCCGACTGAGATAGTGGTAGGCCGCTCCCCGGTCGCTCAGGTCGTATTCCTTCGCCAGCTTGCGCAGCAGAATACTCTCGCCGCCGTGCAAGTCCACCCGGTGGGCTTCCCCCACGCCAATCTCAGCCTTGATCTCCACCTCCGGGGGTATAAAGTCCGTGTGGCCTATCGGATAGGCGTTTTCACGCGTGAAACGGTAACTCTTGGTCGAACCTTCGTGATCGTTGAAGGTTACGCAGGGTGAAATAACGTCGATCATCGCGAATCCGCGGTGCGACAATCCTGCCTTGAGCAAGGGCACCAGTTGAGCCCGGTCTCCGGAGAATCCGCGCGCCACGAACCTGCATCCCGAGGCGATGGCCAACAGGCAGGGGTCGATAGCGGGCTGCTCATTGACTTCACCGCGCTTGGCCGTACTGCCGGCGTCCGCCGAGGCCGAGAACTGTCCCTTGGTAAGGCCGTACACACCGTTATCCTCAATCAGGTACAGCATGTTGAGATTGCGCCGCATGGCGTGCACGAATTGGCCGATGCCGATCGAGAGCGAGTCTCCGTCACCGGAAATCCCGATGTACTGCAGCTGGCCGTTTACCGCCGCCGCGCCGGTCGATACGGAGGGCATGCGCCCGTGGACCGAATTGAACCCGTGCGAAGACGAGGCAAAGTAGGCAGGCGTCTTGGAAGAACAGCCGATTCCGCTGAGTTTCGCCATTCCGTGAGGCGGGATCGAGAGTTCGAACGCCGCCTGAATCAGGGCGCCGGTGATCGAGTCGTGCCCGCAGCCGGCGCATAGCGTGGACATGCCGCCCACGTAATCGCGCATCGTCAGGCCCAGATCGTTGCGGGCCAAAGCGGGATGGGTGACCTTGGGTCTGGTGATGTAACTCATTGGGAGTACCTCATGCCGCCTGGTCCCTGAGCATGTCCGCTTCCACCGCGCTCACCACGGAGGTGGCGGGAATCGGCATGCCGTTGTAATGGAGCACTTCAACCAACTGCTCCGCGCGGCCGCCGGCCTCGTTGATCAGGAGAGCACGAAGCTGGGCGTCGCGATTCTGTTCCACCACGTAAATGCGCTTATGGTTGCTCAAGAAATTCTCGACTTCCTCTCCGAACGGAAAAGCACGGATTTTCATGTAATTCAGCGCCACGCCGCGGCCGGCCAGTATATCCAGCGCTTCCCGGCACGCGGCGTCGCCGGTACCCAGGCTGATCATTCCGGCCTGGGCGCCCGGAGTAACATTCAATTCGGGACGCGGCACGACCGTGGCGGCATGATCCCATTTCCTGCGCAGCCGGTCCATGACCTCCTGGTACTCGCCTGCGTTTTCGGTGTAGCCACCATACATGTTGTGGCCCGAGCCGCGCGTGAAGAAAGCCCCTTTGGGATGCTCGCCGGGCAGAGTGCGGTAAGTAACCCCGTCCCCGTCAACATCGAGATAGCGGTAAAACGCCTCCATTTTCTCGAGTTCTTCGGCGTGCAGCACCTTTCCACGGTCCGGCCGGTAGCTGTCGTCCCAGGTGAACTTCTCGCTCATCCAGTCGTTCATTCCCAGGTCCAGGTCCGATAGGACGATCACGGGAGTCTGCAGACTCTCGGCCAGGTCAAAGGCCGTCGCCGACAACTCAAAGCACTCCTTGGGGCTGGACGGGAACAACAACACATGGCGGGTATCGCCATGCGAAGCGTAGGCGCAGGACAGGATGTCGCCCTGCTGGGTCCGGGTGGGCATTCCGGTAGAGGGACCGACCCGCTGCACGTCGAACAGAACCGCGGGGATTTCAGCGAAGTACGCGTAGCCCAGAAACTCGGACATCAGCGAAATGCCGGGGCCCGATGTGGGAGTGAAGGCACGCGCGCCGTTCCAGCCGGCGCCCAGCACCATTCCGATCGCCGCCAGCTCATCCTCGGCCTGAATCACGCAATAGTCGCGCGTGCCGTCTTCGGCGGTGCGAAACCGCCCGCAAAAGCTGCGAAAAGCATCCATCAATGAAGTGGAGGGCGTTATCGGGTACCAGGCCCCGAATGTCGCCCCTGCATACACACAGCCGAGAGCCGCCGCGGTGTTGCCGTCGATGATGATATTCGAGCCCGGTCCTTCCATGGAACGCGCTACGAATGGAAGCGGGCAGTTGAGGTGCTCCCGAGCGTAGTCGTAGCCGAGGCTGATGGCAATCTGATTGGCTTCCAGCAGCGGCTTCTTGCGGGCAAAGGTTTGCAGCAGCAGTTCCCGGATTATGTCCAGATCGAGTTCCAGTAGCGCCGCCAGCACACCGACGTAGGCGATATTCTTCATCAGGATGCGGGCCCGGGCGTTGTCGAAACTCTCGTTGCACATGCGCGCCAGCGGAACACCCAGGATGTGCACGTCCTCTCGCCTGAGCACGTCGCGGCGCGGCCAGGTGGAATCGTAGAGCAGGTATCCGGCGGACGACATTTCGCGAAGATCCCGCTGGTAGGTCTCCGCGTTCATGGCCACGGCAATATCCACGCTTCCCGAGCGCGCCAGGTATCCGCGGTGGCTGGCGCGAACTTCGTACCAGGTCGGCAGACCCTGGATGTTGGAGGGAAAGAAGTTCTTGCCCGCCACCGGAATACCCATCCGGAACAGGGTCTTCATCAGCAACGAATTGGCGCTGGCGGAGCCGGTGCCGTTTACGTTGGCGATGCGTATCGTGAAATCGTTATCTGCCGGCATGAGCCATGGCGATCAGGCCGCTGAGCGCACCGTCGAACCTACCGCTTCCGACGATATCTTGCGCCCATCCGTGGACCCACTGGGGGGGATTCCGTCAGCCTCATGGAGCGCATACGGTGTAAGCAATTCGAACTTCTGCATGTCCCAGGCCGCAGTCGGGCAGCGCTCCGCGCAAAGGCCACAGTGTACGCAAAGGTCCTCGTCCTTGATCATTACCCTGCCCGTCTGGGGTAGTTCGGCGGACACGTACAGCGGTTGGTCCAGGTTGTTCGCCGGGGCGGTCAGCCGCTCGCGCAGATCGGCCTCTTCGCCGTTCGGCGCAATCGTCAGGCAGTGCACCGGGCAAATGTCCACGCAGGCGTCGCATTCGATGCACAGCGGCGCCTCGAATACGGTTTGAATATCGCAATTCAGGCAGCGCTGCGCCTCGCGGGCGGCCTGTTCCGGCGTGAACCCCAGCTCCACCTCGATGTCGAGCTTGCGGAAACGTTTTTCCAGGCTCATGTGCTGCATCGGCCTGCGAGCGGCAGTCTCGTAGTCGTTGGAGTAGCTCCACTCGTGAATTCCCATCTTCGACGCCAGCAGGTTCATGCCCGGCGGCATGCGCTCGGTAATCGACTCGCCGTGGCAATGCTTGTGAATGGATATGGCCGCCTGGTGACCATGTTCGACCGCCCAGATGATGTTCTCCGGGCCAAAGGCCGCATCGCCGCCGAAGAAGACCCCTTCGCGGGTGCATTGATAGGTGACCCGATCGACTACCGGGACGCCCCAACGATCGAACTCGATGCCGATATCCCGTTCCACCCAGGGGAAGGCGTTTTCCTGGCCGATCGCCAGAATCACCTCGTCGCAGGGGAAGAATTCCTCGCCGGTTACCCGGCTGTTGGCGATCTTTCCCGATGAGTCGATTTCGTATTCCATCAGCTCAAAGATCATGCCCTTGAGCCGGCCGGCCTCGACAACGAATTCCTTCGGAGAGTGGTTTACGACAATTTCCACGCGCTCCTCTTCGGCGTCCTCCAGCTCCCAGTCGGAAGCCTTGAAGAAGCCGCGCGGCTTGCGCGCCATCACCTTGACGTCGCGCGCTCCCAGGCGCAGCGACGTGCGGCAGCAATCCATGGCAGTGTTGCCCACGCCGATGATCAGTACCCGTTCGCCAATCGAATTGAGATGGCCGAAGGACACGCTTTCCAGCCACTCGATACCGATATGGATGGATTTGGTGACGTGACGGCCCGGCAGGTTCAATTCCTTGCCCTTGGGCGCACCGGTTCCCACAAACACCGCGTCATAACCGCCGTTGTCCAAGAGCTCGCGCATGCTTTCGACGCCCTGCCCCAGCCGCAGGTCGATATCCATGCGCAGAATCTGATCCATCTCCTCATCCAGAACGTCGACCGGCAATCGAAACGCCGGAATGTTGGTGCGCATCAGGCCGCCCGGCTTGTCCAGGGTTTCGTAAATCACCAGTTCGTAGCCCAGCGGAGCAAGGTCGTTGGCCACGGTCAGCGAAGCACAGCCGGCGCCGATCAGCGCTACGCGCTTGCCGTTTTTCTGCTTGGCTGCTTTGGGAAGGCGGTGATCGATGTCGCCGCGCAAGTCCGCCGCCACCCGCTTGAGCCGGCAAATGGCTACCGGTTTCTCCTCAACGCGGACCCGCCGGCAGGCCGGTTCGCAGGGACGGTCGCAAACTCGTCCGAGTATCGCCGGGAACACGTTCGACTCGCGGTTGAGCATGTAGGCATCCGCGTAGCGCCCCTGGGCGATCAACCGGATGTACTCGGGAATATCAGTATGCGCGGGGCAGCCCCACTGACAATCGACTACACGATGGAAATAATCAGGATTACGTATGTCGGTGGCCTGCATGGAAGCCCCGCGAGATGACCGGCCGGATGCTCGAAGACGGAAATTATACAAGTTGCCCCGCCCGCAGGACGGAATCGTTGCTGGCATGGGGAATGGATTAGCGGCCATAATTACGGAATGGCTAGATTAGATCGATACTTGGCAATAGCCCTGCAGGTCGGCGCGCATACCGTAAGTTTCTGCAAAAACCGCGAGGAAGCGCGTGAACGGATGCGCCAGAACCTCGCGCGGACGGCGCGAGCGGTTGCCGGGGGCTGTGGATTTGCGCTCCAGTTCGCGGGAGAAAAGCCCAAGCTGATCGTGTTGCCGGAATATTCCCTGACCGGTTTCCCCATGGGCTCAACGATTGAGCAGTGGCGGCATCTCGCCGCGATGGAACACGACGGCCCCGAATATGCCGAACTTTGCGCAATGGCCGACCGCCACAGCGTGTTCCTCGCTGGCAACTGCTATGAAATCGATCCGGCCTTTCCCGACTTGTTCTTTCAAACCTGTTTCGTTATCGACCCGTCCGGGGAAGTAATACTCCGCTATCGCCGGATGATCTCGCTGAGTGCTCCCACGCCGCTCGATGTGTGGGAGGCCTATCTCGATCGGTATGGCGAGGACGGCGTATTTCCGGTCGCGGACACCCCGATCGGACGGATCGCGGCGATCGCCTCGGAAGAGATTCTGTATCCGGAGATCGCCCGCGCCCACGCGGTTCGCGGGGCGGAAGTCTTTGTGCATCCAACCAGCGAGGCGGGGAGCAACCGGACCACCACAAAGGAGCTGGCAAGGCGGTCGCGAGCGGTTGAAAACATCGCTTATGTCGTCAGCGCCAATTCGGCCTGGCTGGAGAACATACCGATTCCCTCCCATTCCTGCACCGGCATGTCAAAAATCGTGGACTTTGAAGGCCATGTGCTGGCGGAAGCGGCGCCCGGCGGCGAAAGCATGGTGGCCAATGCCAGCGTGGACCTGGCGGCCTTGCGCGCGCGCAGGAGAATGGCGGGGATGTCCAACACGCTGGCCCGGGTTCCGATGCAGGCATTCGCTTCTACCTATGCCGGCCGGGTAATGAATTCGGGCAGGCCGCTGCTGGACGACTCGGGCAAGGTCCGCATGCCTGAGAAGGGCGAGTTTCGGGCTCGGCTGGAGGAAGATATCGAGCGTCTCTCCAGGGAAGGAGTGCTGTGAGACCCGCTGCCGCGCAACGGCGCGGCGACACCGTAATTCGGGACGCGACCCTGATCAGTGACGGGCGGCGGTCCGAGCAGGACGTGCTGATCCGCGGTCAGCGTATCGAGCAGATCGGCGGCGCGCTGCGCCTGGGCGCCGGAGCCACCGAAATCGACGCAGCCGGGAAATGGTTGCTGCCGGGGCTCATCGACGACCAGGTGCACTTCCGTGAGCCGGGTCATGTGCACAAGGGCGATATCGCTTCGGAATCGGCGGCGGCCGTGGCCGGGGGAGTGACCAGCTTTATGGACATGCCCAACGTATCGCCCGCCACGGTGACCCGCGAAAGGCTGGCGGCGAAGTACGCGGCCGCGCGTAACCGGGCTTACGGCAACTTTGGCTTTTACCTGGGAGCGACCGAGAGCAACCTGGCGGAGATCCAGGCCCTTGAGGGCAGCGAGGCCTGCGGAGTAAAGGTCTTTATGGGCCCATCTACGGGAGATCTTCTGGTTGAAGACCCCCAAGCACTTGAGCGCATATTCGCAAATTGCCCGGTTCTGATCGCAACCCATTGCGAGGACCGGTTGCGTATTGAAGAGAATATGTTGAGCGCGAAACAAACCTACGGCGAGAACATCCCGGCGCGCGCGCACCCGGAGATCCGCGACGGGGAGTGCTGCTACCGTTCCTCCAGCCTGGCCGTGTCGCTGGCGAGAAAGCACGGCGCCAAGCTGCATGTGCTGCACCTGACGACCGAGAAAGAGCTTGAACTGTTCAGTCCTTCAGTGGACATCGGAAGCGAAGGCAGCGTCACCGCGGAGGTTTGCGTTCATCACCTTTGGTTTCACGACGCCGACTATGCGCGCCTTGGTAACCAAATCAAGTGCAACCCATCCATCAAGTCCAGGCAGGATCAAGAGGCCTTGCGGGCCGCGCTTCGCGATGGCCGCATCAGCGTCATCGCCACCGACCATGCTCCGCACACGCTGGAAGAGAAATCGGCCGGCTACCTTAAAGCGCCCGCCGGGCTGCCGCTGGTGCAACATTCGCTGCTCATGCTGCTGGACCTCGTACAGGCCGGGCATTTCACCCTTGAGTGCGCAGTCGAAAAAGCCTGTCACGCTCCCGCGCGCCTCTACGGTGTCGCCGACCGCGGTTATCTCCGGGAAGGCTATTACGCCGACTGTGTAGTCGTTGATCCGGACGGTGGACAGACGGTGGACCGGGAAGGCCTGCTCTACAAGTGCCGATGGTCGCCGCTTGAAGGGCACCGCTTCAGTGCTCGTATCGAAACGACATTCGTGAACGGTTCAATCGCCTGGAGAGACGGCCGGCTTGCCGGCACACCCGCCGGTCAAGCGCTGATCTGCAACCAATTCAACCGGGACGGGTCATGAGCACGGTGGTAAAGCGGACCACCCTGGTGGTGAGCAATATGGAGCGGTCGATAGCTTTCTATCGTGACGTCCTGGGCTTTAAGACCATTTTTGATGAACAGATCACCATGACAGGCAGCGGCTACCCTGCAGGCAAATCCGGAGATCGCATCAGGCTGGCGATGATGCAGGGAGACGATCCCGCCGGCAGCATGATCGGCCTGCTCGAGCACTTGGACCCCGGGCTGCCGGAACCGGTTGAGCGGGCGGTGGGAATTGGCGACATGGTGGTTGTGATGCAAACCGATGACCTGGACCGGGTACACCGCGAGTGCGAGTCTTCAGGCGGGAGGATTTACTCCGAACCGCACCCGTTCTCGATCCGTGGGTCTGATGGCAAGCCGGTGCAAATGCGATCAATGACGGTTTTCGATCCGGACGGTTTCATCCTGGAAATCAACCAGCGTCCCTCCTAGCCTATACCCCCTGGGAACGAGGGCGTCCCGCCCTCGACGAGGACGGGACGCCCTCGCCCCCAAGCGCTACACCAAAGATCAATCTTTCTCAGGCGTCCGGTCGAATTTACCGTTTTGAAGAAAGTGCACCGCCTGGCGCTGAGCTTCCTGGTTCCAGACTATGGACGTATGGGTAGCCGGGATATCGAGAAAATCCGTCATTCCCGAGGCCTTGGTTTCTTCGATGGTGACCACGCCATCACTTGGCTCTTTGGGGGTTCCAGGCAGCAGCTTGCGCAAGTTACGAGTGCCTGCAATGACGCCCAGCTCGAATTGGGGCGGCCCCAGGCGGCGCGGCACCGAGCGTTCGCCGGTTCCCAACTGCGGCAGCACTTCCGGTTCATACACCTTCTTCAAGGGACTTGCGCCCACATAGTCGGCAAACTGGCTGCCCTGGTTGGGTGGCGCGAGCATCACGACCCTCTCCAGGCCCGGTATTTCCTTCTGCGACAAGTACTGACGCACCAGGATCCCACCCATGGAATGCGTGACGAAGTGAATTCTGGCAAGACCTTCAGCTTTGCACCGGTCAATGCCCTCCTCTACCGCCTCAATCGCCAGCGTCTCAATCGGTTCCGCCAGCGAGGGATAAGCCACATTGGCGACCACATAACCCTGTCTTTCAAGGCGCAGCTCCATCGATTTCATGATCAGCGCGAAGCCCCCGATGCCATGCAGCAGCACAACACAATGAGTCGGCTCGCCTGGCGGCCCGGAAGGCGTGTCGGGGACGGCGGATCGTATCGGCAGCGCCAGGATTGCCACCAGCGCAGGCAGGGCCAATAATCGCAGGGCGCGGGCCATGATCGAAGCAAAGCCTGATTCGGCGCAATGACTCCTTAAGGCAGGTATTGATGGAAGCGCGCGCAGCCGACGCTTCGCCATTCAGGGATTGTAGCCCGGCAAGCAGTTCCCCGCCTGCCGGCTTCAGCTTCGATCAGTCGTGGTCGTGGTCGTGATCGTGGTCGTGCGGGTGCTCGAAGTCGTGCGGGTGATTGTGCCCGTCCTGCGCTTGAATCCAGTTGTACAGGTTCGGCTTGTGCCGGTGCAACTGGGCCGCCGCCCGCTCCTGATTCTCCTCGGGCGTAGTCCACGGATTGAAGTGGAAGTAATTGTGCAACTGGGAGTCGGTTCGCCCGATCGCAAGACAACCGTAATCGCTCTGGAAGGCCCCATGGTTGATCCATGGCGGACGCCAGAAATACCCGCCGGTGGGCAGGTAGCCGAACTGCATCATCCAGGAGGTTCCCCAGATGTGATAGCCCTCCTCCATACAGTCGTGGTAGGAGATGTTGTCCTGCCAGAAATTCGGCGTCATGCAGTACATGAAGGTAAAGCCATGCGTTAACGCATCGTATTTCAGCACCTTCACCATGCATCCCGGCGCGACCGAAGGGGACACATTGGCAGGCCCCCATACGACATCTTCCAGCGCATTGACGCTAACCATCTTATGGCGCTCGGCGCGCGGGTGATCCTCTTCGGACTCCACAAAGCTGGGCTCGCCGTGGTTGTAGAACATCAGGCAACGCGCTCCGTTCGGGGAAGACATGGCAGGCAGGGAAACGCCGGCCGGCAACCACAGATAGTGCCCGCGCTCAAAGGTCTGGTCGCCATACTGCAAGCTGCCGGCAACCACGTACAGCTCCATTTCGGTATAGCTCATTCCCGGCGGAAGCGAGTACCCGGGCTCGAACTTGACAACCAGCGAACAGGCGCCGTTGTCGCGATCCATGCTCAGCACCTTGTAGTGCATGCCCTTGCCGAATCCCGGCAGGGTCATGCGCCGGAAAGGGACCATGGTTTCTACATACGGTTCTATATGTGGACGGCTCATTGCGTTTGCTCCCCTTTCAAAACACCACCTTGAACTTCCGCGCCGGGCGGGTTGGAAGTTCATCGGCAGCTATTGCGCGGCGGTTGTCGAAGTGCACGTTGAATCCGCGCGTTTGAATGCGTTCAAAGAATTTCTCGACCCAGACGTCGCGTTCCGGCCCGATGTCGTCCATTTCCTTGACTATTTCTTTGTACCGCTCTTCCTGCTCGGCGCTTTCATCGCGGATCCACTTGTCCGCGGCAGCGGATTTCTCGTAATCGATCAATTTAGCCACCTGATGGCCTCCCTTGATTTCCCGGATGCCGGCGAACCGGTTCGCCGTTTGCATTGACGCGGCGGGGGATTGACGAATTCCCAAATCCCTCCGCCCGACAGCCGGCGCAGAATACTGGCACAAAGACCCCGCCAATGCAAACGGAACCCGCCACGCCAGGACTCGCGGCGAGCGGGGCCGCTACTTGGATACTTCGCAGAGGCCCGTATATGAGGCCCGTATATAATGTAAGTACTACCCGTTTTCGGTCCGAATTGCATGGGGCCGGCGGGTTTTTTGCGCGTATAGCGCCCGTCCCACTGAAAACCTTAGGGGTACTCTCCTGATGAAATTCATTTGCAAATTCACCTTGGCAATTGCCGGCAGCGCGATGTTCGCGCCGGCGATAGCGCAGGACAGCGACCAGCTGATCGAGGAAGTGATCGTTACCGCTCAGCGGCGCGCCGAAAGCGTGCAGGAAGTACCGATCGCAGTAAGCGCGTATTCCGCCGACCAGCTGCGATTGCTGCAAGTCACGGAAGGCCTGGATATGACCCGATTGGTGCCCAATATGATCGGCAGCAACAACACCGGTCTGGGCTCCGCCAATGTCTATTCCCTTCGAGCGCTGAACAACACCGAATCGATCGCTACTTTCGACCCGCCCGTGGGCAGCTACGTGGACGACATCTTCATCAGCCGCCAGAACGCCAATAACTTCGCCCTGTTCGACATCGACCGCATCGAGGTATTGCGCGGACCCCAGGGCACGCTGTTCGGCCGCAACACCACCGGCGGCGCGGTCAACGTGATCCTGAAAAAGCCCGCAGAACAACTGGGCGGCTACGTTGAGCTGGGCTTCGGACGCTTCAGCCAGGTGCGCTTCCGCGGCAGCGTCGATCTGCCGATCCAGGAAAACCTTTTCCTTAAGCTTTCTGCCTATGCAGTCGATGATGACGGGTTCGTGGAAAATCGGACCACCGGCGAAGACGGCATCAACTACGAAAAGAACATTGGCCTGCGCGCTGCCGCAACCTGGCTGGGCGCGGGCATTAGCTGGGATGTAGCGGTGGCCTACGTTGATAACGAACACGCTAACCTGCTCAACGTCCATGATCCCGATAGCGGCGACCGCTTCACGCTTACCGGCGTGCGGTCCGATCAACCCCCACCGTGGCCGCACCCCATACACGGCGCCAAGGCCGGCCGGCCTCTGGGCAACTGGGTCAACTCACTGTCGCTGTACTCCAATATCGAGGCGGACACGCGTTGGGGCACCATTAACGTAATTACCGGCCAGCGCTTCCTGGATCACGATTTCACGCTGGACTTCCTGAACCTTTCCCGACCCTACGGAGGCTTCACCATCGCCAACGCGGGCGAACACGACCAGTTCACGCAAGAGGTCAAGATTGCCGGCGCTACCGAAAACGGCATGCTGGACTACGTGGCCGGCATCTTCTATATCAACGAAGAAAACACAACCGACTTTGCCGACCTGCTTGGCATCGGCGGCGCGTTCAACGGCTTCCAGCCCCTGTTGCTGGCCGACCGGGTATTGGAGAACGATACCGACGCGCTGGCGGCCTACGTGCAGCTGGACTACCACGCCAGCGAGCAACTTACGCTGACAGGCGGTGTCCGCTGGACCGACGAGACCAAGGATGTGGGCTTCACCCCCAATCCCAATTGGGCCTTCGGCTTCAATTCCTCCGACATTGCCGCGTTGGGCTACCCGCTGGAGCAGAACGCGAAGATACTTACGCCACGCCTGGCGCTGGAATACGACTTAAGCGACGACATGATGTTCTACGTCTCGGCGACGCGCGGCTTCAAATCAGGCGGCTGGAACGCTCGTGGCACCAACGCCGGCGCAATTGAAGTGTTCGGTCCCGAGAAAGTCTGGTCCTATGAGGCAGGCATGCGCTCGGACTGGATGGACGGTCGGCTGCGTCTGAACGTGACTGCGTTCCGGTCGGATGTAGCGGATTTCCAGCTGCCGTCGGCGGTGTATGACCCGGTAACCGGGGCGCCTACCTTCAGCACGCGTAACTACGCGTCGCTGGAGAACCAGGGCATTGAGGTTGAAATTACCGCCTTGCTTATCGACGGTTTGACCGTGTTTGCCAATTTCGGCACCCAGGATGCCGAGTACGCCGAGCTCAATCCTTCAATCGTCAGGCAGCTCGAGCTTTGCAACACCGCACTTGGGGCCGGCGTTGCGTATACGGACAGTCCATTCTGCGGCGCCGGCGTGGTGAATCACCTGGGAGAGATTGCCGACCCGGTGCGCGCGCCCGAATTCACCCTCACCGCAGGCGGGGTCTACGAAATCGCGATCGCGGACGGCTGGGAGCTGGCGCCAAGCGCATATGTCTACAAGATCGGCAAGCACAGCATCGGTTCCAGCGGCGCGCCGACAGCGCTTAGCGACGGCTATGCGGTGGTAACCGCGTCGGTCACCCTGCGCAACCTGGACCAGGACTGGTCGATCAGCGCCGAGTGCCAGAACTGCGCCGACCGCGAGCAGGGCACTTCGTTCTTCGTTGGCTTGTACCTGCAGGATCCGCGCACCTGGACCGTGAACTTCCGCAAGGATTTCTAGCCGGGGACTATCGCCCTTTCAAGACCCGCTGCGCATTTGTGCAGCGGGTCTTTTTATTTGTGGGAGCGCGTAACTCCGCTGGCGAGCATTTCCTCTATCTGCTCGTTCGAATAGCCCGCTTCACTTAGGACTTCGACGCTATGCTCACCCAGGTTCGGCGGATGGCGCCGGATGCTTGCGGGCGTGGCCGAAAAATTCACCGGAAAACCAGGCATCCTGAGCTTGCCTTCGGTGGGGTGGTCCATCTCTTTCCAGAACCCCACGGCCTGAAGATGCTCGTCATGTTGCAGATCGTCCAGCGTATTCACCGCGTTTACCGGCAAGCTGCCGCCGGCGAATAGTTCCATCCACTCGGCGGTAGTCCGGGTGGCGAGAATGCGCCCGGTTTCGGCATAGGTGTCGTCGATATTCCGCACCCGGTCCGAGAGAGTCCTGAAACGCTCATCTTCAATCAGCTCGGGGCGTTCCGCCAGCGTGCAGAAACGCTCCCAATGGCGGTCCAGGTAGGGCAGCACCGCAATATAGCCATCCAGCGTGCGGTAGGGCTTTCGATGTTGGCTCATCAGGCGCTTGTAGCCGGGAGTACCCAATGGGGGATCGAACACCTGGCCCCACAGGTGCTCCGCCATGATGAAAGACACCATGGTCTCGTACATGGGCACTTCAACGGACTGTCCTTCGCCGGTTCTCTGGCGATGGAAGAGCGCCGCCAGCACCGCGTACACGACCGTGATCGCGGTGGTCTTGTCCGCCACCACACTGGGCGCGTAACGGGGCTCGCCCTGCACCATTTCATGCAGCATGGCAAAACCGCTGATGGCTTGGATCGAATCATCCAACGCGCCCCGCTCGCCGTACGGACCGTCCTTGCCGTAGCCGTAAGTTCCGCAATAGATGATCCCGGGATTTACCGCCCGAACATCGTCGTACTCCAGCCCCAGCCGCGCCATCACCCCCGGGCGGTTGTTGTGAATCAGCACGTCGGCGTCGCGCGCCAGGCGCAACGCTGCCTCCCGCCCGGCGGGCTGCTTGAGATCCAGCACCACGCCGCGCTTGTTACGATTGCAGGTCAGGTAGAGCGCCGCCATGCCCGGGTTGTGAGAGGCTCCCAGGCTGCGGTTGGAGTCGCCGTAGGGCGGCTCTACCTTGATGACGTCGGCGCCCATGTCGGCCAGCAACTGGCAGGCCCATGGCCCCAACACCACGCTGGTGAGTTCCAAGACGCGAATTCCGTCCAGGGCGCCTGGCATCAGGGAAGACTCTCCATGCGGTGGGCAAATTTGGCTGGCACGGCGCGAGATTGTATTCGCTTTGCATTTTCTTCTCGAATCCGCAACAATCGGAAGTTAAGACTCAACAGGAACTGGCCATGACACAAGCAATCACCCATGCTCTGGCGCTGGACCGGAATCGCGACACGCGGGCTCGGGAAAGGTTTGTATCCGGACTGCGCGGTTTTGTCCTAAACGATCTCGCGGCTTCCATGCGCAAGGACTATGAATCCAGGGTGGCTCCACAGGTAAGCGAAGGGCAAGCGGACGGCGCCGGCGTGCATCGCGCGATTCGCGATCGAGACATCTTCAAGGCTTATTCTTCCGCGCGCTGTACTGCTCAGCAGATGGTTTGGGATGTTGTTTTCGATAGCCTGGAGAAGCAGCGGGGGCAACTCAACGCAACCGGCAGGAGCCTGATGGAAAAGGCGCCGGCTGGCGGCAGCCTTGAACTTGACCCGAACCTGGAGATTCCCCGATACGTCGAGGCCGTTGATGTCCACCTGATGCCGGGATGCTATTACCGGGAATACGGTGGCGAGGACCTGGCGGCGGGCGCCGTTTATGACCAGGGATTGAACGTGTTTGCCTTCGGCGCCATGGGCAAGGATTTGAACGACATCGGCTGGTCGATGGCCAATTTCTACAAGAACCGCTTCCGGGACCGCAAACCGCTGCGCATACTCGATGCAGGCTGCACCATCGGGCACAACACGCTCCCCTGGAAGCAGGTCTTCCCTCAGGCCGAGGTACACGGTATTGATGTGGCTGCGCCCTGTCTTCGCTACGCCCACGCCCGTGCCGAAGCCATGGGCATTGGCGTGAATTTTCACCAGCGGAGCGCGGAACGCATGGGCTTCCCGGACAACTCCATGGACGTCGTGTTCAGTTCCATGTTCCTGCACGAACTGCCCAACAAGGCGATCCTCAAGTACATGGCCGAAGCACACCGTGTGCTGCGTCCCGGCGGTGTGCTGCTCAACATGGAATTGCCGCCCAACGACCGCATGGCAGCCTACGATCAGTTCTACCTTGACTGGGACAGCTACTACAACAACGAGCCGTTCTACAAGGATTTCCGCGATCAGGATCCGCGCGAACTGACGATTAGCGCCGGTTTTCCGGCGAATGGGTATTTCGAAGGAGTGATGCCTCGCTACACCTATACCGACGAAGACGAATTCATCAAAGTGGCCATGTCCGAGCCTGAGTTCGGCGAAGACACGGGCCGGCTTTCCGACGTGATCTTCTGGTACGGGTTTGGTTCGGTCAAACAGGATTAGGCATGGACGCGTCGGCTGGCGAACGGCTGAGCCGCCGCATCAAGGGCGGCCGCAAGTATTTCTTTCAGGACCCGGCAACGGATGCGTTGCTGGCCAGCCTGCTCAAACTGATGGCGGAGCACTGGGTGGTTCGGGAACGGCTGATGAGCCTGGAGTCACTGGTACTTCGCAAAGGCATCTTGAGCCGCGAGGAAATTGACGACTTCGAGCCTGATGCCGATCAGGCCGCGGACTGGGCGGTTGCCAACGCCGAATTGATCCGCAAGGTACTGGCTCCGTTTCAGGAGCTCGGCGAAGAGGAGAAAAAATGATTCTTGGCCACAAGATACTGGTCTTCTTCCACATTTCCTTGTGGGTGTTCTGGCTGGGCACCGACCTGGGCGTATTCCTGGCTGCAAAGATGTCGGAGAACTCGTCGCTCAGCATGGAAACGCGCTCGAGCGTGCTGCGGCTGGGCATGGTGCTGGACCGCCTGCCGCGCACCTGCAACGCACTGATATTCCCAAGCGGGCTGCAACTGATTGCCGGTCTGGGCTTGCTCAGTGTTCCCACCTGGCTGCTCGCGCTGGTCTGGCTGCTTGGACTGGCCTGGGTTGCGATCATGTGGGCCGGATTTCTCAACCCGGGCACCGGCGCCGAGAAGCTGTTCGAGAAGACCAATATGCCATTCAGTTTGC
This sequence comes from Candidatus Foliamicus sp., assembly GCA_965261845.1. Taxonomy (GTDB): domain Bacteria; phylum Pseudomonadota; class Gammaproteobacteria; order Steroidobacterales; family Foliamicaceae; genus Foliamicus. The sequence continues at coordinate 3,340,762 of OZ253475.1, read as the reverse complement.
TGTTGTGCGCAGGTGCGCTGGCTTTCGCGCTTGCCACCCAAGCCACCGAAGCATTCGCTGCGCCGGCGTGGCTGACGATCAAGCTGGTTGCGGTCGGGCTGATTGGATTTGCCGTCGTGCCCTTGGATCGCGGCTTTGCCCCCGCTACCATGACTTTTGCGACGATAGCTGGATCCGGTACTACACCGGAACTGGAGCAGAAGTACCACGCCCAGTTGCAGCCGGTGTACGGGTGGGTATTGTTCATTTACGCCATGACGATCGTGGCCGCGTTCTCGGGCACCGTGTTCGGCCCGTAATAGTGAAAGACAGTTGATTCCTACCCCAAGGAGAGCTTAGATGATTCGGCTATACGGCCCGTTAAATTCGCGCGCGGCGCGCTGCTTATGGATGCTCGAGGAACTGGCCATCCCGTACGAACATGTGCCGCTGGACGGCATGTCACGGGAAGAACGCAGAAAGGCGATCGGCAAGGTTGCTATCACCGGCAAGGCGCCTGCCATGGAGGACGGCAGTCTAAAGCTGTTCGAATCAACCGCCATCAATCTCTACCTGGCCGCGAAATATGACGACCGGGAGTTGTGGCCGGCGACACAGGCCCAGCGAGCCCATGTGCTTCAGTGGTCGTTCTTCGCCATGACCGAGCTCGAACCGCATATCGTGACAATGTTCATGCAGAAATTCGTGCACACCGGCGACGACCACAGCGAAGCGGCCGCCCAGGCGGCGGAACGCGCTCTGGATGAGCCTCTGGACACGCTTGAGGCCAGGCTTGCCAAGCGCTCATATCTCCTCGGCGAACAATTCACTGCGGCGGACCTGATTTGCGTTTCGGTCCTGGTGATGTTGCCGATGCTGGGGTTAAGTCTTGAGTCGCGGCCGAAGGTAGACAGGTGGTTCAAGGCATGCACGGCGCGACCGGCCTATGACCGCTCCCGAGGCACAGTTTAGGTGACTGCACCCCGGGAGCGAGGGCGTCCCGCCCTCGTCGAGGGCAAGATGCCCTCGCCCCATGTTGTTCCACGCACCGACAGCGAAGAGCAAGGCGCCGTAGTCCTGACCCGGCGCGAGGGCGCCGTGGCCACGGTGCTGATGCACCGGCCGGACAATCTCAACAGCTTTACGCCCGAACTGCGCGAACAGTTGGCCGAGGCTTTGCGTGATGCGTCCCAGGACCGTTCCGTAAGAACCATTGTCCTGGGCGGAAGCGGCAGGTTCTTTAGCGCAGGCGCCAACCTCAAACGAGGCACAGTTGGCGCCGCTTCAATCCGGGACATTCTCATCCGCGAATACAAGCCCTTGTTCGAGGTGGTAATTCAGGCTCCGCAACCGGTCATTGCGGCGGTCCAGGGAGGCGCAGCCGGCATCGGCATGTCGCTGGCAATGGCCTGCGACCTGGTTGTCATGGAGGAAAACGCCTTTTTACTCTGCCCGTTCTCCACCATCGGCCTGATCCCCGACGGCGGATCCACCTGGACGCTCACTCAATCATTGGGCCATCGCGCCGCTTTCGAATTCGCCATCAGCGGTGATCGCATGCCGGCCGCGCGAGCCAGGGAGCTGAACCTCGTCAATCGCCTGTCACCACCCGGTCAGGCATTGGAGCTAGCCGAGAGTTGGGCCGGAGAGTTGGCCCTCAAGGCGCCGCTGGCCCTGGCCGCCACCAAACGGCTGATACGCAAAGCCGGGGGCCAGTCCTTCGATGACCTGTTCATGGCCGAGGCTGACGCCCAGGAGGTTTGCAGCAGGACCGCGGATGCGGCGGAAGGCATAGCGGCCTTTCTGGAAAAGAGGGCGCCCCGCTTCACGGGCGAATAGCGCACAGCCAGCTATGGCCACCCCCCGCCGCAAGAGTCAGGTCCGGGGATTGCTCAACGATGACGAGTGGGCGCAGTTCTGGCGCCACGGCAGTGTCACTACCTTCGAGCGCAGCGGCAACCCGAATTACGACGGCGAAATCCGGGAATTCTGGCAACTTCAGTTCGGCGCCCTGCCTCGAGGGGCACGAGTGGTGGACCTGGCCACCGGCAATGGCGCCGTCGCCTTGCTGGCCGCGGAATATTCCTCACGCAACGACATGCAATTTACGATCGACGCCCTGGACAAGGCGGAAATTCGCCCGCACCAGGATCTTGAGCAGGCCAATTCGGTGCAGGAATGGTTGAGCGCCGTGCGCTTTCGTGGAGGAGCGCCCAATGAGAGTACCGGGCTTGAGGCCGGGTGCGCCGATCTGGTCACCTCGCAGTACGGCTTCGAGTATGGCGATCCCGCCGCCGGTTCCCGGGAAATCATGCGGGTTCTCAAGCCTGGCGGGCGGATCGCCTTCATTACGCATCACGCCAACTCGGTGGTGGTTCGCGAAGCCGAGGAAGGACTGGAGCAGCATCGACTGTGTCTGAAGACGGAGCAACTGCTCGCAAAAGCTCGCCAGGTCATCGATGCCATGGGGGCGTCAGGTTCGAATTTTGAAAAGCGGCTGCTGCAACAAGACAGCAAGGCCGAGCACCTGAGGCGCAAGTTGAACGCCTCGGTCGAGCGGCTTCACCAGCAGGCCAAGCGCTACCGTGATCCGGGTAACGGTATCGGTTTTATCCTGAATGGACTGAGCAGCGCTTTTGCCCCGGGGCTTGAAGCCTCCGAGAGGCGTGATGTAATCCGGCGTTTACAGGAATCCTGCACGGCCTATCAGCGCCGCATGGAGGACCTCCTGGCCGCTACTCCCAACGCCGGTCAATTCGACCGGCTTCTTGACCATCTGCGTGCGGCCGGACTTGCGGTGGAGGGCTGGTTCCCACTGGTGTACCGGGGCGAAGCACTGATGGGCTGGGCGGTCGCCGGAAGCAAGCCCGCGGGCGAAACCGAAAGCCGGATGGAGTAGGATTGCGCGGTTTTCCAGTGGAGTAGTTGTGGTGGATATCAAGGGCAAGACCATAGTCATTACCGGCGCGGCCCGCGGGCTCGGCGCAGCGATGGCGCGGCGTCTGGCCGCGGCGGGCGGGCGCCTGGCGCTATGCGATCTGAAACGCGACAGCCTCAAGGACACGGCCGCTCAGTGTGAAGCGGCGGGCGCTCAAGTGCACTGCTACGCCGCAAACGTATCCCGGGAAGAAGACGTCATGGCGTTCATGGACGCGGTGGCATCGGATTGCGGAGCGCTTGACGTGCTGATCAACAACGCCGGCATCACCCGTGATGGCCTGTTGATTAAGTTCAAGGGCGGCGAACTGCTGGGAAAGATGTCGCTGGGAGATTGGCAGGCAGTCGTGGACGTCAATCTGACCGGGACCTTCCTGTGCGCCCGCGAGGCCGCCGTTCATATGGCGCGTTTCGGAGCGGGAGGCGTCATCATCAACATCTCCAGCCTGTCGCGCGCGGGTAATTTCGGTCAATCGAATTACTCCGCCACCAAGGCTGGAGTCGCGGCCCTGACCGTCCTTTGGGCGCAGGAACTGGCCCGTCACGGGATCCGCACCGCGGCCATCGCCCCAGGACTCATGAACACCGAGATGGTTGCCGCCATGAAGCCCGAAGCCCGCGACCGGCTCGCGGCCATGGTGCCAACGAAGCGCCTGGGCGAGCCGGAGGAAGTTGCGCAAACCGCGCAGTTCATTCTTGAGAACGACTACATATCCGGGCGCGTCATCGACCTCGACGGAGGGTTGCGCTGGTAGCGCCGCCAAGCGATGCGGATCATTACGCTTAACGCCAACGGAATACGCGCGGCCGCGCGCAAGGGTTTCTACCAATGGCTGGCGCGCCAGAAGGCCGACATCGTATGCCTGCAGGAACTCAAGGCGCAGGAGGACCAGCTTCAGGACCGCGCGTTCTGGCCGCGCAACTGGCATTGCTACTACGAATGTGCCGAGAAAAAAGGCTATTCGGGCGTAGGTCTGTATGCACGCCGGGAGCCCGACGAAGTCCTGCGGGGCTTTGGCCTGGCCGAATTCGATGCGGAAGGGCGCTACCTCGAAGCGCGTTTCGGCTCACTCAGCGTAGTTTCCCTCTATCAACCCTCGGGATCTTCATCCGAAGAACGGCAGCTGGCCAAGTACCGTTTTCTCGACCATTTCACTCCGCTGCTCGCCGCGGCCCGCGACAGCGGACGCCAGTATCTCTTGTGCGGGGATTTCAACATCGCGCATCGCGAAATCGATCTCAAGAACTGGCGCGGCAACAGGAAGAACTCAGGTTTCCTTCCTGAAGAGCGCGCCTGGATGGATCTGCTGTTCGGCGACCTCGGTTTCGTCGACTGTTTCCGCAATATCAATCCCGATCCGGATCAATACACCTGGTGGTCGAATCGCGGCCAGGCCTGGGCCAGGAACGTGGGCTGGCGCATCGACTACCACGTGGCCACGCCGGCCCTGGCGGAGAGGGCTACCTCAGCTTCCATCTACAAACGCAAGCGTTTCTCCGACCACGCGCCGCTGATCATCGACTATGCGGACTGAAAGCTACGGCGGTTTGCAACACCGGCACTCCGGGCTCTCTCGGAGCTGAGGCGATGGCGATGCGCACGGATAGCTATGGCGGCTTCGGGGCCTTTTGGCATCCGCGCGTGCTGGCGATGCTGTTTCTGGGCTTTGCAGCCGGCATGCCCTTGCTTCTCGTTTTCAGCACCCTGACGGCATGGCTCGCGGACGTCGGCGTACATCGGGGAACGGTAGGCATGCTCGCCTGGGTGAGCCTGACCTATTCGTTGAAGTTCCTGTGGGCGCCCGTAGTGGACGCAGTCCGATTACCCCTGCTTCACAAGCTGTTGGGGCGCCGCCGTTCATGGATGCTATTGGCGCAACTGGGCATCATTGCCGGATTGGCCTTGCTTTCCACAACCAACCCGCTGGAGAGCGTGGTTAACGTAGCTGTGTTTGCCCTTCTGGCGTCTTTTTCCGCGGCCACACAGGACATAGCCATAGATGCGTGGCGGATTGAGGCAGTCGAAGCAGACCGCCAGGCGGCCATGGCAGCCAATTACCAGCTTGGCTACCGGTTGGGAATGCTGGTTTCCGGCGCTGGAGCACTTTTCCTGGCAGATAAATACGACTGGGGACTGACCTACCTGGTGATGGCAGCCTGCATGGCTGTTGGCGTGCTGGCCGTGCTGTTGATTGGGGAGCCGGAATACGACGATGCGGTTCGGGTGAGGAAAAGTGTCGCGGCCTGGATCAACTCCCATGTCCTGGAGCCGCTGGCCGACGTTTTCCGGCGCTACAAGGTTCATGCCGTGGCGATATTGGCCTTTGTGGCGCTGTTCCGGGTCAGCGACTACCTGATGGGCGTCATGGCGTTGCCCTTCTACCTGGACATGGGCTACAGCAAGAGCGAAATCGCCGCGGTAGCGAAGCTCTACGGTACCCTGGCGAGCCTGGTGGGAATTCTGGTGGGAGGCGTGGTTGTAACGCGATTCGGATTGCGAATACCGCTCATCGCTTCGGCAATCCTGCTGGCACTGACCAACCTGGCCTTCGCGGCTCTGGCCACGGCGGGCGAGACGGACCTGTGGCTGCTGGCCGCCGTAATCACCGGCGACAACTTTTCGGCGGGCCTGTCCGGTACTGCGTTCATCACCTTCTTGTCCAGTCTGACTTCGCGCAAATACACCGCTACGCAATATGCGCTGCTTACCTCACTCATGGCGCTGCCCGGCAAGTTCATGTCCGGAGGGTCGGGCTTCCTTTCGCTGCAGGTAGGTTGGGTAAATTTCTTCGTGATCGTTTGCCTGGCCGGCGTTCCCGCCATAATGCTGGCCATATACGTGACTCGGCTCAAGGTCCTGGCGAACCCGGTCCCAACCGGCGGGAGTCAGGGCGCGGGCCGGAGCCGGTAGGCGGCTTCCCAGATTTCGTGGCCCAGGGCGCTGCCGCGTAACTCGAATCGCGTCGGATAACGAGTGGGCGGTTCGCTTGTCTGCTCGAAGACCGCACTTTCGGACATCACAGATTCGATGTGCTCGACGTAGGGCGCCCAGTCGGTCGCTACGTGAAACACTCCGGCCGGCTCAAGCACTCGCTCAAGCAGCATAACGAACCCGGATTGAACCAGTCGCCGCTTGTGGTGCCTCTTGCGTGGCCATGGATCGGGGAAAAGCAGGCGCACCATCGCCAGGCAGGAAGGCGGCAGCCAGGTCGTCAGCACTTCGACCGCGTCGCCCTGAATCAGGCGCAGGTTCTCAAGTTCCGCCTCCTCAGCCTGCAGAAGGCAGCGGCCCAATCCCGGCAGGTGGACCTCCACGCCGAGGAAATTCACTTCGGGAGCTTCCCTGGCCGCGCGCACCAGCGTTTCGCCATTGCCGAAACCAATCTCCAGGATCGTGGGAGCGTCTCTGCCGAAGACCCGCGGGAGCGAGAGTGGGAAGGCGGCCTCGTCAAGGCCGTACTTCGGCCATAGTTCACTCAGTGCGCGCTCCTGCGCCTTGGTAATACGTCCCGATCGCCGCACAAAACTGCGCGGCGCCGACCATTGCCCGGCATGAGAATTCAAGTGTCCAAGTCCAGCGGTTTGACTAAGTAGCCGCCGCTTGGCGGCATTTCGAATCTAGCATAGACTACGGCGCGAAGCGGGCGTAGTTCAAAGGTAGAACCTCAGCTTCCCAAGCTGATGATGTGGGTTCGATTCCCATCGTCCGCTCCAGTCTTTTTGCGTGCCTGCCGCGCATTGGCGATCTCCAAATTGCGCCTGTTCGGGCAACAGTTTGCCGGCGGGCAATTCTTGTGGAAACGCACAGGATTTCCGCCTGCCCTTCCGCTACCAGCTTCTCCATTGTTGTGTCCGCAGCGGCGCAGAGGTTGCGCCGCATCCTTCAATCACTACAAGGAGGTAGATGATGCGAGTATTAATTGAACAGGAATGCGCCGCCGTGGCCGGAGGCCACAAATCCGAGTGCGAGGAATCCTTGAAGACCGCGCTGATAGTGGGCGGGGCACTCATGGGAGCGGGCTTCGGAGGTCCCGGCGGGGCGCTTGCTGGTGCTGCCGCCGGCGCGTTGGCTGCTGACGCTTTCGGGCCCGGTCTCTGCTCCATGGACAGGACGGATGAGGATGAGGATGAGGGCGAGGGCGAGGACGATTCGGAAATGGATGCATTGTTTATGCAGCAGTATGTGAATTGGCGGCAGAATCCCGGCAACTCCTACGGCCCCAACGCAACCGGTCCACATCAGCTTGTCGTGGATCAGTCGTACTGACGCCCCGAAATCTCAGCAACAAGGAGGTTGAGATGAGAACACTAAGACCTGCGGAGCAGGAGCTCGTCGGCGCCGGACAAGCCGAGGAATTTCGGACCATCACCCGGAACGAGATTCCGCGCCTTGACGGGCTGCCGGTTAGCCTTCCCTACGAGGCCGAGAGTTCGCAAGAGCTGTCGGTTGATCGGGCTTCAGAACCGATTCCGTTGCGCTGGCTTCCGCCGCCGGACGACACCCCTCAGGTCTTCTAGCGGCCACGAAGAGAAGACACACTAGAGGCTGGCCCGGTGAGCAATAGCCTGCCCGTTGGTTCCCCCGAACTTGCGAATCTGTTTCGCACCACTTCCCTGGCCAATCGGCAACAGCGTTTTCTGGGCGAAGTGGTGCTGGCTGGGCCGGCCTCTACCCCTCTTACCGTAGCGATCGCGGGCGTTTGCCTGGCCACGCTCATAACCCTGACCTTTGTAATCGATATACCGGCCAGGCTGCACGCGCCCGGTGTGTTGCTCCCGGTAGGTGGGCTGGCCATGGTTGGAGCGGAACAAAGCGGCGTTGTCGGACAGGTGCTGGTAGAGGCCGGGGCAACCGTTGCCGCGGGCCAGCCTCTCATTACCTTGATGGTGGATCGGAGACTTGAGGACGGGGCCGGCAGCTTTGAGACTCGCCTTGAATCAACTGCCCGGCAAACGAAAATGCTGCGGCTGCGCCGGGAGCAGGAACGGGTTGCGCTGGAGGCGAAGCTTGAATCCATGCGTCTGCGGCAGTCGGCGCTGCAATCTACACTGGTATCGCTGAAGGAGCGCTCACGGAACACAGCCCGTCAGGTTGAACTCGCGCATATCGATCACCGGCGGCTTGCGGAGCTGGCGCTTGAGGGGCATGTTGCATTGCGGGACGTGGAGCCGGCGGAATTGCGCCTGCTGCAAGCTGAAGCCACACTCAATGAACTCAAGTCCCAGCAGATAGAGGCGCAAACCGCCATCGAACGCGTGACCCGCGACATGGCTTTTGAGACCGCTTCATTCGAGGCCATCGACCTGAGTCTGGCGATGGAGTTCGAAAGGCTGGCCAGCCAGGCCGTGGAATTGGACGGCCTGGCACGGCGGGCGATTGTGGCTCCGATGGACGGGCAGGTAATCGATGTGCTGGTCAGTCCCGGTGACATGGTTACCGCCGGCGCAGTTGTGGCAAGCCTGCATCGCTCGAACAGTCCGATAGAAGCCCGGCTCTATCTGTCCTCACTGGTGGCGGGACGAGCCGAGCCGGGACAGGAGGCCGTGTTGAAGCTTCCGACCTTCCCCTCCCGGCAGTTCGGGGTGTTGCGCGGCAAGCTCATCGAAATGACTTCCACACCGATGGATCCGGGAGCCGTACGCCTGGTGCCCAATTTGCTCACACCCGTATACGAGGCGCGAGTTGAATTGGAACGCCAACATTTGCATGCCATGGGCAGGCGCTGGTCATTGCGGCCAGGACTGAGCGCGGAGGCGACGATCATCGAAACACGGCGCACGCTGATCAGCTGGCTGCTGCAACCATTGATTCGGGGATCCGGCGCCCCCGACACAAACCTGGAGAATCAGACGCTTGCAAACGTGGAAGCAGGCATTTGATGTCGTCATCGGCCGCCGCAGGCGGCTCAGGCACATCCCCCAGCACCAGCAATCCGAATGCGGCCTCGCCTGTCTGGCGATGATCTCCGACTATCACGGCTTGCGGATGGACCTGGCGGCCACCCGCTCCAAGGCCGGGGATGCCGGGCGGGGACACACGCTGCGCGCCTTGATGGAGGCGGCCGAGCGACTGGGAATGGGCGGGCGGCCGCTGCGGCTGGAATTGGAGGAGCTCGGCAAGCTCAAGTTGCCTTGCGTGCTGCACTGGAACCTGGATCACTTCGTCGTGTTGGGAGAAGTCCGAAAAGGTAGAGCGCTGATCCTGGATCCGGCCCGGGAACGCCGCTGGTGGCGTTTCGAACAACTGGATTCGCGCTTCACCGGAGTGGCCCTGGAACTCAGCCCGCGGACGCACTTTGAAGCCGGCGACCTGCGCTCCAGCCTGCCGCTCAAGCCCATTGCGCGTTCCTTCGACCGGCTGGCCCGAACTCTGGCCAGCCTGACCGTTATTGCGCTGGCGCTGCAGGTGCTGAGCCTGGCGCCGCCGGTGCTTTCCCAGATTCTTATCGACGAGGTCACGGCGTCGCGCGATGCGGACCTGCTGCGCTCAATGCTGCTTGCCATGGGCCTGCTGGCTGCAATAGTGATCCCCCTGCAGCTCCTGCAGACGTGGATCGGAATCTGGCTATCAACCTCGATATCGCTGCAAACCTCGCGCAACCTGACCCAACGCTTGTTCAGCCTGCCGGTGCATTTCTTCCGCCAGCGGCACGTTGGCGACGTGGTGTCCCGCATGCAATCTCTCTCTCCGATCGTCAGCTTTGCGACCGGATCGGTGGTCAGCGGAATCATCAATCTGCTGCAGGTGACGCTAACCGCAGTTGTGATGCTGATCTACAGCCCCGCCCTGATGCTGATCAGCATGGCCGGCCTGGCGCTGCGCACCGGCCTGGTATGGAGCGTACTGCCCGCCCAGCGGCGGCTGGCCCGCGACGGTCTGGTCGCGGGAGCAAAACAGAGCTCGGCGATGCTGGAGTCGCTGCGGGGCAGCGAGACGGTCAAGGCGCTGGCCGGCGAAACCGAACGGGTTTCCGTATGGCAAACCCACCTGGTGGAAAAGCTCAACCTTGGTGTGCGCAGTGCTCGCATCGGCATGTTCTCAGGCGCCGGGCTATCGATGCTTGGCGAGGCCGAGCAAATCGCCTTCCTCGGAATCGGAGTGCTGGCCCTGTTCAACGGCCAAATCACCCTCGGCGCCCTGTTTGCATTCATGACGCTGCGTGGCCGCTTCAGCGGAGCGTTGGCGGCGCTGATCGCGTTGTTTCAACAAGCCTACATGTTGCGCATGCATGCCGAACGCCTGGGCGACATCGTCGAGCATGAGGCTGAACCAGAGGATGGACTGCTGGTAGGCTCGCTGAAAGGCTGTTTCGAGGCCAAAGACCTGGGTTTCTCGTACGGAAGCACCGAGGAGTTTGTTTTTGGGAGTTTCTCGTTCCGTATTGAGGCGGGTCAGTTGGTCGTACTTACGGGGCCTTCAGGCTGCGGCAAGAGCACCTTACTCAAGCTTATGGCGAGTCTTGAGACGGCAACACAAGGGCGGATACTGGCGGACGGAGTAGAAGTCCAGAAGCTCCAGCGCCACCAATATCGCCGGCAACTGGGCCTGGTATTGCAGGGCGACGTCTTGTTCCGGGGCAGCATCGCCGAGAACATCAGCTTTTTCGACCCGGTCCCGGACGGCGCTCTCATCGACGAAGTTGCACGAATGGCGGCCGTGGAGGAAGACATTCGGCAATTCCCCATGGGCATGGCCACCCAGATCGGCGACATGGGCTCCAACCTCTCGGGAGGCCAGGCGCAGCGAATACTGCTGGCCAGGGCACTTTATCGGCGGCCGCGTGCGCTGCTGCTGGACGAGGCGACCAGTCACCTAGACCCCGCGACCGAGGAGCGCGTGGTGCAGATGCTCAAGAGTCTTGATGTGACCGTGGTCTGTGCCGCGCATCGCCCGGCCATCCTGCGCTATGCCGACCAGGTAATGGACCTGTCACCCGCTGCCTCCGGCAAACCGCCCTACAATGCAGCCGATGATCGCTCCGCTACTTCTCGCCTGGTGGGATAAACACGGACGCAAGGACCTTCCCTGGCAGCAGCGCCGCAACCCCTATCGCGTCTGGGTAGCCGAAATCATGCTGCAGCAGACCCGTGTTGGGACGGTCAAGCCCTACTTCGAGCGCTTCATGGAGGTATTTCCGAGCATTTCAGCATTGGCGAATGCGAGCGAAGACGAAGTACTGGCAATCTGGGCGGGACTGGGTTACTACTCGCGCGCGCACAATCTGCTCAAAGCCGCCAGACTAGTCGCGCAAGACCATGCTGGCGAACTGCCCCGCGATCTTGAGCAACTCATCAGTTTGCCGGGAATCGGACGTTCCACCGCCGGAGCGATTCTGGCGCAGGCGCATGGACAACGGCGGGCGATTCTGGACGGCAACGCCCGCCGCGTACTGGCTCGCCTGCACACAGTTGACGGCTGGCCCGGCAAATCTTCGGTGAACAGGACACTATGGCAGCTCGCCGAGGCCAACACGCCTTCCGAGAGAGTCCGCGAATATACCCAGGCGATCATGGACCTGGGGGCAACAGTGTGCTTGCGGAGGCGGCCACGCTGCCCATCCTGTCCTTTGCAGGACTCTTGCAAAGCGCGACTGTCAGGAGAAATCGCGCGATTCCCCGCCCCGCGTCCCGCCAGGAAGCGACCGCTCAAGCGGCGTTCGATGCTGGTGATCCAACGCCCGGACGGCGCGGTGCTGCTTTGCCGCCGCCCTCCCACCGGTGTCTGGGCCGGCTTGTGGAGCCTGCCTGCGCCTGCCAACGAAGAAAGCGCGCTCGCATGGTGTGCAAGAGAGCTTGCTTGTAAACCCGACCACCTTGGTGAATTGCCGCCGCTACGGCATGGCTTCAGTCATTTCGAACTGGAAATCCGCCCAATTCGCCTGGCCGTGAGCGAACCTTCGGGCACGATTCAAGAAGCTGGGAACTGGCTCTGGCACGACGGAACTCAAAACATCGGGCTGCCCGCTCCGATCCGCCGGCTACTGGAAGGAATCAGGGCCCAAGCCGCGACTTCGCGTTGACGCGCCTGTCTGCCTTCTTGCACAATCTCACGACATGACCCGAACCGTTCATTGCGTGATGCTGGGTACCGAGGCTGAGGGCCTGCCGCGTCCCCCGTACCCGGGCGAACTGGGACAGCGAATCTTTGAGAGCGTATCCCGTCAAGCCTGGCAGCAGTGGCTTTCGCACCAGACCATGCTGATCAACGAAAACCGCCTCACGCCCTTCGAGCCCGCCGCGCGAAAATTCCTGGAAGAACAAATGGAAGGCTTTTTCTTCGGCGACGGTTCGAGCAAGCCCGAGGGTTTTCGCCCACCCTCAGAGTAGCGAAGCGGGGCCGGTGGCCGGTCTTGGCGATTGGCCGCGCAAAGCTATAATCCGCGCACTTTCCCTATGGCCAGGTAGCTCAGTTGGTAGAGCAGCGGACTGAAAATCCGCGTGTCGGCAGTTCAAATCTGCCCCTGGCCACACCTTGCTCTACGTAACATATTGATAATACTGACTGTTTGCGACACTATCCTTGCGCGACTGCCGTTATTCCCAGGGCATCGTGAACAAAATGCCTGAACAGACCCCGGGAAGCGATTCACCAGGCGCCACCCTTGACGTCATCGTCGTCGGCGCTGGATTTGCCGGTGTGTATGCGGTCCACAAATTCCGCCAGTTGGGCTTTTCGGTCCGGGCCTTTGAGGCGGGTGATGATGTGGGGGGGACGTGGTACTGGAACCGCTATCCCGGGTGCCGCTGCGACATCGAGAGCATTCATTACTCCTATCAGTTCGACGACGATCTCCAGCAGGAGTGGAACTGGACGGAACGGTATGCTTCCCAGCCGGAAATCCTGTCCTACATCCGCCATGTGGCCGATCGGTTTGAACTGCGCCGGGACATCCAGTTCAATACCCGCGTCACGGCGGCCACATTTCAGCCGGCGGCGGGAGATATCCCTTCCCATTGGACTGTGGAAACCGATGATGGGCAAATCCAAACGGCACGGTTTTGCGTCATGGCGAGTGGCTGTCTGTCTTCTCCCAATCTACCCGACATAGCCGGCCGCGACACGTTTTCAGGCGGCACTTATCACACCGGCCGGTGGCCCCATGAGGGGGTTGATTTCACCGGCCTTGGAGTTGCCGTCATCGGCACCGGGTCATCCGGAATCCAGTCCATTCCCTTGATCGCGGAGCAAGCCGCACACGTCACCGTGTTTCAGCGCACGCCCAACTATGCCATCCCGGCCAGCAACCACCCGCTTGAGCCGCGTGAGTTGGAGGCTGTCAAATCCCGCTACAAGGAGATTCGAGCTCAAGCCAGGAAAGGCATCCCTGCACTCCCTGTCAAGCCGGCAGGCCCATCCGCCCTTGCTGTTTCCTATGAAGAGCGGGAAGAAACTTACGAATACTGGTGGCAAAACAGTGGGCTTTCGTTCCAGGCCACGTTTGCCGACGTGTTATTCGACAAGGATGCCAACCAGACCGCGGCAAACTTTGTGCGGCGCAAAATTCACGACATCGTCAAAGATGAAAAGGTGGCCGATCTATTAACGCCAAAAAACCCGCTTGGCTGTAAACGCCTGTGTGTCGATACGCACTACTATGCAACCTACAACCGGCCAAACGTGACCCTGGTGGATGTCGGCCAAGTGCCGATTCACAGCATTGTGCGCGAGGGAATACGCCTCGGCGGGACGCTTTACGCGGTTGACGCCATAGTCTTTGCCACCGGTTACGACGCCATCACGGGGGCATTGCTGGAAATGGATCTGCGAGGACGGGGCGGTCTGTCATTGCGAGACAAGTGGGAGGGAGGCCCTCGCGTCTACCTCGGTTTGGCGACAAGCGGGTTCCCCAACCTGTTTCTTGTCAACGGGCCGGGCAGTCCGTCGGTGTTGGCCAATATGGTGACCGGCGTAGAGCAGCATGTGGATTGGATCGCCGACTGCCTGGTTCACATGCGAGACCGCAGGCTGGACGCCATTGAAGCCAAAGAGCGCCAGGAAGACGCTTGGGTGGCTCATAACAACGAGGTGGCGGGACGGTCCATACGGTCCAGCTGTGCCTCCTGGTACACCGGCGCCAACATCCCCGGCAAGCCAAGCGTCTTCATGCCCTATGTGGGCGGTTTCCCGGCCTACGTGGAGAAATGCGAACAAGTCGTTAAAGAGGGGTACGCGGGCTTTGCCCTGTCCTGAAGTGCCTTAATAAGGCACCAAACGCCCCGAACCGCGCCGGTCAGGCATTGAGGTCTTCGCAGCGGGCGGCAGTTTAGGAACCCGCCGGCCAATAGCGGTGAACAGCGCATTACAGAAAGCCGAGGCTCGATCTCATGGGACAAGGTCGACACTGTTTCTGCGCCCCTGCCAAGTATTATGTTCATCAGTTCCTGTAGAGACGAACTACTGTGATAGAGAGAGCAGATTGCGGAAGAAAGCGGCAACCGAGGGAATCCGAGCCTTACATTCCGGGTCATGCGCTCCGCGCAATGCGATGCGCAATTACGATCGCCGCTGTGGTAATCGCTCCAATGGCAATGGGTCAGAAAGACGGCGTGGAAGTGGACGAAGAGGAACCTCTGGAGCTCGAGCGCCAGTTGGTTACCGGCTCGCGGATCAAGCGAATCGACGTGGAGGAGGCCCGCCCGATAGTCGTCATTACCCGCGAGGACATCGAATTGAGCGGTCGGGAATCGGTGGCCGATGTCCTTCGAAACAGCGCGGTCAACAGCTTCGGTTCCTCGCGCGAGGTTTCGGGTAGCTCATGGATTGGTCAAGCCACGATCGATCTGCACGGTATTGGCGCAAACCGCAGCCTGGTGCTGCTGGACGGGCGGCGTGCGCCGCGTTCACCAGTCACCGCCAACCAGGCGGTTGACCTCAACATTATCCCGCTGGCGGCCGTTGAACGCATCGAGATCCTCACCGACAGCGCTTCGGCCATCTACGGCTCCGACGCGATCGGCGGCGTGATTAACGTCATCCTGCGCAAGGACTACGAGGGCATCGAAATAGGCGCATCGCTGGACCAACCCACGCGTGAAGGCGCAGACTCGGAATCCGGTGTGATTACGCTGGGCGGCGCCACCGACCGGGGGCGCTTCCTGTTCAGTGCTGATTTCCGCAACAAGGAACACATTGCCTCCGCGGATCGCTTCTATACACGGGGAACCACAGGCTACGCCGCCGGCACAAAGGATTACCCCGATGCGCCTTTCCCCGCAACCTGGCATGCCTGGGAAAACGCCGACAACGTGAGCTCCTGGGGCAATACCATCTGGCCCGATTATCTGGCCGCGCCGAATTGCGAGCAGGTGGTGGATCCGGCCACCGGGAAGCGGGTTCTGGCCGGACCCTACATCGCCGATACGGGCGAAGAGCATTGCGCTTTCCACTACGCGACCTCTGCGTGGGAAACCACCGACCTGAAGCGCGCGAGTTTCTTTCTGCATGCCGACTACGAGCTGGCGCCCACTCACGCGCTGCGCCTGCAATCGCTGTTCAGCACCCAAGACGTGCATGGACGCTTCGCGGCGCCGCCGGGCGATATCCTGCTCAGCGAAGCTGCAGCCACTGGGCTGAAGCAGGGTTTCGACTTTGACATTCCTTATCCCGAATTGCTTCCCTACACGCTACGGCACCGCTTCGCAGGCATGGGCAACCGCGACTTCAAGGCCTTGCTCACGCTGAACGAGCAAGCGCTCCTGGCCTATGGCACGGCAGGCATTTTCGAATACGAATTCGAAGCCCGGCACACCCGCTACGACGGCCGCGAGAACAGTTGCTGCTTCCCCAAGTCCTTCACGACCTCGGAACTTGTTTCGCGCGGCCGTTACAACCCGTTTGATCCCCTGAACCCGGGCAACGCCGACGCCTATGCCGCTATCGCCGCAAACTCCACCCGCGACTCCCGGGCCGACTTCCGCTCCTATAGCGGCAACGTGGGCTTTGACATGTTCAGCGTTCCAGGCGGCCCGCTGAGTTGGGCCTTCGGGTTCGACTATTTCGACGAGAAGTACCATGACATTTACGATTCCCTGACCGCGGGCGGAGACCTGCTCGGCCGTGCCGGCGTCAGCGGCAGCGGTGAACGGCTTATCAAGGCGATCTTCGGCGAAACGCTGGTTCCGCTAATGCCCAACCTGCAACTAAGCGCAGCGCTTCGCTGGGACAAGTACGACGATTCCGCCGGCAGCGAACTGAGTTCCTACCTGTCGGCGCGCTACCAGCCCGCCGGCTGGCTATTGTTGCGGGCCTCCTGGGGCGAAGGGTTCCGCGCCGGCAGCATGAACAACCTGTACGACGGCACTTCCCTGTCGCTGCAAAGCAGCTTCGATCTGGTCAAATGCCGCAGTGACGGCATCGCGCCGTCGGATTGTATTGAAGGGGAATTTCCCACCTACACGGGCGGCAATCCGGCGTTACGGCCGGAATTGTCCGACAGCTACAACCTCGGGCTGGTGGTGGGGTGGACCTCGCTCACGGCGCGCGTGGACTACTGGAACGTGAACCTGGAAAACGGGATTGCCTTGCCGCCCCTGCAGGGTTTGATCGGCCAGGAGTTCGAGGGGCAATGCGTGAACACGGGACGAATCGAACCCACAAGATATACCGGAACACCAGCGGAAATTGTCCTTTGCGGCTCCGGCAGCCTTCTCAAGCGCGATCCTTCCACGAGAGCATTACTCGAAGCCGATGTGCCCTGGGACAACACCTTCAGGGCACAATTCAGGGGGGTTGATTTTCAACTGGGGTACGATCTAAAAACGGCAACGCATGGCAACTTCCACTTCAGCCTGTATGCCGGGGTCATCCTCCGGCATCGAACCCGATCCCGCACCGCTACGCAATGGAGTTCGGGCCTTGGATCCGCATCCGGAGCAGGCGCGGCTGCCGGCGCAAGGCCCTCGGACCGCAGTTCCGCGGCAATAAACTGGAATTACGGGAATCACACCGTCTCGACGTATATCCACTATGTGGGCGGTTTCGGTTTGCCGGCGGCCGAGTTTTCCATTTCCCCACACACGGAGTACGACCTGTTCTATCGGTGGGAGACGCCCTGGGCCGGGAGAATCACGGCGGGCGTCAAGAATCTCACCGACGAGGACCCGGAACTCGGCTCATTCTCGTCTCCGCTACCGCAGGCATATAGCCTGTACAGTCTCGATGGACGAGTTCTGTACGTCAGTTACCGGCACTTTTTCTGATCCCGACGACCCACGCGCTCATGAGCAAAATGCTGGTGCCCGCGAGATTGCCAGCCTTGGCGAGCGCGCAAAGTACAACCTGGAAAAGAGGGCTTCCCCGCCCTCCCTGGGAACGAGGGCGTCCCCGCCCTCGGCGAGGGCAAGATGCCCTCGCTCCATTGTTCTCTGCGCGTCAGCGCAGCGGCGCCCGCTGCAAAAACGTCTAGCGGAACCAGCGGCTGCCAGGATTACGTTTCGCCAGCGGCCGGTCGACACCTAACCACAGGCCGGAAGGCCAGCAAAGGAATATGGCGTTCACAATGAAGAAGGGAATCAGCGACGCATCGTAATAGCCGCCAACTGCAAAGCCGCACAGAATGAACATGCTCACGCACGCAGCGATTCGCGTGGTCACTCCCACCAGCAGGCCGACCGCGGAACAAATCTCACCGAGAGTAATAAACCAGGCCACCAGCACATACAGCGGGATGGCGAATTTCTGCAGAAACAGCGACGCAAAGGCATCCGGAGGCATCTCGGTCAAACGATCGAGAAAGATCTCCTTGAGGATGTCGCTGGTCAGCCAGCCCTTGACCACCTTGTTGATCCCCGCCGCCAGCCAGAAGACCGCAAACAGTGTTCGCAATACCAGGTGCAAGATTATTCCGCTGCAGCGTAGCGGATGCGACTTGATCCACCGCAGCGTCCAGACCTGCCCGAATTCCTGAACCGCCAGACTCATGGCTTGCTTCCCGGCGCGCTCGCTTCAATGCTCTCAAGCGCGTCCCATAACGGCAGGCGCGCGCAATAGCCAATCGCTTCCCCGTTTTCGGCGCGCTGCCAGACGCGATCGATACGATCGACTTTGTGACCGCCGAGTTCGATAAGCGGAGGATTGAGCACCAAACGCGCCTCGACAACTCTCCTGGCCGACCATTTTCCGGCCGCCACTTCATAAACATGCGCCGGTCGCGTGTGACCGCGCGCCGCCAGCTCTTCCTCCGTGAAATTGGCAATAAACCATTCCCGGATAGTCGAGACCTGCGACCAGAAAGTGCGTGTCTGCAGGTGATACAGCGTGAAGTCGCCAGCCGCGGGAACCGCGTCATCCCGCGGCTTTTCGTCTCCTTCCTGGCACAGCACGACTACTTCGCACATGGTGCAAACCTCGCCGAAGCGTCCGACCAGAAAATAGTCGCGGTAGGCATCGATATTGACCTGCGAGCGCACCGGAACGGCCATACTCAGGGCCGCCAGCAGCAACATCAGCCGGCCTGCCGATATACCCATATTCCGCCTCCTATTCATTTCTGACCCGCTGTTCAGCAATCGGCATTATCGCAGCGCCCGCATTGACAGGCACAGGCAGGCGGCAAGACAATAAACGTCTTGGCCCATTGGGGCGTAGCCAAGTGGTAAGGCATCGGGTTTTGATCCCGTGTACCGCAGGTTCGAATCCTGCCGCCCCAGCCAACCCGGTATCAGCAACCGCAGAGTCACCCATGGCGGAACCTCGCAGCTTCGAACTTCCAAAAATTGAAATATTGTCCGGCAACGCAACGCCCGACTTGGCGGCGGCGATTGCCAAGACGCTGGGGGTGCGAATGGGGAAGGCCCAGGTGGAGCGCTTCAGCGACGGAGAAATCAGCGTGGAAGTGCTGAACAACATTCGCGGCCGGGACGTGTTTATCGTGCAGTCCACCTGTCCACCGGTCAACGACAACCTCATGGAGCTGATACTGCTGGCCGACGCATGCCGGCGCGCGTCCGCGCAACGAATTACTGCGGTCATGCCCTACTTCGGCTATTCGAGGCAGGATCGCCGGTCGCGGGCGGTTCGGGCGCCGATTTCCGCCAAGGCCGTAGCTCAAATGATTTGCGCTGCAGGCATTGACCACCTGGTAACGGTGGACTTGCACGCGGACCAGATTCAGGGCTTCTTTTCCATAGCGGTCGACAATGTCTATGCTTCCCCGGTGCTGTTGGGCGACGCCTGGAAACGCCTGGAAGAGGATGTCGTAGTGGTGTCCCCGGACGTCGGCGGTGTGGTCAGGGCGCGGGCCCTGGCGCGCAGGCTGGACAACACCGACCTGGCGATCATCGACAAACGCAGGCCCAAGCCGAACGTGGCTGAAGCCATGAACATCATCGGCGAAGTCCGCGGCAAGGTATGCGTTCTGATCGACGACATGATCGATACCGCCGGAACCCTCTGTCAGGCGGCCGGCAGCCTGCTGGATGAGGGCGCGGTGGAAGTGGTTGCCTATATCACCCATCCGGTCTTGAGCGGCAAGGCGCTTGAGCGAATCACCAAGTCGGACCTGACCGAACTGGTGGTCACCGACACCATCCCGCTATCGGATGAAGCGGCAGCCTGCGAAAAGATACGACAGCTCAGCGTCGCGGAATTACTGGCCGAGACCATGCGCAGAATCAGCCTGGATGAGTCGGTCAGCTCCCTGTACCTCGACTAGCCGCGGTTCGTTACGTGCCCGGCGCCGGTTGCAGTCCGGCTAACGTCCATGCTGCTTGAGCGATCCGAACGCAACCTGGTGATTCTGCTGGCGCTGATCACCATGAGCGGCCCGATGTCGCTGACCATCCTGTTCCCTGCGCTTCCCGCACTCGAACTGGCCTTTTCGATTTCCCGCGAGATGGCCCAGGTCACGACTTCTTTGGCCACCCTGATCCTGGCGCCGGGAGTGTTGATCTACGGACCGCTTGCCGATCGCTTCGGGCGCCGTCCGCCGCTGCTTGGCGCCTTGTTGCTGTTGGGCATCGGAAGCGTCATCTGTATTTTTTCGCCGAATATCGAGACACTGATCGCCGGCCGCTGCATGCAGGGCCTGGGCGCCGCGGGGTGCATCACGCTGGCGCGGGTAATGCTGCGGGACGCCTTTGGCCAGAAGCGATTGCCCCGCATGATGGCGATCCTGACCATGGCAATGATGGTCGGCCCGATGATGGCCCCGGCCTTGAGCGGCTACCTGACCGAGAACTTCGGCTGGCGCAGCATTTTCGTTTTCCTGACCGGTTTCTTTGTTGTGCTCCTGGCGCTGTTCCTGCGTATTGAGGAGACCTTTGTTCGGCGCAAGTCGGGCGGGCGGCGCGCGTTTCGCACCTTGCTATCCAACCCGCGGTTCCTGCGCTACGCATTTGCCACCGGCCTGATCGTGGGTGGTTACTACTGTTTCGGCGCCGGAGCGCCGCACGTGGTGGAGACCATGCTCGGACACAGCCCCACGACCTATGGGCTGTGGACCATGGCGCTGAGTTCGTTCTATTTCCTGGGCACCATGAGTTCGATCTGGCTTGGCCCCAGGCTGGGCGTGAACGGCTCGATGATGTTGGGGATGGTGATTACCACCGCCACCGCCTTCCTCCTGTTGGCGCTGCTTTATTTTTGGGAGTGGAGCCTGACCGCGATGTTTATCGGCATGGCGCCCTGGGCCTTCGCTTCCGGAGTATTCATGCCGAACGCACAGGCCGGCGCGCTTACCAGCGCCGGTCCTCATGCGGGTACCGCCTCGGCAATAACAGCATTCCTGCAACACGCTTTCGGCGCCATAGGCATGCAACTCGTGGGCACGGCGCTGACCGACACACCGTACCCCATGGCCTATTGCGTCCTGCTGTTCTCGGTCCTGACGCTGGCCTGCGTCGCCAGCCGCGCCGGCAGCTTGCGGCGTGCCGTGCGACGCGCTAGCCCTTGACTACAGTTATAGCCGCGGCGAGTCTTCGCAACAGGCGCAGCTGCGCTGACGCGCAGTAAACACGTTGGGAACGAGGGCATCTTTCCCTGGGAACGAGGGCGGGACGCCCTCGTTCCCAGCGTTATACCTTACGCGCTAGCCCTTGATCAGTTGCTCCAGCGTCGGAGCGCCTTCGCCACGATCCATTCGTCCGCTGGTGAATCGGCCGATGTACTCCTTGTAGGCGCGCATCGCCTGCCAGCCGAATATCCACAGGATCGGCATGTTCACGACCAGCATCAGTCCGGTGCCCAGCGTGGTTACCGTATCCAGCTCCGCGTCCGTGCGTAACCAGCCCAATGTGGCCACCAGCGCCAACGCGCAGTAGCTGATCTTGTAGACCAGCAGCCCGATCTTGCGGGCCCCAAGGAACCAGACGGCCTGTTCGGCATAGTAGCTCCACGAAATGATCGTGGAAAAAGCAAACAGCCACACTGCCAGGCTGACCAGCCACTTGCCCAGGCCCGGGATCGCCGAATCCAATGCCCGCGCGGTCATGGTTGCGCCTTCGTACGACACGAATAGGCCGCTGTCCCGCAGCGCCGGGACAACGGTACTGTCCGCGGTGCTCCACCGAATCGTGGCCGTTCCGTCACCGGCCAGCTCAATCTCGCCTAAGATCTTGTGCAGATTGTTATCCGTTTCCGGCCTGTAGTCCGCCATTGCCACCATGAACACGGATTCACCGCCCACCCAGCTGCCTCCGGCACGTTCGGGCGCGGTGGTTTCTCCAATCGTCCACGAATCCTCGACTTCTCCCGCTACGACGGGTGGTAGCGCAGCGAATTCCGCTTCAGGACCGCGACGCCATTGCCCGGTGCTCAAGATCACCAGCGCGGTAAGCGTGCAAACCACGAGAGTGTCGATGAAGGGCTCCAGCGCGGCGACGATGCCCTCACGCACAGGCTCGTCGGTGCGTGCCGCGGAGTGTGCGATCGGCGAGGAACCCTGGCCGGCTTCGCTGGAAAACAGCGCCCGCTTCATCCCGAATATGAAAGCGTATCCCACGGTGCCGCCCAGGAAAGCGCCAGTGCCTTCCAGTGAAGAAAACGCACCGCGAAAAATCAGCGCGAAGGACTCGGGAATTTGCTCGTAACTCAACCCCAGCACTGCTATGCAGCCCAGGAAGTACAACACGACCATGAAGGGCACCAGCTTCGAGGCCACCTGGCCGATCCGGCGAATGCCGCCGATTATTACCAGTCCGGTCGCAACGGCCAGCGTCAGACCGCACATCCAGGCGGGCACGCCGAAATAGCTCTCGGTTACGTCGCCGACGTTCCAGGCCTGAAAAAGATTGCCACCGGTGATCGCCGAAATGATCACCGAGATACTGAAGATCACGGCAAAAGCCTTGCCTGCCGGGCGCAGCTTCGGCCAACGAGCGGGTACTCCCTGATCCACCACCATCATGGGCCCGCCGTGCGGGTTTTCGGGATCGTCCGTGTTCCGGTACAGCATGGTGAGCGTTACTTCCGTCAATTTGACGGCCATACCGCACAGACCCACAACCCACATCCAGAACACCGCGCCGGGTCCGCCCAGGCTGATCGCCAGGGCCACTCCGCCGATGTTTCCGAGTCCGACCGTAGCCGAAAGCGCGGCGGACAGCGCCTGGAAATGCGAAATTGCGCCGGGGTCGCTTGGGTCGTCATACTTGCCGCGGGTGATCGCTATTCCGTGAGTCAGCGCCCGGTACTGGGCAAAGCCGCTCCAGAAAGTAAACAGCACGCCCGTGAACAGCACGGCGTAAAGCACCCAGTTATGCCAGATAACCGCGTTCAGCGCGTTGAAAAAGCTCATTAAATCCACGGCAATCACTCCCCTGCGTTCGTCGGCATGATAACCGAGCCGAGGGGCGGAATTTTGGACCGGTATAATTTCTCATCCGCGCCTCAGGAAGCGTTGCACCAGCTTGTCCGCGCCTTGCGGAAGCAACCGCCATACGGTGCGCGCCCAGGCTTTTTTTGAGGAACCCTTGATGTCAGGCGAGCGGACACCCGCCAGCCGTCTGTTGTACGACCCTGCCGACGAGCGGGACAGCTGCGGTTTCGGCCTGATCGCCCAGTTGAGCGATCAGCCCAGCAACGATCTCGTGAAGAGGTCGCTGGACGCGCTCAAGTGTCTTACCCACCGCGGCGCCATAGCAGCGGATCGTAAGACCGGCGATGGCTGCGGCCTGCTGATCCGGCGCCCGGAGAAATACCTGCGCGCTGTGGCGAAAGAGGCCGGGATCAAACTGGCCCGGCGTTTTGCCGCCGGAATGCTGTTTCTTGACCGCAGCGAGGAGATCGCCGAGGCGCAGCGTGAGCGCTTTGGTACTTTTCTTGAAGCAGAGGGCCTGTCGGTCGCCGGATTTAGAATGGTTCCGATCAATTCCGGGGAATGCGGCCCCAATGCACTGGCGTCCTTGCCCCGGATAGAGCAGATTTTCGTGAATGCGCCGCCCGGAATGAAGGCTGCGCATTTCTCTCGACGCCTGTTCGTGGCCAGACGGCGCGCCGAGCAGGACCTGGATGAGCGCAACTTCTATGTGGCAAGCCTGTCGCCGGATGCCATCTGCTTCAAGGCAATGGTCATGCCGTCGGCGTTCGACCGTTTCTTCCCCGATCTGGCCCGCGCCGACCTGGAAAGTTCGGCCTGCGTTTTCCACCAGCGGTTTTCCACCAACACTGCGCCACAATGGCGCCTGGCTCATCCGTTCCGGCTGCTCGCGCATAACGGTGAGATCAACACCATTCAGGGGAACCGAAACTGGGCCAAGGCCAGGAGCAGCATAAACCGCAGTCCCCTGGTGCCCGAACTTCAGGAGTTTACGCCCCCGGTTTCGGAAACCGGTTCGGATTCCTGCTCGCTGGACAACATGCTGGAACTACTTCTCGCGGGCGGACTGGACCTCTTGCACGCCGTTCGCATTCTTCTGCCGCCCGCCTGGCAGAACGACTACGGCATGCATCCCGACGCCCGAGCTTTCTACGAGTTCTTCTCCCTGCACATGGAACCCTGGGACGGGCCTGCCGGAATCGTCATGGCCAACAGCCGCTACGCCGCCTGCTCCCTGGACCGCAACGGCTTGCGTCCGGCACGCTACCTGCTGACTCAGGACGGTCGCCTGGTGGTGGCGTCGGAAACCGGCGTGTATGACTGTGCAACCTCGGAGGTCGTCGAGAAGGGGCGTCTGGGACCTGGGCAGATGATCGCGGCTGACCTTAAGACCGGCCGCTTGCTTCGCACGGCGGACATCGACGGCGAGCTCATGGGCCGCTACCCCTGCAAAACCTGGTTGAAGGAGGGATTCCGCTTTCTCGACTCGGAACTGGTGGAACTCTCCATCGCCGCCGAACCGATGGACAAGGAATCGCTGACTTCCTACGAGAAGATGTTCAACATCACCAGCGAAGAAAAGAATTCGGTAATCCGCGTCCTGGCCGAGACTCAGATGGAAGCCGTCGGGTCGATGGGCGACGACACGCCCATGCCCCCCCTTTCGCGCCAGGTGCGGCCGCTGTTCGACTATTTCCGCCAGCAATTCGCGCAGGTTACCAACCCTCCGATCGACTCGCTGCGCGAGCATTGCGTGATGTCGCTGCAGACCACGATCGGCGGCGAGGCCAACGTGTTCATGCCCTCGGCAGAGCAGGCCAAGTGCATTTCCATGAGTTCCCCGGTGCTGTCCCAGCGCAAGCTCCGGCAAATCATGCACGGTACCCAGTTCGGCATCCGCAGTGAGCTGATCGATCTGAACTATCCCGAGAACACGGGACTGGCCGAAGCGCTCGATGATCTGTGCCGCCGGGCCACGGACGCCGTCCGCGCGGGAACCCATGTGCTGCTGCTGAGCGACCGCTACCTTAAGCAGGGCAAGCTGCCGGTGCATGCCCTGCTGGCGACCGGCGCGGTGCATCAGCACCTGGTGCGGACAGGACTGCGTTGCCGTTGCAGCATCCTGGTGGAGACGGGTTGCGCGCGGGACCCGCACCATTTCGCCTGCCTGGTCGGCAACGGAGCGACCGCCGTTTATCCGTACATGGTGTACCAGATTCTCTCGAGGATGAGCCGCACCGGCGCGATCGGGGCCGGCGAAAACCCGATGACGCTTGGCCGCGCTTTCAGGCGGGGCATACGCAAGGGGCTGTTCAAGATCATGTCCAAGATGGGCATATCCACCGTGTCCAGCTATCGGGGGGCGCAGTTATTCGAGGTTGTGGGCCTGAGCGACGAGGTGGTCGACCTTTGTTTCGCCGGGACCGCAAGCCGGGTGCAGGGCGCCAACTTCGACGACCTCTGGCAAGACCAGAAAGTGCTGGGGCAGGCCGCCTGGAACACCCAGGAACAGCCCGGCCAGGGAGGCCTGCTCAAGTACGTGCACGGAGGCGAATACCACTGCTTCAATCCCGACGTGGTCGCGACTCTGCAAGCCGCGGTTCGCTCGGGCGACTACGATGCCTACCAACACTTTGCCGAGCTGGTAAATCGGCGCCCGGTGGCCGTAATGCGCGACCTGATGGAACTGGTTACCGAGGGAGATCCCGTACCCCTTGAAGAAGTCGAGCCGATTGAAGACATCCTGCCGCGCTTCGACACCGCTGGTATGTCGCTGGGCGCCTTATCGCCCGAAGCGCACGAGGCGCTGGCCATTGCCATGAACCGGCTGGGCGGACGTTCAAATTCCGGAGAGGGTGGCGAGAGCCCGGCCCGCACCGGCACCGAGCGGCGCTCGAAGATACGCCAGATTGCCTCCGGCCGCTTCGGTGTTACGGCCGAGTACCTGGTGAACGCGGAAGTAATTCAGATCAAGATCGCCCAGGGCGCCAAGCCCGGTGAGGGCGGCCAACTGCCCGGTCACAAGGTCAACAGGATGATCGCGGACCTGCGTTACGCCAGCCCCGGAGTAGGCCTGATCTCGCCACCACCGCATCACGACATCTATTCCATCGAGGACCTGGCGCAACTCATCTACGACTTAAAGCAGGTCAATCCGGACGCCCTGGTTTCGGTAAAGCTGGTGGCGGAGCCGGGTGTGGGAACCATCGCGGCCGGCGTGACCAAGGCCTACGCCGACCTGATCACGATTTCCGGTTACGACGGCGGTACCGGCGCAAGCCCGCTAACCTCGGTTCGCTACGCCGGCAGTCCCATGGAACTTGGCGTAGCCGAAACCCAGCAGGCGTTGCGGGCCAACGGCCTGCGTGGCCGGGTTCGGGTCCAGGCCGACGGCGGGCTGAAGACCGGATTGGACGTGATAAAGGCCGCCATTCTCGGCGCCGAGAGCTTCGGTTTCGGAACCGCCCCCATGGTTGCCCTGGGCTGCAAGTACTTGCGTGTCTGCCATCTCAACAACTGCGCCACCGGAGTCGCGACTCAGAACGATGTGCTGCGCAGCCGGCACTTCACCGGACTGCCGGAAATGGTCATCAACTACTTCCGATTTGTGGCCGAGGAAACCCGCGAGATTCTCGCGTCCCTGGGAGTTCGGCGGATGGCGGACCTTATCGGGCGCACCGAGTTCCTGCGCACGCTGCCGGGTGAAACCCCGCGCCAGGGACGACTGGACCTGTCACGGTTGGTGGCCGATGACGGGCTGGGCGACACGGTGGAGCGGCACTGCACCGGCGAGGGCAATCCACCGTTCGACACCGGGCGTCTTTCCTCCCGCATCGTGAGCGAAGTCGGCCCCAGCGTCCGTGAACTGCGCGGCGGGGAATTCAGTTTTCGCATTCAGAACTCCGACCGCGCCATTGGCGGCCGGCTGTCCGGAGAGGTTGCCCGTCTGCACGGCAACCAGGGTATGCGCGATGCCCCGGTGAAACTCAATTTTTCGGGCTCCGCGGGGCAGAGTTTCGGCTGCTGGAATGTTGGCGGCCTGAAGTTGAGACTGACCGGTGACGCAAACGACTACGTGGGCAAGGGCATGACCGGCGGCGAGATTGTGCTGCGGCCCCCCAGGGGCAGCAAGTTCATTGCCCGCAACACCCCGATCATGGGAAACACCTGCCTGTATGGAGCGACCGGCGGCTCGCTGTTTGCCGCCGGCATGGCCGGGGAGCGCTTTGCGGTGCGGAATTCCGGCGCCGTGGCGGTAATTGAGGGCACCGGCGATCATTGCTGCGAGTACATGACCGGCGGCGTGGTTGTGGTGCTGGGACGAACCGGCGCCAATTTCGGCGCGGGCTTTACCGGCGGGTTCGCCTACGTGCTCGATCTGGATCGGGATTTTGTCGACCGTTACAACCACGAGTTGGTCGACATTCACCACATCACTCCGGAAAGCATGGAAGCGCATCTGCATCACTTGCGCGACCTGATTGCGAAACACCGGCAATTGACCGGCAGCGCCTGGGCTCGCGAAGTGCTGCAGGAATTCCGCAACCTGCTGCCGAAGTTCTGGGTGGTCAAGCCCAAGGCGGCCGAGCTTGGCGAACTGATTGACTCGCTGCGGCGGGCAGCCTGACGGCGCGGGCGGCAAGATGGGCAAGAACCCCCTCCAATTCATCGACGTTCCGCGACGTCCGCCGATCAAGGAAGGCACGGCGGATCGGATCGGCCATTTCCGCGAAATCTACGGCAACTACCCGGCGGATGAGGCCGCGCTGCAGGCCGGCCGCTGTATCGACTGCGGCAACCCGTATTGCGAATGGAAATGCCCGGTGCACAACTACATTCCCCACTGGCTGAAGCTGGTGGAGGAAGGCCGGCTGTTCGAGGCCGCGGACCTGTCGCATCAAACCAACTCGCTGCCGGAAATCTGCGGGCGCATCTGCCCCCAGGACCGCTTGTGCGAAGGCGCCTGCACGCTGAATGACGGGCTGGGCGCGGTGTCCATCGGCAGCATTGAAAAATACATCACCGACGAAGCATTGAGCCAGGGCTGGCGGCCTGACCTGTCCGACGTCGCCCCTACCGGAAAGTCGGCAGGCATAGTGGGCGCCGGTCCGGCTGGGCTGGCTTGCGCCGATGTACTGATTCGTTCGGGCGTGCAGCCGGTGGTCTATGACAGCTACGATGAAGTCGGAGGTTTGCTGATCTACGGTATTCCCCCGTTCAAGCTGGAAAAAGAGGTTGTGCTGAAGCGACGCCGGCTGCTTGAGGAGATGGGCGTGAAGTTCGTGCTCAACACCACAGTCGGCGCGGATATCTCACTGAATGAGCTTATTGAACGGCACGAAACCGTCTTCTTGGGAATGGGTGCTCCCGATCCGGTAAGCGGTGGCTTTGATCCCGACGCTCATGAAGGCGTTCATCGCGCACTTCCGTACCTGATTAACAGCGCCCGGGTCAACATGGGCCTTGCCCGAACCGACTTGTCGGATCTGGATGTGCGCGGCAAGCACGTGGTTGTGCTGGGTGGCGGCGATACCGCCATGGACTGCAACCGCACTGCGATCCGCCAGGGCGCGGCCAGCGTCACCTGCGCTTACCGCCGGGATGAGGAAAACATGCCCGGCTCGCGGCGCGAAGTACGCAACAGCCGCCAGGAGGGCGTGCGTTTCCTGTTCAACCGGCAGCCAGTCGAACTTCTCGGCAACGGAGTGAGTCGGGGAGTAAAGCTCCTTGAGACCCGTCTGGGAGAACGGGATCCCGGCGGCCGCCGGCGCCCGGAAACGGTCCCGGGCTCGGAAGAGGTTCTGCCCGCCGACGTTGTGCTGGTCGCCTTCGGATTTCGCCCCGACCCGCCTCAATGGCTGGCGGAACACGGGGTGGACTTACATGCCAACGGCCGTGTGCGGGTGCGCCGTACCGGATCGCTCATGCATCAAACCACCAACCCCCGCATATTCGCCGGGGGCGATATGTCGCGAGGCGCCGACCTGGTCGTAACCGCGGTGTTCGAAGGCCGACAGGCCGCCGAAGGCATGCTCGCGGCAATGAACGTTTAAGGATTAGCGCCTAACTTGAGGCACTTGGCTTAACCTGGGAGTTTTCGCAGCGGGCGCCGCTACGCTGGCGCCCAGGGAACACGCTGGGAGCGAGGGCGTCTCGCCCTCGACGAGGGCGGGACGCCCTCGTTCCCAGGGGAATGATTCCTACGGGTCGTCGTGCATCGCTTCGCCCCACTCGGGATTCAGCGGCTGGTAATGCTCCGGGCCGAGATCGAGCGAAGACACGTCCATGATGTGGGTCTTGATGCCTTGCATGAATCTTTGTCCCTTGGCACGCGCCCAAGCCAGCAACTTGCCGTTGGGCGCCATGCCCGGAAGACCGTCGAATCCCGCATAAGTTGTCAGACGCACGGGTTCGCCGCCAGCGAGATCACCGAGGTACAGGTCCCAGTTCTGTATGCCGTCAACGGTCTCGGAAACACGCACAAATACGTAATGTCTTCCGTCGGGGGCCGGATTGGGCGCCCAGTTCATATCGCGGTCAAAGGTATAGCGGCGCCAGTTGGAACCGTCGATGTTGATCGTCATGACCGTCATGGGTGTAGGCCTGATCTTCTTATACTCCGAGTCGCGCCAGGAGCGGAAAAGCAGGTTCTCGCCGTCGGGCAGGAAATACGGGGAGCCTTCCTGCCAATCGTCGGTGTCCGTTATGCGCTGTTCGTCCGTGCCGTCGGGGCGAATGCGCCACAAGTCCTGCCGACCGTCGATGTTGCGTCCGAAGGCAATCCATTCACCGGTGGGGGAAATGACGACTTCCGCCTCGTAGTACTCGTTGTGGGTCAGCCGAACACGGTTGCTGCCGTCAATATTGGCAATATAGAGTTCGCCGCCCCTGGGATAATCGTCCTCATCCGACCAGTTTCCAACCGGCAAATGCAGGTTGTCACGGGTGGAGGTGAATATCACCCGCTTCTGGTCCGGGAAGAAATACGAACACGCGTCCTGTCCCTTGTCGTTGATACGGGTGAGCTCCGTGCCCTCGATCGTGTAGGTGTAGGTCAGGTTGCCGTGCCTGCCTCTAAAGCCGGGGACCGCGTCATCATCCCGAGTCTGCGCGATCAGGTGGAAACTGTCCGGGGCAAAATACGCCTCGGCCGACACCGGAATATGGGGTATCTCGTAATAGGGCAGCATATCGTCGTTCTGCCAGACGATGCTGTCGGGAATTACCTCTTCCGGGGGAGCCTGTTCAGCAGGTTGCGCCGCCAATTCCGGCGCGATCGAGTAGCCGGCAAGAACCAGCAGAGCCGTGGTGAGCAGGGTTCCGGATACGGAACGGGTGCTGAAACGAGTGTGATAACAATTCATGGCTGCGCCTCCCCCAAGTTGTCACGCTTGGCGCCTAGTGTAACGGTAGCAGAACTCCTACGGCGCTGGTATCGCCGCGCGCAATTGCTTCAGAGCAATGTTCTCGATTTGCCGGATACGTTCGGCGGACACACCGTAACGGCGGGCCAATTCGTGGAGCGTAGTCTTCTTTTCGGTCAGCCGGCGAGCCGTGATGATTTCCCGCGAGCGTTCGTCCAGGCCTTCAAGCGCCTCCGCCAGTTGTTCGCTGGCGCGCTCCATGGTGTCGGCTTGTTCCAATTCGGTGGCCGGATCAACGTCGGAGCTGGGCAGATATTGCGACGGCGAATACGCCTGTTCATCGCCATCCTGCTCCGGCGGATCAAAGGCCAGGTCTTGCCCGGCCAGGCGCATCTCCATCTCCGCCACTTCTTCGGGTTTCACGCCGAGATAGGAAGCAACCGCCTGTTGCTCGTCCGGCGACATCCAGCCCAGTCTTTTCTTGAGCTTGCGGAGGTTGAAGAACAGCTTGCGCTGGGCCTTGGTGGTGGCCACCTTGACCAGGCGCCAGTTGCGCAGCACGAATTCGTGAATTTCGGCCCGAATCCAATGCACCGCAAAGGTCACCAGGCGCACGCCGACGGACGGATCGAAACGCTTGACGGCCTTCATAAGACCCACGTTGCCTTCCTGGATCAGGTCGGCCATCGGCAGCCCGTAACCCTGGTAGCCGCTGGCTATGTGCACCACGAATCGCAAATGCGCCACAACCAATTGCCGCGCGGCGTCCAGATCGCCATCTTCGCGCAGGCGGATCGCCAGCTCCCGCTCCTCTTCCGCGGTCAGGGAAGGTACCGATCCGGCCGCCTGAATGTACGCGTCCAGGCTGCCCAGCGGGCCCGCCAGGATCAGGTCGCGGTTGGTCGCGGCAATCGCAGTGTTCATAGCATTCTTAACCATTGCGCAATGGATTTTATCATTTTTTGGGGGCGGGCTGCTGGCTTTTCAAGTCCCCTGGGAACGAGGGCGTCCCCGCCCTCGACGCTCGGAGCGAGGGCATCCTGCCCTCGTCGAGGGCGGGGACGCCCTCGTTCCCAGGTTGGCCGTTGCGCGCTAGAACGAGTAGTTGAAGCGCAGGCCGATCTGACGCGGAGGCGGCAGATAGCCGTACACGGTTGAAGCGATTCGCGGCGCAGCCAGAATCGACGTCGACGGGGGCCCCGGTCTTGTCGTGTCCACCAGAATGGCCAACCTCCAATCGCTGACCGGCATGCCCGGGCCGCCGCCGGCCCACCTGACCGTGTCGTCGTCGAATACGTTGTCGACATAGACCGTGAATTCCCATTCGTCCGTAGCCAGACCGAAATTCAGGTTGGCGAGCCAGTATGACTGGAGGGTCTTCTTGTTGAAGTCCTCAATGAATCTCTCGCCCTGGTAGTTGGCGCTGAAGGACGCGAAGGAATCCCATCCCTGCCGGATCCTGGAAGGTCCCTGGTAGGCCAGGGTGAATTGCCATGCATGATCTGGCGAACGCTCCAGGTCGAAACCGCTGCGATCCACTTCGCAAAGCGTTCGGCCTGCCGCTTGAACCGCGATGCAGTTGCCCACGCGGGCGGCATCCGCCGAACCGGTGGAAAGTACCTTGAAATCGGTGTACTCCGCATTCAACCAGGTGTAGCCGCCCGACAGCCTCCAGTTGTCGTTGATCAGCCAGCTCACATCCAGTTCCAGCCCATGCACTTCCGCGCCGCTGGCGTTGCTGACCACCGTGCCCAATTGATTACGAATGATTCTCTGGGTGCTGATCTGCTTGTCGGTAAAGTCCTGGAAGAAGTAGGCGCCATTGAAGCGCACGCGCCCATCCAGAAGGGTGCGCTTCATACCCAACTCCCAGACCTGCATTTCCTCGGGCTCGAACACGATCTCGTCCGGCTCGCCGTTGCCGTTAGCATCCGCGCCGAAGCCGCCGATTCCAAGTGTGCTGAATCCCCCCGGCTTCTTGGCCACGGCCCAGGAGAAGTACCACATCGTGGCGTCCGACTGGTTCCACTGCAGACTCACCTTGGGCGTGACATAGCTATCGCTGCGGCTGAAGGTTATGGGGGTGGAGTGATTGCCGGCAGCGCCGAATCCGTTGGGCGGATAGTTGCCGTAGGACTCGCCGGGTATGCAGTTGCCGGTGCTTCCGCAGGCTTGCAGCGACCCGGGACCTTCCGCGCGCGGGGGAAAGACCCTGGGATTGAACGTATTGGGTGCGGTCAGGTCTGTTGTTTCGTCCGTCCAGCGTGCTTCCGCACTCGCCGTGAGTGTCGCCGTCAAATCAAAATCAATGGCCAGGTAAACGGATTGATGGTCCGTGTCGCGGCTTACCGTGGTCACCTGCCGCGCGTCAAAGACCTGTTGGGTGATCAGCGCACTGGGATAGCTGGTGTATTTGCACGTATTGTGCATAGGGTTGGGGGGTATTCCAAATCGAGGATTCGCGCCAAACGCGTCGACCGTGAATGCGGGAGCAAACGGACTGGGCTTGATACGAACAAGGGTGCAGTAAGTGCCGTTGGTAATAATGGTGTGGTTGCGGTCGTTCTGTTCCACGTCTTCCTGCCACAACTGGGCGCCCAGGGCGAAATTGAACCGCCCTTCGAAATCGGAAACGTAGCGCAGTTCCTGGCTGAGCAGAGACGTGTTCGACCAAGTATTGAGAAGCTGGCTGGCCGTGGTGATGTCCATACCGTTGGGACCGGCCTCGGCTATCCGGTCAATGTCCGTTTGGGCCGACACGTCCGCGTCGGCCACGCCGGTGAGCGAAGTCAGCGTGCCCGATCCCAGTGTCCAGTCTGCCACCAGTGAGAATCGAAGCACTTCCCGCGTCGAACCGGGCATATCGTCGTTGCCGATACCCCGGCGGTAGTCCGGCGTCAATGTGACTACAAGCTCATCACCATCGGGGACCCGGCCGATGAAGCCGGGATGATCCATGTCATCAAACACTGCGGGATCATCGGGGTTTGCCCTGCCGGTGCGCAACAGGTGATCCTGGATGATTTTCGCAGGGCCGTCGCAATCATCGTCATTGACGAAGCCGCCGTTGCACAGGGAAGCTGCGGCCGGCACACGGTTGACCCCGTTGAAGGGAACATTGGCCTGCGGGCTGACCTCGAACTCGTCATCGGCGTATTCCACGCGCAGCTTGACGTTGAACAAGTCGTTCGGTTCGAAATTCAGTGAGGCGGCGATGCCTATTCCTTCGCCGCCGCCGATGTCGTTACCGGTAATGGAGTTCTTGTAGAAACCGCCCTCTTCCCAGTACATCGCGTTAAGACGGAACCCCGCTCTCTCACCCAATGGCCCGGAGAGGCTGCCCTTGAAGCTGTAATAGCCTTCCTCGGCCCCATCCAGTGTGAATTCTCCCTCGGTCTCATCCGAAGGATCGCGCGTGACGTATTGAACCGCGCCGGCGAAAGCGCTACGACCGTAAAGGGCGCTTTGCGGTCCTTTGACGACCTCTACACGCTCAATGTCGAGCATGCGGGGATTGATCAGCAGGGTACCGCCGGCCACGCCGATCGCTTCGCTGGAAATATCGATGCCATCCACCAAAGTGGCCGCGTTGGGCCGCCCGCGCGTGGGCGACAAACCTCGAATCACCAGCCGCGTATCGGAGGGCGCAAAGCCCAGGTCGAATTGCAGGCTGGAGTCGTGGTTGGCGATCTCGTTGAGTTCCTTGACGCCCGCCCGCTCCATGTCTTCGCGGCTTATGGCGTTTACCGCAATGGGAATGTCTTGCAGGTTCTCCTCCTTCTTTCGCGTGGTGACGATGATCTCCTCGATCATTCCTTCATTCTGTGCCGGCGCAGGCATCGCCATCAGCAATCCCATGCCCAGAGCAATGGACAAAGACACAAATCGAGTCCGCGATAGGTTCATAACAACCCCCCTTTTCAAGGCTGTATGCGACTCCCCGCCTCCGGGGAAAATTGAATCCGCCGAACAAGATTACCCGAATTTAATCACTTCGTCATCCCGGGCCCGCTCTTGTCGGCGCCCGCGCAAAAAGGCAGCAAGCATCGCATAACCGATCCGGGGCCGGGGATTGGTGACCGGTAACGTGACCGCCGCGCGTGCGCGTACTCGCCGTGTTGAAACCTGGCACTGGCACAATGCAGCAACTGGGAATCAATTGAGGTGACCGGGTACGTCGCCCTGTTACAAAACCAATGAAGAAAAGGGATCCAAGGGTGTTTAGAACCTTAATGTGTTCTGTGTTAGCTGCTGCGACTTGCAGCTTCTTCAACGCCGCAGTGGCACAACCTGCAGGCGCTCGGGCAATCGTCGACCTGAGGGAGCTGAACATGCCTGAGGCGCCGGCCGATGTGGTTGCTGAGCTATACCGGCAGGAATGCGCTGTCTGCCACGGGGAAGCCTTGCAGGGAGCGCCCCAGGGGACGGCGCTCAAAGGCGCCGATTTGCTCCATGGCATTTCTATAGATGACATTGCAAAGAGCACCGCGGAGGGATTTTCTGAACGGGGCATGCCCGCTTTTTCTACCGCGCTCAGTGATGAGCAGATCCGGGCGTTGGCCCTGTATATTTCCGAACAGCGTCAGGGCACCGACCTGGAGGATTTCCGCTACAACGCCCCGCTGGAAATACCGTCCGGCATTATTGAAAGCGAACACCACGATTTCGCTATCGAAACGGTGATTGACGGACTTGATCCGCTACCGTTCTCCATTGAACCTTTGCCGGAGGGCCGTCTGCTACTGTCGGAAAAGCGCCGGGGCTTAAGCATCATTACCGCTGACGGGCAGCAATCCGACCTGATCCGGGGCGCGCCCAAAGCCTACGCGGACTCCTTTAACTTCGTCGGTCAGCCGATGGGCCTCGGCTGGATGATGGAAGTGGCCCTGCATCCTGACTACGAGAACAACGGCTGGATTTATCTCCACTACGGTGATCGGTGCTCAGACTGCAACGCCTTCAGTCGGCAATCAGGACAGGATGTGTCCATGAACAAACTGGTGCGCGGCCGTATTCGGGACGGTGCCTGGGTGGACGAAGAGGTTCTCTGGCAGGCGGACTACAAACACTACACCATGATGCCGGAAATCGCGGCAGGTGGCCGCATCGCCTTTGACAACGATGGCTTTGTGTATTTTGGCGTGGGCATCAAGGGCCTGATGGAACACATTGGCATACAGGATCTCAGCACACCCTTCGGCAAGATCATGCGCTTGCATGACGATGGCCGTGTGCCGGTCAGCAACCCCTTTGTCGGCACGCCCGACGCCGAACCGGCGATTTGGACCTATGGTCATCGCAACCCTCAGGGCCTGGAATTCAATCCTGTTACCAACGAACTCTGGAGCACTGAGATGGGTCCGCGCGGGGGCGATGAAATCAATCTGATTGAACCCGGGCTGAATTATGGGTGGCCGTTGTTCTCTCTCGGCGTAAATTACAACGGCAAGCCGGTAGCTTTTGGCGATGTGCTCGGCATCGACTTCGACCTGGCCGACATCCAACAGCCTTTCGTTGACCTCACACCCGCCCCCGCCGTATCAAGCTTCGTGTTTTACTCAGGAGATATGTTCCCTGCATGGAAAGGCGACATCATTGTCGGTACTTTGCGAGCGTCCGACCTGCTGCGCATGAAAGTGATAGACCATCAACTGGTCCATCGGGAAACGCTGCTGGAAGATTTGGTCCGTTTTCGCGATATCGAAGTGGGACCGGCCGGTGAAATCTATCTACTGCTGGAACACGACAGCGGCGGACAGATCATCAAGCTCACGTCAGCTTCCCGCCGATAGCCCTCCGGTCTTTGCGCGCCCCCGTCCTGTGCGGAGACGCATGAACCCATCCATGGGGCTCGGCGGCGGCTGTCCTGCCGCCGACGCTCCACACAGGACGGGGGCACGCAAAGACCTCCAGCTTGCGATCAGGCCTTGATCCAGCCGTATTGCGTATTGCTTGGCTGACCGCCCTCGTGGCCGTACCAGTTCTTCAGCCGTGAGAGCCCATCATCCGGCAAGGCCTTTCGCGCAGCATCCGGATCGATACCGTACAGGCGGGCCGCGTTCAGCCCCAGGATCTTCTCCTTGTCGGCCTCGGTAATTTCCGGGTAGCCGAATTCTTCCTGCAGCGCCTCGGGCATCTGAAAGCGGCGGAAGGCCTCGATCTGCCACTGCGGCGATCCCCACCAGATCGCATCGGTCCCCCAGATCACGTGATCCGCGCCGTAGGCCTTTAAGATTTGACCCAGGAGATGCGCACACACGTTCGGGTGCGTTATGACGGTATGGCCGAAGGTCGTTCCCAGTTCCATGTACACGTTCGTCATACCCGGATGGGCCTCGCGCATCCGCACCAGGTCGGTGGTCCAGGGAAGGTAGCCGCCTTCCTGGATGTAGCCGTCGCCGGGCGGCAACTCGTAGTTGGCCACCTTGAAGCCGGAGTGATACACGATGAAGTTGATGTCGGGGTGGTCCAGCGCCGCTTTCTCGATGTCGCGCGGGTGATTGTGCTCCAGGCTGCTGCCGGGCAGGGGCAGCCCCTTGTGGACGCACACCAGGTTCATGCCGAAACTGCGGATCTTCTCGTAGAACGGATACATCAGCTTCTCGTCGTCCATCCAGAACGGGAATTCGCCCTTGCGCTCCACCACGCCGGGATAAAACTTCCAGGAATCAACCTTCAGTTCCAGGGCGTGGCGTTCCGTCTCCTCCAGAAAATTCGGGAAGAACGGCGCCACCAAGCCGTGGGCGAGCAAACGCGTAGAACCCGCCATTTCGTTGACGCGCGCACGGCCTTCCACCATCTCATCGGAATTGAGCACGTTGAAGAGGTTGGAGGCCACGCCGCTGATCACCGCCACTTGCGTATCGCTGTCGAAGAACACCTCTTTTACGAAGTTTCGAAACTGCAGGTCGCCTTTCTGCGGTTCCATGCCGGCCAGTTCCTTGTTGAAGGGCGCCGAGAGCTTGCGGAAAAACAAGGGCTCCATGCCGCCGGTGCGCACGTGATGGGTCTGTACGTCGAACACGAACGAGTTCTTGGGCCACAACTCCGGATAGGCTTCCAGATCGGTGGTTTCCGCCGCGTTCACCCTAAACCAGGGGCCGAAGACCTCGTTCATGGCCAGAAAGGCCATCGCCATCCCGGAACTGCCTCCGAGGAACTCCCGGCGGGACAGGCCGAGCGCCCGGCTGCGTTCGCCGGACCACTCCCGGAGCAACCGCTCTACGCGGCGTTGTTCGGGTGTTTGCGGAGTAGGAAAATACTCCTCGTTGGAAACAATCTGGGTGGGAATGGGAAGCGGGTCGCCTGCAATCCGGTCGTGCTCGTTCTTTTTCTTCCACATAAGCTTGAGACCCTATTTCAATCGCCGGTGGCTGCGCCGACGGTGTTTGGCAGCATAGCAGAGTAGTGGTTTATCATTCCCCGCGTTTCTTACCAGGGGAGTTGACCCATGAAAACACTTCGCTTGCTGCCGGGCCTATGCTTGGTACTGATGTGCACCGCCATAGCCGACGATGAGCCGATGGGCGCATGCACCTACGTCCAGGAAAACATGTTTGCCGGGCCGTTTGACGTTTGCCAGGCGCCGATGACCGAAGCCGCGTGCACCGAAATGGGCGAGACCGACGACAATCAGGACGCTACCTTCGCGGAAGGCGAAGAGTGCGATACCGAGCGGGAAATCGTGGGTATTTGCGATATCGGTGATTCAAAGATCTACTACTACACGGGTGATGCCTTCGCCCTGGAAATCGGCTGCGGCTTTCAGGGGGGCGATTGGATCCTGGAAGAAGGTGAAGAGGACGCCGAAGAAGACGCCGAAGGCGACACCGAAGAATAGGCCGGGCACAACGCGGCCCGGCGCGCATGGATGACTACGGTCCGCTCGTGCCCCAGCGCCACTCGATGCCCAAATAGGCCGAACGCGGCCGGCCCGGAAAGTAGCGCTCGCCGCTGAACACGGTGTAGTCGGCACGGTCGGCATAGGCTCGATCGGTTAGATTCAGCAGGCGCAGGGTAACGGTCAGTCGTTCACCGAGAGCGATCCGGGCCCGCAAATTCAACAGTTCGTGCCCCGGATAGCGGCTCAAGTTCTCGGGTTCCAGGAAATAACCGCCGGTCCAAAGACACTCCAGCTCCACTTCCCAATCGGGTCGGCCCTGCCAGCGCAGCCGTACGCCCCCGAAGCGGCGCGGCGCGGTATCCACGTCCCGTCCCTTGAGGTTGACTCCGCCCAGGAAGAAATCGCGGTCGTAGCTATGGCGCGCGAGGCTGGCGGTCAGTTCCACCCTCAGCGGGCCCAACAGCTGCAAGCCCAGATCGGCTTCCAGGCCTTCATGGCGGGTGCCGCCACCCACCCGGTTGTGGAGTTCCGCGTCGCGAAACAGCACGTCACGCTTGCGCATGTGATACAGCGCCAAACCGGCGTTGAGTCGATCAAGGCGCACGGACAAACCCAGTTCCGCCGCCCGCAGTTGCTCCGGGCTCAGCTCCGCCGTAGCCTGCTCTCCCTGGAGCCGGTACAGCTCGGTGGCCTGGGGCATGCGAAATCCGTGCGTAAGGCTCAGCCAGGCGCGCCGGCCCGGTGCGGGCCGCCACATCAGGCTGACCTTCGGCGAGAAGGTCCCGAACGAATCGGCCCGGTCGCCAGGCCGACTGTAGCGGCAGCCCCCGAAACCGCAGGAACTCAAGTCATCGCGTGTTCGCCCGGGGGGCAATTGCGTTTGGTAGTCGTAACGCACGCGTTCATAGCGGCCGCCAAAGCTTGCCGTCCAGGCATCACCGAGAGGCAGATCGAAGTGCGCAAAGGGAGCGATCCACCCCGCGCTCACCTGGTAATCGTAGTGACCACCCCACGGGAATACTTCACGCACGAACGCACTGCCTGAAGCCGGTCCATCCTGCCATTGCCGAAGCTTGCCGCGCGCATACTCCACGTCGAGGCCTGCGACCAATTGCCCGGACCCGGCGTCAAGGTAGGCGGCCGATTGCACACCCAGACCATGATGCCGGTTGCTCTCAAACGGATCGCCGGGAAGAAAATGCATTCGAAACCGCATGCGCGAATAGCGCGCATACGGCGTAACGACCAGCGCAAGGTTTTCTCCAGGATCGTATTCAAGGCGCGTAAAGGCGCGCAGGTTGACTGCCTTGCGAAACGCCTCTGGTTCCGAATTGGAGCGTGCCGTTTTAGTGTCGCGGTAGCTGTTCAGCCCGGTGATGTAGCCCGCCGTGTCCTGGTCCAGCCCGCTCAAGGCCAAAGCCGCGGTCCAGGTTCGGGTTCCGCTGCTCCAGGTACGAAAGCCGTTCAGCTTGAGTTGCCGGAAGCCTGAATCGTCCCGAAAGCCCCCGTCGCGAACTCCGGTCAATCTCAAGCCGGCGCTCGTTTCATCCAGCAATTTCAAGCGCAAGCGCGAAAAGCCATGGGGACCCAGTTCCAGGGCGGCTGTTGAAGCCGGCCCCGGACGCGCCGTGATCACGTTAACGACACCGTGCAGGGCATTGCCGCCATAGACCGCCGTTCCGGGACCGCGCAACACTTCAATCCGGGAGGCCGCCTCGTGATGAGCAAAGAACAATTCGTTGATGTTGCAGAAGCCCGGAGAAGTGACGGGAATCCCGTCTTCAGCCGTGAGCAAGGCGCCGCAGGCGCCGGCGCCGGTGAGGACCGGGGAACGCAACGCCGGAAGGTATTCCTGCCCGCTGCCGCGCTGCAGGTTCACGCCGGGAACCCGCGCCAGCGCCTCTTGAATGTGCGTATCGCCAACCGCGAGCCCAATGCTGCCCGATGCGAGCACGCTCAGGCTGCGCGCCACGGCCTCAGCGCCGGATGCCCGTCGTTTGGCCGTCACAACGATTTCCGCGACCGTGCTTTCGGCCATCCGGCCCTCTAACGGAGTTTGTGCAGGAGAACCGCTTGCGGAGGCCGCTCCCGCCGCAAGCGCCGGCGGCAACACCGCAAGCGCGCTTGCGAGCAGTAGTCGAATACCTGGTTTCACTATCCTGAATATCCTTGGCCGAAATGCCATCTCGCCCCGTCCGTGTCCAAGCT
The DNA here is from genome assembly GCA_965261845.1 of Candidatus Foliamicus sp. Classification (GTDB taxonomy): domain Bacteria; phylum Pseudomonadota; class Gammaproteobacteria; order Steroidobacterales; family Foliamicaceae; genus Foliamicus. The sequence continues at coordinate 3,300,677 of OZ253475.1, read as the reverse complement.
CTCAAGAGCGATGCGATTACCCACCTTCCTATAATGCAGTTTATGCGCAAGGTGCTTATAGCAGGACTGGCGGGATGGGCTCTCCTCGGCTGCGCGTCGGAACCTGGTTCCCACGCGGATGGGATGCTGCTGATCGGCGGAGGGGAATTCACCATGGGCACCGATCACGGCGAGCCCTTTGAAGGCCCCGCACACCGGGTCATCGTGAGTTCCTTCCGCCTGGACGCCCACGAGGTAACGAATGCTCAGTATGCCGAGTTTGCGGACTCGACCGGCTACGTCACCGAATCGGAACGGCTTGGTTGGTCCGGCGTGTTCGATCCCGCAAGGAGCGGCTGGACCAAGAGCGATGGCGCCGACTGGCGTCAGCCTTTCGGCCCGGGCTCTTCGCATGAAGAAATGGAAGACTTTCCGGTAGTCCATCTGTCATGGGAAGACGCCGTTTCCTATTGCGAGTGGCGTAAGGCCCGGCTGCCCACGGAGGCCGAGTTCGAATACGCCGCCCGCGGAGGATTGAAGAACGCCCGGTATGCCTGGGGAGACGAGCTGACTCCGGATGGCGTGCACCAGGCGAATATATGGCAAGGCGAGTTTCCGATTGAAGATCAGGCCCTTGACGGCTATGCAGTGCACTCGCCGGTAAAGCAGTTTCCGCCGAATGGCTACGGCCTCTACGACATTAGCGGAAACGTGTGGGAGTGGGTAAATGATTGGTACGCTCCCGACTACTTTGAGCGCTCTCCCAAGGAAAACCCCCAGGGCCCGAATACCGGAACGCAAAAAGTTCATCGCGGCGGAAGCTGGCTGTGCAGCGAGAACTACTGCCGGGGATACCGGGTGGCAGCGAGGATGATGACACCGCCCGACTCGGGCCTGAACAACCTTGGCTTTCGTTGCGCCACGGAAGCAGGCCAGCCCAACTAGTGTCGTGTTAACACTATGGAAAGCCGCTCAGTCTTCGCGCAGCTCGTGGCGCGCGATCAGCAGCTGCTGAACCTCGCTGGCGCCCTCGTAAATCCTCAGCGCGCGGATTTCCCGGTAAAGGCGTTCCACCACCGACCCGGAGCGAACGCCTTCGCCGCCGAATAGCTGCACCGCGCGATCAATCACCTTTTGCGCGTGCTCGGTGGCGAACAGCTTGGCCATTGACGCTTCCCGGGTAATGCGCTTCTGTCCCGCATCCCTGGTCCAGGCCGCCCGGTAAACCAGCAACGCCGAAGCATCAAGAGAGGTAGCCATATCGGCCAGCGCCGCCTGGGTAAGCTGCAGGTCACCCAGCGTTGCGCCGAACAAGCGTCGGCTGCGCGCTCTCGCAAGAGCCTCGGCATAGGCTCGCCGGGCCATGCCCAGCGCCGCCGCGCCGACCGTCGAGCGGCACAGATCCAGGGTTCCCAGCGCGATCCGCATCCCGTCGCCGGGCGAGCCGAGTATGCAGTCGCCGGAAATCCTGCAGTTGGTGAGAGTCAGACTGCCCAGAGGATGAGCGGCGATAACCGCTGTGCGTTCACTCACCTTAAGGCCCGGCGTTCCGGCAGGCACAACAAATGCGCTTACGCCGCGCTTGCCCTCGCCGGTGCGGGCAAAAACCACGTAGAAATCCGCAACGCCGGCGTTGGATATCCAGGCTTTTCCGCCGTTCAGTAGGTAGTCGTCTCCGCTCTGTTCCGCGCGCATGGACATCGCCGCGACGTCCGAGCCCGCCTCCTTCTCCGATAAGGCGAAGGCGGCAATCATTCGGCCCGCTGCCACGTCCTTCAACCAGGCCTCCTTTTGTTCCTTGCGTCCGAACAAACTGATGGGCGCGCTGCCGAGCACTTGCATGGCGTAGACGAAATCCGCCAGCGGTTCATGGCGGGCCAGCGTTTCGCGCATCAGGCAAAGGCTGCGCGCATCAAGCGTGGCGTCGTCTCCGTAGGGCCTTGGAACTGCTAGTCGCAAGAATCCGGCCGCACCCAGGCTTGCGGCGATATCGCGGCAAGAGTCATCCAGTTCGTCACCAGACGGCTCATGGCCCCAGGATTGCCGGCGACACCAGGAATCCAGCCGCTGTTCCCGCTCGCGGTGGCGTTCCTCGAAGAACGGCCAATTCAGGTGGCTCGTCGACATGGATCCTTCGGCTATCCGTGCGTCTGTCGCGACAGCGACTCGCGAATGAGTCGGGCGTGTCCGGCGAGAACCTCATCGTCCGCGAGTGCATGCCCCGGCGGTTTGAGAGGCAGCCCCTGATGACAGGCCATGACATGAATATGCATGTGGAAAACAACCTGGCCGGCAGCCGAGCCGTTGCGCAGACTGATTTGAATTCCATCCGCCGCAAAAGCCTCTTTGACAGCCCTGGCCACCCGTTGCGTGGCGGCAAACACACCCGCGATGGAATCGGTCGGCAGGTTGAGAAAATCGACCGACGGCGCCTTCGGAAGAATCAGCGTGTGACCATCGCAGCGAGGCATGACGTCCATGATCGCCAGCGCGTGTTCATCCTCTAGAACCCGGTGCGATCTGGCCTCGCCCGCGAGGATGCGCGCAAAGATATTGCCCGGATCGTAAGTCATCGCTCAAGCCCGCATATCATTCCGAAGTAGTTCCTATCATGCCCTAGCAACGGAGAAAATTCATCAGCGAACTGTGGGATCCGGCCAACCATTGCTTTGTCTGCGGACCCTCCAATCCCGGCGGGTTAAGGGTGCGTTTCCGGCTGGAAGAAGAGGACGGCGCGCAGGTCTGCCGCGCGGAGTTCAAACCGGGGCCCACGCACGTGGGCTACAGCGACATGCTGCACGGAGGAATCCTCTACTCGCTGCTCGACGATGTAATGGCCAACTGGAGTTTTCTGCAGGGTCTCCGCGCCCACACCGCGCGCTGCGAGGTGCGCTACCGCAATGCCGTGCCGATGGGTGTCGGGTTGAGGCTCGAAGGCCGTCTGGTGCGCCGCCGCGGCCGCATGATGGAAATGGAAGGCAGGGCCTTTCGCGAGGACAACGGCGCGCTTGCCGCCACCGCCCAGGCACGTTTCATGTCCGCCGGTGGCGGGCGGACAAGCGCTGGAAATGACGATCCGTCCTAGCGGAGGCCAGCATGAGTATCAGCTTATGACAGACTCAACGCCCCGGCTTGGACTGGCGATCGGCGTAATCAGCCTGCTCGCCACGGTGCCACTGCTTCGTGAGTATTGGCAATGGGGCCGAGTGGAATTGTTTGCATATGGGCTGATCCTTTTTTGGGGAACATTGGTGGCATTTTCCCATAAATCCTTCCGATTGGCCGGACTCTCGTTGTTCTTGTTTCTGTGCATTGGAGTTATGGCCGTTGTGCGCAGAACTTTGCCGCCGGACTGGAGAATTGCTTTCGTAGTCGCGACTATCGTGACGGCACTCGGGATCGGGGCGGGCCTGTTTCGTACCTATCTGCGAGCCAGGAGTTCGGGCGACCACCGGCAAGTCCCGGCCTGGCTTCCGGAAGCGAGAAAGAACATCGGATTGGCTGCCGGCGTGATTAGTCTACTGGTAGGCGCCTACTGCTGGGGTGGCTTGTTGCTGGACTTCCCTGACAAGGAAGCGCATGACGGAGTTGCTCAGTCCGCGCTGATATTACCGGGCGTTTTCCTGATACCCGCATTTTTCCTGGGAGGAGTCGCTACCCTCGCATGCGGAGTGTGGCGCACGGGTGTCATCGCTACCTTTGTGTCTCTGGCCGCTTTATCCACATTCTTCGAAATTATCGGCCGCTTTGGAATCATGGGCTTCGTCGGGATGACCTGGCCAATACTTCCGCTCTATTTTCCCTTTGTCCTCTGGCCCGTTCAATTGCTGTATCAACCGTGGGTCGCCGCCGCCCTGGGGGCAATATTGCTCACGACCTATTGGAAATCCAGGACACGCCGGCCTGGATAACCGGCGCGGTCAGTCGCCTGCCGGCCGAACACGACGCAGCTCCGGCCTGGCGGCAGCGGGTCTTCCGTGTCAGGCGGACGGGTAAATCGCGATGTCGTATTTTCCGGTGCCGGCGCGCAGCGGGCGCACGTTGTTGCGATATTCGTCGCCTTTCCAGAAGCCGTCGAGTTGTTCGCGGGTCGGGAAGCGGCTGACGATCAGGTAGCAACCCGCCAGCTTGTCGCCTTCCATTTCTTCTTCCGCCGGGCCTCGTATGACGTACTCGCCGCCGTTCTTCGCCACAAGCTCGGCGGAGAGCTGAGCGTACTTCTTCATGTTGTCGTTGAAGTTGGTGATATGGCACACCGCGACCAGGTAATGGGACATGAAATTCCTCCAGTCAGGAAAAAGGGGTTAATTTGTCAGCTTGCGCCGGCGGCATCCTTGCGCGCGCCGGCACGATAGAGCAGAACCGCCGCGACTGCAACCGCCAGCAGGCCGAGCCAGGTGCCGGCGGAAAACGGAAGCTTGAGCACGTCCTTGTCCTCGCTTAACACGATCGGCACGGCAATCCCGATCCCGATCAGGGCTTCGCCGGTGATCAGGCCTGCGGCAAGCAGCGACCCGGTGCGTGCGGCATCGCCGCCTCTCGCCCGCTTCGCCATGTATGACAACAGCCCGCCTATGAAAATGGGAACTGCCAACTCCACCGGAAGGTAGATTCCAACCGCCACGGCCAGTATCGGCATGCGAAAGACGGCCTTACGGGCCTTCAGCACCTCGTCGCAGGTGATTATCGCCACGCCCACTATGGCGCCAATTCCAATCATGCCCCAGGGCAGTTCCCCGCCCAGGACGCCCTTGGCAACCGACGCCATCAGGGTCGCCTGCGGCGCCAGCAGCGAATCGGGACGCTCGGGGGTTGCGGGTCCGATCCCGTATGCTTCAAGCATCAGGTTCAGGACCGGCGCCAGGAAAAAGGTGGCCGACACCACGCCGATCACCTGCATGAACTGCTGCTTGTAAGGCGTGGAGCCCACGATGCGCCCGGCCTTTAAGTCCTGCATGTTGTCGCCGCCGATCGCCGCGGCGCAGCACACCACGGCGCCGATCATGATGACGGCGGCCGGCGCGTTTGCCTCGTCTGCACCCACCAGCCAGAGCATCAGCAGCGAAGAAAAAAGTATGGTGGCGATGGTGACCCCCGAGACGGGATTGTTGGAGGATCCCACCAGGCCGGCCATATATGCGGCCACCGCGGAAAACAGGAAGCCCGTTGTGGCCATCAGAAGGGTCATGGCCAGGGAAATGCCCACGCTGCCGACCACGTTGTAGTAGATGACCCACATGAGAACCGCCATGCACGCAATGCCGATCAAGACGAATCGCATCGGCGTATCGCGGTCCGTCTCCGCCAATGACGGGCCATCCCCGGAATTACCGAAGCCACGCCGGAAAGCGTCGACCAACGAGCCGCGCAGCGAAACAATCGCCCACAGACCGCCCACGATCATTGCGCCGACGCCCAGGTAGCGAATCTGTTGGCTCCAGATTGTGAAAGCCGCGTCCGCCGCGGACATTACCGAGACCTCGGCGGCCAGTTCAGGGTAATTCTCGAGGTAGAAGGCGCCAAAGATCGGCAGGGCGACGTTCCACGAAAACATGCCGCCCATCAGCACCAGGACAGCGATGTTTATGCCCACGATGTAGCCGACGCCAATCAATGCGGGCGAAAGGTTCGAGCCTATATACGCAATGCTGTCGCCCGCAATGCGTGTGGCTGCCTGCGCAGTTCCTTCCCAGATCTTGAAACCCGTCTCGCACAACTTGAGGAGCGCGCCGACTCCGGCGCCCAGGGCCAGGAAGCGAACCTCGCCACCGCCCTCCTGACCGGCCTTGAGCACTTGGGCGGTAGCCTGACCTTCCGGAAAAGCAAGGTTCTCGGAAACGATCAGGGAATGCCTGAGAGGGATCGTATACAGCACACCGAGGAGCCCGCCCACGCCGGCGATCACGCTTACCCACCAGTAATCGAACACGTTCCAGTAGTTGAGCATCAGCAGTGCCGGCAGGGTGAAGATCACGCCGGCAGCCAGCGATTCACCCGCCGAAGCCGCGGTTTGCACGATGTTGTGCTCCAGGATGTTGCTACGCTTGAACATACGCAGCACCGCCATCGACATTACCGCGGCGGGGATGGAGGCCGAAACCGTAAGGCCGGCGAACAGTCCGATATAGGCGTTGGCCCAGGAAAGAATAATCGACAGCAGGACACCGGTTACTATCGCCTTGACCGTTAATTGCGGCATAAGAAATCCCCTCTGAGTGGGCGAATACTATACCTACGCCAGCATGCTTTGCGCACCACCAGTCCGCTGATTCATGATCGGCCTTCTGCAACGTGTCAACCGGGCGCGGGTCAGCGTCGACGGCGAGGCAGCCGGTCAGATCAGCCGCGGCTTGCTGGTTCTTGCAGCCGTGGAACGGGACGATGGCGACGAACAGGCAAGGCGGCTGGCGGAGCGGATCGTGAACTACCGTGTGTTCCCTGATGCGGATGGGCGGATGAATTTGAGCCTGAAGCAAATCAGCGGTGAGTTGTTGCTGGTGTCCCAGTTCACGCTGGCTGCGGATACCCGGAAGGGGACCCGGCCCGGATTCTCAAGAGCGGCTTCCCCCGAGGAAGGCAGGCGGCTGTTCGATCGATTAGTGGCGGAAGCAAGGGCTTTGGGACTACACGTGGAAACAGGGGTGTACGGGGCAAACATGGACGTGGAGCTGGTCAACTCGGGGCCGGTGACCATCCTTCTTCAAGCCCGTCCGAGGCCATAAGAGGTATGATTAGGCGTTACCGCCGGACTTCTAATATGACCGATAAGCCAATCGGGAGAGCCGGCGGGCAACGACAAAGCGCAAAGAGGACGACATAATGGGACTTGGCGGAATCAGCGGCTGGCAGCTCCTTGTAGTACTGCTGCTCGCATTGGTTGTATTCGGGACCTCGCGGATCAAGAGCCTGGGTCCCGACCTGGGTGCGGCGATCAAGGGGTTTCGCAAGGCAGTGTCCGATCCGGACAAGGCCGATCCGGATAAGTTGGCCCGCGCAGACGCCGAATTCAGCGAAACCGAAACGGGCGCGAAGGCAAAGGAAAAGGACGCACCCAAGGCCTGACTCTCGCTGTACTTGCATTTGATGGGCCGGCGCCGGGGCGAAGTTGCGCCCTCATCGAGTGACCTGTCCCGGCAAGATCTGTGCTTTAGCGTGAGCGGAACACGAAGCTTGCATGTTTGACGTCGGCTTTCTGGAACTGGTTCTTCTGGCCCTTATGGGGCTGCTCATCCTGGGTCCCAAGCGCCTGCCGAAAGTGGCGGCGCAGTTGGGGCGCTGGGTGGGACAGGCGCGGCGCATGTCGCGCACGCTGATGTATCAACTCCGGCAGGAAGTCGACCTCGACGACCCAAGACCTTTCTCCACCCGCCGGCCGGCCAAGCCCGCAAGCACCAACGCCAATACCAAGCATCAGCGGGAGGGCAGCGACAAGAAGGATGCCGAAAGCGACAAGAGGGATGCCGAAAGCGACGAAACCGTAACGCCGGCCACGGACGGTGACGAACAAGACAAGCCGAGTGAATAACAAACCCGAACAGGAAGGAAAGGAGGAACTGGAGGAATCCAGCCTGCTTTCCCACCTGGTTGAACTGCGCTCCCGCCTGATGAAGGCGGCCTGCGCAGTCCTGGTGATCTTTGTCGGCCTGGTACCGTTCGCTGGAAAGGTTTTCACGATGGTGGCGGACCCCTTAAAGAGCCAGCTTCCCGAAGGTTCCACCATGATTGCCATTCGGGTGGCGTCGCCGTTTCTCACTCCGTTCAAGACGGCCTTCTTCGTAGCCCTGTTCGCCGCCATGCCGGTCGTTATTTATCAGGCCTGGGCATTTGTAGCGCCGGGACTGTACAAACGCGAGAAAAAGGCAGCGCTTCCGCTGGTGCTGTCCAGTATTTTCCTGTTCTATGCAGGCGCGGCGTTTGCCTACTTCGTGGTGTTCCCGCTGATGTTCAAGTTTTTCGCCACCAATACTCCCGAAGGTGTGGCCATGATGACCGATATCGGCGAATATCTGGATTTTGTGGTGGTGCTTTTCTTTACCTTCGGGATCGCCTTTGAAGTGCCCATCGCAATCCTGATGCTGGTGGGGGCGGGCATTGTCAGCCCGGATTCACTGGGCAAGAAGAGGCCTTACATTCTCCTGGGCGCTTTCACTATGGGCATGCTGTTGACTCCGCCCGATATGATCTCGCAAACCCTGCTGGCGGTGCCGATGTACCTGCTCTACGAGATCGGCATCCTGATGGCGCGCATCATGATCAAGAAACGCGAACCTGCGCCCGATTGATTCTGCTAGCGGGTAGCCGGAAATATCCCCGGGCTACTCTTCGCCGCTGATTATGGGCCCGCGGGTTCGTTGATTCATCATCTCGATTTCTTCCCGGGACAAGGTCTCCACACGCTTGCCCGCGGTCGTGTCCTCGCCGACCTCTCCCGTACGGCGCACGCGATTGATGCGCGATCCCGTGACGTCCCGGCGCTCCAGGGAAGTCACATAATCCTCGTCATTCCTGTCGCGGGTGGCGGCGGCTTTTTCCTGGGGCGCGGCTTGCTGTTCGGCAGCGGGCGTGGCGGATGATTGCAGAGCGTTCTGCTGAGCGGCGCAGGCGCCCAGGGCAAGCGCAAATCCGATTGCAAGTAGTAGTTTCTTCACGTATTTCTCCCAGGAATTGCGGACGCAAGAATATCACGCATCCTGTTTCGCGTGTTTGATTGCTCGAACTGATGTGGCCAACCGGGAAATACTCAACAACTGATCCGCTTCGTCGGTGATGCGAATATCCCACACATGCACGACGCTCCCCAATCGCACTGGGCGCGCGGTGCCGTATACATAACCCGAGCGCGCAGGGCGCAGGTGGCTTAGGTTGATTTCCAGGCCAAGGACCTGGTACTCGCCGGGCGCAGTGCACAGGTACGAAGACCAGCTGCCGACTGACTCCGCCAACACTGCCGATGCCCCGCCGTGCAGCAAGCCGAAGGGCTGCTGGGTGCGATGGTCCACCGGCATGCGGGCACGCAGATAGTCGTCGCCGATTTCGACGACCTCAACGCCCAGATGCCCCAGCATTCGGTTCTCTTCCAAGGCGTTCAGCTGCTCGGGGCGATTGAACGCCTTGGGATGCCATATCCGCTCGGTCACTCTTTGGGGTACTCCGCCACTCGCCTGTACGCGTCGCGGAAACTCAGGCCCTGCTCCACAACCAGCCGATTGGCCTGCTCGGCGGCACGCAAGCCCTGAGCTGACGTCAACTGCTTGCAGCGTTCCGGATTGAAGCGCAAGGCGCGCACTATACGGCAAATCACCGCGCAACTTTCCCCAGCCAGATCGATTGCCCGGAACAGCGGCGCCTTGATTCGCTGGACGTCGCGCTGATAACCGGAAGGCAGTGACGCCGGAATGCCCAGCACCTCGAAGAGACAGGCCTGCATGGTGGCGCCGGCAGCGCGAACCAGTTCGAGCGCGTCGGGATTGCGCTTCTGCGGCATGATCGAAGAGCCGGTATTGACCTCGGGAGCCAGGTGCACCAGCGCAAACTCCTGGGTATAGAACAACAGCAGGTCGCTGGCCAGCCGGCCCAGGTCCTGGACCAGCAGGGCGCATTCAAACACCAGCCCGGCTTCGGCCTTGCCGCGTGACAACTGCACCGAGGTGACCGGCTCCTGCACTTCGGCGAAGCCGAGATTCCTGCCGGTTCGTTCCCGGTCGATATTCAACCCCGGTGTGCCGAAGCCAGCCGCGCTGCCGAGCGGATTGCGGTCCATGCGCCGCACCGCGCTCGCAAATCCTTGAACGTCGTCGCGAAATTCCGCGGCAAATCCGCGCGCCCACAAGCCGACGCTGCTGGGCATGGCCTGTTGCATATGCGTGTAACCGGGCAACGGCAACTCACCCTGGCGATGATCCAATTCGTCGAGTAGTTCCGCTACTTCTCCGGCGGCCTGCCGCAACTGGTCTGCCGCGTCTTTGAGATACAGCCGCAGCGCCGCCAAAACCTGGTCGTTGCGCGAGCGGCCCAGATGGACACGCTGGCCCGCTTCCCCGATCCGGGCTACAAGGCGCCGCTCCAGGGCCGTATGCACGTCCTCGTCCTCAATGGAAATGGCCCAGTCGCCGGAGGCATGCTCGGCAGCCAGTTCGTTGAGCCCCCTGACGATGGCGGCGTAATCCCGATCGGTCAGGTAGTCTGCGGCGTGCAGCATTTCGGCGTGAGCAATTGACGCTCGAACATCGTACGCCACCAGCCGGCGGTCGAGAAGATGATCCTCTCCCGCGGTGTAGCGCAGGACCGTTTCGTCCAGCTTCTCGCCCTTGTCCCACAAGCGGGTCATTACTTCGCCGCCTTCTGCTCCGCCGCGGAAAGCGCGTCGATGCTGCGCACCACCAGGGTCCCGCAGCCCTCATTGGTAAACGCCTCTCGCAGCAGGCCGTCCTGGGTACTGCCGGATACCAGGTGAACGCGTGGGACGCCGCCCTCTATGGCCGATTGAATTGCCGTCGCCTTCGGCAACATGCCGTCGGCCAACGCGCTTTCATCGCGCAAACGTTGCAGGCCCGACAGGTCAAGGTACGACAACAAGGTGGAAGGGTCGGAACGGTCGCCAAGAATGCCTGGAGCAGCCATCGTAAGGACCAGTTTCTCGGCCTTGATCGCAACCGCCAGCGAAGCAGCCACGGTATCGGCGTTGATATTCAGAAGCCCTCCCTCGGAGTCTGCGGACAGCGGACTCACAACCGGCAGCATGCCCCGATCCAGCAACACATTGAGCACCGCCGGGTCGACCCGCTCAATATCGCCGACGAAGCCGAAATCCACCGGTTCTTCACCGGCGCCTTCCATTTTGACCGGTGGACGGCGCCGGGCCGTGACCAGGCCGGCGTCCACGCCTGAAACGCCAACGGCGGGAATGCCACAGGCCCGGCAAGCGGCCAGAAGCTGGGTGTTCACCGCCCCGTTGAGTACGTACGAGGCCACTTTCAGATCGTCCGGACCGGTTACCCGGCGGCCGGCCACCATGCGCGCCTGGTGCTTCAGGCGTTGGGTCAATTCAGTGGATTGCGGTCCGCCGCCGTGCACGATCACGACCCGCACGCCGAGCGCCTGCAACACCCCCGCCTGCTCCACCAGCGCCTCGATACGGCTGGCCCGGCTCAGGACCTCGCCGCCCAGCTTCACCACGAACACGCGGCCGCGGTACAGGCGCAAGTACGGGGCCGCGGCCCGCAGCGCCCGGAATCCGGTGCCGGTGGTCCGCGCCCGGTTCACAGTCCCGGCCCCAGCATGGCGTAGAGAACGGCCATCTGCACCCACATTCGATTGCGGGCCTCGGCCACGACGACGCTGCGCGGGCCGTCCAGTACCGCTTCGCTTACCACCACGTTGCGGCGCACCGGCAGGCAATGCATGAACTTGCAGTCCGATTCAGCCGGCGCGAACCAATCCTCGTCGATGCACCAGTCCTCATGCCCATTGCGCAACTGATAGTCCGCATGCTTGTCGCCATAATGGAGAGTCGAACTCCAGGACTTGGCATACAGCACATGCGCTCCGTCGAATCCCTCGGCTCGATCGTCCGTCTCCCTTACCGAGCCGCCGGACCGCTGCGCCAGCTTGCGGGCCTTGTCCATGACCAGCGCAGGCAATTCGAAGCCGTTCGGCCGCACCACGGTGACGTCCATTCCCCGCATCGCCGCCATCTGCAGCGTAGCGGCCGGCACCGCCAGCGGCAGGGCCAGGGGATGATAGGCCCAGCTCAATACGAACTTCCCGCCGGACGCCGGCGTATTCAAGTCATCCATGGTCTTCCAGTCCGCCAGGCTCTGACAGGGATGATTGATCGCCGATTCCATGTTGATCAAGGGCGTGGATACCAGTTCCGCAAGACTGCGATACTCGCGGTCTTCCAGGTCCTCCACAAGGTTGCGCCGTTCAGCGAAGGCACGCAGGCCCAGGGCGTCTCCGTATGAGGCGATTACCGGGACCGCCTCCTTGACATGCTCGGCCGCCGCGCCGTCCATGACGATTCCGGGGCGGGTCTCCAGGCCGTGGATGGACATCTCCGGAGAAATCACGAAGGCGCCGCCGCCCAGGCGAGTCATCGACGCCTGGAAGGAAGCCAGGGTCCGGAGCGACGGGTTGAGAAACAATAGCGAAAGGACCTTGCCCTTGAGGGCCTCCGGCTCGGGGCGTTTTTCCAGGCGGCTGGCCAGGGCCAGCAGCGCTGCTATCTGTTCCGGCGAAAAATCCGCCAGATCGTCGAATCGTTGGATGTCACTCACTGGATTGTTCCTTGAGTTGAATATCAGACTTGGTTGCGGGCTGCCCCTGGGAACGAGGGCGTCCCGCCCTCGTCGAGGGCGGGACGCCCTCGTTCCCAGGGGGTTCCTTACGCGTCAGCGCAGCATGGTCGCTGTGACTACTCCCAGGGAGTTGCTGCAGCGCTGAGGCGAGTTCCGCCGCTTCGCTCTCGCGCAGATTAAGCGGAGGCATCAGCCGCAGCCATTCCGGAGCGGCGCTGGCGCCGGTAAGTATGTCGGCCTCAAGCAGGTCGTCGCGGACTTGGCGCGCGCCGCCTTTGCACTTGAGACCCAGCAGGAGTCCCCGACCCTGTATCGCTTCTACCGGACCCAGCAAACAGCTGGCGCGGATTTGCCGTTCACGCTCGGCGGCCTGTTCGGGAAGCTGCTCTTCGCGCATCACGTCCAGCACCGCTTCGATCACGGCGCAGGCCAGCGGACCACCCCCAAAGGTGGTGCCGAGATCGCCCATGCTCAGTTGCGCGGCGCAATCCTCCCGCAGCAGCAGCGCGCCGCAGGGAAAGCCCGCGCCCAGCGCCTTTGCGGTGGTGATCATGTCCGGGACCACGCCCGAATGCGAGATAGCGAAGGGCAGGCCGCTACGGCCCATGCCGCATTGCACCTCATCGGCGATCAGAAAAGCACCGTTTTGGTCGCAGGCAGCTCGCAGCGCCTGAAGGTACCCGTCGTCCAGCGGAAAAGCGCCCGCCAGCCCCTGTATGGGTTCGACGATCACGGCTGCGGTCTCCCCGGTGATCAGCGCTGCCGCAGCGGCGGGGTCATTGCGGGGCGCGAATGTCACGTCCACGGGCGTCTTCGGAAAGCCATACCAGCTCTCCCGTGCGCCCCAGGTCACCGATGCGGCTGCTGCGGTGCGTCCGTGAAAGCCATGCTCCAGGGCCACCACATGCGCGCGTCCAGTCAGCCGGCAGGCCAGCCGAAGCGCGTTCTCATTGGCCTCCGCGCCGGAATTCACAAAGAAGACCCGGTTCAGTCCCGGCGGCGCAAATTCCGCCAGCTTGTCGGCCGCCCGGGCGCGCACTCGCAGTGCTGCCGCATTGCTGGCGAAGAACAGCTTGCCGGCCTGTCGCTGCAAGGCTTCCAGCAGCCGCGGGTGGCCGTAGCCCAGGGCGCACACAGCATGACCGCCGTACATATCGAGCAGCCTGCGTCCGTCGGCACAATTCAGGTATGCGCCCTGCCCGGAAACGATTTCGAACGGAAACTGGGCGTAGACCTGCGCCAGGTGAGCCGCTTCCGCACTGCGCACATCGCCGCCGGGCCGCATGGAAGGTTGTCCGTTCATGTCCATGCCGGACCTGCCGCGGCAAGGCCGGCGGTTTCTTCAAGGCCGTACAGGCGGTTCATCCATTGCACCGCCCCGCCTGCCGCACCCTTGACCAGGTTGTCCAGCACCACGAAGACCGCCACCGAACCATCGCGGACGGTAATCGCAAGATGAGCATGATTTCCGCCGACAACGTCCTTCAACCTGGGCGGGCTGTCTATCACGTGCACGAACGGCGATTCCAGGTAGGCATCGGCAAAGGCCGCACGCACCTTGCGTTCGTCCGCCTCCGGCTTGAGCGCGGCTTGCATGGTCAGGTGGATGCCGCGCGCGAACGGCCCGGAATGGGGTACGAACCGGAGTTGCGGACGCGCGCCGCTCACCGCCTCGCAAACTGCCTCGACCTCCGGTGCGTGGCGATGGCGCAAGGGCCGGTAAGCAAACATATTGGAATGGCGAACCGGATGATGGGTGGTTTGAAGCGGCTGCTTACCGGCGCCGGTGCTGCCGGTCACGCCGCTGGTGAACAAGGGCCCGTCTATCAGCCCCGAGCGCATCAGCGGCACCGACGCCAACAGCATTGCGCTGGCGAAACAGCCCGGGTGGCCGATATGCGGTGTATCCGCCGCAGCCCGATGTTCGGGTAGCGCGCAGGAAAACAGCGGCAGCAATTCGGGAGCGCCGTGGCTTGCGCCGTACACCTGTTCGTATGCGGCTGCGCTGGCAAATCGAAAATCCGCCGAGGCGTCCACGATCCGAACAGCGCTGCCATTCGAGTCGGCCAGCTTGAGCGCCAGGGCCACAAGACCGGCGCTCGCCCCGTGGGGGGCGCAGGAGAATATTGCGCACGGTTCCTTGAGTGCGTCTCCCAATTCGGCCAGTGGACGAAAGCATAGCTTCGGCCGGACGCCGGTCAGGTTGGGAAAAACCGATTCGACCGCCGCGCCGGCGTTACTCCGGGAAATTGCCGCGGCCACCTGGAATTCCGGGTGGCCGGCAAGGATACGCAGCAGTTCTCCGGCTACATAGCCTGATGCCCCCAGAACTACTGCCGGAATGCTCATGACCGGCTCAGGGAAACATTGCCGGCAACGAACTCGCCGAGTTCCGCGCCATGGGTGATGGCGTTGTAGCCCGGTACGCCGATGCGCTGGGCCAGTATGTCCAGACCGACCTGGTTGTCGGTGGCCGGCCCGGTTACCGCGGCGACCTCGATCCCATACTGTTCCTTGAGCAGGCGCACCCCGCCCCAGGCCGCCACCGGGTCGCTGGCGCACAGCAGCAGGCAGGTAAGAGAGGAGCGTATTCCTGCATCAGCCAGGATTGCTTCTACTCCGTACGCACCGAGAATACCGTCCCCCAATTCGAACAGGATCACATCGGGGCCGGCCGAGGCCATTCGGCGGAGCATGGCGCGAACCAGGGCCGGCGCATTCTCCGGCGCGGTACTGACCACGCCGAAGTCGGTAAAGATGGCGGTATTGCGGGCGCCTGCGTCCTCCATCGCCAGGATATCCCGGCGCAGAGACACACCGGTGGCCTTGAAGGCGTCCACCACGTAGCCCTCGTGCCGTAACCGTCCGATGATCGCGCAGGCCGCCGCGGTCTTGCCGGAGTTCATGCAGGTACCGGCCAGGGCTACAACCGGAACGCCGCCAAGATTCAGCTCGCCGCTTTCCCCGATGTTCAGCGATTCGTCACCTACCCGTGCCGGCACGCCCACACGTTCTCCCAGGAAGGGAAATTCCAGCACAACGCCCAGGACACGAGTATCGAAGGGCCGTCCCATGTTGGCGTTTATTGAATCGCACACACCCAGCACGCCGCCGATATTCAGCAGTTGCAGCAGGTCGCCGGGCTTGACCGATTCCGGCAGATGCCCCGAGTACCCGAACAAGGCCTTGCGGTGCCCCAGGGCGCCCACAACCACGTCGCCCTTGCGTACCCGGGCCATTCGCCCGCTGGCCAATTCCAGCCGGTTATAGGACGACTTCTCGTTAAGTACTTGCGCCGCCACGATCACTCCTTCCTCGCTGGGAATGTTGTCTCCCACCCGAATCTCGCGACCGAGATCCAGACCGGTCGCCACCGAGGACAGCTTGTCGACAATCACGCTACGCATCGTTGTTCTCCCGGCTCTCGGCATCGGCCACCCGGCTGTGCAGCATTCCCGGAAGAGCCATGACCCGGGCAGCGCCAAGGGCGTCGCGCGGCGTCCATTCGCCGGCGCTCTCTCCGTACACTCCGCTGGTGGCCGCGAGCAGGGAGTAGCGCGATTCCACGCCACGTACCCACACACTCCCCGGCCTGAGCAACAGGCGCACACGACCCGTCACCCGGGATTGCGAGCTGTCGAAGAAGGCTTCGATATCGCGGCATACGGGATCCAAATGCTTGCCCTCGTGCACCAGGTCGCCGTAGATGGCCGCCAAGCTGTCCTTCACCCTCAATTGCCCCGCGCCCAGGGTGAGTTTTTCCAATTCGCGGTGAGCATTGATCAGAATTTCCGCGCCAGGGGCTTCGTAGGCCACCCGGCCCTTTGCGCCCAGGATGGTGTCGCCCAGGTGAATGCCGCGCCCGATGCCGAAGCGTGCTCCGGCCTCCTCCAGGGTTTCGATCAATTCAACCGGCGACATGCTTTCGCCGTCCCAGCGCACTGGTACACCCGCTGCAAACTCCAGTTCGTGTGACTCTTGCGGCAGTGGATTAGTCAGCGCACCGGCGGAGAGCACCCAAGCGGATTCCGGGATCGACTCGGAGGAGGTCAGCGTCTCCTTGCCCCCGATGGTCACGCCCCAAAGGCCCCGATTGATCGAGTAATCGCCGCTCGCAGGAAGCGCCGGGGCGTTGTGCTGCTTTAAGTATTCGATCTGTTGCCGGCGTTGAAAGGACTCGTCGCGGACCGGCGCCAACACGGTGATTTCGGGCGCCAGGGTACGCATGGCCATCTCAAACCGAAACTGATCATTGCCCGCGGCGGTACAACCGTGCGCTACCGTATCGCTGCCCAATTCCCGCGCAGTCAGAGCCAGGAGCCGCGCCTGAATGCCGCGCTCGGCGCCCACGCACAATGGATAGCCATGCCCGCGGCGCACGTTGCCGGCGATCAGGTAACGAATGACCTCATCGAAGAACTGCGGACGGGCTTCAACCAGCAGATGGCGCTCGGCGCCAAGCGCCCGGGCGCGCTGCTCAAGCGCCGCCGCCTGCGCCGCGTCTATGCCCCCGGTGTTGACCGTAAGCGTCACAACCGGGCGCTGATACTCCTCGCTCAGCCAGGGAACACAGAAAGAAGTGTCCAGTCCGCCGGAAAAGGCCAGCACGATGGGTGTAGTGCTCATAGTTCTCTAAACGCCTGTTTGCAGTTCAGAAGGGAGCTTCGGCCATCGTGCGGCGCAGACGCGCCAACAGGATGCGCTGTTCGGCCCGATTCCTGGTAGCCACGAATATCGTGTCGTCTCCGGCCACGGTGGCCAGGACCTCAGGCCAGCCGCAACGGTCGAGAAACAGCGCAATGCGCTGGGCGGCCCCGGTGGCCGTACGCACTATGGCCAGGTTCGGCCCCGCGTGCGACAGATCACGGGCATAGGCGGCAAATACTTGCCGATCATCCTCGGAAATATCGGTATGGGCAACGGTGTAGGCCCGACCACGCTTGACCGCGCCCAGCAGGGACAGGTCGCGGCTGATGCACGATTGGGTAACCCGAATTCCGCGCTCGGACAGCAGTTCGCTCAGTTGAGCCTGGCTGCCCACGGCTTGCCCGCGGATGAGGTCCGCTATGAGCTCGTGGCGGCGGGCCATATTGCTGTTGTTGTTAGGCATAACATGCTCATAAAAGCACTATGGGGCGCATATTATGAAACGAAATCCGTGACTGTCAATACTGTTCCGCAGGTATTTCCAACTGTGGGGCCATGGCGTTGCGGCCGCGCCTACTTTCCTTTGGGGAGCGCGCACTGCACAATTCGAACCTGTGGACGCACTTTCACTCAAAGGACTGTCCAAGGTCTACCCCAATGGCGTGCAGGCGCTCAAGGGCATTGATCTGACGGTGCGGGAAGGCGAATTCTACGCTCTGCTCGGCCCCAATGGCGCCGGCAAGACCACTGCCATAGGAATCATCACCACCCTGGTTAACAAGACCGCCGGCAAGGTGAAGGTATTCGGCCACGACCTCGATCGCGACTGGGGCGCGGTGAAGAAATGCATCGGGGTGACACCTCAGGAAGTGAACCTCAACATGTTCGAGAAGCTTCTGCCCACACTCATGCACCAGGCGGGATACTTCGGTTTGACGCCACGCCAGGCTCGCCGCAACGCCGAGAAGTGCCTCAGGGCGGTTCGCCTTTGGGACCAGCGCGACATGCTCGCCCGGACGCTGTCCGGCGGGATGAAGCGGCGCCTGATGATCGCCCGCGCACTCGTTCACGAGCCCAGGCTGCTGATTCTGGATGAGCCCACCGCAGGCGTGGACATCGAGATCCGGCGTTCAATGTGGCACTTGTTGCGCGAGATCAACGAGAGCGGCGTGACAATCATCCTGACCACTCACTACCTGGAAGAAGCGGAAAACCTGTGCCGCCGCATTGCGATCCTGGATCACGGTGAGATTGTGGTGGAGGACCGCATGGAGCGGGTGCTGCGGCAATTGCCGGAACAGCACTTCGTTATTTCGCTACAAGAGCCGGCAAAACCGGGCCAGAAATTCGCCGGCTTTCAGGTGCACTGGCGTAGCCGCGATGAAATGGAAGTGGAGGTGGCCGCGGAGCGCAGCCTCAATGATTTCTTCGAGCTCCTGAGCGCTGCCGGGATACGGGTGTCCAGCATCCGCCACAAGACCAATCGCCTGGAAGAACTGTTCGTGCGCCTGACCAAGCCCGATCTGCCCAAACTGCCCGACAGTTAGGCGTTAGCGTTTTGTTCCGGCCGTAGAGCGAAATTCCGGCTAGTCCAGTGTGCGTAGCTGGCCGGCGACAGCCCGCCAGGCGCCGAGCCACCCGATCGCTGCGCCCAAACCCAGAGTCAGCAGTTCCTGTTCCCAGCGCGCGCCTTGGAGAGCGCGGCCGCTGTCATAGAGCGTCACCAGCTCTGCAAACGAATCGCCCAGAGCCCACATGCCGAGGCGCACAAGTACGACCGCCACCACACCGCCGCCAAGCCCGTACCAGAACCCCTGGTACAGGTAGGGGCGACGCATGTAGCCGCGGCTGGCGCCGAGAAGCGACAGTACCTCTATGGCATCGCGCTGCCTTTGTATCTCCAGGCGAACCGTATTGCCGATGACGACGATCAGCGCGACCAGAATCATCACCATGACCAGCAACAGGGCCTGGCCGGCAAGTGCGAGCATTGCGCTCATGCGCTGCAGCCATTGGGTGTCGGCTCGAACCTGGTCTACTTGGTCCAGGGTGGACACGGTCTCCTGCAACGCCAGAAAGTCATTGTCCGCGGCGGTGGGGGCCGGTGTGACTACAAGAGTCCAGGGCAGTGGATTGTCATCCAGGGTCTCGGTCGCGCCGGGGAATTCACCCCGCCCCTCGAGGATCGCAAGGGCTTCCCGGGGACTGATTCGCCGCACTGATCCGACTCCCGTGTCGCGCTCAAGATCTTCCGCCAATTGCTCGGCGCCGGCAATGCCTACCTCGGGCTTCAAATATGCTGAAAACGAACGCGCTTCGCCCCAGGCCGCGGCCAAACCCTCAACGTTGCCCAGGGCCGTGCTCAGGCCCGCCGGCAAAGCCAGGGCCAGTCCGATTGCAGCCACCGTCATCAGGCTGCCCAGTGGCTGCCGGACCAGCCGCACGAATTCCGATTGGCAGCAGGTGAGATGGCGCCTTAAATGGAGAACAGGCTTCATGGCGGCGAAATATCCGATTCGATTCGCCCGTCCAGCAGGCTGATGCGCCGAGCCGGCAGAGACTCGATCAGGGCGACGTCATGGGTGGCCACCAGGGCCGTAACGCCGTAACCCGCCATGCGCCGAAACAATTCCATGACCTCACGCGACAACTCCGGGTCCAGGTTACCGGTGGGCTCATCGGCGAGCAGCAGCTGCGGCCGGGTGACGACCGCCCTGGCGATGCCCAGACGTTGCTGCTCCCCTTGCGAAAGCAAGCGGGGGGCCTTCCGGGTACTGCCGAGTAGCCCCACGGCATCAAGCGCAGCCTCGGTGCGGCGCCGCACTTCGCGGGGGCCAAGACCGGCAATATGCAGCGGCAAGGCTACATTCTCAAAAGCGCTTCGGTCGTCCAGCAGCAGGTTGTTCTGGAAAACGATTCCGATGTTGCGCCGGTGCTGACAAACCGACCTTGGGCCCAGGCGCCCGACGTTTCGTCCCAGCACGAAGACCTGACCCCGGGTCGGCCGCTCAATCGCCGCCAGCAGCTTCACCAGGGTGGTCTTGCCAGCCCCGGACGGTCCCGTCACATAGGCGAATTCTCCTGACTCGACGCTCAGGCTAACTTCCGACAACGCTTCCGCCCCACCCCGGTAGCGCATGGTCAATTGCTCAAGGCGAATCATGGAATCGAGTGTCGTTTCCCGCAGTACGTATTGCTTCTGCGCTTCCCAAGCGCCCCCTTTGAAAAGGCGCAGCCCGCGAAATGATACTCTCGCGCCATGCCAGCGAGTAAACGAAACGGCCGGGTGCGCATTGCCGGCGGAAGCCTGCGCGGACGCATGCTGGCAGTCCCCGCGGGCGTGCGGCCGACACCGGCGCGGGCCCGCGAAACCCTGTTCAATTGGCTTGCGCCCTTCGTGCATAAGGCACGCTGCCTGGATCTTTTCGCCGGCGCCGGCGCATTGGGAGTGGAAGCGTTGTCGCGCGGAGCTTCCGAGTGCGTATTCGTGGAGTCACGCCGGGAACCGGTAACGATGCTCCGCCATGTCCTTGCCGAGTGGGACATAAACGGCGCGGTCGAGCGGGCCAACGCCCGTCAGTGGCTTGGAAAAGCCGACAGGGGAGGACATGCGCCCATGGATATCGTGTTCCTGGACCCGCCGTTTGAGAGTGGCTTGATCGCGCGCTGCTGTACACTTCTTGCCGTCAACGGGTGGCTTGCCGACAATTGCCGCCTGTACCTGGAATCGCACCAGCACGAGCCAATGCCGCAGTTACCCGCGAATCTGGGTGTATTGCGCGAATCGGTGATTGGAGACGTACGGATAATGCTGGTTGGCCGGAGCCGAACAGAATGAACCCACAAACAAAGCGCGGGATCATGTATCCCGGCACCTTTGACCCGATCACCAATGGTCATTGCGACCTGGTGCGCCGCGCCGCGAATTTGTTCGGCGAAGTGGTGGTGGCCGTAGCCGCCAGTCCGTCCAAGTCACCACTGTTTGACCTGGACACGCGAATCCGCCTGGCGCGCGAGGCATTGGCCGATGTGCCCGAGGCGCGAGTGGATGGCTACAGCGGCTTGACCGTGGTCTACGCGCGCAGCCACGGGCTGCACGCGATTCTGCGCGGACTGCGTGCGGTCAGCGACTTTGAGCACGAATTTCAACTGGCGGGAATGAACCGCCGCCTGGACCCTTCAATCGAGACAGTCTACCTGACGCCTTCGGAAGAAAACGCCCACGTCTCCTCATCCCTGGTGCGGGAAATCGCAGGCATGGGCGGCAACGTATCGAGTTTTGTACATCCAACAGTGGTATCTGCGCTCAAGGAGCATCTGTAATGAGTCTTGTTCTTGGACACGCCGGCCGAAAAATCGGGCCGGCGGTTTTCTTGTGGATAGCAAGCGCTTCGATCGCTATCGCGGGATCGCAAGGCGCCCAATCCCCCGCTTCGCCCGTCCCCGGTCGGGCTGCCATTGCCAGCGCGCATCCCGCGGCCACCGAGGCGGGCTTTGAAATACTTGCCCAGGGGGGTAACGCCTTC
Organism: Candidatus Foliamicus sp.; assembly: GCA_965261845.1. Taxonomy (GTDB): domain Bacteria; phylum Pseudomonadota; class Gammaproteobacteria; order Steroidobacterales; family Foliamicaceae; genus Foliamicus. Next base: position 3,279,229 of record OZ253475.1, on the reverse strand, counting down.
GACGCAACGGTCGCGGTCAGCGCCGCCCTTTCGGTAGCGGAGCCGCACAGCTCCGGCATGGGCGGCGGAGGCTTCTTTCTGCTGCACCGGGCCAGCGACGGATACGAAGTATTCGTGGACGCCCGCGAAACGGCTCCCGGCGAAGCCACCCGGGATATGTACCTGGATGAGGACGGCGAACCCATTCGGCAAGCTTCACTGTCCGGAGCACTTGCGGCAGGTATCCCCGGGCTGCCCGCCGGGCTCGCTCACGTAGCAGAGAAATTCGGGCGCCTGCCGCTTGCCCAAAGCCTCCAGCCGGCTATACGGCTTGCGAAGGAAGGCGTTGAAGTGGACGAAGGCACAATTCGGCGGTTGCGGGGATTCGCATCGCGAGGCTCGCCCTCGAAGGCGTTTCTGGCCGTATTCATGCCGTCAGGGGAGCCGCCTGAGCTGGGAGAGCTGATCCGGCAGCCGGACTTGGCAGCCACCCTGGAACGCCTGGCGGAAGAGGGTCCCGACAGCTTCTATTCAGGCCGCGAAGCCGAACGCATGGTGGAGGAAGTACGGCGCGCAGGAGGCATCTGGAGCGTGGATGATCTGTCAGCCTATCGCGTAGTCGAACGGCAACCGATTCGCTTTCAGTACGGCAAGGTTCACGTGACCACCGCACCACCTCCCTCGGCCGGCGGCGTGGGCCTGGCGCAGGTTTTCAACATGCTCGGACACCGGGGATTCGCCCAACTCGATGAGCCTGCCCGCACCCACCTGCTGGTGGAAGCGATTCGGCGCGCCTATCGCGATCGAGCCGAGTATCTGGGCGATTCGGACTTCGTATCTGTTCCGATAGAACGCTTGATTCACCCCTGGTACGCGGACGGATTGCTGGCCAGCGTTCGCATGGACCGCGCCACGGCCAGCGATATGCTGCCGGGGCCGGTCAGCCAGAGGCCTCTTGGAACCGACACAAGTCACTTCTCGGTCATGGACAAGGACGGCAATCGCGCTGCGGTAACGCAAACCATCAATACCCTGTTCGGGTCCGGCTTCGTGGCCGCCGGCTCAGGAGTGATACTCAACAATGAGATGGACGACTTCTCGGTCAGGTCCGGGTCGCCCAACGTGTTTGGATTGGTACATTCGCATGCCAACGGCATCGAACCCGGCAAGCGCATGCTGTCCAGCATGACGCCCACGTTCCTGGAATCGGAGCGCGGGCTCGCGATCCTGGGCACACCCGGCGGCAGCCGCATCGTAACCATGGTATTACTGGGCGCCCTGCGCTGGATTGACGGCGCCGACGCTTCCGGAATCGTGGGCGCGCCACGCATCCATCATCAGTACATACCCGACTCGATTTCCTTCGAGTCAGGCGCGCTGGATGCCGATTTGCAGGAAGCTCTCGCCGAGATGGGCCACAGCCTTCGCGAGTCGCCGCGGCCGTGGGGCAACATGCAGGCGATTACCTTCGACTACGCGGATGGAACCGTGACGGCGGCCAGCGATCCCCGGCGCAACGGCGGCGCCGACGTGCGGGAGTAAATCCCCACTGGGAAGGAGGGCATCTCCCCTGGGAACGAGGGCGTCCCGCCCTCCACGAGGGCGGGACGCCCTCGTTCCCAGGAGGAAGCCCTGGTTCCCGGGCGCTACCTCTGGCAGGCCGCGCAGTAATAGCTTGCCCGCTGGCCGATAACTTCTCTACGAATCTCAACTCCGCAGCGGCGGCATTCCTGCCCTGCCCGGTCATACACGTCCAGGTGCTGGGCGAAATAGCCCGGACGCCCTCGGGCATCCGCAAAGTCGCGCAGGGTGGTGCCACCAGCTTCTATGGCTTCACTCAGCACGTCGCGAATGGCAGCGGCCAAACCCTGGTACCTGCTCAGGGCGATACGCCCGGCGGCGCGGCGCGGATGAATCCCGGCGCGAAACAGCGCTTCGCTGGCATAAATATTGCCCACGCCCGCAACCACGGAGGCTGTCATCAGAAATGACTTGACGGCCAGCCGGCGAGCCTTGGAACACTTCTTGAGCCAGGCGCCGTCGAAATCGGCGCCCAGCGGTTCGGGCCCGAGGCCAGCCAGTAGCTTGTGCCGCAGTGGATCCGATCCCGCCCAGAGCAGGCAACCGAACTTGCGCGGATCGGTAAAGCGCAAGGCCTTCCCACCGCTGAGCACCAAGTCGTAGTGATCGTGTGGACCCGGCTCCCGGTTGGCGGCAACCAACGAGAAACTGCCGGACATGCCGAGGTGAGCGATGGCCGTGCCGCGCTCGCTGTCGAACAGCAGGTATTTCGCCCGGCGGCGTACATCCAGCACCCGCGCGCCGGCCAGGTTGCGCTCGATTATCGGGGGGATGGGCCAGCGTAGACGCCGCTCGCGAACCACAACCTGCCGGACCAGCGCGCCGGCAAGGACCGGGCGGATTCCGCGCCGGGTGGTTTCTACTTCGGGCAGCTCGGGCACGTCGGCCCGCCTGGCCCCGCTACCAGCCCATAGCGTGAAATTGGGCCATGCGCACCACGTACGCGGGCAACTGTTCCCTGTAGCCGCGCAGGTGCGCGAATTCGGGAAAATCCAGCCTGGCGGCGATTTCCGGGACCGGCGTGCCGGCCTCGAGTTCACGGCCGACCGCGTCGCGGATCGTTTCAATCCAGCGACGCCGAATCACGACCGCGTCCTTGCCCGCGCGCGCCGGACCATGCGCGCCGATCATCAGGTCAAAGTCCATTGCTTCAATCTCGCGCATGGAACGCAGGTAATCCACGATGTCGTAATCAGGCAGCGTACCGAGGCCAACGAACCCGTCGGTGGCCAGATCGGCCAGATAGATTGCGCGCTCCTCGGGAAACTCGAATACCAGCAGACAGTCGCCATGGTTCTCTCCCAGGTACATGAGATTGAAAGACTCGCCGCCCAGGCTGAAAGAGGTATTGCCGGACACTGTCCGATCCGGAATCACAAGGTCGGGGTGAGGATTGCGGAAGAAGAACTTCACGCAATTCTCGTGGCTGATGAATTCGGCGCCCTCGTCCTTGAAAATCTGCCCGCCCAGCACATGGTCCCAGTGCTCGTGGCTGTAGATCACGTAGCGCACCGGCTGATCCGTGACCTTGGCAATCTCCGCCCGGTAAACGGCGGCGGTTTCCGGGCTGATCGGGTCGGTTGCAATAACGCCCTCGTCCGTAACCACGAAGATGTTTCGCACACCGCGGCGCCAGAACGTGTAGAGGCGCTCGGAAATCCTGGTGGTCTCGTATTCCTTGCTCCAGTCCTGCGCCCCGGCTTCGGCGGTCCACGCCAGCAGCAGCGGTCCCAGCAAGGCCAGCGTAAGAGTTTTTCTCATGGCATTCCCCAATGCAACTTCAATGGAAGGCGTTTCCCGGGCACCGCGTGAGAGAGTGCATGCGGCCCTCGGTCAGTCCTTGCCGTCGCCCTCGGCCACAGGGGTGAGTCGCCGAGTCGTGCGCATGAGTATCGCGAGCGTAAGCAACAGTACAGCCGTTCCCACCAGCAGGGAATACGACTCCAGGCGCAGCAACAGGTACATCACCGCGTACAGCGCCGCCAGCATCGTGGCTACCATGGCGGTCAGACGGCGCTTCCTGATGGTCCCGTTCGCATACCAGGTGATCATGCCCGTGAGCAACGCAGCGGACAGGAGGTAACTGGGCGTGAACCCGATGTATTCGGCCAGCGCCAGCAGGGTCATGAAGAACATCGCCAGCGCAATGATGGTCACGGCGTACTGAACGAAATGGAAGCGGATGCCGGTAGAGAGTTCCAGGCACAGCAGACCGACCAGAGTCAGGGCCACGAACAGGATGCCGTACTTCACGCTGCGCTGCACCGAGCTGTACAGGTTCACGGGTTCAAACACTTCAAATCCCAGACTCTCGCTGGCGAAGTCGTTGTTGCGCTTGGATGCGGAGACTCGAAAAATGCTCGGAAATCCGCGGGCCAGCCCGCTCACGGTATAGGAAGCGGTAAAGCCATCCGGCCCCACTTCCCGCTCGTCGGGCAAGAACCGCCCCGTAAAACTCGGATGGGGCCAGGTTGACTCCATTGTGATGTTGGAAGTGTCACCGTTGGCCACCACCGAGAAACGGCGGGTGCCTCGTAGACTCAAATCCACCTCAAAGTCGCTGCCATTCATGTCGATTTCGACGACGTTGCCCAGGGAACGGCCAAGTGGAGCAGAGATTCCACTACCGAACGGCCCATTGGGCAGGGTGATGAGATCCATTTTCTTGCCGCCCCATCTGAGATCGGCGCTGCGAATGCCGCGGGTATCCGCAATACCCACCGAAATAGCCGCTTGACCCGCTCGCAGGGGGCCGTAGCGTTGTTCCAGGGAGTCGAGATCCACCGCGGGAAATGACCCGCTGGCGACTGCTTCGATCTCGAAGACCGGCACTTCGAAAATTCCTCTTTGCCGGACTTGGTGGCTTGCCGCCATACGCAGTTGGAGCGTCTTGGGCATCACCGCAACGAAGGCGGCGTTTTCTTCCTTTTTGATTTCGAGCGGAATCAGGATGACAGGGCCGCTGATTTGTTGCTCCTTGCCCCAGGACATCCCGATATTGTTTACCGCGCTTTCATAGTTGGCGCTACGATCCGAGGCAACGCAACTGACCAGGCCCAAGGGAATCAGCGACGCAAGGGTGAGAGCGCCTACCAGTACAAAGCGAAATGAAGTCGAGCCTGTATCGATTCGATCAGCCATGCAAAAGCTTGCGATGTCGAGGTATTCGAGGGATGTTACGCCCTTTCATCAATTACTCAACCGAAAGGTAGCTGATGTAAGATGTTTTGCTTGGCTGGCGCCTTGCGCCGGCGCAGGTAAACCCAGGCCTGGAAGAATGAGAAGCGACACGATAAAGCGTGGCATCGAAAGAGCGCCACACCGGTCCCTGCTGCGCGCCACCGGCGTGGTGCGCGAAGACGAGGACTTCGAGCGTCCCTTTATCGGCATCTGCAATTCCTTTGTGGAGCTGATTCCCGGCCACGTACACCTGCAAAAACTTGGCGCGACCGCTCGCGACGCGGTACGCGATGCCGGCGGCCTGCCCTTCGAGTTCAACACCATCGGCGTAGACGACGGCATCGCCATGGGCCATATCGGCATGCGCTACTCCTTGCCTTCGCGCGAGTTGATTGCCGACTCGGTAGAGACTATGGCCGAGGCCCATCGCCTCGACGGCCTGGTGTGCATTTCCAACTGCGACAAGATCGTTCCCGGCATGCTGATGGGAGCGCTGAGAATCAACATCCCAACGATCTTCGTGTCCGGCGGTCCGATGAAAGCCGGGAAGCTGCCCGGTGGCCAGAAAGTGGACCTGGCCAGCGTGTTCGAGGCCGTGGGCCGTCATCAGACCGGGGAAATGAGTGATTCGGATATCGCCGAACTGGAGGCGCTGAGCTGTCCTACCTGCGGTTCCTGTTCCGGAATGTTCACCGCCAACTCCATGAACTGCCTGATGGAGGCCCTGGGCCTGGCGCTTCCCGGCAACGGCTCCATCCTGGCCGTCGACCCCAGGCGCGAGAAACTGGTGCGCAAGGCCGGCGAGCGGATCGTCGCGTTGGTCAAACAGGATCTGAAACCCCGTGACATCCTCACCGCCGAGGCCTTTGACGACGGATTTGCGCTGGACATGGCGATGGGTGGGTCCACCAACACGGTGTTGCACCTCCTGGCGGCCACTCACGAAGCGGAGGTGCCGTACGACCTGGACAGGATCAACCGGATGTCCGACCGCGTGCCCTATATCTGCAAGGTTTCACCCGCCACTCCGGACGTTCACATGGAGGACGTGGAACAGGCGGGCGGCGTGCAGGCGATACTCAAGGAACTCGAGGCCGCAGGTCTGCTTAACTCGGATCGCCCCACGGTGGCCGGCAATCTGCGCGAGCAACTCAAGGACGCCAAAGTGCGCAACCGGTCGGTAATTCGCGATCGCAGCACTGCGTTTCGCGACACCGGGGGCCTGTGCGTGCTGTTCGGTTCCCTGGCGCCGGAGGGAGCGATCATCAAGGTCGGCGCAGTCGCGCCGCACATGCATTGCTTCGAGGGACGCGCGCGCATCTACGAATCGCAGGACGAAGCAGTAACCGGAATAATGGCCGGCGAAGTCCTCGAAGGCGACGTCGTGGTGATTCGCTACGAGGGTCCGCGCGGCGGACCGGGTATGCCGGAAATGCTGCAGCCCACATCGGCGATAGCGGGCATGGGACTGGACACTTCCGCGGCTCTGCTCACCGACGGGCGGTTCTCCGGCGCCACGCGCGGTCTATCGATTGGCCACATTTCTCCCGAGGCGGCAGCCGGCGGGCCCATCGCGTTGCTGGAACAGGGTGATCGAATCGTCATCGATCTGGAACAACGCCGCGTGGACCTGGACGTGGATGGCGAGGAACTCGACCGCCGCCGCGAGCGTCTCACGGCGTTTCGACCGAAAATAAAGGGCGGCTGGCTGGAGCGTTACACGCACTTCGTGACCAGCGCTTCCACCGGCGCCATTTTGCGCGTGCCCCGTCATTCCCGCGCAAGCGGGAATCCGAACGAGGAAAAGGCGCGCTCTGCTTCCAAACGTCCGCAAGAGGAACTGACCCATGCCTAGCGCCAGCACCGCAGCGGTGGCGGAATCGCCGCAGCGCCTGCGCGGCAAGGCCGCCGTGCAGCAATACATCGGCAAGAAGATGTCGGGCGCGGAAATTTTTCTCCACGCGCTGGAAGCGGAGGATGCGCGGGTTGTCTTCGGACATCCCGGCGGCGCGGTAATTCACGTGTATGACGAAATGGCGCGCGTGAAGCCCAACTTCAAGCATGTACTGGTGCGCCATGAGCAGGGCGGCACGCATGCCGCCGAAGGCTACGCCAAGGCCACCGGCCGGGTCGGTACCGTGCTGGTGACCAGCGGCCCCGGGGCAACCAACACCGTAACCGGAATCGCCGACGCCTTCATGGACTCGGTACCCATCGTGGTGTTCACCGGTCAGGTGCCTATGCCGCTGATCGGCAACGACGCCTTCCAGGAATGCGACACGCTGGGCGTAACCCGCAGCATCACCAAGCACAACTACCTGGTGCGCTCGCCCGACGACATCCCGCGCATCGTGCACGAGGCCTATCACCTCGCCCGGACCGGACGCCCGGGGCCGGTCGTGGTGGACATGCCCAAGGACGTTCTGATGGCCGAAGGCGTGTTCCAGTACTACGATGAGATCCGCATGCGCGGTTACTCGGTTCCCGACCAGTGCGACGACATTCGCCTGCGCCGCGCGGTGCGGATGATCGAGTCTTCACAGCGCCCGCTGCTGTACGTGGGGGGCGGAACGATCAACTCCAACGCCGCGGAAGTGCTGACCGAAATGGCCCGCCATCTCAAAATTCCGGTAACCACCAGCCTGCATGGCCTTGGCGCATTCCCGGAAGATGACCCGCTGTCGCTGGGAATGCTTGGAATGCACGGCACCTGGTGGGCCAATCAAGCGGTGCAGCACGCCGACCTCATCATCGCCGCGGGCGCCCGCTTCGATGACCGGGTCACCGGACTGGTGGATGGCTGGGCGCCGCACGCGTCGATCATTCATATCGAGATCGACCAGTCCTGCATTTCCAAGAACATCTATGCAGACCTTGCCTTCAATGCCGATGTGAGATCGGTGCTGGAGAGGCTGCTCCCGTTGCTGCGGCCGAAGAAGGTCAAGCGTTGGCTCAACAGGATTCAGGATTGGCGGGATGAATGCCCCCTGAGCTATGTGGAAGACGGCGATTTGCGCCCGCAGTTCGTGTTGGAACGGTTGCGAGCCAAAAGCGGCGGCAATGCGGTGGTGGTAACCGACGTGGGCCAGAACCAGATGTGGGCCGCGCAGTATCTGAAATACACCCAGCCGCGCTCGCACATCACCTCGGGCGGCCTGGGAACCATGGGCTTCTCGCTGCCCGCCGCGCTGGGCGCAGGAATGGGTTTGCGTGCCTACGGGATCGACAAGACGGTGATCTCCATCAACGGCGACGGCGGATTCATGATGAACGCCCAGGAACTGGGGGTGGCCGCGGCCCACGGCGTGCCGCTGAAGATCGTGATCATGAACAACAACTTCTTGGGCATGGTGCGCCAGTGGCAGGAGCTGTTTCATGAGAACCGCTTCAGTCACACTGATCTCACCGATACCAATCCCGACTTCGTGATGCTTGCGCGCGCCAGCCGTTGCGCGGCTTTCCGCGCGGATAGCCCGGCCGAGGTCGACGACATCATTGAGAAAGCCTGGGCGATCAACGACCGTCCCGTGGTAATGGAATTCCGGGTGGTCAAGGAAGAGATGGTTTTCCCCATGGTCCCGGCCGGCAAGTCTTCGGATGAAATGATCACTTCGCGGCACGCGCCCGAGACTTTCGTATGAACGACGCCTCCATAACCCTCACGCCGCAGCAGCTGATCCGCAAGCGGGCCGCGGGCGAGCCCGTGGAGCCGGGCGCGCCTTCGAAGGACCACCAGCACATCATCAACGTGCTGGTGGAAAACTCCATGGGCGCGCTGATCCGGGTAGTGAACATGTTCTCCGCCCGCGGATTCAACCTGCACAGCGTGACCGTGGGCGTGACCGACGATCCGACGATTTCCCGCATGTGCATCGTCACGCGTGGCAACGACCGCGTAATCTCGCAGATTCTGCGCCAGCTCAACCGGCTGGTGGACACGATCGAGGTTTATGACGTCACCGGAACCGATTTCGTCGAGCGGGAACTGTGCATGATCAAGGTGCGCTGCCGCGGCGACCAACGATCCGAGGTTCTGCAGATCAACGAGATATTTCGCGGCCGGGTGGTGGACGTAACAGCGGACATTCTGGCCCTGGAAATTGTCGGCCCCTCCAAGAAAGTGGACGCCTTCGTCAACCTGATGAGGCGGCACGGGATAGAGGAGGTCGCGCGCTCCGGACGCGTCGCCATGCAAAGAGCGGCGCAGCCCATCCGCGGCGAGGACTTGCATGGAAAAGGCCGCTAGGCTCCCTGGGAGGGAGGACATCCTGTCCTCCGAGGGCTGGAAGCCCTCGTGCCCAGCGTCGTTCCCTGGGCTCAGCGTAGCGAGACCGTTGCGAACACTCCTGTGCCCCAAGCCCGCCGGGGGTCCAGGATTCCGACATTCAGCAAGGGAACCGATATGAAGATTCATTACGAAGCCGACTTGTCCATCATTCGCGGCCGCAAGGTGGCGGTGCTGGGCTATGGAAGCCAGGGGCATGCGCACGCATTAAACCTGAAGGAGAGCGGCGTTCAGGTCGTGGTGGGGCTGCGCGACGGCTCGGCATCGCTCGAAAAGGCAACTTCCCAAGGCTTGAGCGTGCTCGACATGGACGCGGCCGCCGCCTGGGGCGACGTGGTCATGGTCCTGGTACCCGATCAGCACCATCGGCGCGTTTACGAATCGGCCGTAGCGCCCAACCTGAAGGCCGGCCAGGCCTTGGCCGTAAGTCATGGCTTCAGCGTGCTCTACGGCCAGATCAAGCCGCCTGCCGATGTGGACGTGTTCATGGTGGCGCCGAAAAGCCCGGGGCACTTGGTGCGCCGGATGTATCTGCAGGGGGCAGGCGTGCCGTGCCTGGCCGCGGTACACCAGGACGCCACCGGCGGCGCGCTGGACCTTGCGCTGAGCTACGCCGACGCCATTGGCGGCATCCGCGCCGGAGTTATCGAGACCAACTTCAAGGACGAGACCGAGACCGACCTGTTCGGCGAGCAGGCCGTGCTTTGCGGAGGTTCGGAGGAACTGATCAAGGCCGGCTTCGAGACCCTGGTGGAAGCAGGCTATCCGCCAGAACTGGCGTACTTCGAAGTGCTGCACGAACTCAAGCTGATCGTGGACCTGTACTACGAGGGCGGATTGAAACGCATGAACTATTCGATTAGCGACACGGCGGAATACGGCAACTACTCACGCGGCCCCAAGGTTGTGGGCGAGGCCGCCCGCAAGGCCATGAAGGAAGTGCTGAACGACATCCAATCCGGCGCCTTCGCTCGCGAATGGATCGAAGAGTTCGAGAACGGCGAGCCCCGCTTGCACGAACTGCGCGCCAGGAGCGCCTCGCATCCGATCGAGGCCGTGGGCGCCAACCTGCGCAAGATGATGAACTGGCTGCCAAAAGACTAATCCAGCCCGAATCTCGATCAGGAGATTGACAAGAATCAATCCTGATATGTTATTATTGTTGATATTGACATATTTTGACAGCTAACGCACAATACTTGTCAGTTTTCGCATAACTGGCAAGTATTGAAGGTAGCCATGAAGCCGCCACTTGCGCCGGAACCTGTCGCCACCCTGCTGCCGCGGCATTCGGACAACCTGGCAAGCATCCTGCAGTCCTGGAAGTCCCCAACCATCAGGGGCCGCTATTTGCATTGGGACGAGTTGCGCCATCGCCCGGCGCCCGGAGGCCTCAGCAACGAACAATGGTGGCTGGCGATAAAGCTGGCCCGCAGCAGCCAATACCGCACCCTGCCCCTTGCCGACTTGAACGGGCGCCCGTTCGTATTCATGCTTCCCGACCTCGCGCTGGAGGCGCTGCATCGCATTGACAGCCGGATGAGCGGGTTGAAAGCGGCCAAGCTGCCCGATGAACAGGATCGATTCATTATCAACTCGCTCATCCATGAAGCGATCGCATCCAGCCGCCTTGAGGGGGCTTCCACCACTCAGGCGGATGGCGTGGAAATGCTCCGTTCCGGGCGCCGGCCCAGGGATCACAGCGAGCGGATGATCGCCAACAACTATCGGGCGATGCAATCCGTTCGTCACATGGCGGACCAGCCGCTCTCGCGGGACGGTCTGCTGGAACTGCACGCCATGGTTACCAGGGAAACGCTGGACGATCCGGCGAATGCGGGCCGCCTCCAGCAGCCCGGAGACGAGCGGGTTCATGTGTCCGATGTCACCGGCGGAAAAGTTCTGCATCGGCCACCCGCGGCGAAGGAGCTGCCGGTACGTGTGCAGCGGATGATCCGCTTCGCCAACCAGGAAGATGAAGACCAGGCTTTCATACATCCCATTGTTCGCGCCATCGCGCTGCATTTCTGGCTGGCGTACGACCACCCTTTCGCCGACGGCAATGGGCGAACCGCCCGCGCCCTGTTCTACTGGTCCGCACTTCGCTCCAACTACCGCCTGTTTGAGTTCATCTCCATAAGCTGGCACATGGCATACGCGCCCACCCGTTACGCCCGCTCTTTTCTGCATACCGAGACCGACGGCGCCGACCTGACCTACTTCCTCGCGCATCAGGCTGTGCTGCTGCTGCGCGCCATCAATGGGGTGGAACAATACATCGCCGAGAAAACAGAGCAGTGTGAGGCGGTCGAGAACATGCTCACGCACTCGACAAGCTTCAACCACAGACAGCTGGCCCTGCTGGCCCACGCCCTCAAACATCCCTCAACGCGCTACACCGTACGCTCCCACCGCACCAGCCATAACGTCGCAAACGGCACCGCCCGCAGCGACCTTCTGGAGCTGGCGAAGTGTGGTCTCCTGGAGCGCAAGCGGTCCGACGGCAGAAGTTATGCGTACGTAGCGCCGGCTGATCTGGAACCGCGTATCCGTGGCTTGGCCGATGACGGCGTATAGTTCCGGTTTGAGTCCGCGCCCGTTACTTTGGACATGAGTTCCAGCCACAAGATTTCACAAGCCACGCAAGAATTTCTTGCCGGCGAACAGCATGTGCTGGTGGGCGAACACTGGTCGCGAGGTGAAGGCGGCGAAGCAGCACACATCATCAATCCCGCCAACGGCAAGGTCATTGCAGGGGTTGCGCCCGCGGCGTCGGGGCAAGTGGACGACGCCCTGAAAGCTGCGCGGGCCTCCTTCAACGACCAGCGCTGGAACGGGCAAACCCCCGCGCAGAGGCAGCGCGTGCTGCTGCGAGTGGCGGAGCTGATCGAACGCGACGCACGGATATTGGCCGAGTTGGAAACGCTCAACGGGGGCAAGCTATACGCCGCCGCTCTCCACGGCGAAGTGGCGCACACGGCCGAAACGTTCCGCTATTACGCCGGCTGGTGCACCAAGCTTCCGGGCGCGACCTTTGATCCGTCCGTGCCGGGCCAGCGTTTCCAGGGTCTGATTCGGCACGAGCCCGTGGGCGTGGTGGCGCAGATCGTGCCCTGGAACGGCCCGCTGGTGATGGCCGCCTGGAAACTGGCGCCGGCGCTGGCGGCCGGTTGCAGCTGCGTACTCAAGCCCGCGGGGCTTACGCCGCTTACGGCGCTTTATCTGGGCAGACTATTGCTGGAAGCGGGCGTACCCGCAGGGGTGGTAAGCGTACTGGCCGGTTCGGGCGGGAAGCTGGGCCGTCAGCTGGCGCTTCACCCCGATGTAAACAAGGTGGCCTTCACCGGTTCCACCGAAGTCGGCAAGCAACTGCTGGCGGACGCACGCGGGAACTTGAAGCGCCTGTCCCTGGAGCTGGGCGGGAAGTCGCCGGTGTTGATCTTCGCTGATGCCGACTTGCCGCGCGCGATTGCCGGCGCAGCCGACGCCATATTCGCAAACGCCGGCCAGGTGTGCGTCGCGGGATCGCGAGTGTATGCCCAACGGGCTGTCTACCAGGAAGTGCTGGATGGCTTGGTGGAGGCCGCTCGCGGACTCAGGCTGGGCTCCGGACTCGATCCGGATTCGCAAATGGGACCGCTCATCAGCGCTTCGCACCGCGAATCGGTGGATGAACTGGTGCAATCGGGCGTGAGCGAGGGCGCGCGACTCGTGACAGGCGGAGAACCGATTGGCGGGGACGGATATTTCTATGCGCCGACGGTGTTTGCCGGGGCCGGCGAAGACATGCGCATCACCCTAGAGGAGATCTTCGGGCCGGTGGTGACCGTAGCGCCTTTCGACACCTGCGATGAAGCCGTTCGCCACGCCAACCGCAGCCGCTACGGACTGGCCGCCAGCGTCTGGACCCGCGACCTGGCGCGAGGCCATGAAGTAGCGGAACGCCTCGAGTCCGGCATCGTCTGGATCAACTCGCACGGCATCCCCGAACTGGCCATGCCCATCGGCGGCTACAAGCAATCCGGCTGGGGCCGCGAGCACGGACTGGAAGGCCTGCAGATCTACATGGAAACCAAGTCGATCATGGCGAGGATGGACTGATGTCCCGCATCACCGAAGCACGCGTGATCGTGTCCAGCCCGGGGCGCAACTTCGTAACGCTCAAGATCATGACCGACGACGGCCTGCACGGCGTAGGCGACGCCACGCTGAACGGGCGCGAACTGGCCGTGGCGAGCTATCTGACCGATCACCTGATCCCGACCTTGGTCGGGCGCGATGCGCACCGTATCGAGGACACCTGGCAGTACCTGTACCGCGGGGCCTACTGGCGGCGCGGACCGGTGACCATGACCGCGATCGGCGCCGTGGACACCGCCTTGTGGGACATCAAGGCCAAGGCCGCCGGTATGCCTTTGTACCAGTTGCTGGGCGGGCAGAGCCGCGAAGCGGTGCTGTGTTACGGGCATGCCAACGGCGCCGATGTATCCGCCACCGTGGATGAGGTGGGCCGCTACCTGGAACTCGGCTACAAGGCCGTGCGCGCCCAGTGCGGCGTTCCGGGACTGGCCGGAACCTACGGCGTGAGCAAGGACAAGATGTACTACGAACCGGCGTCGTCCGCGCTGCCGGAGGAAAACACCTGGTCGTCGGAGAAATACCTGAACTCCGTGCCTGAGTTGTTCGCCACGCTGCGCGAACAATACGGATTTACGCCCCACCTGCTGCACGATGTGCATCATCGCCTCACGCCGATCGAGGCCGGACGCCTGGGCAAGGCGCTGGAGCCGCACGCGCTGTTCTGGATGGAGGACCCCACGCCGGCAGAAAACCAGCAATCCTTCAAGCTGATCCGCACCCACACCACCACGCCGCTGGCCGTGGGCGAAGTCTTCAACTCCATCTGGGACTGCAAGGACCTGATCCAGAATCAGCTAATCGACTACATCCGCTGCACCGTCACCCACGCCGGCGGCATCACCCACCTGCGCCAGATCGCCGCGCTGGCAGCCCTCTACCAGGTCCGCACCGGCTGCCACGGCGCCACCGATCTCTCGCCTGTAAGCATGGGCGCCGCGCTCCACTTCGACCTGTCCGTTTCAAACTTCGGCATTCAGGAGTACATGCGCCACAGCGAAGAAACCGACGCCGTGTTCCCGCGCGCGTGGCGCTTCAATGAAGGCTACCTGCACCCCGGCGAAACTCCCGGCCATGGCGTGGACATCAACGAGAAACTGGCCGCCAAGTACCCCTACCGTCCCGCCTCGCTACCCGTCAACCGCCTCGAAGACGGAACCCTCTGGCACTGGTAAGCCCGCTACGGGATAGGTTTTACGAAGTGGCCGCCGTTCGCGGGCGCTCACTCGGTAGCATTCAAGCGGCTTAACCGACCGGGCCATTCCAGAATGCGCCGGTCCGCCGTAACCAGCCGGCGCCCTTGTAAAGCGGTGGCGACGATCAGGCGGTCGGCAGGGTCGCCATGCATGTCAGCGAGAAGGCCGGCGCGGGCCGCAATCACGCCATCGGCGGGGATCTCGACCAATCCCTGATCCAAAAGTTCGCGGCGCCAGGCGTCCAGGTCAAGGAGGAACTCCAGCTGGCCTTTCTGGATTCGCATGCCGATTTCCCAAAACGATATGGCCGAAATCGCAAGCCCGCTCTCCGGAAGCGCGCGTTCGACGGCACGGCGAGTCTCCGGCCCCAACCTCCTGTCGCCTTGCTCATGCCACAGCAGAACATGCGTGTCCAGAAGCATCAAAACAGATTCTCCCCGGAATCGCCGCTATCCTCAAACCATTCCGCGGGCATCGGCTCAACGATGTCGCCGAGGGTGCGGATATTGTCGCGGTTGCGCCCGAAGGTCAGCTGAGGCTGGCCGCGATAGGGCGTCAACCGTGAAACGGGCCGCCCGTTCTTGGTGATGACGATCTCTTCGCCGCTCTCGGCCACTTCGTCCATAAGTTTGAGGCACTTGGCCTTGAACTCGGATGCCTTGATCATCCTGGGCCCGCCAGCCGGCTTATGCGTACGTGTGTCCATTACCCTGTCCCGGTTCGCTCAGACGCCGCCAATCATACTATGGTCACGACCATAGTCACATCGACAGCAATTTGTCAACCGCCACCCTCCCCGCCCTTGCGAAAACAGCAAGCGGCTCCGCGTTTCTTGCTCGAGCCCGGCCCCATGGGTGGCAAGATCACTCGCAATTCGAGGGCCTGCGCGCGGCGAACGGCGGTTGTCACCCGAACTTCAGTAGCGGCCAGCCGGCGCCATACGCAGGTCAAAGCAACCGCAGGATAGCGAATGGCCGTGTCCTGCGGGGGCCGATCATGGGGGAAACAAGCCGTTGGACGAATACCAATACTACGAATTTCAGGCGATCGACCGCCCGCTTGACGAGGCGGACAGGAAGGCGCTTGGGAAACTCTCGACGCGGGCGCGAATCACGCGCACGAGCCTGACCGTTCACTATGATTGGGGCGACTTCAAGGGCGACCCCAATGAACTCATGCGGCGCTGGTTCGACGCGCACGTTTACGTGGGCTACGGGAGCGGGCGCAGACTGATGATCCGCATCCCGAAACGGCTGATCGGCCGCGGCCGGCTTGAAAGTGTCCTGCGCGGTTCCGGGATTGCGGACATTATCGACTCGGAAGAAAACCTGATTCTTGACGTATTTTGCGAAATCGAGCCAACAGAGTATGAGGACTGGGACGACGGCGCCGGGTGGATGGCGGCTCTGGCGCCGCTGCGAGGTGAATTACTGGCGGGCGACATGCGGATGGCCTACATGCTTTGGCTCTGGGGAGTAGAGACCGGGCGCGTGCCGGACGACGAAAAGGAACCGCTTCCGGGTATCGGCCCGCTGTCCGGCGGGCTCGAAGCGTTGGCCGAGTTCCTGGAGCTGGGCGCCGATCTTGTCGAAGCAGCCGCTGCAACGCCGGCCAATTCCGCAGCAGGGCAACCGTCGCCCAAAGCCGTCCGCGCCACCGTCACGGCGATTCCCGAAACCGAAAAGGCATTGCTGCTCCAGCGGCTCGCCGAAGGCGATCCTCACGTAGTGGCGGAAGTTCAAAAGCGGGTGAGAGACGCCGTGTCCGCGAAAGCGCGGCCGGAGCGCCGCGCGGTGGCTGAATTGCTTGCGCGCGCGGAGGAGATCGGCAAGGCGCGAGAAGCCGCCGAAGCCAAACGCCGGGAGGAGGAACGGCTAGAGCAGAAGCGCCGGGACGAACAATTGCGCCGGGCTCTTCTCGACTACCTGAGGCGGCGCGGACCAAGCGTGTGGCGGGAAATCGAGGCCGAGATCGACAAGCGCGTCCACACCAGCTATGACCGCGCGGCGAGGTTGATTTTCGACCTTCGGGACCTGGCGGAGGAAGACGGCGATCTGGTTGACTTTTCCGAACGCGTGAACGCGCTCCGCGCCCGGCACCACAGCAAAACAGCGTTCCTCAGACGTTTGGCCCAACTGGATGACTCCGATGAACCAGACGATTAAAGGAATTTAGAGTAGGACATGATATTCACCGACAAACTAGTGTGCTGTCCCGCAAATAAGTTTACTTAATCTGTCCACTTTAGCGAGGATGGAATCAGCGGTGGCGGTCCAGACGAAGGGGTGGATCTTGGAGTTGTAATCGTTGATGAAGCGGTCGATTTTGCCGGTAAGTTGCTTGACCGAGGAGAAGGAGCCGCGGCGGTTGGCCCGCTGGCGACGTTCAAGGCCGCGAACAAGGTGGCGGCTCCATGCCGGAGGTAGTCGTGGGTGACGCCTTCGACGCAGCCCAGTCCCATCGGCAGCGTGGGCTGAGTGCATTCAAGCGCCTGGATCCGGCTTCTTTCGTCGACGCACTGCACTACCGCATGGCAACTCGCGTCAATATCCAGTTCTACTCCGATGCGCCCGATGCGCTTGCGAGAGTGCTATTGGCATCCATACCGCCGCCGGTCATCGCCCCATGGCTGCCCGGGAGAGAAAGATCGGGAACTCGGACCGCACGCGGGCGTCGATTTCGTCGCTGACGTGACGCGGCGCCCGATGAGCGAGAATTTCCCGGGTTTTTTCGACGGCCCGATGCAGCAGCACCGGCCTGCCTTGTTCCTCCCAGACGTTCGGGCTGGTGCGGTCGCTGAAGTCCGGATAAATGTACTCGCTTTGCATCACCTGCAGGGTGCTGCCCGAACCCAGGTAATGCCCTTCGCCGCTGGCGCAGATCTGTTCGATCTCGGCGAAGCTCAGCGTATCGGAGTTGACTTCGATCCCCCGCGTAACGCGCCCGACGGCGCCAAGGATGTCGTTGTCCAGCAACAGGCTCTCCGGGCATGTGCCCAACAGGCTGGCGTACATGCCGGCCGATTCATAAACGATGTTCGCCCCGGACAAGGCAGCGGACAGCACCGTTGCAGCACGTTCCGCGCCGGCCTGAAAGTCCGGAAACTTGGCGTCGCTCATGCCGCAGGCGGTGCCGAAGGGAAGGTTGAAATGGTTGCCGAGCTGGGCGCAGGCGGCGGACAGCAGGCCCTGCTCCGGGGAGCCGCCGCTCATCGCCCCGGTGCGCAGATCCGAAACGAACGGCCAGCAGCCGAGAATCGCCGGTGCGCCGGGCTTGATCGCGTTGACATAGACCAGCCCGCCGAGGCACTCCGCCCAGGCTTGAGAAACCGCCCCGGCCAGATAGGCGGGGGTCGTCGCGCCGGCCTGGCCCGCCGATAACAGCAGTACCGGCATGCCGCCCTGCACTGCTACCCGCAGGCACTCAAGCGCATCGGTGGCGAACTTCATCGGCGGGACCACAAAGCAGTTGGACTGACTGACGAAGGGACGCGCCCGCCACTCGGCCTCGCCGCCGGCGATGAGATGCAGCATCTCAAGGCTCTTCTCCACGTGCTGGGGTAGCGTCCAACTTGAACCGACGTGCTTGCTGGTGCCCATCACCGAGCAGTAGAGGGTATTGATGTCCATTGCATAGTTGTCGGCAATGTCCCGAGGGACGCAGGTGCGCTGGAACATGTGAATGTGCTCGCTGCTGTCGGCGATACGCGCCATGTCGTACAGGTCTTGCGCCTTGGAATCCCGATAGACTCCTTGCTCCGTGTCAGCGACCATGACCGCCGCGCCGGCGGTGGAGAAGTGCACTCTGGCGCCGCTCAAATCCAGGTCTCTGCGCGGATCCTGACCGTGCAGAACCAGATTTCGCCGGGCTTGCTGAAGGGTCCGCTCGACCAGACTTCCCGGCATGCGCAAGCGCCCGTCCTCGCCGAGCACGGCGCCGGCCGCCGTGCAGGTTTCGATGCAGTGAGGGGTGGCGTCGGCGAATCCCACTCGGTCGAGAATCTTCAAGGCGTTGTCCGCGATGGCCGCAACGCCGGCAGCGGACAAGGGCCGGTATTGGCCTCCGGTATGCCCCGGCCGAACCGGTTTGATCGCTTCGGCAAGGGGCGCTGCGCGCTCCGCCACTCGCGCCCTTCTACCACCTGCTCGTCGAGGCATGGCTGCTCTCCCTGGAAAACGAGTTGAAAGACGCTGAAAGCATAGCTCTTTAGATGTCGAAGCAGCTAGTGTCTTGAGCGACGGCCCCGGCGCCGGGCGGGCCGCTCCGGTCCGGCCATAGCGGGGCGCGCGACCCGATCGGGGAAGATGCCGGCCAGGCCCGCAAAAGCGTCCGTGCCATGCGGTATCGCCATGGCATCGACAAAGTAAGCCTGGAATTTCGGTTCGATGGCCGTCTCCACTTTCTCTACGCGCTTGACCACGGACTCGATCTCGCGCCGGGAGGCCCGGTTCAGCAGGGCGATCCTGGCCCCGTGCCCGGCCGCGTTACCGGCCGCGGAAACCGCATCCAGCGGGCAGTCCGGAATCATGCCCAGCGCCATGGCGTAGCGCACATCGATATGACTGCCGAAGGCGCCGGCCAGGCGTATTCGATCCACCGAGGTCACCCCGAGCCGATCCATCAGCAGCCTGATGCCGGCATAAAGGGCAGCCTTGGCGAGTTGAATCTGGCGCACATCGGTCTGCGTGACCGTGACCCGTTCTCCATGGATGGAGAAGGAGAAGGTGCGGCCATCACGAATCAGGCGAGGCGAGCGGCTCGCTTGCCCGCCGTCGATCACACCGTCGCTGGTGAGGATGCCCGCCAGCCACATCTCCGCCACCGCTTCGATGATCCCGGACCCGCAAATGCCGGTGACGCCCTGATCCGGCAGCGCGTCGCTGAAACCCGGCTGGTCCGACCAGATGTCGGAGCCGATCACGCGAATCCGGGTCTCCAGGGTGACCGGATCGATACGTACCCGTTCTATGGCGCCGGGCGCAGCGCGCTGGCCGGCACTGACCTGGGCGCCCTCGAAGGCCGGTCCGGTGGGACTTGAGCAGGCCAGCAAGCGCTGGTCGTTGCCAAGCACGATTTCCGCATTGGTACCGATGTCCACCAGCAGACTCACTGCCCCGCTACGGTGGGGTTGCTCGCAAAGCAAGACGCCGGCGGTATCGGCGCCCACATGTCCGGCGATACAGGGCAGCACATAGGCTACGGCGCCCGGATTGACCTCAAGACCAAGGTCGCGGGCTGCCAATTGGACAGCCTCGTCCACCGCCAGCGCGAACGGCGCCCCGCCCAGTTCCACCGGGCTGATGCCGAGCAGCAGATGATGCATGATCGGGTTGCCCACGAACGTGAGGCCGAGGATGTCCTGTGGATCCACGCCGGCTTCCGATGCGGTTGTGGCCACGAGTTCATTGACGGCTTTGCGCACCTCCCTGGTCAGTTCACCGCTGCCCTTCGGGTGCATCATGACGTAGGAGACCCGGCTCATCAGATCCTCGCCAAAGCGGATCTGGGGATTCATCATGCCGTTCGAACAAAGCACGTCGCCGCTGTTCAGGTCGCATAGATGGGCGGCTATAGTGGTTGAGCCAACGTCTATCGCCAGACCGTAGATGGATTGCTTGAAGCTTGGCCAGATGGCCAGTATTTCCGAATCCTGGTGGATGGCGACCGTGACCGTCCACTTGCCGGCCCGCAATATGCCTTGCAGGTGGGCCAGCAACGCCCTCGGAAATGCCGGGCGCAGACTCCACTGCTCCTGCAACGCGTCGAGCAGGCGCGTCAGGTCGCTGCCCGAGCCCCGCATATCCGCGGGCGCCACCTCCACCAGGTAGAGACGGACCACCGGGTCCAGGCGGATCGGCCGGGAGTCGGCGGCCTTGCGCACAACCTGGCGGTGAATCTGACTTTCCGGCGGCACGTCGATCAGCAGATCCCCCTGAATGCCGGCTTGGCAACTCAAGCGGTGGCCGGGCGCCAGCGGCAGGTTGCGTTCCGCATAGCGGGCCTCGACGGCGCCGGACGGCGAAAGGTGCTCCGACTTGGAAACGATGCCGTGCTTGGGAAAGTCGCCTTCGCTGCAAACTACGCGGCAACGCCCGCAGAGTCCGCGGCCACCGCAGATGGAGGCGATGTCCACGCCAAGCTCCTGGGCCGCTTGCAGCACCGTTGTGCCGAGCGGAAACTGGCCGCGCTGTCCCGACGGAGTGAAAACTACCCGGGCCCGGCGTTTGGTTTTGTCTGCCAAGACCTGTACAAGCCCCGGGGTCAGCCGCGGCGGCGGCGGCCCCGCCGGTTCCCTCGGGCCCCCGCTGGCGCACCGGGTTCGCGGTACTTGCCGATCCAGCGCGCGCAATTGGGATCCTTGCCCATCATGACATCGGCGCCAAGGACCGCCTGCAGGACCTCACTGTGCAGCGGGTTGGTGATCGCGGAAGTCATGCCGGCTCCGATCGCCATGGTGAGAAATGCGCTGTTGATACCGTTTCGATTGGGCAGGCCGAAACTCACATTGGACGCACCGCAGGTGGTATTGACCTTCAGTTCCCTGCGCAATCGGCTGACCAGGTGCATGACCTGCCGGCCGGCGGAGTTGATCGCGCCGATCGGCATAACCAGCGGATCGACCACAACGTCGCTGCGGGAAATGCCGTGGTCCTGAGCTCGTTCGACGATCTTCCTGGCCACTTCAAAGCGCACGTCCGGATCCTCGGAGATGCCGGTTTCGTCGTTGGAAATGGCCACCACCGCGGCGCCGTGCCGGGCTACCAGCGGCAGCACCGTTTCCAGCCTGTCCTCTTCGCCCGTGACCGAGTTGACCAGCGCCTTGCCGCGATAGGCCGCCAGGCCGGATTCCAGCGCAGCGACGATGGAGGAATCGATGCACAGGGGTACATCGGTTACCGACTGCACCAGCTTGATGGCCTCGGCCAGAATGGCGGGTTCGTCCGCCAGCGGAATTCCGGCGTTCACATCCAGCATGTGGGCGCCGGCCTCTACCTGGGCGACCGCGTCCGCGGCCACGCGGTGGTAGTCTCCCGCCTTCATTTCCGCCGCCAGAATCTTGCGCCCGGTGGGGTTGATGCGCTCGCCTATGATCACAAAGGGCCGATCGAAACCGATCGCCACCTCCCGGCGATGGGAAGCGATTACCGTGTCCGTCATGCCTCGGCCACCAACAGACGCATCCGGCACATCCCTTCAATCCTCCGCCAAGCCGTGATTGCGAATGAGCGCCAGCAGACGTTCGTCCGAATAACGCGTTTCGAACCGGGCCGCAAGCCGGTCCGCGACCACCTGCAAATCCGCCGCCGCATCATCCGCCCCAGGCTTGATCGGCTCCCGCGCCCATTCATCGATGTAGGCATCGGCGCTACGCTTCTTCGCCCGCATGGCGGCGCGATCGATGGCGTTCTGAAAGCGCCCGCTCAACCGCGCCCTTGCGCGCCTTCTGCCCTGCCTGACGATAACCTGTGAGGGGATATCACGCCACCTCAGCAGGATCGCGTCCATGGCGTCAGCCTGCGGCCGTCCGGGCGACACGGTCTTGCAAACCGCGGTAGCCGGTGTGAAGGTGGGCAAATTCAAGGCCCAGGCGGGCCGCGGCCGCCCGGGCCGCGGCGAGCAGTTCCGCGTTCCGGGTCTGGGACAGATAGACCACGCGCCGGTAGTTGCCGAAGAAGGCCTCAGACAGTTCAGGATGGCGGTCAAGTTGCAGCGTCTGCACGACTAGCCGGTCAAAGAAGCGCACCAGGAAATCGGTGAGGTAGAAGGTGCCCGGCTCTTCATCGGCCAGGCGTTGGAAGACCTCGGGGCTGGCGAACAACTCATAGCAGTGCAGGCCCGGCAGGCGCTCCACCCCGGGATAGTCCTCCAGCACCCGGTCGATCTCGCCATAGCTGCCGCAATCCGCATAACCGATGAAGATGCGGTGGTACTGCCCGCTCGCGCGCTTGATCTCCGCGCGCAGCCGGGGCGCGATCTGCTCCGGGCGAATGTGCAATTGCGGATCCAGGCAACGGATGCGAAGGTGGTTCCAGCCGTTGGCGTGCCGAATCGCATGCAACTCCCGGCCGAGAGCGCCGCACGCGATCACCAGCACCGGATCCCGTTTCATCGGCAGTTGCGCCTCGCCCGCGTCCCCTCGGCGGGCCCCTATCCCGTCCGCAGAGTCCCGTGTCATCTGTCGTTGTGCCTCTTGCGCATCAGGAGGGCGGCGGTGTCCACCGCGGTGGCGGCATCGCGGCAATAGGCGTCCGCGCCCACCGCCATGCCGAATTCCTCGTTCAGGGGCGCGCCGCCGACCAGCACAATGTAGTCTTCGCGGATGGATAGCGCCACCAGTTCGTCGATGACCACCTTCATGTACGGCATGGTGGTGGTCAGCAGGGCCGACATGCCGAGAATGTCCGGGCGGTGTTTGTGCAGCGCTTCCAGGTAGCTTTCAACGCTGTTGTTGATGCCGATATCGATCACCTCATAACCGGCGCCCTCCATCATCATGCCCACCAGGTTCTTGCCGATGTCGTGAATGTCGCCCTTGACCGTACCGATCACCATCTTGCCGACCGGCTTCGCGCCCGTCTCCGCCAGCAACGGCCGTAGCACGGCCATGCCGCCCTTCATGGCGTTGGCCGCCAGCAGCACCTCCGGCACGAACAGGATGCCGTCGCGAAAGTCGACACCGACGATCTGCATTCCGCCCACCAGGGCATCGCTCAGCACCTTTTCCGGCGCCCAGCCCCGCTGCAGCAGAATCTCCGTGGCTTCAACGATTTCATCCCTGAGACCGTCGTACAGATCGTCGTGCATTTGCTCGACCAGTTCATCGTCGGCGAGTTCAGAGAGGACGAGATCGTCCGGCTGCTCCGCAGCCATGTCCTTGCCGTCCACGTCGTCGTTCATGCCAACTACCTCCAACCACCAAAACTGCGGCCTTAAAAAGTTCAGCAGTTCCTGAGCGGGAATCCGGTCGGGTCGCGATTATGGGGCAGGCAGACGCTTGTGGCGAACGGCTGTGCTACGGGCCGAACCGGCCCGGCGCGCGTTCCTGCCCGGCTGCTCCATCTCACGGCCGATCCAGCGGCCCGTAGCGGCATATTAGCAGTCATGAATTGACATCCGCAATGGGAAAAAGCGCTTTTCGATGACCAACGAGATTGCGATGCTGACATGGGCGCTGTGACCGCCTGCTGCCGCCCGCCGTTTACCGAAACGCCGGCTGATATCGCAATCCATATTGCAAGTTGACCCCAACTTCCCTGAGAATTTGAGCGGTGGCCATCCAAGCGCGGAGAACGCCATGCAGAAACAGGCTCGAATTGTCATTGTCGGCGGCGGCATTATGGGCGTCGGCTTGCTCTACCACCTGGCGGCCGAGGGGTGCGGCGATGTCCTGCTGATCGAGAAGGGCGAGTTGACTTCGGGCTCGACCTGGCACGCGGCCGGTCAATGCCCCAACCTGGTCGGTAACTACAACCTCGCCAAGATCCACGAGTACAGCATTTCCCTGTACCGGAAACTGGAGCAACTGACCGGACAGTCGGTCACCTGGCACGCCTGCGGCAGCGTCCGCTTTGCCCTCACCGAGCAGGATCTGGACTGGTTCCGCTACCTGCGCGGTATCGCTGCAAATGTCGGTTACCACATGGAGATCGTCGACGTTGCAAAGATCGGCAAGTTGAATCCCTTTGTCTCAACCGAAGGGGTGCTGGCCGGCGCCTGGACTCGCCACGACGGTCATGCCGACCCGTTCGGGCTTTGCCAGGCAATGGCCAAGGGCGCGCGCGACCTGGGTGCGAGGATCATGCGGCACAATCGAGTGACCGGCATTGACGCCCTGCCGGGCGGCGAATGGAAAGTGATGACACAACAGGGGCCGGTTATCGCCGAAACCGTGGTCAATGCCGCCGGCTGCTTCGCCCGGCAAGTCGCAGGGATGGTAGGCGCGGACCTTCCCATCTGCAACATCCAGCACCACTATCTTGTCTCAGGCCCGGTGCCGGAACTGGCCGGCAGAAGTGAAGAACTCCCCGTGACCCGCGACCCCTATGCCTCCGTCTACCTGCGCCAGGAGCAGGAGTCCGGCCTGATCGGCATCTATGAGTCCGAGGGCTTAAGCGAAGCCTGGCAACCGGGCGGACTGCCGCCCTGGGAGTCCGACAGCGAACTGTTCGAGGACGATCTCGAGCGGCTGATGCCCTGGCTGGAGCGCGCCATGGAGCGCATGCCGATCTTCGAACCAGCAGGCATCAAGCGCATCGTCAACGGCGCCATCTCCCACAGCCCCGACGGTCTGCCACTGCTCGGCCCGGTGGCCGGGCTGCGCAATTTCTGGCTCTGCTGCGGTTCGTCCTTCGGCATTGCCCAGGGCGCCGGCTGCGGCAAGTACCTGGCCCAGTGGATGTTGCATGGCGACTCCGAGATCAACATGACCGGGTTCGATCCGCGCCGCTTCGGGGTGTTTGCCGAAGCTGGCTACATGGGCGCCAGGGGCCGCCAGGACTACGCCAGGACCTACGCCACGCCGCCTCCGGGGGAAGAACTGCCGGCGGCCCGCCGATGCCGGACGAGCCCCCTGTACGACAAGCTCAAGGCCCAGGGCTGCGTGTTTACCGATACCTTTGGCTGGGAGCGGCCCAAGTGGTTCTCGCCCGACGGCCGGGAGGAGCAATACAGCTTTCGCCACAACAACGTGTTCGAGTTGGTGCGCGAAGAGTGCCTGGCCGTGCGCGAGCGGGTCGGCATCCTGGACCTCTCCGGATTCGCCAAGTTCGACGTGACGGGCCCCGATGCCCGTAGCATGCTGAATCGACTCTGCGCCAACCGGGTGCCGGCGGGTGGCGGTATGGCGCTCACCCATCTGCTCTCCGAGGGTGGGCGCATCGGCGCGGAACTGACCATCACCCACCTCGACGATGAGACCTTCTACGTGCTTTCCGCCGCCGGCGCCGAACTGCGCGATCTGGACTACCTGCAACAGGGCCGGCGCCCCGCGGAGCAGGCATGCGTCGCCAATGTCACCGACCGGCGGGGGGTGCTGGTGCTGGCCGGACCGAGCGCCCGGGAAGTGCTGGCCCAGGTGACGGATTCGCCCCTGGACAGCAGCGCTTTTCGCTGGCTGACGGCTAAGGAAATCGATATCGCCGGGATGCCGGTGCGGGCCTTGCGAGTGAACTACGTGGGCGAACTCGGCTGGGAACTGCACCCCGCCATTGAACATCTGGAGGCGCTGTATGACGCGCTGGTGGCGGCAGGAGCGACATTCGGCATCCGCAATTTCGGCCTCTATGCGGTCAACAGCCTGCGACTGGAAAAAGCCTATCGCAGTTGGGGTGTGGAACTGACTAACGAAGTCACCATGATCGACGCGGCCATGGAGCGCTTCATCAAGTTCGACAAGGGCGACTTCATCGGCCGGGAAGCGACCCTCAAGCAGCGGGACCGCACGCTGCAACTGATCTACTTCACCCTGGACCCCGGCGATGCGGATGTGCAGGGCGGGGAGCCGATCTTCGCCGGTGAGCGGTGCGTGGGGGTGACCACCTCCGGCGGCTATGGCCACTTTGTCCGGCGGAGCCTCGGCTTCGGCTACGTGCCGCCGTCCCTGGCCGACTCCGGCACGGCGTTGACGGTCGAAGTGCTCGGGCAACGGCGGCCGGCGACGCTGCTGAATGAGCCCGTGCACGACCCGGCCAACGTCCGTTTACGCGCCTGACGGCTCGTGACGACCCGGCCCGACCGCTCTGACGACCTGCCGCGCAGCGCCAGCGTGATCGTGATCGGCGGCGGCGTGATCGGCTGCTCGGTAGCGTATCACCTGGCGCGGGATGGGGTCCGCGACGTAACGCTGCTGGAGCGCAGGCAGCTCACTTCGGGCACCACCTGGCACGCGGCGGGACTGGTCGGGCAGCTGCGCACGTCCATCAACATGACCCGGCTGGCGCGCTACACGAGCACGCTCTACCGGCGCCTGGAGGCGGAAACCGGCCAGGCGACCGGCTACCGGCGCTGCGGTTCCTTTTCCGTCGCCACCAACGAGGAGCGGTTCGAGGAGCTCAAGCGCAGCGCGTCGATGGCGAAGGTATTCGGGCTGGAAGTGGAGGTGGTCACGCCCAAGGACATCAAGAGACGAGTACCCCTGCTGCATTCCGGGGATCTGCTCGGCGGCATCCACATTCCTTCCGACGGCTATGCCAACGCGGTTGACATCACCAACGCGCTGGCCAGGGGCGCCACCGCCGCCGGCGCGCGCATCTTTCAGAACCTGCCGGCAACGGCCATCCGTACAGGCCACGGCAGCGTAACCGGCGTGGCCACCGGGCAAGGCGATATCGACACGGATTGCGTGGTTTTATGCGCCGGTATGTGGACGCGGGAACTGGCGGCGACAGTCGGTGTGAACGTGCCCCTGCATGCTTGCGAGCACTACTACGCCCTGTTCGAATCGGTGGCGGGGCTGGATTCGAACTTCCCGGTGGTGCGTGACTACGACGCCTGCACCTACTACAAGTATGACGCGGGCAAGCTGCTGGTCGGCGCCTTCGAACCCCGGGCCCGCCCCTGGGCCACAGAGGGCATCCCCCAGGACTTCTGTTTCGACGAGCTCGCCGGCAGTTTCGAGCACTTCGAACCCATCCTTGAGCAGGCCATGACGCGCGTACCGGCGCTGGCATCCGCCGGGCTGCACAATTTCTTCTGCGGCCCGGAGAGTTTTACGCCGGACGTGCGCTACCACATCGGCCGGGCACCCGAACTCGACAATTGTTTTGTGGCGGCGGGACTCAATTCCATTGGCCTGCAGTCCGCCGGCGGCATCGGCAAGGTGATTTCGGAGTGGATTCGCCTCGGACACCCGCCGACGGACCTGTGGGAAGTGGATGTGCGCCGCAATCAGCCCTTTCAACGCAATCGGAAGTACCTGCGCGAACGCGTGTCCGAGAGCCTCGGCCTCCTATACGCCACGCACTACCCCTATCGTCAGTACGACACCGCTCGGGGAGTTCGCAAATCGCCGCTCTACGATCGCCTGCAAGCCATCGGAGCGTGCCACGGCGAGGTTGCGGGCTGGGAGCGGCCCAACTGGTACGCGCCGGACCCGGCGCTGGCCAGTTACGAGTACAGCTACGGGCGGCAGAATTGGTTCGAACATTCCGCATCGGAACACCGGGCGGTGCGCGAGAAGGCAGGTCTGTTCGACCTGTCCTCTTTCGCCAAATTCCGGCTCAAGGGCGGTGATGCCGCCCGGGTGCTCAATTTCGTCTGCGCAAACGATGTTGACGTGCGCCCCGGCCGCATCGTCTACACCCAATGGCTGAACGAGCGGGGCGGCATCGAAGCGGATCTCACCGTGACCCGCCTGGCCGAAGATTGCTTCCTGATCGTGACCGCCGCGGCCACCGAAGTGCGGGACTTCAACTGGCTGCAACGGCACATTCCGGACGACGCCCACTGTGTGCCGACCAATGTGACTTCGGCCATGGGAGTGATTTCGATCATGGGCCCGAACGCCCGGCCGCTGCTGCAGTCCCTGACTCCGAACAGCCTCTCGCACGAGTCCTTTCCGTTCGCCCACAGCCGGGAAATCGAGCTTGGCTACGCCTTGGTGCGAGCCTCCCGGATTACCTACGTCGGCGAACTCGGCTGGGAACTCTATATCCCCACCGAGTTTGTGGCCGGCGTCTACGACACCATCGTCGCCGCGGGCGCACCGTTCGGCCTGACCCATGCCGGCTACCACGCGCTGGATTCGCTGCGCATCGAAAAAGCCTATCGTCATTGGGGCCACGACATCACCGACGAGGACACCCCGCTGGAAGCGGGCTTAAGCTTTGCCGTGAAGTTCGACAAGCCGGGCGGGTTCATCGGGCGCGAGGCGCTGCTGAAGGCAAAGGCTGCGGGGCCGCCGAAGCGCTTGTTGCAGTTCCGGCTGCTGGACCCGCGTCCCCTGCTCTACCACGACGAACCCATCTGGCGCGATGACGCCCTGGTCGGTCACGTCACCTCCGGCGCCTATGGCCACACGCTCGGCGGCGCCATCGGGCTCGGCTACGTCGATACAGCCAAGGCGCCAGACCCGGCTGAAGGGGGCTTCCGCATCGAAGTGGCCGGCGAGCCCATACCGGCCGAGGTATCTTCAATCCCGATGTACGACCCCAAAAGCAGCCGCATCCGCTGCTGATTGCGGGACAGCACACCAGGCACACTAGTAAAGCTAGTACATACCAGGTACAGGATCATGGAGACGATTGGAAACTTTGTTCAGGGGGCATGCGTCGCGAGCACGTCCGGGCGGGTCGCACCGGTTTACAACCCGGCGACTGGAGAGCAGCGTCTCAACGTCGCGCTTTCGAGCGACGACGAGACGCGGGCCGCAATTGCAGCGGCACAGCAGGCCTTTGCGTCCTGGAAGGCGGTCACGCCACTGAACCGGGCCCGGGTGATGTTCGCCTTCAAGGCGCTGGTCGATGAACATCGCCAGGAGCTGGCCGAACTTATTACGATGGAACACGGCAAGGTGCTCTCCGATGCGCGCAACGAACTGGCGCGCGGACTCGAGGTTGTGGAGTTTGCAACGGGAATCCCGCATCTGCTCAAGGGTGAGCACAGCCTGAACGTGGGGCGGGGGGTGGACGGCTACAGCCTCATGCAACCCCTTGGCGTTTGCGCCGGGATCAGCCCGTTCAATTTTCCGGCGATGGTGCCCATGTGGATGTTTCCGGTCGCCATCGCCTGCGGCAACACCTTCGTGATGAAACCGTCGGAGAAAGACCCATCGGTGACGTTGCGGCTGGCCGAACTTCTCACCCAGGCCGGCCTTCCGGATGGTGTCCTTAACATCGTCAACGGCGACAAGGCCGCCGTTGACGTTCTGCTGACGGATGAACGTGTCCAGGCCGTCAGCTTCGTGGGGTCAACCCCTGTCGCGAAGTACGTGTACGCAACGGCGGGCGCATGCGAGAAACGCGTGCAGGCGCTGGGCGGCGCAAAGAATCACATGCTCATCATGCCCGACGCTGACCCCGACCAGGTCGTGCATTCGCTGATCGGCGCTGCCTATGGCTCGGCGGGCGAACGCTGCATGGCGATTTCCGTGGCAGTCTGCGTCGGGGATGATGTGGCCGACCGGCTCGTCAGCCGACTGGAGCAGGAGATCGACTCGCTGCGGGTGGGCCCGGGCTACGGCCTTGAGCACGAAGCCCACATGGGACCGCTGATTTCAGCGCAGCATGCAGCCAGGGTACGCGGATACATCGACAGCGGTGTTGAGGAAGGCGCCACGCTTCTCCGGGATGGCCGTAATTTTGAATATTCCGGGGAGAATCGCGGTTTCTTTGTTGGCGCGACGCTGTTCGATCACGTAAAGCGCGGCATGCGCATCTACGAGGAGGAAATTTTCGGACCGGTGCTCAGCGTCGTGCGCGTAGAAAGCCGCGATGAAGCGGTCCGCCTGATCAATGAGCATGAATACGGCAACGGCACCGCTATCTTCACGCGTGACGGCGACAGCGCACGCCGTTTCTGCGAGGAGATACAGGTCGGAATGGTTGGAGTCAATGTGCCGATCCCGGTGCCGATGGCATTTCACAGCTTCGGTGGCTGGAAACGATCCCTGTTCGGCCCGCTGCACATGCATGGCCCGGACGGAGTGCGGTTCTATACGCGCATGAAATCGGTCACGGCACGCTGGCCCGCGGGGCCGTCCGCCGACCCCGAATTCTCGATGCCTACGATGAAGTGAACGGCGCCTCAGCGGGAAACGGCGCCTCCGTTTACCGCGTAGCGCATGACTTCTGCGGGCGTGGCGCGGAGCTGATCGCCCAGGATTGTGTGCTTGAGCGAGGCCGCGGCGAGTCCGAACTCGGCGGCCCTGATCACGCCCCAGCCTTCGGCCAGGCCATGCAGGATACCGGCCGCGAAGGCGTCGCCGCCGCCCACGGGATCCACGACCTCGCCCAGGCCGTGGGGATCCAGCTTGGCGGACTGCTCGCCGTTGGTGGCGAATCCGCCGAGCTTGGGGGCCCCGCTCTCGCCCTGGTCGTGCAAGGTGCCCGCCAGCACGTTCATGTGCGGGGCCACGTCCTTAAGCATGCCGAAGCCATGCGCGGGGTCCGGCGAGATTTCCTCGGGGCGCTCCTCGTTGAGTATCCAGCGAATCTCCCGGCAACCGCAGAACACCAGGTCCGCGTAGGCCACGATCCTGCGGCAAGCCGCGCCGAACTGCGCGGAATCGGTCCATAGCGCCTCACGATAGTTGCAGTCGAACGAGACCTTGCAACCGGCCCGGCGGGCGGCCTGGGCAGCTTCTTCGCAGGCTTTCGCCGCGGACTGGGAAAGTGCCGGCGTGATACCGCTCAAATGAAGCCAATCCATGCCGGCAAGCAGTCGTGGCCAATCGGCGTCCGACCACTCTGAGCGGGCGAACGCGGAATCCTTGCGGTCGTAGATCACTCTGCCGCCGCGCAAACCGGCGCCTGTCTCAAGGAAGTAGGTCCCAATGCGAGCGCCATCCTGGAACACGCTCTTGCTTTGCACTCCGGCGGCGGCCAGCATCGCCGTGCAGCGCCGGCCCCAGTCGTTGTCGGGCAGGCCGGTCAGGAACGCCGTGTCGTGACCCAAACGGGCCAGCGCGATGATCGTGTTTGCCTCGGCGCCGCCGAAGTCCACGTCCAGCGACCGGGTTCCGTCGAGTACTTCGCCACGCGGCGTCGCCAAGCGCAGCATGATCTCGCCAAAACCAATGATGTTCGCCATAAGTCTTCCTCGCCGATTAGCCCCTATAGCCTACCAAGGTTTGTTGAGGCCGGTGCTCTCGCGCCGCGCACGCCACGCTGGATTGTCGCCGGCCTTTTCTTTGGTTCCGTGAGCGAAGGCGTCGCCGCCTTCGCCGAGGGCGAGACGCCCTCGTTCCCGGCGCGCTCTCGCCGCGTCCTTCAGCCGCGCAAACGGCAACCTTAACAGGAACGCCCATACAGCGCCGGACCTCAGCACCTTGCCCAGCATGGTCCGCGCATCCCTGGCATCCACGCGAATACGGGCATCCAGGCTGCTTCCGGGGGCGCTCTCCACCACCAGTTCATCGCCTTGGCGGGTAATCCGCCCGAGTTGGATTTCCAGATCGGCCAGGTCGCTGGTTACGCGCATGCCGCTACTCTCCGTCAGTCGTTCTTCTTCAGCGTGCCGCGGTCCTGGGCGGCGCGCACGCGCTTGCGATGCAGGTTCGGCATGTCCTCCACAGTCATGCCGGCCGGCGGCATGAACTGGCCGCGCCCGTAGAGGTCCTTGAACACGGTATCCAGCGGCCCCATCTTGTCGGCCAGCGTGCGCGGCGGCTTGCCGGGCGGAAACTGGTTGGGCGGGTAGATGGGCTTCTCGTAGATCTGCTTGAAGCCTTCGGTACGCAAGTCCACCCAGCAATTGTGGCCGCAGCGGGAGCGATGCTCGCGCAACGCCTCGACGTCGATCGTGGCGCCGATCACCTGCTCCTGCGGATAGTTGGCGTGGCGCAGCATCATCCCGGTGTAGTCGATGATGAACGAACCTCCGGGGCAGAACGCCTTGGGGTAGTAGTCGTAATCCACCGTGCCCCAATTGGATCCCAGCAGGTAGCACATGTTGTCGTGCGCCCGGGTCCGGCGGGTGAAGGTCCAGAAGTCCCAGGGCTCGCTCACGCCTTCTATTTCCTGCAGCGCCGTAGGGTGGCACAGCACCTCGCAGCCGTTGTAACCCAGCGCCCGCGACACTTCCGGGGTGCAGCCGTCGTGGCAGGTCATGGTGCCGAGCTTGCCGATCTCGGTATCGACCACCGGAAACAGGTCGGCGATATCGGTGCCGAACACTTCGCGATAGGCGTCCAGCAGGTCGTGGGGGCTGCTTCCCAGGCCGATATTGGCCGGGACGTGCCACTTGTGATAGCGCAGGATGACTTTGCCCGTGGGTCCGATCACGAACGCCGCGTTGAACCAGCGATCCGGGAACTCGGGCACCTGTTCCACTACGCCGCCACCGGCAATGTAGAGACCGTATTCGCGGGCCTTGTCGCCGAGAATCCGCATCTCCGGACCATCGAAGGTGATCGCCTTCTTCATGAAGCTCTCGATGCCGTGCTCGCCTTTGCCGGGCGTCGTCACTCCCTGCAGGAAGTACTCGGGCAACACGACAAGTTTCACCGGCAGTTCCCAGAAATAGCCGACGCCGAAGTCGATCATGTTCAGCGCCCGGTCCAGGTTGCGCTTGATATCGTCACGGTCTTCGGCGACCTTCACATGCGGCTGTATCACCATCCCGGTGTATTTCTCAATCTTGCTCATCTCAATTCCTCAAGGTTCTGTTACCAGAAATCCGCTTCCCGGATTCCGAAGTCATCCAGCATCACCCGCGCGGTGATCGTGCCCATGGCTGAAATGCCACCGCCCGGATGACAGTGGGGCCCGGTCATGTACAGGCCGGGCACCGGCGAGCGATAGTGCGCATAGCCGGGGAACGGCCGGAAATAGCCCAGTTGCGAAGCGATCCGTTCGCCCCCGTTGGTGGTTCCCTCCACGAACGATGGATTGGCGCTCTCCAGGCTTTCCCCGGTTTCCACATGCCGCCCGAGTATGTTGTCCCCGCCGATATTGGGGGCGTACTGCCGAAGCTTCGGCAGTAGCACATTCTCCGCGTACTGCTCGCCGATCTCGCCCCAGGTCCGCCCGTCGGTCAGCCAATTGGAAACAAAGGTATCAAATATCAGGGTGTGCTGCCCGTGGGGAGCACGCGTGGGATCCAGCAGTGTCCAGCAGGCCGACCAGAGGAACGGGTCCGACGGCGGCAGTCCCATGGCCAGCTCGCCGTAGAACTTCAGCAACTGCGGCATGCTGTCGGTCATGCGATGAAACGCGCAGCGGCTCATGCTCTCGCCGTTGACGAATTGCGGAGGCTTTTTCAGAGCCAGGTGCACCCGGCATACCGAGATTCTGCCGAAGGAATAGCCGCGAACCATGTCCAGAAAGTCTTCCTCCAGCAGGTCTGCATCGAGCATGCGCAAGAACGTCTGGCGCGGCTCCAGGGCCGACACGACCGCCCGGCGGGCGCGCAGCGTCTCGCCGGATTCCAGGCGCGCGCCACAGGCACGGCCGTGCTCCACCACGATCTGATCCACCGAGGAAGAAGTCATTACCCGGCTGCCCTTGCCCTCCAGAAATGCCGCCATCGCCTTCGGAAGCTGCTGGCTACCGCCTTCGGGAATCGCCTGACCGTAGTAATGGATCGCCGGGATCATGATGTAGAAGGACTGCCCGGCACCCTCCTGGCCGGGAAGAATCTGCGGGGCCAGCGCCCAGTTCAGCATCATCGCCTGGACGAAGTCGTTCTCGAAGTTGGCCTCCACCCAGGCGCGCGCCGACATCGAGAACTCCTGCAGACGCCTCAATCCGTCCACGCTCTGCTCCAAAGCGCGCGGCAAGGTGCTGGGCGGACCGGGCGGCGAGAAAAACGCCTTGATGAAACCCTCGCGGATCTGTTCAAAGTCCGCACAGACCGCTGCGTAACGGCGGGCATCGGCGGCGGAGTACGCGGCAATCGACTCGCAGGTGCGCTCAACGCTTTTGTACACCACGATGCCCGGACCACCGGTGCGATCCGGATGCCCGGTAATGTGATCTTCAGGCTCGATGTATTTCAGCCCGAAACGCTCCAGTTCCGGCTGAATAGCCTTGAAGTCGGCGTTGCAATGAATCCAGACGTGCGAGGAACCGTACAGATCATGGCGAAACCCAGGCAGCGTCACTTCGCGGGTCACCGCGCCGCCGCCCACGTAGCTGTTGCGTTCCAGCACGCAGCAACTCAAACCCTCGCGCGTCAGGGTCGCGGCGCAGGCCAGGCCGTTGACCCCGCCGCCGATCACGATTACGTCAAAATCTGACATCAGACCGGCTAGTGTAGGCGGCGAGCGCGAGCAGCCGCAAGCGTCCTCACGGCCCTGAAAGACGGTTGAAGCACCCTTACAGGCACCCCGTCATGCTGATTTGCCGGCACGATGAGCCGGAGGCGCCAGGTGACGGAAATAGCGTAGTTCGGATGGGTCGGGTCGTTGAAGAATCGATTCCCGTTCTTACCGAACGAGCACGGGTCGAGGCAACCTTAATTCGACAATTGCAAGCTGCTGTGCCCCCCCCCCCAACTTGAGGGGTAGACCCCATTGATTCTCCGTTGATCATGAACGAAGGTGGTGTCGCAATTGGAACGGCAAGCGCCGGAACGGCGACAGCCTGGTGCGGGGGCAACAAACACTACAAGGAAGGTAGTCCTTGCACAAGTTTCATCTTGTTCCCCAGGGGAGACGTAAGCGCTCAGAAGTGCGTTCGCTTGGCGCAGCTACAAACCCAGTTCCGGATCGTCACCGTGGCCGCAAGCTGAAAGGCGCCACAAACTCGCTGCTTGATTTCATGTCGGTCAGGAAGCTCAATTGCGGGAATTCGACCGGCGGGTTCTTCCATATACTGCGGGGCCTCTCGGTGACTTTGCTCATCGGCTCTGGAAGTTTCGCGCTTGCTCTTCCGGCGTCGGCGCAAACTTGTATTTGGTCATCCACCGTAACGGTGGAAAGTTCGAGGGCCGGTGGTGAGACTCTGGTCGGTTATAACACGCACGCAACCCCTGGCGGGTCCAGCACAAGCACCACATTCACGTTCCGAGAGATAGAGTACACGGTTACCGAGGTCCACAACAATGCGGATACCGGAGAAGTGGTATTTGCGCTATCCCCACTTCCTTCCCGCGGAACGGCCGCTGGCTGGACTTTGCAAATAGGCAGCCTCGAACTGTCGTTCTCCGAGGGCGACCGGTTTGTCTTCAATGATCCCGTGAGATATTTCTACAAGTGGACGGACACTACCAATTTCGGCGGTAGCAGTCCATTCACCGCCGGAGCCTCGCTACCCATGAAGATCGTTGTATCCTCGGGCGAGGAAACGACCAA
This sequence comes from Candidatus Foliamicus sp., assembly GCA_965261845.1. Taxonomy (GTDB): domain Bacteria; phylum Pseudomonadota; class Gammaproteobacteria; order Steroidobacterales; family Foliamicaceae; genus Foliamicus. The sequence goes on along the minus strand of OZ253475.1, from coordinate 3,243,921 downwards.
CGTCAGCATTGCGGACGTGAGCGTGTCTGAGTCCGCGGGCAGCGCGACGTTTACTATTGAATTGGACCCGGCGATCAGCTCCGACATGTTCGTGAACTACGCCACCTCCACGGAAACGGGCGACACGGCAATTTCTGGCGCCGATTACACGGCCTCAAGCGGCATCGCCACCATCACCGCGAACAGCACTTCAACGACCTTCACGGTCCCGATACTTCAGGACAAGATCGACGAAAACAGCGAAGTCTTTTCGGTGACGTTGAGCAATCCTTCCCAGGGCGGGGCCACTCTTTCCGATGCTACCGCCATGGGCACCATCACCGACGATGACGACGCGCCCGCGCTGGTCTTTTCGGTGGACGAGGCATCGATAGCAGAGAACGGCGGCACAGCGAACATCACGGTGAGCACGGGGACGGGTACTACCTTTGCCACGGAACAGACCATCGACCTTACCCTGGCGGGCACGGCCACGGAAAGCGATGACTACACCATCGGCTCAAAGACACTGGCGCTTCCGGCCGGTTCGGGCGCGCAAGCATCCAGCGTTACGGTCACAGTGACGGGTGTGGACGATCTCATCCATGAGGCGGATGAAACCATATTGATCAATGCCTCCAGGTCATCCGTGGACATCGGGTCGCAGCACACGCTCACCATCACCGACGATGACGGCGTGCCCGCGCTGGTCTTTTCGGTGGACGAGGCATCGATAGCAGAGAACGGCGGCACAGCGAACATCACGGTGAGCACGGGGACGGGTACTACCTTTGCCACGGAACAGACCATCGACCTTACCCTGGCGGGCACGGCCACGGAAAGCGATGACTACACCATCGGCTCAAAGACACTGGCGCTTCCGGCCGGTTCGGGCGCGCAAGCATCCAGCGTTACGGTCACAGTGACGGGTGTGGACGATCTCATCCATGAGGCGGATGAAACCATATTGATCAATGCCTCCAGGTCATCCGTGGACATCGGGTCGCAGCACACGCTCACCATCACCGACGATGACGGCGTGCCCGCGCTGGTCTTTTCGGTGGACGAGGCATCGATAGCAGAGAACGGCGGCACAGCGAACATCACGGTGAGCACGGGGACGGGTACTACCTTTGCCACGGAACAGACCATCGACCTTACCCTGGCGGGCACGGCCACGGAAAGCGATGACTACACCATCGGCTCAAAGACACTGGCGCTTCCGGCCGGTTCGGGCGCGCAAGCATCCAGCGTTACGGTCACAGTGACGGGTGTGGACGATATCATCCAGGAGGCGGATGAAACCATATTGATCAGTGCCTCCAGGTCATCCGTGGACATCGGGTCGCAGCACACGCTCACCATCACCGACGATGACGGCGTGCCCGCGCTGGTCTTTTCGGTGGACGAGGCATCGATAGCAGAGAACGGCGGCACAGCGACGATCACGGTGAGCACGGGGACGGGTACTACCTTTGCCACGGAACAGACCATCGACCTTACCCTGGCGGGCACGGCCACGGAAAGCGATGACTACACCATCGGCTCAAAGACACTGGCGCTTCCGGCCGGTTCGGGCGCGCAAGCATCCAGCGTTACGGTCACAGTGACGGGTGTGGACGATATCATCCAGGAGGCGGATGAAACCATATTGATCAGTGCCTCCAGGTCATCCGTGGACATCGGGTCGCAGCACACGCTCACCATCACCGACGATGACGGCGTGCCCACGCTGGTCTTTTCGGTGGACGAGGCGTCGATAGCAGAGAACGGCGGCACAGCGACGATCACGGTGAGCACGGGGTCGGGGCCTACCTTTGCCACGGAACAGACCATCGACCTTACCCTGGCGGGCACGGCCACGGAAAGCGATGACTACACCATCGGTTCAAAGACACTGGTGCTCCCGGCGCTCGCATCGGCCGCCAACACTTTGGTGACGGCTCTGGACGATGGTCTGTTCGAAGGCAACGTAGACCAGACCGTTTTGATTAGCGCAGCCCTCGATGGGACTAATATTGGAGCAGAGCAAGTTATTGCCATTGTGGATGATGAGGCCAATTCACAGGTGGTGCTGCATCTGAACCCGGAGGAGATAAAGGAGCGTGCCCGCGGAAGCACTCTCGAAGTCCATGTGGAGTCCAGAGCGGAAGTGACCGCAACGGTGTCGCCGCCTGCGGAAGGAGAGTTCTGCGTAAATATAACGGTATCGCCGCTCGCGCCGGCGGACGAGGACGACTACGAACTCTCGTCTATCCCGTTCCCCCCGCAGGGGATGTTGCCCTTCGCACCCGGTGCAAGCGAGAGCGAGGGCATACTTTTCATTTACTCCACCCACAACGACGAGGAAGAACCGCATAAGACCTTGACGCTGTCCGGGAGAATCACCGGTTACGACTTCGAAGCCTGGGAAGAGACGGCCGCGGAAACCACCGGCATCCTGGCGCCCGCGGATAGGACGTTGAGGATTACCGATGACGACGAGCCCCCGCCACCTGTGTCGGCGGTGGTGACGCTGGTTCTGACCCCGGACACGATTGATGAGAACGGAGGCGTGAGCACGGTTACGGCCAGCGTGTCGCCGGCCTCGGAGGAATCGTTCAGCGTAACCGTGTCCGCCATCGCAGATGCGCCTGCCGCTGCGGGCGACTTCGAGGTGAGCGGGACGGTGCTGAGTTTTGCGGCCAACGCGACTCAGAGCACGGGCGAAGTAACGGTGACCGCAATCGACAACGACGAGGATGCGCCGGACAAGACCGTAACGGTGTCGGGATCGGTGTCGCTGACCGGTGTCGCGGACCCATCACACGTCACGCTGACCATCACCGACGATGACGACGAGCCCCCGCCACCTGTGTCGGCGGTGGTGACGCTGGTTCTGACCCCGGACACGATTGACGAGAACGGAGGCGTGAGCACGGTTACGGCCAGCGTGTCGCCGGCCTCGGAGGAATCGTTCAGCGTAACCGTGTCCGCCGTCGCAGATGCGCCTGCCGCTGCGGGCGACTTCGAGGTGAGCGGGACGGTGCTGAGTTTTGCGGCCAACGCGACGCAGAGCACGGGCGAAGTAACGGTGACCGCAATCGACAACGACGAGGATGCGCCGGATAAAACCGTAACGGTGTCGGGATCGGTGTCGCTGACCGGTGTCGTGGAACCATCACACGGCACGCTGACCATCACCGACGATGACGACGAGCCCCCGCCACCTGTGTCGGCGGTGGTGACGCTGGTTCTGACCCCGGACACGATTGATGAGAACGGAGGCGTGAGCGTGGTTACGGCCAGCGTGTCGCCGGCCTCGGAGGAATCGTTCAGCGTAACCGTGTCCGCCATCGCAGATGCGCCTGCGGCTGCGGGCGACTTCGAGGTGAGCGGGACGGTGCTGAGTTTTGCGGCCAACGCGACTCAGAGCACGGGCGAAGTAACGGTGACCGCAATCGACAACGACGAGGATGCGCCGGACAAGACCGTAACGGTGTCGGGATCGGTGTCGCTGACCGGTGTCGTGGAACCATCACACGTCACGCTCACAATCATCGATGACGACGAGCCCCCGCCGCCTGAGCCGGCGGTGGTGACGCTGGTTCTGACCCCGGACACGATTGATGAGAACGGAGGCGTGAGCGTGGTTACGGCCAGCGTGTCGCCGGCCTCGGAGGAACCGTTCAGCGTAACCGTGTCCGCCATCGCAGATGCGCCTGCCGCTGCGGGCGACTTCGAGGTGAGCGGGACGGTGCTGAGTTTTGCGGCCAACGCGACGCAGAGCACGGGCGAAGTAACGGTGACCGCAATCGACAACGACGAGGATGCGCCGGATAAAACCGTAACGGTGTCGGGATCGGTGTCGCTGACCGGTGTCGTGGAACCATCACACGGCACGCTGACCATCACCGACGATGACGACGAGCCCCCGCCACCTGTGTCGGCGGTGGTGACGCTGGTTCTGACCCCGGACACGATTGATGAGAACGGAGGCGTGAGCGTGGTTACGGCCAGCGTGTCGCCGGCCTCGGAGGAATCGTTCAGCGTAACCGTGTCCGCCATCGCAGATGCGCCTGCGGCTGCGGGCGACTTCGAGGTGAGCGGGACGGTGCTGAGTTTTGCGGCCAACGCGACTCAGAGCACGGGCGAAGTAACGGTGACCGCAATCGACAACGACGAGGATGCGCCGGACAAGACCGTAACGGTGTCGGGATCGGTGTCGCTGACCGGTGTCGTGGAACCATCACACGTCACGCTCACAATCATCGATGACGACGAGCCCCCGCCGCCTGAGCCGGCGGTGGTGACGCTGGTTCTGACCCCGGACACGATTGATGAGAACGGAGGCGTGAGCACGGTTACGGCCAGCGTGTCGCCGGCCTCGGAGGAATCGTTCAGCGTAACCGTGTCCGCCATCGCAGATGCGCCTGCCGCTGCGGGCGACTTCGAGGTGAGCGGGACGGTGCTGAGTTTTGCGGCCAACGCGACGCAGAGCACGGGCGAAGTAACGGTGACCGCAATCGACAACGACGAGGATGCGCCGGACAAAACCGTAACGGTGTCGGGATCGGTGTCGCTGACCGGTGTCGTGGAACCATCACACGTCACGCTCACAATCACCGATGACGATACCCGCGGCGTGGAAATCACGCCCACGGAACTGACGGTGCCCGAAGCCGATCCTGGCGGAGGCCTCTACACAGTGGTGCTTACGTCCCAACCCTTTGAGGAAGTTAAGGTGCTCGTGTCCGGATACACCGGCAATATCCTCGACGTATCTCCGGTTACGCTGACGTTCACCGTCTCGAACTGGCGGACCGCCCAGAAAGTGCGGGTTACAGCGGCATTGGACGACGATACTGATGACCAGGTCCATGTGTTGACGCATGAAGCGGCAGGGGGTGGCTACGATGATGTCCCGCTACCTTTCGTGGCAGTGACGGTAACAGATACGGTTGCACCGCGGCCGGATCTGACCGTGGCGGACGCTTCCGGCGCGGAGTCGGACGGCAAATTGGTGTTCGAGATATCCCTGAGCGGACACAGTGGTCAAGCGGTCACGGTGGACTACACAACTCGCGACGGCACGGCCCAGGCGGGAGCGGACTACAGATCAAGCGCGGGGACACTGACGATTCCGGCCGGTCAGACGCGAGCCGAGATCGTCGTTCCCTTGCTGCTCGACTTACTTAATGAAGCCGAGGAATTCTTCACTCTGGAACTCGGCAATCCGGTTGGCGTTCAGCTGGTTGACGCACAGGCCGTGGGTTTGATCCGCGGTGGCGGGGACGAGGATACGGCCTCCAGGCACTGGCTGGCCCGGCTTGGCCGCATTACGGGAGATCACATCGTGAAAGCCGTCGAAGAGCAGTTTGAGGCCTATCGGCGCAACGGACGCGTACCCGGCGGGGAAATTACGATTGCTGGACATCGCTTGTTGAGCGAAGGTCTTTTCGTGTTCGAATCCGGCGAGCAGGATCATCTGCGCGGAAAACCGGCTGCTTGGCCGAGCGAGTTCGGCCGCGGGCCGAGCAACGCAGTCGAATCCAAGGGTGCGCGATGGAACACAGGCGCTGGCGGAACGCACTTCGGAGCAACGGATACCGCACTTCCGGGCCTTTTGGCATTGCGGGATCTGTTTTCCGGGAGCGGCTTCCGGCTCGCTGCGTCCGAATCGGGCAAAGGAGCCATTTCCATTTGGGGGCGGGGGGCGTACTCGCGATTCGAATCCGCTGCAGGTCGATCAACCGCGCACGGAGACGTGCTTACCGCGATTGTTGGGGCTGACTACGATTGTGAGCGCTGTTTGCTGGGTATCACGATCTCGCGCACCTGGACTGACGAAGGATACAGCGCTCAAGGGCAGGATTCCGGAACGCTTGATTCGTCGATTACAGGCCTCCATCCATACATGGGGTACCAACTCTCGGAACGAGTGTGGGTATGGGGACTAGCCGGCTACAGCAAAGGCGATATGGTGGCAACTCCTGCATTGGGTGGCGATTCGGTGAGGATCGATCTTCGGACCCGGCTGGCAGCGGTAGGGGCACGCGGCGAGCTACTATCCGGATCCGATAAGTTCTCGCTGGCGGTCAAGACCGACGCGATGGTGGCGAGAGCGCGCTCTGGAAATGCGGAGAATGTGCTTGAGGCCGAAGGAAATGCCCAGCGCATTCGACTAGGATTGCAAGGATCGTACTTGACCGAGTTCGGCCCCGACTCCTCGCTGCGGAGCCGGGTGGAACTGGCTTTGCGCAGTGACTCTGGAGATGCGGAGAAAGGATTTGGGCTGGAGGTAGGCGGCGGCTTGGATCTGATTGACCTGATTCCTGGCCTCACCATGAATCTGGTTGCCAGCGGATTAGTATCACATGAATCGGATGGATTCGAAGAGTGGGGCGTGTCCGGCGGTTTCCGCTATGATCCCTCGTCGGCGACTGCGAAGGGCCTGCTACTTTCCCTGACGCAATCCTGGGGCGCGCAGGTTCACGAGGGCGTGCAGAGCGCGTTGTGGACGAGGAATACCGCCCGCCGCAACATCACGACCCCAGGTCTGGAACACCAAGAGACAAACATTGAGTTGGCGTATGGACTGGAAACCGCCGCAGGCGCATGGATTCCATGGGCACGCATAGGAATCAACGGCCCGAATGAGCACTATCGTGTCGGCCATACCCTTATGACTCGATATGGTGGGCTATCGCTGGAGAGTGGCATGTCCATGAACTCGCGAGACTACCGGCTGGCTTGGGAGACCAACATTGGATGCCTGGCACATGTGGCGGTGGAAATCGTGAACAGCAAACGCGGTTCCGATGTCGGGCGGGATACTGCGGTGGTGCTCAGGCTGCGATCGCTGGCACGGATCCCGAACGGAACTGCATGCGGCGGAACTTAGCGCAGTTACCTTGCGTTGCGGGGGTCGCTTTCCGCCGCCTTGTCGCCGGCGGATAGCTTCTTGATCAGGGCGACGCGGCGGCAGCTGCCGACCAGATCATCGTTCTGGTTGTAGGCTCGATGGACAAAAGTCACGACGCCGGCATCAGGCCGGCAAGTGTAGGCGGCCAGCGCGAGGCGCCGCAAGCGCCCTTTTGACCTGCAAAACCGGGACAATGATCCCCATATACTTACTATCCCCGCAAAGGCGCGTTCCGGAGACGTCCGCATGGTTACCCGCATAGCGCTGTTCATTCTTACCAACCTGGCGGTCCTTCTGGTTGCCTCGCTGGTCCTGCGGCTGCTCGGCGTTGATCGATTCGTTATGGATGCGGCAGGCGAATACGCTCTGAACTACACCGGCCTGTTCATCTTCAGCGCGGTTTTCGGGTTCGGGGGAGCTTTTGTCTCGCTGTTCCTCTCGAAGTGGATGGCCAAGCGGGCCACCCGCACTGAGATCATCGATGCTCCATCCACCCCGACCGAAGTCTGGCTGCTGGACACCACCCGGCAGTTGGCCAGGAGTGCCGGGATCGAGCCGCCGGAAGTAGGGATTTTCCCGGCCCCGGAACCGAACGCCTTCGCGACCGGCGCCCGGCGTAACAAGTCACTGGTGGCAGTCAGTGAAGGCTTGCTTCGGAACATGCGCCGCGACGAGGTGCGTGCGGTGCTGGGCCATGAAATCGGCCACGTGGCAAACGGCGACATGGTGACTCTGACGCTGCTGCAGGGAATCCTGAACACCTTCGTGCTGTTCTTCTCGCGCATAGTCGGCTTTATCGTGGACCGGGTGATCCTGCGTAACCAACGAGGTTTCGGCCTGGGGTACTTTGCGGTCACGATCGCGGCCCAGATCGTGTTTGGCATCCTGGCCAGCGCCATTGTGATGTGGTACTCGCGCCGCCGGGAGTTTCGCGCCGATGCCGCCGGCGCCCGTCTGGCCGGCCGAGGCTCCATGATTAACGCACTGGAGTCGTTAAAGCGCGGATACGGCGCCGGAAAATCGATGCCGGAGTCGATGGCGGCCTTCGGTATTTCGGCCTCGGCCCGATCCGGCATTCAGCGGCTGTTTTCCTCCCATCCTCCGCTGGACGCACGGATTCAGGCGCTGAAGTCGTTTACCGGCTAACGGGAAGACCCCCGGGAACAAGGACATCGCTGGGACCGAGGGCATCCTGCCCTCGACGAGGACAAGATGTCCTCGTTTCCAGGAAGTTACTGCTCGCCGGCGGGGCGCTTCTTCATCAATGCGACGCGCCGGCAGCTCCCGACCAGTTCGTCTTGCTGGTTGTAGGCCCGGTGGACAAGAGTCACAACGCCTGCCTCCGGCCGTGACTTGCTTTGCCTTACCTGTGCCACTTCGGTTTCGATTCTCAGCGTGTCTCCGAGAAAGACCGGCTTGGGAAACCGGGCATCTTCCCAGCCCAGGTTCGCGATTGCCGTCCGATCGGTCGTGTCGCCTACCGAAACGCCCGTCATCAGGCTCAGGGTGAAGCAGCTGTTCACGATGCGCTGACCGAATTCGGTATTGCGCATGTACTCCTCATCCAGGTGCAGCGGCGAGGGGTTGTGGGTCAATACCGAGAACAACAGGTTGTCCGCTTCCGTCACCGTGCGGCGCAAGGCATGCCGGATGACGTCTCCCACCCTGAATTCTTCGAAATAGAGTCCCGGCACTATACTGGCCCTGGCATGAAATAGGGATATGCGCAAGAAGATCTCGCTGGGAACGAGGGCGTCCCGCCCTCGCCGAGGCCAGGATGGCCTCGTTCCCAGGGTGGAGGCCAGGTTAACCTCGTTCCCGGATTGGAGGGCAGGATGCCCTCTTTCCCAGGGGGGTTACATGCGAAATACGCCATAGGGTGTCTCCTCAGGCATGGGCGCGTTCATGACTGCGGACAGGCCGAGCGCCAGCACCTGGCGGGTATCCACTGGATCGATAACGCCATCGTCCCAGAGCCTGGCGCTGGCGTAGAAAGGATGCGCCTGGCGTTCATACTGGGCCCGGATTCCCTCGTGATACGCATTCTCGGCTTCTTTCGAGGGGGTCTCTCCTCGTGCGCGCTGCGCTTCGCCGCGCACCTGGCTCAGCACCATTGCCGCCTGCTCGGCGCCCATCACCGAGATACGCGCGTTGGGCCACATCCACAGCAGCCGCGGCCCGTATGCCCGGCCGCACATCCCGTAGTTGCCGGCCCCGAATGACCCGCCGATGATGACGGTGAGTTTCGGCACCCGCGCGCAGGCTACGGCGGTAATCAGCTTGGCGCCATCCTTTGCGATGCCGCGACGCTCGAAGTCCTTGCCCACCATGAATCCCGCGATGTTCTGCAGGAACAGCAAGGGGATGCCTCGCCGGTTGCAAAGCTGTATGAAATGCGCGCCTTTCAGCGATGATTCCGAGAACAGCACTCCGTTGTTTGCCAATATCCCCACCGGGTAGCCGCCAAGTTGAGCGAAGGCGCAGACCAGCGTGGTCCCGTAGCGTGGCTTGAATTCGTCAATGTCAGAGCCGTCCACGATTCGTGCAATGACTTCCCGCACGTTATAGATGTAGCGTAGTCCGCGAGGCACGATGCCGTAGATTTCGTCCGGCGAGCACTTCGGCTCCGCAGCGGCGCCAGGCCCGATCCGGCCAGGCCTGTTCAGGCTGCGAACGATGTCCCGGGCGATGCCCAAGGCATGCTGGTCATCGTCGGCGAGGTAGTCCGCCACGCCGGACACCCGCGTATGCATGTCGCCGCCCCCCAGTGTCTCCTGGTCGACTTCCTCGCCGGTTGCCGCCTTGACCAGCGGTGGGCCAGCGAGAAAAATCGTCCCTCGTTCCCTGACGATGACGGTTTCATCGGACATGGCCGGGACATAGGCGCCACCAGCCGTACAGGAGCCCATGACCACTGCGACCTGGGCAATGTTGCGCGCAGACAGGCGGGCCTGATTGTAGAAAATGCGGCCGAAGTGTTCCCGGTCGGGAAATACTTCGTCCTGCATGGGCAGGTAGGCGCCACCGGAATCAACGAGGTAAATACAGGGCAGGTGGTTCTCAAGCGCGATTTCCTGCGCCCGAAGATGTTTCTTCACGGTCAGGGGATAGTAGGCGCCGCCCTTCACCGTCGCGTCATTTGCGACAATCATGCATTCGACGCCGTGGACGCGGCAGATACCGCAAACCAGACCGGCCGCGGGAACCGGGTGGTCATAGACGTCATGCGCGGCCAGCTGACCGATCTCCAGGAACGGCGCGTCGGAGTCCGTCAGCGCGGCCACCCGGTCACGGGCCAGCATCTTGCCCCGCTTCAGGTGCCTGGCCCGCGCCGTTTCCGATCCACCCTGGCACACGGCCTCCTTGAGCTCGCGAAGCTGCTTTGCCAGCCCCCGGTTGACCGCAGCGTTGGCGGCGAATTCTTCGGACTTTGTGTCGATCTTGCTCTTGAACACGGCCATCAGGCGTTTCCCGTGGTGGCATCGAAGAGTTCGCGGCCGATCAGCATGCGCCGGATTTCGTTGGTGCCCGCACCAATCTCATAGAGCTTTGCGTCCCTGAACAATCTTCCTGCAGGATACTCGTTGATATAGCCGTTGCCTCCGAGCGCCCGCAGAGCCTCGCCGGTCACCCAACTGGCGCTTTCGGATGCGTTGAGGATTGCCGCAGCGGCGTCGAACCGCGTTGTCGCGCCCCGGTCGCAGGCCTGGGCTACCGAGTACACGTAGGCCCTGGCGGCGTTCATTTTCGTATACATGTCCGCCAGCTTCCCTTGCATCAATTCGAACCTGCCGATCGGGCTGCCGAACTGCTTTCGTTCATGGACGTAGGGAAACACCATGTCCATGGCGGCGCGCATAATGCCGAGAGGGCCGCCAGCCAATACCACGCGTTCATAGTCGAGTCCGGACATCAGGATCTTTACTCCGTCGCCGGGCAATATGTTGTTCCGGGGAACCCGGCACTGATCGAAGACCAGCCCGCAGGTGTCCGACCCGCGCATGCCCAGCTTGTCGAGCTTGGGCTCGGTGGAATATCCCGGCAGGCCCTTCTCGACGACAAACGCCCGGATCGGCCCGCACTTGCGGGAGCTTGCCGCCGCTGTTTCCGCAGGGACCCTGGCATAGACGATCAGTGCGTCCGCTTCCGGTCCGTTGGTAATCCACATTTTTGTTCCGTTCAGCACATAATGGTCGCCTTGCGGCGCCGCGCGGGTACGCATGCTCAACACGTCGGACCCCGCTTCCGCCTCGCTCATGGCCAGCGCGCCCACATGCTCGCCGCTAATCAATTTCGGCAGCAAACGGTCCTTCTGCTCCTCCGTGCCCCATAGGCACAGCTGGTTAACCATCAGGTTGGAGTGCGCAGCATAGGAAAGGCCTACTGAAGCCGAGGCCCGGCTGATTTCCTCCATGGCTACCACGTGCGCCAGGTAACCGAGCCCCGCGCCGCCATAATCGGCCCCTGCGGTGATTCCCAGCAGGCCCAGCTCGCCCAATTGGGGCCACAGGTCGCGAGGGAACTGATTGCTCGCATCCAGTTCCGCGGCGTTCGGCCCAATGTGATCCGCAGCAAATCGCGACACCTGCTCGCGCAACAGGTCGAACTCTTCGCCCAGGCCGAAGTCAAAATCGACGGTCACTGCAGATTCAGTCATGGGCGCTGCACCGCTTGCCTATGGGCAGGCCTTCAATCCGGTGCGGGAACGTCATCGCGTTCCTGTTGCATCCGCCACTCTTCGTACGGTCTCGACACTGCAATCATTTCTTGCCATATACGCTTTGTCCTACGATTGCGATTACATCTTTCTGATCACCTTACATTTTAACGCGAGCCCGAAACCCTCAACTGGATCATTCGCCGCTTCCTGGCGCGGTCGGGTAATATGATCTGCGTGGCGGCAGGTCGGTCCCGGCGGGACACAGGGAGGAGGAAACCGGTGAAAATCGACGAGACCACGATGACGAAAGGGCAGGCACGGAAGCGCAATACGCTGAAGAAATCCGCCGGCGACGCGCTGGGCGAGGAGGTGTTCTGACGTGGAGAATCGGCCCATGACAACCCACGCGCATCGGCATGAGCACGAAGGCCAGCAGGCGGCTCTCGTGAGAGATCCGGTCTGCGCCATGACCGTCGATCCAAACGCGGACAAGCCGAGCCACGAGCACGACGGCCACGTCTATCGCTTCTGCTGCCCGGGGTGCCGCGACAAGTTCAAGGCCGCGCCGGAAGATTACCTTGAGGCGACGGATCCCGTCTGCGGCATGACCGTGGCGCGAGCCAGCGCCCGGCATGTCGCCAAGCACGCCGGCCAGCGCTTCTATTTCTGCTCGGCGCATTGCCAGGAAAAATTCGAGGGGGACCCGCCCGCTTATCTGGAAGGTCTCGCTGCGCCGGAACCGATGCCCGAGGGCACGCTTTACACCTGTCCCATGGACCCGGAGGTCGTGCAGGAGGGACCCGGCGACTGCCCGGTCTGCGGCATGGCGCTGGAGCCCATGGGCGTGCCGGTTGGAGACCAGGGACCCAATCCGGAACTCGTGGATTTCATGCGCCGCTTTTGGATCGGGGCCGCGCTTACGGTTCCAGTCTTGCTGCTCGCGATGGGTCCCATGATCGGCCTGCCCGTGCGCAGGTGGATCGGCGAAGGGGCCGCGGTTTGGGCCGAGCTGGTCCTGGCGACGCCGGTCATCCTTTGGTCGGGCTGGCCGTTCTTCGTCCGCGGCGTCAAATCCGTCGTCAACCGCAGCCTGAATATGTTCACGCTGATCGCCATGGGCGTCGGCGCGGCCTATGCGTTCAGTGTCGTCGCGACGATCGCGCCGGGGATCTTTCCGGCCGGATTCCGCGGTGCCCAAGGCCATGTCGGAGTCTACTACGAGGCTGCCGCTGTCATCGTGGTTCTGGTATTGCTCGGCCAGGTATTGGAACTCCGCGCCCGGGAGCGGACGGGCGACGCGATCCGCGCGCTCCTGGATCTGGCGCCGAAGACGGCGCGAATCATCCGCCCGGATGGCGGCGAAAAGGAAATCCCGCTCGAAGACGTTCAGGTCGGCGATCGCCTGCGGATACGCCCGGGGGACAAAGTGCCGGTGGATGGGGTAGTTGTCGAAGGCCATTCGTCGATTGACGAGTCCATGCTGACCGGCGAGCCGGTGCCGGTCGAAAAGGCGGTTGGCGACCCGGTGACCGGAGCGACGATCAACAGCAGGGGCACGCTCGTCATCGAGACCAGGCGCGTCGGCGCCGACACCATGCTGTCGCAAATCGTCGAGATGGTGGCCCAAGCGCAGCGTAGCCGCGCGCCGATCCAGAAATTGGCCGACTCGGTGGCCGCATATTTCGTGCCGGCTGTCGTCCTTGTCGCGGTGGCGGCGTTTATTGTCTGGTCGATCTGGGGTCCGCCGCCGGCCATGGCCTATGCCCTGGTGACGGCGGTCTCGGTCTTGATCATCGCTTGTCCCTGTGCGCTTGGCCTTGCCACACCCATGTCCATCATGACGGCGACCGGCCGAGGCGCGCAGGCCGGCGTGCTGATCAAGAACGCCGAGGCGCTCGAGCGATTCGCCAGGGTCGACACGCTGATCGTCGACAAGACCGGCACCTTGACCGTGGGTAAGCCGAAGCTGGTCGCCGTGGTACCGGACGCGGGGATAGACGAGGCTCAGTTGCTGCGGCTCGCGGCGTCGCTCGAACGGGGCAGCGAGCACCCGCTCGCCGAGGCGATCGTTGCGGGAGCGGAGGAACGTGGCGTCGTCCTTTCCAAAGTGGAAAGATTCGAGGCGGTCACCGGGAAAGGTGTCAAGGGACTGGTTGAGGACAAGACCGTTGCGCTGGGCAACGCGCAGCTGCTTGCCGACCTTGGGCTCGACGGCGGCCATGCAAGCGAAATGGCGAACCAGCGCCGGGACCAGGGCGAGACGGTCATGTTCGTCGTCGTTGAAGGCCGGCTGGCCGGGACTGTGAGCGTCGCCGATCCGGTCAAGGACACAACGCCACAGGCGTTGAAGGCGCTGCATGCCGAAGGTCTGCGCATCGTCATGGTCACGGGTGACAGCGAACGCACCGCGAAGGCGGTCGCTTCCCGGCTCGGGATCGATGAGATTCGCGCCGACGTTCTCCCGGAAGAAAAGGCCCGCATCATAGAGGAGCTACAGGCAGCCGGCGCCAAGGTCGCGATGGCGGGCGACGGTGTGAACGACGCGCCCGCGCTGGCCCAGGCGGACGTGGGGGTCGCGATGGGGACCGGCGCCGACGTGGCCATCGAGAGTGCGGGCTTCACACTGGTAAAGGGCGACCTGAACGGGATCGTTCGGGCCCGCCGGCTGGCGCATGCGACCATGCGCAACATCAGGCAAAACCTGTTCTGTGCGTTCGTCTACAACTCGGCCGGCGTGCCGATCGCGGCCGGCCTGCTGTACCCGTTCTTCGGCATTCTGTTGTCGCCCATGATTGCTGCAGCAGCCATGAGCCTGTCGTCGGTTTCGGTCGTGAGCAACGCGCTGAGGTTGAGAAGGGTCGGATTGTGAACATCGAGAAAGCCGCGGAGGCGAGTGGATTGCCGCTGAAAACCATTCGCTGCTATGAGACCATCGGCGTAGTCGTGGCGGATCGTCGGGGCAACGGTTACCGGCATTATGCCGAGGACCATGTTCATTAGCTGCAGTTCGTGCAGCGGGCCCGGAGTCTCGGGTTTTCCGTCGATGAATGCCGCAACCTTCTTCTCTCCGACCGTTCCCCTGGATCCGAGCCGACAGAGCCGGGCCAGACAGTGATGAACAAAGCCGACTTAACGATCACGCTGGGTGTCGAGGAAGAATTCTTCCTTATCGATCCGGTAACCCGCGACATGCTCGCCGACCCCGATCCCGCGATCTTCGAGTACTGCCAGGCACACGCCGGAGACCACAAGGTCGTGCCGGAAATGCTGCGTTCGCAGATCGAAACCAACACCCGTGTGTGCCACTCGGTGGCCGAGGTGCGCGAAGCCATGCGTGAGACCCGCACACTGGTGCTCAATGCCGCCGCCAGCCAGGGGGCTGCGGTAATGGCTGCATCGACCCACCCATTCGCGACCTGGGAGGAGCAGCTCACCACGCCGCGCAAGCGCTACGAAGATTTCGAGATGACCTACCAGGAAGCGGTCCGCCGCTACCTGGTGGGCGGCATGCATGTGCATGCCGGGTTCGGCGACCCGGACGCCCGGATCCGGGTAATGACCGCGATGCGCCAGTATCTTCCCCTGCTGCTGGCGCTTTCCACCTCGTCGCCATTCAACCAGGGCAACAACACCGGCTACAAGTCCTACCGCCTGTGCCTGATCGGGGTGTTGCCGCGTACCAGCCTGCCCAATCCCCTGTACTCGGCCGCCGACTACGAAGGGCTTCTGGAGAATTACCGGCGAATGCACCTGATCAGCGACGGCAGCGAGTTGTGGTGGGATATCCGTCCTTCGCAGCGCTATCCCACCGTCGAGTTGCGCATCTGCGATCTGTGCACGCGTCTGGATGACGCCATGTGCATCATTGCTCTTTATGCCTGCCTGGTGCGCATGCTGATGAGAAAACACTACGCGGGCGAATTGCCGGAGGAGCCCCTGACCGAGATCATTGCGGAGAATCGCTGGCTGGCGCAGCGCTATGGCGTACTGGCGTTTCTTGGCAATACAGCCGATGGCGGGCGCACCGACATCGGCGATCTCGTGACCCAGCTTGTGGAGACGCTCAGCGACGATGCCCGCGCGCTCGGCTGTGAAGGCGAGCTAGGCCACGCTCTCCATATCGTGTCCAACGGCAGCAGTGCCGACCGGCAAACGGATCATTACCGATTGCGCCTTTTGGAAGGCGACACAAACGATCAGGCCCTGGTTTCGGTTGTGGACCGGATTCTTGCCGAGACCCGCGAGGGCGTATAGTCGGGCGCGCCCCGCCGGCGTGCTGTTTTGCGATAGGTCGCCGATGGAACTTAAGCCAGGAGTGTTCACAGCGTTTTCCGCTACGCTGGCGCGTTGGGAGAAATGGAGCGAGGGCATCCTGCCCTCGTCGAGGGCTGGAAGCCCCGGTTCCCAGGCTTTTTCCATGCAAGTGTTCACCACGGTTCCCGCGGCGCTGGCCGCAGGGAACAAGCGCTGGGAGCGAGGGCATCTTGCCCTCGTCGAGGGCGGGACGCCCTCGTTCCCAGGTTGTTCCATGCAACACGCGGTGGGAACCCGCCGCCCGCAGGGCTCTTGCTGGCGCTGGCGCCGGCGCCTTAGCGGTGCGCTTCTGTTGCTGGGCATGATCGTGAGCATCTCAGCGCGCGCCGAAGGCTACCTGGAAGAAGTTGTGGTCACGGCGCAGAAACGGACCGAAAACCTGCAGGACGTGCCAATGTCCATCAGCGCCCTGGATGGGCAGGCTCTGGCAGCGGGCCGGGTGGAAAAGCTCGGCGATCTGGCCCTCCGCATCCCCAATCTCTCCTATTCAACCTTCAGCAGCAGCCGCTCGGAGCTTACCGTGCGGGGCATAGGCAACAGCGGCGCCACCCGCAGCGCGCTGGAGAACTCCGTGATTCTGTTCGTGGACGAGGTCTATATCGCGCGATCCACCTCCTATTTCTTCGAACTCTTCGATCTCGAACAGGCCTCCGTGCTGCGCGGCCCCCAGGGAGCGCTGTTCGGCAAGAACGTGGTGGGCGGAGCCGTCAGTCTAACTACCAGGGCGCCGGACGTGGATTTGACCGAGGCGAAGTTCCTGGCCGGCTTTGGTTCGTTTAACGCCACCGAACTGAAGGGCGTGCTTGCCGGCCCCGTGGCTTCCAATGTGGCAGGCAAGATTTCAATGCTTCGCAAGACGCGCGATGGCTACGGCATGGACCTGCTGAGCGGCGTGGAGTCCGACGACGAGGACCTCCTGGCGTTGCGGGCGCAACTCAAGTTCGCTTTCGGCGATGATCGCGATCTGCTGCTCAGCGCCGACTACAGCGAAGAGGACAATGGCAGTCAGACGCGCAGCGTTACCGAATGGGACAGCTTCCCCCCCTCCGCTTCCAGCGGCAGGCCACGGGTCTCGGAGCATGGCCTGGCGATCGGCTACGAGGCGCAGCAGTGGGGGCTTTCGGCTCGATTTAACCAGGGCCTTGCGGGCGGTGATCTCACTGTCATTGCAGCCTACCGTGACGTTGCCTCGAACACGGTGGATCAGTTCGGCGGCCGCAGCATTGCCGTGGGCCAGGGCTTCGACGACCTTTTCGGCCAGGAAGAGGAGGCACGCCAAACCAGCCTGGAACTGCGCTATGCCCTGGAACCCGCCTCCAATTGGCAGGCGGTGACGGGCCTGTACTACATCCATGAAGACGTGGAGCGGCTGGAATACGAGGACATCGTGGTGAACCAGGCCGGCGTGCTCAATGGAAGCCGCGGCGATTGGAGGGGAATGTCGAACACCTCGGGCTGGGCTGCATTCGCCGATGCCTCGTGGGAGGTCAATCCGGCAATCACGCTGCGGGCCGGCCTGCGCTATACCCTGGACGACAAGGAAAACCGCACCGTCGGCACGCTTACCGACGACGCGGTCCCCGGAATTCCGTTCCAGATCATCTTTGAAGACTACGACGTAGCGGCAGAAGCATCGTTCGACGCGCTAACGCCCAGGGTTGTGATCGAATGGAGGCCGTTTGCCGGGCGCGACCTGATGACCTACGTGAGCTGGTCGGAAGGCTTCAAGTCCGGCGGCTTCGACAGCAAGGTAAGCCGTGCCTCGGAAGCGGACAGGCCGATTCGGGAGGAGACGGCAACCAATTTCGAGATCGGCGTCAAGAGCCGCTGGCTCAATGATTCCCTGCAGTTGAACGCGGCCGCCTTCTCTACCGACTTTCATGACCTGCAACGGGTTACGCTGCTGTTCGACGCAGTCTCCGGCGTATTTGACGGACTGCGCGTCAAGAACGCCGCCCGGGCCAGTATCAGCGGCGGAGAACTGGAGCTGGCGTGGGCGCCGGACGACCGCCTGTTGCTGAATCTGGCCTACGGCTACCTGGACGCGCGATTCGACAAGTTCCTGGTCGGCACAATCCAGGGCTTCGACATCCGCCGCGACGGCAACCGAATACCGCACGCGCCCTGGCACTCGGTCAACCTGGCGGCAAGCTACGGAATCGAACTGGCCGGCGGCGCAGGTCTTGAGTTGAATGTTGACTACGGCTGGAAGCACCACTCCTGGTCCAGCAGCGACAACGCCATCGGCCGCTTTGAGCGCCTCGCATCCTTTCAGAAGGCCTACGGAGTGGCTAACGCGTCGCTGAGCTGGACCTCGCCGGATGAGCGATGGAGGGTCACCGCCTGGGGCAAGAACCTGACCGACACGCTATACGCGGACCAGCGCACCAGCTTCGCCGGCGCGAGTTGGGCGCACTATGGTCCGCCCCGAACGTATGGCCTCTCGGTTCAGTTCCAAAAGCAGTGAATAACGCCGCTATTACTCGCCCGCGCTGGAAATCGGATTGCTCGACTACGGGAAGAAGCGATTGAAGCGGTGACAGCGTTCTATTGCAGTTCGGCCAGGTCGACCACTATCGTCGCGGTCTGTTGCAGCGGCAGGTCGTAGGCTTCTTGCCGGAACCCGGTGTCGTCCGGCACAACAACGTAGCCGCGCGCCAGCAACACTGCTTGCACGAGTGCCGGTTCTTCCTCGGCCGATGCGAAACTCTCCGGCAGGAAATTCTCCTTCCATCGCAGCAAGAATTCCACCAGGGCCGGTTCCAACACCCCCGCTGCACCCTTTGCGTCCAGCCATTCCCTGGCCAGCGCCAGTTCTTCCGCCCACCGCGTTTCCTGGTACTCGCGACGCTGGTCGAGATGAACGGGCTCGCTTTGGCGCCGCATGTGTTTACGCGACAACTCCAAGGTGCTCGCAATCAGACGCCGGTCGAGATCTTGCGAATAGCGCTGCTGAAGTCGATCCGCCAGAGTTTCCAGTGGCAGGCGCGTCATTTCATGGTTGCGGAAAACCGCGCCAGGCACCTCGGATGGAGGCAGCGGGTCACTTAAGCCCCGCTCACGCCGGGAGCGGTCCATTCCGCGTGCTAAGAACTGCGCCGGCGAATAGTACCCATGCGCTGTGGGCAGTAAGACATCAGGCCTTACACCTGCTTGATCGACACTGCCACCGGTAACACGATAAACCTTTCGATTTGTGATACGTAGTGTGGGATCTTCGGACTTGCCTCGCGTCAGTTGCTTGATCTTGTATTCGCCTTGCATAGCGCCTTTTCCAAACGTGCGCTCGCCCACCACCACACCCCGGCCATAATCCTGAATCGCTGCCGCGAAGACTTCGGCTGCCGAACTGCTTATTCGGTTTACCAATACTGCCAGCGGTCCGTCCCAGATCGCTACTTGCCTCCTGTTCCGTAGCACGCGCACTTTGCCATCGCGATCGCGGTCTTGTGATATCGGGCCTTTGCCTACGAACAGCCCGCTCAGGGAGACGACCTCATCTCCTTCGCTGTAGTTGTTGCCGCGCAAGTCCAACACCAAAGCGTCCACTCCTTCGGCCTTCAACTCACCGATCAGGCGTTTGACGTCGCGTGTGCACTTACCGTAGATCGCCGGTATCCGGATCACGCCCACGCGCAGCGTCTGGACACTTTGCTCGACTTCCAGCACGGTCTGTGTCGCATTCATTTCGGATTGAAGCATCTTTTTCATGCTCCTTTCCATGAGCCATTTGGGGGTCCAACGCAGCGCCCTTTTCATTTCCTTCGTAACGATTGAGATGCGTTCCATTTTCCGCACAATGGCCTGGGTCTGGCCGTTCGCAGGTAAGACACGAAAGACAACCGGCGTACCCGTGGGCCCGAACATCAGCTTGTGGAATTCGAAGGGTTGCCAGCCGACAACATCGATAACCTCGCCGTCACCAAAAGGATCCACTCCGATGATCCGGTCGCCTGCCTGAAGGCCGCCTTCCTTGACCGTGTTGTCTTCCCCCGGCCGTTCCCGGACCGCAAGATATTCGCCTGCCGGATCAAGGGACACTTGGACTAGCCCAACGTCTTCGAGCCGCTCAGCAAGATCCCAGATGGTATCGGGCGAAGAGTAACTTGAACCTGGATCCAGGGCGCGCGCGAACGAGTTCAGGAACAAAGCGAATGCAGCTTCGGAATCAAGAGGATCGGAATCAGACCGCTTATCGCCCGGCGTTTGCCCGAAGGTAACCGAGAATCCCTCCTGGTCTATGCTCAGCGGATCCCCAAAACGGTAGTTATGGCGCAGCCAGGCGCCTGCAGCCTCGTAACTCCGGCCTTCCAGCACCAGGTTGATCCACTTGTGACGCACCCAGTCCCGCCAAAGCTCCTGCAGGCCGGCCTGGTTGGCGGGGCGGGGCGCCGACGAGCGATCCAGGAGCCATTCCCCGGAAGTGTTCAGGTTCGGCAGGGTCTTCAAGTAGTTCTGCGCAAAGTCCCGCAATTCCCCGTGGCGCTGCAGGTAAAGGCGGTGGATTTCAAACACCGGTTCCATTTGCCCCTGCCGCATGGCGTCATCCAGACGATCGCCGTATTGCTCCCGGAAACGCACCTCTTCCTCTACCGTGAAAAAAAGCCGCTGAGGGTCCAGCGCCGCAAGGTAATTGTCCAGCGTAGCCTGCGAAATGCGATCATCCACCTGAATGTTGGAATAGTGGGATTCCTCAGCGTGGTTCAGCACCCGGCTGACTGCCTCGCGCAGCGCTTCCTCGTCCAGGTCCGCTGCGGATTCGCGGGGTGCGGCCAGCAACACCACCAGCGCCAGGCCAAGCAGCGCGGAGGCGCGACTTGGGCGCAACACAGTAGCGGGAGACCGCCGATCAGCCATAGCAGTGACCTTGTTCAACACGCCAGGAGATCATTCTATAAAAGGCAACACTTGTTCACGACATTTGCGGTCGGCATCAAATGTCAGTTCCGTTTGTATAATCCCGCGCCTCGACAGCGAGCATCCCGAAAGCGATTCTTCCGGGCACCTCGGCCCGGTATTGATCCGCAGCAAAGAACACGAACAGTAGCTCAATAAACCACACGCCCCACGTAGCAAATCAAATCCATGGACATCAAGAGACTGGCGCTGCTCGCCACGACGTTGGCCTTGCTCGTGGTCGTACTCGGCGCTTTCGTACGCCTTTCCGACGCCGGCCTCGGATGTCCCGACTGGCCGGGGTGTTACGGCCAGATCGATGTGCCGCAAGGCACCGAGGAAATCGCTCAAGCCAGTGCCGCCTTTCCGGACCGCCCGGTGGACGTTGCCAAAGCCTGGAAGGAAATGGTTCACCGCTATTCGGCGGCTCTGCTCGGGCTGCTGATCTGCGCGATTGGCGCGGTGGCCATTTGGCGCCGGCGCGAACCGAACCCGCTATTGGCGCCCGCGCTGTCCCTGGTCGCGCTGGTGCTGATCCAGGGGCTGTTGGGCATGTGGACGGTTACCTGGCAGCTCAAGCCCGTGGTCGTAATGGCGCATCTTCTTGGGGGTTTCGGAACCCTGGCCTTGTTGTGGTGGCTGATCCTGCGCCGTAGTGTCCATGCAGGCGGCTGGGCGGCGGGAGCGGACAGCCGGCTCTACCGCTGGACCCTGGTGGGCCTGGCCATCGTGATCGTTCAGGTGGCGCTGGGCGGCTGGACCAGCGCCAATTATGCGGCATTGGCCTGCCCCGATTTCCCGGCCTGCCAAAGGCTGTGGTGGCCGGAAATGGACTTCGCGGAGGCCTTTGTAATGTGGCGCGGGCTGGGAGTTTCCTATGAGTACGGAGTGCTCGACAATGCCGCACGCACCGCCATACACATGACCCATCGGCTCGGCGCGCTGGCGGTCCTGTTGTATGTCGGTTGGCTGACGGTCCGCACCGCCTGCTTTGCGGCGGGCAGAAAGGTTCGCATCGCCGGCGCCGTAGTGGGCGGTCTCTTGCTGGTGCAGTTAGGCTTGGGGATTGCCAACGTGCTGCTGTATTTGCCGATTTCCACGGCCGTCGCCCATAACGGCTGCGCGGCGTTGCTGGTGCTGGCGCTGGTGACGCTGGCGCACGGCCTGCGTCCGACAGGAGAAAAACCCGGATCATGACTACACAAGCATTGAGAGCCCCCCGGCTTTGGCGGGATTACCTGGAAATAACCAAGCCCAAGGTGGTGGCCCTGCTGACGTTTACCGCGACCGTGGGCATGCTGCTGGCGGCGGAAACATTTCCTTCATGGACCGTGCTGGTGTTCGGCTCGGCGGGAATTGCGCTGGTATCCGGAGCGGCCCCGCCGCTGCTTGGTTGGATCGCTGTGACCGGACAGCTGGATCCCGGTGCGGTGGTACTGTTCGCGATTGTTTTTGTCTGGACACCGCCCCATTTCTGGGCGCTGGCCATTCATCGGCGGGACGACTACGCCAAGGTGGACATGCCGATGCTGCCGGTCACTCACGGAGTGCCCTTCACGCGCCTGCACATCCTGCTTTACACCGTATTGCTGTTCCTTTTCGGCCTGTTCCCATACCTGGTCGGCATCAGCGGTCCACTGTACCTGATTGGGGCGGTGGTGTTGGGAGCTCGATTCTTGTGGTACGCCTTCAGGATGTATCGTCAGCGGGACGATTCCCTTGCGATGCCCACCTTTGGGTATTCTATGGTGTACCTGTTCGCTCTGTTTGCGGTGCTGCTGGCGGATCATTACCTGCTTTTGGTCATTCAGTAAGCCCATGCCCGGCAGGCGTGCGGGTTTGCGATTCTTGGAGCAACTCGAAGATCATGCCGACTAGCGTCCTCATAAGCGGAGCGTCCCGGGGCCTGGGCCTGGCCACCGCCCGGGAACTGGCAGCGCAAGGCTACGCCGTGTTTGCGGGCGTTCGAACGCCCGGATCGTTGCCTGCCGATACGAGCGCAACGGAAGTTCCGCTCGACGTAACTTCGCAATCCTCGGTGGAGCACGCCGTCAAGGCAACCTGCCTTGAGGCCGGCGGCATCGACGTACTCATCAACAACGCCGGCCTGCATGCCTTCGGAGCGCTGGAAACCGCCGGTGAGATGCGTTTCCGCGAGCTACTGGAGGTCAACCTGTTGGGCGCCTGGCGGCTGACGCGAGCCGTTCTTCCGGACATGCGGGCGCGTTCCTCGGGCCACATCCTGATGGTGTCTTCCCTGTCCGGCAAGGTTGGACTGCCCGGCGACGGCCAGTACGCCGCAAGCAAGTTTGCCCTGGAGGGAATGTCCGAGTCGCTGGCGCTGGAAGTGCAGCGTTTCGGAATTCGCGTTACCCTGCTGGAGCCGGGTCCCTATGCCACCGACATGCTGCATATCGACAAGAACTCCGTGACAGAGCATACGTCAGGCGACCATGCCCGCGCCTATGTTCCCTTGCATCGAGCGCTACTTGAGCGGGAACGCGCCGGCGAGCCGCCGGAGCTTGCGGCAAGAGTCATTGCCGCCGCGGTGGCCAATCCGCCCGATCATTTGAGAATACCGGTGGGCCCGGTCGCCCGGCGGGTGTTCACGGAACTCGATATCGACCCGGGCGAACGCGGCCGGCGAGTAGCGCTGGCGGCCAGCGGGGTGAGCTGGTGGATTCGGGGCGAAGAACCCGAATGAATCCGAAATCGGACAAGGGTCCCGCCGTCCGGGTGCAGGGCCTGAACAAGTGGTTCGGCGAGTTTCAGGCTCTCAGGAATGTTGATCTTGAAGTTCAATCCGGCGAACGAATCATCATTTGCGGCCCCTCGGGGTCCGGAAAGTCGACGCTGATCCGATGCATGAACGGCCTGGAGGAATTTCAGGAAGGCCATGTGCAAGTGGCGGGCATCAGCCTGGATTCCGATGCGGCGCGCGGCAGCGTGCGCTTGAAAGTCGGCATGGTTTTTCAGCAGTTCAACCTGTTTCCGCACTTGTCGGTCATGGACAATCTGTGTCTCGCCCCGACAAGGGTCCGCAAGCTGAAACGCGACCAGGCCGAGGAGCGCGCCGCTGAATTGCTGCAGCGCATGGACCTCAAGGGGCAGGAAGCAAAGTTCCCCGCCCAGCTGTCCGGTGGTCAGCAGCAGCGCGTGGCAATCGCCAGGGCCCTGTGCATGCAGCCGGAAATCATGCTGTTCGACGAGCCGACTTCGGCCCTGGATCCGGAAATGGTCCAGGAAGTGCTGGAAGTGATGGTGGAACTGGCCCGCCAGGGCATGACCATGCTATGCGTCAGCCACGAGATGGGTTTCGCGCGCCGGGTAGCCGACCGCGTGGTTTTCATGGACGCGGGCGAAATCCTTGAGGATGCTCCGCCCAATCAATTTTTCGACAAACCATCTACCGAACGCCTGCAGACTTTCCTGGGCCAACTCCATCATTAGGCCCGGCACGGAAGGCAGGCTTCCCGCGCCTGGAGAGTGCTGGCCGTTGCTTCGGCCGCCGATACGTGCTAAAAGAGGATGACGTTGAGCAATTTTCCGTATCCACGGATGAGTTACCCGCTTGGGGTGGGTGGCTAATATTCTCAACAAACGTCACGGGAGGAACAAGATGGCGAATAGAGTAATTGTAGCGCTAATGGCGCTGGCGGCCGTTGTCGAGGGTTTGATGCCAGGTACGGTTCCAGAGAACATTCTGCCCATGGCCCTGGTCGTGCTCGGTCTGGTCTGGGGCTGGATGGGGGTCGACGCGGAAGATGCGACGGCCTACCTGGCTGTCGCAGTCGGCGTGGGATTGGCAGCTCAATCCGATGCGCTGAGCAACCTGCCCGCGGTCGGGCCGGCCCTGGACGCGATCCTCGGTCAGGCGTCCGTTGCCTTGTACTCGGCGGTAGCCACAATAATGGCTGTGAGGACCTGGAACCGCGTCAAGGCCTAACAACCGAAGGAAATAGAAAATCCCCTTGCGCGTTTGGCGCAAGGGGATTTTCGTCTTTATGCGCGCAACGGGAGTTTTCCGGCGCGCGCGGCGGATTCTGCCGCTGGTTGAATTCCTTTAGCCGGCGGCCGCGCGGTAGCGCGTCATGCGACGCTCCAGTTGGGCGCTTGCGCGTGAAAGACAGAAGCACGCCGTCCAGAAGAAAGCGGCCACAAAGATATATCCGGCCGCGGTTGTGCCTGTGCCCAGCCATTCCGGATCACTGGCGGCCCTTTGTACTTCTCCCAACAAGTCGAACAGACCGATCACCAGCAGCACCGTGGTCTCCTTGAAAAGGCCAATGAAATTGCTGGTGATCTGAGGCAGCGCCACGGCCAGGGCCTGCGGCAGCACCACGTGCATGCGCGACTGGCGCCAATTCAAGCCCAGTGCACGGGCCGCTTCGTACTGCCCGGCATGAAGACTCTGCAAGCCACCGCGTATTGCCTCGGCCAGATAGGTGGACATGAGAATTGCGAAGGCAATCATGGCTCGGCCGAGCTTGTCGATCTCGATATTGGCTGGCAGAAACAACGGCAACATGATGATCACCACGAACAGCAGAACCAGGACCGGTACCGCGCGCCAGAACTCGATCCACACGGTGCACGCCTGCTTCACAAGCGGATATCGGCTTTGCCGTCCCAGGGCAAGCAGAACACCGGCCACCAGCGATACCCAGAATACTGAGCCGGTCACGACCAGGGTAAGAAAGAACCCGCCCCACAAAGATGTCTCAACGGGAACGAGACCGCCAACGCCGCCGCGGAACAGCACCCAGGCCAACGGCGGGTAACCCACTAACAGGAATGCGGCGATCCAGCGGCGCGCGGGCATGCGCGGAATGGCCAGCAGCACGCCGAGAAGGGCGCCCAGCCCCAGGCCGAATTTGATTCTCCAAAGTTCCGTGTCCGGGTAGAAGCCGAAGAGAAATTGCGGCATCCGCGCACGAACAAACGGCCAGCAAAGAGCTGACGTGTTGGCGCAGGCGGAAGGCTCGCTGCCGGACCATTGGGCATCGATGATCAGCCACTGAACCAGCTTGACTACCAGCGATGCGAGCGCTACCAGCAGAATCGTGCTGACCAGGGAATTCCCCACGGACGAGAAAAGGTTACGCCGCAGCCAGGCAAACGCCCCTGCTCCGCGGCTTGCGCCAGGCGGATTCAAGCTATTGGCCACGCAGAATCACCCGCTTGTTCCATCTGCCCATGAGCCAGGCCACAAGGAAGCTGACGCTGGCATAGAAGGCCAGCGATACGGCCATCACTTCCACCGGCCGGCCGGCCAGATTGTTGACCGTGCCCACAAACACCGAAACGATTTCCGGGTAGGCGATCGCGGCCGCCAGCGAGGTGGCTTTGAACATATTCATATAGACCGTGGTCAGCGGCGGCAGAATGGCCCGCAAGGCTTGCGGAAACGCGACACGGCGCAGAACGGTAAACCGGCTTAAGCCGAGTGCCGCCGCTGCCTCCCACTGTCCGCGCGCCACCGACTGAAATCCGGAACGCACGATCTCCGAGATATAACTGCCGTTATACAGGGACAGCCCGATCCATAAGGCCAGGAATTCGGGCATCAGGTAAAAGCCGCCTTCAAAAGAGAAACGCCCCATCACCGGGGGTCGAATGGAAAGGCCGTCGCTGAACTCAATGAACGGGAAATACAGGCCGCGGTTGTTCAGCACCAGGTAGTCGCTGATGAAGATGCTGGATTCAAACGAAGGCAGAGCACGCAGCGCCACGTAGTACCAGAAGAAAATCTGCAGCAACACGGGGATGTTGCGGAACAGTTCCAGGTAAGCCAGAGACAGTCTCGATACCAGCCAGTTGGAAGACAGCCTGCCCACTCCCACGATCAATCCCAGGATGCTGGCAAGCAGGACGCAAAAGACGGCCAGCAACAGGGTATTGAGAATCGCCACGGCCAGCGCCACCCAGATCGGCGAGTCCTCGGTGTAGGGAACCAGATGCTGGGAGATCGAAAACCCGGCCTTCTTCCACAGGAAATCAAAGCCTGACTGCACTCCCAGCGCTTCGAGGTTGCTCTGCGTGGTGCGAAACACCAAAAACACCAGCGCCACCAGCGCCAGTCCCAGCAGGCACTGCAGCCAGAAGGCGGAATTCTTGCGCACGCAGAAACTTCCCTGAGGGCGGGACTTGTCCCTAGCGGTACGGCATGGCAATCATCAGGCCGCCATCGCTCCAAAGGGCGTTGAGGCCGCGCTGAAGCCCCAGGGGTTCAAAGTGCCGGGCGAACACTTCGCCATAGTTGCCGACTTGAGCGACGATCTGGTACGCCCAA
This sequence comes from Candidatus Foliamicus sp., assembly GCA_965261845.1. Taxonomy (GTDB): domain Bacteria; phylum Pseudomonadota; class Gammaproteobacteria; order Steroidobacterales; family Foliamicaceae; genus Foliamicus. Next base: position 3,216,876 of record OZ253475.1, on the reverse strand, counting down.
TCGTTGCGTAAGCCCAGCTTCTCCCCAAAACCGCCTTCCGCACCCAGGAAACGGCGAATCTCGGCATCTTCCGTGGTGGCGAGGACTTCCCCGACGTTGACCATGGTCAATCCGAACTCCTCGGCGGCCACGCGCGAGTTGAACGCCCAGAAGACGATGTCGCGCCAGCGCGGGTCGCCCTGGCGGACCAGGCCGGAGAACGGCTCTTTGGAAATGACCTCGCCCAGAATGAGATGCTCATCAGGGTTGCGCAACGCTACGATGCGCCCGGCCAGCGAAAAGACTTCGGTAGTAAAGGCGTCGCAGCGATCCGCAAGGTAGGCGTTGAGACCGCGCTCCACATCGGCAAAGGTAACGATCGAATACTCCATGCGGCGGGCCCGGAAATAGTCCGCCAGGTTCTGCTCATTGGTGGTGCCCTGGGCGACGCAAACAGTGGCCCCCTCAAGATCCGCAATTCGCGACACGCCCGATGCGCGGCGAACCACGAATCCCTGTCCCGCGTACAGGTAAGGGCCGGTGTAGTCGAGTCCCAGGGCAGTGTCACGCAGAAAGGTCCAGGTGGCGCCACCGGGAAACACGTCCACGCCGCCGGATTGCAGCGTGGTGAAGGCGGTGTTGGGATTGATCGGAACGTATTCGATCGCGTCGGCGTCGCCAAGCACCGCGGCGGCCACGGTACGGCAATTGTCGATGTCGAAGCCGTACCTTCTGCCACCCGCGTCGATGGAGCTGAACCCGGGGCTGGCCTCGATGACGGCGCAACGCAGCAGGCCGCGTTCCAGCACGTCGGAGAGCGTGTCGGCCTGCGCCTCTCCCGGTAACAAGGCCGCAAGCGCGGAGAGCACCGCAACCGCAGTTATTCCCGGCGAACCCCGCGCCACTTGTGTACGCCCCGCAACGGCTTTCTTCATAGGCGAGCGAGTTTAACCGGTGCTCCCCCCTTGGGAACGAGGGCATCTTGCCCTCGACGAGGGCGGGACGCCCTCGCTCCCAGCGTCGAGGGCAAGATGCCCTCGTTCCCAGGGATGGGGGCCGTTGCAAGTGTGCGGCTCCGCGCTACAATGCGAGGTACGCGGGCAGGGGGTCGTAGACGGTCTCCGTGGCGCCCGTGGACATTGCACCAAAGGCCAGATGACATCCAATATCGAAACACAGGTTTTTGCCAATCGAGAGAGAATCAAGCAACTCAGGGACGAGCATAGGGATCTGGACCTCGCCATCGCGGAAATGTCAACAAAGGCAAGTTCTGACCAATTCATGCTGAAGCGCATGAAGAAGCGCAAGCTGCGCCTGAAAGACATGATCACGCGGTTGGAGAGCGAACAAATCCCCGACTTGAACGCTTAAACCTACTGCGCCACGCCGGAGCGTAATTCATCAGCCGGCAACAGCGGATCGCCGCCTGGACGTTCGCACGGAACGCCGGTGGCTGGTGTCGTGTCCCGCAAATAGCTTTGCTTGAGATGCGAGGCATTTTTCCTTCCCGGCAAGGCGCGACGACGCAGTGTGGCAGGCCCCACATAAGGAGGAGCAACGCCGCCGGGGAGGAAAAAGGGCCGCAGATTAGTGAAGCTATTTGCGGGACACGACACTATTGTCCCGCGATACTCAAGAGTTGCGGCGCCAGCAGGGCAATCATCGCAAAGCTGACTCCGCCCACCGCGACGGCCGCAAACAGTCCAAGGAGGAACGGACGCAAGCCAATCTCGCGGATGCCGGCGAAGCTGGAATTCAAGCCGACCGCCGCCATCGCAATCAACAGGCAGGTCTCGGCCGCCTGGCGAAGAAAGCGAACGAGTTCGCTCCAGCTTTGCGGATCAAGGACACCGAACGCCTGGTCTCCCGCATCGCCGATAGTTCGAAGCGCCGAGAACAGGGCAAAGCCCACCACGAACCAGGGAATCATCTTCAGATAGCCCCGCAGCGTGCGGCTGTCGCCGGCGCCGCGCTCGGCGCCGAACAGAACACCGGCCAGAGGGATCATGGCGATCATGCAAAGGTTGCGAACCAGTTTGGTCACCGTGGCGATGTCCAGGGCCACCGGAGCGTCGTATTGGGCCTGGTACATCATCCCCGCACCGGCCACCTGGGCCGTCTCATGAATAGAGGTGCCGAGAAACAAACCGGCCATCTCGGGACGGCCGGCAAAAAAGCTGTGCGCCAGGATCGGATAGAGAAACATGGCGGCAACGCCGAACACGGTTATGCAGGCGATTGCGTAACTGACCTCCGACTCCCTGGCGCGGATCAGCGGCGCGGTGGCCACGATCGCCGTTGCCCCGCAAATGCTGGTGCCGATTGCGATCAGTCCTCCCAGGCTACGTGAGAGACCCAGACGGCGCGCCATCAGCCCCACGACCGTCATCCCGGAGGCAATCGCCAGCACCACAAACGGCAACGCAACCAGCGTGAATTTCCCCGCGCTTAAGAGGCTCAAACGGATGCCGAGCAACATGATGCCGATACGCAGAATCGTCGTGGAGCAGAATTTGAGCCCCTCCCCGGCAGGCGCCGTCAGGTTCAGCGAATTGGAAAGGATCATGCCGAGAATGATCGCCAGCATGATTCCGCTGATTGGGCTCTTGGCGAAACCGAACAGGGACTCGCCAATCCAGGTCGCCGAGTAACTGGCGATCACCGACACCGCGATCGCCAGCGCCACACCCAGCCACCAGGCTCGAGATCGGAGACTGAAAGTCACGGGCAGACGGGAACGAGGGCATCTTGCCCTCGTCGAGGGCGGGGACGCCCTCGCTCCCAGCGTTGAGGGCGGGGACGCCCTCGCTCCCAGCGGCGAGGACAGGATGCGCCCGTTCCGCCTCCTCGCCTCCTAGTTCTCATTGAGGTTCGTCCCGGAGGAACAGATTTCGGGCGCCGAATAATCGAGCCCGAGAATACGAAAGTAGTTCTCCCCCAGCGCGATATTTCGGAAAGCCTGATCGCCGAGGTCGGCAAGGATGTCACTGGTCACTTGAAGTTCGTCCGCATAGGTATCGAAAGTCTTGTCCGCCGATGCGAGAAAGTCCGACCCCGGCAGAATGCGCTCGGAATACTCCTCCATGAAGGACAGGTAGGGAGCTCGCAATTCCGGCCTGGAGAACACATTGTCGTAGATCACCCGCCAGGAAATATCCACCATCAGCTTCGGATAGCGGTCCAGCAGCGAGCGCAGCACTCCGATATGGCGCTCAGGGTCGATCCGGGTCAATTCGCGCGAAAGGCCCAGATGCATCCACACAATCACGTTGTCGGGATACTGGCGCAGCACCTCCTCCATCCAGGCAAGGTATTGCATGGGTTGCTCATCGTTGCCGAGATCCGAATGGATCGCGAACGGCAGGCCGCGATCGCGTAATCGGGTCATGAACGGCTCCCATCGGGCGATCGCCTCAAAGGACACCGGCCGATGCCCGTTGGGGAACAGCGCCTGCTTCACCACGTTGACCTCGCCCACCCAGCGGAACAGTCCCGGAAACTCCCGGTCAAGCACCTCCATGCCGGCCAGCACGGTTTCCGGACGCTCCAGGTCGGGAAAGGTCATGGAAAGCGTCAGATGCACATTGTCGGGACGGGTTTCCACATAGCCGGCCGCATTGACGAAATCATTCTTCAGCGTGGGTCTGACCGGCACGCCCGGGCAATCCAGGTAATAGGTGCAGGGCGAGTCCACCGGCAACATCTGGCCTATGCCATATACATTTGCGAAGCGAACGCCCGATCGATCCAAAAAAGAAACAACGTCCTCGAACGAACGCGCAGAACCGCCGAAAGGCCGAAAGTGAATGTGAGTATCCACGATCGCGGTCTCGGCAGAACTGTTGCGATCGTAGCAGGCGGCCTGTTCCGACCGGAAATCGTCCAGACTCGGCTGGCCCGAGACATGAGCTGCGGGCAGCAATACTGCGATCGCTATTGCGGGAAGTGTCCAGATCACTCGATTCGTGAATCTCATCGCATGTGTTACTCCATTCCGAGCGGCATCCTATCGCAAATCACCCGCGCACTGTTGCAATGGACCTGATCCGGTCATACAGCATGGATATCGCCTGGTCTCCTATAATGAAGCGACCATCCCCCCCAGAGGTAGGTCATGAGTGAGGAAGTGAGCTCACAGGGTAACGGGCGCGCTCAAGCGGCCCGCAAGGCGAGCGAGAGGCCGCAACGGCACCCCGCGGAAAACGCCAAGCCACAACAGAGGCGAAAGAAAGCCGACTGCGGAGACCGCCCGCCGACGCCATCAAGCGCGTGTTTCAGGAGGGCGTATATCCGTACGACGACAAGATGAAGCGCAGGGAGTATGAGCGCCACAAGGCTTCGCTACAGGTTGAACTTCTCAAGGCGCAGCGCTGGATAAAGGAATCGGGCGCCAAGGTTCTGGTGCTATTCGAAGGACGCGACGCCGCCGGGAAAGGAGGAGCCATCAAGCGCTTCATGGAACACTTGAATCCCCGCGGCGCGCGCGTTGTCGCGCTTGAGAAACCCAACGACCGGGAACGCGGCCAGTGGTTCTTTCAGCGCTACGTCCAGCATCTTCCCGGACCCGGAGAAATCGTTCTGTTCGACCGCTCCTGGTATAACCGCGCCGGCGTGGAAAGGGTCATGGGCTTCTGCACCCGGGCCGAATACCTGGAGTTCATGCGCCAATGCCCGAACCTGGAGCGCATGCTGGTCAACAGCGGGATCTACCTCTTCAAGTACTACTTCTCGGTATCGAAGGACGAGCAGGCCGGCCGGTTCAACAGCCGGCGGACCGATCCACTGAAGCAATGGAAGATCTCGCCGATCGACATCGCATCCCTGGACAAATGGGAGGCCTACACGGAGGCCAAGGAAGCGATGTTTTTCTACACCGACACGGCAGACGCGCCGTGGACGGTCGTCAAGTCGGACGACAAAAAGCGGGCCCGGGTCGCCTGCCTGCAGCACTTCCTGATGAGGCTTCCCTATCCCGACAAGGACCGGGAGGTGATTCGGGGTCCGGACCCTTTGATCGTCGGGCCCGCCACGCGCGTTGTGGACGCTGAGTCGCCGATGACTTCAGGCTAGCAGCCCGATATTCGCTGCGCGGTAAACCCCCAGGAGCTTGGGACCTGTTCCCGAGGAGCGATCCATGATCCGCAAGCTTTACGTTGACGGGCCTCACGGCCAGGTCCATCTGAGAATTGCTCAACCGGCCGAGGGCGCCTCCGCACGCCCGGTGTTGTGTTTCCACATGAGCCCGAATTCAGGCCTGATATACGAGACTCTTCTTGAGGAATTGGCCCACGACCGCCTCGCGGTGGCGCCGGACACGCCGGGCTTCGGCGCTTCCGATGCGCCCGGCCAACCTCCGGAAATCGAAGACTACGCCGATGCCATGGAGGCGGTGGTCGATCAGCTTGGTCTCGACGAATATGACCTGGTGGGTTACCACACGGGCTCCAAGACGGTCGTGGAACTGGGATTGCGGCGGCCCGACCAGGTGCGCCACGTGGTGATGATCTCGGCGCCGCTGTTTACCGAGGATGAGCTGAAGGAATTTCGAAGTCTGTATGCTCCCAAGCCGATTGCCGTAGACGGTTCACACCTGGTGAAGCGCTGGAAGGGTTTCGTGCATTGGCACCAGCAGCACCATTCCCTTGAGACGGCCGCGGCCATCTTCACCGAATCGCTGCGGGGCGGCGACAAGTACTGGTGGGGACATCGCGCCGCGTTCAACTATCCACTGTGGAAGAAAATGCCGGCGCTGAAGGTCCCGCTCCTGGTGCTGAATCCCCAAGACGACCTGTGGGAGCAGAGCGCACGCGCTCCGGCCCTGATCAACACTGGCGGAATGGTGAATCTGCCCGGCTGGGGACACGGTTTCCTGGACGTGCATACTGGAATCGCCGGTGCCATGTTGCGGGAATTCTTCGATCAGAATCGACTTCCCGAAACCCCAGCCGAGTGCAAGTGAGCAAACAGCGCGTCGTTCTGTTCTCCCATGGCCAGGAAAGCGGCCCATGGGGCACCAAGATCACCGCGCTGGCCGAAGACGCCCGCAGTGCCGGGTTGGCAGCGGATTCCATCGACTACCGCGGAATGCCCGATCCCGCCGAACGCGCCGAAAAGCTGGTAGCGCGCATGCGCGACCACAACGAAGATATCCTGCTGGTCGGCAGCAGCATGGGCGGTTACGTGGCCGTGGCCGCGGCACAACAAGTGCCTGCCGCCGGTCTGTTCCTCATGGCGCCGGCCCTGGCCGTTCCGGAATGGCCCAGGCTGGGCGAGAAAGTTTCCGCGCCGGCCCTCGTCATGCACGGATGGCAGGATGACATCGTGCCGATCGAGTGGAGCATTGACTTTGCCCGCGCCAACCAAGCGCGGCTGCATCTGCTGAACGCCGGCCACTCGCTGACCGAGGCACTGGACGAAATTCGCGTCCTCTTCAGGCTGTTCCTGTTAGCTTGATACCGACGATAACAGGCCTTTCGCTCCGGAAACCAGCAAGGCCGTATCGCTGCCGATCCCCAGGAATTTAGCTCCGTTCGCCGAGTGTGTGCGAATTGCCTCCGGCGTGCCGGCCAGAGTTCCCGGCGCCTTGCCGGCCGCCGCAATATCCCGCAGAGCCTGTGCGACCGCAGCCTGCACCTCGGGATGGCCCGGCTGGCCCAGGTAGCCCATGGACGCCGACAAGTCCGACGGACCGATAAACACGGCATCCACTCCATCCACGGCGGTAATGGCCTTCAGGTTATCCAGTGCAGTTACGGTTTCCGCCTGCACGATCAGGCACACCTGCTGTTCAGCCTGCGTGGCGTAGTCTTCGATCTGTGCCCAGCGCGAAGCTCGGGTGATGGAGGTGGCCAGACCTCGCATTCCGCGCGGCGGATAGCGCACCGCCGCCACCAGTTCTTCTGCTTGTTCGGCCGTGTCCACCATCGGAATCAACAGCGACTGCACGCCCGCGTCCAGGTAGCGCTTGATGCGCACCGGGTCGCCGTCCGCCAAACGCGTAATTGCTTGCGCTCCGGTGCCCTCGATGGCCTGCAGCTGCCATAACACCGAGCGAAGATCGTTGGGCGCGTGCTCCGCGTCGATGAGCAACCAGTCGGCGCCGGCGCAAGCACACAACTCGGCTGCCACGGGGGAGCTTAAGGCGAGCCAGAAGCCATATTGCACCCGGTCTTCGCCGAGCGCCCGCTTGAATTGGTTTTCCGGTAGTTTCATGGTGTCTCGCTTCAGGTGAATCGGCAGCCGAGTTTGCCCAGGGGGCCGAAGTCTGCCAGAAACTCGTCGCCGGCGCGCGCCATCACCGGCTGCGTAAAGGAACCGCTCAAGATCACGTCGCCACGATTGAGTCCTATGCCATGGGCCGCGAACCTGCGGGCCAGCCAGCGCACGCCGTGGGCCGGATGGCCCATCACGCCTGCCGCCAGCCCGGTCACCTCCACCTCGCCGTTGCGGTACAGGGCGGCGCCTGCCCGGGGCATATCCAGCTCGTCGGTTGCGAATCCCTTGCTCCCCAGCACAACGCCTGCTGCGGCAGCGTTGTCGGCGATGGTATCGAGCACGGTCCGGGTGCGGCCGGTCTGCGGCTCGACCCGATAGCTTCGCGCAGCGATGAGTTCCAATGAGGGATATACCGCTTCGGTGGCGGCCAGCACCTCTTCAACGCTCAGGTCAGAGCCTTCCAGCGGCTTGGTCAGCACAAAGGCGATTTCCACCTCCACGCGAGGGTCCAGGAAGCTCGCGGCTTCGATTTCCGCTCCGTCCTCGAAGAACATATCGTCGAGCAGCGTCCCGTAGTCGGGCTCGTGTATGTGCATCGCCCGCTGCATCGCCTTTGAGGTCATCCCGATCTTGCGCCCGCGGATTCGCCTGCCGCGAGCGATCTTCATCGTGACCCAGGCGTCCTGCACAGCATGCGCGTCCTCCATGTCCATGTCCGGGTAATCAAACGTAAGCGGGCGCACCTGGCGCCGCGACCGCTCGGCCTCGTCGAACCGTTCGGCTGCCTGTTGAATCTGTTGGGGTGTAAGTATTGCCATAGCTGCCTATCCTGATCCCGCCGCACTCTGCGCCAATCTGTCCTGCTCGCGCAAGCCGGCGACGATTTCGGCATGACGCGCGCGTGTCAGTTGGAAAGTGGATAGCACGACCAGACCGGCAAGGCCCGTCACCGCGCAGAATACGCCGGCGTACAGCGCCAGATCGCTCACCACGTCGTAGCCGACCTCTATGCCGGACTTCACGTCCGGGAAACTCACCCACTCAAGCATCCAGCCCGAGACCACCTTGCCCACTCCGCTGGCGACTTTGCTGCCGAAGGTAATCAGTCCGAAGATCAAGGCGGTGCGGGATACGTTGCGCACGAATCTGTATTCATCCGTGGTCTCCGAGAACATCACCAGCGAGCAGATCATCAGCAATCCGGCGCCGAGCCCGGCCAGCAACTGAAAGCCAAACAGGAAGTAGGCTAATTGGACGCTGGCGTACTCAGGCAGCCATCCCGCCAGAGTGAAAAACAACGGCGCTACATAGGCAGCGAGCAGGATGCAGTATCCCGTCAGGTAAACATATTTCGGTTCGGTCCGGGTCACGATAAACCGGGCGCCGATGGCTGCTGCCAGCATTCCATACGGTACCGCTTGCTGCCAGCCCTGTATTTGATCCGTGGTCAGCCCCCAAAGGTAGGGTCCGAAGTGCAGATTCAGCGAGCGAAAGCAGGAACCCATGGTGGTGGCCAACAGCAGCCCGAAGAACAGCGCACGTGTATTGCGCACCTTGAATATCAACTCGCCCCAGACCCGCATCGTCTTGATCCAGTCAAATCGGGCCTTGGGCGGTGGAGGCAAACCACGCTCAAAGCGGCGGATATGGCGGTAGGTTCCGGCCGAGGCCACTACCATGAATACCATCAGAGCAATTGCAGCAGCCGCACCGAAGGGTGCATACGAAGCGGGATTCTCCTGTCCCACGGGGAACGCGTCAGTTGCGCTGAAAAACACACTGAAGGCCAGGTACAAGACCCCCAAGTAGGCGAGCAAGCCCGCCACCTGCCGGTAAATTCCCATTTCCGCGCGATCAGCGGGCCGCACGGCCACTTCCGCAGTTACCGCCGCGGCCGGCGCGTCAAAGAAAGTAAGCATTACACGGGCGCCGACCGACATTACCAGCAGCCACGCAAACAGGCCCTGCTGGGAAAGACCGGACGGAGGAGTGAATTGCAGGAAAAAGAACAGGCCCATCGGCAGCACGGAGCCGAACATCATCGTGTGCCTGCGTCCAAACTTTGCCCGCAGCCGGTCCGACCAATCGCCGATGATCGGATCCGTCAACGCGTCCACGACCAGGGCGATAAAAATGGCCAGCCCCACCAGCCGCCCGTCCAGGCCCACGACGCGCTGGTAGAAAAACAACACGAACAACTCGAACACCACGAACACCAGGTTGCCCACCGACCCGGTGAAGCCGTGCAGCGCCTTGATGTGGAATGGTGCTCGTTCGTGCATACGACCCTCTGCGTGCGCCGCGCTACTATAAGGCCCCTTTTCACCTGAAGAAACGTGCATGGCAGACTTGAACCATGAACTGAGCCGGCGCCGGATGCTGGAAGGATCAGCCCTGGCGCTGGCCGCAGTCGCCGCGGGAGCCTGCGCACCCGGGAGCGACGACGCTGGGAGCGAAGGCCCTGGGAACGAGGGCGTCCCGGCCCTCGATGGCGAGCAGGATGCGCTCCCAGCCGGTGACCTGAGCGATGCCTGGAGCGCCACGCCGGAGAGCGTGTTCCGCAATTTTGTGCGCGTGCGCGCGGACCTGGCGGGCGGTGTTGCGCCGTGGTGGTGGAGCGGTGTGTATGTAGCCGTAACGCCGGATCAGAACCCGCGGGTACTTTTCGCCGCCGAAGGTTGCGAGACCAAGCGCGTCAAGCGCCTGGGCGAGAACCGCTACGAGATCTGGTCCAAAGTCATGACGGTGTTCAAGGATCCGGAAACCCGGGAAATCCTCAACGGCAAGGAATTCCGCAATCCCCTTACCGGCGAAATAAACCAGGTGGAGCCCAACGTGATCGGTTCACACACGATTCTCGAACCGGACGATCAGGGACGCATTTCCGAACGCCCTGCCGCCGGCGGCGATCCTGCCGTGCTGGACCTGAGCTGGGTGCGCAGCGGCGACAAATTGCTGATGGTGGGGGCGCGGGACTACCCCGAACAGAGGCCGATACCGCTGGGCGAGTACGGCACCACAGTGGTCGATGTCCCGGCCCTGAACGATCCGGGGCCCAGCCGTGTGGAAGCGGTGTTCTCTTCCGTATTCCTGGCGCCCTGGCAACGCTTCCTTGAGATGCCCGATCAGCCCGGCCACGCCGTCTGGCACGCAGTGGGCCGCAAGACGCGCGGATTTCATGAACTGACCCCCGAATACCTGGCTGAAGCCGAGCGCTACATCCCGGACGTCCTGGCTTGGGCGGACGAGTCCTGACAGCTTCCCTGGGAACGAGGGCAGCCTGCCCTCGTCGAGAGCCTGTCCCCGACCCTGATCGGGGAGCTGGAAGCCCTCGCTCCCGGTAGAGGGCGGGGACGCCCTCCTTCCCAGGGTTACGGCAGGTACCGCAGCCAGTCGTGGGTGGGGTCACCGCAGGCAATGAACGGGACATTCAGGATGGACGGCTTGCGGTAGCTTAGCTGCCGGCCCTCGAGATCGATCACCGCGCCGCCGGCGCATTCCAGCACTGCCTGTCCGGCTGCCGTGTCCCACTCCGAGATGGGTCCCATGCGCGGATAGACGTCCGCCTCGCCACGCGCTATCAGGCAGAACTTAAGCGAACTGGCCACGGCACGGCGCCGCGCGGGACCCAGGGCGGCGACGTAGAGTTCAACCGCCGAGGCGGCATGCGATCGGCTGGCAAGCACGCGCAATGGGCTGGCAGCAGGCTGTTGCACTCGAATGGCTTCAAGCGTATCCCCTCCGGCTCCGCAATAGAAGGCGCCGCCTCCCTCGAAGCCAAAATACAACCCGCCCTTTGCCGGCGCGTCCACCACCCCCAGCACCGGCTGCTCGCCACGAATCAGCGCGATGTTCACGGTGAATTCCTCGCCGCCGCGAATGAACTCCCTGGTCCCGTCCAGGGGATCGACCAGCCAGTGCCACCCCCAGCCCGAGCGTAACTTGCCGTGCTGCTCCGGACCGGATTCTTCCGACAGCACCGGAATCTCGGGTGTCAGGCGCATCAGACCCAAGACAATGTGATCATGCGCTGCGTGGTCCGCTTCGGTAACCGGCGTGCGGTCGGACTTGAAATCCACCCCGAGCGCTTCCGAGCGGTGCAGCTTCAGAATGCGCCGGCCGGCTTCCCGGGCCAGTTCGGTGACAGGCTCAATCAGGCCGGCCAGGTTCGGCCCCGCGTTCACCTCCACGGAAGGCCTATTAGTCCGTAGGGCGCCGGAAAAGGTTCGGCCCTGCATTCACCTGGGAACGAGGCCATCTTGGCCTCGTCGAGGGCAGGATGCCCTCGTGCCCGGGGTCGCGGGCTCTACTCACGGACCGCTAGCGGTGGCCGCGGCGGCCGCGCCCCGGCGGCGGGCGGCGATGCGCGCGGGGCGGCGGGGCACTCAGATAGGGTGCCAGCATGTCCGGATCGATCTGTTGACGCTGGATCGAATGGCCGATGAAGGCTTCGATTTCCGGCAGTGAATACGCATAGTGCTCGCAGGCAAAACTCACCGCGTGCCCCAGCTCTCCGGCGCGTGCCGTGCGGCCGATGCGATGCACGTAGTCCTCCGGGTTCTGCGGCAGGTCGTAGTTGAACACATGGGTCACGTCGGGTACGTGCAGGCCGCGGGAGGCGACGTCGGTGGCGACCAGCACCGGCAGATCGCCGTCATGGAACTTCTTCAGCATGCGCATGCGTTTGTTCTGCGGCACGTCGCCGGAAATCGCCTCAGCGCTAATGTCGGACTTATCCAGCCAGCGCGACAATTGGTCGGCCTCGCGGCGCGTGTTCACGAATACCATGCTGCGCTCAACGCCGTCGCGGGACAAGAGCCCGGCAAGCAGCGGCGCCTTTTCGTCGGTGGACGGGTAGTACAGCCATTGCTCCACCTCGTCCACGACCTTCTTGTCCGGCTCTATGCGCACGATCTCCGGTTCGTTCAGGTGCTGGGTGGCCAACTCCAGCACCAGGTAGCTCAGAGTTGCGGAAAACAACATGCTCAGGCGTTTCTCGCGTGGCGGCAGGCGGCGCATTACGTAGCGAATGTCACGAATGAACCCCAGGTCGTACATACGATCGGCTTCGTCGATGACGATCGCCTCGACACCCGAGAGCGTGAAGACACCCTGCCGGTAGTAGTCCAGCAGCCGTCCGGGCGTGCCGATCAGCAAGTCCACGCCGGCGCTCAGCCGTTCGCGCTGCGACTTGTAGCCCGCCCCGCCGTACACCACCATCATGCTCAAGCCGGTAGCGCCGCCCAGCACTTCCGCGTCGCGCTGAATCTGCTGCGCCAGTTCACGGGTCGGCGCCAGGACCACTGCGCGCGGCGCCGAGACATTGCTGCGCTTGGGAGAGGGATTGAGCAACAGCCGATTGAACAGAGCCAACACAAACGCCGCCGTCTTTCCGGTGCCGGTTTGCGCTTGGCCGGCCACGTCGCGACCGGCCATAGCCAAGGGCAGTGCCTTGGCCTGTATCGGGGTCAGTATCTCAAAGCCGGCGCGCTTGATACCGGCGCGTAAGGGCGGCGGCAGGTCGAGGGAATCGAAATGGACGGGTTCTTCGGACAATGTGGTGACTTTTGCGATGATGCGTATTCTATCGCTCTTGCGCCGATGGCCCATGCGGAAAATTTTCATGTAGAATGTTGGCATACCCGAAATCGTTCGGGGCCGCGAAGCTTTTCCCAGCCGGCGCGGCGTTTTCGGATCGTTCGCACGCTATCGAGGCGAGCAGCGGATTTTTCAGGTGGGGCGGGGGGGTCTCGCCGACACATCTATTCTCCAATTTGTCTCTCAAGGAGAGCCTTATATGAGCGTTACTCAAGTAGCGGAAGAAAACTTCCAGGCCGCAGTGCTGGGCAGCGAACTCCCGGTACTGGTGGATTTCTGGGCCGAATGGTGCGGGCCCTGCAAGATGATCGCACCGGTCCTGGAGCAGGTCGCAAGCGACTATGAAGGGCGTATGCAGGTGGTAAAGCTCAACGTTGACCAAGCCCAGCAAACCGCTTTTCGCTACAACGTGCGCAGTATCCCCACGCTGATTCTGTTCAAGAACGGCCAGGTGGAAATGCAGGTTGTAGGGGCGCAATCGAAGCAACAGATCACCCGAATGCTGGAAGAACAACTGTGAGAAATTACGCCGGAAACTCGGGACGCCCGCGCTCGCGCGGATCCCGTTCCAGAAACCCCAACGTCGCCCAACGCGGGGGCCGTCGGAATGATCACCGCCAGCACGACGATGTCGGCGGCTTCACGGTCGAGGAAACGATCACCACCGGGCAACTCGAAGAACTCGGCCATGTTCTCAAGCTGGGCGAGTTCAAGAAGCTTCCGGCGGCAAAAGTGCTGGAGCAAGGACGCGAGCTGGGCCTGGAGAGCCTGTCCCGGGCGCGCAAGCAGGACATCATTTTTTCGGTCCTCAAGGCCCATGCCGGCGAAGGCGCTTCCATCTATGCAGAAGGCGTTCTGGAGATACTGCAGGACGGCTTCGGGTTCCTTCGCTCCGCGGACGAGTCGTACCTGGCCGGACCAGACGACATCTACGTCTCGCCGGGCCAGATCCGCCGCTTCAACCTTCGCACCGGCGATACCCTGGCGGCACTGGTGCGACCGCCGCTCGACAACGAGCGCTATTTCGCGCTGCTGAAGGTTCACCAGATCAATTTCGAAGCGCCGGAGAAATCCTTAGGGAAGGTGCTGTTCGAGAATCTCACACCGCTGTTCCCACAGGAACGCTACACCCTGGAGCAGGGCAACGGCAGTACCGAAGACCTGACCTCGCGCATCATCGACATGGTGGCGCCCGTCGGGAAGGGCCAGCGAGGGCTGATCGTGTCGCCGCCCAAGGCCGGAAAAACGATGCTGCTGCAGAACATCGCGCAATCCATCGCCGCCAACTACCCGGAAACCTTCCTGATCGTGCTGCTGATCGACGAACGGCCTGAAGAGGTCACCGAAATGCAGCGCACCGTTCGCGGCGAAGTGGTTTCCAGCACCTTTGACGAGCCCGCCACCCGCCACGTGCAAGTAGCCGAAATGGTGCTCCACAAGGCCCGGCGACTGGCCGAGCACCGCCGCGACGTGGTCATCCTGCTGGACTCGATTACCCGCCTGGCGCGCGCCTACAACACCGTCACCCCCTCCTCCGGGCGGGTGCTGTCCGGCGGCGTCGAGGCCAACGCGCTACATCGTCCCAAACGCTTCTTCGGCGCGGCGCGCAAGATCGAAGAAGGCGGCAGCCTCACGATTCTCGCAACCGCGCTGGTCGATACCGGCTCGAAGATGGACGAGGTGATCTACGAGGAATTCAAGGGCACCGGCAACTCCGAGATCCACCTGGACCGGCGGATTTCCGAGAAGCGCGTGTTCCCCGCCTTCAATATCAACCGCTCCGGTACGCGGCGTGAAGACCTGATTACCGAAGGCGACGAGATCCAAAAAATCTGGGTGCTGCGCAAGCTGCTGCACCCCATGGACGAACTGGCGGCCGCCGAATTCCTCCTCGACAAGATGCGCGACACGCGCAGGAACAAGGCCTTCTACGAAACGATGAAGATGCACTAGCGGCGCCGGCCAACACGCTAGATCCGATCGAGAATCTCAAGGGCCGCCCGTTCTCCCGATTCCATTGCGGCTTCCATTCCGTAGTCCAGGCGCCGAGTATGTTCGCCGGCAAAATGCAGGCGGCCATGAGGTAAGGACATCTCATTCGCGAATTCCGTAACCTGTCCGGGTGCAAACATCGGGCTGCAGCCACGTTGCAACGGCTGGCGGCCCCAGGAGTGATACCGGAGGATCTCGATCTGGCCGCGCGATGCGGGTCGAATTCGCTCCATCTCATCGACAAGAAAGCGTGCGGCCTGTTCCGGAGGCCGGGCGGCGACTTGTCGGCCGACGGTGTTGGTCAGCACGAACATTCCTCGGTGCTCCCCTTCTCCGGTGTGATTGTCGAGTGCCCAGAACATTCGCACGGCTCCATCGGAAAACAGCGACGGTTCGCATCCGTCGTCCTGCCAGAAAGGTTCCTTGATACGGCAGAACGCTCTCGTGGTTTCCGCGTAATTGAGACGCTGTATGCCCTGGAATTGCGCACCCGGCGGGCGGGGCCAGATGAACGCATCCCTTAACACCGAGAACGGCGTCGCTGCGACAACGAACTTTGCGCGGTAACGGCCCCCATCCAGCGTGCGCACATCTACCGCGTCTCGTTCAATATCTATCGCCGTAACTTGTTGACGAAGTCGAATTTCCCGCGGTAGCTGTGCAGCCATGGCTCGGGGCAAGGCCATGGTTCCACCTGCAATGTTCTTTGGCCAATGTTCAAGGGGTTCGCCATTCTCGCCCAACGCACCGGCAAATTTTTGCTCATAGGATCCACGGGTCTGCTCCTGGAAAATGCGTAGTGCGGAAACATTGTGAAGATCGGATTGATTTCCCGCCAGGCGAATGCCACCTTCCGACACCCCATGTCGCACAAACAAGTCATAGAGAGAAGCGTCATAGTCCTTGAAACGCGGACTTAACCAGTCGTCCAATTCCTGCAGTGGATTGATCTTGGCCAGCATGGCGGATCCGAATCGTTCGGCGGGGATGTCCCGTTCTTCACCGACCGTCTTGTTGTGAGGCGAATCGGGCCATTCCGACCCTTTAATGAGCGTGCCGCCAATGTGATAGGCGAACGGCAATAAGGCTCGGTCCTCGTTCAAGGTTGAGAGATTCAAGCGTTCGATGGCGTATCGGACGCGGGCATACGAGGGGCCCACTTGAGATGCCCCCAACTCGATCGGAACCTCTCCGGCGTTCGTTACCCATTTTTCCTCGGCGGTCCACACACGGCCGCCGATACGATCGCTGCCTTCAAGCACCAACACATCAATTCCGGCTTCACTCAGTATCCAGGCGGCATTCAGACCGGACAAACCGGATCCTATGACGACGACATCGGTCGTTTCCCGGGCCCTGGCGCGGCGGGCAGGAACGAATGGAGCGACCGCGGCAAGCGACGCCAGGGCAGCGGCTGAATTAAATGTGCGGCGGCTGATTGACTGTTTTGACAGTTCGGCACTCCTCTTCTTTAGCTTAAGTGGCGACGGTCGACTCGCGTTGCAAGAGATGCTTCGCCACCACCTTCCGGCCACCCCCGGATAATCCACGTCCTTGCTGCTCATCAATAGGTACTTCTTTGCCAAAACCACAAACTCCCTGCCAAAGCAAAGGAAATCTCTGAATTGGAAAAAAGCTGACAAAGGGTAGCATCTCGTTTATTCTTGCGGCGCCGCGTCGGTTTTGCTTGCGTCGCTCAAAGCGGCCTTGCGACGGGGCATTTGCATGCGGCACTTCTCATGGTCGCATAGTTCGGAGGGAACAAATGATGAGACGTTTTTTGCTTTTGGCCGTTGGCGCAGTGATGCCTTTGTTCGTTCTGCCGGGCATGCCGGCTGGCGCTCAGGAACTGACGCTGGAAGAAATCGTGGTTACGGCCCGCAAGGTCGAAGAGAACCTGATGGAAGTGCCGCTGGCCATTACGGCTTTCTCCGCCGAGGAACTGGAATCCATCAACATGGCGGAGCTGACCGACATTCAGTTGTATACGCCCAGTCTAAGCTTCACCAACCAGCAGGGCGGCTCGGGCCGCAATGATCGTTCGTCCAACGCCCTGGTGTTCCGTGGCCTGTACCTGAACATCAACGTGGGCATCAACGCCGGCGGCCTGCTGTTCATCGACGGCGCCCCGGTGGTAGGCGGCTACTCGCCAAGTATTGTCGACACCGAGCGCGTCGAGATCCTGAAGGGCCCGCAGAGCGCGTATTTTGGCCGGTCCACTTTTGTCGGCGCCCTGAATTTCGTCATGAAGGAACCCGGCAATGAATTCGGCGGCCGTGTTTCCGCCGACTTTGCAAGTTTCGGGACCAACGAACAGCATTTCATGCTTGAGGGCCCAATCGTCAAGGACAAGCTGTCCGTGCGGGTCAGCGGCCGGCACTGGCGTCAGGGGGGATACATCGATAACTTTGCCGATCCGTCGGACCAACTCGGCGAACGCACAACCAAATCCCTTTCCACCTCGATCGTGTTCACGCCTACCGATTCCTTAAAGGCGAAACTGTTCGTCAATTATTTCGAAGACGAGGACTGGGCCGCAACGCAGTTCGCCCTCAAGCAGGATTCCTACAATGGGCGCGGCAATCCGGATGGCACCTGCGATTCATTGAGCGCGCCTCTTCGCCCCGGGGTTGAACCGGGCTCGCGCGCCGCGTTCGGCTATGTTTGCGGCGAATTGCCCAGCATGAGCGAACTGGATCCGGCAGTCTTTTCCGCCGACACGGTGATCGATTCAATCCTTGAGAAAACCCTGTTTGATCCCAATCCCAACTGGCTGGTGTTCGATCCCGATTTCCAACGGCAACCGGGCCTTAGGCGCGAGGCCTTCCAGACCAACCTGCGCATCGACTTTGAGCATTCGTCGGGTTATTCGTTCACTTCGCTGACGGCATTCCATACCGACAAGAACCAGAACGTCATCGACCTGAACTACCGCGACGGCCGTTCGCGGGCCAACCCGTTTGCCCCAGTGTTCATTGGCGTGCTGGGCCGCACGGATGTCCGTCCTGACTGGAATACCACGCTGGCGATCCAGAACGAGCAAAGGGACTGGAGCCAGGAACTGCGGTTGACTTCGCCTCAGGACAGGCGCTTCCGCTGGGTCGCGGGCTACAACTACTTTGACGCTTATTCCCCGGGCCAGTCCGTGTACGGCAACCTGATCGTTGGTCCGTTCTTCGTGTCGGCCATCGTCGAACGCGAGGTGGAAACGCCGGCCGTTTTCGGCGCCGCTTATTTCGATATCACTCCCAAGCTGACCCTGAGCGCCGAAGCCCGCTATCAATGGGACAAGATCTCGGAGAATACGCTGATTGGCGTGAATCAGCTCCCGCCCGAAACGCCGCTGATTTTCAGTGGGAAGTTCAAGAGCTTCGCTCCGCGCATCTCGCTGGACTACAAGTACGCTGAGAACTCGACGGTTTACGTGCTGTACTCGCGCGGTTTTCGCCCGGGACGCTTCAACGCGGTGCTGGCCAGCGCAAGTCCGGCCGTGCTGGACGCGCTCAGGGCCGTGGCGCCGACGGCCGGCCTGAATATCCTGGAGGAGAAGCTGGACAACTACGAGATCGGTTGGAAAGCCACATGGCTTGATGGCCGCGCCCGGACCACCCTGGCTCTCTACTACGATGAATGGCTGAACGGGCAGGTTGGAAACAGTATCCCCGTGGTTGCCGACGGCGTCGCCAACCTGATCAACATCGTGCTGAATAACGGCACGGCGGAACTCCGGGGCATTGAGTTTGAAGCGCAGCTGCAGGCTACCGAGAACCTCACGCTCGCCGCCACATACGGTCTCAACGATACCGAGGTGAAGTCCTTCGTATGCGGAGACTGCAACCTGGTTTACGGCAGCTTCGACGGCGTGGTCGGCAATGAACTGCCCAGCGCGCCGCGGGTCACCTGGACCCTGTCCGGTCAGTACGAGGACAATCTGATGGGCGATTGGGACTGGCACGGCCGGGTGGACTGGGCCCACCAGGGGAGCCGCTACACGGATTTTTCCAATATCGCGAAAACGTCGCCCTACAACAACGTGAATATCCGCATCGGCGCCCGCAATTCGAGTTTTTCGGTTGAGGCTTTCGTTGAGAACGCGCTGGACCACGATGAATTCCTGCAGGGCGCCCTTGGCGTTGACCTGTTCACCTTTATCTCGGGTCCCAGCAAGAACGAAGTCCGGGTCTCCGCTCCCATTCCGCGGACCTACGGCATCCGGTTGGCCTACAACTTCTAGCGCCGCAGGACATCTTCAACCTGAGGCTTGGCCTCCGTTCTAATGCCCTGCCCCTGGAAGCGTTAGGCGCCAACCTGTTCGAGGAAGAAAGCCCGCCGAGCCGGTAATGTGACCCAAGCGGTCGCGCGGCTTCACGCCCAGGGACGGAAGCGGAAGCGGATATAGAGCGTTCGGCCCTTGATGTCGTGCACAAAGCCGTCGAAGCCCGGCCGCATGCGATCCACGGCGCCAGGCGACGCCGAGATTGAGCCGTATTTCGGGGGTGGGCGCAAAGCCATTGGTGTCGTTACGGTTGCCAAGCTGGTCGGAAAAACCCTCGCCGGCGGAATCCACTTCGAATCGGGTCAACAGGGTGGCGTCGGCGCTGACTCGGAAGTCGCCGGCGGATGATTCAAAGTCGTAATAGGCGTTCATGTCCAGGCCTTGGCTGCGAACCGCCCCGATATTCTCGTAATCGGTGGTCACCACGCTGAGCTGCCCCGAGGAATCGCGTTGCACCCGGGGATCGTTGGGCCGGCCGTCATCACGGCAATCATCGTCCACGATTGCCTGAAAACTGCGCCGCTGGGCAATGACGTTGCGGTAGTCCAGCGTCCAGAAATCCAGGCTGAGCGCGGTATTGTCCAGAGGCCGCAGAAGCAGGCCGAAGTTGGCGGATTCCGCTGTCTGGGGCGTTAGCGCTGCGCCGCGCAGCACCGTTGCCAGGTTGAAATTGTCGCCCCGATTCAGGATCGCTCCGCCGGCATCAACCGTGCACTGCCCAATGCCCTGCCCGTCAAAGCGGAACGGATCGGCAAGCGTTCTCGCACTGGTGTTGCCGGCCACCTGGAATACGCTGGGCGCCTGAAAAGATGTGCCCCAGGATGCGCGCAGCGAGACCCGGTCATTGGCGAAGAATTGCGCCGCAATCTTGGGGTCGGTGGTGCTGTCGGCCTGATCGTAGCGCTCGTGGCGGGCGGCGAGCTGCAGCTCGGCGCGGTCGCCGAAATAGGTCAGGCTCTCGGCGAACACCGCCCACACGCGCTGATTCGCCTCCCGGGGAAAATCGCGAATCTCCTGCGGCCCGCCCCCTGCAGCATTCAGCGGATCGGGCTGGTACGCGTAACGCAACTCACGATACTGCGCGCCGGCGGCCAGCGCCACCGGCTGGCCACACAACTCGAACAAGTCACCGGAAGCCACGAACTCCGCCACGTCCTGAACGCTGCCGGCGGTCTCCATCCTGACACTGTGGAACCGGCTCAGGATTTCCTGATCGTTGGCGGCGCTCTTGCCCGACAGCGCCGGCGCCAGCCCGTCACCGGCCACAGTCTTGGGCGTCACCAGTTCGGGCGCCACCAGGCGCGTTGCGAAGGGATTCCACAGCCCCTCAGCCACCACCCGGGCAAACTCCGCGGCCACCCAGTGTCGTTCGGAATTGACCGAAAGGTCGGTCCCAGCGCGGGCAAGATAGCCCAGCCGCGTCCAGCCGCCGGGGAATTCGGCATCAAAGCCGAGCATCACCCTGAGGTTTTCGAACTTCCGCAGTTCGTCGCCCGCGTTTTCTCCGGCAGCCTCCGCGCCCAACGGACGGCCGAAATAGCTGAGCGGTACCGCCTCATGCACTTGTGGATTCCAGTCGGATGGCGGGACATAGCTAAGAACGCCATCGTCATCCGGGTCGGTCCAGAAATTGAAGGGGTGGTTCGCAGGCACGAAGAACTCGTTGGTGCGCTCGACGTTGCCCCGAAACAGCAGCATGTTGCCCACCCGGTCCTTCACCTCGTTGACCGAATAGCCGATTTCCGAGAACAGCGTGACTCCGCCGGCCAGCTCGAACTCAGCGTCAGTAAAGAACTGCGCGCGCTGCTCGGCTGCGATCATCGCACGCTGGTCGGAAAAATCCATTCGGCACAGCGAGCCGCTCGGATAGCCCCCGCCCTCCCGGCAATCGGGGTCCGGAAAACGGGGCGCGTCGATGCCGCCGAGCTGGAAGGGAGCATAGCTGCCGTCGGCGTTGGCCACGGCCCGCCGGAAGCTGCCGGGCGAGCCGCGTCCGGAATCGAAGGAGCCTTCCACGATGTCGCCGTCTCCGTCCGGCTCGATGGCCCTGGGGATCATCCAGTCGAAATCGGTGCGAAAGTTCTCGTCCTGCTTGAGCCAGGCGCCGTAAAGGCTGACATGACCTCTCGGCGTCTCGATACCCCAGGCGAAACCCAGGTCGTATGCCCGGTTGCTGGCTGCTCGATAGCCGCCGGAAATCTCCAGCCCCGTGAAGCCCTTTCGGGTGACGATGTTGGCGACGCCCGCCACCGCCTGAGAACCATAGGTGGCCGAAGCACCGTCGCGGAGTATCTCCACGCTCTCGATCATCAACACCGGCAGCGTATTGATGTCGAAGAAGCTCTGTCCCACGTCATTGGAAACCGGCGCGAACCCGGCCCTGCGGCCATTGATCAGCGTCAAGGTGGATGACAGCCCCACGCCGCGCAGACTGAATTACGAGACGCCCTGCAGATAGTTCTGCTGCGTGGCGATATAGGAACCCGTGTTGGCAGTCAGGCTCCCTAGAATATCCACCGGCTGGGCGGCGCCCACCGACTCGAAGAGCTCTGCGTCCAACGTTTGAACTGGTGCGCGACCTTCGTAGACGACGCGCCGCTTGATTAAGGAGCCGACGACCAAGATTTCCTCAATCACGGGCTCATCGGCCTCGGATGGGTCTTGCGAAAATGCCGGAAGCGGCGCGATGAGTGCAACGACAGGCAACGCAGTTACGAGCTTCCGGCATGACAAAATGCCGGTCATGGCTGATCCCCCGCACTCATGACGCGCCAGTATAGCCCGCAAGCCGCCTGGACACACCAGATCTTATATAACATATTGATATTGCAAGCTTATCGGCGGTGATGAATTTCCACCCACAGTGACGTTCATCGCTTGTCTAGACCGGATTCGATGTAAGCTATTGTTGATGTTGGTTAATCCGCGGCCACCGGCGAATCTTCAATGAGCATGAGACTTGGCCTGCCGGCAGTCCTGATGCTTTACGCGAGCGTTTGTACCGCTCAATCAGCGCAGGCCTCAGGCGAGTGCCATGAGGAATTGAGTTCAATCGACATCAGTAACGGCGGCTGGAACGAGATCGACATCAGTCGATACCGCTTCAAGCACGTATTTCAGTCCACGGACGAATATCCGTTCTTCGAATACATCGGCGGCGCGATGGTGGGGATCGCGTCCTCTCGCTGGTATCCGGACAGCATCATTCCAAACTTCAACTATTGAACGAATCTCGACGGCAGGACCGGAAGCCCGAGCGGCAATCACTACTCCATCGTTGACGAAATCCATGGCCACGGGAATACGCACGGCGTTTCCTTCTCATTCTCGTCTTCGCAGGAATACGCTTTCCTGCTCTTCAATTACGCAAGCGACGACATCAAGGAGTCCCTGGACAAAGGCGCGCTGATCGGCCAGGGATTCGGAGCGGGGGCCTGGGGCGTGCTCACATTCGTTGACGGGGAGAGTGATTTCATTGACCAGGACCAGCGCCATGTGAATCTTTCCCGCGGAAGCAGCCGCGGATACTTGTATTTCCGCAACAACCGCCTGGCCTTCTCGGGCGGCCCTTCGGCCCTTTCCCACTGCGCCGCTTATAACGATTTCGACTCCAACTACGGCAACCGATACTTGCGGTCTATCGACGTGCTGACGAACCGGGTGCAGATCGCAGGCGTGGAACACACCCAACGCAAGATCTGCAGGCGCAAGGGGATCCCCCTGGCACTAACGAACTCGGACGCCTTGCGTCCCGTCCTTGAAGAGAAACTCGCCCTTTGGGCTGACAGGGTCAGCCCGGCACATTTGGCATACAAAGCCGCAGAAGAAGAGGCCAAGAGGGAAGAACTCAGAACCCGATGGGCAAAAGTCACTGAATTTCGGGACACGCACAGGGGCAATTTTCGTGAATCGGGCAAGAACGATGTCCGCATCGAATTTCGCAACCTGAACAAGAGCAGCGTCACCAGTGGCGTATGGGCGGACGGTCTTCTGATCATCAATGGCGTTGACCTGGGAAAAATCAGAGGCTCCCTGGTGGGTCGCGTAAGCGGTCTATTCGGCAAAGACAAGAAATGGGCGGAAGTTCAGCGAAAGTTCGAAGAAGGCGACTTCCTTACAGTCGATTGGAGGGGTACTTCGACTGTCTACATACGCGAAGACAATCGATACCTGGAATGCGATACACGCACCTGCTATGTCTATGTCCGCGCCAACAGACTCACGGAAACAGGGTGGCGCTTCTAGTTGAATAGCTTCTCGAGCTTCTGCCGTTGGGAACCACAGAAGCGTCGGGGACACAGGAGCTAACCGCTTCAAGCGGTCAGTGAGTTGACGCAAACGGCGGGTGTCGGCTATAAGGGTCTCGGTGAGGATCAGCTGGCGGGGCGGGTCCAGGGAATTCTCAAGGAGGAGAACATGACGGAAAGTTCATTTGAAACGCATGAGGCGATACGCACGCTGCAACGCGCCGGATTTGAGGCCGCGCAAGCCCAGGCCGTGGTGGATGTCGTGACCCGCGCGCCCATCAGCACGCAGGTGGTCAAGGACCTGGAGCGCTTGAAGGTTCAGGTCGAAACCAACATGGCCACCAAGACCGACCTCGCGGTCCTGGAGCGCGTTGTAGCCCAGGTTGAAACGAACATGGCCACCAAAGCCGACCTCGCGGACCTGCGCGGCGAACTTACATCCAGTATCGCGGACCTGCGAGCATCCCTTTTCCGCGCGCTGTGGCTACAAGGCGGAGCATACGCCGCACTCATCATCGGGCTTGCCGGTTTGGTTGTAGCGGGTTCCTAACCGCACTCCGAACAGAAGCTGAATTGCTTCCACACCCCTTGGGGTTTCGAGCGCAAAGGCGCGGCGGAGCCATCACCCGGGCGGTGCGAGAGATGCCCGGGGCCACATACAGAAGGCGGGTGGGGTCACGGGAAGAATGTAGCGTCTTGAGCGCTTCGTAACGTTGACATATACGTTTCAGACAATATTATCTTTGAAACTGAAAGGTCACACCAATGAATGCACTCTCGCTCAATAGGAGGTGGCTTGAAGACATGCTTGGAATCTACGAAACACTATCAGCAAGGAACCGGCCGGACCCACCGGCTCTAATCCGGCGTCAGGGATTTCGCCTACCGGCCCGAGGCACTTCATCGTGAGCGCGGTACAACCAGGACCTGTCATGCACTTCATCGAACGATTGCAGCAGGCCGGCGGTCTGAAGGGAACCGATATCGCCAACTTTGCCGGCGTATCCAAGGCCACAGTGTCGCGTTGGGTGACCGGCAAGAAATCACCGCATCCAAGGACACAACTCATCATGTCGGATCTGTCGTACGTGGTGATGCGGCTGGGCGAGTACTACAACCAGGACGAAGTGCGCACCTGGCTCTACGCGCGTCACCCGCAGTTGGAAGGAGCGCGCGCAATCGACCTCATTCATGGTCAACGAACAGAAGAAGTGATTGCGATTCTGGATCGCCTCGACGCGGACGCGTATCTCTGAAATAGCCTGAATGAACCGCTCCCGGAAAGAGCGGCGGATCCGTGACCAGCGTTTGCTGGACACCCTGGAATCTGCTGAGCAATCACCCTACCAAGGCATCGTTTGGCGGTCGGTCAAGCAGGGTCGCGATCCGCTCACATGCTGGCGCTCCGGAGGACGATGGGACGATTGGACGCTTGATGTCTTGTATACCTCAGAAGACCGGGACGCCGCGATCGCCGAACGAAGATACCACCTCTATCAGGGTCAGCCCATTCCACCATCCAATGCGAGCTATGAGTTGTTTGAACTTAAGGTATCCCTTGAGGCAGTTGTTCGTTTCCCTGACCTGGAAGTGCTGGCCTCCGCCGGATTAGACCCCGCCCACTACGGACGAATGAGCTATCTACAGCGACAGACCGAGTATCCCGGGTCTCAAGAGATCGCTGAAGCTTGCGCGTTCCTGGGCGCAGATGGACTGTTGGCGCCGAGTGCCCGCCATACTCCATCGAAGAATCTGATCGTCTTCTGCGAACAGGACACGCGCATAAGCAAGGAGATCGTCACAAGGCATGGGATCATAGGCTTCGGGCGAGGATTCGACCCGTTTCGGTGATTCGTGCGGGGCGATTGTTCGTTCTTCTGTCCATTGCTCCATCCTCTCAAATCGTGGAGCCTCCGGGAAAACCGGGACGGTTCAGAAACCGTTTTGAGAACTTGGCGGCTCACAGAAAGCGAATACGCGAGCCGACTACAAGTTATCAAGTCCTGATTCCTAAGCAGTTTCGGGCGCGAAGCGCTGTCAAGTAACAAGAACGCGAGAACGCTAAGAACCCGTCAGCAGGTAGAGCGCGAAGCCGAGCATCGCTGCGGCTAGAGTCAGAATCAGCGTGGCCAGCACTCCTCCCTGTATCCAAAGCGCTCGGTACAGTTCGCCCTTGGTGACCATGGTCCTTTCGACCTGCTCCTGCCGGGCGCCCAGGCTCGCGAATCGGTCGTCCAGACTTGCGAAACGGGCGTCCAGGCTCGCGAAACGGGCCTGCATCTCGGTGCGGAAAGCGGCAAGGGCATTCTTGGTAGCATCGACTTGAAGCTTTGTGTGCTCCAAGTCTTTGGCCATCTGAACAGTGACGCCCGTCGCCTGCATTACCATCGAAACCATTGCCTCCGCCTGCCGCGCCGGACACCCGGCCTTTTCGAGTTTCCGTATCGCCGCATGAGTATCGAATGATGCCTGAGACATCTTGTTCCTCCTTGAATCTCCATGAGCAGTCTCTGGGACCGTTCCTCGCGCCCCACTTATAGCGCGGGACGGCCCAAGGTGTCAAACCTCGTGATCCGGTGCGCTATTAGCGCACTCCAAGATGCTCATGCCGGTCTATTACGCTATTGAGTAAAAATACTCAATAGCGTAATCAATGTGTAGAATTGAGCCTACTTGATGTTTCTTATTACTACTCCGCAACGCTCCGGGCGAAGCCCGATTTACGCCTTGGGCCTGAGCTTCGTACTCCTGATCTGCGCTGAGGGCGCGAGCGCTGAGATTGACTTCGAGCGCCACGAAATTGATGCCGATATTGCCGAGTACCAAACAGTTCTGACCGGGAACCTGCTTGGAAGCAACCATGCGGATCTCGCCGTTGTCAGTGTTGGACGCGGTCGGGCGCGGTGGGTTCATGTCTATTCGTTGAGTGAAGGGGGATGGACGGAGGCGACGAGCGCGCCGCTGCGTTCCCGGGTGTTGTTCGTTGACGTCGCGAACGTGGGCGGTAATGAGTGCTTGCTCTTGTACGAAACGGGGAACCTGGGTTGCTTTGATCCTGAGTCCGGAGCGGTTCGAGCGCTGGCCACGGCAAGGTTGGGAGTCCAGCCGTCCAGATATGGGGAGATTCCCGATGTGGACGTTTCGCGGGACATCAATGGAGATTCGCTAGACGATTTGGTTGTGCCCGATATCCGTGGTTTTTCCATAATGACTCAAGTCGGCGACGGAACGTTTGCAGAACCCGTCGCAGTGGATTCGGCGGCCATATCGAATACTTCCTTTGCAGGTGATGGGTATCGATACGATCCCTGGCGTCTGAGCGGCATCCACGAGGTGGACTACAACGGCGACGGGCGCACCGACCTGGTGTTCTGGAACAAGGACCATTTCGTAGTGCATCTGCAGCAGGAAGACGGACGCATAAGCTCAGCCGCCGAAACCTTCACAACCGAAGTTGCGTTTGATTCGGATGATCCGGCTGCGCTCGCGGCGCCGATGCAGGTTCGCGGGCGGCGCGCAGACAGTTTGGTTGAGGGCAAGATGAGCGGCAGGGTGCTGGACTCTCTGCAAGACATGAACGGGGACGGCATTGCTGATCTGGTTGTGTTCTCGCTCAAGGGCGGAGACAGCAACCGATTCGGGCAAACCTCCGAATTTTGGAACATGCGCTTCGGCTTGCATATGCATTTGGGCGCGCGGGCTAGCGGGGGGTTGGAGTTCCCGATAGAACCTGTTGCGGAGATTTTCACTGAGGGGATCCCGTTCGGGATCGAGATACATGATTTCGACGGTGATGGGCAGAAGGACGTGATGGTCACCAAGATCAAGCCGGGGATATTCAAGTCCATCGGGATGCTGATTGGTGCGGTTCTTACAAAGTCCGTGTCGCTGGACATGGATTTCTACCGCATGGAGGACGGCGCCTACCCGGAGAAGCAAGACCGCCGCCTCAAGTTGCGAACGGCGTCGATGGGAGACAGCGGCGAGCAAGCGGCGTTGTTTCCACCCGTGCTGGTCGGGGACTTCAATGGTGACGGACGCTCCGATCTTCTGATGGGTTGGGGCCGCGACGAGCTCCGCATCTATGTCGGCGTGGAAGGGTCGCGTTTGTTCGAGCGGCGCCCTGAGAAGATCGCAGTTGACGTGCCGGGCGAGGATTACGTCTGGTTATCCGACCTCAACAAAGACGGAAAGGACGACATTGTCATGCACCATCGATCGGCGGATGAGCCGAACCGCGTAACGCTACTGATCGCCCGCTAGCGCGTTTCCTCAGCTGCTTCCTCGGCGATCACGCACACTTCGCAGTCGCCGCCCAAGTCCACGTTGCCCTGCCCGGCAACCAGGGTGCCGACGACGGTGAGATTGTCCCGATTGGGTTTGGGGAAAGCGACGTGGCTGTGGCGAACGCGCAATGTAAGCAGCGCTTCCACGGTCTTGTAGCCGGTGCGCATGGACTCGAAGACGGGCACGCTAACGCGCTCCGCGATGTCGGGACCGACCGGCGCCATGCACGTGCATCCGAGCATGATCGTATCGGCGCCGTCTTCGGCAACGGCTGAATTGATGACGTCGACGATTCGGGTCTTCAGCAGCTCATTGTGATCCTGTAGGTGTACGGTCGTTGCGCCGGCGTCTTCAACGCCTTCAACTTCCCGATCTACCAGCACATTGCGAATGGACACGCAGCGGCTCTCCATTCCGCAACTGCTCAGCCGCTCGTGATAGATGAAGTTCATTTTCGGCGGCCAGATCGTGACGATGGAGAAATGACGGCTGGTGTTACAGCACATGGCCATAGTCGCTTCGCCCGCACCGACGACCACCATGTCGGTGGCTGATTTCATTTCATCGATTCCGTAGTCGCCGAAGGTATTGATGAATACGGCATCGAAACCGGCTTTCTCCGCTTCCACGGCGCAATCCACATAAGCTAGCGCGGTCAAGCCGCGGTCGTAGGGCGTCATGGGGAAGGTACGCAAGCGGGGTTCGATCAGTTCCGGCGCAAAACCCGGTGAGGCTATTTCTGCAATAGGCGTTGGAGGAACGTTGGTCCCTGTTGGGGCGGCCCCGGTGCCAATGATGCCGATGCGATAAGTCATGGGTTGAATTATCGCTGAGGGTTCAGCCGGGCCAGGGCGCGGGCGCCGATGTCCGAGCGGCAGAAGGCTCCTTCGAAGGATATTTCCGAGACCGCGCCGTAGCTGCGGTCGCGAGCCTCGGGCAGGGAATCGCCCAAGGCGGTGACGCACAGCACCCGGCCGCCGGAGGTAACCACCTCGCCATCCTTCAAGTCCGTACCGGCGTGAAAGACCTTCACGGAAGACCCGTCCACGCTGTCGAGACCGGTAATCGGATGGCCCTTGGCGTAGCTGCCGGGGTAGCCGGCCGAGGCCATGACAACGCCCAGGGCGGTGCTCGGGTCCCATCTTGGGCGGGCCTGATCCAGTTGGCCGGCAAGGGTGGCTTCGATCAGGTCGAGGAGGTCGGTCTGGAGGCGCATCACCAGGGGCTGGCATTCGGGGTCGCCGAAGCGGCAGTTGAACTCGAGCACCTTTGGGGCGCCGTCGGGTGAGATCATCAGGCCGGCGTAGAGCACACCGCGGTAGGGGGTGCCGTTGTCGCGCATCGCCTGAACCACGGGGTGCATGATTTCATTCATCACGCGGGCCTCAACCTCCGCGTCGAGTACCGGTGCGGGCGAATAGGCGCCCATGCCGCCGGTGTTGGGTCCGCGGTCGCCGTCGTCGCAGGCCTTGTGGTCCTGGGACGATGCCAGCGGAAGAACGTGCTCGCCGTCTACGAGGGCGATGAAGCTGGCTTCTTCGCCTTCGAGGAAGTCCTCCACCAGGACGCGGTGGCCGGCTTCACCGAAGGCGTCTGCTTCGAGCATGTCCTTGAGCGCGGCGCCGGCCTGCTCGCGTGTCTCGGCCAGGATCACGCCTTTGCCTGCAGCCAGGCCGTCGGCCTTCACCACCATCGGCGCCGAGCGCTCGTCGACATGCCGCAAGGCCGGCTCAAGCTCGGTGAATTCGCGGTAGCCGGCGGTGGGTGCGCCGGCGACGTCCAGCACTTGTTTGGCGAAGCGCTTGGAGCCTTCGAGCATGGCGGCGGCGGCGGTCGGGCCGAAGCAGGGGAGGCCCGCTCGCTCCATCTGGTTGACGATGCCTGCTACCAGTGGCGCCTCCGGGCCGGGAACCACAAGCTCGACGCCTTCGTTGAGGGCCAGCGCAAGCAAGCGCGCATCCTCGTCCGCATCGCACGGCACATTGCGGACGCCCGGTTCGCGTTCCGTTCCGGCGTTGCCGGGGGCGACGAGGACTTCAGTCACGCGCGGAGAGGCGGCGAGTTTCCAGGCCAGCGCGTGTTCGCGGCCGCCGGAGCCGGTTACGAGGATTCTCATATCTTGCTACCGATCAGTTTCTTTGGAGGGCTGGAAGCCCCCGTGCCCAGGGTGAGGGAAGGTTGCCCACCTTCCCAGGCCTGGGGGCGAGGGCATCTTGCCCTCGTTGTGGGTGTGTGTGGAGGGCAGGATGCCCTCCTTCCCAAGGTGTAGGCATCAGTGCCGGAAGTGGCGGATGTGGGTGAAGAGCATGGCTACACCGCGTTCGTCGGAGGCAGCGATGACTTCTTCGTCGCGGATGGAGCCGCCGGGTTGGATGACGACGGTGATGCCCTGTTCGGCGGCGGTGGTCAGGCCATCGGCGAAGGGGAGGAAGCCGTCGGAGGCCATGGCTGCGCCCTGAAGATCGAAGCCGTTGTCGGCGGCGCGCAATGCGGCGATACGGGCGCTCATTACGCGGCTGGTCTGGCCGCCGCCAATGCCCAGTGTTTGCCCGTTGGAGGCATAGACCACGGCATTGGAGGTGACGTAGCGCGCGACCTTCCAGGCGAACAGTGCGTCGGCGAGTTCCTGTTCGGTGGGTGCGCGCTTGCTGACTATGTCGCAGCCGTCCTCGGTGGCGGGATCCGGTGACTGCGCCAGCACTGCGCCGCGAAACACCTTCAGGTTCGGCAGGCCCACGTCGTCGGAGCCTGACGGAGCCTGCTCGAGCACCCGCAATTTCTTGCGCGCCGCCAGGATTTCAAGCGCAGCCGGCGAAACCTCGGGCGCAATGACCACTTCCGCAAACTGCTTTGCCACGGCTTGCGCGGATTCTTCATCCAACGCGCTATTGAACGCGATCACCCCGCCAAAAGCCGACTCGGGATCGGCGGCAAATGCGCGGGCATAGGCGTCGCCCGAACTACTGCCGCTAGCCGCCCCGCAGGGTGTGGCGTGTTTCACGATTACGCAGGAAGGAACCGGCAGGGCCTCGGCGCATTGGCGCGCGAGTTCCGCGTCCACCAGGTTGTTGTACGAGAGAGGCGCGCCACCCAGCAGCCGCATGCCGCTCGACTCGCCTGAGCCTTCCTCCGAATATAGGGCAGCGCGCTGATGAGGGTTCTCGCCATAACGCAGGTCGGCATGCTTGCGCAGTTCCAGAAGGATATGGTCAGGCAAGGCATCGCTACCGCCCTCTTCCCGCTCCAGCCAGCCGGCTATCGCCCGATCGTAGCGGGCGGTGTGATCGAAGGCCTTTGCAGCCAGGCGCCGGCGGGTAGCCTCGCTGAGTTCACCGGCCGCTTCGAGTTCCGCAACGACCTTGGAGTAATCGGCCGGATCCACCACCACGCCCACACGCTCGTGGTTCTTCGCCGCCGCACGGATCATGGCCGGGCCGCCTACGTCGATCTGCTCGATCACGTCGTCGCGCACGGCATCTAACCGGGAAGCCGCTTGGCGGAACGGGTAGAGGTTGATCACTGCCAGGGCGATAGGTCGAATGCCGTGCTCTTCGATATCGGCCGCATCGCGCTCAGGACGGCACAGCAATCCGCCGTGAATCATCGGATGAAGCGTCTTGACCCGCCCTCCAAGCATTTCCGGTGAACCGGTAACCGTAGCAACGTCTTCAACCACCAAGCCCGCCGCCCGCAACATCCTTGCGGTGCCGCCGCTGGCCAGCAAGTCCCACCCAAGAACCGCCAGCCGCGCGGCCAGCTCCGCGGCGCCGTGCTTGTCCGAAACGCTGAACAGCGCCCTAGGCCGCATGCCCGGATCTTGTTTGTAGAGTGGAGGGGCCGGTTGCGCCGTCAGGCGCCTTGATTGTGCCGGCGTAACTTGGTGCGGAGGGTGCCATGGTCAATGCCCAGCATACGGGCGGCTCGGGTCTGGTTTCCACCGGCATATTCCAACACGCTCTCAAGAAGGGCTGATTCGACCTCCGTGACCACCAGATCGTAGAGCCCCATGGGCCAATGACCGTCCAGCGTGTGGCAGTAATCGCGCACAGCCTCGCCGGTCAGTTCGCGCAGCGTACGCGACCCATTCGAATTGCCGGGCTGCCCGGAAAGATGCGCCGCTTGACGCGTGTTGTTGATCCCCTCGCTGGCGGTCAAACCAACTCCCCCTAGCAGTGTTGTTTGTCGCCCCAAATCCCACCCTGTCGAAGAGCGGGTCGAAACTATAGCATGGGGAAATCAGGGTGCCTCAGACGGCCCTGAACCGGCCGAAGTATCAAGCCATTTCTCAAGAAAATGAATGTCCGTTCCACCCGCCGAAAAGCCTTCACTTACAAGGATTGCCTGGTGCAGAGGTGCGTTCGTAACCAGGCCTTCGGTGACCATTTCATCCAGCGCCAGGCGCATGCGCGAGATAGCCGCCGCGCGGCTGCCGGCCCAGGCAATCACCTTGCCCACCAGTGAGTCGTAATAGGGCGGAACCGTGTAGCCGGTATAGAGATGGCTGTCCACGCGCACGCCGGGACCGCCGGGGGGGTGCCACAGGGAAACTCTTCCCGGCGACGGTGCGAACGTCTCGGGATGTTCGGCGTTGATGCGGCATTCGATGGCGTGCCCGCTGAAGGTAACGTCCTGCTGGCGAATCCCCAGGGGTTCACCGGCCGCGATTCGCAACTGCTCCTGCACGATGTCCAGGCCGGTGATCAATTCCGTCACCGGGTGCTCCACCTGCAGGCGGGTATTCATTTCGATGAAGTAGAACTCGCCGTCCTGGTAGAGGAACTCAAACGTGCCGGCGCCGCGATAGCCTATGTCCAGGCAGGCCTTTACGCACAACTGGCCGATACGCCGGCGTTCCTGCTCGCTGATGCCTGGCGCGGGGGCTTCCTCGATGACCTTCTGGTGACGGCGCTGCATCGAACAGTCCCGTTCGCCCAGGTGAATCGCATTGCCGTGGGCATCGGCCAGCACCTGGATCTCGACATGCCGCGGGTGGGTGAGGAATTTCTCCATGTACAGCCGCGGGTCGCCGAACGCGGCCTCGGCTTCACCCCGGGTAAGGGGAATGATCCTGGGTAGTTCCGAGGCGCTGTGCGCTACCCGCATTCCGCGTCCCCCGCCTCCGCCGGCGGCCTTCACGATCACCGGCGGTCCGATTTTCTCGGCCAGCCTGATGATGTCGTCCATATTGCCTTCCAGCACCCCATCTGAACCGGGCACCGTGGGCACGCCCGCCGCCTTCATGGTCTGGATGGCCCGGACCTTGTCGCCCATAGTCTGAATGGCGCTTACCGGGGGGCCGATGAACACGAAGCCGGACATTTCGACCCGTTCGGCGAAGTCGGCGTTCTCGGCCAGGAATCCGTAGCCGGGATGAATGGCGTCCGCGCCGGTGACCTCGGCAGCGGCGATGATCGATGGAACATTGAGGTAGCTTTGCGCCGTCGCCGGCGGGCCTATGCAAACCGATTCCTCGGCCAGGCGGACATGCTTGAGCGAGGTATCGGCGCTCGAATGCACCGCCACCACCTCGATGCCCAGTTCGTGGCAGGCGCGCAATATGCGCAAGGCGATCTCGCCCCGGTTGGCGATCAATACTTTCTCGAACATGGCCGGGGCGCCGGGCTCAGGTGCGGATAATGAACAGGGGCTGACCGTATTCCACCGGCTCGGAATTCTCCACCAGGATGGCGGCCACTTCGCCGGTGTATTCGCACTCGATATGGTTCATGGTCTTCATCGCTTCGATGACGCACAGCACATCACCGGCGTTCACCGAATCGCCGACCTTGACGAACGGCGGGGAGGTGGGCGACGGAGCGGCGAAAAAGGTGCCCACCATCGGCGAGGTCACCTGCTCCCCCGGCGGCGGTCCGGACGGGACGGGTTCCGGCTCCGGCGCTGGCTCTTGCCCGGATTCCGGCGCGGGCGACAGAGTTACGGCGGGCGGCGCGACCGGCGGCCCTACCCTGCTGGCGCGGCTGATGCGCACCGACTGGTCGCCGTCGGTAACTTCGATCTCGGCCAACTCCGACTCCTGCAGGAGCTGGATTAGCGTCTTGATTTTCCTGAGATCCATCCGAACTCCTTATCTTTACCCGTTACCGGTTCCCCGCAACTGTTGGTCCACGAATTGCAAGGCCAGCGAATAGCCCTGCGCGCCAAGACCGCTGATGCACCCGATAGCGATGTCCGACAGCATCGACGTACGGCGAAAATCCTCGCGCGCCTGCACGTTGGAAAGATGCACTTCCACGAACGGCAGCGCCAATCCCAGCAGCGCGTCACGCAAGGCGATGCTGGTGTGCCCGTAAGCGCCCGGATTGATCAGCAGATAGTCGGCGCCTGGCGCATTCTGCTGCAGCCAGTCCACCATGGCCCCCTCGCTGTTGCTCTGGTGGCAAACCAGCGTGTGCCCCAGCTCCGCCGCCTCTTTTTCGCATCGCGCCTGGATATCCGCAAGCGTGTCGCGGCCGTAAACATCCGGCTCGCGCTGGCCCAGTAAATTGAGATTCGGACCATTAAGTAAGAGGATAGACGCCATTGAGCACTAATTGTCAGAGGAAGCACGCATGATAGCCGACGATATCGCGATATACAACGAGTATTGCGTGCGTCTGCCCTGTCTATTTCGGGTCGAGTTGGGCGAGCAAGCCCACGAGCGCCTTCGGCGAATGCACGGGGATGGGAGACCTGGCAAAGTCGCGTTCATTGCGGGTGACAATGCACTCGGCGTTAGCCTGGCGTCCCGCCTCAACGATTACGGCGTCTTCAAAGTCAGCCAAGGGGCTGTTGGCGGCGCGCTCCAGAGTCGTTCGGTTCACGGGCGCCACTTCAAGGATCGAAAGCAGGGTGGCAACGTGCCTCCTGGCGTCAGCCCTGCCCACGGCCTTCTGCGCCAGGTAGAAAATCGTGGTGAACGAATTGGCACACGCCAATCCTTGAATCTCGCCCCGGTCGGCTCGCGAGAGAAGATCGGCGGCGGCATCCGCAAACGGCGCTCGATCAAGCAGAAAATCGATCAGGACATTGGTATCGAAGAGCACTTTCACAGAATTTGCCGTTCATTCCTGGGCAGGAGGGCATCTTGCCCTCCTTGGAGGGCTGGAAGCCCTCCTTCCCAGCGTTGTTCCTTGCGCGAGCGCTGCAGACCCGGCGGTGCGTACCTGACACTATCCGCTTCTGAGGTGCTTCTTCTCAAGATAATCAAGGTAGTCCTGCTCACCCACAACGCCACTTTCCTTCAGTATCCCTCTGAGCCTCGACACGGCCGGCGTTGCCTTATGGGGTGCCGGCGCAGGTGACATGATGGCCGAAAAATACTCCGCCACAATTTGCGAAAGCGACTTGCCGGCACCCTTGGCGTATTCCTTGGCGCCCGAAATCAGGCGATCATCAAGCCGCAATGTGAGCTTCGTCTGCATAAGCGTTCAAAAGACGTATACGAGACATGCAACTATACGTCAGTCGAGAGCTATCGTCAATTTGCCGGTGTCCCCGGTTCAGCGCGATCTTCGCTGCTGGAGGCCCTCAATTACTGCCGGGTTTGGCGGTCTCTCGCTGCTCTCCCCTTGATATAGAAATATCCCTCGCTACTATTTGTCCTCCCCTTAAGTAAGCTGACCATATCCCTAGCTTGACGACAATATTTCAAGACTCATGATGAATAACACAGCCGTCCCAGCTGCCGCAGTGATCGCTTTGACCGCGATCCTCTGTGGCTGCGGGGGTGGCGGCGATGCAAACCAGCCGCCACCGCCACCCACCCAGCCGCCAACCGTCGTACCACCCGTCGTCGTGCCGCCACCCCCGTCAGTCGGCACAGGCCCGGAGGATTGCACCGACGGCAGTGCCGGCGAATACCCGTGTATGGGCATCTCGCTCGAAAGCCAAGTCGCGCTCGACAGCATGGGCGGTACCGCGGGCAACGACATCTGGGGATGGTCAGATGGGCAGACCGGTAAAGAGTTCGCCCTGATGGGCATGAACAACGGTACCGCCTTCGTTGACATTTCCAACCCGCAGAGCCCGATCTTCCTTGGAAGGCTGCCGACAGAAACCAGGAATTCCTCCTGGCGGGACATCAAGGTCTATCAGAACCATGCTTACATCGTCGCCGACAATGCCGGCGCGCACGGCATGCAGATATTCGACCTGAGGCGCTTGCGGGGGGTGTCGGCGTCTGAGACGTTTTCCGCCGATGTAGTCTACGACGGCTTCCGGCATGCGCATAACCTGGCAATCGACGAGGCGGCGGGCTTCGCCTACGCGGCGGGGGGGGGACACCTGCGGAGGCGGTTTGCACATCATGGACGTCCGAACGCCGAACAATCCGCTTTTCGCCGGCTGCCACGACACGGTCAGGACGCATGATACGCAGTGCGTCGTGTACCGCGGGCCCGATGCGGAGCATAGCGATCGGCAAATCTGCTTCAGCTCCAATGAGAATCATTTCGAGGTGGTCGACGTCACCGACAAATCCGCCCCTATGACGCTTTCGTCCTTGAGGTATTCGCAACTGGTTTACGTGCATCAGGGGTGGCTCACAGAGGATCACCGGTTCTTTCTGCTCGGGGATGAACTCGACGAGTCCAATTTTCGCCTGTCCACGCGCACGCACGTCTTCGACGTATCGGACCTGGATGCGCCGTCGCACCTGTTTGTCCATGACCTGGGAACGCGCGCGATCGATCACAATCTGTATGTGCTCGGTAACCGCGTATACGCAGCCAACTACACATCCGGTTTGAGAGTCCTGGAGTTGGGTGATCTGGCAAACCGGGAGATAGAGGAAATCGCCTTTTTCGATACCTATCCAAGTAACGACAACACTGCTTTTCAAGGTGCCTGGAGCGTGTACCCATATTTGCCTTCGGGGACGCTGATTGTCAGCGATATCAATAAGGGGCTGTTTGTACTTTCGATGCAGTAGCGGGCGTCGAACGCGAGGCTTCGGTCAAATCGTGTTCACTCCCCTTGAATTCCCGGCAACCGGCCCTATTACTTACCCGCCCCTTAAGAAAGGGTCCGCTTACCAGGAGTCGCCGTGCCGGAGTGGTGCGGCTACAGGAATTTCCTACGAGGAGAACGCAAAATGAAAATTCGACCGCTTCAAGACAGGGTGCTGATCCGCCGTACGGAGGAGGATCGAAAGTCCCCTGGCGGAATCGTGATTCCAGACTCGGCTACCGAAAAACCCATCAAGGGTGAGGTAATCGCCGCCGGCAAGGGCAAGGTGCTCGAGTCCGGCGAGGTCCGCCCTCTGGAACTGAAGGCCGGCGACAAGGTGCTGTTCGGAAAATACAGCGGCACCGAAGTCAAAGTCGACGGCGAAGAATTGCTGGTCATGAAGGAAGACGATGTCATGGCCATCATTGAAGACTAGTCGGGCGTACTTCGTTCCCGATTCAACACATACCTAAATAGAAGGAATACAGCAATGGCTGCAAAAGATGTGAAGTTCAGCGACGCCGCCCGGCAAAAGATGATGTCCGGCGTCAATATTCTCGCCAATACGGTGAAGATCACGCTGGGCCCCAAGGGGCGCACCGTACTTCTCGACAAGAGTTTTGGCGCTCCCACCATGACCAAGGACGGCGTTTCGGTGGCCAAGGAAATCGAGCTTGAGGACAAGTTCGAGAACATGGGCGCGCAAATGGTCAAGGAGGTTGCCTCGCATACCTCCGACGTGGCCGGCGACGGAACCACCACCGCCACGGTGCTTGCCCAATCGATTCTGACCGAGGGCCTAAAGGCCGTCGCGGCAGGCTTCAATCCGATGGATATCAAGCGTGGCATCGACAAGGCCAGCGCGGCCGTGATCGACAGCCTGGCGGGCATTTCCCAGCCCTGTC
Source organism: Candidatus Foliamicus sp. (assembly GCA_965261845.1). Classification (GTDB taxonomy): domain Bacteria; phylum Pseudomonadota; class Gammaproteobacteria; order Steroidobacterales; family Foliamicaceae; genus Foliamicus. Next base: position 3,179,431 of record OZ253475.1, on the reverse strand, counting down.
AGGAGGACACCGCGATCGCCCAGGTCGGCACCATTTCCGCCAACTCGGACGAAGCCATCGGCCGGATCATCGCCGATGCGATGGGCAAGGTCGGCAAGGAAGGCGTGATCACGGTGGAAGAGGGTTCCGGTTTGGATAATGAACTGGACGTGGTGGAAGGGATGCAGTTCGACCGCGGCTACCTGTCCCCGTACTTCATCAACGACGCCAATTCCCAAAGCGTGGAACTGGATTCGCCATACATCCTTCTGCACGACAAGAAGATCTCCAACATCCGCGATCTTCTGCCGGTGCTGGAATCCGTGGCCAAGAGCGGCAAGCCCTTGCTGATCGTGTCGGAGGACGTTGAAGGCGAGGCTTTGGCCACGCTGGTGGTGAACAACATCCGCGGCATCGTCAAGGTGGCCGCAGTCAAGGCGCCCGGATTCGGCGACCGCCGCAAGGCGATGCTGGCCGACATGGCGATTCTCACCAACGGCCAGGTGATCTCCGAGGAAGTCGGCCTGTCGCTGGAGAAGGCCTCGCTGGCTGACCTCGGGACCGCCAAGAAGATCCAGGTCACAAAGGAGCACTCCACGATCATCGACGGGGCCGGCAGCAGCGAGCAGATCCAGGCGCGAGTAGCGCAGATTCAGCGCGAAATCGAGGAATCCACCTCCGACTACGACAAGGAGAAGTTGCAGGAGCGCGTAGCCAAGCTTTCCGGCGGTGTAGCCGTTGTGAAGGTCGGCGCCGCCACCGAGATCGAGATGAAGGAGAAGAAGGCGCGGGTGGAAGATGCTCTGCACGCCACGCGTGCTGCGGTCGAGGAAGGAATCGTTCCGGGCGGCGGCGTAGCACTTTTGCGCTGTGCGTCGGCCCTGGACGGCCTGGAAGGCGACAACGACGATCAGAACGTCGGCATCAAGATCATGCGCCGCGCCCTGGAAGAGCCGCTGCGCCAGATCGTAGCCAACGCCGGCGCCGACGCTTCCGTGGTCCTGAACGAGGTCGCCGCCGGCGAAGGCGACTACGGTTACGACGCGGCCGTGGGCGAATACGGGCAGCTGGTAGGCAAGGGGATCATCGATCCCACCAAGGTAACGCGGCTGGCATTGCAAAACGCCTCCTCCGTGGCCGGCCTGCTGCTGACCACTGAAGCCATGGTCACCGAGAAGCCGAAGAAGGACGATCATTCTCCGATGCCCGGTCCCGGCGGCATGGAAGGCATGATGTAAACCCTGCCATAGGGTGTCCGCCGCCGGTATTGCGGTGGCGGACCCAGAAAAAATGCGGAAAGCCCTGCTTTGTGAATGCAAAGCGGGGCTTTTTTGCGTTCCGTGGTGGTATCGTGGCGCCTGTTTTCCTCTAACCGACTCACGTGCCTGCTGCCACTCAATTGGTTCCCGCCCTGCTCCGCGAAAGCATCGACAAGGCCCTTGAGCAACTGCGGGAGAACCAAGCCCTGCGGTCCGCGCTTGAGCAGGAAGACGTGCTCGAACCGCTCACAAGGGTGCTGGCCTGTTCGCCCTTTGCCGTTCGGAGTTTCACGCGCAAGCCGCAGATCCTGGTCGACCTGCTGGCCGGCGATCGCCTGGCCCGACCCATGTCGGCCGGGGAACTGTTGCAGCTTGCCGGCGCCGCGCTTGAGGAATGCCGCCAGGAAGCTTCGTTCATGCGCGAACTGCGCTGGTTCCGGCATCGCGAAATGTGCCGAATCCTGTGGCGCGACCTGAACCAACTCAGCACCATTGAGGAAAGCCTCGATGAGCTGACCGGACTGGCCAACGCCTGCATCCTGTCCGCGTTGGAATTTGCCCGGACCAACGTCGCCGCCCGTCACGGTTTGCCCTTCACAGGGCCGGACGAGCCAAGCGAAATGGCGGTCATCGGCATGGGCAAGCTGGGCGGCGGCGAACTCAATTTCTCCTCCGACATCGACTTGATCTTCGTCTACTCCGAGGAAGGCAGGACCGACGGCGCGGTTCCGATTGACGCATCGCGCTTTCACACCATGGTCTGCCAGCAACTGATCCGGCTGCTCGACCAGCGCACCGTGGATTCCTTCGTCTACCGGGTGGACACGCGTTTGCGGCCTTTTGGCAGCAGCGGCCCGCTGGTCATCAAGACCTCCTCGCTGGAGAACTACCTGGCCCGCTCGGCGCGAGATTGGGAGCGTTACGCCTGGATCAAGGCGCGCGTGATCAATCCTTGCGAGATGAGCGAAAGCCTTTACGAGGAGGTCTTGCGCCCGTTCGTGTTTCGCCGTTATCTCGACTACAGCGTGTTCGAGTCGCTGCGCGACATGAAGAGCAAAATCGAGCGCGAGGCATTACGCAAGGACAAGCTGCAGGACATCAAGCTGGGCAGGGGCGGGATCCGCGAAATCGAGTTCATCACACAGTCGATGCAGCTGGTGCGCGGCGGGGCCAATCCCGACTTGAGAGGCCGAAGCCTGCGCGAGATGCTGGCGCGGCTTGCCGAGCGCGGCTTCTTCGGCCCGGCGACCTCCGCGGAATTGGACCGGGCCTATTGCTACCTGCGCCGGCTGGAGAACCGGCTGCAGGGCATGGACGACCGCCAGACGCAGGCCCTGCCCGACGATGAGGAGGGGCGCACCCGGCTGGCGTTTGCCATGCGGCACAAGACCTGGGAGGACCTGGCCGAGGAAACCGCCTTGTACCGGGAGACCGTGGCCGGGCACTTCGCGGCCATCGTGTTCCGCCAGACCGATCTGCCCGAAACGGTGGACGCTCCGCCCGGCGACCTGGCCGCCGTATGGGATGGAGAAACAGACAACGCGCGGGAAATACTCGCGGCGCACGGTTTTTCCGATCCGGATGTTGCCCTTCAGTCGATCCGGGCCGTGCAGGAGGCCTCCGACTTCAAGCGCCTGGACCAGACCGGCCGCAAGCGCCTGAACCTGCTGGTCCCCAGGCTCATCGAAGCAGCAGCCAAGGAACCCGAACCCGGACTTGTGCTGGCGCGCACGCTCAGGGTAATCGCCGTTATCGCACGCCGCTCGGCCTACCTGGCGCTGCTCTACGAGAACGCCGCGGCGCGCGACCGGCTGGTGCATGTTTGCGGCCTGGGCGAAATCCTGGCCAGGCAGCTTTGCTCCTACCCCTGGCTGATGGACGAGTTGCTGGACGCCCGTATCACCGAACAGGTCATGGATCTGGACCAGCTTGAGGAAGAGCTGGATTTTCGCCTGGTGCGCACCGCCAACGAGTCGGAAGAGTTGCGGCTGGCGGCGATCAGCGAATTCAAACAGGCTGCGGCCTTCCGCGTTGGGGTCCTGGACCTGGCCGGAGGGCTGCCGCTGATGCGTGTGAGCGACCTGCTCACAGGCATTGCCGAGCTGGTAATCGACCGGTCGCTGGAGCACGCCTGGGAAGAGCTGGTGGAGGAATTCGGGTCGCCCGGCTATAGCGTCGACACGGAGCGTCGGCCGGCGGGATTCGCGGTAATCGCCTACGGCAAGCTGGCCGGCCTGGAAATGGGCTACAGCTCCGACCTCGACCTGGTATTCGTGTATGACGCGCAAGGCGAAGATCAGGTCACCGACGGGCAGCGGAGCATCGCCAACCCGGACTTTTTCTTCCGCGTGGCGCGCAGGGTAATCACGGTGCTGACGACCCGCAGCATCACGGGACGAATGTACGAGGTGGATACCCGCCTGCGGCCAAGCGGCCGCTCGGGGTTGCTGGTGTCCTCGCTGCAGGCCCTGGAGACCTACCAGCGCGAGACCGCCTGGACCTGGGAGCACCAGGCGCTGCTGCGCAGCCGCGCGATTGCCGGCGCCCGGAAAGTGCGTGACCACTTCGAGAATTTACGCATGAGAACCCTGCGCGAATCGGTCCGGCGCGACGCCTTGCGTACCCAGGTCATCGAGATGCGTCAACGGATGCTGGGCGAGGCACCCAGCGTCGGAAAAGGGCGATTTGATATCAAGCACGCCCGCGGGGGGCTGCAGGACATCGAGTTCATCGTGCAGTACCTGGTGCTGAACCACGCCCACGAGCATGCCGACCTGGCGGCCTGGCCGGACAACGTGCGCCAGCTTGAGGCCCTGGCCGCGCACGGCGTGCTTTCGCAGGACGACGCGGACACCCTGACACGGTGCTACCTTGAATATCGCGAGGATTTGCATCATCGCTGGCTGGCCGAGCGTCCCTCGCACGCGCCGGCCGAAAAAATGGCCGAGCGCGCCGCCGCCGTATCCAGCCTGTGGCAGCGCTACCTGGAATCCCCGGAGTAAGCCCATTTCTTTCGCCTGGGAGCGAGGGCGTCCCGCCCTCGCCGAGGGCGGGACGCCCTCGCTCCCAGCTACGATGCCCTCGTTCCCAGCGAGCCGGCGGGCCGATATACTTCCTTCATGGCGGCGTTTAACCACAGACCGAAGCTCACCTCCAACATGGAGCGGCGCTACATCGTGGCCGAGAAAGACCTGCCCGTGTCCTGCCCGCTGCCCTGGACCGTCCGTTGGAATTCGCACCCGCGCGTGTATCTGCCGCTGAAACCCGGAGTCGACGCCACCTGCCCCTATTGCGGCGCGATTTTTTCGCTGGCTGGGGCCGACAGGAAGCGGCCGGGCTAAGCATTCTGCAATTCCGCCCGCGGGTGAGGCCAGGCGCGTTCCAGCGCCTCAATCACGTCCTTCGTGGAGATCTCGTCCATCGCCCCCGGCCGGGCCAAGCGGCGCCCGAAGCGTACCTGCTCGACTCTCTTGCCGAGCAGCCGCTCGACCGCCTGCGGATAGCGGTTCACGACAAACTCCCGACTGCCCCAGGGCCCGGTGCGGTCCGGATTGGAGGCGGCATAAAGCCCCACCACGCGCGCTCCCATCGCGGCAGCGATGTGGGCCGGGCCGGAATCGGGGCAGACCACAAGTCCGGCAAGGCCGATCAGGGCGGCAAGTTGCTTCAGCGTAATCCGTCCGTTCAGGTCCGTAACGCCGGGCTGAGCGGCGATCACGGCTGCGTACTGCCTTTCCAGGGGACTTCCCGAACCGGTCAACAGCACCCGTCCGCCCAGCTGCTCGACGACATGTCTTGCCACCTGCGCATAGTTTCCCGCCGGCCAGTTGCGAAACGTCCCCCTGCGCTGGCTGCTGAGCGGGCTCATGACACAGAAAGGTCCCTCTGGAGCCAATTTGCGCGCCGTGTCCAGGTCAGTGCGATCCAGAGGCAGGTCCCACTGCGGTTCGCCGCCGCGCTCTATCCCCAGGTGCTCGGCAAAGCCGAACAGCGCGTCCATCACGTGCTGCCCGGATTGATGGGCGATCCGCTCGGAAGTGAAAAGCCACTGGAAATCCCTCGCCCTGGCCCGGTCGAAGCCCACCCGCCGGCGGCAGCCGGTCATCAGGGCCACCCGGCTGGCGCGCAACGAGTCCTGCATTTGCAGCACCAGGTCAAACCGGCGGCTCTTGAGTCGGGCTTTCAATTCGCGCATTCCCCGTCGTCCTGCGCGCTTGTTCTGCACGACGAAGTCGACGCCATTCAGCCCCTTCAACAACGAATACTCCGTTTGTCCGATAATCCACGTAATACGGCTATCCGGCCAAGCCTGCCGGATGGCCTGCACTACGGGCAGCGCGTGACAGCAATCTCCGATGGCGGACAGGCGAATCACGCAAACGCTGCGCGGCGGGCTGGACATGCTTGAAGAAATAGCCAAGACAGGAAACGATTGCATCCTACATGATGCGGAAACCTCTCGGCCGGTAACGCCCGACTGGTTCGAGCACGGCTATTGGCAACATCGTGGGCAGTGGACCGCCGTGTCGGGCGGCCGCGGCGGCGGCGGTCGCGTGGGCGAAGGCGGCCAATGGTTCCTGCGCCACTATTTCAGGGGCGGCAAAGCCACCTTGCTCAGCGAGGATCGCTATCTCTTCCAGGGAACTGAGCGGGTTCGCTCGTTCGCGGAATTCAGGATGCTTGCCAGCCTGAGCAAGGCCGGGCTGCCCACGCCCCGACCGATCGCCGCGTACTACCGGCGATACGGCCTGAGCTATTCGGCTGACCTGATCACCGAGTGGATTGCCGACACCCAAGCTCTGGCGACCGCGCTGCGCGGGGCGAATGACCCGGCCGACATGATGGCGCGGGTGGGAGGAACGCTGGCGCGCTTTCACAACGCCGGAGTCTGTCACGCCGATCTGAATGCCCACAACATCCTGATCGGCGCCGATGGCAGTGTATGGCTGATTGATTTTGACCGTGCCCGCCGGCGCCCTCCCGGAGGCTGGCACAGGTCGAGGCTCCAGCGTCTGCAGCGCTCACTAAAAAAGCTGGGGCTCTACCAGGCCGCGGACTTCGAGGTTCTGTGCAAACAGCACGAAAGAGACTTCAACCCATGAAATACAAGCATCCCCTGGGAACGAGGGCGTCCCGCCCTCGTCGAGGGCAGGATGCCCTGGTTCCCACGGTCCAGCCGCTAATCGTAAGGATCGGGTAGCGGGACGGGGCGGCGCTTGAAGCGCCGGTGTATCCAATAGTATTGCTCCGGCGCCTTGCGCACCTGCTGCTCGATTAGCGCGTTGATCCGCGCGGCCTCCTCCTCCGGGGACTCTCCGGGGAAACTCTCCAGGGCCGGAAGCAATTCCACCCGGTAGCGTCCATTCGCCATGCGGCGCGTGAACCAGGGCACCACCGGGGCGCTGCTGATCCGCGCCAGCCGGCCCAAGGCCGTGCCGGTCATCGCCGGCTCTCCGAAAAAGGGCGCCAGCACCGCGGACTTTGCGTCCGTCATCTGGTCCCCCGCGTACCACAATACCGCGCCGTCACGCAGCGCCCGCACCATGCCGCGGACGTCGTACTTCGACAGTGTCCGCGAGCAAACCCTCAAGCGGGCGCGATTCATGAGATAGGCGAATGCGGCATTGCCGCCCGGCCGATAGACGGCAACCAGACCCGCGGGTGGATAGGTCAGCGCTCTGGCGGTAAATTCCAAGGCCGTGAAGTGTCCGCTTACGGCGATTACGCCCCGGCCGCGCCGGACCGCTCCCTCAAGATGCTCTGCACCTCCAACCTCCACAAGTTCGCTCACCTGCGCATCCGTGCACCAGGCGCCCATGGCCAGTTCCACCAGCCCCTGTCCCAGGGAATCGAAGTGCGCCCGCAACACCGCGCGCCTGCGCGCATCCGACCATTCGGGAAAACACAGTTGAAGATTGCGCAGCGCAATGGCTCGCCTGTTCCTCAACGCCGTCAGTGCGATTCTCCCTGCGGCCCGGCCGAGCGCCATGCGCCAACCATGGGGCAGCGCTACCGCAAGGCGCAGTGCGCCCAGGACCAGCAGTGCCGGCCAGTTGGAGGGAGTACTCAACAGGGAAGCCACGGGCGTAAGTCTATACAGCAGGGCCAAGCGATTCGACTCCTCAACCTCGATCGGGAGCGAGCAGCAGGAACGCCGGGGCTGTTGGCAGCAGGCGCTGACGCGCTGGGAACGAGGGCGTCCCGCCCTCGACGAGGGCTGGAAGCCCTCGTTACCGGTTTGCTCCATGGGCCGAGCGCGATGGTATAGTGCAGGGCGATTCATCGGGTGTACGGGAAGCCGGTTCAAGTCCGGCGCTGCCCCCGCAACGGTAATCGAGTCAAGCGCCGTTCACGCCAGCGACATGTGTGTGATGGCAGCCACTGTATTCAGGCACAGGAAGGCGAGCGGCGTGGATTTCCCCACAACGGGAATCCGCTCGAAAGCCCGGAGACCGGCCCGGATGAACGACGTTGGCAGCGCGGCGGGCGCCACCGGCTCAGGGGAAACCCCTTCGGCCCAGTTCCCGTTCCTGCCTGTGGCACAAATGGAACGGGAGGTTGCCATGGCCTACAACATTTTCGCGGTGGGAATCCAACCCTGGGAACGAGGGCGTCCCCGCCCTCGTCGAGGGCAGGATGCCCTCGTTCCCAGGTACGTCCTCGCTTTGGCCTTGGCGCTCGGCTCCATGCTGGCGGTGGCCCAGCCGCCAGCGGATGAAGAGGCAGCAAGCGAAGACGCGACCGAGACGATCATAGTCACGGCGTCGCGCATACCGGTTACGGCGGAACAGGCCGGCGCATCGTTTACGGTGCTGGACGAGGAATACATCCGCCGGCGTCAGGCGCTTACGGTGGACGAACTCCTGCGCGGCACGCCGGGCATGACGGTGAGCCGCAGCGGCGTGCTGGGCTCGCTCTCCCAGGTGCGCCTACGGGGGTCCGAAGCCAACCACACCCTGGTGCTGATGGACGGAATAGAGATCGGCGATCCGGCCCTGGGCGGAGAGCTGGATTTCTCGCATTTCCTCGCCGCGGCTGTGCGCCGCATAGAAATCGTGCGCGGCCCCTTGAGCGCTCTGTGGGGCAGCGATGCGGTGGCTGGAGCCATCAACCTGATCAGCACGCCCCGAGCGTTTGAGAAATCGCTGCAGAGCTACGTGGAAGCCGGCCAGTTCAGCACCCGCAAGGCGGGGCTTAGCGCTTCGGCGGGCGAAGAGTCCTGGGGTGTTCGCCTTTCCGTCGATCATCTGGGCAGCGACGGACAAAACATTTCCCGCTCCGGCGATGAGACCGATGGTTACCGTAACAACACCGGACACCTCATTGCCGAATTCAATCCATCCGATCGCCTCACGCTGCGCTTGACGGCCCGCCGGTCCGACTCCGAAAGCCAGTACGATGCGACTTCCCTCGCAACGGGAATACCGGCGGATTCCGACAGCTCGACCAGCCGCACCCACACCGTATTAGGACTTGGCGGTCAGGCTTCCCTGCTCGACGGGCGCTGGAAACAAAAGGCCGCCGTTACTCAAACGGGCTCGAAGAACCATAATTTCGCATCGGGCGCGGAGATCGGTGAAACCAGCGGCGAAAAACTGCGATTCAGCTACCAGTCCACATTCCTGTGGCCGAGCCTCGAGAGCAGTACCGCCGAGCCTTCCATCACCCTTGGGCTGGGACATGAAAGGGTGGACTACCTGCAGCGCGCCGAAGCTTCGTTCTTCGGTGACCCCAATCGGGACTTGAGCACCCGCTCCACCGAAGCACTGGCGGAATTCCGCCTGGACGCTGCCGGGCGTTGGGCGACGGCGGCAGCGCTGCGCTACGACGCCAACAAGCACTTCGACAACGCCCTGTCGTGGCGGACCAGTGCATTGAAACACCTCGGCGCGGGGATATCCGTGCACGCCGCCTACGGGATCGGCGTAAAGAACCCCACTTTCGTGGAGCGCTTCGGCTACTTCTCCAATTTCATCGGCAATCCGGATCTCGTGCCGGAAACCTCGCGCGGCTGGGAGCTGGGCGCCACCTTCAACAGCGGCCACCGGGCTTTTTCAGGCAGCCTTGCCTGGTTCAACGATCGGCTGCTGGACGAAATCAACGGCTTTGTCTTTGATCCGGCAGTGGGAGGATTCACCGCCGGCAATCGTCCCGGCGTCAGCCGCCGCAAGGGCCTTGAGCTCGCGGCGCGCTGGGCCGCGCTGCCCGAACTGACCCTTGCGGGCGCCTACACTTACCTGCATGCCAAGGAACCAGCCTCGACTGAGGACAGGGTCTTTGAACTCCGCCGGCCGCGTCACTCCGGCAGCTTGAACATTCATTACGAACTTGCCGAACGCGGCGTGGGGATCAACCTGAACCTTGCCTATACAGGTGAACAGCCGGATATCTTTTTCCCGCCATGGCCGAATCCCTCGCGCCGCGTATCGCTGGATTCGTTCCTGCTCGCCAGCCTGACGGCATCCTGGCAGGCAACTCCGCGGATTCGCTGGCACATCCGGGCCGACAATCCGGGCCAGGCCCGCTACGAAGAAGTCTACGGTTTCCGGGGGGGCGGGCGCAGCATACACTTGGGTGTGCAATTCTCGCTTTTTGAAGAAACCGAATCAGAATAGGCAGCGTGGGACACCGTCTTTCGAAAATCTATACGCGCACCGGCGATGCCGGTGAAACGGGTATCGACGCCAAGCGGCGTTTCCGCAAGCACCATCCGCGCATTACCACATTCGGTGACCTTGACGAGTTGAACGCCGCGCTAGGCTTGGTGCTGGCGGAAATTCCTACCGGAGACATCTCCGCCCTGCTGCATGATGTTCAGCAGCGCCTGTTCGATACAGGCGCGGAGTTGTGCGTGGAGCAACTCAAGTCTACCGGCGCGGAGCACGTAGGGGCGCTGGAAGCAGCAATCGACCACCACAACGGGAAACTGCCGCCACTCAAGGAGTTCATCCTGCCCGGCGGCGGTTCCGCGGCCGCGGCCTGTCACTTCGCGCGGGCGGTTTGCCGGCGTGCCGAGCGCTCATTGTGGGCGCTGCAGGACGCCGAAGGCGGACTGAACCCGGAATCGCTGAAGTACCTCAATCGCCTCTCCGACCTGCTCTTCGTGCTGGCCCGCTTGCTGGCCGACACCGAGACCGAGTGGCGGGGCACCGGCCGGCGCAACAGTTGAACCCGGTCATAGGCTGATTCCCCGAAATCTTCGATCAGGGAGAGGCCCGAACGAACAGTCACAAGAATCCCTGATTGACGCCGAACCGTTGAGAGATACTGGCTCGCCGCATTGTGACGGCAGGCCTTCGCGTCGAGGAAGCGGCCCAGGCCTCGGGGGTGGGCGTCCGCTTGGCCTGTAAATACCTGGCCCGGTTTCGGAAGCAAAGACACGCTCGAAGAACCCGTTGGTGTTGAGGCGGGAAGCGGGAACGCTTATGGTAGATATCCTCCGATTCTTCTACCGGCAAAGGTTAAGGTGATGAGCCTTAATATCAAGAACGACGACATGTGCAGGCTCGCCAGCGATGTGGCACGGTTGACCGGCGACACCATGACGGGTGCGATTACCGTCGCGCTGCGCGAGCGTCTGGAACGCGAGCGGCGCCGGCGCGGCATTGATAACCGTGCTCGCGAGTTGCGCGCGATCGCAGAACGCTTCGCGAAGCTCATGGGGCCGGAACCGCCGGCGCTCGAACATGGCGACCTGCTCTATGACCAACAGGGGCTTACCAAGTGATCGTGAACAGTTCCGCGCTCCTGGCGATCCTGAACCGGGAACCCGATGTGGAACGCTACGAGGCAGCGATCCTGACCGCGGCGCCGTGCCGCACCGACATCCCGGCGGCAGTACCGCCGCTGCCCGGAATCTCCGGCACGTGACGACTGGCCGGCCCTTCCAGGGAAGCCTGTTCGCCGAGGATTTTCTTCGCGAGTCGATCAAAAACCTTGCCGATTGGTCAGCCATTCAGGACGCCGAGATCGACGAACTTGAGGCCGATCTACGTAGCGTATTCGATGGCTTCCCCACGAACCTTGCGCCCAACGAAAGCCAGACCGAAGACGATCTGATCTGGCCGGTGCTGACCCGGCTCGGCTGGACGGAAAGCCTCAGGCAGCAAAATCTGTCGGCGCGCGGACGAGAAAACGTGCCAGACGGCCTGTTGTTCGCTGATGCTGCCGCGAAGCAGCGTGCCAACCAGGTCGCTGAGGACTGGGCTCGCTACGAACACGGCGAGACAGTCGTGGAGTCGAAACGATGGCTTCGACCGCTCGACCGCCGCTCCGGGCGACGGGGCGAGGAGTCTGCGCCGTCCACCCAGATGCTGCGTTACCTCCGGCGCATCGACGATCTGACCACGGGCAAGCTCCGCTGGGGCATTCTCACCAATGGCGCTCACTGGCGTCTGTACTACGCAGGCGCGCGGTCCGTCTCCGAACAGTTCTTCGAGATAGATCTTGCGGCGATTCTCAATGTTTCGGGGCACAACGACGGCCTGTTCGCTCTTCCGGCCGATGCCCGGCGACACTGGCTGAAGGTGTTCGCGCTTGCCTTTAGGCAGGATGCCTTTGTGCCAGGCGCGGCGGACGGGCAAACCTTCCATCAGCGCGCCATTGCGGAAGGCCGCTACTATCAGGAAAGGGTCGCGGCGAGCCTGTCAGAGGTCGTGTTCGGGCAGGTCTTCCCGGACCTCGCCCTCACGCTCGCGATGGCCGAACCTGATGCGCCCTTGCCCGAGGTGCGCGATGCGGCGCTTGTCCTGCTCTACCGGCTGCTGTTCATCCTCTACGCGGAAGATCGCGATCTGCTACCCGTCCGCGACAGTCGGTACGACGACTATGCGCTCCGCGAAAAGGTGCGCGGTGAAATCGGCCGACGCAAGGATCAGGACGACGTGTTTTCGGACACGGCGGCGCGCTACTGGTCGGCATTCGACGATCTGTGCCGTGCCATCGACCGCGGCGATGCCTCGATCGGCCTGCCGCCCTACAACGGGGGCCTGTTCGACCGGAAGCGTACGCCGTTGCTCACGCGGGTCCGGCTCGGCGATGCGGCGATGGCGGACGCAATCGATGCGCTGTCGTTCGAGCGGACGCCCGACGGCCGACGTTACATCAATTACCGTGATCTCGGCGTTCAGCAGCTCGGGTCGATCTACGAGCGTCTTCTGGAGCAGGAGGTCGTTCTTGACGGCGACGAAGTCGTCGTCCGGCCCAACGTCTTCGCGCGCAAGGACTCGGGCAGCTTCTACACGCCGGACGATCTGGTGGCCCTGATTGTCCAAGAAACGCTGGACCCCCTGGCGCGTCGGCGAATGGATGCCTTCAACGCCGAAGCGGCGCGGCTTGCGTCGGGCGAGTTGCCGGAACACCGTCAAATGGGCCGCCTTAAGACACTCGATCCGGCGGAACGGTTGCTCGAGTTGAAAGTGTGCGACCCCGCGATGGGTTCGGGGCACTTCCTGGTCAACCTCGTGGACCATCTGGCTGATCGGGTAATCGCGGCCATGGCCGAGGCGGAAGCGCTCATTGAGGGGTACGTTTCGCCGCTAACGGAGCGCATTGACGCGATCCGCAACACGATCATGGGTAACGCAGAGGATCGCGGCTGGATCTTCGACCCGGCGCAACTCGACGACCGGCACATCGTCCGGCGCATGGTGCTCAAGCGATGCGTGTACGGCGTGGACAAGAACCCGATGGCGGTGGAGCTGGCCAAGGTCTCGCTGTGGCTGCACACCTTTACGGTGGGTGCGCCGCTCAGTTTCCTGGACCATCATCTGCGCTGCGGCGACAGCCTTTTCGGCGCCTGGGTGCGGCCCGCCCTCGACAGCGCGGAACGTGAGGGTGGCCTGTTCCTGAAAGGGCCGCTCAATCGAGCGACTCGCGCGGCAGCGCCCATGCAGATCATCGAGGATTTGACCGACGCCGAGATCGCCGAAGCGCACCGGTCCGCGGACATCTTTGCGGAGATCTCCGAAATGACGGCTCCGCTGAACGCGTTCCTATCCCTTCTCCATGCATTCGAATGGCTCGACCTGCGGGGTGGCGAGAACAGGAAAGCGTATCTTGCCTGGCTGGACGGGAGCCTGGGCGATCCCATTGACATCGCGCAAGGCAACACATCCGATTTGACGAACACGGAGCACGCGGAGTGTTTCGCGCCACTACTCCGCAGCGCGCGGTCGCTTGTCGAAAGCGAACGCTTTCTGAACTGGCAAGTCGCATTCCCAGGCGTCTGGTCGGATTGGGAGAAGAGCGAGTTGCACGGCGGCTTCGATGCGGTTATCGGAAATCCGCCCTGGGACCGGATGAAGCTTCAGCAGGTCGAGTGGTTCGCGGCGCGGCGCCCGGACATCGCCATGGCTCCGCGCGCCGCCGACCGTAAGCGAATGATCGCAGAACTGGAGAAGGCGAACGACCCGCTGTCGCGAGACTTCGCCACGGCGAGCGCACTGGCCGCCACCGCGTCTCGCATGGCGCGGAAGGGTGGCGATTACCCGTTGCTGTCGGGCGGCGACCTGAACCTCTACTCGCTGTTCGTCGAGCGCGCGATGACATTGGTCAAGCCCGAAGGCATGGTGGGGCTCCTCGTTCCGTCTGGCATCGCGTCCGACAAGACTGCGGCGCGGTTCTTCAAAGGCGTCGCGACGGAAGGGAGGCTAAGCGCCCTCTACGACTTCGAGAACCGGCGCACGCGCTACAGCGCGCCGCCCTTCTTTCCCGACGTCGATAGCCGGATCAAGTTCTGCACTTTCCTCGCGTCCCCCTCTCCGCTTGGCGACCCCGCACGATGCGCCTTCTTCCTTCAGGATATCGCCGAACGCCACGACCCCGACCGCTGTTTCCCGCTGACGGCAGAGGATTTCGCCCGCGTTAACCCGAACACGGGCACCGCACCGATCTTCCGTACTCGCCGCGACGCCGAACTGACGAAGGCGATTTACGAGCGCCTCCCAGTGCTTGTGGACCGTTCCTCAAGCGAAGAAGTGAAGGCATGGCCGGTGAAGTACGCGACCATGTTCCACATGACCAACGACTCCCACCTGTTCCGCACTCGTGAGGAACTGGAGGAAAAGGAAGGCGCGTGGCCTATCGGCGGCAACCGCTACGACAGCCCGTCGGGCGAATGGCTGCCGCTCTACGAAGGAAAAATGGTGCAGGCGTTCGATCACCGAGCGGCAAGCATTGTTCTGAATCCTGCGAACGTGCATCGTCCCGCGCAGCCCGCGCCAGCCACCGTCGAACAGCAGCAGGATGCTAACTGGCTGCCACACTCGCAATATTGGGTGCCGGCATTGGAATGCGGATGGTCCTCGGACTCGAGTTGGGTTCTGGGCTTTAAGGAAATCACCGCCCCAACAAATGTACGGACATTCATCGCGGCACTCCTGCCAGCGGTCGGATTCGGCAACAAAGTACCGGTCCTCAAACCGGAAACGCCGGATCGCAGAGAATGGCTACTAGCCGCCAATCTCAATGCGACAATCTTCGACTTCACGACGCGCCAAAAGGTTCAGGGCCAGACCTTGAACCTGTTCATCCTCGAACAACTCCCGGTTGTGCCGCAGGAGCGTTACGAGGAGGTATGCTTCGGACCAAAGACGGCGGCGGAGATCGTGCGCGAGGCCGTGCTGGAACTCACCTACACGGCGCATGACATGGCGCCCTTCGCCCGCGACATGGGCCATTTGGACGAAGCTGGCGAAGTACTGCCGCCGTTTCCCTGGGACGCAGATCGGCGACTTCGCCTCCGCGCAAAACTCGACGCACTCTACTTCCATCTCTACGGCGTAACCAACCGCGACGACATCCGCTACATCTACTCAACCTTCCCCATCGTCCAGCGCGAAGAGGAGAACGCATGGGGTCGTTATCGCTCCCGCGACCTCTGTCTCGCATGGTTCAGCGCACTGGCATCGGGAAGCCCGGACGCAATGATTGATCTATGAGGCAGTTGCCGTGTCACATTGATCTGAAATTTTCCAAACCTTGAGCAAATTGCGAAGACCGATGGTCATGTCTTACCGGCGGATAGGCCATCCCCTTACTATTTTCTGTGTCTTACGCAGACCTAAATTCTCCAAATAAGGGAATAGTGCGCCAGTATGCTCGTAAAGATCTTCCATCGAATTACAAGATTCAGCACGTAAATTCAGCTTTTTCAACTGTTTTTCAATAACATCAATTTCTGACAAATATCTTGGGGAACGCTGTGGCTCCTCAAATGCTTCACGATAACGGAGCAATACCTTTATGGCTTGCTCTCCGGATTGTTTGCGCCGTCTTCTGATCGCTTCTTTACCTGCCTCAAAGACCAATTCCCAAACGAACGGAGCAAAAAGAACTGATGCGATAAACAGAGGAATACCTATTCCTAGAAAAAAGGCTTCTGGGGGGTATATTCCGAACACTAACGAATCGATGTGCTCCCCCCGAAGAAACGCGGCGATATGCACGACAGACGAAGGAAAGCACACCAACAGCCCCACAACTGGACCAATTTGCTTTCTTACGGCCCGAAGTATCTGCCACGTGGCTTGTTCGATTTTCTCCTCCATACCCGCATTCTAGTTTTTCTGCTCATTTAATGCGGCCCAAAAACCGCTGTACGATAGAGTGATTGCCCCGCAGGTGTAGACGCACCTACGGGGCTCGGCCGTAACACGTAAGGGACAACAGGCCATGACCGAAAGAGAGAAGGCTGCATTGGCGGCACTGGTTCTGCGAAGTGTCGATGCAACATGGGAAGCCAGAAAAGCCAACCAGCGTGCAGAAATCGCCGAACGTCGCGCAGAAGAAGCAGAAAAAGAACTGGCATTTCTTCGTGTTGAATATGACGAGCTGAAGGCGATGCTTGACAATCCCGATGAGTTGGCGGAATGGTTGCGTGACTACGCCGCAGACTGCCTCCCCATAGACATGACTGATTTGTATCAGCACGCAAATGGTTATCACTAAATTGTCGTCTTAGCATTTCAATGCGGGCGACGCCGGTGAGAGCCAATCGGACGCTGGACCTTCTTTTGCGGATGTTCAATCGCGCGGGTCTTCGATAGTATCGCGGCCGACATCCAGTTACGCCGCGGTGTTGAGAATCTGAGGCCACATCCCCGGCGTCAGCACTTATGCTAGTCGCCGGTTTGGCAGGGCCTTGATGCGCACCAGTACGGTCTGCCGCTAG
Organism: Candidatus Foliamicus sp.; assembly: GCA_965261845.1. Lineage (GTDB taxonomy): Bacteria > Pseudomonadota > Gammaproteobacteria > Steroidobacterales > Foliamicaceae > Foliamicus. The sequence continues at coordinate 3,163,021 of OZ253475.1, read as the reverse complement.
ATATACTCTTGGTGAAGCGGTTCAAGTGGACCGGGAGGTCGGGCATTGGCCAATCTTAGAAATTTAGACGGCTTGAGGCGAGCGTGCTCGGATGCCGTGAAAAACGCACCCGCGAACAGCGGATACATGCAGTGGGGCGATGATTTACGCAAATTCTTGGCCGAAGTAAACGCGGCAGACTTGCAGACACGCACGAGCGCAGAGTTTCAGCGTCAGATCTGGGAAGACAACCCTGTTTCTTCAACAGGGAGGGGTTCCGTTTCAGTTGACACGGCTATCGCAGATCCGAAATTTCGCAATTGGATTGCGGACCGATCCCTGGCGAGTCTGCCGGACGCGCCTGAACGTAGGCAGGCAGCGCTGGACAAGTTGTACGACGAGTTGAAAGAGAAGATGGGTCAATACACGGACCGCACGGCGCGGTTGAAGATTTACAGGGTATTGGCGGGTTTCTTTCCGCGCGACTTCACCACGGTGGCGAACATAGACATGACGAAGCGCATTCATGCGGCCATGTTCGGCAACCGAGGAGGTGCTGGACCATCCTGCCACGCCAATATCCTTCGAAGACTGGACGAAGTTCGAGGACCGGCCCCGGCAGAAGACAACATCAATGTAATCGTCGATCGGATGCGGCTGCCATGGCTGCTGTACCGGCGCTTTCTCGCGCCATCGGGCGATGAGCCAACTGCAGCGCCGGATGATCTGCCCGGCGAGGAAAGGCTCGTGCCGTTGCCAGCTGCCAGAAGGAGGAAGGGACTGACAGGTGTTTCAGGAGGTCGCCAGGCATTGTTGAACATCCTTGAGTTCTGTCGCGATGGAACCTCGCGCGAAGACCTCAAGATTCACATGAAGACTATCAATCCCCGCCTGAAAGACAATTCGATCAATAACCAATTCAACGTCATAGCTAGCGAATTGAACTGCTTGAGACTGGACGGGGATCAGGTTTTCCTTACTGACCGGGGGCATGCGTTCCTGGAATCGAACGATCCCGACAATCTAATGGAATGGCTCGTCACCAGAATTCTCGGCGTCGACCATGCCTTGGTAATACTGAGAGACGAGGGCCGCTGTTTAAGGCAGGAGTTGGTGCGACGAATTCAACAAGTGAATCCCGGCTGGACGAGACCTCGGGTACCGTACGCAATCGTCAGGGAACTTCAGGAAATCGATATGTTGGACCTCGATGGTAGCGATGTTCTTTTTCTGAGTGATGCAGGGAAGAAATGGGCGCAACGAATTCACTGGCAGCCGGAAGCGCTGGAACCGCGGCGGCTGCCATCCGATGATTTGGTCGTTATACCGGTCGACTCCGAACCGGTTTTGGTAGATAAGCCCCCGTTTACCTACATATGCGATGAGATTTCGAAACAGGGACATTTTCCAGAGCGGGTACTCCGAAAGCTCCACGCAGGCCTGTGGGCGAACGAGCGTCGACACTTCGCTGTTCTTACGGGACTATCAGGTTCGGGGAAAACGTTGCTCGCTCGGGCTTATGGAAAGGCCATCGCCGGCGAGGTAGATGGAGCGGACAGTCAATTGTGCACGGTACCGGTACAGCCCGGATGGTACGATCCGTCCGCGTTGCTTGGGTACGTAAATCCACTGCAGGGTGATTCCTACCTACGTACACCATTTCTGGAATTCCTGATTGCTGCGTCGGACTCTCCGGACCGGCCATTCACAGTGGTCCTGGACGAGATGAACCTGTCGCGTCCCGAGCAGTACCTCGCGCCCATCCTCTCGGCGATGGAGACAGGGGAGCCACTGACACTCCACAGCGAGGGAGAATCGTTCGACGGTGTTCCTTCCGCAATCCCATATCCGAGCAACCTGGTGATCATCGGTACCGTCAACATGGACGAAACTACGCACGGTATTTCGGACAAGCTTCTGGACCGGGCGTTCACCATCGAGTTTTGGGACGTGGATTTGGAGGCATATCCCCGATGGGGAACGCAGGACATTTCCGAGGAACAGGAGAACGAGGTTCGTCAGCTATTGACCGATCTGACGACGAGCCTCCGGCCGGCACGCCTGCATTTCGGATGGCGTGTTGTCGACGATGTACTCGACTACACGAATCGCGCTATGGCAGACGGCGCTGCCGATCCGGTGGCAGTTCTGGACGATGTCGTCTACGCCAAGATTCTTCCAAAGTTGCGCGGCGACGACTCGCCACGATTTCGCGACGCCCTGAATAGGTCTGCGGAAGTCCTCAATCAGCACGGCCTAGAGAATTGCGTTCGCAAGGTCAAAGAGCTGTCGGACGACCTTGAATCGACAGGAAGCGCTCGATTCTGGCGATAGCTGTGGCGAGTGATTCGACAGATTTACACGTACGGTCTTTGTCGGAAGATCAGCGAAATCCGATGTCTTGGCGGATTGGTGCCGACGAAGTCGCCGACGGATTTCGAGAAGAGGGCAAGTACCGAATCCGGAAAACTGCCGAAAGCGACCGCCTCTTAATCGACGACGAAATCCTCGAAACTGAAGAGGGCGATTGGGTATGGAGTCCTGGATTCTACGCTGGTCAAGTACGCGCCGAGTTGCTTGGTCCCGGTGACCGCGTGCGGGCGAGTTACCTGCTGGATGTATCGCCGCACCCCAACAAGCTGGGGCGAGACATGTATCAGGGGATGCTTAACCAAGTATGGGCGTTCGATCCCAGTTTGGTGCTCGGCACAGAGCCTGCCGCATCGCCTATAGGCCACGAGGCTAACATCTCGGACGCGTGGCTTGAATATGCTCGACTGCGCGAATACGGAGACAAATTCGTGCGCGCGCTTTCGGCCATCTCGCACCAGCCGCTTTGGGAACTACGGGCCGAGAGGGCGCACTTGCCATTGCAACAGGTGCGCCGCGCCGACCGGCAGACCTTGTTGGCAATGCTCGGCGACGCTCAGCTTCTGGCGGTCTTGTGCCCCGGGCATGTCGGCGCAACGACGATGAACGCGTTGCCGCAGTTCAATGTACCCACCGTCCGCGAAACTCTCGATGGATCCGGCAATCGTTGCATTGCCGCCATCGCCCATAACGTATTGCGCCGTGCGGCCCGGCTCAGAGATAAATTGCTGTCGATAACGGAGACAGAGCCCGAATCGACGACCCGTACCGCCCTTGCCTCCCGATGGCCGCGCCGCAGAGATATTCTTGATCGGCTTATCGGGAGGCTTCGCCACTTTCAGCGCATCTCTCCGTTGGCTAACGTGACTAGGCGCGAGATCTCGGCTGCGGGTCTGAACGCGGTTTCCGCCGATCCAGCATATTCCAACGCCTACGGATCCGGCTGGCGAATTCTGCGGCAGGGCGTCGAAGGTCCGCCCCAAGGAGAGCGCTTGTGGATGTCTCCCACCTGGGAGGTTTACGAAAGATGGTGCTTCGTGCAGCTCAGCAAGACCATACGGAAGATGGAGCCGGAGTATGACTGGTCAATTTCGAGAAAACATAAATCGAAGGCGACGGTCGCGTTCATTGGATTGAAACGCGGAAACCGGAGGATCGAACTCTTGCTGCAACCCAGATTTCCAGCTGGAGATCAAGGTCCGAACGCAGGTTTCCAGTCGATCTCAGGTGCGCGAGAACCCGACATTGTGCTCACGAGAGAAAAAGGGGACATATCAAAGTGGCATGTGCTCGATGCAAAATATCGAACGGGCCGGTCCAACGTTTTGGACGCGATGGCTTCCGCGCACGTCTACAGGGATGCGCTGCGTTGGAAAGAGCGGAGGCCTGAGAGTTCCGTGCTATTGGTTCCTCGAGGAGGCGGCGCTCGCTGGTTGGAATCTCCTAACTTTCTTGGCCAGCATGGTGTAGGTGTTTGTGCACTCACCAAGGATACCGACGCTAAACGTGTTATTGAGCTGATGTTCGCTGAAAACTCGATTCATTAGACGACTAGAAACGGAAACGACAGAAGGTCAAATAGTTATGAGACTAGCGCTCGTTGACGAGGTTCGTGCCGAGCCTGCACCCAATTTACGCGGCAAATGCTGCCTCTGTGGCGATGACATGATCGCCAAGTGTGGTCAGTTCGTTCGGTGGCATTGGGCTCACAGAGCCAGAGTCACCTGCGACCCCTGGCAGGAATCCGAAACTGACTGGCACCGTTACTGGAAAGACGCATTTCCCGTCGATTGTCAGGAAGTGGTGCATGTAGACGAAGGGACGAATGAGAAGCATATCGCAGATATCAAAACCCCTGGCAAATTAGTTGTCGAGATTCAGCACTCCCCTATTGCAGAAGACGAAGCACGCAGTCGAGAACTCTTTTACAGAAACATGATTTGGATTGTCGATGCTCGGCACCTTGCCGGCTGGTTTTATGTAGGCATGGCCCACGATCTCGCAAGTTGTAGTCCGATGACATATCAAATCGAGTGGTGGGGGCCGAGTACGCTACTGGAAAAGTGGTCCAAATCGGGGGTTCACGTGTATTTCGACGTGATGAACAGCGCAACAGAACATGAAGACGATGACGGCAAATTGTGGTTGCGGCCACGCGAAACGATGGTTCCAGTTGCGAAGCGGGTTCTCTGGCGATTGCTGGAATTCGATGTTACAGACAAGCGAGGATACATCACGCCTGTAAAGGCGGAAGCCGTAATCGAAGCAGTCATGAATGGAGGTTGTCCACCACTGCATGAATGCGAAGAGGAAGATGCGTGGCGATTTCGGAGGGAGCTTCGTGAAGTGGCCGGTCACATTGACGAAAAGGGTGACAGAATATCAATAGAAAAATCGAGACTTAGTCTTACAAATGTTCGCAAGTCATATCAACGGTCGGATGCACCTCTTGGTGATGACGATTTGCCGTTTTGAATGCTGCTAACGGCGTCCGCATTCACCCACCTGCTTTCCATACACTGAGGAGCCAAGAGCTCTCTTTTGGATCGCTGTCTGCTCAACAGCCTAGAGATACTACGGAGTCAGAGTAGTGGTTGACACCAACACTCACATCGCTTTGCTTCATCACAACGAAGTGCCCGCAGGGTTCCTAGATGAGTTTTGCGCCAGCGTCGACTCCTTCAGATTCGAGAGAGTCTCTCTACCTGGACCAAGCCCACAGATGGGCATCGAATGGCTTGCCTTTCCCGCTATAGCGGTTTTCCTGCTCAAGCCTTATTTCGACAGCTTTATGAAGGAGGCAGGAAAGGATCATTACCACGTTCTTAGGAAAGCCTTGAACGCGCTTTGGGGGCAATTGTTCTCGAAGAATCGAGAGTTTCGGTTCGCAGTCGTAACTGCATCAGGCGTAAAGAAACTTGAGTACTCCATGCTGTTCGCAATTTACGCAACAATTGACGATGGGAAGGTGGTGAAGCTTCTGATTGCGGAAGAGTGTTCGGAAGAAGAATATTCCGCGAGCATAGAAGCATTCCTAGATTTCGTTGAGTCATACCACTCCAGAACATCAAAAGACGAAATTGCAATGAATCTGAATCCCGCAATAGGGAGCGGAAACATCATTCTTGTTGCCTACGACGAAAAGAGCAAGTCTCTACGAAGTGTTGATATAAGGCCAAAGTCCAGTACCGGCAAGAGAGATGATAGCTAGAGAGTTTGACAGTTTCTCTAGATCCGAGCCATGCACATTTGCCGGCATAGAGGGTCGATCAGGGGCGTACCTGAACTAGGGGGGCGGCCCGCGTAAGAGCTTCGACGGTCTTGCCATTGTCGAAGACGAATTGGCGCGAGCGCGGGCCAAACTTAAGCTTCTCCTGAAGTCTCGCGCTGACGCGAAGCTGGGTCGGTTCCATCCAAGCGTAAAGGCCCGGTTCGGCAATGGTATCGCTGAGGATGTCTATGAAGTGGTTGTGGCGGGCGCCGACGGTGAACTCCTCCTTGGCATTCAGGCCCTCGGCGAGGCTGTCGAAACTGATGATCTTGAAATCGTCCGTTTCCTTTGCGCGCACTAACCGGCGACGCGTTTCGTTGCCAGCGTATTCACCTCGTCGTCCGAAAACGAGAACATACTTGTTGAAGGTGGGATTGCGGGCCATGTGCGTGGGTACTTGGACCATGCTCATGGAGGAGAGGAATGCCGCCTTGTTCTGGTCCGACAGGAACCAAGCCTTCCAGGAATTGATTTGTTGCAGGGCGTTGAGGAAATCAGAATGGAATTCGGTTGTACTGCCTTTGAAGAAGCTGGAGGAGGGTTTCTCGATTTCGATGAAGACTGCGTTCCAGTCGTCGCTGCTCTTCGAAAAGTAGAAGAAGTCCGTTTTGTAGTCTCCACCCAAAGCAAGCTTCCGGAGCACGAGGCCGAGTCCCACGCCATGGTTCTGAACGAACTCGCGGGGAATGAAGCGAGTGTGTCGTTCCAGGAACGACTGATAGGTTTGTTCGTCGTGATCTCCGTTTAGGAGAGCAAGGTACTTCGCCTTTTGCGTTTCAATATCCATCCAGCATCTTCCGGTTGTTGGTTTCGTGGGTGCAGCTATAGGTTGATTTGCCAGTAGGCCCTTCCGGTCTGGCTAGCGTGCCTTCGCGCACGCGAAACCACTTCCGGCAACGTAGCGGTTCCCGCAAGTACGTGGAAGAGGTGCCGTGAGTCGAAGATGAGCAAGGTCGTGCCGGGTCCAGATGCTTGCTCCGTCGCGACGGCGGTATATCCGGAAATGGACACGAAGAGGCCCATTGTGTTATCCGCCATGGTGGCGACCTTCGCCTTTAGGGTGTCGATCTCCGCGGGTGTAGTCTGGCCAGCCGTAAATTTCGTCTCCACCAGATAGGTGGTCCCCTCGACTGTTAACGCGCCGTCGATTTGACGGCCTTGGGCCTTGTAGGGTCGACGCGAGTTGACTTCGAAATAGTCCAACATTCGGTAGAACCAGCCCTCGAAGGCGTAGCCACCCTGTTGCGTGCCGACTTGCGGGTGCATCTCTTCCAGTTCTTGGCGCAGCTTGTCTCGATCGGCAGTGGATCGTTGGATCTTGAGGCGCTGTTGGTGGGCTTGCTGTCGCTTTTTCCTTGCTTTCTCATTTGCCTGTGCTTGGGCAGCTTGACGTCCGAGGTGGTTACGAAGTTCGCGCACAGCGGTGATCGCGCGCCCGATCTTGTCGGCCTCGTCCTCCCAGTTTCGCAGATCGGGAAAGCTGGTCATTTCCGAGAGGCTCCGGGCTATCCTCACGATCACGGCGCTGCCGTTCTCACTGGTTTGGAGTAGGGGAAACAGGCGGTCGAGTAACTGTCTCTTCGATTCGTCCCCAGCCCATGTGGCGAGGAAAGAGGGAGAAACGCCCGAACTCTGCAGGATATTGGCGCAAGGCGGCTTTGCGCCAGTAAGCTGTGAGTGCGGCTTCGTAGGTAAGTTCGACGAGCCTAGGTGTGATTTGTGTAGTCGTCATTCAATCGGTCCATGCGCAGCGCCGAAATGCTTCTCGCGCGCTAGTACCGGTCAATCCGGCGGCGGGCGCGGGGAGGGTGAAGGCACATCTTCAGGACTTCGGGCGCCAGCTTTGGGCCGCTGGGCGGCGCATTGGAGGTGGCGCGGTTTGTCCCCGTGCCAATTTTACCTCTAGGGTGCCTCGCTAGTATCCTTTGGCCACCCCGGACCACCGAAGACAACGTAGGCTTTGGGGGATGTGTCGTTTGAAACGCTGCCGCGTTGGAGAGCGGCAAGCAGGGCGGTGTCAAGGTCGCGCAGTAATTTCCCCTATTCGGCAGGTTACCGTGTCTGTTGCGGGTGGCTAACCCGCATTAGCGGTGGACAAAACGTTGGTTAAAGAATTCTGTCAAGGCGAAAACATCATTTATAACTGTAGGTTACAGTGATCATTTTGGTCCGGCCCCGCCCCGGCTTTCGCCGATAGGCTCTCTCCTTTAGAGCCCTCAAATTGAGTGCTGTGCGGACTTCCGCTCGCTGTTGACCGGCTCGCACTTAACTATGACTTCCGAGCCGGCGAGTCCTCTCCTTAAGCACGAACTGGCGAGACATTTCTGATGGAGAAGGCCACGATGCCAATCACGATCTTCGAGCACTCGGTCATGGTTTCGCATGGCACAATCGAATTTGCCGGTGTCCAATAGACGCGACGGACGGCGAAGGTTTGCCGTCTGCCAACGCGAACAAGCGTACCGGGCGGACACCAATGGTCGTGGAGTACGAACTAATGTTACGTGAAGACAAGTACGAGCGCCCAATCGGAGTGCTGTTCAATACCGGAGAAGGACGCCGGATCGCCGGACAACTCAAGCTGGAGAGGGGCAACTTGTTTGACTGCAACGTCGTCAGCATCGCCGACGACAGGTTCGGCCATGTCGCCGACGGCGGTTCCCTGCACGGTGTCTCGAAGGCCGGGAAGGTCTCACTGCTCGACTGCGTCCGAGGCGGAATGTTGGGCATGACGGGCGGGGGTGATTTCTCGATGCGTCATGGCGACGTCTCCTTCCGGTATGCGCTCTTCGGAAAGCGGCATGTTGCCATCGACGAGAAGTGCATACGAGGCATCCAATTCACGCTGGAGGGGTTGGAGTCGAGCGTATTCATGCACGACAAGTATGAAAGGTTCGGACATTTGCATGATCCCGATGAATCGGTACTGAAAGCCATAGAACGGACAAGGCCCGAACACTTAAAAGGTGATTTCGTGAAGGGGCAGGCGATGGTGTCCTACTTCACCGGGGACTGGGATTTCCTGCCGCGATTCGAGACCGTTCTCGGGACCGTGCATGTCGGACGGTCGATGCAGGTTGACTTCTTTGGACGCAGCATGGAGGACACGCCACGTATTACAGTCGACTTCGACGACGATCCAACCACGCTGCAAGGCGCGTGGGAGAAAATGCGGGAGATCCGCCAGTTCTTTGCGTGGATGATGGGATACGCGCCAGGCTGGAAGGATGTGGTGGTTTTCACCTCGCCGCTGGACGAAGATGGATTCCGGGCCGACGCAGATGGCGAAATCGAAGTGTTCGGCCCGAATGAATGGAAGGAAGTGTCCGAAGCCGGGAGGCAATGCGGAACTTTGATTGACGCGTCACTCCATCCCGGCCATTTCAGGGAGGTGATGGCGAAATGGCTGGAGCGGAACGGCAATGCGAAAAGAAGGAGCGCCAACACGCGGTTCTTCGGTTGCATCCGGGGAACATCGGAGCGCGTTATTGAAGATGGCATCGTATCGGCCGCCAACACATTCGATCTCTTGCCCAGTGAGGACAAGCCCGAAGCGCAGCCTCTGCCAGACGGTGTTCAAGCTGTTCTCCATGACGCGAGTGAGAAAGTCAAAGACCAATTGGCTTCCGGGGCGCAAAGGGAGGACGTATTGAACGCTTTGGGCCGTATTCGGAAGAATAAGCGGCTTCGCGACATCGTGGAACATCGAGCAGAAATCGTACTGAATCACTTTGGCGCAGACAGGCTGAAGCAACTAAAGGAGGTCATCGGGCTGGCAGTGAAGTGCCGCAACTACTACACGCACGGACCTGACGACCAGGACTCAGCCGACGTCAACTACGCGGACTTCGGAGTGGTGTACTTCCTTACGGAAACTTTGGAGTTCATCTATGGCGCGTCGGAACTTCTATCTTGTGGATGGAATCCATCTCATTCGGTGAGGGACGAGTGGCATCCGCTCGGGGGTTACGTCAGGTTTTACGACAACAAACGCTCGGTGGTTCTGGGACTGAAATAGGGAGCCTCAGTTATCGCCTGACCCTTTTGAAGATGGCTGCAGAGGTCTAAACGAGGCGAGAGGAACTGTTTTTGGGTCGAAATGCGGTAATCTGCGTATTCCAAGCAATGTAGCCACCCAGTGGGAGCGACCCCCCTGAAGTTGGACACCTATGAGCGATTCATACAGAGCGATCTGCACCAGAACGCGATCTTCAAGGTGCTGGAGATCATAGGTGAAGCCGCTTCCCGCATCAGCGACGTCACCAGGGAGGCGCATCCGGAGATTCCTTGGCCTAATGTTGTGGGACTCAGAAATCGCATGGTGCACGCTTACTGTGAAGTCGATCTAGACGTAATCTGGAACATCGTCACCGGCGATATTCCCGGACTGATTGCGGAGCTGGAGCGCATCGCGCCACGGGGGTCGGAATAGTGGCGTGCTCCTCCATCGATTTGCTGATCGTCATTTTGCCCATTGAGGAGCCGAAAAAGCACTGTTGCTGCCTGACCTCAACGGATTAGAGCCGACCGATAAGGAAAATAACGCAATGACCAGCAGGCAACGCTACAGACGAGCATTTCGAGCCGCTGTGGGAGCATACAAAGCCTCCAGGGTAAATCGAAAATTGCAAGATAGGTCCGAGAAGCCAGGACCACTTCAGTCTTCAAGTTCGACCGGTGATTCTTTGCAACAGGAAGACGAAAAAGTTCCGGCTGTGGACGCCGCGAAGCGCCTTACGGCGGCCTTGGCGGGATATTCAGAGCAAGTACGAAATGCAGAGCGGCCCGATCCGGATACCGAGCTTGAAAACGCGCGCCAAAAGATGGGAATGGCAATGCGAATCGTCGAGGAAGGAGGAATCTCGCATGCGCTATGCCGTAGCCTACTAAGCGAAGTTTTGCGTTGGAAATATGGAATCACACAAACTGACTTCCAGAATAACCTGGCGTTCGATGCGACTGAAATCAACGTGGACGTAGAGAAAGTAGGCTATTTGGGCAACGAAGAAAAAACTAACGTGGAATTTACCTTTGACGGGCGAAGATTTCGAGTTGTACATCTGGACAAGGGGGTTTCCAGTTTAGATGATCAGTCGTGGGTTAGAGGTGAGGTCAATCTTCACGTCGACGATCACTTGAAACTCGCCATGAATGTCAGCAAAGACTATGAGGGCAATTTCGGCTTCGGGAACTGGAGGTGTTGGAGAGTAACTGCGCTAGACCCGGGAGACTGGATGCAAGTGCTGCTAAGAATCTCAGCAAAGATAGATTCACACGAGCAGTGCGAGAGATCAACCTTCGACAATAACGTGCTTGAAGCTGGTTCAAGAATTAACCTGCCCGATGATTTGGAGAACATCTGAACCACTCTCCGATCTCCCGAATTCGTGAATCCAGCGCGGTGCGCTCGACTTTGGGCAAATATCAGAATAGCCCAGGGTTGGCGACAAGGCAGGCTGACCAGTCAGCAGAGACGGCCGGAACCGAAATCTAATGGCAAAGAAAACCATCCACACGCTTAACGCCCGCGACCACATAGTGCTGGAGAGCATCCGCGATCGCTTCCAGATGGGTCCGGTCCCTATGCGATATGCAATTGAGGGAATGCTGGTCCAAACCGAAGAAATACTGGCAAGTAAGGGCATCAATTACGGAAACCTGAAGAGCGCGCTGGTTCCGGACCAAAAGCGGCGCGAAATCGCGCTGGTATTCGACGCGCTCAATATGCAAGAGTCGCAATACTTGATTGCGATCTTTAGCGCCGTAATTCCTCTTCTTCACAAGCGAAGCAATCACAGCATTCTGTCAGGGGATTACCGTGGCGACAGAGACCAGCAGGATTTGCTCCGCAAGTCTTTCTTCGAGAGCGTCGATCTCATCAAGCAGGTGGAGTGGCACTGCAGCGACCAGTTCTTCATCGTCTATGTGAACAATCTCACCGATAACATGATCAATATTCTCCGCGACGGTCTCGCCGCGTTCGAACCTTTTGTCGGCTTGGCCGATACGACCCTCGCATCGAATTTTAAGTGGTGTCTCTCCACCATGCTGGTAAATGACTGCCTGAAATACAAGAACATCATCCTAATGGAGCACGAAGGCGACCGGGATAACAGCGAGAATGTGAACTTGAATAATTGTCCTTGGGAGGATTTCGATTACGTGTGCCGCAGCCTGCAGGATATGTACTTCGGAGTTTTTCTCTCGTACAAGATTGAACGGCCGGTAATCCAAGGCTTAAGGTCCGACACAGTTCTCTCGATCAATGCCGTGAACCCCGATCCTCTGCCAATCGCAGATTTCAATATCCTTGTTGACCAGAATAAATTTCGCTACCTGTCCGAACAGAAGACTGCAATACTCAAACGGATAGGCTTGCTTGACGGTGATTTCTCCCAGCTCCAAGACATGATCTCCGAAAGGATATCGTCCAATTACATCTACAACATGGAGCACGATGACCAATACAACATCACGAAGTTCAACATAATCCTGGAGATTCACCCGACTGACAATGCACCACCGCAAAGAGTGCTTGCCGCGCTTGAATATAAGCCCGCCGACCGCTGTCTTCGCCTTATAACCCTATATTAGCTGTGGCACTGGTTTGATGAGACAAGGGGCAATCGTAGTTCAGTGCGCCGCGCGCAGATCGTTTTGGCCTGTGCCCAAGGAGGGCGAGCGCCTCCATCGCCCGGCGGATGCGGCTCGCCGGCAAAATCAACTGCTTCTTCAACGACTACGCGGCGAAAGGCCATAATGTCTAGTGTGCTTCAATAACTGCCAAAATCACTTCGCCCGTCTCAATATTCAACGTCAGAGAAACCAAGTCGCCCTTTTCAGGATCGCGCAATGCCCGTCGTCGAAAAACAGGCAAATTCGTTCCTGCTGATCTTCTCGCTGAAGGTGCCAGGATCCCATCTATTCCCGAAACGCGAGTTTCTTCGCCCAGATGGTTGCAAAATGTGTAATCGCTTGAGTGAACCAAATCAGGCCATTCGCCCAATTTTGGCCGAAGGTCTTTTTCTACGCCTTCAAATCTACAACTGAATCGCCGGAAGAACATTGTTCGGCTATGCTCCGGGCGCCCCGCATGTCGCGGCATGTGATACTTGGATTCTGCTTCGGCCGTCTCGGCGTCCAACGAACTGTAGAAGACAGGGAAAGTACCGTCTGAGAATCGACCCCTTTCGGGCTTCCGCCTGAATGGACTGTCCAGCAATTCATTCAGGCCAGTCCTATAGCCTGCAGCAGCGATAGTCTGCTGCAATTCCTCAGTGCTTTGCTCATCGAAACCCAAACTCTTTGCGAAATCACCGCTAGGTACGAGCGCCAATCGAAATACGCGCCGCCGCTTTCTTTTGCCTACTATTTCGTCAAGTAACCTACCTTCCTGCTGCGGCATCGACGTATTCCCTCGTCAATAGAATATCTTCCATTGAACCGCCCAGCAAAAATGACATGGGCGATTTGTCGTCAAGCGGTGCATGCGGCTCTCGAAGCCATTGATTCTCGGCATCAAGATTACGGAACAGAGAATTCAATGTTTCGCGAATGCGAAAAAGATGGGCAATACGATCGTGAACATCACGCCCGCGAAAATGGTCCAGGCCCTCAAATACATTATCTACATGCGCTGCCTCCATCGGACTAAATCCCAGAATTGCAACAATGTCACGCTTTTCTAAACGCCAATAGTCCAAGAGCCGAAGCACAAACCGAATTGGCCCACTTAGTCTTTCCTTTTCCATGGCCCCGCGGGCCAGTAATCTGCTGACTTCCGGATCGATCTCTTGCTGATTCTCTCTTGCCGACTTCTCTATTGCAAAGGCCAAGCAGAACTTTCCATTATCTGTATGTCGGCGGATCTGCAAACTACCATTACCCAAAGCCCCGAAAGGCAATTGTGAGGGTTGGATATCAACCGCACCCGGGCTTCCTGGTATTGCGTGCATTGCTGTTGCTACTCCTCAAATAGAGGAACAAGCAATACACCCCCATCTTTGCCTACTGAACCGTCACTACCGTTTCGATATCCTTCTCCACCGCGACCAGCTCCGCCGGCTTTGCCTACAGAAACTCGAAGTAATTCGCCTAACGACATGTCCTCAATCTGAATGACTACAGTTTCTCCGGAGAAGCCGCCACCGCCGTCTCCACCGGCAGCCACTAGTGCATCCGAGAGGTCTGCACTGTCAATAATCCTGCCTCCAAGCCCACCCGAGACGCCACTAAAACTACAACCCACGCCATCTTTCCCTTTTACGGGTTCCCCATTCGTGATACCGCCGCCGCCACCGCCGCCGCCACCTTTTCCTCCAGAAGCGGAGTATGTTTGCCCCTTTACTTCCACACTTGTTGGGTCACCGCCACCGCCACCGTCGCCGCCGCCGCCGCCGTAGAGGTTCAAGCCCTGCATGCAAAAGGCGCCGCCACCGCCACCGCCACCGCCGGAAGCGCCCGAAATAATCAATAAGCCTTGCGTAGCTTCCCAAGGCCATTCGAATTCCTTGCTCTCGACAATCCGTCGCAGTCCTACATCTTTCATGATGTGCTAACCAAGAAGCCTAACCATGTGCGACTTGCAAGTGTAGCAGCAGCAACACAATTCGGAAGATCGAGTTTCCATAGAAATCATACGTATATGGACATGAATTAGCCGGATCAGACGGTATCAAAACCCAGCAAGCAACTTTGCGGGTCAGAATTGCACGAGGAATTAAGTCCCCCGAATCAACGGCGTTGAATTGCACGGCCACTCGGGCACCGGCAACCTTTGTTCTCGAATGTTCCGGTCAGGGAGCCGAACCCGCTGACGGAGCGAATTCCAACTCCGCAAGGGCCTGGGCCCGTGCCGCGGCGAACTCGTCCCCCGGGTTCCAGGACTGCATATCATCCGCCTGGGCAATCAGGTAGGTGGCCAACAGCCCGAAGCGCGTGTCCGCGACCATCCCGTCGAACACCCAGTCATCGGTCAATTCATCGCTTGGCTGATGATAATCGTGGGTGGTATAGGCGTCGATCTGTTGCTTCCCCCAACCGTCGGGCTTACCGATGATTTCAATGCCGCCGTCCAGGTAGATGCCCGGCACGCCAATCTTGGCGAAACTGAATTGATCCGACCGATAGAAGTAACCCTGGTCGGGGAACTGATCACCCCGCAGAATTCTTCCGACGTACGACGCCACGTTTGACGCGACCTCATCGAGCGAAGATTTGCCCAGGCCGATGAAGATCATGTCACTCGCCTCGCCCCAGATGCCCACGCCGTCGAAATTGACGTTGGCCGCAATCCGCCCGGGATGGAAGGAGGGATAGCGGGCGTAGTAGCGTGATCCGATCAGCCCCTGTTCTTCCGCGCCCACCAGCGCGAACACGATCGAGCGGCGCGGTGGAGCAGGCAGTGCCGCGAGCGCCTTGGCCAGCGAAAGCACCGCGGCCACGCCCGTCGCATTATCAAACGCGCCGTTGTAGATTACGTCCTCGCCTTCGGCAGTAGCGATACCTGTGCCGAGATGGTCGTGATGCGCCGTGACGATCACGGCTTCGTGTTTCAGTTGTTCGTCGGACCCGGGAAGCACGCCCAGAACGTTGGCGGTTTCCACTCGCTCAAGGCCCGCATCGAGTTCAAGACTGGTGCGGATACCGAGTGGCACAGGGGCAAAGTCCCGATTGCGGGCCGCCTGCGTGAGCGCGGCAAGATCGTGGCCGGCGGAGGCTAAAAGCTTGCTTGCCGCCGATTCCGTGAGCCAGGCGGCCACTTGAAGGCGCGCCTCGTCCTCAATCGGAAGTTCGTACTGCGGGCCGGTCCAGGAAGTTTCGACAACCTGCCAGGGATAGCCCGCCGAAGGGGTGGTGTGAATGATGATCGCGCCCAACGCGCCGAGACTTGCGGCGATTTCATACTTGTAGGTCCAGCGCCCGTAATACAGACGGCGTTCGCCCGCAAACAGATCAGGATCCCATTCGGGGTCATTGTTCAGCATGACGAGCACCTTGCCGCGCATGTCCTGGAACTTGTAGTCGTCCCACTCATACTCCGGCGCCTGGATGCCAAAGCCCACGAACACGAGTTCGGCGTCAGAGAGTGAAGCTTGAGGTGTCTGATTGCCCACGTTGGCGACGAATTCCGTTCCGGGCGCCACCGAGACGCCGGTGGAAAACGGCCACGCCGGCGGCAGATCCGTGGTGACGCCGACCAGCCCGAACGGCTGCTGATAGCCCTGATCCGCGCCGGGAGCGATTCCCGCCTCGGCAAGCTGCGCGGCGATCCATTCCCGCGCCTTCACATCACCCGTGCTGCCGGGGCCACGGCCTTCGTAAGCATCGCTCGCCAGCTCGGCTACTACGGCCCGCATGTCCTCGCCCCGGATCAGGTGCGAAACCTGGTCCGCATAGACCATGGCCTCATCCGGTGCGACCGGGCCGTACGGCTGCTGGACCTCCACGTCAACTTTGTCACAGCCGACGCCGATCAGACAGAGAACAACAATGCTTGGCACGCGCATGGGGCGCTCCTTGAGGCTCAAATTCAAGACGCCAAGATACACGAAAGGCACCCGAATCGGGACAGCACACTAGACTTGGGCGTACCGGTCGCCCTCACCGACCCAGCGGCGAATCAGTTGCTCGACCTCCGGGCCGCCGGCGCGAAGCATTTCGTCGGCGATGCGCTGAGCCGGCTCCGCCAATGCGCCGTCGCGCACCAGGTCCGCCACCCGGAACTGCAGGGCTCCGGTCTGGCGGACGCCGAGAATCTCGCCCGCTCCGCGCAATTGCAGGTCCTTGCGCGCGATCTCAAATCCGTCGTTGGTGCCGCGCATCGTATTGAGCCTATCCCTGGCCATTTCGCCCAGCGGCGAGCGGTACATGAGCACGCAATGGCTGTCTTCCTCGCCGCGTCCTACGCGCCCGCGAAGCTGGTGCAGTTGCGCCAGGCCCATTCGCTCGGCATTCTCCACGATCATCAGGCTGGCGCGCGGAATATCCACGCCCACTTCGATCACGGTGGTCGCCACCAGCACGCCCAGCTTGCCGGAGGCAAACTCGGCCATGACCTGATCGCGCTGGCTCGGCGTGGCGCGCCCGTGCAGCAAGCCGACACGAATTCCCGGCAATGCCTCGCTCAATTCGCGATGCGTGGGCTCGGCCGCCTGCGACTCGATGTACTCGGATTCCTCGATCAGCGGACACACCCAATAGGCCTGGCGCCCGGCCCGGCAGGCTGCGGAGACTCTCTCAATGACTTCCCCGCGGCGCTCCTGCGATACCAGGACGGTATTGACCGGCTTGCGCCCCGGCGGCATGTCCGTGATTGCGGAAATATCCAGGCCCGCATAAAAAGTCATGGCCAGCGAGCGCGGGATAGGCGTGGCGGTGGTAACCAGCTGGTGCGGTACCTCGCCGCCGCTTGCGCCCTTTTCCACCAGGCTCAAGCGCTGATGGACCCCGAAGCGGTGCTGCTCGTCCACCACCACCAGGCCCAGCGAATGGTATTGGACGCCTTGTTGAAACAAGGCGTGCGTGCCGATCGCCACCTGCGCGTCGCCTCCGGCAAGCTGGGCTTCGAACACCCGGCGTTGGGACCGGGCCATCCCACTGACCAGCCAGGCAAGCCGAACACCCAACGGTGCAAGCCAGTCGGACAGCGTGCGCATATGCTGCTCCGCCAACAGCTCGGTGGGCGCCATCACCGCTGCCTGCCGGCCGGCTTGCACGGCGGCCAGCACCGCTGCCGCGATTACCACGGTCTTGCCGCAGCCGACGTCGCCCTGCAGCAGGCGCATGGTCGGCGCATTGCGGCAAAGGTCCGCATCGATCTGGGCAACGGCTTGCTTCTGACCGGGCGTGAGCTCAAACGGCAGGCCGGCCAGGAATTGGTCGCGAAGCTCGCCTTGCGGACTTAAGGCAAATGCACTCCGCCGCTGGCCCGCCTCGCGCATTCGCCGCAGGCCCATGTGCCAGGCGAGTATTTCCTCCAGCGCCAGTCGCTTGCGGGCGGGGTGGGTGCCGGACAGCAGCGTCTCAAGCGGCATGCCCTTGGGCGGGCGATGGACTATGCGCAGCGCCTCGTGCAGTCCGGGCATACCCAGACCGGCCAGGTAGCGGGCCGGGATCAGGTCCGGAAGGTCGTCCATGGCATTCTTAAGCGCGTGATCGGTCAGCTTGCGCAGCCGTGGCTGGGTGACACCCTCGGTAGTGGGGTAAACCGGGGTCAGGCGATCCTGTATCGGGGCCGGTTCGGAACCCGGCAGCCGGCGGTATTCGGGATGCACGATTTCCAGGCCCCTGGGGCCCTGGCGCACCTCGCCGTAGCACAACAGGCGGGTACCCGGGCGCAGGCCGGCCTGCTGCTGGCGCATGAAGTGAAAGAAACGCAGCGTGATCTCGGCTGTCGGGTCCCGCAGTACACAGAGCAGACTCCGCCGCCGGCCCATGATGACCCGGGCCCGCTCGATCACGCCCTCGATCTGGACCCGCTGACCGGCAAGTAGTCCGACGATCGGCTGGATGCGAGTCCGGTCCTCATAGCGGATAGGCAGCAGGAACAACAGATCGCGGACGGTGCGCAATCCCAGTCGTTGGAGCTTTTCAGCCATCGCCGGGCCGACACCCGGAAGCGTGGTCAGATTGGAGCTGCCTTTGGCCGGCAGGGAGATGGAATCAGCAGGCAACTAGCCTACCTGCGGGTTGGTAACTGGAGCGAGGGCAGGATGCCCTCGTTCCCAGGGTGTTCTCCATGCAAGCGATGGCCTAAGGCAGGACCAGTACCGCGTCCGCTTCGACCTGGGCTCCTTTTGGCAGGCCCGCCACTTCAATCGCGGCCCGGGCCGGATACGGCTCGTCAAACATTTCCGACATGACCTCGTTGACCAGTGAGAAATGGGCCAGATCAACCAGGAAAACCGTGATCTTCACCGCATCCCGGCCGAGGTCGCAGCCCGAGGCCCGCGCTACCGCCGCCAGGTTGGCGAATACCTGCCTGACCTGGGCGCTCATGTCCCCTCCTACCAGTTGCCCGGTTTCGGGATCGAGAGGAATCTGCCCGGAAGCAAAACAAAAATCGCCCACCACAATAGCCTGCGAGTAGGGCCCGATCGCGGCCGGGGCCAGGGAAGTGTGTACGGCATTGCGTTTCATAGGCGACTCACAAGTCAATAATATTCCAGAGAGAATGTTAAACACGCTGCACACGATGGACGCTGGGCAGGGTGCGAATAGCCCGAATCACGCGAGCCAGGCGATCGCGGTCCTTCACCAGCACCGACAAGAACAGTTCGGTACTCTCTTCGGGACGATCCTGCATATTGACCTGGCCGATGTTGTGGCCGCTTTCCGCAACCTTCGCGGCTACTTCGGCAAGAACGCCGGGGCGATGATCGATGTGGATGCGCAGTCCGGCGGGGAACTCCAGCCGGATGCGGCGCTTCCAGTTGATCGGAATCCACCGGTCCTTGCGTTTGCGCTCGGCGCGGAAATTGCCGCAGGTATTGCGATGGATCACGAACCCGCGGCCGCTGGAGGTATGCCCCACGACTTCATCACCGGGTATCGGATAGCAGCAGCGGCCATAGGTCACCACCATGCCCTCGGCGCCGGCAATATCCACCGGAGTCAACATGCGGCGGCTGTCGCCCAATCGTTTCTGGCCGGGATTCATGATCACGGCCGCCGCCAGGGTCGCAAGGCGTTCGCCCAGACCGACTTGCTCGTATAGCTCCTGCCGGTTTTCCACACCAAGCTCCTTGAGTGCTTCCTCGAGAGGGCCGCGTCCCATCTTGCGCAACGAAGATCCGCGATCGGCCAGCGCCTGGTTGAGCAGGACCGCGCCCACCTCGCGCGCCTCGCGGGTTTGCGTGTGCTTCAAGAAATCCAGGATCGCCGAGCGCGCCTTGGCCGTAGCAACGTACTCCAGCCAGCCGGCATTCGGATGGGCGTTGCGTGAAGTCAGTATCTGCACGTTCTGGCCGTTCATCAGTTGCGTGCGCAAGGGGGTCAATTGTCCATCCACACGCGCCGCCACGCAGCGGTGCCCCACGTCCGTATGGACCGAATAGGCGAAATCCAGGACCGTCGCTCCACGCGGCAGACGAAGAATCTCGCCCTTGGGGGTAAACACGTACACCTTGTCGGGGAACAGGTCTACCTTCACGTGATCGTAGAACTCATCTACCTGCGCCGTGGCCTGCATTTCGGTAATGCGCCGCAGCCATTCCTGGGTGCGGAACTGGGCCGGAAGCACGCTCTTGTCCTCGGCCTTGTATTGCCAGTGGGCGGCGATCCCGCTTTCGGCCACACGATGCATTTCCGCAGTCCGAATCTGAAACTCCAGGGGCATGCCTTCAGGACCCAGCAGCACTGTGTGCAGCGACTGGTAGCCATTGACGCGCGGAATCGCGATGTAGTCCTTGAACCGGCCAGGCATTGGCCGGAACAACTGGTGGGCGATGCCCAGGCACCGGTAGCAGGCATCGATGTCCGGCACGATGATGCGTAAGCCGATTACATCGGAAATCTCCTTGAGCCCGAGCCTCTTCTCGCGCATTTTGCAGTAGATGCTGTACGCGGACTTGGCCCGTGCCGATATGCTGCCCTGAAGGTCGGCCAACTTCAGAGCGCGCCGCAGCCGATCCGATACGCGGCGCAGCACCGAGCGGGGATGCCGGGGCCGCTGGCTCAAGTAGCGGCTGATTACCCTATACCGTTGCGGCCAGGCATAGCGAAATCCCAGGTCTTCCATTTCCCGGCGGATGGTGCGAATTCCCAGGCGATTGGCGATCGGCGCGTAAATCTCCAGAGTCTCGCGAGCGATCCGCTGCTGGCGCTCGGGTTCCAGCGCATCCAGGGTCCGCAAATTGTGCAGCCGATCGGCGAGCTTGACGAGGATGACCCGGATGTCCTCTACCATGGCCAGCATCATTTTGCGAAAACTCGCGGCCTGGGTTTCGGAATGTCCGGACTGCCCCAACCGCGTTAGCTTGGTTACGCCGTCCACGATGGCCGCCACCTGAACCCCGAAGTGGTCCTCGAGATTAGCCCTAAGCGTTGGCGTGTCTTCGATTACGTCGTGCAGCAGCGCAGCGATTATGGTCTCGGAATCCAACCGCAGCTGCGCGAGTATGGTCGCCACGGCAACGGGATGCGAAATATATGGTTCGCCGGACTGGCGGCGCTGATCGTGGTGAGCGCGGGCGCCATACTCGTAGGCCTGACTAACCCGGTCGCGCTCGCTTTCGGAAAGATATTCCAGGTCGCCGAGCAGCCTTCGGATTCCGCCACCGGATACCCGAATCCGCTGTGTGCCGGGCAGAACCGCCTGCTGCATGACTAGCCCCGGTTGGGGGATAGCAGACGCTCGGACCGATTAGAGCCGGTGCAAGCGCCGGCCGTCCGATTCAATACTCGCGAACTTCTCCCGGTGTGGCAAAGGCTTCCTCAACGGACCGCTCATGGTCGTTGAGGCTCTCTTCGGTGACCAGGCCGGCAGCGATTTCACGCAGGGCGATCACCGCCGGTTTCTCATTGTTGCGTGGCACCATGGGCTCCGCGCCGTTGGCCAGCCGCCTTGCACGCATCGCCGCAACGCGCACGAGATCGAAAATATTCTCGATGCGATGCTGGCAGTCTTCAACGGTAATTCGGGCCACGGCGGTTGCTCGCTGGAAAAGTCCTTAAACATGAATTTTGCATCATTTTGGTGTGTAGCCGCAAGAGCGCGGCGGTAGTTCGGGGCTATTGATGCGACCTTACGGCTCCCCAGCCCCCTGCAGCGATGGACTCTTCAATGCGATGCCGGCGTTTCTCATCGGCAACGGCAAACTCGCCGCCGCGACCTTTGAGGATGAGCGACATCCGCCTGCAGGTCTCGTCGATATCGTCATTGATAAGCACGTAGTGAAACTCTCGCCACTTTTCCACGTCCTGCCGGGCCTCGGAAAAGCGCCGCTGGACCACCTCCGGTTTGTCGCTGTTTCGGCCCTTAAGGCGCCTCTCCAGCTCGGCGCGCGACGGGGGCAGTAGAAAGATGCTCTGCGCCTCCGGCATTGTCCGGCGCACCTGCCCGGCGCCCTGCCAGTCGATTTCAAGGATCACGTGGCTGCCTGCGGCGCGCTTCTCGCGTACCTCCCGGCGGCTGGTTCCATAACGGTTGCCGAACACCCTGGCGTGTTCCAAGAACCCGTCCTGATCACGGATTTCATCAAAGACACTATCAGTAACGAAGTAATAGTCACGCCGATCCTGTTCGTGTTCACGGGGTTCCCGGGTGGTATGGGAAACCGCCAGGCTGACGCCCGGCGTCTCCCCGACCAGGCGCCTGACGATCGTGGTCTTACCGGTACCCGAGGGAGCGGAAACGACAAATAGCCCGGGCGTCACAGAATGTTCTGGGCCTGCTCCCGCATCTGTTCAACAATGACCCGCATGTCCACGGCTTCGTGCGTTCCGCGCGCATCGCCCGACTTGGCGGCCAGCGTATTGGCCTCGCGACCGATTTCCTGCAGCA
This sequence comes from Candidatus Foliamicus sp., assembly GCA_965261845.1. Classification (GTDB taxonomy): domain Bacteria; phylum Pseudomonadota; class Gammaproteobacteria; order Steroidobacterales; family Foliamicaceae; genus Foliamicus. The sequence continues at coordinate 3,140,897 of OZ253475.1, read as the reverse complement.
GGAAATTCACCCGCTTACCGGCCGGTTCGGTGGCTTTGAGGGCGGACCGAAGCGCGCCAAGATGCGCCTCCAGTCGATCCAGCTCCTCGCTGATGTCGTGCCGCATCAGCAACAAGGCAACTTCCTTTTCCAGCCGCTCGGCGTCGACCCGTAGCTTAATGGCCTCCAGGCGTTCCCTCATGCGGCTCCAGGCCTGCTCCCGCAATTCAGGAGTGCGGGCACGGAACGTATGAACCAACTTGTCCATCCCGGTGCAGCGGCTCTCGATGGCTTTCTTCAGCTTCTTGCCTTCGCTCATCTGGGCCGCCCGCAAGCTGTCGACGGCCTTGTGCAGTAACTTACGCACTTCTCCGGACATGTGGCTATGGTCCGCGGAATGTTCCTCGATCACGCCGGGCCAACGCATTACATCCAGCGGACTCACGGACGCCGGGCGGCGCATTTGCTCCGCCAGGACCTTTGCATAGCCGATGACCCGCACCGCCAATCCCGTATTGACCTTGATTCGGTCGGCAAACTTTTCCGCCGGGCGCCAGGACAAGCGGGCATCGACGTGTCCTCGGCTGATACGCAACCCCATCAGGTTGCGGAATTCCGGTTCCATGTCCCGGAACACTCCCGGCAACCGGATCTCCACATCGAAATGGCGGTGATTGACGGACCGTAATTCCCATTGCAGCCAACCGCTTTCGCTACGGTACTCTTCTTTGGCATAGCCTGTCATGCTGCGAATCATTGATCGTGCCCCGTGCCCCGTGCCCCGTGCCCCCGCTAATTCGGAGATGCGCTAATTTTAGCCCCGTAGCGACGCAGATTCGATTGAATTGGGAATGGCAGTGCACCGGTCGCAGGCTGGCGCTAACATACCCGGCACAATGTCCACGCAAAAATCCGCCGACGCGCACCGCCCGAGTGGAAGGGCGCCGGATCAATTACGTGCCGTACGCTTTGAAACCGGGTATACCACCCAGGCCGGTGGATCGGTGCTGGCCCATTTCGGCGAGACCCGGGTGCTATGCACAGCGAGCCTGGAAACCGGCGTGCCGCGGTTTCTGCGCGGCAGCGGGCGGGGTTGGGTGACGGCGGAATACGGGATGCTGCCCGGCGCGACTCATACGCGCGGCCGCCGGGAAGCTGCCCGCGGCGGCCAGACCGGGCGCAGCATGGAGATCCAGCGGCTGATCGGGCGCTCGCTTCGCGCTTGTGTGGACTTCGAGGCGCTCCAGGAGAACACGGTGATCATCGATTGCGACGTATTGCAGGCCGATGGAGGAACGCGGACCGCCTCGGTGTGCGGCGGCTGGCTGGCGCTGACACTGGCCTGCCGGCGGCGTTCCTGGCGGCGGAAATTCTCCCGCCACCCGCTCCACGGCCAGGTAGCGGCAATTTCCGTGGGGCTGTATCGCGGCCTGCCCGTCCTTGATCTCGATTACGCCGAGGACTCCGAGGCGGAAGCGGACGTCAATGTGGTGATGAACGAGGCGGGCGGAATTATTGAAGTGCAGGGTACCGCCGAATCGCACGCTTTTCTGCGCGAGGAATTCGACCGCATGCTGGACCTCGCGGCCGGCGGCATCCAGCAGGTGGTGGCAGCACAGGAAGAGGCGCTCGAACATGCGGGCTGATAGGGTGTCCCGCAAGTAACTGCGGGACACGAGGCTAAAGAGTAAGCGCCAGGCGTGCGCCGTCCTGTACCGCCGACCAGATCATTCGCGGAGCGAGGCAATCGCCTATGGGGGTTACTCCGTGGGGTACCGGATTGGCGACGGCGCCCATGGAAAGCACCATGGCGTCGTAGGGCCCAAGGATATCCCCCTCAACGGTAATGGCCGTATCGGCCTTGACCTCCCGGACAAGTGTGCCGCCGTGGATCTTGATGCCCGCCGACCGGAGCCGCCGGGCCACCAGGGGCAGTTCCCCGGTCAGGGACAGCTCCGGGTCACCGAACAGGGCGCTGGCGGTAGCCACGGTGACCGGCACGGACAGCGCCTGTTTGAAGCGGGCTGCCTGATCCGCCAACTGAACCCGCGGATAGCTCATCGGCGATATGGTCTCGGCAAAGGAGGCGTTGGAACCGCTCATGACGCTTACATAGTCGGTAACGCCGGCGTTGGCTATGGTGACCATGGCAGGGAGGGATTCCTCAATACCGTAACCTTCCGGGTCGCCGGGAATGGCATGGCCCACCGAGGTGCGCAGGCCTACTGCCACCTGACCGGGGACTCTCCCGCGAATCGCCTCCAGCACTTCGATAACGAAGCGGCAGCGGTTCCCGACCGACCCGCCGTAGCCGTCGGTGCGGTGATTGAGTTGCGGGCTCAAGAATGAGCCGAGAAGGTAGTCCGAAGCGGTCTGGACCTCGATGACGTCGACTCCCGCCCGGGCGCAACGCTCCGCCGCGGCTGCGTAGTAACCCACCAAATTCCTGATTTCGTTGACGGAAATAACCTTGGGCACCTCACCGATCTGGACCGAAGGAATCGCCGAGGGGGCGAGGGCCACCGCACCCCGCATGGAGGACACGTTGTGGCCACCGTGCCAGAGGATGATGGACAGCTTGGATCCGGCGGCGTGGACCGCATCTGCGGTGCGGGCCAAAGATTCGATAATCTCGTCCCGCCACAACTCCAACTGCCCCGTCCAGGTGAGGCTGTGAGGGTGTACGGGAGCGGACTCTATCCCCACCAGGGCAGCGCCTCCTTTGGCCCGCGTGAGCAGGTACTCGTGGTAACGCTCGGTGATGAGGCCGGAGGAATCCCCGTGGACCATTGAATGGCCGGGAATGATCACCCGGTGCGGCAGCTCAATCGGCCCCAGCGAGATGGGCGAAAACAGATGAGGGTAACGGACTTCGGGCGGCGCCGAGGAAGGCTTGGGCATGGCTCAGGGCCTGATAACCCGAGTAGAAGGGCAAAATAGCTTCATTCCGGTTCCTGTTCTTCGGCGCAGCGCGCTGGGCCCAATCCTAGCGCAGCCCCGGTCGAGGACAAGGGCCGATCCGGCTCTGGAGAGGCGCCTCTTGAAATGATTGACTTGCCCACAAACCGAAGCGTGGTGATGGCCTCCGGCAATCCGGGCAAGCTGCGGGAACTGCAGGAGCTTTTGGAAGGACAACTTCGATTGATCGCAATGAGCGAACTCTTGCTGCAGGCGGCGGCGGAGACCGGTTCAAGCTTCGAGGAAAATGCGCTGCTCAAAGCGCGCTTTGTGGTGGAGCAATCCGGTCTGCCGGCGCTCAGTGACGACTCAGGCCTTGAAGTGGACGCTCTTAACGGAGCGCCGGGGGTTTACTCATCCCGCTTTGCCGGCGCGGGCGGAAGTTCCCGTGCCAACATCGACAAGCTCCTGGCGGAACTGAAGGGTGTCGCGGCGGAAGATCGAACCGCCCGTTTTCGCTGTGTGCTGGTGTTGGCCATGCCACAGGATGTTCCGCCTCCGCTGATTGTTCACGGCACCTGGGAAGGACGGATCTCGCAACGACCGCAAGGACGAGGAGGATTCGGCTATGACCCGGTATTTCTGGACGCAGCCAGCGGTAAGTGCGCCGCTTTAATGAGCAGCGCCGAAAAAGGCCAAAGAAGTCATCGCGGTGTGGCCGCTCGGGAATTGCGGCGCCTTCTCGCAGGCTAAGCGAAGCACTCACCCCGCATCCCGCTCCCGGTGGGATAACATCCCCACCTCCAATTAGTTATGCACATGCGGCCCGAAATCGTATTCCGCACCGCAAATTGCGCCCACTTTCCTACAATGTCTTCGTCAACCTCTCATAACATATTGATAAATAGGCCTATTCTTACTATTGCGGAATTCTTCCCCGGCAAGCCACGGACGTGCAGGCCAATAAACAAAAGGTTTGCGGGCAATTCTTTCCACATAGTTATCCACACGGCCGCCTGGTCCTCGAAAAGGCGGGAGCGGCGATTTTGAGCGCAGTTGTGGAATGGCCCCGGCGGCGTTACGCCTGGTATGTCGTATGCCTTTTGATGGTCCTGTACTTGTGCTCGTTTCTCGACCGCAACATCATCACACTCCTGGTCGAGCCGCTGAAACGCGACTTGTCCTTAAGCGATGTGGAGATTGGCATGCTGTACGGCCTGGCCTTCGCAGCCTTCTACACCACTTTGGGTTTGTTTGCCGCGGGCATGGCCGACCTGTGGAACCGGCCTGCGGTCATTGCGGCAGGCGTCGTGTTGTGGAGCATCGCAACCGCACTCTGCGGTCTCGCCAGCAACTATGCGCAGTTGTTTGCGGCTCGAATGCTGGTGGGCGTCGGCCAGGCGGCCCTGTCACCGGCCGCGTACTCGCTGATTGCCGATTACTTTCCACCACGGCTGCGGCTACGAGCAACCAGCACCTACGCGACGGGCCTATACCTCGGAATCGGGCTGGCCACCTTGACTGGCGGTCTGGTAATCAATTGGGTGTCGGGTGGCGGTAGCGCCAATCTTCCGTTTCTGGGCGCCCTGCAGGGCTGGCAAGTCGTCTTCATAATCGTGGGGCTGCCCGGCGTCCTGCTGGCGGCACTCACCCTCGCCACGGTGCGCGAAGTTCCTCGCATCGGCGATATTGCCGGCCCCGGGGTTGGGATGAAAGCGTTCGCGCGATACCTGTGGGGACCGCGGCGCAGGCTTTACCTGACTCACTTTCTCGGCTTCTCCTGCCAGGTCACTTATTCCTACAGCTTCGGCGCCTGGACGCCTACTTTCCTGATCCGGGAGTTCGGCCTTACTCAGGCCCAGACCGGCTTGAGCCTGGGACTCGTCACGCTGGTGACTGCGCCTCTCGGCGTGTACCTCGGAAGCCTGGCAGCACAGCGACTGCGTCGACGCTGGCCGCGCGACGCCGAGATTCGGGTAGCTATCGCGGTTGCGTTGACCGCCGTGCCCTTCGCCGTGACCTTTCCGTTCGCACCCACCGCGGCAGTTGCGCTGACGCTGATCGGGATTACCCAGTGCTTGATCAGCATGCCGTTCGGTATTTCCCCAGTGGCGCTGAATGAAGTCACGCCGAATCGCTTCCGGGCCCGAATCATTGCGATGTACCTGTTCTGCATCAATCTGATCGGCCTGTCGCTGGGTCCGGTGGGGGTGGCGCTGCTGACCGAGCGGGTCTTCGGATCGCCGGAACACCTACCCTTTGCGCTGGCGACCATGGCCGTCTGTACTATGCCGCTGGCCGCTGTGATACTACGGTATTGCGCGCCCGCCTACCGCCGAACCGAGCGCGACGCGGGGGGGGCGGAATGAAACGGCGCGCGATAACCCTGGTGCTGGCGCTGGCGGCGCTGGTGATCGCCTTCTGGTTCCTCCCAGTGCGCGAGTGGCTGGTACTTCTGATCAATTTGGCCGAAGCACATCCGCGCATCGCCTGGGCCGGTTTCATCCTGGCGTACGTGCTGGCCGCGGTTTGCATGGTGCCCGGCTCGCTGCTGACTCTGGCGGCGGGGGTCCTGTTCGGGGTGACCCTCGGCGTCGCCCTGGTTTCGCTGGCAAGCACCCTGGGCGCCTCTTGTGCGTTTCTGGCAGGAAGGTTTCTGGCACGGGACTGGGTGGAGTCGCGGCTGGAATCCATGCCCCGCTTTAGAGCTTTGGACCGGGCGGTAGCCCACAAGGGTTGGCTGATCGTGCTCCTGGCGCGACTTTCGGTGGTGATCCCCTACAACCTCTTGAACTACGCTTTGGGACTGACCAATGTGCGCTTCGGCGGATACGTGTTGAGCACTTTCGTCGGCATGTTGCCGGCCACTTTTCTATTCGTATACCTGGGCTCGGTTGCGGGCAGCCTGGCGTCTCTGGACCAGGCGGGAACTCCGATTGTTTCCCAATGGCTATTTGTGGCGGGGCTGATTGTCACAGCGGTGCTGATCGTTGTAATTGCCCGTTTGACCGCCCGCGTGCTGCGCAGTGAACTTGACCGAAAAGACGATATCCTGTAGAAATCAGGGAACAGCGTTCAGGGTCGGACGGCTGGGCTCAGCCATTTCCTGGCAGGGTGTTTATCGTTTGTAGCCTCCGGCCGCTGGGAAACAAGCCAAGCGGAGGGCTTTTTTCGGGTGAATCGCACGAATTACACAATCGCATTGCGGGCCGACCCGGCCGCTGCGCAGGTTGCGCCCTGGGCGCACGTTCATCGGGTAGTCCGAGAATCCGGCACGTCCTTTTTCTGGGCCATGCGAGTACTCCCGGCCGAACGGCGCCGGGCAATGTATGCGATTTACGCATTCTGCCGTGAAGTCGACGACATCGCCGACGAGCCGGGAGCGACGGAGGACAAGCTGCGGGCGCTGGCCGGCTGGCGGGAAGAAATCAGCCGCCTCTATGCCGGGCAGCCGCAATGGCCCACCTCCAGAGCGCTCCTCGAAGCGGTCGAGCGATATGAACTGCCCCAGGAGGAATTCCTTTCCGTAATCGACGGCATGGAGATTGACGCGGCGCCGATCGTGCGAATGCGCCGGGTGGAGGACCTGCTGGACTATTGCCGTAAAGTGGCCGGTGCGGTAGGCATGCTGTCTATTCGCGCATTCGGAATGCCTCAACGTCCCGGGCCCCAGATCGCCGAATCGCTGGGCAACGCGCTACAACTCACCAACATTTTGCGGGATGTCAAGGGCGACGCGAAGAGACAACGCCTCTACGTTCCGACCGATACGCTGGCACGGCACGCCGTCGGGTCAGGATCCTTGGGAAGAATCATCACCCATCCCGGCTTCGCCGGCGCCTGCATCGATATGGCGAAACTGGCACGCAGCTACTACATCGAAACCGAAGGGCTGCTGGCGGGCCTGGGTCACCGACTGATGCGCCCGGCGGTCGTGATGATGCAGATCTATCGCGAAACGCTGCGCAGTCTTGAAAGTCGCGGATGGAAGCAAATCGCCGGTCCGATTTCGCTCAATCGGCGGCGAAAGTTGTGGCTCGCGCTGCGTCATGGGATTTTCTAGCCCGGACCGTCCAAGAACACACATTGTCGGCGCCGGCCTATCAGGTCTTTCTACGGCAGTATCCTTAGCCCGGACGGGACACGCCATCACCCTATGCGAGGCGAGCGGCCAGGCAGGCGGGCGCTGCCGGTCCTACCAGGATGCCAGGCTGGAATGCCTGATCGATAACGGCAACCACCTGCTGCTGAGCAGCAACGCATCCACTCACCGCTATCTGACGGCGCTCAAGGCCGATGATGCGCTGATCGGTCCTCCGGCCGCCTGTTTCCCGTTTCTGGACGTTCGCAACGGCAGGCGCTGGAACGTGCGCCCGAATGCCGGAAGAATCCCGTGGTGGGTTCTTGATCCCAAGCGGCGGGTGCCCGGGACCCGGGCGGGGAACTACCTGTCGGTGTTTCGTTTTGCCCTGGCCGGACGCGACTCCACCGTTGGCGCTTGCGTGGGAAACACCGGGGTCCTGTTCGAGAATTTTTGGGAGCCGCTGGCGGTGGCGGCGCTGAACACCCCGGCGGAGGATGGAGCCGCGCGACTGCTGTGGCCCGTTCTGCGCGAGACCTTTGCCCGCGGCGAGGCTGCGTGCCGGCCCCTGATCGCCAGGCGGGGACTGACGCACGCCTTTATCGAGCCCGCCTTGCGGCATTTACGTCAGGCCGGCGCCGAGATTCGATTCAAGCGCAGACTGCAGAGCGTCGACTACCGCGACGGCAAGGCGAGAATCCTGGATTTCGGCTCGGACAAAGCCATCTTGGGCGACCACGACACCGTTGTATTGGCCTTGCCGCCGTCTGCCACCGCCGGCCTGGTCTCCGGGCTGACGGTGCCGGATGCAAGCAACCCCATCGTCAATGTCCATTTCCGACTGTCGCAACCCGCCGAACTTGCTCCGGAACTTCCCTTTCTCGGCCTGATCGGGGGCACGGCCCAGTGGCTCTTCGTGCGTGGCGACATCGCGTCAGTGACGATCAGCGCGGCCGGTGGACTGGTGCACGAGCCGGCCGAGATTCTGGCCCGCAAGACGTGGCAGGACGTGGCCCTGGCGCTGAACCGCGACCCCGCGAACCTGCCGCCGAACCGGGTAGTCAAGGAAAAGCGGGCGACGATCGCGCAGACACCGGAGCAGGCCCGCCGCCGGCCGGGGACGGCAACCAGGTTCGCAAACCTCTTCCTGGCCGGAGACTGGATCGACACCGGGCTGCCGGCAACCATCGAGAGCGCGATCCGCTCCGGCGAAGCAGCGGCCCGAGCCGCCGCACAAAGAACCAATCAGAAGTTGTAGTTGAGGTTCAGGGCCACAAAGCCGTCGCGGCGTGCGTCGTAGGTGATGTCTTGGGGATCGACGCTCAGATTGGCGATCACCTCCAGGCGTAGCGACCAGCTGTCGGTCAAACGCCGCTTCAGCTCTACGCTGAGAGCACGGTAGTTGCGGCTTACATCGCCTAAGATGCCGGCCGCGACCTCCGTTCCCTGCACATCGTTGAAGGCAAGATGGGCGGCCACGAAGACATCGTTGGCCCATGCGTTGGTCGCCCACCGGCCGCGGCCGTCATCGTGCCATTCGCCAAGCAGTGTCACGTCGATAGACGATTCGAAGACCGAGTAAAAGGTGTGTTCGGCGCCGAGAATGAACGCCCGGTAGTCCTCTTCCCGGCCCCGGAGATTGCGGGCGCCGCTGCGGTGGATGGCCTCAAGTTTGTACAGCCAGGACCCGACCGTCAGCTGCGCATCCAGGCCGAACTGACGAATCTGTTCGTAGTACGGAATCAGCGGGGTTGTTTCGTCCGGAATCAGGTTTATATGCAAGGCCGGAACGAAGAAGGGTTCGCGATTGGTGCCGATGAAGGCGCTCAAACCGAAGTCCAGCAGCCCGACGCTGTGGCTGTAACGGGCGGCCATGTCCAGGTGCTGCTCTTCGGCCCCGCTCTCGTACAAGGCCTGGTCCAATATCAGTCGCCCGGGACGAAGTCTGCCGGAGGGTCCCGCAAAGGTGCGTTCGCGATGATAGGGCAGCGCCAGCAGTTCCGCCACGCCCCAGTCCCCGGCGACGGTGAGATGCACCATGGGCTGTCCCAGCTTGGCTTCTTCCCGCGGGTGCTCGATGAGGTCAAACTGGTTGACGATATCGACCAGATTGTGAAGCTCCGCAACGCCCCAGAACACCTGGTCAACCCCCACACGCAGCTCCCAGAAATTCTCGCCCAGATCCCCATAGAGCAAGAGATAGGCTTCGCGCAAGTCGGCATGCGTGCGCCGCGAGTCGGCGCTGTCGTAGCGCAGGAAAGGCGTAACGGTGAAACTCCTGCCGGCGTCGTGTTCAAGATAGAGCGTCGGCTCGGCAACCAGACCGCTGGCGTGGGAACTCTGGCCGGCAAATGCCGCCGACTCGGGATACCAGCGGGTTTGAACGCTGAGTAGGCCCGAGAGGTCGTAGCTCCCGGCTTGCGCGCTTGCTCCTGCCGTGAGCGCCAATAGCAGCGCTGCCAATGCGCCACCGAAGCGCATCAGCGCACGCGTCTCAGCCCCGTCTGGGTGAAATCGCCATCGTCCATGTCGGTGCGGAACTGGAAATTGGTCCAGTTCAGCACCGTGCTCTTGCCGGTGAGATGGTTCACCATAGTCATTGTATCGGCGCGCCAGTACTGGTCGAGGTATTGCTGGTACCCGGCAAAGGAGAGGGTCTTGAGGTGCGAATTCTTACGGTCGTAGTACTCCACCTTCCAGGTGCGAATTTCGCCGGTGTCCTGCCATACGACCTGCCGGCTGTAACTGGATTTCTTGTCCACCGGAACCTGCTCCGTAACCGTGCAGGTCAACTCGCCGCAAGGCTCGTCACGCAAGTAAAGGTAGGTGTATTTCTCGACTTCCGGGCTGCTCATGTCTTCGTAGGAGAACTCGCTGCCCATGAAGGACCCGGAGCGCGTCGATGAGCTGATGCGCTTGACCCGCTTCAGCGCCGGCAGGTAGAGCCATTGGTCGTCCTGGCCTTCCGGGTGGCCGTGAATCAGCAGCGCGGTCCCCTGAACGTCGCGCGGCTGATCAAACACGAACAGGCTCTTGTCACCCTCATCGACCGCCTCAAGGACCTTGAACCGCAGTTGGCGGCGGCTTTCCTGTCCCTGCTTGTTGCGCAGAACCATCGCCATGCCGGCAGTGAAATTGCCGAAACCGTCGCCAAGCGCGCTGGCATCGCGCGCGATTTGCAGGCCTTTCTCCTCCGGCGGCAGGTCTTGCGAATGGGCGGGCGCCGATACGGCGCCGATACACGCCAGGACAGCGAAATGAATGGCTAGCAACGCACGCGGTGAATTTACGCGGTAGGCGCGGGTCATGATTTTCTCCGGTCAAGGGCCATCAGCAAGGGTGGAAGAAGCAGAAAATCGGCTATGAACGCGAACATGATCGTCATCGCCACGAGCAGGCCGAGCGCCCAACTGAGCTCGAATCCGGACGCGGTAAACGCCAGAAAGCCGGCCGACAAAACCGCGGTCGTGGTCCACAGGGCCTTACCCACCGTGCGGAAAACGTAGCGCACGGACTCGGCCGCCGACTGGCCTTCACGGCGCGCTTTGAGGTACTTGGTCAGAAAATGAATAGTGTCATCGACAATGATTCCGAAAGCGACCACGGTCACGACCGAGGCGGCAAGGCCCACCTTGCCGACGAGATAACCCCACAGCCCGAAACTCATGGCCGCGGGGATGAAGTTGGGAATAAGGCTGAGAAGGCCGAAGCGCACGTTTTTGAACACCATCATCAGGATGAGCGAGATGAGCATCATCGCGATTACCGTGCCGCGCAGCATGGAATTGATGTTTCGTTCCGTCAGGTGGGCAAAAATCATGCTCAGTCCCGACGCTTCGGTTGCAAGCCCGGGCGCATTGGTTGTGAGCCAGCCATACGCGCGATCAGCGAGTTCCTGCTTCCGTTTACTGGAGATGCTTTCAAGCGTCACGGTCAGTCGCGTAGCGGACTTTGCTACGTCGATACGGTCATTCAGGTCCATGCCGAACGGCAGCGAAAGTTCATACAGCAGCAGGTATTGCGCGGCCAGCGTCTGCTCCTCAGGCAATCGATGGAACGCCGGGTCGTCGCCATGCATGTTCTTGTTCAGGCGCTTCATCACGTCCGAAAAGACCTGGACATGGCGCACTTCGGGCTGCTTGCGGAACCATTCCGCAAAGCCGTCGATCTGGCGCAGATAGTCTGGATCGGTAATGCCTCCCTGGCTCCCCGAGTCGAGCGAATACTCTTGTTTTTCCATACCGGTAAGATTTTCGACAATGAAGTCGGTGTTGCGCCGGACCTCGTAGCGCGAACTGAAGTATTTTGTGAAGTTGTCACTCAACTCGATACGGGAAATACCGCCAATGAGAACCACCGCCGGGATGCAAACGAGCCACAGCAGGAGTTTCCGCCGCGCCACGACAAAGGCGCCGAAGCGATCGAAGAGAGCAGCCCGATCAGTGCCGGAGGCGCGCACGCGCAATGGCAGGATGGACAGCAGGGCCGGCATGAGAGTCATGGAGAAAACGAAGGTGCAGGCCACGCCAAACGCCACGTAGTTGCCCAGAACGTGGAAAGGCGGTGAGTCCGAGGAGTTCAGGCTGAGGAAGCCGATCACCGTAGTGAGCGAAGCCAGGAATACCGGAAAAGCATTCATCCGCAACGATTCCGCGACCGCCTCATGTCTGCTCAGGCCGCTACGCATGCCGGTCAGCGTCACGGTAGCGATATGCACCGATTGGGCTACGGCGATTGTCATGACGATAATCGGCACGCCGGAATTCGCCGGGTTGAAAACGGTATGGTTCCAACCGGCTAATCCCAGGGTGGTGAGCACGGTATAGAGAATCATGACAACCATGGTCAGGGCGCCAAGCGTCGAACGCATGAGAGCGGCCGCAATGACGACGATCAACAGGAACACGATCGGCAAGAGTCTCTCCAGATCGTCCTGCGTAGCCTCCGAAAAGGCGCGATTCAAGACAATTTCACCCGTCAGGTAATAGTCCATATCCGGATGGTTCGCACGCGCTTCGTCGAGCATGGCGAAAAGATGGCTGGTAACTTCAAGAACCGCGGCGTCCTTATCGCCCGCTGGCAGTATGAAATTGATCGCCAAACCGCCCACGCGGCCGTCATGGGAAACGAGGCGCCCAACGAGTTCGCCTGAGGTCAACGCTATCGTCTCGACTCGCGCCAAGCCGGCGTCGCTCAGCGAAGCCGCGTCGTCAACAAGCGGCCCCACAATCAAATCGTCGCCTTGGGCCTCGCTGTAGGTAAAGTTGGTAAGCGAATCAACCCGGGCGGAACGCGGCGCGCCCCATGCGGCTTCGGTCAATTCCTCGATGGCGCCAAGCGCCTCGCGGGTGAATACCGTACCCTCGCGAGGCGCCACGGCGATCAACGCAGGATTCGCTACGGTGTAGGTGTTCTCTAAAGCATCGAGAGCGACAAGTTGCGGATTGTCCGCGTTGAACAGGCTGCGATTGTCGTTCGAGGTGGTGATAAAGCGGCCACCGCCCGCCATAAGCACCACGGCCAGCGTGGTGACGGCCACGACCAGCCAGCGAAAGCGCAAGATTCCCGCGATGTAGCGGTCCAGCCGCGCGGAAGCCGTCGCCCCGGTCGCATGCGCCGCTACCATTGGTCCGATTGCGACGAGTACACATGATTGGGCATCTTGTAACTCAGCCCCCGCTCGTCATACACCGAAATCTCGAGGAGCTGAGTAAAATTTTGCGATCTGACCGACTGCGTGTCCCTCATGAGTCGCGCCGCGCGTTGCTTCAGCCGATACATGAACAGCGTTCCCAGGGTAGGGGTCTTGGGAAAATTGAAACTCTCGGCCAGTCGGTTCCCTATGAGGGCCCGCGAGAGGGTATAGGCCAGATTCACCAGCCGATTGCATTCCTCCTCATCCTCAATATTGGCAATCTTCGGAATGGAGGTGATCAGCAGATTCGCCACGGCTATCGAATCTTCATCCGGCGGTGGCTCCAGCAGGTAGCTGATATTGTAAATTTTCCTTGCATCCTCGGCGTTGGTGAAGAGGATGGCTTCAGGTATCCCCATCAGATAACCGGAGTAGCGCCAAACATCCAATACACTCTTTTCTTCTTCTTTGCTGAAATGCGCTCCCACCGCCGTCGAGTACTCCAAAAGGCGCATGGAGAAAACGGATAGGGCAAAGCCCAGGTGCGCCGCGCTTACCGGCGAGCCCCAGGTTTCGTGCTCCCAGTCCCTGGATTTCGCCAGCAGGCAGCGTATGCGCGAATGTACGAAGCGAATACGCGTGGATAACTTCCAGCCATCGTTCTCTCTTTGCAGGCCCAGGGGATAGAAAATCTCCATCATGTGGCGATTGTTTTGCTGCAGGCGTCTCTTTTCCGACGCCACCCGCCCGGTGATATTGAACGACTTGGCAATAAGCGTCGAAAAGCCTTCCACCAGCACCCCGGTGACAAATGCAGTCAGCATGAGGTACACATTATTTGGTGAAAGTGCTGACCCCCGGGCGAAAGGCGTCGTGGTCCAGCCAGGAAGGCTCTTCAAGATTCTTGAAGAAATGGCGCAGGGGTTCCGGCGCTTTGCTCAATACCTGATGCTGGTCCTCGATGCCGGCGGCGATGAACCGGTGCAGTTGCGGAGCGGGTATGGAGGACAGTTCCTCCATCACCGGATCCAATTCGGGATCTCCAATTGTGGTGTGCCTGACGTAGTTTTCAGCCAGGGCCGCATCAAAGCCGCGCCCCTTCCCGTAACCCGCCCTGTACGCTGATGGTATTTGCAACATCAATTTTCCTCGCCCCGGAAGTCGGCGTGGCAAGTCGCCTTGCGCACGCCGAATCCATTTGCTGCATCCCACCCATGCTTGATGCTACGGCGCCACTGGCGAAACACCTTGAGGAACTCGCAACATTCGCAGTTGGGAATAACCGAATTCTACAGCAGCACAACACCCGGCTCTGCAAATGGCCGGAACAGACTGGTCGATCCGCCACCCTCGGAGACACCACGACGCGCCGGGGCGCTGCTGGTAATTTGTTAGCGCGCTGAGGGGTGGGTCCGGCCCAAGGCCCGCCGGAGCAGCACCTGGACCACTCCGCGCAGGCAACAGCCAACATATTTGGCCTTGCTGAGCACAACACGTTCGGCAACAGGGTCGCGCCGACGCAGCTCCACGCTCAGCTTCCTGGCAATTGCCAGGATCACGGCGGACTCCATGGCCAGACTCAGGCTGAGAAGCTGCCGGGGCAGCGATTCCGCCGCAACCAGCAGGTGATCGCTTGCATCCAAGCACCGATCAAGCACTCGACGCAGCGCCGCCCTTGACCGGTTCCTGCCGAGATCTTCAACTACGGCGCCCGCCTCGCGCATCCATTCCTGCGGGAGATAAACGCGATTCAAGGCCTTATAGTCATCCCGGCAATCCTGAAGGTGGTTAAGCACCTGCAGCGCGTTACACAGGGCATCGGACGCGGAATAGGCGGTTGCAGGCTGGCCATGCAGATCCACAAGGTAGCGGCCAACGGGAGCAGCCGAGAAATTGCAATAGCCGATCAGTTCGTTCCAATCGGCATAGCGCAGTTTGACGGCGTCCTGTTTGAAGGCGCGGGTCAAGTCGACACAATGCCGGTGCGTTACCCGGGTCTCATCCAGGCTGCGGCGAATCTCGTGGGCTTTGTGATAAGCGGGGTCGGCCGTATCCGTGCCGCTGACGGCCCTGGCGAATCCGTCCAGGCGCCTGATCTTTTCGTCCGCCCCCAGGTCGGGGTCGTCGGCGATGTCGTCGATCGCCCGAGCGTAGGCATAGAACTTTGCGACATGCCTGCGCAGCCCCGCCGGAAGCAGCCACGAGCCGACCGGAAAGTTCTCGTCCGCTGCGCCCTTCCCGGACGGCCTCTCCACTACGCCGACTTCGTCCATGAACCTAGAGCCTGCCACACTGCTTCGTTGCGCCCTGCCGAGAAGAACAAATCCCTCGCATCTTAATCACAGCTATTCGCGTGACACGACACTAGCTTCGCTGGACGATCAAACGTTGATTTCCGCCAACTTCGCGACCGCGCGTTGGTGAATGATGCGATCGTGCGCATCCCTGGCCGGCAATTCAATGGCGCGCCGGAGTAAATCGCGCGCCTGCTCACCATGCCTGCGCTCATCCAGCAGCAGCAGGCCGATCGCATACTCGGCGAACCCTATCTTCGCGTCGGGCGCCAGTTGGATGGCCTGTTCGTAGTGCGCCAGCGCGTCGTTCTTGTTGGCCCCGTACAACATCCTGGCCATGAATCCGCCTTCCTTGACGGCCTCCGCATGCCAGGTGGCCAGACTCAAGTGGGCCGCCGCCAAATCGGGATCCAGCAACAGCGCCCGCTCAATCGCAGCACGCACTTTGTTGGCATACTCCCGCTTGACCTTCAGGGTCCCGATTGCCTGCGTGTACCGCCCCATGGCATGGGCGGATTGGAGATAGCCCTGCGGATTTTCGCCATCGCTTCGAATGGCTTGCTGCGCCGAGCGCATGGCCCGGCTGAGCAAATCTGCTTTCTCTTCGTCTTCGGCCAGGTAGTGGCCGTATATCGCCAGCGATTCGGCCGCCAGCGCATACCCTTCGGAGGTCTGGAGAGCTTCACCGAGTTCGGCGGCCTCGACAAACCGGCCTTCTCGGTATGCAGAGTGGGCCGCATCAATCGATTGTGCGGCGGCAGCGTTGGCCAATCCCAATCCATGCGGAATTGCCAAGCAGATCAGGAACGCCGCTTTGATCATTTCACTCGCCCCTCGTGACCGCAGCCGAAGGCTTATCATATTGCAACGGTCCCAACTGTCAGTAACAATCGGCGATCTGACGAGACGTCATTCCTGAGTAAAAGCGGGGTTTGCCATGGCGGAGAAAAAAACAATGCCGGGGAGCTTGGGCGCGCCGGCAACAAGCGCGGGTGCGGTCCGGCCTTCGCTGGCAAATGCCCTCCCCTTCTTCGTATCACTGGTTATTTTCCCACTTGTGTTGAACGCTGCGATTCAGGGCGGCTGGTGGATTGCGGCGCCTTTCCTGTTCATGATGATCCCGGACTTTTTCGACGCCATGTTCGGACTGGAAGAGCGCAATATGGACCCGAGGAAGACGCTGGAAGGGGAACTGTTCTGGTACAAGCTTTCCCTCTGGCTGTGGGCGGTGCTATGGCCGGCCACTCTGGTGTTTACGCTCTGGCAGATCCTTGTGGCGGGCCATCTCGCTACCTGGGAGAGCGTGCTGATGGCCCTGGTGCTGTCCAGCGTGGCCCAGGCATCGTTCATTATCGGCCACGAATTGATTCATCGGCGATCGCCAGGCGAACGCCGGATCGGCGAATTCATTCTGGCCTCCGTGTCCTATCCGCACTATGCCTCGGAGCATGTCTACGTTCATCACGCGCTGGCCTGCACCCCGGGCGATCCCGGGTCCGCTCCCCTGGGATGCAGCTTATGGAGATATCTGCCGCGGGAAATAAAAAGCAACCTTCTGGGCGCATGGCGCTTCGAACGGGACCGGCTTGCGCGGCGCCATCTGCCGGTCTGGCACTACACCAATCCGTTCTGGCGGTACGTGATTGAAACCTCCGCCTGGTATGCGCTGGCGTATTGGCTGGGTGGCGCCTGGGCCGTGCTGATTTATGCCGTGCTTTGCTCCGGCGTGATCTTCTCGATGAAGATCATCAACTACGTGCAGCACTACGGACTCCGACGCATCCGTCTTCCCAACGGCCGCTACGAGCGGGTTCAGCCATGGCATTCCTGAAGCGCCGCGTACCGATTGAGTAATTGGTTTTTCTACAACATGCAGCGTCATCCCGACCATCACACGGCGCCCAACCGGCGCTATCCGCTGTTGCAGCATTGCGGGGCGAACGAGGCGCCGCAATTGCCGGGAAGTTACGTGGAGATGGCCGGCCTTGCTCTGTTCCCCGGGCGCTGGTTCAAGAAAATGGACCCGCTGGTGGATCAGTGGCGGCAGCGCTTCTATCCGCAAATCACCGATTGGAGCGCCTACGACAGTGCGGCAACTGCGGCGCGTCCCGATGCGTTCGAGGCGATTACCGAGATTTTCGTGGCTTCTCCGCGCTTGACGAACTGGATAAACCGGGCTCCGGAACTGCTCGACAACCTGACGGACAAGGAGTTCACCGATCCGGATCTTGCGGATGGCGTCGGACCGGATCCTGCATTCGAGGCAATCGCCCGCAGCGGGCTGGCGCGGGTGTACTGGACCTATGAATTCGGCATTGCCGAAATGAAAGAGCAGATCGAAGACAACCCGGCGCAGGACGCGCGCGAGACGGTGGACGCCGTGCGCAACTGGTCGAACGACAAGACTTTCCAGATTGCGGTACACATGATTCGCGGCAATCTGTCTCCTGCCGAGGCTTCAACGGCGCTGTCGAATGTCGCCGAAGCCTCCATCACCACAGTGCTTTCGGCCGTGGAGGAGGACTTCGCCGGGCGCCGCGCGGAGGGCGGCGTAGCCGCCATGCTTATGGGCAATTTGGCGACCCGGGAATCTGCGCTGGGACTCGAGCTCGACGTGATGTTTGCCTTCGAGGGCGAGCCCGAAGAACATTACCAAACCCTGTGCCGTGGCTTCGACAAGGCGCTTGGGGAACTATCGGGCGACAGCCTGCTGTTTGCGCCGGTTCCGCATGACCCCGACCATGAGCGCGCGCGTAAGCTTGACGACTTTCTCAATCAGTACCTGACCACCGAATCCGCCGAGGAACTCGCGCAACTGACCCGGGCGCGGTGCGTATTCACCTCCGGAGACTCAGGCATCGGCAATCAATTCGAGGACGCGCGCCAGGAGATTCTGGCCCATGACGCTGCACGCGATAAGCCAGATTGATGCAATTGCCGGCGTGTCCGCCAGCTGAACGGCGGATTGGGTGAATAGCGCGGACCAAAAATCGGCGCGGACCAAACACGCGCGGCCCGGGCTGTTGCGGAAGGTGACCAGGGCCGACCAGGGCAGAGTCAATCGCCCGATTTTGACCCCTCATCTGGAATTCCGCGCATTGGACAGTCGCCGGGTGCTGCTGGTCTCCGAATCGTTCAACACACTCCTTCGCGGGCAGATTCATGCCGATCTTTTCCCTCTTCTGGACGGAAACCGTACCGCCGCGGACATCGCCGCCAGGCTTGCCGGCGCCCATTCGGCATCCGACGTGGAGGCAATGATGGTTTCCCTGGCGTCGAGAGGCTATGTAGTGTCAGCGGATTACGCGATGGAGCGTTCAACAGCGGCCTACTGGTCGTCGCTCGGCGCTTCTCCACGTTGGGCCGAACAGCTCCTGGGGGCGGCAACAGTGGCGATAAGCGGTGATGACGGCAGGCTTGCCGGGCGCCTGGAGGCCATCGGCGTTAGCGTGGATGCGGAGCGGCCATCGCTTTCCGTCACAGTCTGCGCCGATTACCTGGACGAGCGGCTGGCGGACATCAACCGGCGGCATCTGGAGACCGAAACGCCGTGGATGCTGGTCAAGCCGAACGGCATGCAGCCTTTGTTCGGCCCGGTATTCGGACCCGCGCGGCAGGGACCGTGCTGGTCCTGTCTCGCCTATCGCCTGCAGGGGCATCAGGAAGTTCACAGCTTCCTGCGCAACCACGCCGGTAGTGATGGCGCCTTCGTGCCGAGCGCGGCCCATCCCGCGGTGCTGGATGCGGTATATGCGCTGGTGGCGGCCGAGGTTGCCAAGTGGCTGGTCCTCACCGAATTGGCGCCCATCCATGATCGGGTCATCTCGCTGGATGCCATTCGCCTGAAGACCGAACACCATCCGACCATGCGCCGGCCGCAATGTCTCGCCTGCGGCGATGAAACGCTTTTTCGCCCCGACCGGACACCGATCCCGGTGCGCCTGAAGCCAAGCCCGAAGGGCGTTGCCAACAGCGGCGGTCTGCGTTCGGTTTCCCCGGCGGAAACCCTGGCCCGTTATCGTCACCTTGTCAGCCCCATAAGCGGTGTGGTGACCTGGCTGACGCGCACCACCGAGGAAGCCGATCCCTGGCTGCACGTCTACTGGGCCGGCAGCAATGTTGCACTGCGCGGCAAGGAACTGAGCTCGCTGCGGCGCAGCCTGAGAAGCAAGAGCGCAGGCAAGGGCAGCACCCGCAGGCAGTCCGAAGCCAGCGCGCTGTGCGAGGCCCTGGAGCGCTACTGTGGAGCGTTCCACGGCGACGAAATCCGCTGCCGGCGGCGCCTTGCGGACTTCCTGGACGCCGGCCAGGAGCAGGCGATCCACCCGAACGAAGTGCAGTTGTTCAGTGACTGGCAACTTGCCAATGCCGAGCAGGTCAACGCCCGCGGTCACCCATACAACCGGGTTCCCGGCCGGTTCGACCCGGAGGCGGAAATCGACTGGTCGGCGGTATGGTCGCTTACCCGCGATCGCCATCGCTATCTCCCGACCTCCATGCTCTACGGAATGCCTGCCGAGCACAGAGGCCGCCAGGACCTGACGGCCGACTCCAACGGCTGCGCCGCCGGCAACACCCTGGAGGAAGCGATTCTGCAAGGCTTCTTCGAACTTGCGGAGCGCGACGCTTTCGCCATCTGGTGGTACAACCGGCTGTCCGTGCCGGAATTGGACCTGCAGAGCTTTGGCGACCAATACCTGGACCAGGCCCACGACTACTACCGCGGCTTTCAGCGTGACTTGTGGGTGCTGGACGTCACCGGCGATCTCGGCATTCCGGCATTCGTAGCCGTTTCACGCCGGACGGACAAGGACGCCGAGGACATCATTTACGGGGCCGGCGCCCATACCGATGCGCGCATCGCCGCCCTGCGGGCCGTATGCGAGTTGAACCAGTGCCTCAACTGGGTCCAGGGCACGCAAAAGGGCGGCGCCGGCTACGCGGTTGATGATCCCCTGTGCCTTTGGTGGTGGAAGAACGCAAAACTCTCCGATCACTCCTATCTGGCCCCCGCGCCCGGCCCCGCATGCCGCGGCAAATCCAACTACCCGGCTCCGGCCGGCGACGACTTACGGGAGGAGGTCGAGCGATGCCGCGCGCTGGTCGAAGCAAGAGGCATGGAATTTCTGGTGCTCGATCAGACTCGGCCGGACATCGGCATGCCGGTAGTGCGGGTCATCGTACCCGGGTTGCGCCATTTTTGGGAACGCTTTGCACCGGGGCGCTTGTTCGACGTGCCCGCGGAAATGGGCTGGCGCGACAAACCCATCACCGAAGCAGAACTGAACCCTGCGCCGGTAATCGCCTGATGTCTTTCGAGGAAGCCTGGGCCGCTACCGAGCAATGTCTCGAGAACGAGGCAGGTTCGCTGGGTGAGTTGCTGGCGCGACTCAGAGGCCGTGTTTCCCCCATCTTGATCGGTGAAACCGAATGGCGGAGGATGGTGGAACGGGCCCGGGATCTTCCGGTCAGCCTGGCGGCCTTTCCTTTTGGTTTTGAGTTGCCTTTGCATGAAACCCGTCCAGGGGCGGATTTCGGCGTTTCCATTATCGGCGGCAGCCGCTCGGCTGCGCACTTCGAGAACGGCGGACGGTCACACGGCGCTGACTCGTCTTCCCGGGGTATCGCCTGGCTGCTGCAACAGACCGAGCCTAAGGATTCCCCTCTTCGTCGAATCGCAGGCAGAAAGATGTTGCTTGAATACGACATCGAGCCGACCGGGCCGGGGACCCATCCGGACCCCGGCATATTCCTGTATCCGCCCGAAGGAATGCTGGCAGGCGACCGTTCCCGGGACCGGGCGCAGAATATGACTGTGGTGCTTGAAGCCGTCGCTTCCGCGGCCGGCTTGAGTTTGCGGGCGGCCGAGCGCCAACAGGTGGAACACGTGTTCATGGCTATGAAGCCGCATACTTCAATGCGGGCCATCGGGACCTTTCCTTCGCGCAAGAGAGGAATTCGGCTGGCAATTACGGGGTTCAGGACGGCACAGGAGGTCACAGAGTTTCTGCAACGAGCCGCCTGGTCAGGGCAGCATTCGACCGTCACCTCCACAGTGTCGCGCTATGAGCAGCGCGGCGCTTTCGGCTATTTGGGGATACACCTGGATGTAAGCGCCGCCGGGCTTGGGCCGATGCTTGGAATCAGTTTCTACTCCCGGGAAGGAGAGTGGTTACGGGATATCCGGCCCTGGGCCGCCCTGATCGAGTGCCTGGGCGAGGAACGTTTGATCGTTGCGGAGAAACTGTCTGCGCTGGCCAACTCCGCGTGCGGAGCGGAAACATTGTTCGGCAAGTCCGCTCCCTTCGTGCTTGTTCGAGGCATTCACCACATCAAGCTTTCACTGTCTCAAGGCAGCATTACCGGGATCAAGGCCTATATCTTTTTCCTGATGATCTGTCTCAAGCCGAAGCTGGAGAAGACCGGCTAGCTGTTGCGCCGGTCGAGGGCCATCAGCAGCGGCGGAAGAAGCAGAAAGTCGGAAAGCAGCGCCAGCACCATGATCAACGACGCCAGCATCCCTACACTTGCGGTGGGGAGGAAGGGCGAAAGCACCAATATGAAGAAACCGGACGCCAGAACCAGGGTGGTGGTGAATATCGCCCCGCCGACGTTCTGTATGGCATAGCGTACCGCATCCTCGGGCCCATACCCGTGCTCGCGCCGGGCGCGCTGATGCTTGCTGAGAAAGTGCACTGTGTCAGCCACGACAATGCCGATTGTCATCGCCATGACCACGGACAATGCCAGACCGACTTCTCCTGCCGCCAGTCCCCAAATGCCGAATCCCATCAGGCCGGGAACAAAATTGGGCGCCAGGCTGATCAGCCCGACCCGAAGGGAACGAAGAGCGAAAAGTAAAACAGCGGAAACGCCGAGAAACGCAATCGCCGTGCCGAACAGCATCGCGCGTATATTTCGCTGCCCGATATTCGCAAACATCAGGGCAGGTCCGGCACTCTCGAACCGGATGATGTTGGGCGCATTTTGCTCAAGCCAATTCTCGGCGCGCGCATTGAGATCCAGAACTTCGCGAGAGGCGAGGGTCTTGGCCGTCACCGTCATGCGGGTTGCCGATTTGGAGACATTGATGCGATTGTTTAGATCCAGGCCGAAGGGTAGCGACAGCTCGTACAGCAGCAGGTATTGCGCAGCGAGATCGCGGCTTACAGGAAGCCGGTAAGCATTTGGGTCATCACCGTGCATGCTCTTGTTCAGTTGCCGAAAGGTGTCGCTGATAGCCATTGCGTGGCGGTTCTCCGGCTGGGACCGCTACCAGTCGGAAAATGCGGACATATCCTCCAGGTACGCCGGGTCCGCGATGTCGCCTGGCCCATGCGACACCAGCGAATACTCAATCACCGTGTTGCCGCTCAGGTTCTCGCCAAGGAAGTCCGTGTCCTGGCGAAGCTCGACGCTCTCATCGAAGAAATGCACCAGCACATCGTTCAATTCCTTGCGCGGGACGGCCGCCACCAGCGCCACCACTACAGCTGCCGATCCCCACAGAAGAACCCTGCGGCGGCGCACCACGAATTCGGCCAGGGCTCCCATCAGCGGGTCGATACGGTGCTTGGCGGCCCGCGCACGCAGCGGGAGCAAGGAAAGCAGCGCGGGCAGGAATGTGATTGACAGTACGAAAGAAGCAAGAACACCGAATGCGACAAAGGTTCCCAGGTGCCGGTACGGCGGCACCTCGGAAAAATTCATGGCCAGGAACCCGAGTGCGGTAGTAAGGCTTGCAAGAAAGACGGGGTAGACATTCAGCCTGACTGCTTCGGCAACCGCCTTGGGTTTGGAATCGCCGGCCCGGAGACGTCGCAGCGTCGCAACCAGCAAGTGCGCGCAGTTAGCTACAGCTACCATCAGAACGATGGTCGGGGCCGGGGCCGTGGGCGGCGTGAACGGCAATCCTACCCAACCGCCCAGCCCCATCGATACGAGTACGGAAAACACGATCACAAAACCCGTTGCGGCAACCCCCGCGAACCCGCGTCAACACGATCAGTAGCAGCGCCATGATCGCCAGGCTGGCAGGCAAGAAGGTCTTCTGGCTGGCGAACGACGCCTCCGTGAACGCGTTATTGATAATCACGGTTCCTACCGGCCGAACGTCAATGCCCGAAAAACGATCTTGCACTTGAGCCGCGAGGCCGTGGGCGAACCGGGCAACCTCGGGAATCAGCACTACTTCTTCTTCCGCAGGCAGTTCTACCGTTACGCTGACCGCGCTCACGCCGGCATCCCGCGCCACAAGGCTGCCCGCCAGCCGCGGATCGGCCAAAGCGGCTGTCCGAATCCACAATCGCTCGTCCGCATCCGCCAGCCTTTCCGGGTCCACCAGGTTGCGCACCGAAAGGTCATCCTCCTCCGCGCGCGCCTAAGGGGCCCCTAACCCTATACGGTCGGGAGCCCCCAGGCAGTCTGGAAAGCCAACTCGGGTAAAGCGGCTCTGCGACTCTACAAGGCTTTGTAGGCACCTCGCGTAAAGAGCCGCCTTGCTTTACCCAACCGCTTCAACCACAAACGGTTTGGGTCCGAAGCGGCCCGCATGCCTTATAGGCAGCAGCACAGGCCGGCAGCGATAGCCTCAAGCTGTTCCTCATCAAGATCGGGACCAGCCGGCAGCGCCAGATGGAGGGTGCGCATATCGCTTTCATGCACCTTGATCTCGAGATTGTCGGGAATGTCGATACCGAATTCCTGATGGATGGCGCCCTTGGGATCGGCCACGAGTTGCCTGCGAAAATCGACATCATCAGACGCTTTCTCGGTCAGATGACGACGCATTTCTTCGGCCGATTGCATGGCCCTTTCTGCAAATGATTGCATGGTTATTCTCCCCGCTTTGTTAAGCACGAATCCAAAAACCAGTACCGTCCTGGAGTCCGGCCAGCACCCCTTCAACCAAGAAAGGAAAGGATTCGTAAGCTTGGACGATAGCCAATCAAAAGTGGCGTGTCAAGCAAAAATCGCGTGTCGTGAATCAACCGGCTTGCCAATCCCATTCAGGAATGCACTGCCTCTTTTGGGGCCGTGATCTCCCCGCTACCGACCCGATTGTCCGACCCTTTCGGGCTTGGGGATACCGTACACTTCATGAGCATGAATCAGGTCCGCCGGCCTTGCGACAGTCAACCGGAGCAGGACTGGTCGCTGTCCGATCACTACGCCGCACTGACCGATCTTGTGGTTAACCACCCTGCGGGCTTGCTGGCCTTTCATTACGGGCTTTGGGGGCCGGACACAACATCCACTCGGGAAGCGCTCCTGCGAGCCAACAAGACCCTGACGCAGGGCTGCGAATTCGGTCCCGGGCAGCGGGCTGGATGCCGGCTGCGGGTTGGGCGGCACGGCGATTGCGCTGGCGCAACAATACGGCGTTCACGTCACCGGTTTGACCAACTGCGAGCCTCATACGGTGGTCGCGGCGGAGCAGGCCGAACGGCAAAGCGTCGCCCACCTGGTTGAATTTCGGCACGGAGATTTCATGGATCTGCCGTTCAGCGACACCAGCTTCGACGCCGTGTTGAACCACGAATCGGTCTGCCGGGCGGCGGACAAGCTAGCCTACCTCCAAGGCGTATATCGGGTGCTCAAGCCGGGAGGGCGAAGGCAGGCGCTGGACGGGTTTCTGAGCGGCAGGAAGCTATCCGATGCCCAGCAAGCGATCCATGCCAGAGTGTACGAGGGCTGGCATACGGCGCCCCTGGAACCCTGGCGCGAAGTGCTCGCGGTTCTTGAGACGGCCGGTTTCGAGCAGATTGATGTGCAGGATCTGGTGACCGAAGTCGCTCCCTTCTCGGAAAAGTTGCGCAAGTAATGGGCGTTCTTCGGGCCATGGCTCATTCCCCCGAGCCGAGCCAGACCCTATGAGGACTTCAAGGATGCGGTCATACACTACGACGAGGGGTTGCAGGAAGGCATCTTCACCTGCTGCCTCTTGTCGGGCGCCAAGCCTGTCTAGTCAATATTGCATCAGTTTCCGGAATTCCGGGCGAAGATGATCAAACAGGGTCCGGTACCGGGTGCAAGCAGAAACCGGGAAGACCGTGAGGCGCGATCGTACGACTTCGGCAGAATGACCAGAAGGATGCCCGCAGCCGTGGCGACGCCGAACAGCGTCGAGGAAGCGCAGGGCATTGTCCGCAGGGCCGCGAGTAACGAAATGCAGTTGGCGGTTCGAGGAGGGGGCACTCCCAGGGAGGGCAATGCCTCACGGACGGCGGCTTGGTAGTTGACACACATAAGCTCAATCGAGTCCAGCCCCTGGATAGAGAGCTGGTGCGCGCACAAGGCGGAGCGCAATGGGGTCAGGTGGTGGACGCGTTGCGCGGAACACGGCAGTTGCCACCGGTACTGGCGGACGTCGCCGAGGTGACCGTGGGTGGAACACTGTCCGCGGGAGGACTGGGCAGCACGTCACACCGATACGGGCTGCAGCTTGGCCAGATCCAGCAACTTGAAGTGTTAACCGGGACCGGCGAGCGAGTACGCTGCTCACGCACCGGGAACGCGAACCTTTTTGATGCAGTGAGGGGTGGTCAGGGACAGTTCGGCATCATTACGGAGGCGTGGGTCCGACTTCGCAAGGCAGGAGATCGGATCCGGCAGTACGAGCTCCGCTACCGCGACTTCGACCGGTTCGAAAGCGATTTCGAGCAAATCGTCGACCACGACCGGTTCGACCATTTGCGGGTGGAGACCCGGGTCCACGCACGCGAAATAATCTTGAGCGCCGGCGCCGAGTACGACGATCACCACGAGGACACGGCGGCGCTCGAAGGCCTGGGGCACGACAAGATCGTAAGCATTCAGGACACGGCCGAGGTTGGACGCGCCGGGATGGTTCCAAAACAGGTATACGACTGGAACAAGCACCACCCGTGGCGTGACTGGATCATGCCTTGGGATAGCCTTCGAATCCTGCTCACCCAACCCTGGCTGGATCGCCGCTGGGTGCTGGGAGCGCCTTTCAGCTGGATCGGGATGTATCCGATCAGAACGACAGAGATCGACGCCCCGCTCTGCATGCATCCGAAGGGAGAGCGCGTGATCTCGTACTCGATCTTTGCCCTGCTGCACGACTACGGGAAAGCCAGCCTGCTTGCGGGAAGGCTGAAAGAGATCGACCGGTCGCTTGTCGAACTCGGAGGGAAAAGCTATCTGTCGGGCGGCGTGGGCTACCGGCCCGGGGAATGGAAGGAACATTACGGAGAGAATTTCGAAATGGGAATCGGGTGGAAGAGAGAGTTCGATCCGAAAGGTGTATTCGGAGGGGAAGGCATGCCATTCGGAGACAGCCCGAGGGCCTCGCGGCCAGTGAAGTGAAAACCTGGGTTTAGTCGGGCGAGAAGCGCCTCGGCCTGCGTGGAGCCACAACGGCGGTCTGGTATGATCCTTTTCGCTCTCGGCAAGACTTGGGACTGCGGCTGGTGTTTAACAACCCGTTTCGCGAGGTTGCTGCCGCCAACAGGAATCAGCGCCAGCAACTGGATCACCTTCTTCGGGTAACTGCGCCCCACGAACGCATCATTCTGGCGGGTATCGGCCTGGTGCTGCTGGCGGCTGCAGCCTGGGTCCTGTTCGGCAGCGTTGTGCGCAGCGTAACCCTCGACGGACTCCTGATCGAGCAGGGGGAGCGCCTCGAAGTGGTCTCGAATGAACGAGGGCATCTCGTGGAATTCCTGGTCCAACCCGGAGACCGCGTGGAGGCCGGGGACCCGATTGCTCGTCAAAGCGTTCCCGAACTGGAGCGCGAAACGGAATCGCTGCGGACTCGCGTAGAACTCCTGGAGGACGAAATCCGCCAGGCCGGCGGAAACATCAGCATCCAGAGTGCCCTGCTATCCACGGCGCGGGCTGCACTCCTGCAGATGGAAGCCCGCAGCTCGGCGAGCGAAGTGATCGTCAGCCCCGCCGGCGGCAAAGTCATGGCCTTGCGGGCGCGCCCCGGCGAATACCTGCCCGCAGGCGCTTCCGTGGCCGAGCTTCGCAACGGCGAGCCTGGACCAGTTACAGCCGTACTGCGAATCCCGCCGCAGTTGGCGCGGCGCATCGAACCCGGGATGCCGGCGGCAGTGCGGGTGCTTGGGCCGGATAGTGAGATTCAGGAGTTGGGCGGCGAGGTAGCCCTGGTGACCACAGGTCCAATCCCAGGCTGGCTGGCGGCGTTGCCACCTGCTGTAGAGAGCGCCATGTCTCGTGTCGATGTGGTGTTTCCCAACTTGCCGGATTCCTCTATCCCGGACGGCACGGCCTGCCGTGTGCGACTGGTATTGGGAAGGCAAACCCCGGCCGCACTCTTTGACCTCGGACGGTCCTGAATGCCGCCAGGCGCCCCGAAACCATCGGTGAGTGCGAGCAAAACACCCCCGCAGGAACGGCGAAAGCAGCGTGTCAAGACGCCGCTCTTGATGCAGATGCACGCCACCGAGTGCGGGGCAGCCTGCCTGGGCAGCGTGCTCGCCTACTTTGGCCGCTGGGTGCCGCTGAATGAGCTGCGCGAGCGCTGCGAGGTCAGCCGCGACGGCTCCACCGCCGCCGGTATTTCGCGCGCTGCCCGTCACTATGGGCTCAAATGCCGTGGGCGCAGCGTACGGCTCCACCAGCTGCCCAAGCAGCCCCTTCCGCTGATCCTCTTCTGGGAATTCAACCACTTCCTGATCCTGGACGGCTTTGATGGCAAGTGGTTCTATCTGAACGATCCGTCGACCGGCCGGCGGCGGCTCTCCGAGGAGGAATTCAGCAACGGCTTTACCGGAATCGCGTTGCTGTTCGAGCCGGGCCCGGAGTTTCAACCGGGGGGCGCGCGTCCCAACATACTGCGGCGTATCCCCCGGTGGCTTCGCGGCGCCGGGAGAGGGCTTGGCTATGCGGCTGCCTGTGGGTTAATGCTGGCCCTGCTGGCCCTGGTAACCCCGGCTTTGCTGAGCGTTCTGGTGGACCGGGTGCTGGGCGAGAACCAACCCTGGGGGATGATGGTTGCCGCAGTGATGGCGGGAACCGCCGTTCTGGTTTACGGGCTTACCTTGCTAAAGCAGCGATTCCTGCGGCGTTTGACCGTCCGGATCGCAGTGATCGCGGGTAACCGTTGTATTTCCCGATTGCTGCGCCTGCCGGTTGAATTCTTCAACCACCGCCTGGTAGGCGAACTGATGGGACGCGTACTGTCGATCGACAAAATCGCCAAGGGCTTGTCGGAACATTTCCTCGGTCTGATGATCGAGATTTCAATGAGCGTAGTGTTTCTCGCCGTCATGCTGGCGTACGACCTTCCGCTGGCGTTGATAGTGCTGGGGCTGGCGGCGCTGAACGCAGCAATCGTGCGCCTGATTTCGCGCCTGCGTGTAGACGAGAGCCACGCTTTGCGCCGTGAGCAGGGGCTGCTGCTGGGCGTAGGCGCCTTGATGTTGAACCAGACGGAAACACTGCGGATGACGGCGGCGGATGATCGCTTCTTCGCCCGCTGGAGCGGCCATCAGGCACGCGAGTTGGGGGCGCGCCAGCGATTCGTCGAACTCAGCCATATCAACTCGTCCCTGCCGGGCCTGTTCATGTTTCTGGGCAACGCCGCAGTGCTTGCCTTCGGCGCCACCCAGGTGATGGCCGGGGACTTGACGCTGGGCACGCTCGTGGGCTTTTACATCGTTGCCGGGATGTTCCTGGGGCCGGTCGGGCGATTCGTGGAGTTTGCCGACGAACGCCAGGCGCTGGAGAACGACATGCAGCGCCTGGACGACATTACCGAAACGCCTGAAGATCCAGGCCTGGCGCGCCGCCGCAGCGCGTCGGAGGGCATTGCAACCCTGAACGGCCGGCTACGGCTGGCCGGCAAGGTTCAATTGCAAGGCGTTACATTCGGTTACAACCGGGCGCGTCCACCGCTGATCAAGGATTTCAGCCTGGACATCAAACCGGGCCAGCGGATTGCAGTGGTCGGTCCAAGCGGTTCGGGGAAATCGACGCTTTCGCGGCTGGTTGCGGGCCTGTACCAGCCCTGGTCCGGTGAAATCCTGTTTGACGGCCACCCACGCAATGAGATTCCCGACGAGGTCCTGTCCCGGTCGGTGTCCATGGTGGACCAGCAGGTTGTCCTGTTCTCCGCGACCGTGCGCGACAACGTCACGCTTTGGAGCCCTGCGGTTCCCGATGATGACCTGGTGGCGGCGGCCCGCGACGCCAGCATCCATGACGAAATACTGGCGCGACCGCTCGGCTACGCCACACCGGTGGATGAAGACGGAGGAAACTTCAGCGGCGGCCAGCGGCAAAGGCTGGAAATTGCCCGCGCACTGGTCGGCAACCCTACGGTTCTGATTCTGGACGAAGCCACCAGCGCCCTGGATGCGGCTACCGAGGAGTATGTGGACGACGCGCTGCGGCGGCGCGGCGTTACCTGCCTGATCGTTGCGCATCGGCTGAGCACGGTGCGGGATTGCGACCAGATCATTGTTCTCGACAAAGGGGTGGAGGTGCAGCGCGGCGCCCACGAGGAACTGATGGCTGACGAGACCGGAATGTACTACCGGTTGGTTCGGGCCGGATAGGCCGGTGACTACACCGCAGCGCACGCCACTCGCCGACCTCGCCGCCGAGGTGGGAACAGCCGTTCCCTGCGCCGGCAACCTGCCGCTGGACCTGGGCAATCCACAATGCGTATGGTTCATCGAAGAGGGCGCCGTTGACCTGTTCATGGTCGAGTTGCAGGACCGATCGGAACAGTCGGCGCCACAACATTTGCTGCGCGCGAATTGCGGCCGTTTCCTGCCGGGCGTGTCGCCGCAGGTGAAGAACACCACGCTGACCCTGATCGCCAAGGGTTTGCCCGGCACGGTCTTGCGGCAACTACCCGTTTCCAGCTTGAACGCCATCCCGAACGAGGAATTGGCAGCCAATGTCGATGCCTGGCTTCAGGATCTGTCGGCCATGCTTTCCAGGGATATCGAGTACCGGCCACGGTTTGACGCACGGGTCGAACCGGGCCGGACCATCGAGGCAAGCAGCGGCACGCTTTCGGCGCGCAGGGGCGTGGTCTGGGTGTCGCAACCTCCGCCGGGCGCCGGGCTTTTCCTGAGCCTGATTGATCCTTGCGATGGAACCGGGGAAAGCGGGCAAGCCCTGCCGCTCACACCGGGGAGCTGGCTGGATCTGATGGAAGGCGCGCCACTGTCCGCCTGGTCCTCCCGGGATCTCGCTGAACAAGGACGCCTGCTGCCCGCGCTGGAACACTTTCATTCCATCGCGTTCTTACTGGAGCGCCTGAATCGCAGCCTGGCGGTGGTTGACCAGGCAAATCTGGAGCGGGAACGGGTAACCAATCGGCGCGGCGACGAAGAAACCGCCCGGCGGCGGCTGTTCAACTTGTACGGACTGCTGAAGAAGGACGGCGTCGGCGCGAGGAGCGCCGCGCTGCAGGATGTCCTGAAACTTATCGGCCGCCATGAAGGGATAGACTTCAAGTGGCCCGAGAAAGCCGACGGATCCGACCGCAACTCTTTCCTGCGCGAACTTCTGGACGCTTCCGGAGTGCGCGGACGGCAGGTGCGGCTGGTCCGCGACGACAAGTGGTGGATCGGCGACAGCGGCGCAATGCTGGCTTTTCGCAAAGACGGCGGAGAGCCCGTGGCGCTGCTGCCCGGTGTGCTGGGGCGCTACCGCGAGGTGGATCCGGCCGGCGGGCGCAGTAGTCGCGTCAGCGCGGAACGCGCCGCCTCGCTGCGCTCCGAAGCATGGCTGTTCTACAAGCCGCTGGAACCTGCCTCAGCCACGCCCCGTGACCTGTTTGGCATGGTCAAGAGAGGGTTGGCGCTAAACCTGGCGCGTTTCCTGGTGGTCGGGATGCTGGGTGGACTGGTCATGTTGCTGCCTGCCGTGGTTGTGGGGTTTGTCGCCAATCAGGTAATCCCGGCTGGAGATGCCGGCCTGTTGTATACGGTTACCGCGGCCCTGGCGGCCTTCGCATTGATTGGGGCGCTCCTGCAGGTGCTCCAGGGAATGGCCCTGATGCGTGTGGAGGGACGCGCCGCGTCCCGCATAGAGGCGGCGTTCTGGGACCGCCTGCTGCGGCTGCCGCCGAGCTTCCTGCATCGCTACCCGGCCGGCGACCTGGCCATGCGCGGCATGACTTTCCAGAATCTGCGCGACGCCGTTCAGGGAGTGGTTGCCAACGCCGTGCTTTCGATCGTTTTCCTGTCGCCCGCGATCCTGCTCATCTTCTTCTACGACGCCACACTGGGAGCTGCCGCCGCGGCCTTCGGATTGCTTTCCCTGTTCGTGACCGTTGTCCTGGGGCTGCGCCAGATGAAGCCGCAGGCGCGAGTCATTGGGGCGGTTCAGGGTCTGGTAGGGCGGTTGTTCCAACTGCTCAACGGTGTGTCCAAGCTGCGTGTGGACGGTGCGGAAGGGTCGGCCTTTGCGGTCTGGGCCCGTGATTACCGCGAACAGAAGCGCGCCGAGTCGCAACTGGGCGCCCTGGAAGAACACCTGCAGGCCTTCGGCGCAGCCCTGCCGGTACTCGCCGCGGCGCTGCTGTTCCTGGTGGTAACCCTGTCGGGCGGCGAAGCGGTCTCGGTGGGAGACTTTCTCGTTGTCTATACCTTGCTCCTGTTGTTCCAGTCCGCTGTGGTCCGTCTGGGCGGATCGTTCAGCGCCATTGCCGCAATCATCCCGGCAATCAAGCAAATCCGGCCATTCCTCGCCGAACCGCCGGAGACCAGCGCGGAAGGTGAGGCAGTCGAGCATCTGGGCGGGGAAATCATTTTCGACCATGTCAGCTTCCGCTACGACCCGAAAGGTCCCCTGATTCTCGACGATGTGTCGATCCGCGCCCGGCCGGGAGAGTTCATTGCGATTGCCGGAGAGTCAGGCGCCGGCAAGAGCACGCTGTTCCGGTTGGCTTTGGGTCTGGACCATCCTTCTTCCGGAGCGGTCTATTACGATGGACGCGATCTCAAGCATCTGAATATCAAGCAGCTGCGCCGACAGATCGGCGCGGTTCCGCAGGAGGTGCGGCTGCACCCGGAAGACGTGTGGGACAACATCGTGGGGGACTACGAAGAAGCGACTTCCGAGGATGCCTGGAAAGCCGCCGAAGCGGCCGGGGTCCATCGCGAAATCTCGGCCATGCCGATGGGGATGATGACCTGCGTGGGGGCCGGCGCCGGGGTGCTGTCCGGCGGCGAGAGCCAGCGCGTCATGATCGCCCACGCGCTGATCCGCAATCCCCGCGTCCTGCTGCTGGACGAGGCAACCAACTGGCTGGACAACGAAAGCCAGTCCGTGATCATGCGTAACCTCGCCCAATTGACCTCCACACGGATCGTAATCGCCCACCGGTTGTCGACGCTACGCCAGGCGGATCGGGTATTCGTCATGCAGGCGGGCAAGGTTGTGCAGCAAGGTCCGTTTGAGGAACTGGTGGCGGTCGAAGGCGTATTTCAGGACCTGGTACGCCGGCAGATGGCTTGAACGCCCGCCCTGAGAGCCCTGTGCGCGATACACGCCCGTTTCTGCTGAATACTGACTTCCCGCGTGTCCGGCGGGAAACGCTCAGGACCGTGCAGGCCAACCTGGGCTACCTGTGCAATATGAGCTGCGGGCATTGCCACGTTAATGCGGGACCGAACCGTAGCGAGTTGATGGACCGCGAAGTGGCCCGGCAGGTATTGGACCTTTGCGCTCACGCAGGGGTGGAGACACTGGATCTGACCGGCGGCGCGCCGGAAATGAATCCCAATTTCGACTATTTGGTGGAGGGCGGCCGAGACCTCGGCCTGGAGGTGATCGATCGCTGCAACCTGACGATTCTTCTGCAGCCCGGATACGAGCAGCTCGCCTCTTTCCTGGCCCGGAACCGGGTAGTGATTACTGCTTCATTGCCTTGTTACCTGGAAGAAAACGTGCGTCGGCAGCGAGGCCGGAGAGCCTGGCCGGAAAGCATACGCGCCCTTCGTCTGCTGAACGATCTCGGCTATGGAAAGCACGAGAACCTGAAGCTGAACCTGGTTTATAACCCCATAGGCGAGTTCCTGCCCCCACCGCAGGCAGACCTGGAAGCGGAATACAAGCAGGAACTCAAGAAACGCTATGGAATCGTCTTCAACGGCCTCTTCGCGCTGGCCAACATGCCGATTGCACGCTATGGCGCAACTTTGCTGGCCAGCGGGCGCTTCCAGCCCTATATGCAGTTATTGAAATCCAGCTTCAACCCTCACACGCTTGAGTCCCTGATGTGCCGTTCCACGGTAAGTGTGGATTGGCGCGGTTACCTGTACGATTGCGATTTCCACCAGGCGTTGGATCTCCCCATGACGAGGCGCTTGAGTTCGCGTATGCATATCTCCGACCTGCTTGCCGACCCGGACCTGGCCGGGGGCGAAATCTACGCGGCCGAGCATTGCTATGGTTGTACTGCAGGTCAGGGAAGCAGTTGCACCGGCGCTTTGGGCGCCACACAGTAGGACGGCTTCACCGTCTGTTGAGCTTTTCCTGCAGTTCTTGCGCTCCGCCCACGTAGGCTCCGCTCAGAAATACCTGAGGCAGGGTGATCGGGGTTGAAGCGCCAATCAGCGGCTTCACGCGCGTCAGCATTTCATAGAGATCGCTCGGCGCACACACGACATCGTGGTATTCATACTCCAGGGCCGCCTCGGCCAGCATAACGCGGGCCTGTTCGCAAAGCGGGCAGCCGCTTCGGCCAAACACATGCGAACCGTCCAGGGTCGTGGAGCCGGCGTGCGCGGTGATTACTGCCTCCACCAGCACACCCCGATTCAGCGCCCGGCCCTGACTTACCACCCGGCCGTTAACCGACACGATGGGCGCGTGCCAGCCCCCGCGCAGCAAAGGCTTCCACCACACGCTCAGCCAATCGTGGATCTCAAACGCAACTGGCACGCCGTGCAGTTCTTTGGAAAGCACGTCTTCGACTACCTCCTCCGTGAGCGCGCATTCGCCGCAAGGCACTCGGACCCGAAACGGACCCCAGGCGCCCGCCCAGCGAAAAACTGTCACTTTGACGGTCATTCGGGAGGCTGGTGACACGACACTAGAGCATGTCCAGCGCCAGTCCTGCGAACAGCAAGGACCCCAACAGTGAATTGTTGTTGAACGCCTGGAAACACCGCGTCCGATCCCGCCCACGGACCAGCCAGACTTGTAGGCCGGCGCAAATCACCGCACCCACCCATCCTGCGAAGTACAGTACTCCGAGCCCGCAAAAAACTCCCAACCCGAACATGCCGGCCAGATAGACGGTTTGGCCGGCCGCGATGAAAGAAACGTCCCACTTGCCCAGCAGGATCGCCGTGGAGGGCACCCCGATTTTCTCATCGTCATCGCGATCCACCATTGCATACAGTGTGTCGTAAATCACCACCCACAGGTAGGTAAGAGGCCAAAGGATCCATAGAGCGGCCTCCCGCCAATCCGAAAGGGCCACGAAGGCCATTGGCACGCCCCAGGAAAAGGCGATTCCCAGCACCAGTTGCGGTGCGGTGATCAAGCGCTTTGCGAAAGGATAGAACCCCGCGGCCAGCGCTCCAAGCACCGCCAGCCCGATCACCCGGGGCGGCAAAGTGAAGACCAACAGGGCAGCGCCGGCGGTCAGGGCGGCGGCCACAAGCAGGGCCTCACCAGGCTTGATTTCACCAGCCGCAAGCGGGCGTGAGCGGGTGCGTTTTACCAGGCGATCGACCTTGCGGTCGGCAAAGTCGTTCAATGCGCATCCCGCGGAGCGCATCAGGAAAGTCCCCGCAACGAATACCAGCAGCAGGTTGCCCGGCGGAACCCCGTCGGAGGCCAGCCACATCGCAAAAAGAGTGGGCCACAGCAACAGGAGAGTGCCGACCGGGCGATCGAGGCGAATCAGCCGCCCGTATGCCTGAAGGCGATTGGTCATCACCGCTTGTACCTTGATCGGCTTTTGGTTCATTTCACTGAAAGCCCTGCTGCAATTCACCGTGAGCACTCAATGTCCCGGCACTGGGAGTATTCGCCGCGACCGCGCAACGCTGGCGCGCAAGGAACACGCTGGGAGCGAGGGCGCTCCCGCCCTCGTCGAGGGCAAGATGCCCTCGTTCCCAGGGGGACATCCCTACCAGCGCTGATCCATGGATGGCAAGGTTACACCAGCGGCGGCAAGCCGCATACCGGCCCGCGCGCCGGTTGCGAAAAGTCCTTCTTTGCTGTAGAAAGTCTGCCCGACTATGGGGGCGCCTGCCAGAACACCGACCGTACTTCCGGCGCTAGCTATTGCCTTGGCTCTCGCCGCCACTCCCACGCCTTCCTTCTCAGCCGAGGAACTACCGGTTCCGGCAGGTTTACGAACCGAGATTGACTTCTGGAAGCGCGTCTTCGGCGAAGCCAGCCGTGATCGCGGACTGGTGCATGACAGCCTGAACGTTGGCGTGGTGTACGGCGAAATTTCACTGGAGCATCTTTCTCCAAGCGCGCGCAGAGCGGCAATCCGCCAAGCCGTTCGCGATTATCGCAACGTGCTCACCCGCCTGGCGGATCACCGGCCCGCTAAATTGAGCGAGAAGGAACAGCGGGTTCTGGATGCCTGGGGACCCAACCCGTCCCGCGCCACTCTCAGGGCCGCCGCGGGACGCTTGCGGGTCCAGCAGGGAATGGCGGAGCGCTTCAAGGAGGGCCTGATACGCTCGGGGCGTTGGCGGGAGCACAATCTGAAGACCCTTGAGGAACACGGCGTTCCCCTGGCCGTGGCGGCGCTACCCCATGTGGAGTCATCCTTTAACCCGGATGCGCGTTCCTCCGCCTCCGCGTTGGGCATGTGGCAGTTCACCCGGTCCACGGGCCGCCGCTTCATGCGAATCGATAATGTAATGGACGAACGCCTGGATCCGTGGCGCGCCAGCACGGCCGCTGCGCAACTCCTGGCCTATAACCACAGTCTTCTGGACAGCTGGCCGCTGGCGATCACCGCCTACAACCAGGGAGTCGGCGCAATGTTGCGGGCGTCCAGGCAACTGGGCACCAAGGACATCGAAACCGTGGTCCGGCGCTACAAGGGACGGACTTTCAAGTTTGCCGGGCGCAACTTCTATGTCGAATTGATCGCGGTCATGGAAGTGGAGAAGGAAGCCGAGCGCCGGTTCGGTCCGCTGACCCTGGACCCTGCGATCGACTACGTAATGATCGAAGTGCCGGACTACCTGCGCCTGGATACTCTGGCCGGCGCGCTGGGGGTAAGCTCCACCACGTTGGCGAGCCTTAACCCGGGATTGCGATCGCCGGTGCTCAACAATTCCAAGTACGTTCCCAGAAATTACCTGCTTCGAGCCCCCCCGATAGAAGACGCCCGGGCCAGGGTCGCAGGCATCAGCCCGGATCAGCGCTACGCCAGCCAGGTGCGTGACCGCAACTACGTGATTCAGCCCGGCGACACCCTTTCCCTGATCGCGCAGCGCTACGGCACCTCGGTTGGCAAGTTGATGCAGGCGAATAACCTGCCCAACAGGCACCGCATCCGCGCTGGACAGTCGCTGGAAATCCCCGGACTGGCAGCTCGCGAACCCATACAGGCCGATGCCGCTACCTACCGCGTGCGCCGGGGCGATACCATCAGCACCATAGCCAGGAGAACCAGGCTGTCCGAGGATGAACTGCTTACGCTGAACGATATTTCCAACAGGAACCGGATTTATATCGGCCAGGAACTAAGGCTGACCGCCGGCCAACTGCCGATTCCCGAGCCCCCGGTTGCCGAGGCCGAGCCGGTGGCTATGGCCGACTCGAACGGAGCGGCCACCGGCCCGGCGATTGAACCGGCGCCCACAGGTCCGTCCTTCGGTAGTGTGAGCCTGGCGGATCCGAACGACTACTCGGTCATGAGCAGCGACCTGGTCCAGGTTGAGGCAGCGGAAACACTCGGGCATTTCGCGGAATGGCTGGAAATACGCACCCAGCGCCTTCGGGACCTCAACGGGCTGAGTTTCGGCCGAACCGTTGGCATAGGCAGGCAATTGCAGTTGGATTTCAGTAGAGTCAGCCGCGATGCGTTCACGGAACGCCGGGTGGCCTTTCATCATGCCCTTCAGGAAGCGTTCTTTTCCGACTATCACGTTGTGGGAGTACGCGAGTACAAGGTGCGCAGGGGCGACTCCGTCTGGCAGTTGATGCGCCGCAATGACATTCCCATGTGGCTATTGCGGCAGTACAACCCCGGACTTGATCCGGACAGCCTCAAGGTGGGCGCGGAGCTATTGTTCCCGAAGCTTCAGTCGAAGAATTCCTTGTCGCCCTCCTGATCCATGTACGCCCCCCCGCCGGTTGGTTTGACTACGCGGGCAGCTGCCTGCGCGCTGCTGGGCTGTTGGCTCGCCGCTGCCCAGCCTGCCCAGGCGGAAGTCCTTCCGACAATCGACTCCATAACGGTTGATAAATCGCTTCGCCGGCTATATCTAATCAAGGATGGCAAAACCGTACGCGCATATCGGATCGCACTGGGGCTGGCGCCCGAGGGACGCAAGATGCGGGAGGGCGACTACCGCACCCCGGAGGGCAAGTACTACATTTCGGTGCGCAAGGGAGACTCGAGTTTCATGCTGGCCCTGCAGGTTTCCTACCCCAACGAAGAGGATCGGGCCAGAGCCGCGGCCGCCGATGCTTCGGCGGGCGGCCTCATCATGGTGCACGGGCGGCCCATTCGTCCCAACAACGGGCGGGACCGCAGCTACTACTCGTCGCGCGACTGGACCGACGGCTGTATTTCCGTCAGCAATTCCGCAATGCTGGAAATCTGGATGATGACCCGAATCGGCACCCCGATCACGATCAAACCCTGACAGTCCCGAATCATGACGGAACAAGCATCTGCCAAGAAGGCCCGCCGCAGGGCGCGAACCCGCAGCTTCCAGGCTGAAGTCCGGCAGCTGCTGCAGCTCATGATCCACTCCTTGTACAGCCACAAGGAGATATTCCTGCGCGAGTTGATATCGAATGCTTCGGACGCATGCGACCGCCTGCGTTTTGAAGCAATTTCAGAACCAGACCTGCTCGCCGAAGATCCGGAACTTGCCATCGCCGTGGATTTTGACGCCGACGAGGCTTGGGTCGAGATCAGCGATAACGGCATCGGCATGTCCGAGGAAGAAGTCGTCCAGCAACTCGGCACGATCGCCAAGTCCGGCACCAGCGACTTTCTGGCAAACCTGTCGGGCGACCAGCAGCAGGATGCGCGGCTTATCGGCCAGTTCGGAGTCGGCTTTTATTCCTCATTCATCGTCGCCTCTCGAGTTGAGGTGCTGACCCGCCGGGCGGGGCTGCCCGCGGAGGCCGGAGTGAGCTGGTCATCGGACGGCCAGGGCAAATTCACGGTGCAATCCAGCCCGCGGGAACGACGGGGCACGTCGGTGCGTCTGTACCTGAAGGACGAAGAACGCGAGTTTGCTCAAGCCTACTCTCTGCGCTCGCTGATCCGGCGCTACTCCGATCACATCGCCTTCCCGGTAACCATGTCCGGCACGGCTGCGGCTGAGGAAGAGAACCAGGACGATTCGGGGCCCGCCAGGGAAGTCGTCAACACCGCCCAGGCGCTTTGGACACGCTCCAAGCGCGAGATCAAGCCCGAGGAATACAACGAGTTCTACCGGCACGTAGCCCACGACAGCGAAGATCCGCTTTGCTATGCGCACAACCAGGTGGAAGGGCGGCGTGAATACTCAAGCCTGCTGTTCATCCCCCGGCACGCGCCCTTCGACCTTTTCAACCGCGAGTCTCCGCGCGGCGTAAAGCTATACGTGCGGCGGGTCTTCATCATGGACGACGCGGAGCAGTTTCTGCCCTTGTACTTGCGGTTTGTGCGGGGCGTGGTGGACACCAGTGACCTGCCGCTGAACGTATCCCGCGAGCTGCTGCAACAGAACGACGACGTGCGTGCAATGCGCCAGGCCCTGGCGCGCCGGGTGCTGGACATGCTGGACCGGCTGGTCAAGGAAGACGCGGAGAATTACCAGAAATTCTGGAACGAGTTCGGGCCCGTATTCAAGGAAGGCGTGGTGGAGGACATCGGCAACCGTGAGCGGATATTGAGCTTGCTGCGTTTCGCCACAACCGCCTCGGATGACGACGAACAAGAGGCGACCCTGGCGGAATACGTGGAACGCAAGCCCGCCGACCAGAAGGAAATCTATTTCATCGCCGCCGCAAGCTCCGTAGCGGCGCGGTCCAGTCCGCAACTGGAAGTGTTCACTCAACGCGGTCTGGAAGTGCTCCTGCTCTCGGACTCGATCGACGAGTGGGTGGTGGGTCACCTGGGCGAGTTCGAAGGGCATAAATTGCGGGATGTAACCCGCGGGGCCCTGGTCGCCGATGAATTGCCGGGCACTGCTCCGATCGAGCCTGCACAGAGCACCGACACGGAGGATGTTTCGGCATTGCTGGCACGTGTCAGGAGCGTGCTGGGCGAGGCGGTCTCCGACGTGCGCTCCACGGCCCGGCTGACCGATTCGCCCTCCTGCCTGGCGCTGGGAGAACAGGAGATGGGCGTTCAGATGCAGCGCATATTGCGCGCCAGCGGTCAGGAACTTCCGGAAACCAAGCCGATACTCGAAATCAATACCGGCCACGTCCTGTTCAAGCGCCTGGCGCTGCGCGAGGGCGACGCCGAGATGTTTGAAGACCTTGCCCGCCTGCTCCACGAGCAGGCCATGCTGACCCAGGGACGTGAGCTTACAAACCCCGGCGAGTTCGTGCGCCGCGTGAACCGCCTGCTCGAAAACTAACCCTCCCCCTGGGAACGAGGGCGTCCCGCCCTCGACGAGAGCATCCTGCCCTCGAAACCGGGAGCTCCAAAGTCACCGCCCTCTTACGCTCAACCCCCCCGGTCATTCAGTCTACAATTCCCCTATGCATAAGGCCCCGAAGAAGGACGACTTGAAGGACAAGTTGTCCACCGAGCAGTACCGGGTCACGCAGGAAAAAGGAACCGAACGTCCGTTCACGGGCGATCTGCTTTTCAACAAGGAGACCGGCGGCTACGAGTGCGTATGCTGCGGACACGAACTGTTCCGTTCCGACGCGAAATTCGATTCCAGGACCGGCTGGCCCAGCTTTTTCAAGCCCGCCTCCGAAGGCGCCGTAGCCGAAAACTCCGACAACAGCCACGGCACGATGCGGGTGGAAGCCGTGTGTTCCAAATGCAACGCTCACCTTGGTCACGTTTTCCCCGACGGTCCCCAGCCCACCGGCTTGCGCTATTGCATAAACTCCGCTTCCTTGCGATTCAACAAGACGTGAAGCACCTCAAGCCACCTCGAACCGGACCCTCTCCGGCGAGCGCAGCAAGACTGAAGAGACGCGCGACGCTGCGCTTCA
Organism: Candidatus Foliamicus sp.; assembly: GCA_965261845.1. Taxonomy (GTDB): domain Bacteria; phylum Pseudomonadota; class Gammaproteobacteria; order Steroidobacterales; family Foliamicaceae; genus Foliamicus. The sequence continues at coordinate 3,100,672 of OZ253475.1, read as the reverse complement.
GCTTTTCGGCGATCATCGCCAGCTTCGTGGTGCTGGGATTGCTGATCCTCGGCGCGATGTTCCAGGATGATTACGAGAAAGGATTCGTGCGCATCGTGTCCTTCGCCGTGCGCCTGGCGACCCCGGAGGAGGTGGCCCAGGCAGAAGCGCAGGGACCGATCCCGGAGCCGCTTCCCGGAATCCGCCCGGATTCGCCCATCGTCGTCAATTCGGACAGGTGGTGGGATCCGGTCGAATTATCCGACTCCGAGGCACTGCCGCCGGCGCCGGAAATATTGATCCCCATTGAGGGCATCGCAGTCGAAACCGCCGAAGGTCTGGAGCTGCTGAACCCGTCAGAGACACTTTCCCAATCGCAAGATACGCAAGAAGAAGAGGGCGCCGAAACCGAATAACTCGGGGGCGCCATCCGTAACAGAACCGTATGCCAAGAGGTCGTCCCAAGAAACCGCAAAAGCCCAAGCCCGAAAGCACCGGCGCTACAACCGGATACGAAGCCGAACTCTGGGCCATGGCCGACACACTGCGTGGCTCCATGGACGCGGCGGAATACAAACATGCCGTACTCGGCCTCATCTTCCTGAAATACATCTCCGACGCCTTTGAAGAAAGGCAGGGCGTGTTGGAAAGACAAGTATCCGAAGGCGCCGACCCGGAAGACCCCGACGAATATCGCGCCCGAAACATCTTCTGGGCGCCTCCCGAGGCGCGTTGGGTCCATCTGAAGGCTCAGGCGCGACAACCCACTATTGGGCAGTTGGTGGACGACGCCATGCGCGCCGTCGAGCGCGACAACCCCGCACTGAAGGAGGTGCTTCCCAAGGATTACGCGCGCCCCGCCCTGGATAAACAGCGCCTCGGCCAGTTGATCGACCTGGTCAGCAACATCGAGGTGGGTTACGAAGAAGCGCGCTCCAAGGATGTTCTGGGCCGGGTGTATGAATATTTCCTTTCCCAATTCGCCAGCGCAGAAGGCAAGAAAGGCGGTGAGTTCTACACGCCACGCTGCGTGGTGAAGCTACTGGTAGAGATGCTGGAGCCGTATGAGGGCCGTGTTTACGACCCCTGCTGCGGCTCATCCGGCATGTTCGTTCAGTCCATCGAATTCATCAACGCCCACGCGACCGGCAATGGAAACGGCGGCAGAGTGCCCCGCGGTGTCGTTCCCGACCTCTCAATCTACGGCCAAGAGTCCAATTACACGACCTGGCGGCTGGCCAAAATGAACCTCGCCATTCGCGGCATAGAAGGTCAGATCGCCCACGGCGACACCTTCCATAACGATCACCACCCCGACCTCAAGGCCGACTTCATCCTGGCCAATCCTCCATTCAACGTGTCCGACTGGGGCGGCGAGCGGCTCACCGAAGACAAACGCTGGCAATACGGCCCACCGCCCAAGGGCAACGCCAACTTCGCCTGGGTGCAGCACATCGTCCACCACCTGGCGCCGAACGGCGTGGCTGGCTTTGTGCTCGCCAACGGCTCGATGTCATCGAACCAATCCGGCGAAGGCGCCATCCGCAAGAGCCTTATCGAAACCGACGTGGTGGACTGCATGGTCGCCCTGCCCGGCCAGCTCTTCTACTCCACCCAAATCCCCGCCTGCCTGTGGTTCCTGGCCCGCGGCCGGCAAAACGGCAAGCTGCGCAACCGGCGGGGCGAGGTGCTGTTCATCGACGCCCGCAAGCTGGGCCGCATGGTGGATCGCACGCACCGCGAACTCACCGGCGAGGACATCACCCGCATCGCCAACACCTACCACGCTTGGCAGGGAGAGAAGGATGCGGGCGACTACGCCGACATGCCGGGCTTCTGCAAGAGCGCAACGCTCGAAGAACTGCGCAAACACGGCCACGTCCTCACGCCCGGCCGCTACGTAGGCGCAGAACCACAACCCGAAGACGCCGAACCCTTCGAAGAAAAAATGCAACGCCTGACGGCGCAATGGCGCAAACAGCAAGCGGAAGCCGCAAAACTGGACGCCGCCATCGCCGATAATCTCAGGAAATTGGGGTTCGGAGACCTTTGAGAGCCGCGGCCCACTATCAAGCAGCGAGCAGGACCATGAAATACGCTGTTGTCATTGAAAAGACGCCGAACAACTATGCGGCTTATGCGCCGGACCTACCCGGCTGCGTGGCCACGGCGGATACGCGGAAGGAGGTAATCCGGCTGATGCGCGAAGGCATTCCCTTCCACATTGAGGGGCTGCGCAAGGATGGGGAGCCAGTGCCCGCTCCGCAAGCTACTGTTGCCGAAGTGGAAGTCCCTCTAGCAGCGACAGCATAAGCACGGTATCAGCCACAGGGGGCTTCCTAAGTTCGCACAACTGCGGGCGCTGGCAGGCCATTAAAAGTTGGCAATGAGGATGCAAGCCACGCCGTACGCTTTGGCAGTTGGAACGAGGGAAAGGTCCCACACAAATTGGCTAAATCAAAATAGTAAAGTCTCCCGCCGGCGAGCTTGTTCGCCGGCGCAAAGCGCGTCCGCCGTCACTTCGCCCAAGCCTCCCTTCCGTGCGAAATCGCAGTAGCCTACGGCGGCAAGAAAATTCAGCAGCGCAAAGACGGATGGCTGACACCGCGGAAAAACTTGACCTCTCTCTTTCTGTAAACTAGTCTTCTGCCTAGTCAGTTAAGCATCCGCCAAGCTGGAGGAGTGTATGAGCAACGTATGGCAAGTTCAGGAAGCCAAGGCGCGCTTCAGCGAACTGCTGGAGACCAGCCTCGCAGAAGGACCGCAAGTCGTTACCAAACGCGGCGTTGAAACTGCGGTGCTGGTGCCGATCAAACAATGGCGGCGGTTGGAGAAAATGACCAAGCCGGACCTCAAGGAATTACTGCTGGCCCCCGAGGCGCGAACTGAGGCGCTGACGCCGCCGCGCCGCGAATGGCGCCAACGTGCGGCACCGCGTTTTGAGTAGCCCGTGTATCTTCTTGATACGAACATAGTGTCCGAGTTGCGGCGCCCGCGTCCAAACCGGAACGTTCTGGATTGGATTCGGGACGCGCCGGCCGAACAGCTTTACCTGTGCGCCGTCACCATCGGAGAAATTCAGGCCGGGATCGAAATTACGCGTGGTCAGGACGCCGCCAAAGCGGAGGAACTGGAAGCATGGCTGAATCGTGTCCTGGCCACCTACAGCATCCTGGCAGTGGACGCCGACGCTTTTCGAGAATGGGCTCGATTAATGCACCGTCGCTCCGGCACTCTGATGCAGGATGCCATGATCGCCGCAGTCGCCATCGTTCACCGGCTGACGGTCGTGACCCGCAACGTCCGCGATTTCCAACTCCTGAACACACCGATACTCAATCCGTTTGCAGCCCAGACCGGCAAAGCCTGACGATCCTGGATTTATGCTATGAGCCTGACATGCGGAAATACAGTCAGGAGTGCGCTAACGGCAAAGCGTTCGGAACGCGGAAGGAAATGCGAGCTGGTATCGAATCCGTTGATTTTTTCGCTCGCCGGCGCACGCGGCACTAAGGAATACCGCGCAAACGCCAACCATGATTAACTATGACAACTTTCGGAAGTCCCTCAAGCGCCTTGAGGAACAGTACGAAAATTACCAGCGGCTTGATGACTCACTCTCTGAATTGAACCGAGAAGGAATCGCCGAATCGGTCGTCCGGCGTTTCAATACCTGCTATGACTGCCTGTGGAAGGTAATAAAGCGATACCTGATCGAAGGCCTCGGCGTCGCAGACGCGCCCAGCAGTCCGAAGCCCATCTTCAGGTTGGCCTACGAAAACAATCTGTTTGCCGAGCCGCTGGAGCAATGGTTGTGTTACGCCAACGCCCGCGTCGATCAATCCCTCGACTACAGCGGCGAGAAAGTTCTGGGCTGTCTGGAAATCGTGGAATACTTCATCGACGACGCCATCGCCCTCTGCACGACTATGAGCAGGGAAAAATGGGGGTAGAGCAGGCCATTGACATTACAGCGGAGCAGCGCAGGATCGTTCTGACTTTGCTCAACAGACATCTGCCAAATACAACCGCCTGGGTCTATGGCTCCCGCGCCAATTGGACCGCACGGCCACAGTCCGACCTTGACATGGTGGTGTTCGCAACACCGGAATGAAGCGCTCGCGTTTCCGATCTCAGGGAAGCACTTGAGGAAAGCAACCTGCCATTTCGAGTGGACTTGTTCGTATGGGACACCGTGCCGGAAGATTTCCGAAAGCAGATCGAGGCGGATCACGCAGTGTTGGTAGAGAGCGCGGCGCAGCAAAGGGTCGATGGGTGGATGGAATGCAGACTCGCTGAGGCCTGTAGTTCAATCAACTATGGGCTCACCGCCCCGGCCTCGAGCGGCAAGGCAGGGCCTCATTTTCTTCGAATCACAGATATTGTTTCCGGGCACATTGACTGGAAATGCGTGCCGCACGTCGTAGTTGACGAGTACATCGAATTGAAATATCGACTTTATGACGGAGACATTGTCATGGCCCGAACCGGGGCATCAACCGGCATGAGCACGTATGTGAAGAACCCCCCGCGCGCGGTATTCGCGTCCTACTTGGTGCGTTTACAAGCAAAGCCTGATTTTGATGCACGCTTCCTTAGTTACTACCTGAAGTCTATGGAATTTTGGGATTTCATACGTGGTGTCCTTGGCGACAAGTCTGCTCAGCCGAATGCAAGCGCCTCTACGATGACTACGGCACCCCTGAGAGTTCCAAAGAGCAAAGCCGAACAACGCACTATCGCCCACATCCTGGGCACGCTGGACGACAAGATCGAACTGAACCGGCGCATGAACGAAACGCTGGAGGCAATGGCGCAGGCGCTATTCAAGTCCTGGTTCGTCAATTTCGACCCGGTCCGTGCAAAGATGGAAGGCCGCCATACTGGTCTACCCAAACACATCGCCGACTTGTTCCCCGACCGAATGGTGAAATCTGAACTGGGCAAAATTCCGGCAGGGTGGGAGGCGGTCTCGCTACCCGAATTGATCGAGGTCAACCCTAAACGACAGCTACAGCGGGGGAAACTCGCCCCGTATCTAGATATGGCAAATATGCCCACCAGGGGTCATGTTCCCGATGCCGTTAAAGACCGCCCTTTTGGCTCGGGAATGCGGTTCGCCAACGGGGATACCTTGGTCGCGCGAATTACGCCATGTCTGGAGAACGGGAAGACCGCATACGTTGACTTTCTTCGCAACGGGGAGATCGGGTGGGGCTCAACAGAGTACATAGTTATGAAACCCATGCGTCCATTCCCCGATGAATTTGCGTACTGCCTCGCGCGTAGTGTCAGATTCCGCGAATTTGCGATCCAAAACATGACCGGAACAAGCGGCCGTCAGCGTGTGCCCGCGAAGGCCTTGTCTCAATTCCTACTCCCGTCACCCCCAGCACGAATAGCAGCAATATTGGGAAGCGTCACCAAACAGAAGTGGACCCCAAATTTTGCACAATGTCCTAAGGTGTAGTCGATTGGCGAAAGGGGCCTATCGACATGGCGAAACGAAAGCAGTATTCATCGAGCTTCAAGGCGCGAGTGGCGCTGGCGGCGATTCGCGGAAAAGGGTCTGCCAGTCGCGTTGCGGATGGAATGAGCGTGGCGTGGGTGGCTAATCTAACCGCCCAGCAATTCCCATTGCACGCCATCGAATTGTCGAATCAAGTCGGCGCCGTACGCCGATGATGGTGTCTGGTAGCCGATCTTGATATCGCCGCCAAGGGCGCGTGCCGCGATGGTCACGGCTGCCTTTGCGGTGAAGCCATAGGGATCGGGCGTACTCAGGCGCGCGGCGGCGCGTTTGCCGTTCGCATCCTCGATCTCGGCCACCAAGATGGCGCGGCTTCTCCGGCGGTCCGATTCGCTTGGCCCCGGTGGCCTGCGGTCAACCAGAATATTCAGCAGAATTTGCGGCATCCGCGCCGCAAGCAACCAGCCAAAGCGCCGGCTCATGCGCATCAGACTTTGAAATTGGCGGCTGGCCTGACTATAGGTCTCGATATTGGCGATTCCCGTTGACCGGTAGGCCGTTGCGACATCGCCCAGCATACTCACCAGAGCCGTTCGGGACCCCCGGCCAAAATCAAAATCGTGACGCAGACTGCCGGGAGCGACCCGCGTGACCGCGCCATCGCACCGGATGCGAAAGTTGTTGACGCTCTCCAGGATGGTGCGCACCGTGCCACGGGACGTACCGCTGTGGGCGGCGAGACCGAGCCGCACAGTTTGGCCGCCAGGATGCCGGGCGGCCAAGTCAGCGATCAGGCAATCGCTTGCAACAACGTCAAATCCGGCCCCCGGCAGGACCATGATGCGCGCTTGCTTGGCCGCGCCGTCCCGCGCCGCCAGCGCTTCAAAGACGGCGATCTCCCCGGTAATGTCAAGGTAGTGCGCGCCGGTTTTGAGGCAGGCTTCAAACATCGGCGTGGCGGTGTGAAGGAACGGGCCGGCGCAATGCAAGACCACGGTGATGTCTCCCAAGGCCGCCGCAAGCTGGCCGGCATCACCCAGATCAAAGACCCGTGTTTCCAGGCCGAACGTACGGGCCATTGACGCTAGCTTTTCGGTATTGCGTCCGGCCAGAACGGGCCGCAAGCCGGACTCCACCGCTTGCGCCACCGCCAATTGGCCGGTGTAGCCGGTAGCGCCGTAGATCATCAGTGTTGGTTGGCTCACGCATGCAGCCCGTTCGACCCCTTGGGTAGCATCATAGTCTTGCCGGGATGGCGCATTAGCCCCCAAGGTCTGCGGAGAATAACGGCGGGGCGGAGTGGATTCAGGACATTTCTCTTGATCATCCAGCCTGCAAACTATCAATCAGCCGCACCCTAACCTTTCAATCAGCCGAATGAATCAGGGTTCCGTTTACTCAAGGGATTGAGTAATATTACTCATCGTGTTGAGTAATCGGTCCTACACTCGACCCCAAGCCGCGGAGTTGCTCCAACGTCTGCGCGAGCCTCGCCGCTTTATGCAGATCGTCACCGGGGCGCGGCAGGTCGGCAAGACAACGCTGATCACGCAAGTCGCCGAGCAGGCCGGACTACCCTATCGCTTCGCCAGCGCAGACGAGCCGACGTTGCGTGGGCCGGGGTGGGCCGCTCAACAGTGGGAGGCGGCGAGGCTGTTGGCGGCGGATGCGGGACCGGAAGGCGCGCTTCTTATCCTGGACGAGGCGCAGAAAGCGCCGAACTGGGAGGAAAGCGTCAAGCGCCTGTGGGATGAAGACACGCGAATGCGGCGGCCACTCAAAGTGGTTTTGTCAGGCTCCGCGCCGCTATTGCTTGGGCCAGGCAGGACGGAGAGTCTTGCGAGGCGTTTCGAACTTCTGCATCTGCCGCACTGGAGCTTTCTTGAAATGCAAAAGGCTTTCGGCTGGTCTCTGGAGCAGTACTTGTTCTACGGCGCCTATCCGGGCGCCGCGCCGTTGGTGAGACAGCGGGCTCGGTGGTCGCGCTACATCCGCAACTCGCTCATTGAAACATCCGTTGCACGCGACGTGTTGCTGCTCTCCCGCGTGGATAAGCCGGCATTGCTGCGCCGATTGTTCGAGTTGGGCTGCGCGTATTCCGGTCAGATACTGTCCTACACAAAGATGCTGGGTCAGTTACAGGAAGCGGGCAACACGACCACGCTGGCCCACTATCTTGATCTGCTGGCTGGCGCGGGAATGCTGACGGGCTTGCAGAAATACGCCGGCGACGTAGCGCGCCAGCGCGGTTCCAGCCCCAAGTTGCAAGTTCTCAACACCGCCTTGATGACCGCCGGAACCGGACTCACCCTGGCGCAGGCTCGAGCGGACGGGGAGTTCTGGGGAAGGCTGGTGGAATCTGCGATAGGCGCTCATCTGGCGAACGCGGCTGCCGACGGAGCGTGCGAGGTCTTTTACTGGCGCGACCGCAACCGCGAGGTGGATTTCGTAGTGCGGAGCGGCCGGGCCGTAACGGCGATCGAAGTCAAGAGCGGACGCGCACGCCATGTGGCGCCGGGCATGGCCGCCTTCGCCAACGCCTTCCGGCCCGCGCGCAGTTTGCTGGTCGGCGGCGACGGCATCGGTGTGCAGGAGTTCCTGTCGAAGCCGGTAGAGCACTGGGTGCGCCCATGACACAACTCGCCCAATCGCTAGCCGCGGACTCCTCGGATGATTATTGTCGAAAACTGGGTTGGAGCACCGTTCGATCTCGTCTATATTCAATTGTCAGGAACAGGTTGGTTAGGGCATGAAAACCCCGCACATAACTGGAAGACAGTCTTTCGCCGGGGCGACCGAGCACCCAGCCCGGACTCAAACGCGAGCGCGTATATCGTTAGGCCAGTGGTTGGTTGACAGCAGGCCGCGGGGGCTGAGACTTGAGATTCCCGGTCGCAAAGATTCCGGCGGGGAGATTCCTTTCGTTTTCAGAGATAAAGGGCAAGAGGTTCATAGATCATGCCTCGGCTAGACCGTCTCAACGTTCGCGGCTTCAGGTCGATACGTTCGCTCGAAGATTTCGAACTCAAATCTTTGAATGTACTCATCGGCCCCAACGGCGCCGGCAAGTCGAACTTTATCGATCTGTTTCGACTACTCGATCAAATTCCCGCGCAGCGTCTCCAGGTGTTCGTCGCCGAGCACGGCGGGCCGGATGTCCTTTTGTTCGGTGGCAGAAAACGCACGGATTGCATTGCCATGGAGTTGTTCTTCGGCAACAACGCTTACATGTTCTCCCTGATTCCTGCCAACAACCGCATGGTCTTCCTTAAGGAGATAACGCTCTCTGGGGAAGCGGGGCGGCATTCCCTGGGTAGCGGTCACTACGAATCGAATCTCGGGGAAGCTGACGAGCGCGGCGGGGATATCCTGGAGCCTTATGTTGGGACGGCCAGCGCCGCTTGGAGTGCGTATCACTTTGTCGACACCAGTTCGGCGGCGCGGGTGCGCCAAGCACAGGCGATCCGCGACAATCTCTCGCTGCATACCGACGCGGGCAATCTTGGACCGTTCCTTCGGCATCTGCACGAGCGTTTTCCGGACAATTATCAAAAGATCGTTGAAGCGGTTCGGCTGGCGGCGCCATTCTTTGGCGACTTTGTCTATCGCAAGAACGCGGACGAACGTATCGAACTGGAATGGTTCGGCGCGGGGGATTCGGACACCGTTCTGGGCCCACGGCAGCTTTCCGACGGTACCTTGCGCTTTATCTGCCTCGCAACGGTGCTGCTCCAGCCAGTGGAACTACAACCGGAACTGATCCTTATCGACGAACCGGAATTGGGGCTGCATCCCTTCGCGCTCACCCTGCTGGCGGAAATGCTTCAGCACGCCAGCCACGCGCGGCAGGTCATTGTCTCCACGCAGTCGGCGGACCTGGTAAGCGAACTCGATCCCGCTGATGTCGTGGTGGTGGATCTCAAGGAAGGGGCAACCACTTTCACTAGATTGGACGAGGATAAATTGAGAGATTGGCTGGACGATTACGGGCTTGGCGAATTGTGGAAGATGAACATATTGGGCGGCAGACCCTGATCATGACTGATGCAATAGTGGTGTGCGAGGGCCAAAGCGAGGAGGCTTTCGTGAAGCTCATTCTCTATCCCGCATTGCTTGGCGGGAATGTACTCGTTCAGCCGCGGCTCATTCCCACATCCCGGCACGCGAAAGGTGGCGCCCTCAGCAGTCAGCGTGTGCTGCGTTTTCTTCGGAACACTATCCGAGAACGGTCCGATACCTACGTCACGACGTTCTTCGACTTGTACAAGCTTCCATCGGATTTCCCTGGAGCGGCGCAAACTGATGCGCGTTCGGATCCACTTGATCAGGCGACGCAAATCGAAGTCGCCTTCCACACGGCGGTTGTCCAGGAAGCGGAGTGCCGCATGAGTCGGTTTCTACCGCACATTCAACCCTATGAGTTCGAGGCCCTGCTTTTTTCTGACGTCTCAAAGTTTGCGAAAACGGAACCGAAATGGCGCGCGTTTGCGGATGCACTGAAGGATGCGCGGCAATCTTCCAACAGCCCTGAGCACATCAATGATGGGGAGAACACGCATCCGTCGGCCCGCCTGCAGTGTCTTACCCCTCCTTACAAGAAGGTGCTTCACGGGACCGCAGTGTCAAAGAGAATCGGTATCGAACGGATGCGCGCCGAGTGCCGCCACTTCAACCGGTGGGTGAGGCGCCTGGAAGTCCTCCCTCCATTGCGGGCAGGAACTGGCGCCGGTGTTTTTCCCCGATCTCCGGGTAGCGATTGAAAGCGCGTTTGAACGGACACGGGTTGTATGCTGTACGCCTCCGCTTACTGTGGGAGGCTGCGTGAACTGGGCCTCCGCTAAGTGTATCGTTGGGAAGGCTCCGCTCGACGGCTTGTAAGGCTTTGTTGGTTCGCCGCTCAATCTCGTCTATATTCACCCGGAAACGGATTAAGGATATAGTGGCCAGTCCAGCATTCCAGGCTCGATCCAACTGCTCCCGCAGCCCGTCGGGTAGCGCGATTGTCCGAACCACTTGGTCCGGCCAAGAAATGCAGCGCACTGCATAGACAAGTAAGAAAACTACTGGGGAAATGCGGCGCGCAACCCAATTAACAATGCTCACAAAACTCACCATCCGAAACTTCAAGCGCTTCGGCGAAGTTGAAATCGAACTGGGCAGTCCCGTGGTGTTCATCGGTCCGAACAACTCCGGGAAGACCTCCGCCATGCAAGCTCTGGCTCTTTGGGACATTGGCTTGAAACGCTGGAACGAGAAGCGCTCCGGGAAAAGCGCGCCTGAGAAGCGGCCGGGCGTAACCGTGAACCGGAGGGATCTGCTGGCCATCCCGGTTCCGAGCGCGGCCCTCTTGTGGCGGGAACTTCATGTGCGAAACGTACAAAAGATCGAGGACCGCCAGAGGACGGATAACGTCCGGATCGATCTGATTGTCGAGGGCGTCAGTCAGGACAAGGCATGGAAGTGCGGCCTGGAGTTCGACTACGCGAACGAAGAGTCGTTCTATTGCCGGCCGCTACGGCTGGGCGAAGGTAAGGCGCCGCAACGTATGCCTATTCCGAAAGAAGCCGGATCGACGCAAATCGCCTTCCTTCCTCCAATGTCCGGCCTCGCCGCCACGGAAACACGGCTCGACCAAGGCGCGGTGAATGTACGCGTCGGCGAGGGCCGCACGGCTGAGGTCTTACGCAATCTTTGCTTCCGTATTCATGGCGAATACCCCGATCTGTGGGAAAAGTTGGTGGCTCGGATCAGCGATCTGTTTGGCTCGGAGCTCGATGACCCCCTCTACATTCAGGAGCGAGGGGAGATCGTCATGGGGTATCGGGAGCGCAACACACGCCTCGATTTGTCCTCCAGCGGGCGAGGATTGCAGCAAACCCTGCTTATCCTGGCATACATGTACGCCAATCCCGGCGCAATCATCCTCTTGGACGAACCCGACGCGCATCTCGAAATCCTTCGCCAGCGCCAGATCTACAAGCTGATCAACGATGTCGCCCTGGAGCAGAACAATCAGATCATCGCAGCAAGCCATTCGGAGGTGCTTCTGAACGAAGCCGCCGGCAAGGACATGGTTATTGCCTTCGTCGGTCAGCCCCACCGGCTCGGGGACGCCCGAAGTCAAGTGCAAAAGGCGCTCCGGGAGATTGGATTCGATCAGTACTATCAAGCCGAACAGGCCGGTTGGGTCCTTTATCTCGAAGGTTCCACGAACTTGGCGATATTGCAGGCTTTCGCCGAACGCCTCGGTAACGAGCGCGCGATAAGAGCGCTGGAGCGTCCATTTGTGCATTACGTTGCAAACCAACCCCGGGCGGCCGCGCGTCACTATTACGGTCTCAGAGAGGCGCTTTCCAATCTCAAAGGCGTGGCCCTTTTCGACCGGCTTGACACCGAACCCGACGACAGCGGTCCGCTCCAACACCTGCTTTGGGAGCGGCGTGAGATTGAAAACTACGTGTGCACGCCGGCGACGCTTGAAAACTACGCATGCGTAACCGCGGAGGCGGCCCAGCCAATGCCGCTGTTTACCGAGGAAGAAGTTACCCGGCGGCTCGGGGCAATGCGAGAGGCCATTGCCGAGATAGAGGAGGCCCTGGGGAAGCTCGGCAAGGGATCGCCGTGGGAAGCTGGCGCCAAAGCGAGCGACGATTTTCTCGCGCCTCTATTCAGGGCTTATTTCGACAAACTCAATTTACCCAATCTCATGGAGAAGAAGCAGTTTTACGAGCTCGCCCAACACGTTCCTGCAGACCGGATCGCCCCGGAGATCGCCGAAAAGCTGGACGCAATTGCAAGCGTGGCCGAGAGCGCCAAACCCGTATCCTGAGCAGGATGCGGGTCCGCCTTCTCAAAGCGCGGCTGTCCTCGCCACTAGCGCGCGCGGAGTAATCGCTTGGCTTTTTTTACCGAGTCGGTGGTAGAGGATGCGGCGCTCGACTGGTTTCGGGGCTTGCGCTACAACGTCATCAGCGGGCCGGACATGCCGCCTGGGCCCCATGCGCTGCGGAAGAGTCACGCGGATGTGGTGTTCGCTTCGACGGTGCGGGGCGCTCTGCGCCAACTGAACCCTGACTTGCCCGCCGAAGCGCTGGAAGACGCGTTTCGCAAATTGACCCTGCCGGAAGGATCGACGCTGGAGGCTCGGAATCGCGCGTTTCACCGGATGCTGGTGGATGGCGTGACGGTGGAATATCGCGCCAACGGCGGCGCTATTCGCGGGGCGCAGGCGCGGGTCATTGACTTTGAAGACTCGGAGGCCAACTCCTGGCTGGCGATCAACCAGTTCACGGTTACGGAAAACAAGAACACGCGCCGCCCGGACATGGTGCTGTTCATCAATGGCTTGCCGCTGGCGGTTATCGAACTCAAGAACCCGACCGACGAGGACGCCACCATTCACAGCGCCTGGCGGCAGCTTCAAACCTACAAGGCGGAATTGCCGGCGCTGTTCACTTTCAATGCGGTGCTGGTCGTATCCGACGGCGTTCAGGCCAAACTGGGAACGCTCACCTCCGGGTGGGAGTGGTTCAAGCCCTGGCGCACCATCGAAGGGCAGGAACTGGCCCCGGTGTTTTTCCCCGATCTCCAGGTAGCGATTGAGGGCGTGTTTGAACGGACGCGCTTTCTCAAGCTGCTGCGTGACTTTATCGTGTTCGAAGACGACGGCGGCGGAACGGCGGCCAAGAAGATGGCGGGCTACCACCAGTTCCACGCCGTGGAAGCGGCGGTGGCCGAGACCCTGCGCGCGGCCGAGCTGCGCCAAGCGGCGCCGGTCGAACAGGATCGAGGCCGATACAAGTCCGGCCACCAGTCGGGAGGCAATCCAGGGGATCGGCGAATCGGCGTGGTGTGGCACACGCAAGGCTCCGGCAAAAGCCTGAGCATGGCTTTCTTCGCTGGGCGCATCATCCGCGAACCGGCTATGGCCAACCCCACCATAGTGGTGCTTACCGACCGCAACGATCTCGACGATCAGCTTTTCGGCACCTTCGCGCGCTGTCACGAGTTATTGCGCCAGCCGCCTGAGCAAGCGGCGAACCGGGCGGATTTGCGCGCCAAGCTGGCGGTTGAATCCGGCGGTGTGGTTTTCACAACCATCCAGAAGTTCTTCCCCGAAGAAAAAGGCGATACCCATCCAGCGCTGTCCAAGCGCCGCAATATCGTGGTGATTGCCGACGAGGCCCACCGCAGCCAATACGACTTTATCGACGGCTTCGCCAGGCACATGCGCGACGCGTTGCCCAACGCCTCCTTCATCGGCTTCACCGGCACGCCCATCGAACTGCGCGACGCCAGCACTCGCGCCGTATTCGGCGATTACATCAGCGTCTACGACATTCAGCGCGCGGTCGAGGATCAGGCGACCGTGCCCATCTACTACGAGAGCCGGCTCGCCAAGCTGGCGCTGGACGAAAGCGAAAAACCGAACATCGACCCGGGCTTTGAGGAAGCCACCGAAGGCGAGGAGGTCGAGCGCAAGGAGAAACTCAAGACCAAGTGGGCGCAACTGGAAGCCGTAGTCGGCGCGCACAAGCGCGTGGCGCTGGTGGCCCAGGACATCGTGGAACACTTTGAGAAGCGTCTCGAAGCCCTGGAAGGCAAGGCCATGGTGGTATGCATGAGCCGGCGGATCTGCGTTGACCTGTATCGCGAGCTGGCGCGCCTGAGACCCGATTGGCGTCATGAGGACGACGCACAGGGCGCCCTCAAGGTAGTGATGACCGGGTCTGCTTCCGACCCGCCGGACTGGCAGCAGCATATCCGCAACAAGCCTCGGCGCGAAGCGTTGGCGAATCGCTTCCGTGACCCCACCGACCCTCTGCGCATGGTGCTGGTGCGCGATATGTGGCTTACCGGCTTTGACGCGCCCAGCCTGCACACCATGTATGTCGACAAACCCATGCGCGGTCACGGTTTGATGCAGGCCATCGCGCGCGTCAACCGGGTGTTCCGGGACAAGCCCGGCGGCCTGGTAGTGGACTACCTGGGGCTGGCTCACGAACTCAAGCGGGCGCTGGCTACCTACACGGCCAGCGGAGGTACAGGCAAGGCCAAGCTGGATCAGGCGGAAGCCGTTGCGGTAATGCTCGAAAAATACGAGATCTGCTGCGGCCTGTTCCACGGGTTCGACCGCTCCAGGTGGGTAACGGGCACGCCCGCCGAGCGGCTCAGTCTGCTGCCGGCCGCACAGGAACACGTCCTGGCGCAGGAAGACGGCAAAGACCGCTGCATCAGATGGGTGCGCGAGCTTTCTCAAGCCTTCGCGCTGGCAGTACCTCACGAAGATGCGCTCCGCATCCGCGACGATGTGGCTTTCTTTCAGGCCGTTCAGTCAGTGCTGGCCAAGCGCGCGCCATCCGACGCGCGTCCCCAGGAGGAAGTGGAGCATGCCGTGCGCCAGATTATTTCGCGCGCCGTGGCCTCGGAGGGCGTAATCGATATCTTCGCCGCAGCGGGCCTGGACAAGCCGGACATCTCGATCCTGTCGGATGAGTTCCTGGCCGAAGTGCGCGGCATGCCGCAACGCAATCTGGCCGTGGAGCTGTTGCAAAAGCTGTTGAAAGGCGAACTCGCCGCCCGTCGCCGCAAGAACGTGGTGCAGGCGCGTTCCTTCACGGAGATGCTGGAGGAGACGATACGCCGCTACCAGAACCGCGCAATTGAGGCCGCCCAGGTAATCGAGGAACTGATCGGGCTGGCCCGCGAAATGCGCCGGGCCAATGCCCGTGGCGAGACGCTCGGCTTGTCGGAAGACGAACTGGCCTTCTACGACGCGCTGGAGACCAATGACAGCGCAGTCGAAGTTCTGGGCGACGAAACCCTGCGGGGCATCGCGCGTGAACTGGTGGAAACCGTGCGCGGCAACGTCACCATCGACTGGACGCTGCGCGAGAACGTGCGCGCCAATCTTCGCCGGCTGGTTCGGCGCATCCTGCGCAAGCACGGCTACCCGCCGGACAAACAGGAGAAAGCCACGCGGACGGTGCTGGAGCAGGCCGAAGCGCTATCGGCCGGCTGGGCTGAACATAGCAGCGGCGGAGAATAAATTCGGCTGCGGATGAGCGACAATGACCGTGTGGTCCAGCAGGCAAGAATCATCACTGACAATGAGCCCGTTGATTGAACCGCTGGTGGATAAGAGCGCCATGATCCGGCCGCTACGTAGCAAGAAACATGGGCGCAAATTTCTCGCACTGGCGGGAATCGAACAACTTGAACATCTCAATGCTGGCGGGAACGAACTATCCAACCTGGCGCCGCTTGCAGATATCACAACACTTAGGCAACTGGAAATCGCAAACAACAGGCGGAGTAAGCTGGGGACTGTCTCTGTCCTGGTGAATCTCGAAGGTCTCGACTCACGCGCGAGTATTGACTATATCGGGGAGAATCCCGCCCTGCAGTTCATCAACACCGCCACTTCCTGGCCCGGCAGAAAAGACATTGCCAACTGCACCCCCAGAATGAACACCAGCGGGCTGAAGTCAATACCGCCCATGCCGGGCAGCACCCGCCGGATGGGCGCCAGGGCCGGCGTGCAAACCTTGTGCAGCACGCTGACCAGCGGGTTGTAGCCGCTCGGCGAGAACCAGCTCAGCAGCGCCCAGGCAATGACCGCCAGCAGGTAGAACCAGAGTACCTGCCGAACCGCGCGGATCAGACCGTAGACCAGAATCTGGAATATCGTGGGATCGACGTCACAGCCCACGCTGGCGGTAGACCAGAACAGCACGCACTCCAGCACCAGAAACGTCGCCAGCACGTGCGATTCCACTCGTTGCGACGGCCGCAGCAGCAGGCGCAAGGGCGCGCACACCGGATTGGTCAGGCGCAGCACCACGCGGATGAAAGGATTGCGCGGATCAGCGCCGTGCCAATACAACGCCAAGCGAACCACGAAGCAAAGCATGAGCAGGTCCGCTACCGTGCCAAGCAGAAAAGATAGTGCGCCCATCGACCTCAATCCGGCAAACAAGGCGGAAATTATAAGATCAGCTGCGGCTGTCTATAATTCCGCCATGGCCAACCTGATCACGCTGAGCCGCCTGTTCCTGTTGCTTGGCGTGGTGGCCCTCGCCTACCGGCCCGTTTCGGCCGTGCAATTGTGGATATGGCCTGTTCTCAGCCTGGTATTCATTTCCGACGGCCTCGACGGCTGGGTCGCCCGGCGCAGAGGCGAGGAGAGCCTTTTCGGCGCGCTGTTCGATATTGCGGTGGATCGCATCGTGGAGCTTACGCTGTGGATCGTGCTGGCGGACCTGGACGTGATACCCATCTGGATTCCGATCCTGTTCGTGGTGCGCGGGGTGCTGGTGGACGCAATACGGGCCAGTCAGATCCAGGCGGCCCGCCGCAGTCCGTTCTCGCTGCTGAACTCGCCGGTTGCCCGCTGGTTGGTTGCCGGGCGCTTCATGCGCGGGTTCTACGCGCTGATCAAGGCGGCTGCATTTGTCGGACTTTTCCTGATCAAGCCCTTGCCGCTGGGAATAGCGACACTAACGCCGTCCCTGGCGGATGCCTGGACGCCCATACAACCGGCGTTTGAGTTGCTGGTCATGGCGCTCACCTACCTGGCCGTGGCGCTGTGCCTGCTGCGGGGAATGCCGGTAATTGTGGAGTTTCTGGCCGCAGAACGCCGCTCGCTGTTTTCCCGTTCCCCATGAATGGTTCGCGCAGCGAGCCGCGGCTGGCGTTGTTTGATATCGACGGTACACTGCTGCGCGAGCCGAGCAGCGAGATGCGATTCATGCTCTGGATGTTCTTACGTGGCAGGATCGGAATGATCAGGCTGCTGGCCTACGCCGTTTTCTCATTGCGCTACCTGCCTCGATATGGGGCGCAGGTATTCGCCAAGAACAAGTCCCTGCTTTGGCGGCACAGTTCAAGCAGCGCGGAACTCCTGGCGAAGGATTGGGCGGCGCGCCGGCTGGCAAGGATTCTCTTTGGGCCTTGCGTGGAGCGTCTGCGCTTGCATCAGCAACGCGGCGACATCGTCGTTTTGCTGTCCGGTTCTCTGGATTTTCTTGCCGAAGCCATCGCCGGAGAATTGGGCGTGACCAACGTGGTGGCAACCCAATGCGCGGCGCGCGACGGCCGCTTCAGCTTCGCCCCTCCCAAAGTGCACCGCGTAGCCGAGGCCAAGCTGACCGCAGCGAAGGAACTGTGCAGACAGTTCGACGTATCCCTGCCGCGCACCGCCGCTTACGCCAACTCGATCACCGATCTACCTCTGCTTGCGGCTTGCGGCATACCGGTGGCCGTCAACCCGGACCCGGCCCTGCGCGTGGTGGCCAATGAGCGGGGCTGGGAGATCATCGCGAATCAGACCCGCCAGCGTATTCGTGCTTCCGCGTAACACTTCGGCAGCCGCCCTGGCACTGATGGGGCTGCTTTGCGGCGCCCCGGCCGCGCAGGCGCAGGATCAGCTTCCTTCCGGCGTGACCCGCATCCTGGCGCACTACGGCATCCCCGAAAACAGCTATTCGGTTTGGATCCAGGATATCCGCGAAGACCGGCCGCTTTTGAGTCATGGAGCCGATATCCCCCGGCAGCCGGCCTCGGTGATCAAGGTGCTGACCGGATGGCTGGCGCTTGAAGGCTTAGGCCCCGAATACCGCTGGGTCACCCGGGTCTATCGTGGCGGCGAGTTGCGCGACGGCGTGCTGTCCGGCCCGCTGATATTGCAGGGCGGCGGCGACCCGCATCTGGTGGTCGAGCGTGTCTGGCTCTTGCAGCACCAGTTGAGGCAGCTCGGCCTGCGCCATATCGAAGGCGGGCTGGTGCTGGACGACCGCTGGCTGCCCGCGAATGATCTCCCGGTGCCGGGCTTCGAAGCCGACAGGAACCGCTCCTTCAGTGCTTCACCCTACGCATTGCTGATGAATTTTCAGTCGATCCGGGTAGTCGTTGAGCCGGACCCTGCGCGAGGC
This sequence comes from Candidatus Foliamicus sp., assembly GCA_965261845.1. GTDB lineage: Bacteria > Pseudomonadota > Gammaproteobacteria > Steroidobacterales > Foliamicaceae > Foliamicus. The sequence continues at coordinate 3,082,291 of OZ253475.1, read as the reverse complement.
CGCGTCGGCGCCCGGCTCGAACCACCCCTTTCCGGACTGACGCTGGTGAACCGTGTGCGCCTGACCGGTGGCCGCTGCGGCGGCTTTCAACGAGGCGTGTCGGTTCAGATAAGCGGGGACAGCGACAATCGCGTAGAACTGGGAGGCACCTATAGCCGGAACTGCAAGATTTACTCCATACCGCGCCGCGCGCTCACCAGCCCCGCCTATGCGTTCGGCTTGTTCGACGCCCTTTGGCGAGAGGGCGGGGGCGAGCTTTCGGGCGGCTATCGCCGTGGCAGCGCGCCGGACGACGCCGAGCCCTGGTTGGAGTTCAAATCGGAGTTCGCGTCACAGGCGGTGCGCTTCATGAATAAGCACAGCAACAACGTGATGGCGCGCCAATTGCTGCTGACTCTCGGTGCGGAAACATACGGACCTCCCGCATCCCTGGACAAGGCGCGCCGGGCAGCCGCGGAGCTATTGCGCCGCAAGGGCCTGGACCTGTCCAGCCTGGTTCTGGACAACGGCTCGGGCCTGTCCCGCAGCACCCGGATCTCCGCCCGCGACCTGGGACGAGTTGTGGTGCACGCCGGGCGCGGACCGAAGTTTCCGGAACTGATAGCCTCGCTGCCGATAGCCGGGCGCGACGGAACTTTGACCCGCACCTACAAGGAAATGCCTTTCAGCGGCAGGGCGCACATCAAGACCGGCAGCATCAACGGAGTGTCGGCTATAGCGGGAATGATATCGACCGGGAGCGGCCGGCGCCTGGCCGTGGTCGCACTGCTGGAACACACGCTTGCCGCCAAGGGCCCGGGCGAAGAAGCGCATGGCGCGCTTTTGACAGAAATCAGCCGCTATTGATAGAATTGCGGGCGCAGATTTGCCCCTCTCTCAGCCACAAGGAAGGCTCAAATGAAACTTGTAACGGCCATCATCAAACCGTTTCGGCTGGATCACGTTCGCAACACTCTTTCCGACCTTGGGATCAACGGAATGACCGTCTCCGAGGTGCAGGGTTTCGGTCGACAGCGGGGGCATACCGAACTCTATCGAGGCGCCGAATACATGGTGGATTTCATTCCCAAGACCAAGATCGAAGTGGCATGCACGGACGAACTCGCCGAGCGGGTCGTCGAGGCCATCATAGACTCGGCCAAGACCGGCAAGGTTGGCGACGGAAAGGTCTTCGTTATGGATCTTGAGGAGGCCTACCGGGTTCGCACCGGGGAGAGCGGTGACTCGGCGCTGTAGCGCGTTGAATATCGGGGCTCCGGCAAACAGCCGGACTGTCCCCACAAGAGGAGTTTTCATATGAAAAGAGCGATTCTGATCGCTGTGGCCGGTTTGCTGGTGTCGGGCGTGGCGAGCGCCGATGCGCTGGACAAGGCCGATACCGCCTGGCTGTTGACCTCCACGGCCCTGGTACTGTTCATGACATTGCCGGGACTGGCATTGTTCTACGGCGGTCTGGTCGGCCGCCGCAACGTGTTATCGGTATTGATGCAGTGTTTCGCAATCGCCGGGATCGTGACCGTGCTGTGGATCGTGGTTCAGTACAGCCTGGCCTTCAGCGACGGCGGTTCAATGAACAAGTGGGTGGGGGGCTTCTCCAGCGCCTTCCTTTCGGGAGTCACCGTGGACTCGCTCAGTGGAACGGCGCCCGAAACGATCTTTATTGCTTTCCAGTTGACTTTCGCCATCATCACCTGCGCCCTGATTGTGGGTGGTTTCGCCGAACGCATGCGGTTTGCGCCCATGCTCCTGTTCTCGGTGCTCTGGTCGCTGATCGTCTACGCCCCGGTGTGTCATTGGGTCTGGGGCGGCGGCTGGCTGTCGGAAATGGGCTTTCTGGATTTTGCCGGCGGCGCCGTGGTCCATCTGACCGCGGGCGTGGCCGCGCTGGTGACGGCGCTGGTGCTGGGGCCCCGTTCCGGGTTTCCGCAAAAGCCCATGCCTCCACACAGTCTGCCGTTGACGGTGGCCGGCGCCGGCATGCTCTGGGTGGGATGGTTCGGCTTCAACGGAGGCAGTGCTCTGGCGGCCGATGGCACCGCAGCAATGGCCTTGCTGGTTACTCACGTGGGTGCGTCGGCCGGGGCCCTGGGCTGGATGGCGATGGAATGGATTCGGTTCGGCAAGCCCAGCGTGCTCGGCGTGGTGACCGGCATGGTTGCGGGACTAGGCACGATCACACCGGCCTCCGGGTTCGTCGGCCCGATGGGCGCCCTGGTGATCGGCCTGGCCGCCGGCGTCGTGTGTTTCTACGCGACCCGGTTGATCAAGCGGGTACTGGTGATCGACGACTCGCTGGACGTGTTCCCGGTCCACGGCGTGGGCGGTTCCTTAGGCCTGCTGTTGTGCGCCGTATTCGTGAATGCGAGCCTGGGCGGCGCCGGTTATGCCGACGGCATGAACCTGGGCTCTCAGTTGGGCGTTCAGGCTTGGGGCTTGATTGTCACAGCTGCCTGGACTGCTTTCGCGACCTGGGTGATCCTCAAGGTGGTCGGACTTATTACGCCGCTGCGCGTGGACGAGGAAGACGAGATCGAGGGCCTGGACATTACCCAGCACGAAGAGCGCGGCTACAGCCGCTAATCCTCTTCCACCTGGTTACATAGTTCACCCGTTTAGCGGGCCTTTGGGTGCGCGCTGCCCCCTTCTTTCCGGGAGACGCATGAATCCATCCGTGGAGCTTTCTTCGGCATCCCTGCCTCAGAAACTCCCGGAAAGAAGGGGGCAGCGCGCACCCACTCGGGGCGGTCCGCAAGAAGGGGCGGGGTGCGTTAATATTTGCGTATGTTGATTCGTAAACCCTCAGATATTCTTTCCTCGGAAATCAGCTCCGAGAACGCGTATTTCAACCGCCGTACCTTCGTTGCCGGAATGGCGGCCGCGGGCCTGGTGGGAACGGCCCGGGCGGCGCCGAGCCACCTGGTGACAGGAACCGGCCAGGAAGAGTTGACGGGCGTATTGCGCAGCCCCCTGAGCACCGACGAGCCGCCCAACAGCTACGAAGAAATCACCACCTACAACAACTTCTACGAGTTCGGCACCGGCAAGGAAGATCCGCACCGGAATTCCGGCGATTTCAAGCCTCGTCCGTGGACCGTGCGGGTGGAAGGAGAAGCAGAAATTACCGGCGAGTTCGATGTCGAGGAATTGCTGGGCGGCATCGGCCTTGAGGAGCGCATCTACCGCATGCGCTGCGTCGAGGCGTGGTCGATGATCATCCCCTGGGCAGGCGTTCCGCTGGGAGAAGTGTTGAAGCGTTTCAAGCCTACGTCCCGCGCCAAGCATGTGGTTTTTGAAACGGTTTACCGCCCCGATGAAATGCCGGGCCAGCGCCGGCGGGTGCTGCGCTGGCCATACGTGGAAGGACTGACGATAGAAGAGGCGACCCATTCATTGGCCATGCTGGCGGTTGGAGTGTATGGCGTGGCGCTGCCGAACCCGAACGGCGCGCCGCTGCGCCTGGTCGTGCCCTGGAAATACGGTTTCAAGGGCATCAAGTCCATCGTAGGCATTCGACTGCAGGAGCGCCGCCCGCCCACCAGCTGGAATATCGCGGCGCCACGGGAATATGGTTTCTACGCCAACGTCAATCCGCAAGTGGACCATCCCCGCTGGAGCCAGGCCACCGAGCGCCGCATTGGTTCCGGTTTTTCGAGCCTGTTTGCGCGCCGCATTCCGACCCGGATGTTCAACGGTTACGGGGAACTGGTGGCCCACCTCTATTCCGGGCTGGACTTACGCCGTAATTTCTGATCCGTCCATTTAGCCCGCACCGTAGGTTGCTGATCCGGTGAACATGCGGGTGTACAAGCCGCTGCTGTTTGTGGCCTGCCTGTTGCCGCTTGCGTGGCTGATCCTGCGCATTGCCGGCTTCGTGCAGCCCGGGTTGGGGGCCAATCCCGCCGAGGAGATTCAGGATGAACTGGGCGTGTGGGCGCTGCGGCTGTTGCTGGCTACCCTTTGTGTCACACCGGCAGCGCGCCTGCTGAGAAAGCCGCGTCTGTATCGATTTCGCCGCATGCTTGGGCTATTCGCCTTCTTCTACTGCACGCTTCACCCGCTTGCCTATTTTCTTCTCGACCTGCAACTGGACTTTGCTCACCTGGGCGAGGACCTGTTAAAGCGCACCTTCATTACCGTTGGCATGGGAGCGGTGCTGCTGTTGATCCCATTGGCGTTTACCTCCACAAGGGGCTGGCAGCGGCGGCTGGGGCGACGCTGGAACCGGTTGCATCGGCTGATTTATCCGGCCGCAATGCTGGCCTGCTGGCATTTCTACTGGCAGGTAAAGGCCGACACGGCCGAGCCGCTGGTATATTGCGCCATTCTCGCCCTTCTGTTGGGCATTCGTTTTTGGTGGTCGCGCCTTGGGGGCCGGCTGTTCCGGGGAGGATAACAATGCAAAGCATTCCAATGCGCAGCCGGATTTTCTATGGCTGGTGGTTACTCGCTGGCCTGTTCCTGATATACGCCGCTTCGAACGGGATTCTCCTTAACACGATGCCGCGAATCTTTCCGAATCTGGCCGGGGAGTTCGGCTGGACCAACGAACAGGTCACCCGGCCGGCCAATATGTTTTTCGCGGTAGTCGCCTTCCTGAACCCGGTAGCGGGATGGCTGCTGGACCGCTATTCCATACGTCGCCTGATGCTGATAGGCACTTTGGGAATAACGGTGGTCCTGGCCCTGTTCCCCTTGGTACAGGAATTGTGGCACCTCCTGGCCCTTTACCTGCTGTTTTCATTCTCGCTCTCGCTGGCCGGATTGAGCCCCAGCCTGATGCTGCTTTCGCGCTGGTTCGTGCGTTATCGCGGTCTCGCTTTCGGCATTCTGATGATGGCCTCCAGCGTGGGCGGAGCCGCCTTTCCCTGGCTGGTCAACTACTTCCTGCCGGATTGGCGGCTGGCGGTATGGTTGCTCGCGGCGCTTGGCGGAGCAATGATGATTCTGCCCACCCTTTTCCTGGTCAAGAACTATCCGGGCGACAAGGGGCTGGCCGCCGACGGCGTGGCCGATCCCGAGCCGGAAACGCGCCCGGCGCCCGACCGGTTCGGCAAGGTGTTGTTGAGCCTGCTGCGCTCGCCGGTGTTCTACCTGCTGGCATTTGCTACCGGAACCCTCTGGTTCTGCATCGTGGCCATGCTGAACAATCAGGCGCTTTTTTTCCGCAAGGAGCTGCTGCTGGGCGACACGAGCACCACCGGAATTTACAGCGCGTTCTTCTTTGCCGCCGTCATCGGCAAGGTGCTCTTCGGGTACCTGGCGGACAAGTTCGACAAACTCAAAGTGATGATGGCCAGCGTACTCAACCTGGGCCTGGGGCTGGCGCTGCTCTTTCTTGCGGTACCCGGCGATACGACCTGGCCGCTCGCCTACGCCGTTGTCTATGGCGTGGGTTATGCCGGCGCATTCACGATGATTCAGCTGATGATTGCGGAGTTCTACGCCGGACGCAACTACGGGGTGTACCTCGGCATTTTCCTCTTGATTGACTCCCTGGCGGGTTCTATAGGCGGCATCTTCCTTGCCTGGTCGGCGGACCGATTTGAGTCCTTCACCACCGGCTTCACCGTGATGATGGCGTTATGCGCGATTGCGGTATTTTGTGTGTTTGTACTCATACGACGACAAAGAGCATGAAACTGTTCGCAGTACTCGCCGCACTGAGCCTCTTGTTTTCGGCGGGCTGCGGACCGTCCGGCGAGGCGCCCCGGGATAAAGCCCAGGAGGCGGTGATGGAGATCACCGCCGCCGGCACAGCATTTCCGAACACCGTCGGAGAACAGCAGTGGTTCGACTTTCAGCGTAACGTGGAGGAAGGGACCGAGGGCCGCATCAAGGTCCGCATGCTGGTTCACGGACAGTTGGGCTCGGAGGAACAGATCGTCGCGGGCCTGCGACGAGACCGGGTACAGGTTGGCAATCTGTCGGCGATGGTGGCCTCCACTATCGTGCCGGAAACCGCGATCCTTTACGCTCCATTTCTGTTCGACTCCGAAGAGGAAGCCGACTTTGTCTACGACCAGTTCCTCACCGAACTGTTTACTACGCTATTTGCGGAACAGGGGCTGCATCTGATGAGGTGGAATGAAATCGGCTTTCACCACATTTATTCGGTTACGCCGATGCTATCGCCGGAGGATATGCGCGGGCGACGGTTTCGCGTGTCGGCCAGCGAAGCATCACGACTTTTCGCCAAGGCCTTTGCGGCCGACGTTATTCCGCTGGGTTTCGGTGAAATCGTACCCTCTCTGCAGACCGGCCTGATTGAGGCGGGCGAGAATTCCGTGAGCATGTATGTCCGCACCGGGACCTCGGGCGAAGCGCCTCACCTGACGCTCACCGCACACTGCTTCGGGATGTCGGTTATCGTGGCCAGCAAGGCGTGGTGGGACCGGCTGACGGAAGCCGACCGGCGGGTCATGGCCGGCGCCTATCCCAGCGTTGAAGAGTCACGCCGGGTAACGCGCGAGGAAGCGGCACGGGATCTGCAGAACGCCTCTGATTTCGGTATCGTCCCGCGGCGGCCGGACAGCGCCGAGCGAATTGCATGGGCGGCAACGGTCAGCCATGTGCCGGGTGAACTGGCAGCGGCTGCCGGCGGGCGCTCCGAATTGGTGCTTGAGACAGTCGCCGAAGGGCGGGACGCGTTTGCTCGCCGCAGCAGGCCTCAGTAATCCCCCGGTAGAACCGAATGCGCGGCGTCAGGAATCGCCGGGATACTCGATAGGCCGCTCTTCTTCGGCCGCATCAGCAGGCGCCGGGACGTCGGTCTTCGAATCCGCTTCGCGCCGCTTGTACCAGCGGAAGCGATGCCGGTATATCACGTCTTCCACTTTCACAGGCTCGCCGTCCCGCAGCTGCGGGCGAAATTTGGCGCCCTTGATCAACGATACCGCGATTTTGTCGATCAATCCGGACGGATTGGATTCCAGGACCTTGGCATCCGACACGCTGCCGTTGGGCTCCAGTGTCAATTGCAAGACCACCGAGCCGGCGCGCGGCTGAGTCTCGTAGCGTGAGGTGTTGGTCAAATCCCGCGGAATCTGCACCGGCAACTGGGCGCTGCGCAGCGGGATGACCGGGTGCTGCAAGAGCTCCGCCCGCAAGTCCAGGCCCTTGTTGTCCACGCTCAACAGATCCCAGGCCTCCCGGTAATTTTCGCGCGCCATCGGCAGACGATTGAAGATCGTGTGGGTATCGCCGATATCGATCAGCAGCTTAGCCTGCTGCAAAATGTCCTGAATCGGGTGGGCCCGCACAATGCTCAGCGCCCGCCGAAAGAACTCTTCGGCTTTCTCCCGGCGTGATTCCACCAGGAAACTGGTTGCCTGCCCGCGAAGCGCCTGTACCCGATCCAGGCTGTCCTCGCCATTGGCTGCCTGAATGATCCGGTCAGCGGCCGCGTAGCTCTGGCGTTGCAAGCTGGTCTGGTGCGTGCGTTCATACCATTCGCCGAGCTTGTACAGCGCCGGAACCACACGCGGGTCACCGGGTCCGTGGCGCCTTTCATGGGCGCGGACCTGTATCCGCTGGTGCAGGTTGGCCTGCTCCATGTCCCGTTCGGCCAGCGACAGCTCGCTTAAGAGATCACGGGTCCTGCCCTGATCGAGGCTGTAAATGCCCGAATTGGCATGGGTCACCCGCAAGGCACGCGAAAGAGGCTCCTCCGCGGCTTCGGGGTCACCCATGCGCAAGAAGGTCCTGGCCATTCCGTGCAAGGGATTGAGGAGATCAAGGGCGTCGTAGCCCAGCTTCCGCTCCACAATTGCAATGTTGCGTTCGTAGTGGAACAGCGCGTCGCTGTAGCGCCCCTGGACCCGCTGCACCGTCGCCAGGTTGATGAGCGGCGCAAGGAGTTCCACTGCGTCATAGCCATATTGCTCCTCGGCGCCACGGAGGACCGAATCGGCCACCTCCTCGCCCTCCACGTATCGCTGTTCCCTGAACAACTCGATGAACCGCTGGTTCATCCGGCGCTGTTCGGTCAGCCAGGCCTGGCCGGCCTCCACGTCCGCCGCGCCTTGAAACGCGAGTGCGGCCGGCGCAACCAGGGCCAGAAGGGCGATATAGAGGGTGCGTTTCATGCCTGGCCTATCGCCATCGAGTCTTGCGCCAGACCGGATTGAAGGTCACAACTCACGCCGGTGCCGCCAAGACTGCAGTAGCCGTGCGGATTCCTGGCCAGATACTGCTGGTGATACTTCTCGGCAAAATAGAACACGCCGGCCCCGGCAACTTCGGTGGTAATGGGACCGAATCCCGCCGCCTTGAGCGCTTGACCATAGGCCTGGCGCGATGCCGGGGCTTGAAGTTGCTGTTCGGGGCCGAGGGTAAAGATCGCCGAGCGGTATTGGGTGCCGATGTCCGCTCCCTGGCGCATTCCCTGGGTGGGATTGTGAGACTCCCAAAACACGCCGAGCAATTGCTCGTAGCTGATTTCCGACACCCGGTAGCTCACCAACACGGCCTCGGCGTGCCCGGTGGCGCCTGAACACACCGAATAGTAGTCGGGGTCCGAACCAAGCCCGCCGGTATAGCCAACGGCAGTGTTCAGCACCCCGAGAGTCTGCCAGAATTTCCGCTCCGCTCCCCAAAAACAGCCAAGCGCGAAAATCGCCTGTGAAACGCCGTTCGGAGGTTCGCCGGCCAAGGTCACGCCGAACACATCGTGCGTCAGCGAGTCAAACCTGCCAAGATGGGCCGGGAAAGCCACCGATGCTTGCCGAACAATATCCATTTCTCTGCTCATGCATTTCTTCTGCGATGCCTTGATCCACTATTCTTGTTCGAGCCCTGCAAGGCAACGCGGGACAATAAACATACCACAGCCAGTCACACCGGGAGTTACAGCGGTCCGACCCGGGAAACGAATTCCCCTGTGGATTGAAGCCGGCATTGTATTCGGGTATGCTTCCGCCCCGCTTGCGCCATAGGCTGAGGCCCGCATCCGTGAAATCAGGAATTCATCCCAAGTACAACGAAATCAAGGTTACCTGCAGTTGTGGCCGGGAACTGGTTACCCGCTCCACCTTGAGCGAGGACATTCGCGTTGAGGTGTGCTCCTCCTGTCACCCGTTCTTCACCGGTTCGCAGAAGATCATGGAAACAGCCGGTCAAATCGAAAAGTTCCGCCGCCGGTATGGGGCGCGGAAGTCTGCATAAGCTCTTCAATTCATAAGTTTTTTGGCTGATCGGCCCGCTGGGCTATAATGTCCGGTTGCGATGTACGCGCCCAGCTTCTGGGCCGCGTCTTTCCCGGTCTGGCGTCACCCATAAACGGAGCGCCAAACCCGATGTTCGGAGGAACCGGTCTCGTGACGCCTGCGTCCGTCCGTCCTACCGGCACAGCACAAGGCAGTTGCATGACCGAAACGGGCGACAAATTGGTAAGCCGCGACGGGCACTCTGTGCCACTTGCGCGGCGTACTGCTGTTCTGGGCGCGGACGCCCTGGAACTTTCCGGCCTGGCTGCGGCGACCGGCGCTTACAGTTACGACCCGGGATTTGCGTCCACGGCCAGCTGCAGCAGCCGGATCACCTACGTGGATGGCGAGAAGGGCGTTCTCATGTACCGCGGCTACGCGGCCAACGACCTGGCGCGGCACAGCAATTTCACCGAGGTGGCCTGGCTGCTGCTGCACGGAGAATTGCCCACGCAAGCCGAACTGCAGGCGTTTTCGGCCGAACTGAGGGGCCTGCGTACCTGCGCCCCCGATGTATTGGCCACCATTTCGGCCATGCCGGCCCACGCACATCCCATGAGCGTGATGACCGTGGCGCTGTCGGCAATGCCGGCCGTCTATCCCGATTGCATCAATCCGAATGACGCGGACCATCGGCGTCGGTTCAGCTACCGCGTCATTGCGAACATACCGACCGTGGCCGCGGCAGCCTATCGCAACTCGCTGGGCAAGCCGGCCATAGCTCCACGCGACGACCTGGACCACGCGGCCAACCTGCTGTACATGATGTTCGGCGAGGATCCCAACCCGGTAGCTGCCAGGGCACTTGACACACTGCTGGTGCTGCACGCCGACCACGAACAGAACTGCTCCACCTCCACGGTTCGGATTGCCGGCAGTTCCGGCGTGAATCCATTCTCGGCCCTGGCCGCCGGGTGCATCGCGCTGTGGGGCCCGGCGCACGGCGGCGCCAACGAGGCCGTGCTCAAGATGCTGGAGGACATCGGTTCAGAAGAGAGCATCGAGGATTACGTTCTGCGGGCCAAGGATCCGAATGATTCTTTCCGCCTTATGGGTTTCGGTCACCGGGTATACAAGAATTTCGACCCGCGCGCGACCATAATCCGGAGTATCTGCCACGAAGTGCTGCAGGCGTTGGCCACAGGCCGAGGCCGCTTGTTCAAGCTGGCGCGGGAGCTCGAGGAGGTCGCGCTAAAGGACAGCTATTTCAAGGACCGCCGCCTGTATCCCAACGTCGACTTCTATTCCGGCATCATCTACCGGGCAATGGGGCTGCCGTCGTCGATGTTCACACCCATGTTCGCCATTGGCCGCACCGCCGGCTGGGCGGCCCACTGGTGCGAGATGCACGAAGATCCCGAAGCCCGTATCGGGCGGCCGCGGCAACTCTACCTGGGCCCCGAACCGCGCGAATACACGCCCATCGACGACCGCTAGCGTCGAGTCCGGCAACGGCGGCGGGCTATTCCCCTTTGCCGCTGCCCTTGAGGATGGAGGTGGCGAGCGTGAACATGGATGCCATGTTGCCCATGTCGGCGGGAACAACAAAGGTGTTGCCGGCCTGGCCCAGCCGTCCGAACTGCTCAACGTACTGCTCGGCTACCCGCAGGCGCATGGCGCTTAGTCCTCCTTCCGAATCAACCACCTGCGCCACCTGCCGCAATCCTTCGGCCGTGGCGGTAGCTACCGCCAGAATGGCCTGGGCTTCACCTTCGGCCTCGTTGATCTGCCTTTGCTTGGCCGCCTCCGACTCCTTGATAACCCGTTGTTTGTCGCCTTCAGCGTTGTTGATCTGAGCGTCGCGTTCGCCCTCGGAAGTCAGGACCACCGCACGCTTCTCACGTTCCGCGCGCATCTGCTTCTCCATGGCGGCCAGAACGTCGCGGGGCGGATTGATGTTCTTGATCTCATACCTCAAGACCTTGATGCCCCAGGCGCTGGTGGCCTTGTCCAGTTCCGACACCACCGACAAGTTGATGGAGCCGCGTTCCTCGAAGGTGCGATCCAGGTCCAGCTTGCCGACCTCGCTACGCAGGGTGGTTTGGGCCAGCTGTGAAATTGCGAACATGTAGTCGGTAATTCCGTAGGAGGCGTTCCTTGCGTCGAGAACCTGCAGGTACAAGACGCCGTCCACGCCCACCTGCACGTTGTCGCGGGTAATGCAGATTTGCTCGGGTATATCAACCGCCTGCTCCTTGAGCGTGTGCTTGTAGGACACTCTTTGCACGAAAGGCATCAGGATATGGAATCCCGCCTGCAGGGTTCTGCTGTAGCGCCCGAGGGTTTCCACCACGGAGGCCGACTGTTGCGGGACCACTATGGCGGTCTTGGCGATGATAACGATAACCAGGATGGCAATCGCACCGGCGACGATCAAGCTAAAAATCATTGTTCTCTCCTGTTGTACTCGCGGGACAACACACTAGTCCTGCGTCAGTTCCAATACCAACTGGTCCACCCGCGACACGCGCACCCGCGCGCCCTGGGGAATTTCAGATGAACCGACGTTGTGGGCATCCCATTCGGCGCCGCGCAGCGTCGCCTTGCCGGCGGCCCCTGCCGGTATCGCCGATACGGCCGTCGCTTCTTCCCCAATGACCGCTTCGACCGGTCCGCCCTTGCGCCGCATCACCAGGGCCCGAAGGCGGCCCCTGAAGAAATACAGCAGCACCAGCGAGAGCCCGGCGAACACCAGCCATTGGGCGACCGGTGGACCCGTTAGGCCAAAAAAGCCGCCCAATCCCACGACTACGGCGCCGATACCGATAAACAACAGCCAGAAAGCAGCGTCCACGGTAACTTCACCAACCAGCAAAGCCACCCCGAACACAATCCACAACCACCATGACATGACAATTACCCTGGGGAATTCATCTCCCCTGCGATTCTATAGAAAACGCAGGACAAAATATCGACTAGTCTCGCGGGACACGACACTAGAAGAGTTCGTCTTGTTCCTCTTCGTCGGCGCCGGCGCCTGAGGCTCGCGTCGCACCGGGTACGGCCTCCTCACGAAACAATTCGAAGATCGCATCCGCTTCTCCAGGAGTGGCCAGCAGCCCGGTTGTCGGCGAGATCCGGGCGGAAACGATGGCGGGCGGGCGCGGCAGGGGAGCCTCGGGCGCTCCCTTGAGCGCTTCCTCCATGAAGTCGATCCAGATCGGCAGTGCGGTAGCGCCACCGCCCTCATTGCTTCCCAGCGAACGCTCCTGGTCAAACCCGACCCATACGGAAGCCAGCAGGTCGCCGTTGAATCCACTGAACCACGCGTCACGATTGTCGTTCGAGGTACCCGTCTTGCCGGCCAGATCCTGCCGTCCCAATGCCTGCGCGCGCCTCCCGGTGCCCCGGCGCATGACATCACGCATCATGTCGTAGACGATATAAACGTTTTCCACACTTGCGGCGCGCGGCGCGGCCTTGAGATCCGCGAACAATTCCGGTCTTTCGGCCTCATCCGGATTCCGCTGCAGCGTTACCGCCTGCATTTGCGCCACCGAGTCGAAGTAGGGCTCGACGAAATCACCGTCGGCCGACGGATATAGCCTGGCAAGCTTGTCGATTTTCGCAAACGCATACGCCAGGCGCTCCGGCATACGCGGCTCGGCGCCGTTCAGCCACTCGGCGGTTACCGGCGATCCTGTGCCCACCGACTCGAAAGGGAGCTCGCAGGCACGGCAGGCGACGCGCGCTTCGGCCTGGTAGAGCAAGCCATCCTGCTCAACTCGTTCGACCAGCCACGGATCAACCCGGTAGCCGCCGTTAGCCAGAACCGCGTAGCCGCGCGCGATGTCCAAAGGCGCCGCCCCGCCGGCGCCCAGCGCCAGGGAATATTCTTCCGGCAACGAGGATTCCGGCAGTCCGAAAGCACGAATGTGCTGGGTAGCGGCCGGCAAACCAATGCGTAGCAGAACCCGCACGGTCGGCAGGTTCATTGAACGCACCAGGGCCTCGCGCAAGCGAGTGGGGCCGTAGAAACGACCGGAATTGTTCTTCGGGCGCCAGACGGTTCCGGTAGTGGGGTCCGGAATAACAACCGGGGCGTCGTTCACAACCGTGGCGGCCGTCAGCCCATGCTCCAGCGCGGCGGAGTAGATAAAGGGCTTGAACGCCGAGCCGGGCTGCCGCAAGGCATCCGCCGCCCGGTTGAATTTGCTGCGCGAGAAATCGTACCCGCCGACCAGTGCGACGATAGCTCCGTCGCGGGGATCGATTGACACCAACGCTCCCTGCACCCCGGGCTCCTGGGTCAGTTCCAGGCCTCCTTCATCCGAGGAACGAACCAGGATCAGGTCGCCGACCGAAAACATGTCTTCAGGCTTTTCAGGCAGCGGCCCGCGCGCGTTTTCCGAAATATAGGCGCGCCACCGTAGCCACTCCCAGGACAGAACTTCGCGACCCGATCCCTTTGCCAACACTTCTACTGAATTTGAGTCGCCGAATCCCATCACCAGCGCCGGACGGGCGTCGGCAATACCCGCAAGGGAATCGAGGTGCTTGAGCAACTGCGCGTCCGTCCGGTAACCCTCTGCACGCAGGTTACGCAGCACGCCCGTTCGTAACGGACCACGATATCCATGACGCCGATCGTATTCCCGCAAACCGCCGCGCAACGCCTGTTGCGCGCTAACCTGCATGCGGGAATCGATCGTGGTGGTGACCTTGTAGCCCCCGGTATAAGCGTCCTGTCCGTAGCCGGCAAGCATTTCCTTGCGTACCATTTCGAGCACCCAAGGCGCGTTCACCTCCTGGCGCGGACCATGCAGCTTGGACTCCATGGGTTCCGCCAGCGCAGCCTGGCGTTCCGCTTCGCTGATGAAATCCAGTTCCCTAAGCCTGCGCAGGACGTAAGCCCGCCGGTTCTCGGCCCGCCCAGGGTTCCTCACCGGGTTGATGGCGGACGGGGCCTTGGGAATGCCTGCCAGAGTTGCGCATTCGGCGATCGAAAGCTCCTCCAATGCCTTGCCGAAATAGACTTGCGCTGCGGCCGCCACGCCGTAGGCCCGCTGGCCCAGGAAAGTCTTGTTGAGGTACAGCTCAAGAATTTCTTCCTTGCTGAGTTCGGCCTCCAGGCGGCGAGCAAGGAACAGTTCCCGTGCCTTGCGCACAAAGGTGCGTTCGCGACTCACGTAATACTCGCGGGCCAGCTGCTGGGTAATGGTGCTTCCTCCCTGGCTGCGCGAGCGGGTCAGGACGAGGTTGACGCCGGCGCGCATGAGGCCCTGGTAGTCATAGCCCGGATGTTCGAAGAAGCGGTCGTCCTCGGCGGCCAGAAAGGCATGGCGAAGCAGTGGCGGCACGTCCTCCAGGGCCACCGGAGTCCTGAACTTCTCGCCCACCTCCCCGATCAGACGCCCGTCTCTTGTAATCGCCTGCAGGGGAATCTGCAGCGGCACTTCCCGAATGCTCTCAACGCTGGGCAGACCCGGGGCAAGATAGAAATAGGCCCCGGCAATCACCATGGCCAGGGCGACCAGGCCCAATGTGGCCCCTGCGGCAAACAGCGTGAATATCTTCACGAACGCGTCAATTAACTTTCTGGATTCAAGTAGCCGCTTGATCACAAGATAGCTTCCAGGTTGTGCAAGGCTTGACTGCTCATTATAGGCAGCCGGCACGAGTTTTCATCAACAAACGGCGATTGCAATGCGCCAGGGAACCATGCAGGGATTGCGACGAACAAAGTCTGTGGTGGGGCTGGACCTGGGCGCCGGCGCCGTCAAGGCGGTTGAGCTGACTCAGGGAGCGTTACGCTCCTGTGCCTTCGCACCACACACGCAAGGGGAAAACCTCACCACCAGGTCCATGGCGGCGGCGATAGGGAGTGCGCTGCGTCAGGCCGCGCCGCGCGCTACCCGGGTTGTCGTGGGTCTGAACGCCGCCGAGGTCATCGTGCACCGCTTTGCCTTGCCGAGGGATCTTCCATCGGCGGAGATCGAGGAACAGGCGCGAGCACAAGCCGGCCAGGCCGTACCCTACCCGCTCGATGAAGCGCGCTACGACTACGTGGAGGAGGGCAGAGGCGAGCGCAATCTCAGCTATTGCATGGGAATAGCAAAAATGGAAGCGGTGCAGGCGCTATGCCGACCGGTTGAGGACGCAGGCCTCAAGGTGGCGGCCGTCGACATAACGCCCTTTGCAATACAGCGTGCAGTATCAATACCCGGGAGTGAAGACAGCGCCCTGGCGGTACTCGACGGCGGTCACCGGCAGACTCGCCTGGCCCTGTACACGGGGAACGGACCGGTATTTCAGCATAGCTATTCCTTCGGCTGCGCGGAACTTGCCGAGCGCCTGCGCCGTACTTACGGATTGTCGAAGAATGACACGCTCAAGGCGATGGAGGAATGCGCCTTGCCCGGCGGCCAGGTGTCCCGAATCCGGGAGTCCTTTCTGCGCGACCTGGCCCGGCATACCGAGCGGGCGTTGCAACTCTATCTGGCCTCGCGCCACGATATACGGGCTCCCGAAAGAACAGTGCTCTGGGGTGGCGCGGCACTCTTGCACGGAGCCTGCGAAGTCCTTGAGGAGGCGCTGGGAATGCCCGTTGGCATCGCCGCTCCGCCGGACGATTCCGGTGACGGCCGGAAAGCGCCCGGGTTTTCGCCGGCTCTTCTGGGCGCCTACGCACTGGCGCTGAATGACCATGCCTGAACGGACCTTGGGACCCGAAGGAATCCAGTATCGTGCACTCGCGTGACACGACATCGGGTTTGCGCTCGTTCAACCTGTTGCCCTGGCGCCACCGGCAGTCCCGGACCCGGCGGCGCAACGCCCTGTCCGCCCTGGCCTGCGGAGCCGTTGCGGCCCTGGCCCTGGTCGCCGCTGCCGATGCCTACTGGCGCCAGGCATGGCTCGAGGCGCGGAATCAGGCCTCGGCGATTGCTGGTGAAATCGCCCGTAACAGGAAGGCCGGAGCAAACCTGGCCGAGCTCCAGGCGGTAAGGGCCGAGCTTGCGATCCTGCTGGCGGAAATAACCCGCGTGGAAAAGCGTAACCAGGCGTTGCGCGAGTGGCTTGCGGGACTACCGCACGCGGCTCCCACCGGGCTGCTTCTAACCGACTTGCGATTGAGAGGGCCGGATTGGGAAATCCAGGGAAATATGGCGGACCTGGATCAGGCGCAGCTCCTGCTTGGGCAGCTGCGAAAAATGCCGATGGTGTTGGAGGCCCGCATTGAGGAAGTGCAGATCGGCGATGGCGACTCCCGACAGTTCCTGCTGGTTGGGCGGCTCAAGGAATGAATCTCCTCGAGGAACTGCGAATTCTGGACACCGGCGATCCGGGAAAATGGAGCATGCGGGTAAGCCTGGTTCTGGCTTGTGTGCTTTTCGTGCTGGTCTCAGTCCTTGGTATTCAACTTTGGGTGCGGGGGCAACTGATGCCGCAGCTCAGGCTCGCCAGGGAAGGTCTGCACGAGCTGGAGCAAGAGTTGGCGGCGGCACAACTCACGGAGCGTCGAATGCAATCGCTGCGCACGGAAACCGACCAGGCCATCGAGCAAGTACGCCGGACCGGCAAGTGGCTACCCTCGGGGCCCGAAGCAATGGACCTGACCGCTTCCCTGGCCGCGGGCTGGGCGAAATCCCTGGTGTATGCGGTGCAGCCCTGGCTGCCGGCCGGCCGGTTTGACCGGCCGCTACAGCACACCGGCGCTGAGTTTGAAATATTCGGAAGCTACGGAGAAATCCTTAGTTTCCTGGGCCTCGCGCTGGCTTCGGAACAATTGCAGGAAGCGGTCGAAGTCAGTATCCAATTGCCGTCCGGAGAAGAACCGGGAAAATTGCGCGCCAACGCGCGACTGCTGGCCTACTTTGCAGACCAGGCCATAGCCGGGCAATTGCCGGCCCCTCTCAAGAGACAACAACGCAAGTTGCCCCCACCGCCGGAGGTGGAAGTCGCGAATACTCAATCCCCGTTCGGACCCTCAGGTTCGGTTGTAGAGGCGATTCAGGCGCCGGATTTAGAGGGCGCAGATAAAGTTTCACAACCTGGAGGGCTCATCCGGGTGGGCACGCGGAGCTACGAACTGGTAGAGGACCCTGCGGGGAATCTGCGCTTGGCGCCAAGCGGGCCATGATCCGGCATTCCCCACACGCCTGGCTGGTCTTCGCGGCGCTTACCACGGCTAACGTTTCGCATGCCGACGAACAGAATCTGGTCTCGCTGAGTTTTCGCGACCTGCCTGTGCGCGCCGCCCTGCAACTGCTGGCGGAGGCGTCGGGCATGCAATTGCTGGTGTCGGACGCGGTGAGCGGGAATGTGACCCTGGAGCTTGCCGAAATGGGCCGCGAGGACGCGTTTGCATTGGTACTGGAAAGCCGGGGGCTTCAGGCGCGCCAGCGCCATGGGGCCTGGTTGGTGGCTACTCCCGAAGAGTTCTACGCGCGCGACGCAGCCCGGCTGGAGGCGGAGCACGCGCAGGAGTCGCTAACGCCGCTTCAGTGGCGCAGCTTTCGGGTCAACTACGCGACAGCCTCTCAAATCGCCGGGTTGATCAACGCAGGGCAATCCACGTTGCTCTCCGGCCGCGGTTCGGTACAGGTAGACGAGCGCACAAACACCCTCATCGCTCACGATACCGAGCCCCGCCTGGAAAAGTTGGCGGAATTGCTGACCGAGCTGGACTTGCCGGCAAGCCAAGTGTTGATCGAAACGAGGGTCGTGGTCGCCAACCAGAACTACAGTCGAAACCTTGGCCTTCGCTGGGGCATTACGGCCGCGAACCGGCGTGGCGGCGGCAAGGCGGTAGTGCTTTCGGGCAGCGGCCAGGCCACCGACAGTATCGTTCGAGGACTTGAAGCTTCCGAGGCAAGGGCCGGGGCGCTGACCGCCGCCGACCTGGCCGACCGCTATAGCGTGAAATTGCCGGTGGCGGGAGCCGCCGGACAAGTCTCGCTGGCGTTGCTGCATCCCGATTACCTGCTCGACCTTGAACTCGCGGCAATGCAGGCCGAAGGCCAGGGCCGCCTGATCTCCGCACCACGGGTGCTGGCGTCCGATCAGCGTGAAGCCAGCATCCGGCAGGGCGTGGAGATCCCCTACCAGGAAGCGGCATCCAGCGGCGCCACAACCACGCACTTCAAGCAGGCTACCCTGGGTCTCACGGTCACTCCCCGCATAACACCGAACGGAAAAGTCATTCTTCGGCTCCTGGTAACCAAGGACAGCGTGGGAAAAATTGTGGCCACGGAGCGCGGCGGCGCGGTACCGTCGATAGACACACGGAGAATTGAGACTGAGGTTCTGGTTCGGGACGGGCAAACGCTGGTGCTGGGAGGCATTCGCGAGACCGAGAGCGCCGATACCCTGTCCAGCGTGCCATACCTTGGCGCCATCCCCGGCCTGGGGCGTTTGTTTCGATCCAGCATCAAGTCGTCCAATGAGACCGAACTGCTGATCTTCGTAACGCCTACCATTCTTGAACCCGCGCAATAGCCCGCTGGTGGACTTCGAGGGCATGATCCGCAACAAGACGGCGCAAGTCGGTCAGGTTTGTGGGTACCATTTGCCTGCAAGCCGGTGGTCGAAAGAACGCCGTGTGCGAGTACGACATGCCAAACCCAAACAATGTATTCCTGGTTGGACCCATGGGTTCCGGAAAGTCCGCCGTGGGCGGCTGGCTGGCCAGGCGCCTGAAGCTCACCTTCACCGATAGCGACCGCTACATCGAGGAGCAGACCGGTGTGGACATCGCACTGATCTTTGAGATTGAGGGCGAGCAAGGGTTTCGAGAGCGCGAAGAAAAGGCGCTTGAAGTCTTGTGCAAACGGCGGGGCCTGGTGCTGGCCACCGGCGGCGGGGCTGTCTTGAGCGAGCGCAACCGTCAAGCTCTGCGCGCGGGCGGGATGGTCTTCTACCTCAAATGCGACCTTGAGGAGCAGGTGCGCCGCACCCGCAATACGCGCAACCGGCCATTACTTGCCAAGGGCTCCAGGCGTGAGGTCCTGAAAGACCTGTCGGTGCAGCGCGAGCCGCTTTACTGCAAAGTGGCGAACCACGTCATCGATACGACAGGCTGTGTCGTGAGGCAGGTCGGGCAAAATATCCTGAGCCTTGTGAACCACGCATGAACCCGGTGCTGTGCCGAGTATTGTTCGAAGCCTCAAAGCGCGAAACCCGCTCCTGCTAAGAAACTGAAAGGATGAACATCGAACGAATTAACGTGCCTGCGGGCTCGGGTCCGTACCCGATAGTCGTGGGAGAGGGCCTGCTTGGCCGGCCGGGCATGGCCGACGAATGGCTTGGCGACGGCGGCATACTCGCCGTTACCAGCCAGACTGTCGCCGACCTGTATCTCGATCGTCTGACCCTGATGCTTAACGGTTCGGAATGCGAATCGGTGCTGCTTCCGGACGGCGAAGAAGCCAAGGATATCCGCCACTGGCAGCGGATTCTGCACCGCATGGCCCGCCTGGGGCTGGGCCGCGATTGCACCATTATTGCGCTGGGCGGAGGCTGCGTGGGAGATGTTGCGGGCTTCGCCGCCGCCTGCTATCACCGCGGCGTGGACTATCTGCAGATTCCGACAACGCTCCTGGCGCAGGTAGATTCATCGGTAGGCGGAAAGACCGCGATCAATACCGAATGGGGCAAAAACCTTGTCGGATCCTTTCACCAGCCCCGGGCGGTGATCTGCGACACCCGGGTACTGGGCAGCTTGCCGGACCGGCAGCTCAAGGCGGGCCTGGCGGAAGTCGTGAAGTACGGCGCCATTGCCGATCCAGGGTTCTTTGCCTGGCTGGAAGAGAATTGCCGGCCGCTGCTGGCGCGCGATTCGGATTGTCTTCGCCATGCCATCCGGCGATCAGTGGAGATCAAGGCCGCGATCGTGGCTGAAGACGAGCAGGATCGGAGCGGTCGGCGGGCGGTGCTGAATTTTGGCCACAGCTTTGCCCACGCAATTGAACATGCCGCGGGCTACGGCGAATGGCTGCACGGCGAGGCCGTAGCCGCCGGCATGTGCATGGCGGCCCGCCTCGCGGTAGCCGAGGGAGAGTTGCAGCGCACCGACCTTGAGCGGCTGCGCCAATTGCTGGCGGCCATCGGGCTGCCCACCGAAGCGCGCGACCTGGATTCGGCAGTCCTGAAACAGGCCATGCTCCAGGACAAGAAGAACTTGCGCGGAAAGATCCGACTGGTCCTGCCTCGGGGCCTGGGACAGGCGCGTCTGACCGGAAACTTCTCGCTCAAGGCGCTGGATGCCATCCTGTCGGGACAAGAACCTTGACCACTGCCGGCGGGTGGCGTAACGCGACACTGGCGCCCTGGGCGGTTGCTGACGAACATACTCGCGGCCGCCTGCATGAGGAGCCCGATCACCCCTACCGGAGACCGTTCCAGAGGGACCGCGATCGGGTCATCCACAGTCGCGCTTTCCGGCGGTTGATGCACAAGACCCAGGTGTTCGTAGCCGGCGAAGGAGATCATTTCAGAACACGGCTCACGCACACCATGGAGGTGGCCCAGATTGCCCGCACGGTGGCCGGCTGCCTGGGCCTGAATCAGGACCTCACCGAAGCGATATGCCTGGGCCACGATCTTGGTCATCCGCCGTTCGGCCACGCCGGACAGTCTGCTCTCAACCGCTGCATGGCCGACTTCGGAGGGTTCGAGCACAACCTGCAAGCCTTGCGTATCGTCGATGAACTGGAGCACCGCTACCCTGGATTCCCCGGTCTGAATCTCTGCTGGGAAACGCGCGAGGGCCTGCTCAAACGGTGCTCGCGGGGGCAGGCGCGAAAGCTTGGCGATCTGGGCGATCGTTTCATCGAGCGCCGCCAGCCCGGCCTTGAAGCGCAATTGGCCAATGTGGCCGATGAGATTGCCTACAACCACCACGATCTGGATGACGGGATCCGCAGCGGCCTGCTGGACCACCAGGAGGTCATGCAGGTGCGGCTTTATCGTGAATCACACCAGGAAGTCCTGCGTCGTTACCCGCGCGCGCAAGGCGGCCCGCTGGTGGCCGAAGCTATCCGCGGAATGATCAACCGGGTGGTCTCGGACCTGATCGAAACGACTCAGGCCGACCTGCTGCGCGAGGGCCCCAGGGACGCGGATGCGGTGCGGAAGTGCTCGCGACCGCTGGTTGCTCTCAGCGATGACATTCAGGAGCGTCACCAGGAACTGGCCCGTTTCCTGACCGATCGGCTATATCATCACCCGCGCATGCGGCAGGACTACGCAACAGGGGGGGCCGTAATCGATACTCTTTTCACCTTTTACCTGGATCATCCGGAACAGTTGCCCGGCAGATACGGGCGAAACCTGCCCGGCGGGGAAGAGGCTCAAGCGCGGGTGGTGGCCGACTATATCGCCGGCATGACCGACCGCTTTGCGCACCTGCGCTGCCGGGAACTGACCGCGTGAGCCGCGATCGCCTGATCGTGGCGCTGGATGTACCGGCGCCCCGCGACGCCCTTGATCTGGTGGACCGGCTGGGCGACGCGGCATGTTTCTATAAATTGGGCATACAGCTGCTTTCCGCCGGCGGCTACATGCGCCTGATCGGCGAACTGAACCAACGGGGCCACAAGGTGTTCGCGGATCTCAAGTTTTTCGACGTCCCCGCAACCGTGGGCGCGGCGGTCCGCGGATTGCGCGAACACGGAGTGGAGTTCCTTACCGTTCACGGCAACCAGGCCATCATGGAAGCGGCTGCCGACAACAAGGGCGGCAGCATGAAAATCCTGGCCGTCACCGCCCTGACCAGCCTGGATCGTGGTGATCTGGACGACCTTGGCTTCGACTGCGACATCGAGGCATTGGTACTTTCGCGGGCGCGGCGTGCGCTGGAAGCCGGTTGTGACGGTGTCATTGCGTCCGGGCGCGAGCTGCCCGCCTTGCGCGAAGCCCTGGGCGAAAGGCTGCTGGTGGTCACGCCGGGCATCCGTCCCCTGGACAACCACGAAACTCAGGATCAAAAACGGGTTGTTACGCCGCAAGCGGCCATGGCCGGCGGAGCGGATCACATTGTGGTGGGCCGACCCATCAACGCCGCACCCGACCCGCGGGCGGCGGCGCTTGCGATACAGGCAGAAATCAGTCGGGGCCTTGCGACTCGGGCGCCGGGCCGCGCTGCACACTAAGCAATTCCGACTTCAGCGCCGGCCACACCGACTCCAGCAATCGTGACTGCGCTTGCGGCGCAGGGTGAATTCCGTCCGACTGCATCAGGCCGTCGGTGCGTGCCAGTTCTTCGAAGTTGAAGGGCAACAGCGGGATATTCTCCTGTTGGGCCAGTTCCCGAAACAGCTCCTCGAACCGGCCGGCATAGTAGTCGCCGTAGTTGGGCGGAATGCGCATTCCGATCAGCGCCGGACGTGCGCCGGCATTGCGCGCCGCACTGATCAGGCCCTCAAGGTTTTTCTGTATTACCGCCAGTGGCTTCCCTTGCAGGCCATCATTGCCGCCGAGCTCGATGATCACCACCTTCGGCCGATGAATATCCAACAGTGTTGGGAAGCGTTTCAAAGCCTGCCCGGTGGTGTCCCCGGTGATGCTGGCGTTGATCACCTGCCAGGGGCGCTCCGATCCCTTGAGGCGCTTCTCAAGTAAACTTACCCAGCCCTGATTTTGGGGCATTCCGTAGGCGGCGCTCAGACTGTCGCCTAAGACCAGCAATACGGGCGCATCTTTTGCCGCTGCGCCTGCGAACAAGACGCAGAAGGCAAGCGCTGCCAAGCAACGTATGAATGAAGTCCTAAGCGCTGACAACCTGGGCATGACCGTGTCCAGCCCCGAGGGGGACCTTGAGATTCTCAAGGATATCAACCTGCGCCTCAAAAGTGGTGAATCCTGCGCCCTGATGGGTCCTTCCGGAGCGGGCAAGACCACGCTGCTCGCCCTGCTGGCCGGATTGGACCAACCGACCGAAGGGCGGGTCACCTTGTGCGGACAGGACCTGTCCAGCCTGGACGAGGACGGACGAGCGCGTTTGCGCGGGCAGCATCTGGGCTTCGTCTTCCAGTCCTTTCATCTGGTCGAGTCCCTGACCGCCATCGAGAACGTCATGCTGCCGCTGGAACTGAACGGCATCGGCGGCGCGCGCAAGGCCGCCGAGCAAGCCTTGCATCGCGTGGGCCTTGCGCAGAGACGGCGGCATTATCCCCGCCATATGTCCGGAGGCGAAAGGCAGCGCGTCGCAATTGCCCGGGCCTTCGTCACTCGCC
Source organism: Candidatus Foliamicus sp. (assembly GCA_965261845.1). Lineage (GTDB taxonomy): Bacteria > Pseudomonadota > Gammaproteobacteria > Steroidobacterales > Foliamicaceae > Foliamicus. Next base: position 3,058,914 of record OZ253475.1, on the reverse strand, counting down.
CCAAGGTGCTAATGGCTGACGAACCCACCGGCAATCTCGACGCCGATACGGGCCGCAGGGTGGGCGACGTTCTTTTTCAGATGAACGAGCAGGCCGGCGCCACGTTGCTGCTTGCAACTCACGATCAAAACCTCGCGCAACGCTGCGACCGAATCTGCCATATTAACGCCGGCCGCCTCTAGCCGGTAGCTTTCAACCGGTCTTGGGCCGGTCGCCGGCCAGGTACAGCCAGGTATCCAGCACCGAATCCGGGTTCAAGGACAGGCTGTCTATGCCCTGGTTCACAAGCCAGCGGGCGAAGTCCGGATGATCTGAAGGGCCCTGTCCGCAAATGCCCACATATTTATTTTGCGCCCGGCAGGCGCTGATCGCCATCTCCAGCAGCCGCTTTACGGCCTCGTCGCGTTCGTCAAACAGCGCAGCGATCTTCCCTGAGTCCCGGTCCAGTCCCAGCGTGAGCTGGGTGAGATCGTTGGAACCGATAGACATGCCGTCAAAGAACTCGAGATACTGCTCGGCCAGGAGCGCGTTGCCCGGCAATTCGCACATCATGATGAGCTTCAAGCCATCCCTTCCGCGGGCCAGTCCGTTCTCGCCCAACAGCTCGACCACGTCGCGTGCCTGCTCCAGGGTCCGCACGAAGGGCACCATGATCTGAACGTTTTTCAGCCCCATGTCCCGGCGAACCCGAAGCAAGGCCCGGCACTCCATCTCAAAACAGGGCTTGAACTGATCGTCCACGTAGCGGGCCGCGCCCCGAAAGCCGAGCATGGGGTTTTCTTCCTGCGGTTCGTAGCGCCGGCCGCCGATCAGGTTGGCGTATTCGTTGGACTTGAAGTCCGACAGTCGCACGATCACCGGCTGGGGGGCGAACGCGGCGGCTATGCAGGCGATGCCTTCGGACAGCTTGTCCACGTAAAAGGAAACCGGATCGGCGTAGCCAGCCATTTGTTCTGCAATCATGTCGCGCACGTCCGGCTCCTGGCGGTGGAATTCGAGAACCGCCATAGGATGCACGCCGATCATGCGGTTGATGATGAATTCCAGCCGGGCCAGTCCTACGCCGTGGTTGGGAATGGCGGCAAACGCAAAGGCGCGGTCGGGATTACCCACGTTCATTGCCAGCTTGACAGGAATATCAGGCAGTTCCTGTAGCTGGACTGATGTTTCCTCGTAGCGCAGCCTACCCTGGTAGACGAATCCTTCCTCGCCTTCGGCGCATGACACAGTCACCTCCTCGCCGTGGGGTATTTCCTCCGTGGCGCTCCCGCATCCGACCACCGCGGGAATGCCCAATTCGCGGGCGATGATCGCCGCATGGCAGGTGCGGCCGCCGCGATTGGTAACGATCGCGGCAGCCCTCTTCATGACCGGTTCCCAGTCCGGGTCGGTCATGTCCGCCACCAGCACCTCACCCGGCTGCACGAGGCTCATTTCCTCAATGCTGGAGACCACCCTCGCCGGACCCGCTCCAACCCGCTGGCCGATGCTTCGGCCCCGGCTCAAGACCGGGGCACGCTCCTTGAGCGAGAACCGAACCAGGGTCCGGCCGGCCCGGCTCTTGACCGTTTCCGGCCGCGCCTGAAGGATGTAAATCCGGCCGTCCGCGCCGTCTTTCCCCCACTCGATATCCATCGGCCGACCATAGTGCTCCTCGATCGCCACCGCCTGTCTGGCAAGCGCCTCCACATCCTCATCGGTCAGGGAAAAGCGGTTACGGTCCGGGTCCGGCACCTCGACCGTGGCGACCCGGCCGGCCGCCTGTCCCGCGTACACCATCTTGACGGCCTTGCTCCCCAGATTGCGCCGGATGACGGACCGGTGGCCCGAGGCGAGACTCGGCTTGTAGACATAGAACTCATCCGGGTTTACCGCCCCCTGCACAACGCTCTCGCCCAGTCCGTAGCTTGAGGAAATAAGGACCATGTCGCGGAAGCCGGACTCGGTGTCCAGCGTGAACAGCACGCCGGATGAGGCCAGATCGCTGCGCACCATGCGCTGCACCCCCACCGAAAGGGAAACCCGGCGATGATCAAAGCCTTGGTGGACCCGGTAGGCGATCGCCCTGTCGTTGTAGAGAGATGCGTAAATTCGGCGGATCGCGTCCACGACATTCTCAAGCCCCCGCACGTTCAGCATCGTGTCCTGCTGGCCGGCGAAAGAAGCTTCGGGCAAGTCCTCAGCCGTTGCCGATGACCGGACTGCAACGCTGATTTCCTCGCCATCGCTGAGCTTGCCCCAGGCGGCGCCGACCGCATGCTTCAGGGAGGAAGGCAGCGGGGCCTTGCCGATCATCTCGCGTATGGCTGCGCCGGCGCGGGCCAGCGCCTCGACCTTGTCCACGTCCAGACCATCCAGCAGGGTGTGGATCGTCTCGCCCAGCCCGTCCTGCAACAGGAAATCGGAGAAAGCGTGTGCAGTGGTCGCGAAACCGTCCGGTACCCGGATGCCCAGCTTGTCGAGATGAGCGATCATCTCGCCCAGGGAAGCATTCTTGCCCCCCACGCGATTCAGGTCCTCTTTGCTGACCGCCGACAGGCCGATGACGTATTCGCGCAAGCTATACTCCCAAGTGCCCCAGCCAGCAAGCAAGTATGGCAGAGCGAACGGTTTTCTTCGTGTCCGATCGTACCGGCGTAACCGCCGAAACGCTAGGTCACAGCCTGCTTACCCAGTTTGAAGGGATCACATTCGACGCCGTAACGGTGCCGTTCGTCGACACGCTGGAGAAGGCGGTCCAGGTATCAAGAAGGATAGACTGGGAAGCTGATCGAACCGGCTGCCGGCCGCTGGTTTTCACCAGTTTCGTGCACAAGGCGATCCGCGCTCCGCTGCTCCGATCAAAGGGTCTGGTGCTGGATTATTTCGCTGAGTTTCTTGGGCCCCTGGAAGAGGAACTGGGAGTTCAGTCCTCCCATACGCTGGGCCGGACCCACGGCATTTCGGACGCAAGCAGCTACAACTCGCGGATTGACGCAACCCACTTCGCCATGGACGCCGACGACGGCCACGGTGTCCTTCACTACGACCAGGCCGACCTCATCCTTACCGGCGTATCGCGGTCGGGGAAGACACCCACCTGCCTGTACCTGGCCCTGCAATATGGCGTATTCGCGGCCAACTTTCCGCTCACTGAAGACGATATGGAAACCGGCCGCCTACCGAACTCCCTGCAGGACCATAGGCAAAAGCTCTATGGCCTGACGATCTCGCCGGAGCGGTTGGCCCAGATTCGCCGCGAACGGCGTCCCGGAGGCAACTATTCTTCCGCCCGGCAGGTTCGCTTCGAGCTCCGCAGCGCGGAGAGCATGTACCGCAAGCACGGCATCCGCTACATCGACACGACGCACCGCTCTATCGAGGAAATCTCCAGCACCATCTTGAGCGAGACCGGCGTGAAACGCCGCGCCAGCCCCTAACCGAATGCACCGAACGCCTGGGAACGAGGGCATCTTGCCCTCCGAGGGCGGGACGCCCTCGTTCCCAGGGCGTTCGGTGCAATTCAGTCTGCCAGACCCAGCGACCAGAGCATGAAGGCGTATTCCTCGGCCACTTCGTAGAGCGACGTGTAGCGCCCCGACTTGCCGCCATGTCCGGCGCCCATATTGGTCTTCAGCAATAAGGGGCTGGCGCCGGTCTTCAGCGAACGAAGCCTGGCGACGTACTTGGCGGGCTCCCAATAGGTAACCCGGGGATCATTCAATCCGGCGGTGACCAGGATGGGAGGGTATGCCCTGGCCGTTAATTGATCGTAGGGCGAATAGGAACGGATCAGCTCGAATGCTTCCTTATCCTCTATCGGATTGCCCCATTCGGGCCACTCGGTGGGGGTGAGTGGGAGCGTGTCGTCGAGCATCGTATTGAGAACGTCGACGAACGGCACATGGGCGGCGACCGCACCCCACAGTTCGGGAGCCTGGTTGAGCACGGCCCCCATCAGCTCGCCGCCCGCGCTTCCGCCCGCGATGGCGATCCGGCCCTGCGCCACGTAGCCGGCTTCGATGAGATGCCTGGCCACATCCACGAAATCATTGAACGTATTGACCCGCTTTTCGAGCTTGCCGGCCTCGTACCAGTGATAGCCGAGATCGTCCCCGCCGCGGATATGGGCGATGGCATATATGAAGCCCCTATCCAGCAGCGACAGCTGGGCGGTGGAAAACGACGGGCTTATGGCGTAGCCGTATGCGCCATAGCCGTACAGGTACAGCGGGGCGCTCGCGTCCACCGGCGTGTCCTTGCGCCGTACCAGGGACACGGGAATTTGCACACCGTCACGCGCCGTCGCCAGCATGCGTTCGGTAAGGTATTGCTGTTTGTCATAGCCGCTGGGAATTGCCCGCACTTTCCTGGTTTTAAGCTCGCCTGTTGCAAGGTGATAGTCGAACACCGTGGGAGGCGTAACCATCGACGAGTACTCCAGCCGCAGAGTTTGGGTCCGATACTCTTCGTTGTCGCCCAATCCCACCGCGCAGGCGGCTTCCGGCAGTTCAACGTGAGTGCTGTGCCCGCCGCCGTCCATCAGGCGGATGCGGTTCAAGCCTTTGACGCGCTCCACCACCGCGATAAAGTCGGCGAAGACCGAAAAATCCCGAATGTACAGCTCGTCGGAGCCTTCCAGCAGGGACTCCCACGCGCTCTGAGAAAGGTCCTCTTCCGGCGCCGTCACCAAACGGAAGTTCTTGTGCTTGTCGTTGCTGCGGATCACGAATCGGCCTTCCTGATGATCCACCTGGTACTCATGTCCTTCGCGTCTGGGCGCCACCAGCACCGGCTGCGTATCGGACCCATCCGCAGGAATGACGTACGCCTCGGAAGTAACGTTGTTGGCGGTATGTATCAGCAGGTATTGCTTTGAGGCGGATTGGTACACGCCCACGAAGAAGCCTGGATCACGCTCCTCGTACACAATGCTGTCGCTCGTAACCGGCTGCCCGATGACGTGCCGGCGCACTTGATAGGGGCGCCAGTTTTCGTCCACTACGGCATACAGCAAGGCGGAATCGTCGGCATCCCAGACGGCTGCGCCCAGGGTGTCGTCGATTCTCTCGTCGAGCATTTCGCCGCTCGCGAGGTCCTTGATCGCCAGCTGATACCGTTCCGAACCGTTGGTATCGGTGCTGAATGCCATCAGGCGCCCCGCGTTGCTCACCGACAAGGCGCCGAGCCGGAAATATTCCCGGCCGCTGGCCAATGCCGGCTCGTCGAGAATTTCCCGGGTATTTGCCGTGGGCCCCAGCCCGGCATCCGGGTCCTCGGCCGGCCAGCGCTGCCACTTGCTGTATTGACCGTCTTTTTCATAGCGCCACTGGTAATACCAGCCGCCCTCCCGCCAGGGAACGCTGGCATCGTCCGGCTGCTGGCGCGCCTTTATTTCTTCGAACAGGGCCTCAACCAACTCCCGGCGAGGCGCCATCATGTTTTCGAAGTAAGCGTTCTCGGCTTTGAGGTAGGCCAGCACATCCGGGTCGTCCACCTGCGGGTAACCGGCGTCCTTCAGCCAGTGATAGGGGTCTTCGATGGTGATCCCGTGACGGCTGTAGGAATACGGCCTGCGATCCGCTACCGGTGGATCGGCTGGAGTGATTTCTTCGGGCATTTGCGCTTCCTCGGCCGCGCAAGCCGCAAGGACGGCTGCCATCAGGCAGTGCGGAAAACGAATTTTCACCGGGTGCGGTGCTCCTCGCGTATGCGACACTAGCTTGAGCGGGCGTGCAGTATATGCGAAAGTTCGCGCCGCAATGACAGCACGCAACACTTCCCCCTGGCGCACATGGCGGCGCGAACTCCGCTCCGGCGATATCACCGTAATGCTCTCGGCGCTCGTCGTTTCGGTGGCGGCGGTGGCGGCGGTCAGCTTTTTGACCGAACGGATCGGCGCGGCGGTCCGTCAGCAGGCCGCGGAAGTGCTGGCCGCCGATCTGGCGGTGGCCGCCCCGGTGCGGCCGGACCCGGAAAGACTGGAGCGGGCGCGGGCCTACTCGTTGCAAGGCGCGGAAACCTGGTCGTTCGCGACCGTTGCCATAGCCGGCGAGCTCACGGCCCTGGCCTCGGTGGTGGCCGTATCGGACGGTTATCCGCTGCGCGGCGAAGTGCGCACCTCGGACCGTCCCTTCGGTCCGGACAGCGTAGCGTTGGGAATCCCGCCGTCTGGAGAGGTGTGGGTGGACGCCGCGTTACTCGCACAACTGAACATCGACGTCGGCAATACCCTGCAGGTGGGTTCAAGGGAATTGCAAGCAACCCGGGTGTTGCGCTATCGGCCGGACCCGGGCACCGGGTTTCAGCAGTTGGGCCCAACGGTGCTTGCCAATCTGGCCGACGTTCCGGCCATGAAAGTGGTGCGCCCCGGCAGCAGGGTCTCCTACCGGCAGCTGTTCGCCGGCGAGAAGGACCAGGTTATTGAGTTCCGCCGCGCCGAGGAGGACGGCCTGCGTTCCGACGAGCGCATCCAGAACCTGGAGGAGGCCAGTCAGACGCTGGCATCCGCCGTGGAGCGGGCCGGCAGCTTCCTGGCACTGGCAGCGCTGGTGAGCGTGATCCTTGCCGCGGTTGCTACGGTCCTTTCGGCGCGTAGTTACACCCGCCGCCGCCTGGTTACCGCGGCACTGGAGAAATGCCTGGGGGCAAGCCAGGGACAGGTATTCCGCCGTTCTCTTATTCCTGTCCTGGTGGTGTCCCTGCTGGGTATCGCGCTTGGCAGCGCGGCTGGTTATGCCGCCCACCTGGGGCTTTCGGCCTATGCCCGCGAAGTCATCAATCTGGACCTGCCCCCCGCCACCTGGCGAAGCCTGATACCGGGAGCCGCCATCGCGCTGGTCGTGACTTCCGCCTGCGTCATTCCCTGGTTGCGGAGTCTGGCGAAGACATCGCCGCTACGGGTGCTGCGCCAGGACTTGCCGATGCAGGGACCGGGCCCCCTGCTGCGCCAGGGCGCACCGCTCATCGCGGTCCTGGCCATAGTCGTGGTGCTGGCCGGCGACGCGCAACTGGCTATCTGGATGAGCCTCGGCCTGGCCCTGACCGCCGCTGTCGGCATGCTGCTCGGGTGGCTATTGGTGAGGGCGCTTTCGGCTTTGCGGGGCGCGGGGGGAGTGGCCTGGCGTCATGGCCTGGCCAATATCCGGCGTGGCGGTGGCGAGAGCGTGGCGCAGGTGGCCGGGTTCGGCCTGGGCCTGATGGCGGTGTTGTTGCTCGGCGTGATGCGAACCGACCTGCTGGATGCCTGGCGCAACTCCATGCCGGCAGATGCGCCGAACTATTTCTTTATCAACATCGCCCCCGAGGAATGGCCGGGGATTCGCTCTCTACTAAGCGAGCAGGCGCCGGATTTCTCCGAAGCGCTGCCGTTTATCCGGGCCCGGCTGACCGACATCAACGGCACGCCGGCCCAGGAGTGGCCCTTACCAAACCCCGAGGGTCGGCGCTTTATTGAACGCGCCTCCAATGTATCCTGGTCGGCCGCCATTCCCGAAGGCGATCGTGTGATACGTGGACAGTGGTGGGACGAGGCCCACGAAGGGCCGGCGGAGTTGTCAGCCGACGTTCAAACGGCGGCCCGGCTCGGCGTATCTCTGGGCGACCGCTTGACCTTCGACGTCGGCGGTGTGGGGCTGGAGGCGGAACTCACCAACCTGCGCAGCGTGGACTGGGACACCTTCAACCCCAACTTTCAACTGGTGTTGTCGCCACAGGCCGCCGACCTGCCCCACACCATGATTGCAAGCGCCTACATACCAGAGGAGCAAGGCCAGGTACTGATGACTCTGCTCAGACGCTATCCCGGCGTAACCGTCATCGACCTCGACGCAATCATCGGTCAGGCGCGGCGGATACTGGATCGGGCCGGGCTGGCAGTGCAGTTCGTGTTCGCCTTCAGCCTGTTGGCCGCGGTGGTGGTGGTATTGGCCGCGGTGCGCTCCAATCGCCGTGAGCGGTCGATGGAAACTGCAGTGCTGCGCACTCTTGGTGGGCGCCGCGGAGTTATCTTGCGGAGCCTGGCCGTGGAGTTTGGCGTGCTGGGCGGGGTTGCCGGGTTGCTGGGGGCGGGAGCCGCCAGCCTGCTGGGACTGTTGCTGGCCGAGCGCGTATTCGACCTCGACTACAGTCTGGATCCGGCCCTCCTGGTGTTGGGCGTTGCGTCCGGCGCGGGGCTGATCGGCATGGCCGGCATGCTGGCCGCGCGCGGCGCGCTGAAAGCGCCGCTGATAAGCGTGCTCCGGGGCGATTGAATAGAGCGCGCTGTCAGGTAGCTTCCTGTACGCCGCGGGCGATGCCGTATACGGTGGACTTGAGCGCCGCATACAAGTCACCGGAACACTCACGGCCGCTCTCCCGCCAACGGGACAAGAGGCGCACCTGCAAGAGATTCATCGGATCCACGTAGGGGTTTCTCAGCCGAATCGAACGGCGTAGCGCCGGCTGATCTTCAAGCAGGACTTTCTGGCGGAAAACATTCATCAAGCAGCTCAGGGTACGTTCATGCTCCGCCTGGATTGCTCGGAAACAAGGGTCGTGAAGGTCACCGGCCAAGCACGAATAGCCCTCCGCAATCTCCAGGTCCGAACGCGCCAGCGCCAATTCCAGGTCGCGCAGCATTCCGTGCAGATACGGCCAGTCCGCCGCCAGCCTGCGGACCCCCTTCAGGCCGTATTTGCGGATCGCGCACTGCAATCCGGTTCCGAAGCCGTACCAGCCCGGCAGAATATTGCGACTTTGCGCCCAGCAGAAGGAAACCAGGGGCCTGGGCAACTCCACGGCCGTTCCCTCGCGCATACCGCTGCGTCTTGCGGTAGTAGGCATGCGAGCGAGCAGGTCCGCCGGGGTAGCCAGTTCAAAATACTCCGCCATACCCCGAGGTCCGCCGGGAAACGCGCTCTTGGCTTCGCCGCTGCCCCGAACCAGGGCCCCCATTACCTCTTCGGCGCCGTCGGGAGTCGCCCCCATACCCTGGCCGGCCTTGGCCAGTAGCAGTTCGCCCGCCGCCAGTTCCAGCGATCGCAACGCTATTCCCTGCATTCCGTAACGCAGCCCCGCACGTTCGCCCGCTTCGGCGTACTTGAACGGGTACTGAAGTTGTTCCGGAGGAATGTCGGCAAGCAGGCTGCGCCGGCCACTGCGCTCGTAGGCGCTGCCACGCGCCTGCAGCAGGACGGGAGTAATTCCCGTGGCCATGACCGCCTGCACAGCCGCCTCTTGCAGGCGGCGAATCGCCCACTGCTCCGAAGGCAGATCAAGTTCGAGCCGCTCGCGAGCCTGATCCACCATCACGAACTGCTGACTGTTGCGATTTTCCAGATGCCGGCGGTAGGCGGGCTCGTTCAGCAATTGCTCGATCACTCGAGCACATTGCCGGGCCTCCATATCGCTTTCGAATACCGGGATCAGGTCCAAAGGCGTGTGCCCGTCACCCCTCTCAAAGCCGGCCCAGCGCGCCAGCAGCAAGGCTGCCAGGACATCCGCCGGTTCCTTCACTCCGCCCAGCAATAATCCGCCCAGAGCATGTTTTCCGTAGCGTCCGCGCAGGTAGCGCAAGGCATCGAACAGTGCCAGCGCGCGCAATCCCTCATTGCCCAGGTTTTCCGGCCGAATCATGTCCTGCTCCAGAGCCTGACGCAGGCACTTCAAACGCGCAGCCGGCGTCTCCCAGTCGCGCGCGCCGAACACCTTGCCCAGGACTTTACGCAGTACGATCGCGCGCTGGCGCAGCTCCACCGCCAGAAGGTGAAAACCGAATGTCTCCACCCGCCGAATCAACCGCTGAACGCCCCGGCTGCCGGCAAACGGGCCGCCTTGCGACATGAGGCTGTCTGCAAGCGCTTCGAGGTCGTCGAGCAGTTCGTGCTCATCATCATAGTGAAAGGCGGTATCGAGCGCGGTGGCCTGAATTCGCGCCGCCATCAGGAGCAACAGCAAGCGGTAGGGCATGTCCCGCTCGTCCGGCCCCATCTCGGCATAGACGTCGGGGAAATGCTCGCGATAGACCCTTATTCGGCGGCGGATTTCTCCCGCCACCTCAATGCGGCGGGCCGAATGGGTGAGTGTTTCGGCAAGCCCCAGGCATTCCCTGCGGTAGAGATTGAGGACCGCAACACGCTGCGTGTTGAACAACTGCCGGACTGAACGCGGGGTAATCTCCGCGTCCGCTTCAAGATCTCCGCCGATTGACGAGTGAAAGCGAAGCAGACTGGCAACGTTAGCCTCACGGGCCTCCTCGCCGAAGGCAATGGTCATTGCTTCGGTGAGTGAGTCGTAGAAATCCGGAGAGGCAGGATAGACTACCTCGGTCAGAAAGAACAACAGCTGCTGAACCTCCGCCGCAACCGTGGTTTCCTCGTGCGGATGCTCCTCGCAATGCCAGATAGCAGTGATCTTTTCCTGTATGGCGCGCAACAGCGCATCGAGCTGCCGTGGCGCCGGATCGCGGCTGTGAAGTTCCTCCAACAGCGATGCAATCCGGCCTTGCTGGCGCAACACGGCGGTCGGCGTAGGCTCGGTGGGATGCCCGGTAAACACGGGATTCAGCCGGATTGTATTGAGCAGTTCCACCGCTTGGGTCAGTTCCATGCCGCCCTTGCCCAACTGCTGAAACACCGCCTCCGGTCCACCGCGCTGTGGCCGGCTCGCATCGTACAGATAGGCCCTGCGGCGGCGAACCCGGTGCAGTTGCTCGGCCGTATTGATGGCCTGAAACCAGGTCGAAAAAGCCAGCGAAACCTCCCGGGCCCGGGGGTATTCAAAACCGCTTAGCAGCTCGCGCAGCCGGTCATGGGCGCCGACGTCTCCGTTCCTGCTCGCTATTGCAAGGCTGCGCACTGCCTCTACCGCATTGAACAATTCTTCGCCGCCGCGATCCTTGACCACGGCGCCGATCAGCCCGCCAAGTTGATGCACATCCTCGCGTAAGGGTCGTTCCGTTTCGGAAAATCGAATATTGCGCCGCTTGTCGGCCGGCAGTGAGGCCGGATGGCGCTTGCGATCGGAATTCGGCGGGATCATTTCAGCCATTGCCCAGATACCTGGCAAGGAACTCGCCAAAAGGCGGCTCCTGCTGCGCTTCTATCGAGTGCTGGCGTTTGAGTGAAGCGGGTGCTTCGTCTCGCAGCGCGCGCCGGCGAGCCGAATTGGGCCGCACACCCGGCGCTTGCGACGCAAGCTGGGCTTTCTCCATGCCCCAGGCCTGATGGTCCCAGCCCGTCTTCTGCAATTCGTCAAGGACGCGGGCGGCAGGCGTGAGGTCAGGATCGCGAAGCGAGGCGCAGGCCGCCTCCAGGGCCTTTACGTAGTCCCCGGCAGCGTCGCCATCCAGCGCTTCGCATACCGGTGTCATTCGCTCACAGATCTCAAGTCCCCAGGCGCGCAAGGTGATCTCACGGCTTTCGCGGTTGAGACGCGCCCCTTTTGCCCGGCCCTGCCAGGCGGTGGTGTCAAGATTGGACAAAGCCGCCAGATACTCGATCGCCGGCATGGGCGGGCTCTCTTCCAGGAGGCAGTAGAGGAGAAACGCCTCCAGAAAATGCATGGATTGTGCAGCCACTCCCAGGGGCTGGAATGGGTCCGCATCGACGAGACGCAGCTCAAGGTATTCAGCGCCGCGGCGCCTCAGCGCCGTAGTCGCCCGTTCGCCGCGGCGAATCCGCCGCTTGGGCCGCGCGGCGGAGTAGTACTCGTTTTCCACCTGCAGCACACAGTCCGACAATTGCCGATACTCGCCCTCGACACAGATGCCGATCTTGCGATAACCGGCATGCCGGGCATGGATCGCCGCTTCCAGGTCGCGGACATACTCATGCAGGCTGTTGGTGGAAATCAACAGCCCGGACTGCAGCGCGCTTGTATAGCCCAGGCTGCTCATTCGCAGCGAAGTGGCATTGGCGGCGTATAGCGTGCCGTTGCGGCCCTTCTTCAAGTCGGGCCGGCGCACCGTGGACAGGCCGGCGTGGAACGCAGGAGAGGCGCCAAGCAAGAACGTCGGCAGCCAGGCCAGCCGCCGTACGTTCCGCATTTGACCCATAATCCAGGAGGAACGCTTTGCCACCAGGCCGGATGACAGGCTGCCCAGTTCCGGCACCGACATCCAGAAATCCGGTGGCGGCGAGTAATTGAAGTGAATGCCTACTATGGCCTGCATCCTTGGACCATAGCGATTGGCCAATCCGCGCCGGTAAATATTCTTGAGCCTTCCGATGTTGGAACTACCGAACCGGGCCGGCTCCAATTCCGCGTCCATTTCAATCACAGGAGGCATGCTGGCCGGCCAGATTTGCTCGCCGGAAAGACGTTCGAGCACAAACTCATGCAGGGCGGCAAGCCAGTCCGTGACGTCCCGCGTGTTTTTTGCCGGCGGAGTGATCAACTCCAGCAGCGCTTCGCCAAAGTCGGTAGTGATATACCGATGGGCAAGCGCGGAACCGAGCTGCTCAGGATGCGGCGTGGCCGCAACCCCTCCGGTGGGCGTGATACGCAGGCATTCCCGTTCAACACCCCGCAGACCGCCCGACAATTGTTGCCTGGTCAGCTGCCTGATTCGTTGTTCGAAGACTGCGCCCAAATCGATTCACCGCTACCTTTCTTCGGCACGGCTGCATTTCGGAAGATGATTGATCTATGAATCCACGCGGCGACGGCGCTTTGCGGCTGCCCATTGTAAGCCTAGTGTCGTGCCACGCGACACAAGTTTCGTGTCACGGATGTACATTCGCATCAGCGCGATCCCCATAAGCTTGGGGCATAATTGCTCGGCCGCCGGTCAACGTGCCCGCGCCAGGCTGCCTGAAGGAGAAAGAAATGCAACGAATCGTTACACTCACGGCCGCGACCCTGTTACTCGCAAGCGGTGCGGCCTGGGCCGGCTGTGATTATCCGGACGAGCCCAACATGCCGAATGCCGAGGAAATGACTCTCGATGAATTCAAGACCGCGATCGGCGAATTCGGGGAATTTCAGTCCGCGCTGGAGGAATACCGCAAGTGCCTGGAGGACGACTTCGACTCCCTTGACAAAGAATCAAAGACCGAAGAGCGCGAAGAACTCTTCGTCAAGCGCTATGACGGCTCCGTTGAACGCGAGCAGAAGTTGGCGGAGCAAATGAACGAACAGATCCGCCTTTGGAACGAACGGAGCAAGAAGGAAGACTAGTGTCGTGTCCAGCCTTCAAGCGGTCCGGTTCGGGAAACACCGGCCCACGGGCGTAGCAGGGTAGGGACGAAGCGCCTCGGGGAAAGAGCCGGGGCCGGCCCTGCGGCCGGCCCGTTCGCAAGCTTGTGACGGTAAGTGGGAGGGGAACGTTACGTCGTCACAACTTGCTCACCAGCGCCGTCCTGGAGAAAAGACAAGGGGTCCAGGACCGGCGCCGCGGAAAGTCGTTCAGTGGGTGCCAGGAATGCGCGGCCCTACTTGCTGATACCTATGAATCCCAAGAGTTTTCTCAGCCCCTCTTGATTCGGCGACAGGCTGATCAGCGGGGCTGTGTGACTGCGTTTAGCGGCTGAGTCGCCAACGCGGTCGGGCTGAGACATACGCCGGCCGATAGCAGCCATCGGCGCCTGCGTGGGACGCAATTCGCTTTCCGTCGCGCTTGCGGCCCTCCGGTCCGCCTCGCGGCCGACTATCTCCAGGGTGATTTCCCGCGCCAACCGGCTGGCGGCAGGCAGGCAATGGTTCTCCATCCGAGCGCGAATCTGCTCGCGCGCGGCGCCGACTGACTCATTCGTGCTCAAGACTCCACTTGGGTCTTTGGTCCAGACGGCATTCGCCGGCCCGGAGGCGAGAACGACTGCGCAAGCGCAAACGGGCAAGAATATCGTTCTTTTGATCACTGTTGTTCTCCTCACAAAATGTTCCTGTGGATTCAGGGGACATCCAACCAGGTGCGATTTCCTGCTCCCTTGATGCCACTGGCACTGCAAATGGTTGCAAAGTAGTCGTGCGAGAGCTGGCGTATGCACAAGAACGTCCTTCCAAAATTGCAATACACCCTTTTGGGTCACGGCTGCGGAAGTTCCTGGTTGAGGGGATACAATTCCGATCCCCGTTTCCAGCTCCACACACATGTCACAATCCACCCAGATCGCCATCACCGGCGCCGCCGGGCAGATCGGTTATCAGCTCGCCTTTCGCATCGCTTCGGGACAGCTTCTTGGGCACGGACAACCCTTGACCTTGCGTCTTGTCGAAATCGCACCTGCGATGAAGGCGTTGGAAGGCGTTGCCATGGAGCTTGAGGATTGCGCCTTTGGCTCACTCGACGAGGTGGTTATTACGGACCGCCTTGAGGATGGCTTCCGCAGTGCCGACTATGTTTTCCTGGTAGGCGCAAAGCCCAGGGGGCCAGGAATGGAGCGGTCCGATCTGCTTACCGAGAACGCCAGAATTTTTTCCCGGCAGGGGGCGGTGCTGAATGAACAGGCCGACGAGCGCGCCAAAGTGCTGGTGGTGGGCAACCCGGCCAATACCAATGCGCTCATCGCCGCTTCCAACGCTCCGGATATGGATCCGCGCAACTTCTCGGCAATGATGCGCTTGGACCACAATCGAGCCTGTGCGCAGTTGGCTGCCCGAACGGGGCACCACGTCAGCTCCGTTCAGCGGATGATAATCTGGGGCAATCATTCGGCCACCCAATATCCGGACCTGTCCCAGGCGCTGCTGGAAGGCCGCCCCGCGACCTCACTGGTCGATCGCGAATGGGCCCGCGGCGAATTCGTCACCACCGTGCAGCAGCGCGGAGCCAGCGTAATCAAGGCCCGCGGGACGTCGAGCGCGGCCTCGGCCGCCAATGCTGCGATCGACCACATGCGTGATTGGGCTCACGGAACAGGTAACGGCGATTGGGTCAGCATGGCGGTGCCCAGCGACGGTAGTTACGGCAGTCCCAAGGGTGTGTATTTCTCCTATCCGGTGCGCTGCAGCGACGGAGCCTATGAAATCGTGCAGGGCCTGGAACTGGACGATTTCTCGCGCGAGAAACTCCGTATCACGGGCGAAGAGCTGCTAGCCGAACGCGCCGCATCCAGTGAGCTGATGTTGTAGGCATTTAGTGGCTACGTTATGATCCAAGTGCTTGCAGCATATCCGGTTTAGCCCATGATTAGACAATCCTTAGCGCCTCTTCTTTGCCTTGTCTTGCTTGCTTCCTGCGGGGGTGCTCCTCCCGAGGACGAGGCCGATAACGGCGCTGGTCCGGCGGCGGAAACCGCGGCGCCCAGGGAGATTATGCTTCCTCCCCGTAAGCCTTCGCCGGAAGGGGCGCGAGTATGGATTGTTTCCCCTGCCGAAGGCGAGGAAGTGGTTTCCCCCTTCGTGGTGGAATTCGGGCTGGAAGGGATGGAGCTGAGCCCCGCCGGCGTTCAAGGCGAACATACCGGACATCATCATCTTCTCGTCGATACCGGCCTGCCGCGAATGGACCTGCCCATCACTACCGACGGCAGCCACATTCACTTCGGCAATGCGCAAACCGGCGTGGAGCTCTCGCTGGAGCCGGGGACCCATACCATTCGGTTATTACTTGCCGACGACCTTCACATCCCTCACGATCCTCCGGTAATGTCGGAGGCCGTTACGATAATGGTCACCAATTAGTGTGCTGTCCCGCAGATTAGTGCAGTAATTTTCGGGACAGCACACTAGGCAATCCAGCCAGGCGAAATTGTGGAAAAAGACGGGGGGCTTACCGCTGGCATCAGCGGAATCGCGGTGGACTTGCCACCGTACCGCGTTGACCTGCAGGACTGGTGCAAGTGGACGGGTGCTCCGTGGGAAAAGATCGCCGCCGTAGTCGGCCATGCTTTTCGCATGCCCGGGCCTGCGCAAAGCGTATACACCATGGCCGCCAACGCGGCCCTCAAGCTGATTCGCCAGCATGATGTGGACCCGGGGAGAATAGGACTGTTGGCGCTGGGAACGGAGTCCAGCAACGATAATTCGGCCGGGGCCATCATCATCAAGGGGATGCTTGATCAGGCGTTGGACCAACTTCACCTGCCGCGACTGTCGCAGCACTGCGAGGTGCCGGAAGTAAAGCACGCCTGCCTGGGAGGCGTATACGCGCTTAAGAACGCGGTGCGCCACTGTTTGTTGGAGGATTCGGCCGCGATCGTGATCTGCTCGGACCTGGCTCTCTACGCCCGCGGCAGTTCCGGTGAACCCACCCAAGGCGCCGGCGCAGTGGCGCTCTTGGTGGAGCGCGACCCGGCATTGGCCAGCCTGGACCTGAACCATGCGGGACGCGCGTCGGACTACCGGGTTTCCGACTTCCGCAAGCCCCTGTTGGGCGGGGAGCGCCGGCCCCGGGCCAACCTCCACTACCCGGTGTTCAACGGCCGCTTCTCAACCTTTTGTTATCTGGACCAGGTACGCAATGCGCTGGCGCACCTGTACGCGCGAAGGGGCGTATCCCCCGCGGATTGGCTGGCAGATCTGCGGGCGGTTTTCTTTCACCGGCCCTACCGCCGCATGCCGCATAGCGCCTATGCCCTGATCCGCCTGTGCGCCGAGGGAATCAGCCGTGGCGGGCGATCGGATCTGCTAAAGCAGCTTTGCCGCGAATCGGGCGTTCCTCTTGACGAGGCATTGGATGAAATGTCCCGCCCGGCCGCTTCCCTGCAACCGCCTGCCGACGAACAAGGCAGCCCGGACCCCTTCCCCCACGGCAGCGCACTGACAAAGGCGCTTCGCAAGCGGCCGGACTTCGACTCCCTGGTGACCCGTCAATTGCGTTGGGGCGACGACAACATGATGGAGCTCGGGAACATTTATTCGGGCGCCCTGCTGGCCTGGCTGGCCGCCGGGTTGGAAGAAGCCGCGCTGGCTGAAGAAGAGTGGGAAGACAGGGAAATACTGCTGATCGGCTACGGCAGCGGCGATGCAGCGGAAGCCCTGCCGCTGAGAGTCCGTCCCGGCTGGCGCCGGGCGGCCAGGCGTATTCGTTTCTCGGAATCGCTGGCGCTCTCGCACGACCTGCGCCAGGACCAATACGAGGCGCTGCACGCGGGACTTCCGGTCGACGATCTTCCCGCGCCTCCAGGCTTTCGCATAGAACGCATCGGCACCCGCACCGATCCGGGGTACCAGGACGAGGGCATCGAGTATTACGCTTATTCGGCGTAACGGCTAACGTGCAAGCCCTCCGCAGCGAGGTCCACATCGAGCAACGCAAAGCCCGCCTTGAGGGCGGACAAGCGCATCCGCTCCTGACGGTCCGGCTCGCAAGAAAACGCAAGCCCGCAATCGCCACCGCCGGCGCCGGAGGGCTTATAGACGCAGTGCTCTGCGTGCGCGAGGTCAAAAAGGCGCCTGTGCGGAAGACTGAAAACCCCAAGGTCCGCTGACCGATCCAGTTCCTGCCAGGTGACGGCGTATTGCTCCAATTCAGCCAATACGGCGCCGGCGTCCCTGGTCCAGGCCGTGGTCACCGCCGAGGCCGCGGTCTCCAGCCGGGCCAGGGCAGCCGCGGCCGGACCGGATTTGTTCTTGAGCGCTTTGTGGAATCGGCCGATCGCTTTAGAGGTATTCGCGTCCTGGCCTGACCAGATCACCGCGCACAGCAATCCGGCCGGCCATTCAAGGCTCTGCACATGGTCACCGCACATGCTGATTACGCCACCATGAACACTCGCCGCTACGTCCACGCCGCTGCCCCCCGGCCCCTGGAGCTGCCGGTGCAAGGCCCTTGCCAGGTCCAACTGCAACTGCCTGCCGGGCAAAGGCCCACAAGACGCCAGCAGCGCACCGGTAACCGCAGCGGCGACCGCAGCGCTGGCTCCCAGACCGTACTTGGTTCCATCTGGCGAGTGCAGAGCCCGGCTGTCAATCACCATACGCCCACCGGCCGGAAAGCCGTCGATACCATGCAGGCACAGCTGCTGCTCGGCGGCTTCCCTCCATCGTGTCGCTTCCGGCGCCTCGGCAACATCTCCGTGGCAGAGCTTCACAGTGACGTCCCTGCCTATGGCGCAAGCTATCGCCGGCGCGCCCCCAAGCACGGCATATTCCCCGGAAAGAAAAAGCTTGCCCGGGGCCCGAGCATGAATCACGCGAGCCGTTGGCACTTAAGGATCTATGGTTCGCGCGCCGTCGCCCAGGCCACCGGTAAGCACCCCGGTTACGCCGGGAACCAACTGCAGCGCCTCGCTCGCCGCGTCCAGCGCCTCAGGGAGGCAAACCACCTTGACTTGCGGGCCCGCATCGATGGTAAAGAAAACTGCGTGCCCTTCTCTCCTCAGGGCCTTTACCCGGTGAACGCACTCGATTGTCGCGCCATTGAAGTACAGCACCGGCGGCGACGCCCCCAGCGCGGTGGCATGCATTTTCAGGCAGTTGTGCTCCGACAGTTCCGCCAGACGCTCAAAGTCGCGCCTCTCCACGGCCCTGCGGGCCTCAAGCAGGTCCGCATCCTGGCCCCGCAGCCAGGCACTGTAAAAAGGCGAGGTACGCCGGGTAAGCTCCATGCCTGAGCGGGAATCGAGCTCTTTCGGCGCGCTGTCGGTAACCGCCACGGCTATCCTCAGCGGCCATTCTCCGGGTGCCAGCATGGTCTTGCAGGACCACGTTCCGCCATCGTCGATCGACAACAATACGATGCCGCCAAACAGTGAACGGGGCGCCGAACCCGAACCCGCCATGGCCGCGCGGCCCACCAGCACGCGTTCCTCCGCCACCCCGAGGGCCGATGCAGCCGCCAGCGCCAGCGCCGCCATTCCGGAGGCCGAGGAAGCCAATCCCGCGGCGGTCGGGAAATCGTTGTCGGACTGCACCCGCGCGGCGCTCGATACGCGCGCACGTTCCCGCAGCGGGGCCAGGCAATCGCCCACCCGCTTCAGGTCGTTCGGGCTGGCACGCCCATTCAGAATCAGCTCATCCTGCTTCAGGCCGCGGTCGAAGCGCACCGTGGTGCGGGTGCTCAACTGCCCCAGCGTGAGCGACAGAGAGCCGGTGGCCGGCAAGTTGCCGGAGACGTCTCGCTTTCCCCAGTACTTGATGAGCGCAACGTTGGGGTGCGCAATGGCGCTGCCCTGCATGCCAATACCTCCGCGGAGAACCGCTCCGCAGGATTCTAGGGGATCAGCCTGCGGGCTTGTCAATCCGGGCAGCGCAATTCTCGTGGCCCGGTGGGTCGGAAATCTCCGCCGCCATGGGCTCAAGCCGTCTGGCCCGCCCAAGATAAAATGGCTTGATGGTGCGCCGGCATCCACGTTCAAGGCGCTCACTTCAAGCGCCTCGGTCCGTGTTGCGGCCCGCGGAACATGACACCAGCATGAAAATCAGCGAAATCCCTGAGCACAAATGGCGTGACTACCAGGCTCGCGTCAACGCTGCGCTTGAGGAATGTCTGCCGAGCGCGACGATAACCCCACGGCGATTGCACACCGCCATGCGGGATGCGGTGTTGCGAGGAGGAAAGCGCCTTCGACCGCTGCTCTGCTACGCCGCAGCCGAAGCCGCCGAAGTGCCCGTATCCAGGGTGGAGGCGGCGGCGCTTGCGATCGAGCTGATTCACTGTTATTCGCTGGTGCACGACGATATGCCATGCATGGACGACGATGACTTTCGGCGCGGCCAGCCCAGTATTCACAGGCTCTATGGAGAGGACACCGCGCTGCTGGTGGGCGACGCGCTGCAAACGCTGGCGTGGCAGGTCCTGGCGACCCACCCGTCGCTCGACGGGCTCGACGGCCCACGGGTGCGCCTCAGCGCCCTACTGGCTGAATGCGCGGGTTCGACCGGAATGGCCGGTGGGCAGGACCTTGATCTGCATGGCGGCGGGGACCCGGACCTGGCGGAACTGGAGCATGCCTATCGCACCAAGACCGGCGGGCTTTTCCGGGCGGCGGCACTGGCGCCAGCATGCGTCAGCGAGAATCTGCGCCTTGGCCGCAGGCACGCGCTGGAGGTTTACGCGGACGCGTTGGGGCTGGCATTTCAAATTCGCGACGATCTCGACGATCTGGGTTCCGATGCTTCGCAGGCAACTGCGGCCGGCGTATCAAGGCTGCCTTCGTGGGCGCAACGATACGGCGAGCAGGCCGCGCGCGAGCGTATTGCGGAGTTGGTTCAAGTCATGGATGGCTCCTGCGAGGAGTTCACCGGGCCTACCGAAGGATTGCGGCGGCTGACCGACTTGATCCGCAGCGTGCTGTCCTAGTGTGCTGTCTCGGCGCGGCCGCTACAATGAGGAAAGGGGATCGGGAGCGATGAGACCGCATTAGGGCTATGTACGAGCAATTTCACGGCTTGAGTGAAAGGCCCTTCAGCATTACGCCGGATCCGCGCTACCTGTACTTGAGCGCCCGCCACGCCGAGGCGCTGGCCCATCTCCTCTATGGTGTTCGTGAAAACGGTGGTTTTACGCAACTGACCGGCGAAGTAGGCACAGGCAAGACAATGCTGGTCCGGTGCCTGCTGGAAAGGCTGCCGGAGCAGACCGACACGGCGATAATTCTCGATCCTCCAGGCACCCGGATTGAATTTCTGCAGGCCATAGGCCGTGAACTGCGGGTGCGCACGCCGCGCTGGGCGAGTAATCCTTCCGCGCTTGGAGCGGCATTGAACCGCAAGTTACTGCGAACCTATGGCGCCGGGCGGCGCACGGTGCTGATCGTGGATGAGGCCCAGGCGCTTGGCCCAGGCCTGCTGGAGCAGGTTCGCCGGCTCACCAACCTGGAAACAGCGCGCCACAAGCTTCTTGGGATCGTGCTGGTGGGCCAGCCGGAGCTGCACGAAACGCTCGCCCGGCCTGATCTGCGCCAGTTGGCGCAACGAATTACCGCGCGTTGCCATCTGGGACCGCTGTCCCGCGCGGAGACCGGCGAGTACCTGCAACACAGGCTCAAGGTTGCCGGCGCAGGCCGGGAAATTTTTTCTTCCCGGGCAAGGCGCCTGTTGCACCGAATCTCCAGGGGCATCCCGCGCATCATCAACGTAGTCGCCGACCGTGCGCTGCTTGGAGCTTTCGTCTGCGAGGAACCGGAAGTCGGCGCACGGCTGGTACGCCTGGCGTCGCGCGAAATCTACGGACGCGAAGGCGCCCCCACACGTGCTGTGTGGAGCGGCGCTACCGGCTGAAACCGGCTGCTGGCATGTCTTTCGTCCTCGACGCACTCAAGATTTCGGAACGCCGGCGATCGAAGTTCCAACGCCCGGTATACGTGCATCCGCCCCGACCCTTCCGCGCGCGCAGACGCCGCGGCTGGATTGCCGCGCTGGGTTCGGCGGCAGCCATAGTGCTGGTGTTCGCGGCATGGCGGCTGCTTGTGCCCTCGCCCTCGGCTTCCTCTTACCCAACCGAGAACGCGGGCCAACAAGGTGCGGGAGCCGCAACGATCGGCGCGGCTGACAACACGACCCTCGCTCTGGGCTCGCGGCCCAGGGATGGGGACCGCAGCGCAACGAGCGAAGTGCCACAGATGGGTTCCGGCGGCAGCGAGCTGTCGGCAGAAACGCCTGCCACTTCCGCCGGCGTCGCATCGACCAGCGCGCGGATCACGGCTGCGGACGAGACCGAGCCGGCCGAGCCTCTGCTGTCCGCGCCGCCGGCGGATTGGCCGGTGCTTGAGCTGCAGATGCTTTTCTTCAGCCCCGAAAAAGATCGCAGCTTTGCGCAGATCAATGGAGGCAGTTACCAGGTGGGTGACCGCCTTGTAGACGGGCCCCAGGTGCGGGAGATCACCACCGACGGAGTGATGCTCGCCTATCAGGGTCAAAGAGTCCGCCTGCATATGCAGCGATGAGGGGAATCCACTACCTTGACGGCCGGCGCCTGGCGCGAGCCATCACGGCCGGAATGCTGCAGCTGCAGAGCAGCCGCGAGGAGCTGGACCGGATCAACGTTTTTCCGGTAGCCGACGGCGACACCGGCCTGAACATGGCGCATACCGCGCAGGCCGTGATCCTTGCGTTGGCGGAATCGCCTTCCCGCAACGCCGCGGAAGTCGCTCAGGCCGCGGCCCAGGGCGCGCTGTTCGGGGCCCGCGGAAATTCGGGCGTAATCCTCGCGCAATTCCTGCAGGGGCTCGCGGAAGCCTGGGAAGGCAAGGCGCGGCTCGACACCGGCGAAGTTGCGCTGGGGCTGAAAGCGGCAGCGGAGTCGGCACGCAGCGGCCTGAGCAATCCCCGCGAAGGAACCATTCTCAGCGTGATGAGCGCCGTTGGGCTTGACGCGCTCAACGCATCGCCCGAAGGGGAACTCACGGCGCTGCTGTCGGCGGCCCGGCAGGCCGCTGACGAGGCCGTGCGAAAGACTCCCGAGCAGCTCGATGTGCTGCGCCGCGCCGGGGTCGTGGATGCCGGCGGCGCGGGACTGGCGCATTTCCTGGCCGGCATCGAACAACTGGTGAGGACCGGACAAGGCGCCGAAGTTGCGGAGTTTGCCCACCAAGCCGCCGTTTTGGCTGGAGAGCCGCGCGCCCATGACCTGGGCGAAGAATCTGAATTCCGCTACTGCACGGAGTGCATGATTTCCGGCCAGGCGCTGGCGCCAACCGCGATACGCGAAGAGATTGGAGCTTTGGGCGATTCCGTCGTTGTGGCCGGCGGTGAGCGTATCGTGCGCTTGCACATCCACACCGACAAGCCTCACGAGGTATTCGCCATGGCTCATGAGCACGGGGAGGTGAGCAGCGAAAAAGCCGACGATATGCATGTGCAGTTCGCCCTTCTCAAGGAATCCCATGTGCCGATCGGTTGCGACAGCGGAGCGGACATTCCTCCCGACCTGATCAGGGCACTGCGTATTACCCGGGCGCCTCTTCGCATTCACCTGGGTGAAAAGGGCTATCTGGATGGGCTGGGATTGCCCCCGCAGTGGCTGTGGCGGGCGATGGAAGACGAAGGCGAGAAGGCCCAAACCGCCACGCCGCCGCGCGGCGACATGGAGCGTGCAATGGGATTCCTGGCGGGGCATTTTCCCGAGTCCGTGTGGATCACGCTGGCCGGCACGGTAAGCGGAACGGCTGACGTGGCCCGCAGCGTGGCGACGGAATCATGCGGCGACAGGGTGCGGATCGTGGACAGCGCCAACGTGTCAATCGGCGAAGGACTCATTATTCAGCATGCCGCGGAATGGTCCCGGGCGGGCGCAAGCGCCGATCAGATTGTTGAGGGCCTGGCGGAGGTGTGCGCAGGCGCAAAGACCTTCGGCATCATCGAGGACCTGTCGCACGGCGTTCGCGGCGGGCGTATTTCGCCGCGAATCAAACGCCTCAGTGACTTGCTGGGGGTAGATGCGCTACTGGGCATTGGCCGCCTGGGCCACGTGAAGGCTTGCGGCATCCAAAGAAGGTCCGGCGATCGAGTAGAGCGATTCGCGCGCTATGTTGTGCGGCGCTTCCCCACCGACCAGCCATTGCGCATTGCGGTGGCGCACGCCAATCGCGCCGAGTCGGGGCAACGCCTGCACGATCTGCTGGTGGCTGAAATCCCCAACCTGGTCTCAAGCTATCTCACCGAGTTAGGCGCGGTAGTCAGCGCCCATGCAGGGCCA
Source organism: Candidatus Foliamicus sp. (assembly GCA_965261845.1). Lineage (GTDB taxonomy): Bacteria > Pseudomonadota > Gammaproteobacteria > Steroidobacterales > Foliamicaceae > Foliamicus. The sequence goes on along the minus strand of OZ253475.1, from coordinate 3,035,435 downwards.
GGGGCGCTGTTGGCCGCCGCCATACCTGCGCTGCCTCTTCCCGCCGAAGTGAGGAAAGCCGCCTGATCCAGGGCGGCTCTTAACGCCCGCCGAACCGGGCTACTCGCGGATGCCGACGCCCTTGCGGATCAGCAGCGCGCAAACTCCGAAAAGGACGAACATGAAGACTCCCATCATTATGTAGGCGGTTCCAAGGTCCACGTCGGTGGTTCCGATCATGCCGTAGCGGAAGGCGTTGATCATGTAGAGGATGGGATTGAAAAGACTGAGCGCGTGCCAAACCCCGGGCAGCAGGTCCACCGAATAAAAGACTCCGCCCAGGTAGGTCAAAGGAGTAAGGACGAACGCAGGTATCAGCGATACGTCGTCGAACTTGCGCGCGAAGATGGCGTTGATCATGCCGCCCAGCGAGAACGTGATCGCGGTGCACAAAAGCGTCGATACCACGATCAGCGGATAGAGGATCTGCAGATCGGTGAACGCCATGGCCACAAGCGTCACGATCACGCCCACGATCAGACCGCGCAACACTCCGCCGGCGGCATGGCCCAGAATGATGATGTAGTTGGGCAGCGGCGAGACCAGCATTTCCTCCAGGTGGCGTTGGAACTTTGCCCCGAAAAACGATGCAACGACGTTGCCGTAGGAATTGGTTATCACCGACATCAGGATCAGCCCGGGAGCAATGAACTGCGTGTAGTCGAAGCCGGACATGGAGCCTATGCGTTCCCGTAACTGCCCGAAAATGACAAAGTACAGGGACATGGTGATGGCCGGAGGCACAATGGTCTGCACCCAGATGCGTACGATTCGACGCGCCTCCTTGTGAACGATGGTGTAGAGACCGACGGCTTTCTCAAAGCCGCTCATGCCGGCAGTGCTTACTTGCTTAGCCATCGCACCGGATCCACCGGTTTGCCGTGCCGCCGTATCTCGAAATACAGGCCGGGTTCCCGGCGCCCTCCAGTGCTTCCCGCGTGGGCGATTACCTGCCCCCTTTCCACCATTTCGCCCTTCTTGCCCAACAACCGGTCATTGTATGCGTACAGGCTCAGCACGTTCTCGCCATGATCCAGCACCATGAGGAAACCCAATCCGCGCACCCAGTCGGCAAACACCACGCGCCCCGGATGTGGCGCGCGCACCGGGGCGCCCTCTTCAGCCTCCAGCAGAATCCCGTCCCAACTCGCCTGACCGCTGCCGGGCCCGGCGCCGAATCGTTGCAGGATGCGGCCGCTTACCGGCCAATCCAGTTGCCCGCGAGCCTCAGTAATCGACGGCATCGGCAGTGCTGGATGGTCCACCACAATTGCGCCCAGGTCCTCCACCAGGGAGGTAAGGGTGGCGGCGCGGGTCTGGAGCCGCTGAATCTCCTCGCCGGCCTCGCCGATACGCTGCTGCAATACCTGCAGGCTTTCCCTGCGGCGGGCCGCCGCCTGTTCCAATTCGCGAATCTTCTCGTTTCGCAGCGCCCGCAAGTCAGCCAGTTCATTCTCCACCAGCGTGGATTCGCCCTTGAGTTTGCGCATTTCGCCGGCCATCCTGGTTGATTGGCGAGCCTGTTGCGTCCAGGAACTTACCAGCAGGGAGGTCCAGGCCAACCGGCGGTCCACCTGCCCGGCGCTCTCTCCGCTCAACAAGGCCTTCAGGTCGTCCTGCCTGCCCGCGCGCCAGGCACGCCGCATTGCCTGAGCCAACTCTTGCTGGGCCTGTCTATTTGATTCTCCGCTACGCCGAACGTCGTCCTCAAGCCGGGCCTGCTTTGCGCGACTTGCACTGAGCTGCTGCTCCACTTCCAGCGCGGCTTTGCGCAAGCGCATGATTTCCGTTTCCGCATCGCGCAAATCGGCTTCCGCCTCGCTCTGCGCTTCCATGTCTTCCTTGAGCTGGCGCTCTACCGCCTCAATCCGGCTGAGCAGCCCGGCCAACTCACCCTCGTGCGCGGGTTCCTGCGCTGATGCAAGACTGGCGAGAAAAAGGAGGCTGGCGATCAGGCCCCTGATCGTAAACACGACACTAGAGTTATTCGGTGAAATGATTGCTGGGAGCGCGGACACACGGCGGCGCGCGAATTATATCGGGCGGTCGTTATAATTCCCCGCGGGAGACCTGCGGAAGACGGAGCGCGAAAGCCCCTTGGGCAGCGTACGCGACAGCAGGCAACCTCACGGAGCACCATGGATACAACGCCTTCACCGATATGGGACGCCTGATCGAATTCGCAACCGCTCATCCCTGGCTGAGTCTGGGCGTGGTCGGCACGCTGTTGGCGGCCCTGTTCAACGAAGTTCGTTTGCGGGCGCTGGCGGTGACCGGGCTGGCGCCCAACGTTGCGGTCCAAGCGATCAACAAGGGCGCGGCGATATTCGATCTCCGAGAACCCACGGCCTATGGCCAGGGCCATATTCCCAATGCCCGCAACATGCGGACTGTGGACGTCCCCGGGGCGCCCAAAATGAAGTCCGGCAATCCGGTCCTGCTGGTCTGCGAAAACGGCGCGGCCAGTGGCCGCTTGGCGCAGGACCTGCGCAAGAAGGGGTCGGAGCAGGTGTTCAGCCTCAAGGGAGGGCTGGCCGCCTGGCAACGAGACAACCTGCCGGTCGTCAGCGGGCGGGGGCGCCGCAAGTAATCCGCCGGACTCCATGTTCGCGGTAGTCGGCGCCGGCGCATGGGGAACGGCGCTGGCCGTTCACCTGGCGAAGGCGGGGTACCCCGCGAAGATCTGGGATATTGACCGGGAATTGCTGGCCAACCTGTCCAGGGACCGCGAAAACAGGCGCTATCTGTCCGGCGTTCCCCTGCCCCGGGAGGTCCGCCCGACCGAAGATCTCCAAAGCGCTACGGATGGTGCGCAGTGTGTGCTCGTGGTGACCCCGAGCGCCGCTTTACGCGAAACCTTTCGGCGGCTCAAGCCCCTTTTGCAAGACCGGGTTCCGCTGTGCTGCGCTTCCAAGGGGCTGGAAGTCGCCACCGGCCTGCTTGCGCATCAGGTCGCAGACGAGGAACTGGGCGAGGGCTACCCCCTGGCCGCGCTATCCGGCCCTACTTTCGCCACCGAAGTCGCCGCCGGCCGGCCGGCCGCGATTACTGTCGCCTCGCGCAGCCCCGAGCTTGCGCGGTGGCTGGCGACGCGGCTCAACTCCGGGGCGCTTCGCGCTTATGTTTCCGGCGACCTGATCGGAGTGGAAGTAGGAGGCGCCACCAAGAACGTGATCGCGATCGCGGCGGGAATGTCCGACGGCCTGGGTTATGGCGCCAACGCGCGGGCGGCTCTGTTGTGCCGCGGGCTGGCGGAAATCGTTCGCTTCGGCGTGGCGCTGGGAGCGCGCGCCAACAGCTTCATGGGGCTGGCCGGCCTCGGCGACCTGGCCTTGACCTGCTCCGATGATCAGTCCCGCAACCGGCGCCTGGGGCTGGCAGTAGCGCGCGGCACCCCCGTCAAGGACGCGCTTGAGGAACTGGGACAGGTCGCAGAAGGGCTGTATGCCGCCGAGGCGGTGCATCGCCTCTCCGGCCGTATGGACCTGGATCTGCCGATTTCGGAGCAGGTCTACCAGGTGTTGCACTGCGGGCGTGACCCCAAGCAGGTACTGGAATTGCTGATGAGCCGGCCTTTGAAGGCCGAAGATGAGATGGCCCTGACCTCGCCATGAGCAGTTCGCCGCTGTCGGTTGAGTTTTGCGGGCTCCAATTGAGCTCTCCGATCGTGCTTTTGTCTGGATGTGTGGGGTTCGGAGACGAGTACACCCGGGTCGAGGGGTTTCGCAATGCCGACGCGGGCGCCATTGTCTGCAAGGGCACCACCCTCAAGCCACGGCTGGGAAACAAGGGCCACCGATTGTGGGAGACGCCCGGTGGGATGCTGAACGCCATCGGCCTCCAGAATCCGGGGGTGGACGCCGTGGTGCGCGACATTGCGCCCCGGCTGGACTATTCGGAAACCTGCTGGTTCGCGAATATCTGCGGCAGCACGGTAGAGGAGTACGCGGAGGTGACCCGGCGCTTTGACGATACGCCCATGCACGGCATGGAGATCAATATCTCCTGTCCCAACGTGCGCGAAGGCGGGGTGGCCTTCGGCAATGACCCGGACATGTCGGCGCGCGTTGTGGAGGCTTGCAGGGCGGTCACCTCCAAGCCGCTCATCGCCAAGCTCTCACCCAACCAGACCGACATCGCGGAGAACGCGCGCCGCTGCCTGGAAGCGGGCGCCGACGGCCTGGCGGTGATCAACACGCTGATGGGAATGGCAATCGACTCCGACAGCCGGCGGCCGGTCATCGGCAACGTGCAAGGCGGCCTTTCGGGGCCGGCGATCAAGCCGCTGGCCCTGCTGAAGGTCTACCAGACTTACCAGGTGGCGCGGAAGTACAACGCGCCGATCATCGGCCAGGGGGGCGTCATGAACGCCACCGACGCAATCGAGTTTCTACTCGCGGGCGCCACCACCGTAGGGGTTGGAACCGCCTTGTTCTACGACCCCCTGGTGTGCAGGAAGATCAACGAGGGAATTGCCGACTATCTCGCCCGGCACAAACTCTCCGGGGTGAGCGAACTCACAGGGGCTTTGCAACTGCAGGCGGATCTGAAGGACAGTCCGCTCTCCGGCTAAACGGCCACCCTCTAGAGAGGGTCTGTCAACACCATGGGACGCGCTACGCTGTACGGCGAGAACGCTGGTGCTGGTGAGCCGCCCGATGCTGGCGGGCCTGCTGCTTGCGACCGGTCGGGCCGGCACCTATAATTTCCGCTTATTTCGGCGGGGCTAACGGATATGAACGCGACCATTTCAGGTATGCTGCGCGCGGGATTTGCACTTGCACTTTCCACTCAAGTAACTGTTGCGGGCGAGACCTACGTCTCGCTGGGGCTGGGCGCCGCTTCGGACGGAATCAACGCAAGCACGACCGGCGTCAATCACCCCACACGCTGCGACAGCCTGCTGTACGCGAACCCTGCCAATGCGCCGACAGGCGGAGCCTGCATGGACAATACCCCCAGGCGCTTCTTCGGCGATTCCTTTGACCTCGGCGCAGCCTTCTCCGGGGCCGTGAGCCTGGGATACGCCTGGGAACGGTTCCGGGTGGAAGCGGAGTTCTTCAGCCGCTCGCACAACGGTGAGACACGCCCTGGTATTGCCGATGCCGACAACCCGGCTCTGCAGGGCAAGGCTTCGGAATGGAGTTCCGATTCCCCGCCCTATCACCGGGTTGCCGACTTCAGGGCCCGTCAGCTGTTGGTGAACCTGTACTACACATTCGGTGAGAGTTCCGGGGTGACACCCTATGTCGGCCTGGGCGCGGGATTTGCGCAAGTCAAGTCCGGTTACGTCGGTTCCTATCTTCGCCGCACGGTCGCCGACGGCTACATCACCGCGGCGGGTGGTGACCCGGCGCAGCCTGAAGAATGGCAGCTCGCCGCCGCCGGCAGCCAAAGCCTGCTGGATACCGAGGTGAGCGGCGAGGCCTTCGGTTACCAGGTGGTGGCTGGGCTGGAACGGAAACTGGCGGACAGGACCTATGCCTTCCTGAGCCTGCGCTGGGCCGATTTCAACGACATAAGCAGCAGCGGCACCTGGTCGACCATTCGCAGCCACGCCCCCGTGCAGGCGGACGGTGTCACACCTTTCACCAGCGTCCAGGCCTTCGAGGATATCGGCGGATTGGCCGCCACGGTGGGAGTTCGCTACGCTTTCTAGTCCGAACTTCCAAGCCCCTACATGATTCACGTGGTTGATTTACTTGCAAATCAATGGAATCGGGAAGGGGCCACGGGCGAGGCGCGGGCCGCCTCGGCGGCGTCCGGATCCTCGTCGTCGAACCGCAGGGGCTTGAGCCATCCGCGCATGTGCCATTCGACGTAATAGGCGAGCATGCACAAGAAGATATGGGCGCGCACCCGGCCCTCCGTATAGTGGAACACTGGCCGCACTTTCAGGTCCACCGTCTTGAGGCTTCTAAAGGCCCGCTCCACAGCGCTTAAGCGCTTGTAGGCGCGCACCGTCCCTTGCGCGTCGAGTTCCGCCGCCGGCAGGCTGGTTCGCACCACGTACAAGCCGTCCAGGGCCGCTTCGCGGGCGATGGATTCCGCATTGCGCCGGTATTCGGTCGTCCTCGCCCGCCTCTCCCAGACCCAGCGCCTCGCCGAGGGTGTCGCGGGCCGTTTCTTCGGCCAGTCCCCGGGGCCGCGGCCAGCTTGGAGCCCGGATGGAGGATGCGGGCCGCGATCAGCGCTACGACCCGATCCCGCTGCGGCGAAGGCTGCGAGTCGATCAGGCGGGGAAGGCCCAGCCTCTCGAGGGCGCCGAGCGCGGCGGCGACATGGCCACCCTTTTTAGCCGCATGTATCAAGCAAATCAATATAAATAACCACCTTCTACTGAAACATGCCTACATGCTCTCCTTCCCCAAACCCAAAAACATCCCCCAATCAATGACTTGGGCTAAAATCCAGCGGGATCTCAATCGGAAGTTCTGTCTAGTGTTGTGTCACGCCTCCAGGCTGCGGCTCGGCCGGCTGGGCTCAGGGCGAACCGGCCGGAGTCTTCATGGACGAAGGTTCGCGCTTGTAGAACAGGACCTCTTCGCTTGCGGCAAGTTCGCGGTTGTCTGCGTCCAGCAGGCGCGCCCGCAGCCGATGCTCACCTCGCCAGACCTGCGTGAGGCGCACCAGCGGGGGTGATCCCCGCCAAACCGCCTCGGCGCCGTCCAGTTCCAGCACCAGCCGGCTGCCGTCCTCCGGCGCCGCGCCCATGGCCAGAGCCACCTCAAGCTCGCCGCCCGCGCCCCATACGGTGGCCTCCGCCGCCGGCTGGGTGATCGCCAATGTCGGTGCCGGCCCCTCGAACGCCACGCCTGTCCGCCTTTCAGCCGGAGTGGGTCCGGGGGAGGGGGACGTTATAGCGGCCCAGCGTCCCGGGCCGTGCAATTCCACTTGAACGGCGTTAAGGAAAGGCCGGTCGGCATACCGAATCACGCCCTGTTCGTCCACATGGCGCCAAAGACCCTGGCACTGCGCCGCCGGCAGCAGAGCCACGAACAGGAACAGGCCTGCGAGTCCCTTGCCCATTGTCCTTCCTGGACCTGACCTGACCGGCTGACCGATACGAACTACAAGCTGTAGTACATCTGGAACTCGACCGGGTGCGTGCTGGCGCGCAACAGCGTGCATTCCTCCTCCTTCAGGCCGACATAGCCTTCCAGGAGGTCGTCGGTGAACACGTCGCCGTTCTTGAGGAAGTCACAGTCTGCGCGTAGCGCTTCCAATGCCTCGTCGAGCGAAAACGCAACCGTCGGCAGCCCCGCTTCTTCCTCGGGAGGCAGGTCGTACAGGTCCTTGTCCACCGGGTCGCCGGGATGAATCTTGTTCTGAATGCCGTCGATGCCCGCCATGAGCATTGCCGCAAAGGCCAGGTACGGGTTGGCCATGCTGTCGGGGAACCGCACTTCGATCCGGCGCCCGCGGGAATCGGCCACGAACGGGATGCGCACCGCCGCCGAGCGATTGCGGGCCGAATAGGCCAGCAAGGTGGGTGCTTCAAAGCCCTTCACAAGGCGCTTGTAGCTGTTGGTGGCAGGGTTGGTAAACGCGTTCAGCGCCCGCGCATGCTTGAGGATTCCGCCGATGTAGTACATCCCGGCCTCCGACAAGCCCCCGTAACCGTCTCCGGTAAAGACGTTGTTGCCGCCCTTGATGACCGACTGGTGAACGTGCATGCCGTTGCCGTTATCGCCGACCAGGGGCTTGGGCATGAAGGTTGCGGTCTTGCCGAACTGATGGGCCGTCTGCATGACGGCGTATTTGAGGATCTGCACTTCGTCGGCCTTGCGGGTGAGGCTGTTGAACCGCACGCCGATCTCGCATTGTCCGGCCGTGGCGACCTCGTGGTGATGCACTTCCACCGACAGGCCGAGATCCTCCAGGGCCAGGCACATGGTGGATCGTATGTCCTGCAGGGAATCCACCGGCGGGACCGGAAAATAGCCGCCCTTGACGCCGGGACGGTGCCCGTAGTTGCCCTCCTCGAATTCGCGCGTGGAGTTCCAGGCGCCCTCGATCGAGTCGATCTGGTAGGACGCACCCTCCAGTGAACTGCCGTAGCGCACGTCGTCAAACACGAAGAACTCATTCTCCGGCCCGAAATACGCATCGTCGCCGATCCCGGTGGAACGCAGGTATTCGACCGCCCGCTTGGCGGTAAGGCGCGGGCAGCGCCCGTAGGCCTGCATGGTGACCGGTTCGTACACATCGCAGCGCAACAACATGGTGGTGTCTTCAGCAAATACGTCCAACACCGCGGTGTCCGCCTCGGGCATCAACACCATGTCCGATTCGTCAATTCCCCGCCAGCCGGCGATGGAAGAGCCGTCGAACATCTTCCCCGAAACAAAGAACTCCTCATTGATGGCACTGGAAGGTAGGCTTACGTGCTGTTCCTTGCCTCGGGTGTCGGTAAAACGGAGATCGACAAACCTCACGCCCTTTTCCTCGATCATGGTTAAAACTTCGGATACGTTCATTGCGATTCGGCCCCCAAACGCCGGATGAATCTCCTAAAGTAGAATGGCGGATTGCGCCTCGCTGGTCGCCCGCACCCACACTGCCGAGGCGCATTTGATTGCGCCGCAACCACTTGGGAACAAACTGAAACCGGCGCCGGCAAATCCGTTCCGCGGCACGGCCCGCAATTCTACCGTTACTGGCCGCTCCAGGTCTATAGTCTGTCGGCCCAATGGGCAGGCTAGACTATGCGCACAACAAGCGGGGGGGGGCCATGAATCGAAATGCGGGGCAGCATGAAATCTGGAAGCTGATCCAGGGCGTCTTCGACGCGTTCGAAGGGAGGGATGTGCAGGGAATGGAGAATATCCTGCACAAGGACTGTACGCTTTGGGACCTTTTCGAACCGGAATTGATCACGGGCAAGGAAGAGCGCGAAGCGTTTCATGAGCGGGATAAGGCGCAATCCATGGCCCGTGGCCGGTTGAATATTTCGATCGACCCGCTGAAGCTGGACGTTTTCAATGAGGTGGCGGTGGCGCGCTACTGGCTCAATTTCAACTACGAGCCGCCCAACGCCGCAGCCGGGCGCGTTCGGATCACCGACGTGCTGTTGCGGACACCCAACGGCTGGCGCATCGTGCATCACCACGAAGGAATGGCGCCCACCGGCGTACCGCCCATCAGCTAGTGACTCCGCGCCCGGCTCACGCCTATATCATTGGCGGCGCGCGGCCTGTTTCTCGGGTCGGCGGAGAAATCGGATGACTTACGACATTTCACGACGCGCAATGTTGGGCGGCCTGGGCGGCCTGGGGCTGGGCGCAGCACTGAGCATCAATGCCGCGAAAGCGGACTCCAGCGGCGTGTTGCCCGCCGCTGACGACAGGGCAGCCTGGTTGCAGGCCTGGCTGCGCATGCAATCGAGTCTCGAGGAGCAGGACTCTCCCTGGTGGTACATGGGACGCATCTACGCCCAGGTGGGCGAGGCTGAGCCGAAGCACATCCTCGACCTGGAAGGCACGGAAATCTACTGGGCCCGGGCGCTCGAAAACGGCGAGTATTCCATCAGCAGCCGCACGCTGACTTTCTTCAAGAACCCGGGCAGCGATGAAATGCTGGACGAATTCACCAATCCCTACACCGGGGAAACCCTGCCTGTGGCGCCCAATCAACTCGGTGGCCGGGACGGAGCGCGGTATACCCAGGAGGGCATGGTGTTCTCGGAGAAGATCGACCCAAGCGGCGCCATGCTGCGCTGGAACTCGGAATGGACCGCCTCCGGCCGTCACGTCTGGATGATGGCCAGCCGCGGACTTACCCATACGCCGCAGCCATGGCTGGAGGCTTTCACGATGTTCTGCCTGGCGGAGGATTTTGCCGATCCGAACATCAAGAGCTTGCGCAGCAGCTTCTCGTCGACCTACTTTTCGCCGTGGCTGCGCTGGATGGGCATGCAGGGCCAGCCGGGCCACCTCATCTGGCATTCCTCGGGCTGCAAGCTGAACTCGGTGGACGAGGTCTCCGACGGCTACCGCGAGCGCGCCGAGCGCCTGTTTCCCGGCAAGCTGACCGCCAGCCCCGATTCCTTCGACTAACCGTCCCGGGAGCCAGGTGACTTCGCAGCGGACATGACCACGCTCGGCATCATTGACGCAGCGGCATACGTGCCGGCCATGCGTCTGGACCGGCGGTCGATTTTCGCCGCCAATGGCTGGGCCAATCCGGCCCTCAAGGGGCTGGCGCGGGGCGCGCGCAGCATGTGCAATTGGGACGAGGACAGCATCACCATGGGCGTGGAGGCGGCCCGCCGCTGCCTTGCCGGACGCCCGCGGGAAAGCCTGCAGCGCCTGTACTTCGCGTCCACCACGCCGCCGTTTGCCGATCGCCAGGGCGCCACCATGGTCGGCGAGGCGCTGAACCTGTCCGAGCAGATGTCGGCGGTCGATGTGGGCAATTCCCGCAATGCCGGCATGCAGGCGCTTTGCGAAGCGCTGCGGGGCGGCGGGGAAGCGCTGGTGGTGGCGGCCGATGCCCGCCGCGCGAAACCGGCCAGTGTTCAGGAACTGCAATACGGGCACGGCGCGGCGGCCGTGCTCCTGGGCGGCGAGAACCCGATTGCCCAGGTCGTGGCCGAGTTTCGCTTGGCGCGCGATTTCGTCGATCAATTCCGCGGCAGCGGCCAGGCATTCGACTACCGCTGGGAGGAGCGCTGGGTGCGCGATCGGGGTTACCGGTCGATTCTGCCGGCGCTGGTGCGCGGGGTGCTGGAGCGTGCCCGAATCGCACCGGGTGAACTGGCCCGCCTGGTGTTGCCCGCGGCGCCGCCGAAAATGACGGGGGCTTTTGCCAAGGGCCTGGGCCTGCCTCCCGACTTGGTCCAGGATGGCCGCCTCGGAGATGTGGGCGATACCGGCGCCCCGCATCCGCTGTTGCTGGCTGTGGACGCGCTCGGCGAAGCGCGGCCCGACGACCTGATCCTGCTGATCGGCTTCGCCCAGGGCGGAATCGCGCTGCTGCTGAAGGCTACCGCGCATCTTCCGGCCTGGCAGCAGCGCAATGCAAAGCGCCTGGCCCTGACGCCGCCCCGGCCCGAGACCGCCTATACCAAGTACTTGAGTTTCAGCGGCTTATTGCCGATGGACTTCGGGATGCGTGCTGAAGCCGACGCCAAGACCGCACTCAGCGCATTCGACCGGCATCGCTCCGAGCTGACCGGATTCACGGGCGGGCGATGCCCGGCGTGCAAGACTGCGCAGTTTCCACGCAGCGCGCGCTGCGTAAACCCCGAATGCAACGCCGAAGCGGAGCAGGAGGTCGTGCCGCTGGCCGAAGAGCCGGGCTCGGTCTTTTCTTTCACACAGGACTGGCTGGCGTACACGCCGCATCCGCCGCTGCAATACGGGCTGGCATCGACGGCCAGCGGCGCGCGAGTGCTGATGGAGTTCACCGAATGCCCGCTGGAACGGATGCAGGTGGGGCTGAAATTGCGGTTCGTTTTTCGCATTCACGCGATAGACTCACAGAGAGGCTTCCGGAGATATTTTTGGAAAGGCGCGCCTGCGCCGGATGAGGAGCACGGGTCATGACAGGCATATGCGACAAAGTGGCGATCGTGGGCATGGGTTGCTCAAAATTCGGGGAGCGTTGGGACTGCGACGCCGAGGACCTGATGCTGGAGGCGTTTCGGGAGGCGTCCGCGGACTCGGGACTGACGACCGACGACCTTGAAGCCGCCTGGTTCGGCTGCTACTTCGACGACGCCAGCGTGGGCCGGTCCGCCCTGCCGCTGGCCAACGCCCTGCGCCTGAAGAACATCCCGGTGACGCGGGTGGAGAACATGTGCGCCACCGGCACGGAAGCCCTGCGGGGCGCGGTGTATGCGGTTGCCGCCGGCGCCTGCGATATTGCGCTGGCCCTGGGCGTGGAGAAGCTCAAGGACACCGGTTACGGCGGCCTGCCGATCGGCACTCCGGGGACCTTCACGGAACAATGGCGCCCCAACACCAGTTCACCCGGATCCTTCGCCCAGCTGGCCTCCGCGTACCGGGCCCAGCACCGGGTCAACGGCGAAGACTTGAAGCGCGCCATGGCCCACGTTTCCTGGAAGAGCCACTTGAACGGCGCGATCAACCCCAAGGCCCATCTGCGCCGGGAGGTGGACATGGACACCATCATCGGCGCACCCATGGTGGCCGAGCCGCTGGGCTTATTTGATTGCTGCGGGGTGAGCGACGGCGCCGCCTGCGCCATCGTCGCAAGGCCGGAGATTGCCCGCCGGCTCGGCAAGACCGAGATCGTAACGGTCAAGGCGCTACAGCTTGCCGTGAGCAACGGCTCGGAGGCCGGTCACGAGGGTTGGGACGGCAGTTATATTCACTGCGCCCGCATAGCGGGCGGACGCGCCCTCGACGAAGCCGGGATTCGCAACGCGCGCGAAGAGATTGATTTTCTTGAAGTTCACGACTGTTTCTCGATAACCGAACTGGTCACCATGGAAGACCTTGGCTTTGCCGAGGAAGGCCAGGGTTGGCGCGCTGTCCTCGATGGCTCCTTCGATCGCGACGGCAAGACGCCCTGCCAGATCGATGGCGGCCTGAAGTGCTTCGGACATCCGATCGGCGCATCCGGCCTGCGGATGGCCTACGAGGTCTATCTGCAGCTGCTGGGCCGGGCCGGCGACCGTCAGCTTGATTCGCCGTCACTGGGACTGACTCATAACCTGGGGGGTGAGCCGGCCCGCTGTGTAGTCAGCGTGGCGGTCTTCGGCAGAGCCGACTAACCAGGGCCCAGGCACCTTTCCATGCCCAGGGAGCGCAAGCGACCCGCCGACTTCCAGACGCTGATCCGACTGCTGGAGGCCTACTGGGCGCGGCGCGGCTGCGTCATCCTGCAGCCCCTGGATCAGCCGGTCGGGGCCGGGACCTTCCACCCGGCGACCTTTCTGCGGGCCCTGGGACCGGAGCCCTGGAACAGCGCCTATGTCCAGCCCAGCCGCCGCCCCACCGATGGGCGATATGGCGACAATCCGTTCCGGCTGCAGCACTACTACCAGTTGCAGGTGGTGATGAAGCCGTCACCGGAGAAGTTTCAGGACTGGTACCTGGACTCGTTACGCTACCTGGGAATCGATCTCAAGACCGACGATGTGCGCTTCGTGGAGGACAACTGGGAATCGCCGACCCTGGGCGCCTGGGGCCTGGGTTGGGAAGTGTGGCTGAACGGCATGGAAATTACCCAATTCACCTATTTTCAACAGGTTGGGGGCCTGGATTGCCGGCCCGTTACCGGCGAGATCACCTACGGCCTGGAGCGGCTGGCGATGTACCTGCAGGGCGTGGACAGCGTCTTCGACCTGCTGTGGACCGGCGGCGGCGGCCGGCAAGTGCTTTATCGCGACGTTTATCACCAGAACGAAGTGGAAATGTCCCGGTTCAATTTTGAGCTGGCCAATACCGGGCTGCTGTTCAGCCGGTTCGATAGCTCTGAGCACGAGTGCGCCCGGCTGACGGCAGAGCGCCTGCCACTGGCTGCCTACGAACAGGTGCTGGAGGCGTCGCACACCTTCAACCTGCTGGATGCGCGCCGCGCAATATCAACCACCGAACGGCAGCGATACATCCTGCGGGTGCGCGAAATGGCCGGTTCCGTAGCCGAGAGCTACGTCGAATCGAGGGAAGCACTGGGCTTCCCGATGCTGGACGCCTAGGGGGCATCGATGCCGGGTCCTTCAGATTTCCTGTTCGAGATTGGCGTGGAGGAGTTGCCGCCGAAGGCTCTGCGGAGCCTCGAAAAGGCGTTGCGCGACGAGTTCCGGCGGGGCCTTGAAGAGGCCGGGCTGGAGCACATGGGGCTGGAGTCCTTTGCTTCGCCTCGCCGGCTGGCGGTCATGGTCCGCGAGCTGGCGTCGCGGCAACCGGCACAGCTGATCGAGAAGCGAGGACCACCGCTGGCGGCTGCGCGCGATGGGAGCGGACAGTGGACCCGCGCTGCCAAAGGTTTTGCCGACTCCTTCGGATGCGCTCCCGAGGACTTGAAAACGCTGCGCACCCAGAAGGGCGAATGGCTGATGTTCAGCGGACGTCGCGCGGGCAAGGCGGCGGCGGCGCTGCTGCCTGAAATCGCGTCGGGCGCACTGAAGCGGCTACCGGTCGCCAGGGCCATGCGTTGGGGCTCGGGACCGGAGGAGTTCATCCGGCCGGTCCACTGGATTGTCATGCTGCATGGCAAGCGCGTGGTACCGGCCACGATACTCGGCCGGCGCAGCGGCCGCCGGACCGCCGGCCACCGGTTCCTGGGACCGACCCGCCTTAGCCTGGAATCGGCCAAGCAGTATGCCGGGGCACTACGCCGGCAGGGGAAGGTTATTGCGAGCTTTCAAAAGCGGCGCGGCTCGATCGTCCGGCTGGCAAGCCGGAAGGCCGAGGAACTGGGCGGAGAGTTGGTTGGCAGCCCGGCGTTGATCGATGAAATCACCGGGTTGGTGGAGTGGCCGGTAGCGCTTGCCGGGGCGTTTGAGGAACGCTATCTCGAACTGCCGGAAGCCGTGATCATTGCCTCGTTGCAGGAACACCTGCGCTTCTTCCCGGTGCGCGGGATGTCGGGCGCGCTGTTGCCTGGGTTCGTGCTGATCAGCAACCTGGAAAGCCGCGATCCCAGGGCGGTCAGCGGCGGTGCCGAGCGGGTTGTGCGTGCCCGGCTGGCGGACGCCGCCTTCTTCTACCAGCGCGATCGTTCCGAGCCGTTGGCCGATCTTGTGAACGGCCTGGCGGATGTGCGCTACCAGAAAGGGTTGGGATCGCTGGGCGATCGTGCCGAGCGCCTGGCGAGCCTGACCGAAGGGCTGGCGGCTGTAACCGGGGCGGATCCGACACTGGCCCGAAGAGCCGCGCTGCTTTGCAAGGCGGACCTGCTGACCGGGATGGTCGGCGAGTTCCCCGGCCTGCAAGGCTTTATGGGAGCAGACTACGCACGGCATGGGGGCGAAGCGGATCAGGTTAGCGCCGCTATCGGCGAGCACTATGCGCCGCGCCATGCCGGCGGCCGGATTCCTGCAAGCCCCGCCGGGAAAGCGCTGGCCCTGGCCGACCGGCTGGACGCCCTTGCCGGCCTGTTCGCGCTTGGGCGGCGCCCCCGTGGCGCCAGCGATCCCTTCGGCTTGCGGCGCGCTTCCCTGGCAGTGTTGCGAATATGCATTGAAGGGGAAGTGGACATCGACCTGCCGGCTAATATCGCCAAGGCGCTTGCCCGGCAGCCCGTGGAGATTCCCGACCCGGGCGAAGTGGGCCAAACGCTCTATGAGTTCATGATGGACCGCCTGCGGGCCTGGTACCTGGACGGCCTGCACCCTGAGGCCGATAGCATTGCGGTAGGCCCGGAATTGTTCTCTGCGGTCCGCGCTCGAGCGCCTGCCTCGCCACTGGATTTTCACCACCGCCTGATAGCGCTGCACGGCTTTCTGGCCGGTCCCACAGCAGCAGACCTTGCAGAAGCCAACAAGCGCATCGCCAACATACTGCGATCGGCCGACCCGACCGGCGTGGAAGCGATTGACCCCGAGTTGCTGCTCGAACCCGAGGAACAGACCTTGCAGGCCAGGTATCTGCTGCTGCTGCCGCAATACCGCCAGCGCCTGGACGACCTTGATTACGCCGGAGCGCTGGAATTGCTCGCCTCGTTGCAAGGCCCGCTGGCAACCTTCTTCGAAAAGGTGCTGGTAATGAGCGAAGACGCGACTCTGCGTGTAAACCGGCTGGCTCTGCTGGCAGGAATCCGGGAGACTCTGCTCAAGGTCGCTGACCTGTCGCTTCTTCCCGGCCGCAAATAATCCGTCGTTTGCGCCTGTTCATGCTGGTTGGGCTAATTCCATGAAGCACCAGCTGGTAATCCTGGACCGGGACGGAGTAATCAACGAGGAGCGAGTGGATTTCATTCGCTCCGTGGACCAGTGGCAACCCTTGCCGGGAAGCCTGGAGGCAATTGCCCGGCTGTGCGAAGCCGGCCTGAAGGTGGCCGTCGCTACCAACCAGTCCGGCGTAGGCCGGGGCTTGATGAGTCTGGCCAACCTTCAGGCTATTCACGACCGCTTGGACCAGGCTGTACGCGAAGCCGGCGGCCGTTTGGCCGGGGTGTTCTTTTGTCCTCACACTCCACACGACAGGTGCCCATGCCGGAAACCACTGCCGGGCCTTCTCCACCAGATCGAAGCCGTGCTCGGGGCGCCGGTGGCCGGCGAATACATGGTAGGTGACTCGCTGCGCGATCTTCAGGCAGCCCGCGCCGCGGGCGCTCTCCCTGTGCTGGTGCGGACCGGCTTCGGCGCGCATACCGAACTTGAACCGGGGGCGGAAACCGCCGTTAGGGTATTCGACGATCTGGCCGGGTTCGCGAACTGGCTGCTGGAGGCTGCTCGATGAGGCGCCTGCGGGGATTGATGTTTACCAAGCTGCTGGTGTTCAACACGATCATCGGCAGCCTTTGGGCCGTGGTTCTGTGGCCCCTGCCCCATCGACTCGCCTATTTCTTTGCCGTGCGCTGCTGGGCGGTGGCGAACCTGTGGTTGCTTCGGGTGCTGTGCGGGGTGTCCTGGGAGGTAACGGGGCTGGAGAATCTGCCGGACCGGCCTAGCGTGGTCCTGATGAAGCACTCCTCGGCGTTTGAAACAATCGCCCAGGCCCTGCTGTTCCCCAGGCAAACCTGGCTGCTCAAGCGCGAGTTGATGTTCCTGCCCATCTTCGGCTGGGGCCTTGCCGCCATGCGTTGCGTCGGCGTGGACCGGGCCCGCGGCAGCCGCGCTATTCGCGCCGTCATACGGGGCGGCAAGGCGCGCATAGATGAAGGTCTCTGGGTGATCGTGTTTCCCGAGGGAACGCGGGTGGCGCCCGGAGAAGAGGGAAGCTACGCTCCCGGGGGCGCCATGATTGCCTCCGCCGCCGGCTGCCCGATCGTGCCGGTGGCTCACGATTCAGGCGATTTTTGGCCCAGGCGCAGCGTTGTGAAGACGCCGGGGACCATCCGGGTGGTGATTGGAAAGCCCATGAATCCGCGCTCCGGTAGCGCTCGGGAGGTTACCCGCGGCGCACAGGCATGGATCGAGGCGGAAGTGCGCCGATTCAGGGAGAATAAAAGACGTTAGACGCTTTTGACTTTAGAATCAAAGAAGAAAGAAGAAGTTAAATATCCAGGTTAACGACGTTCAGGGCATTTTCTTCAATGAAAGCGCGGCGCGGCTCGACTTTTTCGCCCATGAGCGTGGCAAACAGCTTGCTGGTGGCGCTGGTTTCGAATTCGCTGGCCACTTCAACCCGAACAAGCCGCCGGGTCTCGGGATTTACCGTGGTGTCCCAAAGCTGGGCGGCGTTCATCTCACCCAGACCCTTGTACCTTTGCAACGTGACGCCCCGCCGCCCCTGATCCATAAACCAGTCCAGCGCCTCACCGAACAAGCTGACCTGGCGGCTCGCCGATCCCCGCCGCGCCTCCGCTCCCGATGCCATCAACTCGCTCAGTCGTGCGGCCAGGCCGCGAACTGACTGGTATTCGGGAGTCTCAAACAGCGAGAATTCCAGCGTTCCTTCGTCGTCGACCCGGTTTTCGGTACGTACCACCGAAAATTCCGAGGGCGAACCACCGTTGGCCTGCACCGAAACACTCCAGTCGGCGGTGGAGTCGTGCTTGATCAGGCATTTCTCGAGTTCAGCGCCCCAATTGCTCATGTATTGCGGGTCATCCAGACGCGCCGTGTCCACCGGCGCCAGTTCCGTCAGGCAGGCCAGGACCGCCGGCGTTGTCCTTGAACGCAGGGCCTCCAATGAGTTGCGTGCCTGCAGCGTGCGTTCCGCCAGGCTACGTAGTTCTTCGCCGGCCACCATGTTGTTGGCGCCCGGCAATGCCATGCCTGCTTCCTTCAGCGCGGCCGTCAGGGTCCATTCACGCAGCTCATGGTCGTCTTTCAGATATTCTTCCTTGCGGCTGCGGGTTACCTTGTACAGTGGAGGCTGGGCGATGTAAACGTGTCCTTGTTCAATCAGCGCCGGCATATACCGGAAGAAAAAGGTCAATAGCAGCGTGCGGATATGCGAGCCGTCCACGTCCGCGTCCGTCATGATGATTACCCGCTCGTAGCGCAGCTTATCAGCGTCAAAGTTCTCCTCCTCCCTCCCCACGCCGCATCCCAGCGCCGTGATCAGGGTCACAACTTCGTCCGACGACAGCATCTTGTCCAGCCGGGCCTTTTCGACGTTGAGGATCTTGCCCCGCAACGGCAAGACCGCCTGGGTGCGCCGATCCCGGGCCTGTTTTGCTGAACCGCCGGCTGAATCGCCCTCGACCAGAAAAATTTCCCGCTTGCTTGGGTCTTTTTCCTGGCAATCCGCCAGTTTCCCGGGCAATCCGCCCACATCGCTCTTTTTTCGTGCGATGTCCCGCGCTTTGCGGGCCGCCTCGCGGGCCGTTGCCGCGTCGACGATCTTGTCGGTGATCGCGCGGGCTTGCTTGGGGTTTTCCAGCAGGAATTCCCGCAGCCCTTCCGCTACGGTGCGTTCCACCGCGGTCTTGGCTTCTGACGAAACCAGGCGTTCCTTGGTCTGCGAGGAGAATTTGGGGTCCCGCATCTTTATCGAGACCACCGCTGTCAAGCCTTCGCGCACGTCTTCGCCGCGCAAGGTCAGGTTTTTCGTCCGATTGCCGCCGTGGTGCTCGATATAGGTGTTCAGGGTGCGGGTCAAGGCTGTGCGAAATCCTTCCTGGTGTGCTCCGCCGTGACTTTGCGGAATATTGTTGGTAAAGAACGAACTGTGCTCGTGGTATCCGGCATTCCATTGCATCGCCGCCTCGACTTCCATTGCCGCCGACACCTCCTTGCCGTCGCCGTCGCCGTTGCCGTTACCGTCGTCGCGGCGCGCTATCTCCACCGCCTGCGAGCGTTTCACGTGAAACACCTGCGGGTGGAGGGGCTCACGGGATTCGTTCAGCCAGTGCACAAATTCACGAATGCCGCCCTCGGCATGAAAGGTGCATTGCCCTCCGCCTTCGCGTTCATCTGCGAACTCAATGACGATTCCACTGTTCAGAAATGCCAGTTCGCGTAGCCGGCCAGCCAACGTCCCAGCATCGAAATCCAGATTGGCGGCAAAAACCCGCGGATCCGGACGAAAACGGATCTCCGTCCCGCTGCGATCGCTCGGACCGACATCCCTGAGCGTGGCGTCGGGAATACCGGTCCTGTAGTGCTGGCGATACTGCCGCCCGTCCCGGTGCACGTTCAGCTCCAGTTCCTCGGACAGAAAGTTGACCACCGAAACGCCTACGCCATGCAGCCCGCCGGACACCTTGTACGCGCTCTCGTCAAATTTTCCGCCGGCGTGCAGCGTGGTCATGATCAATTCGGCAGCCGAACGTCCGGTCTTGACGTGCGTGTCTACCGGTATGCCCCGCCCATCGTCGCTGATCCTTGCCCCGCCATCGGCCAGCAGATCCACCTTGATCTTTGTGCAGAACCCGGCCAGCGCCTCGTCAACCGAGTTGTCCACCACCTCGTAAATCAGGTGATGCAGACCTGTTCCGTCGTCCGTATCGCCGATATACATTCCCGGCAACTTGCGGACCGACTCGCGGTCCTCAAGAACTTCGATCTGGTCCGCTCCGTAGGCTTCCGATCCTTCGCTTCGCGCCTCCGCCGAGGGCATGGTGTCTTCTTCGCCGGGATGTTCCATGGGGCTAGGGGCCTAGCGCCGACCGGCGCTGCAGGTAATTGCTCCGCCTGATCCGTTTTCTTGCCCGTTATAGCGAATTGAGCACCGCCCGGCCCGCCCGCCCGCGCGAGCAATGACGACGCCGTTTAGCAATCGCCGGCCGGCCCCGAGGATCACGGCCGTTTGGGCGCCTATCCGCGCTGATCCTGGTTCAAATGACACTAGCAAACTACTCTCCTCGCGCCCTGGTTGGCGCCTTGACCGGCTCAAGAAATCGACCACCGGCAGCGTTAACAGGCCCTTGCAAATATCTTCCTTGAAACGGCGTCGGCAGGTTACTTGGCGACGGTGCGTGCCGATGCACGTTGTTGCCCGGCAAAGTACCTTGAGGTACCCCCTGATTATACCAGCGCGCCCTCTCTCAAGCCAATTTCCGACGCCCCGACCACCCCCCTGTAGCGCTCTGTCTCAACAGCCGCAATGAACAGCTGGGCCTTGGTTTCCAACATCGCGTTCAGCAATTTTTTCGCGTGCCGGTCATCCAGTTCCACCAGCGGCTCATCCGCCAGCAGCAGCGGCTTTCCGGAGCCTGTTTCCTCAAGCAATTCGGCAGCAGCCAGCATTAACGAGGCCGCCAACAGCTTCTGCTGTCCCCTGGATGCAACATACCTTGCCCGCTTTGACTCCAGGCGCAGAATGAGATCGCTTCGCTGTGGGCCGAACCGCGTCCTGCCCTGCCGGCGATCGCCATCCAGCCCTGCTTTGAGAATGTCCGCCAGCGTATCGTCGCTGGGCCAACCCGGGTAGTAGTCCCAATCTGCGGACAATCCCATCAGCCCCGCTGCTATTCTTGCAAAGCGTGGCCGCAGGCGCTCAGAGATCGCCCTGCGCAGCCCCTCCATTTCCTCCGCCGCCACGCTGAACTCCCGATCCCAGGCCACGATCGCCGGTACCCGCGCTCCCTCTCGGAGGCTCGCGTTGCGTTGTTTCAACGTCCGCCGAAAACGCCTCCAGGCCTGGTTAAAGGTTGGTTCCACGTGAAACGTCACCCAATTCAAAAGCAGCCGGCGCCGTTCCGGTCCGCGGTCAACAAGATCCATGACTCTCGCATCGAGATTGAGTACCGGCAATATTCGCGCCAGCTCCGCGCGACGCCCTCCTTCCGCTCCGTCCAGCCGGGTCCGGACATTATTGCCGCTAACGGTAAGCGCCATCCGTCGGTTGTGCTCACCGTCGACGACTGTCCCGCCAACCTGGGCTGCCTTCGCGCCGTGGCCGATCAGCTGACGAACGTTGCTGCCGCGAAAGGACCGACCCCGCGACAACAGGAAAATCGCCTCAAGAACCGTTGTCTTGCCGGCGCCGTTGTGCCCGGTAATGAGGTTGGCCCGTGGGTCCGGCCTGAAGTCCACGGCCTCCAGAACCCTGAGGTGGCTAACCCGCAAGTCCTTCAGGTAAGCCACAACTCACCCGATGCCATCTTCCTCCATCTCCACCGCGGGAACCGAAGCCGTACTCCTTTCGGGTCCGGCAAGTTCCGCGGCTACAGCCTCATGGGCATTACGATGTGCTGCACGTTCTGTCCCTCGGGGGCGCATATCAGGACGCTGCTGTTCCCATCCCGCACATGGATTTCGACTTCCTCGGACTGCAGGGCCCTCAGCACATCGATCAGGTACATGGCGTTGAAGCCCACCTTGATTTCCGGGCCGTGATAATTTGCCTCGATCTCATCATGCGCCTTGGCGCCCTGGCCTCCCTCGGTGCTGATACCGACAACGCTCTCCTTCACGAGTACGGATACCAGCGGTATGCGCTGATCCCGCACCCCGCGGCTCTCCCGCGCCACCAGGGCTACCCGGCTGATGGCTGACTCCAAAGCTTCCCGGTTAGCCAACAGCGGCCGTTCCTGGCGCTCCGGAACCACGCGGCGGTACTCGGGATAGCGCCCCTCAATGAGTTTGGACGTCATGTGCCGATCTACCAGGCTGAAACGAATCTGGTTGTCGCCCAGAGCCAACTCCACCTCCTCGCTGGAAGCCAGCAATGGCCGCAAGGCGTTTATGCTGTTGCGCGGCACGATGCCCTTGCGGCCTGCCGTATCGTCAGCCACCGCACATTCGCCGGTTTCCGAGCACGACAACCGATGTCCGTCGGTGGCTACCAGCCGAAGCCCGTCCTCGGACAATTCCACCAGCATGCCATTGAGGTAATAGCGGGGGTCCGATTGCGCCATTGCAAAGTGGGTCTCGGACAGCATCTTCGCAAGCACCCCGGATTTCATTGTCACGCCTTCAATGTTGTTGCCCGGATCCAACCGCGGGAAGTCCTCCGCGGGCAGTGTCTCCAGCACGCCCGAGTAGCGGCCGGCCCGAACCGAAAGCTGATTCTCGTCCAGCGCCAACTCAATAGTGCTTCCACCCATCAGTGATGCGCTTATTCCCTGCAGCAATTTGGCCGGGACCGTTATCGCGCCTTCGTTTGCTATATCGATGAGTTGCGCCCGTGCTACCAGCGTGAGTTCGAGATTGGTGCAGGTGGCGGTAAGAAAGCCCTTCGAGGCTTCAAGCAGTGCATTGCGAAGTACCGCCATCGTATCCGCCTGGTTCTGTGCGGCGCTGGTAACGGCCTGCAAGAGGCTATGCAGGCCCTCCTGGGGGATGCTGAACTTCATGAGTCCTCCTTTTATCATCTTCTTCTATAGTATTGAAGATGATGGTAATGACGCCTGTGGAAATCTGGAAAACCCAAATAAACCCTTTAAAATCAACAGCTTAAAACGATTCCTACTGTGCGTATGGGGTGCCGCTACCGGTGGTACTGCCTGTGAGCTAATTGTGGGAAGACTCTTGCTCAACAATTCGTCCACAAGCAAGACCCGCGTTTCTCCCAGCCTTTCCCATCCGGAAACTATTGGGCAAGGATACTAGCAAGACTCTTGTATTGCTGATCTAAATTGTGGTCTGAACCTCGCAATTCCGCGATACGACGCACTGAATTGATCACCGTCGAGTGATCCCGACCGCCGAAACCCTCACCGATGTCCGGCAGGCTTAAGTCCGTGTATTCCCGCGCCAGGACCATTGCGATCTGTCGGGGTCGAACGATCGCCCGCTTGCGGCTTGCAGAGCGAAGATCGGAGGGACGGATCTGAAAATAGTTGGCCACCAGTTTCTGGATTTCCTCCAGGGTGATTCGACGCGCCACCGAAGCGACGTGGTTCTTCAGCGCTTGTTTGGCCAAAGCCAGATTGATGGGCATTCCCCGGAACCGGGACAGAGCTTCGACGGTGCGATAGGCCCCTTCCAGCTCGCGCACACTGGAGAAAATGTGTTGCGCTATGAACATGGCAACTTCCTCGGGGCAATACACGCCGGCTGCCTCTGCCTTGGCCAGAACAATGGCGGCGCGGGTCTCCAGTTCCGGCGGCTCGATGTTCACCATGAGGCCCGAGCCGAGCCGGGAAATCACGCGGGTCTCAAGCCCCGACACTTCACGTGGCAGCTTGTCGCAGGTCAGCACTATCTGACGCCCATCCTGCAGCAGGACATTGAGCGTGTGATAGAACTGCTCCTGTGAACTCTCTTTGCCGGCCAGAAACTGAACGTCATCCAGCAACAGCGTGTCGACCGACCGATAGGAACGCTTGAACTGCTCCACCAGCTGATCGGAGCCGGCCCGCCCGTACGAGGCTCGCACCTTGCGCAAGGCGCTGAGGTAGTCGTTGATGAAGGTGTCGGAATGCACGTAGGCCACCCGCAATTGACGATGGTCGGCGCGCAGCTGGTGCCCGATGGCGTGCATCAGATGGGTCTTGCCCAGACCCACGCCGCCGTAGATGAGCAGCGGGTTGTATGCGCGGTGCCGGGCGACGTGCCTGGCGGCATCATAGGCTACCTGGTTGGTAGGACCGGTTACAAAGGCGCCAAAGGTAAAGTTGACGGTGAGCCTGGAGCCTGGTAACGGGGGCAAGGCCGGGGCCGGGGCTCGGGCCGGGGGCGCAGCAGCCTGGCGTCGCGGAATCGGTCGGTCCAATAGCTCCACACCGGCTTCGGCGCCGCTCCGTTCGCAGGCCTGGTTCAACAAGTCCATGCAGTTGGACTCTATCCAGCCTTTCACGTAGCGGTTGGGTGCGATCAGCTGCAGCTTGCCGTCATTCAGTCGGGCCTCCAGGGGGCGGATATAGGTACAGTATTTTTCCTCCGTCAGAAGAGGCTTGAGCTCCCGACAAACATGCTGCCAGAAAGTGCTGTTTTCGGGATTTGCTCGGGGCATGAACTTGGTTCTTGACAGGATCCTGTGCAAGCGTCGTGAGACACTTTATTCCACATCTTGGCGCGGGAATCAAACCCCTTGCCTTCATTGACTTTGCGCCTGCCAAAGGCTATCCTGACGGCCCCTTGTGCGGCGGCGATGACCGCCGCGATTTTGATTAAGCGCCATGAAACGCACTTACCAACCCAGTCGCATCAAACGCAAGCGGTCCCACGGCTTCCGGGCCCGAATGTCAACCCGCGCCGGACGGCTGGTATTGAAGCGGCGGCGCAGCAAGGGGCGGGCAAGGCTGACGCATTAGTCGGCCAAGGCGGAGGCCGGCGCAGGGCGGGACTCGCGGCGAACCGCGTGGGCCTCTATATGAGCCATACACACCAAAAGCTTGCTTTCGATGGCGCCGTTTAAACAGGGTATGACAGAGAACCGCTTTCAGTTTCCACGCCAGGCCCGTCTAACCCGCCCCGGAGAATTCCGCGCGGTGTTTCGCGGCGGCCGGCGTGCCCAGGCCGGGGCCTTGCGGGCGCGTCTTAAGACCAACGGGCTGGAGCACGCCAGGCTGGGTCTCGCCGTCAGTCTCAAGGCTACGCGCAATGCTGTGGGCCGAAACCGGGTTCGGCGTCAGGTGCGGGAGAGCTTCAGGCTCATCCAGGCCCGTCTGGCGGGCCTGGATGTTGTGGTGAGCCTGTTTCCGGCGCTGGGGGGAGGCACAAGCGATCTTCGCGAGCATTTGCCGCACCTGTGGAGCGCCGTAAAGCGAAGGTCTGAAGCGCCGGGCAAGTGGAACGGCTGAGATTCCCCCTTTGGGCGCTGTTCGGCGCCATGCTGCTGTTCAGCTGGCAGGCGTGGAACCGGGACGGGTCGCGGCAGGCTGTGGAACAGACGCCGGACGGGCGGGACCTTGAGGAGGTTCCCTTTCTCCAGTCGCCGGCAGATCAGGACCTGACTGATCTGCCGGCGCTACCGAGCGCCCAGCCGGCACAACAGCCCGCGGCAGGCTTCGCGGAGGCGCCGGCGGGGCGTGCGGCCGGCGTGGTGCGTGTCAGTACGGACGTAATGGAACTTTCAATCAGCACCATCGGTGGCGATTTCGTTGATGCCGTAATGCTCAATTACCCGGTGGACAAGAAGAACGAGCAGGCCAAGGTGAGCTTGCTCAGCAGGACCCCGGGGGCCGAATACAGTTTGAGCACGGGACTCAGGGCGGCCGAGGGCTTTCCTGAGGCAAATCACCACCAGCGCTTTGCAAGCCAACGCAGCGAGTACCGGCTTGAGGAGGGCGCCGACGAGCTGGTCGTGCCCCTGACCTGGAGCTCCGGGGATA
Organism: Candidatus Foliamicus sp.; assembly: GCA_965261845.1. Taxonomy (GTDB): domain Bacteria; phylum Pseudomonadota; class Gammaproteobacteria; order Steroidobacterales; family Foliamicaceae; genus Foliamicus. The sequence continues at coordinate 3,010,148 of OZ253475.1, read as the reverse complement.
TCTCCGTGACCAAGCGCTATCGATTTCGGCGCGGCAGTTATGCCGTCGACGTGGAGCAGGTGGTTCGCAACCAGGGCGACAGCGTCTACGGCGCGGCCCCATACGTACAGTTGCGGCGCGCACACCGCCCTGAAAAGCGGTCCATGTTCAACGTGGATACGTATTCATTCACCGGCCCGGTCTACTACGACGGCGACAGTTACGACCGGATTGATCCCGAGGACCTGGCTGAGGAACCGCTGAGCGAGCCCGCCACCGCGGGCTGGGTGGGATCCATACAGCACCATTTCGTGACGGCCGCCGTCCCCGACGGCTCCGCGCCCTATCAATACGACGGACAGTTTGCCGGGGGCACCTATCGTTTGAGCGCAATCGGTCCGCTGAAGACCGTGGCGCCCGGGGCCCAGGAAAGCTATTCGGCCAAGCTGTTCATGGGCCCCAAGCTTCACTCGCAATTGGAGGAAACCGCGCCGGGCCTGAAGCTGACCGTCGACTACGGAATCTTCACCCTGTTTGCCCAGCCGTTGTTCTGGGTGCTCAAGACCCTGTATTCCTTCGTCGGCAACTGGGGCTGGTCGATCGTGCTTGCCACGCTGATTATCAAGTCCTTGCTGTTTCCTCTTACCGAAGCAAGCGGCCGGTCCATGGCGCGGATGCGCAAGCTTCAGCCGCGGCTTAAGTCCATCCAGGAACGATTCAAGGACGACCCCCAAGGGCGTAACCGCGCCACGATGGAGCTGTACAAGTCAGAGAAGGTCAATCCTGCGGCCGGTTGTCTGCCGATATTCATCCAGCTGCCCTTCTTCATCGCGTTTTACTGGGTGCTGGTGGAAAGCGTGGAGATACGCCAGGCGCCCTTCCTGCTCTGGATCACCGACCTGTCGTCCAGGGACCCGATTTTTGTGCTGCCCACGCTCATGGGGGCGGCCATGTTCTGGCAGCAGAAGCTCAACCCCAAGCCACCCGACCCCATGCAGGCCAAGATCATGATGGCCATGCCGGTGATGTTCACCGTGTTCTTCATGTTCTTCCCGTCGGGCCTGGTGTTGTACTGGCTGACCAACTCGGTTTTCTCGACCCTGCAGCAATGGCGGATCAATCGCCGCACCGAAAGACAGGCCCAGGGCCGAGCGGCACGATAGTCGCCTGCGCCACGCCACCCGGCCGCGGGGGTGTGGCGGTGATTCGCGTCTCCGGTCCGGCCGTGCCACGCATGGCTGAAGACCTGCTGGGGTCGCTGCCGCCTCCGCGTCGCGCCCGCCTGGTGTCCCTGAAGGAACCTTCGGGTGAGTTGCTGGACCGTGGACTGGCGCTGTTCTTCCCGGCGCCCCACTCGTTTACCGGGGAGGATGTGCTGGAGCTGCAGGTCCACGGCAGTCCGGTTGTGTGCGATTTGCTCATGAACAGGCTCTGCGATCTGGGAGCGCGGCCGGCCGGCCCGGGCGAGTTCTCGCGCCGCGCGTTCTTGAATGACCGTATGGATCTTTCCCAGGCCGAGGCGGTAGCGGACCTGATAGACGCGTCCAGCGAGGCCGCAGCTCGGGCCGCGGCGCGCAGCATGCGTGGCGCCTTCTCAGAAGCCGTCGAAGAACTCACCGCTCACCTGACCGGGTTACGCGCCCATCTCGAGGCCACCCTGGATTTTCCCGACGAGGAAATCACCCCCCTTGAGGACCGAGCTCTAACGCGTGGCTTTCGGCAATTGGGAGAGCTGTTTCGCCGGGTTGCCAAAGCGGCCGAAAGGGGGCGCATCTTGCGCGATGGACTGAATGTCGTGCTGTCAGGCGCCCCCAATGCCGGAAAGTCTTCCTTGCTCAACGCCCTGGCAGGTGAGTCGGCCGCTATCGTGGCGGACGAGCCCGGCACCACCCGCGACCTGGTGCGCGCCGAGGTCACAATCAGTGGGATTCCGGTGGAACTTGTCGATACGGCTGGCCTCCGGTCCGCCGAGGGCACAGTCGAGCGCGAAGGCGTGCGGCGCGCCCGTGCCGCCGCTGACCAGGCCGACCTTATTGTGCATGTCTGGGATGCTTTCGCGGGCGGCCCGCAACCGGCTCCGGAAGAACGGACCATCGTGGTTCGCAACAAGGTGGACCTTACCGGCGAGGCGCCCGGACCGGCGGGTGCACAAGCACTCAACGTGAGCGCCACAACCGGCGCCGGTCTGGGGGCGCTCAGGCAGGCTATCGCGGAGGCGGCGGGCGGACCCGGCGAAGGCGTGTTTTCTGCCCGGTCACGCCAGGTCAACAGCCTCAAGGAGGCAAGACAGCGGTTTCTCAAGGGCCGCTCGCTGTTGGCCCAGGGACAGTCGCCCGAACTGGTCGCCGAGGAGTTGCGCTTGTCCCAGGAGAGTCTGGGCGAGATTACCGGAGCGGTCAGCAGCGACGATCTGTTGGGTGAGATCTTCTCGCAATTCTGTATCGGCAAGTAGAATCGTCGCACTACGCGGTATGGATGACGGCAGGTATTCCAAGGGCGGACGGTTTCGAGAATGAGTGACAAGCGATTTGACGTGATTGTGGTAGGAGGCGGCCATGCCGGCACCGAGGCCGCTTTGGCCGCTGCCCGCATGGGTGCGCGCGCCCTGTTGATCACTCACAGCCTGGACACACTGGGGCAGATGAGTTGCAACCCTGCCATCGGCGGAATCGGAAAGGGCCACCTGGTGCGCGAGATTGATGCCTTGGGCGGGGTCATGGCAACCACCGCCGATCACGCCGGAATTCACTTTCGGCGCCTCAATGCCAGCAAGGGACCGGCGGTGAGAGCAACTCGCGCCCAGGCGGACCGCTTGCTCTACAAGGCGGCGGTTCGCCGGTCCCTGGAGACCGCGGAGGGCCTTAGTCTTTTTCAGGACAGCGTCGATGACCTGCTGCTCGACGGAGGCCGGGCAGCCGGGGTGCGAACCCGCTCGGGATTGGATTTTCATGCGCCGGCGGTAGTGCTGACGGTCGGGACTTTTCTGGCCGGGCAGATTCACCTGGGGGCGCATCGTCAAGCCGCCGGGCGGGCCGGAGAGGCGCCGGCCAACCGGCTGGCCCAGCGCTTGCGGGAACTCAAATTGCCGGTGGGCAGGCTGAAGACCGGCACACCGCCACGGCTCGATGGCCGGTCCATTGACTTCTCCATGATGCGGCGTCAGCCGGGCGACCGGCCGCGGCCGGTATTCTCGTTTATGGGCCGCCGTGAGGATCATCCTCAACAAGTGGAGTGCCACATCACCCGCACCACGGCGGCTACCCACGATATCGTTCGTGCCAACCTGCAGCACTCCGCCATGTACAGCGGCGCCATCAAGGCCGTGGGTCCGCGTTACTGCCCGTCGCTGGAAGACAAAGTGGTGCGTTTCGCCGACCGGGACTCGCACCAGATATTCGTCGAGCCGGAGGGCCTGACAACAGCCGAGGTCTATCCCAACGGTATCTCCACCAGCCTTCCCGCGGACGTACAGCGTGAGTTCCTGGCCACCATTCCTGGCTTCGAGCACGCTCGCATGACCCGCCCGGGCTACGCAATCGAGTACGACTACTTCGATCCTCGCGAACTCGGCGCCGATCTGCAGACACACGCCATACCCGGCATGTACTTCGCCGGGCAGATTAATGGCACCACCGGCTACGAGGAAGCCGCTGCCCAGGGCCTGCTGGCGGGCATCAACGCCGTGTTGGGCAACCGCGGGGCGCCGAGCTGGACGCCGGGACGCGAGGACGCCTACCTGGGCGTGCTGGTGGACGACCTGGTGACACGGGGAGTGACCGAACCCTATCGCATGTTCACCAGCCGCGCCGAGTACCGCCTGCGGCTCCGGGAAGACAATGCCGACGCTCGCCTGACGCCGGCGGGCAGGGAACTGGGACTGGTCGGCGAACCGCGATGGCGGGCCTTCTGCCGCAAGCAGGAGGCTATCGTAAGGGAACGGGAAAGGCTTGGTTCGCTGCGGGTGCCGGATCCCGAGCCCGCACGCTCGCGGGCCTGCGCGGCGCTGGAACTGCTGCGCCGAACCGACTGGAATTACCAGCGGGTGGTGGCGCTGGAGGCGGTGGGTTTGAGGGCGGCGGAGTCAGGAGAGTGGCGAGAACTGACCGAGCAGATTGAGGCGGTGGTCGAAATCGAGACTCGCTATGCCGGCTATCTTGAACGCCAGGGAGCTGAAATCAGGCGCAACCGGCGAATGCGGGGGACCTGCTTGCCGGCGGAACTGGACTATGGCGGAGTACGGGGATTGTCCAACGAAGTTCGCGAGAAACTGGCACAAACGCGCCCCGCAACCATCGGTCAGGCCGAGAGAATCCCGGGGATGACGCCGGCGGCGGTGTCTCAGTTGTTGGTTCATTTGAAAAAGCGGGAGTTGCGATGCGCGTGAGAATCTTACCGGCCATGGGCGCTTTGGCGCTTGCGGCGTGCGGGGGAAGCGGTACGGAGCAGGGGCCGACGAGGTACGGTCCGATCGGTGGGGAATCGGGTGTGGAACTGGCCGCCACGCAGATCCTGCACCGCGGAAACGGCACTGAACCGCAAACCCTGGATCCGCACCGGGCTGAGGGCGTTCCCTCGTCCAACATACTGCGCGACCTGTTTGAGGGGCTGGTGGCCGAGGCGCCGAACGGCGAACTGATCCCCGGGGCGGCGGAGTCCTGGAAAATTTCCGCCGACGGCTTGACCTACACCTTTACCATGCGTCCGGACGGGCGCTGGAGCAACGGCGACCCGGTCACCGCGGCGGATTTCGAATTCGGCCTGCGGCGCAGCGCCGATCCGGAAACCCTGTCGCGCTATTCCAGCGTTCTGGCGCCGATCAGGAACGCCCGCGCCGTCATTGCCGGGGACTTGCCGCCGCAAGAACTGGGCGTGGTGGCGGCGGATGAGCGGACATTGGTGATTTACCTGGAGACGCCCACGCCGTACTTCCTGGGATTGCTCACCCATTCGACCTGTTACGCCGCTCATCGCGGGACGGTTGAAGCGCACGGCAGCAACTGGTCGCGGGTTGAGACCCACGTAGGCAACGGCGCCTACGGCCTCAAGGAGTGGGTGGTGCAATCGCACATCCACCTTGCGCGCAATCCCCACTACTGGGACGATGCGAACACCACCATTGAGGAAGTGCGCTACTACGCTATCGAGAATCAGGACGCCGAGCTGAAACGCTACCGGGCGGACGAGCTGGACATCACAGCTACCATTCCGCAAAAACAGCTCAAGTGGATTCGGGAGAACTTAAGCGAGGAATTCCGGGTCACACCGTACCTTGGTACCTACTACTTCGGTTTCAACATCACCCGCCCGCCGTTTGCGGACCAGCCGGGACTGCGCCGCGCAATGTCGCTGGCAGTGAATCGCAAGATCATTACGGAAGTAGTAAGCGGCGCTGGCGAGCCGGTCGCATACGGCTGGGTACCCCCGGTGCGCGGATATGCACAGCAGGCGCCCGAGGAATCCGAATGGACACAGGCGCAACGCGAGGAGGAAGCCCGGCGCCTCTACGCCGAAGCCGGCTATTCAGTGGAGAACCCGCTCAAGGTGGAAGTGCTTTACAACACCTCCGACAATCACAAGCGCATCGCCATCGCGCTACGCTTCATGTGGCAACAGGTGCTGGGCGTGGAAGCCACGCTGGCGAACCAGGAATGGAAGGTTTTCCTGGAGACGCGCAAGAGGAAACAGGAAACCGAGATTTACCGCGCAGGGTGGATCGGCGACTACGAGGATGCCTATACCTTTGCGCAGTTGCTGCAATCGACCAACGAACAGAACGATTCCGGTTACAACAACCCGCGCTACGACGCCCTTCTGGCGGCGGCGTCCGCCGAGCCCGATATTGTCCGCAGGGCCGAACACCTGCAGCACGCCGAGCGGGTGATGCTTGCCGACCAGCCCATCCTGCCGCTGCATTTCTATGTCACCAAGCGGATGGTCAAGCCCTGGGTGCGCGGCTACGAAGGCAACATCATGGATCACATCTACACCAGGCACCTGAGTATCCTCAAGCACTAGCGCACGAACAAGAACACAGGGATTGCGGTGCCCGCAGCAAGAAGGAGGTTGGGGCGTGGCAGGAATGATAGAGGCACGGGGACTGAGCAAGAACTTTGGGGATCTGGTCGCCGTGGACAAGCTGGACCTCGATGTGCAGCCCGGCGAGATCCTTGGCTTTCTTGGGCCGAACGGAGCCGGCAAGACGACGACGGTCAAGATGCTCACCGGCATGATTCAGCCGGGATCGGGCGAAGCGAGAATCTGCGGATTCGACGTGGGCCAGGATCCGGTTCCCGCCAAGCGTTGCTTCGGCTACGTTCCGGAAAGCGGCGCGCTGTACGAGTCGCTGACCGCTTCCGAGTACCTGCGGATGGTAGGCAGCCTCTACGGCATTGGGCGCAAGCGCGCCGATCAGCGCGTTGATCGTTTTCTGGAGTTGTTCGGCATTCTCGAGGCCCGGGACCGGCTGATCAGCGGGTTCTCCAAGGGGATGAAGCAGAAAGTGCTGATCAGCGCGGCCCTGCTCAGCAACCCGCAGGCGCTGTTTCTCGATGAACCCCTGAACGGCCTGGACCCCAACGCGGCGCTGGTGGTCAAGACCCTGTTGCGCGAACTCGCCGAGCAGGGACGCGCGATCCTGTTTTGCTCGCATATCCTGGACGTGATCGAGCGCGTATGTACGCGCGTCGTCATCATCCACGAAGGCAGGCAGGTGGCCGGAGGAGCTCCGGAGCAAATCGCCGCCGACCAGGGCGTGGAGAACCTCGAGGAGGCCTTCGTCAAGCTCACCGGCGTGCGGGATACCGAGGAGGTGGCCCGCGATCTGCTGGTCGCATTGCAATGAAGGTCGTGCGCAATGCGGTCGAGGCGTTCGGCGCCGACTACCTGCAGTGGCGTGGGTTGGTTCGCCCGCTGATTAACGCGTGCTTTCGCGCTGCGCCGAGTACCGAGCAGATGGCGAAACAGAGTAAGAATCCGCGGCTCGTGCCCTGGATAATGCGGATCATGATGGTTCTCGTTGGTGTTTTTTTCGCCGCCTTTTCCCGTTTCCTGCCCAGCCTGTTCCTGTTCAGTCTGGTGGCGCTGAGCGCTGTCGGGGCGCTGGTTTTCTTCATGCTGCTGCAGGATTTTCAGGCCGTGGCCGTTTCACCCATCGATCACGAGGTGTTGGGACATCGCCCGGTAGGCCCGCGAACGTATCTGGCGACCAGGCTGGCGGTCACGATGGCGCACGAAGGAATCGTCGCGGGCCTGCTTATGGGCCCGGCGGTCCTTGTGTGCGGGTTTCGTTTCGGATGGTTGCCGGCCGCCGGTCTTGTCCTCGCCACCTTGCTGCTGGTTTTGAGTATCGTGCTTGCGCTGATCGCTGTTTATGCAACTCTGATAGAGAAAGTGGGCCGCGAAAGGCTGACTCGCGCACTGACCTATATGCAATTGCTTTTGAGTTGCATATACCTGATTCCGTTGCTGCTTCAGGAACGCATGATTGCCGCCATTGAAGGCATGGGCGAAGGCGGGCCGGAAGGCTGGCTGCTGGCCCTGCCTACGACCTGGTTTGCAGGCTTCGTAAGCCTCCTCTCGGGAGGCTCCGCGCCTGGCGATTGGCTGGCCGCGGCCGCGGCCGTTGCAAGTTGCGGCGCACTGGGATGGTTCGCGCGGGACAAGTTGTCTTTGTCGTCCGCACAACAGCTTGGCTCGGCACAGAACACGCAGACGAAGAGGCGTTCCGAGCGGAGCCGGTCCCTGCGGCGGGCGGCGCTTCCAAAGCGGCTTAATGTTGCGACCACGCTTATTCGAGGGCAATTCCGCCACGACACGCAGCTCCGGCTGGGCGCGTTCAGCATGCTCCCGCTTTTCGTGATCTACTTCTTCCTGTCTCTTCGGGCGCCGGGTACGGTAGATCCCTTCATTCCCGGCGCCGCGACCCTCCCCCTGGTCGGAATCCACTTTGCGATTCTGGCGGCGCCCGTGCTGTACCTGGAGATGCTGTACGCCAGCGATTCTTACCAGGCGGGGTGGATTTTCTTCGCCACGCCGGCCGATCGCTCGCGGGTAGCGGCGGACGCACGCCACTGCGTTACGCTTTTCCTGTTCCTGCCGTTCCTGGTCATGGCCGCAATCAGCCTCGCCTGGCTGTTCGAGGCAGTCTGGCACGGTGTGGCGCACGCCCTTTTCCTGGGTTGCCTCGGTATCCTGGCCATGCAGGTCTCTCAGTATCTGGCCCCCAGGCTCCCCTTTACGCTTCCCCGGAAGCAGCGGCGCACCGCCGCCATGCTGGGGCAGATGGCTTGCATGGGTTTGCTCAGCGGGGTGCTCGGACCCTACACGAAGTTTGCCTATCCGCGGCCGGCCTGGGCGATAGGCACATTTGCTGTAGCGGCATTGAGCGTGGGCGTGATGGAACGGCTGCTGCCGAGGCGCCTGAATCGCTGCTTGCGGTGGCTGGAGAGCGAGGGCTGAAACCCGCGGGCGGCGAGGCGCAGGACAATCGCTCGTGGACCCGGCCAACTGAGTCGGCGGCGGGTATGATGCGCTGATGTTTCGCTACGCCATAAGGCGGGTCTTCGCAGCCATTCCGACGCTGCTGATCCTGATCGCGCTGGCGTTCTTCATGATTCGCGCCGCCCCCGGCGGCCCCTTCGATACCGAGAAGACCCTGCATCCGGAGATTGAGGCCAAGATTAGAGCCGCCTATCATCTCGACGAGCCCCTGGTTCAACAGTTGGGCCGCTACCTTTGGGGCCTGGGACAAGGCGATTTTGGTCCCTCCTTCCAGTACACCAACCGCTCCGTAACCGAGCTGATCCGGGAAGGATTCCCCGTCTCGCTGCAGCTCGGCGCCTGCGCAATGATCCTGGCGCTGCTGGTTGGGGTCACGGCCGGCGGCTGGGCCGCGCTACGCCAGAACCGCGCCTCGGATCACGCTGTGATGGCGGTCAGCATGACCGGCATATCGATCCCCAACTTCGTGGTCGGCCCGCTGCTGATACTGGTGTTCGCCGTTCATCTTGATTGGCTACCGGCCGGTGGTTGGCCCACCGAGGGCTTGTTCCAGCGATTGCCCAGCATGGTGATGCCGGTGGTGGCGCTGGCACTGCCGCAGATCGCCTATGTTGCCCGGCTCACTCGCGGCAGCATGATCGAAGTGCTGCGCAGCAACTTCATCCGCATGGCGCGCGCCCAGGGCCTGGCGCCATCCACCATCCTGCTGCGGCACGCGCTGAAACCCGGGCTGTTGCCGGTGTTGTCGTACCTGGGACCCGCTACGGCGGCGGTGATAACAGGGTCCGTGGTGATTGAGCAGATCTTCGGAGTGCCCGGGTTGGGACGCCATTTCGTGCAGGGCGCGCTCAACCGCGATTACACGCTGGTCTTGGGCGTGGTGGTGTTCTACGGCGTGCTCATCATCCTGTTCAATTTCCTGGTCGACATCTGTTACGGCTTCCTGGACCCCAGGGTCCGGCAGCGGGATTAAGTTACGGCCGGCGGCAGGGGAATGAGAAAAACCAAACAGAACCGCAAGGCGGTGCAACGGGCAGCCGGCGCCGGCCGGGGGCTGTGGAGCGATGCCTGGCGGGCGCTGCGGCGCAACAGGGCCGCCATGACCGCTGCGGTGATTCTGGTTGTTGTTGCAATCCTCTGCGCCTTGGGTCCGGCGCTGACGCCGGTTGAGTTCGATTTCCTCGACTGGGACAACGTATCCATTCCACCGAGCTTCGAAGGCTGGCATTTCTTCGGCACCGACGACCTGGGCCGGGACCAGTTCGTTCGCACCCTGGTTGGCGGGCGCATCTCGCTGATGGTCGGGCTGGTTGCGACCAGCGTCAGCCTGGTCATCGGCATCAGTTACGGCGCATTGGCGGGCTATCTCGGCGGTCGGGTGGACCAGGTCATGATGCGTATCGTCGACATCCTCTACGCCATGCCCTTCATGTTCCTGGTCATCCTTCTGATGGTCCTGTTCGGCCGCAACATCGCGCTGATCTTCATTGCCATAGGCGCGATCAACTGGCTGGACATGGCTCGCATCGTGCGCGGCCAGACGCTGAGCATCAAGCGCCGGGAATTCGTCGAGGCCGCGCAGGCCGCCGGCGTTTCCACGCCCAGGATCATTCGCCGGCATATTGTTCCCAACCTGTTCGGCGTGGTGGTGGTGTACGTCACGCTGACGATTCCGCAGGTAATCCTGGTGGAGTCTTTCCTGAGTTTTCTGGGGCTGGGGGTGCAGGAGCCAATGACTTCCTGGGGCGCACTGGTCAACGAGGGCGCCAAGGAGCTCGAGAACGCACCGTGGACCCTGATCTTCCCCGCCGGCTTCCTGGCCGCCACCCTGTTCTGCTGCAATTTCATCGGCGACGGCCTGCGCGACGCCCTGGATCCGCGCGACAGGAGCGCCTGACGTGTCCCTGATCACGGTTCGCGATTTGAAGGTCAACTTCGGCACGCCGGACGGCGTGGTGGAGGCGGTGCGTGGCATCGATTTCGACCTGGAGGCGGGCAAGACCCTGGGAATCGTCGGCGAATCCGGTTCGGGCAAGAGCCAGACGGTCTTGAGCCTCATGGGCCTGTTGGCCGATAACGGCCGTAGCGTGGGCAGCGCCCGGTTTGAGGGCCGCGAGCTGATCGGCATGGCCGATCGCGACCTTAGAGGCATCCGGGGCAATCGGATCGCGATGATTTTCCAGGACCCGATGACGTCGCTGAACCCGTATCTCAAGATCGGCGTGCAGATGGCGCAGGTCCTGGAGCTGCACGAAGGCATGAGCCGCCGGCAGGCGCTTGGGCGCTGCCGGGAGTTGCTGGAAGCAGTGCGGATCCCGGATGCCGGCAGCCGGCTGCAATCCTGGCCGCACGAGTTGTCGGGCGGCATGCGCCAGCGCGTGACCATCGCCACAGCGCTCTTGTGCACACCGTCACTGCTGATCGCCGACGAGCCTACGACCGCGCTGGACGTCACCGTTCAGGCGCAGATTCTTCACCTCATGCAGGAGTTGAGGCGGGACTTCAACGCCGCGATTATTTTCATCACCCATGATCTCGGCATCGTTGCCGGATTCTGTGACGACATGCTGGTTATGCAAAATGGTGAATGCATGGAGCGCGGGAGCGTGGACGAGGTATATGCCCGTCCCGAACATCCGTATACACAGCGGCTGCTGGCCGCGGTCCCGCGTCTGGATCGTGACGCGCGGGCCCGCGTGGTACAGCAGCAAAGCGCGGGTCCGGCTCTCGATGTGGAAGGGCTCGACGTTGTGTATTCGCTGAAGCGGCCGAGAATGTTCGCATCTGTGCCGAAGCTGCAGGCGGTAACCACGGCAACGTTTTCGATTGCTCCCGGCGAAACGCTGGGCGTGGTTGGAGAATCCGGCTGTGGCAAGTCGTCGCTGGCGCGGGCCGTGATAGGCCTGGTCCCCGCCAGCGCCGGGCGGGTGACGCTGCTGGGCCGCGATCTTCAGAATGCCGACAAGAAAGCCTGGATGGCTGCGCGGCGCAATATGCAGATGATCTTCCAGGACCCGCTGGCCTCCTTGAATCCGCGCATGACAGCGCGGCAAATCGTGGCGGAACCGCTGGGCGCCTGTCGGCCGGAACTGTCCCGTGCCGAACGGGATCGGAGGGTGGTGCGGATACTGAATCGCGTGGGCCTGAAGGACGGGCAACTGGACCGCTATCCGCATGAATTCTCCGGCGGGCAGTGCCAGCGTATCGGCATCGCCCGCGCGCTGGGGCCGGGTCCCGCGGTGGTCATTTGCGACGAAGCGGTCAGCGCGCTGGACGTTTCCATTCGGGCACAGATCGTGGACCTGCTGATGGAGCTGCAAGAAGAGCTTGGGTTGGCGCTGGTGTTCATCGCCCACGACCTCGCGGTGGTAAGACAGATCAGCCACCGGGTTGTGGTGATGTACCTTGGACGGGCGATGGAAATCGCCCACAGTGAGCATTTGTACGGCCGGCCCATGCATCCGTATACACGGGCGCTGATTGAGTCCGCCCCGATACCCGACCCAACGGTGGAGCGAGCCCGCAAGCGCGAATTGCTTGAAGGAGAGCCACCATCGCCGTTGAACCCTCCTCCGGGATGTGCTTTTTCCGCCAGGTGCAGCTACGCGGTAGAGCGCTGCAGGCAGGAAACGCCGGCGCTGCGGAATCTTTTCGACGGCCTGGTGGCCTGTCACCGGGCCGAAGAAATCTCACCCGGCCGGGCATGAGCACCGGCGGCGCCCGTGCTGCGTCTCTTGCCCGCGCTGACCAATCGGAGCGCCTGGCCACCGGGCTTGAGGCGCTGGGCATAACGCCTCGTCCTGCTGACCTTCAGCGGCTGAACACCTACCTGGATATGCTGATCCGCTGGAGGCGGGCATACGGCCTGACCGCGCGCGCCTCGCGCGACGAACTGGTGGTGCGTCACATTCTGGACAGCGTGGCGGCGCTGCCCTTTCTGCCCCCCGGCCCGAAGCTGGATGCGGGCAGTGGCGGGGGGTTGCCGGGGTTGGTGCTGGCGCTGCTGCGGCCGGAGAGCGAGTGGGTGCTGCTGGATTCAGCGGCCAGAAAAGTGGCGTTTCTTCGCCATGCCTGCGCTGAACTCGATCTTGCTCACGTGCCGGTAGTACGTGAGCGGCTGGAAAAGTATGAGCCCGATCAACCGCCCGGGGCGATCATCGCTCGCGCCTTGGCGCCCCTGCCCATATTGCTGGAGCTCAGCGCGCACTTGCTGAAGCGCGGATCACGGTTGGTGGCGATGCTGGGCCGCCGGCCGCCTGACGCGCAGCTGCACGCGCTCCCCGGGATCTATTGCCGGTCCCTGGAACCGGTGCGGGTCCCGGGCCTGGACGCGCAGCGGCACATTGCGGTGTTTGGATACGGGCAGGACGGCGGCGAGGGCCGGGTGCCCACGTTCCCGGGGAAGGTAGCAGGTTGAAACGGACTTTTGCAATAGCCAATCGCAAGGGGGGCGTGGGCAAGACCACGACCGCGATCAATCTTGCTGCCTGTCTTGCACACATGGGCCGCAAGGTGCTGCTGGTTGACCTCGACCCCCAAGCCAACGCCACAACCGGCTGCGGGGTGGATCGTGAGGATATCGCCAAGTCCGTTTACGAACTGCTAGTGGGCGAAGCATCCGCTGCCGAGTGCCTGGTAGGCGTCACGGAGGCCGGCTTCGACCTGCTGCCGGCAACCGCTGGACTGACGGCGGCTGAAGTGGAGCTGCTGGCGGTAGAAAGGGGCCGTGAGCTGCGGCTGCGGGGAGCCCTTTTCGAGATTGCGGCGAACTATCAAACCATTCTTCTGGACTGTCCGCCCAGCCTGAACATCCTCACGCTCAACGCACTGGTGGCCGCGGAAGGCGTGCTGGTGCCTATCCAATGCGAGTACTTTGCACTGGAAGGGCTGTCGTCGCTGGTTGGGGTAATCGAAGGGCTGTGCGCGCGCTCAAACCCCGATCTTGAGATAAGCGGCATAATCCGAACCATGTACGATGGCCGAACCCGGCTGGCGCGGGATGTCTCCGAGCAATTGCACAAGCACTTTCCCAATGAGCTGTTTCGCACCATCGTTCCGCGTAACGTGCGTCTCGCCGAGGCGCCCGGGTTCGGTCAGACAGTGTTGCAGCATGACCGGCTATCCAGTGGCGCGCTGGCCTATGCGGCCCTGGCCGGCGAATTGCTTCGCCGGGGTTTAAGCGAGTAATGGCTGCTCAGAACCGTGGGCTCGGACGCGGGCTTGAGGCGCTGCTGGGTCCTGCTCGCGAGCCACAAGGGCTATCTCGCGAATTTCAGGAGCTGCCCCTGGACCTGTTGCAGCCGGGCCGCTTCCAGCCCCGCCGGGTGATTGATGCGGACAGAATTGCCGAGTTGGCGGAGTCCATTCGCGCCCAGGGCCTGGTTCAGCCGGTGCTGGTACGCCCGATGGAAAACGCCGGCGATTCTGAGCCGCGCTACGAGATCATTGCCGGCGAACGCCGCTGGCGGGCAGCGCAACACGCCGGCCTGGAGCGCTTGCCGGCGGTGGTGCGCACGCTGTCTGACAACGAGGCCGCGATGGCAGCGCTGGTCGAAAACGTTCAGCGGGAGGACTTAAGTGCGATCGAGTTGGCCGAAGCGCTGCGCGGCATTCTCGCCATGTCCGGGGGCACCCACAAGGAAGTGGCGCAAGCGATCGGGTTTTCGCGCGCAGCGGTCAGCAATACGCTCAGGCTGCTTGAGCTGGGTGATGTTGCAAGAAACCTGCTGGCGGAGCGCAAGCTGGACATGGGTCATGCACGGGCGCTGCTGGCGGTGAGCAATCCGGCGCGTCAGGCAGCCCTGGCCCGGCGCATCGCCGAGGGGAACTTAAGCGTGCGCGAAGCAGAACGCCTGGTGCAGGCCGAGCAACGACCAGACAAGGAGGCAAAGCCCCGGGACCCGAACGTCGTACGCCTGGAGCAAGACCTGACCGAACGCTGGGGCGCACCCGTGCGTATTCGGCATGGAGCGCGTGGTGGCCGCCTGGAGGTGCGCTACAAGAACCTGGACGAACTCGACAGCCTGCTCGGCCGTCTCAAGTAGAAACGCTCCCCATCACCCTGGGAACGAGGGCATCCTGCCCTCGGCGAGGGCGGGGACGCCCTCGTTCCCAGCGCCTTGCCGGTCCAGCAGCGTCGGCGGAGCGCGGTTCAAGCTGCCGAGGTAGTCCCGGCGGGTACAGTCTAAGCGGCGGTTTGCAACGGTCTTACGGATTTGGCGATTTCGCAGCCGGCCTCAATTTCGGCTCGTCGAAGTTCGTAAGATTGCTGCATGTTCAGCCAGAATTGCGGAGTGGTGCCGAACACGCGCGCGAGCCGCAGAGCCGTGTCGGCCGTCACGCTCCGCTGCCCGCGCAAAATCGCCGTGATACGGTTGGCCGGGACCCCCAGCGCTTTCGATAGCGCGTTGGCCGACAGGCCGCGCTCTTCCAGTTCGTCCTTGAGAATCTCGCCTGGATGTATGGGACGCATACCATTCCTCACGTTCATGACTTTGCCCTCTTAGTGGTAATCAACGATTTCAACATCGTGTGGTCCATCTTGTTCCCAGCGGAAACAGATTCGCCATTGCGCATTGATCCTGATGCTATGTTGACCGGTTCTGTCTCCTCTCATCACCTTCAGCCGATTGCCGCGCAAACCTGCAAGATCATTAAGCGACGTTGCCATATGAAGGATGAAAAGGCGGCGTCTGGCCTGATCAGCAAACTGCTGGAAGGCTGAAACACGGCGCCCCTCGAACAGGCGGCGGGTATCGCGGTCCAGGAAGCTGCGGATCACGCGGAAATCATAACATTTTATGGAGTACGTACAACGTCCATTTTCCATTTTATCTTGTGGAGACTTGTTTGGCGCCGGCGTGGTATCGGCGCAAATTCCGTCAACTGCAAAAGCACGTAACGAGGGATGGACTACGTACTGGAAAAAGGCGATCTTCCCGTGCGGACGTTGGGCTAGATCAGCCGTTTGCGGTTGCCGGCAATGGAGATGTCCGGGTGCCAGGTGGAATTGGCGCCATGGCCCTGCTGCATGATTCTCGCGTCGATCAGGTAGGCCCCGCCGTCACGATTGGCCCGCTGGGCCCGCTCAAGAGCGCCTGCCATCCGGCCCGGTTCGGTCACCGTTTCCGCGTCCACGCCGAAGGCCCTGGACACTCCGGCGAAGTCTACAAGCGGGTCGCCCAGGTAGCAGCTGATGTCCTTCCACTGCTCGCGAGTATTCTTGTTGCGCGCCAGCGGCGAGAACCAGTAGATTCGCTCACGCTCGCCATCGTAGGATTCATTGTTGAACACCACGATGGTGATCGGAATATCGTGGCGCGCGGCCACCCATAGCGCTTCCGTCTGGCCGAACAGGAAGGCGCCGTCGCCCACCAGGCAAACTACCTGATGGTCAGGCCGCGCCACCTTCACACCGAGGGCGGCGCCCACGCCCCAACCCAGCGCGAAGCCGGTGGTCTGGCCGATGAGCCGCTTCTTGCCCGGAGCGAAATCCATCCAGTGATACGGCAGGCGGTTGTCCAATTCGGACACGACAATCGCGTCTTCGGCCAGGTTCTTGTCCAATTCCCAGGCCATGCGCGCCCAACTCATGGGCGAGGCGTCCCAATCGTCCTCGGCCGCCTTGCGCTGATCGGCGAGGCGCTTGGCGAAGTCCTGTTCGGCTGCTGCCATCCTCGGCTCGCGCAGCTTGGCAAGCCGCTGAGCGGTCGCCATTCCTTCGATGGCATCGATCAGGGCGGTGGTGATCTCGCGGACGCCGCCGGCGATGGCGATATCGGTGGGCTGGAAGTTCCCGATGTCTTCATACTCGGTGCGGGCGTGAATTACCGTGGCCTTTCTTGGCGGCGTGGGGGCCAGAATCCCCGGGCTGGGCATTTCCGTTCCCAGGTTGAGGAAAGCGTCGCTGCGGGCAAGATGTTTCGGTCCGCCCAGGCCGTAGAACCCCGCCCATAAGGGATGCTTGAACGGAAAGTCGCCATACACCGAGTAGCCCTGGCTGACCCGGGCGCCAAGCAGTTCCGCAAGGCGGACCACATCGCCCACGGCGCCGCTGCGTGTGACTTCGTGGCCCACGTTGATATACGGGCTCTTTGCCTCCAGCAAGGCCTGCGCGGCCGCCTCGATCAGCTCGGGCCTGGGCGGCAGGTTCACGTCAACCCGGAACAGTTCCTGCGGGTACACCGTCTGCTTCAGCTTGGGCGCACCCAGAATGTTGTTCGGAATGCGCAGGTGCACCGGACCGCCAGGCGGAGTTCCGGCCATCTTGATCGCCCGGCGGGTAAATTCGCTGAGCCGCTCGGGACGGTTGATCTGCCAGCGCCACTTGGTGAATTGCTGCAGCGGTTCCAGCCAGTCGTCCATTTGCTGGAACTGGTTGCGCCCCATGAAGTTGGTCTGCTGTGCGTCCGAAATCGCCACGATCGCGGAGCGGTCCTTCCAGGCGTTGTACAGATTGTTCATCGCCGAGGGAATCGCAACGCCGGGAACCAGCAGCGCCGCTGTCTTGCCGCTGGCCAGCTCGTAGCCGTGGGCCATCGCAGTGGCCTGGCCCTCCTGCAGCGTCAGCACGAACTTCATTTGAGGCCTTAGCGTCAGTGCGTCGAAGATAGCCGTCATGCCGGTTGCGGTGGTCGCAAACAGATACTCCACACCGGCCGCCAAGAGAGCTTCGACAAGAATCTCGGCGCCCGTGCCCTCTACCGACTTGCCGCGCGCACGCGGCAGTGTCTGGGCGTCGGCCTCCGAAATCATTCGCACCAAAGATTCCGCCGCCACCGCGGAAAAGCCCAACGCAGCAAGCGTCTTGCCGAACTGCCTTCGCGAAATCTTGCCGTCGAGCAGGTTCTTGACGTGGCCCTGCATCGGAAGTTGATTGGAACGCGCGCCGCCGCTGGGAACGAGGGCGTCCCCGCCCTCGTCGAGGGCAGGATGCCCTCGTTCCCGGGCGTTACCTTCGCTCCCGGTGTTTCTCTTGTCCATCAGCGCTGCGCCGCGGCGTGAGCCAGCAAGCCCAGGATCTCAAACATCATGCTCGCGCCCACGTGGGCGGTATTGGCCGAAGGATCGTACTGCGGCGCGACTTCCACCACGTCGCCCCCGACGAGGGGCAGCCCCGCAAGCCCTCGAAGCAGCCGCTGCGCCTCCAGTGGAGTAAGACCTCCGATCTCCGGTGTGCCGGTGCCGGGTGCGTAAGCCGGATCAATGCCATCCACGTCCACGCTCAGGTAGGCCGGCCCGCCCGCCAGCTTCTCGCGGCACAGTGATATGACGCCCGGCAAACCAATGTCGTGGAATTTCTCCATGTGGATCACGGTCATACCGGAATCGTAACTGAAGGCCCAGGACAACTCCGCGCTGCCGCGGATGCCTATCTGCACGCAGCGCTCAGGATCCAGCACCCCGTCCAGCACCGCCAGGCGAAACGGTCCGCCGTGATGAAATTTCTCATCGTCGTAGGGACCGGCCGTATCGCAGTGTGCGTCGATATGCACCATACCCAGCGGCGTCTTTGCGCCAAGCGCCTTCATGATGGGATAGGTGATGGAATGATCGCCGCCGGCGGATATCGGCCGGATCCCGGCAGCGGCGATCTTGCGATAGAAGATCTCGATGTCCTCGATACATTGCTGGAGGTTGAACCGGGAACGAAAGGGCACGTCGCCGATGTCGGCGCAGCGCAGCACCTTGGCGGGAATCAGGTTATGGGTAGGGTGATACGGCCCCACCCGCTCGATTGCGCGCAAGGCCCGCGGGCCGAAACGCGCTCCAGGCCGGTTGGTCACTCCCAGGTCCATCGGCACGCCCACCAGTGCCGTATCCAGACCTTCCCAGTTCTTGCTGTAGGGGAAATCCAGAAGCGTGGGAGGACCGCTGTACGGGGCCTTCAGGTACAGTTCGTTGTCGGCAAACTGCTTCAGCGCGTCCCGAAAAGGAACGTCCGCCTTTAGGTCGCCGCCCCCTTGCGCGTACCGCTCGCGCAGCCGTCGTAGTTTCTCTGCGTCCACCAGTCACCAGTCCGGCATTCCGGAAGAAGGTGCATTCTAAGGGCTGGCCGGTTGGGCCAGCCCGAGATTGCGGTTAACGGGCCCCGGCGCTTGCCACCTGCGAAATCCGGCCGCCGATATGCTCGGCGAAAAACCTTTCGAGCTCCGTGTAGAGCTCAATCCGGTTTTCCTCGCGTCGGAAGCCGTGGCCCTCCTTGTTCTTGACCATGGACTTGTAGTCGATTTCCGTCCCCCGGAGCTTGCGCATCAGCGGCATGTACTGGGTGTCATGCGGCACCCGTGGGTCCCTTTTTCCGTGCACCACGTACAGCGGCACCTTGACCTTGTCCAGGTGGTTGATGGGAGACGTCGCCAGAAGGCGCTCGCGGTCGGCCTTGCGATCACCGATGGCTCGCTTGCCCCAGGCCCGGAGGAAGTGGGCGTTGCGGAACCGATTGTGGTAGTCGAGCAGCGCCACGAGGTCAACGACGCCCACATAGTTCACGGCACACTGGTAGAGTTCGGGCGTTTTGGTAATGCCTGCCATGGTGGCGTAGCCGCCGTAGCTGGCGCCGTAAATGCAGACGCGCTCGGGATCGGCGATGCCCTGGTCAATCGCCCATAGCACGCCGTCGGTGATGTCGTCCTGCATCTCCAGGCCCCACTTCTGCCAGGCAATGTCGATGAATCGCTTGCCGTAGCCGCCGGAGCCCCGGTAGTTGATCTGCATCACCGCATAGCCACGGTTGGCCAGGAACTGAGTCTCCGTGTTGTAGCGCCAGGTATCGCGAATTCCGTAGGGCCCGCCGTGAGGGTTGATGATCAGCGGCAGGTCTTTCGCCTCGCTTCCGGCCGGCACGGTCAGATAGGCGTGAATGGTTTCTCCGTCGCGCGCTTCATAACGCACGGGCGTCATCTCGCTCATGTCTTTCGGGTCGATCCAGCTGCGGGGCTGGGCAAAGAACTCGATCTTTCCCGCGGCCTTGTCGTACAGGTAGTACGAACCGGGATCACGATCATTGCCCGAGTGGATGATCATCCGGTTCTCGTCCTCGCTGATGCTTCCGATGCGGTTCACGTTGTCCGGGAAGGCCCCGTCCAGCGTGGCTTGAAGCGCGGCGAACTCCTCGTCCAGCATGGCCTTCTCGGGAAGTTCGTATTGCCAGGACACCCAAAGCGGACGGTAGTCCTTGGGAGAAAGGCTCAGGCCCGAACCAATATCGGCCCGGTCATCGGCGAGAATCAACTCGATCAACTCGCCTTTTTCCGGATCGAAGGTGTACAGCGCCATGGTGTCGCGACCCTCATTTGTCGCCACATACATGGTCTTGTTGTCGGCCGCGAAAGCCAGCGGAATAAAACCCGGGCCGTCGAAATAGTGGGTGGAATGGACCACTTTCCATTCGGCTTCCACCGTAGGCCGGTAATACACCAACTGCTCCAACAGTTCGCCTTCCTTGAACGCACGGCCCTGGCTGTCGGGATGACCCACGGCAAAACGCACATTGCCGTCCCAATCCGTCCCCCAGCCCTGAAAATGCCCCGAGTTGGTCTCGACGCGAGTCATTTTCCCGGTGTAGATATTGAGCCGGAACACGTCAGGGTAGAACTTGCTGCGCTGGTTGTTGCTTACCAGAATGTGGTCGGGATCATGCTTCAGCCTACTGAGCACATTGGTATTCGTGGGAAAGATCACAATCCCTCTGGATCCCTTGACCAGTTCCATCTGCTTTGTGCCGTCGCGGTTGACGGCGTACAGCGAGAACGATTCATTGCCGTTTGCGTCCAGGCCGAAGATGAGGCGCTCGTCATTGGCCCAGAAGTAAAAGGCCACGTCCTTGTTATAGTCGTCTCTGCCCTTGCTAGTGAGGCCCGTCAAGCGCGCTGACTTCTTGTCGGAAAGGCGCATGGAAAACAGGTTGCGTCGCCCCTCGTACGGCCCCAGTGCCGCGAGCCACTCGCCGTTCGGCGAGAGCTGCAGTGCGGCGAAATCGGAGTTCTTGAAGAAGTCTTCCACCGAGTATTGCCTGGCAGGCTCCGCGGCGGCCATCGTGGAAAGCAGCATTACGGCCAGTAATACGCTGAATCGGTTTAAGGCATTCATAAACCCCTCCTGAATTGTTTGTTGTTGTCCGGTGCGTACTCAGCGCCCTTTATTATTCTCGCGATTCTAACGCCATCCGCACGCCGTTGACCATTCCTGGCGCCCGGCTACGCTGGGGTTGGATTCTTACGCCGTGTGTGCGTTCAACCCTAGATGCGGGCATGCGCCAGGCGGAAATAAAAAGGCCGCCGGCGCGGGGGGTGCCGGCGGCCCGTAGATTATAGCGAATCGGTTACCGCTTTTGAAGCGGTAACCGATCCACTTTGTGTATCAGAAGAAGTGGCGGTAGCTCACGTACGGAACGCGGCCGTCCAGGCTGTACAGGCCGTACAATGCCGGGCGCGGTGATGCGAATGAGTCAATCTCGGGATCTTCGTCCGTCAGGTTCAGCGCTCCCAGCGTAACCCGGCCACCCCATGGCGTGGACCAACGGTAGGTCAGGTCAAACTCCGTGTGGGAGGGCGCCTCGAAGTCGGCATCGGGCCGGACATAGCCGGCGATGTGGCGAGCGTAGATTGAAACCGTGTGGTCGGTGTAACTCCAGCGCACCGTTGCCACGGCTTGATACTTGACATTGCCACTCTCGCCCACGAAAGAAGCCCAATCGGTGGACGTCCGCCCCCTGGTGCGATAGCGCAGTATTCGCGCTCCGAAAAGACCGAAGGTGAAGTCGCCTGCGGTGGCTGTCTCCAGATCGTAGCTCAGCTGCACGTCAAGACCGGAGCGCTCCGACTTGAAGGTGTTGCCCCAACCCGCTTCCGCTTCCAGCAGCGCGCCGGTGACAGGGTCGCGTTTGAGAACGTTACCCGGCGAGCACTCAATGATTACCGCAGGGACGCTGGCGTTGGCCGTATTTTCGGTTCGGCCGGTGTTCTCGCATAGCCCCAGCAGTTCCGACTCGATAAGGCCCTGCAGAGAGGCCAAGCCGATTCCGTCTTCGATATTGACCATCCAATGATCCACGCGAACGGTAAAGGGCTCCCAATCCACCACGAAGCCGATGTTGTAGCTGTCCGATATTTCCGGCGCCAGCAACGGGTTGCCGCCAGTAAAGGTAGGATACTGTTCCTCAATGCAATCAGCAGGCGCAATGCCGGCACTCTGACATCCTACGAGATCCGTGCCGCCCTCGAAGCTGACCGACCGGGCTCCATGCAGGTTGTTCAGGTTGGGAGCGCGGAAGCCTTCGCCCCAGGAGGCCCGGAACAGCAGCCAGTCGGTGGGCTGGTAGCGCGCCGAGAGATACAGGCTGGTTTCGTTGCCGGCCGAGTCCTCATAGGTGTCGTAACGGGCCGCCGCACTGACTTCGAGGTTGCTCCAAATCGGGATATAGGATTCGACGAACGCCGCCTTGACCAACCGCTCGCCCTCGCCGCTGTTCCCGGCGCTGCCGATCAGGTCGCCACCCGCGCTCAAGGGGTCGTAGATGTCATAGAACTGTTCGTCAATGTAATCAAAGCCAAGAGCCCAGCCGATTGTCCCGCCCGGCGCTTCGAACAGATCGAAACTTACGTTGCCGGTGTAGGTGCGGAAATCGGCCCGAATGTCGCGGCTGGCGTTTCCTGTGATTGCGCCGTATGCGTCTGCATTGGCGGGACTCAAGGGATCAAATGGGTTGTAAAGCCCCTGGGACACGTACTCGGATGTCGTGAAACTTTTCGCATAGCAGCAACTGTCCTCGCGCCCGTCGTAGCGAGTGTGGCGAACTTCGAATTCGTAGTCGAACATGCCTACGGTGCCATAGGAGAGAAGTGCGTTCTCAAACAGCGTATTGGTGGCTTTGAAGTTGCGATTGCCCAGGCCCACGAACCGATGACCCAGAAAGTATGGAAGTAGCTCGGGATATGGGATGTCGTAATCGAATCCTTCCTTCAGACCTTCCGCCGCACCCGTCGGAACGCGGAAAAAGCCTACCGCGGGAGCGTAACGACCGTGGTTGTTGACAGCGCTGAACAGCGATTGAAACCGCAGGGCGTGATCCGGACTCAACTCGTAGTCCGTGTGCAGGAAGGCGCTGGTTCGCTTGAGGTCCGCCGTCTCCCAGGAAAAGGCTGTGTAATCAAATCCACAACGCTGTTGTCCGTTGCGGGCGATATACGGGCCTGCCAGGAGACGCTCACCGGCCGAATCCACAACCTGTTCGCAATTGGAAGGCGCCAGGTAGTACGGCCAAATGGTATTGCCCCAGGAACTCACGTTGTCGGTGTTCTCCCAGGCGTACCAAGTGGCGTCAAAAGGCGCATCGGGGAAATCCGCCGCGCCGTCGTCGTAACCGGGGTTACCCTTCGAGTAGAAGCGGTCCGCCGAGCCGATGTGCGTCTTGTTGCGGAAATCGGCAGAGAACAGAAAGCGGCCCCGGTTGGTGCTTCCACCTATCGTGATGATGCCGCCGTCCGAGTCTGCTCCTTCACGCGTGGGCCTCTGTAGGGAGGCGCCCATTTCCATGCCGTCATAGTCCTTCCGCAGAATCACATTGATCACGCCGCCAATTGCGTCCGAGCCATAGATGGCAGAGGCGCTGTCTGTGAGGATCTCGATGCGATCCACCGCGGACAGCGGAATAATGTTGAGGTCATTTGCCTGGTTGGCCGTCACCGGCGAACGGGGCGCCCGGCGCCCATCCAGCAGCACCAGGCTGCGGGTGGACCCGATGCCGTGCAGGCTGATCGTCGCCTGTCCGAGCCATGAATTGCCGGATACCTCGCGGGCTGATCCAAACGTATTGATCGGGCTGGTGCGCAGCACGTCCGCAACGGATTCCTGGCCACTCAACTCGATCTCATCGCGCGTAATGACCACTACCGGTCGTGCATCTTCAAGGTCGATGCGCTTGATGCGCGATCCGGTAACTACTTGGCGTTCAAGTTCTACCGGCTCATCTACCTCGTCGTCACCCTCTTGCTGGGCCATTGCCATTGGCGATACGGCCAGCGTTGAAATAGCGCCGGTATAAAGCACCGAACGCACCGCTCTTTCCAGAGCCCTACTCTTGGATTTCATTTCTGTCCCCTCACTGGTATTTGCGCGGTCGGCCTTGTCACTCCGGCCCGCGCGGTCGCGATTGTAGCTATAGCAGTTTCCTTGCCATGCCCTATATCACGTAACTTTATCGTAAGAAACCGAAAAAGCAACCGTAAATTACGGGTTTGGAGGCGAATCCCGAAGCGGCTTCTTGTTCCTTCCGGCGCGCTAGTCAGTAGCCGCGCGCACGTTGATTTCCACCAGCAGTCCGGGATAGGCCAGGGCCGATACACCGATCACCATCGAGGCCGGCTTGTGTCCGGCCGGGAAAAAGTTGCGCACGTCTTCGTAGACCGGGTTCGGATCCACGTCTTTAAGGTCCACGATATAGATCGCTATTTCGACCACATCCTCGCGCCCGGCGCCGGCCGCCTTCAGCGCCCGGTCAATATTGGCGAAGGTCAGGCGGGATTGTTCGGCCAGGGTCTTGGGGAAACTCTGGTCGGGACGGATGCCGGCCTTCCCGCCAAGGTAGATGAAACGGCCCGGGTTCCTGGCAATGACCACTTGCGAGTAACCGTCGGGCTGTGACAGCCCCTGGGGATTGAAGCGTTCAATTTCGGTGGCGCCGGCCACCGGCAGGGCCAAGACCAATCCCGCCAGGGGGAGCGTTCTGCTGTTGTAGGGCATGCTGTGTTCTCCTGATTCTGCTAACCAAACAGCCGTCCGATCCGGCCGGCCAGGAGCTATTGTGGACGAACCGCCCCGATTCCCGACGGGACATCGGGAATGCGCTACAGGACTATAATTTTTTCAGATGCTCTCCGTCTTCCTTCAATGACTCTTTCCTTTACCAAGATGCAAGCCGCAGGCAACGACTTCATGGTCGTGATCGGCCGCTCGCTGCCGGTACCGGAACGCCGCCGGATTCGCGCGCTCGCCGACCGGCGCCGGGGCGTGGGTTTCGATCAGCTGCTGTGGGTGGACGAACCGGATCAAAGCGGTGAAACGGTCAACTACCGGGTGTTCAACGCGGATGGGGGAGAGGCGGGTCAATGCGGAAACGGCGCCTTGTGTATCGCGGCCCTGGTAGCGGAGAGCCGATCGGCAGGTGAAGTCCTGTGCCTGAAGTGCCCGGGTGGCGAGGTGCAGGCGCGGTTTGGCAACGGTCAATCAGTCAGTTGCTCTCTGGGTCGGCCCGAATGGCGCCCGGGGCGGGTCCCGTTCGAAGCAAGCGAGGAAAACCCGGTGTATCCGATCGAAGTTGAGGGGGAGAATTGGCAGGTGGAAGTGCTTTCCCTGGGCAATCCGCACGCGGTCATACCGGTATCCGACGCCGCCGCCGCTCCAGTTGCCGGCCTGGGTTCGCGCCTGTCCGTTCATCAGCGTTTCCCACAGGGATGCAACGTGGGATTTGCCCAAACGGTGGACGGGCACCGCCTCAAGCTTCGCGTATACGAGCGTGGAGTGGGCGAGACGCCCGCCTGCGGTACCGGCGCTTGCGCTGCCGCAGTCGCCGGCATCCGCGGCAGCCGGGTCTCCTCGCCGGTTGACGTTGAGATGCCGGGCGGCGGCCTGCGGGTCGAGTGGGCCGGCGGGAACGAGCCGGTCTGGCTTACCGGAACAATCGACCGTGTATACGAAGGCAGGGTGAGCCTGTGAGTTCGGGCCGCGATCGGTCCGATGGTTTCGGGCTAACTCCCCGGCAAGTGGCCGCCTATCTGCGAGACAACCCCGAGTTTTTCGAGCGTCACGCGGATTTGCTGGCAGACCTGCGGGTGCCTCATAGCAGTGGCGCCGGCGCGGTATCGCTGGTCGAGCGGCAGCTTGAACTGCTGCGTCGGCGCAACGAGGAATTGCGCAGCACGCTTGACGAATATGTTGCCAACGCGCGGGCCAGCGATGAACTGGCGCGCAAGCTCAACCGGCTGGTTACCAAGCTGTTGGCTTGCCGGGGTTTGAATCAGCGACTGCTCGCCCTGCCAGCGCAATTGCGGGAGATATTCGCGCTGGATTTCGTGCGCTTGCTGCTGTTTGAAGCGCTACCGGAAGAATGCGCTCTGGTTGACGGCCTGATCCGGGCGCCCCGGGAGAAACTGATGTCCGAGGGTTTGAGCGGCGTCTTGAGTTCCAACGCGCCGCGCTGCGGCCGCTACAGCTCTGAGCAACGTCAATTCCTGTTCGGCAAGGGGGCCCGGGAGGTGGCTTCGGTGGCATTGGCCCCGCTCGGTCATCGCGGCAAGCTGGGCCTGCTGGCCCTGGGCAGCCGCGACCCGGATCACTACCATCGAGGCAAGAGCACTGAATTTCTCGGCCGGGTCTCCGCCATCGTCTCCGTGGCCGTAACGTCGGATGCCTCCTGATGCACGCCGAAGCTGAGCGGCAAATGGATGCGTTTCTGCACCACATCCGCTATGAGCGGGGATTGTCGCAGCACACCGTGGCCGCCTATCGGCGCGATCTCAACGCGCTCAGGGAATATTGCGCCGAACGCAGCTTGCCCGCATGGTCGGCTCTGGCGGTAAGTGATCTGCGCCGATTTGCCGCCGCCGCCCACCGCAGCGGCCTTGCTCCCCGAACCGTGCAACGGCGTCTGGCCGGGGCGCGCAGTTTCTTCAATTACCTGGAAAGCGAGGGAGGCCTGACGCACAATCCCGCGCGCGGCGTAAAGGCGCCACGGCCGCCCCGCAACTTGCCTCGCACCCTGGACCTGGACCAGATAACGCGTCTCTTGGACATTCCCCCTGCCGCTAGCGCGGTGGCCTGTCGGGATCGCGCAATGCTGGAGTTGATGTATTCGTCCGGTCTGCGGCTGGCTGAAATGACGGCGCTGGACCTGGGAGGCATCGATTTGCGCGAGGGCCTGATTCGGGTGACCGGCAAAGGCCGCAAGACGCGCATATTGCCGGTGGGCCGCAAGGCGATCGAGGCGGTGACGGCCTGGCTGCAGCGCCGGGCAGAGTTGGCCGGCGTAGAGGAAAGCGCACTGTTTGTAGGCGCCAGGGGCCGCAGAATCGGCGCCAGCAGCGTCCAGGCCCGGATCGACTACTGGGCGCGCCGGGCCGGTTTGCCGGGGCACGTACATCCACATATGCTCCGCCACAGCTTTGCCACTCACATGCTGGAGTCGTCCGGCGACCTGCGCGCTGTGCAGGAACTTCTGGGGCACGCGGATATCTCCACTACGCAGGTCTATACGCACCTCGACTTTCAGCACCTGGCGCGGGTGTACGATCGCGCTCACCCGCGGGCCCGCCGCAAGACCCACAAGAAAGCATGAACACTTCCACTCCCACTCCCACTCCTGCCGCATCACGATTCGGCAAGATCCGCTCCACCACCATACTCTGCGTGCGCCGCGGAGACACCGTCGCGCTCGGGGGCGACGGTCAAGTCAGCCTGGGCGATACGGTGCTCAAGGGCAACGCCCGAAAGATCCGCCGGTTGGCCAATGGCAGCGTGTTGGCCGGGTTCGCCGGCGGCACGGCGGATGCCTTTACTCTTTTTGAACTGTTCGAAGGCAAGCTCGACCAATACGGCAATCTCACCCGCGCCGCGGTGGAGCTGGCCAAGGATTGGCGTACCGACCGGCGTTTGCGCCGCCTGGAAGCGATGCTGTGCGTTGCCGACGGCGCCAAGACCCTGCTGGTGTCGGGCTCCGGCGACGTCGTGGAGCCGGAAGACGGCGTGCTGGCGCTCGGCTCCGGTGGAGGTTACGCGCGGGCGGCCGCGCAGGCGCTGCTGGCGGAGAGCGACCTGGGCGCCGAGGAAGTGGTGCGCCGGTCGCTGGAAATCGCGGCGGACATCTGCGTATACACCAATACGCAAATCGTGATCGATACGCTCAAGAGCGAGTCCTAGGCCATGAGCCAGATGACCCCCAGGGAAATTGTCGAGGAGCTTGACAAGCACGTTATCGGCCAGACCGCCGCCAAGCGGGCGGTGGCGATTGCCTTGCGCAATCGCTGGCGGCGGATGCAGCTTGGCGAGGAACTGCGCAGCGAGATTACGCCCAAGAACATTCTGATGATGGGTCCCACCGGGGTCGGCAAGACGGAAATCGCCCGCCGCCTTGCGCGGCTGGCGCACGCCCCCTTCATCAAGGTGGAAGCCACCAAGTTCACGGAGGTCGGTTACGTGGGGCGCGAGGTGGACAGCATTGTTCGGGACCTGACCGATACGGCGGTGAAACTGGTCCGCGAAACGGAGATAGACCGGGTTCGGCATCGCGCCCGCGAGAACGCCGAGGGCCGGGTAATGGATGCGCTGTTGCGGATGGCGGCAAGCCCGGGTTCGGCCTCCAGCCTGCCGGTTGGCGTCGATGAGCGCCAGTTGAAGGCCGCTCTGCGGCGCGGCGATCTCGACGCCGAGGAGGTGGAAATGGAACTGCAGGTGGCGCCGGTGGGCGTGGAGATCATGGCCCCTCCGGGGATGGAGGAAATGACCAGTCAGCTTCAGAACATGTTCCAGTCTTTGGGGAACCAGCGCACTCGCACCCGAAAATTGAAAGTAAAGGACGCCATGCGGCTGCTGACCGAGGAAGCGGCTGCCTCGATGCTCGATCAGGAGGAGCTGAAGTCACAGGCACTGGAGGCTGTGGAGCAGAATGGAATCGTGTTCATCGATGAAATCGACAAGGTGTGCCGGAGGGCGGAATCTTTTGGCGCGGACGTGTCCCGCGAAGGCGTGCAGCGCGATCTGCTGCCCCTGGTGGAAGGATGCGCGGTCAACACCAAGTACGGTGTTGTGCGCACCGACCATATTCTGTTCATTGCATCGGGCGCCTTCCAGGCCGTCAAGCCCTCGGACCTGATCCCCGAACTGCAGGGCCGGTTCCCCATCCGGGTAGAACTCAGCGCGCTCGGAATTGAGGAGTTCGAACGCATACTCACGGAGCCGGACGCCTCCCTTACCGAGCAATACACAGCACTGCTGGGCACCGAACGTGTTGCCTTGAGCTTCGACGCAGGGGCGGTGCATCGCATTGCCGAAATCGCCTGCTCAGTCAACGCGGGTACCGAGAATATCGGCGCGCGCCGCCTGCAGACCGTCCTCGAGCGGCTGCTGGAATCGATTTCCTTCGATGCGGCCGACCGTGGCGGACAGACCCTCAAGGTGGACGCGGCGTACGTTGAGGAACACTTGGGACAGCTGGCGGAAGACGAGGATTTTCGCCGCTACATCCTGTAGCTGCCGTTCAGGCTGCCGATGAATATTCAGGCGCCGCCATTGGAGTTGCGCTTGCACGGCGAGCGCCGCATCCTGCGCGTGAGCTTTTCCGATGGCGTGGCGTTTGATCTGGGCGCGGAATACCTGAGGGTGCATTCTCCTTCGGCGGAAGTTCGCGGTCATGGGCGGGGCGGCGGCCAGTTGCCGAGGGGCAAGTCCCAGATCCGTGTGAAGGACATACGCGCGGTAGGCCAATACGCCGTGCGCCTGGTATTCGATGACGGTCACGACACCGGGATATACCGCTGGTCCTATCTAAGGGAACTGGGCGAGCACCGCGAGGAATACTGGGCCCACTACCTCAACCAAGTAGCCGCTTTGGACAAGGCCGATGCGCGCCGCTAGCCCGCCCTGGGAGTTTTCGCAGCGGGCGCCGCTGCGCTGGCGCGCAGGGAACACGCTGGGAGCGAGGGCGTCCCGCCCTCGTCGAGGGCAGGATGCCCTCGTTCCCAGGCTTGTTCCATGCAAGCGAGGGCCTCCAGCCCTCGCCGGTCAAGCCACGACCCCGCGTTACGGAGTGTTTCATGCGGCCGGCTGAATCAAACGGGGATCACGAAGAGCGTTTCGGTTTCAGCCGGGTAACACCGGGCGAAAAGACCCGCCGGGTGCGTGGCGTATTCGAATCCGTGGCCGGGCGCTACGATCTGATGAACGACCTGATGTCGCTGGGCGCGCACCGTTTGTGGAAACGCTTTGCGCTGGCCCGAACAGGCTTGCGCCCGGGCGGAACGGCCCTCGACGTGGCGGGCGGTACCGGCGACCTGGCTATCGGCATGAGCCGCCAGGTCGGGCCCGAGGGGCGCGTGCTGCTCAGCGATATCAACCCGGCCATGCTGAACGTCGGCCGATCCCGGCTGCTGGACTCCGGCGCCTACGCCAATTGCCGGGCGGTATGCGCCGACGCCACAGCCCTGCCCTGCGCGGAGGGGTTTTTCGATTGCGTAACGATAGGGTTCGGGCTGCGCAATGTCACCGGCCAGCCGGAGGCATTAAGGAGCATGAGGCGGGCATTGAAGCCCGGCGGCCGGCTCCTTGTATTAGAGTTCTCGCGCCCGGCGCTGAAGTTCATTCGGCCGGCCTACGATTGGTACTCCTTCGCGCTGATCCCGGCACTCGGCCGCATGGTGGCCGGAGACGCGGACAGCTATCGCTACCTGGTGGAGTCCATCCGAATGCACCCGGACCAGGAAACACTGGCCGGGATGATGCGGGAGGCCGGGCTCGAAGACGTTCGTTGGCATAACCTCTCGGGCGGCATCGTCGCGTTGCATATCGGTTTTCACTATTAGTGTCGTGTCCCGCAGCACGCGTGCTTGCATGAAACAACCCTGGGGAACGAGGGCGTCCCGCCCTCGACGAGGGCAGGATGCCCTCGCTCCCAGCGTGTTCCCCACGTGTTTCCTGCGCGCCAGCGCCGCGGCTGAGTCAAGCGGGCCGGGCATCATGAAAGGCAGGCTGCTGCTATGATTCTGCAATTATGTCCCAGCCGCGGCCTAAACCGCCGGAAACCGTATGGAAGCCGCTTACCGGCATGCCGCCCAAGGCCGAAACCTGGGGATTCGCCCGATACGTGGAATTGGCGGAGCAATGGCGCGAGGCGCGTGGCGCGCTTACGGCTAAGGGCGTCGAGCGCTCGATTCTGGACACTTGGCTGGCATGCCGGCGCCGGGAGTTCGCCATTGAGACCGGCGAGATCGAAGGGCTCTACACGCTCAAGCGGGGAATTACCCAGCAACTGATCGCCGAAGGCCTGGAAGGCGTGACCTCCAGCCATACGCTCGAAAACGTCGAGGACGCCACCATCAGGGGATTGCTGAAAGACCAGGAAGCGGCGCTGGAACTGGTGTTCTCTACCGTGAAAAACCAGCACCCACTGTCGCACCACACGCTGCTGAGCTGGCACGCTTTGCTCACGCGCCATCAGGAGACGGGAACCGGGTTGATGCTCGAAGGAAAGGCGCACTTGAAACAAGTTCAGGTGGAGTTCAAGACCAAGGGAATGTACAAGGTTGAATCCAACAATCCCAAGCGCGCCGACGGCGTGGTATACGAATATTGCCCGCCGGAGCACGTGCGCGCCGAGATGGATCGGCTGTTTGATTTGTACGCCGAAATTCGGGGGCGAATGTACCCCACGGAAGTGGAGGCCGCGTGGCTGCATCACCGCTTTGTGCGCACCCACCCCTTCCAGGATGGCAATGGACGCACGGCGCGGCTGTTGATGGCATACGCCTATATTCGGCGGGGAGAACCGCCGCCTATCGTTACTAACGAGCTGAGAGATGCGTATATCGACAGCTTGGAGTCCGCCGATCGGGGGGACTTGCGTATGTTCGTGGAGTTTCTGGCGGATCTGGCCGGGATATCCATAAGATCTGCGATAAGCGCTGCCAGAAAGGCTCTTGCAGGCCGCAACCGGATGGTACATGGCAACGGCGGCGTGACTGCGGATGGGCGCTACTACCCCCCACAGGACCCCTGCACGGGCGCATAGCGCCGATTGCCTCGATACGATCTGCTATATGGCGCCGGGACAAGCGGGCAAGCGGGGCAGGTTGCGCATTGGCGACCATGGGTCGGCCATCAGCATCATCGCCCTGTCGCAAGACAATCCACTCAAAGCGGTTGCCGAATTCGTCGAGAACAGCATTGACGCGCACGCCAGGAACGTGGAAATCGTGCGCGGCCGCGAGCGTGGGCTGCCGTACTTGAAGATTACCGACGATGGCGACGGCGTCCCCCATGATGATAATGGCCGGCCGGACTTCAAGTACGTCGCTACGCACATCTGCGATTCGATCAAGAAGGAATTGAAGCGGCGCGGCGCAAAAGGCATACAGGGAGAGTTCGGCATCGGACTGCTCAGCTTCTGGACGCTTGGCGAGGCGCTAACCATGACTTCGCCGGGCGCGGACGGAACACTTTTCGAGATGTCGATGCGACGCAACGACGAGGGCTATGAGGTGCGCAGTTCCCGCCGAACCTTGTTTGGGAGCCAGGGCGCTGAACTGGTGGTGCGGCCGCTGCTCAAAGGAATCCGTCAGCTCAGCGGAGAAAAGCTCCATTGGTACCTGGCGTCCGAACTGCGCGATCGAATTCGCGAGAGCGGCGTCAATATCCGCATTATCGACCGCACCGCCCGCAAGTCCTTTACTGTTACGCCGCGTGCTTTTGACGGGCGAGTCATCCACGAACTTGACCAACCCGTTACTCGTCTGGGGAGCATCAGGCTGGAACTCTACCTGGATGAGCCGTCCCCCAAACGCAATGTCTCGTTATATCGAAATGGGACCCGCGTGATGGAGCTTGGATTGCTGGATGGATTCCGGGTGCCGGCATGGACCAGCGGCTACGTGGACGGCATCGTCGATGGGCCCTTTCTGAACCTGACCCCGGGCACCCGAACCGGTGTAATACGGGATTCGGCTTTCGACGAGTTTCAGCGCGCTCTCGGCCCGGTGACGGAGCAGATAGACAAACTCATCGCCGATTTGCAGCAAGCTGAGCAAGAAAGAGCCAGTGTGCGCACGCTGCAGTCGATTCGGCGCGCTTTTCGCGAGGCTTTTCTCGCGCTGCCCGCCGAGGAATACGATTGGTTCGACGTTCGTCAATCGTCAGGCGGCGCCGCGGACGGCGGCGCACTTGGCGCCGTCGATCCCATCGCTGAACCGAAGCAGCCGCCTCTTGGCGGCAACGGCGAAGACCTGCCGGCGGAAGCAAGTTCGAAGACCGTCTTTTACCGGAGTTCCGGGCCGCTCCACAGCGTATCCATATCGCCGGCTTCATCGGTCGTTAGAGTGGGCCAAAGCCGCAGTTTTCGCGCCTTGTGCCGGGACCGGTCGCGGCGGACGGTGGAGGAAGGACTGGGGTTTGTCTGGAACGTTGCCGAGGGCGGCGGGCAGTTTGACAACCCGCACTCGGAGATCGTCGAATATCGCGCGCCCGACGAGCCTCAGTTGGCGCGTTTGGCCGTCGTGGCGACGCAGGCCGGTGTGGTGTGCCAGGCTGAGGCCCTGGTCACCGTTACCGATTCACTCATTTCCGGGCGGAAAGGCTCCACGCCGCGTCAGGGATTGCCCGGCTATACGTATGAGAAAGCTCCAGGGAGGATGTGGCGTTCTCGTTATGATTTGGAGCGAAACGTTATTGTCATCAATAATGGTCATCGGGATTTCGTTTTTTCCTCAAGAGCCAGAGCGTCACAGATCAGATATATCGCCAGGCTGTTCGTCAAGGAGCTCGTGCTGCGCAACTTTCCTGGCGCGTCTCCGCCCGAATTGCTTGAGCGCATGCTGGAGCTGATGCTGTACCTTGAGAAGAATTTGCGCTGAGCAGGGCGGACCGCCGGACTGAGCCATGATTCCTCCACGACTCGCCCTCCCGCTTGAGAATCTGCTTAACCGGAACCTTGAGGCTTCTTTGACCGCGCGCCGGGCAGCGGCTGACGTGGAGGGGTTTTGCATGGATGTGGGTTTGTCGGCCTCCGAACCGCTAGTGCGCATGCGCGTGGAAGGCGGGCGGCTTCGCCTTGGCGAACCGGACGACGCGCCCGCCGCGGTTACTTTGGCCGGCGATTGGAGTCGGCTACTTGCACTGTTGGGTGGCGACCACACCGCGCCGGGCCTGGATCTCAGGGGCGACCCCGCGGTAGC
This sequence comes from Candidatus Foliamicus sp., assembly GCA_965261845.1. GTDB lineage: Bacteria > Pseudomonadota > Gammaproteobacteria > Steroidobacterales > Foliamicaceae > Foliamicus. The sequence continues at coordinate 2,976,738 of OZ253475.1, read as the reverse complement.
CGAAGGGTTCGCCCGGCTGCTGAAGCACTGCCGCCCGGACCCGGAAGAAGAACTGGCCCGCCACACCGGGCCTGTTCTTGCCCGCCAGGCCAACGATGCCGCTTCCGCAGCGGCACGGTGGCTCGAACACGCGGGCGAATCGCTCAAGCGCAATATGCGGGATTTCCTTCAGGAGGAGGCCCGGTTGTCGCCCACGCGGGTGGAGTTTGATTCGTTCACGGAAGAGGTGGAGAGCTTGCGCGATACCGTGGGGCGGATTTCCGTACGGGTAGGAGCAATCACAGGCAGCCGCGGCTGACTGTCCGGCAAATGAATACACCGGGCTGAAGAATGGAGGTTCTGTTGCGGATTTTCGGAATTTTTCGCCTGTTGGCGCGCTATGGGCTGCTCAGTGACGCCGGGCTGGCGCGACCCTTGCGTGTTCCCGCATGGTTGCTGCTGGCGCGTCGCCGTTCGAAAGGCGCCACGCGGGGCCGCCGCCTGCGCGAGGCCTTGCAGGAGCTTGGCCCCATCTTCGTCAAGTTCGGGCAGAACATTTCCACCCGTCCGGACCTGCTTCCGGATGATCTTGCCCTGGAACTGGCGCGCCTGCAGGACGAAGTGCCGCCCTTCCCCGCCGCCGTGGCGCGCGAACTGTTAAGCGAGTTCTACGGCTGCCCGGTGGAAGAAATGTTTGCGCAGTTCGAGCCCGAAGCACTTGCGGCAGCCTCCATTGCCCAGGTTCATGCCGCCCGCCTGCCAAGTGGCGAAGAAGTCGTGGTAAAGCTGCTCCGCCCGGGCATCAAGGAACGAATCCGGCGCGACGTGAAGTTGCTGTACGGCCTGGCCAGGCTGGCAACCGCGTGGTGGCCGCTCACGCGCCGATTGCGCCTGGTGGAAGTGGTCGAGGAATACGAGCGCACCCTTGGGTTCGAAATGGACCTGACCCGCGAGGGCGCCAACGCTTCGCGCCTGAAGCGCAGCTTTGCGGATTCGGACATCATCCGCGTGCCAACCGTGTATTGGGACTACTGCCGGCCCGAGGTCCTGGTGATGGAGCGGATGCGGGGGGTCCCCATCCGGGAGGTCCAGAAGCTAAGGGACGCCGGCGTGGACATGGCCGAGCTTTCCGCCAGGGGGGTCGAAATATTCTTCACCCAGGTGTTCAGGGACAGCTTCTTTCACGCCGACATGCACCCGGGCAACGTGTTCGTGGACATCAGCGATCCCAAGAATCCGCGCTATGCCGCGGTGGACTTCGGCATCGTGGGCGTCCTCGACGAGCGGGATCACCACTACCTGGGCCAGATGCTGCTGGGCTTCTTTGAGCAGGACTACGCGCGCATGGCCCGCCTGCACCTGTATTGGGGCTGGGTTGCGCAGAGCACTCGGGCGGAGGACCTGGAAGCGGCATTCCGCGTCATCGGCGAGCCGATCTTCGCCAGGCCCTTGAGCGAGTGCAGTTTCGGCAGGGTGCTGGGGCGCATATTCGCCACCGCCCAGGAATTCGACATGCAACTGCAACCGCAGATGCTGCTGCTGCACAAGACGCTGCTCAATATCGAAGGCCTGGGCAGGGAGCTGTACCCCGAGTTGGATCTGTGGGAGACCGGCTATCCCCTGCTCAAGAAATGGATGGCGCGCCGGGCAGAACCCGCGCGGATATTGAAGGAACTTCGCCGCGACCTGCCCGAGCTACGCTACGCGCTACAGCGCCTGCCGCGAGCCGCGCACCGCCTTCTCGACCGCGCCGAGGACACCGCCGGCCCCAGCGCTCGAAACGGATTGGAGAATCGGAGAAACCTGTGGCGGCAGTTGCTGGGCTCCACCCTGCTGATTACCTGGGCCGTGCTGCTGGGCCTGGAAGCCGAGCCGGCCTGGCTCACCTGGTTGTCGGGTGTGGCCGGGCTGGGCCTCGTTTACCTGGGCTGGCCGCGCCGCTAGCTGGGAACGAGGGCGTCCCGCCTCGTCGAGGGCGGGACGCCCTCGTTCCTAATAGGGAACGCCCTCCGCGAGGGCAAGATGCCCTCGTTCCCAGGGACGCTATCCTCGCAGGCTACGCAGGAAAGCGCCGGCGTCTTCGCCGCGCTCCAGGCGATCGACCACCGCCGACCCCACGATCACGCCGTCGGCCACGCCGCTAAGCGCCTGCACCTGGGCCGCGCTGCGCACCCCGAATCCGGCGCACACGGGTAGCCTGGAATACTCGCTGACCCGTTGCACATAATCGATCATTTGCTCAGAAACGCGACGTTCGCCGCCGGTCACGCCGGTTACCGTCACCGCATATACAAACCCCCCGCTGCCCTCGCACAGGGTGCGCATGCGCGCTTTGGGCGTCGCCGGAGTGACCATTTGCACGAGTCCGACGCCATGCTTGTGCAATAGCGCCCGGACACTGGCGGATTCCTCCCACGGAAGGTCGGGCACGATCAGTCCGCCTACGCTGCACGCGTCGCAGCGCTCGGCCAGCCGGTCAATCCCGTAAGCGAGTAGCGGGTTGTAGTAGCTCATCAACACCAGCGGCACACCCGGGTCGCCATGCGCCTTGAGTTCGCGCAATATCCACTCAAGGGTAACGCCGTTGGCAAGGGCTGTCTCACTGGCCCGCTGGATAGTGACGCCGTCGGCCATGGGATCGGAAAACGGAACGCCGATTTCGACGACATCGCCTGCTTCGGCGAGCATGCGAAGAACGGAATGGAATTCCCGCTTGCTTGGGTGCCCGGCGGTAAAGAAAGGCAGCAGCGCCGGCCGTGGCGCTTCAAGGATGGCGTTTCGCAGGCTTTCCGCGCCGGTATTCAAGGTGCTCACGGGCGTACATTTTGGGACATGTGCTACGAATGTGGCAATCCGGAGGTTTCCTCGGGCACTTCGGCAGCCAACGTCACCGCCGGGAGCGAGTGCATCCTGCCTGGGAACGAGGGCATCTTGCCCTCGACGAGGGCGGAACGCCCCCGCTCCAGCTCATTGCAACCTTTGGGGGGATGGCGGCATCTTTTCTAGTGTTGGCCCGTCTTCCAGGAGGTAGCCCATGAAACGTCTTGCCTTGCTGCCATGTGTTCTACTCGTTGGGGCATGTTCAGCCTTTAAGGATCCCAGCGGTGCGATCGTCGATATGCAGGCTGTCGACCCGAAGCAGTATGAGATCGATCTCCAAGACTGCCAGGGTTACGCCGATGAAGTGCCGATCGTCAAACATGCGGCTACCGGCGCCGCTACCGGCGCTACCATTGGCGCGGTCGCCGGCGCCGTTTCCGGCGCCAACAAGACGGGCATCGCAAAGTCGGCTGGCGTGGGCGGCGTGTACGGCGGGACCGTAACCGGGGTTTCGGCCGTGGGTGAGGCCCGCCACGTGTTGCGCGAGTGCCTTCGGGGCCGAGGCTACCGCGTCCTCAACTAGCACCCCAAACCTCCGGAGCGAGGGCATCCTGCCCTCGTCGAGGGCTGGAAGCCCTCGTTCCCGGGAGGAAGCCCTCGTTCCCGGCGGCTGGGTTAGTTCTTGGCGGTAAGAGTGGGCATGTCCTTGTCGCCGCGCCCGGAAAGGCCGATCAGCAAGCGCTTCCCCGGGTTCTCGGCGGCCCACCGGCGGGCGGCGAACAGGGCGTGGGCCGGCTCCAGCGCCGGCAGGATTCCCTCCAGCCTGCAGCACTCAGTTAACGCGTCCAGCGCCTCGTCATCGCTGGCGGTCAGGTATTGCACCCGGCCCAGGGCCTGCAAGAGCGCATGCTCCGGTCCCACCCCAGGGTAGTCCAGCCCGGCGGAGATCGACGAAGTCTCCAGGATCTGGCCGTCATCGTCGTACAGCAGCATGGAGTAGCTCCCGTGCAGTACGCCGGGGCGCCCGGCGCATAGCGAGGCGGCGTTCTGACCCGGACCGGCGCCCTGGCCTCCCGCCTCCACCCCAAAAATTTCTACCGACTCGTCGCCGAGGAAGGCGTGAAACAGGCCGATGGCGTTTGAGCCGCCGCCGACGCAGGCAAACACCGCATCCGGCAACCCGCCGGCCGCCTCGGCGAATTGGCCCCGCGCTTCTTCGCCGATGATGCGTTGCAATTCGCGCACCAGCCAAGGATAGGGATGCGGCCCCACTGCCGAGCCAAGCAGGTAGTAGACGCCGTCGGGGTCGGCCACCCAGGTTCGAAAAGCTTCGTCGGTGGCCGCACGCAATGTCTGATCCCCCTTGTCCACGGCGATCACCTCGGCCCCCAGTTGGCGCATGCGCTCGACATTGGGCGCCTGCCGGTGCATGTCCAGCACGCCCATGTACACGCTGCAGGGCAACCCCACGCGGGCACAGGCAGCTGCGGAAGCGACTCCATGTTGACCTGCCCCGGTTTCCGCCACCACCCTTTGGGCTCCCAGTCGCCGTGCCAGGTGTGCCTGCCCGAGAGCGTTGTTGATCTTGTGCGCGCCGGTGTGGGCCAGATCCTCGCGCTTGATCCACACCTCAGCTCCCCAGGCTCTTTCCAGGCCATGCGCCCGGGTTAGCGGCGTCGGGCGCCCGATCCATTCGCGCCGCTCCTGGTCCAGGGCCTCGCATGCGGCCCAGTCGGCAAAGAAATCGCGGGCGCCCCGCTCCAGCCTATCTAAAGCCGGCATCAGTGTCTCGGGCGCAAAGCGGCCGCCGAATGGGCCGAAGCGGCCGTCGCTGTCGGGCAGCTCGCCATTCAGCAGCGCGGCCAGCAGCAAGCGTGCTTCCGCCTGCGGGATATTCATCGGGAACGATCCGCCCGGCGGGCGGCGCGAATGAATTCCCGCACCCGATCCGGGTCCTTGGCGCCCGGCGCCCGTTCCACGCCGGAACTCACGTCAACCCCCCAGGGCCGCACGCGGCGAACCGCCTCGGCGACATTCTCCGGGTCCAGCCCGCCTGCCAGCAAAAGCCTGGCGTGGCGCGCGGCAATGGCGGCGCGTTCCCAGCTTGGCATGCGGCCCTGGCCGCTAACGGCACTCTCAAACAGGCATGGGGTATCGGTGGCAATGTGTTCGGCATTGAATCGGTCTTCGTCCCTGTACACGGGTAGCTCTTGCAAGCTCCCAGGGAGGTGCAGGCGAGCCAGGCAGTCGGCGTCGGCCTGCAAACAATCCGGCTCGAAAGCGGCGAACACCTCTTCCAGGTCCGCTTGTTCGGGCCGCAGCATAACCGCAACGCGCAACACCTTGTGAGGGACCAGTGTCGCCAGTTCCGCCGCGCGGCCGGGAGTGAGGCAACGCGGCGAGGGGGGGTGGAAGACAAAGCCGATGGCGTCGGCGCCTTCCTCCACCGCTGCTAACAGCGCTTCGGGATCGGTCAGCCCGCAGATCTTTACGAACAGGCTCATGATTGCCGGCGGCCCGCGGCCAGAATGCTTGTCGCCAGCGCCCCGGGATCCGGCGCCCGCATCAGCGCCGTTCCGATCAGCAGGCCGGACCAGCCGTGGGCGGCCAGCTCTGCTGCCTGGTGGCCATTCTCGATGCCGCTTTCGGCGAACATCCGGTGTGTGCCGCGCTCCCCAGGCCTGGCCCCGAAAAACCGCCCGCGGTCCACTTTGAGGGTCCGGAGATCCCTGCAATTCAGCCCCAGCAAAGCACAATCCCGCGAAGCCTGAACGCGGTTGACGATCTGTTGCGCTATGTCCAGTTCCGCTTCGTCGAAGGCCTCCAGCAAAGCGAACATGCCCCAGCCCAGGGCAGCCTCAAGCATTGCCTGGGTGTTCGTTTCACCGGTCATTCCCACGATCAGCAACACGCCGCCGGCGCCGTGCAGCCGCGCTTCCAGCACCTGATATGGATCGACGAGAAAGTCCTTGCGCATGATCGGTTGGCCGGGGGCGGCTGCCGCGACCTCCGCAAGAAGCTTCAGTGAGCCGTCAAAGCGGCTCGGCTCAGTAAGCACCGAAAGTGCCATCGCGCCCGCGGACACGTATTGCTTCGCCAAGGCGCCGGGCGAGAAATTCCCTTGGGCCAGCTGGCCTTCGCTCGGTGAGCGAGGCTTGATTTCGGCAATCAGATCAAAGCCTGCCGGCGAAAACGCCAGCCTCGGCGGAGGCGGAAGATCCTCAACGCGGCGTCTCAATTCAGCTGCGCTCAGGCGTTGCCTCGCCCGCTCAAGGCGCTGCCTGCTTGACTCCGCCATGCGCCCCAGAAACCCGCTTGTCATGCCGCTGGGCCGCCTCGCAGCTTCTCCACCAGGCGGCCTCCCTGGCCCGCCTGCAATACCTCGCGGGCCGCGTGCAACCCGTCGGAGAGGTTCTTCGCTGTTCCGGTAAGCTCAAGCACCAGGCCGGCCTGCAGGGCCAGGGCATCGTTCAGAGCCTGGCTGCCTTGGCCATGCAAGGCGGCCATGAGGGTTGCGGCGTTGTATTCGCGGTCGCCGCCGGCCAGCGCCTCCGGAGAACAGCGCGGGATGCCGAGATCGGCGGGATCACGGGTCTCGCTGCGGACCTTGCCGGGACGCACGTCGTGCAGCAGGAAGGCGCCTGCCGGCGTGGGCTCGTCCCAGCCCGGCTCGCCGTGAACCACGAAGCAGCGCTCGATCTCGAGACCGCTCAATGTGTCGGCGATCAATCGCGCCGCCTGCTCGCTGAAGGCCCCGACCAGCATGAACGGCGGGCGGGCGGGATTGGCCAGCGGTCCAAGCAGATTGAAAACCGTGCGTACGCCCAGGGCGGCTCGAATCGGCGCCACGGATTTCATCGCCGGATGGAAATACGGCGCGAACATGAATGCGAATCCGTGGGCTGCGAGCGACCGGGTGACTTCCGCCGCCGATCCGGGTAACGGCACGCCCAGCGCTTCCAGCACGTCCGCGCTGCCGGTCTTGCTGGACACGGCGCGGTTGCCGTGCTTGGCGATGCGTACGCCGCAGGCGGCGGCCAGGAGGCCCGAGCCGGTGGACAGATTAATGCTGCCGGAGCCGTCGCCCCCGGTGCCCACCACGTCGGCAACCGGAGCGCCGGCCGGAAGCTCGGGGCGAATCGCCAGTTCCCGCATCGCCCGCGCAAAGCCACGTAACTCCGCCGCGCTTTCACCCTTGAGGCGCAACGCGGCGAGCAGTGCTCCCGCCAGCGCCGGGGGCGCCTCTCCGCGGGCCAATTCGTGCATCGCTGCTTCAGCCTGGCTTTCAGCAAGGTCGCCGCCCGCCACCAGGCGCTCCAGCAGCGGGCGCAGAAGTTCGGAACCAGTGTGCATTCTCAGCAATCAGCCGCGGGTCCTGTTTGAGTCGGATCGCGCCCGCCGGACACGACACTAGAGCCCGTACATCATGGGTAGCAGGATGGAGAAGCCGCCCCACATGATCAGCGTCAGCGGCGCGCCGACACGCAGGAAGTCCAGGCGCCGGTAGCCGCCGGCGCTCATGATCAGAAGGTTGGTCTGGTAGCCGATCGGGGTCAGGAAGCTCATGTTTGCGCCGAATATCACCGCCAGGATGAAGGGCTCGACCGGCGCCGAAAGGCCGAGGGCCATGGAATACGCGATCGGGGTTCCGATAATTGCTGCGGCGTTGTTGGAGACGATGTTGGTCAGGATCGCCATTACCAGCATCAGTCCGCTGAGTATCAGGGGCACCGGCAGGTCGCCGGAAACAGCCACGAACACCTGCGCCAGCCACTCGGCGGCGCCGGTCTCGATCAAGGCCTGGCCCAGGCTCAGGCTGGCCACGATGATGATGGTGAGCGGTACGTTGAAGGCATCGCGCACGTTGCGCCAACTCAAGCACTTGGCCGCGATCATCAGTCCTACTCCGGTGACGGAAGTGAGCACGATCGGGAGCCAGCCGAACGCCGGGGGAATGATGACCGCCGCCATGATTGCCACGGCCGCTCGTGAGCGCCCGGCCCGGGGCAATTCGATAACCCGACCCAGCACCAGCATCGACGACTCCGTGCTCAAACGGCGGATGTCGGCCCGCGTCCCCTGCACCAGCAGCATGTCGCCGGTGCTCAAGCGTGCGTTCAATAGATCATGCGTCGGCGCTTCGCGGGCTCCGGGGCGGTGAATGGCCAGCGCCGAGAGACCATAGATCTCGTCCAGGTGAGCCGCGCTGACACTGCGCGTGTCCAGTGGCGATCCGCGGGTCACCACCAGTTCAGCGATTTGCTGGGGATCATCGCTAAACCGGGCCTCTCCGCGGGGCAGTGAGGCTCCCAGGTTTTCTTCGTATTCGCTGAGGCGCTCCATGGTGTCGCGCACGAAAACCCGGTCGCCAGCCTTGATTCGAATCGAGTCGAGGCGGGTCACGAACACGTTGTTCCCACGAACGATGCGGGTGATCTGCAGATCGTTGTTGGTGCGCGTTCGGACTTCCGCCACGGTCTTGCCGTCGGCGAACCCGCCGGGAAGAATTCGCAAAGTCGAGGTGTAGAGGCGACTGGCCGTTTGCAAAGGGAGCTTGCGTTCGGGCAGCAGGCGGGGCGCCAGCAACCACAGGAACATGAGCGCAACGCTGCCGACGATAAGCACCGGCAGGGTGAAGGAAAACATGCCGATCGGCTCCAGGCCCAGGTCAACGGCAATTCCCGCTACCAGAAGGTTGGTGGACGTGCCGATGACCGTGGACATGCCTCCGATCAAGGTGGCGAATCCCATGGGCAGCAGAATTCTGGATGGGGCCTGGTGAGCGTGCAAGGCTGCGGCCATCAAGACCGGCAACAGCATGACCACTACCGGAGTGTTGTTGAGGAATCCGCTGAAGACGGCCGATCCCACCAGCGTCAGCAACGCGGCAAAAACCGGAGAGCGGCTCCACAGGCGGGTGAAGAACAAGGCCACGGGGCGTAACGCACCGGTGGTCTCCAGGCCTTTGCCTACCACCAGCAAGGCGGTGATGGTGATCAGCGCTTCGTGGCCCAGATTGTGGAAGAAATCGGTGGATGCAAGCTCTACACCGGGCCGTTCCAGCGGCCAGAATTCAAACCCCAGCACCAGCAGCAGCAGCACGCCCATACCGGCGGTTTCCAGCGGAATCCGGTCGCGAGTAAACAGGTACAGCGCAAACACGGTGAGCAGCATCACCACTAGAGCGTGTGCGCCTGGCAGTTCCGGCAAGATCAACCCCTTTTGAGCCCAGCGGCCGAAGCGAGGCCGCTTATGGTATCAGCCTCAAACTTGCATGGAACAACCTGGGAACGAGGGCGTCTCGCCCTCGACGAGGGCAGGATGCCCTCGTTCCCAGCGTGTTCCCAGCGCGTCAGCGCCCGCTGCTAAAACTTAAGGCTGGTTTTCTCCTCAGGCGTCCGGGTTGTTGCGAATCAGTCCCCATGTCGAGCGCAACAGCCGCTCATAATCGCTCCGATTCAGCGACGAACGAGCGCGGCTGCCGTACATGGTGAGGTTGTCGGCAATTCGGATCACCGGCAACAGATTCAGCCATGCTTGCGCCGGGATGGCGGTGGGGACGCGCGGCAATACGCAATAGGGCGACAGCGCCACGAGCTGGCGATGACGCGGGCTTCGGCGGGCAATGATGCGCCGCGCCCGCGCTTCGCCGTAGCGAGGGGCCAGGGCCTGCACCAACCGTTCCGCACCCAGCGCTGAATAAGGGCCTCGCTCCTGCGCCAGGCGCAGGGATTCCCGCAACAACTGGCGCTTGAAAAGGCCAAGCCAGCGCTGGATCAACCGGAGAGTGGAGAACTCTTCCGGATTCAATCCGTGGCGCAGCACCAGGTCCCCGATGCCGGTGACATGCGCAGCCAGACGCCGATTTGCCAGCGCGTCTTCACGCAATTGCCCGGACGGCCATACGACGGCATCAATCAGGTTGTCGGCCAGCCGGGCGCCGACCCGCACCAGCTTCTTCAAGTGTCCGACGCCGCGTTCGATCTGCTCGGCGGGAATCGTACTCAAGTCGAACTGAATGCCCAGCCAGGCGGTATCCCCGGGCGCCTCAAACAGGCTGAGAGGCATAACCGTGTCGGGCCTGTCCGTTCCCATGAGGTCCGTCAGGGGTTGTTGGTCACCCCCAAGAACCAGCTCAATGCGCGGGTTGTCGTGACTGGCCTGAAGCAGCTCGTCCCAAAGCGGCCCGCAGCCGAAGGTCTGCGCTCCCACGCGGAATGCCACGCGTACGTCTGCTATCTGATTGGCGCCCGCCGCCGCCAATAAAGCACGGCACCCCCCGTGCTCCGCTCGTAGCGAAAAAACCACCGGCGGCGCAGGGGCGCCGTCATCCCGCCCTGCGAGTTCGCTGCTCAGCGCTTCGAGCCAATCCGCAACCTGCTGCCCGGGGACCGCGGAAAGGTCAACGCCTACCGCGACCTGGCGTCCGTTCAAGCTGACGATACGCTTGCTGGCCCGCTTGAGTGTTGGGCTGGAGGGGCCCGGGAGTTCTCCGTGATCCGGTTCAAGCCGGAACGCATATTGTCCCGAGACGGCGTGGCGGATCGATCTTTGTTCGCCGTTCCCGAAGGGTAGCGGTCCGATGGTCTCGCCGCTTAGCAGCCGCTCAAAGTAGCCCCGCCACAATTCGGGGTTGTTCTCGCCGCTAACGGCGATCCCGGCCAGGCCGCGGGAAATCGCTTGTCGCTCGCCGCCCTGCATCGACCCTGAATCCATGCTTCAGATGGTGCGGGGACTGGCTGCGGGCGGCAAGCCACAAATCGCCCGCGTTCGGCTCGATATGAGCCGGGTCAGGGTTACATCAGGTCCTTCAGGGGGATCGAGTCATCCTTCAGCAGGTCCGGGTCGGGTCGAATGCCGGATGCAATCAGCTTCTTGCCCATCATGAAGTCACGCGGGCTTGACAGTGCTTCGACTGCCGTCAGCCGGCCTTCGCGCAGGCGAAACGCAGCGAATGAGCCGGACTGCGGGTCTCCACGCAGCACGGTCTCGTCCGCCGGTGCGGCAAGCCCGGCAATCTGCAGCTTCACGCGATACTGGTCGGACCAGAACCAGGGGATGCTGGCATAGGGCTTGGGGGTTCCGAGAATGACCGAGGCCGCCACCTGTCCATGATCGACTGCATTCTGGACCGACTCCAGGCGAACGGCGGTTCCCAGCGACGTATTGACTGCCCGCGCGCAGTCGCCGGCGGCCAATATCGCCTCATCATTGGTGCGGCAGTACTCGTCGGTGCAAATCCCGTTGTCTACGCTGAGGCCGCTGGCGCGTGCCAACTCTGCCGACGGCAACACCCCGATGCCCACCACAACAGCGTCGGCGGCATGGCTGCCGTTAGTGGTTTCCACGCCATTCACGTGGCCTTCACCGGAGAAGCCGCTGACCTGCGCGCCCTCGCAAATGCGCACGCCGGAATCCCGGTGCAGAGCGGCCAGCCAATCGGCCACCGAAGCGCTGACCGCCCGGCTCATCAGGCGGCCTTCGGCTTCAAGCACGGTAACTTTCGCCCCGGACTGCTGCGCGGTTGCGGCGACCTCAAGGCCTATATAGCCACCGCCCACGATGACGATACGCCGGTTGGGACCAAGCTCGCTGCGTAGCCGGTCGGCGTCTGCCAGCGACCGAAGGTAGTGGATGCCGGGCAGGTTCGAACCCGGGATCGTCAGCCGCCGCAAGGTGCTGCCGGTGGCCAGCACCAGGCGGTCATAGCCGAGTTCCGTGCCGTTGTCCAGCTCCACCCGGCGGGCCTGGCGGTCAATGGACAGGACCCGTTGCCCCAGCAGAAGTTGCACACCCTTGCTCTCGTAATACGCGGCCTGGCGCAGCAATAGTCGCTCGGCCCCGAGCTTGCCGGCCAGGTATTGCTTTGAGAGCGGCGGGCGCTGATACGGAGGCGCGTCCTCTTCGCTGACCAGCGTTATGCGCCCATCGAATCCTCCCAGGCGCAGCGATACGATCAACTGCGCCGCAGCCTGACCTCCTCCGACGACGAGAACTGACTCGCTCAATGCAGCGATTATCCGGAAACTGCAGGCTGCAGGGGCCAGAAAACCGGCAGCAACAGCATCACTACCAGGAACACAATCACTGTCAACGGCATGCCGGCACGGATGTAATCACGGAAGCGGTAGTTGCCGGGACCCATGATGAGGATGTTGGCGGGATGCGAAATCGGGCTGGTAAAGCTGGCTGAGGCGGCCATCGCCATGGCCATCATCGCCGTTGTCGGCGCAATTCCCAAAGAGGCGCTGGCCGAGAGTACGACCGGCGACATCAGCACCACCAAAGCGGCCGTGGGAACGATCATCGTAGCCAGGGCCGTGACCAGGTACAGGCCAACGATGACGTACCAGGGACCGAACGGTCCCAGCAGATCGACCGCCGTTCCGGCCAGCAAGTGTGCGGCGCCGGTGTTGGCGAGCGCGGTGCCGAGGGGAAGCATCCCCGCGATGAGAAATACCGCCCGCCAGTCGATCGCCCGATAGGCGTCTTCCATGCTCAGGCAGCGAATCAGCACCATCAGGGTTGCGCCGATGAGGGCGGCAATCGAAATCGGCAGCCAGCCGGCAAGGACCGCGCCGACCACCCCGATCAGGATCAGCCCGGCATAGCGTTTTCTCGGCCGCCGGGGCACGAAAGGCGTTACTTCGATGAATGAGGGATCGGCGGCCAGACGCCTGAGGTTGTTGCGTGGCCCCACCAGCAGCAACGCGTCGCCGAAATTCAGTGGCTCGGTCTGCAGATCGGTATGCAGTGTTTTCCCGCCCCGCCTGATGGCCACCAATTCAAGCCCGTATTTCTCATTGAATCCCATCTCCGCCGCCGTGCGGCCACCCAGGCGCGACAGCGGCGCCAGGGTTACCTCCTCGGTAGCAAGCCGGTCGCTGGCGTAGAGATTCAAAGCCGGCGTCATCTCTTCCTCGATCTCAAGCTCCTGCACCGCGCGCAGTGTTTCCAGGTCCTCGTTGCGAGTCTGAAGAAGCAGTCGGTCGTCCTCCAGCAAGACCTCATCCGGATCCGGAATGAAGCGCACTTCGTCGCCCCGGTTGATGGCCAGGAGCCGAAAATCGAGCGCCTCGGCAAGCCGGGTATGGGCGAAGACCGTCCCCACCAGGGGCGAACCGGCCGAAACACGCACCCTGATTACGCGTTCATTGGGCCGGTAGAGAGCTTCCAGCGTGCTTTCATCCAGCTCCACCACCTCGTCGAACTCCTGGAGCCCGCGGGCCAGGTCCGCCGTGTCCACCAGACCTTGCAGCAGCAAGAAGTCGCCGGCGCGCAGCGGCATCCGATTCAGGGCTGAGCGCTTCACTTCCGTTCCGCGCCGCAGCGCGATTGCCAGCCCGCGTGTCTTCATCTGCAATTCCTGCCGGCTGACGGGATCCTGGATGAGCGGCGATCCTGCGGCGATCCGCACCTGCACCATTCGCAGGTTCTCGGTCATCGGCAGGTTCGCTGCTGCGGTCTCTCCCTTTGCGATGGCCGCTTGCCACGCGCGAAGCTCCTCGATGTGCTCGCGTTTGCCCTGTACGAGCAGCCGGTCACCCGCCTCCAAGCCGGTTTGCCGAGAGGGAAGCCGAATGATGCGCCGGCCACGTTCAATGGCAATAATGACCAGTCCCAGCGCTGCGATGCGGCTCTCCGCCAGGGTCCGCCCGGTCAGCATCGAAGCCGGTTGCAGGGAGACGGTAAACATGAACTCGCGAAGGCCGTAGAGTGCCCGCAAGTTGCGCTGGCTTCTGGTTCTGGTGAATTCACCGGCCTGATGGGTCGGCAGCAGCCGGCGGCTGAACAACACCATGAACAGCACCCCGCCAAGCAACGCGGCCGCGCCTACCGGCAGAAAATCGAAAAGTCTGAAGCTGTGGTCCCCCTGTTCGGCCAGGGCCGCGCTCACCAGCAGGTTGGGCGGCGTGCCGATCTGGGTGGTGAGCCCGCCCAGCAGGCAGCCGAATGACAAGGGCATCAACAAACGCGAGGGAGGAACCCGGGCGCGCCGGGCCAGCCCCATCACCACCGGCAGCATGAGCACCGCCACGCCGATGTTGTTCATAAATGCCGAAAGTCCGCCCGAGGCCAGCATGATTACCGCCACCAGCGCCGCTTCGTTGCGGCCGGAGATCCGCAGCACATTGCGGCCGATCAGGTCGCCCGCCCCGGTTCGCAGCAGTCCCTCGCTGATGATGAACATGGCCCAGAGCGTAATGACCGCCTCGTTGCTGAAGCCGGCCACTGCCTCCGCCGGGGTGACCAGGCCGGTAATGGTCAGGGCGCCCACTACCAGCAGCGCCACGATATCCATGCGCAGCGCCTCGGTGACAAACAGCACCACGGCGATCACCAGGATCGTGATTACCAGCGCGATGTCAAACATCAGCGAATACCTTGGGCCGCGCCGTAACCGCCGCCGCCCGGCGTTTCAAGTACGAAGAGATCGCCAGCCTCTACATTGGTCTTGTCGCGGGCGGACATCTGCCTGATGCTGCCGTCGCCGCGAATAACCCGCGCGCGCCCAGGCGCGCCATCCTCCCCGCCCTCCAGCCCGAACGGCGCGATCCGCCGTCGGTTCGAAAGGACCGCCAGTTCCATCGGCTCGAGAAACTCGATGCTGCGGACCGCGCCGTCGCCGCCACGGCGACTGCCATTGCCGCCACTGCCCGGGCGGCGCCTGAACTCGCGCAGCAGCACCGGGTAGCGCAATTCCAGAACTTCCGGGTCGGTGAGACGTGAGTTGGTCATATGGGTATGCACTGCCGAGGCGCCGTCGAAAGCGGGTCCCGCCCCGCTGCCGCCGCACACGGTTTCATAGTACTGATACTCATCGTTACCGAACGTCACGTTGTTCATCGTCCCCTGGGCCGCCGCCATTACGCCTAAGGCGGCGTATAGCGTATCCACGATGCACTGGGAAGTCTCCACGTTACCGGCAACCACCGCGGCCGGCCAGCGCGGATTCAGCAGGCTGCCCTCAGGAAGCACCAGGCGTAGCGGCTTCATGCAGCCCGAGTTCATGGGAATGCCCGCGCCTACCAGCGTCCGGAACACATACAGCACGCAAGCGCGGCAAATCGGCGCGGGGGCGTTGAAGTTGCCATCGGACTGACCGCTGGTCCCGCTGAAGTCGAGAATCGCCTCGCGCCGCTGTCGGTCCATCCGTATCACAACGGAAACGCGCTCCGAGCCATCCATTTCGCAGGTGAATGCACCGTCGTCGAGTCGATCGATGACGCGCCGCACCGACTCCTCGGCGTTATCGCGGACATGCGCCATGTAGGCCCGAACGGCTCCGAGTCCGTAGTGCCCAACCAGCGTCTTCAGTTCCCTGGCGCCCTTGGTGTTGGCGGCCAGTTGGGCCTTGAGGTCGGCCAGGTTGCGGGCGGGATTACGCGCCGGCCAGCTGCCTTCGAGCAGCGCCTTCTTCAGCCGGCGCTCCCGCAGATGGCCGCCGGACACCAGCAGGAAACTGTCGAACAATACGCCCTCTTCGTCGATATGGCGGCTGTCGGGCGGCATGGATCCGGGCGTAATGCCGCCGATATCGGCGTGATGGGCGCGCGATGCGACAAAAAAGTCCGCGGGTCCGGCTTCGCCCAGAAATACTGGCGAGACCACGGTGAGGTCGGGCAGGTGCGTGCCGCCGTTGTAGGGAGCGTTCACCAGGTACGCTTCACCGGGGCGAGGCCCGTCTTTGCGCGACTTCAGGACGGCTTGCACGCTGGCGTCCATGGATCCGAGATGCACGGGCATGTGCGGGGCGTTGGCCACCAGCTCGCCGTTCGCATCGAACAGGGCGCAGGAAAAATCCAGACGTTCCTTGATGTTGACCGAATGCGCCGTGTTTTCGAGTACCGCGCCCATCTGTTCGGCAATGTGCATAAAGCGATTGTTGAATACTTCCAGAAGAACGGGATCCGGCCGTGCGTGCCCGGCTTCCACGCGGGTCCGACGGCCGCTGCGGGTAAGCACCAAATGCCCGCTTGGCCGGGCTGCGGCCTGCCAACCCGGGGGCACCACCGTGGTGGCATGGTCTTCGGCAATGATCGCCGGTCCCTTGATCGCCTGCTCCGGCGCCAGGTCCCGCCTCCGGTACAGGGTCGTGGTGGTCCACCGTCCGTCAAAGACGGTTTGCACCTCGGACCCCAGCGGCGCACGGTTCGCCTTCTCTGAATCAATCTCACCGTCGAACCGGTATTCCTCGCCGGTATCGCCGTTGGCTTGCGCCCGAATCGCCTCTACCACCAGTTGCGCACCAGGCGGCTCGATCCCGAAGCGTGCCCGGTGAGCCTCTGAGAAATCCGTGCGCAAAGATTCAAGATTCGATTCCCGGGGCGAGAACGCGATAGGCAGGGTGTTGTCGGAATCCATCACCCGCACATCCGCAACGTGTTCAAAGGTCAGGTGCTCAGGCGCGAAGTCGGCGTTCAGCAATTCCTGCCGGCATTCGTCCTCCAGCCGCCCGAAGCTTGCTCGCAATTCCGCGATCAGGTTTGCATCGAGCACCGCCTCGACGGCTTCCTGCCGGTAGGCGCGCAAGGGCGCCAACCCAAGCCCCAGCGCCGACAGCACGCCGGCCAGAGGGTGGAGCAGTACCGTATCCATACCCAGTTCATCGGCGACCGCGCAGGCATGCTGACCGCCTGCGCCGCCGAACGAGCACAGGGCGAAGTCCGCCGGGTTTTCCCCTCTCTGTACGGAAATCTTCTCGATCGCCGCAGCCATCTGGTTGATGGTGACCCGCAGGAAGCCCTCGGCGGCCTGCTCGGCGGTCATACGCGAGCCATTTTCGGCCAACACCTCCTCGGCAAGCCTGACAAAGCCGGCCCGGGATGCTTCCAGGTCCAGTTCCTGCCGGCCGTCGGGCCCGAAAACTTTGGGAAATATCCCGGCCTGTATCCTGCCCAGGAAAAGGTTGGCATCGGTTACGGTCAGCGGGCCGCCGTTTCGATAGCAGGCCGGTCCCGGATTGGCGCCCGCGGACTCGGGCCCGGAAAGGAACCGTCCGGAATGAAAGCGCAGGATCGATCCGCCTCCCGCCGCAACGGTATGAACCTTGAGCATCGGCGCCCGCAGCCGGGCGCCGGCGATCTCGTTGTGGGTTACGTACTCGTAGCCGCCTGCATACAGCGCCACATCGGTGGACGTCCCACCCATGTCGAAGCAAATGAGCTTGTCGAACCCTGCCTGTTGGGCGGTGCGCGCGGCGCCTACCACGCCGGCCGCCGGACCGGAAAGGATGGCGTCCTTGCCCCTGAATCCGCTCGCTTTGACCAGCCCTCCGTTGCTTTGCATAAAAGAGAGATTTCGTGGCGCCAGCTCCCGGTTCTTCAACCCGGCGCGCAGCCCCTCGATATAGCGGCGCAACACCGGCGACAGGTACGCGTCCACGAGAGTGGTATCGCCGCGGCTGACCAGCTTGATCAGCGGCGAGACCTCATGCGAAAGCGAAACCTGGTCGAATCCGGCTTGAGCCGCCAGTTGGCCCGCCAGTAACTCGTGTTGGGGGTTGCGCCAGGCATGCATGAAGCAAATGGCGGCAGACGTGAAGCCCAGTTTGCGGGCTGTCTTGAGGCCGGCAAGGAGTGCGGCGGAATCCAGGCGGGTCAGCTCTTCGCCGTGCGCATTGATCCGTTCTTCGGCTTCAAGCACCCGGGCGTACAACGGAGGTGGGCGTTTGATCTCGAGGGCAAACAAGTCCGGCCGGTTCTGGTAGCCGATCAGCAGAGCGTCGGCGTAGCCTTTGGTGATCACTAACAGGGTGGGCTCGCCGCGTCGCTGAAGGAGCGCGTTGGTGGCCACAGTAGTGCCCATCTTCAGGTCCGAGATAAAGGTCTCGCCGCCGGTTTCAGCCAGCAAAGCGCTAATCGCATGTACGGCTGCGTCGGGATAACGTGAAGGGTCTTCGGACAGCAACTTGCGAACCTTCAACCCGCCGTCCGGGCCACGGGCCACCACGTCCGTGAACGTGCCGCCGCGATCAATCCAGAATCGCCAACCGGGCATGCCGGGATTGTACGTCGCGCGGGTTGGAGCGAGGACTTCCAACGCTCCGCTGGGAACGAGGGCATCCTGCCCTCGTCGAGGGCTGGAAGCCCTCGTTCCCAGGAGGATGTTCTCGCTCCCGGGAGGGTGTTTTCGTTCCCGGTTCGTCGCGGTGATGTCCGCGCACGGCTGACGGCGGGCTATAGTTGACGCCCAGGCGGCGCCACCATGCGCCGCTTTGTTCGGCTGGAGGTCATGAGTAGCACTACTACGGTTCTTATCACCCTCATCGTGTACATGCTGGTCCTGCTAGGGATCGGTCTAGGGGCTCATCGGCGCAGCCGCGATCAGGGAGAGTTTCTGCTTGGGGGAAGGCGCATGGGCGCCTGGGTCACCTCGCTTAGCGCATCCGCCAGCACCACGTCGGCCTGGACGCTTCTGGGCATCAGCGGCTTTGCGTTCGCTGTCGGTCCGCCGGCTTTGTGGCTGACGGCGGGCGTCGTTTCGGGCTACGTGCTGAACTGGTGCTGGGTGGCGCCGCGACTGAACCGGGCCGCGGAGCGCACCGGGGCGCTTACGCTAACCGAATTATTGCTCGGCGGCGACGACACCTACGCGCGCTTGGCCCGGCGGGTGGCGTCCCTGATCATCCTGGTGTGCTTCATGTTCTACGTGGCCTCCCAATTTCAGGCAGCCGCCAACGCCTTCAACGAGTCGCTGGGAGTCTCCGTGCAGTTCGGCATTGTGCTCGGCGCCGCGGTGATCCTGGCATACACCCTTCTGGGCGGCTTTCTCGCCGTGAGTATTACGGACACCCTGCAGGGTGTGTTGATGCTGCTTGTTTCGCTCCTCTTGCCGGTTGTCGTGGTGGTGGCGGTGATTGCATTGTCCGGGACCGGCAATGTATTCAGCATCACGGGAGAGCCATTCAGCCTCAAGCCTCCACAGGCCGGACTCGCCGCGGTCGGTTTCGTCATCGGTTCCCTGTGCGTGGGCCTGGGGCAACCCGGCCAGCCGCACGTGGCCAATCGCTTCATGGCGGCCCGCGATCAGCGGGCGGTGCGCCAGGGGCGGATCATCGCGATGGTATGGGTGGTACTGGTATTTGCCGGCATGAGCGTGCTGGGCCTGGCCGGCCGGGTCCTGTACTCCGATGTCGGAAACCCCGAGAATCTGTTTTTCGTGGCGACCGAACGCCTGCTGCCTCCGGTGTTGTCCGCCATAGTGATCGCGGCGGTGCTGAGCGCCATCATGTCCACCGCCGACAGCCAGCTGCTCACCGGCGCGGCAGCCGTATCGCGCGACTGGAGCCTTAAGCGGGCACGCCGCACAGTGGGACTCAAATTCACCTATGTGGCCGTTACCGCGCTGACGGTGGGCGCCACGCTGATCGCCCTGTTCGCGCCGCAAACAATTTTCCTTCGTGTACTGTTCGCCTGGCATGCCCTGGGCTCCTCGTTTGCGCCGCTGGTATTCATGGCCGTTCTGGGAAGACAGGTGCGATCCCCGTACGCGCTCGTTGTGTTGCTTTGCGGGTTCATCTTCACGGTATTGCTGCATTGGCGGCCGGATACGCCCGGTGACTGGGCCGAGCGCCTGCTGCCGATGATCGTCACCTTGAGCATCGCCATTGCCGGTTCACGCAGGATTTCCCACACCCATGAGTAGCAACACAACCATCATTGCCACCCTGATTGTCTACAAGCTGGTCCTGTTGGGGATCGGCCTTTGGGCCTACCGCCGCTCGCAGGATCAGAGCGAGTTTTTTCTGGGCGGCCGGCGTATCGGGGCCTGGGTTACCTCGATCAGTTCCTCTGCCAGCGCCGCATCGGCGTGGACCCTGCTGGGAGTAAGTGGTTTTGCTTTTACCCAGGGCCTGCCGGCGGTCTGGTTGTGCGGCGGCGTGGTGCTGGGATATGTCATCAACTGGTTCTGGGTGGGTCCGCGGCTGCGGGTTATTGCCGAACGGACCGGCGCCCTTACGCTGACCGAGTTACTCCTGGGCGATGGCGATGATGAGTTAAGGCGCCTTTCGCGGAAAGTGGCCTCGCTCATCATTCTGGTGTCTTTCGTGTTCTACGTGGCCGCGCAGTTTCAGGCTGCCGGCAACGCCTTCAGCCAGGCCCTGGGGCTTGACGCCGACGCCAGTATCATTCTGGGTGCCGCGGTGATTCTTGGCTACACGCTGCTCGGCGGCTTCCTCGCGATCAGCGTTACCGATACGCTGCAGGGCATACTGATGGTGGCGGTGGCGGTTCTCCTGCCACTGGCGGCGGTGATGGCGCTGACCGGCTCAACGGCCACAGAGCAAGCGCTCAGCGTAGCCGGCGAGACATGGCGCCTTACGCCGGCCAACGGCGGTATCGCGGCCGTCGGTTTTGTCGTTGGCTGCCTGTCCATCGGTCTGGCCCAACCGGGTCAGCCTCACGTGGTCAATCGTTACATGGCGGCCCGCGACGACCGGGCCATCCGCCAGGGCCGGATTATTGCGCTGACCTGGATTGTGCTGGTGCTGGGCGGGATGACCACGCTGGGTCTTGTCGGAAGGGTGCTGTTCCAGGGATTGGGCAATGCGGAGGATGTGTTGTTTGCGACCGCGGAGGGCGTGTTGCCGCCGGTATTGGCCGGATTGGTGATTGCCGCCGTGTTGAGTGCCATCATGTCCACCGCCGACAGCCAGCTCCTTGCCGGCGCAGCGGCCGCATCGCGCGATTGGCGGCTGGAGAAGGTGCGCCAGAGAAAGGGCCTCAAGTCTACCTACGCCGTAGTAACACTGATCACCATCGGCGCAACCTTGATTGCCCTTTACGCTCCCCAAGCGATTTTCACACGCGTGCTGTTTGCCTGGCACGCCCTTGGCGCTTCGTTCGCGCCGCTGGTTGTGATGGCCGTACTTCGGCGCCCGGTGCGGCCGGCCTACTCCCTGGCCGTGCTGCTGTGCGGGTTTGTGTTCACGGTATTCTTGAATTGGGAAGAGGACTATCCGGGCGATTGGGCCGAGCGCTTGCTGCCCCTGATAGTGACTATGGCAATTGCCGTTGCCGGTTCCCGGCGCAAGCCGGGCGCGCCGGGTTAGCCCGGTCGTCGGGAGTCTTTGCAGCAGGCGCCGCTGTGCTGACTCGTAGGGAACAATGGAACGAGGGCGTCCCGCCCTCGTTCCCAGGCCAGGCGCCCTCGTTCCCAGGCCAGGCGCCCTCGTCGAGGGCAGGATGCCGTCTTTGCGTTGTTTGCTGTGTAAACTCTTGTTGCGATAAAATAGCGGGCCAGTCGGCGATTGCCGGGGGACACACCATGTCACGCGTATGCCAGGTTACGGGGAAACGGCCCATGTCGGGTAACACCGTTTCGCACGCGCACAATAAGCACCGCCGCCGGTTCCTGCCCAACTTGCATACACACCGGTTCTGGGTGGAAAGCGAGAAGCGCTACGTCACTCTGCGGGTTTCGAGCAAGGGGCTGAAGATTATCGACCGCGACGGCATCGAAAGAGTTCTGGCCGATTTGCGTTCGGCGGGCCAGCGAATCTAGCGCGGCGCCTCGGGAGACATCGGAATGCGGGAAAAAATCAGGTTGGTTTCCACGGCTGGAACCGGGCATTTCTACACCACCACCAAGAATCGCAGGATCCACCCGGAAAAAATGGAGGTCAGGAAATACGACCCCCGCGCGCGCAAGCACGTGGCGTACAAGGAAGCCAAGATAAAGTAGATTGCGCGCGCCGCGAGGCGCAGTAGCGGGGTCTCGCCCCAGGCATCAAACCGGGGTTCGGCATGAGCGAACCTGCTGTTTGTCCCGGCGCGACGTACAAGTCTGCGAATTCTCCCAGCGCCCGTTAGGACGAGAATGGGTGGTCACGAAGTGCTAGAATCCGGGTAAGCCGGAAAGCGGGGGAGGCTTTGGCTGGATGCGCATACGCACCGAGACCGACAATGGAGCGTTAGTTGTCCAACCGGAAGGGCGCATTGACGGTGCGACTGCAATCGATTTCAGACGCTCAATGGAAGCGGTAATCGGCGATGACTTCGAGCATGTCCTGGTGGACTGCAGGAGCATCCGTGCAATCAGCAGCTCTGGACTCAGCGCATTCCTGATGATAGGCAGGATCCTCAACCGCCGGGGCATCAACTTTGCATTGTTTTCACTCCCGCCACGGATACGTGGAGTTTTTTCTATGACGGGATTCGACAAGATCATTCCGGTACACCCATCCCGCGCGGAGGCCCTGGCGCTGATCCGGGACTAGCGCGCGCAACTTGCGCGCCCATCCTGTGTGTCTTGTGGGGGCCTACAGCGCCCCCAGGCGCGCCAGGGAAGTGCAGCCTTCGTGGCCCACTATGAAATGATCCAGAACCCGAACGTCGATGAGTTCCAGGGCCTTGCGGATACGCTCGGTAATCAGGTGGTCGGCCTGGCTGGGTTCGGCCACGCCGGACGGATGGTTGTGGGCAAGGATCACCGCTGCCGCGTTACGCTCCATGGATCGGCGCACGATTTCGCGCGGATAGACCATGGCGCTGTCGAGGGTCCCGTGAAAGATCTCCTCAAAGGCCAGCACCCGGTTTCGGCAATCCAGAAACAAACAGCAGAAAGTCTCGTAGCGCCGGTCACGCAGCCGCGCCAGTAGAAAGCGCTCGCTGTCGGAGGAGTTGTGCAGCCTGCGGCCGGTAGTGATTTTCTCCTTCAGCGATCTGGTGCAGCACTCGCGCGCCGCTGTGATCAGCGCCGCTTTTGCCGGGCCGATTCCGGTTACCTGGTTCAGCTCGCGTGGTGTTGCGGCGAAGATGGCTCGCAGGCTTCCAAATCGAATCAGCAACTCTTGCGCCAACTCCAGCGCGGATACGCCACCGGCCCCGGACCCGAGAAGAATGCACAGCAATTCAGTATCGGACAAGCGGTCCACTCCCGCGTTGAGCAAGCGCTCACGGGGACGCTGCGCGCTGGGCCATTGGTCAATCCTTGAGCTGGCCATGATCGAAGTTTGCCGGTCCCCTGGCGGTCCGCAAAGACCGAATGGGTACGCGTTTGGGCACAATTCAAATACGCGCTGTGGGGATTGCTGGGATAATGGGCGCCTCTTATGACTACGCTAAGGGACAAGAAAGTACTTCTGGGTGTCAGCGGCAGCGTGGCCGCATACCGTGCTCCGGAACTGGCGCGCCGCCTTGCCGAGCAGGGCGCCGAGGTGCGCGCGGTCCTGACTGAAGGCGGCGCGAAGCTGATTTCTCCGTTGTTGCTGCAGGCGGTAACCGGAGCGCCGGCCCGCATCAGCCTCTGGGACCAGGCGGCGGAAGCGGCCATGAGCCACATCGAATTGGCGCGCTGGGCTGATTGCATCATTGTGGCGCCCGCCACCGCCAACACGATTGCGCGCCTGGCCCGTGGCGAGGCCGGCGATCTGCTCAGCACTGTCTGTCTGGCCGCCACGGCGCCCTTGCTGGTGGCGCCGGCGATGAATCGCAACATGTGGAGCAATGAGGCCACGCAGGAGAACTGCGCGGTATTGCGCCGGCGCGGAGCGACGGTGGTCGGACCTGGCTATGGCGAGCAGGCATGCGGCGATGTGGGGGCAGGGCGCATGAGTGCGGTTGAGGACATCGTGGCCGCCGTACAAGGAGCGGTTGAATTGGCCGGTCAATTGGCGGGGCAGCGCGTTTTGATAACCGCCGGACCTACCCGCGAACCCATCGACCCGGTACGCTACCTGTCCAATCAAAGCACCGGCATGATGGGGTTTGCGATTGCCGCGGCCGCCGCGCGCTGTGGCGCGGACGTCGAGTTGGTGGCCGGGCCCACCGAGGCAATTACCCCGCCCGCGGTGCGGCGCACAGACGTGGTAACCGCTGAGGAAATGCTGGCGGCCGTGGTGCAGCGCGCAGCGGAATGCGACATCTTCATTGCCTGCGCGGCGGTAGCCGATTACAAGCCGGCGCAATACAGCCGCCACAAGCTGAAACGCGATGATTCCTCCGCCTCGCTCGAACTGAAACCGTCCCCCGACATACTCGCGCGGGTGGCCGGAATGTCGCCGCGGCCGTACCTGGTGGGATTTGCCGCCGAGTCCCGGGAAGTCGAAAAGCACGCCCATGCCAAGCTCAAGGCCAAGGGCGTGGACATGATCGTAGGCAACCTGGTGGGCGAAGGCCGGGGCTTCGGTAACGTTGAGACTTCGGCCTTCGTCGTTTGGACAGGTGGGCATCGGCGGATTGAGCAAGTTACCAAGCCGGAGTTGGCGCGCGGGCTGGTGAGCCTTATAGCCGAACGCTGCGGCTCGGCGAAAGTGGCGGTCTTGCGGGCCGGGAGCATGGCGCAGTGAAGGCGGCGGCCGATCAAGCCGGCCCCCAGATTCAGTTACGCATTCTCAACCCGAAAGCTCGCCTGCCCCGTTACGAGACGCAGGGTTCCGCGGGCATGGACTTGCGCGCCTGTCTCGACGAGCCGCTTACTCTCAAGCCGGGCGACACACGCCTGGTTCACACCGGCATTGCCCTGCATATCGCGGACCCCGACCTGGCCGCCATCATCCTTCCGCGTTCCGGCCTCGGCCACAAGCACGGCATAGTGCTGGGAAACCTGGTGGGCCTGATCGACTCCGACTACCAGGGAGAAATCATGATGTCGTGCTGGAATCGCGGCGATAAGCCCTTCGTTCTGGAAGACGGAATGCGGGTGGCGCAACTGGTGTTGTTGCCGATAGCGCGCGTGGGCTTCGATGTGGTGGAGGAATTCGCAGCCTCACAGCGCGGCGCGGGTGGCTTCGGACACACCGGCAGTAGCTGATCCATGTCCTTGACGCGCGCCGGGAAAAGCGGCCGGCGCCTGAATCACGATGCGCCGTATCTTTTCCGGTAGGCGGCAACCCGTGCCTGCGCCTCGGGGTCCATCCCGGTAAACTGCATGGCGCTCAGCAGGCTATCGAGTCCGAAGACGCAGCAAACGGCAATACCGTGTTGGTCGGCCAGCTCCCGGGCTGCGCTGCGCCGGCCCGAGCCGCGTTCCTGGCGGTCCAGCAGCAACAACAAACCGACCGGTTCGGCTCCCGCGTTCTGCACCAGCCGGACGGCCTCGCGTGCCGAGGTGCCGGCAGTGAGCACGTCGTCGACAATCAGCACCCGCCCGGTGAGTTCGGCTCCAACCACCGCGCCACCTTCGCCGTGATCCTTGAGCTCCTTGCGGTTGTATGCGTACTTCAGGTCCAGCCCATAACCCTGCTGCAGGGCGAGAGCGGTGATCGCAGCCAGGGGAATCCCCTTGTAGGCCGCGCCGAACAGCATGTTGAAACGCAGGCCCGAGGCGATTGCAGCCTCAGCCAGGGCCTGACCGGCCACCATTGATCCACGTCCGGTGCATAGCCGGGACGAATTGAAGAAGTAGGGCGTTGCGCGCCCGGCCTTGGTAATAAAGTCGCCAAACAGCAAAGCCTCGGTATCCAATGCGAATCGCAGCAGATCCGCCTGGCTGGGGCGCAAGACGCTCATTTCCGTTCAGTCCCCCTCGAATTGCGGCCTTTCGCGCTTGACGAAGGCTTCGTACGCACGGCGAAAATCGTTCGTCTGCATGCAGATGGCTTGCGCCTGGGCCTCGGCCTCCAGCGCCGATTCCAGCGGCATGTCCCATTCCTCGTTGAGCTGGTTCTTGGTCATGGCGTGGGCGAAATTGGGACCGGAGGCCAGCCTGTCCGCCCATTGAACACTTTCGCTGAACAGTTGCTCCGGTTCCGCCAGCCGATTGAAAAAGCCTACCCGGTACGCCTCCTCGCCCGGCATCGACCGCCCGCTGAACAGCAGTTCGGCCGCACGCCCCTGACCGATGATGCGCGGCAGCAGGGCGCAGGCGCCCATGTCGCAGCCCGCCAGTCCCACCCGCGTAAACAGGAAAGCGGTGCGGCTGCGTTCCGTGCCCAGCCGCAAATCCGCCGCCATGGCGATCGCGGCCCCGGCCCCGGCGCATACGCCGTCGATGGAGGCGATGACCGGCAGCGGGCACCGGCGCATGGCCTTGACCAGGTCGCCGGTCATGCGAGTGAATTGCAGCAGGCCGATTCCGTCCATCTCAAGAAGCGGGCCGATGATTTCATGCACGTCACCGCCGGAGCAGAAATTGCTCCCGGCGCCTTGAATCACCACTGCGCGTGCGGCGCCTGAGCGATCCAGGCTCTTGAAAGTGTCCCTGAGTTCCGCGTAGGACTCGAAAGTAAGCGGATTCTTGCGCTCTGGCCGGTTCAGCGTGATGACGGCGACGCGCCCCCGCAACTCCATCAGGAAATGCTCGGGACTTGAGATCATATGTTGGCTTCCTGCAACGCCGCTGCTCGGGCCGCCAGGCGTTCAGCCTGCTCTTTGCCGGAAAGATATTGTATCGGCCAGTGTTGACGGCCATGACCCAGGGCCGTGGAAGCATGCAGCGTCCAATAAGGGTCGCTCAAGTGGGGTCTCGCCAACGCGCACAGATCGGCGCGGCCGGCTGCCAGGATGCTGTTGACGTGATCGGTTTCGTAGATATTCCCAACCGCGATGGTAGGCACTCCCGCTTCGTTGCGAATCCGGTCCGAGAAGGGTGTCTGGAACATTCGGCCGTAGACCGGGCGCGCCCGGGTGGACGTCTGGCCGGCGGAAACGTGAATGATGTCCGCCCCGGCGGCGGTCATGGCGCGGGCGATGGTCACCGAGTCTTCGCCGGTGATACCGCTATTGACCCAGTCGGTAGCGGAAATGCGCACCGACAAGGGCTTGTCTTCCGGCCAGATGTGCCGCACCGCTTCCAGCACCTCCAGCGGGAATCGCAACCGCGCGTTCAGCGATCCGCCGTACTGGTCGCGCCGCCGGTTGGAAAGCGGCGATATGAACGATGACAAGAGGTAGCCGTGCGCGCAGTGCAGTTCCAGCCAATCGAAGCCCGCGTCCAGCCCGAGCCGGGCAGCATGCTGGAATTGCTCCACAACCTCGTCCATGTCCGTGCGTGTCATCGGTCGCGCAACCTGCCCGCCGCGCCGGTAAGTGCGCTCGGAAGGACCCATTACTTCCCAATTGCCCGATTCAAGCGGCTGGTCCATTCCCTCCCACATCAACCGCGTGGAGCCTTTGGGGCCCGAGTGGCCGATCTGCAGCGCGATTCGCGCCTTGCTATGGGCATGCACGAAATCCACGATGCGCCGATAGGCATCGGCGTGATCGTCGCGGTACATTCCGGCGCAGCCGGGCGTGATCCGGCCTTCCGCCGACACGCAGCTCATTTCGGTGAACACCAGCCCTGCGCCGCCCTGCGCGCGCGAGCCAAGGTGCACCAGATGAAAGTCGCCCACCACGCCGTCTTCGGCGCTGTACATGTCCATCGGCGCCACTACGACCCGGTTGGCGAGTTCCGTGTCCTTGATTCGGTAGGGCACGAACATCGGCGCCACCGCCCGCGCGCTGCCGGTGGCGCGCCGGCTGTACCAGCGTTCCATGCGCTTCAGCCAGTTGCGGTCGCGCAGCCTCAAGTTCTCGTGGCTGACTCGCTGGCTGCGGGTCAAAAGCGAGTAGTTGAACTGCTGCGGCGCAAAGCGGGCGTAACGGGGCACGTTCTCGAACCACTCGGTGGAATTGCGCGCCGCCGATTGCAGCTTGATCACTTCCAGCCGCCGGCTTTGCTCGTATTCCTCCAGGGCTTGATCGGTGGCGCCGCCACTGTTGAGAGCATCGGCCAGTTCAATCGCATCTTCCAGCCCCAGCTTGGTGCCCGAGCCGATCGAGAAATGCGCCGTATGGGCCGCATCCCCGGCCAGGATCAGGTTGCGGTGGCGCCATTTCCCGCAATGCACCCGGTGGAAGTTCAGCCACGCGTGACCCTTGATATGACTGGCGTTGCTCATCAGGGCATGGCCGTCAAGATGGCGGGCAAAGATTTTCTCCAACACCCGGCAGCTTTCCTCCTGGCCCATTTCTCCGAACCCCAGCCGTTCCCAGGTTTCCGGCGCGCACTCCGGAATGAAGGTGGACATTCCGTCTTCGAATCGGTAGGCGTGTGCCCAGATCCAACCTTCCTCAAGTTCCTTGAAGATGAAATTGAAGGCCTCGAAGTGCTTGTGCGTGCCCAGCCACTGAAACTGATTGATCCGCTGCTGAATTTCCACGTCGAAGTGCGGCGCGTAGGCCTGGCGAAAACGGCTGTTGGAGCCGTCGGAGGCGATTACCAGATCAAAGTCCGCATACAAGTCAAGGTCCGGTTCGGCTTCGGATTCAAAGCGTAATTCCGCGCCCAGTTCGGCGGCTCGCTCCTGGAGAATGCGCAGCAGGCGCTTGCGGCCAATACCGCAAAAGCCGTGTCCCCCGGACAGCAGCCTTCGGCCCCGGAAATGGACCTCGATGTCATCCCAGTGTGTGAAGCCGCTGCGGATTTCGCCGGCGCTCTTTGGATCGTTCTCGGTCAGGTTGTCCAGCGTGGCGTCGGAAAACACCACGCCCCAGCCGAAGGTATCGCCGGAACGGTTGCGCTCCAGAATGGTTATGCGATGCTTCGAGGAGCGCCGCAACATGGAAATGGCGAGGTACAGCCCGGTAGGCCCGCCGCCCGCTATCAGTATCCGCATGCGCTCAGTTTATCCCCTTCTCGGCCTGCCGAAAGCACCGGCGATGGGCCTTATACTCTTGCGTCGACCCGAAACAGGCGGAGGCGGGAAAAGGTGAGAAGATTGAATCGGCGTGACGCGGTAAAGGGAATTGGCGCTACTGCATTTGTCCTGGCCGGCTGTGGCCCGAGCCCAGGCACCCAGAGTAACCAGGCTGCGACAGAGGGCGGTCTGCCGACAACCGATAGTGACGTCATTGTGATCGGCGCCGGCTTGTCCGGCTTGCAGGCAGCGCGGCTGCTTGAATCCGAGGGTTTGCGGGTTACGGTGCTGGAATCGCGGAACCGCGTAGGCGGTCGGGTCCTGTCGTATCGGCACATTCCCGGATCTCCGGAGGCGGGAGGCACCAGCTTCGGCGCCGGTTACGCCCGTATGATGGCGGTGATCCAGGAGCTGGGCGTGGGCCTGGTGAACCTCGATTCGGTCCGGCAGTTCTTCAATGTGCGTGAACTGGCCCTGGATGGCCAGATCATCTCCGCCGCCGAATGGCCCGAGCATGAACGCAACGTGCTGCCCGAGGGAGCTCGCGAGAGCATGCCGTGGGGTTATTTGAATTTCAAGATGTTCACGAACAATCCGTACCCGGCCACCACGGACTGGCTGTCGCCCGATTACGCGCACCTGGATGTGTCTCTTCGCGAGTACCTCACCGGCCAGGGCGAGAGCGACGCCGTGGTGGATCTTTGCTACAACAACAATCCGGGCTGGGGCAATAACGCCGATGAAGTATCGGCGGCGATGGTGCTGTTTGCCATGCGGTTTGCGGCTGCGCAGCAGGGGTTCACGGGACCTGACGGCGGTTCGATGTATACGGCGGCCAACGGCAACCAGTCGGTGCCGGAAGCGATGGCCGGGGCATTGAGCGGCGACTTGCTGCTCGAACGCAGGGTCACCGGTATCCGTGATACCGGTACCGGCGTTGAAGTGCATTGCGAGGACGGCAGCCGCCATCGCGCCAGTCGCGTGATCAGTTCACTGCCGTGTTCGCTGCTTCGTAACCTGGATATCGAACCGGCCCTCGAAGGCTTGCAGGCCGAGGTTGCCCGGACCCTGGATTCGCAGATCGTGAACCAGCTCCATATGGTGGCGAAGCGCCCATTCTGGGAAGACGACGGTCTGGCGCCCAGCATGTGGACCGATTCGCTGGCCGGCATGATCCTGGCCGAACGCAAGGGCGGCTCGCCTGAGGAGATCACCAGCCTTACGAGCTGGACCCGCGGCGCCCCGGCCATGGAGATGGACAAGTTGCCGGATGAAGAGGCGGCGGCGCGCATCGTGGCGGACATCGAACGGCTGCGCCCGGCGGCCAAGGGCCAGCTGGAAGTCATGGCCTACCAGTCCTGGTACAACGATCCGGATTCCGCGGGCGATTGGGCCGTTTGGCAACCCGGCCAGGTCATGAAGCTGGCGGGGCACGTCGGTTCGCAGCACGGTCGCGTGCATTTCTGCGGCGAACATACCGCCGTCGCCAACCGCGGCATGGAAGGCGCGCTGGAGTCCGGCGACCGCGTGGCGTTCGAAGTGCTCGATCTCATCTAGTGTGCCGGGAACAACCCGGGAACGAGGGCTGCCAGCCCTCGGCGAGGGCAAGATGCCCTCGTTCACAGGTTGTTCCCTGCGCGTCAGCACAGCGAGAACCGCTGTGCGAACTCCCCGCCTGAAGGTGAACACGCAGACCGAAGCACCCGGCACGTTCCAGGTGGCGCCCTTTGCCGCGCTGCGTCCGGCGCCGGGCAGAGCGCCGGAGACCATCGCACCGCCTTACGATGTCGTGAGTGTGGATGAGGCGCGCACACGGATTGAGCGCCGTCAACATGATTTTCTCCGCGTGTCACTGCCGGAGGCGGCAATGGAGGCGGGCCCGGCGGCTTCGCCCGAAGAACGCTACGCGGCGGCGCGAAGTTCATTGGACGGGTTTCTCGACCGCGGCGTCATCGCGCGCGATTCGCGTCCGGCCTACTACGTTTACCGTGTAGCGAGCGGCTCGCACACACAAACCGGAATAGTGTTGCTGGTCTCGGTGGATTGCTATCGGTCCGGCACGCTGCGCCGCCACGAACTCACGCGCCCGGACAAGGAAACCGACCGTGCCCGGCTGATCCAGGCGCTTGAGGCCCAGACCGGGCTGGTGATGCTGGCGCATCGCCCGCACGTCGATCTGTCAGCTGTCATCGAAGAAGTCACACAGGGGCCGCCGGATTTCCGGGCCAACCTGGATCAGGGCGGGGCCACCACGCAACATTGCGTGTGGGTAGTTGAGGAGGCGGCTGCCATCGCGCGAGTTACGCAGGCAATGGTGGACCTGGGCGAGTTGTTCATTGCCGACGGTCATCACCGTGTGGCCGCCGGAAATCGGGCGGCCACGGCGTTACCCGGCAGGCCGGCGGCGCAGTGGCTGCTGGGCGCCACGTTTCCCGCCGGAGAGCTGCGGATACTCGACTACAACCGGGTGGTTTCCGGCCTCAACGGACACAGCCCGCAGGCTTTTCTCGAAGCGCTGAACGAGGGATTCGAGGTTTCGCTCTCATCCGGGCCGGCGCGGCCCGGGCGCGCGGGAGAATACGGCTTGTACTTGAGCGGAGGCTGGTACCGGGCCTGTCTACGCCCTGGGCTCGTGCCCGGGAATGATCCGGTCGGCAGCCTGGACGTGAGCCTGCTGGGTGAGCACCTGCTGGCGCCGGTTCTGGGCATCGAAGACTCCCGCACCGACCCAAGGATCGACTTCATAGGCGGCGCGCGCGGGCTTGAGGAACTTGAGCGCCGTGTGAACAGCGGCGGCGCTTCCGTAGCCATCGCGCTGCATCCGACGCCCATGCAGGCGCTGATGGATGTGGCCGGCGCCGGCGAGATCATGCCGCCCAAATCCACCTGGTTCGAGCCCAAGCTCGCCGACGGCCTGTTAGCCTATAGTTACGCCACTGGCGTAACGCCCAAGGCGTAACACCCAAGGCGTAACACCTGAGCCGGTAAGGGTACGGTCTTTGCCGGCAGGCAAATTACGCACAATGTTTTCCGAGAGGTGACTGAAGATGGCCGATGACGACACCATGCTGGCGGAAGCCAACGAGATCGACGAGGACGTGAAGTTCGCCCCCGACGCCGTGCCGTTTATCTCGCAGGTTCCCGGCTTCGTTCGCGGCGTGGCGCTGAAAGCCATGATCGCAAAGGCGAAGGAAAAGGGCGTGACCTTGATCGACGGCGCGTTCATGGACGAAAACAACCCCATGAAATAAGGCGCAACTGCCGGGATTCCGCGCCGAGACCCGGTCTCGAGTCCGGGATTGCGTTGGCGTGCGGTCTATGCAGCATGGTGCGCGTGTCGCACACCCCCTGAGTGATCAGCAGCGCGCTATCATCGGCCCTGCCCCCGGAGGCAAACCACGCGACCAGGAGAGGAGGCGGATATGGGACAACTTACTTTTAACCGGCGAGAGGCCCTGATTGCGGGCGCCGGAACTGCGCTGGCGGGGGGTGCTTTTTCCGCCTCGGCAGCGGCACCGGCGCTGGACCTGGAAGACCCTGCCGTGCGCGCCCGCGTGCGCGCCAAAGTGTCGGGTTCCGCCGCAGAGGAAACGGTCTACAAGTTCTACCGCCTGCACCTCTACGCCTATATGCATGACGGCAACCTCAAGCCGCTGTACACCATGAACAACTTGAACGTGACGCAGTGTCGTCCCCTTGAGGACAACTACTACTCATTCAAGGTTTTTGAGGCGGGTGTCTATTGCAAATTCGACACCGATGAGGTGCTGGAGTCCTGGGAAAACCCCATTACGGGAGAAGTCAGGGAACCCTGGACATTCATTGGCGGTCCTCTGAACGTGAAGCTCGGCCCCGACGGGGTGGAAACGCCACCGGAGGCCACGGTCCATCCCACGGCCCTGCGCATGGAAGCATACGGCGGCATGGTGTTCGTGCCCGTTGCCTCGCATTTTTCCTATCCCAGCCCCTTCGACCCCGAAGAGTGGCCGAAGGAATCCGCCGGTCCCGTCAATTACTGGGATTCCCTGTTTGTCCTCGCCTCCAAGGTGGAAGACGTGGTCAATCCGGACATCGACAACGCGCCGGCCTTCTGCCAGTTCCAGAACCTGGTGAGTTGGGGCCCGTGGGTCGGCATGGGTGGCATTGCGGGTCGAAGCTACGGCCGGGCCTACGGCACCAAGCTGTCCGGCCCCGATGACTTACCGCCTGGTGCTCGCCGGTCCCTGGAGTTGAAGGCGCCGAAGATTTTCGATGTGGAGAGCTGGACGGGCTACCACGACTACATTCAGGAATACAAAGACACCTACGGTTCATAGCCGCGCTCAAATGGGCGCGCGCAAGGAAAGAGCTCATGAGAGTCTTTGAAATAGGGGACTACAGCAAGGGCCTCAACCTTCATGCGGTCGAGCGGCCCGAGCCCCGTCCCGGCCATGGCGAAGCGGTCATGCGGGTGCGCGCCACCGGGATCAACGCCCGCGACCTCACCATCATGCACGGCAGCCTGGGCAAGACCGTCATGCCTTACACCCGCGTGCCGCTGAGCGACAATGCCGGCGACATCATCGCGGTTGGCGCCGGCGTGGAAAACGTCCAGGTCGGCGACCGGGTGACCATGAATCATTACTGGCAATGGCTCGACGGCGACTGGCACGCGTCGATGGCAGGCAAGGACTACTCCGCGACCATCGACGGCTTTCTGGCTGAGCAGGTAGTCGTGCCGGCGGTGGCGTTGATCAAGCTGCCTGACAGCATGAGCCATGAACAGGCCAGCACCTTGCAAAGCCCCGGCCTCACTGCCTGGAACGCAGTGGTTGAAGCGGGCGCAGCCAGGGCCAGCGATACGGTGCTCACCTTGGGTTCCGGTGCGGTGTCCGTGTTTGGAATGCAATGGGCCAGGATGCTGGGCGCGCAATGCATCATGACGTCATCGAGCGACAGGAAACTCGCTCGCCTGAAAGAACTCGGCGCCGATTTCGGCGTGAATTACCGCACCAATCCCCATTGGCCTGCGGAGGTTCTGGAACTCACCCACGGCGAGGGGGCTGACATCATTCTCAACAATGTGGGCTTGAGCGAGATGGAGAACTGCCTGATGGCCGCAGCCTCCAACGGCCGCATCATGCATATCGGCGCCAACCCGGTGGTCCACAACCAGGGACCACAGGAGCCGCCGTCCTTGACGAAGCTGCCTAACATCATTCTCAAGAACCTCACCGTGAGGGGCATCATCGTCGGCAGCCGGCGCATGTTCGAAGACCTCATCCAGGCCATGGTCACCAACAACATCAGGCCCGTCATCGACCGGGTCTTCGATTGGGACGACGTCTACGATGCTATTGAGTACATGCAAAGCGGAGAGAAGATCGGCAAGATCGTCATTCGGGTCACGTAGTGCCGTGTGCCCGGCGGCGTTGCCGCAACGTCTTGAGGGTTGCATCGTGGCTTGTCCGGGAAATGTCGTAGAACGAAAACACGTAAATACAAAGCAGGCCGAACAGAGCGACGAGCGGTCCATATACCAGTCCGAGATCGAAAAGCACGTTCGGCTCGATATCCCCGGGTGCGACGTCTTGTTCCGTAGGAAAGGCGATCAGCGCCAGAGCCAGACCTGCCAGGAATTGTCCGGCGCCTGATGTCGCCTTGGTCGCCAGTGTAAGGAAGCCGAACAGCATGCCTTCCTGGCGCTGTCCGGAACGAAGCTCGTGATCGTCGGCTACGTCCGCAACGATCGATCCGGAACAAACCGACAGAATGCCCATGCCCACTCCGGCCACAGACTGGTCAACAAGCAGCAACGGCAATAGAAGCCCACTCTCATTTTCCGGGAACCAGCCAATCAGCCGGAGTATGGTGGGCAAGACGAAAGCCAGGATTATGATCCCCAGCCCCAGGTACATCGTGCGCTTTTTGTCGAGCCGATCGATGATGCTCTTGACGAAGGGAATCGTGCCAAGCGTGACGGCAAACAACACATAGAAAAGGGTTTGAATCTCATCGGTTTCAAGCGCCCAGAAATACGTGTTCATGTGCAGGGTCAATGCTCGCTGAATTCCTGCTACTACAAAAAACGTAATCGACATAAGAAATATCGCGAGAAAGGAGCGGTTTTTCGCCAGGTCGGTCAGTTCGCGAACCAAAACGGCGAAACGAATCGGCTTGCCTTTTTCGCGGGAAACTTCATGCAGGAACGGGATCTGCCGGTGCGTTCCCGCGGCGCTTGCCAGAATTGCGCACACGACTACCGCGGCGAATGTGATGCCGAACAGAGGGTAAGCATCCGGGTTCAGCTGTCCTAGCGAGTATTCGGCGGTAGCCTTGAAGAACACCGAGAAGGACACTGCCGACAGCGCGATGGCGCTTACGAACGAGAACATTGTCCTGTATGCGACCAGCGACGTGCGGTCCCGATAGTTCTCGGTAAGCTCGGCGCCGACCGCAAAGTACGGCACGATGAAGAAAGTCAACGAAACGCGAGTGGCTATGGCAAAGGCTGCAAGCCACGCAAACAGGGCTGCATCAGCAATGCCTGCAGGCGGGCTGAACAGAAGATAGAACATCAGGCCGAACGGAATCGCCGACGCATACATGAATGGATGGCGCCGTCCAAGGCGCGAGCGGCAGTTGTCCGATAACACGCCGACCGCGGGATCTGTAACGGCGTCGACAACAAGCGCCAACAGCATCGCAGTGCCGGCGAGAATCGGATCCAGGTGAAGTACCTGTACGTAGTAGAAGAACAGGAAAAAGTCGAACGTGTTCAGTTGTATCGACTCGGCGACCTGTCCGACGCCAAAAGCGAGCTTGGTGTGCGCCGTTAATTCTCGATCACGCAAAGCGCTTGTCTCCGAGCAGGGAGCCGGGCTCCCGGATCAAGGGACCCTGTGGCTGATTGCATCTTGTTTGGGAATCACCTCTGGCGATAACCTTGGTTCTTCGTCTTGCAGGAGGAGCGCAATGAATCATCGCAGCTACCGCGGGAAAATGCTGTACCTGACCGATGGCGTCGGGGAGATGGGGCGCGAGTGGTTTCACGTAACCGTGCAACCCGATGGCACAAGGACAATGCGCGCGACTTGCGAAATGGACGATGATCGCCTTTTGAGGGATGTCGTGATGACGGTCAGCAAGAACTGGTATCCGGTCGATGCCTTCGTGCGTCTCAGTATTGACGAGAAGCTGGTCGGCTCATCGTGGTTCAAGTTCACGGATAGTACTGCCGAATGCCAGGGCTTCACAGCGAAGGAAGGTCGCCTCGGCCAACATTTCGATACCGGAAAACGGATTGGTTTCTTCGGCGCGCATCCGCTTCATGGTGATGCCTGGGCCTGCGCAACACTGCAACGCGATGAATCGTTGGACGGCAGCAGGGAGCTTTGCACTTTCAGCACGTCACATCTTCCCAATGGCGGCTCCGGGCCCATGCTGGTGCCGACACCGCCTGATTTCTTGAGCAGGAAGTACATTGGTGATGAACGGATCGACGTTGCCGCGGGCAGCTTCGAGACCCGGCACTTTCAATTTCTGGTCGCGGACAAACCCCCAATTGAAATTTGGGCCACGGGTTCGGACTTCATTCCGGTTCGGATGCGGTGGGACCTGTTGAAGCAAAGCTACGAACTCGTCGAACTGGAAGGCGACCCGGCGATCAACGCCTGAGATCGTGTGCAGCAAATGCTCTAGCCTGAACTTCCGTCCTTGGTCACCAACAACATCAGGCCCGTCATCGACCGGGTCTTCGATTGGGACGACGTCTACGACGCGATCGGGTACATGCAAAGCGGCGAGAAGATCGGCAAGATCGTCATTCGCGTAACGTAGCGCCGTTTCGAACGGTGTCGAGCCGCTAAAGAAAGTCTGGGGAATTACGCAGCAGAATTCAGTGCAGCAACTACATGCTCCGGATCGTTCTTGATCGCGATCAGCAAGGCAGCCGCAGGTCCGTCAGGTCGGCGTCGCCCTTGTTCCCAATTTCGGAGTGTGCCGACCGATATATGAAAGAGACCGGCGAATTTCTCCTGGGACAAACTGGTGCTCTCGCGGATTTCTCGCACGATGTCGGACGTCACCTCGAAAGTCCGAGATGGATTGCGTTCCCCGCGTGCAATTTCAGCGGCCTGTGAAGCACTTTCGATCAGCTTTTCAAACAGATTGTCATCCATAGCTCCAACCTCTATTTCAACTGTCTGACAATGTCGGCCAGTTGTCGCTTCTGATCCGGCGTCAGGTCGTCAACGGATCGATGATCGTACGCCAGCAGGAAGATGATCTGATCCGTAGCCCGCCTGAAGTAATAGATCACTCGCATTCCGCCGCTCTTGCCGCCTGTTCGGCCAGAAACTCACCAACGGAGCTTTCGGCATCCCGCCGTACCGACAATGACGTCACCAGAGTTGGGTAAATCAGCAGATATTCCTGCATCCGTTGGTAGTCCTCATTTTCAAGGAGATCGGTGATGAGTTCGGTAAACACCGGCGTCTCAATGAAGGTGAGTTTCATTAAAAAAGGCTACGCCATTGACGCACATAAGTCAATGACGTATGCCAATCAGCAAGCCCTGCAGCTAACCAGGTTCGCCTATAGCGCCGCAATTGAATTTGGCCATGAACTTGGTGGTGATGGGTGGGCTTGAACCACCGACCTGCGGGTTATGAGTCCGCCGCTCTAACCAGCTGAGCTACATCACCACTGGTGCCGGAAGAGGGACTTGAACCCGCAACCTCCCGCTTACAAGGCGGGTGCTCTACCAGTTGAGCTATTCCGGCCCGATTGTCAATTCTAACGCGAGAGCGGCCAAACCACGCAGTACCAGGTCCGGAACCGGCCGGGCCTCGGGAAGCGCGCCCGTGGCCAGCAGCAAGTCGGATCCGCCACCGGTCAATAGCAGTCGTGGAGTGTGCCCTCCAAGCGCCGTGAGCATTTCCATCCCGATTCGAACCAGGCCGATTTGCGAGGCCAGCACGCCTTTTGCTATCGCCTCGGCGCTGTCCGTGCCGGGGGTGATATCGGCGGGCGTGTCTGAGTGATCCGCAAGCCGTGACCCCAGATCCGCTGTGCCTTGCGCCATGGCGGTCAGACTCATGTCCCTGCCCGGAGCTATATAGCCGCCGAGATGACGGCCATCGGCGAGCAGAAAATCCATGGTCACGGCGCTGCCGGCGTCCACGATGCAATAGTTGTGCGGTCCAAGCGCATGCGCTCCGATCATCGCTGCCCAGCGGTCTGCGCCCAGGTTCGACGGATTGGCGTAGGCGGCCGTTACACCGCAGGCTGTGCGCCTCGGCTGTGCGAACACCAGGTTCGCACCCAGGCGGTCGCGCACCAATCGGGCCAGTTCCCGCCCCGTCTTGGCGCCCGCAACGTTGCTGGCAAACGCGCAGGCAACCACTCCCCGGTGGGCGAGAAACGTGCAATTGGACAAGTCGGCGGCGACCGGTTCCGCTCCATGGTCATCCAGTTCGGGCCGGCCGAGCGATTGCCAGGCCCACTTCACACGGGTGTTTCCCAGGTCGATCAACAGCCGTTTGCCTTCGGCGCTCACAGTCGAATCTCCGCAGACAGGATCCGGCGCATACCGCCGGGCGCCTTGAGCAACAGGGCGCCCGAAGGATCAACGCCGACAGCTACACCGTGGCAGGTCTCGTTACCGCAAAGCGCCCCGATATGACGTCCGGACAGCCAGTCTCGCCGTTGCCAGGCATCTTGCCACGAGGCGAAGCCCTCCTCGGCATGTCTTTCCAGCACATCGGCCATTGCCGAGATCACGGCTGCCGCCAGAGCATGACGCTCGAGCCTTACCTTTGCCGGTAGCGCCGCCAGGCCCACCGGGGGCATGCCCCCGTCGGCGGCGACCTGTTCAAGTTGCTCTTCGGTAACCTGAATGTTGACTCCCAAGCCTGCCACCGTAAGCGTATCCGTGCCCTGCCGTGAAGTGCTTTCGACCAGAATGCCGCCCAATTTGCCGTCGTTCGCGATCAGGTCATTCGGCCACTTCAGATCGACCTTTTCGGTGACAAAGCCTTCCAGGGCTTCGGCGATTGCCACGCCCAGGGCCAGAGATAGAGAACTGTCGGGTGGTTGGGTCGCCACCCTGCTCATGCTGAGCAGCAGCCCGGCGCCGCGCGGCGCATACCATTTCTTGCCGTCGCGCCCTTTTCCGGCGGTCTGGTGGTCCGCAAGGCAGACGGCCAGGCCGCTATCCGGCGCAGGCGCCTGCAGCAATCGATGGTTGGTTGACGGCAGTGAGTCGTGCAGCTCCAGACGCGCTATTCTCGCGAGCAGCTTGGGTTCAAGCACCGCCAGCAGTTTGCTGCGCTGGTACAGGGCTCAACCGCCGCTCTTGAACCAGTGGCCGACCCGCACCCGGTCGAAGCGATCTTCCGTGCCGTCCAGCAGGTTGCGGATGTTGCTGCGGTGCGTCCAAACGGTAAACACGGCTCCCACGACGCTGAGCCAGAAAAGTTCCGGCCCCGCCTCGGGCATGGCGAATGCGAGGAACAAAGGCGCCGCCGCCGCCGCCACGATGGTGGCCAATCCCACGTAGCCGCTGAAAATCAGAACCAGTACCCAGACAGCCAACACCGCGCCCACCAGTGGCGCGTGCAGCATCAGGTAGGCGCCCAGTAGCGTGGAAAAACCCTTGCCGCCGCGAAACTCGTGCCAGAGCGGATAGCAATGAGCCACGGTAACCGACGCCCCCGCCGCAACCTGCAGCCAGGCCAGGGAAAACTCGGGTTCCCCACCCAGCGAGAACGCCAGTAAAGCCAGCGGGCCGACCGCCAATATTGCCTTTCCCACATCGCCGACCATTACGGCGGCCGCAAAGCCGAAGCCCGCGGCGCGGAGCGCGTTGGTTGCGCCGGCGTTGCCGCTGCCCACTTTTCGCACGTCGAGGTTTCTGAACCTGCCCAGGGCGAGGCTGAAATTGATCGAACCGATCAGGTAGGCGAACAGCAGCGAGAGTCCCAATTCAAGCATGGCGGGCATTTTCTCGCAAAGAGTGCGACGGGGGGACGACGGCATCCTGCCGTCGTTGAGGGCGGGACGCCCTCGTTCCCGGGGTTGTTCCATGCACGCGAGGGCTTCCAGCCCTTGTCGAGGGCGAGACGCCCTCGTTCCCAGCGGGTTTCCTGCGCGTCAGCGCAGCGGCAACCGCTGTGAATACGCCCAGCGGGGACCGCCTCCTTTCCGGGTGCTTCAAAGGCTCAGGGCTCATCCTGGGTTCTGCAGGCTGGGGCGTTCGGAGACGCGCGCGTGCCAGGCCGCCAGCGCGGCGCGGTTCTCGAGCACCGTCAACTCGAACTTGCCGGCCATGCGCGCGGCCATGTCCACGGCAACGCGCAGAGTAATGTCGGCCAATGTAAAGCGGTCCAGCGCAAGATACTCACGCCCACCGAGCCGGCGATCCATGAAGTTCAGGAAGTGTTTGGCACGTTTGCGGCCTCGTTCCACCAGTTCGGGGATTTGCGCATATTCGACCGGTCCCGCCAGCGCATGGTCGCGGAACATGTTGACGCGATTGCGCAGCGCCTCGGCCAGACCGGTGACGCCTTCCTGCTCGACGATGTGGTTCCACATCAGGACCAGCGCTCGCTCTTCGGGGTTCGACCCGAAAAGGTTGGGCTCGGGGTGGAGTTCCTCAAGGTAGTGGCAAATGGCCAGGCACTCGCTGATGCGGGTTCCGCCGTCGGTCTCCAGCACCGGAACCTGGCAAAGCGGATTGATCTTGCGGTAATCCCCGCCGAGCTGCTCGGCTTTGGTGAGGTCGATTTCCACACGTTCCATGTCCAGCCCTTTCTCAGCCAGGAAGATATGCACGCGCTTGGGATTGGGGGCGTGGGCGTAGTCGTAGAGCTTCATGAAGCTAGTCCTTTTCCAGCGTTTGCTTGCCGGTCTGTCCGTACAGAATCTTGCGCTGTTCCTCGGTGAGCGGCTGGTCGGAGCGCAGATCCTTGCCTACTTCCATTCCGCGCTGCACCGCCGGGCGGCTTTTAAGCCGTTCCAGCCAGGTGCCGACCCTGGGCAGCTCATTCATGCCCTGGCCGAGCCGTTCATAGGGTGAAGCCCAGGGCAGGCAAGCCATGTCCGCGATGGAGTACTCGCCGGCCAGGTAGTCCCGGTCGCGCAGGCGGCGCTCCATTACCGCCAGCAGGCGCCCGTACTCATTGGTATAGCGCTCTGTGGCGTAGGCGTGCTTGCCCTCCTGATAGATCAAGAAGTGCCCGGCCTGCCCGGCCATCGGCCCCAGCCCGGCCATCTGCCAGAACAGCCATTGCAGCACGTCAAAGCGTTTGTGCGTTTCGGCAGGAAGGAACTTGCCGGTCTTTTCGGCCAGGTACACCAGGATGGCGCCGGACTCGAACACCGACAACGGACCCCCCGGGGCATCTTGGTCGACGATCACCGGCATCCGGTGGTTGGGGTTCAGCGCCAGGAACTCGGGGGTGAACTGGTCTCCCTTGCCGATGTTGACCGGCTTTATCCGGTACGGCAGACCGCATTCCTCCAGCATGATGGAAATCTTGAAACCGTTCGGTGTGGGCCAGTAGTAAAGATCAATCAATGTGATGCTCCGCTTAAAAAATCCTATTCCGCGCGCAGCGCCAGCACGGGATTCATGCGCGCCGCCCGCACGGCGGGGGCAACGCCTGCCAGTATTCCGATGAGCACGGCAATCATCAAGGCTGCCGCCGTATACATTACCGAAATGCTTACCGGGATGACCGGAAACAGCGCTGCCAGGGTCCATGCGGCGCACTGTCCCAGGACCAGGCCCAGCAATCCGCCAGCCGCGCCCAGTGCCAGCGCCTCGGCCAGAAACAGGCGCCGCACCTCGCGGCGGCGGGCGCCCAGCGAACGCAGCAGGCCGATTTCAAAAATCCGCTCCTGCACGGAAATGGTCATGATCGTGAATATCCCTACGCCGCCCACCACCAGCGAGATTCCTCCCAATGCCGCGACCGCCGAAGTAATCGCGCTCAGGATTACCCGCATGGTGTTGAGCATCTGGTCCTGGGTGGTGATCGTGAAGTCTTCGCGGCCGTGCCTGGCCATCAGCAGGCGCGTGATGTCACCTTCCACTTCACTGACCGGCCGGTCTTCGCGGTAGCGCACGTCCACTTCCTGCACACCCAGAACATTGTAGATTTCCATGGCGTGTTTGACCGGCACGTAGACGATGTCGTTCAAGTCAAAGCCGACCGTGGTGCCGGCATCGGCGAGCACTCCGACTACCTGGAAACGATGGCCGGAAACCCGTATGTAAGCCCCCAACGCGTTGTCCGGACCAAACAGTTCGTTCTTGAGCTTGCTGCCGAGCACCGCCAGAGGACGGGCCGAGAGCAGTTCCTCGTTCGCCAGGAAGCGGCCCGAGGCGATCTCAAAGGCAAAGATGTCAGGAAGTTCCGGTCCGGTCCCCAGCACCATGGCATTGCGCCTGACCCCCTCGTTCTCCAACTCCGCGAAGCCGGTAACTCCCGGCGCGACCGCCGAGACGGCGTCGAGCTGCCCTATCGCTTGCGCGTCCTCCAGCGTGAGCGGTCGTACCGTGTTGGTGTTCATACCGGGAGGCCCACCCATGGTTTGGGTCCGGCCCGGGGTTATGACCAGGAAATGAGTTCCGAACCGGGTGGCCTCGTGCTCGATGTATTCATACATTCCCTCGCCGATCGAGGTCAGCAGCACCACGGCGGCGACGCCCACGCCGGTGCCCAGCGCGGTAAGCAGCGTTCTAAGGCGATGCATGGACAGGGCGCGCAATGCCAGACGCAGGAGATCGAATGGTCTCATCGCCTCTACGGCTGCCCCTTGAGCGCCTGCACCGGATCCATGCGCGCCGCTTTGCGCGCCGGCAGCGCGCCGAACACCAGGCCGCTGCCTATGGCGGTTATCAACGCCGCAACCACGGCCCACCACGGAGGATGGATTTCCAGGGTGGGGAACAGTTGCTGCGCAAACCAGATCAGCAGGTAACCCAGGCCCAGGCCGAATACCGAACCAAGCAGCGCCAGCATTGCCGCTTCGCTGATGTACAGCCGCATGATCTGCCGGCGGGCCGCTCCGATCGCCATGTACAGCCCGATCTCCGAAGTGCGTTGGCTTACCGCCACCAGCATCACGTTCATGATCAGGATGCCGGCCACGACC
The DNA here is from genome assembly GCA_965261845.1 of Candidatus Foliamicus sp. Lineage (GTDB taxonomy): Bacteria > Pseudomonadota > Gammaproteobacteria > Steroidobacterales > Foliamicaceae > Foliamicus. The sequence goes on along the minus strand of OZ253475.1, from coordinate 2,934,233 downwards.
AGGCTGATTCCGGCGATTCCCCCCAGGGCAGCGGTAATCGCGTTGAAGATGCCGTCGAATACCGACAACACGGCGTCCTGGGTGACGGTCACGAAGTCCTGCATCCCATAGTGCTGCTCAGTCAACCTGCGCGTGAGTTCATCAATGACCGCCGGCACCGATTCCCGCCCGCGAGTCTCCACCATGATGTTGGTCAGCGCCTGGGTGTTGAAGAGCGTACTTGTAAACGCCACCGGCACGACCACGACTTCACCCACATTGATACTGATGCTCTGGCCGTTATCGGCAAGTATTCCCACTATGCGGCAACGGGCGTCTCCCAGCCGCAGCCATGTGCCCAGCGCGGGCTCGGAGCGGTACAGCTCGCGCACCAGGACCTCGCCCACCACGCACACGGGCGAAATACGATCCATGTCCATGCGCGGGAAAAAAGTCCCCGCCTTCAACTCCCAGTTCCGGATCCGGTAGTAGTCTCGAGTGGTGCCGATCACCAGGGAATCGCGCTCCCGGGCCCGGTGCGAAACCGGAAGGCTGCCCAGCATCATCGGCGCCGCACTGACCACGCCCGGAACGCGCGACACGACTTCCACGTCACGATAGGTCAGGTCGCGGGGCGTCTCGCCCGAAAACCCGAACGGGCCGAAGCTGTTGCTGCCGGGATTGCCCGGCCGCACGATAATGAGCTCGGTTCCCAGAATCCGGAACTCGCCGGTAACGAACAAGCGTCCCGCTTCGCCCAGCGCGGTCAGCAGCATTACCGAAACAATGCCGATCGAAGTGGCCAGCATCATCATGGCGGCCCGCAGCCGGTAGCGGAGGATGGCGCGCGTCGCCATCAAAAGCGAGTCATTGAATCTCATTGGCGGGATCGTGGCCCTGTTGTCGTGTCCCGCAGGTTAACGCAGTTACCCTGCGGGACACGATACTCACTTGAATTTTGCCCTAAATTGCCACAGGATGCGGTGCGGCTGCCGCACACGCCTGACCGAACTCACAGTACACAGACGACATGCTTGCCACCCTGATGGACTTTCTCCAGCAACAGCCGGCGCTGCTGTGGATTGCCACGGTCGCGCTCGACCTGGGGTTTGCGGTGCTGCTGTACCGCTTCTTTGGCCGCCATGGCTTGTATGCCGTGATCGTGTTCAGCCTGCTGATGGCCAATATCCAGGGCCCGAAACTGACCATGGTGCTGGGTCTTCAAACCAGCATGGCGGTCATACTGTATTCGGGCATCTTTTTCGCCACCGATCTCTTGAGCGAGAAATTCGGCCGGCGCGAGGCGCAGCGGGCCGTGCTGCTGGGATTTGCGGTGAGCGTGATGGTGGTGGTGATCAGCCGCGTGGGGCTGCTCTACGCACCCTCGCCGGATCCCGACACCGCCGTGCATGCGCTGCGTATGCATGAGGCCATGGTGGCGCTGTTCGATTACACGCCACGCTTCGTTTTCGGATCGCTGTTGGCCTACCTGCTAAGTCAGAGCTTTGACGTGTGGGTGTTTCACCGCATTCGCGAGGCAACCGGCGTGAAGCATCTCTGGCTGCGCAACACTGGCTCCACGCTGCTGTCGCAAGTGATCGACACGCTCATATATGGCCTGGTGGTGTGGTGGGGAATCGTTGATTTCGTTACCGCGCTGCAATTGGCCGGCGCCAAGTACGTGTTCAAATTCGGTATTGCGGTAATCGATACGCCCTTCATCTACTGGGCGAGAAACTGGGGCAGGCCCAACCTATCCGGCGTTACGGCTGAACGTTAGCGCTTTGTTCCCTGCGACTCCCGCGTCGCGCCGGGATTGAGGCTCTTCCCTGGGAACGAGGAGGGCATCCTGCCCTCGTGGAGGGCGTCCCGTCGTCGTTTCCTGCCTGCGCGGGAATGCAAATGTGCAATCTCTTCGACCGGGGCAGGTTGTACGAACGCACACCCAACCTGCCGTCTGTTCAGGGCGCTGATTCGGCAATCTCCCGGCCGCGAACCAAAGGCCCGCGAGCCGGGAGATCAAAGCCTATCGAGCCCCAACGAGGGCTTGATGCGCTCTGCGGCGCGTACCCCTTGATAAGGGATACGCCGCCGGCACTATTCGCTTACAAGCTTCCCTTGGATACGAGGCTGAAGGCGCGCATGCCAAACACAGCTGCGCCGCCCGACAGATACACGACTGCGACCTGATCGAGGATAGAGTCGATGTAGGGTCCCACTGCGTAAATGTGGGTAACCACATCGCCTCCGCCTGCGGCCACGATGACCAGAGCGGTGAGGATGTAGGCCTGCGGGTTGTTGTGATCGATGTTCAACACGGCATACGCTGCTCCCAGCGCCACCATTGCGAACATCAAAAAGGCCATTGCGCCTTCGGGCACCCCTTCCCACAATGCCGCGACGGCCGCAGCCAGAAGGCCGAGTGAGTAGACGAGTCTTGTTGCCATGTTCCATTCCTCCCGAAATTGGATAGCAAAGGGACGCCAACCTTATCACGTCTTTTTTTTGTCCCGGCCGGCATGTGGCGCAGGCGCATTTACGCGCCGGAATTGGCTCAAACGCGCTCGTCGCCGCCAATACGTCCATCCAGCATGGTGAGCCGCCGCCGGGCGCGGCTTCCCAGTTCGGGGTCGTGGGTTACGACAATCAGGGTCAGCCCGTCCTCGTTCAACGATTCCAAAAGCCGAATGATTTCCATGCTGGAACGCGAGTCCAGGTTGCCGGAGGGCTCGTCGGCCAGCAGCAGCCTGGGCGACATGACAATCGAGCGCGCTATGGCGGCTCGCTGCAGCTGGCCGCCGGAGAGCTGGTTGGGGCGGTGTTCCATGCGGTCGGCAAGTTCCACCCGCCGCAATGCCTGCTCTGCTACTTCGCGGCGCTTGCGCCGCCGCCAGCCGGCCAGAGTGAGCGGTAATTCGACGTTTTCAAGGGCGGTCAAGCGCGGCACCAGGTGAAAGAACTGAAACACGAATCCGATTACCTCGCGCCGCGTGCGCGCGAGCTTGTCGTCGGACATCGTCGCGGTGTCTTCGCCAAGCAGCCGGTAGCTGCCGCCGTCGGGCGTATCGAGAAGGCCGATGATGTTCAGCAGCGTGGACTTGCCCGACCCGGACGGACCCATAATGGACAGGTATTCGCCCGGCTCAATCTCAAGGGTGACGTTGCGCAGGGCATGCACGACCTGCTCACCTACCGGGTAGTCGCGAAAAATACTGGTCAGGGCCAACAAGAGGCGAACCCCAGCGTGGAGTGAGTCGAGGCTATTCCGCGGCGCGCACGGCCCGTGCGCCCGCCTCGACGCCGGCCCGGTCGAGACTGAGCACCACCAGCTCTCCCTGGACGGCTCCGGAGGTAATCTCGGTGTGCTCCCAGTTGTCCAGGCCCACCTTGATCTTGCGCTCCTCAAGAATGCCGGTGTCGGTATTCAGCACCAGGATCCGCTCGTCTTCGATTACCGCCTCGGTGGGCACGCGAAGCGCGTCCGGGCGCACTTCCACGATCACCTCCACGTCGGCGCTGTAGCCCGGCATGAGACCGTAATGCTGCGGATTCTTGATCTCCGCTTCGATTTCCACGGTGCGCGCCTGCTTCTCAAGATCAAGCACGTAGGGTGCGACGCGCCGCACGACGCCCGGGAAGAACTGCCCTGGAAAGGCGTCCAGCACAATTCTTGCGTTCTGTCCCGCCCGGACTAAGGGAGCGTCCACTTCGTCGATCGGGGCGCTGATATAGAGGCAGGTGTTGTCGATTACGTCCACCGTGGGCAGCGTCGCAACGCCCACCGGCGAGGGGGTCACAAATTCGCCCAGTTCGCCGTTGATCTCGGCGATTACGCCATCGAAGGGCGCACGCAGAAAGGTGCGCTCCAGCCGGGCCCGGTTTACCGCCACGCGCGACTCGGCGGCACTCGCGGCGTCATTCGCCGCTTTGCAGGTGGCCGCGCGAGCCTCCGCTTCGGCCTGGCCGCGCTCCTTGTTCTCCTCGGACACCAGATTGTCCTCATGCAGTTTCGCCATCCGCACCGCCTCCCGCGCCGCCAGGTTCGCCCGGGTGCAGCTTTCCGCCGCCCGCGATCTTTCCGCAATCAGGTTCCGCTGGGACAGTTCGATTTCCGACTTCAGGTCCTCATTCCAGATTTCCAGGAGAACCTGGCCTTTGCTTACCGCATCGCCTTCCGCCACCGGGAGGCCTGCAATTTGCCCCGCGGATGCCGGAGACATCCTCGCGCGCCGGCAGGCATCCACGGTGCCCGCGCGAGTGTTGAGGACGGTCTTGCGGATTTCCCCCGAAGTGACTTCCGCCACCCGCACTTCGACCGCGTCGTCACCGCTGAAGAGCACGTTAACCACAATCAGCAGCACGACGACGCCTGCCACAGCAAGCAGACTATATTTAAGGGCCGGACGCATGGCTGCGTGAGTATAGCGGCAGCCGCAACCGAGAACGCCCCGCTGGGAGTTTTCGCAGCGGGCGCCGCTGCGCTGGCGCGCAGGGAACAAGCTGGGAGCGAGGGCATCTTGCCCTCGTCGAGGGCGGGACGCCCTCGTTCCCGGGTTGTTCCATGCAAGCGAGGGCATCGTGCCCTCCCTGGGACCGAGGGCATCCTGCCCTCGACATGACTACGCGTGCCCCAACCCAACCCAAGGTATATTCCCCCAGGTGACCGACACCACGCACAAGCCTCTTCCGCACCCCGGCCACTCCATCCGCGGCCGCGGAGCTCGCGGCAACCTTCCCGGCCGGTTCGAGCGGCAGACCTACGAACCCGATCCCGGCGTTGCCGAGATGGCGCCCCATCCCGACACAGAACTGATCGCCGAATTCAGCAAGAGCATCATCAGCCGCAACAAGTCCCCGGACATCGGCTTCGACCAGTCGATCAACCCCTACCGCGGCTGCGAGCACGGCTGCATCTACTGTTACGCCCGCCCGTCGCACGCCTACCTGGATTTTTCTCCCGGCCTCGACTTCGAGACCAAGATCGTGCACAAGCCCAACGCCGCCGAACTGCTCAAGCGCGAACTGGCCCGGCCCCGCTACCAATGCAAGCCGATCGCCCTGGGCGTCAACACCGACTGCTACCAGCCCTTTGAGAAACAGCTGCGCAGCACGCGAGCTCTGCTTGAAATTCTTCTGGAAGCCCGCCACCCGGTGGCGATCGTGACCAAGTCCGCGCTGGTGGAGCGCGACCTCGACCTGCTGTCGGAAATGGCGCAGCTGGGTCTGACGCACGTGGTCCTGAGCATCACCACACTGGACGACGAACTCAAACGCCGCATGGAGCCCCGCACCGCCTCACCCCGCCGGCGCCTGATGACCATCGAACGATTGACCCAAGCCGGGATCCCCGCCGGGGTGATGTTCGCGCCCGTCATCCCGGCGCTCAACGATCACGAACTCGAAGCTATCCTCCACGCCTCCGCCAAGGCCGGCGCGCTGTGGGCCGGCTACACGGTCCTGCGCCTGCCCAACGAAGTCCGCCCGCTGTTCAAGGACTGGCTGGCCGAGCAGTATCCGTTGAAGGCCAAGCATGTCATGAGCCGGGTGCGCCAGATCCGGGGCGGCAAGGAAAACGACTCCTCTTTCGGCCGCCGAATGCGCGGCCAGGGCCTCTACGCCGACCTGCTCCGGCAACGCTTCGACCACGCCTGCCGCCGCCACGGCCTAAACGGCGGCCGCCGCCCGGAGCTGAACCGCACGCTGTTCCGTCGCCCGCCGGCACCTGCCCGCAAGCAATCGAGAAATCCCGCGGCCAACGACAGCCAGCTCTCCCTCCTCCCCTGAAACCACTACACATCCGCGCGGAGCAAGCCTGGGAACGAGGGCGTCCCGCCCTCGACGAGGGCAAGATGCCCTCGCTCCCAGCGTTGAGGCATCCTCCCCTCGAAGCCAAAGTCGCCGCCGCGCAAGTAGTCGAACGAGCTGCCAGACCCCCCGCTTGATGCCCCAACTCCCCACCCTGACCCTGCTCTCCGCCATCTGGGCTGCGCTCGCCGTGCCAGCCTTCGCACTGAGCTTCAAGGTTCCGGACATCACCGGCCGAATCCGCGGTGAAGGCTGGGGCAAACACATTGCCGCTCCCAGGGGCTGGTTCTGGATGGAACTGCCAGCGCTGGCAACCTTCCCCGCGATCTACTTCGCAAGCGGCAACCTCCATCCCGTCGGCAATATCGCGGTCTTGCTGTGGATGGCCCACTACGCCCACCGCACGCTGATCTGGCCATGGTTAGTCTTGAGACCGGGCGCCACGGTACCGTCCGGAATGTGGTTAAGCGGCGCAGGCTTCAACGTGATCAACGGCGCGTTGCTGGGGGCCTTCCTGGGATTTGCCGCCGAGTATGGCGACAATTGGCTATCCGATCCGCGTTTCCTGGCCGGCCTGGCAATGGTAATTGGCGGCGCCTCGCTCAACCTTTGGTCCGATTACCGGCTACTCCTCCTGCGCCGCCGCAGTGGACAAGAGCGCGTAATGCCCAAAGGGGGCGCCTTCAACCTCGTCTGCTGCCCCAACCTCCTGGGCGAGATCATCGAGTGGGTCGGCTTCGCCCTGCTCACCTGGTGCCTTCCCGCCCTGGCCTTCGCCCTGTGGAGCATCGCCAACCTCGTGCCCCGCGCACTCTGGCGCCGCTCGTGGTACCGCGCGAACTTCCCCGATTTCCCGAAGAACCGAGCCGCGCTTATCCCCGGCCTGCTTTAGCACTCAACAGCGGGCTAAGCCGGCTGCCATTCGCGGAGTTGCAGATCCCGCTTCAGCACAAGTTGCTGGAACATCAGGCCATCGAATACGGATTCGAGCGTGAAGTCGTCCTCGCCGAAACCGGTTGCAGGCAGAGCGCTGCGCGCCTCGTCCTCAAATGTATCCTTCAGCCCGATGTCTCGCTGATACGCCGAGTCCCACCATTCCAGAACGCGAGGCTTTGCGCTGTCCAGCGCGTCGGGGCTTGGGAGCCGGTTGGACTTGTTCTTGTTCGTCTGGCGGCTACTGGGCAGGAGGTTCCAAAGGTCGTTGCACGGCCAGGCGGTAAATGGAAAGCAATGATCAATCTCATACCTTCTTGTCAGATGCTTTCCTGTCCACACGCAATAAAGAAATCCATCCCTGCGCAAAGTCTTCGCGCGCCTGCGGGCAATATCGGTGTCGTGCTTGGGCGCAAGCCATTCGAGGGTCCTCCAGTGCGCGTCCCATGATTGCAGCCCCGCGCTGCTTCGCCGTTCATAAGTACGCATCATCCGTATCCACTCGTTCAATACCGCAGGCTCCAGCCAGGCGGCATAGCGGCCCATGGCCTGCCAGAGATTACGCGGCACCGAAAAAGAACCGAACGACCAAAGAAAGGCCTCGTCAATGCTGACCGAGTTCTTCACGCGCACCGAACCACCGCGGCCGCACGGAAAAACGGGCTTGTCGCTTCCGGGGTAGGTAATGAAGTTGGCCGGCATTTGCCGAATGAGGTTGGCGGCCCCGCGAATCGCCAGAATCAGGTTTTCGGCATCCTTTTCGTTGAAGCGCTGGCCCACGCGCAGATCGAACGGCGATCGGTCCATAAGCCCTAGAAAGCCTGAATTTACAAGGCCCAGGTGCTGATTCCCGCCAGGGCCTTGGGGAAGGTTCGCCTTGATCAACGGCTGATAGGATCGGATCCAAAAGAGCGCCACCAGTCCGATGGGCAAGTCCACTTGGTCGTCGTTCGCCCCGGACCGCGCGAATCCTGCGGCGCCGTCGGCGATCCGCAACAGCGCTCGCAGCAAGGCAAGCTTGTAGGTTGAAGACTTCCGATCATTGAACACGACGTGCCGAAGCAGCGGAAGCGCGCCCGTGCCGTCGTCCGGCAACTGCAGCCATACGATTTCCCATGAGACTCCCTTTCGCCCGCTCGCATCCGCGCTTTTCGTCACCCGTATCACCTGCAGTCCGTGCCGCCGCGCCAGCCTTTCTATCTCCGCGGAGGTGGCAGGTCCCATGGGGCGCCCCGGCGCGGGCGGGCCCTGGCGAAGGCTGATCATCATCCGGCCGCCGGGGCTGAGCACCGAAACGAGCTTGCGAAAGGCCCGATGTCTTTGGCTTGCCGGCAGGTGGTGCCACACGGCGCTTACCCACACGAGATCGAAAGAGGACTTGGTTCGCAGCACCTTGTTCAGCGCCGGAAGCTGGTCGTCAAGCCAGCGAATTTTCGACGATTTGTGTCGAGCCCCGCCCGCCTCGCGCATCCCTGTGGAAGGCTCGACTGCTACCACGCTGTGGCCCTGCTGTGCAAACCAGGCTGCATCCCGTCCGCTTCCCGCTCCCACGTCCAGCACACTGCTTGAAGACTCGGGCAGCAGATCCGCAACCTCCCGGTGCACGCTGCCAAACGGTATGCGTTCGTAGCCGTCGAAAAGCCGAAGCGCCGCCGCGTTGTAAGCCGCCACGACATCGCGCACTCCGAAACTCTCGGATTGAGCCGTGGCCGAGATGTTCTCCGGACTATAGTCGGAATGGCCGGGCTCTAACTCCGTAGGCATGTTTCGCCGGACAAATAGGCTTGTTCTTGATTCTTGCTGTTGGTCTCAGGCCGTTTGCAGGAGGCTTGCAGAAACCGCAGGCGACACACACGGCTTTTGCTGACAATATCATGCGGAGATGATCGTTGGCTATACACCGTCGGTTGTTCAACAGCGCGCCTTCGCCGAGAATCTATCTTGAATGGAGATTCGCCATCGGGGCGGAGACCTTATTCCGAGGAGGGAACAAAAGATGCAGATTCAACTTACCTTGCTGGATATTGGGATGCAGTTGAATGGCGCAAAAGATGCGTTTTACGCGGAACGTAAGGAACAGCAACCTGATCCCGAAATGATGGGTCAACTGGTGGAGGATTTCCGTGACGAGTTGGACAAGCTTGATAATCAGGTGCGCTCACTGCGCCGCGGGCTGCGGCGAATGGAAGACAGCCTGGAAATTATCGAACTGTCAGAGGCTTGAACGGCGCGGCTACGTGAGCAATCCGAAGGCGGCGACAAGACCGCCCAATCCTATTGCGATCGCATACATGCGATTGGTCAGGCGCTGACCTCGCGCAACCGTGAGCGCTGGCGTTCTATGTGGCGTTGAATGTCGCCTACCTGGTCCCTGGGGATTGGAAAGGCCGGCGCGTCTTTGGCCCACGCGGAGAACGCATCCGATACCTCGTCGAGGATACGCACGGCGGCTGCGCGGCGGATGGAAGCCGTGTGCGCCAGCTTCAGGAGGTCATCGCGAACAAAGCCCCTGCCTTTGCCTTGTATGGTCATGCTGTGATGACCAGCCAGGCCTGCATTGAAGGTGAGATCGTAGGCGGGAGCGTTGACCCACTCGCCGCCGGGCTTCATCTCGAAGGCGAAGTTTTTGGTGTGATCGTCGCGATTGCCGCCGACGACGTTGAACACCATGCGGCGGAACAGCTCGATCTTCTCGGCGTGGGACCGCGTCAGCCAATCGCTGAGCTTGAGCAGTTCGAGGTAATCGAAATCCGGCATCCGGAAGTCCGAATGAACCAGACCGGCCACGCTGTGGATATGCCGGCGGCGGTTGCCGGAAAGGCGGTCGAAGCGGCGGGTGATGAAGTAGGCGTTGCCTTTGTTGCCGGGGATCAGCCGGGTTTCGGCCATGCTGATTCCGGCGGCGCGGGCCATCCGCGAGTACAGGTACTCGATTGCGCCGGCAGACCGGTCGGTGGCTGACGTCCCCGTCGGGAACTTGGCCAGCCAGTGGCTGTAGCCGTCCGGCAGGTCATCGGCGCCGGTAACGGTACAGCCGCCGGCGTCGTCGATCCCGATCAGGATTTTGGGATGCGCGCCGCCGGAAGGGGAGGCGTGCCGGACAAGGGAATCCAGAACTTCGGACGCGTCACCCAGGTACTGCCGGGTGGCTTCAAGTCCGATGGCCGGGAGATCCAGGGGCGCTACGTGGGGGTCCGCGCCGCCGCCGTCGGGCTCGTATGACAACGCACCCATGGCTCGTGCGCCGACCGAAGCCAGGCGATGCAGCGGAGTCACCGCATCAGGGTCCAGGCCGCTTCGGCGGAAAGCCCGGTCCATGAGGTATCGCCCCCACCCGTCGGGCAGGGAATCGTTGAACAGTCCATGCAGGCCGTCGAAGGGATCCATCGGCGCGGGTTGCAGACGCGTCCGGAGTTCCAGGCGCAGGGGAGAGGGGTTTACTCCCAGGCGCAGGAACGCAGGATCCATCTCGAAGTGCGTGTAGCGTTGCCCGCGGCCATAGCCCAGCCGCCCCAGGAGCACGGGTTCAGCGGTGTGCAGCCCGTGGAAACAGACCCGCAGTTGTTTCATGTGCTGTCGTGTGTGGCCAGCAGCTCGTCCATGGTGGTGGGGCCGGGCTCGGGAAACAGCGCTTCGGCCCGCTTCAGATCACCGTACGGAGCGCACAACATCAGGAATTGGCGCAGCGAGATCTCGCCGGCGGTCTCGAACCGGCGAATGGTGGGCGCCGGCACCCCGCTTACTGCGGCCGCCTCTTGCCGGCTGTGCTTGCGGGCGCGCCGACGCTTGCGCAGCGCCGCCGCCAGATGATCCTGCACTTCCCGAGGTGATCTCAAAAGGAACCTTATATTATCCATAATTGCAACTAAAGGGCTATTATAGATATTAGTATATCAAAACGTTGTCCATGGCGCGCCGACTTCCCGCAATAGCTCCACGTTCCCCCCTTCGCCGTCGTGTTGACGGTGAGGCTCTTCTCCACGGCGAAGCGCTGCAGGTAGTAGGGGCCGCCGGTAAAGGCGACGCCGTCGATGCGCGGGTGGTTGATCAGCGCCGCGCTGGTCTGCACGGGCGTCGTCTTCGTTACCATAGGTCGATCACTTGATTGAAAGGTTGCGGAAAGCGGCCGGGTATATACTCCGGTGCAGCCATGGATCAGGTTCTCTCTGGAGCGCTGGATATGCCGATGAGTGAAGTTCGGCAGAACCGCGAAGACTATATTCGGGCCGGCGACCGCAGCAAGGCGGGGCCGGACCCGTATTTTGTCGGCCGGAAGCGGGAGCTGGCACTTTCCTGCAAGCGCTGGAGTTGACCGCCGAAGAAGGGGGTGGCTGCGGCAAGGATGAGACGCTGTTGTTGCAAGGTCCGCCGGGCGCCGGCAAGACGGCTCTCCTTGAGGAATGTGCGGTCTTGGCTGCCGCGCGAGCGAACCATGTTGTAGTGCGCGTTCAGGCGGACGAACTCGGCTCGGTGTATGGACTTATCCGGGCCATTGACGCCGCGGTGGGCATTCGGGCGGCGAGAAGAATCCACGGAGGTCCGGGCCATCACTTCTTATCTGCACTCCTCCGCGCGCGCGGCGCGGGTCCTTCTGGCCTGCTTCGGGTTGGGCGATACGCAAGACAAGCTGGCGGCCGTGGGGGTTTCGCGGCTGGCCATCAATCGCGTTGCCACCTTGCAGCCGCTCACTATTGCACAGGCGCGGGAGTCGATCAGCAGAGTGTTTGCCGCCTGCGGCGCGCAAGGCCCGGGGGTCGAGCGCGCCCGATGGATTGACGCCCTGGCCGAGTTGTCGCAGGGCTGGCCGCAGCATCTGCGCGTTGTGACGAGCGAAGCGCTTGAGGCACTGAGTACATACGCTATGGACATGTCGCAGATGCCGCTGGAATTGGCAATTCAAGCCGGTCAGGCCGCCAGGGAGCAATATTATGAGCAGCGGCTCAGCAGTGTCTCGCTGTGGATGCCGGTGTATCGGCGGTTCGCCGTGGAGCTGGATAGGCTTGACGCGCCGTACTTGCGACTGCACCAGATCGGGGAAATTGCACGGCCGTATCTGAAGGAATGGGACACGAAATTCCAGGATTTTCTGGACGCCACCCTGCACGCCGGCGTGCTCAGCCGGGAAGACTCCCGCTACGTCATTCCGATTCCGTCATTCGCCGACTACTTGCAGCAGCCGGAACCCGGCTCCGGCTGATCAGGCGTCGATCCGGCTCTGCCAGAATAAGTTAACGTGAGCCAGTCTCTTGTTACGTTGTCACGCGACCACTTGAATCGCTAACAATACATCGCTTTTCGCCGATTCTGAATCGCATCCGTATGATCCTCGGGTCGAAACAAGCGCAAGTCCCGCGCCCCGCCTGCCCCTTCGTGCGGGTTGCTTAGGTTCCGGATCACCGGACCCAGCCGCTCTGTAAGCCCCTGAAAGGCCAGGCCGTTGAGGAACTGCCTGCGCCAGAGATGGCGGCGTTCATCGGACGGGAGGGCCGCCTCGTTGCAGACCGCTTCCCAGTTCCGTGCAATGGCCGCGATCTGCCGGCGCATGATCGCCAGCGCACGATCCTCGGAAAGCAGAAATTTCGGTGCGGCAGCCAGGCAGACTGACAGCTGGGCGCGGTTCTCGTTGCCGTGGATGAGCATCGCCTGCGAGGCTTCGCCCCCCCCCCTCGACTGCGGACAGATATCGTAGGCCGGCGTGAGCGCCAGACGGTTGCCATCCCAAAAGCACGCATGGTTGCGCGCATGGTCGTCCGTATTGCCGCTCAAGACGTTGAACGTCATGCGCGAGAACAGTTCCTCGAGCGTCTTCCTGCCCGGCGCAGATCCCCGCGTGCGCAGGGTCTCGGCCAGATCCTCATACGAAGCGTAGCGCGCCATCATTTCGTCGAAGCCGAACACAGTCAGCGCCGACACCACCGCCCGCCGCTGGCCGGGCTTTGCCGGATCGCGGTCGAAGCGCTCCACCAGCAGCACGTCCTTGTCCATGGTCCGGGCCAGACGCACCGGCGCCACGTCCAGTCCCGCCAGATGCGCCAGGCGCATGGCGACGTACTCCGCCTTGACGAGGTTGTAGGGCAGCGGGGACGAACACAGGAATTTCGCGATGTACTGTTTGTTTCCGTCGCGGATCTGCGCCTTCGGCATGGCGCCGCCGATGGAGGTGGCGTGCAGCAGGGCGGCTTTGAGATCCGGCGCCATGGGCAGATTCCGTTCCACGCGCTCGGCGGCCGTAACCAGGTGCTCCAGAGGCGCGGGTGCGGCCTCGCTGGGCATGTAACGGTCCGCCGTAACCTGGAAATCCAGCGCCCCGAAGCGGTTGGATCCCGACTGAAGCATGAAGGTCAGCTCGTCGATCTCCTCCAGCTTGTCTTCGTCCATTCCGCGCCGGCGCAGCCGGTAGGCGATCACGCGCCGCCCCCAGGCGTCCGGCAAGGCATCGCGCAGCGCGCTGGCGATCGCAAGCGGCGCCTCAGGCATCCGCGTGCCTTCCTGCAGGGGCAGTTCGGGCGCATAGATGGGAATCGCGTCCTCGCGGTGCAGGTAGGACCGGCCGTAGGCGAAGCTGAAGCGGTCGCCCACGGCGCGGATGCGCCCGGCCACCACCGGTTCGGTCTGCCCGGGCAGCCAGATCCAGACGTAGGCCTGGCGCGGCGGCTCAGAAGTCATTGGCGTCAAAGCCCGGGTCGGCGTCCGGGCTGCGGACCGACCGCGGCATCAGCGCGAGCTTGTCGCGGGTGCGCTCCAGCTGCGGCGCCAGCGTGGTCGCCTCCGGAACGAACAGATCGACCCCGGTCAGCGTGGCGGCCTCCATGACCAGGCCGACGGCCACCGTCGGCGCGCCCTTTTCGATCATCTGCACGGTCGTGCGGGTCACGCCCATGCGGTCGGCCAGTTCCTGCTGGGACATGCGGTAGCGCTTGCGGCCCAGGCTGATTTGCCCGGCGAGCAGGGACAGCGCCTCCCGGGTCAGGTGCGAATAGATGCGGGGAATGCGGGACATCGGACTATGCTCTGATGGTTTTAATAGTCATAAGTATACCTTATGACTATTTTAATATGCACTTGGATTCAATCTCCCGCTGACCAAGCCCCCCCGGTCCCTTCGGTCAACCTTTTCGCTTATCAGGTATATAAGCCCCCAAAATTATAGTATTTTCTTGTATCCCTTGCTTTGCCTCGTTTGTTTGCCTGCAATCGGGTTTCCGATTGGGGAAAGACCTTTGCGACAGATGGGCTACGTTCCCGCTGTCGCTACCCGATAGCGGGGTTCTATGTGCCGATTGAACGCAGCAGTTCCACGTTGCCGCCCTTGGCGGTGGTGTTGACGGTGATGGTTTTTTCTACGCCGAAGCGCTGCAGGTAGTGGGGGCCGCCGGCCTTGGGGCCGGTGCCGGACAGGCCCATGCCGCCGAACGGTTGCACGCCCACTACGGCGCCGACCATGTCGCGGTTTACATAGATGTTGCCTACGCGTGCGCGCGCGACGCATTTGGATATTGACGGGATAAATAGAGCCGCAGCGCCGCTGCACTGCGGATCCGTTCAATCAAGCTGTGCCAATAGATATTCAAGCGGCTCATCTCCTGGCCACGCTCCCGCGAGCTCGATTGGGTCAAACGCCCGGCTTGTTTTGCGTGGCAGGGAAAACACTTCATCCGGCTCCCCGATCACTATCGACGGAACTTCTTCAAATACGCTATCTCCTGCCAGTCGTTCACTGATACGACGAGCCTCAATCAGCCGAGATTCCCCGTTGGCTTTGAAGTGAACGATGCCCTCAACGGTCGTATTTTTCCCCCACAAGGGACGCAGCGTCTCGACCTCCAAGGATGTTGGGAGGAACCTTCCAAGTAGTCTGGTGTGTTTATTTACCAATAGACTGAAACGACGACTCCCGTGCTTGATCTCATCTAGTCTGCCGCTGACAACAAAAGCTCTTGGCGGCTGCAAATCTTTCAAACGTGCCTTGATCTGCGCGCTTGATTGGCTGTTCAATTCAAAGTGCTCGTGCTGCCGGCTTTCTGGCGTAAGTTGGTAGCTCACTTCTCTTTCGCGTACGGCATTGCCGAAGCTGCCTATTGCGGTCAGAACGGAACTGTCGCAATAATCACCCGTAGGTTTCTTGGATTTTACCTCTCTAATCGCCCTGGCCGCAAAATCAAGCGCGGTGTCTTCCAGGCTTAGTTCCACGCCCCAAAGATCACCTTCGGCAAAAGCGTCGGCAGCTGTTTCTCTGAGCGTAGGAGCCTTGATATCGCAGATTGTGGATCCCGGTCCAAATCCCTGGATTGTGAAGTCGGTGGCCGCTCTCAGCCACTTGGGCGGCGCGCCACCTCCTCTACCGGTTCCAGTGGCGAGTAAACGCGTGGCGCGTTCGGCGGTTGCAATAAGCGCACCAATAGTGCGAACAAACGCTGCCGCCCTTATTTCAACGGGCTCGTTTTTCAGGCCACGGTTCCGCAATTCATAGTGTTGGAACCTGACGAATTAACCCTCTCAATGCGGGCAGGGAGACGCATGGAATGTGCCCTACACCCGCCCCTATTGCCCCGCAATTGCAACGCTCATCATACTCCGTGCGACCGGAACTGGGCCGCTACGACACGGTGGACTATGTGCTGATTGAGCGGAGCAGTTCCACGTTGACGCCCTTCGAAAAACAACCGACATGACCAGCAGAAGTTAGTGCGCTCCAGTCTCTTGTCACGTTGTCACGCGAACACTTGAATCGCTAACAATACATAGCTTTCCATCGAGCGAGGTCGCCCGAAAATCACCGAGAAGCCGCTCTATGGCTCTCTGAATCTGTCTAATGCCTTGGCGGCGAAGCCGGATCACTACGATTCCCCAATACTGGTCGGGCGGGTAGTCTCGAACATCGCAGACATCTTTATCAAGCGTAACGATGACACGCCGTTCCCGGCGACAAGCGCTCGCCAACTCGAAGTCGCGCGCACCGCCTAGATTCTGGTCAACGGCGCTGACGGCATCATGTCCTCCCTGACGCAAGAGTTCCGCTAGATTGGCTGGAAGGTTTTCGTCGATTTTGAATCGCATCCGTGTGATCCTCGGGTCGAAACAGGCGCAAGTCCCGCGCCCCGCTCAAGTATGTAATGAACTTACAGCTATTGGAAATCCGGCTCCGCGGACGATACTGTTGCCGCCGCTTGCCGTTGCTCTTCCGCGTAACGAGCCAAAGCTTCGATCGACTGGTATGAGATCGACGGGTAATGACTGTGGATTTCGTCCGCGGTCATGCCGTCCTCCAAGCTTGCAACGATCGT
Source organism: Candidatus Foliamicus sp. (assembly GCA_965261845.1). Classification (GTDB taxonomy): domain Bacteria; phylum Pseudomonadota; class Gammaproteobacteria; order Steroidobacterales; family Foliamicaceae; genus Foliamicus. Next base: position 2,918,232 of record OZ253475.1, on the reverse strand, counting down.
TTCCACAAGCACTCGAGTGCCCTTGATGCAGGGCTTCCCATGGCAAATCTCGGGATCAACCGAAATGTGATCTTCCCAGTTCATGCGGTTCTATCTTGAACTCATGGCTTCAGTTCGCCGTTCCGGTTGGAACAGCTTAGACCTGCAAAATTATAGTATTTTCCTGTGCTTCGTGCTGTGCCTCGGTTGCTTTCTCGTTACCGGTATGCGGGTTGGGAAAAGGCCTTTGCGACGGTTGGGATCCGTTCCTGATTCCGTTTTGGCGCGGCCCGTCAGGCCCCGACGGAGCGCAGCAGCTCCACATTTCCCCCCTTGGCGGTGGTGTTGACGGTGATGGTTTTTTCTACGGCGAAGCGCTGCAGGTAGTGGGGGCCGCCGGCCTTGGGGCCGGTGCCGGACAGGCCCATGCCACCGAACGGTTGCACGCCCACTACGGCGCCGACCATGTCGCGGTTTACATATATGTTGCCTACGCGTGCGCGCGCGACGATCTCGTCTACACGTGTGTCGATCCGGCTCTGCACGCCCAGCGTCAGGCCGAATTCAAGCTGGTTGATGGAGTCCACGACCTCGGCGAGTTCAGAGGCATCAAAGCGCAGTACGTGCATGACCGGGCCGAAGCACTCGCCCTCCAGCTGCTTGAGGTTCTCAAGCTCAATGATGTGGGGCGTCATGTATGGGCCGTCCACTGACTCATCCAGGCGCCCGCCGGTCCAGACCTCGCAGTCCAGCGTGCGCATGCGCTCGATGTGGGCCTGTATGCGTTCCAGCGACGGCTGATCGATGATCGGGCCGATGTCGGTTGCCGGGTCGTGGGGGTCGCCGATGGCAAGCTCGCTGGCCGCTCCGCGGATCGACTCCAGCAGGGTGTCGGCCACTTCGTTCTGCACGCACAGCACACGCAATGCCGAGCAGCGCTGTCCGGCGCTTAAGAACGCGGAGCGGACGGCGTCGTCGGTGGTCTGTTCGATCAGCGCCGATGAATCCGCGATCATGACGTTTTGCCCGCCGGTCTCGGCAATCAGGGGCACGATAGGCCGCATCGACTTGGCCGCCAGCGCGAGCTGAATTCGCGCCGCGGTGTCGGTGCCGCCGGTAAACGCCACACCGTCGATGCGCGGATGATTGACCAGCGCTGCGCCAACGTCTCCGGCGCCCGCCACCAGGCGCAGGACCTCCTCCGGCACGCCGGCCGTGTGCAGCAGATCCACCGCCATCCCGGCGATGCGGGGAGTTTGCTCGGCAGGCTTGGCCAGAACGGAATTGCCGGCCAGAAGTGCCGCTGAAACCTGGCCTGAGAAGATGGCCAGCGGGAAATTCCAGGGGCTGATGCAAACGAACACGCCGCGTCCATGCAGGCTCAGGTCGTTCGATTCGCCGGTCGGTCCGTCCTTGAGCCGCCGAGGAGCGCCGAAATCACTTTGCGCCTGGTTGGCGTAGTAGCGCATGAAGTCCACCGCTTCGCGCACTTCCGCCACGGAGTCGTCCACGGTCTTGCCGGCCTCGCTGGCCAGCACGCGGAAGAACTCGTCGCGTCCCTCTTCCAGCGTATCCGCCGCCACGCGCAGAATTTCCGCGCGACGCTTTCCGCCCAGCGCATCCCAGGCCGGCTGGGCCGCGGCCGCGCCCTCCACCCACAACTCGATTTGTTCGGAATGCGGGTCCACGGCTTCCGGCTCGGGTGGGTCGAAACGCTCGGACAGAAGCGCCGACAGGCGGCCCAGGCCGGTGCGCGAAGACAGGTCGAAGCCGGTGGAGTTGGGCCGGTCCGGTCCGTACAGCAATTCAGGGGTCGGCAGGGTAGGCGCCTTGCGCGCCACCGAAGTCTGGATGGGGTCGGCGACGATCGCTTTCGGCTTCAGCGCTTCGTCATAGAGCCGGTTGACGAAGCTGGAGTTGGCGCCGTTCTCCAGCAGGCGGCGCACCAGGTAGGCGAGCAGATCCTCATGGCGGCCGGCCGGCGCGTAAACCCGAACCGGCGGGAAATCGTCGAACATCTCGCGCGCGGTCTCGTGCAGGCGTTCGCCCATGCCGTGAATGCGCTGCAATTCCATGTTCGAGCGATCGTTCTCCGACAACGCCAGAACCGTGGTCAGCGTGTGGGCGTTGTGGGTGGCGAAGACGCAAAACAAATGCGGGCGCTCGGCAAGCATGGCCTGGGCGCAGGAAAGATAGGAAGTGTCGGTGTTGTCCTTGGCCGTGAACACCGGGTAGTCGGGCAGGCCGGCAATCTGCGCGCGCTTGATCTCGGCGTCCCAATACGCACCCTTCACCAGCCGCACGGAGATCTGCCGCCGGGTGCGCTGCGCCAATTCGCTCAGCCATTCGATGACGCGCTTGGCGCGTTTGCCGTAGCCCTGCACAGCCAACCCCAGTCCGTCCCAGCCGACCAGCGACGGCTCATCACAAAGGCGCTCGGTAAGTTCCAGTGAAAGAATCAGCCGGTCGGCTTCCTCGGCGTCCAGGCACAGGGGAATGTCGTGCTCACGCGCCAGCTCGCACAACTTCAGCAGGCGCGGATACATCTCCTCGTGCGCCCTCGCGGCCTGCCGGGCCTCGTAGCGCGGGTGCAGGGCGGTCAGTTTGATCGACATCCCGGAGCGCCGTTCGGCGCCGGCGGGCTGGCTCCGGCCCACCATGGGAATGGCCTTGCAATAGCCGTCAAAGTAATCGTCGGCCACCTGGGCCGTGCGCGCTCCTTCGCCCAGGATATCGAAGGAATATTCCACGCTGCTGTCGAGCCTGTAGGCGCGCTTGATGGCGGCCTCCATGGTCTCGCCCATCACGAACTCCTGGCCGAGGATGCTCATGGCCTGGCGCACTGCCGTCCGGATCACCGGCTCGCCCAGCCGGCCGACCAGCGATTGCAGCACCGCGCCGCCGGTCTTGTCCTCGAAACGGCTCATGGACACTGCCCGTCCGGTCAGCATCAGTCCCCAGGTCGAGGCGTTCACCAGCAGGGAACTGGAATGCCCCAGGTGCTCGTCCCAGTGGGCCGGGCCGAGCTTGTCGGCGATCAGTTCATCGGCGGTTTGCCGGTCGGGCACCCGCAGCAGGGACTCGGCCAGGCACATCAGCGCCACACCCTCGTCGTTATGCAGCCCGAACTCGTTGAGAAACGCGTCCAGCATGGTGGGTCCCTTGGGCGAGGTCCGGACCCTGTGCACCAGCTCCGCCGCCTGCTCAACAATGTTCTTGCGCGTGGTTTCGTCCAGACTGAACTCTTCCGCCAGCCTTCTTACCAGTGGTATTTCGCGTGCAAATTTGTGTTTGTCGATTCGATTCAGCGCGCTGCTCATCTCACACCTGTTCTGTTAGGTTCCGATACGCCTATTTCACCACTTTTTCGGGGTTAATTCACGCCGCGCGGGCAACGGCCCACACTTGCACACGGTCGGCTCCGGCGGCGATCAGCGCAGCCGCCAGTGCGTCGGCGGTGGCGCCTGTGGTAACTACGTCATCGACGATCGCGGGCCGTTGGGGTGAACTGGAACATTCAAAGGCCCCGGCCACGTTGGACCGGCGCTCCTGGTCGTTCAGCCGGCTCTGCATGCGGGTGGGACGCACCCGGCGGCAGATTCCGCCAAACACCGGCACGCCGAGTTCGTGACCAATGAACCGGGCGATTTCTTCGGCCTGATTGAAACCGCGCTCAGCCAGCCGGCGCGGATGCAGTGGTACGGGTATCAGCGCGTCGGGCGCTTCGAGCAGGTCTTGCTCGATTTGCTCGCGCGCTCTTGCCGCTATGCCGTGGGCCAGTGCCCGCGCAAGGTGAATCCGCCGTCCGAACTTCAATCCCAGCACCAGCCTGTCTACCGGGTAGTCGTACGCCATCGGCGCGACCATGCGCTGATAGCGGGGTGGCTGGATCACACAGCGGCCACAGATGCCGGCTACGTCGGTGGCCCCAATGCCAAGCCCGCAACGGGGACAACTGTGTTCGACGCGGGGGAGGTCGGCTTCGCATTCATCGCACAACTCCCGCTTGACCCCCGCCGGCCCTGCGCACAGTGCGCATTTCCATGGAAGGAGAAGGCGCGCAAGTCCCTTTGGCCCGAATCGTGTTGCGGTCATTGCGGTTATGCTAACGCTCCTGCACAGCGGAGAGCATTCATATGCCACGCATTCTGATTACCGGCGCATCGCGCGGCTTGGGCCTGGAGCACGCCAAGCAGTATCTGGCGAAGGGCTGGCAAGTGATTTCCACGGCGCGCAACCCGGAATCCTCGCCGGGGCTAAGGGCGCTCGCATCGCACAATGCTGAACGGTTGCGCCAGATTCAGATGGATGTGACGGATTACCCGCGAGTGGAGGCGGTGGCCGAGGAGCTGGCCGGGCAGTCCCTGGACATCTTGTTGAACAACGCCGGCACCTACGGTCCCAAGTCCGCGTTCGAGGGTATGCATTACCAGTCGTTGGAGAGCATGGATTACGACCTGTGGCGCGAGATGCATGAGATCAACGTCATGGCCGCTTTCAAGGTGGCGGTATGTTTCAAACCACACCTGGAGGCCGCGGCCCACCCGCTGCTGGTGAACATGTCCAGCGACATGGGCTCCATCGGCAACAATTCCATCGGTCATGCCTACGCGTACCGAAGCACCAAGGCAGCGCTCAATATGCTCACCAGGGGCATGGCCATTGAGTGGCAGAACCTCGCCGTGATCGCCATGGCCCCGGGTTGGTGCCGTACCGATCTGGGTGGACCGGAAGCGCCGGTGGACCCGGTGGAGAGCGTGCGGATGCAACAGGAACTGTTCGAGAGTCTGGAATTCTCTCGCTCCGGCGAGTTCATCAACCGTTTCGGAGAGAGCGTAATCTGGTAAGCACCGGTCGGAGCCCTCGGAGTGCTCGTGGCAGATGCTGCGGCGCTGACGCCCAGGGAACACGCTGGGAGCGAGGGCATCCTGCGCTCGTCGAGAGCGAGACGCCCTCGTTCCCAGGGTTGTTCCATGCAAGCGAAGGCGTCCCCGCCCTCGACGAAGGCACAATGTCCTGGTTTCCGTTGCTGTGCCGCAGCAATCCAACGCCGAACAAGTCGCATTTTCCTGCCTGACAAATGCTTGATTTCATCCGCCACCCGTTGTCGGGCACCCCGTACGGAACGGCGCTTGAGCTCGCCGTGCTGCTGGCCGCCCTGGCGTGGCTTACCTCGGTAATCACCCGCGAGTACTCCTGGGTTGATCGGCTGTGGTCGCTGTGCCCGCCTACCTATTGCCTGATCGTTGCGGTCCAGGCGGATTTCGCCTCGCCGCGGCTGAACCTCATGGCGTTTCTGATCACGCTCTGGGGCTTAAGACTGACATTCAACTACGCGCGCAAGGGTGGCTACTCAAAAGACGGCGAAGACTACCGCTGGGTGGCAATACGCAAGAAATGCGGACCTGTAGGATTTCAATTACTGAACTTCGTATTCGTTGCGCCGGGCCAAATGTTGATCGTCTGGCTGTTTGCCTCGCCCATGCACCAGGCCTGGACCTGGCGGGGGACGCCTCTGACCTTCCTTGATGGAATCGCCACTCTGGCTTTCCTCGTCTTGTTCATCGGCGAATGGGTTGCCGACGAGCAGATGTGGAGGTTCCAGCAGCACAAGAAGCGGAAGATTGCAGCCGACGAGGAGGTAGCCGAGCCTTTCATTACAACCGGCCTGTTCGCCTACAGTAGGCACCCGAATTTTTTCTGCGAACTGGGCATGTGGTGGACGTTCTACCTGTTTGCGGTGGCCGCATCGGGCCAGTGGCTGCATTGGACCGGGCTGGGTTTCGTGGCCCTGACGCTGCTGTTCCAGGGCTCCACGCAGTTGACGGAATCGCTGTCGCTTTCGAAGTATCCGTCGTATCGCGACTACCAGGCCACCACTCCTCGCCTGCTTCCTTTGTCTTTCCTCCGGACTGAGAAATAGCCGAATCAGACGCCCGTGATCTCAGTCATGTCGGGTGGGTGCAGACCAGTCATGACGATTCCCACAATCTACGGATAGGCAGAGCGTGCGACTAATTGCAAGGTTACGCATCCGACAAGTGCAAGTTAGTCAACCCGTGACATTGCGAAAAGCACAACGAGTCAGGCGTGGGCGCCGCGCAGCCGGCTGACTTCTCTGAATAGTTGGTCGGTGGTGATTCCCTCGGGCGCAATCGGCTTGCCCACGATCAATTCCACCGGCGATCGCAGCCATTTCAGCCCGCCGCGGAAAGCCCCCTGCCCCTGGTGGGAGAACAAACTGCCCCACAAGCCCTGTAGGGCCATGGGAACGACCGGCGCCGGAACTTCCTGCAACAGCTTGAGCACCCCGGGCCGGAACTCGTGCATTTGCCCGTCGCGGGTCAGGTGGCCTTCCGGGAAGATGCAAACCAGCTCCCCGTTGCGCAGGGCGTCGGCAAGCGATTCGAAAGCGTTGCGGTAGATTTCGGGGTCGTCGCTGCGCCGCGTTATGGGAATGGCGCTGACGCTGCGGAAAACGAAATTGAGCAGCGGCAGGTCGTAGATGCGCTTGATCATGACGAAGCGGACCGGCCGCTTGAGCACGCCCAGGATCAATAGTGCGTCGGTGTAACTTACGTGGTTGCAAACCAGCACCGCGGCGCCGCGATCAGGCACCTGGTCGAGATTCTTGAAGCGCAGGCGGTACAGACTGCGCATCAAACACCAGACCATGAAGCGCGAAACGAACTCGGGCACTTCCCAGAAGATGAAGATCGCAACCCCCAGGTTGATCGCTGCCAGCAGCAGGAACAATTGAGGGATATCAAGTTCGAGCGCTACCAGTGTCACGATGCTCAAGACCGCACCTATTACCAGGAACGACGAGTTGACGATGTTGTTGAAGGCAATGACCCGGGCGCGGGTTTCCTGCCGGGTGCGTTGCTGAATCACCGAGTACATTGGCACTACGTACAGGCCGCCGAAAAAGCCCATCAGGAACAGGTCCAGCGTCGGGCCCCAGCCGCCTGCGCTCATAAACGAGGCAATGTCCGCCTCCGGCGTCACCGGGCTGATGGTCGTTAAGGCGAAATGCGCCGCAAAGACTGTCAGCCCCAGGCTGCCGATCGGGGTAAGGCCTATTTCAACCCGGCGGCCCGACAGCCATTCGCATACCATCGAGCCCACGCCGATACCGATGGCCAGCGTCGCCATCAGCGCGGTGGTGACCGTTTCGTTGGCGTTCAGTATCTCCTTGCCATAATTGGGCATCTGCGTCAGCACCACCGACCCGAGGAGCCAGAACCAGGAAATGCCCAGAATAGACAGCAGCACCGAGCGCTTGGCTGCTGCGGCCTGCCACATACGCCCAACTACCGGGAACGGATTCCAGCAGATCGGGCCGGTATCCGGCGCCGGTGGCGCGGAAGGTATGAAGCGGCTGGCCAGGTATCCGGCCGCCGCAAGTCCGACAACCGTGGCTCCAATCAGCAATGGCCTGATTTCTTCAGGCTCGGCGGCCGCCAGAAACCCCCCCAGCATGAGCCCGATGGGAATCGCCACGAAGGTGCCCATCTGCACCAGGCCGTTGGCGCCCACAAGCTCCGCCTGCCTCAGGTGCTGGGGAATGATGGAGTACTTGATCGGGCCGAAGAAAGTGGATTGTGTGCCCATCAGAAACAACACGGCCATTACCGCCCAGACCGACCCGGACGCCACCGCCAGGCCACCCAGGAACATGATGCCGATTTCAGCGATCTTGATTCGCCGGGCCAGGACCGCCTTGTCGCCATGGTCGGCGATCTCGCCGGCCCATGGGGAGAACAGGAAGAATGGGAGCGCAAACAGGGCTGCGCCCAGATTGGCCAGTGTGTCGGCCATCTCCGCTCCTGCGCCGAAGACAATCAACACGATCACGGCGTTTCGGTACACGTTGTCGTTGAGCGCGCCCAGCGCCTGGGTCAGGAAAAACGGCGAAAACCGCTTGCTCAGCAGCAGGGAGAACTGGCCGCGCTCGGCGCCTGGCGCCGGTCCGCCTGATTTGCTCGCGTCCATGAAGACCCTCCCCCAAGATTCGGACGCCGTCATGTTAACCCTCAGGCGGGAAATTTCACTGTAGGGTGGCGGGATGGCGCGCCCCAAACCACAACGAGTCCGCCGCGCGTTCGACCGCGCGGCCGGGGGTTTCGGCGAGGCCGATTTCCTGCATGCGGAAATTCGCCGGCGCATGCTGGAACAACTGCAATGGGTACGGATAGAACCCGGCCTCGTAGTCGATGCCGGCGCCGGCTTGGGGGCCGCGCGGGCCGAATTATTAGGGCGTTTTCCCGACGCGAGGATCCTGGCGCTGGACTCTTCTCTCGGCATGCTGCGCGCCGGGGAAGGCGAGCAAATTTGCGGCGACATTCAGCAGATGCCCTTGGCTGATGGTTGCGCGCAACTCGTTTTCTCCAACCTGGCGCTTCACTGGTGTCCGGCGATCGGAGCGGCACTCGCGGAGTTCAGGCGAGTGCTGGGTTCCCCGGGGCTGTTGTTCTTTTCCATGTTCGGGCCGGACACTCTGAAGGAGCTGCGAGCGGCGCGCCGCGTAGCCGGCCTGATCGACGAGCCCGAAACGCTACTCGACATGCATCATCTCGGCGACGCCCTGGCGCGCGCCGGTTTCGCCGACCCGGTGATGAGCGCGGAGCGGTTTCCGATACGTTACGCGGGCTACTCAATGCTGGAGCGGGATCTCCGCGCATGTGGCGCAAGCCGGGCCATGATGCCGCCCGGGAGCGGCCTGGCCGGGCGCGCCAGACGGCAAGTCGCGCAACAGGCCTTCGACGCCGGCCGCGATCCGCAAGGCGACGTGCCCGTCAGCATTGAAGTGGTCTACGGTCAGGCTTGGGTAGCACCGCCGCGCGGCCGCGAGGAGCCGGCCGAGGTGATGCTGGACGAGATCAGTCTGCGGAGTAGAGAGAAGCGGCCTTGATGACTGCGTAGACCCGCAATCCCGGCGCCAGCTTCAGTTCGCGCACCGAACGCCGGGTCACTCGCGCCCAGAGCGTCTGGCCCACGTTCACAACCACGTCCGCCAATGCGCCATCCTGTTCCAGCACCCGTTCCACCACGCCGCTCAACACGTTCAGCACGCTGCTTCGGCGAGGTCGTTCCAGCGACAAGGATACGTCCGCTGCGCGCACCCGCAGCAGGATGTCCCGACCGCTTTCCAATCCCAGTCGTGGCAGCAGCAGAGTATGACCGGAGCAGCTGAGGCGGCTGAGACCTTCCCCGTCGTCGGCGCGCTCCACGCGGCAGGAAAGCAGCGCTCCGGCCGTTTTCCGCCCGGTGAGTGATTTGAGTTCCGGCTGTCCCAGCAGCTCGCTGGGAGCGCCGGCGGCCTGAATCGCCCCGCGGTCGATCAGCGCCAGGCGGCCGGCCAGCCGAACCACCTCTTCCATGCGGTGCGTGACGTACACGATCGTGAGGTTTCGATCCTCTTTCAGCCGCTCCAGAAAGCCCAGGACCTCTTCGCGGCGCTCGCCGTCCAGCCCGGAAAGGGGCTCATCCAGAAGCAGCACTTCCGGCGCGGTAAGCAGCGCTCGGCCGATCGCCACGCGTTGCTGCTCGCCGCCGGACAGCGTCATGGGCCGGCGCTGGAGCAACGCGCCCAATTCCAGCAACTCCACGACCTGGTCAAGGCCGGGCGCGGAGCGCTTGCCCCTGCAACGCCCGTAGGCCAGATTTCCGCGCACCGTCAAGTGCGGGAACAGCCGGCCGTCCTGAAATACAACCCCCACGGAGCGCTGTTCCGGCGGCAGGTTGATGCCCGAGGCGCTATCGAACACACAGGTCCCCCCGATCACGATCTCCCCCTCGTCGGGCGTGAGCAGGCCGGCAATCATGTTCACCAGGCTGGTCTTGCCCGCGCCGGAGCGACCGAAAAGGGCGGTAACGCCGTAGCCCGATTCAAGCTGCCCGCTCCACTCGAACGACGGCAGCCTCTTGCGCGCGCTGATCGTAAGCATGGCCGGTCCCGGTTCAGTTCAGGCGCTTGCGAACCGCGCGGGCCGCCAGTTCGGATGCAGCCAGAGCGACAATCGCCAGCGCCAGAGACACACCCGCCAGCCAGGCGGCGGCGGTCTCGCCGTGGGGCGTTTGCAACAAGGTGTAAATCGCCAATGGCAGGGTGCGGGTCTTACCGGGCACGTTGGCCACGAAGGTGATGGTTGCCCCGAACTCGCCCAGGCAACGGGCGAAAGCCAGCAGGGCGCCGGTGATCAGACCGGGGGCGGCCAGCGGCAGGGTGATCGTGAACAGCGCCCGAACTGGCGACGCACCCAGCGTTCGGGCCGCTGCTTCCAGGCGCTGGTCCACCGACTCTATACCCAGCCGGATCGCCCGCACCATCAGCGGGAAGGCCATGACGGCCGCGGCTACGGCGGCGCCTTTCCAGGTAAAGGTCAGCGTAATTCCGAACCATTCGTAGAGCGGCTGTCCCAGCCAGCCGTTGCGTCCCAGCACCGCCAGCAGCAGATAGCCCACCACCACCGGGGGCGTTACCAGCGGCAGGTGGACCAGCCCATCGAGCAGCACTTTGCCCGGGAAACGACAGCGAGCCAGAACCCAGGCGCAGGCGATTCCCAAAGGCAGTGAGCAGGCCACCGCCCACAGCGAAACCTTGAGCGACAGCAACGCAATGTCTGCAACAGGCGTCATTCGTTCCCGCCCTTGGAAAGAAGGCGTCCACCCTGGGAGCGAGGGCGTCCCGCCCTCGTCGAGGGCGGGACGCCCTCGCTCCCAGGCTTTCTCCCAGCGCTTTCTCCGGGTTCGGCACGCTTCGGGCCAGCGAGAGGCAAAAATCCGTGTACCTGGAATATGGCTTGCGCTTCATCGCTTAACAGGTATTCGTAGAACGCCAGGGCGATACGGTCCGTCGCGGGCTCGATGAGGGCCAGTTCATAGCGAATCGGCGCATGACTTTCGGCTGGCAAAAGCGCTGCCATAACCACCGTTTCCAAATCGTGAAGATCGCTTACGTAGGTAATGCCCAGCCGCGCCTCTCCCAGGGCCACGCGAGCGGTTACGGCCCGGGCGTTCGGAACAAACGCCATGCGCCCATCCAGCCCGGCCCACAGCCCTGCTTGTTCCAGCGCCTCGCGGGCATAGACGCCGGCCGGAACGTGAGCGGGATCAGCGAGAATCAGAGGAGAATCGCCGAGAGCGGCAAGCAGCGAGGCCGGGTCATCAAGATCAACTCGCGTGTCATTGTCGGCATGCCGGATCAGCGCCAGGCGGTTTCCGAGCAGCTCCCGTGACGTTGCTTGCGCAAGCAGGGCCGCTTCTCGAAGCGGCTGCATCCACTGCGGATTGGCGGACAGAAACAGCGCCGGCCGGGCCCCGTTGACGATCTGCCGGGCCAGCGTGGAGGAAGCCGCGAAGGAGAGCGCCACTCGCTTGCCTGCACGTCGTTCAAAGCGCGCAGCCAGCTCGGTCATGGCCGCCGTGGTGCTGGCCGCGGCAAAGACTACCGGGGACTCCGGCTCGTCAGCCAGGACCGGGTTCCCGATCAGCAGCAAGCCCGTTACCAGCAGCGCGATTCCTGCGGCGCCGACGTGAGTAAGCAAGGTCTGGAGTGAGGGCATCCTGCCCTCGCCGAGGGCGGGATGCCCTCGCTCCCGGGGTGTTCCTTGTGGATCAGCGCTGCGCGGTCGCTGTGAATACTCCCAGGGAGGGTTGGACACCCTCGCGCCGCTTGCTACTTGCAAGTCTGATGGGTGCACGCACAGCATGCCTGCCAGCATATCCAATTGCTCCCGGCTGTCCAATCCGGATGCCTGCCGGCCGGTTCGGGATCACCCGTTTGACTTGTAATATGTGCGGCGTAGGATGAAATCCGCGCTAACCGAGGAGGGGCAATGGTTAGAACAATGTCGCCGCCAGCGCGCCGTACATGCATGACGGCAGCCTGGCGACATTGAAGGAAGTAATGGACCACTACAACAACGGCGGCGTCACCGAGGAAGATGATCCGGTCAACGATTTTCTGTCCAGTGGCATCCGGCCTCTGGACCTGACCGACGAGCAGATCGCCGACCTGGTGGTTTTCATGGAAGCGCTTACCAACCCCGAATATGAGGCCTTGGCCGAGGCCGCCGACGCGTCGGGACTGACGACTGGAGAGTAGAAGACGATGATTCGCAGCAACAGACGCAAGTTCATTCAAACGGCGGCCGGCATGGCGGCCGTGGGCACCCTGCCGCTAACCTACGTACGGCTGGGCCGCAGCGAGCAATCGTCGGAGTTCAGCTTCGCCTTCATATCCGACTCGCATATTCAGCACATCCGCGGAACCGAGTTCGTGCGCAACTGGGATCGCGGGCTGATTCGGGCCGTGGCCGAAACCAACCTGCTGAATCCCAAGCCGGATTTCGTCATCTACGGCGGCGACCTGGCGCAGCTCGGAACCAAGCCGGAACTGGACCACGGGGCGGATCTCCTGTCCGCCCTGAAATACGACATCTACCCGATCCTCGGGGAGCACGACTACTATCTTGATCTCGGCGAGTACTGGTCCGGCTTGTTCAAGCGGCCTCACTACTACAGCTTCGATCACAAGGGCGTGCATTTCGTGCTGCTCAACTCCATCGTGACCTACGACGAGTGGACTTATCTGCGCTGGCCTACCGACGAGCAGCGCATGAACGAAATGGCCGGGCTGGACAATCCCAACGGCTCGCCGTTCATGGTCGGTGAGGAGCAGCGGGACTGGCTCAAGAAAGACCTGGCGGGCGTGGATACCAGCACTCCGATCGTGGTGATCTCCCACTCGCCGCTGCAGAAAATCTACAAAGGCTGGAATTTCTGGACCGATGACGCCGAACAGGTGCAGGCCATCCTGGCGCCGTTCGACAAGGTAACGGTGTTGTACGGGCATGTGCACCAGATCCAGTACAACCAGATCGGCAACATCAGCTTTACTTCGGCGATGGCCACAGCCTGGCCGTGGCCATATCCGGGCAGCTACGCCCAGGCGGAACATTACCTGCCGGTCCTGACCGTGCCGATGAACCGCGCCGATCCGTTCTTCGAGCGCGACGCCACCGGTTGGCAGTTCGTGGACGTGCACACCGGGCGCGCCGCGATCCATTACAACCTGTACGACAATGCCGTGCGCACCGTGGCCTGGAATGAGGAGGCGGGGCGACCCCAAGACATGGATTTCCAGGGTCCGGCCACACGAATTGCGCCACAGCAGCACTACTGAAATCGGGGAGCATCCAAAACCCCCTGGAAGGTGAAGAACTCGAAGCCGACGACGAGAAGATGATCGCGCTCGTCGCCTATGTTCGCTACGAACGGCGTGGCGTAGAGCTGGATCCCGGCAAGCACTAGCCGGGAACGAGGGCGTCCCGCCCTCGGAGGGCTGGAAGCCCTCCCTTGCATGGAACAAGCCTGGGAACGAGGGCGTCTCGCCCTCGACGAGGGCGAGACGCCCTCGCTCCATTGTTCCCTGCGCGTCAGCGCAGCGGCGCCCGCTGTGAATACTTCCAGGGAAAAGATGCCCTTTCTCCCAGGCTTGCGGCATAATCCTCCGGGCATTCCCCAACGTCGCGCTCGTAGCTCAGTGGATAGAGCGTCGGTCTCCGGAACCGAAGGTCAGGGGTTCGAATCCCTTCGGGCGCGCCAACTACACAGGGGTCCATACCGGGCACATGGTTTACGTTTTTTACCGGAGACACAGTTAACACTTGCTCCGGCATGACCAATAAGACGCTCTTATCGTGTCCGTAATGCGCTCTGCAATTCCGCGCAGAAGTCCCGGCAAGCGCGCCTTACTCGGGTTTACCGCAATAATCCTCGCGGCCGGCGCGTCGCGCCGCTACGGTGAGCCGAAGCAGCTGGTCCGCTATCGCGGCGAGACCTTGCTGGAGCGCAGCATACGTCTGGCCCGCAAAGCCGGGGCCAGACAGGTATGCGTGGTGCTTGGTTACCGCGGCGATGTCATGCAGCGCGCACTAGAGAGGAACGGGGTCTTCCTTGATTGCGGTTCCACGGTGCGGAACCCGCGCTGGCGCGACGGCATGGGACGGTCCCTGGCCTGCGGTATCCGCGCAGTACCCCCGAATGCGAGGGCGGCTCTGGTCTGCTTGAGCGATCAGCCGAAGCTGGAAGCCGAGGACCTGGCGAAGCTGGTTTCGGTTTGGCGGCGCAATCCGCGCGCTGCGGTAGCGTCCCACTATGCCGGAAGGCTGGGTGCGCCGGCGATTTTTCCGCGCTCCTGGTTCGGTATCCTGAAATCGCTGACCGAAGACCGCGGAGCGCAAGTTCTCCTGGCTTCGGAAAGCAGCATTGTGGGTGTTCCCATGCCCAATGCCGGTGTGGACATAGATCGTCCGGAGGATCTCGCGCAGCTTCCCCCATGAGGCCCCCTTCGACACGCTGCGCCTCGTGTACAGTTACACCCCTTTTATTCAGAACGCCCTTCAAGAAAGGAGCCCGACCATGCGAAGAATTGCCAGCGGAATGGCATTGCTGGCGCTGTGCGCCACGGTAGCCAACGCGGAAATCAATGTAAGCGATGCCGAACAGAACTATCTGGAAGACCTCTACCTGCACCTGCACAAGAACCCGGAACTGTCGCTCTACGAATACGAGACCGCGGCGCGCATGGCTGCAGAGTTCGCCTCCGCCGGATACGAGGTCACAACCGAAGTGGGCGGCACCGGCGTTGTTGGGCTGATGCGAAACGGCGATGGCCCCACGGTGATGATCCGGGGAGACATGGACGGGCTGCCGGTAGCGGAGCTCACCGGCGTTCCTTACGCCAGCAAGGCCACCACTACCGACGAACAGGGCCGGAACGTGGCGGTCATGCACGCCTGCGGGCACGACATTCACATGACCAACCTGATCGGTGTTGCCCGCAAGCTGTCGGACACGCGCGATAGCTGGCGGGGTACTGTCGTTCTCGTGGCTCAACCGGCCGAGGAGCGGGGCCTGGGCGCACGCGCCATGATCGAGGATGGCCTGTTCACGCGCTTCCCGCGACCGGACTACAACCTGGGCCTGCACGTGACCGCCAACCTGCCCGCGGGCCGGGCCGGCTACAGGCCGGAATTCGCCATGGCCAACGTGGACTCCGTGGACATCATCGTTCACGGGACCGGCGGTCATGGGGCGGCGCCGCATCTCACCCACGATCCAATTGTGCTCTCCGCCTACATTGTTACCGCGTTGCAAACGCTGGTGGCGCGCAACCTCAATCCCATCGAAGAGGGCGTGGTCACGGTCGGCTCGATTCGCGGCGGAACCAAGCACAACATCATCTCCGACCGGGTTGACATGCAACTGACCGTTCGCTCCTACAGCGACGAGAACCGCGCTTTGCTCCTGGAAGGCATTGCGAGGATTGCCAAGGCCCAGGCCCGGGCGCTGGGCCTGCCGGAGGATCGGCTGCCCGAGGTGATCGTGAAGAACGAATACACGCCTGCCCTCTACAACGATCCCGATTTGTCCAACCGCCTGGCGGACGTGATTCGCGGAGAGTTGGGCGAAGAGAACGTCCAGCTCAGCAAGCCGGTGATGGGTGGCGAAGACTTCGCCATGTTCGGCCGCGACGATCCGCGCATTCCGGGCTTTTATTTCTGGTTGGGCGGTATGGATCCCGAGGAGTACGCACAAGCGGCAGCCGAAGGCCGCAAGCTACCGGCTACGCATTCGCCCTACTTCCTGCCGACCTACGAGAAGACGCTGCAGACGGGGGTGCGCGCAATGACCGCCGCCGCCCTGGATCTCCTCGCGAAGCCGTAGTTTCTTGCGCTGTCTTTAGATCGCCCGAGACTCCCCGTATTGCGCGCGGCTGAGTAACTTAACGGCGCTGGGCGCGAACGTAGCTTTCCAGAACGCGATTCATTCGCGTTTGGTATCCCTTGCCGTAGGCCTTGAAGTGGGCCAGCACGGAACGCTTGACGCGCAGGGTAATCTGCTCGGTGAGGTCCGGTTCGACGAGTTTCGCGTTCCGCCAGAAGTTCTCGTCCAACTCGGGGATGTCGCTGAAGTCGATATCCTCGTCCCTCGTGGCAGCGATTTGTTTGGATGTTAAAGGTTTATCGTGCCTGGTCATGGTATGCCTGCCTTTCTTTGCGGGACGCCGGACGCGCGGAAATCAAGCGTGTGCGTTCATTCCGCCTGGTGTGAGCGACCACAAGCAACGCCCCCATTTCCGCCTGACCGATGCTGATATGTCGATCCTCGCCATAGTCAAGCCTGGTGTCGAGCCAGGTAAGAACGGGGCCCTCGAATATTCGTCTTGCGCTCTCAAAGCTCACCCCGTGCTTTTGGATGTTGACTTGGTTCTTGGGCGCGTTCCACTCGAATGTCATTCTATACCTATAAATTGTAGTTACACAATGACTCCTCCCACAACCCTGCATGGAACAACTCCGGGAACGAGGGCGATTCCGAGGATAACCCGCCCACTTGAACGAATCGACCTGTAAATGGCGCGCATTTGCGGGCGAAAACTTGTCCATGGCAGTCCGTTCATACAGAATGCGCCTGACCCCAAGCATTTGATCGGAGAGGCTTTGCGTATGACCAAAGCGGAAGTCAAGACCATCATGGAATTCCTTGCGGAGAATCCGCAGGTAGACGTGTCCGCGGCCTGGGAGCGATGCTGGGGGATTCAAACGGGTATCGTGAATCGTGTCCGCGAGCGGTTCCCCGCTGAATTGCATCCCAGCTGCGAGGGGCGCGAGTATTACACCTCCCCGGACGGCGCCATGGAAGGATCGTTCCAGGCCTACAGCAGTCCACAGGTTCCCTGGCTGGTGCATTCCTGGATCGGCAACCGGCACGCCAGCATCCTGGACATCAATGCCACGGTATTCCTGGGCGAGCAAACTCGCGTGCCGCACCTGGCGGTGATTTTCGGCACCATTCCGCGACTGTTCTTCTATGCTGAATACACTCCGCGGGTTGATTTGCGCGTGAATCCCGAATACCTCGAGTGCTACTACGAGCCGGCCAACGCAGCCTATCTGGAGTTCCAGGGGAATCCCGCGTTTACCCGGTTCGTGAGCCACGGCGCCTACCTGCGGGCGCTGATGTCGCCGGTGTGCATCTGCCACACGGCCGAACTCACGGATGCCAATCTTGACGTCTGCGAGCAGTACCTGGAAGGCTTCATGGGCCGCTGGTTCGGCTGGCTGGACGCGGCCGAGCCGGTGCCGGAGGAACAACGCACCGCGCAGCGCGACTTCGACTTTCAGGTGCGTGAACTGGGCTACCGCCTCGATCCGATGAACGTGCTGCCCAAGCGTATATTCGGCGAGGAGGAATTCAACCGCATGCTGGACTTGCGTATCGGAACCGCGCAGATACGCGAGGCACTGGCCGGTACGTAGCGAGCGCATAGCAGAGCCACTTCGGGCCCGCAGGAACCGCGTTGGCGAACGATAAGGAAACAAAGCCACGAAAACTCGCCGTGGTGATCTTCAATCTCGGCGGACCGGATTCGCCCGAGGCTGTCCGCCCGTTCCTGCTGAACCTTTTCAACGACCCGGCGATTCTGCGGCTGCCCAACCCGCTACGCTGGGCCGCAGCCCGAGTAATCACCGCCCGGCGTGCTGCCGCCACGACCGGGATCTATGAGCAGGTGGGCGGAAAGTCCACGCTGCTGCCGGCCACGATCGAGCAGGCGGAAGCCTTGAAGAAGGAGATTGCGGATACCGCCGAACAGGTTGAAGTGTTCGTCTTCATGCGCTATTGGCGCCCCCTGGTGAGCGAGACCGTCGCCAGGATCAGGGACTTCGGCCCGGACCGCATCGTTCTGCTGCCGCTGTATCCCCAATTCTCCACAACCACCACCGGTACCTCCGTAAAGGCGTTTTGCGAGGAGGCCCGCAAGCAGGGTTTGACCGCGCCGCAGGATGTTGTGTGCTGCTATCCGGCCCACCACGGTTTTCTCGACGCCACCACGCCCAACATAAGGCAAGCTCTGGATGAGGCTTCGGCACACGGCGCCCCGCGCCTGCTGCTTTCTGCGCACGCGCTGCCGCAACGCACCATCAACGCCGGCGATCCGTACCAGTGGCAGGTGGAAATGACCTCCGCGGCCATCGTCGAGGCCCTCGACCGTTCGGGGTTGGACTGGGTGACCTGCTACCAGAGCCGGGTCGGCCCGGTGCAGTGGATCGGCCCGTCCACGGAAGAAGAAGTGCGCCGCGCCGGCGCGGCGGGCGCCCCGGTTGTGGTCGTTCCCATCGCCTTTGTTTCGGAACATGTCGAAACACTGGTGGAAATCGACATGGACTTGCGCGCAGTCGCGTTTGATACCGGGGTTCCGTTCTTTACCCGCTGCCCGGCCGTAGCCGTGGATTGCGCCTTCATTCGCGGTCTGGGCGAGCTCGTTCGCGCCGCCATCGGGCGCGATGCCGTGGCCTCTGACGCCGGCCCGCGCCGCTGCCCCATGCGGTTCGGAACCTGCCCCAACACCATGGCCGTAAGAAATCCCTCAGATTAGTTTCTATTGCGCTCCGAACTTCTGGGAGCTCCAACTTTCCGAGCGCTGAGTAAACGGTTTACCAACCTACCGGTTTTGAAATTTGGGTACCCGCAAGACAGTTGGGGAATTGCGCGGCCTTCAACATTGATTGATTTATGTGCCGGACGTGACTCCCAACATTTTCTAGTTTCGGGGCGATTTTCCAACGTCCAGGACATACCACGATCACAGGCTTGTTGCGCTCGGTGTTCACCATTTGGATAGGTGTTACAAGATCGGTGTCGTTTGAAATTACAACTGCGCTGTCAAACAATCCTTTCCAGGCATCATTCAGTAGATGGGCCGCGAGATTAACGTCAGAACCCTTCTCTTCCATCGTGTGGACTTCGGTGATTAAGGCTCTCGGCAATGGAGCCTTGGCCTTTCGGCGTCTTTTCTTCCCTGCCCTGGGGGTTGGATAAGTACCTATTGGCAACGTATGACAACCTCCGACTACGTGATTCCCTGCAGGCAGCGTTACCCGCTTTGGTGTGTGAATCTCCAAGTTGGCAATGGGTAGGTTTGTTAGAGGGCGCCAAACTGTCTTGGCAAGAAAGCTCCCAAAATAGACTTGTACTTCCGGCAAGCTTCTGAGCGCTTTCAGATATGCCTCCTGACGTGCAGGCGTGCCGGGATCCGATGCTCCCGATACGCGAGCCGTGAAGTAACAGAGCTTTTCTATCGTGTTGGCCGCAGGAATTAAGCGGCGTGCTAGTTCGACCAGGTTAAGCCACTTGTATGGCGTGCCCTTGAGCGCGCCGTAATACAGGTTGAAGCCATCAACGTAGACTCTGGTTCGCACGAGCGTCCCCGGAAAAAGCAAGGGCCGCCCGAAGGGCAGCCCTCGAGCCGACAGCACGCTGCCGGCGGGTATCTGAATCGCAATTTACCGCTTCAAAGGCTTGCTTGCAAGTTTCCACTCCGCCGGCGCCGGCGCGCGGACGTGCATGGAACACGCGCTGGGAACGAGGACATCCTGTCCTCGGGGAGATGGAAGCCCTCCTTCCCAGGTTGTTCCATGACAGAGGATATGGCAGTTCCCCTGAGACTCGTAGCAGCAAGAGATTCGCAGATGTTCTCTACAGCAACGGAAGCATACGTGTCGTACTGACCGGAGCTTAGCGGACGCCGAACAGGAACTTGAAGCCGGAAGAGGTGGATTCCACGCGGCCGTAGTGCGGATGCCCGAAGTGGGCGGGGAACAGCAATGTTGAGCGGTCGGAGATCCGTTCCAGCGTTTGCCGGCGGGTAACGGCGGCCGCTTCTCCGTTGTCGCAGAAAACCGTGGTGTATTGCGGCCCGTAAACCTGCATCACGGCGTGCAGGAGGTCGCCTGAAAAAAGCCCGATCGAACCGTCCTTGCCCAGTTCCAGTACCGTGTGGCCGGGCGTATGTCCCGCCGCCAGCCGCAGCCGGACTCCATCCTCGATTTCGTAACCGTCTTCGACACCCTCCAGCAGGCCGTTTTCGACCAAGGGTTCAACATTGGCTTCAAACACGCCATTGTTCGGGCCCATTTCGTAATCGCTTCCCTTCATACCGGCCCAGTGCTGCAGTTCCCTGTTGTGGCACAGGTAGCGCGCGTTGGGGAAAGTGGGCTGCCAGCGACCGTCCACCAGCGAGGTGTTCCAGCCGCAATGATCGAAGTGCAAGTGGGTGCAGAACACGTAGTCGATGTCCTCGGGCCTGGGTCCGGCGCCCCGTAGCCGGGCGAGATACGCGGTGTCCAGTTGGCTGAATGCCGCCAGTTCCTTGCGTTCGTAAATCTTGTGGTTGCCGATGCAGGTGTCCACCAGGATCCAGTGGTGGGGCGTGCGGATCAGCCAGCTATGGAAGCTGAGCACGATCAGACCCTTGTCGGCCTGAAATTGCTGCGGCGTGAGAATCTCGCGGTGTTCTTCCATCAACTCCACTGGCATGTCCGGAATGAGGTCGGCGTAGCCCGCGTACGGGAACACCAGCTCCTCGATGCGATGAATCTCGTAGGGGCCAAGTTTGAGCATAGTCACACCAACGTCTACCAGTAATGGGTCCAGCGCGAACCGGCCGCGAATCGCTTGTATGCGTCCAGGCGGCTTTCCGGAGGCCCTTCCGCATAGCCGTTGGGATCGTATCGCTCCCGGTATTGATCCAGCACCGGCCGGTACAGGGCCATGTGCAGATCCGGAATGCGGTGCTTGCGACGGAATTCGGCGATCGGAATGGTTGCCGATCGCTGTGTTTCGAACACCCCGGCCTTGGCCAGTTCAACGCCACGAGGGCCGAAGATGGCGGAGCGCCCGGGTCCGCCATATGCCGTGTCCTCAAGGAAGCCCGGGTTGCGGTCGTGGGTCGACACGGAGTTGTTGCAGATCAGCGTGTACAGGCTGTTGTGGTACGACGTAAGCCGCATGTCCTCGTACTCGAAACCCCCGGTGGCCACCCGGCAGATGATCTCGGCGCCTTTCAGCGCCATGCAGCGGAAAAGCTCCGGCTCGAACTGCACCGCGGAAAGCCCGATGTTGCCGATGCCGGTGCGCGCGATGGGGATAACGGCGTCTTCCCCGTACATTTCCACGAACCGGTCCAGCACGTCGTATACGGCGGTGGTGTATTGCTCGCCGCCCGGGAACATCCCGCGCACATTGCGCTGCTTCCAGTGGCGCGCCGCCAGCTCACCGTCCGGGCCGATCAGCACCATCAGATGCAGGATGTGCCCGGGCCAGGCGGCGTCTTTGGCGTAGGTGCCGAAGGCCACGTAGCAGCCGTACTGTTTCGCCTTCTGCGCAATAGCCTCGGTCTCGGGACCCGGCACCTCGATCGCCAGACGGTAATGCTGGTCGCGGGTCCAGAGGCTGAAGCCGGTGATCGGGAACTCGTGAAACAGCAACAGGTCGCTGCGCCCGCCATAGCCTTGCGCGGCGTCCAGGCATTCCAGCATGTAGCGAAGATTGGCCTTCAGGTCCGGCTCGGGGTTGTCGCCATTCACCGCTCTGACCCGAGTTTGCACCACGGATACGTTGATGCTGTCTTTGGCCAGATCGGCGATAGGATAGGTGCCGTCTTTGCGCACCATGGATGTTTTCTCACTCATGCCGCTAATGTAGCATTAAGCGATGTTTCTCTTGCTTGCAGGCTGTTTGCCCGATGCGCGTTCGCGTTGATTATTTCGCCATCCTGCGCGAACGCGCGGGCAGGACGCATGAATCCCTGCAGACGGACGCCGCTACGCCGCGTGAGCTCTACCGTGAGCTCGCCCCCCGCCGTGACCTGCCGGCCGAGGCCGGCCTCAAGGTAGCCGTGAACGACGAGTTCCGGCCTTGGGATTCGGCCCTGGCGGATGGCGATCGGGTGGTCTTTATTCCGCCCGTGGCCGGAGGATGAGCGCGTTTCGGATCAGTTCGTCGGCCATCGACCCGGCGCAGGAACTTGCGGCTCTGGAGGATGCAGGCTGCGGCGCGGTGGTGTCTTTTTGCGGGCGGGTGCGCAATCACAATGATGGTCGGGCGGTTACCCGGCTGGAATACGAGTGTTACGAGGAATTGGCGGTCCGCGAGGGCGTGCGGGTGATCGACGAGGCCGGTGAGAAGTTCGGCGTCGGCCGCGTTCGTTGCGTGCACCGCACCGGCGACCTCGCGATAGGCGAGCTGGCCGTTTGGGTAGGCGTGGCCGCGGCCCACCGAGAGGCTGCCTTCGCGGCGGCCCGGTTCGTAATTGACGAGGTCAAGAAGCGGGTGCCCATCTGGAAGCGCGAGCATTACCCGGAGGGCCCGGCCGAATGGATCAACGCGGCCCCGGCGGAGAGCCGATGAGAGGCCGGCGCTCCTGGCTGTTCGTTCCCGGCGACAGCGAGCGCAAGCTGGCCAAGGGGCCGTCCACGGGCGCGGACGTGCTAATCCTGGACATCGAGGACTCGGTGAGTCCGGCCCGCAAGCCGGTAGCCCGCAGGATGATCGGCGAGTATCTTTCGTCGGCATCCCGCGACGGGGCCCCGTTATGGGTGCGCATCAATGGCTTGCACACGCCGTATTGGGAAGAGGACGTGGAAGCGTCGATGGCGGGCAGCGTCGACGGCATCGTGCTGCCCAAACCGCGTTCGCCGGCCGATGTCTTTGCCGTTGCCGAGTTGATGGACCGGCTGGAGGACGGGCAACCTAGCAAACCGGCCGGGATTCTGGCCCTGGCCGGAGAGACCGCGCGCGGCGTGATGTCCTTACACGAATATCGCCCCGGCCTGCCGCGGCTGACCGCGCTGAGTTGGGGGTCGGAGGACCTGGGCACCGACGTAGGCGCATTGCGCCGCCGCCGCCCCGACGGAAGCCTCTTGCCGCTGTATGAAATCGCCCGCGCGCTTACCCTGGTGGCGGCCACCGTTGCCGAGGTGGACGCGATCGAGGCCGTTTACGCGGATTTCCGTAACCTGGAGGGGTTCCGCCGGTTCGCCGGCGAAGCGCTGGAGCTTGGCTACGTGGGTGGCGCCGCGATTCACCCCGCGCAGGTGGAGATCCTCAACGAGGTGTTCACGCCCAGCGAGGCGCAACTGGCCGAAGCGCGGGAAATCGTGGCCGCGTTTGCCGGCTCCGACGAAACCGGCGTCATGTCCATCGGTGGCCGGATGGTGGACCAGCCCCACCTGGCGCAAGCGCACAAGCTGCTCCGCCGCTTCGCCACTGGCGGCGAATGACCCTGGGAACGAGGGCTTCCAGCCCTCGACGAGGGCGAGACGCCCTCGCTCCGTTGTTCCTTGCGCGTCAGCGCAGTGCGATTGCGGCGAATATTTGCATTGTCGAGGGCAGGAAGCCGCCATCGAGCCCACAGGGATGTGCTTGCAGGCGTGTCCCGGAAGGGACGAATGAGGTCAGGAAAGGAGCATGCGCCAGTTAAGTGGGCACGCGCCAAGACAGGCTGCGGCGCTTACCTTTCGGAGAGTTCGCGTTGAACCAGTTCGTCGACGATTTCCAGCAGTTCCGGCATGCTGCTGTCCGGGCTTCCGCGCACCACGTACTTGCCGTTAACCACCAGGGCCGGAACCGCCAGGATCCGGTAGCGGCGCATCAGGTCCTTGATTCTGCGCAAATTGGATTCCACCCCGAAAGAACGGTAGGCGTCGCGGAAGTCCTCGGCTGAGACCCCGTAACGCTTCGCGAAGCTCTCCTGGTCGGCCAGCCTCAAGAGCTGGCGCTGTTCGGTGTGGATGGCACGAAAAGTGTCCCTGTGCGCGGCCTCCAGTTCGCCGGTTGCCTGTAGCGCCAGGAACAGGCGGGCGTGGGTCTCCATGACCGGGTCCCACACGGCCGGGACGTGAATGAAATTCACTTCCGGCGGCTGCTTCTTTCGCCAATCCTCAATGTATGAGTCCATGCGGTAGCAATACAGGCACCCGTACCAGAAAAACTCAGCCACCTCGATCTTGTCCGGCGGGCTGGAAGTGCCCTGCACCGGCACCAGGCGGTCATAGTGCACGCCCTCCTCGAACTTCCAGTTGGAGGCGTCCTGGACATGCGCGATCGGCGCGGCCGCGAGAAGCACGGCCGCCAACAGGAGGTTTTGGAATTTGGGTTTCATCATTGGCTGGTTTTTTCGCATAGTGTACCCACCTGCGCAAGAGAGGGCTATCAGCGGAGCGATTATCCATGATGCAAGCGGAATTCCTGACTTCGGCGGCGAGCTGGAAGCAATACCCGGCGGATGAGGGCGCCGAGGTGGCGTTCGCGGGGCGCTCCAACTCCGGCAAGTCCAGCACAATCAACGCCATCCTGAATCGGAGGGGGCTGGCACGCGCCAGCAAGACGCCGGGCCGTACGCAGATGCTGCAGTTCTTTTCCCTCGGCGACCAGCGGCGAGTCGTGGACCTGCCCGGCTACGGCTACGCCGCCGCTCCGCTCCGCGTTCGCAAGCACTGGGAAGGCATGATGAGGGACTACTTCCAGCGCCGCGTTTCGCTGCGCGGCGTGTTCATTGTGGTGGACGTGCGGCGCGGATTGGGCGATCTCGACCGGCAGATGCTCGACGTCTGTACGACCGCCGCGGCGCCCACCCATCTTCTGATGAACAAGTGTGATCGGCTCAAGCGGGGCGCATTGATTGAGACCCTGCGCGCCACGGAGCAACTGCTGGAAGGCGCTGGAGTGGTGCAGGCTTTTTCGGCGCTGCGCGCGGTGGGCGTCGAGGAAGCACGGGGCGCGCTTGCCGCCTGGCTTCGCTTGTGACTGCACGCCCCCTGGGAACGAGGGCGTCCCGCCCTCGACGAGGGCGGGACGCCCTCGTTCCCAGGGGTACGCCCTCGTTCCCAAGGGAAGGGCAGGCTAGTGCGCTGCGTCCCAGTTCGGTCCGTGGCCCAGGTCCACCTTCAGGGGAATCTCCAGCGAGGCCGCTCCGGCCATCATCCGCGTGACTTCCTCGCCGAGTTCTTCGGCGTATTCCTGCGCGCATTCGAACACCAGTTCGTCGTGCACCTGCATGATCAGCCGCACCTTGTCGCCACGCGGCTCCAGCCATTCGTGGATGCGGATCATGGCCAGCTTGATGATGTCCGCGGCCGTTCCCTGCATCGGCGCGTTTATGGCGCTGCGTTCGGCGTAACTGCGGCGGCGGTAGTCCCGGGCGCGGATATCCGGAAGATACAGACGCCGGCCGAACAGCGTTTCCACCCAGCCCTGATCGTGGGCCAGCCGGCGGGTGTCTTCCATGTATTTCTGGACGCCGGGATAGCGGGCGAAGTAGTGGTTTACGTATTCCTGCGCTTCGGCGCGGCTTACGCTGAGTTGCCGCGCGAGTCCGAACGGGGACATTCCATATATGAGCCCGAAATTAATCGCCTTGGCGGCCCGCCGCTGATCGGTGCTGACTGATTCGACAGCTGTTGCGAACACCTCGGCCGCCGTGGCCCGATGCACGTCCAGGTCCTCGGAGAAAGCCTTGCGCAATCCTTCGTCCCCGGAGAGCTGGGCCATGATTCGCAACTCGATCTGCGAATAATCGGCTGACAGCAGCACCTGTCCCTGCGGCGCCACAAAGGCCTGGCGTATGCGCCGTCCTTCCGGGGTGCGGGCCGGAATGTTCTGCAGGTTGGGGTGAATGGAGGAAAGCCGTCCGGTGGCCGCGACAGCCTGCTGGTACGAGGTATGCACCCGCCCGGTTCGCGCATCGATACAGCCGGGCAGGGCGTCCGTATAGCCGGTCTTGAGCTTGGAGAGATTGCGGTACTTGAGCACAGTTTCCGGCAGGGGATGCACCGCGGCCAACTCGTGCAATACCGACTCGGAGGTGGAAGGCTGACCGGTGGAGGTGCGGCGCACGGAATCCAGGCCCAGCCGGTTGAAAAGAATGTCACCGAGTTGTTTCGGCGAGCCCAGATTGAATGCCGTGCCCGCTTGTTCATAGGCCTGTTGCTCCAGGTCCCGCAGCAGCTCGGCCAACTCCCGGGACTGTTCGCCCAGCACTTGTGCGTCGACCAGCACGCCGGCGCGCTCCATTCCGGCAAGGATCGGCGAGAGCGGCATTTCCAGGTCGGTAAGCACCTCGCCCAGTGGCGGCGTTTGTTGCAGTTCTTCCGCCAGCCGGTAATGCAGGCGCAGTGCGTAATCGGCCTTCTGGGCTGCGTAGGGGGTTACCTGTTCCAGGGGCGCTTGGGCCAGGCCGATCTTCGCCCTGCCCTTGCCGAGGACCAGTTCCTCGGAGATGCAATCCAGCTTGAGGTAGCGCCCGACGGCGTGGTCGAAACTGTGTGCGATGGCGGTGGAATTCAGGACATAGGACTCCAGCATGGTGTCGCCGCTTCCACCCGCGAGCTGGATGCCGTGATTGGCCAGCACGTGGGTGATGAACTTCAGGTCATGACCCACTTTCGCCGCCTCGCTGTCCTGCAGCCAGCCTTTCAGCGCCTCAAGCAGGTCCTCGCCGTCGGAACTTTCCAACCCCTCGCCCGCCAGGTCGCGAGGCGCCAGCGGCACGTACGCCGCCTCGCCGGTACCGGTGGAAAGCGCGAGGCCGACCAGGCGGTGTTGCATGGGGTTGTCGCCCGACGCCTCCACGGCCAGGCCGGCGGCCGGCGACTGGCGCAGTTTTGCGATCCATTCTTCGATCTGTTCCCGGTTAAGGATGGTCGCATACTGCGCCTGCGCGGGTGCAGCCGGAACGGATTGGCGGAAGCTGCGCAGCAGGCTGTTCAGCTCGAAGGTGCTGCAGAGCGCTTCCAGCGTGTTCAGGTCCGGCGGTTTGAGCCGCAGGTCGCGGGGAGTGACTTCCAGCGGAACGTCTAAGCGGATGGTGGCCAGCACAAGGGACAAATCCACGTCTTCGAAGCTGGCTCTCAAGGTCTCCCCGGCCTTGCCGCGGATGTCGCCGGCGTTTTGCTTGACGCCATCCAGACTGCCATACGCCTGTAGCCACTTGGCGGCGGTCTTTGGTCCGACGCCGCGAACCCCAGGGATGTTGTCGGAGGTATCGCCGGCCAGCGCCAGGTAGTCGCGGATCCGCTCCGGCGGGACCCCGAATTTTTCCTCCACCGCCACGCTGTCCATGATGTGGTTGTTATTCCAGTTCACCAGCCGCACCGTCGACCCCACCAGTTGGGCGAAATCCTTGTCGGTGGTGGAAATCAGCGTGTCCAGCCCCTGTTCCCTCGCCTGCGTGGCCAGAGTTCCGATTACGTCGTCGGCTTCCACTCCGGAGACCCGCAGCAGCGGCACGCCCATGGCCTCGACTATGCTCACCACCGGCTCTATCTGTTCTCGCAAGTCTTCCGGCATTACATCGCGATTGGCCTTGTATTCCGGATACAGCTCATCGCGAAAGGTCGGTCCCGGCGCATCCATGACGAACCCCAGCAGGTCCGGCGGGTCTTCACGAAGCAGGCGCTGAACCATGCTCACCACGCCGTGCAAAGCGCCGGTGGGACGCCCGTCGTCAGTGGTCAATGGCGGCATGGCGTAGTAGGCGCGGAACAGGTAGGCCGTTCCGTCCACCAGGAGCAGCCGGTTCAATTCGGGGGGG
Source organism: Candidatus Foliamicus sp. (assembly GCA_965261845.1). Lineage (GTDB taxonomy): Bacteria > Pseudomonadota > Gammaproteobacteria > Steroidobacterales > Foliamicaceae > Foliamicus. The sequence continues at coordinate 2,890,811 of OZ253475.1, read as the reverse complement.
CTTCCGGTTGAGCGCCGTTATCTTCCGGCGCGGATTGCTCTTCGGGGGCCGGTGGAAGCTCCTCCGGAAGGTACAGCGATCCGCTGAACCCGCAGCCGGACAAGATCAGCGCCAGCGCTGCCGAATGCACCACAAAGGCTCCTCGGAGCTTTCGCAGCAGGCACCGCTGCGCTGACCCGCATGGAACAATGGAGCGAGGGCGTCTCGCCCTCGACGAGGGCGAGACGCCCTCGCTCCCAGGCTTGTTCCATGCAAGAGAGGGCATCCTGCCCTCGTCGAGGGCGGGGACGCCCTCGTTCCCGGCATTCTCCTTATACAGCCGTGCGGGATCTGCGGCGAAGGCTCGCTTGAGGTTATCGGCCCGGCCTGCCGAAGCGATGCGGAGATGCGCCAACACGCCGGCAAGTGTACCCTTATGCATCCTTTTACCCGTGCAAGGGCCGGCTACGTGAGCGACAAACTTGAGATAACCGCCTACCCGCTGATTGAGAGGCCGATGAAACTGCGCCGCGCCGCTCGTGCGCGGGAGTGGATGGACCGCACGGTAGACCACTTCGCCAACCGCTGCCTGCCGCTGCTGATTGCCAACCAGACCGGCTGGGACGTGCTCTGTCCGGTTGACTTCAAGGCGCGCTGGAACGGCAAGCCGGCCAAGGAAGGCGTCGAGATTCGTTTTTCAGGCGAACCCTCCGAGTTGGTCAGTGCCCATTTCGGGAGCGGCGTGCTGACCTTCACACTGGGCTACCTGTTTCGCACCAGCGAGGGCCACAATTTGTGGACGAAAGGGCTGGCCAACACCGCAAAGGATGCCATCGCCCCGCTGGAGGGCATTATCGAGACCGATTGGGCGCCGTTTACCTTCACCATGAACTGGCGCTTTACCCGCAAGCGCACCTGGGTGACCTTTGAGAAGGACGAGCCGATATGCCGGCTGGTCCCCATCCCCCGCCAATACGCGGAACAGTTCAAGGCCGTGATCCGCCCGCTGTCCCACGACCCCGAGCTGCAACGCGAACACATCCAATGGAGCCAGTCGCGCGGCAGTTTCAACAAGGAGTTGCAGCAGGACCGTTTCCGGCGTCCCGCCGAGAAATGGCAGGGACACTACATGCGCGGCGCGCACCTGGACGGCCGCCGCTTCAGCGATCACCGCATCAAGGTGCTGATGTCGGAATTCCGCAAGCCCGGCGGAAAAGAGTAGCGGTGGAATGAATACTGCAAGAGAGCCGGGAGTTTTCGCAGCGGCCGCCGCTGCGCTGGCGCGCAGGGAACACGCTGGGAGCGAGGGCATCCTGCCCTCGTCGAGGGCGAGACGCCCTCGTTCCCGGTGTTTCGCACAGGAAAGAGTGAGGGGAACCTTATGAAACGCAGAGAATTGCTTGCCGGACTCGGCGCCGGCGCCGTGGCGTTGGCCGGCTGCGCGCAGGAACGGCCGCAGGCCGGGGGAGCAGCTTCAGGCGAGTCCTCAGCATCCGCCGAAACCTTCGACTGGAAGATGGTCACGACCTGGCCGCCCAATTTCCCGGGCACCGGCACATCCGCAACCCTTCTTGCGGAAACCATTACAAAATCCTCCGGTGGCCGGATCAAGGTGCATGTCTATGCGGCCGGCGAACTGGTGCCGCCGTTCGAGGTGTTCAACACCGTCTCCGCGGGCGCCGCCGAAATGGGGCATGGCGTTGCCTACTATTGGAAGGCGCAGGTGGAAGCGGCGCAGTTCTTCGGCGCCATTCCCTTCGGTATGACTCCACCGGAGTCGTCCGCCTGGCTGCATTTCGGCGGCGGCCTTAAGCTGTGGCGGGAACTCTACGAACCGTTCGGAGTGATGGTGTTCACCGGCGGCAACACCGGCACCCAGATGGGCGGCTGGTTCAACCGGGAAATCAACACGCCGCAAGACCTCAAGGGCCTGAAGATGCGCATTCCCGGCCTGGGCGGAGAAGTGCTTCGACGGGCCGGCGGGACGCCGGTCATGCTGCCCGGCGGTGAAATCTATACCGCCATGCAGACCGGCAGCGTGGATGCCACCGAATGGGTGGGGCCGTTCAATGATGTGGGCTTCGGCCTGCATGAAGTGGCCAGGTACTACTATTACCCGGGCTGGCATGAGCCCGGCGCGATCCTGGAAGTATCGATAAACCAGGAGGCCTGGGAGGCTCTGCCGGACGACCTGAAGGACATCGTGAAGTCCGCCTGCGGCTACGTGGAAAGCCGGATGCGCCCGGAATACGACGCCCGCAATGCCCAGTTTCTCCAGCAACTGCGAGACGAAGGCAAGATCGAGATCCGCCGTTTTCCCGATGCGGTGTTGGACGAATTGCGCATGCGCTCGGAAGAAGCGATCGGCGAATTCATCGCCCGCGACGAGCAGGCGGCACGCATCCACGCCTCCTACACCGCCTTCCAGCAGCAAGTCGGCAAGTGGCTCGACATCAGCGAACGCGCCGCCGTCGCCGCCCGCGGCTGATTCCTTTAGGGGTGTTCACAGCGGTTTCCGCTGCGCTGGCGCGCAGGGAACACGTTGGGAACGAGGGCTTCCAGCCCTCGACGAGGGCGGGGACGCCCTCGTTCCCAGGATATTCATGCAAACTTGTATGTATCGGGGGATCGGTCCAACCCGGCATCTACGGCTGGACTTCATGCGCCGCGGTAGCGGGGCTTTTCGGGATACCGCCGGTCAGTCGGTCGGCCAAGGATTGATCACCTCTATACCGCACTCCTCAAAGTCTCTGATGTTTCTGGTTGCAAGCGCCATGCTTCGCGAGCGGGCTATGGCTGCAATCTGGCAATCGAATTGACTTACTGATCGCCCGCCGGCCCGCCGCCCGGCAACGATAGCCGCGTAGTTGTGCGCGGCGCCCCTGTCAAACGCCCATACGCGATCCTGGAACAACTCGCCGAACAGGCGATTGGCGGCCACGGTAAGGCGGTTTCTCCGCCTCCCGTCGGGCAGCATGGCGATGCCCGTGTGAATCTCCGCTTCCGTTATGGAAGTTGTAAACAGCGTGTCCGGAGCCTGACTGTCCACCCACGACAGCACTCCGGGCGCCGGGCGCGCCCGTAGGAGTTCGGAGAAAACGTTGGTGTCCATGAGACACCTCATTTTTTCCACAACCCTGTCCCGCATGCGCTGATGTGCGTCTCAATCATATAACATCTTGTAATTACACTATCTTTACTCACGCCTTGCCTCGCTTGGGCTCTTGCGTTCCCGCCATCAGTACGCTCTAATATGCCCTTATTTCCGGCTGGCCGCTTTCGGTATGCTTACGTAAGCACGCCTTTTCCGATCCGGCTAGAGCGCTCCTATCGACGAACAACGACATGCCCGAACGCCAGTATCGCACCCTCTCAAAACGCATCGTGGACCGCCTCACGGTCGACCGCAAGGATGCAGTGTTTTGGGACCGGGAACTGCCCGGCTTCGGCGTGCGCGTCTATCCATCGGGACGCAAAGTGTACGTGGTCCAGTCCCGGACCGGAGGCAAGTCGAAGCGCGTGACCGTGGGCCGCCACGGCGAGATCGCGCCGGACCAGGCCCGCAAGGAAGCCGTCCGCCTCATCGCGCGCATCAAGGCCGGGCAGCCCCTCTCCGAAAACAAGCCCGGGACCGAGCCGACGGTCGCCGATCTGGCCGAGCGCTACCAGCGCGAGTATGTCGCGATGCACTGCAAGCCCGCGACGGTGAAGCACTACGGTTTGATGCTGGGCAAGCACATTGTCCCGGCTCTTGGCAACCTCCGCGTCTCCGAGTTGGAGCGCAAGCACATCCTCAAGTTCCAATACGGACTGGCCGACATGCCCACGGTCGCGAACCGATGCGTGGACATCCTGGTAAAGATGTTCAACCTCGCCGAGCTGTGGGAGCTGCGCCCCCCCGGTAGAAACCCGTGCAAGTCGGTGCGACGCTACAAGGTCCAACCCCACAAGGAACGGTTCCTTACGCCGGATGAACTTGCCCGCCTCGGCCGGACACTCGACATCGCGCCCGCCAAGCGCCTCGCCTCACGGCACGCGGCGGCGGCGATCCGGCTTCTGGTCCTTACCGGGTGCCGGCGCAACGAGATCATGGGGCTGGCGTGGGAGGATCTGGACTTTAGGGCGGGCGAGATGCGGCTCACCGACAGCAAGACGGGCGCGCGCATCGTTCCGCTGCCGCCAGCGGCCGCGGCGGTGCTGGAGGACCTTCCGCGGATCCTTGGCAATTCCTGGGTGTTCCCCGGCAAAAGGAAGGGCACGCATCAAGTCAACATCAACGACTCCTGGAACCGCGTGCGCAAATGTGCCGGGTTGGATGGCATCCGGCTACATGACCTGCGCCACACGTTCGCTTCCCGGGCGCTCGCGATCGGCGAGGGCCTGCCGATGATCGGCGAACTGCTCGGCCACCGCCAGGTCAACACCACCGCCCGCTACGCCCATTTGGCCCGCGAGTCGATCCAGGCCTCGACAGCAAAGGTCGCCGAGAGCATCGGCTCGGACATCCTGGCGAGGTAGCCCGATGGCGAAGCTCGTCAGAAGGACGATTTCCCGGCGAACTGTCGAGTCCCTGCCGGCTGGCGAGCGCGAGACGGTCTTCTGGGACAGGGAACTCTCGGGATTCGGGGTACGGGTCTATCCGTCCGGGTCCAAGGTCTATTTGGCACAGACGCGGGCCGACGGGAAGTCCAGACGAGTGACCCTTGGACGGCACGGGCTGATTTCGGCCGATCAGGCGCGGCGCAAGGCCGCGCAGCTTATCGCGGACATCAAGGCCGGCAACGAGCCGGGTCTCGGCAACGGCGCCGCCCGGCGCGCCGCCGGCCCCACCGTCGCCGAGGTGGCGGAGCGCTACATGAAGGAGCATGTGGCGGTGCGCTGCAAGCCCACCACGGCCAAGGGTTGCCGGTACGTACTGGACCGCCATCTTCTGCCGGCCCTGGGCGAACTGCGCCTCGGCGAGATCGGCCGCGAGCGGGTCGCGGCCCTGCAATACAACCTCCACAAGACCCCTTACATGGCGAACAGCGTGGTCGACATGCTCTCGCGGCTGTTCAACATGGCCGAGCTTTGGGGTGTTGCCCCCGAGGGCGCCAATCCGTGCCGGTCCATCCACAAGTACAAGGAGCATCCCCGCGAGCGATTCCTCTCCGACGAGGAGTTTCGCCGCCTCGGTCGCGTGCTGGATGAAGTCGAAGCCGAGGGCAGGTATCTATTGAGCATCGTGGTGGCGCTCCGCCTGCTTATGCTCACCGGCTGCCGGCGCAACGAGATCCTGACGCTGCGCTGGGAGGACGTGGACCTTGAGGCCGGGGAGCTTCGATTGCGCGACGCCAAGACGGGGGCGCGGTCGGTGGCCCTGTCGCCGTCGGCACGGCGCGTGCTTGAGGGTCTGCAGCGCCTTCCTGACAACCCCTGGGTGATCGCCGGCTCGAGACCGGGCGGGCGAGTGAGCAATATCAACAACGCCTGGCTCGTCATCCGCGCGCGGGCCGGCCTGGAGGACGTGCGCATTCACGACCTTCGGCACTCGTTCGCATCCCGGGCACTGGCCCTGGGCGAAAGCCTGCCGATGATCGGCAAACTGCTCGGGCATCGGAAGGTGCAGACCACCGCGCGCTACGCCCATCTGGAGCGCGATTCCGTGAAGGCATCTGCAGCGCGCGTCGCGGAAAGCCTGCGGGCGGATCTGGCGGGCGAGACGTAAGCTTCGGGTCCGGCGCGATGGCCGCCTTCGCACGCTGACGGCTACAACGGGCAAACGCAATACCGCCAACGCGAGCCCATCGTTCAGCCGCATCCTCCCACGGAGGATCGCGGATTTCCACCGCCTTTCCGGTCCGGCGCGCCGCGACCTGCATGGGCGCCTTCAAGAGTTGGAGGCCGGCCCGGATGGGGCGGGTCCCCGGGGCAGGCGCGTGTCTGCGCGCCGGTTGTCCGTCCCGGATCGACCCGCTTCGTTCCCCACCCGACCGATTGAGGAGCCCATCCGCCATGCCCGCATCGAGAACCCCCAACGCCGCTGACAACCGCTTCCATTCGCTGACCCCTGCGGCGCTGTCCTCCACCGAGAAATCCGCCGTCGTGGCACTCGCACTGTCCGTATTGTCGCAGCGCTGCCGGCGTGGCCGCGCCTTCAAGTCCCCCGGCCACTTCGTGGACTTCCTGCGCCTCAAGCTCGCCGGGCGTCGCAACGAGGTCTTTGGGGTGATTTTTCTCGACACGCGCCACCATCTGATCGACATCGCCGAGATCTTCAAGGGCACGATCGACGCAGCTACCGTGCACCCTCGGGTAGTCCTTCAACAGGCGCTCGACAGGAACGCCGCAGCCGTCGCTCTGTTCCACAATCATCCCAGTCAGGTAGCGGAACCCAGCGAATCGGACCGCGCGCTGACCGAACGGCTCAGCCGGGCGCTGGCGCTCGTCGACATTCGCCTGCTCGACCATTTCGTCGTCACCGACGGGAAGGTCGTTTCCTTCGCCGAGCGCGGTTGGATCTGAGTCCCGTCCGAAGGCGTCGGGCGTGTACGCCCCGGCGAGGCCGCCGCGCCCTTGTCCAGCCATTCACGAAGGGGGAATTACCCATGACCGCAACCGCACGGCTTCCCTCCCGGCCCGATGTCGTCATGCCGCCCTGGTGCAGGGACATGATCCACCGCGGCGCCCTGGTCGCCGTCAGCCACTATGGTGAGTCGTTGGCTATGTAGAGTTCATCCTCCAACTTCCTGATTATTCGACCAAACATGGGCGAATCGCTCAACATAGTTATGGTTCTCCGACCATCCCTTTCATTGGAGAACCAACTATGTCCCCAACAAAGAAGCAAGACAGGCTACAAGCATCTTCCCAACTGGCACGAGCCAAATTGCTATCCGAGTTCCGCGAGCATCTGAAACAAACCGATCTCGCGGAGGCTTCCATCCGTTTGTCTGTCACTGCAGCCAAGCACTTCCTTGTCTGGAGTGTCGCCGAGCAAGTCCCACTGGCCACTTTTGACGATGGCGTGATTCGCCGGTTTCGAGACCACCATTGTCAGTGTGCACTAATCTGAACTTCCAGAGTGTGCCGCATTGAACTCGTTGATTTTCGGGACAAATCGAGAGATACGGTGTGTCGCTACTGGGAACGTTCGAGCCGCACGCCGAGCAGTTTGAAGGCTTCGCGCTGTAGCGCGGTGGGCCGGGTGAGGACCTCGAACGGCTCGGCGCCGGGCACTTGGGGGACGACGCGGTTCTTGGCGATCGTCGCCAGGTCGCCGAGCAGGGTGCGGAAGCTGTGCACCGGCAGACCGTTCGCGGTGCGTTTGCTGCGGGCTTTTTCCCTGGCCGCTTCGGAGACCTTCGCAGGCGCCACGACGGACGCGCGCGCCGCCTCGGCGGCGGCCGGATCGTCGTCGTCGAACAGCAGCGGCTTGAGCCGCTCGCGCAGGTGCCATTCCACGTAGTAGGCCAGCATGCACAGAAACACGTGCGCGCGCACCCGGTTCGCGGCGTGGTGGAAGACCGGTCGAACCTTCAGGTCCACGGTCTTGAGGCTTCGGAAGGCGCGCTCGACCGCGCTCAGGCGCTTGTAGGCGCGCACGGCGCCCTCGGCGTCGAGTTGCGTCTTCGCCAGGCTGGTGCGCACGACGTACAAGCCGTCCAGCACCGCCTCGGCGGCGATGGACTCAGGCTTTCGCCGATAGCCGAACGCGTCGTCCTGGATATCCAGATCGAAGTGCTTGGCCATCTTGTATTGGCCGACGACCTTGCCCACCCGCACGCCGATCTTGTCCGCACCCTTCAGGCGCCACTTGTCGCGCCGCGTGGCCGCGACGATGGGATCGAGCAACGCCTCGGTGGCTTGGAGCAGTTCGTCTCGCTTGCGCGCCCGCGCCTCGGCCAGCAGCGGATTGCGGCACACCATGAGGCGCTCGCCCGGATAGGTATCGCTTCGGATCTCCACCAGGTCGGTCTCATCAAACAGCGAGAGCTGCACGGCGCCGGATTCCACCAGCGAGCGCACCGCCGGACCCCGCAACGCGCTAATCCAGTCCAGCCCCGCCGGCTTCACGTCCTCGCGAATGCGCGCCTCGGTCAACATCCCGCGGTCGCCCACCAACACCACCCTGGAGAACCCGAAGCGGTGCCTGAGCTTGTCGACCTGCGCGCCCACGGTGGCCGGATCCGCGGTGTTGCCGGCGAACACCTCCACCGCCACCGGCCGGCCCTCGGCGTCGCACAACAGCCCGAACTCGATCTGCACCTTGCCGCGCCGCCCGTCGCGGGAATACCCGCGCTTGGCCAGCGGGCAGCGGCGCCCTTCCATGTGGACCGACGTCAGGTCGTAGAACACCAGGGCGCCGTCCTTGAGATGGCGCTTGGCCAAGCGCCGCTCGATGGCGTGCTGGCGCTCGATGAGCCAGTCCATGGCGGCGTAGAGGTCGTCCTCGTCGATCTCCCCAAGTGCCAGCGTCTCGGCGAGCGAGTCGCGCGCGGTCGCCTCGGCCAAGCCCCGGGCGGTGGCCAGTTTCGAGCCGGGGTCCAGGATTCGGGCGACGATCATCGCCAGCACGCGTCGGCGCTCGGGCGAGTCCGCACCGGCGATCGCGCGCTCCACTCGCAGCTTGCGCAACGTGCCGAGCACGGCGGCGACATGACCGTGGGGTTTGGAGCGCACGATGTCGAAGGCCTCCTCGCGCCCTACCAGGGGCTCGTTCCTCAGCACCCGCCGCAGGGCATCGATTTTCTGCGGGGGCCACTTGGTGAGGTTGGCCAAGGTGCGTTTCTTGACTTTGCCGTTTTCGCGCCAGCCCTCGCGCAAGAGAATAGCGGGAGGCGATTTGCGGTTGGGGACCTTTTCGATATACATGGGAACGATGATAGTTCATGAATCTCTACACTGCAATACTATCAGATCACTATACATGGGAACACATTCGCGGCACTCGAACACACTATTCCCCACCGAGTCAATCACTTAAATCAATCCGGACGGTTAAATCGAGGGGAACTTCAGACTAATACTCGAAGGCCTCGGGCGATGTAAACGCGTTTCGGGACAACTGCGCACGACGATGCACGGCGTCGAACGTTTCCTCCGATTCCTTGATGCAACAGGGCACACGACGCATCCGGGGGAACAGGTACTCGGTCAATCTCTATTGCACGAGTTTCTCGCCGACTGCAAAGGGCTCGGTTTTTCGTCCAGCGTTCGGAGGAAGCTGGCAAGCCATACGAATCACTTTCTACTCTGGCTTCACAGGACAAGGGTATCAATCGGTCGCGTGACCCCGCGTCTCGTCAACGACTTTCTGAATCATGACTGCATTTGCCCAAGGTACTTCATACGACCGCGGGAACCGCAGGAACGAAGCATCTATGCTCTGCTTATCCGGAAATTCGTCGGCTTCCTCGTTGAACGAGGACTTGCAGACGAAGCGCATTTCCCACAGGCCGATCCGCCCAAGCGTCAACTCGACGACTTTCGTGGTTGGTTGGAAAACTACCGCGGTGTCAGCGAGGCGACAGTGAGTAAATACTGTCACCTGCTGTCCCCGATTCTCGCGATCATGGGTACCGATGCAAACCAATACGATGCTGCATTGATAAGACAAACCCTGCTTCATCACTTCTCGAAGGTGTCCTCATCGACCGCTCGAAACGCTGTTACCGCCATGCGGATGTACATGCGCTTTCTTTCCACACGCGGGGCGTGTGATCCAGACTTGTTGGGAGCGATTCCATCGCCCGCAAACTGGAAGCTATCCGAACTGCCACGATACCTGCCAATGGACAGGATCGAGCGCACTATCCACTCCTGTGGATCCGGCACTCCATGCGGTGTTCGTGACAAGGCGATTTTGCTCTTGCTAGCACGGCTGGGAGTACGCGCTGGTGACATTACGGGTCTCAGACTTTCCGATATCGACTGGGAGAATGGCCGATTCCTGGTTTCCGGGAAATCGCGGCGCTGCACTTGGTTGCCGCTCCCGCAAGATGTTGGCGATGCGCTGTTGGATTACATCACGACCGCACGCCCAAAGGTCCGGACAGACAAAGTATTCGTTCGCGTCCGAGCCCCGCACCGAGCTCTGAGTAGCTCCCAGGTTGTATCCGACATTGTCTCAAGCGCCATGAAACGCGCGGGTGTGGTGAGTCCCGGGAGTGGGGGCGCTTATCTCTTCCGGCATTCGGTCGCGACCCACCTGCTTCGATCGGGTGCCTCTCTGGATGTTGTCGGCACGCTACTTCGCCATCAATCCGTAGATACAACGACGATATACGCCAAGGTGGATGTCCGGATGCTCCAAGAAGTGGCGCAACCATGGATTGGAGGCATTCAATGAAGCTTACTCGCCATGCCAATAGGTACATATCCCTCAAACGACATCTGGGCTACAAGTTCAAGAACGGCGAAAGGGTGTTGTTGCCCTTTGTCGCCTTTGCCGAGCAACACCACGATGAGTTCCTTCGCAACGAAAGGATTCTGCAATGGGCGGGCAGAGCGCCCTCTACCGCATCCGCGCAGTCAACGCTTGCCATATTGCGAAACTTCGCTGTGTGGCTGCGTGCAGAAGACCGCCGTCATGAAGTACCGGATCCAAACGCGTTTGGCAGAACGAAGAGAAAGCGGCCCAGACCCTACCTGATGACGCCTGGGCAGATCCAGCAGGTGATGGATGCAGCGCTGAATCTTCCACCGGCCCATTCAATTACGCCCAATACGGTTCGCACGATGATTGGCCTTGCAGCAACGACGGGGCTACGACGTTCGGAAGTAGTGGGGTTGACGTTTAGCGATGTCACTAACGATGGACTGATAATCCGAGATTCAAAGTTCGGAAAGTCGCGACTGGTTGCCATTCATGACAGCGTTCACTCGGCTCTGAACCAGTATCTTAGGATCAGAGCTCAAGCCGGAGGAGCTAGTGAACAACTGTTCGTTCTCGCCACAGGTAGACCGCCAACAGCGAATTACCTTAGCCAGACGTTTCTGAAGCTTCTCCGTATCGTAGGACTCCGGGGTGGTCCCGGCGAGCCCGGACCCAGGTTCCACAGCTTGCGGCACAGCTTCGCTGTTCGTTCTCTGGAGTCGGCGGAGGAATCACATCCCACAGACATCAGTCGGCACATGCTGGCGCTGACCACGTATCTCGGACACGTGAGCGTCGCCAATACCTACTGGTACCTGGAAGCGACGCAACCAGTTCTGCGATCGATTGCGGATGCTGCTGAACGAAGGCATGCGGGGAGGATAGTCAAATGACCGACCTTGTGCCTCATCTACAATCGTTTCTTTTCGAGCATCTTTCTCGCGATCAACGGGCCAGCCGGCACACTGTCGCGAGTTACGCGCAGGGCTTTCTGCTCTTGAATCGCTTTGCAGCGGAAAAGCTGGATACGGAGCCGTGCCTGCTCAAGGTTGAGCACTTGAACGTGGAACTCATCCTTGAGTTTCTCGACTCCTTGGAGACGGTACGAAAGAACAGCATTCGGACACGCAATCTGCGGTTGGTGGCCATCAAGGCTTTCTTTCGGTACTTGCAATACCGCGTCGCATCATGTCTCGATACAGCACGGCAAGTTCATGCGATACCCTCGAAGCGGTTCGATCAGCCGTTGATAGAGTATCTGACCAAAGGGGAAATCGAGGCATTGCTGGAAGCGCCGGACTCCTCGGCGGCTGCGGGACTGAGAGATCGGGCAATGCTTCACCTGACTTACGCAGCGGGACTGCGTGTGTCCGAACTTGTTGGGCTCCGATGCACCGACTTGGAGCGCGATCTTGAATCCATTCACGTGCTCGGGAAGGGAAGGCGAGAGCGAACATTACCTCTCTGGCGCGAAACACGCGCCGTTTTGGAAGAATGGCTCGCGGCTCGACCCCAGAGTCGAACGGATCGCGTCTTTCTTAACGCGAGGGGTCGTCCCATTAGCCGACATGGTTTCGCCCATCGACTCAAGCTCCACGTCGCCACTGCAAAGCGGAAGGTGCCATCAATCGGCAGGAAGAACGTGACTCCCCATGTTCTTCGCCACAGCTGCGCCATGAATACCTACCAGGCTACCAAGGGTGACATACGCAAGGTGTCGATTTGGCTGGGACATATCGGATTGAAGTCCACTGAAATGTATGTGCGTGCTGACACGCTTGAACGACTGGAAGTGCTTAATGCGAGAACAGCTCCGCAGCTAAAGAGGGGAACTTTTGACAAGACGCCCGACAAGCTAATGGAAATGCTCAGGGAGGCGGCCAGAGTGTAACTATGTTGAGCGATTCGCCCATATTTTGTCGAATAATCAGGAAGTTGGAGGATGAACTCTACATAGCCAACGACTCACCATAGTGGCTGCTAAGTTGAGATCAACATAGCAGCCACTCCGGCGGCAAGGACAGCCAATGCATGACGATCCTGGTCTCGCGGATCGTGCCTCGCGAGCAGCTTGTCTTCGTCCACGCGTCCCTGGGCGAGGTCGAATGGCCGGGCACCATCGGGCACATCGAGCGCACGATTCCGCGGGGCGCGCCGCTGATCCTGGCCCACACGGCCTCGGGCAAGTCCCTGCTCGAACGTATCGAGGAGCGGGGCCGTTTTCCCAGCGCCAGGGTCCGATTTTGCACCAGCGACCTTAAACGCGGACCGATCGAGCGCGAGCTGCGCCGCTACCTCAAGGCCCATCCCCGCTTCGGCGGGCGCATCGTGAGCGCCATGGGGATGCGGGCATCCGAGAGTCCCGCGCGCGCCAAGCGCGTTCCCTGGCGGCGCAACGACCGCAACAGCCGGGCGGGCCGGGAGTGGTTCGACTGGCTGCCCATCCATGGACTCAACACCGCGGACGTGTTCGGCGTCATCGCCGAGGCCGGCCAGTCGCCGCACTGGGCCTATGCCGCCGGCATGTCCAGGCTGTCATGCTCGTTCTGCATACTGGCGTCTCGCGCCGACCTCACGCGGGCGGCCGAGTTGCGGCCGGCACTGTACCGCCGCTACGCGAGCCTTGAACGGCGCATTGGCCACACGCTGTCGCCCACGCGCCTTCCCCTGCCTGCGCTGACTGGCGTTGCCGCCACTTCCTCTGACGACGACCCAAGCGTGCAGCGGTTTGACCGGCTCCAGCCGTCCGGATGTCTCGCCTGATTCCTCGCCATAGGCGCATGCTTCGCGAAAGCGGGATACCACGCTGACATTACGATCCTCCAGGGTCGAGCGGAATCTGCTGGAACGCCGATGTCAAGCGGCCGATTACGTCACCTTCGGTCCCAAGCACCTCCGCCAGATACTCAAGCGCGGCAGCGTACACGTACCCGAGTTCGCCCAACCAGATCGCCAATCGTCCGTAGCTCTGTCGCTCCTCGCCTTGACCGGCGGAGAGCATCAGGCTTTGCGGAGTTGGGTGGTCGTAGGTCGCCAGCAAGCCGTTCCTGACTTCGTTCGCCCACCATCCATCCTCGATCGCGAGATGGCGGTATTCATCCGGAATTCAGACTCTAAAATAGCACATAACATATTGATAAAATAAAGAAAAAAACAACTCTCCTTCAACCATATCCAACGATTTGAACAACCGAGCGAGCATGAAGGCGGTTGAATCAGTCTCTGGTAGGCTCCTCACGTATCGCGAGTAGAAACCTTCAGTTGAGCCAAGAGAATTCTATTCTGAACGTCTATCTCCCAATCGGGAAGAAACTCCATTCGCTAGAGATTGAGCAAATTGTCAACAACTTACCGGGAACCTAAGAAATTCTGTTCCATGGTTTTGGTGGCACGGGCTTTGCCAAGTGGCATCAAGGTAGGCCGCCATTGCGATTGGCCTTTATTCCTAGTCTCGATTCGCTGTTTTCTTTCATTTTTAAGGAATCACGAGTCATGAGGATGTGGAATGTATTTTTTCGACGTTCCCTATCGTGTGTCAGAGGAAATGGATATCTACCGCAGCTATCGATCGCGCGATATCTGTCTGGCTTACTTGAATGCACTCAACGCTGACGACCCTGACGCGGAAATAGGCTTGTGACCTGTAGTTGCATAATTTTCGAATTGACTAGGTCGCGAGTTCATTTGTCAGATTTGCATGCTGACATTGCAAAGGACTAGATGCAGGGTTTCTGATTGCCTGGAGGTTAGAATTCCCGGGGCAGAGTTCCACTTGACCCGGGAGACAATTTGCTGTGACTGATGTGCTCTTTTCGGATGATGATCTGGAAAAGTTTCGTTCCTGTCCGAAAAGAGTCAAGAATCCAGGTGCGCGCTGGTCTACGAAGCCAGGCCACAAGCAGCGCAACTACATCGTTATTTCCACACTTGACGACAACCTCCGATTTCGCCTCTATCTTCGGCAGAATTTGGTGGACGAGAGAGATTTTTCTTGTGGACTTGCATTGATTCAGCCTGGTGGAAAGTCACTGAGTCTGGTTCGCTATAACGGGTCAAATCATCCTCACGGCGCTATCCTGTACCGCTGTCATATACATAATGCGACATCAGACGCATTGCATTCCGGTAAGAAGATCGACAGGCATGCGGAGGAAACCAATCGGTATCACACGCTGCAAGGAGCCCTCGCCTGTTTGATTGACGATTGTGCAATTCAAGGCTTGAATGCTACGCATGATTCGGGAGATCTATTCGATGGCAATTAATCCGGTCCAGCTGCAGAAAGCACTTTGTGAACGGCTATGCTCCAGCGTTAGAGTTCATCAGCGTAAGGATGGTTGGCTGATGCTGGATGCGCCGTTCATGTTTCCAGACGGTGATCGCTATCCAATTTATATGGCCGAAGGGCGTTCGGGTGGTGTCGTTTTGAGTGATCAGGGACACACATTGATGCATGTCAGCTACGAGCATGATGTGGCTGCGTTCTATGACGGCCCAAGAGCTGCGCTACGGGAACAGATTGTTCGTGAGGCGGGGATTGAAGAGACAGAGGGTGTCTTTTCCATTGAAGCGCCCGCCGACGGCATTGCCGATGCATTATTCACGCTTGGTCAAACACTTACAAAAATCTATGACCTCACCTTTCTTAGCCGCTCTCGGATCTCTTCAATCTTCTATGAAGACTTGCAAGCGATCCTGTTTTCGATGGTTGACGAAGAAAAAGTTCAGCAGGACTTTGTGCCGACTGAAGTCCCGGATCACTCCAACTATCCGGTTGACTATTCTCTTGAGGGCAAGGATGGCACACCAGTATTCCTGTATGGTGTCCCGAATCGAGATAAAGCACGGTTGACTACCATCATGCTTTCTCATTTCCTACTTCATCAGCTATCCTTCGAGTCCGTAATCGTTTTCTCTAATCAGCAAGAGATACCGCGAGCCGATGTCGCTAGACTAACCAATGTCTGCGGAACAGCAGTTTCTTCTCTGGAAGCAGAAAATGATCTTCGGCGTAAGATTTTCCGATTAGCGGCATAGCTGCTTGAAGGGCTTCTTGCACGCTAGGAGCTTGCGCCGTAGGATAGTTCTTTGGGGTCGTTAGCGGATTCGCCCCCGTCTGGGAGTGGATTCACTTTTCCCCAAGCATTTTTCGGGGTCGTGCGCCAGGAATCCGGCGGATCGGGCCGCTCCGCGCGGCTCATTGGCCTGGTGAGCAGGCCCAGTGGGGCTGATTTCCCTCGCTTCACGCCGCCTGAAGCCCCGGCATCCGCTTGATGTTGAGCGCCAGACACACCAGGGCCCACTCGCCCCGAACCTTGCGCAGACCGCGCACACTGAACTGCCGAAAACCCATCGACTGCTTGATCCAGCCGTTGGGCGCCTCCGAAAGCCACTTGCGCCGGGCATACTGCGCGCGGCCTTCCTCACCCGCCAGCTTCTCCGCCATGCGCGCTTTGGCCGGATGCGCCACGGCGTCGGCCTCCGCCGCTTTCTTGCCCTCCCGGCCCAGGGCCACGCAGCCGTCCACGCCCCGATCCTCCAAGGCCGACAAATCCCGCTCGTTGCAATACCCCGCGTCCGCCAACACCCGCTCCGGCACCGCCCCATACGCTGCCTTCACCTCGTCCAGGCGCGGCAGCAACTGGCCCTGGTCGCTGGCGTTCGCCGTCACCTCCGCCGCCACAATCAACTGATGCGCATCATCCACCGCCAACTGCGCGTTGTAACACTGCTGAAAACCCTCCGATGACGTCTTCATGATCCGGCTCTGGGGATCCGTGAAGTTGCTCTGCGCCTTATCATCCGGCTCCCCGTATTCGCGCTTGTACGGCCGGCCGCCCTTCGGGTTCCGCTTCAGGCCCGGTACGCGCCCGCGCGCATCGTCCTTCTCCCGCTGAACCGCCTCCAAACGCGCCTTCGCCTCGCGGATCGCCTTGAGACGGTCTTTGCGCCGCTTCAACTCCGAAGGCATCTCATCGCCCCGAACGTCCACCCCAAAACGCTCGTCCTCTGCCGCGTCCACCGCGCCCGCACGGCCCACCAGCGCCTCAATCTCCGCCTCAAGGCGCTTCTCCTCGGCAACCATCCGCCCATAGCTCATCGCCTTGCGCTTGGAGGCGTTCGCTCGAACCTTCGTCCCGTCAATCGACAACGTCCCAAAACGCGCCGCGCCCACCAAACCCGCCAGGCGAACCACCTCCACAAACAAACGCTTGAAATCGTCCAGATGACGGCGCCGAAACTCGCAAATCGTCCGGTGAGAAGGAAAGTTGCCGGCCGCCAACACACGAAACGCCACGTCCTCCTCCAGCTTGCGAGCCAAAGCCCGCGAGGAAAACACGCCCGTGGCATACCCGTATATCAACACCTTCAGCATCATCAAAGGCGCATACGGCGACTTGCGACGCCCATCGCCCTCATACGGCGCGTAAAACACCCCCAAGTCCAGACCGTCCACCAGGTCGCTCACGTGATGCGCCAAATGACCCGCCGGCAGCCAGTCCTGCAAAGCCGGCGGCATCAACAGCATCTGTTCCGGATCATACGGGCGAAACGTCGTCGGCATATCTTCAAACCCTTGGCCTTACACTTCCCCCATTATCGCCGTTCCTACGGCGCAAGCTTGCATGGAACAAATTGTAAATCATTGATACTAAAGGAATAAAATTTTTGGGTTTTACACAGGTCAAGGTGGGCAACTCCAGCGCTTGTTCCCTGCGGCCAGCGCCGCGGGAACCGTGGTGAACACTCCTAGAGAACGCTTCTCCACCAGCCAAACCCATTACGCATACCCAACAGTGAAAATGGGTAGCCTCTATGGGTCCCCAGAACTTAGATGGGGAATTATGTGCCTGAGTGCCAATGAGGCGCAACAGGCTCAAATCACGCGGCAGGACTTCGAGCAGCTCATCGTCGACGGCTACGAGAATCTGGCCCTCGAATTGCTTCAAGCAAGTGACTAGCGCCAATGGGCAGGTAGCCTGGGCCTTCGCGGCCATTCCGTCCGCGCTCGCCGTCAATCTCGGCGTGTGGTTCCTGGGCCGGCGGCTGGCCGCGACCGCACGCAAGCGGGAGGCGCTAGCTGCCTGCTCAGGGATCTCGGTGGCTGCTTGCTACCACGGCCTCATCGGCAGCGCGCTTGTTTTTAGCCGTCGCAGCCCTGTCAAGCCCGTTGCTGGCGCAGAGTTGGGACGAAACCGACGCGATGGCCTGGACCCTTCCGATCGTTTTGGGTGCCGTGCTGGCAGGCACGGCGCTCGCGTAGGTACACTCCCCCTCACTCACAATGGAGTCTTATGCCCAAGAAAAATCCCCAAGTAGAAGCAATTTCACCCTTCCTATGACTATCGAGTTAGCCGTTCGCAATGCTGATTGGCACGTTCAGGAGGGAGAACAAACGGATTTTGTTGAGGCGTTCGTTTCCCAGCTCCGGCAAAAGGCAGAAATCGTTGGAGCCAACCCCGCAGGCTGGCGCCCGGCCGGCGGGAACGATGACTTTCAGCAGATAGTCGAGGCGCTGATTCATCACATTAAGTTTCCGCCAAAGCTTGATCGCTTTTTTCATTAGGGCAGTCTTTTCCAAAACTTAAATGAGTCTGAACTTGGGGCGGTTGCGATTCGTTTGCAGGCCTGTGTCGTTCCCGTTCATGCATCAGTTTTGTTGGCCGGCTTTGCCGACGCTGGGGTGTAAGGATACTGGATAGTTAGCGGGCGGTGTGTTCAGGCGCGCGCCGGGCTGGCTGGCGAGCGGCGCCTGCGGATCGCGCCGCGGAAAAGCCCGCGGCAAGCTTTTCCTGGCGTTGGCTATTGCGCCTGCGGCAGGCCTTGGTGGTCCCGCCTTGCTTTTCCCCGCCGGACCGATTGGCGGGAAGCCGGGCGGCTTCTCGGGCTACGTTTCGAGGTGCTGCCGTTGGGGTTTCAAGCTTGTTTGCGCTGCGGGCAGAGGATCCGGTCGAACAGTTGCCGGCGGGCTTTTTGGAGCCGGTCGGCGGCTTCGTTGTCGCTTTGCTGGCAGGCGATTTTGTCCAGCGACTGGAAGTTCAGGCCGGGCTTCAGGTAGGCCTGAGCGCTCGGCAAGGACTTGAGTTTTTCGTAGGGCGTCATGAGCGATGCGTAAGGGTAGCGTTTGCGTTGTTTCCCTTTGCGGTCCTCGAACGTTTCGGGGAACAGGCAGGGGCGGTGGTAGTTGAGGTACGGGTTGAGGTGCTCGCGGTTGAACTCGTTGATCGCCGGCGCCCAGCGCTGGGCGATGTGGAGATGGCCGAAGTGCTTGCGTATGACATGGCCGTTCTTGCATTCAGCCAGGGCATTGTCGTTGCTTTGCCGGGGGCGCGACCGGGTGAACTCGGCGCGCAGTTTGTCCAGCAGGGCGGCGACCTGCCGGTTGACGAACTCCGAGCCGTTGTCGGAGTGGAACCCTAAAACGGCGAAGGGGTAGGCTTCGAGCAACGGCTCCAAGGCGGGGATGAGGTAGCGCTCGCTGATCTTCTCGACGCTGGCGATGGCCTGCATCTGGGTGACTTCATCGACCGTGTTGATGGGATAGACCCCTTTGTGGCCGTCGAAGTCGCCCTGGTGGACGGTGTCGACGCGGAGGAAGCCGGGGCGGCCTTCGGGCCGCGGGGCGCGCCGTTCGCCGATGGCGACGCTTCGAGGGCGGGTCTTGTGGACCGTCAGACGGCAGCGGCGGTAGCCAGCGGACTTCCTCAAGTTGTACAAGTGCGACACCGAGATCCCGGCCAGCCGTTGGTACTCCCGCTGCCCAAACACCTCGCAGGCGCGTTCGCAGAGCTTTTTCATCGTCAGGCCGTTGGGCGTGCCGTGGCGCTCGTCCATGGCCGCGAGCCGGCGAATGTCTTCGGGCGTGTACCGCCGGCGAAAGCCCTTCACCGCGCGTTGCCGGCGCGCCAAGCGCCCGGTGTCCCGGTATTGCTTGACCAGGCGGGTGACCTGCTGGCGCGAGTAGCCGCTGACCTTGACCAGATAGCGGATGACCACCCCCTTGTCCGGCTTGCGCAGCTCAAGGTAGCGAAATTGAATCAGGGTCTTTCGAATCCACCCGTAGCGCGCGTCCTTGTCGCTGGCGACCTCGAAGGCCACCCGCTGAGCGCCGCCGAGAAACGCGCGCAATTGATCCACCGTGGCCAGTTCGTTGGCGTTCATGATCGTTCTCATCCTCCCATCATGAACGGACACACAGGCTACTTCAGACTCATTTCATGTTGGAAACACGTCCCGCGTTCAGACTCATTTCATGTTGGAGAGTACGAGGGCAGGACATAACGCGCTCCCGTGATAAGATTCCTAGCGCTATGCTGGCGCCCGCTTCGGCGGGCGCTTTTATGTTAGCAGATCACTCACAACCGGAGAAAATCGTGGCAATTTCAAGAAACGTCTACCGCACTGGCAAGGACGAAAACAAGAACATCACAGCGTTGTGCAACAGCGCAGCCTATTGGTCCCCTCGGAGCAAGGTGGACGCCATTTCGGACATCGAGGGCGGCGACTATGAATACTTGTCGAATGGCAAGACCAAGATCATTGTGTTCACGTCGGTAACCGGTGCAAAGCATCTTAGAACGGTCCCGAATAGCGATTCGGACGACAACCTGGACAACCTGCCGGACTGCTAGGCCCGGTGGTAAAATCGGCGTCGAACCGGGGCGAAAATGGAAAGGTCCGACCCCGGTGACTTTCGGCGGCCAACGTCCGACCAAGATTGAGGCCGCCACCGGCAACAGTCCTCATGAAGGATTAGGACTTGCTGTTGCTGGCAGAAATTGTAACATCACAGGCTTGAGTCCTCCTGAATCTCCGATAGGAGGACGAATGAAGAAATACGATTTTTCTTCCATTTTGGCTGAAATTAGCCTCATTGATGAAATGTCCGTTGAGGGCACACCTTTCTCTACTACGAGACTGGAAAACCACACGCTGAAGGCCAAGCTCAGGGAGAGGGACGCCACGATCAAGGCGAAGGACCGCCGGATTAGTCAGCTCATGTTCAAGGTCGATTGTCTGGAGGAGCAACTTCAGACGCGGCCGGTTTCAATCGGGCCTGTCTACCACCCAAGAGGAGACTACCTCAACAAGGGGCAAAAGGGCCAGCACTAGCCCACCAGGTCGCGGTAGCGCAGCTGCCGGCCTTCCATCCCCCGGAAGGCTCGGCGCATCTTCTCCAGCATGTGCAGCTCGCGATAGCCGGTCCAGTCGTTGGTGTAGATCCGCGCGTCCCTAGCCACGCGCCGACGACAATGGACTTGCCGATACCACCGCGGCCTGCATTCAGGCGCTTGTCGCGGTGCTTGTTCATCTCCCGGCCGGGAGTGGTTCGACTGGCTGCCCATCCATGTACTCAACACCGCGGACGTGTTTGGCGTCATCGCCGAGGCTGGCCAGTCGCCGCACTGGGCCTATGCCGCCGGGATGTCGCGGCTGAGCTGCAGCTTTTGCATCCTGGCCTCGCGCGCCGATCTGACCACGGCGGCCCAACTCCGGCCCGAGCTCTACCGGCGATACGCGCGCCTGGAGCGGCGCATCGGCCACACGCTCTCGCCCGCGCGCCTTCCCCTGCCGGCGGTGACCGGCGTGCCCGTCCTGTCCCTCGAGGCCGACCCGGATCTGTAGCGGCCCCGCCGTACCGCTCCCGGCGTTCCTTCCGCCCGTTCCCCCTCCGCCTCTCGCCCGCCCGGCGCCGGCGAGAGGCGGAGCCGGCCTCGGCCGGGGCGAAGGCCGGGCGCCGGAGGGTGCCCGCGCTGTCCCCCCCTCATACCGGAGCTTATCCATGACCGAACCCGGCACCGTATCGGCGGACTACACGCTCCGCCCGAGTGAACTCGCATCGACCCTGGCGCTGCTGGTCGAGGCCCGCCAGCCCTGCATCGTGTGGGGCCCGCCGGGCGCGGCCAAGTCGCAGATCGCCCAGCAGGTCGCGGCCGACGCGGGTCGACACTACGTCGACGTGCGCGCGCTGCTTCTGGACCCCGTCGATCTGCGCGGCATCCCCTGGCGCGACGCCGACGGACGCACTCGCTGGGCGCCGCCGGCGTTCCTGCCGCCCTCGGACGACACCGGATCGTGGCTCATCAACCTGGAAGAGCTGCCGTCCGCCGTGCCGATGGTCCAGGCGGCGCTGTATCAACTGGTGCTGGACCGCAAGGTCGGCGAATACGAGCTGCCCGAGGGCGCGTCGCTGATCGCCTGCGGCAACCGGGAGGGCGACCGTGGCGTCGTCAACCGCATGCCGACCCCGCTGGCCTCAAGATTCGTGCACCTGGAGATCAGGGTGGACGCCGCCGACTGGTGCGCCTGGGGCGCCGCGAACGGCATCGCTCCGGAGGTGCTCTTTTTCATCCAGCTGCGGCCCGATCTTCTCCACACCTTCGATCCCCAGTCGCGCGAGCGGGCCTTTGCCTGCCCCCGGACCTGGGAGTTCGCCAGCCGCATCGTGCACCGGCGCAACGGCCTCGACCCGGCCGTCGAGCGTGCGCTGTTGCGCGGCGCCGTCGGCGAGGCCGCGGCCGTCGAGTTTTGCGCGTTCCTGCAGGTTTGGCGCGAGCTGCCGCATCCGCGCGCCGTCCTGGACGATCCGGACAACGCCGAAGTGCCGGACAACGCCAGCGCCCTGATCGCCTTGTGCGGTTCGCTCTACCGGCTCGCCAGCGACGTGAACCTCGACGCCATCGTGACCTACGCCCGGCGCCTGCGCCGCGAGGTCGGCGAGTTCCTCGTCGGTTCCTGCATTCGCCGCGACCCGGCCCTGCAGCGATCTCCCGCGTTCATCCGCTGGGCCGCCGCGAGAACGCAATGATGGCGGCGTTCCCCGTCTGGCGTATCGAGCACTACCCTGCGGGCGCCGCGCCATAACGCGAGTACAGGGTGCGAGCCCCGAATCTCGCGGCGGCGAAGCCCAAGCCCGTTGCCGGGCGCAGCCCCGCCGCCGCCCCTGGCGTCCCCGTGTGGACGCTCCGATAACGAAGGAGGATTTCATGGACCTCAATTCCGACGCCATGCTGGTGTCCCTGAGAATTGCCGCCTGGTCCGGGCGGCTATACGACCGCGACGCGAGCACCCACGTCGCCGTCCACCACGACGCGAGCACCAGCGCCGGGCGCTACAACAAGCGCCTGCTGCCGAAGGACGCGTTCGCCGCGCTGACCGCCACGGTGAGCAAGGCCAGGTGCGCCCACTACGAGCAGACGCTGCCCTGGGACGACAAGGGCGCCCGGCTGCTCACGGTGGCCAACTACGAGCGCTACACCGAACTCATGAACGGGTTGTGTGAGCGCATGGTCCGCGAGCGCTCCCGGTTCATCGAAGACTACGAGGACAACATCGACCGGGCGCGCCTGGACTTGGGAAGGCTGTTCCGCATGGAGGACTACCCGCCGACGGCGGCGTTGCGGGGCAAGTTTGCCATTGCCTACCGCATCGCTCCGGTGCCCGACGCCGACCACTTCATGGCGAAGCTCGCCAGTGACGACACCGAGCGGGTGAAGCACGACATCCAGCGCCAGATCGAGGAGCGCCTCGGCGACGCCGTGGGCGACCTCTACCGCCGGCTCGGCGAAGCCGTGGAGCGCGTTTCCGAACGGCTTCGCGAGGACGACAAGGGCAAGCCGCTGGTGTTCCGGGATTCGATGATCGGGAATCTCCGCGACCTGGTCGACATCGTTCCGCGGCTCAACATCTTCGGCGACGACGAACTCGCACGTCTGTGCGAACAGGTCAAGGACCGGATCGCGAGCGTCGAGCCGGACGCGCTGCGCCCGTCGCGGACCTTCGACCCTGGGGCCCGTGCCCGCGTGAAGCGCGACGCCGACGCGCTCAAGGAGCAGTTCGCGGGATATTTCGGAACCACCGCCGAAGCGCCGCGTGAGGCGGCGTGATGACCGCGCGCGTCAAAACCGAGTCTGCCCGGCGCGTGAGCGCCTGCGTCACGCAGTTGCTGCGCAAGCAGCCCTTTTTCGGGAGCCTGGCGCTGCGGCTGCCGCTGCGGGCCGATCCCTCGCGCGAGACGCTCGCGAGCGACGGACAAGAGATCCGCTACTCGCCCCGCTGGGCCGCAGACACGGCCGCGCATTCGATCGAGGCGGCCATTGCCCGCGTCGTGATGGCCTGCGCGCTCAAGCACCACACGCGGCGCGACGGACGGGCGCCGGAGCGCTGGCAGCACGCCTCGCAACTCGTCACCCACGCCCTGCTGCGCGATTCCGGTTTCACGCTGCCGCCCGAGGCCGAAGCCTGGGAGGGGATGAGCGTGGAAGAGGCCTACGACCGCTTGCCGGAACCGGACGAGGACGGTGAAAACCAGAGCGATCCGTCCGCGTCCGCGCCTGGTGGACCTGCCACCAGCGACTCGCAATCGGGCGGCCACACCGACCCCGAACCGGGCGCCGATCCATCCGGCAACGGCAGCGATCCTGTCGGCAACGGCAGCGATCCCGTCGGCGGCAATGACGGCTCCGGCAATGACGGCTCCGGCAATGCCGGCTGCGGCGCCGAGCCGGCTCAAGGTTCCTCGGATGCGCCCGGCACAGCGGCGCCGAGTCATGATCCAGCGGGCACCGGCGAGGTCATGGACGCCCCCGCGAACGTTAACGGAGACGGTTCGGATTCCGGTTTATCTCAAGCCGGCCGCACGGCCGAGGAACAGACCTGGGACGAGGCCATGCACCAGGCGGCGAGCCTCGCCAAAGCCGAGGGCAAGCTCCCCGGAACCATCGAGGAAACCGTGCGCGGCGCCCATGTGGCAAGGCTCGACTGGCGCGCGCTCCTGCGCCGCCACATGACCGACGCGGCCAAAAGCGATTATTCGTGGAGCGCGCCCAACCCGCGTTTCATCGACAGCGGGCTGTATCTCCCGTCGATCCGTTCCGAGGGCATCGAGACCCTGGCCGTCATCGTCGACACGTCGGGCTCATTGCCCGCGGACATTCTCGCCGAGTTCTGGGCCGAGGTCCGCGAGATCGCGACCGAGATTCAGCCCGAGCGCGTCATCGTCCTTCAGGTTGACGTGACCGTGCGGGACGCTGCTGAGTATTGCGCGTTCGACCTGCCCGAGGAGATCGTCGTGCGCGGCCGGGGCGGCACCGACTTCCGGCCCGGCTTCGCCTGGCTCGACGAACGCGGCATCCGTCCCGGCGTGTGCCTGTACTTCACCGACATGGAGTGCTCGCGCTACCCCGACCTGGAGCCCGACTTTCCCGTCCTCTGGCTCAACTGGTCGGATCCGCCGTCCCCCCGCAACCGCGAGCCCTGGGGCGAGCGCATCGACATCGCGGCCTGACCGCCGCGTCCCCCTTCCACGGCAACGCCACGGTCCCTCCGCCCCGCGCTCCCCGTCCCGATTCGTTCCCCGACGACTTGCCCGACTCCGCCCGGAGGCGGGGCCGGCGTCGGGCCGGTCGGGCGCGGTCCGGCCGGAGAGAACCGGGGCCGCGCACCTGTCTTCCCACCATGGAGAATCGAATGAACCCAACCACTTCGCCACCGGATGCCGTCATCCGGGACATCCCGCTCTCAAGGCTCGTTCTCGCACCCGAGAACGTGCGCAAGACCGCGGCACACGAGTCCGCCCAGGCCCAGCTCGACGCCTCCATCCGCTCCCACGGCCTGCTGGAGAACCTCGTCGCCCGCGCCGACGGAACGGACGACAATGGCAACGAACGCTTTGCCGTCGTCGCCGGCGGACGGCGCCTCGGGGCGCTGCAGGCGTTGGCCGACGAGGGCGCGATTGACGCCGACCACCCCGTGCCCTGCCGGATCGCGCCGAACGGCCAAGGCGGCGAACTGTCGCTGGCCGAGAACGTGGTGCGCGTCGCCATGCACCCCGCCGACCAGGTGGTCGCGTTCTCGGCGCTGGCCGACGACGGGGTATCCGTCGCCGCCATCGCGGCCCGGTTCGGGATCTCAGAGCGCATCGTCGAGCAACGGCTGCGTCTGGGCAACGCCGCGCCGGAACTGCTCGAAGCCTACCGCGCCGACGCCATCGGCCTGGAAACGCTCAAGGCGTTCGCGGTCACCGCCGACCATGAGCGCCAGCTCGCCGTGTGGGCGCAGGTCTCCGCACAGGACTACGGCCCCTCCGCCTGGCAGGTGAAGCGCCTGCTGACCGAGGAACGGGTGCCGGCCAGCGCCGCGCTGGCCCGCTTCGTCGGCGTCGACGCGTACGAGGCGGCCGGCGGCGCGGTGATGCGGGATCTGTTCGCAGACGAGCACGAGAACGGCGTCTGGCTGGAGGCCCCGGCGCTGCTGAACGAGTTGGCCCTGAACAATCTCACCGCCGTCACCGACGAGCTCTCGACCCGCTGGAAGTGGGCCGAGGCCCAACTGGAGGTCGACCGGAGCGCCGCGGCGCGCTACGGGCGCATCCACCCTCGGCCCGGCGAGCCCACCGACGAGGAGTCCACCGAGATCGAGCAGCTGCGGACCCGTCACGACGAACTCGTCAATCTCGACGAGGACGAGTGGACGGAAGAACTCAACGGGGAGGCCGAGGCTATCCAGGAACGGCTCGACGCGATCGAGCAGGCGGTGAAGGCCCGCGACCAGTTCCGCCGCGAGGACATCGCCATCGCCGGCTGCATCGCCACCGTCGGGCGCGACGGGACCCTTCAGCTCATCCAGGGGCTGGTGAAGCCTGAAGACATGCCGAAGCCTGCCGCAGCCGATGCCGGGGCGCGCGGCCACGACGCCGGCGCGGGAACCGCAACCGGGACGGTCAATTCGGGGCGGGTCGACCCTCCGGGGGTATCGGCGCCCCTGGCGTCGCCGCCCGATCCGCGCGCCCAGGCCCGCGAGCAGGCGGGCGTCGGCCTCGGGCTGGGCGACGATCTGCGCGCGATCCGAACGGCGCTGGTGAAGGCGCACCTAGCCGGCGACTTCGAGGCGACGTTCGACCTGATGGTGTTCCAGCTCGCGCGTGCCGTGTTCGCGAACGGCTACACCGCCTCGTACCGCGCGCTCGACATCGCATTCAACGAGACCGCGGACCGCCCGACCACGCGTATGAACGATGAGGACTTCGCCGCCTGGAGTCCCGGCGAGGCGATGCTGGCCGACTGGTCGCACCTGCCGTTCGGGTGGATGGAGGCCGACGACGACGCAGCCTGCTTCGCAGCGCTCAGGGCATTGCCCCGGGCCGACAAGGAGAAGCTCTTCGCCGCCGCGGTGGCGCGCACGGTCAAGGGCCAGCTCGCGTTCGAGCACGACGCCCGCCCGGAACTGGAAGCGACTGTGGCGCGTCTGGGCATCGACTTCGCCAGGCACGTGCGCCCGAGCGCCGATTTGTTGTGGTCGCGGCTGCGCAAGGACCGCATCCTGGCGGTCGCCCGCGACACGCTGGGTCCAGCCTGGACGTCGGCGCGGTCGAAATACAAGAAGGTCGACCTGGCCCGCGCGATGGAAGAGGCGTTCGCCGCCGGCTCGCCGCCGGTCGGCATCAGCGCCGAGGCGCACGCCACCGCGCTGGCCTGGACCCCGCCGGGGTTCCAGCCGTTCGATGCGGGCGGCAATGCCGCCGACGATGCCGGGACGGAAACCGCCGGTACGGAATCCGCCGGTACGGACGGCCCGGCCCCTTCGGCCGAGGCGACTTCCTCCAACGGCGCCCAGACATCGCCCGGCGGCCCGGACGAAGCGCCGGCGCAGACAGGTCACGCTGTCGGCAACGGCCACGACGCCTCAGCCCGGAAGGAGGCCGATCCGGGGCCGGTGAACGGCAATGGGAAGGGCGAGGTCCCTGCTGCCGATCCCTCGGCTTCCGGCGGCGGGCCGCTGGCCGACAACGGCGAGGCTGAGGACGTGCCCGAGTTTCTGCGCCGCGTCGCTCAGTAGCCTTCCGCCGCCGCGCGCCCTGTCCGGACCGCCTCCGGGCGGGGCGCGTTCCTTTTTTCATGCCCCAGGGAGACCCCATGAACGACACCCGAACGATCCGCGCGCGCATCCACGATTCCGCCCTGAAGCGGGTCACGCGCGCCTTCGCCGCGACGCTCGCGGACAACTTCGCCGAGACCCTCCAGAACGCCCGCCGCGCCGGCGCCTCGCAGGTACGCGTCGCGCTGGCCGACGCCCCGGGCAACGATGGCCCACTCGCCGTCACCGTATCCGACGACGGGACCGGCATCGTCGATCCGGCGGTGCTGCTGTCGTTCGGAGAGAACGGCTGGAGCCATGATCTGGTGCGGCGCGAGGACGCCGCCGGCATGGGTTTTCTGAGCCTCGCGCGCCGGGGCTGCGCCGTCTCCTCGCGGCCCCGCGCGCGCGACGGCTCTCCTGCCTCCGGCTGGCGCGTCGAGCTCGCGCCGGCGCATTTTCTGGGGGAGGCCGACGCCGATGTTCGTCCCGCCGATGCCGCGCCGTTTCCCCACGGCACGGCGGTGTCGTTTCCCGCGACCGAAGCGGAGACCGCCGACACGATCCGCCGCGCCCTCGAAGCCGCCGCCGGGTACTATCCGCTGCCGGTGATTTTTGAGCACCCGCCGCACACTCCATCCGGGGGCGTACGGCTCGAACGCCGCGCCTTCCTCGATGGCGCCATTCGCGCCGAGCGCTGGCGCGGACTCGTGTTCGGCGTGTTCAGGAACCGTCCGCAGCGATTTGGCCTGAACGACCCCGACGTGAACTTTCACGGCCTCACCGTCGCCGTCCGGCTTCCGACCATCGAGACGGTGGGCGGCGCAAGCTGGACCGTGGCCGCGGACATCGAGGTCTGTCCGGAATTGGAGTTCGTGCTGCCGGCGCGCAAGGAAGCCGTCGAGACGCCGTTCCTTGCGGAAATGCGCGACGCCGCACGGCTGGCCATCTACCGTGCCCTATCCGCCGACGGCGATCCGCGTCCGTCATTCGGCGATTGGAATCGGGCGGCGGACGCCGGCATCGAACTCCCGGCGCCCCCGCCCGAACTGCGTCCCTGGCGTCCCGCCGTGGCCGACATCGACCACTGGCGCGAGGCACCCAAACTCCAGCTCGTCGGCACGGACGCGCTGATTGTCGCCTGCGATCCCGAGCCGCCCGAGGCCCAGGCCTTCTGGCGCGCTGCCGGACGTAACAGCGTCGCCCGCCGCCTGTTCGAGGCCGACCGCCGGTTGGAGGGCTACGGCTGGTACGACGCCATCGGGCGCGTTGCCGCGATCCAGACGGCGGTGACGGCCGACGGCCGGAGGTGCGTCCTCCAGGACCGGCCCGGGCAAGAGCGGCTGGCCGCGTCCGAGGCGCCCCCGCAACGCCCCGACACGATCCGCATCCGCGCCGCCATAAGGCCGGCCGGGGGGCGGAAACGCACGCTCGACCTGCCCGCCGACCTCGCCTTCGCCGGGGAGGCGTGGTGCTGGGTCGGCGACGCGCAGCCGCTGGTGACCGCCGATAGCGGACTGGACCCGCAGGAACTCGCGGGGCTGCTGTACGACGCCTATTTCTCGCCGTCGGACGACGCCGACGCCGATTCCTGGGACCGTCAGCAGACCGATTTCGAGCGGGAAGCGCTGCACATCGCCACGCGGCTTCTGGTCTCCGACGACGAGGCGCGGCGCCGCTCCATCGCCGACGCCGTCGAGCGGGAGCTGTTCTGGCTCATCCCGCGAGAGCGCGGCGCCGACATCGCCGTGCGCGGCCGCACCGTCACCGTGACGCTCGGCGAGCCTGGCGCGGAGGCCGCGCAATGAACCTCCGCGCCCGACCCGTCGAAGCCCGCCGCCATCCCCTGTTCCACCGATCGGAGACGCCAATGAAACTCATCACCGACACCCAGCGCGCCGAACTCCTGGAGAACGGCGCCAACCGCGACGCCGACCACAAACCCGTGATCAAGCTGTTCAACCCCGTGGGCGCGGCCACCTGGCTGATCACGGACATGGATCCCGACGAGAGCGACTATCTTCATGGACTGGCCGATCTGGGCATGGGATTCCCGGAACTGGGCGGCATTTCGCTGTCCGAGCTTCAGTCCTACCGCGGACCCCTCGGCCTGGGCATCGAGCGCGACTTGCACTTCCGCGCGAAAGCCCCCATCAGCGTATACGCCGAGGCCGCCCGCGCCGCCCGGCGCATCGTCGAGCAGGGTCCTGAACTGGACGCCGCCATGGCTCGCCATGGGGTGGCCCGCCACGATGTGGCCCGCCACGAGGTGGCCCGGATCGAACCGCAGCCCGCCGCGCCGCAATCCGGGAGCTAGCGCCATGCCCCGCATCGTCGAAACCACCGTCTACGAACTGGGTGAGCTGTCCGGAGCTGCCAAAGACCGCGCCCGCGCCTGGTACCGCGACCATTGCGTGGAGCACGACTGGCACGAGTTCGTCTACCACGACTTCGAGACCGTCTGCGGACTGCTCGGGGTGACGCTGAAGACCCGTCCGGTCCCGCTGATGGGCGGCGGTACGCGCGACAAGCCGTGCCTCTGGTACCGCGGGTTCTGGTTGCAGGGGGACGGGGCCAGCTTCGAGGGGGCGTACCGGTACGCCACAGGCGCGGCCCGCGCGATCCGCGCCCACGCGCCGAAGGACACCGAACTGCACGGCATCGCCGACGTTTTGCAGGACGTGCAGCGGCGCAACTTCTACCAACTCACGACCGGCATCCGGCAGTCCGGCCGCTACTGCCACGAGTACACCATGCGCATCGGCGTCGAGCGCGACAGCCCCACCGGGCAGGCCATGACGGACGACGCGGAAGACACGCTCATCGAGGCGATGCGCGATCTGGCGCGCTGGCTCTACGGTCAACTGGAGCGCGAGTACGACCACCAGACGTCAGATGCCGTCGTGGACGAGACCATCGCCGTTAACGACTGGGCGTTCACGACCGAAGGCCACTACTTCGCCTGATCGGATGCCTTTCATGCCCACGCGCCGCGCCGCCGGGAGTCCGGCGGGCGGGCCGGCGGGTGGCCCCGAGATGCCGCGCGGGAGACCTCCCGCCGCACTCGCCGCGGCCTTTCCTTCAGACCCTTTCGGAGACCCCCATGCTCGACACCGTTTCCGCAACGGGCGCCGCCGCGCGCCCGCCTGCGCCGCCCCTCGCGCCCGCCGCCGAACCCGTTCGGACCGCACACGCCCTTCTCGCCGCGGCCCGGGCCCTGCTGGGCGCACTGGAGGCCGGCCGGCCGCTGGACGCCCCGACTCTGCGCGAAGCCATGACCCGCGCGTTCGGCGGGAGCGACGCCGGGGGCGCCTGGCGCTGGAAGGACGCCTACGAGGCCGCCGAGGCGACCGTCATCCTGTTCGTGCAACGCTACGGGCGGGCCATGCGGCGGCGTGCAGGCGCCGGCCCCGACGGGCCCGCGAACATGCTCGCCATGCTCTCGGCGCTCGCGGCGCTGGAGCCCTCGCACACGCGGCGTTCCGAGGCGCAGGTGCGCTTGCAGCAGTTCTCGACTCCCCTGCCGCTGGCCTACGCGGCGCTGAAGGCCGCCGGCGTGCGTCCCGGCGATACCGTGCTTGAGCCGTCCGCCGGGACCGGGATGCTTGCCGTGATGGCCGAGTGCGCGCTTGGGAGCCGAGCCGCCGGCGCGCTGCACTTCAACGAGATCGCGGGCGTCCGGGCGGGACTGCTGGCCCGGATCTTCCCCGGCGCGAACGTTACCCGCCACAACGCCGAGACCATCGCGGACTTCTTGGGGGACATCCAGCCGTCCGTCGTTCTCATGAACCCGCCGTTCTCGGCGACGCCGGGCGTCTCCCGCATCCGCCAAGACGCGGATTTGCGCCACGTCCGCTCGGCGTTCTCGATGCTGCCGGCCGGTGGCCGGCTCGCCGCCATCACGTCCGCGAACTGCGTCCCGGGCGATCCCGCCTGGACCGACGCATTTTCGGCGTTGGAGAGGGAGGCGCGGATCGTGTTCACGATGGCCATCGACGGGCGCGCCTATGCCCGGCGCGGCACCGGTTTCGACACCCGGCTGACGGTGCTCGACCGCAGCCACGAACCCGGTATCGACATTGACCGCGAGGCCCGCGCTGGCGACGCGGCGGAACTGCTCGACGCCGTCCTCGCGTCCGTACCGCAGCGCCTTCCCGTGGAGCCCGCGCCCACCGCGGATCTGTTCGGCCAGGTTCCTACCGTCCGGAAGCCCCAGGCGAGAGCCTCCCGGAAACCCGCCGGCAAGCCTGCGCCGCAACCCTCCCACGACTGGGGCCCGGTCGCGGAACTCGACATCCGGGGCGCTGCGCCCGATCCCGATCCGGAAACGCCCGAGGCGCCGGCCACCGGCCCCCACGAGGCGTGGCGCCCGACCGTCGTGCGAATCCTCGGCGCGGTCGCGCATCCGACCCCGCTGGTGCAGTCCGCCGCCATGGCCGCCGTGCCGCATCCCGCGCCGTCGTACCGGCCGATGCTGCCCGAGCGTGTGGTCACCGAGGGGGTGCTGTCCGACGCCCAGCTTGAGAGCGTCGCGCTCGCGGGCGAGGCCCACTCCCGGCATCTGGCCGCCCGCTATCGGATCGGCTCCGGCTGGGAGACCGTCCGGCGATGCGGCGGGGACGGCGAGCCCGCCGACGAAGGCGCCACTGCCGACGGCGAGACGTTGTCCGCCCCGGTGCGCTTCCGACGCGGCTGGATGCTCGGCGACGGCACCGGCGCGGGCAAGGGACGGCAGGTCGCCGCCCTGGTGCTCGACCGGTGGCTCCGCGGATGCAGGCGCGCCCTGTGGCTCTCGCAGTCCGACAAGCTGCTGGAGGACGCGCGCCGCGACTGGACCGCGCTCGGGGGCCGCGAGCAGGACGTGATCCCGCTCGGCAAGTTCCGACCGGGCGCGGAGATCCCGCAGGCCGAGGGCATCCTCTTTGCGACCTACGCCACGCTGCGGTCGCCGGCGCGACAGCAGGCCCGCTCGCGCCTCGACCAGATCGTGGCCTGGCTCGCCGGTTCGCTGGACGAGGACGACCGCCACGCCTTCGATGGGGTGGTCCTGTTCGACGAGGCGCACGCCATGGCCAACGCCGCGGGCTCGAAGGGCAGCCGCGGCGAGGTCGCGCCCTCCCAGCAGGGCCGGGCGGGACTGAAGCTCCAGCACGCGCTGCCCGACGCGCGCGTCGTCTACGTCTCGGCGACCGGCGCCACCACGGTCCCGGGACTCGCGTATGCCGGCCGGCTCGGGCTCTGGGCCGCCGGTGAGACGCCGTTCGAGACCCGGTCCGAGTTCGTCTCCGCCATGGAGGCGGGCGGGGTCGCGGCGTTGGAGGTCGTCGCGCGGGACCTGAAGGCGCTGGGCCTCTACCAGGCCCGCGCGCTCTCCTACGACGGCGTGGAGGTGGAGATCCTCGAACACGCCTTAAGCGACGCCCAGCGGCGCATCTACGATTCGTACGCCGGCGCGTTCAAGATCATCCACGCCAATCTTCAGGAGGCGTTGAAGGCCACCGGCATCGTCGACGGCGAGTCGACGCTCAACCGCAACGCCAAGTCCGCGGCGATGTCCGCGTTCGAGGGCGCCAAGCAACGGTTCTTCGGGCACCTGCTGACGTCCATGAAGTGCCCCTCGCTGATCCGTGCGATCGAGGAAGACCTGGACGGCGGGCGATCCGCCGTGGTGCAGCTCGTCTCGACCGGCGAAGCGCTCATGGAGCGGCGCATCGCCGAGATCCCGGCCTCGGAGTGGGACGACATCAACGTCGATCTCACGCCCCGGGAAACCGTGATCGAGTTCCTGGCCCACGCGTTCCCGGTGCAACTTCAGGAGCCGTTCACCGATGCCGAGGGCAATTTGATGTCCCGGCCCGTGTTCGACGCCGACGGGCAGCCGGTGCTTTCTCAGGAGGCCATCGCCCGGCGCGACGCGCTGGTCGAACAACTCGCGGCCCTGCCGCCGGTCCCCACCGCGCTCGATCAGATCGTGCAGCACTTTGGGCACGATGCCGTCGCGGAAGTGACCGGCCGGTCCCGCCGGGTGCTGCGGATCACCGACGCACGCGGTGAGCGCCTCGCGCTGCGCGGCCGGCCGGCGTCGGCGAATCTGTCCGAGGCCGCCGCGTTCATGGACGGGACCAAGCGCATCCTGGTGTTCTCGATGGCCGGCGGCACCGGCAGGAGCTACCACGCCGATCTCTCCTGCGCCAACACCCAGCGGCGCGTGCATTACCTGCTTGAACCCGGCTGGCGCGCCGACCAGGCGATCCAGGGGCTCGGGCGCACCCACCGCACCCACCAGGCCGCAGCACCCCTGTTCCGGCCCGTCGCCACCAACGTGAAGGGCGAGCGGCGGTTCATCGCCACCATCGCGCGCCGGCTCGATTCCCTCGGCGCCATCACCCGCGGGCAGCGCGACAGCCAGACCGCCATGGGCGGCGGCCAATCGCTGTTCCGCGATAGCGACAACCTCGAAAGCGTCTACGCAAAGGCGGCGTTGCGCCAGTTCTACGGCTCGCTCTGGCTCGGGCGCATCGGCGGCTGGACGCCCGAGCGGTTCGAGGACGCCACCGGGCTCAAGCTCTCGCACGAGGGATCCCTAAAGGAAACCCTGCCGCCGATGCCGAAGTTCCTGAACCGGCTGCTGGCGCTGCCCATCGACGAGCAGAACGAGCTGTTCGCCGAGCTCGAGACGCGTATCGCCGCCAACATCGAGCAGGCCGTCGAGGCGGGCGCCTACGAAGTCGGCGTCGAGACCGTGCGCGCAGACTCCCTCGCCGTCGCCGGCCGGGAGACGCTCCGCGAGCATCCGGGCACGGGCGCGGCGACCGAACTGGTCGAGATCGTCCGCCGCGACCGACTTCAGCCGCTGAGCGCCGACGCCGCCTTGGAGATCGCCGCGCGCGATCCCGGTCCCGACGGCAAGCCGAGGCTCGCGGTCAACGCCCGCTCCAAGCGCGCCGCCGTCGTCCTGTCCGCCGCCTCGCGCCTGTTCGACGACGGCGGGGTGCAGGAGCGCGCGCGGCTTGTCCGGCCCGCCTCGCGCGACCCGATGGCGCGGGCCGAGCTGAAGGCTTCTCACTGGCGCCGGGCGGCCGAGCCCGAGTGGCGAGACCTGTGGGATGCGGAGGTCGCGGCGCTGCCGTCACACCGCGAATCGCGGTTCTGGCTCGCGACGGGGCTGCTGCTGCCGGTCTGGGACCGCCTGCCGGCGGAGAACATGCGCGTGCGACGGCTCACCGCCGACGCGGGCCAGACTCTGGCGGGCCAGGCTCCGGCGGGCCAAACCCTGGCGGGCGAAGCCCTCATCGGGCGGGTGCTCGACGCCGAACAGGTCCGCGCCGTGCGCGCGAGCTTCGGACTCAGCGGCGGCTTCGCCATGACCGGCGACGAAGCGTTCGAGGCGATCCTCGCGCGCGGCGCCGCGCTACCGCTCGCCAACGGCTGGCGCGTCGCACGGCGCCGCCTCATGGGCGCCGACCGCGTCGAGATCGAGGGCCCAACCGACACCGATCTCACGGCACTGAAGCGCCTCGGCTGCACGGTCGAGATCGTCTCGTACCGAGCCCGCGTGTTCGCGCCGGGGACCGAAGCGCTGGGCCACGTCCTCGAACGCTGGCCGCCCACGGCGTGATCCCGCACGTGCCGCCGGCCCGGCGCCCACCATCCGTATCGCCGGCCCGGCGGGGTTCCCTTGCCGCGCGGCCGGCGGCATCCTGTCGTCCGGCCTCGCCCCACAGCCACGGAGACTTCCCATGACCGCGCAAACCCTGCCGGACAACCCCAACTTCTGCTTTTGCCCCGCCTACGACGTCGAGACCGACGTGCAGCAGATCCGCATCGTCATCGAGGGGCTGTCCGGCCACGTCCCGACGGCGCTGATCGCGCTCGACCTCGACGACGCGCTCACAATCTGCGACAAGCTCAACCGCCGTCTGGGGCTCGACCGCGAGACCTGGACGGCGATGGCCTCCTCCTCCATGCGCGACGGGGACGACGATCCCGGTGACGAGCCGTGGCACTTACCAGGCGCCGGTCACTGACCGGGCACCGGT
Source organism: Candidatus Foliamicus sp. (assembly GCA_965261845.1). GTDB lineage: Bacteria > Pseudomonadota > Gammaproteobacteria > Steroidobacterales > Foliamicaceae > Foliamicus. The sequence continues at coordinate 2,855,582 of OZ253475.1, read as the reverse complement.
AGGGCCGCTCCGCCGTCCACGACCGGGAAGCTCCCGCCACCACACCCAAAGGTCGAGGACAGCGAGGGCCGGACGGAAGCCATGGGACGAGAGAGAGGCCCGCGGCACACATCGCAACCCTCGGAGGCACGACATGACCCCACTCACCTATGCCGGTATCGGCGCCCGTACAACGCCGAACACCGTGCTCGCCGACATGAGCGTCATGGCGGCCTGGCTGGCGCGCAACGGCTGGCATCTCGCAAGCGGCGGAGCGGACGGGGCTGATACGGCGTTCGCAAAAGGAGCGCCAGTGGGCAAGCGAACCTTGTACCTCCCCTGGCGCGGCTACAACGGGCACCGGGGGCCGGACTGCCATCGCCCCGCGTCCTCCGAACTCGACGACTGGATGACCGTGGCCACACGCCTGCACCCCGCCTGGCATCGATGCTCCCCGGCCGTGCGAAAACTCCATGCGCGCAACGCCGCCGTCGTCCTCGGCCCCGGACTCGACCGCCCCGTCGACGCCGTGGTGGCCTGGACTCCCGACGGCGCCGTCACCGGGGGAACGGGCATGGCGCTGCGCATCGCGGCGGAACACCGGATCCCGGTGCTTAACCTCGGCGTCCTCGCCCCGCGCGCGGTCTGCGAGCGCCTGCGGACCATCCGCCGCGCTGCCTGACCTTCCGCCGTTCGAGCCGGAGAGGTGCTGGATGCCGGGCGAATGCCCGGCGGTGGAGAGGGAGGCGGTCTCCCTCGCGCGCCGGGCGCCCGACAGGAGACCCCGAAATGTACATCTTCGACACCGATCCCATCGCTCCGTCCGCCTGCGATCTCTTGGCCGACCTCGGCCTCGATGTCAAAAGCGTGCGCGACACGCTGGCCGACGACCGGACCCGGCGCTGCCCGGACCGCGAGGCCCAGCCAAAGAGGAGTTGGAGGGAAGCGGAAAGAAAGGTGAACGGAAGGGGGCGGGAGAGAGAGATCGATCCAGCCTCCGGCCGTTCGCAACCCATCGTCACAGCAACCAACCAAGGAGCATAGTTATGGCTTTCGGACTAAATCGCGTGGAACTTATCGGCCGCCTCGGCGCCGACGTCGCCGTCAACCACCTCACCAGCGGGGGGCGTGTTGCCAACCTGTCGGTGGCGACCGACGAGTCCTACATCAACAAGCAGAGCGGCGAGCGGGTCGACAGGACCGAGTGGCACCGCATCGTCACCTTCCAGGACGGACTGATCGACATGCTCGGCAAGCACGCCCGCAAGGGCCGGCTGATCTACGTCGACGGCAAGCTGCAGACGCGGCGCTGGAAGAAGAACGGCGAGGACTCCGATCGGTTCTCGACCGAGATCCTGCTGGTGCCCGGCGGCCGCATCCAGTTCCTGGATCGGCCCAACGGCGCCAACGGCAACGCCGCGCCCATGGCCGACGGCCAGACGGAGGGCAAAGGCACGGACATGCCCGCCGGCGACTCCGCCGCCGACGTGGACGATGAGATCCCGTTCTAGAACCCGTCATCATCCGTCCTCTCCGGGGGGCCGGCGCTTCGGCGCCGGTCCCCCTTTTTGCTGCTGGCTTCGAGCGGCCCCGTTCGGGCGGCCAGCCCGCGTTTCGCGCGGGACGCTCGTCCTCCGGCGCCGCCGAGAGGCGGAGGCCGGCCGGTATCGGGCGTTCCCCATAAGGCCGAAGGAGTCCGCTCATGCCCAAACCATGCCCTCCCGCCGGAGCGGCGCCATGAACGCCGCCGCTGTCGCGGCCGCCCTCGGGCAACGCCCCGAGGCCGTGTGCCGGCGCTACCTGCCCCACGGTCGCCGCCAGGGGCGTTACTGGATCGTGGGCGACCTCGACGGCGCCCGCGGGCGCTCGCTCTATGTCCGCCTCGCGCCTCCCGGCATCCCCGGCAAGTGGACCGACGCGGCCACCGGCGAGCACGGCGATCTGCTCGACATCATCCGCCATTGCTCGGGCGCGCCGACGCTGCGCGCGGCGCTCGACGAGGCCCGTGCCTTCCTCGCACTGCCGGGCGAGCCGCCATCGGGCGAGCCGCCATTGGCCGGGGGCGAAACCTACGATTCGACCGAGGCGGCTCGGCGCCTGTGGCGCCGCTGCCACGCCATCGACGGCACCCACGCGGAACGCTATCTCCTCGCCCGGGGGCTCGCGCGCTGCCGCTTCGCGGCGCTGCGCTTTCACCCCGCGCTTCGCTACCGCGAGGACGCCTCCGTCATCCGCCTGCCGGCGCTGGTCGGGGCCGTGACCGGCGACGACGGCGTCATCGCCGGCGTGCAGCGCACCTGGCTCGATCCCCGCTCGCCCGCCAAGGCGGGCGTTGCCTTGCCGAGAAAGGCGCTCGGTCGCATCCACGGACACGCGGTGCGGTTCGGCTCGGCCGACGCCACGCTCCTGGTCGGCGAAGGCATCGAGACCGTGCTGTCTCTGGTGACTGCGGCACCCAGGCTCAAGGCCGCCGCGGCGCTCTCCGCCGGGAGCCTCGGCGCGTTCGCGCCTCCGCCCGGCGTCGAACGGCTGGTCGTCGCCCGCGACAACGACGCCGAAGGCGAATGGGCCGCCGAACGCCTCGCCCGGCGCTGCGCGCGCGCCGGGGTCGCCGTCACCGTCATCGTTCCCGAAGGCGGCGACTTCAACGACGACCTCCTGGAACTCGGCCCGGACGCGCTCGCCGCGCGGCTCGCTCCGTCGGTCCGCTTCGCGGGCGAGGGAGGACGGCGCGGGTAAATGCGAGCACCGCTGGAATAGAGGGAGAAGGCATGAGCCGCATCGTCAATCTGAAACGCGAACCCGACGCCGTCGCCAACGGCGCGGTGCGCATCGACCGCCGCACCGAATGGGGCAACCCATTCATCGTCGGCCGCGACGGAACCCGCGCCCAGGTCATCGCGCGCTACCGCGCCGATCTCTGGCGGCGCATCCGCGCCGGCAAGATCGACCTGACGGCGCTGGCCGCCCTCAAAGGACGCGACCTGGCCTGCCACTGCGCGCCGCTGCCCTGCCACGGAGAGGTGCTCGCCCGCGCCGCCGCCTGGGCGGCCGCCGAGCTCCGGCCCCGGGAGGCGGAGTGAAGCGGGCGGGGGGCGAACGGCGTGGAGAGGGCAGAGGGAGTCTCGCCGCGCGGCGATCAAGCAACCGGGAGGCATCAATGACCGACATCACCTTCAAGCGGAACGGTCCGCATCAATCGCGCATCTACTTCGACGGCGACTGCGTCGGCAACGTCTATCGCCAGGACGACATCCTCAAGCCCGGGTCGCACTACTTCGTGATCCACCTGTTCGAGGACTGGCGAGGACCGAAACGCGTCCACGACCGAGAACGCATCCGCGAGGTCGCGCAACGCCTCGTGGGCACCCATCGGTTCTATGGGTGATCGCCGTGGATTTCGGATTTCATTGCCAGAACGCGGACGGCGAGGCAGCCTTCAGGAGGTTGATTGGGCGCGTCGCTGTGCGACCGGGCTTTGCGCTGCAATCTCCGCAAGCTCCGATTTCCGCTGCAATCCCTCGCGCCTCCGCTCGCAGGCTCGCTGCGCGCTCCGCTTGCTCGAAGAGGGCGTGGTCGTGGAAACAACAAAGCTCCTCCCGACATAGGCCCATTGTCCCACACGTGCTCACTGCGCCAACCCCTACGGGGTCCTCCACTTCGTTGCGGCCGCTTCGCGGTGGCTCCGCTGCGCGCGCGTGAACCAATAAACCTAAGTCGGGAAACGCTCTTCCGGCATTTCGGGCCAATACGGCTCAACACTCAATACGTAATCCAAGGAGACACTCTCATGTTCGATATCGACACTCATCAAGCCCAGTCCCCCACCGCCGTCATCTGCGAGAACGCCGCGCTCTACGGCGCAAAACCCGAGCGCGACGAGTTCGACCCCAGGGACGTCTGGGACAAAAGCGACGCGCTCGAAGCCGTCGGCGAGGCGTTCCGCGTCCTCGCGGACAACATCGGCCCCGACGGCACCCAGCTCGCCGACGAGCGCGAGTCCATGCTCTGGGGCTTCGTCAACATGCTTAACGCGCAGGTGAGACGACTCGACCGCAGCGTCGACCGGCTCGCGCCCAGAATCCGCGACCTGCAGCGCGCCCAGGACGGCACCGAGATCAACGCGAGGGAGCTGGAGCTGACGACGCACCGCGCGCAGAACCTCGGCGACCGGCGCGACGCGTTCGAGAAGCTGCGCGACACCGCCGCCGACGCCTACCGCGACGCCACCGGCCACACCTGGCGCCCGCGCCGCGGCAGCCACGTCTCGCACACCGGCAAGCTCACCTCCGCGGCCATCGACGCCCGTGACTTCCTGCGCGCGCGCAAGGATCGCGAAACCCAGGCGCACCTGCCCGATGGAACGCTGATCGCGGTGGCCGGCGGCAAGAACGTCACCGACATCGACGCCATCTTCGCCCGGCTCGATAAGGCCCGCGCGAAGTACAGCGACATGGTCCTCGTGCACGGCGGCGGCCCCGGCGTGGAACGCATCGCCGCGCAGTGGGCCGAACGCCACGGCGTCCACCAGGTGGTCTGCAAGCCGGACTGGAACGCACACGGGCGCGCCGCTCCGTTCCGGCGAAACGACGACCTGCTCAACCTGCTGCCCAAGGGAGTCATCGCGTTCCCGGGCAGCGGCATCACCGACAACCTCATCGACAAGGCCGACAAGCTCGGAATCCCGGTGCAGCGCTGCCGCGCAGCGTAGTCCGCAACGACCCCGCGGGTCGCGTCGCTCTCCGGCGGCGCGGCCCGCTTCTTTTTGGTCGAAGCCGGCAGCCCCGCCGCCGCGACGTTGCGCCCAATCCAGCGTCGTGCCTGACATGCCGCCAGTGACGGCTTCGCCGCGCGCCGGTGTTCGGACCACTGCGGACCGATCCGCCGCCGTCTCCGGCAGCGTGCCAGGCACGACCGCCCGCGGTAGTGTCCGCACTTCCCGCCGCTCATTCGCCGCCACGGCTCCCTCCCGCCGACTTCTCCGGCGACGATTTACTCATCATGAATGCCGCCTCCCGGTGCTCTTCTCGACGCCGGAGGCGGCTCGGTTTTCACACCCCACGCAGTTCCTCTGCGGTGTGTGCCATGCGCGCGCCTGTCCCGCAGTGCTGTGCGATCTCAGCGATTTGGAACGCCTCGGCGTTGATGGGCCGAGCGTATGCTCTGGAGCATACGCGGGGATTTCCCTGTGCTCCAAGGACTTGCGGAATGGCGTATGCTTACAGCATACGTTTCCTTCAAGGGCCGATCCTATATGTATGCTGATGGCATACAAGGAAATGGACCTCGGAAAGACAGTGGCAAGCCCTCGGCTGTGACGATCACGGCGGTTCTGGGGCCATCGAATGCAGCGCTTTGGAGATAAGCTCATGAACGAAAACGAGTCCGAAACTGCAAAGTCCGACCAGAATCCCGCCGGAAAACAGCCCCAGCCGCGAGTGCCGCGCTCCATCCGGTTCTCCGATTCCGAGTGGGCTTGCATCGAAAAGGAAGCCATGGCACGCGGAATGACGGCCGCGGAGTTCGTGCGCCACGCCGCGGTCAGCCTCACCGCTGGCACGCTCACTCAGAATCCTCCGCAGCTCCCGCCGGAGATCGTCGCCCAGGTCGAGCGCATCTATCGCGGCGTCTATCTGATCTCCACGCTCAAACGCGACGAAATGATCCGCGAGGGACGGCAGGACGAATGCGACCAGATCACAAAGAACGCCCGGGATTCGCAGGTTTCAATCCGGCATGCGGCTTCGGCGCAAAGTTGATTGCCGGTTGACAGCATGGCGTAGTGACGCCCCGACGCCCGGCAACTCCTCAGCTATCAGCCCGCTCATAAGGTCCCAGAAAGCGTTCACCCTCAAAGTGAATGACATGAGTGGGCGCATCCGCGCACCACACTTCCTTCTCCCAGGAGATGTCCACGAGATATCGGCCCATCACTCCGCGATCTGGAAAGTCTGTGATGTAAACGAAACCGGGGCGCGCCTCAGAGAACAGGTTGGCCAGGCGTTGTGGCGTTTTGCTTCCACCGGCCCGTGGTTCGTGACCGATTCGATTGGCAGCAACCAATCCATCTTCTCGAAATACAAAACCATGCCCGGCATCTTGCCGAGTCGATCGACAGTCACACCGAGTTCTGCCAGGCGCCACCGTGACCGGAATTATCCGCCTGCGCGGCCCCTGGCACCATCTTGAATCGGTGGAGCTGTCGACGCTAAAGTGGGTCGACTGGTTCAATCATCGACGCTTGCTCGAACCGATCGCCGACATGCCACCGGTGGAGAAAGAGGGCGAGTATTATCGGAAACTGGAAGTGTCGGCCATGGCGGCTTGACTCAAACTAATCAGCCTCCGGTAAACCCGGGTTGATTCATCATCGCCCCTTTGAAGGCCTCTTCTAGGACTTCTTCTACGACTTCTTGGGTATCTTCTGTGGATTCATCGTCTGCAACTGCTACTGTTACGAATGGTACCGCCGCCAGCAAGTAGGCGACTAGTTTCTTGGTCATCTTTTCTCTGCTAATCGTGAGTAGATCCGTTTGTATTCTTGAGGGGTTGGCAGCAATTGTTTTGCGAAATGCTTGCACACTTTATCGAGAATTTCCTTATGGCTTTCGGGGCATCCTTGTTAGGCGCAATTGATACTGATAGCGTGACGGATACCCTTGCTGACACATAGCATCCATCATCCTGTATTTGCCTAGGAGTGTTCACCACGGTTCCCGCGGCGCTGGCCGCAGGGAACAAGCGCTGGAGTTGCCCACCTTGACCTGTGTAAAACCCAAAAATTTTATTCCTTTAGTATCAATGATTTACAATTTGTTCCATGCAAGCTTGCGCCGTAGGAACGGCGATAATGGGGGAAGTGTAAGGCCAAGGGTTTGAAGATATGCCGACGACGTTTCGCCCGTATGATCCGGAACAGATGCTGTTGATGCCGCCGGCTTTGCAGGACTGGCTGCCGGCGGGTCATTTGGCGCATCACGTGAGCGACCTGGTGGACGGTCTGGACTTGGGGGTGTTTTACGCGCCGTATGAGGGCGATGGGCGTCGCAAGTCGCCGTATGCGCCTTTGATGATGCTGAAGGTGTTGATATACGGGTATGCCACGGGCGTGTTTTCCTCGCGGGCTTTGGCTCGCAAGCTGGAGGAGGACGTGGCGTTTCGTGTGTTGGCGGCCGGCAACTTTCCTTCTCACCGGACGATTTGCGAGTTTCGGCGCCGTCATCTGGACGATTTCAAGCGTTTGTTTGTGGAGGTGGTTCGCCTGGCGGGTTTGGTGGGCGCGGCGCGTTTTGGGACGTTGTCGATTGACGGGACGAAGGTTCGAGCGAACGCCTCCAAGCGCAAGGCGATGAGCTATGGGCGGATGGTTGCCGAGGAGAAGCGCCTTGAGGCGGAGATTGAGGCGCTGGTGGGCCGTGCGGGCGCGGTGGACGCGGCAGAGGACGAGCGTTTTGGGGTGGACGTTCGGGGCGATGAGATGCCTTCGGAGTTGAAGCGGCGCAAAGACCGTCTCAAGGCGATCCGCGAGGCGAAGGCGCGTTTGGAGGCGGTTCAGCGGGAGAAGGACGATGCGCGCGGGCGCGTACCGGGCCTGAAGCGGAACCCGAAGGGCGGCCGGCCGTACAAGCGCGAATACGGGGAGCCGGATGATAAGGCGCAGAGCAACTTCACGGATCCCCAGAGCCGGATCATGAAGACGTCATCGGAGGGTTTTCAGCAGTGTTACAACGCGCAGTTGGCGGTGGATGATGCGCATCAGTTGATTGTGGCGGCGGAGGTGACGGCGAACGCCAGCGACCAGGGCCAGTTGCTGCCGCGCCTGGACGAGGTGAAGGCAGCGTATGGGGCGGTTCCGGAGCGGGTGTTGGCGGACGCGGGGTATTGCAACGAGCGGGATTTGTCGGCCTTGGAGGATCGGGGCGTGGACGGCTGCGTGGCCCTGGGCCGGGAGGGCAAGAAAGCGGCCGACGCCGACGCCGTGGCGCATCCGGCCAAAGCGCGCATGGCGGAGAAGCTGGCGGGTGAGGAAGGCCGCGCGCAGTATGCCCGGCGCAAGTGGCTTTCGGAGGCGCCCAACGGCTGGATCAAGCAGTCGATGGGTTTTCGGCAGTTCAGTGTGCGCGGTCTGCGCAAGGTTCGGGGCGAGTGGGCCCTGGTGTGTCTGGCGCTCAACATCAAGCGGATGCCGGGGCTTCAGGCGGCGTGAAGCGAGGGAAATCAGCCCCACTGGGCCTGCTCACCAGGCCAATGAGCCGCGCGGAGCGGCCCGATCCGCCGGATTCCTGGCGCACGACCCCGAAAAATGCTTGGGGAAAAGTGAATCCACTCCCAGACGGGGGCGAATCCGCTAACGACCCCAAAGAACTATCCTACGGCGCAAGCTCCTAGCATGGAATTGCACTCCATTTGGCCATGCTGCTAGCTATGTATCCGGCGGGGGCCGCGAAGGAATGTGGATCGAACGATGTGGCGACTTCGCGGGTTCCCAGATATTGGAAAGGGGAAAACAGCTTGTATATGGACGCACCTTTGAGGACTCGAATGGTGGCGACAGCGACTACTTCGAGCTGCTGCAGGAGTATTCACATCTTGAGAATCTTCACTGGAAACCCGAGCATGGAAGCTATTGCAGGTTTGACGATCATGGCGACGTTGAACACGTAGTCTCCATAACAATGCGTAGTGAAGACAAGGTATGTCTAGTATCTTTCAAACGAGAATCACTTGAAGTGTATCTGGCCGCTTCAAGTCAGCTACTCGTGCTGCTTTTCGATTTCACGCTGTTCGATCGTCCTCTTCCGCCGTTATGGGGAGATGGGCCAGGCCAATTGATCGTCGAGTCTGATGATCTCTTCTATCGGCAAAATGTTTTTGGCCCAGCCGCATACACCAGAGGTGTTCTAATCGTCCGTCCTAGCCGTAGCAAGGCAGCAATTCTCTCTTCTAAGCAGGATTCTTGGCTTGGAAGAGACCAGAGACAGTATGCAGAATTCATCACACATGACTGGCGTAACAATCGGGTGGTCACAATCTCAGTCGCGCCGGGTGCAACTACCAACTATTTTGCTGCGAATGAGAACGAGCTTCCTTTTGAACTTTCGCCAGCTTTCTTTAGGCCAGACGTATTACTGAAATACAAAGCCGACCGCGACAAGTATAAGATCCGTGATCGTAATATCTCCTGCCGCGGAGCGTGGCACTTGCGCCGCTTCGATACAAACGCTGCAGGACAGGTTCATGCCTATATTTGCGACTTACGGAAACTGCCGTATTCTGAACAGCTCTATTGGCAATCCTTCAATGAGAAACCCAAGGCGCCCATTTCAAGAAGAGCGCTAGAACATGACTTTCAGGGACGGTGGACTTCTTTCATTGACCCTTTGAGTCAGATTCGGTCGAGAGTCCGAAAGTGGAACAAAGACCCACCTTCGTGGTGGCGCCCGCGCGACGAGCAAACAATGGTCCGCGCTTGCGTGCCTCACACTTCAAGTCGCGATGAATGGGCTGAAGCCTTTCTGGATCTAACAAAACTGGTACATGAGGGATTCGTCATAAGGCCGTTGCGCAAGGTATTGGCTGAACGAACCGTACCGTTTGATAAGCAGGAAGGAAGCATTGTGTTACTTGAGAAGATCCTTAACAATGTGAACGAGCATGATGAGCCAGTTCGACTAGATGGCTTACGAACGGCCCAGTTGGTTCGCACGAAGCAAAAAGGCCATGCATCGGGGCGGGACGCGCAAGAATTTGTGGGGTCAATCTTGCAGGAACACGAAACACTTGCGAACCACTTCTGTCATATCTGCGAACAGATTGATGAGGAACTGGCAAGTATCGAGGACACCCTGAGAGACCTTTGAATGACAGTCCCTTGGAATTCGAGGCTGGCCCAGCCGACTAAATGCCCATAGATGGGAAGACAGATGGACGCATTGGCGTCGGACCTATCGATCGTGGATGTGGACCAGTTCTATGGAATCGAGCTTGGCGAGTTCCCGTCTCGCATCGCGGAAACCGCGTTGTGGATGATGGATCACATCATGAACATTCGGCTGAGTCTGGAATTCGGCCAGTCCTATGTCCGAATTTCCCTCGCGAAGTCGCCACACATCCTTCACGGCGACGCGCTGGAGACGGACTGGTCGGGATTGCTTCCACCCGATGATTGCTCCTTCGTCTTCGGCAATCCACCTTTTGTCGGAGCGAAGTACCAGACGGCGCAGCCCGAGGCCAACTGGCCGTTCTGATAAAGACTCCGGGAACCCTTTGGCATTCCAGGTGCCTGAAGGGACCGGAAGGTTGGTGCAACCGGCATAAGCGTTGGCAAAATCGTTGGATAAAGAATTTGTTCAAGATGAAAATATCCGTAATAACAGTAGGTAACAGTAGTCATTCTGATCCGGCCCCGAAGTATAAGGGTGTCTAGACGGTCTAGACAAGATTGGAAAGCGAGCCCTCTTCCCGATATCATCCACAGTCGGGAAGGCCGGGCATTAGCCGCTATGGAGCGTAAGCGACACACTCCGCTGGGAACAGCCGACGACAGAAAAAGGGGGTTGGTGCTCGCGTCGCTTCTTTACGCCGAGCTGCGCTCCGCACGCTTTTCCTTGACGCAATTCGCGCGTGGCGATGTCGAGTTCCGGCCAACCCCCTACGGTGGCAGCACCGCTATAACGCTCAAGAAAACCTTGGAGAAAGAACTCGACGCACTCGGCCTTTTGGCGCTGCATCAATCAGGTGGCTGGAAGCGGAAAATGTTTGATTCTGACATCCACGTGGCACCACTCCCCAACGGTATCGAAAACCCAGCGCGCCTATCAATATTCGAGGCACTGCTGGATGACCTCGGAATCCTGTTCGACGGACATGTCGGCCACGCCCTCGACCCGGTTGTCGGCGGCTACGGTTGTCCGATAGAGCAGCGAAATTCGCCGCGCAAATCCATCGGAGTCTCGACATCGGCAAGCCTATGGCGTTACCTTCTCGTTGACGCTTGCCTCGGTACTCCCCAACGCACGGCAAGCAAGGTGCTTCGCTGGGCGCGCGGCTCACCGCTCGCGTTCGAGACTCGGATCCTTCTTGGACGGCTCAATGCAGCAAAATCCTTTGCCCTTGCAAGCGGCCTATCTGTGGAACGACTGCCACGCAAGAGCAAGCACCTCGAGTACTGGCTGCCCACCGGTTATGGCGTCCCGCTAACGGATTTTCTGGACCGCACGGTGCTCCGTGTTCCTTGCAAGATCGCTCCTGTCCTCTCAATGCCCACCAATGATGCCGAGCAAACTGGCCGTCCAGCCATCGTGTCCTGGAGACCCTTGGCCAAAATGGAAGTAAGTTGGCCTTTGCCAGCCGGAGGCATCGATCAGCTCAAGCGCGCGCTGTCCCTCGTCTGCGATGTCGCGGTGGAAACACCCGTGATCTGGACCGACTATGGCGACCACGCCCATTTCGGCCAGCGAAACAGCTCCGCCTATTCGGGCAGTGGCGAACCGCCCCCCCGCACAGCAACGGAGCCGACGTTGACGGAAGATGACCTCAAGAAAGCCACCCGGCTTCTGCCCGAATTATGCAAGCTGCCCGACGATGTCGAGACCGCCCTGCACTACTGGCTGAAATCAAAGGCGCGCCGTCCAGATAACGCGGACCGCCTGGTTTTTCTCAGGACAGCCCTGGAGGCGCTGTTTCTACCTAGAGGCAATAGAACGGAACTGACCTTCCGCCTTGCAACTAATGGCGCCTGGTATACGGGCCGCAATCGCTCCGAAAGACGGCAACGGTTTGATGTTCTCAAAAAGGTCTACTCCTCCGCGTCGGGCGTGATTCATGCGGGCCGCGTGAAGAAAGCCGATACCGTGGTCCTGAAGGAAGGCCAAGCAATCTGTCGCTTGGCCATCTTAAAGCGACTCCGCTCGAAGCAAGTTCCCGTGTGGGAGGACATCGTCTTTGGTCGCTGAATCGAGAAAGCCGGAGGCGCAGGATTTTGTCACTTCCGGCGACAGGGATTTTTCTAGCTCAAAGGCCCCTAAATTTCCGTTCTTGAGGCAATTCCAGTCTCTTTTGGCAATTCTGTCCAATTAGGTCTCATTTACGAGCTGCACGTCAGCTCGGAGTTACCTACGATGTGAGCAAATGGATGGCGATTGGTGCGACCGTGACGATCCGACACGTATGGGCTGCACAGGCTGCGTATCGGGCAGGCCGCGCCGTCGTGCTGCATGCCCTGGTCAATGGCCTTCTTGCGACCCAGCGCCTGAACGATGCGGAAGTGCTTGCCTTCTTCAAGACCGTGCGCGGCGCGCTGGAGGAAGAAGTCACCAGCACGGGGAGAATCCAAGCCATGCTGCAGGAAGCCGGTATTGAGGAACCTGAATGGTGTCGGGTTGTTGATGCCTTTCGGGCAGCAATCGAATTGCAGCTCAGGCTGATAGAGACGGAGATCCCCGATTACCCTGCGGACATTGGATGAGGTTCTTTGCGCTAAATCAATCCGCCCAGATAGCCGAAAGCTGATCCCAGTCAAGCCAGGTGTTCAAGGCGAACTGTATGGCGACCAGTAGCAGGGTCGCGACGGCTATCCACAGCATCAATTTGCCCGCCCTCTTCTGACTCTTGAGCGTATCGCGAATGTCACGCAGCGTCCCCCCGATAAACGGGAGTTTCCCTTCCTCGGGAATCTCAAAATCGAGGTTTTCAGGCCAACGTACGTGTTGGTTGGCGATCTCGTCCGCTCGCGAGCGCGATTGCGCGTTATCAGCAATAATTTGCGACGCATCGCGCTCCGTCTTGGCTCCAGGCGACGCGCTTTCCTTCAGGTCGACCTTCTTAAGGATGTCCTTCAGTTTCGTCATGGCGGGACGGATTCTAGCTTCCTGCCATTTCCTGGTCCACATTGGCGTTGCCCTCTGGGTCGCGTCCGCCAGTGGAGGATATCCGCCAACATCCAAGAACCCCGATTCGGATTGCGGTCCCAAACCCGATAAGGTTCTCTTACAGGATTTAAGAAACGTTATTCTCCGCGTCGCACCACTGCTGGAACTCCCAAATGCCCCCCTTAGGGTTGTGCCGATAGGCGGTCGGACTCAAACGGCGGTGTTTGGCATTCCGCCAACCTTCGATCACAACCTCCCTTTATCGCAATAGCTGTTCCAGTGCACCTCGCTGTTCTGCATGCTTTTGAGGATCCGCCCGCCTCAGCCTCTCCAGGTTGAGCAGTTTCCAATGAACAGCCGGCAATTCCGCAGCCTCGGGCAGCCCGATCAATCCGAAATCCGGCTCGGCATCGTGGAGAGAGAGCAGAAGGGTGGCGATCCTGCCTGTCAATCTTGGCCCTACATCCGCATGCAGACGGCGCCCTGTCTCCAACAGCGCTTCCTGGGATACAGGATCCCGAGCCATGCCTGCAAACTCCGCATCGTACCAGTCAGCTCTTGACGGCAAGGCCGGCGCCAGCAGTTCGTGCATCGGCCGACGGGAACTCGCCACATACACCATGAATACACGGAACAGATCGTCGGTGAGCCCCTCGTGCTCGTAAAGCAGCTTGACGTCGAACAGGTCGCGCGGATGTTGGCGGTCGAGCGCAGCAACGAGCTTGCCGGCAAAAAGGTCCTCGAAGGCCAGCACCTTCATCTCAACGAATCCAAACTGTTCCGTCACGAACTCGGACGCCACCATTCTCCGTGGCGGGAACACCGCGCCCCGTGCCACCGGCGAGGTCTCGATCTTGATCTGCACCCGGCCCCGCGTCACCAATATCCGCGTGTCGCTGTGCCCACCGCCACTCGCGCGCCTCGCGCTAATCCCGCGGTTGCGTCTGACGATCGAAGTGGCGATGCGGTCCAGTGCGCTATCCATTTCCCTGAGCGACGAAGAACGGTCACTGATCGGAAGCCAAGTGAGGTCGATATCGATCGACAGCCTCGGCATTTCCCGGTAGAACAGGTTGATGGCCGTGCCTCCCTTGAGTGCGAATGCGGATTCCGCCGCAACGTCCGGCAGCACGTCCACCAGCAGGCGAACCTGCGCGAGGTAACGATCAATCATCGCTGCCCGCGGCTACCGGTGCTGCCGGAAGGAGGAACTCGGGAACGGAGACGCCGTAGGTCGGATGAAACCTTCCGCCCTGGACAAGCGCCCGCGGTCCGCTGCCGAAGTCGATCCGCTCGGTTTCCAGGTATTTTCGCCAGCCGTGTTCGTGCATGTCCGCGAACACGAAGAACAGCCGCCGCACCTTGACGCTGCGACAGGCCGCCAGCAGCGTCAAGAGCCGCTTGGGTCGCAGCCCTGTCAGACCTTCGAATATCCGGTCCAGGTGCTCGAAGCTCGCGTTGTTCGGCAGTTCATCGATCGCTTCGAGTATCGCGCGTTCGGAACACGATGCCCTTATGGGCCATCGCCAAACATCCACGGCCCATCCGTTGTCCTCGTCCAGGCCATCGGCCTCGTCAACCCCTACCGGGTCGCCGCCGAACAGCCTGGATCGGTGCAGGACGATCTGTTCCGTTGTCGGCAGACGCTTGAGCCACGAGGGTGCGTCGCCGTAGAAATGAACACGCCGCGTTCCTCCAAGGCTCAGATAGTGGACGTGACCGGCGAAATCCAGAGCGCTTTCCCCGCCCAGATGCACGCTGCAGCCCTTGAAGCGCTGCAGGGAGAGCAGAACCACCTGCCAGGACAGTTCGTCCGCCCGGGCGCCGTTCGGCAGCGGACGGCGGTAAACTCCGCGAACGACACGTTCGATCCACCCGCGCGTGGCATAGTCGTGGATGGACTTCGCGTCGATGCCCCGCGCCTTCAGCCACGCCGTATCCACGATAAATCCCGGCGGGAGCGCATCTAGGAGGGGTTTTAGTCTGGGTATTTTTGATTGGTTCATAACCATCAAAATATCATAATATCGAAATTTCGTGAAGAGAATATTTTGAGTATTCTACGCGTGTATGGCGATTAGCCATCCTATATGGAAGACATCGACATTGTTATCGGATACGAGTTCCTGTGGTGTTCCGACTCGCGTATGACGTTCACTCGATGGCGAAAGAACCTTTTCCCTCTACAAACAGTGGTTCTGGATCCTGCGGTATCGATCCTCTCTGCGTCTTGAACCAGGACATCACAGCCCAACATCCATGCTTTTGCCACGATCCCGATCGGCCACGCGCGCCTCGTGCAGTTGCGTTGCTGATCCGGAATCCTTGTCTCCGCCCAGTTCCGCTCCACGCTCTCGCTCGCGCTCACCGCCAGGCATGGCTTCCTGTTCCCATTCGTGTGCCTCGCGCTTTGTTTCGCCGATACCTTCCAGCGCCGATATCCGCTCGCCGGTTACGGCCTCCAATTGCTCGCGCAGCGCCTTCGCGTCATCGGTGACCAGCTCAGCCCGGTCCCGCGCCCGGCTGATCTCGACGTAAAAGGACTTCTGCGTGGTCAGGTGGGGGTGCGTCGCCTCCATGGCGGCTATCACGTTGTCCACGGTGCGGCCCTGGAACGCGTGCACGGTCGACGCCCAAGCATGGTCGATGTGGCGCAGTTGCGGATCGCCCTGGCCGAGTTCCAGCTTCCCCCCATCCTCCAGCCGGAACGTCACCCGGCCGTTCTTCACCGCGACCACTTCGGCGGTGCGGCTATTGACCAGCCCGAGCCCCTTGTCGTTGCGGGTCCAGCGGACGCGGTCGCCTGCGCGCAGTTCGATGCCCTCGGCCTTGTAGATCTCGCTGCCGCCCCGGCGCCCGGCGATCTCGCCCGGCTTCCAGCGCACGGTCCCGTCTTCGCCGCCGTCGAGCAGCACCTGGCGGTGCTTTTGATCAACTCCGACAACGCGGCGCTCATCGCCCTTCCCCACGCCGATCCGCTTGTACGGGCGGTGGAAGGCGACGATGTCGCCGGGCGCGTAGTTGCCGCTGAGCGCCTTCTCCGCGTTGGTGTAGCCGCGCGACACCAGCCGCTCGCCCTGGAGCGCGGGGCCATGGAGGCGGCCCTCCCGGACAAGCCGCTCCCGGATGTGTCCGTTGATTGCCTGCCGCAAGGCATGGCTCGGCGCCATGACCCCGGTACGCTCGCGTTCTTCCGGGGAGAACTTCAGCCAGCGCGCGGCGACCGCTCCGGCAATGTTGTCGGGCTTCACCTCCGCGACATTGGAGCCGAGTTTCTCAAACGCCTTGGCGATCTCGCCGGCGAGGCTGGCCTCGACGGCGGCCTTCAGGTCGGGATTCCGCTGGCGCATGATCCGGTCCATGGTCGCGGTTTTCATGCCGGCCTCCTGCAACTGCGCGAACGGCTTTCCGGCGTCCACGGCGTCGAGCTGCTTGGAATCGCCGACCAGAACGACCCTGGGAATGCGAACGACGCCCGCGATCCTGAGCAGGTCGCGGGCCTGGACGGTGGAGGCGAGCGATCCCTCGTCGACCACCAGGACGGTTTTGGCGAACGCGGCGCGCATTTCGCGCTCGCCCTTCTTTGTGAGGCGGCCCGCCGCGATCCCGCCGTTGCGGGCAAGGAACAACTGCAGGGTCTCGGTCTCGATGCCCGCTTCGGCCGCGAGCGTCTGCGCCGCCGAGGCCGAGGGCGCGAGCCCCACCATGCGGTGGCCGCTTTTCTCAGCGAGCGCCCGGACCCGCCGCAGCATAGCGGTCTTGCCGGTGCCGGCGTAGCCCTGAACGCCCACGACGCGGTCCTTCGTCCCGAGGATCAGTTTCACGGCTTCCCGCTGTCCTTCCGTAAGCGGTCCGCGGTGCAGACGCGCACCCACCAGCCAGCTTCGCATCACCGGGCGGCCGCGGTTGTGTCCATCCCGCATGAGGCCGATGGTCTCGCGCTCGTCGGCAAGCGCTTTGTCGGTGGTCATGCCGTCGCCCGATTCGAGCGCCGGCGCCGCGTGGAGCGTTCCGGCTTGCTGGAGATCGCCCACCGCCTTTTCGGCCGCCTCGACCGAGACCGCGCCGGGCCGCCAGGCCAGCGTCGCGGCCAGCAGATCGGAACGGCTGAACACGGCCTCGCGCTCGGCAAGATGCGCAACTGCCCATTCCGCGGCCTCGGCCCCCGGGGTCTTCGCCGTTCCGGCGGTTCCTTCGGCACCCTGGCCCGCAGCGACGCCGGTGCTCGCCAGCACCTCACGCGCCACCTCCGTTTTTCGAATGGCGACCTCTGACGATGCACCCCGCGACGCCGCCTCGGTAGTGGGTTCCGCCACCGCTTCCCGTTCGGGCAAAGCGGTCTTTCCGCCGGCCTCGACGACCAGCGCGCGGGCGTCGAACCCCAGTTCCACCGCCTGCCGTTGCCAGTTCTCGCGCAGCGCCCCCTTGTCCACGTCGCGCTTTCGCGCCCGCGTCATGAGCGCTGCACGCTCAGCGAGCCTGGGATTGGCGGCGGTGCCGTCCGCGCCGCGCTCGGCCACCGCCGCCTCGATCTCGGCGCGCCGGGTCGAGAACGCCTCGACGACGTCGCGGGACACGCCCGCGATCTCGAACCGCCCGTCGGCGTGGCTTTTCTCGATGCCGTAGTCGAGCTTTGAAAGACCCCGCGCCAGCTCGCTGCGGTAGATCATGCCGATCAGCTTCTGCCGGCGGTACAGCCCCTCGTTGGCCATCGTCCGCCACTTGCCGTCTTCGCCCTTTACCATGTTGGCGAGCACCGCGTGAGTGTGTAGCTGGGGGTCGAGGTTGCGGGAGACGTTGTGCCGGAACGTCGCGGCGACCATCTTCTGGTGGCCGGCCCGGACCATCCGCCCGGTTTCCGGATCCCGCAGGCGGGTCTCCGCGGCGTTGCCCTCGACCCAGGACAGCGCACGCTTGACGGCCCGGTCGTGCGCCTCGACGACACGCCTGTCGCCGCCGACCAGGCCGACGAGCGAGACCGACTTCGGCGCTGAGAACGTGAGGTCGCGCCCGGGCCGGTGGGTGCGGTTGCCGTCCCTGTCGACCCGGCCGAGGCGCTTGCCCGATCCGTCGGGCACACGGCCTTCGAGCACCGCCTTGAACACGTCCGGATCGACCGGGCCTTCGAGGCCGAGCTCCTCCGCGCCCTTGCCGGCCCAGGCGCTTAGTTTCCGGTGCTCGGGATCGTCCTTCGCGTAGTAGCCGTCGCGCTCGTAGTAGGAGACGCCCTGAGAGGGAGAAGCGACGGCGCCGACCGAGACGACCATTACATCCAGTCGCAGTCCGGTTGCCCGTCCGCGCCGCGATCGGCCTCAACCGTCCCATCACCGTCCGCGACGGCGGGTGGGTCCTTTGGCTCAACGACCGGCGCGGGGCGCCTTGCGTTCCCGGCCTTGGCCGTCCCGCTGGACCGTTGGGCAATCGCGGCATCGACTTCGCGCCTGGACTCGGCCGTTCCGCCGGCGCCGCGGGAGTTCGTGTCCGGGTTCGATCCGGTGTTTCGCGTTGGCGCCTTCGCCATCTTCCGGTCGTTGCCGTGCCGCGTTTTTGGAGGTGGCTTCGATCCACTGTCCGTATCCAGCGGCGGAAGAGCCAGCGCATCGCTCCGCAGAACGGGTGCGTCGTCATTTGCATCCCTTGACCGCTTCGACCGCGGCTTGGCCATCGACTCTTCCTTCACCTTCACCACTTCGTTCGCGGCCGCCGTTTGCTCCGGCGCAGCCGGCGGCCTCGACACGAACCGCTCGGCCGCCTTGGGCCGAGCAACGTAGTTGAGCCGGATGCGGGCGACCGGCAGCGGGCCGGGGAACCGCAGCCAGCCGTGCAGGCTTTCAAGCTGCATGATCTCGGAGGCGAGCGCGAGCGGGCGCAGCTCGCGCCGGGGTGTCAGCGACACGCCGTCGCGGATGGTGCTGGCGCCGTAGCTGAACCCCTCGGCGATCTCCTCGACCTCGCTACGCCCGAGGCTGTCGGCCGACCATTGCGCGGTGTCGCGGTCGGGGGCGGCCAGCACCACACGGGTGCCGCACAACCCGGAGATGGTCTCCGCGCCGTTGCGCCCATAGAGGTCGCGCAACGCCGAGATCACCTGGATGCCGAGCACGAAGCAGCCGCCGAACTGGCGCGATTCGGCCAGCCCGGGCTGGAGGCTCGGCACCTGGTGCAACGTCGGCAACTCGTCGAGCACAACCCAGATGCGGCGGGCGTCGTCCTGCTTAAGCGACAGCATGGCGTTGACGGCAATCTCAAGCCAGGTCGAGATCAGCCCCCGCAGGCTGGCGTGCTGGTCGCCGCGCGAGGTCAGGAACAGGAACCCGCCGCCCTTGCGGGCAGGTCCGTCCCGGGCAAGCCCGTCGTCGGCGATCCAGTCGCGGATCGAGAACGGCTCGCCGGTGTCGGGCAGGTATTCCAGCGCGCCGATGTTGGCGGTGAGCATGGCGCGGACGCTCAGCGCGGTCTTGGGGTTGTCGGGATCGACGATGGACTGCGCCACCGTGCCCTCCATGGCCTGGGCGAGTTGGGTGAGGTCGGTCTTGAGCAGGTGCTCGACCAGCACCCGGTTCTCGGTGACACCCCTTTCGCGCAGCACCCCGGCGCCGTTGGCGAACAGCTGCCGGGCGGCCGTGACCCAGAACGGATCGACGGTGTCCTTCTGCTGCGGGATCAGCGCCGCGGCCATGGTGTCGAAGTCGCGCGGGCTTCGCGCCTCGTAGAACGGCGACCAGCGGGGGCTTCGGGCATCGAGCGGGTTGAGCAGCCGGTCGCGTTTCGGGTCGAAGAACGCGCGGGTGTAGCTGCCCATCTTGTCGTAGACGACGCAACGCTCGCCGCGCTCGCGGATCTGCCCGACGAGATCCGAGATCAGCACGGTCTTGCCCGATCCGGTGGTGCCGGAGACGATGGTGTGCTGGGTCTCGGCGCGCTCGGGATACGGCGCTCCCGCGATGCGGTAGGGAGGATGACTGCGGGAGACGAGATCGATGGCCCGCCGCGGCAACGGTCGGATGCGCCGTTTCAGCTCGCCCACCGTGGCGAGTTCGACGCCGCGGATGCGGCGGTTGCGCCCGAGCTGCCGGCCGCGCAGCCAGAACAGCGCGAGCAGCACAGCGATCGCGCCGGCAGAGAGTCTTGCGCCGAGCGCGGCGCCCGCGAACAGCTCTGTTTTCAGCTTCTCGCGCATGGCCAGCGCCTGCGGCGAGGCAGCAATCTCGGACAGTGTGAGGACGACGGTCCGCCCGTCGGGCTGGCGCACTTCCTGGCGCATGGTGCGCTCGTAGCCGATCCCGAGCTTGGCCTCGGCGACCGTCACGATTGCCGCGGCGTACCACTCGTAGCCGGTGGTGCGGTCCCAGGCCCGCCAGGCGGGCGTGGCGACGACTCCGAACGCGGTAAGCAGCAGGGCCGCGCGCAGGAGCTGGCTCCACATGTGCAGGCCGTGGAAGACGGTCTGCCCGCCCCGCAGCGTGCTGCCGCCAAAGGCCCTCACGAGCATGGATCTCCTGCAACCCGCGCCGCGAAGAGGCGGAGCCGGGCGGGGGATCGGGCAAGCGGTGGCGGTCCCGAGAGTCCGGCCCGCCCATCCCCCGTTGTCCGGAGACCCCGTCC
Source organism: Candidatus Foliamicus sp. (assembly GCA_965261845.1). Classification (GTDB taxonomy): domain Bacteria; phylum Pseudomonadota; class Gammaproteobacteria; order Steroidobacterales; family Foliamicaceae; genus Foliamicus. The sequence continues at coordinate 2,835,129 of OZ253475.1, read as the reverse complement.
ATGACCCGCAATTCGATTCCACCGCCCCCCCGTGCCAATCTGCCCCGGTGCAACCGGCCGCCCCGGCGCAACCGGCTGCCCCGGCGCAGCCGTGTGTCGCGGAGTCGCCGCTGGCGCGAACGTCTTGTCGTGCTCGGGCCCATCGGCCTCGCGATCACCGCCACTGTTAGCGGAATGGGCGAGGAACTCCTCGCGCCGCTGTGGCTCGCGGCTATCGCCTGGACCGTGCTCGCGAGCCTTGCCCTCGCCATCGTCGCGGGCCTTCGCCACGGCGATTGGTCGGCCTTCCGCGACTACCGCCACGAGGAGGACCACGAAGAGGAATTGGACCTGGACCTCCGCACCGGAGGCTACGCCTGGATGCGCGATGTCCTGGCGGACGGCAGTCCAAGGAATCTGGCGGACGGCAACCGACGAGACCTGGCCGACGGCCACTAACATCGCCACTAATCCGCCCGCCGCGAGGCGTCTGCTCGCCGCGAGGCGTCCGCCTGGGCGCGATCTTCGTCGCCGTCCGGCGCCGCGTTCTCGGCGGTGCCGAACAGCTTCCCGGCGAGCCAGTCCCCGATGCCCGGCAGGCTCTCGGTGGCGTGGCGCGCGAGCGGCTTGTCGATCTCGCCCTCGACCCGGGCCTGTCCGTGCTGGATGTCCTCTTCGTTCGTGCCCTTGCGGGCGGCGCGTTTCGCCTCCCCGGCGGCCATTCGGCCTTGCGTTTCCGCCCGGGCGCGCCCGGCCTCGGCATCCACCGCACCGGGCGCAGGCGTTCCCGCTCCCCGCGCCCGGCCGCGCACGCCCTGCGACCACCCGGCGTGGGCCGCGGCGGTCTCCCGGGAATAGGCCTCGTCGAGCGTGTCGCGCGCGGCGTCGTAGTCGCCGCGGCCGGACACCGACTCCGGCTTCGGTCCCACAGGCTCGGGGAACCGCTCGGCCACAAACGCACTCGCGTACTGGCGCAGCGTCTCGGCCTCCTCGGGCGTTTGCGGCGACGCCAGCCGGATCGCGCCCGCCGTCCCAAGCGCCCGGCCGCCGGCATCCTCGCGTTCGCTCAGCCAGACGAAGAACGGCTGACCGAGTTCCCGGTCGATCGCCTGCGCCTCGGAGCGCACCGTTGATGCCTGTTCGGCCCAGCTCTCCGATTCCTGGTGCGCGAGCGAGGCGCGCTCCTCGAACCGCTGCAGGTCCGTCAGATTCGCGGCCAGGCTCTCCTCCAGCCCCGCGTGCCGGCTTTCGCCGCTTTGAGTAGCGTAACGGCGCGAGGCTTCCGACACCCGTGAGGACAACTCCAGCACCTGGTGGCTGGCCGCGTATTCCTTAAGGCGATTGAACGCTTTGGACTCCATCGTCTGGCCGCGCCAGCGCGCCGAGCCCTCGGCGCTGACCTTCACGATCTTGTTCCAGCCCCCGCCGATCCGCGCCTCGGCCGCGAGCACCGCCATCTGGTCCTTCGTCACCCCCGCCGTCTCCGCCATCCTTTCGTAGTGGCTCTGAAGTTCCTGGACCTGCGCGCTGTCGCTCTCGGTCACGCCCCGGGCGTGCGCCTCGCCCGTCGAGACGTCGCGCGCGTAGCGCTCGCCGAGCCGGGTGGCGTCGGTGACCGCCGCGCTTCTCGCCGTCCCGGCCTGGGCCGAGAACTGCCGGGACTGGCTTCGCGCCTCCGCGGCGCGCGCCTCATGCGAGACCGCAAGCGATTCCGACAGCCGCACCCCGGCCGCCGGGATCCGGCTGGTGGCGCTGCCCGCGTCCGCCACCACGGTCCCGTCGCCGGTCACCGTGAATGCCGCGCCGCCCGGGGCGTAACCCGTGTGACGGTGGTCGTCGACCTGCGCCGAGGTGCGGATCTGGCGGCCTTCCAGCGTCGAATACCGGTGCGTGTCGAATTGCGTGGAGCCGAGCGCGAGATTGCCCGTGGAGCCCTCGCGGGCCGCGCCGATCGCCGCTTCCTGGCCCACATGAAGCACCGAGGTCGCAAGCGACGTCATCCGCGAGACCCCGAACGCGATCGCGGCGGCCAGGAACGGCACGGACATTGACAGGTACCCCGACATCACCGCGACATCGGCCGCGACCGCCCGGATGCCGGCCTGCGCGACCAGCGAGATGCCGATGTCGCCGCCTGGCATGAGCGCGGACGCGGCCATGCGCTCGGCGGCTTCTCCCATGGCGATCCGGTGCAGGACGGCATACAGCGGGCCCCAGGATTGCAGCCACACCAGCCCCGTCACGTAGGAGCGCAAGATCGCTGCGCCCGCGGGAGTCAGCATCAGCAGCACGGCCATGGGGAACGCGCCGATGTAGAGGCACTCGAACACGATCTTGAGCATCGGCACCCAGGTCTCGGCCTGGCGGCCGATGGCCCGGTAGGCGGCGACGGTCTGCGCCTCGGCCCGAGCTTCCGTGTAGGCGCGCAGCGCCGCGGCGTTGCCGGCCTCGGCCGCGAACTGCTCTCCGGCATCGTGCACGGCGTTGAGCACCATCTGCTGGCGCATGATCTCCGCTGCCGAGCGCGACGCGCCGATCAAGAAATCGTGCGCGGCCGGCAGCGCCGCCATCAGCTCCGTGCGCGCCAGCGCGTCGGTGGCCGCGCCGGGGAAGAGCCTTCGTCCGAACACCGCACCGGCACGCCCGATCTCCGCGGCCCACTGCGCGTTCAGTCTCCCCGCCGCGTCCGCGCAGGTCAGGATCGAGCGGTCGACGCCGCCGCCGGCGTTTCTTTCGGCGAACTCGACCATGCGCGCGGGCGAGGCGCCCGCGGAGGGCGAGCGGCTTGACGTCACCAGCGTCCACAGATCGGTGGACTCGCGCAGCTCGTCGGCGGAGACGTGGCCGAGCAGCAGCGCGTAGAACACGCACTGGCGGGCGTAGGCGCGGAGATTCCGCGCGAACACCGCGTCGGTCACCTCGAGCCGTGTCGCCGCATCCGCCAGCCGCGACCCGAAGATCATCCCGTGGCGCTGGTAGGCCAGATCGTTCGGCAGCGCGAACGCCTGCTCGGTCAAGCGGGTCAGCCCGTCGCCGATCTGGGAGGTCGCCGAGGCGAACAGCGCAAGCCCGATGGGCACGTTGGCGACCACGGCCGGGGCGAGCGCCGGATCGAGCCGGTCCACCACCCGCACCGTGGCCTTCGGCACGATCATCGCGCCCCATACGGCGACGAACATCAAAATCCACTTGCCGTTGTCCTTCCAGGAACCGCCGAAGGCGGTGCGGAACAGGACCCAGGCCAGTCCGGCGGCGCCGGCGAGCTGCGCGAGCGTGATATACGCGCCGCCGCCGGTGATGGTGGCGACGGCGTTGAGCAGGTCGACGAGATACGTGCCGCCGCCCAGTGTGAAGATCTCGAACATGGGCGCTAGCGCGCCACGGCCCGCGCCGGATCCTCGGCGCCGGTACCGGCGTGTGCCCCGGCCGCCCTGCGCAGCACTATCGTGCGCAACACTACCGTGCGCAGCACTGCCGTGCCGCCAGGCACCTAGCGGGCGCCTGCGCCGCCGCGGGCGAACGCCAGCGCCGCGCGCAGATCCGCCGACAGGGCGCCTGCGAGCTCGGTCTCGATGAGCCGGAGTTTTTCGACGACCGCCAGTGCGGTGTTGAATCGGGCCAGGCCCTCATTGCGGTGCTGGGCCAGCGCCGCGCGGTTGGCCCGCAGCCCCTCGCGCCAGCGCATCAGTTGTTCGCCGTCGGCGATATCGAGCGTACCCGCGCGCTCCTCGACCGCGCGGTGCAGATCGGCGATCCAGACCTGGAGCAGGTCCAGCGCGACGGCCTCGGCGAGCGCGTCGATCTCGCTGTCGATCACCGCGCCGCGGTAGGCGGCCGCCGCGTTGATGACCCGGTAGACCGGGATCGTCGTCAGATTGACCAGCCCCAGGGCGTCGGCCGGTGGCGCGGTGTCGTTTCGCACCGCCTCCGCGAGACGCCGCAGCAGGTCCGCGACCCGCGCCCTGAACCCCCGGTCCGCCGGGACGGGGGCCTCGCCCAGCGTGGGGTTCAGGCAGTCCGCCGCCGTGTCGCATCGGTAGACGGGCAGGTTGCCGCCGCCTTCCATCAGCACTTCGGTGACCCGGCGATCCAAGATGAGCGGCTGCAGGATGCGCACCCGAGGACCGGAGGCGTCGCCGTCGGCAGTCGGCGCGGTGACGATCACGGTGCCCGAGACCGACATCGCGAACTCGGCGAGATCGGTGTCGGCGGAGAGAAACGCCGAGGCCTGCACGGCCCGCCAGGCGTAGTTGACGTTCACCGGCACCTGGTCCGCCATCGGTCCTGTGGCCGAGGCGAGCGTCGAGTTGCGCTTGCCGCCCGCCCCGCAACCGTGTTTCGCGGCCGCGTAGTCCGAGAAAATCCCCTGGGATGTGCCGATCGCGGCGCAGATGGCCTCGCTCGCACGGTCGTTCTTCGCCCACACCGCCCCGACCAGCGCCTGGGCGCTCTCGCAGGAGTTCAGGTTCTGGTTGTTGACCCACTGCGACAAAGCCCGGAGCTTGGACATCGTCTCGGCGATCACCGGCGAGATGGTTTCCAGCGCCAGCTCGAACGCGAACCCCGAGGCGTTCTGCGCAACCGCGCGGCCGAACGCGATCAACTGGTCGGAGTCGATGAACGAGAACGCGCCGGCGAAGGCGTCGATGCCGCCGCAGCCGGCCCGGAAGCTCGGCAGGCTCAGCGTCGCGATCTGCTCGGTGCGCACCGGTGCGCGCATATAGAGGTTGCCGAGCGTCCAGTGGCCGGAAGCCTGGCCCTGGAATGCGGTGGGTCCCGTGGTGTTGACCGCCGCACCCTGCCAGAACGACTCCATCTCCGAAAGCACGTCCGCTTGCGCGGTCGCTAGCGCGACAGCAACAACCGCGGTGAGTAGCGCGGCACGCCCGGCGGCGAACAAGGCTGCTGACCGCAGGGCTGCCGTCCGCAGGGCTGCCGCCCGCCAGGGCCTAGTAGTCATGGCCGGTATCCCGTGCGGTGAGCACGAAGATGCGCTCGGCGAGCTGGTCCTCGGCGAGCACCCCGAACCCGACCGGCAGCACCTCACGGGTTTCGGTGTCGTACAGCACGACCGCCGGCGTCGGCGCGCCGTCGAGGCCGAGCCAGGCTGCGCGCCCATTGTCGGGAACGGCCTCCGGCCAGCCCTCCAGTGCCTCGCCGGTCATCGACACGGCCAGCACGTCGAGGCCGTGGCGCAGCGCGAACGCGCGCAGCAGCGGCCCGAACACCTGGCACTCGGAGCAGGCCGCATGGCCGAGATAGATCAGCCCGTAGCGCTCGCTCAAACCGCGCAGCGCCGCTTCGCGCTCCTCGCGCCGCGCGTCGGACCAGAGCTGCTTGGCGAGCGCGCCCACCGGGCGGGTGAGCGTGTAATCCAATTCCGGGGTCGCCCAGACCGTGCGGCGGAACGCGTCGGAGAACACCGCGGCGCGCTCAAGCGTCGCCTGTTGCAGGCGCAGGTAAGCGCCCACCTTCACCGGCGAGGGGTCGAGGATCGCCGCCGCCCGGAACTCGTCCAGTTCGCGACGCAGCGCCTCGATCCGCTGCGTCGCGCTCGGCGCCGGGAACGCGAGGGCGATCCGGTCGGGAGCCTCGTCGATGTCGTCTTCGTCCCGGTCGCAGTAGAAGTGCCAGCCGAGCCGCATCTCGGCGCCGGGCTTGTCGCACCAATCGCGCCATTCCTGCGCCTCGGCCTGCGCGGGCGCCACGGCCGCGAGCGCCGCCAGCGAGACTGCCGCCAGGAGGTGCGCGGAGTTCGGGCGCGGCGCCCTCACGGGTTCCTCCCGTAAAAGTCGCGCACGCGGTCGGCCATGTCCGCTTGGGTGCCGTGCCTGTCCGGCAGGGCGAGGGCGGGCTCGTGGGCGCCGTCCTCCAGGTTCTCGGTAAATTCGGTCAGATCCAGCCGGTCGAAGTCGATGCGTTCGATTTCAGCGACGGTGAATCCTTCGCAATGGCCCCAGCCGATGCCGAGCTGCGGGCGCGCCTGCTCGTGCAGGATGCGGCCGAGCTTGGAGCCGAACACGCACCACTCCCGCTCGCGCTTCACGCACACGCCCAACACGCGCTTCGCGCAGCGCCGCCCGAGATAGTGGGTGTTGCCTGCATGGCGCTCCCCGGCGAGTTCCTTCTCCTCAGCCGAGCAGTTCGCAATGCCCACCAGCAACCCGGAGTCCTTGCAGCAGTTGGCGAGCCCGCCGTACTTGATGGCGCAGGCGCGGCGGTCCCCGGCGAACACCCGCAGGTCGTTGCGGTCGAACTCATCGCCGCCCATCTCCAGCACCATGTTGAGCATCGCCACGGAGCGGGCGAAACCGGTGTTGCCCTGCGCCTCGACCGTCTCGCAGCCGGCGCCGACGCACGACGAGATGCGGCCGCAGGCGCCGCCCCGCCCGGCGTCGGTCACGCCGGCGTCGCAATCCGCCGAGCCGCCGGATGCGAGCCCGCCGGCGCGATGGGCGGCGTCCGTCGGCGCAGCCTGCACGGCCCGCGCGCGCTCCACCGCGGGATCGTTCGCCGGAACCGGCACGGACGGCCGCACCGCGGCCCCGTAGATCACCGCGCGCCCGGTCGAACCGCCGGGATCGTCCGGGTCGGCCAGCCGCAGCCGCGCCGCGTTCTCCATGCCGGCCTCGTTTAGATTGCGTTCGGGCACGTTCGTTCCGGCGAACCCGGGCACCGATTGCGCGTTCCCCGAGTCGCGCGCGATGGCGCCGGCCGCGGCCGAACCGGCCTGACCGATCTGCCGCGCTGCGTCCTTCGGGTCGTCGGCGTAAGCCGACCCGGACAGCGCCCAGAGCATCAGGCCGTACCCGCCCACCATCACGGCCCAGGCCAGCAGCCGCATGAGGCCCGCCGGGCCCCTGATGGCCGCCGCGACCCGGCCGAACCGGGCGTGTGTTGCTCCGGTTCTCATGGCCGTCTCCCAAGGCGTTTGAGATGCCGGCGGGCGGTTTCACGGGCTGCATCCCCCTCGGCGCCGATGGCTTCGAGCGCCGCCCCAAGGCCGATGTTTCCGCCGACCGAGTCGAATGGCGGTGGGGTGTCGTCCGCGCAACCGCGGCTTGCACAGGCCGGGACGCCGCCCGGCACGGCGACCACCGCGGGGACCCGCTCGACACCGAACAGGCGGAACAGCCGGGGATCGATGGCCACCCCCGCCTCGTGTCCGCCGAGGCGCCGGCCGACCTCGGTCACCGTCGCTCGCAGTCCCGCCGGCAAGACGCCGCGCAGCACCAGGGGCGCGCCGGCCCGGGCCGCCTCCGCAGCCCATTGCGCCCAGCTCTCCTCGGGCACCGCGAGGCTCAGGAACACCAGCACCTCGGCCGTGCCCCGGCGGGCAGGCAAGCCGTTCCTGCCCTGACGGGCCCACAGACCCTCGGCGGCCTGCGCCGCGTGGCGCTCGGCCGGAAGCGGGTCGCCGGCTGCGGCGGTTCTTTCCGCTCCGGCACCCGCGGACGTCTCCGCGACCGCACCCACACGCTCAAGCGCGTCGGCGATCACCGAGCGGGTCCAGTCCTCCAGGTCGGCGTGTCCGAGGGATTCATCGGCCTCGGCAAGCGCGTCGTCGGCCAATGCGCGAACGTCGGCGGTTTCGTTGCGAGGGGCGCCGGCCTCCTCGACGGTGGACTGCGCCAAGTCCTCCGCCGAAGCCGGCGGATCCCCGGCAAGCACCGGCCCCACGCACAGGACCAGCGCCACCGCTGCGACGATTCCCTGGCCACCCGACCGCCGTGCGCAGCACCCGTATCGGGCGAACCCGTATCGCGCGAACCCGTATCGGGCGAAAGCTCCGGCGCGCTGATTGAGGCTCTTACTTATAAGATGCAGCAATTCCGTTTCCTCCACAGCAGGTAGCCGAAGCTCTCGCCCGATACGGGCAGCTCGCGTAGCGATTCCCACAGCACCGAGGTGCGGCCCGTGGGGTTGCAGCCGGTCGCCGGCGTCGTGGCCGGCACGGGCTGCGTCATCTGCCAGCGGTACTGGCTCTTTTGCATGATCGGCATCGGGTAGCGCCCGCACAGGGCCGCCGACCCCGATGTGCCCCAGGCCAGCCCCGCCCGGTGCAGCCGGTAGACCAGCCGCTGGGCCGCGAGCAGCGACGCCTGCACTCCGCCGACGTGCGCGGCCACGTTGCCGGTCAGCGGGTACATCCCGCCCTGGCAGCCGGCGCACCAGAACATCGGATCGAGCGGCAGACCCGCCGAGGCCGCCGCGCAGTCCGCCGCGCAGGCGGCTTGCGCCGGCAGATTGGCGAACAGCGCCGCCTCGGGGTTCAAGAGGAACGACAGCTCGTCGTCGAGCCACGCCGGATCAAGCTCCGAGACCCAGGCGATGTCGAGGCTCCCGCCCTCCAGGCAGCCGAGGTCGAGCAGCGCGCCGATCCACGACAACAGCGGATAGACGTAGTAGTGGGCGTGCCACACGGAGCCCCCCGCGCCGTCGCCTCCCGAGGAACCCGTGCGCCCGCGCGGCGCGGGCAGGCCCGGATCGATGTCAAGCCCGCCCAGATTGGGGAAGCACCAGGGGGTGCGGGTGACGTCCACCAGCCTTGCCGGTTCCCACACGCCGAGCGACAACCCGATGCGGGGAATGGGCGAGCCGCAAAAGCAGATCGGCGAGGACGGATTGTCCGTGTCCGGAGCGCCCGAGGCGCCGCCGATGGAGACCGGCCCGATCGAGATCGGGAACAGGCACTCCCAGCACACATCCGTAATCGGGTTGACGAAGCGCCCCGAGCAGGTCTGCGCCGCAGCGGGCGCCGACCACAGGACAATTCCCAGGACCAGGGCCGTGGCGACCCTGAACGGCAGGCACCTCATATCCAATCCGCCGCCGCCGCCCTGGCGGGCGTTTCGTCCCCCATAGGGGATTGATCCCCGGCAGGGGCTTGCTCCCCGCCAGGGGCCTGCTCCCCGCGAGGAGTGGAGAGCACGTTGATGACGCCCTGCGGCCCGGCGACGACGATCTCGGTGACGGTTCGCGGGTTGCCGTCGCGGTCGCGGTACTCGCGCGTGGCGAGCCGGCCTTCGACCAGGACGGCGCTGCCTTTGCGTAACAGCTTCTCCGCGGCGTCCGCCGCCGGGCCGTAGGCCACGACGCGGTGCCATTCGGTGCGCTCCCGGACCGCGCCGGTTTCGGCGGTCCGGCCGGCGCGGTCCTTCCAGCGCTCCGTCGTGGCGAGCGCGAATGACGCGGCCTTGTTGCTGTTGTTCAGCGTTCGGATCTCGGGGTCGCGCCCGGCGTGGCCAAGCAGCGTGACTCGGTTCATGTTCAGCATAGTGGTTCTCTCCTGTCGGTGGTTTCGGGGGTGGATTCCGTTTCCGGGGCGCAGCCTGCTGGCGCAGGGTCCCTCGGAGACGTGTGTCCCCGGGACCGGACCGTCGGTGACGGGTCTTCGACCGGGAACTCGGTCAAGAGCAGGTAGGCTCCTTCGCCGACACGCCCCCCGCCAGAGGATTGCCCCCCGCCAGGGGATGCCCCCCCGCCAGGGGGGTGCGCGAGCACCGTGGGGGTGGCGCGGATCGCGAACCGCTCGGAGAGCCGTCCGCCAATGTCGAAGTAGAATGCCCGCCCATGCCGGCGCATGAGATCGAGCGGCCGTCCGGCGAGCAGCACGATCTTTGCGGGCCGCTCGCGGGCCAGCGCCCAGGCGATTTCGGCCTCGCGCCGCCCGTCGACGAACAGCACGTCGGCCGTCAGTATTACGTGGTCGAACGGGTCGATCCGGGTGCCCGCCGTAGCGATGGCTTCGCCGTTTGGGCCCACGATGTCCTCGGCCACGACGATGGCCGGATCGAACCGGCGGGTGTGTTTTCTGGTCGCCGGGACGATACCGGGCACCGGCTCCGGTTCCTCCAGCGATCGCCGGGCGCGTTCCCGGGCCTTGTCCTGAACGCGCGCCATCTCGCCGGAGCGCACCATGTCGATCAGTCGCGCCTCGATCCCGGCCAGCAGGTCGGGTTCTGCCACCGGCCAGGTCGCGCCGCGAACGCCCAAGTCTCGCGCCGAGGCAGACAGGGCGCCCAGCGCCAGCGCGGCCATGCCGGCCCACGCCGCAATGCGGAACGCACGCCGCGTCATCGCCTCGCCTCCGTGAGGTCGCCTGCCTCGGCCGCGTCCCCGCGGATGTCTTCGGGCCCGACCAGCGGCCCGTCGAGCCCTAGCCAGGGGATGTCCGGCAGCGCCACGGCGCGCCCGAGAATGCGCGAGCGGGGCACGAAGCCGATCTCCGCGTAGCGGCTGTCGTGACTGTCGGTGTGCTCCGCGTGCAGGTAGTATTGGCCCGCCGGTATCGGCCCGGGCGCGATCGGCGCAAGCGGCTTGCCGTCGAGCCCGCGCGGCTTGGCCCGGCTTACCCGAACGCCGTCGATGCTAACCGTGCCGTTGGCGTCTAAGGCGACCACGGCGCCCGGCAGGCCGCGCACGGTCTTCAGGTACGGAATCGGGGAACCCACGGCGCCGGGCGGCTCGAACAGCACCATCTCGCCCAAGCGGGGATCACCGGCCAGCGGGAGCTTAAGGTAGGCCCAGGCTTCGTCAGACCAGCTCGCGTTGACATACACGTGCGAGAGGGCGAACCACCACAGCCCGATCAGCGCCGCCATCGCGGCGAACGTGGCGCGGGCGGAACAGCGGCCGTCGCGGCCCCCAGCGCGCTCGGCGGTGCCTGTCCTCACGGTCGCGCCTCTGTGCCCGCCGCCTCGCGGGCCGCCAGCGCTCTGCTGCCCGGCACGGCCCGCGCCATCTCGGCCCGGACCTCGGCCGTCAGGTCGGGGGCGCCCGCGGCCACGCCGCGCACCGGCAGCAGCACCGCGCCGTGACGCTCGGCGACTTGTGCGAGCGCGTCTTCCAGCGCCCGGGCCCAGGCCCGTGTCGCCGCCGCCGTCTCCTCCGCGCCACGGTCGCCGCGGGAAGCGGTCTCCGCGTGCTCGGCGACGAGTGCGGCAAGCCGCACACTGGCGATCCTCGGAACCGCCTCGACCATGTGCCGCGCGATCCCGACGCCGACCACCGCCGCGACGCCCAGGTTGAGCAATACGGCGCAGCCGAGCAGTCGCAGTTCGTTCACGTCCCGTGCCTCTCGGAATTGCAGCCGGCTTCGGCCTCGCGGCGTGGCGAGAACGCGAGGTAGGCGCGGGTGTCGCGGTGTTTGAACCAGGCGGTCCCGTCCTCGTCGTGGAACATGTAGAAGTAGTGCCCGGCCCAACGAAGGTCCGAACGCTCGGCCGAAAGCAGTCCCGCGAGAATGGCCGCGCGAAACACGTCCTCGGCCTCGCGGACCACTCTCAGCTTTGGGGCGCGGCGGCGGTCACGCCGCCAGCGGCCGGTCTTCGTTCCCTGCGTCCGTCTCATGCTCCGGTTTCTCCGTGCGGTTCCGCGATAGGTGCGCGACATCGTCTTTCTCCTATTCGGTGTTTGGTTTCGGGTTTGTGACGCCGGCGCCCGCGCCAGCCTTGCCCGCAGCGGCGCCAGCGGCCGGTCCGGCGAGTTCGCGGAAGCGGCTGAGCCAGAGCATTGCCGCCCGTCCCGGCTCGACCGGGCGGATGCGGCGCTTCAGCGGCGGGAACGCGGCCCCCGCGCCGGCATCGATTTCGGCATCCGCGAGATCGCGCCGCTCGGCGGCATCGGTCATGCGGGCGACGAAGCGCAGCAGGTCGGCCTGTTCGGGCGTCGGGTCGCCGTCGACTCCAGCCGCCTCAAGCACCGCGCGGTCGATCGCCGCGCCATCGCGCCGGGCCCGCTCGGCGGCCCTCGCCGATGCCGGACCGCCCCCCGGTACATCCCCCAGCCAGGCGATCCTCGCCTCCGTGAGAAGCGCGCGCAGGGCCAGGGTCCGGCACTCCTCCGGCGCCAGCCCGTCGAGCGCCTCGATGGCCTCGCTGGCCACCACCGCGCGCTGCGCGACGGAATAGAACCGGCGGGTGCGCCCGCCCCAACGGCAGGTGTTCGCCAGCACATGGGCCAGCGCCTCGAATTTGATGCCGGTGGCCGTCAGCCCGGCCGGGTCGCCCGGCCAGGCGAGTTGCTGCGCAAGGCGGGCAGACGACCCGTCGATTTCGCGCATGCGTTGGGTTGTGGGTGCGCTCATTCGCGTCCTCGGTGTTGATCAGCTTGGTCGGGTTCGGAATACGGGCCGTCGCTTTGCGGCTTCGCAGCAACGGTCGGCCGCTCCGCGCCGACGACCCGGTCGATGGCCTCCACCGTGGACAAACCTTCCGCCTTGAGCCGCTCAACCTCGGCGAACGCCGGTCCGCGCGAGGAGAACAGCGCTACCGACCACGGATCGAGCACCAGGCGCGCCACGCGCCAGCCGTCCGGGCCGTGCAGCACGAGTTCGGCGAAGCGCCCGTCGGCCGTGGTCAGGCTTTTCAGCGCCTGCTCCATGCCGGGGTCGCAGTGGATGCGCTTCTCGGACTTGAGCAGCTCGACGGATTCGTCTTTCTGGGCGAGGAAGATCACCCAGTCGGAGTTCTCCCAGGCGGCCCGCGCCGCGGGATTGGCGTAGTAGTCGTTGACCGATTGCGTGCCGGTGACCAGCGCGCCGCGGTACTTGCGCGCCCGCCGCGCCGCGCCCTCCAGGAACGCCCGGCTGTCCTCGCCCGAGAGCAGGTCCCAGGCCTCGTCGATGACGATGGCCTTCGCCCGCGTGCGCTCGCCGTGGTACATGCGCTGGGTGGCCAGAAACACCACCAGCATCAGCACCACCGCCTGCAGGTCGCCACGGCCCTTGAGCTCGGCGAGCTCGAACACGGTGACCGCGCCGCTCAAGTCCGGAACCGCCGATCCCTCGAACAGCCGGCCCATCGACCCGCCCGGGCACCAGGGGCCGAGCGCGGTGGCCATGTCCGCCGCCCGGCGGTCCTCGCGCGCCGCCAGCCGCCGGCGCACCGTGGCGAGATCCGCGGTATCGCCGGCCTCGTCCCAGGCCTCGGCGATCGCCTCGTTGATCAGCGCCGCCTCGATGTCGTCAATGCCCCCCCTTCTCCGGCACATGCGGGACAGCACGCCGGCGAGCATTGCAAAACACTCCTCGCGGTAGTCGCCGTCCGCTTGCGCGGCGGCGGAATCAATCATTGCGAACGGGTTGAGGCAGGCGGGATCCTTGCCGAACGCGATGAACGTCCCGCCCAAGGCCTCGGCGGCGTGCTGGAACGACCGCCCATCGTCGATGACGACCGCCTCGCCGCCCGCCCCGACGATGCCTGCGACCAGTTCCTGCATCAGCACGGATTTGCCCGAGCCCGACTTGCCGGTAACCGCGACGTTGTAGTTGCCGGCCGTGTTGGCGAACGGCGACCAGCCGGCGGGCTGGCCGCGGCGCCCGATAAGCAGCAGCGCCGGGGGCGTGTCGGGCGTTGCCGGCTGGCCGCGCCACTCGCCGTGCACCGGGGCGAGGTTGACCGCCGCGGACGTGAGCAGGGTCTTCATGCGGCCCATGCGCTCCAGATCGTCGCCAAGCCCGCCGGCCGGGACCATCGGCAGGCCCGCGAGCCAGGACGGCAGTTGCACGTAGCGCTCGGCGGCCATTCGCCAGCCCTGGCCGTGGTAGATCGCGCGCACCGCCTGCTCGGCCTCGTCGATGGCGTCGAGCGGGGCGTAGACCGCGGCCGTGTAGGCCGCGCGCACCAGCCGCTCGCCGTCCTTGAGGCGCTCGGTGACGAACCGCCAGTCGCGGGCCTTCTCCGGTAACCCCGGCAGGTAGCGGGCGATGCCGGTGCCGGCCTGCTGTGTGGCGCGCGCGGCTTTGAAAACCGCCCGATCGATGGCGGCCTCGTCGCCGGTCACGACCGTGAGGCAGGTCAGGACCGGACAGCCCGGCTGCAGAAACTCGCGGTGGAAGTCGCCGATCAGCGCGTTGCCCCGCCAGCCCGGCCAGACTTCCGGGAAGGCCGCCGCGGTGAGCACCCGCACCGCCACGTCGCTTCCGTCGGGATTATGGAACACCAGCCCCGCCGGCGCGACCGTGAGCGCGCGCCCGGGGGCCGCGCATTGCATGTGCAGCGGATCGCGGGGCGACCAGCGCCGCCGCGGGCGGGCCAACCCGGAGCGGCCCAGCCCGGGGCGGGCCAACCCGCCGCCCGGCGTCCCGGCCATATCCGGCGCGATGAGTTCGATGGCGAGCGAAAGCAGATCGTCGGGGTGGAGCCGCCTCGCCGCGGCGCCGGCCGAGGCCAGCGTGCCCTCGAGCGCCCGCCGAAAACCGCTGAGCGCGGTCTCGGGCACAGGACCCGGCGGTCCCGGCAGCGCCGCGCACACGAACACCCGGTAGTCGGAGAGCGTAAAGGGCGGACCGCCGGAATGGAGCGCTCGCCAGCCCGCGTGCGACAGCAGCCGCTCGCGGCGCTCGCGCATCGCCGCCTGCACCGGACCCGCGTTCCGGCGCGGCGCGCCCCAGGCGTCGAGCGCCGCCCCGAACCGGGGGCTCGCCCAGTGGATCACCTGCACCGTGCAGCGCTCTGGCGCCGCGTCGGCGAGCGTGCCCGAAAGCGCGCCCAAAGTCTCGGCGTCGATCCCGGCGAACGGCGGGATCTCGATCGCGAACCCGACGCTTGAAGCGTTGACGTAGAGCTCGCTAGCCTCGTCGAAGGCGCGCCAGGGCAACAGCCCGTTCAGCGCCGCCGGGACCTCCGGCGGCGTCCACGGCTCAAGCCCAGCCGGCCCCTCAAACAGGTCCCCGAGGCGCTTGAGCATCAGGGTCGCCCCCACGCCGCGGGCGCGATCACGATGCGCACCCAAGCGCCCTCGCGGTAGACGCCATCGCCGTCCACGTACGGCGCGATCCACACCCGCCCGATCGTCTCGGGCCGGCGCAGGGCAGCATCTCTCGGCGGTTCGTCTGCCGCGCCGGAACGTTTGCCCTTGTCCGCGTGCTCATCCGCTGCTGCGTCGTGCTCGGCGGGCGCCGGCGCAGCCGAAGGTTCGGCCGCGTCGCCTTCGGCATCGGTTTCCAGAAGCCGGGCGAACCACCGAAAGGCCCGGCAGAGCGGGGGACAGTTGCGCCCGATACCGTCGCCGCCGGCTTCGATGGAAGTGCCGGGTGCGCCGTGATGCCCGTCTCCGAGCGCCGCAATTGGCGCTTGTGTTCCGGCACGTTCCCCTGCGAGAAGTCCGCCCCCCGCAAGGCGCTTCACCATCGGATCGGCAGCGGCGACGCTGGTGCACTGCGTGCCCTGGGCGGGGGGGCACTGCCAGTCTTCGCCGATATGGGTCGCGGTGCAGCCCGCGAGCATCACGGCGACAGCGGCCGCCATCGCCGGCGCGAGCAGGCGCCGGCGGGTGTTCAGGTTCTCAACCGTCATTGTTCTTTCTCCGTTGGGATTGGGTGTCGGGCCGGCCGTCGAGCCGCGTGCCTTCGAGAAACACCACGGTCACCTCCGTGCCGGCCATAAGCTGGATCACCGGCTGGTACTGTTCGGCGCGGCGGATCAGGTAGTCGGAGACCCGCCGGCCCGCCGAGGAGGCGCCTGCGCCAATGCCGGCGCGACCGATCTCGTCGAGCCCGGTGTTGGCGAGCGCCGCCGCGTTGCTCCCGGTCGCAACCGCGCGAGGCGCGAACGCGTTTGAAACGCTCTGGCCGACGCCGGACACCAGCCCCGCGAAAACGCCTTCTGCACCAGCGCGCCCTCGCGGCTCACGACCGGTCCCCGCACGCCGGCCTTGCCGGCGCCGGCGACGAACCCGGCCACTTCGGTCTCGACGACAGTGCCGGGCTCGTCCCCTGAACAGGTCAAGGTGCGCAGCCGCGCGTAGATCTTTTCCGACGACAGATCCCCATAGGCGGCGCCGGTAACGGTGCAGCCGTCAAGATCGACCGTTTGCGCCGTCCCGTCCTCCGCCGCCGTCCAGGCGGGGCCCGTGATCCTTAGAAGCACCGGGCGCGGATCGCCCTGGGAGGCGACCCCGGCGGAGGCGTCCACCCCGGCGATCACCACCGCCTCGGCGTGGCTGCCGGCCGGCAGCCAAAGCGAAAGCGGCCTGGCGTCCTCGCCATCGGCCTCCCGGAACACCGCATCGTCGAGCGAAAAGCGCTCGATCAGCCCCTGCGGGGCGGCAGAACGGTCGGGCGCAGCGGAAGCTTCACCGCCGTGCGCAGTGTTGCTGTGCGCAGTGCTGCCGCGCGCAGCGCCCCCCGGCGCGAACACGTCGGCGAATGGCGCTCGCGCGTCCGGTTCCGGTGGCCCCGCCTCCAGGCGGTCGCCAAGCGCCGCCGTGAGGCGGTCGATAATGCCTTTGGCCTCGTCGGCGTTTCGGCCAATCTCTTCTAAGAGCCTGCGGTTCTCGTCGGCGAGCTGACGGTTGGCGTTGCGCAGCTCGCGCAAGTCCGCCTCCACCGTGCCGATTCGCGCCTCGGAGCGCCGCGTCCAGGTGTCCTCCGCGGTGTCGGGCCCGGCTACTTCCGCCGCGATGAGCGCGTCGGGCGCGGGCGCCTTGCCGCCGGAACCCGACAGCCACACGGCGATCGCGACCAGCGCCACCGCCGCGACCGACGAGAACAGCAGAATCTGGCGGTTGCGCACCTGGCGGGCGCCGCCGTCGGGCGCGTCGGCCCCCGTGTGGCGGGATCCCCGCGGGGTGGAAGCTCCACCCCTCATCGCTCGCCCGCCTCGCGCACGACCACCGCCAAACGGCCCGAGCGGACGCGGTCCACCACGTAGCGTCCCGCCGCCGGACTGCCGTCCGCAAGCCTGCCGCCCCGCAGGGGCCTGCCGACCGCGGGCCCGGCGATCCAGACCGCCGCCACGTCCGGACCCAGCAGCGCGGCCAGCGCCGCTGCGTCCACGGGGGCGTCGGCGCCCAGGGCGACCAGCCCCGCCTCATAGCGCGGCCCGCGCCAGAATTCGAGCGCGACGATTTCCGCGGTGGCGGCGAGATTCTGGTCGCCCGGCTCGACCGCGTAACCCGCCGGCGGCGTGCCGTTGGCCACCGCCCGGACCAGTCCGGCGATGGCGGCGATGCGGGGATTGCGCGCCACCGGCGCCGGGCCCGCGGCTTCCGCGTGAGCATTGCGGATCAGGATCTGCGCCGGACCGCCCGCAATCGGGGTCAGCGTCAACCGGTAGGTCAAGCCCTTCTCCGATCCGACGAACAGCACCACGGACACCTGCGGTGTGGCGGGTACCTGCGGTGTGGCGGGTACCTGCGGTGCGGCGGACACCTGCGGTGCGGCGGACACCTGCGGTGCGGCGGGCACCTGCGGTGTGGCGGATTCAGAAGCGGGCCGGAGATACAGATCGCCCGCCGCGGGGTCGTGCTCCACCTCGAACCCGCTTGAAGCCCGAATCACCCGCGCGATCCGGTCGTCCAAGAGCGCCACCCGGACCACCCCGTTCGCCGACACTTCGACGGCGAGCTCGGCGTGGTCGGCGGCATCGAGAATGCGTGTGCTCGCCGTCGGTGCCGCGACGGCGAAGACCGCGTGCATATTCACAAAGGAAGCGACGGCCAGTGCGCCCAGCAGCCGCCTCGAAGTCATCGTTTTCATTGTTCGTCCTCCAGGTCCTCGAATCGCAAAAGGCCCAACCGTCCGCCGTCGACTCGGAAGACGAGCCGGTAGGCCTTACGCTCGCGCGCAGACTCCTCGCGCCCGATCCAGGTGGCGAGTTCTCCTCGCACCTCGACCGTCAGCGTTTCCGGGTCGGCCTCGATGTGCCACGGATAAAAGGCGCTCGACAGGTCGCGACGGGCCATGCGTTCCGCTTCCGCCGCAACCCAGGCGCCGATCGCGCCCCGGGCCGAGGCGTGGCTCAATCGCGCGACCGCCTGGCGCACGAATCCCGCGTTCTCCGGCGTCAGCGTCAGCAGCGTCACCGCCACGGTGCGCGCCGCGTCCTCCAGATAGCGCCGGCCCGCCCAACTGCTCCCGACCTCCCACACCGGGCCGGACACCGCCGGCACCAGCACGGTCACGGCCTCGCGGCCGGCAAGACCGACCGAGAGCGTCAGGTTGGCAATCAGCGATAGCCCCAGCAGCACCGCCAGCGCGAGGCGCGCGTCGCGGGCTTTGCGGCCCTCGGCCTCTCGAACCTCCCGGCGCATGGCCCTCAGCCCAGGTAGCGGCGGACATGGCTCGGCGGCGTGCTTTTAAGCCGCAGCGCAAAGTCCGGGAGGAACCAGTACAGCGCGTAGCGCACAACCTTCCCGCCGGCGCCGCGCTTGATCCGGCGCAGCAGCAGCCAGCCGCCGATGCCCGCGACCAAGCCGGTCACGAAAGCGTTGGCGGCGAGCCCGAGCAGGGCCGGACCCAGCAGGGCCGCGGCCTCGTCGACCGTCCAGAACAGCCAGCGTTCGGGATCGTCGAGACGCCGGGGAATGGCGTGGCGCGCGGTATCGCTCATCGCCTTCAGACGATGGCCGTGCCGACCAGGCTGGTGACGATGCCGACTCCCGCGCCCGCGGCGACGCCGACGCCGACCGCTCCCATGAGCTGCTGCGTGTTGAAACGCAGCACCGAGCCGACCAGCGCCGCACCCACCGCCAGCGTGGCGGCGAGCTGCCCGCCGGTGCCCCCGACGATGCCGGTCACCGTGTCCAGCGGCCCCTGGAAGGTCGCGTCCGTCGAGGCGAAGGCCGGATCGGCTCCGAATACCAGCGCCAGCGCCGCGACGGCGAAGGCGGCCAGCGTGCGGACGTTCTCAAACGAAAGCGCAGTGCCCACGATTTGCCGCGCACGACGCACCATCAGGCCACCCTCCGGCCGCCCATGCGGTCGTCGGAGGTCGAGGTCATCCGCCGCGCCGCGGCCCAATCCTCAAGATCGGCGTGGGCGTAGCGGATGCGGGTGCCGAACTTATGAAACGCTGGTCCCTCACCGGTGACCCGGTAGCGGTCCAGCGTGCGGGGCGAGAGCCGCAGGAAAGCTGCGGCCTCGCGCGTGCCCAAGTAGTGGGTCGGTTGCTCGCTCATGGAAGTGCCTCCTTCATTGTTGTTGGTGGGGGTTGTGTTGCATTCGGCCGCGTTGGATCGAACGGCCCCTGCTGTCGCGCCAGCGACCGCGGCGCGGATCGCCGCGCGCTCAGCCTCGCCGCAGTGAGCCGCCATCCAGGCGCGCACCCGCGCTACGGTGTCGAGCCGGGGCGAGGCGCCCCGGCTCAGCCGCGCGACGAACGAGGGATCGCCCGCCGCGTCATGCCCGAGTACGTAGGCCTTGGTGCGCGTAGTCTCGATGAACGCTTCGATCTCAGCCCGGAAGACGGGGCCGACGGGTTCCTCGCCGATGAAGGCGAGCACCTTGTCGGCGGTGTTCACGCGCGGGACGCGCCCACGCATCAGCCGCAGCACGAAGGACGGGTCGCCCAGGGCGTCGGCGCCCAGGCGCGCGGGTGGGGTACCGGTGCGCTTGAGCCAGGCCCGTACCGTGTCGCGGAGTTGGTGTGCAAGGTCGTTCATGGCACGTAACCTTACGGGCACGAAATATCGTTGACAATAGTGTCTTTTAGTGAATAAGCTATCGGGACGCGACACACGCGCGAGGACTTGCGATGGAAAAGGACCCGGTGCGACAAAAAATCCGCGACCTGCTGTGGAAGCGCGGACTGAACATGCGCGAGGCATCGCTCGCCATCGGCCGCAACGTCAGCTACATGCACGGGTTCCTGGAGCGCGGCACCCCCAAGGTGCTCGCCCACCGGGACGCGGAGAAGCTCGCCGAGGTGCTCGGCTGCAAGGTCGAGAATCTGCACCACGCCCAGCGTCCGCCGAGGCGCAAGGGCAGCGGGCCGAAGCCCCGCCGACCCGTCGGGCCGGCGGACTCACTCGTGCCGCTCGCCAGCATCCCGGAGGTGGAGGTGGAGGCCTCGGCCGGGCCGGGGGCGCTCGCCGGCGAATATGTTGACGAGAAGGCGCGGTGGTTCCTGCCCGAGGGGATGATCCGCTACGAGGGCGGCGCTGTCCCAGGGGCCGTCCGAGTGCTCCGGGTGCGGGGCGAATCAATGGAACCGGAGCTCTCCGAAGGCGACCGGCTGCTCGTCGATACGTCCCGGCGCGTCCCCGCCACCGGCGAGATGTTCGTGCTCTGGGACGGCAACGGGCTGGTGGTCAAGCGCGTCGAGCGCGCGACCAGCGCCGGGGGCGAGTCCGGGCTGCGCCTGAAGTCGGCCAACGCGGACTACGCCAACTACACGGTCCCGGCCGGCGACGCCCACATCGTCGGCAAGGTGCTGTGGACCGTCACAAAGGTGTGACAACGGGCGACCATGATTCGGCCTCGCTGCCTTGGCGGCGGACCCGGCGCGCAAAATACGGCGCACCTTCCGCCATTTGCACCGAAACGCCGAGGCGTTCCGAAACTTCCGCCACGGAATATCCGCGATCGACGATCTGTCGGACGGCTTCGTCCTTGAATTCTGGACTGTATCTTTGGTTGCTCATGGCACTTCCTCCTATGCTCAGGTCATAGCCCGGAAGTGTCTACCAAACCGGGGGCACTCTGTAGAGAGCACATAACTTGTCCGGTTTTAGAGCACATAAAGTGTCCGGTCGTATCTTGGAGCGTTTCTTGTTCTTGGGGAGTGCGAGATGGGGACGGCCACGCATCGCGAGTGGAGGCGTTTGGGGATGTTTGAGGAAGCGCTTCGGGACTGGGAAGGCGGCTGTTTGACGCAGGATCAGGCGGCGGCGTTGCTGGGGGTGAGTACAAGGACGTTTCGGCGCTGGACGGTTCGCTATGGCGAGGACGGTATTGAGGGATTGCGGGACCGCCGGGTGTCGCGGGCCTCGCACCGTGCGGCGCCGGTGGACGAGGTGATGCGGATGGTGGATCGCTACCGGACGCGGCACGAGGGTTGGAACATTCGCCACTACTATTCCTGGTATCGGCGCGCGGGGGGCCGTCGCAGTTACACGTGGGTGAGGAACAAGCTTCAGGCGCACGGGGCGGTGTCGAAGGGCAAGGGTCGGGGCAAGCACCGGCGCAAGCGCGACCCGGCGCCGTGGCCGGGGGTGATGCTGCACCAGGACGGCAGTTCGCATGAGTGGGTCAAAGGCCGGGTGTGGGACTTGATCGTGACGATGGACGACGCCACCAATGAGCACTACTCGATGTTCTTTTGCGAAGAGGAAGGCACATGGAGCAGTTTTGCGGGGGTGCGTGAGGTGATTGAGTCCAAAGGGCTTTTCTGTTCGTTGTATACGGACCGGGCCTCGCACTACTGGCACACGCCCGAGGCGGGCGGCAAGGTGGACAAGACGAAGCTTACGCAGTTCGGTCGGGCGATGATGCAGGATTTGGGCATCGACATGATCCCGGCGTATTCGCCCGAAGCGCGAGGGCGCTCCGAGCGGGCCTTTCGCACCCACCAGGGCCGCCTGGTGCGGGAGCTGGCCTTGGCGGGGATCGCGGACATGGCCGGGGCCAACCGTTATCTCGCCGAGGTCTATCAGCCGGCGTTCAATGCCGAGTTCCGCCGATCGCCTGCGGAGGACAAGAGCGCCTTCGTGGCGATGGCCGAGATCGCCCGCCTCGACAACATTCTGTGCGAGATCCACGAGCGAACGGTGGGCCGCGACAACTGTGTGCGGTTCGAGAGACAGGCGCTGCAACTGCCGGCGAGCCGCTACCGTCCGCACTATTTCAAGGTCCGCGTAAAGGTGCGTCGACATATGAACGGCACGCTATCGATCTGGCACGGCCCCCGGCTGTTGGCCCGTTACGGGCCCGATGGACACCCGCAAACCGAGCAACTGGAGAGGGCCGCATGACCGCTTTTGCGCGCTCCCCGCTCCGGTCGCTACGCTCCCTTCACGGGGAGCGCGCAACCCCCTTGAGGGTAAACTCCAAACCGGACACTTTATGTGCTCTAAAACCGGACAAGTTATGTGCTCTCTACACAACACCAAACCGGGGGCACTCCAATCATAGCCCGGAAGTGTCTACCAAATCGGGGGCACTCCAACATAGCCCGGAAGTGTCCACCAAACCTGGGGCACTCCATCTCAAGATCCGGAGCCTCCGGTAAACCCGGCTCGATTCAACCAGATACATTTTGTTTGGCGGGAGTCTCACATTGTCGCCCGACCTGCAAGAGGCGATTGAAGGACACGGACACCCTTCACGGGAATACGTTACCCTTCGACGGAAACACAGGCCCACTCTCTGGACTCGCACCTTGGTTCCACTTGCGCTGCTCGGACTTCTCGTTAACCTCGGGTTGAGTAAAGGATTGGTCGTCGCTGGCGCGGCGACAATTGCTGCCGGGGCAGGCTATCTGGCTCTCGGCGTATTGTTTCGGCGAATTTACGCGCAGTTGTTCGTAGGCCGCGCCCTGGCGAAATATAGGCAAGAAAAGACGGAATGACCTTTACCAAACGGTTGTGGGCGGCACTTTCTTTTCTGCTTGTAGGCGTTGTCGGATACCTTCGCCGCCCATACTCCGTATATTCGGGCTGTGCATTTCTTTCCACGGATGCCCTGCCGGGCCTCCCGCCGAATGAAACAGCCCGGATTCGGGCGAATAAGCGGGACTTGTTTCCGCAGGAAGCGATGCACAAGGCCCGGCGCCAAGTCAGACTGAAAGTTCAGGGCGACGCGGACAATGCTAGAGTGTGAGCCTTGAAGAAAATGAAGCGAGGGGCGACCATGCCGAGAAGGGTAGCTATTATCGGTGCGGGAGTCTCGGGGCTCGGGGTGGCCTGGGCGCTTAACCAACATCCTGATCGATTCGACTTTCGACTCTACGAAGCGCAAGATCAGATCCCGATTCCTCAATGCCCTCAACCCGTTCAACTACGTCAGCATGGGCGCGATGCTGAACTTTGGCCGATTCTCCGACGATTTCCGCTACAAGATTCTCAAACCGTTGTTCGTGAACTTCCTGATGGCGACGAACGTTTCCGACATGCCCGCGTCCCTGTTCGCCCGTTACCTAGAGTTCTTCGATATCGAATCCGCAACGCCGATGCGGACCTGGAACCAGGGCACGCGGCGAATCTACGAAGAGATGTCGGCCGCCCTTCGGGACAGGATCTACCTCGCCCGGCCGGTCCGAAAGGTGTACCGGCATTCCACTGATGTGGTAGTGGAGGATGAAAACGGAAACAAAGAGACATTCCACGATGTGGTTTTCGCCTGCAATGCGAACCAGACCTTGATGATCCTGGACAAACCTTCCTTTATTGAGAACTGCCTTCTGTCTTCGATCCGTTACGAAAGCGAACTGCACAACCATACGATCGTGCATTCGGACGCCTCGATACTTCCGGACAGCGCCGTGAAGCCGCTCGCGACCCGGAGCAATCACATCAAGCAATACGGCGTGAGACCAGACAACTACGAAATCACCTACATCATGCACAACCAGCAGCCCTGGGCGAATCGCTCCGACAAGCCCTGCCTGGTGACCTACAACCCGATCAGTCCGATCGACGAAGGCAAGATCGTCAAGAAATGGTGGTTCCAACACGTCGTGCACGACGTTCGCCACGTGGCTCTTCTGGTCCAGATGTTTCGCTTCGTCCAGGGCAAGAGGCGCGTATGGCACTGTGGGGCCCACACATTGATCAACAGTCAGGAAACCTGTTTCCTGACCGGCCTCGTTACGGCGCGGCAACTCGGAGCGGACTACCCGTTCGAAGATCCTAAAGCAAGGAAGTGGTTCAATTTCTACGAGCGTACCATGTACGGCTGGCGATTCAGGAAGGCCTGAACCAAGCCTGTCCGGCGCCGACACGTCGCGCCGAGCTTCCCGGGCATGGACCCAACCGTGGGCAGGGGCAAATTCACTGATGTAAACGCCCTCGCGTTGCAATGCGCCCAAGCTGCTGACACACGCCGGACGCTACAGCGTCCTGGTGGGTCCTAATCCTGCCGAACTGGCGTTTTTTGGCCTGCAGGCCCCATTTACTACGCCAATTCGGTGCGATCGACCCCAACCCGCCGCGTTGGGCGGCAATTCGCCGAGACCCCCCGTGTTGAATATCGCACCATTTGCCGCCTAAGACGGCGATTTCTGCACGGATCCATCAACGGGACTCACGGCCCGCATACATCCCCGAGAACGTGGAGCGCTTCGCCGCTCCTGCAGGGCCGCTCTCTACCTGGCGGAAAGAACGGAGCCTAACGCATAGGGGGCAGCGCGCTGCAGAGGGCCGGAGCTTGCGCTTGGTGTCGTTTAGGCCAGTGGCGAGATTCCGGCAGACGGGGCTGGCGATCCTGATCGGTAATTGCGCAGACCATGATCGCGGGACACGGCAAAAGCCCAGCATAAGAACGAAGCAAGCGCCGGCCCAGTTCGAATAGGACTTTCATTGGGTGTGAGATTGGCCGGCGTCCGCGGCACACAGTCGCCGACCAGTCGGTTCTCGGTCGCTACTCCTTATGCCGCCCAACCGACGCCGGGCGCAGCTCCCTTCGTCAGTGGGGACCGCGCTTTTAATTCCGGGCCGTGAGCGTGGTTCGCATCAATCGCAAATGCGCTCGCCCGCGGTCGGTCTCCGGCGGGTCCTTGCCGGCGTGGTCCTCGGGTTCGATGTAATCCTTATGGCTTGGCGCGCCAGGGCCGTCATGGAAGCCCTGCGCCAGCGCGCGAGCGCCCGCAGTTGGTCCTGCTCGGAGCGCGGGACGCGTACGGTTAGCCGTACGTATTCGGGGGGTTTGTCGCGCAGGAAAAGGCTTGGCCCCTCTACCGAAGGGCCGGGCCTGCTGTTATGCCAGGTGAACGAAAGCGCCTAGCGGGCTTCGGGTTCGGCCTTCGGCGGGGCGGTGGCCCTGCGCGATTGCCAAATGATCTTGGCTGCAGTCCACAGTGCGCGGTAAGCGACTGCTAACGTTGCCACGGCGTAGAACCCCCAACATTCGCAACGAATTCTTGCCAAACCAGCACCGAAATAATGGTGCCCACGCCTACTAGGTATATGACGTCCTGCATCACCTTCGCAGCAAACTGCCCGAGCGTTTCCAGCCACTTGCGTTGTGTGGTCATCGCGCCCCCTTCATTCCAGGCCCAAGGTTCTTGCATTCTCCAAATCCCCACCGATAAGACCGATAGCCTTTCCCGTAGAAGGAACCGTTATTAGTCGGTACGCCCATCAACTGGATTGCATGATATATCGAGAAGGGCGTAGGAGCGAAAAAGCCAAATTGAAGGATTGGCCATGCGAACTTCCTCCCACTCCTCGGCCGCCTCGTCCATGTCTTCGTGCTCCAGGCCCAGCCGGATAAATGCGTCCCGCGCAATATTGCTAATGATGATCCTGTTGCTGGAGAGGTAAAGATCCTGCAGTTTCTCCACTGCGCTTTCACCGGTACTGATCGCCTCGACGAAGAGAATCGAGTCCACCGTTCGCCACAGAAACTAACCGTCCACCATGGTGCTTTTCTGGTCCTCGCTCAGCAGTTCACTCGGGCGATTGGTCAGCGTATGGATCCGGCGGTCCACCTTGCAAATTGTCAATCGGCATTGAATATTGACCCACTATCGGCGTCCAAAATTGACCCACCCGAACAGGCTTCTGGGGGGGGGCAGCGTTGGAGTCTTGAGAAGCAGACTTATCCATGCCTTGTGCACGGACCCGCGTGCCTTAAACACAATGGCGGGGCGGTGTACAAGGCATGGATAAGTCTGGCCGGACCATCGTGATTGTGGCCGGGCCCGTCCGGATGGGCCGTGTAGGGTGCTTTGCCGATCAGGAACGGTTCTTGAACCGCCAACTCTCGTTGCCCGTCTCGATGATGTCGCAATGATGGGTGAGACGGTCGAGCAGGGCCGTGGTCATTTTCGCGTCGCCGAACGCACTGGGCCATTCCCCGAAGGCCAGGTTCGTGGTCACCGCGATGGACGTGCGTTCATAGAGCTTGCTGATGAGATGGAACAGCAACTGGCCGCCGGCCTGGGCAAAGGGCAGGTAGCCGAGCTCGTCGAGTTATGTTGAGTTGTCACTTATGTGGAGTTCGTTCCTCGGGCCACTGATGCAAGCACGCCGTTTCTGACCGGAACTCAACATAACAAATCGTTAGCTGGCAGCGTAGTGCCTCCGAAGACAACAATTAGGAGGCAGTCATGCTGCGTACACTTTTTCCCAGGTATCACCCTCGTTACGAGCAATCGTGCTGCGGCGAGGAGCTTGAGGCGTTTGGCGCCTGGCTGATGGCCAGTGGCTACTCGCGCCAGAACACCTGCGGGCACCTTCGTCGGTTGCGGCACGTGTTCGAGCGTGACGGAGAAGCCGGATCCAACACAGCCTACTCGGTCCGCCGGCTCAAGGAACTGTTCGCGTTTCAGGGCGTACCGGACCGTCAAGCGATCGGCTACCGGGCGACACGATGCGCCTACCGACGATTCCTCGCGGCTTGTGGTCGCCTGGAAGTCATGCCGCTGAGCGGACGGCAGCGGGGTATCGAGGAGTACGGTCGGTTTTTGCGTGAAGTACGCGGTTTCGCACTCTCAACGACCGCGCAACACGTGTCGACGGTGTCGGGCTTTCTGGACCACGCGCTCGGTTCGACGGATTCGCTAGCCGTGCTGAACGCGGTCCATGTCGAGCGCTATCTGTCGATGAAGAGTGCGCGGATCACGCGACAGACTTTGCAGCACACGGTCGCGCACCTGCGCGCGTTCCTGGCCTTTGCGTTCGATTGTCGGCTGATTCCGACACGTCTGGACACGATCGACACGCCTCGCACCTATCGGGGCGAACGACCGCCGCGGGCCATGCCGTGGTCACTGGTACTCCGACTGCTGCGCTCGATTGATCGAGCGGGCAAGGCGGGCTGGCGCGACTACGCGATACTGCACCTGATGGCCCATTATGGCCTGCGTCCCTCGGAGATCGTGGCGCTGGAACTCGACTCGGTGGATTTTGAGGCCAAGACGCTACGCGTCCAGCAACGCAAAACCAACTCGCAACTGGTGTTGCCGTTGGCCGCGCCAACCCTTCGCCTCTTGCGCCGTTACTTGCATCGGGGGCGAGAGGTGTGCGCTCAGCGCGAGTTGTTCCTGCGCGTGCGCCGGCCCAGCGGCGCCCTCAAGCACACCGCGGTCTGCGACCTCTTCGCGAAGCGGTCCCGCCAGTGCGGTCTTCCGTCCGGGCGTTACTCCTCCTACAGCTTGCGACATGCCTTTGCCATGCGGCTGCTGGAACGTGGGGTCGGCGTCAAGGCGATCGGGGGTAAGCGTTCCGTGAAAGGGGGCTGGTAACGGGACCGGGATTTCGCTATTGTTGTGCGCATGGCGAGTTGCGCACGGAATGTTGGCGCCGTACTGACGGTTGTCGAAGGGTCGGAGGGGTCTTGTTCCTCGCGCGACTGGCGGTTGCTGTATGAGGAAGCGCAGGCGTGCGTGGCGGAGGCCGAGGCCCGAGCGCAGGAGTATCGTTGGGCGGAAGTTCGCGCCCGTGGCAAGGCCGCGTCCTGGAAGGCTCAGTTTGAGTCCGGTCGCGTCAAGCTGATCGAGGCCCGCGAGGAGACCAAGGCGGTGCGCCGCACGGCGCGGGACGCGCTGTCGTTGCAGGCGGAGGTAGAGCAGCTTAAGCGGCTGCTGTCGGCGGCGGGTATGTCGTGGCGCTCCACCCCGGTGTTGTTACGCCGGCGAGTCGGGCAATTGCAGCGCAAGAATACGGAGTGGTGTCGGAAGAATGCAACACTGCGCCGGAGCAACGCGTTGCTGCGGCGGCGGAACGCCGAACTTCGCCAGGAAGTGCGCGCGGCGGTGTCCGCGCAGGACGGGATGAGCGCCCGCATTGAGGCCTTGGAGGCCGAGTTGGCGGCCCTGCGCGCGAGTCGCGCGGTGCTGTCGAAGACGCTGTACGGGCGCAAGAGCGAGCGGCAGCAGAAGCCGCATTCCGATCGTCGGCGCGGCCAGCAAGCCGGTGCCCGGGGTCATGGCCGAACGGCGCGGCCGGGGCTTGAGCAACGGGATGAAGTGCAGGATCTTGCGGCCCGGGCGCGCCGCTGTTCGGGCTGTGGCACGCCGTACGTCGCCAACGGGGATCGGTGCACGGAGATCGTCGAGATCGAGGTGCGGGCGCATCGGCGCCGTATCGTCCGCCCCCGCTGGCGCCGGGCATGCGACTGTGAGGACTCGCCGCAGGCGGTCATCGCGCCGGCGCCGCATCGGCTGTACCCCCGCACCTCCTACGGGACCAGCGTGTGGGCGTGCGTGCTGTTCGAGCGCTATGTCTGCCATCGCCCCCTCAACGGGGTTGCGGGTTGGCTGACGCACCAGGGCCTTGCGGTCTCTGCCGGCACGCTGGCCGGCGGCATCGCCCGGTTCGCGCCGCTGTTCGAGCCGCTGGCGCGGGCGATTCTCGATCGCCAGAACCGGGCGGCGGTGCGCCACGGTGACGAGACCGGCTGGCGTATCCAGGCACTGCGGCAGGCGGGGCGGAGCGGTCGAGCCTGGCTGTGGGTCTCGGTCACGGGGGATGCGGTGTACTTCCACATCGACCCGTCGCGGAGCGCCGAGGCGGCCTTGACGGTGTTCGGTGGGGCCGCGGGCGAGCAGGTGCTGGTGGTCGACCGGCTCGCCACCTACAAGAAGCTGGCCCGCCTCCTGGAAGGCCGGATTCTCCTGTCGTGGTGTTGGGTCCATCAACGCCGCGATTTTATCGCCGCCGCCGCCGGGCAGGTGCACCTGACGGACTGGTGCCAAGCGTGGCTGCAACGGGTGGCTGCGATTTACCGGCTGAACCGGCAGCGGTTGGCGCATTACGAGCCCGGCCGGCAACGACCCGACGGGGCGTTCGCCGACGCGCAGCAAGCGCTCGAAGCGGAGCTGGAGCGCCTGTTCGCTACCGCCGAAGGCGAACTGGCGGCGTTGGAAGAGGCGGCGATCGAGGGCAAGCCGTTGCGCTCGCTGCTGAATCATCGCGCGGGCCTTTGCGTGTTCCTTGAACGCCCTGACGTGCCCATGGACAACAACTTTGCCGAACGCACGCTTCGTGGCGCGGTCATCGGACGGCGCCTGTCGTTCGGTTCCGATAGCGAAGCCGGGGCGCGGTTCACCGCGCTGATGTACACCGTGATGGAGACGCTCGCGTTGAACGGCATCGATGTGCACCGCTGGCTGCGGGAGTGGCTCAGCGCCTGCGCGGCCCAGGGTGCACGGGCGCCGCCGCAGTTGGACGAGTGGCTGCCCTGGTCGATGAGCCCGGCGCGCCGGCGCGAGTGGATGGCGCCGGGATGACCGGAGCCATCGAGTGCCGTTACTACGGTCGCGACTTCACCGCCGGGGAGATGGCGGTGTTGCGCGCGCTGATCGCCGGCCCGCCAGCACTGACCCGCCATGCGTTGTCCAAGGCGTTCTGCAAAAGCATCGGCTGGTACAAGCCCGATGGCGGGCTCAAGGACATGATGGCGCGGGTGACCATGCTGGCCATGCACAAGGACGGGCGCATCGAACTGCCGCCGCCCAAGTGGGGGCAGAACCGCGCCGGGCCGATCGCGTTCGGACCCGACACCGACGCGCCGCCGGATCCGCCACCGCAACGACTCGATCAGGTGCGCCCCATCCGGCTGCGCACCGTGCTTGGCGGCACGCCGCAAAGCAAACAGTGGAATGCGTTCATCGCCCGCTACCACTACCTCGGCTACAAGACCCTGGTCGGCGCCCAGATGCGCTACACCGTCCATGACCGCCACGGCGGCTTGCTGGCGCTGCTCGGGTTCTCCACCGCAGCGCGCAAGCTGGCCCCGCGCGACCGCTTCATCGGCTGGACACCGGCGCTGCGCGAGAAGAACCTGCCGCGGGTGATCGACAACGCGCGCTTCCTCATCCTGCCCTGGATCACGATCCCCAACCTCGCCTCGCACATCCTCTCCGCCGTCGGCCGGCAACTGCCCCCGGACTGGGGCGAGCGCTACAACACAACCCCGGTGCTGATCGAGACGTTCGTCGAGACCCCACGCTTCACCGGCGCCACCTACAAGGCCTCCGGATGGACACCGGTCGGCATCACCCAGGGCCGCGGACGCTACGACCGGCACAAGAAATACGATAAGCCGATAAAGACCATCTGGCTGCGCCCTCTCCGAAAAGACTGGAAACGAATCCTCAACCGATAAGCCAGCAAATCACCCGGTAACCGAACGCTTACGATCGGGGATCTTCTCGGCCATCGTAGCCTGGAGAGCACGTGCGTCTATCTGCGTTTGGATATCAAGGCCTTGCGCGCCGTGGCGCTTCCGGTGCCCCGCCTCACCGGTATCGAGGAGCACGGTCATGGATAAGCGGTTGTCGGGCACCGTCCTCGATGCGCCGATATGCGCCTTCCTCGCGCACCAGCGAACACTGGGGCGCGGCTACCGGAACGAGGAGGACGTGCTACGGGGCGTTCGCAGCTTCCTTTTGCAGGCCGGTGCGAGCGATCTCGATCCGACGGCCTTCGATCGTTGGTGCGAACACCTCAAGCCGCTCTCCGCCAACACGCGCCGCGCCCGCCAGCTCATCGTGCGCCGGCTCTGCCTGTATCGGCGCAGGACCGAACCCGCTTGCTTTGTACCGGACCCGTTGTACTTCGCCCGCCCACAACCCTATCGAGTCCCGGTCCTCATCGAACCCGAGCAGATCGCCGGGATGCTGACATCCACGACCGCGCTGGCACCCTCGGCGAACTCGCCGTTGCGAGGGGCAGTGCTGCGCCTGGCGCTCGTCCTGCTCTACACCGCCGGGCTGCGCCGGGGAGAAGTCTTGCGTCTGACGCTCGATGACCTGGACGCCCAGTCCGGCGTCATCCGGGTGCGCGAGTCGAAGTTCCACAAGTCGCGTCTTGTGCCGTTATCGGCGAGCGCACACCGCGAACTGCGCCGATACCTTCGCGCGCGGACCGCTGCCTGTGACGATAACCGCCCGAGCGCACCGTTACTTTGTAACCGCTCGCGGGGCTGGCGCCCCTATACCGGAAGCGGTCTCAGTGCGGGCATCGGGCGACTGTTCGAGATCGCCGGTGTCCGCAATGTCCAGGGTCGGCGCCCCCGGGTCCATGATCTTCGCCACAGCTTTGCCGTACAGGCGCTGATGCGACTCTACGAGCGCGGCGCCGATGTGCAAAGCGGTCTGCCCCATATCGCGCTTTACCTGGGACACGTGTCGATCGTCTCAACCGCCTACTACCTGCGTTTTGTCCCGACGCTCGCGGCGCTGGCGAGCGAACGGTTCGCGCGCCACTGCGGCCATGTCATCGGGGAGGTGTCCGATGAGCACCGGTAAACCCACCGAACTCGGCCGGGCGGTACGTGGCTTCTTCGAGGAGTATCTGCCGCATCTGCGCGGTCTGAGTACGCACACCGTCAAGAGTTACCGAGACGCCCTCGTGCTGTTCCTGCGTTTTGCATCCGGCGACACACAGCGCCCCATCGAGCGGCTCAGGATCGCCGATCTCGATCGCGAACGCGTGATACGGTTCCTTCAGTATCTTGAGTGCGTTCGTCGCAACGGTGTCGCCACCCGCAATGCCCGCCTGGCTGCACTGCACACGTTCGCGCGCTTCCTCATCGCGCAACACCCCGTGTACCTGGCGACGCTCCAGAGCGTTCTCTCTATCCCCTTCAAACGCGGCGCGCGAGAAGCACCGATCGAGTACTTCGAGACCGCCGAGATGACGGCGCTTCTGCACAGCATCGACCGCGATACCTCCGGCGGCCAACGCGATTACACACTGTTCGCGCTGCTGTTCAACACCGGCGCTCGCGTCCAGGAGGTCCTCAACCTGCGGGTGCGCGACATGCGCCTTGAGCCGCCTTGCCAAGTACGCCTGCACGGCAAGGGCAACAAGGTGCGCCTGTGCCCGATCTGGCCCGCCACCGCGCAGTTGCTACGCACGCTGATCGATAACGAACGATCTGAAAATGACGACCATCCCTCGACCGCCATCGTGTTCCGTAATCAACGCGGCGGACCGCTGACGCGCTTCGGCGTACGCTACCGGCTGAATAAACACCTGGCTGCCAGCGCAAGCGCCGCACCCACGCTTCGCGACAAGCAACTGCATCCGCACTCCCTTCGACACACCACGGCCATCCAACTCCTCAAAGCCGGCGTGGACTTCGCCACCATCAGCCAGTGGCTCGGGCACGCCAGCGTCAACACCACTATGCGCTATGCACGCGCCGACATCGACCTGAAGCGCACCGCGCTCTCGCAGGTGTTCCCGGATGCACTGGCGCCGCCGAAAGGCGGACAGGTCGCCATCGATGGTTCCGATATCACTGGATGGCTGCGTCGCCTGTAGCGAATATTATGTGGAGTTGGTTCATGCTTTGCCCCCGACAAAACACTTGCCGGGCACCGCCAACTCCACATAACCGCGTACGCAACATAAGTCGAGGATGATCAAATCACGTCGGCCCAGTTGGTTGGCGGTCCGGCCCTGGCGGCCGTCGCGCGCCTCGGCATCGAGGTGATTGACCAGGTCCACGACGTTGTAGCAGCGTGCCCGGGCGCCGTTGCGGATGCAGGCCCGGGCGATGGCCACGCTCAGATGCGTCTTGCCGGTTCCCGTTCCGCCGACCAGCACGAGGTTGCGTTTGTCGCCCAGGAACGCGCCGGTGGCCAGGTCCCGCACCAGCAGTTCGTTGACCGGGCTTGAGGCGAAGTCAAAGTCGGCCAGCTCCTTGACCGTCGGCAGCTTGGCGATGGTCATCTGGTACTTGATCGAACGCGCCTTCTTGTCGGCGATCTCCGCCTTGAGCAACTCGCCGATGACGCGCTGGACCGGGTGACCGCGCTTGATCGCCACGGCCACGATCTCGTCGAACACCGTGCGCATGCCCGACAGACGCAGCGCGCGCATCATGTCCAGTACCTCATGCCGCTCCACGACGCACCTCCATCAAGCCCTCGTAACGAGCGCAGTCGGCCGTCGGCTCCAGGCGCAACCACAGATCCACCGGTGTCGGGATCGGCGCCGGGGGCGCGGGCTGGCGCCGGCGCGCCAGGATATTGAGCACCACATCGTGGCTGCAGGCGCCTTCGGCCAGGGCTTCGGCGCAGGCCGCCTCCACCGCCTCCAGGCCATCCTCCAGCACCGCACCGAGGATCTTCACCACTTGCCGATCGCCGTCGTCATGACGGCCCAATCCAGCCCGTACACGCCCCAGCGCGTCCGGCAGCGCCCAGTCCTTGAACGGCGCCCCATTCCTCAGCGCGCCGGGCTTGCGCTTGAGGATCGGCACGTAATGCCACGGGTTGTACACCACCTTGTTACGCTCAAAGCAGCGCGGATGCTCCCCCACCGTCTCGCCGTTCTGGCGGATCACGATCCGATCAGCATATGCGCACACATCCACCGTGCGGCCCACCGCGCGCGACTCCACGCTGTACTGATTGCGATCGAAACACACCAGACACGTCTTCGATACCGCCGCCTCCACCGCGTGGAACCCGTCGAACGGACCCCGGTAAGCCATCAGATACGGCTGCTCTTGCTCGTAAACTTCCCACACCGTCTTGTCCTTGATCGTGGGATGACGCCGCCGCTTCGCCTCACGGATGCACTGATCCTTCAGCCACGCGTTGATCTCCGCGTAACTGCGCCCGCGCGGGCGCGGCACGAACATACGCCCGCGCACGTGGCCCACCTGGCTCTCCACCTGGCCCTTCTCCCAACCCGCCCCGGGCGTGCAGGCCACAGGCTCAATCAGATGATGCGAACACATCTCCACGAATCGCCGGTTGTAGGCGCGCGCCTTGCCAACGAACACCGTCTGCACCGCCGTCTTCATGTTGTCGTAGATGCCGCGCCGGCATACCCCACCGAAGAACCGGAAGCTGCGCTCGTGCGCCTCAAACACCATCTCCTGGCTTTCCCGAGGAAAAATCTGAACCAGGAACAACCGACTGTGGCACAACCGCAGGTGCGCCGCCTTGACTCGCGTCGTCGTGCCCGCCACCACCGCATACTCGTGGCTCCAGTCAAACTGGTAGGCCTCGCCCGGATCGAAAATCAACGGCACATACACTTGCGAACCCGACCCCGAACGCCGCCACCGCCACGACATCGCATAGCGACGCACCGCATCGTATCCGCCCTCATAGCCCAGTCCCTGTAACTGCTCAAAAATCCGCAGCAGCGACAAACGCTCCCGCCGGCGCTTGCCCTCGTTGGCCTCCATTAACCGCTCCAGCTCCCCGACCCATGGACCCAGCTTCGGAAGCGGCTGCACCGTGCGCTCGTATCCAAACGCCGCTACATCCCCACGGATCGCTTTGCGAACCGTGTTCCTCGACAACTTCAACTCACGGGCAATCCGCCTGATCGGCACCCCCCGATCCAGATGATCCCGACGGATCCGCGCAATCGTCTCCACTATCAACATCTCCCGTCACCCCGTCCGTCCAAACAACGAGGTGAGTTGAATCGATCAACTTCAGGGGGGTCAATTTTGGACGCCGATTCCCCCGATAGTGGGTCACTATTGCACGCCGATTAACATGCAAATCTTCCAAACCGGCTGCAGAACCGGGGGGGAGACCTTCCCAAAGTGAGTCAGCACGCCCTGTTCCGTCTCGGTGATGACGTAGAAACTGTCGTAGGCGACAACACCCAGCGCGATTGCCGGGATAGTGGCGATCAGTCTTCCTTTCATACTTACCTACCTTTCTTCTTGCCGTCCTGCCCATGGTTTGCCGGGCTCTCTTCGGGGCACCGCTTCCACAACGCCACCTTTCCCAGGCTGTCCTTATTAGGGATTATGATCTTGGCGTTGCCGGAAAGAGCGCTTTCCAGCTTTTCCCGCCAGAGCATGTTCTGGATTACTCCAGGCGCGGTTTGCACCGCCCTGGCCACGATAACGAGGGCCTCCGCCTCCGCCTGAGAGGTTTCCACTCACCGAACAGCCGCGCCCTCGGCCTGCTGCACCTCGTAGGCCGCGTTGCCGTGCGCTTGCGGGACCAGCTGCGCCATGTAACGCTGTGCGTTGACCACGATCCGTTCCAAGTCTTCCTGCGCACTTGAAACGTCGCAGAAAGCACTAAGGAAGGTCTGATCAAGTCCTTTCTGGGATAATAGCGGTATCGTTTTTGCGGTGAGGTTGTTGAGATGGGACAGGCGACGTTTTCGGAGTTGGAGCACGATTTGAAGAAGCGGCGCACGCGCCGCGAGAAGTTTCTGGCGAAGATGGACCGGCTGATTCCCTGGGAGCGGCTTGAGCGGCGCATTGAGCCGTTTTATCCGAAGGCGGGACGGGGTCGGCGGCCGTATCCGCTGGGAACGATGCTTCGAGTTCACTGCGTGCAGTTGTTCTACAACGTAAGCGATCCGGGGATGGAGGACCTGTTGTATGAGGTGGAGTCGGTGCGTCGCTTTGCGGGGTTGCGGCTGACGGGTGCGCTGCCGGACGAGACGACGATCCTGAACTTTCGGCATCTGCTGGAGCGTCACGGTCTGGGGGAGGAGTTGTTCGGGGAGATCAACGCGCACCTGGCGTTGCAAGGTCACCGGCTCAAGACGGGCACGATCGTGGACGCGAGCCTCATTGACGCGCCCTCGTCGACGAAGAACAAGAAGGGTGAGCGGGACCCGGAAATGCACCCCACGAAGAAGGGCAACCGTTGGTACTTCGGGATGAAGGCGCACATCGGTGTGGACTCGCAGTCGGGTCTGACACACGGGTTGGCGACGACGGCGGCGAACGGCGCGGACGTGACGCACGCGCACTTGGTATTGCACGGCGGCGAATCCGAGGTGCGAGGCGACGCCGGCTACCAGGGCGTGCACAAGCGTCCGGAGCACCAGGGTCGGGAAGTGGACTGGCAGGTGGCCATGAGGCCGGGCCGGCGCCGGCGGCTCGACAAGGCGAGTGCCGAGGAAGCGGCTGAGAAGCGCAAAGCGTCGATTCGGGCGAAGGTGGAGCACCCGTTCCTGTATGTGAAGCGCCACTTCGGCTATTCCAAGGTGCGCTACAGGGGCTTGGCGAAGAACACGCAGCGCATCGCGATGCTGCTTGGCTTCACCAATCTTCTCATCGCTGGCCGCTATGCGGCCGCCTGACATGGGGTTGGTGTCTGTGGAAACCGCAGCGGGCGTCGAGAACGCCCCGCAAACCCCCGTTTTTGCGTCGAATCGGCGCCAATACCGGGATCTCACCGCAAACGGCGAGGGCGCTAACCGCATCACGGCCCATGTAGGCCGTTATTCAGACCTTCCCTATCTGTCTAGCCATGCATATAGTTCCCGTAAATAAGGTGGAGAGCGCTGGCAAGGACCCGGGCTTATATCCCCCGCGTCCACGCCCGACGGCGGAAACATATCGCACCATGTATGCGGAAATAGTTGCCCGACGCGAGCAGGAAGGCGAGACTTTCGAAATGCCCAGTGACGAAGAATTGGAAAAGTTTGCGGTGGAGCAGCAGCCTTACTGGGACGAAACAATCGGCAGACTGTATGAAATGGGCAAGGGCTATTGGCTCACGATGCGCCATCAGGGCCGCGTTTATGTGATGTTGGGAAGCAAGAACAATGTGGCAGAACCGATGATTGCCGCCAATACCGCAACGGTCGAAGACATGCCGGGCGGCAGCGAACCGGATCTCGCAGAGTCTGATTCGCCGGATCAGCCGTTGTCACCGGTTTCGGTCCGGGTGGACCCGATGGTAGTGCTGGAGATGGGCAGAAGCTCGGACGTCAAGGTTCACCTCGACATGCAGGACGGCTGGTACATCTATGCCGCAACCGGCAGGAATGTAGGGCAGGGCATGAAAGAGACAAGCGTGAGCTTCAGCGTGCCGGACGGATTGGAGACTGTAGGCGCGGTCAAGCGCCCGCCGTTTCGCTTCAAGGGCTCATACGACGTTCACATGGGTAAGGCAGTGACCTGGGGGCAATCGGTCGAAGCGATGGACGGCACCTTGCCCGGGTTGTACGAGGTGAGCGCTGAGGTTACTTACCAGACCTGCAAGGACGACTTGTGCCTGCTGCCGCAAACGGAAACGGTTACGGCCCGCGTGCTGGTGCAGTAGGCGGTTGTATCAATTGAAGGGAAACACTGCCAGTATTGCCGCGAAGGATTGATGCGATGAAACACAATCTATTGGTGGAGTCCCTGATTACCGCGTCCGGATGGTCCAGGCAAGAAAAAGCCCTAACGCTGCCGGGGTTGTTCGCGGCGATGGCGCGACAGGAAGTAGCGGGATTTGTTTCCCTGCGGCCGCATCAGCGTGCGGCTTGGCACGTGTTCCTGGTGCAATTGGCGGCGCTGGCTTTGTGGAACGCAGACCAGGATCGCCTGCCGGAGGATGGCGAGACTTGGGCGGCCTTTTTGCGCGGATTGACGACCGATTTCGACCACGATGAGCCGTGGTGTTTGATCGTAGAGAATCCAGAGCGCCCAGCCTTCCTGCAGCCTCCGGACCCTGGCGGCCTCAAATGGAAGCCGGTGCCGACTCCCGACAACTTGGACATGCTAAGTACATCCAAGAACTTCGATGAGAAGCACGCAGTCGCCTATGCGAGCGAGGCAGAGGACTGGCTGTATGCCTTGGTCTCGTTGCAGACGATGGCCGGCTATTCGGGCCAGGGCAATTATGGGATCGTGCGGATGAGCAGCGGCCTATCCAGCCGCCCGCTCCTGGGATTGGCGCCCGGCTCGGCGCTTGATACGACGGTGTGCCCTTCGGCGTGGTGGGCGCGAGACGTTCGCCGGCTGCTGCATGGCTCGCGGACTTCTGGTGTGGGCGCTGTCGGCGGCCCAGCGCTGCTCTGGTGTCTCCCCTGGCCGGAAGGGGAGCAATTGCAGGTTCCGAACCTGGACCCGTGGTTCATTGAGACGAGCCGACGGGTCCGGCTGGAGGACGCACGTGTGCGAATCACAGCTCGCCGAAGCACTTCAGGCAGACCGCGCACCGATGGAGGGCCTTTCAAGGGCAACGTCGGCGATCCCTGGATCCCGGTTGAGAACAAGGAGGGCAAGAGTCTTACGCTGGGAAGACGAGGCTTTACTTATGTTCGGCTGAACGAGCTGCTGTTTTCCGGCAATTGGAAACGACCGATCCTGGCGGAATATGGCCCGCATGAGTCCGAAGACATGGTCTTGGTAGCGGAGGCTTTTGGGCGTGGGAAGCGCAAGACGGAGGGCTTTCACGCACGCCATGTACCGGTGCCCGGGCGCGCGTTCTACGAGTCGGCTACCGCTGCTGAGTGTGCGAAGCAACAGATGGAGGAAATCAAAGCGTTTGACAACTTGTTGAGAAACGCTTTGGCGGCGGTAGCGGCCGGGGGCGACTGGCGGCGGAGTGAAAGCAAACACTACGAGTACGCGCAAACCGCATGCAGCCGCTTTGATCGGCGCGCGGATCGGTTGTTCTTCGAGGCGCTTTGGAAACGGGTGGCGGCGCATCAGGAAGGCGGCAATAGGTCGTTCGATGGCGTCCGAAAGGCCTTCTTGGAAGATCTTCGGCACGCTGCACGGATCGAGTTTGAAACTGGTCTCTCTTCCATGCCTTGTCCCTCGGCGTTACGGCATCGTGCGGAAGCACGTGCGCACAGGCAGTTCCGCAAAGGGTTGCGCAAGCAATTTCCTGAATTGTCTGTATTGTCTGTATCGGAGGAGCTGAATGGTAGACGAACAGATGATGCAGCGTGCGCCGCGGCGGCCTGGCTGCAGCGTATGAGTGCCGACGAATTGGCGCAGCTGCGCCGGATGCCGGTCGCCACGGGCGGGCCGGCGTTTGAGTCTCTCGCAGCTCGACACCCGGATACGATCGGGCGAAGAGACCGCGAAGAAGAATGGAATGCGATCGTGCGGACCTTGGCGATCCTTACGCCGAAGGGCAACCCCGCCGAGCGTCCGCCCCTTCATGATCCGCAGCGTCGGCTGGGGACCGTATTTTGTGACGGCGGCGATAGCGATTGGCTGGAACGAGAACAACACAGCGCACGGCCTTTTCTTAGCGAGACGAGGTTGCTGCAACTTCTTGTGGCCCGAGGACAAGTGCGCGCCGGCCATCTTCACCGGGCGGCACGCAGGCTGAGTGCGTGCATGCCGCGCGGCTCCGGAGTCGATGTCACCGATATTGTCGCAATTCTGCTTACGCCGCAGGACGGGCGGAGAATTGCCCAGCCATACTATCGTTGCTTGGACCGGGCGCTTTCCCAGTCCGCGGCCGAACACAGAAGGGGAATTGTTTTATGAGACCTCGCTTTCTTCAAGTCCACACCCTAAGTCCCTATACAGGGGTCTTGCTGAACCGCGACGAGGATGGGCTGGCGAAGCGCCTGCCCTACGGCGGAGTCTCGCGCACGCGCGTTGCCTCGCAATGCCTGAAACGGCATTGGCGCATGGCGGAAGATCCGCGCGCGCTGGAGAAGATTGGCGTGGCGTCCGTTCGTTCGCGCTATCTCGTGGACAAGATCATCAAGCAGGCTCGCTCAAGCGGCGTGCGTTGGGACCATGCTGTCGTCGAAGCGCTCGCGCCGTGGTTTCAGTTCGCCATTTATGGATTCAATCGCGAGGATGCGCCAACAGAGCACGGCGAGAAGTCCAGGTTCGAAAACAAGCGCCAACCGCTGTTGTTTGGAGTGCCGGAGATTGAATGGCTGGGCACGGAATTCGCGCGGTTGATGGCCCAGGCAGACGGAAACGCGGAAAACGCATTCAAGTTGGCGAAGCGATGGGTGGACGGCGACGGGACAGGCAGTCCTCAAAAATCGTTTCGGGCCAACATAAGAGCCATGCGCGAAAGCACGCAGCTCCCCGCAGGGCTGACGGCGGCGCTGTTCGGTCGCCTGGTGACGTCGGACTCCGCCGCCAACATGACCGGGCCGCTGCATGTCGCGCATTCGTTTTCGGTTCACGCGGAAGAGGTGGAAACCGACTACTTGACGGCGGTGGATGATCTGCTTGAAGCCGGATCGAGCGCCGCCACCATCCAGGAAACTGAATTGACTTCGAGCCTGTTCTACGGGTATGTCGTGGTGGACATCCCGTCACTGGCGGCCAACCTGGGGGAAGAACTGTCCAGCGCCCCACTGACCGGGAAGGTGCTCTACAATCTGGTTCATCTCATTGCCGAAGTCTCACCGGGCGCCAAATTGGGCTCGACGGCACCCTATTCGCGCGCGTCGCTGATGTTGCTGGAGGCCGGCGACCGGCAGCCGCGCAGCCTGGCCGAGGCGTTCCGCACGCCGTGCGCGCCAGAACTGGACGCGGCCGCCGAGGTTCTGGCGGCCCACTTGCATAAACTGGACGCGGTTTACGCTACCGGTGAGCAGCGCCGCATACTTTCGATCGCTGATGTAGGTTTCGCCGATGTCCAACCCGGGTCTTTGGCGGATCTCGCGTCTTGGGCCCGGGGTTTGCCGCAGCAGTTGCCGCAATGAACCACCATTGGCTGGTCTTGCGTCTCGAGGCCCCGCTGATGGCGTTCGGAGGAATCGCCGTGGACCAGGTGCGCCCGATTCGGGATTTTCCGGCTGCCTCCATGATCACCGGACTCATCGGCAACGCGCTGGGGTGGCATTGGTGCGATGGAGCGCAGCATCAGGTCTTGCAAGACCGGCTCGTGTTCGCTGCCTACAAGCAGCGCGAGGGTTTCTTGCTGACCGACATGCAAAACGCGGAACTGAACAGTCGGGACACAGCCTGGACTACGCGGGCCGCGCCCGAGCAACGTACAGGCGGCTGGCGAACCTATGCCAGTCCGCACCGGCGCAGGCGCGAATACCTTGCCGATGAGGCGGTTGGCGTTGTATTGCGGCTGGAGCAGATCAATGTGCCACCAACGATAGAGGCGTTGGCCCACGCCTTCGATTGCCCGGCCCGCCCCCTGTTTGTCGGGCGCAAGACATGCCTGCCGTCGCGGCCTCTGGTAGCGCCGGAATCGGAACGTTGGGTGGAGGCACCCAACGCCTATGCGGCGCTTTGTGCCGTCGCGGCGGACCAATCATCGTCAGCTCGCAGGCGGGCGCTGTGGCCGGTGGGCGAGGGGCCGGAGCGTGGGGCGCATGTGGACCGGCTTGTTGAACGGGCGGATCTGCGCAAATGGCGCACTGGATTGCACAGTGGCAGCCGACGCGTCGTGGAGGGTTGGGTGCCGTGAAGGGCTTCTTTCTCGTTCGCGTTCCTGTTCGACTAGACCAGTTGGCTCGCTGGGTGGGCGAGCGCGGCTGGGTACGGCGAGGCAACGCGCACGCGCGCTTGGACCGCGGCCGCGCGCTCCACCACCTGCTTACGGAGGTCTTCGGTCGTCAGGTCCTGAGCCCGTTTCGTCTGATGGTGCCGCCAAGAAGTTCGGCAGGGAACCTGTACGCATACTCCAGGAAGGACGGTACGGAGTTGCGTGAAGCGGCAGCGAACTTTGCGTGGCCCGAACACTTGTCCGTGCTGGACGCGGCCCGGATCACCACCAAACCCATGCCAAACCAATGGCGCGAAGGGCAGCGGCTGGGGTTTGATGTGCAGGCACGGCCGGTGCGCAGGGTCAGCCGGCCGATTGAAACGCGCAACGGGAGCGTAGTGGGAGAAAAACCCGGAGCCGGATCTACGGAACTCGATGCGTTCTGGCTGGCCGTACTGCGGAATCCGGACGCCAAGATCGGGCGCCAGGACATATATCTTGACTGGCTCGATGAGCAATTACGCAAAGCGGCCGAATTGGACCGGGTCACCAGCCGGCTGGCTCGCTTTCAGCGAGTGTGCGTGGCGCGAGGAAATCAAATGATAGAAGGCCCGGAGGCGGTGTTTCACGGCGTGCTGACAGTGAATGACCCAACCGCCTTTGCTAGTCTCCTGCGGTGCGGGGTCGGTCGACACCGCGCGTACGGGTATGGCATGCTTCTCCTGCGTCCGCCGAAGCGCGCGCCTGTGCAGGTCTAACTGTTGCGGGTATCGCGTGATTGCCCCCGCGCAAGCGGGGATAGGCCCTTGCTTGGTAACAAGCTCGTGTGTTCCCCCGCGCCAGCGGGGATAAGCCGCTTGAGGTTGAACTTTCTCGCTGATGCAATGGCTATCGACGTGTCTCAATCGACTTTTGGGGCAGGCCAAGTCGACCAGGACATCGGATTACCCTGCCGCGTTGCGTTTGCCCCAGCGCGATATCGAGTTGCGCGATCTGGCGGTGACCTGCACGGTGCCGCACATGTTGCCGGCCTCATTGGGCTGTTGCCGACATCGTGCGTTACCGCGTGGCGCGATGCGTGTACAATCTTGATCGCTACATATTAGTGATCCCTTTGCGTGCTGTGAGTCGACGAATTAGGGAATGGGGGGAAGAGCAATCGTAACTCGACCGAGATGCCGGTCTGTCGCGTGAAGCGGCAATCTGGTTGGAATTTTTCTCTAGCCCCGTTCAGGGGACGGTCGGATTCACCTTTGCGTACATCGCGTTGCAATTATGACAAGTGCGACGGCATGATGCATTAAGCAAAAATTTGCTCTATAATCCGCCCCATGGAGTTCGCCGCCGGCTTTAGTGCTGCACTTAGGTGCAAGTGCGTTCGGGGGGGGGATCGACTATTTCAACCAATGGAACTGCTCGTTAAGGAGGCAGACTCATGTCTAAGTCAGGAATCGTAATCAAACTCTTGCAGGCGCGCCTTGAAGGGGCGATACGCCAGCGTCGGGAGAATCCGTCGCGAGCGGATATTCTTGTAATTCCCGCATTGGCGCTCGCGCTGGACGCCTGCGGGGGTGGAGGCTCGCAACGGCCGACGCCTCCTCCGCCTCCGCCTCCGCCTCCGCCTCCGCCTCCGCCTCCGCCTCCGCCTCCACCTCCACCGGCGGCGGTGATCACCGCGGACGCCACGGCATCGGTGGACGAGAACATGGACGGCGCTACGCTGGTTGCGGTAGCGTTTGAAAACGCGACCTCGATCATGGTGGGCGACAAGCGGTTTGAGGTTGACGGCGGCGTTGCCGGCGGCAACTTGAAGTTGAAGGATGACATGAGCCTTGACTTCGAGAGCGAGGATGGTGGATCGGTTGACGTAACCATCACGGCCAGTGGCGATGGCGCATCCGCCACCCACACTGTCACCGTCACGATCGGTGACGTGAACGAGGCGCCGACGGTCGATGTGCGGGACAACGAGATTGTGCCGGTCAAGGACGTCAACACGAGCCTGACCATAGACGAGAACACGGTGCATGACGGCAAGGGAGGTCCGCCTCTTGCGCTGATCGAAGTCATGGACGCCGATGCCGGCGAT
Source organism: Candidatus Foliamicus sp. (assembly GCA_965261845.1). Classification (GTDB taxonomy): domain Bacteria; phylum Pseudomonadota; class Gammaproteobacteria; order Steroidobacterales; family Foliamicaceae; genus Foliamicus. The sequence goes on along the minus strand of OZ253475.1, from coordinate 2,792,082 downwards.
CCGACGACCCACCAGGAAGGCGCGGACGCCGTTACCCTTGGCGGCGACATGGCCGAATACTTCCAGGTCATCCTCGATCCCGAGAATGGGCTGTGGCTGGCGATGACGGAAGGCACCACCTTCGATTACGAGAAGGTCGGTGGTGAGGTGATGCTCACAGTGAGCTACACCGACAGCTCTGGCGTAGTATCGAACGTCGAGGAAGTCACCGTCACGGTCAACGACGTGAACGAAGGCCCCTCGGTTGCTGAAACCGGTGTTGCCGACGCGGTTTTCGCAGGCGGCGAAGAGAACTCCACCACGGTGGACCTCAAGGCGCTGTTCACGGACCCCGACGGTGACACGCTCACCTACCGGCTTTCGGACAATGCCCCGGGCTGGTTGACCTTCTCGGTGACCACTGCGGGCTCCGGCGCCGATCAGACCATCATGGGAACCATTTCCGGCACGTCACCGGCCGGCATGACCGACTCGATTGACGGCTTGTCGATCATCGCGATGGACGCCGGAGGCATGACAGCCGAGGCAACCTTCGATGTGATTGTCGACGCAAAGAACGCTGCGCCGAGCCGGCTCGATTTGCAGGTGACGGAAAAGGACGGCGTTGTGGTTCGCGTTACCGCCGTCGAGGTGGACGAAAACGCCAAGGGCGCGGTGCTCGGAACGGTGAGGGTCCAAGACAACGACGACGCCAGGCATCCGCACGGTCAGCATGATTACACCTTCGAGGTGGACGGCGAGGCCGATGCCCGGTTCGAGGTAACCGCCGACGGGCAGCTCAAGCTCAAGGACGACGCGTCCCTGAACTTCGAGGCAGGCGACGAAATCACCCTGAAGATTACCGCTACCGACCGGCAGGTGACTGCGCCGGGTAAAGGCGAGGATCCCACCAACGCTTCCATATCGCAGTCGATCAAGATCACGGTCAAGGACATTGCGGCCGGAGACGGCCCGGTCGCCCTCAAGACTATCGGCGACTGGTGGGTCACGGTAGACGACGACCTGGATGAAGAAGATGTGCGCGACGGCGACTGGCTGAGCTTTGCTCTGGATACGACCGGAGACGATGCGGCCTTCACCGACGAGGATGGCGACGACCTGACCTACACCGTTTCGGTGGTCGATTCCGACGGCAGTGTCGTGGATTGGCTGCAGATTTCCGACTCCGGAAAGATGACCAATAAGGCGGACATGCTGCCGGAACGTGGTGTCTACACGGTCACGGTCACTGCCACGGACGAGGGCGACAATTCGGCGCAGACCAGTTTCAAGCTGGCTGTGGCGCTGTCCGATGATGATGACAGGGACAACGATACGCCCGACATCCGTGACGTCGAGGAGTTCGATTACACGGAAGGCTCCGGTTCGCAGAAGGTCGCCTCTTTCTCTGTCCGCGACGATGACGTAGCCATCGCGCCGCATCCATACGGCGTGCTGGAGGTCGATTTTACGGCGAAACAGGAAGGCACGAACGTCAAGAATCGCTTGAAGGTGATGGAAGTGGGCAGGGACGAAGATTCCGTGCACTACGAGATTCACACCAAGTCGGCGGCGGAGCTGGCGGTAGACGACAAGGGCAAAGATCTAAGGACACCGGTCAAGCCCCTGGATTTCGAGGATGACGACGAAGTTGACATCACGGTGACGGTGACGGACGGCGCAGGCGAGACGGACGATAAGGACATCACCTTCGACCTTGAGGACGCCGCGGACGAGGCGCCCACGTTCAGTCAATCCACCATCGCCGACGACGAAGCCGACGAGGACACACCCGCGAGGTGGTCGGTCAGCCGGAAGACTGATGCGAAGACCAAGGCGGGCACGACCACGATCGAGGTGGACCAGGAACAGGACAGGGTCGTCATCGTGGTGCAGCTCTTCGAAGTCTGGACCGATCCCGACACCGATGTCGACGAACTCGACTTCAGCGTTGGCGGCAGGGGCAGCCTTCCCGACTGGATGTCGGTTTATGGCCCGGACGAATGGGAAGAGATCTACGATCGCCGCGGCGACGTGAAGTCGGGAGATGGACCCAGCGATGTGCGCGATGGCGACCAGGTCGTTGTAATCGTGCTCGACCGCAGTGCGGCCGACGGCGAAAACGTCAGCCTCAGCGGCGCCAGCTTCACGATTACGGCGGAAGACGACGAGGGCAATTCCAGGACCGAGACCGTCAGCATTGGTGTCGACGACATCAACGTGGACATCATCGAAGATCCGAAGAACCCCGTTGTCTCGATCGTCGGCGAGCCCGAAGGGATCGCCCCGTTGACGATCGACTTCGATGCGGCCCAGGACCCGGATATCGCCAACGGCACGCACCCCGTGCTGGTGGTCTACACCTGGAGCACCGTGACGGATGAGGATAACGATCCGACCACAGACGATGTGGAAGCGGTTGTCTCGGTCAGTTCGACTCCTCAGCCTCTCCCGCTGGATCTGGATGGTACAACTGCCGCACCGGACCGCGTAAATGACTATGCGGCGGGCGAGAACGTCAAGATCAAGGCCACCGTCCAGTACTACGAAGTAGATCCGGAAACCGGGGCAATCTCCGTATCCAAGGAGTACTCTGCCGTAACGGACACGATTGAGCGGCAGGATCCCGTCCCAGAGACGACCAGTGTTTCGTTCGACGTAACGACGGACGCAACCGGCCCTAAGGACGGCCTTAAGGTGGTCATAACCACTACCGGGGAAGCCTCTGAAGACAGCGACGCCCGGCTGGAGGTCTCGACCGACGGAGAGTCAGGCTGGATTACTGTCGACACGGAAGATGCGAATACATCGGACGGAACGGCAACCGTAACCTTGGATGTGAATGCGGACGCAACCGACCCTTCAGGTGACGGCGGTGGACTCTACTACCGTGTGGTCTACGTCTATGACGACGAGGACGACGACAGCCAGACGGCGATGAGCGAAGTGATCCAGTTGGGTACGGTCGCGGATCCCGACGATAACGCTACGGTAACCAACATCCTCGGCGGCAACGCCGGCACTGATGTGGCCACTGACGGAACAATCCGCATCGACAACAAAGGTAATGATGTGGATGTCCAGTGGCAGATGCTGTCCTCCCGCCCGGGGCCACAACAGTGGACCGATATCGAAGGAGCCACGGATATCGAACTGGACCTGACGGATGCCTACGCGGGCAACATGTTGCGCGCCAAGGTCACCTACACGGCCGACGATGATGCGACTACCACCGATGTGGACGAAGAAGGCTGGCCCGTCTGGGTGGAATACACGGAAATCCTGACGGTCTCCGGAGCCACGGGCAACACCGATCCTGAGGAGACGCAAGCGAGTCACCTGCTGCGGGTGGAGCCGGACCAGAAGTCGAGCAAGAAGGGAGCTGTTCAGAAAGCCACGGTTGCTACGTTCGATGCGTCGAGTCTGTTCTTCGACGCGGACGGCGACGATCTGACCTACACGATCACGGCAGTGACGCCTGATTTGCCTGATTTGCCTGATGTGGGAGACGGATTCGATGGTGGCCTCGAGGAAGGTGGTTCGGTCTATCGCACTGAAACAGTGATTGAGGCGGACTCGGATGCTACGCCTGCGACCCTCGAGATGAGGGACTTCCAGCAGAGCTTCTCGATCGATCAGGACACCGGCATGGTCACCTACGTCACCGACAGGGAGGATGGTCACGACGGCGACACGGCTGATGGAACAGGCAACACGCTGACGTTCACGGTATCGGCCTCGGACGGCGCTACGGTAGACAACATGCCCGCTACGGCAACTGTGATGGTTCGCGTAAACGTTGCGCCGACCGCCATCAATGCGCAGCTTGTGGACGATGCCGGCGCCGATGCCGGTACGCCTGCAGATCTGCCGCCCCCGCCCAAGTTCCCGGCCAAGGCAGGCACGGCACTGGTGGTGGCAGATGGCGACGACACGGATGACAATCCTGATGATCTCGTGCTCATGGATGACGAAGAGTACTCGGAGAGGAAGGTTGCCGACCTGAACGTGACGGACCAGAACCTAACTACCGACCCCTTCGGAACGCACAAGATCACGCTCAGTGGTAAGGGCGCCAACATGTTCGAGGTGCGGGAAACGGAGGAGGACACGGACACCGACGGCAGCACCTGGGAGATCTGGCTGAAAGACGACGCTACCTTCGACTACGAGGCGCTGGCTACTGCAACAGAGCAGGAGGCGGGTACCCCAATCACCCTGTACATCACGGTGACGGCAACGGATGGAGGCGGCCTGAAGACGCAGGGTAATATCAGCGTCATGCTCATGGATCAAGACACGGACGACGATCCCGAGGACGAGGAGATGAAGGACGACACTCCGGATCCCGCCGAAGTTCCGGGCCTGGAAGACGATGCCGACGACAGCGATAACGACGGTCCCGTTATTCCTCCGGATGACGGCGGTGCGTTCATCGGCGACGATCTGCTCGACGACTTCGTGATCTCCATTGACGACATCGACGTCGCCTAACCCAAACAGCAACTTACGTTGCAGCGAGGCGGACTTTATGTCCGCCTCGCTTTTTTTTGGTGCGCCAGGCAAGGGGAACAGCTAGCCGAGGACAAGGGTGCCCACCGCGAGGTGGGATCCGAAGGCAGGGTTGATGAGGCGCGTGCGCTGTTCTGAGCGCTGCTGATAGCAAGGGTTTGCGGAGGGCCTGATTTTTCTTTACCCCAGGAAGGGGCGCTTTTCAGGCGTTTTCGGAGCGTTTTAGCCGCCGCCCGTTCCACTATGAAGTGCAACACTTGGGAGCCGTTGTCCCGTAAGGGATAGGCGGTTTGGCTGCCTGGAGTTGAGAAGCGGCCAGGTGACGGCGATACTCTCCGATAACGAAGAAGGAGGGTATCCGATGGCCGATGGCTACCATCACCTGACCTACGGGTCACGATGCCAGATATACGCGCTGAAGAAAAGCGGCCTGTCGATCCGGGGCGTATCGCGCGCGCTGGAGGTGTCGGCCTCGACGGTGAGCCGCGAGTTGCGGCGCAACGGTGGTCGTCGGGGCTACCGGATGAAGCAGGCGCAACGGTTCTCGGAGGTGCGCCGGCGGCAGGCGTCCTCGCGCCCGCGCAAGCTGACGGAGGGATTATGGAGTCGGATTGAGGAGCGGTTGAGGCGGCAGTGGAGTCCCGAGCAGATTGCTGGCCGATTGCGGCTTCAAGGCGGGCCGTCGGTGGGCAAGACCTGGATTTACCGTCAGGTCTGGGAGGATCGGTCGGCTGGCGGGACGCTGTATCGGAACCTTCGCCGGCGCGGCAAGAAGGCCAACCGCCGGGGACGTTGCGGCGCGGGCCGCGGCGTGATACCGGGCCGGGTGGACATTGCGCAGCGTCCGGCGGCGGTGGAGTCCAAGCGTCGTGTGGGCGACTGGGAGTTGGACACGATCATTGGCGCGCGGCATCGGGGCGCGCTGGTATCGATGGTGGACCGGTGCTCGAAGTTCACGTTTCTTCAGCGGGTGTCGGGCAAGACATCGTTGGCGGTTGGGGGCGCGGTCCTGGCGTGTTTGAGGCCGGTATCGGCGCTGGCGCACACGTTGACGGCGGACAACGGCAAGGAGTTTGCCGGCCACCGGGAGGTGGCTGCGGGGCTGTCGGCGGGGTTTTACTTTGCCCGGCCCTACCACTCCTGGGAGCGTGGCCTGAACGAGCATACCAACGGTCTGGTGCGGCAGTATTTGCCCAAGGCGACGGACTTCATCGACCTGCACGATGCCCGGGTCCGGCAGGTGCAGGACCTCCTCAACGGCCGTCCGCGCCGTGTTCTGGGCTACCGCACGCCGGCGGAAGTGTTTAGCGAGGCCCTGGAGGCGGCGGGCGTCTCTCCGGCTGTTCTGGGCTCTATGGCGCTGGCGGGGCCTGACCCGCCGTTTGCATCTGCGGCGTTGGGTTAACGGGCCTGCCGGTCCCGCCCGCGGCCTTCACAGGCGGCGGGCCGGTGGGTTGTGCCCGGGGAATGGCCCGGCGCCACAGCCAGGTCGCGGGGGCGGCCAAAACAGGTCCCGGCCGGTGCTTATCTCCGTTCGGGCTACGCCCTTTCTCCGATAAGCACCGGCCGAACCCCACCAGATGCTATGCTGCGCTCCAACTCAGGAGGGAAATCACCGCCTGACCGGTGTTGCACTTCGGAGTGGAAGAGAAGTGGACCCCAAAATTTGCACAGGGTTCTAAGGTGTAGTCGATTGGCTAAAGGAGCCTATCGACATGACGAAGAGGAAACAGTATTCGGCGGTTTTCAAGGCGCGGGTAGCGTTGGCGGCGATCCGAGGGGACGGCACGATAGCGGAGTTATCGAGCCGCTATGGGATTCACCCGAACATGATCTCCAAATGGAAGCGTCAGGCGGTCGACGGGATCAAGGCGAGCTTTGTTTCCGGGCGCTCAAGGCCGGTGGATCAGGACGCGGAGATCAAGACGCTGCGGGCAAAGATCGGCGAGCTGGTGGTAGAGCGGGATTTTTTATCCAGGGCCTTCGATCGATGAGTGTCGGGCGAAGGCGAAGGATGGTGGATCGGGCGTCCCCGGCATTGAGCGTGTCTCGCCAGAGCGTTCTGTTGGGCGTCAGCCGCAGGAGCGTGTATTACACGCCCCGGGGGGAGTCGGATTTCAATCTCCGGCTGATGCAGACCATGGACAAGCAGTATTTGAGCGCGCCCTGGTATGGCTCCCGTCAGATGGCTCGCGCCTTGCGGCGCATGGGCTATGGCGTGGGCCGCAAGCGGGTGCGCCGGCTGATGCGTGTGATGGGTTTGCGATCCTTGGCGCCGGGGCCGAACACATCCCGGCGCTCGCCGGCGCACCCGGTTTATCCGTATCTGCTGCGGGATTTGAGCATTGATCGGCCGGATCAAGTCTGGTGCGCGGATGTGACCTACATCCCGATGGCGCGGGGGTTTTTGTATCTGGTGGCGGTTATGGATTGGCATTCGCGGCGCGTGTTGACGTGGCAACTGTCCACCACCCAGGACGCCGACTTTTGCCTGGACGCCCTGCACGACGCCCTGGACCGCCACAGCCCGCCGGAGATCTTCAACACCGACCAGGGCAGCCAGTTCACCAGCCGGGATTGGACCGATGCTTTGAAGGCCGCGGGCATTCGGATTTCCATGGATGGCAAAGGTCGGTGGATCGACAATGTGTTTATCGAGCGGCTGTGGCGATCGCTTAAGCAGGAATGCGTGTATCTGAACGCGTTTGACTCCATGCGCGACGCCACCGGTCAGATTGGCCGGTGGATCGCCTACTACAAGTCTGTTTCATAACACCCATCTTTCTATGCTGTTGATATAAATAGGTTTGTCTGATTCGGGTCCGGTATTGCGGGGTGCTTGCGGCGATTTTTCGCCCTTGCGGTAAGCGATTGTCCCGCCAGACCTTCGAGATCCGTGCGTTTGAACAGCCAGGGACCGTCCGGTAGGGGATGGAGAGAGTCGATTTCACCCGCCTCTGCAGCCAGCCGGAGCGTCCTGGGAGTCAGCTTCAGCAGCGCGGACGCGTTGGTGAGATTGAACCAGGGCTCGACACCATCCGCAGCGGGGCGGAACGCGGCAATCTTGCGATAGCCGCGCAATGAACAGACCCGCTCACGAGTCCAGCGGTTGCCGTTGCCGGTGCGCAGCCCGTTGCGATTGAGCACGCCGGCGATCACGTCGTCATTGGTGATCAGGACGAGTTGCCGGATCGCCTCGACCGTTTCAAGGGGCGTGCTGTTGCGTTGCCCGCGCCGTTTTCTCGCCAGGCGCAGCTCCGTGTGCACGCCCCCCACCCAGTGAACGGCCAGCACCACCTCGCCCGTCCCGTTTGCAGCGTCTGCATCGATGTCGGCGACGACCTCGTGAATGAGCGTTCGCACAATGCGTTTCTTGAGACGGGCGTCGGTGGCCGGCGCGTTCCAGACGGCCTTCAGATCCTGCGCCAGCGTGGCGAACGGGATCGGCGTCGGATCGGGCCTCTGGGCGCCGGCGTCGTCATGGGCGGAAAGCTTCGACTCGACCTCGCGCTGCCGTTGTAAGGCCGCTTCCCAACGCGCTTCCAACTCCGCGGCCACCAGACGGTTGGCCGGATCCGTGGCCTCGTATTGGCAAAAGGCGCGGTTCACGGTATAGCGGGCGGCCTCCAGGTCGCGCGTCAGCGCCTCCCGAACGTCGTCGCGCCGGGCGGCCGCCTCGGACTCCGCCTGCACCGCGGCGTCGATGGCACCGGGCCCGACCACCTCAAGGAGAGCCGCTTGGATGGCGTCGTCCACGCGAAGACCGCCAAAGGCGATGCAACGGGGCTCGCCGTTGTCCAGCCAGCCCCGGCAGCAGGCGTATCGGGGGATGTTGTGCTTGAGTCCGGAGTAGCGAACCGTCAACTTGCGCCCGCAACGCCGGCATCGCACCAGGCCGGCCAACAGTGCGTCACCGTGCTTGGCGGCGCCGTGATGTTTGCTGGTGGGTAGGTTGTTGCTCACCATCGTGCGGATCGCCTCGGCGCGCTCCCAGTCGACATACCCCTCATGGGCTCCAGGCTTGAGCGCCAGCCACTCGCCGCGCGGCTTGCGCTCGTGCTTGACCCGAACGCCCGACCCCCTGTAGGTCGTCACGGCGCGACTCTTGCCGTAAGCATACGCCCCGCCATAGACCGGGTTGGTAATCATTCGGTGGATCGTAGCGTAACAGGGCCGGCGCCACACGGTCTCGCCGCCGGGACGCTTGGCGGGCAGATCGAGTCCGTGTTCGAGAAACCACAACAGCGCCTGGCGGGCGCTGCCCAGTTCCTCCACCTTGTCGAAGACCCGGGCAATCGCCTCCTGCACCCGCCGGTCCGGGTCTTTCTCCAAGCGATCGCCGTTCTTCACATAACCGACCGGCGCGGCAACGATCAACTCGCCGCGTTTGGCTTTCTCGTGACGCGCGGCCAGCGAGCGCTGCCGCAGCAAGTCGAGCTCGTACTCGTTCAGAGAGCCCTTCAGTCCCAGTAGCAACCGGTCGTTGCTCTGGCGCGGCGCATAGACGGCCTCCTGGTCCACCAACACCGTATCGACCATCCGGCACATCTCGATCAACTGTTGCCAGTCCCGGCTGTTGCGGGCGAACCGCGACACTTCGCGGGCCGCTACCGCGCCGACCTTGCCCAAGCAGACTTGCGCGACCATGCGGTCGAATCCGGCGCGCTCCGTGCTGCCGGACGCGGAACGGCCGAGATCCTCGTCAATGGTGTCGATTTGCGTGAAACCCAGCTGCTGGAGCCGGCCGCGCATCGCATATTGCAACGCGCCGCTCTCGCGGTTGTGCAGAACCTGATGAACGGACGACTGGCGAATATACAAGATCGCCTTGCGTTCCAGATGGTGGCGTTGGAGCTTGTCAGACATTACCGCTCTCCTGGCTCCGGCGCGCCTCGCTGGCCCCCGCCCCGGCTTCGCCGGCATCGCTCCGGCAATGTTCCAGAAACAACCGAGCCATCAGGACTGTCGCCCGCCGGCGCGTTCGTGGCGGCAGACTCCGCCATTGCGGCGTGTTGAGCGGCTGGCTGCGATCCGGAGGATCGAACAGAACCAACTGGATGGACTTCGGGTGGGATGGGTGCATGATCGGCTCCTTGACTTCGGTCACCAGACCCCAAGTCTGAACGCCGATCACAAGCCGCCGAGGGAAAGTCCCTATCGCCCCCATCGTCGCGGACGACCCGGGACAACAGGTCCAGCAATGCTTGGAGCGCCGTCCAATCGACTTGTGCACGCTCCCGTCTACGAGCCGTCGAGCAAGCCAGCCGGTCGAACATCCACAGTGGCAACTCCAGCGGAAGACTGGGCGAGCTGCCGGGCAGGCGACAGCGGGCTACGGAAACGCCACCTCTGGCAACCACTTGACCTATGCTGACATCCCGCCCCGCCCAGGGGTGAAACTCGTAGAGAACCCTGCGCTCACCGGTACTGTGGGTGTTCGAGAATCGAGTTATACAACCGGGAACGTCCTCATTCGAGCTTAGGTGGGCGGACCCCCTTTGAAGCCTACATGCAGCCGCTGCTCAAGCAAGCCGCGTGATGAACCCGACCAGCCCTATCGCCACGGCTTGCGCCGCGTCAAGCCGCTACGCGGCTCCTTCGCTGCGCTACGGCCCTTCCGGTGACGCGACCCAACCCGCGGCTACCGGGTTCGGCATGGCCGGAAGCGCGCTTCCGGCCACGAATGACCGGCGGCTCACGGGTTCCGCGCGACCGTTCACTCCTCGGCTTAACCGGCACAAGGGAAATCGGCGCAGCAGCGCTGGGTGCGGATATCCGAACTCGCGCGTATCATCGGCAGCACTCATCTACAACAACCCGACTACACCTTATTCTTGCTGCCAAGTTGTGCAACGAATGGGGTCCACCTCTTAGACTTGCCCCCCCGGCACCGCCTGATTCGATCCGGGTGACGACCTGTGCCAGACTCTCCACGGCTCGACCGAACGTTTACACCTTCCCTAGGAGTTTTCACAGCGGTTTCCGCTGCGCTGGGCGCAGGGAACAGCGGGGGTATTGAAGGGTTGCGTCATCCGGTATAAAGGAGGCCGCGCTGGGCGCGAGGCCGTCGTATGCACTGGTGCGCGAGTGCCCGTCTAGGAGTTTGGCCCGGACTGTGATCGGCGTTTTGACGCTGGCGGCGCGGCCTTGGCCGCGACCCCGTATGCAAGAGTGAAGGTTCTCGCCGCAGTCTCGCCCAACGCGGCCCTGAAATCATATTGGAGGAGGAAGCGATGAAAGGCAAGGCGAAGGCGGCGCGCTTGGAGGTGGTTCACCCGGACTGCGCGGGGATCGACGTGGGCAAGCGCAAGCACGACGTGGCGGTGGACCCGTCGCGGTTTGAGTCCCCGGTTCGGCATTTCGGCTCGTTCACAGGCGATTTGAAGCAGATGGCCGATTGGCTGGCCTCGTGCGGGGTCAAGCAAGTGGCGATGGAATCCACGGGCGTGTATTGGATTCCGGTGTTTGAAGTGCTGGACCGGGCCGGTTTTGAGGTGCGTCTGGTCAATCCGCGGGGCACCAAGCAGGTGAGCGGGCGCAAGAGCGACGTATTGGACTGTCAGTGGATTCGGCAATTGATGAGTTACGGGCTGTTGCGCGGGGCGTTCCGGGCCCCGGACGAGTTATGTCCGCTGCGCTCGTATGCGCGCCAGCGCAGCCGATTGATCCGCGGCCGCAGCCGTGCGGTGCAGCAGATGCAAAAGGCACTCACGCAGATGAACGTGCAATTGGACAACGCGCTCAGCGACGTCATGGGCAAGACCGGTCAAGGGATCGTGCGGGCCATTGTGGCGGGCGAGCGGGACGGCCGGGTTCTGGCGAAGCATCGGGATGGGCGTTGCAAAGCGGACGAGGCGACCTTGGCGGCGAGTCTTGAAGGCAACTGGCGCGACGAGCATTTGTTCGCCTTGGAGCAGGCGCTAGGGCGCTATGACCTGCTGCAAGGGCAGATAGAGACGTGCGAGCGGCGCATCGGCGCGGAACTCGACGCCCTCTCGGGGGACGGGACGGATGAGCCACCCGGTTCGGACAGCGGCGGCGGGATGGCGGGTCGGCGCCGCGACCGGGTTTTGCGCCAGCGGCTGCGGGGGTTGTTGGGGGTGGACTTGACCGCCATTCCGACCATTGGGATTGAGACGGCCCTTATGGTGGCGGCGGAATTGGGCGCGGATTTGTCGCGCTTCCCTTCGGCGGGGCATTTTTGCTCGTGGCTGGGTCTGGCGCCGGGGACGCGCATCAGCGGCGATAAACGTCTGACCGGACCGCCCTCGCGCCAAACCAACCGCGTCGGCCAAGCGCTGCGGATGGCGGCCAGCACCGCGCGCAACAGCAAGACGGCCCTTGGTGCGGCGCATCGCCGGCGCCTGAGTCGAATGGACACCGCCAAGGCCATCAAGGCCACCGCGCATCAACTGGCGCGGCTGATCTACGCCATGCTGACGCGGGGCGAGGAATACGTCGGGCGTGACTTGGCCGAGTGGGAGGCCGAACGCCGCGAGCGCCAGATACGTAACCTTAAACGGCAAGCGCGGCGCTTTGACCTGATGCTGGCGCCGGCCGAACAAGCCGCCTGAGAAGGGGAGAATTATTCCCTTGGTATCAAGGACTTGAAATTTGTTCCATGCAAGTGTTCACCACGGTTCCCGCGGCGCTGGCCGCAGGGAACAAGCGCTGGATTTTCCCACCTTGACCTGTGTAAAACTCAAGAAAATTATTCCTTTATTATCAAGAACTTGCAGTTTGTTCCATGCAAGCCTGCGCCGTAGAAATTTGCGACAATAGGGGTAAGCGTTCCGTGAAAGGGGGCTGGTAACAGGACCGGGATTTCGCTATTGTTGTGCGCATGGCGAGTTGCGCACGGAATGTTGGCGCCGTACTGACGGTTGTCGAAGGGTCGGAGGGGTCTTGTTCCTCGCGCGACTGGCGGTTGCTGTATGAGGAAGCGCAGGCGTGCGTGGCGGAGGCCGAGGCCCGAGCGCAGGAGTATCGTTGGGCGGAAGTTCGCGCCCGTGGCAAGGCCGCGTCCTGGAAGGCTCAGTTTGAGTCCGGTCGCGTCAAGCTGATCGAGGCCCGCGAGGAGACCAAGGCGGTGCGCCGCACGGCGCGGGACGCGCTGTCGTTGCAGGCGGAGGTGGAGCAGCTTAAGCGGCTGCTGTCGGCGGCGGGTATGTCGTGGCGCTCCACCCCGGTGTTGTTACGCCGGCGAGTCGGGCAATTGCAGCGCAAGAATACGGAGTGGTGTCGGAAGAATGCAACACTGCGCCGGAGCAACGCGTTGCTGCGGCGGCGGAACGCCGAACTTCGCCAGGAAGTGCGCGCGGCGGTGTCCGCGCAGGACGGGATGAGCGCCCGCATTGAGGCCTTGGAGGCCGAGTTGGCGGCCCTGCGCGCGAGTCGCGCGGTGCTGTCGAAGACGCTGTACGGGCGCAAGAGCGAGCGCCAGGAAAGGCCGCATTGTGATCGTCGGCGCGGCCAGCAACCCGGGGTTCGGGGTCATGGCCGAACGGCACGGCCGGGGCTTGAGCAACGGGATGAAGTGCAGGATCTTGCGGCCCGGGCGCGCCGCTGTTCGGGCTGTGGCACGCCGTACGTCGCCAACGGTGATCGGTCCACGGAGATCGTCGAGATCGAGGTGCGGGCGCATCGGCGCCGTATCGTCCGCCCCCGCTGGCGCCGGGCATGCGACTGTGAGGACTCGCCACAGGCGGTCATCGCGCCGGCGCCGCATCGGCTGTACCCCCGCACCTCCTACGGGACCAGCGTGTGGGCGTGCGTGCTGTTTGAGCGCTATGTCTGCCATCGCCCCCTCAACGGGGTTGCGGGTTGGCTGACGCACCAGGGCCTTGCGGTCTCTGCCGGCACGCTGGCCGGCGGCATCGCCCGGTTCGCGCCGCTGTTCGAGCCGCTGGCGCGGGCGATTCTCGATCGCCAGAACCGGGCGGCGGTGCGCCACGGTGACGAGACCGGCTGGCGTATCCAGGCACTGCGGCAGGCGGGGCGGAGCGGTCGAGCCTGGCTGTGGGTCTCGGTCACGGGGGATGCGGTGTACTTCCACATCGACCCGTCGCGGAGCGCCGAGGCGGCCTTGACGGTGTTCGGTGGGGCCGCGGGCGAGCAGGTGCTGGTGGTCGACCGGCTCGCCACCTACAAGAAGCTGGCCCGCCTCCTGGAAGGCCGGATTCTCCTGTCGTGGTGTTGGGTCCATCAACGCCGCGATTTTATCGCCGCCGCCGCCGGGCAGGCGCACCTGACGGACTGGTGTCGGGCGTGGCTGCAACGGGTGGCTGCGATTTACCGGCTGAATCGGCAGCGGTTGGCGCATTACGAGCCCGGCCGGCAACGACCCGACGGGGCGTTCGCCGACGCGCAGCAAGCGCTCGAAGCGGAGCTGGAGCGCCTGTTCGCTACCGCCGAAGGCGAACTGGCGGTGTTGGAAGAGGCGGCGATCGAGGGCAAGCCGTTGCGCTCGCTGCTGAATCATCGCGCGGGCCTTTGCGTGTTCCTTGAACGCCCTGACGTGCCCATGGACAACAACTTTGCCGAACGCACGCTTCGTGGCGCGGTCATCGGACGGCGCCTGTCGTTCGGTTCCGATAGCGAAGCCGGGGCGCGGTTCACCGCGCTGATGTACACCGTGATGGAGACGCTCGCGTTGAACGGCATCGATGTGCACCGCTGGCTGCGGGAGTGGCTCAGCGCCTGCGCGGCCCAGGGTGCACGGGCGCCGCCGCAGTTGGACGAGTGGCTGCCCTGGTCGATGAGCCCGGCGCGCCGGCGCGAGTGGATGGCGCCGGGATGACCGGAGCCATCGAGTGCCGTTACTACGGTCGCGACTTCACCGCCGGGGAGATGGCGGTGTTGCGCGCGCTGATCGCCGGCCCGCCAGCACTGACCCGCCATGCGTTGTCCAAGGCGTTCTGCAAAAGCATCGGCTGGTACAAGCCCGATGGCGGGCTCAAGGACATGATGGCGCGGGTGACCATGCTGGCCATGCACAAGGACGGGCGCATCGAACTGCCGCCGCCCAAGTGGGGGCAGAACCGCGCCGGGCCGATCGCGTTCGGACCCGACACCGACGCGCCGCCGGATCCGCCACCGCAACGACTCGATCAGGTGCGCCCCATCCGGCTGCGCACCGTGCTTGGCGGCACGCCGCAAAGCAAACAGTGGAATGCGTTCATCGCCCGCTACCACTACCTCGGCTACAAGACCCTGGTCGGCGCCCAGATGCGCTACACCGTCCATGACCGCCACGGCGGCTTGCTGGCCCTGCTCGGGTTCTCCACCGCAGCGCGCAAGCTGGCCCCGCGCGACCGCTTCATCGGCTGGACACCGGCGCTGCGCGAGAAGAACCTGCCGCGGGTGATCGACAACGCGCGCTTCCTCATCCTGCCCTGGATCACGATCCCCAACCTCGCCTCGCACATCCTCTCCGCCGTCGGCCGGCAACTGCCCCCGGACTGGGGTGAGCGCTACAACACAACCCCCGTGCTGATCGAGACGTTCGTCGAGACCCCACGCTTCACCGGCGCCACCTACAAGGCCTCCGGATGGACACCGGTCGGCATCACCCAGGGCCGCGGACGCTACGACCGACACAAGAAATACGATAAGCCGAAAAAGACCATCTGGCTGCGCCCTCTCCGAAAAGACTGGAAACGAATCCTCAACCGATAAGCCAGCAAATCACCCGGTAACCGAACGCTTACCAATAGGGATTGTATGTTCATGGAGGTGTGAGATGCCGACGACGTTTCGCCCGTATCAGCCGGATCAGCTGCTGATGTTGCCGGAGAGTCTGCAGGATTGGCTGCCGGAAGGTCATTTGTCGCAGCATGTGAGCGACCTGGTGGACGGGCTGGATTTGGGGGTGTTCTACGAGCGCTACGAAGGCGATGGCCGGCGCAAGTCGCCGTATGAGCCTCGGATGATGGTCAAGGTGTTGATTTAGGCGATTATATATTTAACTACCCACTACCATGCAGGAGAAAACCTATGTATGAATTCGACGAAGCAAAGTTGCAAGCGCGTCACGAAGTTGACGGGCCTGTTCCACCGACACGGCAATACATAATGTCTCTGGGGCAATTTCGAGCTCTAAGTCCAGACGAACAAAATGCTCTGATTTCTCGTCTAAAGAAGCAGTCACAGTCCAAGTCCGAAGCGAGGGTAAAAGCTCGCCATCCATAAGATGCCTAGCGCTTAGACGCTTCTGCGAGCGAGTCGCTCGGCGTGCTTGGTTGCCTGGAACTATTGCCTATAGGGAGTTGGTTCAGAAAACCATAGATGTCGTTGAACCACTGATTGTTATGGTTCATTGACTGACGCTGAACCTGCCCGAAGGCCATCTGCGTAGAAATCGACATGTGAGCCACCACGCGGACCCCGCCAGAAACATTAGTCAGGATATAGCGAAACTCTGCTTCCGGCGTGGTGGAATATGAATTTCCTAGAAGCGCCTGCGCCATCCACCCGCTCGAACCTTCCATGACGCGGGTGAACACCACAGAGTTCCGTGACTGGCTCTGCATCACTAAGCCCCTGTCTTGCATGTCGTTAATCAAGACCCCCATAACCTGATCTACCGTGGCTCCTGAAATCGTTGTTTCAGGCAGTCCCGATGGTGTGTCAGCAACACGCTCTACCGTAGCGCACGCGGTGATTAGCGTCGCGGCCGCAACAATGACAATTCTCATAAGTCCCTCCCGATGATTGCGAGTCCCGGCAAAGGGAGCCGGGCCATGCATTCATCTCAGGGTAAAGAGACTCCCCCCACTTGTTCGCCAGGCCAGCGGAGCTACCGCCAGCCATACGTTCGGCTGTTATATTCGGCGGGCAACCCGGCATCGGGCACCCTGAGAATGAATGCGGGGCAGAGAATAACACACTGCCCTGAGGTTCGGGTAACGAGAGCCCCCCGGCCGCCTGCTATGCTAAGATGCGATTCCACACACAGGGGGCTAACCATGGACACAGAACTGCATACCCGCATTGAGAACCTGGAACGCCTGTGCGAACAAACTCTCAAAGCAATAACCGGGCTTCACCAGGAATTTACCGAGTTTCGGGAGGCGCAGCGCAAGGAAACCGCCAAGACTCAGGCGCTGCTACGACAATTCGGCGCGCGCATTGGAACGGTTGAGAGCCGCGTTGGCGCTGTTGAGGAACGATTGCAGGCCGTGGAAACAATGGTCTTCAGTGCAGCTGCCTAGGCGATTAGATCCCGATACCGCAGCCGCCGCCCAACCATCCGCTGAACCATTAAGCCCATCTGGTCGATAGTGTCCAGCTCCCGTGAGCTGGCCCGCGCAGCAAACTCCTCGACATACCGTTGCATGTGCTTCTTTGAGAAGTGATGGAACGTGCCGTGATAGCCACGCTTGAGCAGCGACCAGAAGGATTCGATTCCGTTTATGTGCGCCTGCCCGCGCACGTATTCGCCAACGCTGTGAGTGACTGACTCATGGCGATACGGCAGCTTCAGTCTTTTCCAAAACTTAAATGAGTCTGAACTTGGGGCGGTTGCGATTCGTCTGCAGGCCTGTGTCGTTCCCGTTCATGCATCAGTTTTGTTGGCCGGCTTTGCCGACGCTGGGGTGTAAGGATACTGGATAGTTAGCGGGCGGTGTGTTCAGGCGCGCGCCGGGCTGGCTGGCGAGCGGCGCCTGCGGATCGCGCCGCGGAAAAGCCCGCGGCAAGCTTTTCCTGGCGTTGGCTATTGCGCCTGCGGCAGGCCTTGGTGGTCCCGCCTTGCTTTTCCCCGCCGGACCGATTGGCGGGAAGCCGGGCGGCTTCTCGGGCTACGTTTCGAGGTGCTGCCGTTGGGGTTTCAAGCTTGTTTGCGCTGCGGGCAGAGGATCCGGTCGAACAGTTGCCGGCGGGCTTTTTGGAGCCGGTCGGCGGCTTCGTTGTCGCTTTGCTGGCAGGCGATTTTGTCCAGCGACTGGAAGTTCAGGCCGGGCTTCAGGTAGGCCTGAGCGCTCGGCAAGGACTTGAGTTTTTCGTAGGGCGTCATGAGCGATGCGTAAGGGTAGCGTTTGCGTTGTTTCCCTTTGCGGTCCTCGAACGTTTCGGGGAACAGGCAGGGGCGGTGGTAGTTGAGGTACGGGTTGAGGTGCTCGCGGTTGAACTCGTTGATCGCCGGCGCCCAGCGCTGGGCGATGTGGAGATGGCCGAAGTGCTTGCGTATGACATGGCCGTTCTTGCATTCAGCCAGGGCATTGTCGTTGCTTTGCCGGGGGCGCGACCGGGTGAACTCGGCGCGCAGTTTGTCCAGCAGGGCGGCGACCTGCCGGTTGACGAACTCCGAGCCGTTGTCGGAGTGGAACCCTAAAACGGCGAAGGGGTAGGCTTCGAGCAACGGCTCCAAGGCGGGGATGAGGTAGCGCTCGCTGATCTTCTCGACGCTGGCGATGGCCTGCATCTGGGTGACTTCATCGACCGTGTTGATGGGATAGACCCCTTTGTGGCCGTCGAAGTCGCCCTGGTGGACGGTGTCGACGCGGAGGAAGCCGGGGCGGCCTTCGGGCCGCGGGGCGCGCCGTTCGCCGATGGCGACGCTTCGAGGGCGGGTCTTGTGGACCGTCAGACGGCAGCGGCGGTAGCCAGCGGACTTCCTCAAGTTGTACAAGTGCGACACCGAGATCCCGGCCAGCCGTTGGTACTCCCGCTGCCCAAACACCTCGCAGGCGCGTTCGCAGAGCTTTTTCATCGTCAGGCCGTTGGGCGTGCCGTGGCGCTCGTCCATGGCCGCGAGCCGGCGAATGTCTTCGGGCGTGTACCGCCGGCGAAAGCCCTTCACCGCGCGTTGCCGGCGCGCCAAGCGCCCGGTGTCCCGGTATTGCTTGACCAGGCGGGTGACCTGCTGGCGCGAGTAGCCGCTGACCTTGACCAGATAGCGGATGACCACCCCCTTGTCCGGCTTGCGCAGCTCAAGGTAGCGAAATTGAATCAGGGTCTTTCGAATCCACCCGTAGCGCGCGTCCTTGTCGCTGGCGACCTCGAAGGCCACCCGCTGAGCGCCGCCGAGAAACGCGCGCAATTGATCCACCGTGGCCAGTTCGTTGGCGTTCATGATCGTTCTCATCCTCCCATCATGAACGGACACACAGGCTACTTCAGACTCATTTCATGTTGGAAACACGTCCCGCGTTCAGACTCATTTCATGTTGGAGAGTACGGACGTGATTCCAACGAGAAGTGAGCCTGTAGGGTGAAGTTTCGAGGATCATCGGAGGATGATCCTGATGTTACAGACTGAACGACTTCGGACCCTGGATGAGGTTCGCGCCGTGATCGACGGCAACCAGCGGGTGGATTTCCAAATCGCCGATCGTGAGTCCGCTTACGATTTCATTCGCCGGACGCTGGTGCGGTTCCACTACTTGGGCTTGAGCAAGCCGGACCGGGGCGTGATCCGGCGCTACCTGGCCAAGATGACGGGGCTGTCCCGCGCCCAGTTGACCCGTCTGATCCGGCAGTATCGGGACGCCGGGCGGATCGTGGACCGGCGCGGCAAGGCGCCAGCGAAGCCTTTTCGGCGCCGCTATACGGCGGCGGACATTCGCCGGCTCGCCGAGGTGGACGCCACCTTGGGCGTCATGTCCGGGCCGGCTACGCGGGCCGTCATGCGCCGCGAGTTCGAGGTCTTCGGCGACCCCCGCTTCGAGCGCCTGGCGCGACTGTCCAACGGCCATCTCTACAACCTGCGCAAGTCGAAAACCTACCGCGTAAAGCACACCACCTTCACCAAGACGCGACCGGTTCCAATCGCCATCGGCGAGCGCAGAAAGCCCGAACCTCAGGGCCAGCCCGGCTTTCTGCGCGTCGATACCGTCCACCAGGGCGACCGCGATGGCGCCAAAGGCGTCTATCACATCAACACCGTGGATGAAGTCACCCAGTATGAGCACATCGGCTCCGTCGAAGCCATCTCCGAGGGCTTCCTGATCCCCGTGCTCGAAGCCCTGATCACCGCCTATCCCTTTGTCATCCAAGGCTTTCACGCCGACAACGGTTCCGAATACATCAACCACCAGGTTGCCGCACTGCTCAACAAACTCCACATCGGCCAGTTCACCAAGTCTCGAGCCCGGCGCTCCAACGACAACGCTCTGGCCGAGGGCAAAAACGCCGCCGTGGTGCGCAAATATCTCGGCTACGCCCACATCCCCGGGCGCTTCGCGCCACAGATCAACGACTTCAACCACAATACCCTCTCGCCGTTTCTGAACTACCACCGGCCCTGCCTGTATCCCACCGAAATCATCGACCCGAAAGGACGCCTGAGAAAACGCTACCGCGACGCCGACCTCGCCACCCCCTACGAAAAACTCAAATCCCTGCCCAATGCCTCCGGCTTCCTCAAACCCGGCGTGAGCTTTGCCCAACTCGACGCCGAAGCCTACGCCATAAGCGACCTCAACGCCGCCAAGGCCGTCAACCGAGCCCGCAAAGCACTGTTCGGAAACCTCACCCAAGCACGGCCCGAGGCCGCATGATCCGCCCAAACGGAAATACGCATCAACCCCACCGCCAAACGGCCCCGCGTCCTTCCCGCTTTCCCTCACAGCACTGCCAGGCTGCGCCGAATCCCGCGCCGCTGCCCGAACACACCTCAGCTACTGCCTTCTTTGATTGAATCCCTTTCCGCCGGCTACCCATCAGCCCGCCGCCAACCCGTCCACCGCCCTGTTGCCGGATCCGCCTCCGTCAAGGCATCATTACGACTCCCTTTTCAATCCCTCGAATCCAAACCCTACTGACTCCTCCTCATCACCCCGGTTCAGGCTCATTTCCATATTGGAATAGACTTAATCGCCTTGATTTACGGCTATGCGACGGGGGTGTTTTCGTCGCGGCGGATTGCGAAGAAGTTGGAAGAGGACGTGGCGTTTCGGGTATTGGGCGCGGGTAATTTTCCTTCTCACCGGACGGTCTGCGAGTTTCGGCGGCGTCATTTGGCCGATTTCAAGCGGTTGTTTGTGGAAGTGGTTCGTTTGGCGGGCGCGATGGGTTTCTTGACAGGGGTCAAGCGCTTCGCAGTAGCGCGTATCGGGACCTTGTCGATTGATGGGACGAAGGTTCGCGCGAACGCCTCCAAGCGCAAGGCGATGAGTTATGGGCGGATGGTGGAGGAAGAGAAGCGCCTGGAGGCGGAGATTAAGGCGTTGGTGGGCCGCGCGGGCGCTGTGGACGAGGAAGAGGACGCGCGTTATGGAGTGGACGTTCGGGGCGACGAGATGCCCGAGGAGTTGAAGCGGCGGGAGGATCGTTTAGAGGCGATCCGTCAGGCCAAGGCTCGTTTGGAGGCGCGCCAGCGGGCGATGGACGATGCGCGGGGGCGCAAGCCGGGACAGGATCGCAATCCGAAGGGCGGGCGGGCGTATAAGCGCGCCTATGGCGAGCCGGAAGCCAAGGCGCAGAGCAACTTTACGGATCCGCAGAGCCGGATCATGAAGACCAGCACGGAAGGTTTTCAGCAGTGTTACAACGCGCAGTTGGCGGTGGAGGGAGAGAACCAGTTGATTGTGGCGGCGGAGGTTTCGGCCAACGCCAGTGATCAGGGGCAGATGCTGCCGCGCTTAGACGAAGTCTAGGCGGATTACGGGGCGGGTCCGGAGACGGTATTGGCGGATGCGGGGTATTGCAACGAGGCGGACCTGGCGTCTTTGGAGGCGCGGGGCGTGGACGCTTATGTGGCTTTGGGCCGGGAGGGCAACAAAGCGGTGGCGGTCAACGCCAAGGCACATCCGGCGCGGACGCGGATGGCCAACAAGCTGGCGACGCCGGACGGCCGGGCGCGCTACGCCAAGCGCAAGTGGCTGTCGGAGGCGCCCAACGGCTGGATCAAGCAGGCGCTGGGTTTTCGCCGCTTCAGCGTGCGCGGCCTGGACCAAGCGCGGGGCGAGTGGGCCCTGGTGTGTCTGGCGCTGAACATCAAGCGGATGCCCGGGCTGGCGGCGGCGTGAAACCAGGAAATTCGGCCCCAATCCGCCCTGCCGGCGGGCCCATCCACCGGCATTCGCCGCCCGCCTGCGGGTCTATGACCCCGCGTGGCGCTTCGGAGCAGGAAACCGGATGTTTCATTGCCCGCAGACCGCCAGCCCGCCCAACCGAAACATCCTATGGCGCAGGCTCCTAGACGAAAATAGGCTCCTTCCGCTGACAGCGACACCAAGACGCGCTCTCAATTTCATTCCAATCCGCTTCCGGGACGCTTACGGTATGGAGGGAAAATAATAGAAAATAAGTAAAAACAGTATTTTATTTATATAGGAAGCGATATACGACGTTTGTGTCCAGGATGATCATCAACTGTCATTCGAAACGCGGCGGCTTGCGCGCCGGCTCCCGTGGTGGAATCTTGAGTTTGACGCCGCCCAGGTCTTTGAACAGATTATGGATCGCCGTCCCGAGCTTCTTCTCAGCCGCGGATTCCCGCCCTAGCGCGGAGCGAAGGATTTGCCGCGCCTCCTCTTCCATTGAGCGCGCATGCTCTGCGGCGCGCACCCGAAGCCGCCGTTTTACCTCTTCGTCCAGGTTGCGAATGAGGATGCTGGCCATATAAGCTCCACCGGTTTTTTGAACTACGGGGCTGTCACTGTGATAGCAATGCTATCTTTCGGTCCAGTTTACAAATTGAACACGGTAAGTCAAACGATACTTGTTAGCGCGGAACAACCCTGGGAACGAGGGCTTCCAGCCCTCGGCCAGAGCCTGTCCCCGACCCTGATCGGGGAGCTGGAAGCCCTCGTTCCCAGGGTTGTTCCATGCAAGAGAGGGCATCCCGCTCTCGCTAACCCGTTGGAATTGCCATTTCGATGAGCCCCCCTTTCCTCATGGCGCGCGCCGGGGACAGTTTGGGCGAGTCCACACCGGGTCTGGACACCGGTACACTGCACAATTCGAGGCCCGACAGTGGAGCATGATGAATACGCCTGACAAAATGATAAGAACTTCCGATCTACTGGTTAAGGCCCTGGAAAACGAGGGCGTGGAATACGTGTTCGGCGTGCCCGGGGAAGAAAATCTCGATTTCCTCGATTCCCTGCGGACATCCGGAATCAAGCTGATCCTGACCCGTCACGAACAAGCGGCAGGATTCATGGCGGCAACCTACGGGCGTCTCACCGGCAAGGCCGGGGTCTGCCTCGCCACCCTCGGTCCCGGCGCGACCAACCTGGTAACCGCGGCGGCCTACGCGCAACTTGGCGCGATGCCGATGCTGATGATCACCGGACAGAAGCCGATCAAGAAAAGCAAACAGGGCCGGTTCCAGATCGTCGACGTGGTGGCCATGATGCGGCCGATCACCAAGTTCGCAAAGCAGATCGTCAACGGTCATTCCATCCCAAGCCTGGTGCGTGAGGCTTTTCGTCTGGCCGAACAGGAAAGGCCCGGCGCCGTCCATCTTGAGCTGCCCGAGGACATTGCCGCCGAGAGGGTGGAAGATGCCCCTCTGATTGCCGCCACACCGCCTCTCAGGCCGGTCTGCGACGACAGCGCCATTGATGATGCCGCCGCCATGATTCGCGCCGCCAGGCGTCCGCTGCTCCTGGTCGGCGCCGGCGCCAACCGCAAGCGAATCATCCATGCGCTCGAATCGTTCGTGGGCAAGACCGGCATCCCATTTTTCAACACTCAGATGGGCAAGGGCGTCATCGGCGGGTTTCATGAGCTTTTTATCGGCACCGCGGCGCTGTCTGACGGCGATTACCTGCACTGCGCCATCGACCGCGCGGACCTGGTCATCAACGCCGGGCATGACGTGGTGGAGAAACCGCCGTTCTTTATGGAGCATGGCGGTCAGACCGTGATTCACGTGAACTTTTCGCCGGCCGAGGTTGACGAAGTCTATTTTCCGCAACTTGAGCTGATTGGAGACATCGCTTCCAGTTTTCGAAGTCTCACAGACAAGCTCGAGCCCGAGCCCGGGCACGACTTCAGCTACTTCATGAGGGTGCGCGAGGAAGTCCTGAAGCACATCAGCGAAGGAATCGATGATCCGAGATTCCCCTTGAGCCCACAGCGGATCGTCGCCGATGTGCGCGCCGTCATGCCGCCCGACGGCGTGATCGCGCTGGATAACGGCACCTACAAGATCTGGTTCGCACGCAACTATCTCACCAAGCAATCGAACACGGTGCTGCTCGACAATGCACTGGCGACCATGGGCGCGGGCCTGCCCTCCGCCATGATGGTGGCCATGCTGTACCCGGACCGGCGGGTGATGGCGGTCTGCGGCGATGGTGGTTTCATGATGAACTCGCAGGAGATGGAAACCGCGGTCCGCCTCGGCCTCGATCTGGTCGTGCTGGTTATTCGCGATGATTCCTACGGCATGATTCGCTGGAAGCAGGCTCACTTGGGTTTGCCCGATTGGGGGCTTGAATTCGGCAACCCCGACTTCGTTCAATATGCCGAAAGTTACGGTGCTTCGGGCCACCGAGTGGCTGCGGTCGAGGATTTCCTGCCCACTCTGGAGCAGTGTTACCAAGCCGGCGGTGTCCACCTGGTCGAGGTTCCGGTGGACTACAGTGAGAACAAACGCGTGCTGATTGATGAACTGGCGCAGCGCGTCTGCCTGCTTTGACAGGGATTGGAGCGAACCATGAGCCCGAAAAATCGACTCACCGTATGCCAGCCCTATGACGGGGCCGAGATTGAAACCCTGGAAACCTCGCAATGGCCGGAGGTGGACGCCATGCTTGACCGCGCCGTGTCTGCGTTCGCCAGCCGGCCTGCCCGCCTACCTGCCTATCGGCGGATCGAAATCTTGCGCCGCCTGGCCGGTCTGCTTAGGCGTCAGAGGGAGGCTTTCGCCTTACTGATAGCGCGCGAAGGCGGCAAGCCACTCAGCGATGCCCGAATCGAAGCGGACCGGGCCGTGAATGGCGTCGAGTTGGCCGCCGAAGAGATCGGGCGCCTGCATGGCCGCGAGATTCCCATGGATTTATCCCAGGCCGGCGGTTCGCGTCTGGCGTTCACACGAATGGAGCCCATCGGGCCCGTGGTCGCGGTAAGTGCATTCAATCATCCGTTGAACCTGATCGTCCATCAGGTGGTTCCCGCGGTTGCCGCCGGTTGCCCCGTGATCGTCAAACCGGCGGATACCACGCCGCTCACGTGCTTGAAGTTTGTGGAACTCGTGCACGAGGCGGGGTTGCCTGACGACATGTGTCAGGTCTGTATCTGTGACATACCGACGGCGGAACGGCTGGTGACCGATGGCCGGGTGGCGTTCTTCACCTTTATCGGATCGGCCAAGGTCGGTTGGTATCTGCGCAGCAAGCTGGCGCCGGGAACCCGCTGCGCGCTGGAGCACGGCGGCGTCGCGCCGGTCATCATTTGCGATGACGCGGACCTTCAGCTGGCTGTTCCATCGTTGGTAAAGGGCGGCTATTACCATGCCGGCCAAGTATGCGTTTCGGTGCAACGCATATTCGTCGATCAGCGTATCAAGCAGGATTTCCTGGCGGCTTTCGCCAGCGAGGTTGGCAAGCTCGTCACGGGCGATCCCACCAAACCGGCAACCGATGTCGGCCCGCTCATCCTGCCGCGCGAAGTAACCCGGGTGGCGGAGTGGGTCGATGAAGCGGCATCCGGCGGCGCGCAAGTCCTGGCCGGCGGGGAAAAGATGGGCGACCGGATGTTTGCCCCAACCATTCTGGCCGATCCGCCGGCCACCGCCAATGTTTCGACCCTTGAGATTTTCGGGCCCGTGACCTGTGTGTATGGTTTTGATGACACCGACGATGTTATTTTCCGGGCCAATGGGTTGCCGGTGGCCTTTCAATCGGCCGTTTATACCCGGGACATCAACCGTGCGCTCGACCTTTCCAGCCGGCTGGACGCCAGCGCCGTCATGATCAACGATCACACGGCGTTTCGGGTGGACTGGATGCCCTTTGCGGGCCGCCGCACCTCCGGCTACGGCGTCGGTGGCATCCCCCACACCATGGAAGACCTCATGCAGGAAAAAATGACCGTGGTACAGATACCGTCGGCTGCGGGTTCGATTTGAAATAACTAGTCTGACTAGGTATGATCGCGCCATGGCGCGAACCTACTCCATATATGAAGCCAAGGCTCGCTTCTCCGAGGTGATTCGGGAGGTGCGTGAAGGCCAGACGGTCACCGTTTCCTATCGGGGCGAACCTGTAGCGGAGATCAGGGCGATACAACGGCAGGAAACACAATTGCTTGAAGATCGCCTCAATGACCTGGAACGTCGCGGCGCCCTGGTTCGTCCCGGCCGGCCAAGGGGCGAATTCAGAATGGTTGCGAGGAAGCCGGGAGCGCTGGCGCGTTTTCTGGCCGATCGCGGCGGATGAGCGCCGTATACGTGGACACTTCGGTTTTGGCCGGGATTGCCTTCGGGGAGCCGGCTGCCACGCAGATTGCTCCGCAGCTGGACCGTTATGACCGGCTGATATCGTCCAACCTTCTTGAGGCTGAAATGCGAGCTGTTTTTCAGCGGGAAAACGAGTCCTTCCGGGAGGATGTCATTGCAGGTATCGAGTGGGTTCTCCCCACCCGTCCCCTCACGGCCGAGTTCGCAACGGCTTTGTCGGCAGGCTATCTGAGGGGCGCCGATCTTTGGCATGTGGCGACAGCCTTGTACGTTTCCCCGCACTCGCAGAGCCTGTCCTTCGCCACGCTCGATGCGCAGCAGCGGCGTGTTGCTTCGGCGCTCGGCCTGCCGCTGCTGGAAACCTGATACGCAGGAACTCAGCGGCGTATTCTAGTGTCGTGTCCCGCAGATTAGTGAAGTTATTTGCGGGACACGACACTAGGCTCCATGTTGATTCAGGTACTATCGCGTTAGCGTTAGGCATGTCGAATCAGATACCCAAAGACCACGAACCCGCAGCCGGTAATGACTTGCTCCACCGGCGCCTGTTTCTCAAGCGGGGCGCCGCAGCGCTGGGCGCGGGTTCGCTGGGGCTGATGACGGCAGCGCCGGCGAAAGAGTTGCCGCCCTGGATGCGCGCGCCGGGCCGGCCCTTGAGCGGTTACGGCGGCCGTTCCGCGTACGAAGATCACGTCCGCCGCCGCCCCTTGTCCGCCAAGGGTACCGGCGGCGCGGGGGGTTCATGGACCCCTCTGGAAGCGCTCGAGGGCATCATCACGCCGAATCCGCTGCACTTCGAGCGCCACCACAGCGGCATTCCGGATATCGATCCGGACCGGCATCGGCTGCTCATTCACGGGATGGTGGACCGGGCCTTGCTGTTCGACATGGACGCGCTGTCGCGCTACCCGATGGTTTCGCGCATACAGTTCATCGAGTGTTCGGGCAACAGCTACCTGGCGGGGCTTCCTCGACAGCCCGTCACCGATTCCTGCGGAGCGCTCCACGGCCTGGTGTCGTGCAGCGAGTGGACCGGCGTGCCGCTCTCCATTCTTCTTGATGAAGCCGGCGTCCACCCGGACGCGCGCTGGATCATGGCGGAAGGCGCCGATGCCGCCGCGATGTCCCGCAGCGTTCCCCTGGCCAAGGCCATGGACGATGCGCTGCTTGCGATTTACCAGAACGGGGAACGCTTGAGGCCCGACAACGGCTACCCCGTGCGGCTCTTCCTGCCGGGCTATGAAGGCAACATGAGCGTCAAGTGGCTGCGGCGCATCAAGGTGACCGCGGCGCCCACGATGACCAAGGACGAGACCTCCAAGTACTCGGACCTTATGCCGGACGGGCGGGCGCTGCTCTTTACCTTTCCCATGGATGTGAAGTCGGTCATCACCTCGCCGTCGCCCGGATTGGAACTTGCCGGCCCCGGGCTCTACCAGATTTCCGGCATGGCCTGGTCGGGTGCAGGCCGGATCGCCAAAGTCGAAGTGTCCGCGGACAGCGGCGTGACCTGGGGCGAGGCGGCCTTGTCCGGGCCGGTACTCGACAAGGCCGTGACGCGATTCCGCATGGCGTGGCGCTGGGACGGTTCCCCGTCCGTGATCATGAGCCGGGCCGTGGATGAAACCGGCGCCGTGCAGCCTGCGCGCGACGCGCTCATCGCCGCGAAAGGCAGGAAGTTCGCCTACCACTACAACGGCATCCAGGCGTGGAAAGTCGACAGCAGCGGGCAGGTGAGCAATGTATATGCGTAGCCTGGCGGCAGCCATCGGCACGGTTCTGGCCCTGGGCGCATTTGCCCAGGAAGGCCCGGACCTGGGCGTCGAAGCTACGCTGGAGGAAGTCGCGGAATGGGACATCAGCATCGGGCCGGACGGCGAGGGGCTTCCGCCTGGTTCCGGGACAGCGGTCGACGGAGCGCCGGTCTATACGCTGCATTGCTTTTCCTGCCACGGCGCGGAGGGCAGCGGGCAGTTGAATGACGTACTGGTCGGCGGGCACGGCACGCTGGAAGGGCCGGCGCCGCGCAAGACCGTGGGCAGCTTCTGGCCCTATGCGACCACGGTATTCGACTACATTCGCCGCGCCATGCCCTATCAGCAGCCGCAGTCCCTGAGCAACGACGAGGTTTATGCGTTAACGGCGTACCTGCTCTTTCTGAATGGAATCGTCGAAGAGGACGAGCTCATGGATGCTGACACGCTGCCCGAAGTGCACATGCCGAATCGCGACAACTTCATCCTCGCTTATCCGCCCTCGTTCCCAGGGTTGTTCCATGCAAGCGAGGACGTTCCGCCCTCCGTGAAGGCGGGACGCCTTCACCCCCTCTAGTGGCTACTTGCGGTAGTCGAGCGGCGGCTCGCGGTCGCCGAGCAAGGGCCTGTATTCGAAGTCAGGGCCGCGCCGATCTTCGAATTCCGCTCTTACCCCAGCGACGAGTTCCGCATTCGTGAACAGGTCGCGGGCGGTTTCGGCGAGCACCTTGGCCGCCAGCATCATGCCCTTGTGGCCAATGCTCATGCCCCCGGCCGCGACGGCCTGCCAACTGTGGGCCGGCGTGCCGGGTACCCAGGTCGCCGTGCCGAATCCCGCCGTGGGCACGATCCAGCTTACGTCGCCTACGTCGGTGGAACCCATTCTCTGGTGGAACTCGAACGGCTCGATCTCGTTTCTGGACTCGAGCGGTCGCAGTTCACCAAACAGTGACTCCCGGAGCGTGGTCGCGAATGCCATTTCCGCTTCGTCGTATTCGACGCCACCCAGGCGTTCCAGATGGCCATGAAACACCTCGGCCAGGACGTCGTTGCGCAGCAGCGGGAAGTTGCCGTGCATCACCTCGTATTCCATCCGGGTGCCTGTCCCAAGAGCAGCGCCCTCGGCCGCGGCCACGACCCGCTCGAACAACTCCACCACCATTTCGGGCTCCGGATGTCGAACGTAGTAATAGGCCTCGGCGGTCTCCGGAACGATGTTCGGCGCCTGGCCGCCGTCGGTAATCACGTAGTGCAGCCGGGCCGTGGAGGGCATATGTTCGCGCATCAGGTTGGTCATGTAATTCATCGCCTCCACGCCGTCGAGGGCGGAACGGCCCCGCTCGGGCGATGAGGCGGCGTGGGCCGCGATTCCGCGAAACCGGAAGCGTCCGGACTTGTTGCCGTTGGTGCTCTCCGGGCCGGCGACGTTGCGGTCGGACGGATGCCAGTGCAGCACAACGTCCACGTCGTCGAATAGGCCGGCCCGCGTGAGATACACCTTGCCGGATCCGCCCTCCTCCGCCGGCGTGCCGTAGACCCGCACGGTTCCGGCAGTTCCCGTGTTCGCAAGCCAGGCCGCGATTGCCGTGGCCGCTGTGGCGGAAGCGCTGCCGAACAGGTGATGCCCGCAGGCGTGTCCCGGTCCATCGGGGAAGACGGGCTCACGATGCGGCACCGGCGCCTGCGATAGTCCGGGCAAGGCATCGAATTCAGCAAGAATGCCGATGACCGGACCGCCGTGCCCCCAATTGGCAACGAACGCGGTGGGGATGCCGGCTACACCGCGCTCGACGCTGAAGCCGCTGCTCTCGAGATAACCCGCGAGCCTTTCGGTGCTTCGGGTCTCGAGATAGCCGAGTTCGGCATAATCGAAAAGATCCATGGCCAGGGCAACGGCCTCGTTGTTTCGAGCGTCGACCAGAGTCGACGGTTCGGGTTCCGCAGGCATGGCGACGGGCGCCAGGAGCGCTAGCGCGACGGTCGCAATGGACGTGACCTTCCAGGTCCGTTGAATCGGTTGATTTTTGTGCAAGGTATTCCTCCTCAAATGGCGGACAGTCCGGCAGCAACCCGCGAAGGGCGGCAATGGCAGGTACTGGATTTTATTTGCGCCTGGCCGCTCAGAATGCGTACTTCGCATTCAGGCTCAATCCCCAGGCGCCGATGTCCTCGGTGCGGGCGAAGTACTCGACCCGGGCGCCGCCGGGGCCGCGGGCGGAGTCGTGGCTGCGCAGTTGCTGGTATTCGGCGGTGTCGTAGAACTCGTTGAACCAGGTCTTGCGAAGTTTCAAACCCAGACTGAGCGTATCGCTTACCTGGTAGTCCACGCCGGCCAGCACCTGGTAGCCGAACAGGGTGTCCTTCAGTTCGTCGTCGCCTACGGTGGTGGTGCCGGCCACTCGCCGGTTCAGATCGGAGATCGTCCCGTCGGGATTGTTGGGGAAGGTCCGGATGTATTGTGGATCGTCGTTACGTTTCCAGGTCTGGAAGTAATCCATCGACACCGAGCCGTAGCCGATCCCCAGGCCCACGTATGGCGTGAACTGCGACCCCGAGTCGAAGTCGTAGTAAAGGTTGGCGAACAGGTTGTGCGACGAGTAGTTGTTAACCCCGGCAATGGCCAGTTCGATTTCCTGGTCGATCTTGTTGCCCAGCACCGCGTCGTTGACGCGAACCGGGTTGATGTCGTCATAGTCGGTGGTGCGATGGAAGTACTCGCCCTCGAACCTCCAGTTTCCGCGGCGGATTCCCACCTGAACGCCGGCCAGGAATCCGGTGGCGCCGTCGATCGTATTGACCCAGGAAGACGGAGGAGCGTCGCAGCCGGGAGTCTCCGGCGTGCGCGTGACGAAGAACTCGTCGCAGGCGGTGGCCACATCGTTGGCCGAACCCCAGACGTCCATGCTCTCGGACAAAGAGGCACCCAGTTCAACGCCCAGGTAAACACCGTCCTTTGCGACCGCCGGTCCGGCAAGAACCAGCGTCAGAACGCATGCGCTGAATACCGGTACGCGATCTCGTGTTCCTTTGGAATTCATGTTGCCCCCGCTGTGTAGAATGACGCACCTATTCTATTGGGGACTGTAGTCTGGTGAGCGGGCGAAGGATTATCTGGGTTCTGTCGGGCGTCCTGTTCGCGGCCGTGACCGTTTGGGTCCACTACGAAGTCAAGGTCAAGATGCTGCGCGACGCCGAACCGCCCGGCGGCGGGTCGATGGAGCAATTGGGGAACCTGACCGTGGGCGAGGAGATTCCCGACTTCGCCGCGATCGATCTGGACGGCGCCACGGTATCGTTGTCGGAATTCCGCGATCGTGAAGTCGTGGTGCTGGATTTCTGGGCCACCTGGTGCCAGCCGTGCGTCCAGAGCATGCCTGCTCTGCAGGCCCTCGACGACGAGTTCGATGAGCGCGGCGCCGAATTTCTGGCTGTGAACGTGGGCGAGGAGCCGGAACTGGTGCGCGATTTTCTCCAAGACAAGGACTTCGCCGTTCGCGTGCTTATGGACGAGCAGGAGGAAATCAGCGGCGCCTACGGAGTCCGGGGAATTCCGCAGCTGGTAATCGTAGGCATGGACGGTCGCGTTGTGCGCATCGAGGTCGGCTATCCTCCTTTTGCGGGGATGGCCGAGCAACGCAATGAGAGGCTTCGGCGGTTGCTGGAGGAACTGACCGAGGACCATGAAGCCATCTTTGTCCCGGTTGAGGAATCGATCTTTGCGCCGGCTGAGGGATCCTAGGCGGATGAGCATTATCCGCACGGAGAACCTGGCCAAGACCTACAAGGGCGGCACGATGGCGTTGAAGGGCCTGGACCTTCAGGTGAACACCGCCGAGGTGTTCGGCTTTATCGGACCGAACGGCGCGGGCAAGTCCACCACGATTCAACTGCTGCTGAACTTCATCCGGCCGGACCAGGGAAGCGCCTTTCTGTTCGATCAGCCGGTGGCCGGCGCCGATCATCGAAAGCGCTTGGGGTACCTGCCGGAGAGCGTCAATCTGCACACCTATTACACCGGGCGGCGCCTGCTGGAGTTTTACGCCGGGCTCGCGGGTGTTCCGGCGGCTGATCGAAGGCGGCGCGCGGAGCAGCTACTGGATCTGGTGAGCCTTCAGGACGCTGCCGACCGCAAGGTCTCGAAGTATTCCAAGGGCATGGTGCAGCGACTGGGCCTGGCCCAGGCGCTGGTGAACGATCCGGAACTGCTTATTCTGGATGAGCCCACGTCCAATTTGGATCCGGTGGGCAGGCGCGATTTCCGGGACATTGTCTTGCGGCTGAAGGAGCAGGGAAAGACCGTGTTCATTTCTTCGCACATCCTCTCCGAGGTAGGTTCGGTCTGCGACCGCGTGGCCATCCTGCATGAGGGCGAGTTGAAGAGGCTGGAGAACCTTCGAGACTGGGAGGAGGTCAACACCAGGATGTTGGAAGATCTCTTTTTCGACACCATCGGCCGGAGCAGAACGGCGTGAGAACCGTGCTTCTGATTGCCGTGGACAGCGTTCGCGCGCTGCTGCACCGGCGCCTGCTTGTGGCGCTGATGCTGGTTGTCCTGATTGTTACCGTGCTCCTGTCATTCGGTTTGACACAGGCGAGCAGGACCATGACGCAGGCATCGCAGAGCCCCTCCGCCGCCGAATCGGCAGAGCAGGAAATGCCGGACGTTCGGCCGGACGCGCAAGCGGTTCAGGAGGCAATGGAACAGGCGCAGGCCGAAATGGATGAAGAGCAGCGTGAAGAAGTGCGTCAATCCATGCAGACCCTGGGATCCCAGGTGCTCAGGTTTTTCTACGGCTTCACGACCTTCGGTGGCGTACTGGTTGCGCTGTTCATCGGTGCTACCGCCGTGTCCGGCGACGTGCGCAGCGGCGCAATCATCATGGTTCTTTCCAAGCCGGTGGCCCGCTGGCAATTTCTGCTCGGGAAGTATGCCGGCGCAATGGCGGTTCTGCTGGCCTACACGGTCCTCATTGGAATTGCCATGGTGATCTTCACCCGGATGCATCAGCTCGACAGCATCCCGGCGATCCGCTACGCGCCATGGCTCATTTTTTGCCAGATGCTCATATACGGCTCCCTGGCGCTTGTGCTCTCCACGCTCATGCACCCGGCCTTTGCCGGCGTGCTGGCATTCTTCATCCAGGGCGACTGGCTTACCCTGTTCTTGAGGCCCGAGAATCCCTTCTACTATCTGCACTTCCTGCTGCCCACTTATGGGCCCTTTGATGTATCCGGTCAATTCGCCGGCAGCGGAACGCTGCTTGGTTGGGACGAAGTCGGGATTCTTACCGTCTACGCGCTGGACCTGACAGTCATTTACCTGCTGCTGGCGATGTGGCGCTTCCGCTCCAGGGCGGTGGTGTAGGCATACCGGGGACCAACCCCAGGAACCGGACGACCGCTTGAACCATAGCGACTCCGCCTGCGTAGCGAGGCTTAGCTCGGGCGGCTGAAGCCTGGGCTTCGCGCCAATTCGCGGTCAAATGTGTAGGTCGTGACAGCGCCGGCCGCCGTGGCCGTCTCGCCAATCAAGTAGTCGGAGAAATCCGCCTTGCCGCCGGCGTATTGCGCAAGCGCGGCGGCCACGGCGGCGCGATCCATGAATGCGAATTCGTCCGCCGCAAGCAGCCGCCGCAGAGTTCGAATGATCTCGGCTCTGCGGAAGGTATAGACCGTTTCCAGCACCCACTCCAACTCGCACAACACGATGTCGGGCAAAAGAACGTGCTCTGCTGCCGCCACAGTCCGTTGCAGAAGCTCCTCGGCTTTGCGCGCCTGCTCCGGATGGTCGTTCAAAAGCAGGCGCAGCAACAGATTCGTGTCAAATGCGATCACTTCCGCTTATGCTTTCGGGCGGCTCGCCGGCGTAAGGCATTCCGAATGCCGCCATTGCCGATTTGCTTGCCTGCAAAATGCTCTGCCAGGAATCCCCGCAATGGCGCTTGTGCGCCCCGCAGGGGCGATACGCACAAGACCCCCTGACCATCAAACTCGAACGCCAGCCGGTCGCCGGCGCCCACGGCCATTCGCGACCTGACGGCCTTCGGAATCGTAATTTGACCCTTGCTGGTAATTTTTGCCGTCTCCATGACCTGTCCTTACTTTATTCGGTATTTTGTGAGAATAGTAATGCGATGCTGCATGCATTACAACCGCAGGGCTGGGACGCGCAGCGCGTGGGCGCGCAGGATCAGAACGGATACCTGGCGTTCAGGCTGATTTTCCAGGATCCCACACCGTCGGTCCTGGAGAAGCGCTCATCCAGCGTGAGGGTTAGCCGCCGTACAGAGCCCCGGGCAGCCAGGTCGCGATCTCGGGAAACAGCGCCAGCAGCGCCAGCGCCAGAATCTGAATCGCAATAAACGGGATTACGCCGCGATAGATGGCGGTCGTGGGCACCTCCGGCGGCGCCACGCCGCGTAGATAGAACAGCGCAAAGCCGAACGGCGGCGTAAGGAATGAGGTCTGCAGGTTGATCGCAATCATCACGCCCAGCCACACCGGATCCAGGCCCATGGACAGGAGCACCGGACCGACAATGGGCACTACCACGAAGGTAATCTCGATGAAGTCGAGCACGAATCCCAAAAGGAACATCAGCAGCATGACCAGCACTACCGCCCCGAATACCCCGCCGGGAAGCGCCATCAGGAACTCGCGCACTACGTCGTCGCCGCCGTAGCCGCGAAAGACCAGTGAGAACAGCGACGCTCCCACCAGGATCAGGAACACCATGCTGCTGACCCGCGCCGTGGCGCGGGCGATATCCCCGATGCGCCTGAAGTTCAGCTCGCGGCGCAGGACGGCCAGCAGCATTGCGCCTACAGCGCCTACTCCGGCCGCCTCGGTGGGCGTAGCCACCCCGAGGATGATGGAACCCAGCACGGCCGCGATCAGCACCAGCGGAGGCGCCAGGGCCAGCAGGAACTGACCCGGGCTTACCGGCGGTCGGCCGGCCTGCTTGTCGGTTTGGCGGGCCGGAACCAAAGCCGGGCGAAACACGGCCAGGGTCAATATCCAGGCCGCGTACAGCGCTACCAGCATCAAGCCCGGCAGCAGCGCGCCCATGAACAGGTCGCCGACGGAGACGGTCCGGGGAGCGAACACGCCCTGGGCAAGTTGAGCCTGCTGGTAGGCCGAGGACAATACATCGCCCAGCAATACCAGCACGATGGACGGGGGAATGATCTGACCCAGCGTGCCGGAAGCATTGATGACGCCGGTGGCCACCGCCGGGTCATAGCCGCGCTTCAACATGGTGGGCAGCGCCAAAAGCCCCATGGTGATGACGGTTGCGCCGACGATTCCGGTGCTGGCGGCCAGCAGCATGCCCACCACGATTACGGCAATGCCCAATCCGCCGCGCAGGCCACCGAACATCCGGCTCAATGAATCCAGCAGGTCCTCGGCGATGCGCGCCCGCTCCAGAGTCACGCCCATGAATACGAACAGCGGAACCGCCACCAGCGTTTCGTTGCTCATGATTCCGAACAGCCGGTTGGGCATGGTGCCCAGAAAAGACACATCGAACACGCCGGCCAGCGCGCCTCCCAGGGCGAACAGCAGCGCCGTGCCGGCCAGCGTGAAAGCAACCGGAAAGCCCGACAGCAGCAGGAGCACCACGCAGGCGAACATCACGAAGGCGGGCCAGTGCATCTAGACCCCCGCCACGGGGCTACCGGGAACGAGGGCATCCTGCCCTCGGCGAGGGCGGGGACGTCCTCGCTCCAATCGGTTCGACCGGCTATGCAGCGCGGCTTTTTCCACGGGAAGCTAGACCCCCGCCCCGGGGCTACCGCCGATGGTTTCGTGTTGCGTTGCGCCGGCCTCCGGCAGCGCGACCCGGACGCCCAATAGCAGGGCCGTGCAGCGTACCGAGATGACCAGGGCCTGAAGTCCGAGCAGCGCACCGGCTGTCGGCATCAGTGTCTTGAGCAAGGGAAAGAACGGGTAGGTCATGCCACCCGCCTCCCGCGACGACTCGCGAATCCGCCACGAGGTTTCCACGTATTCAAAGGTTCCCGCTACCAGGCATATGGAAAGAGGCAACAGGAATATCAGACAGCCGAAAAGGTTCACCAGTGCCTGGCGCCTGGGCGCCATGTCACGGTAAAAGATGTCCACGCGCACGTGCCCATCGCGTGCCAGCGTGTAGCCGGCCGCCAGCAGGAATACGGCAGCGTGCATCCAGGTGATGGTTTCCTGGAGCCAGATCCAGCCCAGGCTGAAACCGTAGCGCAGCACCGCCACCAGGCAGGTCACGATGGCCATGCAGAACACCAGCCAGGCAACCGCTTGGCCTATGCGAACAATGAGACCCTCCACCCAGCCGGCGAGCTTTAGCGCACGATTCATGGGCTTTCACCGGAACGCCGCTGGGAGCGAGGGTGTCCCGCCCTCGTCGAGGGCGGGACGCCCTCGCTCCGTGAGTGTGTGCCGGCCATGCGGTGGCTCAGGGCCGCCAGAAGGTCGGCGACAGCAGTACCAGGAAAGTAAAGATCTCCAGGCGGCCCAGCAGCATGGCCACGATGCAGGCCCATTTGGCGGTGGCATCTATGCCTCCGTATCCCGAGGCGACTTCTCCCAGCCCGGGCCCCAGGTTGTTGAGGGTGGCTGCTACCGCGGAGAACGCGGTAAGCGAGTCGAGCCCGACGGCCTCCAGAATGATCAGTATCACGATGAAGACAGCCACGTAGACCGCGAAGAAGCCCCAAACGGAATCAATCACGCGGGTCGACACTGGAGTATCGCCGAGCGTCACCGGAATTTCGGCGCTCGGATGCACCAGCCGCCGCACCTCGCGCATGCCCTGCTTGACCAGCAGCAACACGCGCACGCACTTCATGCCGCCGGCCGTGGATCCGGCGCAGCCGCCCATGAATGCGGACAACATCAAGACCATTGGGAGAATGCTGGGCCACAGGGAAAAATCGGCGGTGGTAAAGCCGGTGGTCGTCATGATCGACACGGACTGGAAGATGCCGTCGATCAGCGCCATGGAAGGGTCTTTGTACCAGCCCCAGGCCAGCAAGCCGCCCGCCATGATTGCGCATAGCGCCAGCATGACAAGGCCGTAGGCCCGAAATTCGGCGTCCCTTAAGTAACCGGCAATAGTCCGGCGGTTGAAGGCGATGAAGTGCAGCGAAAAATTGATCCCGGCAAGGAACATGAAAATCACCGCTATCAGCCGGATTCCGGTCTGCGGGAAGTGGGCGAAGCTGGCGTCGTGGGTGGAAAAACCGCCGATGGCGACGGTCGAAAATGCGTGCGAGACGGCATCGAAAACGGGCATGCCCGCCAGGTAATAGGCCAGTCCGCAGGCTGCGGTCAGCGCGCAGTAGATGTACCACAGCGCCTTGGCGGTCTCCTTGATGCGTGGGGTGAGCCGGTTGTCCTTCATCGGACCCGGCGTCTCCGCTCGATACAGCTGCATCCCGCCTACGCCCAGCATCGGCAGCACGGCCACCGCCAGAACGACGATACCCAAACCGCCGAGCCATTGCAGCTGTTGGCGGTAGAACAGGATCGCCTTGGGCATCTCGTCCAGTCCCGTGAGCACGGTTGCGCCAGTGGTCGTCAGCCCGGATATGGCTTCGAACATGGCGTCGGTAAAGGACAGTTCCGGCTCGGTCGCGAAATGCAGCGGCGCCGCGCCGAAACTTCCCAGGACCACCCAGAACAACGCCACGATCAGAAACCCGTCGCGCAGCTTCAACTCGCCGTCGGCGCGGCGGAAGGGCAGCCAGATCAGGAATCCTGCCGTCAGGGCCGCGCCGAAACTGAACACAAACGCCGGCCAGCTCCCGTCACCGAAGTACAGGTCAATGGGCACCGGAGTCAGCATGGTGACACTGAACAGCATCAGCAAACGCCCCAGCACGCTGCCGACTAGCGCTATCTGCATGGCCGTGCCCTGGGTTCTTTCAGGCGCCGTTCTCGAACAGCAGTTCGACTTGCGCCTTGGCGCGCGGATTGGTCATGAAAAGTATGACATGGTCGTCGTCGCGCACCGTTGTTTTCCTGTTGATCGGCAGCACCACGCCGGAGCGCACGATTGCGCTGATCGATGTGCCGTGCGGCAGATTGATTTCGCCCACCGCCCGGCCCACCAGCGTTTTCCGCCCGGCGCTGGTGTGGGCCACGCCCTCGATCGCCTCGGCCCTGCCGAAGCGCAGCGAATGCACCTTGACCACGTCGCCGTGGCGGATATGCCGAAGCAGTTCGCTGATTGTGATCTGGTCGGGTGAGATCGGCACGTCGATTCCCATCTGTCCCGCCAGCGAAGC
Organism: Candidatus Foliamicus sp.; assembly: GCA_965261845.1. Classification (GTDB taxonomy): domain Bacteria; phylum Pseudomonadota; class Gammaproteobacteria; order Steroidobacterales; family Foliamicaceae; genus Foliamicus. The sequence continues at coordinate 2,754,196 of OZ253475.1, read as the reverse complement.
ATAGGCCGGGCGATTGGCCAGCGCCATCACCCGCTTGCAGCCGGCCCGCTTGGCCAGGCCTGCAGCCAGCAGGTTGGCCTCGTCGGCGTTCATCAGGGTCACGAAAGCGTCCATGCGCTCGATGTTCTCCTCGATCAGGAGATCCTCGTTAGTGGCGTCGCCGTGTAGCACGATAACGCGGCTCAATCGCTCGGCAACCTGCTGGGCGCGTTTGGCCGAGCGCTCGATCAGCTTTACCTGGAAGCGATTCTGCAGGGACTCGGCAACCTTCAGGCCGATATTGCCGCCCCCGGCAATCATGACGTTGCGGACTTCCTGTTGTTCCGGCCTGAGCGCTCCGAGCAGTTTCCTGACATGGTCGGGCCCGGCAATGAAGAACACTTCGTCGCCGTCCTCAATGACGGTCTGACCATTGACCGTTCGGGGACGGCCGCCCCGGTAAACGGCCGCGATCCGGCCCTTTACCTTGTGATCCGCAAGCGCCGCCGGGGTCCTCCCAACCAGCCATGATCCGGCCTGGGCGCGCGCCCCCAGCAACAGCGCGCGGCCGTCGGAGAATTCCAGTACCTGAAACGCGCCGGGATAGCGGATGAGTTGGTCCACGTACCGGGTGATCAGGTCTTCCGGCGCAATCACCACGTCCACCGGCAAACCATCAGATCCGAACAGCGCTTCGACGTCGTTGTACTGGGTGTAGCTCAAGCGCGCGATCTTGGTGCGGGTCCGGCCGCCCGGCTCGAACTCGCGGTAGCGCGAATGCACGACCTGGCAGGCCACCATGTTCACTTCGTCGTTGCCGGTCAGCGCCGCCACCAGGTCGGCGTCGCCCGCCCCGGCGTGATCCAGGACCGCGGGATGGGAAGCGTGGCCGGCCACCGTGCGCACGTCCATTCGCTCGTGTATCGCCCGCAGGATGTTGGCGTCGAGATCCACCACGGTGATCTCGTTTTCGGGTTCGCGGGAAAGACGCTCGGCGATCGTGGAGCCCACAACGCCGGCCCCGAGGATCAATATTTTCATTTTTTCAAGCACATAGGCTTGTGCCGGAACCCGACACTCGCCGGCACTATATCAATTCCAGACGCGCATAGGCCACCACCAGCCATTTTGCCCCGTGTCTCGAGAAATTGACCTGCACCCGTGCATGTTCGCCGGCGCCCTCGCGATTGAGCACCACACCTTCACCGAATTTGGGATGCAACACGCGCTGGCCCAGTCCAGGCCCGGCCTCCGGGCCTGGATTTGCCGCCGCCCCCCCCATGCGCACGGGCAACGAGATGTTGGGGGCCGGCCGCACTTCCTCCAGCACCTCTACGGGGATTTCGGAAAGAAACCTGGAAGGGCGGTTGCGATGCTCCTGGCCTCGCAGCCGGCGAACCTCGGCGTAACTCAGGTTGAGTTCCTTCATTGCCCGGGTGATCCCAACGTAGCACAGCCTGCGCTCCTCCTCCAGCTCTTCCTCGCTGTGCATCGACCGGCTGTGAGGGAACAGGCCTTCCTCCATTCCAGTGAGGAACACGACCGGAAACTCCAGGCCCTTGGCGGCATGCATGGTCATCAACTGCACCGCGTCTTCTTCCCGGCCACTGCCGTCCTCACCGCTTTCCAGCGCCGCGTGGGCGAGAAAGGCGCTCAGGGGCGAAAGCGGCTGCTCTTCCATGGACTCTTCGATCATCTGCGCGGCGTTCACCAGCTCGTCAAGATTGTCCACCCGCATCCGGTCGGCTTCACTGTTCGAGGCCGCCAGGCGCTCTACCAACCCGCTTCCACGCACCGTCCGGCTGACCTGTTCCGCCAGCGACATGTCCGCAACCTCTTGAGCCAGCGAATCGATCAATTGCAGAAAGCCGTTCAGCGCGCCGGCCGCCCGGGCGCTGAGAAACCTGTCGCCCGCGGCTGCGGCTTCCCAGAGGGTCAGGCCGTGGCGCCGCGCGTGGCCTCTCACGTCGCGCAGGGTGGCCTCGCCGATCCGGCGCGGCGGGTTGTTGACCACCCGCTCGAAAGAGGGGTCATCGCCGCGGTTCGCCACCAGCCGCAGGTAGGCCAGTGCGTCCTTGATTTCGGCCCGCTCGAAGAACCGCAAGCCGCCATACACACGGTAGGGGATGCCGGCGCTTACCAGCGCTTCCTCAAACACCCGGGATTGCACGTTGGAACGGTACAGAACCGCCAGGTCGCGCAACGATTGGCCGGCGTACGACCGGACTCGCGATACCACATGGTTGGCTTCGTCCCATTCGTTGTAGGCGGCAAAAAGGCGCACCGGTGCACCTTCTTCGCCCCTGGTCCAGAGTTTCTTGCTGAACCGTGAAGCGTTGTGCGCGATTACCGCGTTGGCGGCCTTGAGTATGGTCGCCGTAGACCGGTAGTTGCGCTCCAGGCGCACCGTGCGCACGTCCTTGAAATCGCGCGTGTAGCGGCGGAGGTTCTCCACCTGCGCGCCCCGCCAGCGGTAAATGGACTGATCGTCGTCGCCGACGGCGAAGGGCAGGCCGGTAGTCCCGCACAATTGCTTCAGCCAGTTGTACTGGACGCCGTTGGTATCCTGAAACTCGTCCACCAGTAGCCAGCGGAATCGTTCCCGGTAGCGGGCCAGCAGATCGGGGTTGTTCTGCCAGAGCTCCGCGGCGCGCATCAACAGTTCGCCGAAATCCACCAGGCTGTAGGTTTCGCAGCGCTTCTGGTAGAGCGCGTACAGTTGCTTTTTTTCCTCACCATAGGGCGCCGAACCGGCCCTGGCCTGGTCCGGCCGCAATCCCGCCTCCTTGGCCCCGGATATAAAATACTGCAGCGACTGCGGCGCGATCATCTGCTCGTCCACGCGTTCGTCCGACAACAGCCGCTTGATCAGCCGCAGTTGGTCGCCGCTGTCGAGAATCTGGAAGTCCTGCCGCAGCGCCGCTTCGCTCCAATGCCGGCGCAGCAGCCGGTGCGCCAGCCCGTGAAAAGTGCCTATCCAGAGCTGCCGGGTGGGAGTTTCCAGCAGCGCTTCGATGCGGGTACGCATCTCGTTGGCGGCCTTGTTGGTGAAAGTGACGGCAAACAGGTTCCATGGCGAGGCGCCGAGCGCGCTTACCAGCCAGGCGGCGCGATGCACCAGCACGCGCGTCTTGCCGCTGCCGGCGCCGGCCAGTACCAGCACCGGCTGCTCTCCCGCGGTCACGGCCTCCCGCTGGGCGGTATTCAGCGGCTCGAGAATATGGGTTACATCCATTAGGGCCTGATCCCCCCGTCCGGGCGGATCAGCCGATCTTCGACAGCCTTAGCAGGTGTTTCGCGTCCCGGAACAGGCCGTCGGGATCGAGTCCGGGCGGATAACTGAGAATCAGGTTTCCAAGCGGGTCCACCAACACTATTTCTCCCGGCTGCCGGGATCCGACCCGTTCGATCAACTCGAAGCGGCCCGGGGTATCCAGGGGCAGAATGGCCATCCCCGGAAAAGCCTGCGCCAGCCTGCCGTTTCCGCTACCGCCGACCGGCGCAACCAGCAGACGCTGCACCCGGTTCGCGTCCTTGCCCAAAGCCAGGCGAACCTGGCGCATGCGGATCAATGCATTCTCGCAGGGCGGCCCGCAATCGCCCTGCTGCAGGTACAGGAAGGTCCAGCGACCGGCAAGCTGGGCCTCCGTGCCTGCGTCGCCGCCCTCCGGCAGCTTGATGTCGCCCAGCTCGATCGGAGGATCGGCCAGCACTCCGTGCGCTCCCTGGGAGCCACCGTCGCCGGGCTGTCCCGCATACATGAACCAGGCCACGGCCACGGGGACGACGAACAATGCCGCCAGCGCGATAATCTGTAATTTCCGGGTGTCAGTGGGCATTTCCGCCTCTCCTGCGATTGAAAGTGACGGCCAGCCAGATGCCGGCCGCAGCCGCCGCCAGACCGTACCATTGCACCGCGTAGGCCAGGTGCCGTTGGGGTGAAAGCCCGTAAGGGCGCCAGGCCCGCTGGTAGCCGTCCGGTTCCGATCGATCCAGCAGCAACTGGTATTCGGGCAATCGGTCGTCAAGCAATTCACGCAGCTGCTCGGCGGTGGGATAGATCATCCGGCGCGGCCAGGACTCGCCTTCGACCGGCGCTTCCAGTCGCAGACCCGGCCGAAAGTATGCGGCCGCCAGGCCGGTTACTTCCCGTTCGGCCTCGCTTACGCCGAGTTCAGGCAGTTTCGAACGGTCCGGTCCGCCCGGCACGAATCCCCGATTCACCAGAATGACGCCGGTTCTCGTGTACAGGGGGGTGAGCACGTGATAGCCCCGCTGTCCCTCATGCGTCATGTTGTCCAGCAACACTTGCCGGTCCGCTGCGTAGCGGCCGGTGAGCCTGACTCGCGCGAGGCCGCCCGGTGGAAGAACCTCGGCGAGTCCCGGCGCCGCAGCCGCGATGCTGGCCGCCGCGAACGCATCCAGTTCGATGCGCCGTTCGGCCGAGCGTTGCAGTTGCCAGGTTCCCAGGGAGCCGAACACCGCCAGGCCCAGCAGCATCAGCAGCAGGTTGCGTAGTCCGAAGCGGGGCTTGGAGGGCGGGGTTATCATGCGGTCTCGCACCGAGTAGGAAAGATGATCCGGGCACTCATCGTCGTGCTGTTGCTGGCTATTATCGCCAGCCTGGGGTCGGGTTTGTATCACATGGTTTCGGCCAAGGGGGATTCGGCCCGCATGGTACGCTCGCTCGCCTGGCGCGTGGGCCTCTCAGCAGCGCTTTTTGTGCTGATTATCGTTTTCTGGATGCTCGGCCTGATCGAGCCTCACGGCATCATCCCGCGCTAACCCGCAAACCTGGTCCTGCGACCCGGCGCGCCAGCCAGGAGATCCTCAGTACAGTTCCCGGCCACGCAAGGCCAGGGCCTCGGCGATGTGCTGTTCGGTTACTTCCTCGGCTGGTTCGAGGTCGGCGATGGTGCGCGCTACCTTGAGAATCCGCGAGCAGGCGCGAGGTGAAAGCGCCAGTTGCCGAGCGGCATGCTCCAGCAGCGCGCGTCCGACCCGGCGTGGCCGGCAATCCCGGATCACTTCGCCGTCTTCCAGCTCGCCGTTGCACTTTCCGCAACGCTCCGACTGGCGCCGGCGGGCGGCCATGATGCGCTGCCGCACCTCCATGGTTGACGGACCGTCCCGCGGCGCTTCGGCTATAAGCGGGCGAGACGGCCGGCAAACCTGCACCCGCAGATCGATTCGGTCCAGAAACGGTCCGGAGATACGCCCCTGGTAGCGGCGCACGGCCTCGGGCGTGCACCGGCATTCGCGTTGCGGGTCTCCCACAAACCCGCATGGACAAGGATTCATCGCCGCCAGCAATTGAAAGCGGGCTGGGAAAGTGGCCGTGTATCGGGCCCTGGAGACCACGATGTTGCGGGTCTCAAGCGGTTCCCGCAATGCTTCCAGGACGTCTCGGCGGAATTGCGCCAACTCGTCCAGGAACAACACGCCGTTGTGCGCCAGGGAAATTTCCCCGGGTCCCGGACGCCCGCCACCGCCCACCAGCGCAGCGCCGGAGCAGGTGTGGTGGGGAGCGCGAAATGGCCGCCGCCGCCAGTTTTCGTCAAGGCTGACGCCTTTCAGTGAGTGCAGGGCCGCAGTCTCCAGCGCTTCCTCATCGCTCATCGGCGGCAGCAGCCCGGGGAAACGCTTCGCCAGCATGCTCTTTCCGGCCCCCGGCGGTCCGCTCATCAGCAGGTTGTGGGCGCCGGCCGCGGCAATTTCCATGGCTCGCTTGGCCTGCGCCATGCCGAACACGTCCTGAAGGTCGGGATATGCGTCCATTCCGCAGCGATCACCGCTGTAGGCAACGAATTCAGTCTCTTCGGCGGCATAAAGCCTGGCCACCAGGTGGCGCAAGTCGCGCACGGCCACCGTGCGGGCTCCTCGCACAAGGCCTGCCTCGTGCGCGTTGGTTTCCGGCACGAACAAAATCTGCCGCCGGCGGGTGGCCGCAAGCACCGACGGCAGTACCCCGGGAACCGGGCGGACTGCGCCGGTCAGGGCCAGCTCGCCCAAGAATTCCGCGCCGACAAGCGTGGCCGGGTCGATTTGTCCATCCGCTGCCAGCACGCCCAGGGCGATGGCGATGTCGTAGCGCCCGCCGGTCTTGGGCAATTCCACCGGCGCCAGATTCACCGTAATGCTGCCCGGCGGCATCTTGAAGCCGGAGCTTCGCAGGGCGTGGCGTACCCGCGAGGCGCTTTCGCGCACCTCCTTTCTCGGCAACCCGACCACCGTAATGCCCGGCAGCCCGTTGGTAATGCCAACTTCCACGATCACCCTTGGAGCATCGACCCCGTGCAGGGCGCGCGTGTGGACGGTGGACGGATTCAAAGCCTTCCCTGGCCTGAACAATAATCAGGTGTTACTTGCCGGACACCACACCGGACTCGATCTCCGCCAGTGCCTGCTCCAGCGCTTCCACCTTCCTGCGGGTTCGTTCGAGCACCCGTTTCTGGGCTTCGAATTCCTCCAGCGTCACGTATTCGTTGCGGCCCAGGGCCGACTGGAGCAAGGTGCGGAAATTACTCTCCAGGTCCTTTGCGACCCCTTGGGCCGAAGGCGGAACCAGCTTGCGCAGGCCCCGCGCCAGATCGGAAATAAACTCGTCGTTCATGACAGGCTAGATTGCGGCATTTACCGCCGGTTTGTCCAGCGGTCAATTGTTTGCGTAGCCGCAGAAATCCCTCTTTGAGTATTCGCCGCGGTTATGGTGTCGCTGGCGAGAAAGAAACAACGCTGGGAGTTTTCCCAGCGGGCGCCGCTGCGCTGGCGCGCAGAGAACACGCTGGGAGCGAGGGCGTCCCGCCCTCGCTCCTGTAGTTCCATGTAAGTTGATAGACTAACCGTATCCAACGGGAGGACCTATGGCGGCAACCAAGACCAACCCAGCCGGCAAGGCGCCGAAGCCGAGTAGTGGCGCAGCCCGGAAGGCCGCTTCCGCGAGCGGCCCCAAGGGTAAGGCCGCATCCGGCAGCCCGACTGCCGGGAAGGTCGCCGCAGCCGAGAAACGCAAACCTGCCGGCCGAAGAAGCTATTGGTGGCTGTGGCTGATTCCACTGATCGCGGCCGGCGCGGTCGCCTGGCTCTGGTTCCAGTACCTGGCGGATTTGCCCTCACGCGTGAACCAACTGGAAGTCGGGGCAGGGGAATTCGGGGAGCTGGAGTTCAAGCTTGAAGAACTCGAACGCCGGCGTGTTGAGGATGCGGCCTTGCTGGCCGCCGACGCCCAGGCCGCCCGCTTGGCCGCGGAGCGGGTCCGGGACGGGCTTGAAGTTCGTCTGGCTGCCGCCGAGAGAGGCCTGGAGGCGATGGGCAGCCAGACCGCGGGGCAGCAGGTTCGCTGGCGGCTGGATGCGGCTGATCGGCTGTTGGCTCTGGCCGATCGGCAGAGCCGCTTTGCGAGGGAGTATGAGGCAGCTGCGCTTGCGATTCGCGAAGCGCTGGAACTACTCAGCCAGGTAGGAGACCCGCGGTACGGCGCGCTAAGCGCCGAATTGCAGGAACAGGCGCGCGTCCTGGAGCGGATGCCGGCGCGCGATATTCAAGGCGTGGTTGTGCGGCTGGGCGCTCTGCTTTCGCGGGTTGAGGGACTCGATCCCAACCTGAAGCCGACCACCGCCGATTCGCTGCACGCGGAGGAACTGCCCGACGATGGATGGGAACGTGCCGTCGCCAGTACGCGCCGCGCCCTGCGCTCCCTGATTACAGTCCGCCGCACGGACAGCGGTGTCGCCACGCTGCTGACCGAAGGCGATACCGAGGCGCTTCAGCGCCTGCTGGCGGCCGAATTGCACCTGGCCCGCCTGGCCTATATACAAGGCGATTTGCAGGCCTATTCCGCGGCCCTGGTGGCTGCCCGCGGGCGTCTTTCGCGCCTCTATGCAACGGCCGATCCGGACGTGGCCGATACGCTGGCCGACATTGACGAGCTGCTGGAATTGGGACGCTCGCCGCAAACGCCGGATATCGCCGCGTCCCTGCAGCGATTCCGCGCCATCCGCTCCGACTGACATGCGCGCCGGGCTGATCGTGGTGCTGTTGCTGCTGCTGGTGGCGGTGGCGGCACAGTTCCTGGCGGCGGACCCGGGCTACGTGCTGATTTCGTTTCAGGGCTGGGCGGTGGAAATGACTATTCCCATCCTGCTCGCCCTGCTGGTGTTGCTGCTGGTCCTGGCCAGTCTTGCAAGGCGGATCCGCCAGGCCCCGCGGCTGGTGGCCGAACGCGCGGCCAAGGCCGGCGCCCGGCGAACCGGCCGGCGCGTGGCCCGCGGCCTGGTGGCGCTGGCGGCCGGACAACTGGCGCGGGCCGAACGCCTGTTGGCCAAGGCCGCTGCCAGGAGCAACGCGCCTATGCTGCAATACCTGGCGGCAGCCCGGCTGGCGCATGCCTCGGGCGACAGCGAGCGCCGCGACCAATGGTTCGCACTGGCGGAAAAGGCCCAACCGGAGGCGCGCGACGCCATCTCCCTGGAACGGGCGGAACTGCACCTGCAGGCGGGTGAACTGGCGGCGGCCATGGGCTATCTCGGTGGCATTCTGGAACGCCAGCCACGCCACTTGCAGGCGTTGCGCCTTGCCATTCCGCTGCATTTGCAGCGTGAGGAATGGGCCGAGGCCGGCAGCCGGCTCAAGGCGTTGCGCAAGCACGGCCAAACGGCTGCCGCCGACGCGGCGAAATGGACCGTGGCGGCCTATTGCGGCTTGCTGGGCGCCGCGGAAGATGCGCGCCGCGTCCAGCGGCTCCTGGGTGAAGTCCCCCGCGAATTGCGGACGGAAAATCGCCTGGGGCTGGCCTTTGCGCAGGCGCTGATGCGTCACGGCGCTCACGATCTCGCCGAGCAGGACCTTCGCCGCCGATTGACGGTGGAATGGGATTCGGTATTGGCCGGCGCCTACGGTGAACTCAAGCCGCGCGATATTCCTGCCGCCATCCGCCACGCTGAGAGCTGGCTGGCGGATCATCCGGATGACGGGTCCCTGTTGCTGGCCCTGGGCCGCTTGTGCCGCAAGGCGCAACTATGGGGCAAGGCGCGCTCGTACCTGGAAACAGGCTTGAGCTTGCGTGAGTCACGGCGGGGCTGGCTGGAGTTGGCGGAGCTGCTCGACGAACTCGACGAAAAGGCCGCGGCGGACGAAGCCTATCGAAACGGTTCGCGCCACGGGTAACCAACCGGCATTTGCATGGAACAACCCTGGGAGCGAGGGCGAGACGCCCTCGCTCCCAGCGGCGCCTGTTTCCAAGACTCCTATGCTGAGCCGGCGGTTCGGGGGCGCCGATAATCGTGACTGAGTCATTCACTTGCAGGGGAGCGGCCACAGCTGCCTTCTTCCTTACCTTCGGTGTGGCTGCGCTCGCCCAGGTTCCTGATACTCGCCAGGACGCCACGATTGACGAAATTGTCGTAACCGGCTCGCGCATTCGCCGTGATCCGATCAACGAACCTACCGGGGTCCTTGAGATCTCCAGGAGCGACCTGGAGCGCAGCGGCCTCACCAATCTCGGCGACGCACTGCAGAATCTACCCCTTACCGGCTCCGCCCCCAACTCGCAGTTCAACGTGCCCGGCAATTCCGGTTTCCCCCAGGACGGCTCCGGCATAGGCGCGGGCTCCGTGCAGCTGTCGCTGCGCAATATCGGCGCCAAGCGCACCCTGGTCCTGGTGGACGGCAGGCGCTGGATCGCGGGCGCCTCGGCGTCGGGCGTGCCGGGAAACGTGGATCTGAACACGATCCCCGACAACGCGATCCGGCGCATTGAGATCCTCCAGGACGGCGCCTCGGCGGTGTACGGTTCCGACGCGATCGGCGGCGTCGTAAACATCATTACCGACCGGGACTTCGAAGGCCTGAGCCTGGACATGCAGACCGGCGGCTACCTGAAGGAAGGCGACGGTCAATCGACCGGCATCGGCCTGAAATGGGGCGGCGGCAAGGGGCGCACTCATGCCGTTGTCAGCGCGAGCTGGCGGAATGAGCTCGGGATCGACACGGCCGCCCGGCAGCGCTCGGCATTCCCCAATCCGGACGCCACCAGCTGCGACGTTCCTTCATCCTTTTGTTCCTCTTTCACCCCCCAGGCCCGATTCGTGTTCGGGCCGAATTTTGCTTCGGGCGCCAGCGTTACCCTGAATGACGGCGGCGCCAATATTCCCGCCTTCGACCCGGCCAAACCTGCATCCGGCGACTTTCACGCCTTTACTGCCGCGGACCGCTTCAACTACAACGGCGCCAACTACAACTATCTCCGAACGCCCAACGAGCGCGTTAACCTGTTTGCCAGCGCCCGGCACGAAACAAGCACTGGAATGGAATTATTCGCCACGGCCTCCTACACCGGGCGTACATCGTCCACCAAGGCTGCGCCCGAACCGCTTTGCCTGGGCAACGGCTGCGGCAGCCGTATCACCGACAACTTCTTCATATCGGCGCGCAACCCCTACAACCCGTTCGGCGTTGATCTTTCGCCCGGAGACGGCACATTGGAATTCTTCGGCCGCCGTCCGCTTGAGTCCGGCCGCCGTCTTTTCTATCAGCGGGTGCATACCTGGTTCGGCACCGCCGGACTGAACGGGGAATTCGAATTGGGCGGCCGTGACCTGTTCTGGGAGTTATACGGCAGCTACGGAGAAAACCGTGGTGCGCAGAAGAAGTTCAACTCCCACAATGCCGCCAGGCTGCAGGTGGCGATGGGCGATCCGGACGTGTGCGTTGCGACCCCGGGATGCGTGCCGTTCAATTTCTTTGGTGGTCAGGGCCCCGACGGCAGCGGTTCCATCACTCCGGAGATGCTCGATTTCGTTACCTTTACGCAGCGCGATGCCAGCCGCCAGAGTCTCAAGAATGTGGCCTTGAATTTCGCCGGCGATATTCTTTCCTTGCCGGCCGGGGAAGCGGGCTTTGCTGCAGGAATCGAGTTTCGCGATCATGCCGGCTGGTTTCGTCCCGACCCGATCGCCGAACGGGGCGAGACGGCGGGCATCCCGGCCGGATCCACGGATGGAGGTTTCCGCGCGACGGAATACTACGGCGAACTGAACCTGCCGCTGATGGACGCCGGAGCCAGGTACCTGGAATTGAACCTGGCAGGCCGCAGTTCGGACTACAGCACCTTCGGAACGGAAGCCACCTACAAGGCCAGCATGCTGTTCAGGCCGATCGAGGACCTGTCCCTGCGCGTATCGGCCTCAACCGGCTTCCGGGCGCCTGGCATCGGCGATCTGTTCGGCGTTGCAGGGCAGGAATCCGGCCGACGTGCTTAACGCATGCGTCAACACGCTCGACCCGCTGTTCTGCGACCTGACGCCACGCACGGCCAATGGAGCGCTGGATGTGATCGACAATCAATTGCAGAACATCGGCGCCATCGAGGCGTCCGGTTGGGACCTGCAGGTGGCCTACGAGAGCCCCGACTGGCCGATCGGCCGGTTCAGGGCCACCTTCAGCGCTACCCTGCTGAGCAAGTACCTGGAGCGGACCGCCAACGTGGACGGCACCCAGACGGTTACGGACCGCCGGAGTACCCACACCGACGAGACCTTTCAGCGCGCCTTTCCCGAATTGCGCTGGGTAACGAGTTTTGAATGGATGAAGGATCGCTGGTCCGGTAGCCTCGCCTTGCGGTGGACCGATGAGATGACTTTAGGCGGCGCCAACGAAGTCGCTTCCGCCCTGTTCACCGACGTGCGCTTACGCTTCACGCCGGAAATGCTGAGAGAAAGATGGACGGTTTCTGTGGGCTTCAACAATCTGCTTGATGAGGATCCTCCGATATGCTTTCCCTGCGGCGTAATCGGCATGAGCCAGGTCGCTCATGACCTGCCCGGCCGCGTCGGCTACCTCAGCGTCAGCTACCAGAAATAGCGCCGGCCAACAGCGAATCGAAACCACTTGCGCTTTCGCGGCGATTCAGATAGCTTGGCCGCTGGTCGGTCGATGGTGAAAGAGCGAATGAATTCGAGCCATCCGGAAGTATCGCAAAAGAGTTACGCAATTGCCGTTTGCCTGTCGGGCATTTTCGGCGTGATGGGCATTCAGCACTTCTACCTGGAACGCTGGGTTGAGGCGATTCTCGATTTTTCGCTGTTGGTCGCGACCTTTTACTTTTTTTTCACCGGTCAGATCCTCTTGGCCGTGCTCGCTGGGGCCATTGACGCGCTACATACTCTGATCGTAACGATTATGTTGCTTACCGGATCGTTCAACGATGGTCACGGCAGGCGAGTTTGCTATCCCGGACAAAAGTTGAAAGTTGGAGGCCAAGTATGAATGAGCTGAATCAAATGAGCGCTAGCGAGGCAGTCGCGGTAGACGCAGTGAGCGAAAAAGGTTTTGTGCCCGCGCTGCTCCTCTGTTTCTTTCTTGGCGGACTCGGAATCCACCGCTTCTACGTAGGAAAGATCGGCACCGGAATCCTGATGATTCTGACCTTTGGTGGCCTGGGCATCTGGGTCCTCGTGGATTTCGTAATGATCGCCGTAGGTGCATTTAAGGACAAGCAGGGACTGCCGGTCAAGGTTTCGCACTAAGCGCCGCTTTTACTTCCGTTGGGTAGGGCGACGTGGGCAGCGTCCGCCAGCCGTTGTCCCGCGCCATCGTGTTGATCGTTTTGATCCGTAGATCGAGGCCGGGATGGCTTGACAGCACCTCCGGGTTGTTGCCGGCACTTCCGGATTTCAGCAGGACCTCAAACAAGGTTGTTGCTCCGCCGATATGACCGTAGTGCGACTGTAGCGCGGTCAAGGCCTGCCGGTCCGCGGCCATTTCCTGTTGGCGGCTGTAGGCGTTGAGCATCAATCGACTCCCCCCGAAGTCCTGCCCGGGGAGGTCAGTGCCTTGTAGCGACGATACGGCGATCGCCCACAGAAACGCTCGCCCCGCGCTGCGCAGTGGGTCGCGATTCACGCAATGGGCAAGTTCGTGGGCGAGAACCATGGCCACGCCGTTCTCGCTGTTGAGCCTGCGCAACAAACCATCCGGAATGAAGATGTGGCATCCAAGCGTCGCTCCCGCGTTCACCACCCGGCCCTTTACGACGTGAATGCGGATTCTCAGATCATCCGGAACCTTCATGCCGCCTGCAATCTGCTGCGTTAGTTGTTCCACATAGTCTTGGAGGACGGGTTCGCCTGGATGTAAGAAGCGCTTTTTGGCCAGCAGCACGTAGCGATCCACGAACTCTCGCTCGCCTTCATGGCTGATGAGCAAAAGCCAGCGATCCGCGGTAAGAAACGCCACCAGCACCAGCAGGCCGAAGATGGCCGTGCCGACTGCGAGCAGGCGGAGGAATCGCTGTATGCGCAACGATTCCTCGTCGCCGATTTGGTGCCGATATTCCGTCATTGACCGAAAATTCTTTGTGTAGCCCTTGGCTACGCAAACTTACCATCTATCACACATTGGGCGGGCAACTCGGAGTACAATTCCGGTTCATCGATGGGGAACCGGCGTTGTCGGCGCGTGCCACTCGACCCGATAAGGGGCGGTGGCGTTTTTATGTTTGAATCCATGCGAAAGTCGGCCATGCGGCTGGTGTTGATACAGGCAGCGGCAGGCGTTGCCGCAGGCGTTTCGGTCTGGCTCATTTTCGGGTTTGCCGCCGGCTTGGCAACGCTTGCCGGGGGCGCTATCGGATTGCTGGGCAGCCTGTTCATGGTTGCCGGGCTGTTGCGCGTGCGCAGCGGCGCAACGCCGGGCCAGATGCTGGCGCGGGTGTTGGTGGGCGAAGCCGCCAAATGGGCCGTAACGGCAGCCGGGTTCGCAGTGTGCATCGTGAGATTTGATTTGAACTTTCTGGGTCTTCTGGGTGGTTTTGTCGCCACTCTCCTGGGCTACTGGGCCGGTCTGCTTCCTGTGGTGCTGGGTGAGACTGTTCCCCCGGCAGCCACCGCCGGGCAATAGGGATAGGCGGTTATGGCGGCGGAATCCTCGGGAGGCGGCAGCGCCGCATACATTGAGCACCACCTGACCAATCTCCAGGCGGGCGACGGCTTCTGGACCTTTAATCTCGACAGCCTGTTCTATTCGGTATTGCTGGGCGTGCTGTTTGCAGGCTCGTTCTACTTTGCGGCGCGCCGGGCCACTGCCGGAGTGCCGGGGCGCTGGCAGAGCTTTGTCGAGATGCTGGTGGACTTCGTCAATACGCAGGTGAAGGACGCCTATCACGGTCCTTCGAAATTCATAGCGCCGCTGGCGCTCACCATCTTTTGCTGGGTATTCCTGATGAACTTCATGGACCTGGTGCCGGTGGATCTGCTGCCGGCAATCGGCTTGCTGTTCGGCATTGAGTACATGAAGGTAGTGCCCAGCACCGATCTCAACATCACCTTCGGAATGTCCATCACCGTCTTTGTGCTGATCATCGTGTTCAGCATCCGCTCCAAGGGCCTGGGCGGTTTCGGACGGGAGGTTTTCTTCAAGCCCTTCGGCAAGTGGCTGTTGCCCTTCAACGTAACGCTGAAGGTCGTGGAGGAATTGGCCAAGCCGATGTCGCTGGCTCTGCGGCTGTTCGGCAATCTTTACGCGGGCGAACTCATATTCATCCTGATTGCGCTGCTTACGCTCGGGGAAACGTTTTCTTCGATGATGTCCGCGGCAGGCGCACTCAGCTTTCTGGTTCAGTTCTTGCTGGGCCTGGCCTGGGCGTTATTTCACATCCTTGTGATCACGCTGCAGGCATTCATCTTCATGATGCTCACCATCGTTTATCTAAGCATGGCGAGCGAAGAGCATTAACTACACAAGGCGTTTCCGCTTAACAGGAGAACTCATGGAAAACCAAGCTGGAGAAATGATTCAGATGGCCGCATCCCAGGCGCAGGTCCTGGGGATCACGGCCTTGGCGGCAGCGATCATCATCGGGATGGCCGCGATGGGCACCGCGCTGGGCTTCGGCCTTCTGGGCGGCCGCTTTCTGGAAAGCACGGCCCGGCAACCGGAACTGGCGCCCATGCTGCTGTTCCGGATGTTCATCATTGCGGGACTGCTCGACGCCGTGTCGATGATCGGCGTGGGCGTGGCCCTGCTGTTTACCTTCAACAATCCGTTTCTGAGTAGTTTGAACGAAACCCTCAAGCCGGGACTTGATGCTCTGGGCATCGGCGGCTGAGAGCTCAGGAATGAACATTAACGCGACACTGCTGGCGCAAAGCGTCGTTTTTCTGACGCTGGTCTGGTTCACCATGAAGTTCATCTGGCCGTTGGTGATCGAGGCCATCGACAAGCGCAACAAGGAAATTGCCGATGGCCTGGAAGCCGCGGCGCGCGGACGCAGCGAACTGGACCTGGCGCAGGAACGGATCGAGAAGCTGGTGGCCGATGCCCGGCGTCAGGCATCGGAGATCATCGACCAGGCCAATGGCCGGGCTGCGCGCATCGTCGAAGAAGGGCGTGAAGAGGGCGAACAAGAGCGCTTGCGCCTGGTTGCCACGGCCCATTCGGATATCCAGCGAGAGGTTACCCAGGCCCGCGACGAATTGCGCGACCAGGTTGCCACCATGGCGATTGCCGGGGCCGAGAAGATTCTTCAGCGGGAAATTGACGCGCGCGCTCATGGCGACATGCTGCAGCGCTTCGCCAACCAGATCTGATGGGTTCTTTCGGCGCCATAGCTCGGCCCTATGCAAGGGCGGCCTTCGGCTATGCCAGGGACAGGGACGCGCTGGCGGAGTGGTCCGCGGCCCTGACCACGGTCGCGGAAGTGGCCGAGATGGAGGCTGTGCGCGCCGCGCTGGATGCGCCCGGGTCGGTTGAACAGGCGCTGGCCCTACTTGGTGAACTGGTGATTGAACCCGCCGGCCGCGAGGTTCAGGGCGTGCAGAACCTGTTGCGCCTCCTGCGCGAGAACCGCCGGCTTGAGGCGCTGGGCGAAATCGCCCGGCAATTTGAGGACCTGCGCCGCGAGGACGCGCGCCGGGTCGAGGCGGTGATGATTTCCGCCGCGCCGGTGGCGCCGGCGCAACAGGAAGAAATCGCCCGGGCCCTTACCAAGCGGCTCGGGCGCGAAGTGGATTTTCGCCTTGAACTGGACGAGGGCCTGCTGGGCGGCGCCCGGATCCAGGTCGGCGATCAGGTTTTGGACGGATCGGCGCGCGCGGGCTTGGGCAAGCTGGCCACGTCGCTGGGCCGTCCGTCGAATTAACGGATGGATGGGTAACAGGATGGCTCTGAAAGCGAACGAAATAAGTGAATTGATCCGGCAGCGAATCGAGAATTTTGACTCCGCCGCCGAGCAGGTCGAGGTAGGAACGGTGGTGTCGGTAACCGATGGCATTTGCCGGATCCACGGCCTGTCGGGGGCGCAATACGGCGAAATGCTGGAGTTCCCCGGCGAGACCTACGGGCTGGCGCTCAACCTGGAGCGGGACTCCCTGGGTTCGGTGATTCTGAGCGACTATCGACACATCACAGAAGGCGACGTGGTCAAGGCCACCGGCCGGATCCTGGAGGTGCCGGTGGGCGAGGCCCTGCTCGGCCGCGTAGTGGATGCGCTGGGCAAACCGGTGGACGGCAAGGGACCGGTTCAGACCACCGAATACTCGCCGATCGAGAAGGTGGCTCCCGGCGTCATCACCCGGCAGTCCGTCGGCCAGCCGGTGCAAACCGGGCTGAAGTCGGTGGACGCGATGATTCCGATCGGCCGAGGTCAGCGCGAGTTGATCATCGGCGACCGGCAAACCGGCAAGACCGCGGTTGCGATCGACGCCATCATCAACCAGCGCGGAACCGGCATCAAGTGCATCTACGTGGCCATCGGGCAAAAGAACTCCTCGATCGCCAACGTGGTGCGCAAGCTGGAGGAATTCGGCGCCATGGAGCACACCATCGTGGTAGCGGCCCCGGCCGCGGAAACCGCGGCCATGCAATACATTGCGCCGTACTCCGGTTGCTCCATGGGCGAGTATTTCCGCGACCGCGGCGAAGATGCGCTGGTGGTCTACGACGACCTCACCAAGCAGGCCTGGGCCTACCGGCAGGTGTCTTTGCTTTTGCGCCGGCCTCCCGGCCGCGAGGCCTATCCCGGCGACGTTTTCTACCTGCATTCGCGCCTGCTGGAACGCGCCGCCCGAGTCAACGCGGACTACGTGGAGGAGCAGACTCAAGGCAAGGTCAAGGGCCGCACCGGATCGCTCACCGCGTTGCCGATCATCGAGACGCAGGCGGGCGACGTGTCGGCCTTCGTTCCCACCAACGTCATTTCCATTACCGACGGCCAGATCTACCTGGTGACGGACCTGTTCAACGCGGGTATCCGGCCGGCCATCGATCCCGGTATTTCGGTTTCGCGCGTAGGTGGCGCCGCGCAGACCACCATCATCAAGAAGCTGGGCGGCGGCGTGCGCCTGGCGCTGGCCCAGTATCGCGACCTTGCGGCGTTCGCGCAGTTTGCCTCCGATCTGGACGCGGCCACCCGGCGCCAGTTGGAGCGGGGGCAACGGGTCACCGAGATGATGAAGCAGAACCAGTACGAGCCGCTCACGGTGGCCGAGATCGCGGTCTCGCTGTTCGCGGTCCAGGAGGGCTACATGGACGATCTCGAGGTCGAGCAACTGCTGCCCTTCGAGCGCGCCCTGCATGCACACGCCCGCGACAACCATGCCGAACTGCTGGACACCATCAACCAATCAGGCGACTACAACGACGAGATCGCCGCCGGCCTGAAGGCGCTGATGGAAGAATTCAAGAGCAGCGGCGCCTACTAGCCGCCGCGGAACCGCGAAGGACGACACGAAATGGCAGGCGCCAAGGAAATCCGCGGCAAGATCGGCAGCGTCAAGAACACGCAGAAGATCACGCGAGCGATGGAAATGGTCGCGGCCAGCAAGATACGGCGCACCCAGCAGCGGATGGCCGCCGCCCGCCCCTACGCCGACGGTATGCACAAGATCGCAAGCCACCTGTACCACGCGCGGCCCGACTACACGCCGCCCTACCTGGCCAGCCGGGAACCGAAGTCCGCGGGCTACATCCTTATTTCCACCGATCGCGGCCTGTGCGGAGGCCTGAACGTCAACCTGTTCCGGCACTTTCTGGTGGAACTGAAGCATCAGGCGGATGCTGGCGTATCCACCCAGGTCGTGCTGATCGGCGCCAAGGCCGTCCAGTTCTTCCGCAATCTGAACATCAACATTACTGGTGTGGCCTCGCATCTGGGCGAGAAGCCGCACGTCGTCGATCTGGTCAGCGCGGTGAGGGTCCTGCTGAACGCCTTTCGCGAAGAGCAGATCGACCGCATGTACCTGGCCCGCAACGTGTTCGTCAACACCATGCGGCAACAGCCGGTGATCGAGCAACTGTTGCCGGTAGAGCTGGAAAAGGACGACACCCTGGCGGCGCATTGGGACTACATCTACGAGCCGTCGGCCGGGGAGTTGCTCGACGGCGTACTGGAGCGCTATATCGAAACGCAGGTGTTCCGCGCGGCGATGGAAAACGTGGCTTGCGAGATGGCGGCCAAGATGGTGGCCATGAAGTCGGCCACCGACAACGCCGGCAAGATGATCGACTCGCTCCAATTGCAATACAACAAGGCGCGACAGGCTGCCATTACCGCGGAAATCGCGGAAATCATCGGCGGCGCCGCGGCGGTATGAACTTCGCAATGAAACTCCACTCCCCTGGGAGTTTTCGCAGCGGGCGCCGCTGCGCTGGCGTGCAGGGAACACGCTGGGAGCGAGGGCGTCTCGCCCTCGACGAGGGCAGGATGCCCGCGTTCCCAGGCTTGTTCCATGCAAGCGAGGGCATCCTGCCCTCGCCGAGGGCGGGGACGCCCTCGTTCCCGGCGCTTGCACTACGCGTATGTGCCGCCGACGTCACGAGGAAGAGCAAGCAATGAACAACCGAACATCAGCGGGTGGGTTGCACCCGCAAGCAAACCGAAGGAGAACGGCATGACCGCAAATGCCTCCGGCGCCATCGTTCAAGTAATCGGCGCCGTGATCGACGTGGAATTCTCGCGCGAAGCCATGCCCAGGGTGTATGACGCGCTGGTTGTGGACGACCGCCATCTCACCCTGGAAGTGCAGCAGCAGTTGGGCGACGGCGTGGTGCGCACCATCGCCATGGGTTCCAGCGAGGGCTTGAGCCGCGGTTTGCCGGTGCGCAATACGGGCGGGCCGATCACGGTTCCCGTGGGCAACAAGACGCTCGGCAGGATCATGGACGTGCTCGGCGAACCGGTGGACGGCAAGGGCGAGATCGGCGAACAGGAGCGACTGCCGATTCACCGGCCGCCGCCGACTTTCGAGGACCAGGCCGGCAGCGCCGAGCTGCTGGAAACCGGCATCAAGGTGATCGACCTGCTTTGCCCGTTCGCCAAGGGTGGCAAGATCGGCCTGTTCGGCGGCGCCGGCGTGGGCAAGACCGTGAACATGATGGAACTGATCCGCAACATCGCGGTGGAAGCATCCGGCTACTCGGTATTCGCCGGGGTGGGCGAACGGACCCGTGAAGGCAATGATTTCTACAACGAAATGAAGGAATCGGACGTGCTCGACAAGGTGGCGCTGGTTTATGGACAGATGAACGAGCCGCCCGGGAACCGTCTGCGGGTGGCGCTCACCGGCCTGACTATCGCGGAACATTTCCGCGACGAGGGCCGCGAGATCCTCATGTTCATCGACAACATCTACCGCTACACTCTGGCTGGCGTGGAGTGCTCCGCGCTTCTGGGCCGGATGCCTTCGGCGGTGGGCTACCAGCCTACGCTGGCCGAAGAGATGGGCGTGCTGCAGGAGCGTATTACGTCCACCCGCACCGGTTCGATCACCTCGGTTCAGGCCATCTACGTGCCGGCCGACGACCTTACCGACCCATCGCCAGCTACCACCTTCGCTCACCTCGACGCGACCGTGGTGTTGTCGCGCTCGATCGCCGAACTCGGGATTTATCCGGCGGTTGATCCACTGGATTCGACCTCCCGGCAGCTCGATCCGCTGGTGGTCGGACGTGAGCACTACGACACGGCAAGGGGAGTGCAGCGCGTGCTGCAGCGCTACAAGGAGTTGCAGGACATCATCGCCATCCTTGGCATGGACGAACTGTCGGAAGAAGACAAACTCACCGTGCAGCGGGCCCGCAAGATTCAGCGCTTCTTGTCGCAGCCCTTCTACGTGGCCGAGGTGTTCACCGGCACTCCCGGCCAGTTCGTGACCTTGAAGGAAACCATCCGCAGCTTCAGCGCCATACTCAACGGCGACTGCGACCACCTGCCCGAGCAGGCCTTCTACATGGCCGGCGGCATCGCCGAAGTGGAGGAGGCGGCCAAGAAGCTGCAATAGGTATGGCGACGATTCACGTTGACATCGTTAGCGCCGAAGGCGAGATCTTCTCCGGGGAAGCCAGCCTGGTGGTTGTGCCGGCCTCCGAAGGCGACGTCGGAATTGCGCCCCGGCACGCGCCGCTTTTGACTGAGCTTCGCCCCGGCGCGGTGCGGGTGCAGAGTGAAGGGCAGGAGGAGCGGCTTTTCTACGTCACCGGGGGGCTGCTGGAAATTCAGCCGAATGCCGTCATGGTGCTGGCCGATTCGGCGCTACGGCCGGATCAACTCGACGTGGATGGCGCCGAAGAGGCGCGCAAGAAGGCCGAGGAAGCCCTGGCCGGCGCCACCGAGAAATCCGATATCGAGAAGGCCCAGCGGGACCTTGCGGAAGCCTCCGCACGCTACCGGGCTCTGAAGAAATTGCGCGGCCGGGAGTAAGTCGCGCCGCGTTGGGGCCACTCCTTCATACACAGTCGCCCCCGAGCTTTGCACCTAGCGCTGGAGTTACGGCCGAAAACTCGCGTATGTCCTGTGTTGTTGATTGTAAGATATTGATATACATATCTTTTTAAATTCGGGTGAATTTTTCACCAAAGTTAAGGAAGTGTTACAGCGGGGCGCTTTTCAGCCTTGTTTGCGGCCCTTCTCCACAGGTTTATCCACAGAAAATGTGGATACTTCACATGCGCCTTGTGAGCGAGGGCAACCGGCCCTCGCTTGTTTGTTGCATCGAGGGCAGGATGCTCTCATTCCCGGGTGAAACGCCCTCCCTCTCGGCGGGCTAGAATCCTAGCGCTTGAGCAACTTCCCCGAATACGAGTCGTATGACGCCGTCGGTCTGGCCGAATTGGTGCGGACACGTCAAGTGCGGTCCGCAGAGTTGCTGGAAGCCGCCATCGACCGCTGTGAACAACGCAACCCCGCCCTCAACGCGATAGTCCATACGTTCCCTGATCGAGCTCGTGATTCTCTTGGGGGCCGGGGCGGGGCCTTGTACGGCGTTCCGTTTCTCCTGAAAGATGCCGGCGCCAACTACGCCGGCGAGCCGACCGGCCATGCCTGCCGCCTGTTCGCCGGACACGTGGCCGAGAAAGACACGACCCTCGTACAGCGCTATCGCCAGGCCGGATTGACGATGTTCGGCAAGACCAATACGCCGGAGCTGGCGCTGGCGGTTACCACCGAGCCCGAGCTGAGCGGCCCCACGCGCAACCCCTGGAATCCCGACTATTCCCCGGGCGGCTCCAGTGGAGGCTCCGCTGCGGCGGTAGCGGCCGGAATCGTTCCAGCCGCGCATGGCAGCGATGGCGGCGGTTCGATCCGCATTCCGGCATCCGCCTGCGGCCTGGTCGGATTGAAACCTTCACGGGGGCGGGTGCCTACGGGTCCCGATCGCGCCGAGGGATGGGCGGGGATGTCGCAACATCACGTGCTCAGCCGCAGCGTACGCGATACAGCGGCTTTCCTCGACGCGGTAGAGGGTGGCGAGTCGGGTGATCCATACCATCCTCCGGCTCACGTCGGGACCTGGATGGCGGCGCTGCTTTATCCGCCCGGAGAATTACGCGTGGCTCTCATTGGCGAGTCCTTCAACGGAGTCGCGGTCGATCCCGAGATCACGCGTGTTCTCAAGGATACGGCCCGGCTATGCGAGGACCTCGGGCACCGGGTGGAAGAGGCCCGCTGTCCCTTATCGCCGGAGGAGCTGCACAATTGCGCCACGCTTATCTTGGCCTCGCATGTGAACGCGGACATTCAGGCCCGTTGCCGGGTGTTGGGCCACGAGTTTCGACGCGAGGACGTATCGCATGTGACCTGGAGAATGGCGCAAATCGGCGCCGAGGCCTGCGCGTCCGATTACGCGGCAGCGCTTACCCATATACATTACATTGGACGCCGGATGGGAGAATTCTCCAGCCAATATGACGTCATACTGTCCCCGACGCTGGCCGCGCCGCCGCCGCTCCTGGGCATGATTGACATGGACACAGAAGACCTGAAGCGCTATATGGAAGTCACCAGCCGCTATACGGCTTTTACGCAGTTGCTCAACGTCACCGGTCAACCCGCCATATCGTTGCCGCTTGGCCACTCTTCCCAGGGCCTGCCCATCGGCGTGCAATTGGCGGCGTCACAGGGAGGCGAGGCCACGCTGTTGCGCCTGGCGGCGCAGTTGGAGCGGGCGCGGCCCTGGTCCGGCCTTGCTCCCGGAATCGGAGGAGCCGCCTGATGAGTTCGGCCTTGAACGTCGTGGTGCTGGCCGCCGGCAAGGGCACGCGGATGCGGTCGGATTTGCCCAAGCCGCTGCACATGCTGGGAGGCAAACCGCTTCTGGCAAACGTGCTGGACGGGGCGGCCTGCCTGTCGGCGGAGCGCCTAATAGTGGTTTGCGGACACGGCTCCGAGGCCTTGCGGGATGCCTTTTCGCATGCCCCGATCGAGTGGGTCGAACAGCACGAGCAACTGGGTTCGGGCCACGCGGTGCTCCAGGCCTTGCCGAAGGTGGACCCGCTCTCAAGGGTCCTGGTTCTTTACGCTGATGTTCCCCTGGTTCGCGCGGAAACCCTGCAGCGCCTGGTTGCGGATGAGCATGGCGTGTCCCTGTTGACCGCCGAAGTGGACGATCCCGCCGGCTACGGGCGCATCGTAAGGGAAGCCGATGGCTCGGTGAGCGGAATCGTGGAACATGCGGACGCGACTGGCGAGCAGCGCCGCATCCGTGAGATCAACGTCGGTCCCATGGCGGCGCCCGCCCAGTGGCTGGCCGAGGCCTGCCCGGCACTCAAGCCCGCGGGCGTAAAGCAGGAAATCTATTTGACCCATACCGTGGATATCGCGCTGTCCCAGGGAATGCCGGTGCGGGCGGTGCGGTCCGGCGGGTCCGATGAAGCCATGGGGGTGAACAGCCCGGCGCAACTGGCCGTTGCCGGGCGGCTGCTGAACCGCCGCCGCAGCGATGCCCTGATGGAGGCGGGTGTGCGGATCGCCGATCCGCGGCGCATCGACATCCGCGCCGAAGTCGAGGCGGGGCGTGACGTGTTCCTTGACGTGGGCGTGGTTTTGGAAGGGAACATCCGGCTGGGCGACGGCGCCAGCATCGGCGCCTACAGCGTGGTCTCGAATTCGCGCCTCGATGCGGGAGCCCGCATTGAGCCGCATTGCGTGGTCGATGGCGCTCACATTGGCGCCGGCGCCCGTGTTGGTCCGTTCGCCCGGCTGCGGCCCGAGGCCCGGCTCGGGCCGGAAACCCGCGTGGGCAACTTCGTGGAGGTCAAGAACAGCGATCTGGGCAAGGGCGCCAAAGCTTCTCACTTGAGTTACGTCGGCGATTCGCAGGTTGGCGCAGGGGTCAACATCGGCGCCGGAGTCATTACCTGCAACTATGACGGGCGCAAGAAGCACCGCACGGTAATCGGAGACGGCGCGTTCATTGGCTCCGGCGTGGAACTGGTTGCGCCCGTGGAAGTAGGCAAGGGCGCCGTGATCGGCGCCGGTTCCACGATCACCAAACCGGCCCCGGCCGACCAGTTGACGGTAGCCCGCTCCCGGCAAAAGACCTTGCCGCTCAAGAAGCGCTAACCCGGCGGGTTCGAAGCATGTGCGGAATCGTTGGAGTCGCAGCGGAGCGTGATATCGCGCCCTTGTTGCTGGAAGGTCTGCGGAGGCTTGAATACCGCGGCTACGACTCCGCCGGCGTGGCGCTGCTGCCGGCTAGCGGCCGCCTGTGGCGGCTCCGCCGGCCCGGCTTCGTGGCCCGGCTGACCGAAGACTTTCAGCAGGAACCCATGCAGGGCGCCCTGGGCATAGCCCACACCCGCTGGGCTACGCACGGCGCCCCCAACGAACGCAATGCCCATCCGCTGTTTTCCGGCGCCGAGGTCGCGGTTGTGCATAACGGCATCGTGGAAAACTATGAGGCCATCAAGGATGAGCTCATCGCCGCGGGTGTGACCTTCTCCAGCGATACGGATACGGAATGCATCGCCCATCTCATTGCTGCCGGATTGCACGCGGGCAACAATCTCGAAGTAGCAACCAGGGACGCGCTTGCCCGCTTGCGGGGAAGTTACGCTGTGGTCATTTTGGCGGCCGCTGAACCGGATGCCATTGTTGCGGCTCACCGCGGCGCTCCGATGGTGGTGGGACTGGGCGAGTCGGAGAATTACGTTGCATCGGATATTGCTGCACTGCTTCCGGTAACGCGGCGCTACTGCTTTCTCAGAAACGGCGACTTGGCCGTGATTCGGTCACGTGGCTTGGAATTAACCGGCGCCGACGGTGAAACCGTGGAACGGCCAGTGGTTAAGAGCGAATTCGGCGCTGAGTCGGTGGAGCGTGGCGCTTATCGGCACTTCATGCAGAAGGAAATCTTCGAACAGGCCCGGGCGGTGCGCGACACCCTGATACCGCTGATGGCCGGAGGTTTGCCGGATGCCTCCGTCTTCGGTCCCGAACTGGGACCGCGGCTGGGCGAAGTGGCCGCGGTGCATATCGCCGCCTGCGGCAGCGCTTTCAACGCCGGTCTGGTTGCCCGCCAGTGGATCCAGGAGTACGCGGGCCTGCCCTGTACCGTGGAGATCGCAAGCGAGTACCGTTATCGCCCTCCCCCCTGTCCGCCGGACTGCCTGTTCCTGGCCATTTCTCAATCGGGAGAGACGGCCGACACCCTGGAAGCAACCCGCGTAGCGCGCCAACGCGGCTACCTGGGAGTGCTTGCCTTGAGCAATATGGCGACCAGCAGCCTGGTTCGGATGGTGGGGCACAGCCTGCTTACGCGCGCGGGTCTGGAGGTCGGCGTGGCTTCGACCAAGGCCCTGCTCACCCAGTTGGCGGCCCTGGCGATGGTCGCGCTGGCGCTCGCACTGGCGCGCGGCAGATCCAAATCGGAGATACGGGGCCTGACACAGGAGGCCGCGGCGCTGCCGGATCTGATCGAGCAGTTGCTGGAAATGGACGGGCAGCTGGAGCAGCTCGCCAAGCACTTCGAGCATCGTGACCATGTGCTGTTCCTGGGACGCGGCCCGATGTGGCCGGTGGCGATGGAAGGCGCATTGAAGCTGAAGGAACTCTCCTATGTCCATGCCGAGGCCTATGCGGCCGGCGAACTGAAGCACGGACCGCTGGCGCTGGTGGATGAGAGCATGATGGTGGTGGCCCTGGCGCCGAACGACGGGTTGTTGCACAAGCTGAGGTCGAATCTCGAGGAAGTGAGGGCGCGCGGGGGGCGGCTGTTCGTGGTCTCGGCTCCGGATGCGAACCTGGGGCACGAGGACGGAATGATCGTGCTCCGGCTGCCGGCGCCGCCCACGGCCCTGCAGGCTCCGGTGCTCTACACGGTTCCGCTGCAATTGCTGGCCTACCATGTCGCGGTACACAAGGGCAAGAACGTCGACCGACCACGCAACCTCGCCAAGTCCGTCACCGTAGACTGAATCCCGGGAGCGAGGGCGTCCCGCCCTCCCTGGGAGTTTTCGCAGCGGGCGCCGCTGCGCTGGCGCGCAGGGAACACGCTGGGAGCGAGGGCGTCCCGCCCTCGACGAGGGCAGGATGCCCTCGTCCCCAGCGGCCGGGAGTCAGGACAGGCGGGCGAAGACGGGAGTGTGGTCCGAGGGGCGTTCGAGGCGGCGGGGGGCAGTGTCGATTTCGGATGCGTGGCACTCGGAGGCCAGCGCTTTGGACAGCAGGACAAGGTCGATTCTCAAGCCCCGGTTGCGGCGGAAGCCGGCGGCGCGGTAGTCCCACCAGCTGAATTTCTTCTCGGCCTGTTCGAACAGGCGAAAGCTGTCCTGCAAGCCGAGTTCCACAAGCGCCTGTAGCCGGGCCCGCTCGGGCTCGCTGCACAGGATCTTGTCGCGCCATTCCTCGGGGTCATGCACGTCACGGTCATCGGGCGCGATATTGAAGTCGCCCATTACCGCCAGACGCGGCCAGCGCTGCAGTTCCTTGCCCAGCCATTCGATCAGGGCATCCAGCCAACGCAGCTTGTAGAAATAGTGATCGTGTCCCACTTCCTTGCCGTTGGGAACATACAGGTTCACTATCCGGGTGTCGCCCACGGTTGCCGCCACAGCTCGGGCCTGCGGGTCGTCCAGGCCCGGTATCCCGGTTAGCGGCTCGGAAAACGCGCGGCGGGTAAGCAATGCCACACCGTTGTAGGTCTTCTGCCCATGCGC
This sequence comes from Candidatus Foliamicus sp., assembly GCA_965261845.1. GTDB lineage: Bacteria > Pseudomonadota > Gammaproteobacteria > Steroidobacterales > Foliamicaceae > Foliamicus. The sequence goes on along the minus strand of OZ253475.1, from coordinate 2,727,790 downwards.
AAGGCAGTGGTATCCCAGGTCTTCAAATGCCTGCCCGGGAAAATCCTCGTCCTGGCATTTGAGTTCCTGCAGACCCAGGGCCTCGGGAGCGTGGGTCTCAAGCCAGGCGGCTACGTGCTCCTTGCGTACCCGCACGGAGTTGACGTTCCAGCTCGCAATGATCATGGCCCGGGGCGCGGAGGAGTTGAGATCAGGATCGGGGCCGGCCCACGCGAATGTGGATATCTCCCACCCGGTCCACCCCGGCGGTGACGTGATCGCCGGGCTTCACCGGACCCACGCCCGCCGGCGTTCCGGTGAAGATGAGGTCTCCCGGCTTGAGTTCGAAGTAGGTGGAAATTTGTGCGATCAATTCCATGGGTTTGCGGATCATGTGACTCATGTCCGCTTCCTGCCGCAGCTCTCCGTTGACGGCCAGCCAGATACGGCCGGCGGAGGGGTGCCCGATGCTGGAGGCGCGGCGCAGGGTGCTCACGGGCGCCGAATATTCAAAGCTCTTGGCTATCTCCCAGGGATCTCCCGCGTTGCGGGCCTCCGCCTGCAGGTCGCGGCGGGTCAGGTCGATGCCCACGCCATAGCCGTAAACGTGTCCCAACGCCTCGTTCGCGGGAATGTTGAGACCGCCGCCCTGAAGTGCGACGACCAGTTCCACCTCGTGATGCAGGTTCTTGGTGCGGGTTGGAAAGGGAACTACGCCACCGTCCGGCAGCAGTGCGTCCGCAGGTTTCATGAACACCGGCGGTTGCGGGGCCGTCTCCTTGTTCATTTCTTGATTGTGGTCGGCGTAATTCCAGCCAATGCAGAAAATTCGGCGGGCCGGAAACCGCCGCTCGATCCCCCGCACCTTCAGGCTCGGACGGTAATAATCAAACAATTCACTCATGCGCTTTGGCGGCGCGAGTAGCTTTTTAGGCCGCCAACCCCACACTCTCTCCACTTTTGGTTACGGGGTCAAGACAAAGCGGCTGGTTCTTAGGCGATATGGGGCGACGATGCCGGGGCAAGGCGTTATTCTCTCGGCCATGCAGAATCTCGACTTGATCGTGGTTGGAGGCGGCAGCGGCGGGCTCGCCGCGGCGCAGCGAGCCTCGGAATACGGGGCGCGGGTGGCCCTGCTGGAATCAGGCCGGCTGGGAGGCACCTGCGTCAACCGGGGATGCGTCCCGAAGAAGGTGATGTGGCACGCGGCGGAGTTGGCCCGGGAACTCAGTCAGTCGCAAGACTACGGGTTTGAGCTTTCCCTTGACGGCCACGACTGGGCGAAACTGGTGGCCCGCCGGGAAGCCTATATCCGCCGCCTGAACGGAATTTACGCAAACAACCTGAAGCGCCGGGGCGTGCAGTGCATCGCCGGGCACGCGGTATTTTCTGGCTTGCTCAAGCTCACAGCCGGTGGCCGGGAATTTGCGGCGAACCGGATTCTGGTTGCTACCGGCGGCGTCCCGGTCGTTCCCGAAATTCCAGGCGCGGAACTCGGGATTACTTCCGACGGCTTCTTCGAGCTTGAGAGCCGCCCAACCAGGGCCGCGGTAGTGGGCGCCGGCTACATTGCCGTAGAACTCGCCGGCATTCTTAAGGGGCTGGGCTCACAAGTAACCCTGCATATACGGCGCGATTCGGTGCTGCGCCGCTTCGACGAGGTCCTGCAGCAAGCCTGCATGGAGGGTTTCGCCGAGTCGGGGGTGCGGGTCACTTCCGGATTCGAGCCGATCGCCGTGGACAGCGACACCGACGGTCTGTACTTGTCCTCGGCTACCGGCGAACGCAGCGGTCCGTTCGATACGCTGGTGTGGGCCGTGGGAAGGCGCCCGCTCACGGAGGACCTGAACCTGAAAGTGGCGGGTGTGGCCTGCGATGAGCGCGGCGCAATTCGGGTGGATGAGTGGCAGGAGACCACTCAGCCGGGCGTTTTCGCACTGGGCGATGTTACCGGTCACCATGAACTCACGCCGGTGGCAATCGCGGCCGGGCGCAGGTGGGCGGACCGGAACTTTGGGGGAATGGCGGACCGGAGGATGGATTACCGCAACATTCCCACCGTGGTGTTCACTCATCCTCCGCTGGGCTCGGTGGGCCTTACTGAGCTGGAGGCGCGGGCTGCCTATGGGGATTCCGTGCGCTGTTACCGCAGCGACTTCGTGCCGCTTTTCTACGGCATCAGCGAGAACAAACCCAGGGCGCGCATGAAGCTGGTCACCGTGGGTGCCGAGGAGCGTGTGGTCGGCTGCCACCTGGCCGGTCCGGGAACCGACGAAATGCTGCAGGGATTCGCGGTGGCGGTGCGGATGGGCGCGCGCAAGGCCGACCTGGACGACACCGTAGCCATTCATCCCACCTCGGCCGAAGAGCTGGTTACCATGCGCTAGTGTCGTGTCGCGCAGATTAGTGAAGTTATTTGCGGGACACGAAACTAGGCCGCCGGCGCCTCTTCTTGCCGGTCAAGCAATTCTCGGGTGTCCGGCCGCCGGCCGTGCCAGATCGCAAAACTCTCGGCCGCCTGTTCCACCAGCATCCCCCAGCCGTCGTGCGCGGCGCGGGCCTTGCCTCGCCGTGCCCACGACAGAAACGGCAGGGCCGCCGGGCCATAGGCCAGGTCAACGCATACAGCGCCATCGGCGCTGGACGTTGGCAGCGCGGGCGGCTGATCCGCCAAGCCCGCGGAACTGGCGTTGATCACCAGGTCCGCCGCCGGCAACCTGTCCCGCCCGGGATCCACGACCCGAACGGCCCCCAGCGAAGCGAAGCGGCCAGCCAGCGCAAGCGCACGGTCGGGCGTGCGGTTAACTATGGCGACCTCACCGGTTTTGGCGGAGAGTAGCGTGGGAATTATCCCGCGCGCTGCTCCACCTGCTCCGATCATCAGCACGACCGCGCCCTCAAGGCTGATGCCCAGATTGCTGCGCAAGTGCCGTAGCAATCCCAGACCGTCCGTGTTGTCGCCCCGGATGCGCCCGTCCTGCTGCCGGGTCAGCGTGTTGACCGCACCGGCCTGTTCGGCTTCGGGTCCCAGCTCTTCGCTCAATCGCGCGGCCTCTTCCTTGAGCGGCAGGGTGATGTTGCATCCGTGGCCCCCGTCTTCGGCAAAGCGGCGCAGCGCCTCGGCCAGTTCGCCCGCGCGAACCTCGATGCGCCGATATTCCATCGCAATATCGAGTTGTGATGCGAATCGACGATGTATATCCGGCGATCGGCTATGTCCGACAGGATGTCCCATTACTGCGTAGAGTGCTTGCATTTTGCCTGGGCCGGCGATGAATCCACCGTGTTCCCAAGGCCTTAGAGTACCGCAGTAGAGCTGTCGCTGTTCCTCGACTACTGTGTGCTAGACTTCCGCGGCGGGACAAAATTCCCGGTTCGGCTGCACTTGGCTCGCTAGCGAGCATGTGGCCATCCAAATCCCTTGACGGGAAACTAGCAACAAACTGGAGGCATTCCAATGACCAGTCCTGAACGTAAACTACTCGCCCTTGCCTTGAGCGCCGCTTTGGCCGCCGGAGCTGCCGGAACGGCAGCAGCCGGAACCGCAAGCGGCTTTGATGCGACTGACTTGCCCGCCACTACGCTGATCGACGACGACGACGACGACGATGGCGAAGGTAGCTGTGGTGAAGGTAGCTGTGGCGACGACGACGATGACGACGGCGACGAAGACGACGAAGACGAAGGCGATGAAGGCAGTTGTGGCGAAGGTAGCTGCGGCGACGACGACGGCGAAGAGGAATAATTCGCCGCTACTTCGGTAGCTTTTTCAGGACGGCAGCCGGCGGGCCCTGGGGGTTCGCCGGCTGTATCGTCCCCACCGGCCGGCGCCAAAGCGCCGGAATTGATTGAGGCCCTCCGGGGCCGGAATGCGAGGCGTGGGTTCTCCACGAGGCCTTGAGACATTGCAGGCAGCACGCCTGCGGATGAGCATGTGGTAGCGGACAGCCGCTGCGCAGAGTAACAACCAGGTGAAAGACCGGTGCCCGTGGTCACTCGGTATAAGCGACCGGTACCGGGCCTATCACGATGAAGAATGGGGCGTGCCCGCCCTGGACGACGCCACCCACTTCGAATTTCTGATCCTGGAATCCGCGCAAGCCGGCTTGTCGTGGCGGACCGTGTTGCACAAGCGCGACGGCTATCGCCGGGCCTTCGCCGGCTTTGACCCGGTTCGCGTGGCGCAGTACGGCGACCGGGAAATCGAGGCCCTGGTGGGCGACCCGGGCATCATCCGCAATCGCCTCAAGATCAAGGCAGCCATAAGCAACGCGGCGGCTTTCCTGCGCGTGGCGGAAGAGTTCGGCTCGTTTACCCGCTATATCTGGCGTTTCGTTGACGGCCAACCGATCGTCAATCAATGGGACCGCCAGGACCAGCTACCCGCGACCTCGGCCATTTCCGATCAGGTATCAACCGACCTCAAGGCCCGCGGTTTCAAGTTCGTGGGCTCCACCATCATGTATTCGCACCTGCAGGCCTGCGGCCTGATCAACGATCACCTGCTGAGTTGCTACCGGCACTGGGAATGCCGGAAAGCCTGGCCCGGCCTTCCCTGGGCCTGAAACCTCCTAGATGCGGGTGATGGTGCCGGACCAGCGCCAGACGGACAGTTGGGTGATGAGTTCTCTGCCGATCAGGTCCATCTTGCGGAGTTGATCGAGACGGGGTGAAATTTCGTCGAGTTCGCTCTCGCCGAACACCGTCTTGAGCAGGCCGCATGCGTCGGCGATGCAGATCAGGGCGATGTCGCGGGGGTCGGGGATGTCGCCGGAAAACAGCACGCCCACAACGCGTTGCCGGGCCTCCTGCTGCACCTTGCCGTCAATCATGGGATAGCGCCTGGAGCGGAACACCCACAGGAATTTTTCCTCCCGCCGTTCCAGGACGCCTCGCTTGATCAGGCTTTCTATGACTTGCTCCTGCAGCATCTCTCCCTGTTCGGCAGACAGGATTTCCAACCACTCCGCGGTGTTCTTGCTGTCGGAGCTTTGATTTATTCGTTCGAGAGCCCGGTCCAGAATGGGATTTCCCGTCGGGCTGGAATCGATGATCATCAGCTTTTCGGGGTCCGTGTCGATACGGTTCGCGAACGCCAGGTCCAGGAGCACGCCGCCGGCCAGGGCGTGTTCCAGAGCGTACTTGCCGATCGGCAGGAACGTGCCGGTCTTGTCGTCGAGCAGAAGCGCCAGTGTTTCTTCGGCGAAGGTAATCATGGAACTGGCATCCTCGACCCTATTTCAACAGTTTCCCCGTTGCTTGTCGATGATTTCGGGCTCAACAGGTCTACGATGATGTGGCGGTGGATTTCGCAGTGGTCCTTGGGTGAGGGCAGGATGCCTTCCTGGGAACGAGGGCATCCTGCCCTCGTCGAGGGCGGGACGCCCTCGCTCCCAGCGGTCGATCAGCCCGGGCGCAACACCTCTCCGGTGGCGGCGTCACGGATTTCGGTGGGGCCTTGTAAATCTCCGCATTCGCCCGGCATGATCCAATCGATCTGTTCGCCGAAGTATTCCTCCGCCCGGGCCGCGGTGCGGGCCGGCGGCATGCCGTGCGGGTTGCAACTGGTGGAGACGAGCGGCGAACCCACCGCAAGGCTCAGGGCGGCCGCGGGAGGATGAAGGCTGCGGCGGACGGCGATGGTATTGCGCCCGCCGGTAATCCAGTGCGGGGCATTCGGGTGCGCGGCCACTACCCAGGTAATGCCGCGGCTTTCGCGCACTTGCCGGGGGTTTCGTAGCGCGTCCTTGTTCGCCGCCCAGCCTTCGAATTGCTCCCACTCTGCGGCGATCAGGATCAGGCCCAGTGATCGCTCCCGCCCTTTCAGTTGCAGCAGCCGTTGAACCGCCGGCTCTTTGTCCGGCAGGCAGCCCAGACCAAAGACCGATTCGTTCGGGTAGGCGATTACGCCGCCGCCGCGGAGGATCCCCGCGGCCCTGCCGAGGTTCGCGTCAGGCGCGTCCCGAGCGTTTCCGGGATTTTTTCCTGGGTGCATTCTTCAGTAGCTCGCGGCATTGGTCCAGCGACAGGCCGGCGGGATCCTGTTGGCGCGGCACCGACGCGTTGCGCGTGCCGTCGGTTACATACGGGCCGTAGCGGCCGCTCAATACCTTGATCGTGTCGCCCTCGAATTCCTTGATCGCGGGCCGCCTAGCGCGTTGCGCCGGCTTCACCTTGAGTGCGTCCTCAAGCGTAACCGTGAACACCGAGAGCGGTTTCGGCAGTCTGAGGTACCTGGGGCGAGTCTTGCCGCTCCGCTCCCCGATCTGCACATACGGCCCCTTGACCCCGCAGCCGACGAACACGGGACGGCCATCTTCGGGATTTTCTCCCAGCCTGCGCGGCAGGCCCAGCAGTGCCACGGCCTCGTCCAGGGTAACGGTGTACGGCGAAATGTCCGGCGGCAAGGACGCATATCTCGGCTTGTCTTCGCCCCGTTCCCCGAGCTGCGCGTACGGACCAAAGCGACCGCGTCCGGCATACATCTTTTGCCCGGTTTCCGGATGGGCGCCCAGCTCCCGGGGCAGGGACAACAGCAGCAACGCTTCCTCCAGCGTCACCGTCTCTTCGCTCAAGTCCTCGGTCAAGGAGGCGTAGCGGGGTTTTTCCTCACCGCCCTTTTCTCCGAGTTGCACAAAGGGCCCGGCCCGGCCGCTCCCGGCGTACACCGGCTGATTGCTGGCGGGATCCTGTCCGAGCAGCCGCGGCCCGCTCAGCAGGTCCAGCGCCTCCTCAAGGGTGATGGCCTCATACGTCAGTCCATCGCGCATGCTGGCCATCGGCGGCCGATGGTCCTCGCTGCGCTCTCCCTGTTGCACGAAATAGCCGTACGGACCCAGCCGGGCGTATACCGATTCGCCGGTCTCCGGGTGCTTGCCCAGGAGGCGGCTCGGACGTTCCTCGGAGCCCTTGAGGGTTTGCTTCTTCTCGGAGAGTTGCTCGGAGTAATGGGCCCAGAACTCGTCCATCACCGGAATCCAGTTTTTCTCGCCGCTGGCTACGGCATCCAGGGATTCTTCCATGCCGGCGGTGAAGTCGTAGTCGACGTAATCGTTGAAATGGCGAGTCAGGAAATCAGCCACCATCCTGCCCTTCTGGGTGGGTGCGAAGTTGCGCTTGTCCATGACCGCGTACTCGCGGTCGCGCAGCTTGCGCAGGGTCTCGGCGTAGGTCGAGGGCCGTCCGATGCCGTGGTCCTCCAGCGCCTTGACCAGGCTGGCCTCTGTGAAGCGGGGCGGCGGCTCGGTAAAGTGCTGATCCGAGCCGAGGTCCCTGACCTCAAGCGTTTCGCCTTCAAGCAGCGGCGGAAGAGCCTTGTCTCTGCTTTCCGCCGAGCGCGCAAGCACCTTGAGAAAGCCGGGATGGGCGAGCGTATTTCCGGTAGCCCGAAATCGTCCGGCAGGCTCCTCGTCCGCACGCACAGCGGTGACCGCTGCAGGCACAAAATCGGCGCTGACGCGATCATAAATGGCGTCGCTCATCTGGCTTGCCACGGCCCGCCGCCAGATGATTTCGTATAGCCGGTACTGGTCGGCGTCCAGGTGCCGTCTGAGCAACTCCGGCTCGCGGTCCACGCTCGTGGGCCGAATGGCCTCATGCGCTTCCTGCGCGTTGCGGGTCTTGGTGCGGTAGCGGCGGGGCCCGGCGGGAAGGAAATCGGGACCCAGTTTGTCGCCGATATAGCCGCGGATTTCCTCTACTGCTTCGCTTGCCATCTGCACCGAATCGGTGCGCATATAGGTAATCAGGCCCACCGCTCCACTGCCGGTATCGATTCCTTCATACAGGGTTTGCGCCACGCGCATGGTTCTTTGCGTTTGCATTCCCAATTGGCGTGAGGCCGCCTGCTGCAGGGTTGAGGTGGTGAACGGCGGGGGCGGGCTGCGCTTCGCCCGGGTCCGGGTGATCTTCTCGACGGCGACGGCGCCCATTGGGCTGCTGCTCCCGCTGCTGCGCATTGCCGCAAGCAGCGTATCGCGCGCTTTTTCCGTTTGCGCCGCATCGCCCAGGGAGAATTTCTTCAGCTTGTTGCCGCCGAGTTCCACCAGGGGCGCTTCAAAGTCCTGGCCCGCTTTTTGCATGTGCGCGGTTACGGTCCAGTACTCGCGGGGCTTGAAGGCTTCGATTTCCTTTTCCCGTTCCACGATCAGCCTCAATGTCGGACTCTGCACCCGGCCGGCCGAGAGGCCCCGCGTCAGGGTCCGGGACAGCAATGGCGAGAGGGTGAATCCCAACAGCCGGTCCATGCAGCGCCGCGCTTTTTGTGCATCCACCAGCGGCATGGCAACGTCGCGCGGCGCCCCTACCGCTTCGGTTACTGCCTTGCGGGTGATCTGATTGAACGCCACGCGGTGAACCTGCTTGCCCTTTAGCCCGCCTTTCTCCGACAGCAGCTCGAGCAGGTGCCAGGCAATCGCTTCGCCTTCGCGATCCGGGTCGGTTGCGAGGTACAAGGCCGGCATTTTCTTCAGCGCGGCGCGAATGCTATTGACCGCGGCCTTTGAAGACTCAACCGGCTCGAACTGCATTTCGAACCCTTTCTTGGTGTCGATGGACAGGCCGCCTTGCTTCAGGTCGCGCACGTGCCCGTTGCAGGCCAGCACCCGGTATCCCTTGCCTAGGTAGCTTTGCAGCGTGCGCGCCTTGGCGGGAGACTCGACCACTATGAGGCCTCGCGCGGCCGAATCGGGCGTGGGGGGTGTCATATGCGATTTGCCTGCCTGGTCTGGCGTATGTGGGACGGATTCATTTTGCCTGTTGGGATCGTTACGGTCCGAACTCTGCTTAAGGCCAGCGCGCATCCTAGCACTGTTTAGCGGCTGCGTTGAAAGCGGCCGCCGGGCAGCGAATGCACTCGGCCCTGTAGCTCCAGCCGGGAAAGCCCGGCGGACACCTCGGCTGCGCCCAGGCCGGTTTCGCGGACCAAATCGTCGATGCTGGCGGGGCCGCTCCCGAGCAAGCTACCGAATAGCGGCAGTTCCTCAAGGGCGGGTTGCACCGGGTCTTCCCCTGGCGAGTCGGCTTGACCAACCTGCAGCAATGCCGGCAATTCCTCCAGTATGTCTTCAGGCCGTTCCACCAGCTTGGCGCCGTTGCGAATCAAGGCGTGGCACCCCCTCGCCAGGGGGCTGTATATCGAGCCCGGTATCGCGAACACCTCCCGGCCCTGCTCGGCGGCGGCCCGGGCGGTGATGCCGGCGCCCGATCGCCGCGCCGCCTCCACTACCAGCACCCCGGCGGACATGCCGCTGATGATGCGGTTACGGCGCGGGAACATCCACTGATGCAACTTCACGCCCGGGGGACTCTCGGAAACCAGCGCGCCCTGCCCGGAAATCCGGCCCGCCAGTTGTTCGTGCATCCGCGGATAGATTCGATCCAGTCCCGTGGCGCAGACGCCCACCGTGAGTCCCCCGCATTCCAGCGCCGCCTCGTGGGCGGCCGCGTCGATGCCTTCGGCCAAACCGCTGACGATGCACAGGCCGCGGCGGCTGAGCGCGCGGGAAAAATCAGCCGCCGTGGATCGTCCCAGCGGTGTCGCCGAGCGGCTTCCGACGATTGCTATTTGCGGTTCCGACAGCGTTTCCGCCTGCCCCAGCACAAACAGCGCCGCCGGCGGATCGGCGATTTCGCGCAACAACGGCGGATAGCGAGCATCGTTAAGCGGGACCAGGTGGGCATTGTCGCCGGCCAGCCAATCAAGGCAGTGGCCGATCGCGGTGGAATCCGGCCGCGCCAGCCAGTTTCGGCTTTCCTTGCTGACGCCGGCCTGGCGCAGCTCGGCGGGCGGCGCATTGATCAGAGCTTGCGCGTCGCCGTAGCGGTCCAGCAACCTGCGGCACACCAGGGCCGACAGGCCGGGGCACAAAATCAGGGCAATCCAGGGTTCTGCTTCCATGCGCGGACTTCCTTGTGTGTGCATCACGGAAAATGCCGGGAACGAGGGCGTCTCGCCCTCGACGAGGGCAGGATGCCCTCGCTCCCGTACTTCCTTGTCAAGATTGTGGGAAAATACCACACAAGCAACGCCCTCCGGGGCTCCCACTACCTTGTTCAATGGCCGAGTTGAGAATCCTCACCTTTCCCGATCGCCGACTGCGCCGCAAGGCCAGCCCGGTTTCCGTTGCAAGCGAGCGTTTGCGGCGCCTGGCCGACGATATGCTGGAAACAATGTACGCCTCCCGGGGAGTGGGTCTGGCGGCGACCCAGGTGAATGTGCCCGAGCGCGTGATCGTGATGGACATCTCGCCGGAGCGTGATTCTCCGCGCTGCTATGTAAACCCGGAGATTGTTTCCGCCGAAGGGCAGGTGGCCAGCGACGAAGGCTGTCTTTCGGTGCCCGAATTCACCGCCGAAGTCCCGCGCGCCGAACGGGTGTCGCTTCGCGCCCGCACGGTGGACATGGAACTGCTGGAGGAGGAACTCGAAGGGCTTGCCGCCATCTGCGTGCAGCACGAGATCGACCATCTTGATGGCAAGCTGTTCATTGATTACCTCTCGCCCTTGAAGCGTCGCATGCTGCACAAGCGCGTGGAGAAGAGCGAGCGGACCGGCAAACCCGCGGCGATGGAGCTGTAGCGCCAACATCGCTTCCCGCTCCCGATGAATGCGCCTGCGAGGATTGTTTTTGCAGGCACGCCCGATTTTGCCTCGGCAGCGCTTACCGTCCTGCACGCTGCCGGGTACTCCATACCGGCCGTCATTACCCAACCCGATCGGGTCGCGGGCCGCGGCCGCAAACTGAAGGCCTCGCCGGTCAAGGAATGGGCACGGAGCGCCGGGTTGCCATTGTTGCAGCCGCGCCACTGGGATGATGCGCTGATCGGCCAATTGCGCGAGCTCGGCGCCGATCTGATGGTGGTCGCCGCCTATGGCGCCATCCTGCCTGCCGCTGCGCTGAGGGTATGCCGCCTTGGCGCAGTCAACATTCACGCTTCGCTGCTGCCTCGCTGGCGTGGCGCCTCGCCGGTTGCGGCGGCGATACTGGCGGGGGACCGCGATACGGGGGTAACCCTGATGCGCATGGACGCGGGGCTGGATACCGGGCCGCTGTTGGCTACCGAGCGCACCCGCATCAAGCCTGATGAGACCACCGGAGAGCTGGAAGCGCGGTTGGCCCAAATGGGCGCCGGCCTGCTGCTTGAGTATCTGCCGCAGATTCTCAACGAGGAACTCGAGGAGGTTGCGCAGGATGACGCGCTGGCCAGTTACGCTCCCCGGATTGCCAAGCAGCAGGGCCGGATCAACTGGTCATTGCCGGCGGCGGAACTGGCCCGCCGGATCCGCGCATTTGATCCGTGGCCGGTTGCGCACGCCCTGTGGCGCGATCGGCCCCTGCGCTTTTGGGGAGCACAGGCACTGCCGGGACCTCCTGAGGCGCCGGGGCGGGTGTTGAGCGTTACCGGGGCAGGCATCGATCTCGCAACCGTTTCCGGCGTACTGCGGGTGCAAGAGATCCAGCTGCCGGGTCGCCGCCGCTTGCCGGCTGCGGACGCCGCGCGCGGGGCACCCCTGGCCGGAGCGCGTCTGGCGTGAGCGATCCGGGCGCCGATACCCGGCGGGTCAGTGCGCTGGCCGTATATGGCGTGCTCAATGGGAGCGGCTATGAGCAGGCGCTCAACGAGGCCGGGCACCACGCACTAGCTCCCGAGCGGCGCCCGCTGGCCTCGGAGCTGACCCTGGGAGCGCTGCGCTGGCAACACCGGCACGGGGAGTTGCTGCGCCATCTAATGGACCGGCCAAGGCCATCGAGCAAATTGGGCGCCCTGCTGTCGGTGGGACTGTTCCAACTGGCTCACACGCGGGTTCCGCACCATGCTGCGGTCAGCGCCTGCGTTTCGGCGGGGAAGGAGCTGCTTGCGCCGTCGCTGTCCGGGGTCGTTAACGCCGTACTGCGGCGATATTTGCGCGAACAAGCCAGCCTGGAGAGCCAAGCCGATCGCAGCCTGCAAGGGCGGTTCTCGCATCCTCTCTGGATGATCCGCCAGCTTCAAAACGCATGGCCCGGCCACTGGCAGGCCATTCTGCAAGCAGGCAACCGCAAGCCTCCGATGTGGCTCAGGGTTAACCAGAGCAAGATCAGCCGCGAATCCTACCGGGCGAGTCTGCCTGCGTCCGGACAATGGCGTTGCACCTTGGCGCAAGAATTGCCGAACGGCTTGCGGGTTGATCCGCCCAGACCGGTGGCGCAACTGCCGGGTTTCTTCGAGGGCCTGGTTTCGGTGCAGGACGCGGGCGCCCAATTGGCGGTTGCGCTGCTCGATGCCCGGCCCGGCATGCGGATTCTGGACGCTTGTGCGGCGCCAGGCGGCAAGACCGCGCAGTTGCTGGAGACTTGCCCCGATGTGGGTGAAGTGGTGGCGCTGGACGTGGACGCCGAGCGTCTCAAGCGGCTCGAGGCAAACCTTGCGCGTCTTGGCCTTGAAGCTACGGTTCGCCGGGGCGACGCGCAGCGCCCGGCCGAGTGGTTCGACGGCCGCCTCTTCGACCGTATTCTGCTGGATGCGCCCTGCTCGGCCAGCGGCGTAATTCGCCGCCACCCGGATATCAAGCACCTGCGCCGCCGGGGCGACATCCCGCGCTTTGGCCGGCTGCAGACCGGACTGCTGCGGAGTCTCTGGCCGCTTCTGAAGCCCGGCGGACGATTGCTGTACAGCGTATGTTCGGTGTTCACGGAGGAAACCAGTGATGCAATCGGCTCTTTTCTGAGCGAAAATAGCGGTGGCGCCGGGGAAGTGGGTGTTGCGGGCAATTGGCCGGCGGGCTGGGCGCTGCCTTTGTCGAATTACGGTTACCAGCTGCTGCCTGGGAGGCACTGCGCAGACGGACATTTCAATGCGCTTTTGGAGAAAACCTCAACCATATCCTGAACCCGCGGTTTGCGGCTCCCTCCGGGAGCGTGGGCGTCCCCGCCCTCCGAGGGCAGGATGCCCTCGTTCCCAGGGGGGTTGGCGGAGAGGTCTGGTGCTGTTGGGCTTGCTTTGCCTGCCGCCGGGGGCGCTGGCATCGGACGTTGACGTGCGGCTTGCCTATGCTCGCGCCAGCGAAGGCAGTTGGCTGGTCACTACCCGGGTGGACATTGACCTGGACGCGGAAGCCGAGCAGTTTGTAAGGGAGGGCTTGCGGCTTAGATTTGAGGTGGAATTCGCCGTCGCGAGGCCGCGAACACTGATGCTTTCGAAGAAGCTGACAGAAATCGTTCGTGTCCTGTACCTGGAGTTCGACCCCGAGCCGGCCCGCTTCATCGTCAGCGCCCCGTCAGAGGAAACGCGCCTGGAATTCGCCACAATGTTCTCGGCCCTGCGCAAGATCGGCTATCTGACCGACCAGCCGGTGATCGACGAGCCGCAGCTGGAGGAGGGAAAATCGTATGTGTTTTCCGTGCAGGCTCGGGTATTTCCCGAAGACATCGGCTGGTGGCGGCGCAATGTCGCCGGACGCCTTGGTATCGGGCTGGTCTTGCGCAGCCAGACCTATACCTGGTCGCTAACCCCGTAGCAGCAGACTTACCGCCATTGCCGCGACCGCAACCAGGAACACGGCGCGAATCAGCGGTTCGCCCCTGGACACGGTAAGTCGCGCGCCCAGCCAGCCTCCCGCGGAGTTACCTATGGCCAGCGCCAGTCCCGCCATCCACAGAATGTGCGACTGCCAGGCGAAGATCGCCAGCGCCAGGATCGTATACGGTAGGACGATGACAACTTTGTACATGTTCACCCGCACCAGGTCCATGCCCAGGATGCGGTGCAGCGCCGGCATCAGCAAGAAGCCCACGCCGACCTGGATAAATCCACCCCAGGCGCCCGCCGCCACCAGCGCCGCGTAGCCCAGCCAACGGCGTGAGGGACTGAGCGCAGGCGCCGCTTGCGCTTTTTTGCCACGAAAGATCAGCACCGTCACCGCCACCATGGTCAGCGCCACGATGCGATCGAACCACGGCCCGCTGATCCGCACACCCAGCGACGCGCCGCCTACCGCGCCCGCACAGGCGAACAGCGATAGCCACAAGGCTTCTTTCAGTTCCTTGAAGCCGTGCCGCCGGAAGGTGCCGATAGCAACCAGGTTCTGGGCGACGATGGATACGCGCAGTGTTCCGTTGGCGACCGGCGCGGGAACGCCTGCGAGCAACAGGATCGGAAGTGTGAGTAGCGAGCCGCCGCCGGCCATGACGTTCAGGAAGCCCGCGGCGCAGCCGGCCAGTGCCAGCAACGGCAGAAATTCCAGCGGTAGCGAGTCGCTCACGCTGCCGCCGGCAGGCTCCGTAGCACAACCTCGTGGAGGTCGTCGCGCACCAGGGGCGGAAGGTTCGACGGCGTGGGTCGGGAGTTATAGGTATTCCAGAATACGATGTTCAGGTTCTTGAACCGGCCTGAGTGACCGTCGGTGAGCAGCGCCGCTGCGCCTTTCCCCGAGTAGGTGTACTCCAGCCTGGCGTCGGCCTTGCGTCGCATCAGTTCAATGGCTTCAAGCGCATCGTCGGTGGGCAGAGCGTAGCCCGGTCCCAGGAATTCCTGGCGAAACTCCACGCGGCTTAAGGGGCCCTCCTCCGGCAATGGGCAAACACCCTCCAGTAGCGGCCTGAGCTCGGTGGCCAGGGTTTCTATGCGTTGAATCGAAGTCATATCCTCGGATACGACGCGGGCGGCAATGATTCGGGTCGGAAGGCCGGCCAGCGCCAGTCCGAAATCGAGACCCACCGTGCTGCCCGAAGAACCGCAGGGCAGATAGATCAGGTCCGGGACGGGACATTCGCCCGCCATGACCTGCTCGGCCAGTTCCAGCGCCCCGCACACGTAGCCCAGGCAACCGAGGGGGGACGAACCGCCAAGGGGAATTTCGTACCAGGCGCCCTCATCGGCGAGCAACGCTGCTCGCTTTTCGGTCATCTCCTGTTGGTCGGCCGCCGGTTCGAGGAGGGTCCCCAACAAAAGGTGATAGCGAAGCGTTTTCTCGACGTATGGCGTGGGCGGTTGCGGCCGGACTATCCCGCAGCACTTCAGGCCGAGGCTGTGGGCGTAATGGGAAGTGGAGAGTATGTGGTTGGAACCGACCGCGCCATAAGTCAGGATGCCCCGGCAGCCGCGTTCTAGGGCGTCGGCGAGCAGGAATTCCAGCTTGCGCAACTTATTGCCGCCGTGCTTTGTGCCGCTGATGTCATCACGCTTGATCCACGCCGAGCGAGAGCCAAGCTCTTCGGCCAGCGAGTCATGCCGGTCCACCGGCGTGGGTGTCTGCGCCAGGGCCCGCCACGGAAAGCCTTTCTGAATGGCCTCACGGTAGGCGCGGACCTGCGATCCAGAAGTCAAGGCTGTTGAACCAGCCTGATGAGGTCGGAGTTGAATCGATGTTCCTGCAGGCGGGCTCGGTCCGCGTTGAGCTGCTCAAGATCGGTGGTTGGGCCGATCCGAACGCGGTAATACGTTTGCCGGTCCAACCTCGTCGGCTGGATACGGGCGTTCATCCCCACCAGCGCCAGGCGGGCCTTGAGCGATTCGGCTTGCGCCTGACGGGTGAAAGCGCCCAACTGCAGCACGTACATTCCGGGTGTTTCCACCGCCTTGGGGGCAGGCGGCCCGGCCTCCGGCTCCGTGGCTTCCGCGGTGGAGAGTTCCGATACGGCGCTGCTTGAGGGTTCCGCCCCGGCTTCAGTCAATGGTTCGGTTGACGTGTCGGCCGAGGTCTCCGCAGGTTGCCGCGTCGCCGCCGTGGTTTCTTCCACCAGTTCTTCGCCCCTGGTGAGCGTGTCGTAGAAGCCGAATTCGGGGCTGGTGTACGAATCGTTCGCCGGCGCCGCGGGAGAAGGATCGGTCCACCATTGTTTAACCATCGGATAGACCCACAAGGCCGCCACCAGGCCCACTGCTATGCCCGCCAGGAATTCGCCCCGGCGCCAACCGCCCGATTTGCTCTTGCTGCGCTTCGCCATGTCTACATGCTCCTCGGCGCCGATACGCCCAGCAATCCCAGTCCGTTGCGCAGCACCTGGCCGCTGGCTTGGGCCAGCAGCAGCCGTGCGGCGCGCAGTTGTGCTTCGGCGTCCAGGACCTTGCAATGGTTGTACCAACCATGAAACGCCTGGGCCAGTCCGATCAGGTAGTGGGCCAGAACTTGCGGCGCCCGTTGCGCTGTCGCCTGCTCCACGGTTTCGGGCAGCCGCGCCAGCGCCAGCATCAGGTCGATCTCGCGGGGATGCTCAAGCAGGCCGGCATGGTTCCCGGCTTGGTCAAGGTTCCAGCTAAGTTCCCGGACCCGCAATTGCTCGAACAAACTGCAAACGCGCGCGTGCGCATATTGCACGTAGTAGACCGGATTGTCGTTGGACTGCCGCTTGGCCAGATCAAGGTCGAAATCGAGATGCTGTTCTCCTGCCCGGGATACATAAAAGAAACGCGCCGCGTCCACACCCACTTCTTCGCGCAGGTTCCGCAACGTCTCAAACTCGCCTGCGCGCGTGGACATGGCCACCCGTTCGCCGCCCCGGAACAGGGCCACGAACTGAACCAGCCGGACCTCAAGGCAGGAGGGCGGTTCGCCGAGCGCTTCAAGGCCCGCCCGGACCCGTGTGACGTAACCGTGGTGGTCCGCCCCCAGCACATCAAGCAGCACGTCCGCGCCCCGCTTGCGCTTGGAGTAATGATAGGCGATATCGGAGGCGAAGTAGGTGCTGCGGCCGTCTGCCCGCACTACCACGCGGTCCTTCTCGTCGCCGTAGCGCTCGGCCGGAAACCACAAGGCGCCGTCGCGCCGGTAGGTGACGTCTTTCAGGCGTTTCAGGCACTCGTCGATCTGTCCACCGGCCACCAGTTCCCGCTCCGATTGCCACGCGTCGAAACGCACCCCGAATTCCTCCAGGTCCTCGCGAATGTCCTCAAGCACCCACTCTCCGGCGATGCGTCCGATGCTCGCGAAAAGCTCGTCTCCCAACTGCTTCTGCGAGGTCCCGATCAGCGCGTCCACGTCCCGGTCCGCCTCTCCGTTTGTGGCGCCATCCTTCCGGGGCCATTCCATTCCGTGCCGGGCCGCCTCCGCGGCCTTGGGAAGTTCCTCGGCGATGCGCGCAGCCAGCTCCCGGATGTACTCGCCCCGGTAGGCGCCTTCCGGAAACGTGTTTAAGCCGCCGGCCTGTTCCAGCATGCGCAGCCATACCGAAAGTCCCAGGACTGCCAGCTGCCGCCCGGCGTCGTTGACGTAGTACTCCCGCCATACCTCGTGGCCGGTGGCTTCAAGCAGGCGGGCCAGGCAGTCGCCGAGAGCGGCGTGACGGCCATGCCCCACGTGCAGCGGACCGGTGGGATTGGCGGACACGAACTCTACCAGCACGCTCCGATCGTTGCCGGTATTGCTGGACCCGTAGGATTCCGACGCGGCGCCGATCCTAACGAGTTCGGCCTGCAATGCTGCGGGATGCAGCCAGATGTTGATGAATCCCGGTCCCGCGGTCTCGACGCGATCAATCAGCGAGTTCTCCGGCAGGTTCGCCACGATGTCCGCTGCGATATCCGCGGGCCTCCGCTTCAACATGCCGGCCAGCTGCATGGCGGCGCTGGTGGCGTAATGCCCGTTGCGGGAATCGCGTGCCTGCTCCAGCCCGGCAAACCGAAGACTGTCGGCATATTCCCCGGCGACAGCGTGCAGGGCTTGGTCAAGTAGGGTGCTGAGCGCATTCTTCATCGACGTGCCGCCGCGAATTTTATTCCCTTCCGGGAACGAGGGCGCCCAGCCCTCCGAGGGCCGGATGCCCTCGCCCTCAGCAGGGCATCCGGCATTCCGCTTAGCGGGAGACCTGTGATAAGGTAGGGTTCAAGTGCAATTACGAGTGTGGGAACGGTCATTACACGCTCGGCAATTTGCTCAGCAAAAAAAGGATTCGCCGGGTGCGCATATGGCCCCTCTCATATGAGGAGGGGACAGCAATGCGCTCTTTTTTGATTTGCCGCCGGCCGGCGGTCATTCTTCTTATTCTTGCCGTACCGGCGTTCGGTCAGGCCCAGCAGGCTGACGAGGGCGAAGAGGAGCAAGCGGCAGACGTCGTGGCCGCGGTTGAGGAGGAAGACGACGCGCTCGAACTCGAAACCCAGTTCGTGACCGGGTCGCGCCTGATCGGCGGCGACCCGAGCGCCCGCATTTACAGCTTTACCGCCGAGGAGATTGCTGCGCGGGGCGTATCCACCCTGGAGGATTTCTTCCGCAAGCTGCCCTGGACGTTTTCGTCCATGACCTCGCAAACCAGCAGCACTTCGAACAATAACCAGGTCTTCCTGCCCGGCGAGGATTCGATTCGCTTCCGCGGGAACGGCCTGGGCATTTCGTCGCTCAATCTTCGCGGACTGGGCAGCCCCAACACGCTGATTCTTCTGAATGGACGGCGTATTGCCGGTGTCGGCGGCGTGGAGGACGACCTGGCGAATCTCCTGAACGTCCCGCTGTCGGCCATTGAGCGGGTCGACGTTCAGTTGGACGGTGCTTCCACGGTGTACGGTTCGGATGCCATCGGCGGCGTCGTGAACTTCATTACAAAGAAAAACTACACCGGCCTTGCCGCCAGTTACCGTCACGAGTACAGCTCCACGGACGCCGACCAGACCAAGGCCACCATTACCGGCGGCTACGCTTGGGGAAGCGGCAATGTAACCGCGATCCTTACGCGCTCGACATCCAATCCGATCACCAATGAAAAAACCGGTTGGACCACGCTGGACTATCGCGGCCTGTACGGCGCTGAATTCGACCGGCGCATCACGGACAAGACCCAGCCCGGCGTGGCCTGCAGGTTCACCAACCTCAGGCCCACCGGGAAGCCGTTTTACCGGTGCGTGAATTCGGGGTCGCCTCTATGGCAAAACACGTTTTACCAGTTGCCCGCGGACCACAGCGGAGCCGGCGCCACGGAGGATGACTTTTTCACCTTCACAAACAAGCCGGGCGACACCGCGCCCACGCCGCTGGACGAACTGCCCCCGCAAAATGGCCTGGACTCCTCCACCCGTTCGCTGAGTCTGAACGTGGAGCAGTACATCACCGACAACCTGCGGGTGTACGCGGATGTCAACTGGTCCATAAACGAGTCCTACCAGGAATACGACCGCCGCATTAACGGCCGGTTCCTGGTGCCGGCCAGCAACGCCTACAATCCCTTCGGCGAACCGATAATGGTGCAATACGCCGCGGTAAACGAGTTCGGCGACGGCCTGCTGCCCGCGCAATTCGATTTTGCCGAGAACGAAACCCGCAATTTGAGTTTGGGGATCATCTGGACTTTCGGCGCGGATCACGAATTGCTGGTGGACGCCACCCGCACAAAGTCCTGGCGCACCGACTACGGTTTCCGCGCCTATGCGGAGAGAAGCGTGTGGGACCCTACGGCGGAGGCCTATTACGAGGCGCTGTCGAGTCCCGACCCGGCCCGCGCCTTGAACGTGTTCGGCAACGGTACCGTCCAGGGCGCGTTTGAATCGCTGCTCACGCAGTATGAAACACCCTACGAGGGCGTGACCGAAACGCGGCAATACAACGCGAGCCTACGGGGGCGGCTGTTCCGGCTTTGGGGTGGGGCAATTACCTACTCCATTGGCGGCGAATATCGCGAGAACATCATTTACTACGCAAGCGGCAGCTATAACTCGACATTCGTGCCTCCGGAAAGTGAATGGGCCACCGACACAGCGTTGTACGTGGGCTTAAAGCGGCCTTCCCGGGATACCCAGGCCTATTACGGCGAATTGGGTCTTCCGCTGTTTGGCCCCGAGAATGCAAGACCGGGCCTTAGGTCGCTTATCCTGACGCTGGGAGCGCGCTACGATGTGCAGGAGTCGCTTGGAGCATTTGGCGGCGACTGGAATCAGCTTCGCGTGCCGTGCCGAAATGCCTACTGGGACCCGTTCGTGGCGGATTTTGTCTGGTTCGAGGACCGATGCATTCACCGCAACGCGACCGCGACCCTGGGTACTGCCCGCACCGGTCGGCTGACGCCGCGCGCGGGATTTGAGTACAAGCCCCTGGAGGACCTGACCATGCGGGTTCGCTGGTCGCGGTCGTTCCGCGCCCCCAACTGGTCGGATCAGTTCTACGCCCGGGACCCGGACCGCAGGCCCACCGCCTATGCCAGCAACTTCTTCCAGACCATAATCGATCCCTACGATCCGGATGGGCCCACTGAAATCACCTGGGGCCACGGAGTGTTGCAGCAGAGCCTGCCGCTCTCTCCGGACATCGAATCGGAGCACGCGGATCACTGGACGGTAGGAATTGAGTGGGCGCCTGAAGCTATTCCCGGGTTGCGATGGACTGCGGACTGGTCGATGACGGACTTTACCAACCGGATTCGCAGCAGCGGCCTGTGGCTGTCGCAGAATCCGGAGTACGTGTTGAATCATCCCCTTGTGGCGGAGCGCAACGAGCGCGGCGATCTGGTAAAGGTGTATTCGCGCCGCATCAACATTGCCGCGGAATACAACGATTTGCTATCCACGGAAATGGAATACTCCTTTAACACGCGATACGGCAATTTCACCCCGAATATCGCCTATACACGCTTTCTCAAGGACTTCCGGCAGGTGAGCCCCGATGCGCTGATCCAATCCGATCTCGGCACGCAGAACGGTCCGGATCGCTACAAGTGGCAGGGTTCGCTGGGCTGGGTGTGGGGCCGCGTCTCGGCAAGTCTGTTTGTTTACTACACGCCGGGCTACGTGTACGAGAACGCCTTCACCTGTCCATTCAACATTGCCGATATTCCCGGAACCCGATGCACGGAGCGTCACGAGGAACTGGATCTGGATGTGTCTTCGCTGACTACCGTGGATCTCACGGTGACCTACCTGTTCGACAATGGGCTGCGGCTTCGCGCCGGCGGTGCCAATATCCTCGACCGCGCCGCGCCCCGCTCCCTGTCTTACAGCTCCTCACGCCTGATACAGCCGTACGATCCCATTCGCTGGGATGCGCGCGGGCAGGTGCTGTTCCTTGAGCTGCACTGGGAGATGTAGATGCCCGAACAACGCCGCCGCCGGCGTGGCGGCAATTCAGGAGAAGGATAGGCCGGTATGCGTCCGTAGCGTTGTCATGAGCTCGACCGGCCGTGCCCCACATGCAACGGCCCGGTGGGATTGGCGGACACGAATTCCACCAGCACGCTCCGATTGTTGCCGGTATTGCTGGACCCGCAGGTTTCCGACGCGGCGCTGATGGCGTAATGCCCGTTGCGGGAATCGCGCGCCTGCTCCAGCCCGGCAAACCGAAGACTGTCGGCATATTCCCCGGCTACAGCGCGCAGGGCTTGGTCAAGTAGGGTGCTGAGCGCATTCTTCATCGACGTGCCGCCGCGAATTTTATGCGGTCAGAGGAGGACACGGCATCCCCCCTGGGAACGAGGGCATCCTGCCCTCGGAGGGCTGGAAGCCCTCGCTTCCGGCATGACATCCTGACCTTCAAGACCGGAAACTTAGGGAAACACTATGCTTGGACGTTAATTTAGTTAGGGAGGACTCCATTAACGCCGCATTCAGACCCCGGCAGGACAATGTCGTCGACCTGGCATCGCGCGATAGGCCGGGTCGCAGGCGGCTGGTCGAGCAACTGTTCGATGAGCATGCAGTGGCCTTGCGCCTGTTCCTCAAAGGCCGGCTGATCCCGGACGAAGAGATCGAGGACCTGGTGCAGGAGTTGTTCTCCCGGTTGCTGGGCGTGGACGGGCTGAAGGCCAAGATGTCCGCCTCGACCGGCAGCAATCGTTCCTACCTGCTGACCATGGCCAACAACATGATTGTGGACCTGCAGCGCAAATCCGCGGTGCGCAAGGCCTATGCCCTCGGTCAAGAGGCACTGGAGAGCGGGGGAGTCGATGAGCGCACGCCGGAGCAGATTGTGGCCGCGCAGATGGAATTGGAAGCGATCAAGGGCGTCATCCTGGACATGCGCCCCAATTGGAGGCAGGCGTTTGTCCTGCATCGGTTCAGAAACATGAGTTACGAGGACATCGCCTTGCACATGGGGATGACGGTTAAACAGGTCGAGCATTGCATCGCGCAGGCGATGCGGCGGATTCGCAGAGCCCGGGAAAAGATCGCCGGGGCGGGAGAACGGGCGTGCTAGAAATACTCAACAAAATCATGAGCGGGGGCGCCGAGCATTCGCTGCTGCAGTTGTGGTCGGGCCAGTTCTCCGAAGCCGAGGCAGCGGCGATTCGCGCCCGTGCGAAGGATGACCCCAAGTTCCGCGAGGAATATCTGGGCTCGCTTGAGATTCTGGCCGCCATGGAAGAGCTGGAAGCCACCAGCGAGATTCGGGCGATCGCCGAAGAGTCGCGGCAGATCATTGAATTGCGCCGGTCGAAAAGAAGGGCCGTTCTGGGAATTGCGGCGGGCGTGGTTCTGGCGGTGGGCGCCGCGCTGCTTTATATCGCCCCGTGGAGCGGGCCGGACAACAGCCACCTGGAACGCCATTTCACGCGGATCGGCGAACAGAAGACCATCGACCTGGATGACGGCAGCGTAGTCACGCTCAATACCGCCACTCAGTTGGTCGTGGACTACAGCGAGCAGGACCGGAAGATTCTGCTCGAACGCGGCGAGGCCTTGTTTGAGGTAGCCGAGGATCGGGATCGCCCCTTTACGGTGGAACTGGGCGTGCGCTCGGTCACCGCTCTCGGCACCGTGTTCAATATCCGTAAACACCCTGAGCGCTATCACGTGGCGGTGCTGGAAGGAGCTGTGTACCTGCATCCATTGACCGAAGAAGCCTCTCCGTCGGCGCCGCCGGTTTCCACCGAAGACGAGTTGATAGTGATAGAGGCGCCCACGCAGCGCCGGTTGGACGAAGGCTGGGTGGCCGATTTCGAAGTAAGCGGCAACCGGATGATCGCATTTCAGCCGGAGTCCATGGAGCGCTACCAGGCTTGGCGCACCGGGATGTTGCGGTTTTATCGAGAGCCCCTGTACCAGGTCGTTCAGGAACTGAATCGCTACACCCGCAAGAAAATCCTGATCGAGGACGCGGCGGTAATGGAGTTGAGCGTTTATGCGGCGGTAAGCGTCAAGGAACTGGATTCCGCGCTCAATGCCCTGGAACAGCTGCTGCCGATCAAAGTTACCAAACACTATGACCGGATCGTGATTACCGGTTCGGAAAAGAAAACTCCCGCAAAGGCGGCGGGCAGTTAATCATCAGATTCAAACCTTGAGGTGGGGACCATGAAAAATACCTTGGAAACACTCAGAGCCTATGCAATACCGGCTGCAGCAATGACGGCGCTCTCGTTCGGCGCGGCCGGCGCCTCGGCGCAGGACGCCGAAGTGCTGAAGCTGGATATCGAGCCTCAGCAGGCCGGTCCGGCGCTGATGGAACTGGCCAGTTCCTCGGGCGTGCAGATCATGCTGCCCGACCAGGCCGGCGCTGAAGTTGAGGTCGAAGGCCTCAAAGGCGAATACAAGCTTGAGCAAGCTCTGGCTGCCCTGTTGATTGACACGGGTCTGGCCTACGAGTTCACTTCGGAGAACGTGGTGCTCGTTCAACAGTCTCAGCAATCGGAGGAATTGCAGGAGTTTGAAGCGGCGGATGACTCCGCGGCTACGGAGGACGAGGATGAGCCGATAGAACTGGAAAAGCAGGTCGTCACGGGCTCCCGATTGGAGGGCGGCGACCCCAGCGCGAGGATCTACAGCTACACCGCCGAGGACATTGCGGTGCGCGGCGTATCCACCCTGGAGGATTTTTTCCGCACCCTGCCGTGGACCTACCCATCCATAACCACGCAGACCAATAACAGCCTGCACTATCAAGGCAGCGATCAGGAAGATGAATACATCGAGCTGGGGTTGGGCATCTCCACGGTCAATCTACGCAACATGGGCTCGGCCAACACCCTGGTCCTGCTTAACGGCCGGCGCGTAGCCGGCACCGGCGAAGAGGATGATTTCGCCAACATTCTTACGATTCCCCTGTCCGCCATAGAGCGGGTGGACATCCAGTTGGACGGCGCCTCGGCGGTGTACGGGTCGGACGCCATCGGCGGCGTGGTGAATTTCGTTACGAAGAGGAACTACAAGGGCCTTGCAGTCGATTACCGCAACGAGTTCAGTTCCACTGACGCGGACCAGACCAAGGCCAGCGTCACGGGGGGCTACGCCTGGGGCAGCGGCAACGTCACCGCCATCCTGTCGCGCGACACCTCCGATCCCATCACCAACAACAAGACCGGCCTGACCACTCTGGACTTCCGCCCGTTGCTGGGTCCCGAGTTCGACCTTCGCAGCACTAGCAGCGGTCAGCCGGGTGTGGCGTGCGAATACTCGCCGGTGTTTGCTTCTCAGCCAGCCACCATAAGGTGCAAGCGTCGGACTCCCAAGTATCAGCTACCGGCGGATCACGCCGGCCTCGGGGCGACGGTTGACGACTTCATCGTAATCGAAAGGGGCGAGACCTTGCCCTACCCCTACGACGAAATCGATCCACAAAACGGCGCGGAGTCCAGCACGGACTCGTTCACGGTCAGCTTCGAGCAGTACCTGACGGACAATCTGCGCGTATATGCGGACCTTCTGTATTCCAGACACGAGTCGTACCAGGAATTTTCCCGGAAAATTCAGGGCTTTATTCCCATTCCGACCAGCAACGCCTACAACCCCTTCGGCAAGCCCATGGCGGTGCAATACGCGCCGATCAGGGAATTTGAACAAGGGCTGCTGCCGACCCAATTCACCGAATCGGAAACCAGGCAGCGCAATGTCAACTTTGGAGTGATCTGGGAGTTTGGCTCGCACGAGTTAAATGCCGAAGTCACGCGCACCAAGTCCGAACGGGAAACCTACCGGGTACGCGCAAAGGCACGGCGACCGCGTTGGGATCCCACCGCTGACGCCTACTACGCCGCGCTGACCAGTTCGGACCCGAATCGGGCGATCAACGTGTTCGGCAACGGGGAGGCGCAGGGTTCAGCCTTTGAGGAATTGCTTACCGTTGCCGAGGGGCCCATAAACGGGGATAGCGAGACGCGAGCCTACAACCTCACGGTGCGCGGCAGCTTGTTTAGTCTGTGGGGCGGCCCGGTTTTCTATTCCGCAGGCACTGAGTACCGTAAAAACACCATTTACCGGACCCAGGAAACAACGGTCAACCTCGCCGGAATTGAACTCCAGCAACTTGTGGACTCGGGGACGAGCATAGGCGTAGACAGGCCATCGCGCGAGATCACTGCCTACTACGCAGAATTGGCCCTGCCCTTGATTGGCCCCGAGAATTCCCGCCCCGGCGTGCATTCACTGATTCTGAGCCTGCAGGCGCGGCGCGACGAGAACGAGTCGACGGCTTCGGCCTACCTGGGAACGCGCGGGGCGTACCAGCGTTACGAGAGACTGGATCCCGAGCAGCTTCCCTATTGGCATCCGGAATTGGGTTGGCAGACTTACAACCGGAACCGCGGGATCCTCCACTACGCGGATGTGGTGCACGCTGCCAATCACACTACGACCAAACAGGTCCGAACCAGCCCAAGCATCGGTGTGCAGTATCGGCCGGTGGAAACGATAACCTTTCGCACCCGGTGGTCGCGTTCCTTCCGCCCGCCGGTGTGGAGCGACCAGTTCGCCGCATGCACTGATCCACCTCCGACATCCTTCTGTTCGCCTGACACACGATTCAGGTCAAGCTTCCCCAATAGCCTGGATCCATACCACCCCAATGGCCCCACTGAATTCTCCCTGCCCTATGGGGCTGTAATACGGCAGGTGTACAGTACGGACCTGAAGAACGAGTATTCCGACGCCTATTCCGTAGGCTTCGATTGGGTTTCGCGGGCGATTGAGGGGCTGCGCTGGACCGTCGATTGGTCCAAGGTGGAATTTACCAACCGGATCGAAGACGGAACTGCGGTGGCGTTCATGGCCCAACTGCGTCCTGAATTGATATTGAACCATCCGCAAGTGGTCACACGCAACGCGGAGGGCGACATCGAATCGCTGCTGTTCCTTCCCATCAACATCAATGAAAAGTACAGCGAAATCCTCGACACCAGCCTGGAATACAGCTTTGATACGGCCTTTGGCCGCTTCACGCCGCGCGTCGCTTACACGCGGGTTCTGGCGGACGAAATCCAGGTCGGTCCCACCGAGGAAAGCAGGCTTGAGGTTGTCGGGACGCTGTTCGGCCCCGACGAGTACCAGTTGGAAGGCTCCCTGAGCTGGCTGTGGAACCAATTCGCCGCCGACCTGTTCGTTTACTACTCGCCGGCCTACGCCAACGACCGGGCGCGTTATTGCAGCAGCGCTGTCCAGGACATTCCCGGCAGCCGCTGCGCGGCAATCCCCTACGAGTATTTGAGCTTGGACGTATCCTCGCTGACGACGGTGGATCTCACGCTGACCTACCGCATGGACAACGGCCTGCGCGTGCGGGTCGGCGGGCGCAACATCCTTGACCGCGCCGCGCCCGCCACGGTGTTCGGCGGCGGTCTGCCGTACGATCCCACCCGCTGGGACGCCCGCGGCCGAGTGCTGTTCATCGACCTGAACTGGGAAATGTAAGTCTCCTCACGGACGGCCGCCGCATTGTGCGGCGGCCGTCATATCCCCCTGGGAAGGAGGGCTTCCAGCCCTCAACCCTGGGAACGAGGGCGTCTCGCCCTCGGGGAGGGCTGGAAGCCCTCCTTCCCAGGGGGTCTGCCAGCCCCCGCCAAGGGCGAGAAACGTCATTCCCGCATAGGCTGGAAGCCCTCAATCCCGGCGGGGAAAGCGTTTTCCTCAGCATTGGGCGCAAGGTTTAGGTAAGCTAGATGTGTTTTCATTGGCGTGTCGTTCCCGTAGGCGAGGTTGCAACCTTTGGGTGCAAGCGGTGCATCTATCCAACGGGGACATCTAAAGGTGCATTTTTGGTGCGACGGGAGTTAAATAGATGAAATTGAATCAACTGCGGTCGGCGGCCGCCATTCTTGTTGCGTCCTGCGCCTGGCTGGCGCAGCCGGCCGGCGCCCAGGAGGCCGTATCCTTGGGCGGTGTCGCCGAAGCCAGGGTGCTCGGCGATCATGTGCTGGTGCGCGTGGTCTTGAGCACGGAAGAGTTCCACAAGGAAACGCACATCGTCCTCGACTACGCCGAGCAGCAGCCGATCAAGATCTACAACTGCATTCTCGGCGCGGTCAAATTCGCGGAGGGCGAAGAAACGCTCAAGATCCTGGCCGACGGCCTGCGGCTGGAAGTGCCCAAGGAAGGCGTGACCGCCTCGCAGGAATCCACCCCGCTGCTCAGCTACTTGAGCAACCGCTACTCGATTGACCTGGAAGAAATCGATGTCGCGGCCATCCTGGGTGGCCCGGTGCTGAGAGAGTTCGCGCTCGGGATGAACCTGGACGAGGGTAGCGTCAGCTTTACGCCCGCTCCCGAGGCCGACGTGGCCGACGCGCAGCAATGGGCCCAGACGATCATCACCGGCCTGCGCACCGAAGAGGACGGCAGCGTCCTGGCGCCGGTCAGCTACGGCGAAGGCGAGCGCTCCGTTCTTGCGTTCGACACCACCGGCTATCACAGCTACATCAATGCCGACGTGGCTGGTGCCTTGGGCCGTCCGTCCGGAGACGTGCCGGGCATTTTCTTCGGTGCCGGCGATCAACGCCTGCAACTCTCGGGCATGGCGGCGCTGTTTCCCGCTGATTTCTCCGAGAGCCCCCAGCTGTCTTCCGATTGGCTGCTGGTTCCGGGCTTGAGCCTGTGGACGGCTTATCGGCTGGAGATCAACCCGGTTCAGGGCTACCTGGCGCTGGCGCCGGTAGTGAACAGCAACTATTCGGAAGCCGATTTTGCGTTCTATTCCGCGGCGGTGGCCAGGGACCGTGGCGCGCTGCGCACCTATCTCGAGGAGAACCCTGAAGATCGGAACGTTGCCGAAGCGGCCCAAACATTGTTTGCGCTGGGGCTTGAGGAAAGCGCCTCCGTAGCGGAGCAGATGGAGGCCGTGAACTGGCGGCTGTCCGCGACGCTCGAGCGGATCAAAGCGGAGTGGATGACCGGCACCGCGGGCTCGCTGTTTATGTCGGAGCAAAGGGACGAACGCACGGACCTGATCGTGGCGCTGGCCGAGGATGCATTGCAATACATCGCCCGTTCCGACAATCCCAAGCTGCGCCAGGACCTGCAACTGATGCTCGGCGACCGCTATCTGCACGCGGGCGACGCGCAGCAGGCCTGGAAGAATTTCCTGGCCGCGGGCTTCAACGGCGATCCGAAGAAGGACGCCTTCGTACGCCACGAGTTGGGACGCGCCTATGAGGCCCTGGGGCGCAACCGCCGCGCCTATTCCAGCTATCAGCGCGCGGCCTCGCCGCTGGCGGATGCCCCGCCGCAGATCAAGCAGAGCGCCCGCGCCGGAATGGCGCGTCTCAAGCCGTTGCTGGACAGCGACGATCCATTGCTGGCGCAGGGTGGTCAGTAGTCCGCGCTTGAACGGGTCTGCCCCGTATGCAGTCCAATCCTTCCCCGGAGGACCTGAAGGGGCAGCTTGACCGGCTTGCCGCGTCCGGCGCCAGGCGCCTGAGGCGCTGGGTGCTCCGTTGCGCGGTCGACCGCTACCTGCGGTGGCTGTTTCCCTTCGCACTGTGCGTAAGTGGGGCGATCCTGGCGGCGGTGCTGCTGGACCGGATAGCGGGATTGAGCCTGTGGCCGTTCGGACTCGCCCTCACGATTGTCACGGCGCTGGCATTGCCGGCGGTCGCGGTTGCGGCCTGCGTGCTGTTCGAATTCGCCCGCCACCGGATCGACCGGCGGATGTCCCTGGCCCTGTACGACCGCCAATTGGGTCTAAAGGACCGCCTCCAGGCGGCGGACGAGTACCTCAATAAGTCCAATCGCAGCGATTTCGAACAGGCGGCGGTCGAGGATGCCCGGGGCCATGCACAGACCGCGTTGAACCGCACGCTTGCTCCGGTCCGCATCCGCCCGCCGGAGCTGATGCCGCCGCACCGAAGGCTCGGCGCCCTGGCTGCGGTTCTGCTGGCGGCGGCGCTGTGGCTGGGCCAATACTCAGCGCTGGAAGCGGCCCTGGAGGAGACTGTCACCGCCGCAATTCCGGGCGATTTCCGCGAAGACACCCTCGTGGAGAAGTTGCGGCCGGACCCCAAGCAACCTCGGCCCGTGTCGATGGCGTCCAGGCGAGAAGGCCAGGCTGAGATTCCCGAGGCTTCAGGCGAGGCGCAGGCAGTCGAGTTTCCTGCTCGGGAATTCGCCTCCGAGCGCCGGTCTTCCGATCGCAGCGCAGCCGGCAGCGAAGCACGGCGCAGCAACGAGGCCCGGCAAGCGCAATCCGGCGCCTCCGGCCAGCGGGCCGACAAACAGGAACAGGACCAAAGCGCCTCGGAAAAGCAAAAGCCGCGTCCGCGCAAGGAACAACCCGAACCACCGCCGCCCGATGAGAGCAAGGATTCAGCGGGTCTGCAGGGCGGTAAGGGGACCGCTTCCGGTGGCCGTATGGCTTCCTCCGATCATCCGTCCGCCCAGGACAAGACCCGGCAGCCGGAACCGGAAGGGCAAGCCGATGAAGGCAACGACGAGGAAGACGAGGAACAGAAGGCGGGATCGGCCAGCCGTCCACTGATCAATCAGCGCAAGGCCCCGGTCAATCGTTCCTTGAGTCCCTCGGCCAACAGCGATCAGGAACGCGACGACCTCAACGGCCGGGGCGGTCCGGGGGGTTTGAAGAAGACCCGGGGCGTCGCTGCGATGCTGCTGGGCGTACCTCTGCCGGATTATCTGCAGGGCAAGGTCAACCCCGGGCGCATGAAGGTGCAAAGCGAACAGGGCCGGGCGGAAGAACATCAGGCCGACCCGGCGCAGGCAGAGCAGCGCCTGGCGCGCGACGCGGGGGTCGGACATACGGCGCATCTCGAGATCCCGCCATGGGGGCGCGAGACGGTTCGAGACTATTTTCTGGCACAGCGAACGATTGGTGATCAAGCACCTGAGGAAGAGGAATGACACAACCAGACATTGACGCCGCGGCGAGCCGCGCGCGCGCCGGCGCAGACGAATTCAGCGAGGTATTCAACCGGGTCAAGTCCCAGGTCAGCAAGCTGATCGTCGGCCAGGAGAATGTCATCGACGGCGTCCTCACCGCGCTGATGTGCGGCGGACACGTGCTGCTGGAGGGCGTGCCCGGCTTGGGCAAGACCATGCTGGTCAAGTCACTGGGAGAAGCGCTCAAGCTGAAATTCTCGCGAATTCAATTCACGCCGGACATGATGCCCGCCGACATCCAGGGGACCATGGTGCTGATGGAGACCGAGGGCGGTGGCCATGAGCTGACTTTCCAGCAGGGGCCGCTGATCGCCAACCTGGTGCTGGCCGACGAGATCAACCGTGCTACGCCCAAGACCCAGTCGGCGCTGCTGGAAGCCATGCAGGAGCGCCAGGTAACGGTGGGCCGCCGGACGATCGTGCTTGATGAGCCATACAGCGTGATGGCCACCCAGAACCCGGTGGAGCAGGAGGGCACTTATCCGCTGCCCGAAGCCCAGCTCGACCGGTTCCTGTTCAAGCAGGTCGTGTCGTATCCGCAAGAAGAGGAATACGGGCCCATCCTGGAGCGCACGACGGGCGAGCACGATGTGGTGATCGAACCGGTGGCCGATGCGGCAACCATCGTGCGCCTGCGCACAGTGGCTCGCGCGGTGGCGGTTCCGGAAGTGTCCCAACGCTATGCCGTTCGCCTCGTTATGGGCACCCAACCGGGCAGCGACTATGCTCCCGACAGCGTGGGCGCCTACGTGTCCCTGGGTTCGAGTCCGCGCGGCGCGCAAGGGCTCATCCTGGCCGGAAAGGTGCGGGCTCTCATGGCCGGGCGTTTCGCTGTAAGCACCGACGACATTCGTGCGGTGGCACTTCCGGTTCTGCGCCACCGCATCCTGGTGAACTTCCACGCGCAGGCCAACCGCGTAGCGCCCGACCAACTCGTGGAAGATGTGCTGGAAGCCGTGCAACCGCCACACACCGCAAGCTGATGCTTTGTATGGAATTCGCCGGGAACGAGGGCGAGCCTCCCCTCGCCGAGGGCGAGACGCCCTCGCTCCCAGCGTCGAGGGCGAGACGCCCTCGCTCCCAGGGCCGAGCGCGAGAAACGTCATTCCCGCGAGGGCGAGCCTCCCTCATTCCCGGGCTGAGAATTTGACCTTCAGGAGATTGGAGTATGGCCGCAGCGGCGCCGACCGTAGAGGAACTCTTTGATACGGAGTTCCTGACCGCCCTGCAGGGGTTCAGCCTGTGGGTGCGGCGGGTGTTGCGCGGCGGCCGCCACGCCGAACAGCTTTCGACCGATCAGGGCGCGGGGCTGGAGTTCGCCGACTACAAGCCGTACGTGCCCGGCGACGACACCCGCGCCATTGACTGGAACATCTACCGCCGCCTCGGCCGCGTGGTGGTCAAGGTTTTCGAGGAACGCCAGGACTTGCCGGTTTACCTGCTGGTGGATCGTTCCAGCAGCATGTACTTCGAGCCGGCGCCCAAAGTCGGCGTGGCGCTCAAGGTTGCCCTGGCGCTGGCTTCGATCAGCCTGTCGCAGCATGACAGCGTCGGCCTGTTTTCCTTTTCCGGCGATCTCGAAATGAAGATGAGGGCCACTTCCGGCCAGGGACGGCTGATGCGAGTGGCCGAACGGCTGGCGGAACTCGACGAGCAGGATTCAACCGAACTGGCCCATGCGCTCGATGGCCTTTCGCGTTTCCGGCTGCGGCGCGGCTTGCTGGTGGTGATATCGGATTTCTACGACCCCGCCGGACTGGATCCGGTGCTGGAGGCGCTGCGTCAAAGCCGCCACCGCCTGCTGCTGGTGCAACTGGTCGGCAACCACGACCTGGACCCCGCCGGGCGCCGTGAACTAAGGGGCGACGTGCGCCTGCGCGACTGCGAGTCCAACGAGGCGGTGGACGTTTCGATCAACTCTGCGATCCTCGCCAACTATCGGGCCATCGTCAATGAATTCAACCAGCGCCTGACCACGTTCGCCACCAATCGGGGCGCGGCCTTCATCCGCCTGAACACCGACGAGGACGTGCTCGGGCAATTGGCCGGGGCGTTCGAGGCCGGGACCATCGCCGTATGAACTTTGCCAACCTGTCGCTGCCCCTGCTGCTGGCCGGCGCCGCGGGCCTGGCGGGCCTGCTCTACGTTCTGCAGCAGCTACGTATTCGTTACACCGAAGTGCAGGTGCCCACGGCGATGTTCTGGCGCGAGGCGGCGCGCGATGCGCCGGTTCGGGTGTTTCGGCGGCGTTTTCGTCACTGGCTGGCGTACCTGCTCAGCCTCCTGATCTGCTGGCTGCTGTGGCTGGGTCTGGCCGAGCCGCGGGTGGACGATCCCCAGGGAGGCGAGTTCCACATCCTTTTCCTGGACGGCTCGGCGCACATGTCTGCTGCCGATGATCTGGAGCGCGCAAGCGACCGGCTGCGTGACGACTTGCGGCGCCTGCAGGAGGACCGCCGCGAGGTGATCTGGGGCGGTGCGTTCAACCTGAAGCTCTTGAATGCCGGCGAGGAGAGCCTGCTTTTTGATCGTCGGATCGAAGGTCTTCAGGCCCAACAGGCTCCATCGGCGGTGGAACAGCAGCTCGGCCTGCTCGAGTTGTCCGGCGCCTACCCCGAGTCGGTGCGGTTCGTCGTGTACGGCCGCGCGCCTGTGAGTTCCGATGCGCTTGCCCGGCTTCCGGAGGGTGTCAAGGTGGAGCGCGCCGGTGACTTTTCCGAACCGGAACCGAATCGGGGCATCGTGGCCCTGGGGCAAGGGCACGCAGCTTCCGGACGCTGGGACACTGTGGACGTGCTGGTGCGGATCGGCGCAACCGGCGGCCTGAGCACGGAGCCAGGAGACCTGTTGCTTAGCCTGGACGGCGCTCCCCTGGAAGAGATGGTTATTGAGGAAGCGCCTTCCGGCGGCTTTGTGATCCGCGATGTGCCGGCAACCGGCGGAGTGCTCGAAGCGCGGCTGGCTAAGCCGGACGCACTGCCCGCCGACGATTCCGCGCAGCTGGGATTGCCGGAGCGTCGAATTCTCAAGGTTGCCGTATCGGCGGGCCTGGGTTCGGTACTGCTTGACACGGTCGGCGCCGATCCCGGCCTGATCTTGGCGGAGGACCAAGCCGACCTGGTGTTCCGTCAGGCCGGCGAAGAGTTGGGGGCCGGTTTGCCGGCGCTGGAATTCGCGCTGATGAACGAGCAGCAGGCGGCGTTTGAGATTGAATACACGGGCGATATGGATGCCGAGCTGGTCCTGCTTGACAGCCTGCAGCGCCTTGGGCTGCACCTCATAGACGGGGCGGGGCTGGCCGCCGAGGCCGGGCGCGAGGTGGGCGTTCAAGCAGCGCCGGGCGAACGCAGGGGCGTTTCGGTTTGGGCGGAGTTGCTGGAAGAACGCTACAATTTCACCGGTTCGCGCGCCTTCCCGCTGTTCATATCCCGCGCCGCACGCTGGCTGGCCGAAGAGGAGCCGGCCTACGCCTACCTGGCCGCAGGCCGATACGCTCCCGAAGAGACTTCCGAGTTCGCGCTGGCCGGCCCCGACAACAGCGCCACCCGGCTACTGGGTTCCGAATTGGCGCCCTTGCGTGCCGGGCCTCTACCTTCATCCGGCGCCCCTGGGGGCTATCCGGTTTCCCTGTTGAGCACAACCGTAAGCACCGCACAGGCCGGCGTAGATCTGCCGTCCTTTTCACCTTCGGCCATGGGCCTGAGCGGGCCCTCCCTGATAGCGCTGCTGCTGGTGTTGGCGGCGCTTGCGCTGCTGGCGTTCGAGTGGTACGCCTACCAGCGCGGCCTGATGCCATGACGCGCAACGCGATATGAGCGTCTCGTTTACCTACCCCCTGGCCGCCTTGCTGTTGCTGGCCTTGCCGGTGCTGTGGTTCTGGCCTGCGCGCCCGCGCACGGTGTGGCATGGCGTCATTCGCACCCTCTTGTTCCTGCTGCTGATCGTGGCATTGATGCAGCCGGTTACGGTCCTGGAAATCGACCAGGAACGGCATGTGGTGGTGCTGGACGAGTCCGCCAGCGTGCCGCCCTCGGCACGCGCCCTCGCAGCTGAGGCAGCCACCGGTCTGGTGTCGCAACTGGCCGGCCGCGGCGAGGCCATGATGATTCGGCTTGGCGCGCCTGACGATGGGCAGGCCGTGGCCGGCGATACCGCCGCGCGGCAGTTGCGGCCCGATCCCGAGAACGCATCGCCGCTGTCCCAGGCCCTGGAGATGGCGGCGCAATCCATCCCCCGGGCGCAGCAGGGCTCCGTGATTCTGATCTCCGATGGACTGGCCACCAGCCGCAACTGGGCGAAGCCGGTGGCGCAATTGGCCGAGCGCGGAATTCCTGTGCACGTCTACAACCCTGCGGAGGTGACTTCCGACCCCTTCCCCGCGGCCCTGCGTTTTGCGCCTGCGCGTCCGGGCGAGTCGCTGCGCGTGACCACCGTTGTCATCGGGTCGGATACCGGGATGCAACTGGTTCTCCGGGCCGGTGAGGAAGAGCTGGCGCGCTCGGAACCGTTCCGCGGCAAGGGCCGGCATTTCATCGATCTGGAGTTCGACGCCGGGGAGCCGGGCTTTCTGGACGTCACGGCGGAACTGCTGGTGGCGCAGAGCCTGGGAGACGATTCGGACAACAACCGTCTTGAGGGCGTTGCCGCGATCCAGTCGCCGGTGCGGATTCTGTATGTGGGCCAGCGGCAACAGGGCGCGGCCGAACGGTTGGTGGAACTGTTGGGTCCGGGGCATGCCATTGACACCGCAAACCCGGACGAACTGAACGGAAACACGGATCTCGACCCTTACCAGCTTGTCATGCTGGACGATGTGCCCGCCCGCCTTTTGTCGGAGGAATTTCAGGCGCACTTGTCCGGCGCCATTGTGGACGCCGGACTGGGCCTGATGATGAGCGGCGGCGAGGCGTCGTTCGCCGACGGCGGCTATTTCGAAGCGCCGGTGGCGGAACTATTGCCGGTGGAGATCACCGGCGAGGACGACATCAGCGATCCCAGCGTGGGTCTCGCACTGATCCTCGACACCTCCGGTTCCATGGGCGGCACGCGCATTGAATTGGCCAAGCAGATCGCGCGCATCGCCGTGCGCCGCCTGCAGCCGCATGACCGCATCGGGATCGTCGAGTTCTACGGCGCCAAGCACTGGGCGGTACCGATGCAGCCGGCCTCCAACAAGATCGAGATCGACCGCGCCATCGGGCGCATGAAGGCCATCGGCGGCACGGTGCTGTTCCCGGCGATTCAGGAGGCCTACTACGGCCTTCGCAACATCAATACCCGCTACAAGCACATCATCCTGGTGACCGACGCGGGCGTGGAGGACGCGAACTACCAGGCCATGGTGCGGCGCATCTCCCGGGACAACATCAATGTATCCACCATCCTGGTAGGCCAGGGCGGCCACAATCTCATCATGGCCGACATCGCCAACTGGGGACAGGGCCGCTTCTACGGCGTAAACAACCAGTTCAGCCTGGTGGAGTTGGTTCTCAAACGGCCTTCGGTACGCAAGGCGGTCCGCTACAAGAAGGGCAGCTTCAGCGTGGACGGCCTGAGCGGCCCCGGCTGGTGGGGACCTGTCGATCCAACTGCCCTGCCGCCGCTGAGCGGCTACGCCCAGGTTGAACCGCGCGAAGGCGCCGAAGTGCTGATCCGGCTTGCCGACGCCCGCTACCCGGTGCTGTCGTCGTGGCGCTTCGGCCTCGGCCGGGTCACCGCGTTCATGTCCGAGCCGGTCGGCCAGGGCACCGAAAGCTGGCGGGACTGGAAGGATTACGGTGAGTTCCTGGGCCGCATCGTGGCCAGGACCGCTTCGGATCAGGAACCGTTCAAGCTGGAATTGAAGCGGCGCGGCGATCAGGCGCATCTGAGCGCTCGCCGGTATGACGCCGATGACTCGCTGCTTCCTGTTGCGCAGCTGGTGGATGACGCTGGCGCCAAGGCTGGCGATGGTCCCCTGGAAATGACCGAAACGGCGCCGGGACTGTTCGAGGCGGCGTTTGCCGCCGAGCCGGATGAGGCGCTGCGGGTCGTGGTCCGTCCTGGCCGCGGGGCCGGAGCCCAACGCGTCGGACTTCCGCCTTTTTCCGACCGGTTCGGCGAGACCCAGGTTGATCCTGCCGCAGCACTGAATCTTGAACAACTGGCGGCCCTGACCGGTGGCGCCGTCCTGTTATCGGGTGACGCTGGCCAGGTCCGCGCCGGCGGCGGCCGAAAGGCAGGCGAAGTGACAAGGCTGTGGCCGTGGCTGCTGTTGGCCGCGCTGCTGGCTTACCTCACCGACATCGTTTACCGGCGCTGGCCACGCTGAGCTTCAATATGACGACAACCTTTTCAAGAAGGGATGTTTCGAGGGCAGGATGCCTTCGTTCCCAGGGTCGAGCGCAAAGGGGCGAGCGCAGGATGCCCTCGGCCCTGGGAGCGAGGGCGTCCCGCCCTCGTCGAGGGCAGGATGCCCTCGTTCCGGTACGTGTATTTGCCGCTCGTTCCCCTTGGTTCGCGCTAGCGTTGGTGCTGATCGCGCTCTGCTCACCCCCGCCCTCCCACGCCGCTTCCGCGCTGGCCGAATTGATCGCCGCGACCCAAGGCTCGGACGAATTCGATTCCGGGATGGTCGCGGCGGTGTACCGCGAGACGGTCTTGAGCGGCGACGGTATTGATCGGGCGGTCGCGCGCCTCAAGGCATTCTCGCGCCAGCCGGGGCTAACACCGGCGGCGCAGGCCAACTTGCACCTGGCGGTCGCGCAGTTGCAGTGGCGCGACGGGGAGATCGATCAAGCCGTGGCGTCTTCGGACAAGGCGCTGGAAATCGCTCCGACCGCCAACACGCTGCTTTTGAAGGCCCGTCTTCTGGATACCGGCGGAGATTCGAAACAAGCCCGCGACTGGTACCGCCGTGCCGCCGACGCCTACGGAGAGAGCGATGAGCAATGGCTGATTCGCACGC
This sequence comes from Candidatus Foliamicus sp., assembly GCA_965261845.1. Classification (GTDB taxonomy): domain Bacteria; phylum Pseudomonadota; class Gammaproteobacteria; order Steroidobacterales; family Foliamicaceae; genus Foliamicus. The sequence continues at coordinate 2,690,875 of OZ253475.1, read as the reverse complement.
GCCTGGCGATGATGGATGTGAGCGGTAGCAATGTCTTGGCCCTGGAGGAACTCGCCAAGCGGCGGGACCAGGAGTTCCGCAACCAGGCAGCCGTCGTTCTGGCCCTTCTGGGGCGCCCGGAACGGGCGATTCCCTTGTACAAGCCACGCGCCGGGGACGGCAGGCTCTACCGGCAACACTTGCGCCTGGCGGAGTGGGCGCTGCAGGCCGATGAGCACGAGCTGGCCCGGCAACAGGCCTGGCTGGCCTACGGCGAAGCGGAGATCCGCGTGGATCGCCTTTATGCGCTGGCGCTGCTCACCGAGTCCTACCGCAAGGCCGAGGCGCTGGATGCCTTGCTCGAAGATCTGGCGCAGCGTGATCCGGGCGACCAGGAGCTCTTGCGCCTGCGCGTGGAAACGCTGATCGAGACCGAGGAGTACGGGAAGGCGATCGATCTCTACAAGCAGCTTGAGGGCGATGAAGCGGACGTGTCCGAACGCCGGCGCCTGGTGTCGCTCTACGAGGCGGCCGGGGACACCGAGGCGATGGTGCGCGAGTACCAGCGGATGATGGAAGCGGAACCCGAACAGGTCCAGTGGTATGACGGCCTGGCCGCGCACTTCCTGAACCTGGCCGACAACGACAGGGCGCTGGAAGTCTGGAGCACGCTCGAATCGCGCAACCCCCAGCGCGCCGAAGTTCTGGTGGAAGCGGCCAACCTGATGCTGCAGATGGGCTTCATGGACGAATGCGTAGCAATGGTTGAACGGCACATGGAGGCCCACGGTCCCGATGTGGGCGCGCTGTTGTTCCTGTTCGGCGCCTGGCTGGACAAGGGGCAGGACGAGAAGGCGCTGGACGTTCTGGTGCGCCTGGAGGATTACCTTCCTCCGGATGCCGCCGAACGGCGCGACCTGGCCGATGCCTATGAACGATTGAGCCGTCCCAAGGAGGCGTTGCGAATATTCGAGGCGATTCGCGATAGTGAGGGAGGTCTGGGTTACGACGAACAGATGCGCCTGGCGTGGCTGTACAGCGTGGTGGAACGCAAGCAGGACGCCCTGGACCAGTGGCAGGAGATCTGGGTAGGCGTGGAGAGTCCGGCCCGCCGCAGCTTCGCCGAAAGTCAGCTGCTGCTGCTGGCCTCGGAACTGGGCTCTCTCGGCGACATCGCGGTCGAGTTGGAGGGCATGCTGATCGAGGGCAGCGCCCACCGCAATCACATGAACCTGCTGGTGCGGATCTATACCGAAGTGGGCGACAAGTTGTCGGCCACCGAGATCATCAACGAGTACGCCGGGGACATGGGCGAGGACGAGATCGGCCGCCAGGAGCTCCTGGCCCAGGTGTTCATGCTGCTGGAGGATTATCCCGCCCACGACAAGGCCTTGCGGCGCCTGTATGAGATCGATCCCGAGAACCGGGTGGATCACATCAAGAGCATCATCATCAATCTGCTGACGTTCGACCTGGCGACCGGGTCGGATGAACGATTCGAGGAGATCAACCGGTGGATCGGCGAGCTGCGCAAGTTTGACGCCGAGGCCGTGAGTGGGGAATTCGAGGCCAGCATCTATTCGATGGCCGGATTCGGCGACCAGGCGATCGAGAGCTATCGCCGGGCTCTGGTGGAACAACCGGAGAACAGTGACAACCTGCTACTGCTGGCCGACGTGCTCAAAAGCAACGGGCGTATCGACGAAGCGGTCGCGATCCTGCAGTTCTTTGCCGAGAATGCGGTCGAAGACAACGAGTTCGTGGTGGCGGTGGACGGCATCATCAACATGATCGGCGCCACGACCTTCTTCCAGCAGCCGGACCCGGAGGTCGTGAGCCGCCTGGACTGGACCCGTCGCGTAATCCTGGAGCGCATCGCCGGGCGCGCCAACAAGTTCTACCTGTATGAGTTGCTGTCGGACATTGCGCATGAAAAGGGCGATACCGAAGGCTCGTTCCTGGCGTTGGAGAATTCACTGGCGGAGGCGGGGATAAGGCGCCCCTCAATCCTGCGCGAACTCCTCACCATGGCCACTCCAAACGCCGGTTTCAGCGGCTTCAGCACCGGCAGCGGCGACATCGAACGCCAGTTGAAGCACGGCCGACGGCTGGTGGGTTTGCGCCAGCAACTGCCGCCGGAGGTTTATATCGATGTCGGCAAGTCGCTGCTGAAGAAAGATGACGTTCCGGGCGCGGAGCGGGCATTCGAGATGATCGACGACATCACCGGCCTGATCGACATCAATCGCACCAAGGCCGAGATCTTCGAGGAGGAAGGCTTCGACCAGGAGTCCCGGGAGTTTTACAACCGGGCGCTGAACGTCAATCGCGACAGCCTTGAATTGCTGCACAAGACCGGCTTCCTGTACGAAGCCGACGGCCGTGACGATGTTGCCTTCCGCCGCTACCTCAAGGCAATCAGCGTCCTCCTGCCCCGGCAGTCGGCCGTATTGGCCGCCGGCGCTCCGCCGGTCGACCCCAATTCCTGGCAGGCGCTTACCGGACAACTCACCGACACTACCGTCTCGCGCGAGTTCCGGGAGCACTATGCCTCGCTGGAGCAGGGCTTGCAGTTGACCTGGCCGAGCGACGCCGAGGAGTCGGCGCGGGCCGTGGCCGAGTTGAAAGCAATGTTTGAGGACGAATTGCGTAACGTCCTGGATCGTTCCGGTAGCGATCTTAAGCCCCTGGCCCGCTACGCCCGCCTTGACCGCGCGGCCCGCTTGATCCGCCGAGTGGGTTTCTATCTCGATGACCTCGAGCTTGCGCAATACGCCGACCTGCGCCTGCTTGATCACTTTTCCACCGATGAGGCCTTGGCCCGGCATTTGCACAAGCACTACGGGGATGCCGGAAGGCAGAGACCGCAACTGGCCAAACTGCCCGCCGTTACCGCAGACACTGCGGGGGAAGAAGGCGCTATGGTGTCGCCGCTAAGAAAGCAACTGGCGTTGGCGGTGGGCCGCGACGATTTCGAGACGCGGTTGCAACTGTTGAGCTTGGACGGCGCCGTAGAGGAACTCGAGGCGCTCCTGGGAGAGCGCATTCTTGACGGTCATTACCTTGACGGGCTGGGTTACGCGTTGGCAATGCTCTCCGACGAGGAATTCAAGCGCCTGGCCGCGGCCGCCGCGCCAAAGCTGATGGAGGACCGCAGCGCCCTGCTCACGCTGCTGGGATCGAACGCCGAAATGTACCTCAGGGCCGAGGAGGTGGCAGGCCGCTCCCTGGTTCCCGAGGAAGAGATCGTTGCGCTGCTGATGAGCCCGGAAGCGTGGCAGCAAACCGGCAGCCCGCTTGGCGATACGAGCGGCTTTTGGGAATACCTTGAGGCCCGCGCCAGCGTTGATGACCGCATTCGCTACCTGCAGGCGTTGGCGGAGCGATCCGGCGGCGATCAGATGTTTTTCCGGATCAATCCCGTAGCTTCCTTTCACGCCTTGCTGAAGGAGCGGCTCAACGCGCGGCAGCGCCAGGGCGTTGTCGATGCGGCCACCATCTTCCTCTCGAAGCTGGAAACGAATAACGAGAGCGTCTTCTACCAGCTGGTTGGGATGGTGCTGGTTGCGGATGCCCTGCCGGACAACGCGGGCGTGCTGTACCGCGTTGCGGAATACGTAACGGAACGCTGGTCCGCAATTCCTGACATGAAGCCGCTTCTGGAGGCGCTCTACGAAGAAAGGCTCGACGACGCATTCGTGCTATTGATTGAGACGCAAGACGGATTGCCCCCACAAATTGCCCGCAGTTTTTCCTTTGGCGAAGCCGGGCTCTCCGAGGCCCTCAAGGGTCCGCGTGAACGGCTACTGGAGCAGGTGGCGTCCGGCCGGAGCGTGGATCCGAAGCTGGCCCGGGCAGCCTACGACATGGAGTACGGTCTTTTTCGCGGGGTGCCGCTTGCCGGCGAAAGGCTGGAGCGTAGGGCGATCTTGTTGGATAGCTTGCGTAAGCTGGATCCGGAAGACGAAGGCTACCGACACGAACTGATCGAGGCCTGGCTCCAGCTGGGACATGCAGGGCGCGCCGGCGAAGCGATCGCGGCCGAGTTCCAAGCAGCGCCGGGCGATGAATCCTGGCGCTTGGCGCTGTTTCTGTTCCTCAAGTCGCAACAACGCTTTGACGAGGCGTTAGCGCTGGCCAAGGAAGGGGGCCAGGACTTACAGGATGCAAAACTGGTGCAGGAGGCGGTAACGGCGGTAACCCGGAGAGGTTTCGGCCAGCCGCTGGCGAGGTTGATCTCAAGGTTGCACAGCGCCGCGTCGGCGGCCATGGCCCCAGGTGGCGTGGCTGCACAGACCGGCGCGACCGGACTGATGGCGCTCCAGGCTCCCGGACTCGCGGCAAGAAGGCAAGGCCCCGTGGAACGGCTGAGAGAAGCCCTTAAAGCAGGCGATCACGAAGCAGGCCGCGTTGCCCTGCGCGAAACTTGGCGAGGGCTGTTGACGCGGCGCCAATCGCCCTACGCGCCGGCTCCCGGAAGCACGCCCTTGCAGTGGATCGCCAGAAGCCTGTTGAACATGCCTCTGCAAGGTCGTCCGCAAGGCGCAAGCGCAATCATTGCCTATGGACCGGTCATGATGCTCACGCCGGCCACCCGATCCACCGTCGGCACGAGTGCGGCAGGCACGGAACGGCAAGAGCCTCGCCTGCTGTTCGATGCCGTTGCAGAGGCGCCCTATGGCGCTATCGAATTGGGAAACTACTTGCGCGCCATGCCGGACGAGACCCGCAAGGGATTCCACCAGCTCTACGAGTACCTGGCTAAGGCCTATGGCGCAGACAACGAGCGCGCCGAATATATGCGCGAATCGTGGAGACGGCTGGAATCGCAGCAGATCGATGATCATGAATTCACACTCTGGATGCTCTTGCGCGACGAGCTGAAGGTTGAATTCGGTCCTGTGGCGCTGGACGCCTTTGCGAGGCGGGTGGCTGGCATGACCGATCCCGCACCCTACCAGTTGCTCCTTGCTGCCCGCGTATTCGCAACTGCAGGCGCTTTCGAGCAGGCGCTGGAGCACTACAGGCTGGTGGCGGCCCGGAGAATTCAGCACAAGGAATTTGTCGACCGGCGGCAGGCGTTTTCGCCTTTCGGCTTCACGTTCTCCGCGGTCAGCGATCTTTCCACACTGATCGATGAAGTGGTTGCAAGGCTGCCGCGAGAGGCGGCCAGTGAATTTGTGGACTCGGTTCTGTCTATCGCCCGGCCGGCTGCGGAAGTGCCCGGCATTGAAGCCATCTTTGATGCTTTCCTTCTTTCCTCGCTGGACAAGATCTATCCGCCGGACGAGTTACTCAGACAAGCGAGGCGCCGATCCGCCGGTGTTCTGGAGTTGCCGGATCCGCTGGTCGGCACAGACAAGGCCAAGGCGGCGGAGCTGGCGCGGGCCTACGCGCGATCGGGAGAACTGCGCCGCGCCATGGAGATTCTGGAAGACATGCTGATCAACGATGCACCCGAAGTCCGGTCCCCGTTCCCCCGTACGCAGAAGGACTATGCGGCCCAAGCCGCCGTGCAACAACTTAGCCAGCTCTACGGGATCGCTATATTCGGAAATGCCTTCGGTCAGTTTGGGAATGGTGTTTCCGGCGCCCGGGAGTTGTTCTCCAGACAATCCCGCCTGTTTCCCAAGGGCGCGGAGGATTGGCCGGGCGCAGCGGAATGGACCGGGGCCGTATCCGAAGCAGCGCTGGTGTGGTTGGAAGAAGGAGGGCTGGACCCGGACCAGGCCGTTCAGTTGCTGGTGGCCGTGGGCATGCGCCCGGCCATTCCCGAAGAAGGGACGCAGGATCCAGCGCAGGAAACGACGCAACAAGGCGATTTGCTGCAACGTTTGCTGACCGCCATCGAGGCCGGCGAGCAGCCGCTTGGGGCTGACGGCCTGTTGATGCTGGCGCCGTTGGCACAGGCCGCCGGAAGCCCGATTCCGTTTCAATGGATTGCGAATCTGCTTGAGAAAGGCGGCTTGAAGCGGCAACAGCAACTTGGATTGCTGGGCTTGTATGCGGGTTCCGAGGATGCACACAAAGTGCTCGCTCTGTTCCGGGATTCAGGTCTCGACCAGGGCCTTGAAGTGACAAGGCAATTACTTGCATTTGCCGAAGAGTCAGGAGATGTATCCTATGCGGAGGACTTGCGGCAACTCGTGGAACGCGAGGAGGCAGCGAAAAAAGCGTTGTTGCCCGCTGAGGCGGAGCCGCTGCAAACCGCCGCCCTGGTTACGCCTTGATGTCATGCTGGGAACGAGGGCATCCTGCCCTCGTTCTCAACTAAGGAATAATGCGCGATGAGTTACCCTAAGGGAGCAGAGTTATGAAGAAATTGGCGATATTGGCTTTGTGCGGGGTGGCGAGCGCCACCGCCGTGGAGAACAACATCACGATAACGGCCAGCGGCCTGGATCAATTCGAAGGCGAACTGATCGAGCTCGGCTATACCGACCCGCGCAGCGAGGCGGGCTTTGAGGTGCTGGGGATCGCGGTTATCCAGGATGGCGACGCCACCTTGAGCGTTCCGGTTTCCGAGCCGATGCAGGTTGAGCTCAACCTGCTCGCCGGAGAGCCGAAGGAGGGCTTGCGGGCGCGTGGGATCGTGGAGCCAGGCGCCACCCATCAGGTCCGCTGGGACAGTGACGTGGGCGCGCTGGCCTTTAGCGGCGGAAGTTACGACCGGCTGATCAGCGGCGCACTGGCCGAGCCTGAAGAGACGGTTGCCGAATCCTTGCGTTCCATCTATCTCAAGTATGAAGACCCCGTCGCCCGGCTCCTGGCCCTGCATGCGGCCTGGCAGGACGGCGAGGACGAAGAGCAGGTGGCGGTGATGGCCGAGCTGGAGTCGCTGCTTGGCGCCAGCCCGACCATAGAACTGCTAAAGGGTCTTTCCGAAAAGCGCGCCGAGGAGATTGCGCGCGCCATCAAGGACTTCACCGCGCTAAACCTGGCTGGCGAAGAGGTTCGCCTGGCCGACGTGCTGGGGCAAAACAAGTACACACTGGTGGAGTTCTGGGCTTCCTGGTGCGGTCCTTGCATCGCCGAGATTCCTCACCTCAAGGCCGCCTACGAGCGCTTCAACGACCAGGGATTCGAGATCCTCGCCTTCAACCTCGACGACGACCGCGAGGCGTGGCGCCAGGCCTCCGAGGACGACTACGACATCCAGTGGCTTAACGTTTCCGACGAACTGGCCTTCGAGAGCCCGGTGGCCCAGATGTACCGCGTCAACGCCATCCCGGCCAGCTTCCTGGTCAGCGCCGACGGCAAGACCGTGGGCCGCCATCTGCGCGGCGGCGACCTCGAATACCGCCTCGAAGAACTCCTAAGCGCCGCCGAACCCGCCTCCGAATAAACGCTGGGAAAGAGAGCATCCCTCCCCTGGGAACGAGGGCGTCTCGCCCTCGACGAGGGCAGGATGCCCTCGTTCCCAGGGGAGGGCGAGACGCCCTCGTTCCCAGGGGAGGGCGAGACGCCCTCGTTCCCAGGGCGCGCCATCCTCGTTACATCGGGGCCGGCTCGTTCTCCTTCATGAAGACCTCGAAAGACGACTCGCTCGGCATATCTTCGTCGAGCTCTTCGACCAGGTATTCCGCGTAGTTCTTCTCCGCGTAGGCGGCGATATTCGGTGGCACTTCGCTGAGATCCGAAAGGCTCTTGGTCGTGCAACGGTAGAACAAACGGCCCTCGTGCTGCCCCATCATCATCCACGGAAGCCAAGGGGCCAGGCGGATCCAGGAACCGTTGTGTTTCACGCGATCCAGCGACGGATCGCGGAGCTCATCGGCATCGCACACGTATTCGAACATTTCGCAGACCGGCAGGCGTTCGCCGGTTGATTCTTTCACCCACACCTTGGGGTCGAGAAGGTTGGGCACCTCGGCGCGGAAGTCCAGCCATACGGACGTCTGCTTTTCGATGGTCTGCCAGTTCAGGACAAACGGATTGGTGGGGTCGTCAGACGCCCGGTAGTTGGGAAACTTGAAATCCATTCGGCCGGTCTGCGCGCCCACGGGCGCTCCGATGCGGAAATGGGGCCCGAAGACGCCTTTGACCATCCGGTTGTGGATGTGCATGACCCGGTTGGTCTCCCCCGTATAGGGGTTGTCCCAGGTCTCGATGACCTGGTTGGTCTTCAGGTCCTTGTAGAAGCCCACTTCCTTCCAGAAGCTCGCGAATGCGCCGTTGTCCTGGCGCACCGTATAACCCAGGCCAAAGCCCTCCAGTCCAAAAAGGGCATCCGGCGTCCTGTTGGGCAACATGCCGAAGACCAGCCCCGAATACCAACCATGCACCCAGTCCCGGTCCTTCAGGGAATTCGACAGCTTGACGTAGGCTTTGAGATTGTCATTGGGGTCCATCCAATCGAAGTCGATCAGTTTCTGGTCCTGGTCCTGGTCCTGGCCTTGGTCCGCCGCACAGCCGGGCAAGGCCGAAGCTGCGGCAATGGCCGCGCCGCCCATCAGGAGATTGCGGCGATTGAGCGGTGAGTCGAAGCGGTGCAGCATGGCGATCCTCCCGGTTGATGCGCGTATTCCCGACACGCGAGTCTAGACAGGCCGAAGGTGGTTTGCAATCGGCTCGGGCCATTTGGCGACATGCTAGAGTCTCATCCAGGCAGTAAGGTCGTTTTTTCCCATGCTGAGCCGACGGGCCTTCAGTACCAGTGTCCTGGCGCTGGCGAGTTTCGCCGGGTTCCCTGCCCGGGCGCCTTCAGCGGGCGCCGGGGAGCCGGACCGAACGACCGCCGGCGGGAATTCGGCGGCGACCGACGTGTTGATTGTCGGCGCCGGGCTGTCGGGTCTCTACACGGCGCTGTTGCTGGAGGAACTGGGGGCGTCGGTACAGGTCATCGAGAGCCGCTCGCGGGTCGGCGGGCGTGTCTACACGCGCTATGACCTGCCCGGCCACCCCGAGGTGGGCGGCAACACCATTGCAAGCGGATATGCGCGGATGATCGCCATGGCGCGAAGGTTCGATGTACGACTGGTGGACTACGCTGCGCGCCTGTTCGGCGGACCACCGCCGGAGCTGGTCCATGACGATGCGCTGCTGAGCCGGGCCGAATGGGCGCAGTCGCCGCGAAATCCATTCGCGGAAAGGTACCGTGACAAGATGCCATGGGAGTTGATCGCAGCGCGCACAGCCTCAGGCAATCCCCTGCCCGCGTCCTCGAACTGGCTAAACCCGAAGTTCGGCTTCCTGGATGTCCCTCTGCACGACTACTTCCTGGATCAGGGCCTTAGCGACGCTGAAGTCCGCACGGCGTACGACACCAACCCCTACTATGGGACATCCGCCTGGGACGTCTCGGCGCTGATGTATCTGTTCAACGAGCGTTGGATACGCGAGCAGACCGCAATGGGACCTGCGGCCTACGCCGTGGAAGGCGGCAATCAGCTTCTGCCCGAGGCCATGGCGGGCGCTCTCAGACGGGAAATCCGGTTCGGACAGGAAGTGTCGAGTATCGAGGACCGTGGCGATGGCGTTCGGGTCCGGTGTCGCGGCGGCGACTCGTTCCACGCACCCTTTGTGGTTTGTTCGGCGCCGTTCTCGAAGGTCAGGGACATGGCTGTCTCGCCGCCGCTGGAGGGCGTTCAGCGGCAAGCGGTGGGCACCCTTGAATACATGCGCAATACCCTGGTGTTTCTGGTGCCCAGGCGCCCATTCTGGGAAGAAGATGGGCTATCGCCGTCCATGTGGACCAACGGTCGGCTGGGCGTGGTGGCCGCGCAGCGCTTCGGCGAGGACCCTGCCGAAGTCACCGGACTGGTGGTCAACACCCGTGGTTGGGTGGCGGATCGGCTTGATCGCCTGGGGCCCGCCGACGCACAGGCCCTGGTGATTCGTGAAATCGAGCGGCTGCGTCCGGCCGCAAAGGGGGCGCTCGAACCGGGTGGCTTTCATTCCTGGTGGCTGGATCCTCACAACGCGGGCGACTGGGCGATCTTCGCGCCGGGGCAGGTGCAGGGACTGCTCCCGGGCATGGCCGGGCCTCATGGTCGAATTCACTTCTGCGGCGAGCACACCGCCACCATGAATCGGGGCATGGAAGGGGCGATGGAGTCTGCCGAGCGGGTTGCGCTGGAGGTGGCCGACCGGCTCTGACGACCGGCCGTGACCGCGGCCCTGGCGTCGTGTCACGCGACTGTGCTCGCGTGACACGACACTAGTGCGTCGGAACGCACAATCCGGTATAGGATGCACGGGGCCTGGAGGCGATCGTGTGATGCTCACATGTTCATCGGCAATGGCCGCCGGCAAATCGGGAGAGAAAAAATGAAACGCAGAACGGCACTGGGTCTTATCGGAGCCGCCGCCGCCGCGCCCCTGGTGAGGGTTCCGGCAGCGCGCGCGCAGATGCTTGATCTCGATCCATCGAATCCAGCCCACACGCTCATGATCACCCGCAAGCTGGCGCACACGATGGACGACAGCATTGTCTACTGGTGGGCGAATCTGCGGAGGATGGCCGTGGTCGACAAGATCGCCACGCCCTTGTGGAACGTCCACGTCGCCGCAGTTCTCAAGACCCGGGATTTCGATGAGCACGGAGCCTACGAGACGACGGCCATCAGCATGGTCTTCTATACCGATCTGGAAACCGGCGAATTCCTGGAAACATTCAAAAACCCGTTTACGGGCCAGGAGGTCGAGGTCAGCTATTTCCCCGCCAGGCCGGCGACGCAAGTGCGTAGCATCGATGAGTCCCCGGAGGAGCGACCGGCCGGGGAAGGATTCAGGAGCATTCGCATCCATCCACTCGGCCCCGCAGTGATCGAGGGGGACGATGTATGGGTTCGGGACGACGCCATATTCCGCATGGAACCGGAAACGCCCGAGGCCGGCCGGCCATTTCGCGGCAACGACTGGAGTACCTATCACGGCTCGCTTGAGGACGTGGCCAACCCGGAAGTCCTGAATGCGCCCGCCACCTGGCACTTCAACGATATCCTGAGCTACCTGCCCTGGATGGGGATGGGCGACCGGCCCGGCGACTACGTCTCCCGCGGTTTCGGGCGCAAGGTTTCGTCGTTCGATGCCATGCCGGTCAGGCTGCAGGAACTCATCAGGATGCGGCATCCGGACATATACGAGGACCCCGCGGGCGCGCTGGAAGGCTAGCAGTGTTCACGGCGTTTTCCGCTGCGCTGGCGCGTTGGGAGCAATGGGGCGAGGGCAGCCTGCCCTCGTGCCCAGGTTTGCTACATGCAAGTGTTCACCACGGTTCCCGCGGCGCTGGCCGCAGGGAACAATCGCTGGGAGCGAGGGCATCTTGCCCTCGTCGAGGGCGGGACGCCCTCGTTCCCAGGCTGCTACATGCAAGCATGAGACCGCGTTTCATCCGGCCGGCGCTGCTGGTCTGCCTTGTAGTGGTTGGCGCGCCGGCGTCGTATGCCGGAGCGTCCGACGGCCATTCGGGCGCCGGGCAGGCTTCCGCCGGCACGATTACCTATGAGGAGATCGTGGCCAGGTATGCGGACCCGGATTCCCGGTTTGCCGTGCTTGATGGAAACGACGGTATTCGCGTCCATTACAAGGATGAAGGTTCGGGACCGGCCATCCTGCTGGTGCACAGTTCGACCGGGGATCTCAAGGACTACGATGTCTGGGCGGACATACTCAGCGGGGACTACCGCGTGGTGCGGCTAGATCTTCCTGCTTTCGGCCTGACCGGCCCGGTGCCGAGCGGTAACTATTCGATCGACCGGTTCCTGACACTGGTGGACAGTCTGATGGACCATCTGGGCATCGAGCGCTTCGCGATCGCCGGCGCCTCATACGGCGGGCTCGTGGCCTTCCGTTACGCCGGCACCCGCACGGACCGCGTAACGGCTCTGGTCCTGCTGAACTCGGCCGGGATTGAATATGGCGGTCGTGGGGGCACCACGGAGCGCGTGCGCGATGCGTCGGTCGTCTTTGTGCCGAAACGGTTCACCACCGAGGAAATGGGCGCCAACCTACGCCTCTCGGTAAACGACGACAGCAACATCACGGAGGAACTGATCCGGCGAAAGACCGACTACTGGAACGTCATCGGCCGTGACCATGAAGGGTTTGTTGCAATGCAAATGTATGAGCGGGGGAATCCGGAGCGCGTGCTCGCCCGGGTGCGCGCGCCGGCGCTTGTGACGTGGGGCGGAGCGAGCAGGGCGCTTTCTCCGGAAACCGCCCAGGCATTCGTCGATGCGATGAAGAACGCGCAGAGCACGCAAAAGATCATTTTCGAGGGCGGTGGGCACTTTCTGCATATCTCGATGCCGGAAGCCACCGGCCGCGCCGTGAAAGAGTTTCTGGACCGCAAGATCGGCCCGACGGTCTCTGATTTACAACCAAGGGGGTAAGGCATGAGTGACAAGCTCAACAGTAACGATTCTCCGGAGTCCTTGAGGCGCCGGCAGTTGCTGAGCGCCGGTTCAGCCGGCGTGGTGGCCGCGGCTTTGGGGAGCGGAGCAGCGATGGCGGAAGGCGCTGCCACAGGGAGCGGCGCGGCCGTGAGCGTGGCCGCCGACGGCAACTACGAGCGCGTGCCGCTGCGCAAGGATTCGCTGCGCGTGACCGCCGTGCAGTCCATCATGCGCGCGGTTCGCGACACGGCAAATCCCGAGCGCGAAATGAAGGCGAATCTCGACCACATGCTCGACCTTATCGACAGGGCAAATGGCTTTCCGGGCCCGCAGGGCCTCGTATGCTTCCACGAGCAGCCCATCATGGGCTGGAACCCGTGGACCCGGGAAGAGGTGCTGCGCGTGGCAATCGAAATACCGGGGCCGGAAACCGAGGCGCTGGGCAAGAAAGCCAGGGAATACGGCTGCTACATCACCTTCGGCACTTATGCGAAGGACCCGGACTGGCCGGGCCATCTGCTGCTCAACGGCGTCCTTATCGGCCCCGAGGGCAATGTGGTTGCCAATCATTGGAAGACCAACAATATTCGCGGGTTCATTCCCGGCTGGGACATCTTTACGACCGGGATCTACGATGTACTCGACCGCTACCGCGAGATGTACGGCGAGGATGCCGTGTTGCAGGTTGCGCGCACCGATATCGGCAATATTTCCTGCTCGATTACGCCCAGCCAGCCGGATGTGATACGTGCGCTCGCCATGAAGGGCCTGGAGATCCGCCTGAGCTCGTCTTCGGGGGGTTACAGCCTTACCGGTGCCCAGACCATCGCGCGGCACAACCGGCTCTGGAGCGTTGTCTGCAACCAGTCCGTCTCGCCGGAGCAGCCAGGCTTTGCGGAGTTTTCGGGTTCCGGCGACACGGCCATCTTCGATCCGCGCGGACAGATCGCGGCGCGGGCCAGGTCCGTGCACGAGGAGTTCGTGCGGACAAGCATTCCGATGGCCGCGTTCCGCCGCTCACGCACGATTCCGCCCGGGGTCCCGATCGAGATGCTGCGGCCGGTTCACGAACAATACGTGCCGCGTGACGGTCCGAATTCCCAAGCGTCCTATCAGCCCGTGGATGCCGCAGATGCATCACGCCACTTCACAAGCAAGCGGAACTGGTGATTTCACCCTTGCATGGAACAACCCTGGGAGCGAGGGCGTCCCGCCCTCGACGAGGGCGGGACGCCCTCGCTCCCAGGTTGTTCCCTGCGCGTCAGCGCAGCGCAGCCGGCTGCGAAAACTTGCGTCCAAGCCAGCCAGGAGAGAAAACCCATGAACCCATTTGCCTTTAGCCGGCGCAGCGCGATTCTCGGCGCCCTGGGCACAGCGGTCGCATGGCCGGCGGCAGCCGCGAGGGGCGCAGTACCCGGTCTGGATCTGGATGATCCTGCAGAAAGGGGCCGCATTATTACCTCGGTAGTCGGCTCGAGGGCACAGGACACCCTGTACAAGTTCTACCGCCTGCATATCTATGCCTACCACCATCAGGGCAATATCGAGCCCTGGATGACCATGACCAATCTCAATATCAGCAAATGGCGGCCGCTGGCGAACGGGAACTACGACGTGAGGGTGTATGAGTCCGGCGCCTACACCAGGTTCGATTCCACTGAGCTGCTTGAGAGCTGGACCAACCCCGTAACGGGCGAGCTTATCGAGGTGCTGCCGTTTCTGGGCGGGCCCCTGAAGGCGGAGTATGGTCCCAATGGACTGGTGCTTCCGCCGGAACGAGAAGCATCAACAAAACTCCTCAACATCGAGGTCTTCGGGGACACCGTGATGCTGGCCACGGAGATGAACTTAAGCCATCGCAACCCCTTCCAGCCGGACGAGTGGCCCGAGAAGTCCTCCGGCGAAATCATGTATTGGGATTCTCACTATGTGCATTTCGCCAGCCTGCGCGAGCTGTCGGATCGTTCCAGGCCCAGCGTCCACGCTCACACTCAGTTCCAGAACCTGGTGAGCTGGCAGCCGTGGCACAACATGGGTCAGCGCCCCGGGCGCACCTGGGGGCGCGCATACGGCGCCAAGATCGACGGTTTCGACCAGATCCCGCCCGCCTACCGGGCCAATCTCGAAGCGCAAACGCCGGAAATCTTCGACATCGACAACTGGGAGGAGCCCAGGGACGAAGTGCGCGAATACAAGGACGAAATGGAAAACGAGCGGCAGGAATAAGCATCACAGGCCGCTGGATCCGGCAAGGAGAGCGTTAAGCCGATCTGATTATTTGAACTTTGTAGTCGTTTGCAGTTATTCAGATCAATACTTAGAATGCAAACTCGTGGTTAATAGCTATTAGCTACACAATGCTTATTCAGCGACAATTGCCGTTGACGCAGCATGATTAGGACTAATTGGGAGGGAAAACCATGCGTAGTCTGCACAATCGTCTCTTGATAAGTGGCGCCGTACTGAGTCTGTTCGCTGCCGATATGGCAGTCATGGCGCAGGACCTTGCGCTTGAGGAAATCGTGGTTACGGCGCGCAAGCGCGACGAATCGATTCAGGACATCCCGCTGAGCGTCGCGGCTTTCAGCTCTGAGCAGCTCAGGGAACAGCAGATCACGGATGTCGAAGACATGCTTCAGTTCGTCCCGGGTGTGCACATGAGCAACCATACTGGAAATCGCAACAATCCGGCGATCCGGTTCCGCGCTATCGACCCCCCGTCGAGCGTGCGCTCCACGCAAACATCGTCCGCGTTCGTGGATGGCGTCTATCTGCCGGGAAGCAGCCAGTGGCTGTCCATGAACGACGTCGAGCGAGTGGAGGTCGTGAAAGGCCCGCAAAGCGCCTTTTTCGGCCGGGCCACCTTCGGCGGTGCGATCAATTTCATCAGCAGGACGCCGGGCAATGACTTCAACGGCGACATCAACCTGATCCTCGGCGATAATGGCCGCGCGGACGTGTGGGTCAGCGGCGAGGGTCCGATCGTTGAAGACCGACTGTACTTTAGGGCGTCCGGCCGGTTTTACACCTACGACGGGGCCTGGAAAAACGAGCACCCCACCGGCGGTGATCTGGGCGCCCAGCAGACGAACGCCGGCAGCGTGACGCTGTACGCCACGCCGACGGAAGATCTCTCCATCAAGTTGCGTCATGTGCGTACCGTAGACGACGACGGCTTGGCCGTTCAGTTTCTGGTCAAGGGCGAGAACAACAATTGCGGACCGTTCACCACCGCCGGCGTTATGGGGAGGTCCAATTATTACTGCGGGACGCTGAGCCGCGACCTGATCACCAACGGCATTTCCATCGACACATCGCCTGTGGAGGACACGACGTATAAGGACGACATGGGCCTCGATCGCACAACCCAGCTCACCAGCCTGAATATTGATTGGGACATCGGCGGCTACACATTGAGTTCGGTGACGGGTCGGTACCGCGAGGATACGGAAGAAATGCGCGAACTGCTCACCGACGAAATCCTGGTTTTCCTGAAATGGAAGGACGAGTCGTGGTCCCAGGAGCTGCGTTTGACCTCGCCCCAGGATCAACGGCTGCGTTGGATGGTGGGCGCCTACTATCTCGACCTGACCTACTCCAAGGATGCTTCAAGCGGCTTCCCCTGTCCGGGCACCGGACCCTACTGCAGAAACTTTGTCACCGGCGAAGCTTACGGAAGAGGTGGCCGCGGCGCCTTCGGAGTCAATCCAAACGTCGCCGAGAGCGTCGAAAACCAGGCGTTATTCGGTAGCGTGGCTTATGACATTAGCGAGCAGCTTACTGTCAGCCTTGAGTTCCGGTATGAAGAGGAAACGCTCGCGAACGCCTCCTCCGTGACTCAGGAGGCCATGCCGCTCGATCCGAACGATCCCATCGGTACGGCACAGCCCTTTGGCGGCGCCGAGGTCGACCTGGCCGCCGATTTCGAGGCGGAGCTGCCGCGGGTCATCGTGGACTACAAGTTGAGTGACGACACCCTGCTTTATGCAAGCTATTCAAAGGGCAACAATCCGGGCGGCTTCAATCCCGAGGTCATTCAATTGGAGCCCACTGTCGCGTTTCCGGCGTTTAACGCGGCGGAAGGTATCGGCTACGAAGTCCTGCAGGCAGAGCTTGACGCCTGGGAGTTCGGCGGCAAGCACACCCTCGCCGGCGGCAGGGGCTACCTGAACGGGGCTGTCTATATCATGGAATGGAGCAACCAACGCTTCCGGGGTTTCACCAGAGACGTGGACAGCAACGGTGACGGCGTTTTCATTGTGGGGTCGGACCGGCTCGGCCCACAGGTTGATTACGACAGTAACGGCAGCACCGATATCTGGGGGTTTGAGCTGACGGGAAGCTGGGCGTTCAGCGACAACTGGCGCGGCACCGTGTCCTATAACTACAACAGCAGCGACATCAAGGTGTATCAGGATGGCATCAACAGGCGGGTCTATGGCAGCGCGGATGCAAGCGGCTTCGAGGTGGCCCGCTCGCCGAATCATGCTGCGACGTTTGCTCTGGACTTCAACATGCCCGCCGAAAACATCTGGAGCGGGGACGGTGAGTGGTTTGCCCGCTGGGATGCCTGGTATCAGTCGTCGACCTGGAACTGGGTGGTTAACCTGGCCAAGACAGAGGCTGCGGTGCTGCACAATCTTCGCGGCGGCTGGCGCAATGATCGCTACAGCGTTACATTGTGGGTCGAGAACCTGACCGATGACGACTCCGTGCTCGCATCGCAGCGCACCACGGGCAGTTTCCGGACGGGCACGCTGGGCTACCAGCTGACACTGCCCGAGCCGCGCACGTTCGGCGTTACGTTGGCAGCGAGTTTCTAGAACCAACCAGGAAAACCTGGAATGGAGGTGTGGAAGGGAACGTCTCTTTCACGCTCACCTCCATCGCGCTGCGGCGACGACTTGAGGACCGACCGGAACAACGGCCGGCCGAACATTACCCTGCCCCTCAATGGCCAGGATTGGTGCTTCGCCTCGCTGGAGGAAACCAAATAATGGCAGAAATGACACGCCGCGCAGTGCTTGCCGGCATCGGCACTCTCGGAATCGGCGTTGAGCATCACGCGTGGGCGGAGAACTCCAGTGTCCCCGAACCCGAACCCGAACCCGAACCCGAACCCGAACTCGGGCTCGACGACCCGGAGAGCAACCTCACGGCTTACGTCAAGTTGCGTGGCGACCTGGCCGGCGGGCTGGTCTACGACATTGTCCGGGGCGACGTGTACGGGCTTGTGTCCGAAGAGGCGCCGCGGCCGCTTTTCAAGCTGATCGGCGCGCAGCGCAGTCGCTATACGCGGGTGTCCGCCCTGGAATTTCTCCTGGAAACCCGCTACGTGGGCATCCTGCTGGATTGGGAAACGGAACAGCCGCTCAAGAGTTGGATGAATCCGTATAACGACAGGCTTTGCGAGCCGCCGGTCACGCGTTACGGACCATCGGCCGCGCGGTTGCTCACCGATGGCATGGCGCCTGTGGAAGACGAATCCGGCACGCCGCCACGCGCAATCCGTCCGTGGTTCCTGCTGGGCGACGTCGTGCACCTGATGGACCGCATCGCAAGCCCGGTGGCGCGCGCGTTGCAGCCGGATACCGACCTGATGATCTTTTCCGGAGATGCCCGGCAGCTGGCCGATCCAGTGGCGACCCGGGTCCCGTGCCGGCTGAGTTTCACCGCTGTCGAGCACTGGCGCGAGTGGATGCACATGCAGCGGCCGGGTTCACTCTGGTGGCATGCGGCCGGCGCCAAGCTGGCCGGCCCGGGCGATTATCCGCAGGCCTTTCAGGCCGAGTTGCGGTCGCTGGATCCGGAATTCCTTGAGGAGGACAACCCATGAATCTGCGAAGGCTCTTGCCTCTTGTTGCACTGCTGGTTGCGGTACTGCTGCCGCAGCACTCACTGGCGGACTGGGACTACCGAACGGTAGAAGGCGCGGGCGGCGTGCCCCTTAACGTCGTCACGGCCGGGGACCCGGCCTCACCCGCGATCCTGCTTATCCATGGCTTAGGTCAAAGCCACTACAGTTTCGTCCGGCAAATGGACTCCGATCTCGCCGATGATTACTACCTCGTGTCCTTCGACCTCAGGGGGCATGGGGCGTCCGGCAAGCCGTGGACTACGGAGGCCTACAGCGAGTCCGAGGTCTGGGCAAGGGACGTCGCCGCCGTGATCGCGGCGACCGGGTTGGACCGGCCGGTGGTGGTTGCCTGGTCGTACGGCACGATGGTGGCGATGGACTATATCCGCGAGTTCGGCGACAACGGCATCGCGGGGATCATTCTGACCGGCGGCCAGGGCGCCCTGAGGCCCTTTCGGATGCCCTCGGGGGACGACGATCCCGACGCGGAGGAGTTTGCACAAATCCGCAAACTGCGGAGCAGCCCGGACCTGATCGACTATATTCGCGCCGGCGAGCGGGTGGTCCCCTTGCTTACGGCATCACCCCTGCCCGAACAACAGCGCCAATTGTTTCAGGCAATCGGCCTGATGTTGCCGGCCTACGTCCGGCGCGCCATGGCGCACCGCCGGCTCGATAATCAGGACATGGTCGAGCAACTCTCCTTGCCGGTGCTGTTTTGCCTGGGAAAGAAGGACAATCCCTATCAGCTAGACGACGGGGCTGAACTCGCTGCAAGTTACGAGAACATGAGCCTTACCGTGTACGAAGGAGCCGGGCACTCGGTGTTTATCGAGCAGCCGGAACGCTTCAACGCCGAACTGCGACGGTTCGCGGAACAGACCCTTTCTTCCGGCAGCCCGCCCGCGGAGTGATCCCGCGCAGGCCATAGCGATAACCTGATGCAATTTCGCCCAATATCGGGGAGCTGACCAGTATGCGCCGGGTAGTGGTTTTCTTTGGCGTTGCGGCAGCCATAGCAGTCTTGCTGGCGGTCCTGCTCGTGGACTGGCGTTTCTGGTACCGCTGGTACACCTTGCCCGAGGATCCCGGCGAGTGGCCGGCGAGCTACTACCAGCCGGTGGTCGAACTTCCAGGCAGCCCACGGGAATTCTTCCCGGCTGCGGACCAGGCTGAGCTCACTATTGACACCGGGGCGCTAGAGGCCGCGGCGGCCTGGGCGGAGCAGCACAACAGCGCCGCATTGATCGTGCTGCACCGGGGCGTGGTCCAGCTTGAGCGATACTGGCGGGACATCGGGCCGGACTCCCTGTTCACCGGCCGCGCGATGACCCGGTCGCTGTTGCCGCCGCTGGTGGCGATTGCGATGCAGGAGGGGGCGATCGCAACGCTGGACGATCCGCTCGAGCGATATCTTCCGGAATGGCGCGGCGATGCGCGCGGCCGAATCACCATCCGCCAATTGCTGCGGAATCTCAGCGGACTTGAGAACCCGCCTCTGGCCGGAGATCCGGACCCGCGCAGCAAGAATGCCCGGATATCGTTGAGTTCCGATTTTCGCGCGGCGGCACTGGACTTCGATCTCGAGAACGTGCCGGGCGAGTTCTTCGCTTTCTCCAACGCCAACGCCCAACTGGTGGGAGCAGTGCTGGAATCCGCGACCGGCGAAGCTTTCGAGGACTATCTCGACAGCAGGCTCTGGGCGCCGCTGGGCGCCGGTCCCGCACAGCTCTACATGGACCGTCCCGGCGGCATGCCGGCGGTCTATTGCTGCTACCGCGCCACCCCAAGGGACTGGCTGCGCTACGGCGCCGCATTGGCCACCGACGGCCGCGTTGCGGGCCGTCAGCTCTGGCCTGCCGGCTGGGTGGAGGAGATGACCACCGGGTCGGCCATCTATCCGAATTACGGCTACCAGATCTGGGCGGGCAATCCGCCGGGCGGAATCCGCCGCTACGTGCAGGACAGGGAACAGGCCGCTCCCCACGGGCCGCCGATCAAAGTAAACGGAGTCTTTTTCCTGGAGGGCGGCGGCTTCCGGACGATGTATGTCATCCCGAATGAGGAACTTGTGATCCTGCGCCTGGGCTATTTCCATCCCGACTGGCTCACTTCCACGCTTCCCAACCTGATTCTCTCCGGGCTCAGGAACTGAGGACTCGCCATGTCGAACATCAAACTCCCGCATTCCCTTTCCCCCCGGCCGGCTCCGGGCGTGTCGCCGACCCGCCGACGCCTGTGCCAGTCCCTGCTGGCGGGCGCCGCCCTGCTGGGCCCCGGAACGCTTCCGTTGCGCGCCTCGGCGGCCGGCGAACTCAACCTCGACCGGGAATCCGACCTCCTTCGCGCCCTGGTCAAGATGCGCGGAAGCCTGGATTCCGAACTCGCGATCGGCTGGTTGCGGGCGAAGAGGTTTTCCGTATCCCAGGGGCGTATCGAACCACTATGCGGACTCGTCAGTGCGGCGTTCAGCCGGTTTCGACAGGTCTCCGATGACCTGTTCGAAGCCGTGGTCCTGGAAGTCACCCATTACACGGATTTCGAGACCTGGGAACTGCTGGATACCCTGGTGATGCCGTTCACCAACCGGGAAGTCGAGGTGCCGGCATTCCGTTTCGGGCCCACCACCACCCGGTATGCGGTCCGCCTCGACGAAAAAGAGGAGTTCGAGCCGCAGGCGGGCACCACGCAGGAGGCCTTCTCTCCGGCCGCGGCGATCCGCATGACCAAGTCCATTCACCCGGAGTATGTCCGGGACGGAACGCTGCTTCTGCGCCACGAGGCGCATGGCCGGGTGAAGCCGAACGACAGCGACATTCCCAACATGTTCTACAAGGAATCCACGGTCTGGTCCGCGCCGCTGGCCGACGTGCTGGACCCGAACCTGACCCGGGTTGACGCCCTGGTGAACTACTCGGCGATGACCAGCTGGCGGCCGTGGATGCACATGGGCGACGTTCCGGGTCACACGTCCTCGAACGGCCACGGCGCCAGGGCCCGGTCCATCGAGGACCTGCCGGAAGACTTTCTGGGCTATACGCGGCAACTGCACCCCGATGTCGTGGAGGACCCGGAAGCCGCGCTATTGAACCCATAGCAGGTCAAGCTACCCCCGGGGCACGCGCACCGCTGTGGCGACGATCTCGTATTGCGGCCCGGGCCTGAAAGCGGATTCGTCCCCCAGATCCGTGTTGTAGTGTTCGGCTTGTTCGGCGGACATATCCTTGCGCTTTAGTTTGCCCGCCAGCGTTACGGTTCGTCCACTGATGTCCGAGGGCACGAAGAAGCCGTAGTCCTTGAACGACACGCGCGCCGCATGGCTTCCGTCCTGCGCGATAAAGAAGCACCCCTTTTTCTGGCAAACCTGGGCAACGCTGGTCGTGACCTTGACTTCGCGGTCCAGGTAACGGTCCCCGTCCGCGAGCAAGTCGGCAAGCGTCATTGCATGTCCCGCCTCCGGCAAGCTGGCGCCGAAGGTCTCGTGCGTGTCGGTCGCCTCGACGGGTGCCGACAAGCGCACAACGCCGCCGTCATCGGCCGCAGCGCCGATCGGCGACAGCAGCATTGACGCTACAAGCAGCATCGAAGCAGCCCCGAACTTTCCTGATCTCCACTCGCTGATCGCCCTTGTCATGGTGCTTCTCCCGTAACCGTTAAATCGAACGGTATCTTACGCTCGAATTCGCCCCAGCGCGGCTCCAGCAACTCCGGGTATTCGCGCTCCATTCGGTCCAGGAACTCGCGGGGCAGTTCCGACGCCGAATTGAGCTTCTTGCCGTCCCAGAACCCCGCCAGGTGACCCATGCCTTCGGGCATCTTCAGCCACTTGGGATGTTCGTAGGCGTAGTGTCCGCAGAAATGAACGGGGAGCGACGTAATGGTCTCGTTTGCGAACAGGTCGAACTCCACCCAACTGCAGGAGTTTTCGATATGGGTTGCCGGCCAATCGGGTGGGGCGCTGCGCACGACATCGAGTTTTATGAGGTCGTTTTCAACTCGAAACTGGCGGAAGGGGTTCTGGGCGGAACCGTCGCCGTCGAGGTTGCGGAAGCCCGTAGGCCCTCCAATGGTCCCCGGATCGTGCAGCAGCAGTGACACCGGCACGTCAACACGTTCACCGGTTATGGGATTCGTGACCGTTTGTGTAAATGCATTGGTCTTGAGGTCCCGCGGGAAGGAAAGGTTGTGGGCATGGATACGGTAGTTGTTGTTGCCGAGATGCCGGAAGTAGCTGAACTCCATCCCTTCGTAGCGCAACAATGGTTCCGGGCGCCGTCCCCCCGGAATGACGAAAACGATCCAGTGATACCAGGTAAGAGTGCTCCCTTGCTCCGCAACCAGGTCCCGTCCCATTCGCATGTGGGCGCGAAACTCCTCCACCGGGTCATCGAAATACAGGAACTCGGATACAACCTGACTGACCGGCGGGCTGATTGAACCGGGAGCCCGGGCCTGAAGCGCCCCGGCGCCGAGTAGAGTGCCGGTCGCGCCTGCCGCGGCGGTGACAAAAGTGCGTCTGCTTACCATGTTCTACCTTCTCCTTTTTTTGTTTAGTGGCTCGATAGTTGCCCCCTTGGGCGCCGTGTCGTTCGGCGTCAACGCCGCCCGCCCCTATTGTGGATGAAGTCGGCCGCTCGTTCGCCGATCATCATCACGGTGGCGTTGGTATTGCCGCTGGTCAGGCTGGGCATCACCGACGCGTCGGCAACCCTAAGCCCGTCGATGCCGCGCACCGTGAGATCGGGGCGGGTGACCGCCAGCGCGTCGTTGCCCATCTTGCAGGTGCCGCTGGGGTGATAACCGAGAAACGCGGTTTGGCGCAGATAGTCGCGCCATTCGGCGTCGCTTTGCACCTCCGGACCCGGCAGGCGCTCGCCGATGCGGTACGGCGCGAATGCCCGACCGTTGAGTATCTCTCTTACTTTCCGGCAGCCCTTGATCAGCCGGTCCACGTCGTCATCGTCAGCCAGCAGCGCGTGAGAAATGACGGGTGGCGCTTCCGGATCTGCACTGCGCAGCCGGATGCTGCCCCGCGACCGGGGATAGGAGATATTGATGGCCGCGGAAATGGCCGGCCGGTGATAGGGAATGACGCCTTTTTCCGTGAAACTGAACGCATAGGGCCCCAGTTGCACCTGGATATCCGGCTGCGGTTCCTCCGGCGCGGAGCGAATGAATGCTACCGCGTGCGGGTAGGGACTGGTGGCCGGGCCGCGTCCGAACAGCAGCCAGTTCAGCCCGTGCAGGGCAATCTTCCAGCTGTTGATCTCGGTGTTGTAGGTGGACACGTTCACATCAATGCCTACCATGCCCTCGGGGTGTTCCTGGAGGTTCGCCCCTACACCCGGTAAATTCTGAACGACGTCGATACCCGCCGCGTGCAACTGGTCGGCCGGGCCGATACCCGACAACATCAGGAGTTTGGGAGAGGCAATGGCGCCGGCGCTCAAGATCACCTCGCTACGGGCGTCGGCCCGGTGCAGCTCAGCCCCTTTCCGATACTCCACGCCGACGCAGCGGCCGTTCTCGATTACCAGCCGCCGGCAAACGCTGCGAGTACGTATCTCCAGATTGGGTCGGTCACGCACCGGATGAAGATAGGCCCTCGCGGCGCTGTAGCGCTGCCCCCGCTGCTGGTTGACTTCTGTATAGGCCACCCCTTCCTGGATGGCGCCGTTGTAATCATCGTTCACCGGGAGGCCTGAATCGGCGGCGGCGCGGACAAACGTGTGGGCCAGCGGATGAGTGGTCCGCAGGGCCGCCGTGCGCACCGGGCCCGAGCGGCCTCGGTATTGCTCGTCCCCCAACGGCGTGGATTCCATGCGCTTGAAGAAGGGCAGCACGTCGGCATAACTCCAACCCAGGCACCCTTCCGCCTCCCAGCGATCGTAGTCGCCGGCGGCGCCACGCACGTAGAGCATGCCGTTGATGGAGCTGCTGCCGCCTAAGGTCTTGCCGGCCGGCCACAGATCAACCCGGTTGTTGCGGCTGGGGTCGGGCTCCGCCTGATAGCACCAGTCCAGCCTGGGATTGCCGATGGCGCGGATGATCGCCGCAGGCATGCGGATATACAGCGAACGATCGAAGCCGCCGGCCTCCAGCAACAGGACCCGCTTGTCGGGATCCGCTGACAAACGGTTGGCCAGGACACAACCCGCCGAACCGGCGCCCACGACAATGTAGTTCCACGAACTCACGAAGCCCGCACTACCCAATCCCCCTCCCTGGGAACGAGGGCGTCCCGCCCTCGACGAGGGCAAGATGCCCTCGTTCCATTTGGTTCGAGCAGCCGCCTCACTGGCTCCCGCTCTCTGGGGGGGGTTCGAGTTCGCGCTGTCCGCGCTCCAGGTGTGTTTTCAGTTCGCGCCACTTGTCGGGGCGGTGAGCAGCGAGGCTGTAGCGTTCCTCGGGGTCTTTGCGCATATCGAAGAGCAGCAGTACGCCGTGATCCGGAAGCACGCGCTCGATGTTGCGGTAATCGGCCCGGACCACGATTTTCCAGTCCTGAGTTCGTACTGCGGCGATGCGATCGTGGTTGAAGAAATACAGCGCTTGGTGCGGCGATTCCTTCGATTCGCCGGCCAGAATCGGAAGAATGTTGCGGCCGTCGAGCGTTGCCCACGAAGGCAATGACGCGCCGGTAACTACGGCGAGAGTCGGCAGCAGATCGATATTCATCGCCATTG
This sequence comes from Candidatus Foliamicus sp., assembly GCA_965261845.1. Lineage (GTDB taxonomy): Bacteria > Pseudomonadota > Gammaproteobacteria > Steroidobacterales > Foliamicaceae > Foliamicus. The sequence continues at coordinate 2,666,015 of OZ253475.1, read as the reverse complement.
CGCTGTTCACGCTTCCCGCCGGGATGCGCCCGGTCCAACGCGCAATGAACGGCACGCGGTAACCTCCGTCCCAGGCAGTGGCCTTGCCGCCGCGCAATCCGCCTGCGCTGCCCTCCGGAAACGGGCCGTTGTCGCTGGTAAAGATCACCAGCGTGTTCTCGGCGATGCCTTTGCGCTCAAGGGCTTGGAGCAACGCGCCTACGCTCCAGTCCAGTTCCTGGACCACGTCACCATAGGCGCCGGCCTCGGAGGTATTGGCGAATTCGCGTGATGGAACCAGCGGGATGTGGGGCGCCGTATGTGACATGTACAGGAAGAAGGGCTGTCCGTCGCTGTGGTTGATAAACCGTATGGCTTCCTCTGTAAAGCGCCGCGTCAACGCACCTTGCGCGACAGGCTCCGTGCTGGCCCGCGTGTTCCGGTAAAGCGGTTGCTCTTCGTCGTTGGGGTGCAACAGGCCGTAGAAAAGGTCGAACCCCTGGGCGTTTGGCCGTTGCGCCTCCGTGTGGTGACCGAGGTGCCATTTGCCGACCAGGGCCGTGCGATATCCCTGCCCTTTCAGCAGGGCAGCCATTGTCGGCGTGTCGGCCGGCAAGCCGCGCGTATCGTTGACGGACACGGTCCTGGCGGCCAGGCCGTCCCGCACCGCGTAGCGCCCGGTGAGCAGCCCGGCGCGCGAAGGACTGCAAACGTTGCTGCTGGCATAGAAATCCGTCAAACGAACCCCGTCTTCGGCCAACCGGTCGATGTGTGGCGTCTTGATCAAGGTGGCGCCATAAGCGCCGATGTCCCCATAGCCGAGATCATCGGCCAGAATCAGAATGATGTTCGGCGGTATTTCCCAGGCAGCGGCTGCGGGGCTCCCGAATAGAGGCAGGATGAGACCCAGCGCCAGGATTTGAAGAGCGGACTTCATTCGGCCGCAATCCGTGTCAATTCAGTGGGTGGGCAGATTGGATGGGCTGCGCCGCAGTTCTCAACCATAGCGTTCAGTGTGTTCCCGGGTCGGCCCATTGTTGCTAGCGATTATCGGCTATTCTTGCGGGCAACGCGGTTTCCGCAAGGCTATCCGGGCGATGTATTTTCTTGACGTGCTGCGGCTGGCGCTGGAGTCGATAGGCGCCAACCTGTTTCGAGCCCTGCTCACCATGCTGGGCATGATCATCGGCGTGGCGGCGGTGGTCACCATGGTTTCGCTGGGGACCGGGGCGCAGCGGGCGGTGGAGGAGCAGATGGAGGCGCTGGGCGCCGACATCCTCGCGGTCACTAATTCGCAGCGCAGATTCTGGGGCGTTTCGCTCGAGAACAGCAGCCTGGGCGTGGACGACGCAGCAGCCTTGCGCAGGGACGCGCGGCACCTTGAGAAAGTAGTGCCGAAGATCACACAGCGCCTTCAATTCGAGTTCAGTAACCGCAACACCCGCGTGGAATTGGTGGGGTCCACCTCAGAATTCCTGGAGTTGCACCGCCACGAGATTGCCTTGGGTCGCATGTTCGTTCCGGCGGAAGAGGAAGCGCGATTGCGGGTGGCGGTGCTCGGTAGCGAGGTTCCCGAGAAGCTGGAAAGCACGGCTCGCGCGCTCCTGGGTCAAACCGTGCTGATGAGCGGCATTCCCTTTGAGGTGATCGGCGTGCTCGAGGAAACCGGCTCGCTGGGCATGCAGAATCCCAATGATGACGTGCTGGTGCCGCTGTCCACTGCGCAGTATCGCGTCACCGGCAGCGACCGCCTCGAGAGCATGGACGTAAAGATCCGTGAGGGCTCGGCCGTGGAGCAGGCGCTGGTGGACATCGAGCGCGTTCTGCGCCGCGAACATCGCATCCGGCCCGGACAGGACAACGATTTCGGCATTCTGGACCGCAAGCAGTTCCTGGAGGTGCAGGAGGAAACGACCCGCATCTTCGCTCTGCTGCTTCCGGCGATTGCCGGCATAAGCCTGGTGGTAGGCGGAATCGGCATCATGAACATCATGCTGGTTACGGTGGCCGAACGGACCCGCGAAATCGGCGTGCGGCGGGCCATCGGCGCCACCCGCGGGGCGATCATGTCGCAGATCCTGGTGGAGTCCGCCATGTTGTGCCTGCTAGGCGGCGTACTGGGGGTGGCGGCCGGGTGGGGCGCGTCCGTATTGCTGGCGCGCTTCTTCAATTGGCAAACCCTGGTTGCGGCGGAATCGATCGTGGTCGGATTGGGCTGCAGCCTGATGATCGGGATCATTTTCGGCCTGTGGCCGGCGCGCCGCGCGTCGACCCTGGATCCCATCGAAGCGCTGCGCCACGAGTAGGTGCAGCGCACTCCAGCAGAGAGTCAGGAAGCGCCCGCCGCCCCCGGCTGCGGGACGCTCCTTATCGACAGCACGCCGATCAAACCCAGCAGGGCGGCGATCAAGCCCCAGTAAACGGTGGCGTCAGTTAACCCGATCAATTGCGCCCAGCCCCCCAGGGCGGCACTGCCCAGGGCTACGCCGCCGAACGCCACCACGCTCCAAAGGCTCATAACCCGGCCGCGATACTTCTCCTCAACCACTGTTTGGGTCAGCGTTTGCGATCCAACTCCGCAGATGGTGAGGACGCAACCCAGCACCGGCAGTTGCAGCATCGCCAACCAGAAGTTATCGGTAAAGCCGAATGCAATGATGAGCAGGCCGGTCAACGCGGTGCACACGGCCGCCGACCGGCGCAGCTGCTCCAGCCGCTTGTTGCGGGCCACCCACAGCCCCCCGGCTATAGCGCCGACGCCGAAAGAGGAAATGAGTTGCGACATCCCATCGCTGCCGCGGTTGAATACCTCGTCCGCGTATGGGGCCATCAGCTCGAACAGGGCGCGTCCGAATGTCGCTCCAATCAGCACCAGGAACAGGTAGTAACGAATCGCGGGATGCCGAAGCGTGTAACTCAGGCCGTCGCGCATCAGGCGCGCCAGTCCTATCTGGCGCTCCAGATCGCGTGTGATGGGCTGCAGCTTCAGGCCCCAAAGCACCCAGGTCATACCCAGAAAGGTGGCCGAGCTCAGAGCGTAGGCCGGCGCCATGCCGAACAGCTTGATGATGTAGCCTCCCAGCACCGGGCCGATCACCCGGGCGACGTTGAAGCTGACCGCGCCCAGGCCGACGGCGCTGGCCAGCTGCATGGATGGCACCAGGTTCGCCATTAACGCCAGGCGCATGGGTGTATAGCCACCGCTGCAAATCCCGAAGGCCAGTGCCAGTGAGAACAGCGCCGCCGGCGTCATCCAGCCGAAGGCGGACAAAACAAACAGGCCAGCGGTAATCAGCGTATTGAGCAGATTGAAGACTTGCGCGGATTTGCGCCGGTCCCAGCGGTCGGCCAGCGCTCCGAACACCGGTCCCAGCACCGCCACCGGCAAATACGAGGCCACCGCCACCGCCGCCACGAAGAACTCTGACTCCGTCAGCAGCCATGCCTGCCAGCTCATGCAAACGCGTAGAATCCACAGGCCGTGCGTGGTTACTGTGCTGCCGATCAGGAATCGGCGGTACGCGGGCGTGGTCAGTGCAGACTGGGACATGGGGTGAGGTTGCTTGCCTTGGAATTCCTGCCTGGCGGACGCCCGTATTCGAGCTGCGCCTAGTGAAATCAAGGGCCGAGTGAGTATGATGCGCCCTGCGCCCAAAGTCCACGGGCGAACCTTTCTATGGCCGATTTACCTGACGTAAGCCTGGAGTATTTTCCGCCGCGCTCGGAGGAGATGACCGCGCGCCTGCGGGCAACGCTCGCTCGCCTGTTGCCTTACAGTCCCTTGTTCTGCACCGTGTCGTATGGCGCCGGTGGATCGACGCGCGGGGGGACCGCCCGCTGGGTCCGGCGGATTCGCAGGGACTACGGCTTCGATTGCGCCCCGCACCTTACCCATGTGTCGCACACGCGTGAGGAAATCCGGGAGATCGTGCGCGAGTTCCTGGCCGAGGGCGTGCAGCGCATGATTGCCCTGCGGGGCGATATTCCCGCCCACGGCATTCCTCCGTCGGTTCGGGAGCAGGGCTATGCCTCGACGGCGCAACTGGTCGCCGACCTCAAGGCGGCCGGGTTGCGCGAGGTCATGGTGGGCGCCCACCCGGAGCACGGCGGCGGCGATGCAGCGGCCTTGCGCAGCCACGTGGACTTCATCAAGCAGAAGCTGGATGCCGGGGCCGATCTGGCCATCACCCAGTTCTTCCTCGATAACGCCAGGTACTACCGGTTACGCGACGCCTGCGCGACTGCAGGTATCGATCACCGATTGGCGCCCGGCATCATGCCGCTGCACAATGCGCGCCAGGTTTTTTCGTTCGCCGGCAAGACCAACGTGGAAGTTCCGCAAGCGCTTCAGGCCCGCCTCGACGAGGCCGGCGATGACGCCGCTGCGGAGCAAGCGATCGCCGATCGCTTTTCGCTGGATCAGGTGCGGGACCTCGCACGCCACGGCGTGCAGCGGTTTCATATCTACACCATGAACCGCGCGCCCTTGACCGCGGCCATCTGCGAGGCGCTGGGCCTGAAAGCGGCGCCTCCCCCGCCATGAGCACGGCAACGGCCAGGGCCGTGGCGCTGGATCGTTTGATCCGCGAGCGGATTGTTTTTCTGGATGGTGCGATCGGCACGCTGGTACAGACATCCGATCTGTCCGAAGAGCAATACCGGGGCGCGCGCTTCGCCGACTGGCCGCAGGCGCTGAAAGGCAATCATGACCTGTTGTGCCTGACCCAGCCGGAGTTTGTGCGCGGCATTCACGATTCTTACCTCGAGGCCGGCGCCGACATCGTCACCACCAACAGCTTCACCGCCAACGCGCCCTCGCAGGCGGATTACGGTCTCGAAGACCTGGTGGCGGAGATCAATGCCGCCGCCGCTTCGATCGCCCGCGGCGCCGCCGACGCCGCCGAGCGCCGGGACGGCCGGCCGCGCTTCGTGGCCGGCAGCCTCGGGCCCACCACCCGGACTGCGTCCTTGTCGCCGAGGGTAGAGGACCCGGGCTTTCGGGCCACTGATTTCGACCAGCTCGCGGCCACCTATGAGGGCGCCGGCCGCGCATTGCTGGAAGGCGGCGCCGACCTGCTGCTGGTGGAAACGGTCTTCGACACGCTCAACGCCAAAGCGGCGCTATACGCGATCGCACGGCTCGGCGACGAATTCGGGCGCACGATACCGGCGATCGTGTCGGGCACGATCACCGACGCCTCGGGCCGGACCCTGTCCGGGCAAACCGTGGAAGCCTTCTACAACTCGATCCGCCACGCGCCGCTCACCGCCATCGGCCTGAACTGCGCCCTGGGCGCCACCGAACTCCACCCGCACGTCAGGGAGTTGGCGCGGATCGCGGAACTGCCGGTCAGCGTGCACCCCAATGCCGGGCTGCCGAACGAGCTGGGGGAATACACCGAATCGCCCCGGGAGATGGCCGAGACGCTGGAAGCCATGGCCCGGGAAGGCTTGCTCAACCTGGCCGGGGGCTGTTGCGGCACTACCCCGGAGCACCTGCGCGTCATGCGCGAGGCACTAGCCGGGCTGGAGCCGCGCAAGCCGCCGACACTCCCCCGCGTTACGCGCCTCAGTGGACTGGAGCCGGTGAATATCGACGCCAGCACCGGGTTTATTCACGTGGGCGAGCGCACCAACGTTACCGGCTCCGCCGTGTTCCGCCGCTTGATTGAGGCCGACGACTACACCGCCGCGGTGCAGGTGGCCCGCCAGCAGGTGGATGCCGGCGCCAACCTGCTGGACGTGAACATGGACGAGGGCCTGCTGGATTCCGAGGCGGCCATGCGTCGCTATATCAACCTGCTGGCCGCTGAACCGGATATTTCGCGGGCGCCGATCATGATTGATTCGTCCCGCTTTGAAGTGTTGACCGAAGGCTTGAAATGCCTCCAGGGCAAGGGCGTGGCCAATTCCATCAGCCTCAAGAACGGCGAACAGGAGTTCCTGCAACAGGCGCGCGAAATCCGGCGCCTGGGCGCGGCCGTTGTGGTCATGGCTTTCGACGAGCAGGGGCAGGCGGAAAGCACACAACATCGCGTGGCCCTGGCCGAGCGCTGCCACCGCCTGCTGGTTGACGAGGCGGGCTTCCCGCCGGAAGACATCATCCTGGATCTCAACATTTTCGCCGTGGCGACCGGTATTGAGGAGCATCAGGACTACGGCCGCGCTTTCATCGAGGCCGTCCGCCAGGTGCGCGAGCGGCTGCCGGGCGTGCATGCCAGCGGTGGGGTGAGCAACCTGTCGTTTTCGTTTCGGGGCAACAATGCCGTTCGCGAGGCCATGCACTCGGTGTTCCTGTATCACGCCATCGCGGCCGGCATGGACTTCGGGATCGTCAACGCCGGACAGCTGGCGGTCTACGAGGACATCCCCAAGCGGCTCCGGGAGACGGTGGAGGACGTGATCCTCAACCGCCGCGAGGACGCCGGCGAGCAGCTCCTGGTCCTGGCGCAGGAGTACCAGGGAGAAACCGCGCAACGCCGCAAGGACCGCGAGGAGTGGCGCGCGCTGCCATTGAACGAGCGATTGAGCTATGCGCTGGTGCATGGCCTGGATGCCTTCGTGGTGGAGGACACCGAGGCCGCCCGCCAGGCCAGCGAGTGGGCCCTGGACGTGATCGAAGGCCCGCTGATGGACGGCATGAACACGGTGGGCGATCTGTTCCAGTCCGGGAAGATGTTCCTTCCTCAGGTGGTCAAGTCCGCCCGCGTAATGAAGAAGGCGGTGGGCCACCTGGTGCCCTTCATTGAACAGGAGGGCAGCGGGATGTCCAGCCGCGGGCGGCTGGTGATCGCCACCGTCAAGGGCGACGTGCACGACATCGGCAAGAACATCGTAGGCGTGGTGCTGCAATGCAACGGCTACGAGGTCATCGATCTGGGCGTGATGGCGCCCTGCGAGAAAATCCTGGACACCGCGGTGGCCGAGCAGGCCGACTACATTGGGCTGTCCGGCCTGATCACGCCGTCGCTGAACGAGATGGTGCACGTGGCCGGCGAAATGCAACGGCGCGGCCTTGATCTGCCTTTATTGATCGGCGGCGCAACCACGTCCCCACGGCATACCGCGCTGAAGATCGATCCGGCCTACGAAAGCGCCGTGGTCTATGTCAAGGACGCCTCCCGGGCGGTGGGGGTACTGAGCAAGCTGAGCGGATCGCAGCGAGAAGCGTATCTGCGCGAGGTTGCGAACGACCTCAAGCGCCGGCGAGAACAGCCGGCGGGGCCACGCAGGCGCGAGAATCTGCTGAGCCTTGAGGGTGCGCGGGCGAATCGCCGGCAGGTTGATTGGCAGGCTCAGCCGCCTGCCGAACCCGGGCACGCGGGCCGAATCGAATTGCTGGCGCCGACCTTTAAAGAGCTATACGACTTCATTGACTGGCAGCCGTACTTTGCCGCCTGGGGCATTCATGGCAAGTACCCGCAGCTGCTGGAAGACCCCGGGAAAGGGGAGGCGGCCAGGGATCTGTGGAACGACCTGCACCAATCGCTCATTGAACCGATCAACGCTGGAGAGCTCGAATTCGCTACTGCGGGAGTAGCAGGCATTTTTCCGGCCGCCTCGGCCGGCGATGACATCGTGGTGTATGCGGACTCCGCGCGTGAAGAGGTTCTAGGGCGTATTTACTGCTTGCGCGAACAGCGCCGCAAGCCGCCCGGCAAGCCCAACTCCTGTCTTGCGGATTTCGTTGCGCCGACCGGCGCCGCGCCGGATTGGATCGGGATGTTCGCGGTAACCACGGGAGGGAATGTAGATGAGATCCTTGCGCGCTGGCGGGGCAAGGGCAAGGCGCCGGACGATTACCTCGGCATCCAGATCAGGGCCCTGGCGGATCGCGCCGCCGAGGCATTCGCCGAATACCTGCACCGAAAGGTGCGCAGGGAACTATGGGGATATGCGCCCGAGGAGTCGCTGAGCAACGAAGACCTGATTGCCGAAAGTTACCAGGGCATTCGGCCCGCGCCCGGGTATCCGGGTTGTCCCGATCACAGCGAAAAGGGCCTGATCTGGAGCCTGCTGGAAGTGGAGCAACGAACCGGCGCGCGGCTTACCGAGTCGTTTGCGATGTGGCCTCCGGCAACCGTTTCAGGCTACTACTTCGCCCATCCTCAAGCTGCCTATCCGAACATCGGCCTGATCGGCGAGGACCAGCTGACCGACTACGCCCGGCGCAAGGAAATCCCCCTTTCCGAAGCGCGCCTGTGGCTGGCCCCCAATCTCCCCGACTAACCTGATCCCGCCGCCAGCGAGCGCGTCCCCCCTGGGAACGAGAGCGTCCCCGCCGGGAACGAGGGCGTCCCCGCTGGGAACGAGGGCGTCCCGCCCTCGATACCCTCGCTTGCATGGAACAAGCCTGGGAACGAGGGCATCCTGCCCTCGTCGAGGGCGGGACGCCCTCGCTCCCAGCGGGGAAGCCCTCGTTCCCCAAGTAGAGCGAAGCGCAGGCGCCTAGCCGCGCTTTCTTGCCGCCGTTACGCGCTCGTGCCCGGCCAGGTCGCGGTGTGTCACTGGTCCCCGCAAACCGGCTGCTGCCATCATTTCCCGAACGGCCGAGCCTTGTTGGGCTCCGTGCTCCACTGCCAAAACCCCGCCGCGCCTCAGGCGTTGCGGCGCTCCTGATATCACTTCGCGCAGTTGCCGCAGTCCGTCCGGGCCGCCGTCCAGCGCTCCTCTCGGTTCAAATCGCAGCGGTCCGCGACCACAAAGCTCGGATTCCACGTATGGCGGGTTGCTCACAATGGCGTCGAATTTCCGCTCTTCATCAAGCGCCTCGTACCAGGAGCCCTCGGCCAAATGAATGCGCCCGGGAGCCAGGCGCCCGGCGTTCCGCCGCGCAACCTCCAGTGCAGTGGAGGAAACATCCGTGGCGAGAATCCGCCATCGGGGCATCTGCCGGGCCAGCGTAATCGCAAGCGCACCGCACCCTGTTCCCAGATCCAGGCATTGCACCTGCCGATCGGGTGCCCCAAGGCTGCCTGAAACCACCTCGACCAGCAATTCCGTCTCCGGCCGGGGTGTGAGCACCTCCGGGGTGATTTCGAACTCCAGCGAATAGAACTCCCTGCGGCCGATGATTTGCGCCACGGGCCGTCCGCGGGCGCGCTCCGAGAGCAACTCCTCCAGCCGCTGCGCAGAAGCGGAGTCGAGAGCTTCCGCGGAGCGGGCGTACAGGCCGGCCCGATCAACCCGCAATGCATGCGCCAGCAGCAGTTCGCAGTCCAGCCGTGGGCTATCGCTGGCGCCATTCAGACGCTCGGCCCCTTGGCGCAGTATGGCTCCGAGCGAATTTCGCTCCTTGCCGGCAGCAGGCTCGGTAGTTTGCATACGGGACATGGAGTTATTGTGACTCATAGCGGCATAATGCGGCTTCGAGGACGAGCATGATGACCAAGCCGCACGGAAATTCAACGCGCTGCGTGCACGCAGGCAACACCCACGACGCCGAGACCGGCGGGGTCATGCCTGCCATCCACCAGAGCAGCACCTTTGCCTACCCGGCCATGGGTGAGCAGCCGCAGCACATCTACACCCGCATTTCCAATCCCACCCGCGATGCCTTCGAACGGGCCCTCACGGAGTTGGAGGGCGGATCCCGCACTCTTGCGTTCGCATCGGGTATGGCCGCAAGTTCGGCGGTGCTGGAACTGCTGGATCCCGGCGATCACATTATCGGGCCGGCCAACGTCTACGGCGGCAGCTTCAACATGCTGCGGGTGGCGGGCGAAGGGCGTTTCGAGGTCAGCTACGTCCATCAGAACGAAGGGCCGCAAGCGGTCCAGGCCGCCTGGCGCAACAACACCCGGCTGGTGTGGATGGAAACGCCTTCCAACCCGCTGATGCATATCACCGATCTGAAAGCCATGTCCGAAGTTTGCTCGGCGAACGGGGCCCTGAGCTGTGTGGACAGCACCCTGGCCACGCCGTTGGCTACCCAGCCCTTGGCCCTGGGCGTAGATATTGCCATGCACTCCATTACCAAGTACATCGCCGGGCATTCCGATGTCCTGGGCGGCACCTTGTCTGTGTCCGACGGCGATCTCGCGGGGCGACTGAAACGGGTCCGAAACCGCACCGGGGGCGTGCTTGCGCCCCTGGATTCCTACCTGGCGCTGCGCGGGCTCAAGACCATGGAACTCCGGGTACGGCGGCAGTTCGCCAACGCCGGGCGAGTCGCCCGGGAGTTGCAGGGGCACGAGAAGGTGGCGCAGGTCTATTACCCGGGCCTTGCGGATCACCCGCAACACGAGCTTGCCGGAAAACAGATGGATGGGTTCGGCGCCGTCGTTTCACTGCATCTTCATGGTGATGAAGGCGCGTGTGAACGGATGTTGAACGCGCTTGAACTGTTCACCATCGCGGAGAGCCTGGGAGGCGTAGAAAGCCTGGCGGGCCATCCGCCGCTGATGAGCCATTCCTCCATGACGCAAGAGGCGCGCGAGGCTGCGGGCATCACCGGCAATCTGATTCGACTGTCGATGGGCATCGAGGATGCTGAAGACCAGATCAACGACCTTTGGCAGGCACTGGAAGCGGTATGAGGATTTTCCTCTCGATTATGGGACTGGCAGTCGTCGCAGTGCTGCTGGCGTTCTTGTGGGCGACCCGCTGGTCGAAGGTCTCGCGTGAGGCGCTGATCGAGCAATACCGGCTCGAGGATTCGCGCTTCATCGAGGTGGACGGCGTCGAGCTGCACGTGCGGGATATCGGCAGCGGCCCCGTTGTGCTGCTGTTGCATGGACACGCCGGCAACCTGCGCATGTGGAGCGCCTGGACGGACGCACTTTCCGACGCCTACCGCGTCATCAGCTTCGACATTCCGGGCTACGGACTGACCAGCCCCGACCCGAGCAGCGATTATTCGGTGGATCGCACGGCGCAGTTGGCCATGGGATTGATGGACGAGATGGGAATAGGGCAGTTCTACGCCGGTGGGACTTCCATCGGCAGTATCGCAGCGTTCCGCATGACCTCGCGGCACGCCGAACGCATTCCCGCCTTGATCCTGGCCAACGCCGCCGGCCTGCCGCGCGAGCCGGGCAAGGGCCCCAACCAGCCGGACCCCAATCCATTTCGCCGGCTGCTGTACAAGTACCATTTCCCGTACGGCTATTTCGAAAACTTTTACCAGCGCACCTGGCACGATCCGTCCAAAGCCCCGGATGAGCTGGTACGGCAGTACTACGATATGGCGAGGCGCTTCGGGGCGCAGGAGGAAGGAGCATTGAGCCTGCAGCAATATCGCACGGGCGATCCCGAGACCGTGCTGGCGGGGATTACGCAGCCGGTATTGTTGTTATGGAGCCAGTCGCAGATCCTGCCGAGCGACGAGTCTCAGCGCTTCATGAACTTTCTCAAGAATGCCGAAGTGGAGTACCACGGTTACGAGAAAGCGGGCCATATCCTGCCGATCGAGGCCGGAGCAGCGTCGGCGCCGGACGTGCGTGCATTCCTCGACCGGCTGGAGCGCACCGCAAACGAGTAGGCCGCTGGGAACGAGGGCATCCTGCCCTCATCGAGGGCGGGGACGCCCTCGCTCCCAGCGTGTTCCCTGCGCGCCAGCGCAGCGGCGCCCGCTGCCAAAACTCCCAGGGTCGAGGGCGGGGACGCCCTCGTTCCCAGCGGGGACATGTCCTCGTTCCCGGGATTTCCTACATCGAGTAGCTGAGGCGCAGGCCTGCCTGGCGTTTGTCCGGCGCGAAGATCACGGTCGCAAGATTGCCCAGGGCGAAGAAGTCGCCCGAACTCTGCGCCGTGCGCACCGTATCGTCACCCGTTACGTTGTCCACGTAGGCGAACAGGCTCCAGCGATCCGCCTGCAAACCGATGCGTGCATCCATGTTGATCCACGAGTCGAACACATTTCGGCGTCCGGCCGCGATGCCCCGTTCGCTCTGGTACTGCATAAGCAGGTCGAGTTGGAAGGTCATGCCATTGCCGACGGCGCGGGTGTAGCTGGCGGATACGTTGAAGTTGTGGCGTGGCACGCGCTCCATTTCCACCCCCGACTGATCCACCGAACAGACGAAAAACCCGGCAGGTGTTTGCTGTAGCGTGCAATCGTGGACCAGCCCGATCGAAAGCGCGCTATTGGTGAGGGAGACAAAGTCGGTGTACTCGCTGTTCAGCCAGGTGTAGCCCCCGCGAATCAACAGCTCCTCCGATATTGCAAGCGCCGCCTCCACTTCGAAGCCCTTGACTTCCGCGGCGCCGGCATTGCCCACCACCAGGTCGAAGCCGGTGGCCGCAGTAACGCTGGGCTCAAGGCTGACCGTCTGCTTGCCCTCGTAGTCCATGAAGAAAGCCGCTGCATTGAGCGTCAGGCGGCCATCGGCCAGCGTGCTCTTTATGCCGGCTTCGTAATTCCACAATTCCTCGGGAGCGAAACGCGCGGTTGCGGGGTTCGGACTCGCAATCGTCGAAACGCCGCCGGGCTTGACGCCCTTGGCGATGGAAGCATAGGTGAGAATGTTCTCGGAGTACTGGTATTCCAGCGTAAACCGCGGCGTGAAGAAACTGTCCTCGGAACCTCGCTGAGCGGTCGGGTTGTTGTTGACCGGGATGGGTCCCGCAAATGCCGCGCCGATCATGCCGTTCCCGCCTACGGTCCAGAACGAATCCGTGGACTCGTCCGAGTAGCGGGCTTCCACCGAGCCGGTCAGCTTGTCGTTGAAGTCGTATTCGAGCATTCCGTAGACCGACCAGTGATCGGTATCGCGTCCCTCGTCGCGCTTCGTGATGGGGCTTTGCGCGGCTACGTTCTGGCCCGCGGAAATTACTGGAACGAACATCAGCACAATCAGGTTTCCGTTCTTCTGCCGCACTTCCTCGTTCCAGTACAGTCCGCCCACGGCCCAGCGCAATCCCTCGGATTCCAGGTCGCCGAGCCTGAGCTCCAGGTTGGTCTGGTCGATGTCGGCATCGAGGTCGAACATGAATTGCGCGGGCAATGGTTCGTTAACGCCGGGCGAAGGCAGGAAAACCGGCTGCCAGGGCTCGCCGTAGTAGTCCACGTCCATGTTCTGGGTGGTTTCGGCGGAGGTGCTGCCCAGCCAGGCGTTCAGCTTTGCCGCGCCGAAGTCCCATTCCGCCCGTGCGTGCAGCAACAGCGAATCGAAGGTGCTGCCCTCGTGATCTTCACCGGTGTAGGGGTTGAGGCTGGCGGTAATCCTGTCCAGCAAAGTGATCGTTCCGGCCGGCGGCGCAAAGACATGCGAAGGGTAGGGAGCCGGCCCGAATGCGCCCGGAGACAGGAGCCCCACGACGTGTGGGGGCAATGGCACGGGATCGGCGTGGCCGGTCTTGCTGGCTAGCTGCATTTGCGGGCGGATTTCGTATTCGTCCGACGAATAGGCAACCCGCAGGTCGAGGTTGAAGGTTTCCGAAGGTTGGAAGCGAGCCGCAGCCGCCACGCCGGTACTGTCGGAGCCGCCAATGCCTTCGCCTGACACTTCGTTCTCGTAGTAGCCGTCGTGCTGCGCCGTTACCGCGTTGATCCGCAAGCCGAAGGTCTCCGATACCGGGAAGGACACGCCAACCCGCGCCTCCATCTGACCATACTGACCCATGTCGGCGGAGAAATTGGCCTCGAACTCCTCGCTGGGCGCCTTGGACACGTAATTGACCGCACCACCGAATGCAACACGGCCGTAAAGTGCGCTTTGCGGACCCTTAACTACTTCGATGCGTTCAATATCCATGACCTTGAGGTTCATCAACATCCCACCGCCGGAAGTCAACATCGACTCCGAGGAGATGTCGATGCCGTCCACCAGGATGCCGACCGGAGCACGGCCGCGGTCGGTGGGCAGTCCGCGAATGTGCGGGCGCGTGTCCTGCGGGATCCAGCCCTTGTCGAACACCAGCCCGGGCGTCAGCCGGGCGATGTCGTCGAAGTCCTTGATGCCGGCCGCCCTGATGAACTCCTCGTCGAAAACCGATATGGTCAGCGGGATGTCCTGCACCGACTCGGTGCGCTTGCGCGCCGTGACCACGATTTCTTCGATTTCCTGCGCTGGCACGGAAGTGGCGATCAGGGACAGTGCGCCAAGAGCGATTAGCGGACGCCAGTAGCGAGATAGGGTCATATTGTTCCCTCGAATAATGTTTGGAAGCTCCCTCCCGCCGGCCTGCGGGGGGACGCTCAGTATAAACGCCGCCTCTCAAAGAGCAAAGTAGGCGTACTCTCCAACATGAAATGAGTCTGAACGCGGGACGTGTTTCCAACATGAAATGAGTCTGAAGTAGCCTGTGTGTCCGTTCATGATGGGAGGATGAGAACGATCATGAACGCCAACGAACTGGCCACGGTGGATCAATTGCGCGCGTTTCTCGGCGGCGCTCAGCGGGTGGCCTTCGAGGTCGCCAGCGACAAGGACGCGCGCTACGGGTGGATTCGAAAGACCCTGATTCAATTTCGCTACCTTGAGCTGCGCAAGCCGGACAAGGGGGTGGTCATCCGCTATCTGGTCAAGGTCAGCGGCTACTCGCGCCAGCAGGTCACCCGCCTGGTCAAGCAATACCGGGACACCGGGCGCCTGACGCGCCGGCAACGCGCGGTGAAGGGCTTTCGCCGGCGGTACACGCCCGAAGACATTCGCCGGCTCGCGGCCATGGACGAGCGCCACGGCACGCCCAACGGCCTGACGATGAAAAAGCTCTGCGAACGCGCCTGCGAGGTGTTTGGGCAGCGGGAGTACCAACGGCTGGCCGGGATCTCGGTGTCGCACTTGTACAACTTGAGGAAGTCCGCTGGCTACCGCCGCTGCCGTCTGACGGTCCACAAGACCCGCCCTCGAAGCGTCGCCATCGGCGAACGGCGCGCCCCGCGGCCCGAAGGCCGCCCCGGCTTCCTCCGCGTCGACACCGTCCACCAGGGCGACTTCGACGGCCACAAAGGGGTCTATCCCATCAACACGGTCGATGAAGTCACCCAGATGCAGGCCATCGCCAGCGTCGAGAAGATCAGCGAGCGCTACCTCATCCCCGCCTTGGAGCCGTTGCTCGAAGCCTACCCCTTCGCCGTTTTAGGGTTCCACTCCGACAACGGCTCGGAGTTCGTCAACCGGCAGGTCGCCGCCCTGCTGGACAAACTGCGCGCCGAGTTCACCCGGTCGCGCCCCCGGCAAAGCAACGACAATGCCCTGGCTGAATGCAAGAACGGCCATGTCATACGCAAGCACTTCGGCCATCTCCACATCGCCCAGCGCTGGGCGCCGGCGATCAACGAGTTCAACCGCGAGCACCTCAACCCGTACCTCAACTACCACCGCCCCTGCCTGTTCCCCGAAACGTTCGAGGACCGCAAAGGGAAACAACGCAAACGCTACCCTTACGCATCGCTCATGACGCCCTACGAAAAACTCAAGTCCTTGCCGAGCGCTCAGGCCTACCTGAAGCCCGGCCTGAACTTCCAGTCGCTGGACACAATCGCCTGCCAGCAAAGCGACAAGGAAGCCGCCGACCGGCTCCAAAAAGCCCGCCGGCAACTGTTCGACCGGATCCTCTACCCGCAGCGCAAACAAGCTTGAAACCCCAACGGCAGCACCTCGAAACGTAGCCCGAGAAGCCGCCCGGCTTCCCGCCAATCGGTCCGGCGGGGAAAAGCAAGGCGGGACCACCAAGGCCTGCCGCAGGCGCAATAGCCAACGCCAGGAAAAGCTTGCCGCGGGCTTTTCCGCGGCGCGATCCGCAGGCGCCGCTCGCCAGCCAGCCCGGCGCGCGCCTGAACACACCGCCCGCTAACTATCCAGTATCCTTACACCCCAGCGTCGGCAAAGCCGGCCAACAAAACTGATGCATGAACGGGAACGACACAGGCCTGCAGACGAATCGCAACCGCCCCAAGTTCAGACTCATTTAAGTTTTGGAAAAGACAGTAGGAGGGCATCAGTAGGAGGGCATCAGTAGGAGGGCATCGTGCCCTCGACCCTGGGAGTATTCACCGCGGGCGCCGCTGCGCTGACGCGCTGGGAACACGCTGGGAACGAGGGCATCCTGCCCTCGTCGAGGGCGAGACGCCCTCGTTCCCAGGCTTGTTCCATGCAAGCGAGGGCGTCCCCCCGCCCTCGTTCCCGGGACTGGTTCCTGGCGGTACAGGAGCCGGCGGCAGTTTCGCTATTGCTGCGAATCGCGCCAGGCCTGTGCGCGCAGGGCCGCGTTGGCGCTCAGTGCCGCGTGGAAAAGTGACACGTCGTAGTAGTGATAGCTCGCCGCCGGCAGGAGCAAAGTGTCGAACGGCGCGGGCGGCGTTCGATCCAGGCGCAATATGCCCTGGTCGCACCAGGC
Organism: Candidatus Foliamicus sp.; assembly: GCA_965261845.1. Lineage (GTDB taxonomy): Bacteria > Pseudomonadota > Gammaproteobacteria > Steroidobacterales > Foliamicaceae > Foliamicus. The sequence goes on along the minus strand of OZ253475.1, from coordinate 2,649,752 downwards.
GCCGGTTACGCCCGGGATCGAAGCCCGCCGGGCCTGTCCGGGAAGCGCCGGCGCCACCGCGCCGGCATTTGCCGACGCCGGAGTCCATGCGCCCGGCACCGACCAGTTCAGAGGATTGTTGCACTGAACGTCCAGACCCCCGTCCTCGCGGCGGTATTGCGGGAAGCGCATAGCCGTGGAGGATTGATACGCTTGTGCATCGCCGGTCGGCCCGTAGGTGATCCAGGAAACGATACAACCCGTATCGTCGCCCTTCCGGCAGGGCTCAAACGCGCTGAGTTCATCCTGGTAAGCGCCCAGCGGAACCGGTATGCCTGCTATGTAGGCCGCCACCAGCCGTTTCTTCAGTTCATCGTCTTTGGCGATGACGTCCGTCAGCAGGCTTTGGGTGTGCAGACCGCCCTGGCTGTGGCCGATAATCACGATGGGACGGTCCCCGGTCCGCTCGGCAAAGTGGCTGAATGCCCGCACCACGTCCGTTAAGGCCAGCGCGAAAGCCTGCGGCCCGTTACCGCGGCTGTCGAATACCGACGCCGAGGCGGCCTGGCGATAGCGTGGCGCATAGACCGCGCAGCAGGCATCGAGCACGCTGCCCTGCGAAGCGACCACTGCATCGACTGCCGGCCGTGCAGCGGCATCCGATACGTCGGCGTTCCATTCGCTTCCCGGCCAGGTGGTCGGATGAATGTAGAAGCCGGCCGCGTGCTCGGGCGCAAGGGTGGAATCCGCATCCGGATAGACGGCCCAGTTTTCCTGCTGTGTGTAGTCGGGTGGGCGCGGCGCCGGCCGCTCACCGAAGGCGTGGTCCGGGCGCGGAATGTTGAGCGAAACAGGAGCAGCGGGTTTCAGCGCCTCGATCAGGCCGTTCATCATCGCGGCGTCGTCCCAGTCCAGGCGGTCCTCGCCGAACCGCACCACCACGAGCTCCAGCGACTCCACCACATAAACCCGCTGCGAGAAGTGGCCTTCCATGTACCAGGCGTCCGGAGCGCCCAGCGCTGCGTCCCGTGGTACTTCCATGCGTGGCAGGGACATCCGCAATTGGGTGGGGGAGTACGGCTCGTTGCGCCAAAGCTGCATGCCGAAGTTGGGGTTGCTGGACGCGCCCTGCGTCATCCGCCCGACCCAGGCTTCGGGCAGCAGCCGTTGACCGTTCACGACCCCGTCGTTGCGCAGCAGCTCGCCCACCTTGAGCCAGTTGCGCCCGTTGGAAATCAGGCAACAGAAGGATTGGGCGTTGCCTCCGGGACGATCCAGCTGCACCCACGCTTCGCCGGCCCCGATGGGCTCCCAAAGCCAGTCACGCAGCAGTTGCGCCCAGGGCCGCCCGGCGGCGCGTTCGATCGCGATGGAAAGCGCCTGCACACTGGCGTTCGACCAGATGTACTCGGCGCCCGGCTCGGCCGCAAGGGGGGTGCGCAGCGCTTCGCGCGCCAGGTTCCCGGTTAGAAACAGGCGAGCTCCGGGTGCAAACGGACTGACGGCGAACCGCCCGCGTTCCAGGCCGCCCTCCATGTACGCCAGGTTCGCCAGTGTGATGGCGGAGCGTTGTGGATCGGCCGCCCACTCCTCCAGCCAGAAGGACGCCGGCTGCTCCTCGGACTCGATCACGCCGTTGTGGATGGCAGCGCCCAGCATTACCGCCGTGAGACTCTTGTGCAAGGACTGCGAATTAAAAGAGGTGCGCGCGTCGGCCCCGCGGTCATAGCGCTCGAACTGCAACTCGCCATTGACCGAAATCAAGAGCGCGTAGGTCTTCTGGCTTTGCGCGTACTCCCAGGCCGCTTCCAGCGCATCGACCGGAATGACCGGAGGTTGCGCAAAGGTCGGCGCCCGGCCTTCCCCGTGTCCGACCGGCGCCAACGGCGAGAACGACTTCGCGTTGGCCGGGTCGGAAGCCTCCTGAGGCCATGTCAGGAACCGAACCCAGAGCCGATAGTCGTTCGCCATCCAGCCCAGTAGTACCAGCAATGCCGCACCGGCGACGACGGCACCCGTCAGCAACGCGCGTTTCCTGTTCATGGTGCGCATCATACCGGCGCGCGAACACTGCTCGATACGGGATCTGATCGCAGAAAGAGCGGCTTGGCGCGCTCTCAGTAGCGGAAACCGGCATCAGACACTTGCTTGCGCCGCTCCTATTGGCCGGCGTTGACTGCGATGTAGAATCCCGCTAGATATCAACATGACGCAGGGCAACTTCAACTTCACCGCACGCGCACCAATGCGTTCTTGAACATGCTGACGCCTGCTCGATCATTCTTGCGCAGTACTTTGCTTGTCGCGGCTGCTGTTGCGGTTGGAGCCTGTTCATCAACGCTCGAACCCACGCCGAATACCCTGGATGCGCGCCTTGCCTGGCCCTGCGACCGCCTTGTCATGGAATGGGTGGTTGACGCACAACGGTTGCAAAGCCTGATCGGAGAGTCTCTGAATATCCGGGAAGTTGATGGCGAGGGCAGACTTCAATTTCACATATTGCACTGCGATCCTCGGCGGCCGGGAGCTCAAGGGACGCAGGCAATTGCGTATGCGTACGTCCTCGTGCCGGTGACGGAAGAAAGCGCGAGAGTCACGCTCACCCGGATTCCTTCCGATGGCTGGCTTGCCCTGCATAACGCCGCAGCGAGCAGCACGGCACGACCGATCCTGGAGATGTTCGGATTCCCGATACTTGAGGCAACTGTCGAATTCGCTGTCGACGAGTCGGACGCCGATGCGTCAATCGCGATTACGCTGGAGTTCGCCAATGGGCGGATATGGGTTGACGCCCGGCGGCAGGGCGATGCTTCGATGCAGGAAGCCACTTCCGCGTATCTCCGCGATGAGAAAGGGTTCGTTTCGGTATATTTCGGCGAAGAAAAATCTACCGGTTTCGCCGCGTCAGCCAGTGTTCGGCTGGAAGGCGAAACCTTGTTGTCGGGTTTCGATCTGAGCAGGGAACCGACAGCGGTGACCTTCGAACGGCGCCTCGTGTCCGATCGCATTTTCTGGCGCCTTCCGATGGGCTGATGCGAACCGGCCTCCAACAGCAGCGCTACTGCAGTCATGGCGCATCGCGGCGGGACCTGGGCGCGACCCTGACACACGGAAGTGGCATTTTTTGCCCGCTTTCGCTCTATATTGGCAGCGAAGCAATACGGTGTAGGCGACGGACCCGCGAAGGAGCCAACTGAACTTGCAGCCGCGAGCAACAGTCAAACAGCTGTTCGTCGATCAGCGCGATCGCCTTGAGGTTTACCTGAGGGCGCGGCTGGCGAATCCCGACGACGCCGCGGAACTGGCGCAAGAGGCTTACCTGCGCATGCTGAGAGTCAAGCGCGCGGACTTGATCCGGCATCCTCAGGCCTACCTGTATCGCATTGCGCGAAACCTTGTGAACGAACACTATGTCGGGCAGCGAGCGCACGGCGAAGCCGATGTCGATCCTGACCTGCTTGAATCCGAGGAGCCATCGCCTTATGAGTTGGCGGTGCAAGCGAGGCGCCGGGAGCTGGTCGAATCAGCCATGGATGAACTGGCGCCAAAATGCAGGGCGGCAATGGTATTGCGCTGGCGCGAGGGTCTGACCCAAGCGGAAATCGGGGAGCGAATGGGTCTTTCCCGGCAGATGGTGCAGAAATACCTCGCCACAGGCCTTGCGCATTGCCGTAAACGGCTAAGGAAGATTGCAGCCCGGGAGAGGGGATGACCATGAGCACACATCGCGACCGCATGACGGACCACGCTGCACTGTGGTTCGTGCGGGCCCAGGATCCGGACTTCTCGCGGGCTGACCGGGAGGAGTTTGCTTCCTGGCTCGCCGGCTCGGCCGAGCATGTGCTCGAATATCTTTCCCTTGCCGCGGTGTCGCGGGATATTCACGAGGCGTCGGAGAATCTGGATGTCGATGCGCTCGTTGCGCTGGCCCGCCAATCAGGCGATGACGACAACGTGGTGGCCCTGATGCCCCGGGGCATGAGTGTGGGCAAGGATCACGGAGAGTCACGGAATCGAGTGCCTCGTCCTGCACTGTGGGCCGCCGCCGCAGGCTTGATGATTACGCTTCTGGCGGGGTTCTGGCTGTCCTGGAGTACTTCGACGGTGGTGCATTCCACGGTCGTGGGCGAGCAGCTGTCTTTCCCGCTGCCGGACGGATCGGTGGTGACCCTGAATGCCCGGTCTCTGGTGGAAGTGCACTACACAAAATCGGAGAGGATGGTGCGCCTGGTGGCAGGCGAGGCGCTGTTTGAAGTGGAGGAGGACCCGGATCGGCCGTTTCGGGTGGTAACGGAACGGGCCATGATTCAGGCCCTGGGCACTTCATTCAATGTGCGGCATCGCGAAGAGCGCACAACGGTCACTGTTATCGAAGGAATTGTCGATGTGCGTCCGCTCGATGAGCCGGGAGAGGACAACGGAATCGGCAGAGAAACACGCGACGATGCCGACGCGAAGACACCATGGCCGGCGAACGCGCGTTCGGTCCGCCTGACTGCGGGGCAGCAGGTGTTGATGGATTCGCAAACTGCCGAAGTCACGGCCACCGAGGCAGACGTCGCAAACGCCACCTCGTGGCGCGAACGGCGCCTTGTGTTCGAGGCCAGAGCACTTTCGGACGTAGTGTCGGAGTTCAATCTGTACAGCGATCGCCGAATCGAGATCGAGGATCCGGACCTGGCATCGGTATTGATCAGCGGGGCGTTTGATGCGGATGATCCGGAATCCTTTGCCCTTTTCCTGTCAGGCGCCGGTATCGCGGCAGTCGAGCAAGACGCCCGGGGCCTCATCTCGTTGCGCACTCCTCCGGAAGCCCGATGACTTGAGCCGGGCTGCGATCGTGCCTGGTTGTTCCCGAATCGCCGGTCCCGTACTCAGGACAGGTGGCAGAAAATCCCGGTTTCCCGTCTTGGCTTTAGCGGGGACACGCAGTTTTCTGCATACGCAACCGGGGAACTCTCCATGAAAAGATCAAACGCATTCCTGTTGTCGCTGGCGGCGACGACTTGCCTGGGCATTGGCAACGCGGCATTCGCAGAGGACGCCACAGGCGGCGCAGGGTTGAACGTTGGAGCACAGTCGCTTTCGGCGGCGCTGCTCGATTTTTCCGAGCAGACCGGATTGCAAATCGGCTACGCCTCGGAACTGGCGAGCGGCAAGGTTACGAAAGGTGTCGAGGGTATCGATGATCCGGATCTGGCGCTGGCAGGGATCCTGGAAAGCACCGGGCTTGAGTACGAATTCGTGAATCGGGAGACGGTAGTGATTCGAACCGCCGCCTCCGAAAGAGACTCTGCGCCGGGAGGCCGTCAGCCGGCGCCTGAGCCGATCCTGATGGCGCTGTTGCAGGAGACGGAACAGGACGAGCCGGATGACGACAGCGCCGACGCCGATGCGGATGCGGAAACAGGCGATGCCGTGGTTGAGGATGAAGCACTCGCACTCGAGCAGGTCGTCGTCACCGGCACGCGTCTGAGCCGCACGCCCAGCCAGGTCGCGGCCAACCTGGTCACTCTGGATCAAGGCATGCTTCAGGCTACGGGAGAGATCAGCCTCGACAAGGCGTTGCGTACGCTGCCGCAAAATCAATTGGGGGCGAGTTCAACCGCGTCTTATGCAAGGCTCGGGGGTCAACATTTCAATGGCGCCATCAATTTGAGCGGCGCATCGGCGGTCAACTTGAGAGGTCTGGGGGATGGGGCGACCCTGGTGCTGGTGGACGGAAAGAGGATTGGCTCCTCGGGCCTCGCCGGTGGGGTAACGGATATCTCCGGTATCCCGACCGCCTCCATTGAACGGGTGGAAGTCATGCTGGACGGCGCATCCGCCATTTACGGCTCCGATGCGGTGGGCGGCGTGGTGAACATCATTACCCGCAAGGACTATGAGGGCGCGGAGCTGGAGGTGATGCACTCGGTGCCGGGCCGGGGCGGATTCGACGAGAGCGCGCTGACCCTGTCCGGTTCGTGGTTGTGGGGTGAAACGCGCATGCGAGGCAACGTGCAGGCCAGCAGCCACAGCCCCCTCTATGGCAGGGACCGCCCGGGCAAATACGATACGAACAACTATTGCAAAAAGGGTTGCTTCCGGGGCTTTCGCAACGTCTACGAGTACCAGGGAACGCTCTACCGGCCAAGTCAACTTCCACCCGGCATAACCACCAGTTCCCCCGGGGTAACGGATATCTGGTTGACGGAACTGCAACCCGATGGCTCCCTGGCTGTCAAGGTGAGATCTCTAACTGGCGATGTGACCGGGCAGGAGTCGACGGTGGACAACCAATCGCTCTTGCCGGAGCAGGACCGGATCAGCGCGATGCTGGGCTTCGATCATGATTTCGGCGCCACGCGCCTGTCAGCGCAAGCCTACTATATGGATCGCACCACAACGACGGATCAGGGCGACGCAGACTTTGCCAACTTCCTTTTTCCGGGGCCCGATGGTGACAATGCGTTCATGTATTGGTCGGTGTCAGGGATCGAAAGGCTCTCCACCGCAACACAGGAAGTTTTTCGCGTGAATTTCGATCTGACCGGCTCCGTGTTCGGCATGGAGTGGACGTTTGGCGCCGGCGCCACCAATGATCGAAGTGACAATCAATCTGCGGGTAACTTTTATGCATCCTACGATCCTGACATACCGCCACACCTGGTAGATCAATTTCAGGCGTACGAAATGGCATCCGCGCGGCCTGACTATGTTGAGTTCATCGGAATAGAGACCTTCCGGGAATTCTGGGGCCAGGAGCTGTCCAGCGGTTGGACGAATACCACCGACTGGGCCGAAGCGACGCTGTCGGGTTCCTGGCTGAGCTTGCCGGGAGGCGACGCTCGGTTCGTGGTGGGCGCTGCCTGGCGCTCGACGGGGTTGAAGACGGACAACAAGCGGAATGCCTATGGTCAAAATGACAACAATGGTAGTTATTGGACCGAAGAGCCGGGATTGGGAATCCGATTCGGCGTTTGGGACAATAAGTTCGTAGATGAGAACGTCGGGCTCTTTGCCGAGTTCGCGGCGCCTGTTCTGGAATCGCTGGATCTGTCCGCGGCCGTAAGGTGGGATGATTACAACCACTTTGATTCCGACACCACTTATTCGATAGGCGCCGTCTGGCGGCCGATCGGCTCGGTCAGACTGCATTCGAACCTTTCGACCTCGTACATCATCCCAACCGCCCGGGACAAGGTGGAAGATCCCAATAATTTCTTTATCGGGCAGGATTGGCGCTGCGCGAGAGTCGCAGATTGGTTTGAACTGGCGTTACCTGGCGGCGGGCCGCCGGGACCCGAAGATTGTCCCGGTGCCCCGATCAGACGGCAGAATCCCGACGGCTCGTTGGCGACCACGCCCGGGGAGTCGTTCATCTACTTCTCCCACCTGGTATATGGTGGAAACCCGAACCTATTGCCCGAACAAGGGGAGAGCATTTCGGTGGGTGTCGAGTTTACGCCCCAGGCCATACCGGGACTGTCGCTGGACCTTACCTGGAGATCGGTGGACTATACGAACAAGATTGTCGGGTCAAGCAACCGCGGTGACGTTCCTCACTATGTTGGCGTGGACTCGGCCGAAGTTTATGCCTTTATCCTTCCCGATCCCAGTGGCATCGACGCATACTACGCGGATCGCAGAAATGTTAACGCCGCCGCCTGGACCAACGAAGGGCTGGACCTTGAAGCTCGATACGATTGGTCAACCGATAGGGGTAGCTGGAGCATTGACGCTCTGATCACCCAAACCAGTTCGTTTTACAAGGACATCGGAGATGGCAGTGAACCATACGATTATGTCGGCGATGTCGAAGCGAATCGCCGTATCTGGGCTTTGGTGCCCGATTACCGCGGTATGCTGAGTGTCGGGTTCGACTCGGCCGATCAGCGCTGGTCGGCCTGGCTGAGCGCTGTTCACACCTCGGTCGTGAGTTCGACCTTTTCATTTCGAGGGGAACCGCATAAGGTGATTCACGATGAGCCTCTGTACGTGAATCTGAGCGGTCAATATCAAGTCGGCGAACGGTTCGGCTTGTTGTCGAATTCGGTACTGATCCTGCGAATTACCAACCTTTTCGATGATCTCGCGGAGCATAAGGAGATCCTGGCCTCTAGCGGCGAACTGTATAATGATGGTGTAGTTAACGCCAAGTTCGACGATCCTCGGGGCCGCACCTTTACCCTGGGACTGAAGATGCAGTTCTAGCCGGCAAGCATCGCGCAGCGCCGGAGACTTACATCGGAGTCTCCGGCGCTTCCCGTTTCCGCCCCCGCCCTCTCCTGGGAACGAGGGCGTCCCGCCCTCGACGAGTGCAAGATGCCCTCGCTCCCAAAGGAACAACCCTGGGAACGAGGGCGTCCCGCCCTCGTCGAGGGCGGGGACGCCCTCGCTCCCATTTCTCGCCCGCCAAAGAAACCGCTGATGGCAGCGGGTGTTACGGCCAAAGCCCGTTCGTTTGCAACGCATTGAGAAACTGTTTCACCGGCCACACGTGAATGCCATCTTCGGTCCGGAAGGCGCGTTCTCCGTCGTAGATAAGGATGCGGCGAACCAGGCGTGGCAAGTTGGTGATGGCGCGCAACCCCTTGAGCAAGGTAGTGTTGTACCGTCTTGCCGCTTTGGCCTCAATAGCGAGATATTCGGTATCCCGGCTGAGCAGGAAATCAACTTCCGTGTAGGATTCTGCGGGAGCCCAGTAGTGGATGGCGTCAAATACCGGCTGTTCTTGCGCGTGGGCACGCAAAAGGCCGAGAATCCAGCCTTCGAACAATGCGCCGCGTTCCTCCGCCGACCCGTCGCCCTATGAGTTGGCGGTGCTCGCGAAGCGCAGGGAACTGGTCGAGCGGGCGATGGAGGAATTGGCGCCGAAGTGCCAGGCAGCGCTGTTGTTGCGTTGGCGCGAAGGCTTGACGCAGGCGGAGATCGCAGAACGCATGTTGGAAGGACCGACGCGCAGTGGGGTCGGCTGCCGCCTCGGTCGCGATTGCGGCCATGGTCGGCATCTGGTTCTTCCTGACCTCTAGCCCTGTCGTGTATTCCACGGGCGTAGGGGAGCAGGCGTCGTTCTCGCTGCCGGACGGCTCGGTGGTGAACTTGAACGCGCAATCGTCGCTTGAGGTCCATTACACCAAACAGGAAAGAACTGTACACCTGTTGACCGGCGAAGTGCTGTTCAACGTCAAGAAGCGTCCGGATCGACCTTTTCTGGTCCTGACCGAGCGCACCAAGGTTCGCGCCGTGGGTACGTCTTTCAATGTGCGACAGCGCGGCGTGACTACGACCGTCACTGTCGCTGACGCAAACTTCGAGAAAGCAACATCCTGGCGCCAGCGGGGGGACGCTGGCTCCCGACATGCGTTCCGAGTTTCGGCCCCACTAGGGAGAACTGAGTGGCTCCTCTTTTGTTGGGCGGGCAGGTAGCGAGAAACTCGGACAATAAAAGGTATAATATGACCTCTAATAACTTCCATGTTCGTATAGAGGGTTATATATGTCCTTCAACCTTTCCGGGAACCCGTTCCAACTGGCCAAGGAAATCGGCCAGCGCATCGCACGCTTGCGGCTTTCGCGGAATATAACCCAAGCGATGCTCGCCAACGAAGCAGGAATGAGTCCGAGGACGCTGCGCCGAATGGAAGCGGGACAACCAGTGAGCCTGGAAAACTTCCTGCGTGTTGCGATTACGCTGAAACTGGCGGATGGCTTGCTGGCCACGGTGCCACTGTACGATGTCCGACCGATAGAACGAGTGGAACGCCGCCGAAGGGAACGGCAGCGTGCGCGACCGAAGCGAACCGATTCGCAGCCGCCTTCCTGGAGTTGGGAATAGGCAGGCGATGACCGATGCTGCCGTCAATCTGTGGGGGCGCCAGATCGGCGCGGTGTCCTGGCTTGCCGAACGCGGGATCGGTGTGTACCAGTACAACCCTGATTTCCTTGCCGCCGGGATCGAGTTGTCGCCCATTGCGATGCCGGCGCACGCAGATCCCTATGTATTTCCCGATCCAGGCCAAAGCGCATTCCAGGGACTGCCCGGCCTGCTCGCCGATTCCTTGCCCGATACGTTCGGAAACCAGTTGATCGACGTTTGGCTGGTAGACACCGGGCGCAGAATCGAAGATTTCAACCCCGTGGATCGGCTTTGTTACATCGGATCGCGCGGCATGGGTGCGCTGGAGTTTGAGCCCGCGATCTCCCGCCCGGGCGGGAACACGCAAGTGGACATCGCGCAATTGCGCGAATTGGCCGATCTTGTGCTGGTTTCACGGGGAAAACTGCGCGGTGTTCTGAAAGGGATCGACGATCGCGCCGCTTTGGAGAACATTTTGGCCGTCGGAACCTCTGCGGGCGGAGCCCGCGCGAAGGCCGTGTTGGCGTGGAACCCGCAAACCGGCGAGTTCCGATCCGGACAGGTGGATACCGACCAGGGCTTTGAACACTGGATGCTCAAGTTCGATGGAGTGACGGATGGGAACCAGCAAATCAGTCATCCGCAGGGATACGGAAAAATCGAGTATGCCTATCACCTCATGGCGCGAGCGGCAGGGATTGAGATGTCACAGTGCCGCCTGCACCACGAAAGGGGGCGCAGCCATTTCATGACCAAGCGCTTTGATCGCACTGCGACGGGGGAAAAGGTGCATATGCAGACATTGAGCGCGCTGCGGCACTTTGACTACAACTATCCCGGGGGCGCTTCTTACGAGCAGGCGATCGACACGGTTCGAACATTGGGGATGGGAGTGCAAGAGGCCAAGCAGCAGTACCGCCGAGCGGTGTTTAATATCGCAGCACGCAACCAGGATGACCACGTGAAGAACATTTCGTTCTTGATGGATCGCAGCGGTCACTGGCAGCTGTCGCCTGCCTACGATGTCGCGTACTCGTACAACCCTCTTGAAGGGTGGACGAAATCGCACCAGATGAGCTTCGCCGGCAAGCAGGACGACTTTGTGCGCGACGACTTGTTTCGATCCGCCCGGGTTTCGGGGATTCCGCTTCCTGCAGCCCGACGAATTGTGGACGAAGTGCTTTCCGCTGTGGCGAACTGGCCGCAGCATGCTGCCCAGGCCGGCGTGCCTAAGCGCGACATAGACCGAATCGGTGCGGTGCATCGCGTTGATTCTCTGAAGGCGACTGGCGTTGGCCTCCAACTGAATCGTGAACATCAGGACGCAGGAAGCTGTCAGCCATAACATGAAGGCGGATCGCCCGCGGCAATCGCGTCCGCCACGAACCGCAGTTCCGCAAGATGAACGGCGCTTGGAAACGCCTGGGTAGCGTTGGGAGGCGTTGCCGTCGCCATTTGGCCAGTTAGGTATATAAGCCCCATTCGATAGGCGCCGTCTGGCGGCCGATCGGCTCGATCAGACTGCATTCGAACCTTTCGACCTCGTACATCATCCCAACCAGCTCGTCTTACAAGGACATCGGAGATGGCAGTGAGCCATACGATTATGTCGGCGATGTCGAAGCGTATCGCCGTATCTGGGCTTTGGTGCCCCAGTACCGCGGTATGCTGAGTGTCGGGTTCGACTCGGCCGATCAGCGCTGGTCGGCTTGGCTGAGCGCTGTTCACACCTCGGTCGTGAGTTCGACCTATGCGTTTCGAGGGGAACCGCTTAAGGTGATTCACGATGAGCCTCTGTACGTGAATCTGAGCGGTCAATATCAAGTCGGCGAACGGTTCGGCTTGTTGTCGAATTCGGTACTGATCCTGCGGATTACCAGCCTGTTCGATGATCTTGCGGAGCATAAGCACATCAAGGCCTCTAGCGGCGAACTGTTTAATGATGGTGTAGTTAACGCCAAGTTCGACGATCCTCGGGGCCGCACCTTTACCCTGGGACTGAAGATGCAGTTCTAGGCGGCGCCGGCAGCGGTCTCGCCGGACAGGCGGCCGAAGGTGGTGGCGGTGAGCAGGCCGTTGCCGGCGATGTAACCCCAGCGGGACGGTCCGGATATTCCGCGCGCCGCCCCCCCGCCGGCGAACAGGTTGGGGAATCGGCTGCCGTCCTCACGCAACACGCGCGCCCGTGCATCCACCTTGAGGCCGCCCTGGGTGTGAAACAGCGCGCCGGTCACGCGCACGCCGTACCAGGGTGCGGCAAGTTCCGGTCTGCCGGCAAAGTCGCGCCCGAAGGGGTCCTGGACTTCGCCACGCGTCATGGCGGCGGTATCGGCCAGGGTTTGCTCCAGCATTTGCGCCGGCAACCCGAACCATTCTGCGAGCTCGGCGGGTGTCGCGGAACGCCGTACCGCGCCGGCACTGATCGCCTCACGGTAGTCGTAGAACTCATGCATCAACTCGTGCAGGCGTTCGTCATAGACGGTAATCGCAACGTGTTCCGGCTGCGCCAATACGTTGACCGCTTGTTCGGAGTAGCCTAGAGATTCGTCGGAGAATCGCCGGCCGTCAAGATTGACCTGGATGCCGCCTTCGAGAATGACCGGCCAGAGAATCGGCACGCCGTAACCCTTGGCCAGCCCGCCGTGTCCCTGGTAGGCGCGGATGTCCGCGATCGCCGCGCCCAGTTCCCGCCCCCATTGGATGGCTTCGCCCTGGTTGCCCGGATGGCCGAAGAACTCGGCGCGGCGCATCTCGGGAAGATATTCGGCCACCATGTCCTGGTTACCGGCGAACCCGCAGCAGGCCAGTATGAGCGCATTGCAGCCCAGGTCCTCGAAGCTGCCGTCCGGGCGCATGCAGCGCAGCCCGGTAACGCGTCCGTCGGTATCGGCGAAAAGGTTGCTGACGCGCGCGTTCGTAAGCAAGTCCACTCCCGCCTCAGTGCAGGCATCCATCAGGCTTCCCATCAGTTCGGCGCCGGTGCGGTTGGGGCTGCCGTGCATGCGTTTCACGCTGTGTCCTGAATACAGGAAGCTGTCCACCAGCGAGAGGTTGACGCCGCAGTCGTTGGCCAGCCATTCCACGGTGCGCACCGATTCGCGCGCCAGCGCCAGCACCACGCCGGCGTCGGTCTGCTGCTTTGCCTTGGCCAGCACGTCGGCGGCAAACAGCTCCGGCGAGTCTTCAATGCCTTTCTCTTTCTGCATACGCGAACCAGCGGCCGGAATCAGGCCGGTGGACATACCGGTAGTGCCCATGGGCGCGGCGTCCCGTTCGAGCACCAGGACCTCGCTGCCGGCCTGGCGGGCGGCAAGCGCTGCGCACAGGCCGCAACCGCCCGCGCCGATTACGGCGACCGGTACCGTCCAATCAAATCGTGCGTTCTTCGCGGGCAATACGCTCATAAGGCTCTCAAGGAATCAGCTTGCAGGGAACAAGCCTGGGAACGAGGGCGTCCCGCCCTCGCGGAGGGCTGGAAGCCCTCCCTCCCAGCGTTGTTCAATGCAAGCACGGGAATCATACGCCCCCCCGGGAACGAGGGCGTCCCGCCCTCGCGGAGGGCGGGACGCCCTCCCTCCCGGGTTTGCGCTATGGTTACGCGGTCTAGGATCTTTCGATTGTGGAGGGGATTATGAATCGACGGGATTTGTTGCAGGCCAGCGCCATGCTGGGAGTGGGGCTGGGTGCGCCGCGGCTACTGAGCGCGGAGGCGGCGGCGGACGCCGGCGGGGATGCAAAGCTGCCCACGGATCCAGAATCGCAATGCCGCGCCATGGTGCGCGCCTACGGCAACGACGGCGGCGACCCCTGCGTATGGAAGAGCCGCGGCAAAGTGTTCGCGGTGCGCGAGGACGGCGTGAACCCGCTCTACGGTTTTGTCGGCAGCGAGACCAGCTGGTGGAAGCAAGTGGAGGAGCATACCTGGGTGCGCTATCCCTCCACGGTCTCGTTCTTTACCAACCTCGAAACCGGCGAGTTCATTGAGGAATTCATCAGCCCTTTCAACGGCGCCACGATCACGCTGCCGCCAAGCCTCATCCGCCACAAGGAGGGGCAGTACTACACGCCCATGGGCCAATGGTTCGGCAGCATGAAGCGCGTATTCCCCGATTACTATGCCGAAAAACCCCTGCATCTGGACTGGGCGGACGACAACGGGATACTGCGCATTCAGGAAGGCTCGCGTTTCCCGCCCATCCTGCCGCAGCCGTCGCTGGAACATGGGTCATTGTTCGCCGCCACCCATGAAATCCTGGGCGATGAGCCGGCCCAGCCCACCGGCGCTTCGGCCGGCTGGAATATCTTCTCCGCTACCCGCCGGCCATGGAACGAGATGGGCATCCTGCCCGGCCACGTCATCTGGCATTTCGATGCCGTGAAAGTGCCGTCCTTCGAGGATCTGGGCGCCGGCTACCTGGAACGCGCCCGCGCCCTCTCACCCGTATTCGAACAGTCGCCCGAGCATGACGAGGGCCCGTCGTTCTTCGAACGCATCATCGAAATGCGCGGGTTCGGCTGACCGCCAATTCGCCTGGATTCTCGAAGATGCTTGCGTTGCGAACTGTGCCTGTGAAGCCAGGCCGGTAAGGAGTCGAAGCATGCGGATTCTCAATCGGGAAGCGGTTGCCGAGTCGCTATCGCATGCCGAGTGCATCGGTGCGATGGAATCGGCCATGCGGGCTGTCTCCCGGGGCGACACGATCATGCCGCTTCGGGAATATATCGACATCCCGCATCAGGGGGGCAAGTTCACGCTGATGCCGGGGTATCTCGGCGATCCATGCACGTTCGGCGTAAAGATTGTGTCGAAGTATCCGCGCTCCGCGGGCAGTCCATACGGTTCGCATGTCGGCGCCGTCATGATCTTCGATACCGAAGCAGGCATTCCGCTCGCCCTGCTCGACGGCAGCGAACTGACTGCAATAAGAACAGCCGCGGCCAGCGCGCTGGCGACGCGGGCCCTGTCTCGTACCGATGGCGCGACGCTGGCGATACTCGGTACAGGCACCCAGGCACGGCATCACATTCAGGCACTCATCTGCGTTCGGCCGATAAGGCAAGTACGAGTCTGGGGCCGCAATTCCGCCCACGTTCAGCGGTTGCTGCGGCAGATCGCATTGCCCGCTTCCATTGCTGCCAGCGCCTCCGGCACTGCCGGCGAAGCAGTCGATGGCGCCGACATCGTTTGCACAACCACCTCTGCCGCCGAACCGGTGCTTGAAGGCAAATGGCTGGCGCCTGGTTGCCACGTCAATCTGGTCGGAGCCGCCATAGCCAGCGCCGCGGAGGCCGATATTGACGTGGTAACCCGCTCGCGCTTCTTTGTTGACTTCAAGGCTTCCGCGATGGCGCAGGCAGGAGAATTACTCGCTGCAATCAAGGATGGCGCAGTGTCCGAGTCGCACATCGCAGGCGAGATCGGTGACGTGCTGGAGGGTCATGTTTCAGGACGGCGCGACGACAATGAAATAACGGTATACAAGTCGCTTGGCGTGGCTGCACAGGACCTGGCTGCCGCTTATGCGGCTTTTCGAAACGCCGAGAGACAAAATATCGGCGTCGACCTCACCTGGAACTAGTGTGCTGTCCCGCAGATTATTGCAGCTATTTGCGCGACAGCACACTAAGGCCTTTAACACTATCTGGTGAATCCGCGGAGGAACAAGCGATGACCGATGTGCTGGGATGGCGAAGGAAGTTCGGGGTGCTGGGTCCCTCGACCAACACCGTGGTGCAGCCGGATTTCGACGATCTGCGGCCGCCGGGCGTTACCAACCACTACTCGCGAATCGTCGTGCAGGATGCCAACGCGATATCGGATGAGTCCTTCATGGCGGGGACCATGGAGATTTCCGAGAATACGGCGGCAGCGGTACGAGGCGTGTTGACGGCCAAACCCGACTACCTGGTCATGGGGATGTCCGCGGTGACCTTTTACGGCGGTGTAAAGGGCGGCACGGAATGGAAAAGGAAGATCGAAGACATTGCAGGACTGAAGCTGTCGGTGGGTTCCGAGGCGGTGGCGGACGCGCTCGATGCCTACGGCTCTCGCAACGTTGCGTTTCTGTCGCCCTACTACCCGGTGGCCAACCGGGAAGTCGCCCGTTACTTGTCCGATCGCGGCTTCAATGTTGTGCGCGATACCTGTTTGCGCTGCCCGTCATGGACTGCCATCGCTGAAGTGCCGGAAACGCGGATCGTCAAGGAAATGAAGGAACTTGACGGCGACGATGTCGACGCGCTGGTGCAAGTCGGCACGAACCTGTCGGCGATACGATTGGCCGCCGCCGCCGAACGATGGCTCGGCAAGCCCGTGATCGCCATCAATACTGCGACTTATTGGCACGCACTCAGAGCAAACAACATCAACGACAAGATCACTGGTTTTGGCCGGCTGCTGGAGGAGTTCTAGACGCCTTGGGGAGTGCGCCGGGTTTTGTTCGAACTCGCAATCAAACGGTGTCGAGCGCGGAGAGTTGCTCGGCTTCCATGTGCTGGCGCAACGGCTCGATGATAGGGTCGAGATCGCCTTCCATGACTTGCTGGAGTTTGTAAAGGCTCAAGCCGATGCGGTGGTCGGTCACCCGGCCCTGCGGGAAATTGTAGGTTCGGATGCGCTCGGAGCGGTCGCCGCTGCCTACTTGCGAACGGCGCTCTTCGGCGCGCTCCCGTTCCAGGCGGCGTTCCTCAGCGTCCAGCAGCCGGGCGCGCAGCAGCGACAGAGCCCGGGCCCGGTTCTTGTGCTGGGAACGCTCATCCTGGCATTCCACCACGATTCCGGTGGGCAGGTGGGTCATGCGCACCGCGGAGTCGGTCTTGTTGACGTGCTGGCCGCCGGCGCCGGAAGCCCGGTAGGTGTCCACCCGCAGATCGCTTGCGTCGATCTCGATTTCGCCGGTTTCCTCGGCTTCCGGCAGCACGGCCACGGTGCAGGCCGAGGTGTGTATGCGCCCCTGGGACTCCGTCTCCGGGACCCTTTGCACGCGGTGGGCGCCGGATTCGAACCTGAGGTACGAGAAAACCCGCTTGCCGGTGAGCCGGCAGATGACTTCCTTGTAGCCACCGTGTTCGCCTTCGCTTACCTGGATGATCTCCTGCGACCAGCGGCGCGCTTCCGCGAAGCGCGTGTACATACGAAACAGGTCACCGGCGAATATCGCCGCTTCATCGCCCCCGGTTCCGGCGCGGATCTCAAGAAAAACGTCACGCGCGTCACGCGGGTCGGGCTTGAGCAGAAAGCGGCGCAGCCGGATCTCCAGCGCCTCCTGTTCACGCTGCGCCTGTTCGACTTCCTCGCGGGCCAGCTCCTGGAGCTCCTGGTCGTCTCCGCCCAGCATTTCGCTGGCAGCAGCCTCCGTTTCAAGCGCGCTTTCCAATTGTTCCAGCAGGCTTGCCAATGGCAGCAGCCGTGCGTGCTCACGGCCGATATCGCGGCGCCGGGCCGGGTCGGACAGCACTTGGGGATCGGCCAGGGACGCCTCAAGACTTTCAAAGCGTTTCTTAAGGCCGCGAAGTTTTTCCAGCAGGGCGGGGTTCATGACAAATGTCGGCTATAAGGCCTCGGCACGACCGGGGCCGCAACAACGGCTATTATCGCAGTGTGAATGTGCGACCTGCATTGAGGATAGCCTGCGTGGGCCTGGCGGGTGTGAGTCTCGCCTCCTGCGCAAGCGCCCGGATGTGGCCGGCCGACTCGGGTTGGCCGGCCTTTCCCGCAAGCGAGGCGCGGGCCTTGCTGGATGAGGCCCGCGGCATGGGCGCCGCCGCCGGGGCGGACGCGGCCCGGGAGGCGGCGGAATTCGCCTTTCGGCGGGATCTCTACTCCCAAGCCCTGATCGCCGCGGAACTCTGGCAAGAGCGCGACCGGCAAGACCTTGATGCAGTGGCGATGGTGGCGGCGTTGCGGGTGGCCGCCGGCGACGCCACTGGCGCCCTCGATGCAGCGCGAGCCGGTCTCTCGGGAAGCGATGACGCAGATCGATTTGTTGGATTGTTTGCCGCGCGCGTCTCCGCAATCAGCCCGGAGACACTGCGGTCCGGGCCGCTGGAACAAGTCACCGGGCAACTTGCCGAGGAATTCCCGGAGTCGCCGGACGTGGTAGGTCTGGCGGCTCGAGTCGCGCTGAGGGCGGGCCGCTACGATCGGGCTGTGCGTTACGCGGACGCACTGGGTGAACGCTATCCCGACAACGATACGGCCCACGTGATCGCTGCCACCGCACTGTTGCGGGCCGGCGATCTGGATACGGCTCTGGCCCGCCTGACCGAGCAAATGGTCATGCGTGACAGCCTTTTGCTCGAACAGAACTACGCCATGTTGTTGTTGGAGGGCGGCCAGCCGCGCGAGGCGCTCAGCCGGGTCAGGAACCTCCGCAACCGTCACCCGCAGGCGCCGGAGCTGGCCTTGCAGGAGGCCAGAATGCTGCGCGCGCTGGGTGCCGCCAATATTGCCGAGCCCTTACTTCTTGAGTTGTTTGCGCGCGGCAACCAGGCCGACTTGTACCGCGAGGAGCTGGGCCGGATTTCCGGCGATCGCGGCGATTGGCTGGAGTCCATAGAGTGGTATGCCGGTATTGGTTCGGATCAACTCGCCCCGGTGGCGACCCAGGGGCTGGTTCGGGCCTTTGTCGCCCAGGAAGACTTCGACCAGGCCCTGGCTACGATCCTGGACCTGGTTCGGCGGCATCCCGAGCACACCTTCGAGAGCCTGCCCCTGGCTGCCGGTGTGCTGCGATCCGCCGGTCAGGGCGACGACGCGCTGGCGGCCTATAAGGAAGCTTTGCGTTACCGGCCGAACAGCCGCCGGCTGCGCATGGGCCGCGCGCAAATGCTGGCGGATCTGAACAAGCACCGCAGCGCGATACGCGCGATGGAGGAATTGCTGGAGGACTACCCCCGCGATTCGGAAGTGCTCAACGCGCTCGGCTATACCCTGGCCGACCGCGGCATGCGTCTGAAAGAGGCGCATGAACATATTCGCCTGGCCTTGGAGCTGGCTCCCGACTCGCCG
Source organism: Candidatus Foliamicus sp. (assembly GCA_965261845.1). Classification (GTDB taxonomy): domain Bacteria; phylum Pseudomonadota; class Gammaproteobacteria; order Steroidobacterales; family Foliamicaceae; genus Foliamicus. The sequence goes on along the minus strand of OZ253475.1, from coordinate 2,630,922 downwards.
GCGATCATCGACAGCATGGGTTGGGTGTTGTATCGCCTGGGGAGGACACAGGAGGCCGTCCCACTGCTCGAACGGGCGCTGGAGAGCTTTCCGCATCCCGAAGTCGCGGCCCACCTGTGTGAAGTCCTGTTCGAATTGGGGGAGACCGACCGCGCCGCCGCCTTGCTGCGCGACTCGCTCGAGCGATACCGGGACACTTCGTTGCTGGAAGCGGTGCAGGCGCGGTATTTGCAATGAGGCGGGCGCGGTGTTCCGCAGTTGACGGCATCAATCTGCGGGCGACTACACCAGCGGTCGGCGGCCTTCCCATTCTGGCCGCGTGTTGCGTCCTGCTTGCAGGCTGTACGGCGCAGCAGGAATTTACCAACGGCGTGCTCGACAGCGACGCCCTCGCGGCCATGGAAACCTGGGAGTTGCGCGGGCGTGTGGCGCTCAATGCCAAGGGCCGGGGATTGAATGCCAACGTCAAGTGGCGCCAGGACGGCGCGCAGACTCAATTGGAGTTGAGCGGGCCCTGGGGAGTGGGCGCCGAGCGCGTGCGAATTGATGGCGAAGAAGTCAGCCTGCGTACCGACAATGGCTGGATGCCGCTGTGTGCCCCCGGGGTTGCCGAGAACGAGTTGGATCTGCTGTGCTCGGGTGCGCCGGCGCATAGCCTGCGCTACTGGCTGCGGGGACTTCCCGATCCCGCCGCTCAGTTCTTGGAATCAAGCTCCGGACAAGGCGCCGCGCGGGAATTCCAGCAGGCGGGATGGCTGATAGCGGTGACCGGGATTACCGAATCCGGCAATCTCATCGTCCCCCGTAGACTGCATATATCCGGGCCCGACGCCACGATGAAGGTCGCTATCACGGATTGGCATCTGCCTCCTCCCCGGTAAGATCGGCAGGGCTTCGTGCATGGCTAGTCACGCGCCGGACATCGAGATCACCGGTGAATTCTCGCGCGCCCTCGGCGAGATGGCCAAGGGCCGGCGTCACCTTCTGATTACCGGCAGCGCCGGCACCGGCAAGTCCACGCTGCTGAGTCATTTCTGCCGCCAGGTCGACTGGGACCCGGTGGTGCTGGCTCCGACCGGGGTTGCGGCCCTGAACGTGGGCGGCCAAACGGTGCATCGCTTCTTCGGGTTCGGCATCGACGTGACGCCCCAGTCCATTGCCGCCCGCCGCAGCAAGCCACGCAATGCAAAGCTCTACAAGAGTCTGCGCACACTCATCATCGATGAAGTATCGATGCTGCGGGCCGACCTGCTCGATTGCGTGGACGTGTTCCTGCGCCAGCACGGTCCCGTCCCCGGGGCGCTCTTCGGCGGTGTGCACATGGTGTTCATCGGCGACCTGTATCAGCTCCCGCCGGTAGTTACCGGCCTGGAACGCGAGGCGCTGCGCCAGGTCTACGCCTCGCCGCATTTTTTCTGCGCCCGGTCGCTGGAGGGCATTGCGCTTGAGATGATCGAACTCACTCGGGTATTCCGCCAGCGTGACCGCGAGTTCGTGCGCCTGTTGAACCGAATCCGCAAGAACGTGCTGGAAGACGGCGACCTCGAGGGGCTGAACCAACGGGTGGACTCACATTTTGTACCACCCCAAGGCGAGGGTTACATCACGCTGACCGGCACCAACCGCGCGGCCGGCATGATCAACCGGATGCGCCTGGATCGCCTTGCGGCCCCGGAGCATCTCTTTGAGGCGCTGATCAGCGGCGATTTCAGCCGCGAGTATTACCCGACCGAAGCCCGGCTTTGCTTCAAGGCTGGCGCCCAGGTAATGATGCTGAACAACGATGGCGCGCAACGCTGGGTCAACGGCAGCATCGGCACGATAGAGGGTGTGCACATCGGCGCTGGAGAGGAATACATCCTGGTACGACTGGCCGATTCCGGGCGCCGGGCGCGGGTCCAGCCGTACGAATGGGAGTTGATCCGGTTCGAGGCCCAGGACGGCGTTATCGTCTCCAGTCCCGCAGGCACCTTTACCCAGTTCCCGTTCCGCCTGGCCTGGGCGGTCACCGTTCACAAGAGCCAGGGGAAGACCTTCGACCGCATGATCGTCGACCTGGACCGCGTGTTCGCCGCCGGTCAGACCTATGTCGCCTTGAGTCGCTGCACGACATTCGAAGGGCTGGTTCTGAGCCGCCCCATCAGCGCCGGATCGATTCGGTGCGACTGGCGGGTTCAGAGCTTCCTTACCGGGGAGGAATACAGACGCGCCGAGCGCACTCTTTCGACCGAAACCAAGGTCCGCCTCATCGAGCAAGCCATAGACAGCAAGGCTCATCTCGACATCGAATACCTGAAGCGCAACGATGTTCGCTCCCGGCGGCGCGTACGCCCGCTGGAAGTGGGAATGCGTTCCTATTCCAGCAAGCCCTTCCTGGGCATGCGCGCCTGGTGCATGCTGCGCCAGGACGAGCGCACCTTCCGCATCGACCGAATCCTCTCCCTCAACTCCCCCGACCAATAGTCGCAACCCCTGGGACCGAGGGCGTCCCTGGGACCGAGGGCGTCTCTGGGACCGAGGGCGTCTCGCCCTCGACGAGGGCAGGATGCCCTCGCTCCCGGCGCGGTCGCCCTCCTTCCCGGACGGGGTCTGCAGCAGGCTACGGCGCAAATAGGGGCCAGCCTATAATCGCGGTGCAATTTGGGGGTTCTTGTCATGAGCGACAATCCCGGCTACACAGCCGTTTTCATCAAGTCCGACACGGACCAGGCCACGTTCATGGACGATCCGGCCCTGGACCATCTGATGATGGCACTGGCTTCGGAACCGGCATGACATGAAAGCTCCGGTGGACCGAGGGCGTCCCCACCTTCGTCGAGGGCAGGATGCCCTCGTTCCCAACGTGTTCCTTGCGCGCCAGCGTAGCGGCGCCTGCTGCGAAAACTCCCAGCGGCGGGGGCAGGAAACCCCTGCTCCGCTGTGGACCAGTCACGGCCTTCTGGTCACGGCCTGCCTGTTGCTGATGTTTACGGCCATCGGCGCCCGGGCCCAGGAACCTGCGGACTCTGGCGGTGGGTCGGGGGAATGGCGCAACTTCGGCCGCGACCCGGGCGGCAGCCAGCATTCGCCGCTCGCTGAAATAAACCGGGACAATGTAGACCGCCTCGAGCGGGCGTGGGTGCACCATAGCGGCGATTTCGCCGAAGGCGGCCTGGGCGTGGGAACGTCGCAGGAAGCGGTGCCGCTGATGGTCAACGGGCTGGTGTATTTCTGCACTCCTTTCAACCGCGTGTTCGCGGTCGACGCCGCCGGCGGCGAACAGGCCTGGGTCTTCGATGCGCACGCGGCGCTTCAGGGCGGCGAGGCCGAGCGCGCCGGCGAACGCCGCGGAAGCATCTGCCGCGGATTGGCCTACTGGGAGCAGTCGGGGGATGCTTCCGGGATTTGCGTCAAACGCATCTTCAAGGCCGATTTCAGCGGCGCAGTACATGCGATAGACGCGCTGACCGGTGAAGCCTGCCGGGACTTCGGCGCCGCCAAGGGCCATCCCGGCTACGTCTCCCACTGGGACTACGAGGGCTACGGCGAGGGCCCGGTTCGCGGTATGTCGTCGCCTCCGGTCGTGCTGGGCGATCGGGTCATCGCCGGCAGCGGCTCCGACGATGGGGTGGCCGATGCGATCGATGGCGTGGTGCGGGCCTTTGACGTGCGAACCGGTGAAATGGTCTGGGAGTTCAATCCCATTCCCCCCGAGCAGAGCGCGGTTACCGGCGCCGCCAATGTATGGACCACGATGAGCGCTGATCCAGCGCGCAACCTGGTGTTCCTGCCTACCACCAGCCCTTCGGCGGACTACTACGGCGTAGGGCGGCGCGTCAATCTTCCGCTGGCCAATGCGGTGGTGGCGGTGGACGGCGCAACCGGCAAGCCGAGCTGGTCGTTCCAGACTGTGCATCACGACCTGTACGACTACGACCTGCCGGGTCATCCCTTGCTGGTGACCATCCGCAAGGACGGAAAGGCGCGCGAGGTGGCGATCCAGCAGACCAAGTCCGGACACCTCTTCGTGCTCGATCGCGCAACCGGCGAGCCCGTGTTTCCGGTAACCGAACAGCCTATTCCGCCTTCCGATGTGCCGGGCGAGAGCGCCTGGCCCACCCAGCCCATTCCGTCGGGTATCGCTTCGTTCGCGCGCCAGGAGTTGGACCGCGAGAGCCTGTTCGGTATTTCAGCTCTTGATCGCAACTGGTGCCGGAAACGGTTTGACGAGTCCCGCTACGATGGCCTGTACACGCCGCCCAGCCAACGCGGCAGCATTCTGTTTCCTTCCGCGCTGGGCGGCGGCAACTGGGGTGGCGCGGCCTTTGATCCGAACAGCAACCTGTTGGTGATCAAGGCCGAGAACCTGGCTACCTGGCTGCGTTTCGTGCCCGCGGAACAAGGTGAGCATGAGGGGCCGCGGGACTACCTGAATCGGCCCTTGCGCGGAACGCCATACCGGGTGGAAGGCGAGGTGTGGATGTCGCCTTGGGGTTTCCCCTGCACGCCACCGCCCTGGGGCACGCTTAGCGCCATCGATATGGACAGCGGCGACTTGCGCTGGCGGATCCCGCTTGGGCGGCTGCGGGCCATGGGCATTACCCTGCCGGCGGCGTTCGGCTGGGGCTCGCCCAGCGTGGGCGGTCCGATCGTAACCGCCGGCGGGCTGGTGTTCGTAGCCTCCACCATGGACCACAAGCTGCGCGCCCTGGACGTGGAAACCGGCGCGGAGCTATGGGCCGGAGCGCTGCCGGCGCCGGGCATGACGGTACCGATTACCTATCGCGCCGGCGGGCGCCAGTATGTAGTGATTGCGGCCGGGGGTAACGCCCGCGCCGGCACGGCCCAATCGGACGCGCTGGTGGCTTTCGCCTTGCCTGATTGAATCGGGGCTTTTTTCTACCCCCTATTCGCCCAGGAGTTTCCGCGCTATCCGGCGCGCCTGGTTCCGATTTTCCACGACCTGTTGGTCCGGCACCGCCCGCAGCACGTCGAGAATATGGATAATCTTCGCGACCCGGCTCGGTATCCGGGTTCAGTCGCTCGTCATCCCAACCACCCTTGCCGAGTGTGAGATCAGGCGAACACCCGCTCCCCGATCATGCGCCCGAACACCAGCGCCGGCGTGAGCAGCATGCCGTTGACGATGGCGAAGCCTGACGTGGCGCCGGCGCCCAGCACTTCGCCTGCCGCGTACAAGTTGGGGATCGGATCCCCGTCGCCGTTCAGCACCTGAAGGTTAGGGTTCACGTTCAGGCCCGCAAAGGACAGCAATTGATAGCCCTGCATACGGATCGCGTAGAACGGTGGCTTGCCGACCGGCAAGGGCATGTGCTCGCGGCCGAAATCCGGATCCCTGCCTCCGGCCTGACTTGAGTTGTAACGCTCAAGGGAAGCAGTCAGCCCGTCGGCTTCGATGCCGGCCCAATAGGCCAGTTCGCCGAGGGAATCCGCGCGCGAGAAGAAGTGGTATTTGTCGAAAGCCCAGTCCATGCGGGCCTGGTCCCAGCCCCTGACTACGGGCGGCGCCCTGTCCATGATCTCCTGGTCGAAGATGATCCAGTAGCGATGGTTTTCCTGTGTAAGGAGTGCGTGTTCGCGTGCATCCACGCTGGGATGGTCTTCGCGCACGAACCGCTGCCCGGTGGAATTCACGTACACCTCCCAGGGCATGCGCGTCTCGGGGCCCGTACTCACGGGCACCGGAGCCGGCGTGCTGGGCACGTTGAAGTCGTTCAGTACCATGCCGAAAAAAGTCTGGAACAGCTCCGCACCTCGCAACACCCCGCCGGCAGCCACGCCCATTTCCAGGCCGCCGCCGAGATTGAAGGGGTAGGCCAACTTCGCATAAAGAGGGACGCCATGAAGTTTCTCGAACATCTCGGGGTTGGCTCCGCATCCCCCGGTAGTGAGCGCCACCTTGCGCCCCAGGAGGTCCATCTTGCGTCCCATTGCATCACGCACCATCACGCCGCGCACCGCCCCGGAATCGTCCTGGATGAGTTCCAACGCGTCGGTTCGGATCAGGAACTCGACGGAGCCCTTGCGCACCTGTTCGAAGAATGGCGGTAGCAGGAGTTTCAGGATGGCGACTCCGCCCTGTTCCTCCCACTGGTAGCGCCGGGTGAGGTAGGGTTCGTGGCCGCCGGAGGTGACAGGATGCCCGGAAAGGGGCGTAAAACCGCGGTCGCTCAACCAGTCGACGGTCTTGGCGGCTTCCCTCACGAACACGCCGATCAGCTCGGTATCCACCTTGCCGTGGCTGATGCGCATGATGTCGTCAAAGTGCGCTTCGGGCGAATCCTCGATGCCCTGCTCGGCCTGGAGTCGCGTCCCGGCGGCGGCAATCTGTCCTATGGAACGATCCAGCGTGCCTCCCAGGCGGTGAGCCCGATCCACCACCAGCACTCGCGCGCCCTGCTGGGCGGCGAAAATGGCGCACGGCAGCCCTGCGGAACCTCCGCCCACTACGATCAGGTCCCAGGTCTCGCTGGCCGCCCGGCTGACCCGCGGCATCAAGGCCAGCGCCGCCGCCGCTCCAGCGCCGGTCAACAGCTCGCGCTTGTTCAGCGTCATGTCAAGGCCAGCCGGCATAGAGTCCGGAAATTGTTTTTGCATCATCGATTCCTCCCTTGGCGTGCGATTTTACTCATCTCTCTCGATTACTTTCATCCCGCAATGTTGAACCACAAGTTTGCCTCCACAAAGGGCGACAGATGTCTCGGGTTGGTTGTTGCTACAACTACACTGTCGAGATTCAAGGTCGCAGCCTGTGCAGCCAGTATCACATCGCCGTCCAACGCGGCATCGGCTGCTGTCCAGCAATACAACCCGGCTCACCAACTCTTGCCTTTGAGTTCCGGCGGAAAAAGCTTGTAGCCCTCCGGCCGGTTTTCGTCCAGAGCGCGAATAAGGTATTCGAGCGTTTCTGTTTGTTCTTCGGCGTCTCCTTCCTTTATCCAGGAGTCCAGCAAGGTCAGAAGGCCGCTCTGGTCCTTGCTCCGCATCGGGTTGTTTTCCGCCAGTTCGGCAAGTTGCAGGTTTGTAAGATGCAGCCTGCTCTGCGCTCCCAGCATCCAGATCGCGTTGTCAACGTATGCTACGGGCTTGCCTGCCGCTTTCGCTATTTCCTCTACTCTTGTCATGGCCTCCAACTGCCGTCGTTTGGTTGCATTGGGCGATTCGAATTTGCAACCACCCGGCTGAAAATCGACCAGCCCAAAGGCAGCCACAGCGCGCAAAAGGTGCCGGTCGGGCTTGGCGACATCAAAGCCGAGATTCTTCAGGGCTTCCGCCGCCAACGGGACGCCAAACGCCGGCAGTTTGTGTTCGCTGCGGGTTACGCCCAGGCACAGGGCCACTTGCTTCGGGTCGTTGCCGTGCTGCTGCAAGAGGGCGGTAAAGTAACTTTCGGCCGACCCCCGAGCTTTGCTGTGCCGTAGAAGTATTCCCGCAGTATCGATGAGTTGGATGAGGTTCGTCGATTGACTTCTGGATCCTGCCTTCTTGCTCTTGAACCAGGGGACAAGCTTCTCGACGACATGGGCTCCCTGCCGTCCAGCGTAGGCTTCAAGACTGAAGCCGGAAAACAACTTCTCAAGATCGGGCCGGATAGCTTCGATCTTCGACCAATCCGTATCGCTGGATAGTACTGCCAACAAAAGGGCTTCAAACACCTCTTCGTCCGTCCAGGCTTTTCCCTTGCTCCTGTTCCTAACGGCCGGCACCTGGCCCAAGTCCTCAATGCGCTCACGCCATGCCGTAAGCCCCGAATCGAGTCGAGATTCGATATTTTCCCAAAGTTTCAGCAAGTGCATGTTTGCCTTCTCCGCGTCTGGTGGAGAGTGGGCCCGGCTGGTGCACCCCGCCGGGTGTGTGGCCGATAGTAACGCGGTCAGCTAAGCTGCGCCACTTCTTGATTAGTACGCGAAGCCTACAATTCAGAGCAGGCGCAAAGGAAGATTCGAAATGGGATTCAAGGCGATCAGCTTCGATTGCTATGGCACTCTGATTGACTGGGAGAGCGGCATAGTTGAAGCGCTGTCGGCATGGGCCGGTCGCCATGGCGCGCGCTTCGGCCGCGCCGAGCTGCTGGCTGCGTTCGCCGACGCCGAACCGAAGGTGCAGTCGGCCCATCCGGAGATGGCGTATCCCGAAGTGCTGCGGCAGGTAGCGCGGCGGATCGGGCGGCGATTCGATCTGCCGGTGAGCGGCAGCGAGGCTACTTCCTTTGCCGCGTTGATTCGCCGCTGGCCGGCGTTCCCCGATACCGCGGACGCCTTGGCCGAACTGCAAAAACGGTTCCGGCTGGCCGTGCTGTCGAACGTGGACAGGGACTCCTTTGCCGCCACGCAGGAAGTCCTGGGCATCGAGTTCGATCTGGTTTGCACCGCCGGCGAGATCGGTTCCTACAAGCCTGATTCGCGCAATTTCCGTTTCCTGCTCGACCGGCTGGCGGAGCAGGGCGTAGGCAAGCAGGAACTGCTGCATGCGGCGCAAAGCCTGTTCCACGACATCCAGCCAGCCGGCGCGCTGGGCATTCGCACGGCCTGGGTGAACCGTTACGGCGGCGCAGCATCGGGGGCTGCACGTACTCCGCAGGGCCAGGTTAGCCCCGATATGACCGTTGCCAGCCTTGCCGAACTCGCCGCGCGCCTTTAGCGGCGGTTTCGAGAACGGGACAGGACATCTGAAGTCTTGCATGGAACACCCCTGGGAACGAGGGCGTCCAGCCATCGGAGGACAGGATGTCCTCCCTTGCATGGAACAACCTGGGAGTTTTCGCAGCGGGCGCCGCTGCGCTGGCGCGCAGGGAACACGCTGGGAGCGAGGCCGTCCCGGCCTCGTCGAGGGCGGGACGCCCTCGTTCCCAGGGTTGTTCCCTGCGCGTCTGCGCCGCCGCAACGGGGGCGAAAACTTGAATCGGGAATCCCCCACATGGATTCGAATCAGACGTAACCCGCCTAATACAATGCGCGGGTCATGAAAGCGCGACTTACCGAAGGCCCAGTGGGCCGCCACCTTTGGGAACAGATGGTGCCGATGATGATCGGGCTGCTGGCCATGATCTCTTTCAGCCTGGTCGATGCCTGGTTCGTGAGCCGCCTGGGCCCGCTGGCGTTGGCTGCCGTGAGCTACACCCACCCGATTGGATTTGTGGTCGCCGCCATGGCCATAGGCATGGGTGTCGGCGCCAACTCGGTGATTTCCCGCCTGCTGGGACAGGGCGCCAAGCGGAGAGTCCGCCGGATCGCTACCCATGCGTTCTTGCTGTGCGCCATGCTTGGGCTGGTGCTGCTGGCGCTCGGTTGGTGGTTCATGGAGGAGATATTCGGCCTGATGGGCGCCGACGAGACGACCATGCCGCTGGTGCGCGACTACATGCAGATTTACCTGGTGGGGCTGGTATTCGTAATCGGGCCCGCCATCGGCGGATCGATCCTGCGCGCCCTGGGCGATGCGAAATCGCCGGGCCTGCTGATGGCGGCCTCGGCCGTCCTCAACGCCATACTGGACCCGATCATGATTTTCGGGCTGTTCGGTTTTCCGCGGCTGGAGGTCAAGGGCGCGGCCTTGGCGACGGTTATTGCCAACTTCATGTCGCTGGTCGTCATCATGGCCATCGGGATACGCCGGGACCGATTCCTTACCTTCCGCGGCATGAAGCTCATTCTGGATTCCTGGAAGCGCATTCTGCACGTCGGCCTTTCGGCCACTGCCACCGGTTTGATGGCTCCGCTTACCTCCGCGTTCGTAACCGCGATGGTGGCGCGCTTCGGCCAGACCGCGGTGGCCGGGTTCGGCGTGGGGGTGCGGACCGAGGCGCTGGCCTTGCTTCCGCTCATGGCCCTGGGAGCGGCGATCGGTCCCTTTGTCGGTCAGAATGCCGGGGCGGGACACCTTGACCGGGTGCGGGAAGCACGCAATTGGTGTATTCGTTTTGTCGCCATATATGGGCTGGCGGTTGCCGCTGCGCTGAGCATTTTCGCCGAACCGATCGTAGCTCTGTTTACTCAGGATGCGGGCGCAATGAAGGCGGCGGTTACGCAACTCAGAATTATTCCGTGGACCTATTGCCTGCTGGGTGTGACCATTACCGCCAACGGTTCCTTAAACGCGCTGGGCAAGCCCCTGTCGGCCATGATGGTGTCTTTGTGCCGCACCTTGCTGGTGTACGTGCCGCTCTCCTGGCTCCTGGGCAAATTTTTCGGTCTGACCGGCGTTTTCTTCGGCGGCGCGCTCGGCAACCTGGCGTCGGCGACCGTGGGTATAGTTCTGCTCCAGCGAGGCCTGCGGCAGCTGGAAGCGGACGGCGCAGGCGGGGGTATGAATCGTGGCAAGAGCGCCTAGCAGGGCGCTTTTCTGCCTGCTGGCGCTTGCTGCCGCCGCGCCCGTGTGCGCGGACGAGGAAACACTTACCCTGGTGAGTTCCTGGCCTCGGCAGATCAATTTTTCGCAGCATGCCCAGCATTACATCGACGCCGTGAACGAACGCGGCCGCGGCGTGGTGCAAATCGATTTCATCGGCGGGCCGGAGGTCATTCCGCAGCGGCAGTTGTTTTACGCGCTGCGGCGTGGCGTGATCGACATGGCGCTGGGCGGGATTACCTACTACCTGGGCCTGCTGCCCGAGGGCGATGCCATATTCGCCTCCAACATCGACCCGATGGAAGCGCGCGCCAGCGGCGCGCTGGAGGCGTTGCAGCCGTACTGGAAGAAACGCTCCAACGCCCACCTGATCGGCTGGATGCAGTCGGGCATCGGAATCAGTATCTATCTGAAGGAGCGCCCCGGATTCACACCGGAAGGCATGCCGGACCTCACCGGTTTGAAACTCCGCACTTCGCCCTCCAACCGCGAGTTGCTGGACGTATTCGGGGCCCGGCCGGTCCAGATCGCGCTGCGCGAGACCTATACGGCCCTTCAGCGCGGCACCGTGGACGGCCTGGCTTTTACCAGCGTCGGCCTGGCGGACCTGGGTGTGGAGAGCTTCGTGCGCTACCGGATCGATCCGGAAGTACTCAACCTTTCCATCTGCCTGCAGATCAACCTGGACCGCTGGGATGCCTTGAGCGAAGAAGCGCGCCACATCCTTACCGACGAGGCGATCCACTACGCCGTGGAGGCCAACAAGTGGTTCCGCGACTTGCGCATCCGGGAGCACGCCGAATTGGCGGAATCCGGTTTTCAAAGCGTTTCCGCGCCCGATCCCAAGGCCTTCCGCGATGTTGCCCACCAGGTGGTGTGGGAACGTATGCGCGTGCGCGCTCCCGAGTCCGTGGAGGCTTTAAAGCCGCTGTTCTACCCTGACGGTCACACCTCCGAACGCTGACGGCATGTCCCGGCGGATGATCTCAAGAGCCTGGGACGGCCTGGTGAATGGCCTGATGCTGTTCGCCTGCGGGTTGATCGCCGCCGACTGCCTGATCATCGTGGTTGACGTAACTCTGCGCAATCTCGGGCAGCAGCCGCCCGCCTATACCGTCGCGCTAACCGAGTATTCCCTGCTCTATATGACCATGGCCGCCGCGCCCTGGCTGGTGCGGGAAAGGGCCTGGATCGTAGTGGAAGTGCTTTACCGTCGTGCTTCGGCGCCGTTCCAATCGAGGTTGGATAAGGTGATCTTCAGCCTTTGCACGCTGGTCAGCATGATGGTCGCCGTACTGGCCGGAATTCTGGCGGTGGAGGGCGCGTTGCGCGGCGAGGTGGAAATCCGCTCGCTGGACATGCCTCGCTGGGCGTTGTTCGCGCCGGTGACGGTGGGTTTCGCGATGATGGCGGTTGAATTCCTGCGTTGCCTGCTGCGCGGCGACAGCATGTCGCAGTCGGAAGCCGAGCAGACCTTCTGATGGCGGTTTCGCGCCTCCCTGGGAACGAGGGCGTCCCGCCCTCGTCGAGGGCGGGGACGCCCTCGTTCCCAGGTTGTTCCATGCAAGCGAGGGCATTGCGCCTCCGCTCCCGGCTTGGAGAAATAAAACCATGACCGCAGGCATTGGCGTTTTCCTCCTGGTGATTGCGCTCATGGCCCTGGGCGTGCCGGTGGCGTTCGCCTTCCTGGCCGCCAACCTGGTGGGCGCGTGGCTGATCATGGGGGGCGACTGGTTCGGTCCGCTGCAGCTGGTTGACAACTCCACCAGCCTGATCACCAGCTTTACCCTGGTCGCGGTTCCCATGTTCGTGTTCATGGGCGCCCTGCTGTTTCACTCGGGCCTGGCGCTGCGCGTGTTCGACGCGCTGGAAACCCTGTTCGGGCGGCTTCCCGCGCGCCTGAGTTACATCACCGTGGCCGGCGGAGCGACCTTTTCCACGCTGACCGGATCGACCATGGCGAATACTGCCATGCTGGGCTCATTGATGATTCCCGAGATGACCCGGCGCGGTTATGCGCCGCACATGTCCATCGGTCCGATCATCGGCACCGGCGGCCTGGCCATGCTGATTCCGCCGTCGTCGCTGGGGGTGCTGCTCGGCAGCCTTGCCGGCTTGAACATCGGCGCACTGCTGATCGCGGGCATTATTCCGGGCCTGGTGCTGGCGGTCGGCTACAGCCTGGTGATCTACCTGCAGGCGAAATTGAATCCCGCCAGCGCGCCCAGTTACGGGGTGCAGCGGGTGTCGGTCCGGCGCCGCGTCAAGCTGCTGACCTTCAACATCCTGCCGCTGGGCCTGGTGGTGTTCTGCGTCGTGGGTTTCATCGTGCTGGGCCTGGCGACACCTTCGGAAGCAGCCGCTTTCGGCGCCCTCAGCGTGGCCGTGCTGGCCGCCCTGGCGCGCAAGCTCACCGTCAAGGCGCTCAGGGCCTCTCTGGCCAGCACCGTGCGGATTTCCGGCATGGTGTTTCTGCTGATTTTGAGTTCGTCGGTGTTCAGCCAGCTAATGGCCTTCTCGGGCGCCAGCACGGCGATGGTGGATTGGTCGATCGGGCTGGAAGCCGGGCCGTACGCCAAGTTGCTGCTTATGTTCGCGTTGATGCTGCTGCTTGGCATGTTCATGGACCAGATCTCGATCCTGCTGCTCACCATCCCGGTGTTCTTCCCGCTGGCCGCGTCGATGGGTTTCGACGCCGTGTGGTTCGGCGTCGTGGTGCTTCTGGCCCTGGAAATGAGCCTGACTACGCCGCCCTTCGGGCTGCTCTTGTTTCTGATGCAGAGCGTCGCGCCCAAGGGCGTGACGCTGGGGCAGGTGATACGAGCGGCTTTGCCCTATCTTGCCTGCGACGCCCTGCTGCTGGGCGTTCTGATCCTGTTTCCCGCCATCACGCTACGCTGACACGCCCTGGGACCACGCCTGGGAACGAGGGCGTCTCGCCCTCATCGAGGGCAGGATGCCCTCGTTCCCAAGTGCGTTCCCGGGCTCGTTCCCAAGCCCCGTTCCCGGAGTGTGCTATTCGGCGGGTTTCGTCAGCTTGAAGAGCAACCGGTCGGTCTTTCCGCGTATCGCCGGGTCGAACACCATAATGCTGTGGTCATCCTCGGGGTTTCGCAGAAGATCCGAAGACTCCACATCGAAGCCCGCGCCTTCGATGAGCGGTAGCGCAGCTTCCACGTTCAGGCGATGCAGGGCCGTGTTGTTCTTGTCCGGATCGCCATAGTGGTCGATGATGCCGAGCACGCCGCCGGGTTTGAGCAGATCCTTCACTGCCGCCAGCATCTCAATAACATCCTCATCGCCTGTTCCGAAGTTGTGCCGGTCATGCAGGTTGAGCGCGGTCAGGGCCGCGTCCAGCGTGCCGGGTTCCAAACTCGTGTTGTCCACCTCGTGGTCCAGGCGGATCACGTTCGGGAGCCGGCTATCGGCCAGGCGGGCGGTAATGGCCTTGTCATAGGCGCCGTCGTTAAAGCCCAGGAGCATGGGAGGATTCTGCGCATACACGGCTCCCTCCGGCCCCACGGCCACCGACAGCACCTCGGTGTACCAGCCCCCGGACGCCAGCAGATCCATGACCGTCATCCCCGGCTCAACACCGAGAAACGCCAGCACCTCCCCCGGTCTGCGCGCCTCGTCCCTGGCCTTGTCCTCATCCGAGCGGCCGCTGGCGTCGAGTTCCTCAGCAAGATCCGCCGACGCGGACATCGCAAAAAGTGCCAGCACGGCCAAACCAAACAACTTCTTCATCACAACCTCCCAACCAAGCGACGCGGGCGCCGCCGAAGTGTAACCCGACGGGCGGCTTCTTCAGCTTCCGACTCGGCCACGAGTTGCCTGAGCCGATCCGTGTTGATGCCCTGTTTGAATCCGAAGGCGTGGGGTTCAACCTCGAAGCGAACGATGCCGGGTCGCTTGGCAGGGACTCCCAAATGAGGCGCAGAGCGCGTGTTGCCTGGGTTATTGTGTTTCGTTGGCGAAATGGACAGGCGAGCAGTGTGCAGGTCGTTGATTATCACTGACCGGCTCGGCTGGACCCGCGCCCGGCTGAATGAGCTGGTTCGTGGAAAGCGGGGAGTTACCGCCGAAGCAGCGCTGGACCTGGCCCAAGTTCTGGGGACTTCACCGAAGCTGTGGATGAATCTGCAGGCGACGTTTGATCTGGATCGAGTCCAGCGGGCGCGAAACGCAGCTTGATCCGGGTCAGGGCTGCATGAGTTGGCGGACGAGGTCGGCGTTCTCCAGCGTGGAGATGTCCTGGTTGATTTCTTCGCCGCGGGCGATGGCGCGCAGCAGGCGGCGCATGATCTTGCCGGAGCGGGTCTTGGGGAGTGCTTCGACGATTCTGAGATCGTCGGGGCGTGCGATGGGGCCGAGTTGTTCGTCCACCCAGGCGCGTAGTTCCTGTTGTAGGGGGTCTTGTTTCGAGGGCGAGACGCCCTCGTTCCCAGGCGCCGCGCCCTTTAGCACTACGAAGGCGAAGATGGATTCGCCCTTGATCTCGTGCGGGCGGCTGACCACCGCGGCTTCGGCCACGTCCGGATGGGCCACCAGCGCCGATTCCACTTCCATGGTGCCGAGGCGGTGGCCGGACACGTTCACGACATCGTCCAGCCGGCCCATGATCCAGAAGCAGCCGTCGGCGTCGCGCCGGGCGCTGTCGCCGGTGACGTAACAGTCGTTGCCGAATTTGCCGAAATAGGTCTCGCGGTAGCGCTCGCTGTCGCCCCAGATGGTCCGCAGCATGGACGGCCAGGGATGGCGGATCACCAGGTAACCGCCGCGGTCGGGCTCGGTGATTTCCGCGCCGTTCTCATCGAATATGGCGGCCTGCACGCCCGGTAGAGGCTGGGTGCAGGAACCCGGCTTGGTGGCGGTAACGCCCGGCACCGGCGAAATCATGATGCCGCCGGTTTCTGTCTGCCACCAGGTATCGACGATCGGGCAAGTGCCTGCGCCGATTACGCGGTGATACCACATCCAGGCCTCGGGGTTGATCGGCTCGCCCACGGTGCCCAGCAGGCGCAGCGAGGACAGGTCGTATTGCGCCGGCAGCTCGTCGCCCAGCTTCATCAGCGCGCGGATCGCGGTGGGCGCAGTGTAGAAAACAGTTACGCCATAGCGTTCGCAGATCTTCCAGAACCGGCCGCCGTCCGGAAAAGTCGGGGCGCCCTCGTAGATCACCACCGTGGCGCCGCTCGCCAGCGGCCCATAAGCAACGTAGCTGTGGCCGGTAATCCAGCCCACGTCGGCGGTGCACCAGAAGACGTCGTCCTCGCGCAGATCGAACACCCAGCGGCAGGTCAGCTTGGCATGCAGCAGGTAGCCCGCGGTGGAATGCTGTATGCCCTTGGGCTTGCCGGTGGAGCCGGAGGTATAGAGCAGAAACAACGGATGCTCGGCATCTACGTACTCGGCCGGACATTCGGCGTCCGCCTCCTCGGTAAGCTCGTGAGCCCAAAGGTCGCGTCCATCCTGCCAGGCGATCTCCGCGCCGGAATGCCGGAATACGATGACCCTGCGAACACCGTGCTCGCCGTATTCAAGCGCCTGATCCACCGCTGCCTTCAGGTGCACAAACTTGCCGCCGCGCCGGCCGGCGTCCGCGGTGATCACCATCCGGGCATCGGCATCAACCACGCGGTCGTACAGCGAGCGCGCCGAGAAACCGCCGAATACTACCGAGTGAATCGCGCCGATGCGCGCGCAGGCGTGCATCGCTATTACGGCCTCCGGGCACATGGGCATGTAGATCACCACCCGGTCGCCACGCGCCACGCCCTGCCGGCGCAAGGCCGCCCCCAGGCGCGCGATGGCCTCGCCCAGTTGGCGGTAGCTGAGCGCACGGCTTTCGCCTTCCTCGCTCTCGTAAAGGATGGCGGTCCGGTCTGGGGCGCTCTTAATCCAGGGGCCCAGGCAGGCTTCGCTGGCGTTCAGTTCGCCATCGGCAAACCAGGCATAGTGCGGCGCCTTCGAGCGATCCAGCGTTTGGGCAAAAGGCTTGTGCCAGGAAAGCGTCTCACGGGCCAGTTCCGCCCACATGCTTACCGGGTCGCTGCCGCCGGCGCGGCGCAGCCGTTCCAACTCCGCACTGTTCAGCAGCGCGCCTTGCGCAAACTTGTCGCCAGGGGCGAATTGCCGTTCCTCGCTGAGGACGGATTCGATGTTGCCCAACGACACCATGATGGGCCGTGCCGGCCGCGTTCAGGCCGCCTGCTGGAATTGGCGCTGCAGGCGGCTGCCGCGGGGGAAGTGGGCGATGAGGAACTCCATCTGGTCGGCCAGCACGCGCCGGCCTTTCAGGTAGATGTACTCGGCGTAAGTGGGCGTAAACGGAACCGCAAGCAACTCCATGCCCGCGTCTTCCGGCCGCCGGCCGCCCTTGCAATTGTTGCAACGCTTGCAGGCTGCTACCACGTTGGCCCAGTTGTCCGTGCCGCCCAGGCTGATCGGGCGGACGTGGTCGCGGGTCAGGTCGCGGTGCAGGAAGCGCCCGCCGCAATACATGCACACGTGCGCGTCGCGGCGGAACAGTGCGTGGTTGTTAAGCGGCGGGACATAGTTGTCCAGGCGCTTGTTCAGCCCTGCCGATACGCCCTGGGTGGCCACGATGGTGTTGACTTCCACCTGGCTTTGCCGCCCGGTGCGGGCGCAAGTGCCGCCGCGAATCCGGAACATGGGCCGGCCGCAGGGATAGGCTACCTGCCCGGCGTGGTACAGCCGAACCGCGTCGCGGTAATCGATCCAACCCAGCGGGCGGCCCGCCACGTCGGTGCGCAGCACCCACTGGCGCAGATCCACGGCATCGTTCAACAGCAGCATGAAAATGTCCCCTTCAGCCCGCCTTATACCCCTAAATTGCAAAATTTCAACGTCCTGCGCGCCAAATGGGCCGCTGGCCTCGGCTAAAATGCCCGCCGTTGCCCGTTCACCGGCGCGCTGTACTTCGATACACACTGCATGCCCATAACCATTGGCGTTTTGCGCGAGAGCGCGCCCGGCGAGAAACGCGTTGCCGTGGTGCCCAAGGTGCTGGCGCGCATGCATGCCGCAGGATTGCGCGTCGTCATGGAGCAAGGCGCAGGCCTGGCCGCCAGTTTTTCCGACAGCGATTACAAGGACGTGGAAATCCAGTCTTCGCCTGCTGCCGTGGCGGCGGAATCGGACATCCTTTTCTGTGTGGGACCGCCCGAAGTCGAGCGCATTGCCGAACTCAGGAAGGGCGCGATGGTGGTGGGACTGCTGAACGCTTACGCACCCTCGGCCACCACCGACGCTCTGTGCGATGGCGGTGTTACCTCCTTCTCGATGGAACTGGTGCCGCGCATATCGCGCGCCCAGTCCATGGATGTACTGTCCTCCCAGGCTTCCGTCGCCGGCTATAAGGCCGTGGTAATGGCGGCCGACGAACTGCAGAAGTTTCTGCCCATGCTGACTACCGCGGCCGGCACCATCAAGCCGGCCCGCGCCCTGATCCTGGGCGCCGGGGTGGCTGGTTTGCAGGCCATTGCCACCGCCCGCCGGCTCGGCGCCGTGGTCGAGGCCTACGACGTGCGCGAAGAAACCCGCGAGCAGGTCGAATCGTTGGGCGCGCGCTTCGTGGACTCCGGCGTAAGCGCCACCGGAGAAGGCGGCTATGCGCGCGAACTGACCGCCGAGGAAAAGGCGCAGCAGCAGGAGGCCCTGGATCGCCACATCGCCGCCAGTGACATGCTGATCACCACGGCCGCGGTCCCCGGCAGGCCGTCGCCGCGCATCGTCAGCGCCGCAGTGGTAGAGAAGATGCGGCCGGGCTCGGTAATCGTGGACCTGGCTGCTGAAGGGGGCGGCAACTGCGAGTTGAGCCGCCCGGGCGAGACGGTTGACCACAACGGCGTGCGTATCATCGCGCCGCTCAAGCTGCCGGCCCAAATGGCGCGCCACGCCAGCGCCATGTACGCGCGCAACCTGTTCAATTTCATCAAGCCCGCGATCGACGGCGAGGCATTCGCCCTCGACCTGGAAGATCCGGTGTTCGCGGCTACTCTGCTCACCCACGAGGGTGAGATTCGTTACGCCGGCGCGCGAGGAGATTCATCCACCAAATGATTACCGGTTTTGTAGCGCTATACATATTCATGCTTGCGGCCTTCGTGGGCTACGAGGTCATCTCGCGGGTGCCGGTAATACTTCATACACCGTTGATGTCGGGTTCGAACTTCATCCACGGCATCGTTCTGGTCGGCGCCATGCTGGCCCTTGGTTGGGCCGACACCACGCTGGAGATAGTGATCGGGTTCATCGGCGTGGCCCTGGCCTCGGGCAACGCGGTAGGCGGCTACGTGGTGACCGAGCGCATGCTGGAAATGTTCAAGCGCAGCAAGGATGACGATCAGGACGGCGCCAAGTGACCCTGAATACGCTCATCCACGGCAGCTATTTCCTGGCTGCCGTTGCCTTCATCCTCGGCCTCAAGGCGATGAGTTCGCCGGCCAGGGCGCGGCGCGGAATCTTGTGGGCCGGCGGCGGCATGGTGCTGGCTACGCTGGTGACCTTCCTGTGGCCGGACATGGAGAATCGCCCCCTGATATTGGCCGCCATTCTGGTGGGTGGCATCCCCGCCTTGATCAAAGGCCGCACGGTTCCCATGACCGGCATGCCGCAGATGATCGCGCTGTTCAACGGCATGGGCGGCGGCGCCGCGGCGGCGATTGCCTGGGTGGAGTTGCTGCGCGGCGGCCATGAAGGCGGCGAAATGGGTTGGACGGTGGCGTTGCTGGCCGTGGCCGGAGCGCTTATCGGAGCGGTGTCGTTTTCCGGCAGCCTGCTGGCGTTCGCCAAGCTGCAGGGTTGGCTTAAACGTTCACTGCGCTTCGCCGGACAGAACCTGCTCAACCTGCTCATAACGCTGGCTGTGGTCACCGTCGCCGTGCTGCTGATCATGGATGTATCCGGGCCCTGGCTTACCGTGTTTTTCGTCCTGGCCCTGCTGCTGGGCCTGACCCTGACCATGCCGATCGGCGGCGCCGACATGCCGGTGGTCATTTCGCTTTACAACGCCCTGACCGGCCTGGCGGTGGGCCTGGAAGGACTGGTGCTGGACAACGCCGCCATGATCATCGCCGGCACGGTGGTGGGCGCGGCCGGCACCTTGCTTACCCAGTTGATGGCCAAGGCGATGAATCGCTCGCTGGCCAACGTGCTGTTCAGCGGCTTCGGCGAGACCGCCACGGGCGGCGACATCGAAGGGACGATGAAGCCGGTCGAGGCGATCGACGCGGCCGTCATGATGGGTTTTGCCCGCCAGGTCATCATCATCCCGGGGTACGGCATGGCGGTGGCCCAGGCCCAGCACAAGGTCTGGGAATTGGCCGAAGCGCTTATGAAGCGCGGCGTGCGGGTGAAGTTCGCGATTCACCCCGTTGCCGGCCGCATGCCGGGTCACATGAACGTCCTGCTGGCGGAAGCCGGCGTGCCCTACGACCTGATCTATGACGAGGCCGAGATCAATCCCGAATTCCCCAAGACCGACGTGGCGCTGGTCATCGGGGCCAATGACGTGGTCAATACGTCCGCCCGGACCGACACGGCCAGCCCGATCTACGGCATGCCGATACTGAATGCCGACAAGGCCAACAACGCCATTGTGATCAAGCGCGGCAAGGGCACCGGCTTTTCGGGGATCGACAACGCTCTGTTCTACCAGGACCGCACCCGCATGCTGTATGGCGACGGCCAGGCCAAGTGCGCCGAACTGATCCGCGCGGTGCACGAACTCTAGTGACACGGCACTAGCCCCCCGCCTGTGAAAGAGGATATCGTGCGCTCATTCCCAGGGGCGAATTCCGTTTCAGCCGACATGAGAGGTTTGACATGAACGACACTGTGCAAGTCAGTCGAATGGTGCGCACCGCCTTATTCGTATCGAATCTGGACAATTCCTCGCGGTTCTACAAGGAGGGGCTCGGCTACCGGGAGGTCTACGCCGGTGGAACCATTGAGCATGAGGTGGTTCACGCCTTGCTCGGCGTGCCGACGGATCGGGTAATTCGCTACGAGATCGTCAAGGCTGACGGCCCCAACTTCGGAATGGTGGGCCTGTTCGAAGTCAAACCGTCGCCGCCGCCGGTGCAGCGGCCCAGCCCGGGCGTGAACGTGGGGGAAGGCTGTCTGGTGTTTCTGACCAACGACATACGCGCGGTGCGCGACCGGATGGTGGCGCTGGGAGCGGAAATCGTTTGCGAACCGCAACGCTTGATCGTTCGCGGGACCGGCACCGGAATGCTGGAAATGACCGACCGCGACCGGGCCGGCATGCTGGAAATGACCGCCCGCGACCCGGACGGCATGCTGATCAATCTGATCGAGCGCCCGCCACAGAGTTTCATACGCGAAACCGCCTGACAATCCCCCTGGGAACAAGGGCTTCCAGCCCTCGACGAGGGCAGGATCCCCTCGTTCCCAGCGTCAGGACGCCCTCGTTCCCAGGGCAGGACGCCCTCTCTCCACCAGATTCGCGTTAACCTCGCGCCTGATCCCGGCGCTATCGCCGCTTTGTTTCAAACGGGAGGTTCAACGTGAACGACATTCCACAGGTCAGTCGCATTGTGCGCACCGCCATCTTTGTATCCAACCTGGAAAATTCCGTTCGTTTCTACAAGGAGGCCCTCGGCTTTACCGGGGTTTACGCCAACGGTGTGCTGGAGCACAAGGTGGGTCATGCCCTGATCGGCGTTCCGGAAGATCGGGTGATTCGCTATGCGATCGTCAAGGCCGACGAACTCAACTTCGGAATGGTGGGCCTGTTCGAGATCAAGCCGCCGCCGTCGCCGTCCCGCAGGGAAAACCGCGGCGCCAACCTGGGTGAAGGATGCATGGTGTTCTTCGCCACCGACATTCGCAATGTGCGCGATCGGATCGTGGAATTCGGCGGTGAAGTCGTGTGCGAGCCGCAATTGCTGGTGGTGCATGACTTGCGGCAGCTGGAAATGACCTGCCGTGATCCCGATGGCATGCTGATCAATGTCATAGAGCGGCCCACCGAAAACTGGAACGCGGACGTCGTCCAGTAGGGCCGGCCGGTCGGCGCGCAAGGGAGGCCAGCGCTCAAGCATGACGCCCGGTTCCATATTGAGGGTGGCCGTGGGGCCGCGTTTTTCGGCCCCGCTGCTGGACTATCTCCCGCCTGAGGAAGCGCCTGTACCCAAATCGGGGACCCGCGTGTCGGTTCCCCTGGGGTCCTCACGGCGCACCGGCATCGTGCTTGAGCGCCTTGCCGAGTCGGACATGCCTGCCGATCGCCTGCGGCGGGTGCTGGCGGTACTGGACGAGGAGCCGCTCTGGGATGCCGTGACGTTTGCGTTGTTGCGCTGGGCCTCGGACTACTACTGTCACCCGCTGGGACAGGTTCTGGCCTATGCCTTGCCGCAGCAATTGCGCCGCGGCGGCAGGTTGCCGGATGCGCCACGGTCGTGGCGGGCTACGGTGAAGGGTATCGAAGAAGCCTCCGCCGCGCTGGCGCGGGCGCCCCGGCAAAGGCAGTTCTTCGAGCTGTTGCCGGCGCCGGGGAGTGAAGGTGTGCCTGAGGCGGCGTTGGCCTCCGCTACGCCGGATTGGCGCAGGATAGTCCGAATCTTGCGTGACAAGGGACTGGCCGAATCATTCGAGCCGCCGGTTCAGGCGCCCGCCGAGTTGCTGCGCGAAAGCCCGCTCTCGCTCAGCGCGGAGCAGGCCGCGGCCGTCGAGGCCATGCCGACCGGCGAGAAGTTCGCCTGCCACCTGCTCGACGGCGTGACGGCCAGCGGCAAGACCGAAGTCTATCTGCACCTGGTGGAAAAGGTGCTGGCATCGGGCCGCCAATGCCTTCTCCTGGCGCCGGAGATCGGGCTTACGCCACAGCTCGCGGCCCGCCTCAAGGCCCGCTTCAACACCCCTGCGGCGGTGCTGCATTCGGGATTGAATGAAGGCGAGCGCCTGCGCGCCTGGGAGGACGCCCGTTCGGGCCGCGCCCGGCTTGTGGTCGGCACCCGTTCGGCCGTGTTCACGCCATGCCCCGCGCTGGGCTTGATTGTGATCGACGAGGAGCACGATCCCTCCTACAAACAACAGGATGGTTTCCGCTACCAGGCCCGGGACCTGGCGGTGATGCGGGCCGCGAAAGAGGAAATCCCCGTGGTTCTCGGATCGGCGACGCCGTCGCTGGAGTCGTTGCTGAATGTTCAAAAAGGCCGTTACGCGCGTCATCGTCTGGCCAGGAAAGTAACCGGCGCCAGGCCTCCGCTGGCCCGGCTTGTGGACCTCAACCGGCACCCTCCGGAGAATGGACTGAGCAAGCCCCTGATCCGGGCGATGTCCGAGCAGCTCGACTCCGGCGCCCAAGTGCTGCTGTACCTCAATCGCCGCGGTTTCGCCCCGGTGCTCATGTGTCCGGATTGCCGCAAGGCCCAGGAATGCGGACATTGCGATGCGCGCATGGTCTTCTACCGCAGGCGCGACTGGCTCCTTTGTCATCATTGCGGCGCCGGGCGCAGGCCGCCGTTGCGCTGCGAACAGTGCGGGTCCGGCCTCAACGCGATCGGCCGCGGAACCGAACGGCTGGAAGAGGAGCTTGCCGTGCGTTTTCCCGGGGTACCGCTGGCGCGCATGGATCGCGACAACGTGCGCGGCCGGCGAAGGCTGGAGGACATCCTGGGCGGCATCCGCAATCGCCATTACCGCATCCTGCTCGGCACCCAGATGCTCACCAAGGGGCATGACTTCCCCAGCCTGGGACTGGTGGGCGTGATCGACGCCGATCAGGGCCTTTTCGCCCAGGAGTTCCGCGGGCCGGAGCGGCTGGCGCAGACCCTGGTGCAGGTAGCGGGCCGGGCCGGGCGGCGCGAGAAGCCAGGATTGCTGGTGCTGCAGACCCGCTTGCCGGACCATCCATTGCTTCGCCAGCTGTTGAAGGAGGGCTACGCCGGGTTTGCCGCCACCGCCCTGGAACTTCGCCGGATGAGCGGCTGGCCGCCGTTCGCACACCTGGCGGTGCTGCGCGCCAACGCTCCCCAGGCGCCGAGCGTGTCCGAGTTTCTCGACCGGGCCAGGGCCTGCGTTCCCGCACCGGGCAAGTCCCCTTCGGCGGTCCAGGTATTGGGTCCCGCTCCCGCCCTCATCGAGCGCCGGCGTGACCGCAGCCACGCTCATTTGCTGGTGCGCTCCGCAAGCCGCGCCCGCCTTCAGGAGTTCCTTAGCCGGTGGATCCCGGAGGTTCGGAATCTGCAGCGCAGCCGCCGGGTGTCATGGTCCGTGGACGTGGACCCGGCCGAAATCGGCTAGCCGATGCCGGGCAGGCCGCCGGAGCGGCGGCGCATCCAGTTACGCAGGTTGGATTGAGATTCGTACAGGCCGGTGCTGGGAAGCAAAAGTACCTGTTCGCTCTGCTCGAGTCCGGCAAGAACTACGGAATACTCGAAGTCGCTCAGGCCGGTGTGCACCCAGGCCGGCTCCGGCCCGTAATCGCGCATCACCAGGACCCAGTACTCGGCGTTGAAGTCGTACTCCGGTTGCGGTGTTGAGAATCGCCCGAGCGGACCACCACCAGGCCTTGCGCCGCCGGTCCAGGGGCGCCCTACGCGGCGTGGCTGATTACGCATCGCTTCGCGCATCGCACTTCGCATGGCCTCGCGCTGCTCGGCGGTCGGCTGCGGGCGGTCGCCGCTTCGATTCTGCTGCCTGGCAGGGGCCGTGAAATCGGGGCGCTGTTGAGCGGGCGGCTCGCCCTCGGTATCGCCCCCGGCCTTCTCGCGTTCCTCCATTACCGCCTGGCGCAGGTTGTCGGAGGGCCAGTTCAGCATGTGGGCCGTGGCTTCAATATCGTCGAGCGTGCGCAGGGCCGCCATCGGCACGGAGGGCGCCTGCAACTCCTCGGCAATCTTGATTTCCACCTCGGCGTTCATGCCGGGCAGCAGCAGCGAGTCGGGATTGTCCAGCAGGATCAATACCGAGAACATGGTGACGCTCTGCTCCACCACGGCCAGCGGTTCGATCTTTTCCACCAGCCCGCTGAACTCCTGGTTGGGATAGGCCGCTACGCTTACATTCGCCTGCATGCCCGGGTTGATCTTGCCGATGTCGGTCTCGTCCACCCGGGTCCGCACCAGCACCCTGCGCAGGTTGGCCATACGCAGCAGCAGCGTGCCGCCGCCGACGTCCTGGGTCGGCGAGGAGATGACCTGTCCCGGCTCCACGTTGCGCTCGATAATGGTGCCGTCGATGGGCGCAAGCAACTCGGTATCGTCGAGTGCGATCCGGGCGTTTTCCACGTCCACCCGCGCCCTCACCAACTGCGCCTCGGCCTCCGAGAGGGTCAGCGCCGTTTCCTCGAACTCACTGTCGGTGATGGTGTTGTCACTGACCAGTTTCTCGGCCCGCTCCATCTGCAACAGCGCGATGGAGCGGCGCGATTCCGCGGCTTTCAGGGCGGCTTCGGCCTGGGCCAGGTTGTTGGTCGGGATGCGCTTGTCGATTCGCACCAGCAGGGTCGATTGCTCCACCCAGTCGCCGTTCTCGGCGCTAACCGAGAGTATTTCACCGGAGGCCTTGGACTTGAGTTCCACGGTGCGCAGCGGCTCGATTACGCCGGCGGCTTCCACGAACACGCGGATGTCCCGTAGTTCAACCGGCGCCCGATCATAGGCCTGAGGCTCGGGCGCCGGTTGCTCGGCGCAACCGGCGGCCAGCACCGCCAGCCCGAGAATCGTACCGCTACGGAGAGTCATAGGCCGCCGTTGGGCGAGCGAGCGCTCGTGTCCAGCGTGATCCGGCCGTCCAGCATTTCGATCCTGCGCCGGGCCCTGGATGCGATGCTCGCGTCATGGGTCACCACGATCAGGGTGTGGCCGTCTCCATGCAGCGAATCGAACAGGTTCAAGACTTCCTCTCCAGTAGCGGAGTCCAGATTACCCGTAGGTTCGTCCGCCAGCAAGATGCTCGGCCGAGTCACCAAGGCCCGCGCGATGGCGACTCTTTGCCGCTGTCCGCCGGAAAGCTGGCTGGGCCTGTGAGTCAGGCGATGCGAAAGCCCCACCCGTTCCAGCGCCTCAGCGGCCCGTTTCAGCCGATCCCTGCGCCGCATTCGCGCATAGATCAGGGGCGCCTCGACGTTTTGCAGGGCGGTGCAGCGCTCGAGCAGATTGAAGGTCTGAAATACGAATCCGACCTGGCGGTTGCGTACCTGCGCCAGCTCACGGCCATTCATGCGCGATACGTGCGTGCCGTTCAGCCAATAGTCCCCGGAGCTGGGCGTCTCCAGGCAGCCCAGCAGATTCATCAGCGTGGATTTGCCGGAACCGGAAGGACCGGTTACCGCTATGTATTCGTTAAGCTGCACGGCAAGACTGGCCTCCCACAGGGCCACGACGGTGTCGGCCCCCATCCGGTAGGTCCGCGTGAGGTCGCGGGTGCGGATAGCGGACGGCGTCATGCGCGGAACAACCCTACAACAGCTTGCGCAGCAGTTGATTGACGATCTGCGGGTTGGCCTGGCCCTTGCTGGCGCGCATCACCTGGCCGACGAAGAACCCCAGCAGGCGGGCGTTCCCATCCCGGTACTGTTGCCGTTGTTCCGGATGACGCTTGATCACCTCCTCAATGATGCCCTCCAGGGCCTGGCTATCGGAGATCTGCCTCAGCCCGCGGCTCTTGATGATGTCATCGGCGCCGCCCTCGCCGGCCCACATGGCCTGGAACACTTCCTTGCCCTGTTTGCCGGACAGCACGCCCTCTTGCACGCGGGCCAGCAGGACCCCCAGCTGTTCCGCGCCGACCCGGCTGGCAGCGATATCCAGACCATCCCGATTGAGGGCTGCGGCCAGGTCGCCGGTCACCCAGCGCGCCGCCAGCAGCATGTCGCCGCAGGCCTTGCCGGCGGCTTCGAAGTAATCGGCCGCCGCCCGGCTCTCGCAAAGGCGGTGCGCGTCTTCCGCTGCCAGCCCGTAGTCGGCCTCGAACCGCGCGCGCCGTTCGCCGGGCAGTTCGGGCAGGGTGCTCTGCAAATCGGCGAGAAAGCCCGGTTCGAGCTCCAGCGGAGGCAGGTCGGGGTCCGGGAAGTAGCGGTAGTCGTTGGTTTGCTCCTTGTCGCGCATCGGGCGCGTGGTGTCCAGCCTGGAGTCGTAGAGCCGGGTTTCCTGGGCCACCGCGCCGCCTTCGCGCAGCACCTGGCTCTGCCGCGCGATTTCGCTGTGCAGGGCGCGTTCCACGAAGCGGAACGAGTTGAGGTTCTTGATTTCGGTGCGCGTGCCCAATTGCCGGTCCTGCGGCTTCTTCAAGGAAATATTGGCATCGCAGCGCATCGATCCTTCCTGCATCGCGCCGTCGCAGATGCCAATCCAGGTCACCAGCTGATGGATGCCGCGCATGCAGGCGCCGGCTTCCTCGGGCGAGCGCAGCTGGGGCTCGGTGACGATTTCCAGAAGCGGAGCGCCGGCCCGGTTGAGGTCCACGCCGGTGGCGTTGGGCAGGGCGTCGTGCAGCGACTTTCCGGCATCCTCCTCCAGGTGGGCGCGGGTCAGTTCAATCCGCCGGGGGGAGGCGCCGGGCACGGCAACCTCCACCGACCCGCCGCTCACGATCGGCAGTTCCAACTGGGAAATCTGGTAACCCTTGGGCAGATCCGGGTAGAAGTAGTTTTTGCGCGTAAATACCGAATGGCGGGCCAC
The DNA here is from genome assembly GCA_965261845.1 of Candidatus Foliamicus sp. Taxonomy (GTDB): domain Bacteria; phylum Pseudomonadota; class Gammaproteobacteria; order Steroidobacterales; family Foliamicaceae; genus Foliamicus. The sequence continues at coordinate 2,603,902 of OZ253475.1, read as the reverse complement.
CTTGCCGCCGGCAGCCAGGCCGAATTTTGCCGCCATGGCGATGGCCTCGCGGTTGGCGACCGGAAGCGTTCCGGGGAACCCGAGGTCCACCAGGCAGGCCTGGGTATTGGGAGCGGCGCCGAACACCGTCGACGCGCCCGAAAACATCTTGCTTCGGGTAGCAAGCTGGACGTGAATCTCAAGCCCGATGACGACTTCGAGGTCCACCGCGCCGTCCCCCTAGGCCGCGCCGATCGGCGCCGATACGCCGGGCGGCCACAGGCGGTGCCAGTGTGTTTCCAGTTGGTAGGCGTGGCCGGCGCGCAGGACGTCCGCGTCGCCGAACGGCCGTCCCATCAGCTGCAGTCCCACCGGCAAACCGTCCACCAGGCCGCCGGGAAACGATAGGGCGGGAAGCCCGGCCAGGCTGGCGCCGATGGTATAGACGTCGTTCAGGTACATCTGGATGGGATCGCTGATTTTCTCTCCGATGCGGAAGGCCGGCGCGGGGGTGGTGGGCCCCGCCAGCAGGTCCACTTTCTCGAACGCCCGGGTGAAATCACCCGCCAGCAGGCGCCGCACGCGCTGGGCCTGCAGGTAGTAGGCGTCGAAGTAACCCTTGGAAAGGACCCAAGCGCCCACCAGCACTCGCCGCCGTACCTCTTCGCCGAAGCCGGCCCGGCGGGTGCGGGTATAAAGCTCCTCGAGGCTGTTTGCGCCGTCTTCACGCAACCCGAAACGCACGCCGTCGAAGCGGGACAGGTTGGAGGAGCATTCCGCGGGCGCCACCACGTAGTACACCGGGACCGACAGCGGCAGCAGCGGCAGCGATACCTCGGAAATCTCGGCGCCCAGGCGCTTGAGCGTATCCATGTTGTCCATGAACACCTGGCGGCAGCGGGCATCCAGTCCTTCGCCTATGAATTCCTTGACGATGCCCACCCGCACCCCTTTGAGCGCCTTGCCGTCAAGGCCCCGCAAGGCGGCCGAGTAATCCTCGCGCCCGCGTTCGGCGCAGGTCGAATCGCGCGGGTCGTGGCCGGCCATGCTGTCCAGCAAAAGGGCGGCGTCCTCGACCGTGCGGGTCAGCGAACCGGCCTGATCGAGGCTGGAAGCGAAGGCGATCATTCCGTAGCGGGACACGCGTCCGTAGCTGGGCCTGAAGCCGGTTATCCCGCACAAGGCGGCTGGCTGGCGCACCGAGCCCCCGGTATCGGTGCCGGTGGCGGCGGGTATCAGACCGGCCGCCACCGCAGCCGCGGAGCCGCCCGAGGAGCCGCCCGGACTACGTGAGGGATCCCAGGGATTGTGTACCGGTCCGGCAAAGCTGGTCTCGTTGGACGAGCCCATGGCGAATTCGTCCATGTTGGTCTTGCCTACCAGCACGGCGCCGGCTTGGGCCAGCCGTTCGACCACGGTCGCGTCATAGGGCGGCACGAAGTTCTCGAGGATCCGCGATCCGGCCGTAGTGCGCACTCCGCGGGTGCAAAAGATGTCCTTGTGGGCCAGCGGAATACCGGCCAGCGGCCCGCCTTTTCCGTTCCCGGAGTCCGCCCGGCTCGCCTCTTCAAGGGCAGCCTCGCCGCATACGGTCAGGAAGGCGTTCAACTCGGGATTGCGGTCTTCAATCCGCTCAAGGCAGGCTTCGGTCAGCTCACGGCTGCCGATCTCGCCGGCGTCCAGGGATCGGCGCAGACCGCATAGGGAAAAGTCGATCATCGGCTACTCGATGACCCTTGGAACCCGGTAGAGGCCGTCGACCACGTCGGGCGCGCAGGCCTGGGCGGCGTCCCGCACGTCCGGCTCGGTAACTTCATCCGCCCGCAGGGGCAGCTTGAGGTCCAGCGGGTGGACCATGGGTTCCACGCCTTCGGTGTCGAGCTCCTGCAGCACCTGCACGAAGCCGATGATCCGGCGCAGGGTGTCCACCAGTTCCTGTTTCTCGCCTTCCTCCAGCGCCAGGCGTGTCAGCCGCGCCACGCGCAGCAACTCCTCATCGGAGAATTGCTCGGCGCTCTCGGGGCCTTTCGGTGTTTGAAGATTGTTCATTTCGGCGATCGAACTTACCTGGCCCCGCATCATCGCATCACGGCTTGCGGCTTGCAATCGCGTGGCGCCGGCAGGGCCCGGCGGCGCCTGCGTGAATGGCGGGGAAGGGGGCGTTGCAGCGAGCTGCCTTATATATGTGTACGGCCTGTTCTGCTATGATTTACGGCTTGTTTGGGGAGTTTTGACTCCCGGAGATGCGCAGGCTTGATGAGTAATTTTGTCCGTGGTTTCGTTGACCGTTTGGCTGTGGATCTCGCCATAGACCTCGGCACCGCCAATACGCTGGTGTACGTTTGCGGGCGAGGCATCGTCCTGAACGAACCGTCCGTCGTGGCGCTGCGCCGGGCTGCCGGCTCCGGTTCCGACGGCGTGCTGGCGATCGGCGCCGAAGCCTTCGGAATGCTGGGCCGCACGCCGCGCGATCTACAGATCGTCAAGCCATTGAAGGACGGCGTGATTGCCAACTACGAGGTCGCCGAGCAAATGCTCAAGCACTTCATCATCAAGGCCCTGGGCCTGGGTTTCTTCCGCCCCGCCGTACGGCGGCTGGTGATTTGTGTTCCGCATGGCGCCACTCCGGTCGACCGCCGGGCGATCGAGGAGTCGGCGCGCGATGCCGGGGCGCGCGAGGTATTCGTCGTGGATGAGCCCATAGTCGCGGCGATCGGCGCCGGCCTGCCGGTGCATCGGCCCTGCGGCAACATGGTTGTGGATGTCGGCGGCGGCACCTCGGAGGTGGCCGTGCTGTCGATGTCCAGCGTCGTCTACGCGCGCTCCGTGAAGGCCGGGGGCACCCGCATGGATGACGCCATCGTGCAATATGTGCGGCGCAACCACGGGATGTCGATCGGGCCCAGCCAGGCTGAGGTCATCAAACGCGAAGTGGCCAGCGCCTATCCGGGCGAGGAGATCAAGGAGATCAAGTTGCACGGGCGCAGCCTGTCGCGCGGGCTGCATTCGCAGTTCACACTGAACAGCAACGAAGTGCGCGACGCACTGAACGACACACTTGAGGAAATCGTGCAGGCGGTGCTCGACGTTCTCGCTCACACGCCGCCCGAGTTGGGCGCCGACATCAGCCAGCGGGGCCTGGTGCTGGCCGGTGGTGGAGCGCTGCTGCCCAAGCTTGATTCGCTGATTCGGGAACGCGCGGCGGTGCCTGCATTCGTGGCCGAGGATCCGTTGACCTGTGTAGTGCGTGGCTGCGGACACCTGGTGGAATCTCAGGGTGCGGTTCGCTATGGCGCCGAAGTCAGCGGTCCGCAATGGGCCTAGGGCGCCTCATGGGGCACCCAAGGCGCCTGATGGAATAAGAAAATGCGCAGCGGGATCGCAACGCTGACGCCCGATCGCTTCCGAAAGCGGAAAGGTCCCAGTGCCGCCGGCGAATGCCTCCTGATTTGCCTGTGTTGTTTCGGCCTGCTCGTGATCGAGGCGAAGTTTCCCGCCATTCAGAAAGTGCGGGGCTTCGGGGAATTGGTCAAGGTGCCTATCAATGCGGTCGTGCGGGTCACTTCGGGTGGCTTTCGCGGCGCCGAGGGATTTCTTCGCACGCAGACCGATCTCACGAACGAGATCGAAGAGCTCAGAACACGCCTGTTGCACCAGAACGTGGAGTTGCAGCAAATGGAACTGCTGAAGGCGGAAATCGAAGACTATCGCTCGCTGCTCGCGCTTGATACGCTGCTCGGGTCCAACAGCCTCGCCGCGGAGACTCTGCCGGGAAATCCCGACCCGTCCCGCCATCGTGTGACTTTGAGTATCGGCAGCCGCGAGGGGGCTTTTATCGGCCAAGCGGTGGTCAATTCCCGCGGAGTGGTTGGCCAGGTTTCGCGCGACTACCTGCTTACTTCGGAGGCCTTGCTGATCAGCGACGCCAGTCACTCCATGCCGGTCATGATTGAGCGCACCGGCCTGCAGGCGATCGCCGACGGCACCGGCCGGCGGGATCATTGGCTGTTGCTGTCCTACATGCCGGCCCATGCGGACATAGTCAAGGGCGATGTGGTGGTCAGTTCGGGGGCGGCCGGGCGCTTCCCGGAGGGCCTGCGGGTAGGCGTTGTGGAGCAAGTCCACAACTCATCCGGCCAGGCCTTTATTGAAGCTTTTGTCAGTCCTTCCTCCAATTTGGAGCGTGTCCGCCGGGTTCTGCTGCTGCATTCTCAAAGCGACACGATGAACGGCGAAGCCCCGGAAGTCGCGGCGGCCGGATCATGACTGAGGGCGCCCTTACGCGCAGCTACGTTCCGCTGGGTGCGGCCTTGCTCTTGAGCGTCGTGCCGCTGCCGCAGGCTCTTGGCTTCTGGCAGCCTCCGTGGCTCGCTGTGGCTGTTATCTGGCTGGTGCTTTCTGCGCCCCAGGACGCGCGCCTGATCGTGGCCGCGGGCGTAGGGCTTCTTCAGGATCTCCTGGTGGGCGCTCCGTTGGGCCTGCACGCGCTGGCAGCAACCTTCCTGGCGTTCCTGGCCACCAATCTGCGCCACTGGGTAGTCTCCTCTCCACCGTGGCTGCGCTTTCTTCTCGCGATGGCAATGGTTACGGCCTACCTGGGTGTTGTGGCGCTGATCGGAGGCTGGTTCCAACACCCGGGTTCATGGGAAGGCATGGCCAGCAGCATTACCAGCGGAGCGATCCTGATTCTGGTGGCGTTTCTGTTCCTTAGAGTCTGATGGCGCCGAGAGTCCAGGACAACTACGAGGAGCAGGGAACGCTTGTCCGGCGGTCGGTCTATATGGCCTTTGTGCTGGGGCTCCTGGTGCTGGTCCTGCTGGCGCGGCTGAGCTACCTGCAGTTGATCCGGCACGACTACTACGCGGAACAGGCCCGGGGTAACCAGATGCAGGCACGCACGGTTGCGCCCCGGCGCGGAATCATCGTGGACCGCAACGGCGAGTTGATCGTGTCGAACCGGGCCGGCTTTCGGCTGACGCTGGTGCCGGAGCAGGTAGACAATCTCACCGATACACTCGGGCGGCTTGCCGATTCGGGGTTCGTGACCAGCGACCGGCAGGAGGAACTGGTTGAAATAACAGTTCGCTCACAGCCGTTTGAGGCAGTGCCCGTGCGCACCCGGCTCGATGATCAGCAGGTGGCCCGGTTTGCGGTCGTCCGCCATGAATTTGCCGGGGTGGACATTGAGGGCCTGCTGCTGCGCGAATACTCCCTGGGTCCGGCTGGAGCTCACGGGCTGGGTTATGTGGCCGCGATAAGCGCATCAGACAAGGAGCGCCTCGACCCGGTCGAGTACGCAGGCATCTCGCATATCGGCAGGACCGGCGTGGAGGGAAGCTACGAGGAGTACCTGCGCGGCGCGCCGGGCGGTGACCGGGTTCTGACCAACGCGTATGGGCGCCCGCTCTCAAGGATACGCGAACGGGAGCCGAAACCGGGAGCCGATCTCCAACTGACAATTGACGGGGCCCTGCAATTGGAGGCCTACGCCGCCATGGAATCGCGCCGCGGAGCCGTCGTTGCGATCGATCCCGTCAACGGCGCAGTGTTGGCGCTGGTCAGCAGCCCGGCCTTCGATCCCAACGCTTTCGTTGCCGGCATGGACTCCGCCAGCTTTGCGGAACTGAACCGCAATGCCGATTTGCCCATGTTCAATCGCGCTGTGCGCGGACTCTATCCTCCAGGTTCCACCATCAAGCCGATGCTGGCGCTCGCGGCTTTGGCGGGAGGCCACCGCGAAGCGGAAGAGACTATCAGCTGTTGGGGAAGCTATCGCTTGCCCGGAAGCAGTCGAAGGTTCCGCGACTGGAAACGCGAAGGGCACGGCGCCATGAATATTCATGACGCGGTGGCCCAGTCCTGCGACGTGTACTTCTACCAGTTGGCCCGGGACATCGATATCGAAGGGATACACGAAAGCTTCGTCAAGTTTGGTTTCGGCGCCTTGTCCGGTATAGATATGGCCGGTGAGAAAGCCGGCATCGTGCCTTCCAGGGCCTGGAAGCGCGCTGCCTTCAGCGACCCGGCCCAGCAGCCGTGGTTCCCGGGCGAGACGGTGATTACCGGCATCGGTCAGGGCAGTCTGATAGTGACGCCGCTGCAATTGGCCCTGGCCACCGCGCAAGTCGCTTCACGGGGGCGCCGCTACAAGCCGCGGCTGGTGGAAGCCATTCTGAATCCCTTGAGCGGCACGCTGCAGCGCAATCCTCCCCAGCTGGTCGAAACGCTGGCGCCGGAGGCGGTTGAGCATTGGAGCACAGTGGTCGATTCGATGGTGGCGGTGATGCATGGTCCGCGCGGAACGGCCAGGGCCACCGGTGCGAAACTGGACTTCAAGGCGGCCGGCAAGACCGGAACATCCCAGGTGATATCCCTTTCCAGGGACGAGGAGCAGGATCCCGAGGAGATTGACGAGCGTCTACGGGACCATTCGCTATTTGTGGCCTTCGCCCCGGTTCACGAACCTGTCATCGCTCTCGCTGTCATCGTCGAGAACGGAGGCTCCGGCTCCGGCGCGGCAGCCGAAGTGGCCGCCAGGGTCCTGGAGACTTACCTGGCAGGCAACGCGCCGGCCGACCAAGTGGCGCAGGCGCGATGAACACGCTGGCGACAACCGGCCAGGGGCTGGGTCCGTTGCAGCGCCTGAAAGTGGACGGCTGGCTTCTGGTCTGGATTCTTCTGCTCGTTTCCGCGGGCCTGGTGGCCCTTTACAGTGCATCCGGCGGCCGCGGCGATGTGGTTCTGTATCAGGTTTCGCGCCTGGTCATCGGTCTGGGTCTGATGCTGGTCCTTGCTCAGACGCCCGCGGAGTTTCTGGCGCGGGCCGCGTGGTGGGTGTATGGCGCAGTTGTCGCCCTTCTGGTCCTGGTGTTGCTGATAGGCGAAGAAGGCGGCGGAGCGCAGCGTTGGCTGGACTTCGGGATTCGCTTTCAGCCGTCGGAATTCGCCAAGCTGGCCCTGCCGGTAGTGCTGGCCGCAATGTTGAGCAAGACCCGGGATCGTCCCGGGCCTCTCCTGACTGGGGTAGCGCTGCTGCTCATCGCTGTGCCGGTGGCCCTGGTAATCCGTCAGCCCGACCTGGGAACGGCCGTAGTGCTCTGCTGTTTTGGGCTGATCGCGCTGCTGCTGGCGGGCTTGAACCGGCGATTCATCTATGGCGGCGCCTTGATCAGTTTACTGGCGATTCCGGCACTTTGGGTAAGCCTGCGTGACTATCAGCAGCAGCGGATACTCAGCGTGCTGAATCCGGAATCCGATCCATTGGGCGCCGGCTACCACATCATTCAGTCCAAGATCGCCATCGGCTCGGGCGGAGCATTCGGCAAGGGGTGGATGCAGAGCACCCAGGCTCAGTTCGGCTTTCTGCCGGAACCCACCACCGACTTCGTGTTTTCGGTGATCAGCGAGGAATTCGGATTTGTCGGCGTTGTGGTCGCAATGCTCCTGTTTATCGCGATTACGTTCCGCATGCTGCAGATAGCGTTTGCCGCCCATGGCCGGTTTGCCCGGCTTTTGGCCGCGACCCTGGGGATCGGGTTCTTCTTCAGCTTTGCCCTGAACGCCGCCATGACGACGGGGCTGTTGCCGGTGGTAGGATTGCCGCTGCCGCTCGTAAGCGTGGCGGGGAGCGCCAATGTGACTTTCCTTGCCTGCTTCGGTATTCTCATGTCCATTCGCTCAGATAGACGATATCTCGCCCGCTAGTCCGTGTTTCGAAAACTGTTCCTTGTTACCACCTTGTGCGCGCCGCTTCTTGCGGGCGCGATGGATGTGGAAGACCCGCAGATTCGCTTGTTTCTCGACCAACTGGAACGCGAAGAGAACATAGAGCGCGCCGAGGCCAGCCGGCTGCTGGCGTCGGCAAACTTCCTTCCCAAGGTTATCGAGGACATGAGCCGCGCGCCGGAGCGCACCATTGAATGGGGCGCCTACCGGGCCATCTTCATGGATACGGGACGGATATCCGCCGGCAGGGCTTTTTCCAGGTTGCACGCGGAGAGCCTGGCGCAGGTGCAGCGCGATACCGGCGTGCCGCAAACCGTGGTGCTGGGCATTCTCGGCGTTGAGACCCGCTTTGGACGAATCACCGGCAAGCATCGGGTTCTCGATGTGCTGGCCACGCTGGCCTTTCATCATCCCCGGCGCGGAGATTTCTTTCGCCGCGAACTGAAGGATTTCCTGGTGCTGGCTGGCGAGGAGTCCTTAAGGGCGACCGAAGTCCTGGGTTCCTACGCCGGCGCCATGGGTCGCGCCCAGTTCATACCGTCCAGCTATCGCCGCTACGCCGTGGACGGCGATGGTGACGGCAGACGAGACCTGTTCTCCAACTGGCGCGACGTTTTGAGCAGCGTCGCCGGCTACCTGAGCGATCACGGCTGGCGCCGTGGCGGCGCGGTGGCGCTGCCCGTCACGCTGGCCCCGGCCAGTTCCGCCAAACCCCAGGAAAGCGGGTTGTCGCCGCCCACCACGCTCGGAGCCTTGCGTTCGGCGGGGGTTCTGTTCGACAGCGACCTGCCGGACGATACGCCAGCCGGACTGCTGCTGATGCAGGGCGCCGGGGGGCCGGAATACTGGTTGGCGCTGCCCAATTTCTACGTGATCACGCGCTACAACCGCAGCTACATGTACGCCCTTGTCGTGCATCAACTCGGTCAGGCCATTACTTCACCGGATCCGGAATGACACAGCGCTGGCGCGTGCTGCTCCTGATGGGCTGCATGACTCTTGCTCCCGGCTGCTCCGCTATCAGGGACATGGTCGGCGTTCCCTGGGGCGGCTCTTCCGGGGGCCGCCCGGGGCAGGATTGCTACACGCAGTTCGGTGTGTCCTATTGCCCCATGACTTCGGCGGAAGGTTTTGTGGAGACCGGGGTGGCGTCGTGGTACGGAGAGGACTTTCACGGCAAGCCCACCGCGATGGGCGAGTCGTACAACATGTATGCCATGACCGCTGCTCACAAGACCTTGCCGCTGCCCACCCGGGTGCGCGTAACGAACCTGGAGACCGGCCGCAGCGCCGAGTTGCGGGTCAATGACCGGGGGCCGTTCGTCACAGGCCGGGTGATCGACCTTTCCTACAGTGCCGCCCGGGAACTGGGCGTGGTGCGCCGCGGCACCGCCAGGGTGCGCATAGAAGCGCTGGAGGCGGGTGGCGCCTCCGAACCGGTGCAGTCCGGCGGCGCCTACGCCTACCTCCAGGTTGGCGCTTTTGCATTTCGCGATAATGCGTCGAAGCTGTACTACCGGATTCAGCAATCCGGGGTGTCCGGCGTTTATATCCGTCGCAAGGGCAATGGCATCTTTGCGGTGTGGGTAGGTCCGCTGGACAATGAACGGCGAACATCCCGGCTTCGGCGCACGCTGGCGGGCCTGGGAATCTCAAAGACACTCAAGGTCTATGGCGAAGCTCCGCCGGGCTGAATAACGGCAACACGGAACCAGTATGAGAACAACATTAGTGTCGAATCACGCGAAAACATTTGCATCTGTAATAGCGCTGTCCTGTTCGCTTGCTGCGGCCTCGGCCTCGGCGCAGTCGCCGCGGCCGATCGCACAACTGCCGGCGCCGCCGGCCCTGGATGTTTCGTCCTTCGTGCTGATCGAGCAGACCACCGGGGCGGTGCTGGCCGCCCACGAGCCGGATCTCAGGGTCGAGCCGGCCAGCATTACCAAGATCATGACTGCCTACGTGGCGTTCGAGGCGCTGGCCGCGGGCGAACTTTCCATGCAGGAAGAGGCGGTTATCAGCGAGAAGGCCTGGCGCATGGAGGGTTCGAGGACTTTCCTGGATCTGAACAGCCGGGTGAGCGTGGAAAACCTGTTGCTCGGGACGATCGTGCAATCGGGCAACGATGCCAGCGTGGCCCTGGCGGAACACCTTGCGGGAGCCGAGGAGGACTTTGCCACGCTGATGAACGCGTTTGCGCAGCGCCTCGGCATGCAGGGCACGAACTATGAGAATTCCACCGGTTGGCCGGGCGAGGATCATTACACTACCGCCGCCGATACGGCGCGTCTGACCCGGGCCATGATTCAGGAATATCCCGCGCTGTACGGCATGCATGCCGTGCGTGATTTCACCTGGAACGGCATCTCGCAGCCCAATCGCAATCGGCTTTTGACGCGCGACGCCAGCGTCGACGGCGTAAAGACCGGGCACACTGAATCTGCAGGCTTTTGTCTGGTCGCTTCCGCGGTCCGCGACGACATGCGTTTGATCGCGGCGATCATGGGCGCTTCCAGCGAAGCGCAGCGCGCCCAGGACGCACTGCGACTCTTGAGTTACGGGTTTCGCTACTTCGAGACCCGCAAGCTGCTCGAGTCCGGCAGTACTTTTGGAGCCGCGCGCGTCTGGAAGGGCGAAGATACCGTCATAGACGTGACAGTGGCCGACGACCTGGTGATGACTCTGCCGAAACGCGCGGCGGACGAAATGGAAACCCGCGTAGTTATCAACGAGCCCCTCATCGCACCGCTTGAAGCAGGCACCCAGGTCGGGACGGTGGCCTTGATTGTCAACGGCGAGACTTTGGCGGAGCAGCCGCTGGTGCCGTCCCGCGCCGTCCCTGCCGGGGGCTGGTGGCAACGCACCCGCGACACCGTTCTGCTGTGGTTCGAGTAGCCGGTTCCCGGTCCGCCCGGATCAGGTGGCTGGGATTACTGCCCTGGCCTGAAGCCGTGCAGCGTATGCAGCGGTTCACCGCCGAGCGTGACCAGTCCGCGCGTGACGAAATCTGGTTGTGCGAACATCCGCCGGTATTCACGTTGGGGGTGAAGACCGATCCCTCGCACATTCTCGACCCGGGCGAAATTCCGGTGGAACAGTCCGATCGCGGCGGCCAGGTTACCTACCACGGCCCGGGGCAATTGATGGTGTATCCGCTGGTTTCGCTGCGACGCGCCCGCCTGGGCCCTCGCTCGCTGGTGGGTGCGCTGGAAGGCGCGGTAATCGACTGCGCGGCGGGATTCGGCATTGAGGCGGCGGGCCGCCGGGACGCGCCCGGAGTCTACGTGGCCGGCGCCAAGCTGGCGGCGATCGGCTTGAGGATCCGGCGCGGCTGCTCTTATCATGGGATGGCGCTTAACGTCTGCGCAGACCTGTCGCCTTTCGCACGCATAAATCCTTGCGGTTATGAAGGCCTTAATACCGTGAATTTTGCCGTCCTGGGAGGTCCCTCCAACCTCGCCGAGGCGGCTGCGGCCTTGCAGCCGCACCTGCTCGCTCGCCTTTATTCCTCCGTCGATCGGCGCCGGATCGCCTCCAGCCGCCCGGCGGTGCCCGCATCCGCCCAATAGCCGTCGTGGACCGCGCCGGATACGAGCGCCTTGGCGGCGGCCGAGCGCAGTAGCGGCGCAAGCTCGAATCGTTTCTCGCTAACGCCCTTGAACAGCGCCGGGGAAAGCACACTGATCCCGCCGTAGGTGTAGCGGGGGGCATCTCCGTTTACTCGACCTGCCCGCAGTCCGAAATCGCCCTTTGGGTTGTGGGCCGGGTTGGCTACCAGCATGAGCCAGGCCAGGTCGCCGGAGCTGAAATTGGCGGCCGCAAAAGGAAAATCGGTGCGCACATCGGCATTCACTACCCAGAAGGGTTCCCGGCCCAACAGCGGCAAGGCCTTGCTTATTCCGCCGCCCGTTTCCAGGGCGGTATCGCCTTCGTCACTGTAGGCAATGCGAACGCCGTAGGCGCGGCCATCGCCCAGCCGGCTGCGGATCATTGCGCCCAGCCAGGAAAGATTGATCACTACCTCTCCTACGCCTGCCCCGGCCAACGCAAGCAGCAGGTGCTCAATGAGCGCCCGGCCGTTCACTTTCATCAGCGCCTTGGGCATGCGGTCGCTCAAGGGGCGCAGCCGCTCACCGCGCCCGGCCGCCAATAACATCGCCTTTGCGGGCCGAAAGTCGCTGCCCCTGCTTGCCATGGTCCGGCGCGCTGATGTCCGGGTTACTTGCACGACAGCACACTATATGCGGGTACAGTGAACATAGTCCGGATGGAAACCATGATGCAGCCGACCATGCACTCCGGCGCCAAGCCGTTTGCCTATCCTCACAAGGCCTGAGGGATACCCGCTTGCCGATCTCGCTTCTCGCCCCCCTGGCCGCAGCCTGCATCGCGCCGGCCCAGTCCGAAATGTGGCTGGAAGAGCCGGGCGCGAACCGGGCCTGCGAAATCGCAATCGAGCGGTCGGATACCACACTGGGAATTACCACGCTCGGAATTCACGGCAAGTTCGGCGAAGGCTTCGAGTTTCTCGACGACGTCTCCTTTTGCATGGGCAACCACCGCCTGGACGTTCAAACCGGGCGCTACAACCAACGTAAGAAACGCTTTGAGTTTTCCGGGAAAGTAGCCTATTCAGGGGATTCCCTGCGAGTTCGGGCCAAAGAGGCACTACTCGACCTGGATCAAGACCTGCTCCGATTCGGCGCCGCGGAATACGCGCTCGGCGACAGCCTGGCCAGGGGCAGCGCGGCGGAGATCGTGCTTGACGGCGAGCAGGATCAGGTCCGGCTGGGCGACGTCATCTATACAAGCTGCCTGCCCGGGCGTAACCATTGGGAACTGCGCGCAGGATCGATAGAGGTGGAGCAGCAAACCGGGTTTGGCCGGGCCCGAAAGCTCAGCCTGAAGATCATGGACCTGCCGATCCTGTACCTGCCTTCCATCTCGTTCTCGGCGCGCGGATTGCGAAAGTCCGGTTTCCTGGTGCCTGAGATCGGCAGTTCCAGCCGCAGGGGCGCAGAGCTGGAAGCGCCCTGGTACTGGAATATCGCGCCCAACATGGACGCCACCTTCACTCCCCGCTATCTCTCCCGGCTCGGCTTCTTCGTGGGCGCCGACTATCGTTTCCTTACGCGCAATTCCTCGGGCCGGGTCAAGGCCGGCTACTTGCCCAGCGACAAGCTGCGCGGCCGGTCCCGCTACGACCTGGATGTGGAGATGGATGCGACCGTGTCGGAAAAATGGCGAATCCACGCCGATGGCCGGTGGGTATCCGACGACCTCTACATAGAGGACATCGGCCGGGGTTTCTGGGAACAGGCCCAGACCCACTTGCGGCGCGAACTGGCCGCCACATACGTGGGCGAGACATTCGACGCCCTGCTGCGTGTTACCGGGCATCAGGTAGTGCATCCGGACGTTGACCGCCTGTTTCGCCCGCATGTGCGCCTGCCGGAGGTCCGTGTGCATGGCCGATGGCCGCAACTGCTTCCGAACGTGGATGCCCGGCTTTGGATGGAAACGGGTTGGTTCGAACATTCGCAGCGAAGCTCGGGCGCCCGGATCCACCTGGAGCCGCAATTGACGGGTCGCTATCGCGCCGGGCCGATAGACCTCAACCCGGCGCTTTCCCTGTTGGTTACGGGCTACCGGGTTTCCGAGCCCTTTGCGCGCGAGCACGAAACCTACTACCGGGTGCTGCCGGTCATGAGCGTGGATGCAAGCGCCAGCCTCTGGCGCCGCTACGTTACGCACCCGCTGGACGTGACGCTGCGGCCCCGCGTGATGTTGAGTTTCATTCCCACCGTCAACCAGGACTACCTGCCGGTGTTCGACACCATCATTCCCGATTTCAACTACGTGCAACTGTTCCGGCCCAACCGCTACCTGGGTTTCGATCGGGTGGGCGATTCGGTGCACTTGAGCGCCGGCGTGCAGGGGGCTATCCACCGCAGTACGGACGGCAAGGAACTGCTTAAGTTCACCCTGGGTCAGCGCTACAACTTCAGGGGCCGCAGCGTCAGGCTGGAGGGCTTTGGTTCCCACGAGGACTCCGCGTCGGACTACATCGCCGAGTTCGCCTACGGGTTGGGCAAGGACTGGCGCCTGGACATGCGTTACCTGTGGGACGCGGAAATAGACGCCGCCAGCCGCTCGGAGATCGCCGTGGTCTACCGCAAGGATCCCCGCCGGACTTTTCGCCTGGCTTATCGCAGCCGCTGGGCGCGCACCGAGAACGTCGACCTTGCTTTCCGCTGGGCGGTCAATGAGCGGTGGACCGCCGTAGGCCGCTACAACTATTCCTTCGCCGAGAAACTGGAGCTGGAACGCTACCTGGGATTCGAGTACGAGTCCTGTTGTATCGGCATCGCGCTACTGTGGCGCCGGCACGTTGAGCGCGACGCCACATTGGGCGGCGCTTCGGTCTATCTGCAGGTCACTCTCAAGGGGCTGACCAGCCTCGGAGGGGACGCCAGGGGGATGATTGAGCGTGGTATGCTCGGCTACCCCAGCCGTTGAGTAAAACCGTCTTGCGCGCCATGTCCCTCTTGCGCCTTCACAGGGTTCTTTCGTATCGCTGCGCATTTGCCAAGCGCAGCGTCCCGGCTGTGCTGGCAACGGCCTGCCTGGCGCTGAATGCTGCGCCGGCCAGCGCTCAACTCAGCGATTCGGGTGATTTTCTCGACGGCATCGCCGCGGTGGTCAATGACGGTGTCGTTCTGAAGAGCGAGCTGGATCAGGAACTTACCGGCGTGCGGGCCAATATCCGTGACCAGGGCTTGCGTTCACCGCCGGCCGCGGTGCTGGAGAAGCAAGTGCTTGACCGGCTGGTTCTGCGCGAAATTCAACTGCAGCGCGCAAAGCGCATGGGCATTGAAATTTCCGACGAGCAGGTCAACCGGGCGCTGGAATTCGTTGCCCGCCAGAACGAAGTGACATTAAGCGATCTTCCCGGCGTGCTTGCCGAGCAGGGTATGGAATACGCGATGTACCGCGAGGAACTGCGCGCCCAGATTGTCCTGGACACGCTAAGGCAGCGCGACGTGGTGTCGCGGGTTTACCTGAACCCGCGAGAGGTGGACGATTTTCTCAGGGGCGCCGAAAGCGGCGAAGGCGCCAACCGTGAGTACCAGGTATCGCATATCCTCATCGGCACCCCTCTCAACGCGACGTCTCAGCAACGTGATGCCGCTCGCGAACGGGCGCAGAAATTGCGCCAGCGGGTGCTGGATGGAGAGAACTTTGCGGAATTGGCCATAGCCTATTCCGAATCCCAGAACGCCTTGCAGGGAGGCAGCCTGGGATGGCGCAAACGCAATGCCCTGCCCACCGCCTTCGTCGCGCACGTAACCCAATTGGAGCCTGGCGAGGTTGCGGAACTCATCACTACCGGCAGCGGTGTACACGTGGTGCGGCTGGACGAAACGCGCGGTGGCGACCCGATCATTCAGGAACAATGGGAATTGCGCCATATCCTGCTTCAGCCGAATGAAGTCCGCGATGACGCCTCCACCCGCGACGAAATCGCCGAGATCAGGGAGCAGATTCTGGCCGGCGAGAGTTTCGGCGCCCTGGCGCGGGCCTATTCGGCGGATCCCGCTTCCGCCGCTGAAGGCGGCATGCTCGGCTGGGTTTCTCCCAGCGACCTGGATCCGGCATTCGCGGCCGGCATCGACGAGTTGGAAGGCGATCAAATCAGCGAACCGATCCGCAGTTCATTCGGTTGGCATATCGCGCAACGCTCCGGCACACGCATGCAGGACGTAAGTGAAGATGTGCGCCGGCAGCGCGCCGCCCTGGCTCTGCGTGACCGCAAAGTGCAAGAGGAAACCCAGCTTTGGCTGCAAAGACTACTGGCCGAAGCGTTCGTGGAATACAAGAAGTAGTTCGAATTGCAGTAAGCGTGGGGGAGCCGGCCGGGATCGGGCCGGACATCGTCCTCAAGGCGGCGCCTCAACTTCGCAGGTTCAACATCGTCCTGCTGGCCGATCCGCAAGTATTGCGCGAGCGAGCGGCCCTGTTGGGCCTCGATTTTGCCGGCCGGCCATACCGCCGCGATGACGAAAAAGCTCCGTTGAGCATTGCGCCCGTGCCCCTTGCCCATCGGTGCCGCCCGGGCCGTCCGGACCCCCGCAACGCGCCCGCGGTGCTGGCGGCAATAGAGCTCGGCGCACGGGGATGCATCAGCGGGGAGTTCGGCGCGTTGGTTACCGGTCCGGTCAACAAGGCCGTAATGCGGCAGGCCGGACTGGATTTCATGGGACATACGGAATACCTGGCACAGCTCAGCGGCGCCCCGATGCCGGTCATGCTCCTGGCCTGCGAAACCCCGGCGCAGCGGGCGCCCCTGCGGGTGGCCCTGGCGACCACACACCTGCCCTTGAGCGAGGTGCCCGCCGCCATTACCCGCCAACGGCTGGCAGCGGTCCTGGAGGTGCTTACGCAGGGCCTTGAGCGCGATCTCGGCATCCCGAATCCCCGAGTGGCCGTTCTGGGCCTCAATCCGCATGCCGGCGAAAACGGGGAACTTGGCCGCGAGGACCAGGAAATCATTGCTCGCGCGATTGCCGAGTTCGGGCATCCGGGCGTGACCGGCCCGTGGCCGGCGGACACCGCCTTCACTCCCGCCGGGCTTGCCGCTTGCGACGCAGTGTTGGCGATGTATCACGATCAGGGCTTGCCGGTGATCAAACACGCA
The DNA here is from genome assembly GCA_965261845.1 of Candidatus Foliamicus sp. Taxonomy (GTDB): domain Bacteria; phylum Pseudomonadota; class Gammaproteobacteria; order Steroidobacterales; family Foliamicaceae; genus Foliamicus. The sequence continues at coordinate 2,587,500 of OZ253475.1, read as the reverse complement.
GGTTTCGGTGGCGCGGTGAACCTGACCCTGGGACTGCCTTTTGTGCGTTCCTCGGTGGACCACGGTACCGCGTTCGATCTGGCCGGGACCGGCAGGGCCGATCAGGGCAGCCTGATCCAGGCCGTTACCGTCGCCGCGGAAATGGCGCAAAGGGGGGCGCGGCAACCCAAGACATGAGAAAGCGCGCCAGGCTGGGCCAGCATTTCCTGACGGACTTGCAGGTCATTCAGGACATCATGGAGGTAACACGGCCGCGGGCAGGCGATCATTTCGTGGAAATCGGCCCGGGGCGCGGGGCCCTCACGGCGCCCCTGCTTGGCTCGGGCGCCAATGTGCACGCGGTGGAGATCGACCCGGTGCTGGTCGAACAATTACGCCGGGACCTGCCGGATGAGGCGCTTACGCTCTACCAGGCGGATGCTCTGCAATTCGACTACTCGGCGCTTGGAGTTTCCGGCCTCAGGCTGATCGGCAACTTCCCCTACTACCTGAGCACGCCTTTGCTGTTTCGCCTGCTTGAGAGTGCGGTGCGGTTTCGTGACATGACCGTGATGCTGCAGCGCGAGGTGGCCGAACGGCTGTGCGCGTCCCCGGGCAGCCGCAGCTATGGCCGCCTGACGGTGATGGCGGCCGCCCGCTGCCGCGCCGAGTTGTGCTTCACGGTCGCTCCGGAGTCATTCAAGCCGCCGCCAAGGGTGGAATCCGCGGTGGTGCGGCTTACTCCCGACTCGCGTCACCACATTCAAAGTCCGCAATCGTTCGAAAAGCTGGTGCGCCGGGCGTTTTCGCAGCGGCGTAAGCAAATTCGCAACGCCTTGAGCGGGCTGGCGGACAAGGAACAGATTGTCTCGGCAGGCATTGACCCGACTGTGCGGGCCGAACAGATCGGCGTGGCGGAATATCTGCGCCTTTCCGAGCTGCTGTCCTGATCAACGGCCGCGCTTCCGGCCCTGGGGAGCATTTTTGCCGCCGGCCCCGCGACAAGGAACGCTCACCGATACGGGCGCCCCGTCCAGGCGCACCGCGGTGAGAGCCCCGCCCCACACGCAACCCGAATCCAGGGCTATGAGGCGGTCGGAAGCGAAGTGGCCCAGTGCCGACCAATGACCGAACACCACCCTGCATCCGGGCGGTAGCTGCAGCGGGCGGGAGAACCAGGGGGCGAGATACGCTGGCTGTTCACCGACCGGGCCCTTGAAAGCGAAGTCCAGGCGCCCCTTTTGATCAACCATGCGCATTCGGGTCAACGCATTTACGATCATTCGCACGCGCTTCACTCCGGCCAGTGCGTCTTGCCAGCGATTGGGCAGGTCGCCGTACATATCGGCAAGAAACTCTCCGCATCCCTCGCCCCGCAAGACTCCTTCCACTTCCGCGGCACGCTGCAGCGTCTGATTCAGGTCCCAGCCGGGATAGACGCCGGCATGCACCAGCAGGCAATTGAGAGCAGCATCGTAGTGAGCCAGGGGATGCCGGCGCAGCCAGTTTCCGTAGTCCTGGATCTCCTTTTCACGCTTATCGCAATTCCGGGCCAGCCAATGCAGGTCGTGGTTGCCCAGCACCACAACGGCGGCGGATCCAAGCTCACGCACCCGGGCCAGCACGCCCAGGGAGTCCGGCCCGCGGTTCACCAGGTCGCCGCAGAACCACAGCCGGTCGCGCGCCGGATCAAACCCAATCCCCTCCAGCAGCCCGTTCAGCGGCTCAAGGCATCCCTGCACATCACCCACCGCCCAGACCGCCATCGCTGGGCACCAACTGGCTAGTGGAGGGCGCCGGGGGCCTGGAGGCGAAAGACCGGGATGGGCGCTTTGAAGTCGTGGCCCGTGTCGTTGATCATGCCGTAACTGCCCTGCATGGTCCCGAACGGCGTGTCGATGATCGCCCCGCTGGTATAGCGGTGCCGTTCGCCCGGGCGCAGACGCGGCTGCTCACCCACCACGCCGTCGCCGAACACCTCTTCCACGCGCCCGTTGCCGTCGGTGATGATCCAGTGGCGGGTCAGCAGGCGGGCCGGTTCTTCGCCGCGATTGAGGATGGTTATGGTGTAGCTGAATACATAGCGCTTGCCTGCCACGTCCTGTCCCAGGTAGGCCGGCTCCACCTCGATGAGGATGTTCTCGCCTGAAATCATTACTCGGGCTCCGCGGTGGCGGGAGTGCGGTTCTTCATGAACTCCATCATGTCGTTCTTCATATCCGTCCAGTTCTCCAGATCGAAGATCTCCGGCGAGTATTTTTCCAGACTGGCGCGCAGGTTGGAGGGCATTTCGTCGAGGTTGCGCAGCTTGCAGCCGTAGCCGCGCGAGAGCTGGCGGCCGGGGCGCTGGCCCATCAGCATCCACGGGTTCCAGTTGAGGGTTTCCTGGTAATGGCTGATCGCCGGCGCCATGGTGAGGTCCGGGTTCTCCAGATCGGAGATTTCAGCGGCAAAGAAGATAAACGAATCCCAGTAAAAGTTCGGTCCGCCCGACGCCTTGGGCCACACGTCGGGCTGTAGGGGATTGGGGAATTTGAACGTGGACTGAATCGGGAGGTAGAGCTTCCCGCCGACCGTCCACCATTGCATGTTCTGCGGCACGATGGTTGCGTTCTCGTCGGTCACCGTGCCGTCCAGGCCGTTCTGGATGTAGATCGGCCCCACAATGTACTGCTGCACTTCCACCGTTTCGCCGGTATAGGGATTGTCCCAGTGCGTTATTACCTCGTCGGTGTCGAACCTGGTGAACAGCGCCACCTCGTTCATGGTGGCCTCGTACTGGTATTCCTCCACCTGCCGCCAGCGCGTGACGTTGTAATTGATCATGCTGAACAGCGGCTCGAAATTGCCTTCGTGGAAGTACGCCCAGACGTGACCGCGCGAGACCCGATGCACGGTTTCTTCGGCCAGGGAACCGAAGGTCTTGACCCGCGCCCGCAGACGTGAAACCGGATCGTTGAGATCCAGCGGGACGCGATTCGCGGTTGTGCTCTCGGTTGCGCAGCCTCCCAGGGCCGCGGCCCCCAGGGCCCCTGCTCCAAGACCCTTCAGCATGGACCGCCGGTCGAGTTCCAAGTGAATTGTGGATTTTAGACTATTTTTCATGCTGTTTTTCCGTTATTAGTGGGTTTTTATACCGAAATGGGCGCAGGAATATGCGGATACGGGTCGTAGCCACGCAGTTGGAAGTCGTCTTCCCGGTAGTCATCGATGGATCGCCTCGCTCCGCCGATCTCCAGTGTGGGCAGCGGGCGCGGCTTGCGCTTGAGTTGCTCCCGGGCTTGTTCGTAGTGATTGCCGTACAAGTGGCAGTCGCCGCCGGTCCACACAAATTCTCCCGGCTTAAGACCGGTCTGTTCGGCCATCATGCTGAGGAGCAGCGAGTACGAGGCAATGTTGAAAGGAACTCCCAGAAACAGGTCCGCGCTGCGCTGGTAGAGCTGCCCCGAAAGCCTGCCGCCGCTGACGTGCAGCTGCAGCATCATGTGGCAGGGGGGCAGCTTCATCCTGGGAATTTCTGCGACGTTCCAGGCATTGATGATGATCCGGCGCGAATGCGGGTCTTCCCGGATGGTGTTCAGCGCGGCATCCACCTGGTCTATGGCGCCGCCTTTGCCGTCCGGCCAGCGCCGCCACTGCGCCCCGTACACGGGCCCCAGGTTGCCGTCCTCATCGGCCCATTCGTTCCAGATATTCACGCCATGTTCCTGCAGCCAGCGCACGTTGGTGCCGCCGCGCAGGAACCACAGCAATTCCACCGCAATGACACGCAAGGGGAGCTGCTTGGTCGTGAGCATCGGAAAGCCGTGGACCAGGTCGAATCTGAGCTGCCGTCCGAATACCGCGCGGGTGCCGGTGCCGGTGCGGTCGCGCCGCTCCGCTCCGTGTTCCAGAACTTCTTGCAGAAGCTCGAGGTATTGGCGCATTAACCAGGGCCTATCGCGGCTGAAGAGTGCGCCGCGCAAGCAGCCACAGGCCGATGACGATCATGGGCAGGCTCAGGAGATGCCCCATGGTCAGCCAGCCGAAGGCCAGGTAGCCGATGTGCTCGTCCGGCAGCCGCAGGAATTCCACCAGGCACCGGGAGAGACCGTATCCGGCCAGAAACAGCCCGGTAGCGCGGCCCCTGTTGCGTAGCGCCGAGGACGCCGGCGATACGCGTTCCGAGGTGTACCACCACAGCGCCGCGAACAGGACCGCTCCTTCCAGCAAGGCCTCGTACAACTGGGTGGGATGCCGGCCAACGCCGTCCACCACGAAGGCCCACGGAGCGGTGCTGGGTTTGCCCCACAGTTCGCCGTTGATGAAATTCCCGATGCGCCCGGCGCCCAGGCCGATCGGCACCAGGGGAACCACGAAATCGGCCACCTCGACAAAGGCGCCGCCATGCTTTCTGGCGAACAGCAACACTGCCGCGCATACTCCCAGCAGGCCGCCGTGAAAGGACATGCCACCCTCCCAGATGCGCACGATATGCAGCGGGTCATCAAGGACTTGCTGCCAGCCGTAGAACAGCAGGTAGCCCAGGCGCCCGCCCGCAATGACGCCCAGGCAGCAGTAGAAGATCAGGTCCTGGACCATCAGCGGCGTGAAGGAGCTGCCGGGTCTGCGGCCCCTGCGGTGGGCCAGCCACCAGGCGGCGGCGAATCCCAGCATGTACGTCAGGCCGTACCACCGGATGGCCAGCGGCCCGATGCGCAATGCTACGGGATCGAATCCGGGATATTCGATCATATCCTGTGCAGTCTAGCGCAGCGTGCGCGTTCACGCCCGCGGCGGAAAACGGGATGCACTCCCTTGCATGCAACAACCCTGGGAACGAGGGCGTCTCGCCCTCGACGAGGGCAGGATGCCCTCGCTCCCAGCGTGTTCCCTGCGGCCAGCGCCGCCGGAACGGGGGGTGAAAACTTGCATGGACACGCTACGCTCGCTCTGATGCGACGATACAGGCGTGACACGACACTAGCTTGCGTCGTCTTCCGGCTCGTCAACCTTGAGCAGCTGGTTGCACTCGAAGAAATGCCCGTCCGGGTCGAAAATCGCGCAGCCGAGGATATGCCGCAATTCTCCCCGGGAACCCCGCACCTGGAACTCTCTCTCCGCGGTGTGCACCAGGGTGTCCAGTTTCGCCGCGCGCAGGGCGTTTTCCCGTGCGTCTTCGGTATCGACCACGAAAACCGGCCGCCCATAGCCCACGGTGGTAGGAATCTCGGGCGCCGGGAGCGGTGGATCCACCCACTGCAGCAAGCCGATCATGCCGATTTTGGGATCATCGGCCTGCATGATTACCAGGTGCGTGACGTCGCCTTTCTTGCCGGCGGCGATGCCCTTGCCGGAAAGCGTATAAGGCATGTCGATCCAGGCTTTCATTCCGAGCACGTATTCGTACCAGCGCCGACTTTTCTCCATATCGCGCACGATGAGGGTGGTGCGCTTGACGATGCTGCGGACTCGGGGTGCTGAATTCATGCGTGGTTCTCCCTCATGTCAGGTGCGCGTTTATACCACGACACGCCCTGGGAACGAGGCCGTCTCCTGGGAACGAGGGCGTCCCGCCCTCGACGAGGGCGGGACGCCCTCGTTCCCAGGGCGCGCCGGCTCCAGACTAGCAGGTCCCGTCGAGACTGCAGGCGTCCCCCCGCAACCACTCGTCCAGCGCCAGGCACAGCGCGGTATGCGAAAGGGGATGCTGGTTCATTTGCTCCCATCCGGCCCTCAGGACGCGTTCCGCGGCGGCTGCGTAACGCGGGCCGGGAGAGGCCCTGGACAGGCGCAGGAGCGCCCTGGCCGCAACCGCGGCGCCCGAGGGCAGGGCGTCGTCGGACAAGGAACGCGGCCGGTGGATCAGCCGCTCATGGTTCGAGGAGGTGAAGAAAAAGCCGCCGTGCTCGGCATCCTCGAAATTTTCCAGCATTCTCCGCGCCAGGGATTCGGCCAGTTCAAGCCGCTCGCCGCCCAATTCCAGGAGCGCATCGATCAGAAAGGCGTAGTCGTCGAGAAAGCCCTCCTTGCCCGCTTGCCCGGCGGTCCAGCAGGCCAGCAGCCGGTCCTCGCTGATCAGTTGCGTGGCGATGAATTCGGTCGCCTGCCGGGCGGCTTCGGCAAGGTCGGGACGATCCAGGCAACGCCCGGCAATTGCCAGGCCGCGCACCGTCATGGCGTTCCAGGAAGTCAGCAGCTTCTCATCGCGCAGGGGGCGCTCGCGCTGATCGCGCTCTGTCAGCAGGCGCTCGCGGGCGGCCTGCAGGGCTTCCTGGTCAGCTTCGTCGACGGGCTGCTCCACAAGGTGCCAGCGGCTGTCCTCGAAATTGGGACCGCGGTTCAGTCCATAGCGGGCCGCGAAGCCGGCGTACTGCGCTTCCCCCACCAGGGCCTTGACCTCCTCCGGCGACCACAGGTAATAGAGCCCCTCGTGGCCCTCGGAGTCGGCGTCCAGGGCGGCGAAGAACGCACCGCCTGCATGGCGCATATCGCGCAATAGCCACGCCGCCGTTTGGTTGGCCACTTCTGCATAGCGCGGCTTGCCGGTGAGTTGAAAGGCCAGGGAATAGGCTGTCAGCAGGGCCGCGTTGTCGTAGAGCATCTTCTCGAAGTGCGGGATTTCCCAGCGCGCGTCGACCGAGTAGCGGAAGAACCCGCCGCCCAGGTGATCGTTCAGGCCACCGGCGGCCATGGCGTCCAGGGTCGTTTCCAGCATCTCGCGCGCCGATTCCCCTTCCGGCTGGGCGGCGCGCCGGATCAGCAACTCCATGTCCACCGGCCGCGGGAACTTCGGAGCGCCGGCGGTGCCGCCGTGCTCCGGATCGAACGCCGCGCGCATCTGCTCGACCGCGCCCCGTAGCGGCTGTTCATCCAGCTCGCCGGCGAACGAAGCCGCCGGGGCCGAGATCCGCTCCAGCATTTCCTGGACCGCCAGCCCGTTGCTCCGTGCTTCCTGGCGGCGGCCGGCGTAATAGGCCGCTACGTTCTTGAGCAGGTCCGTGAAAGCCGGCATGCCGAAGCGCGGGGTCTTGGGGAAATAGGTGCCGGCAAAGAACGGCAGCAGTTCATCGTGGGTCAGAAATACGGTCAGCGGCCAGCCGCCGGCCCGTCGGGTCAGCAACTGGTGGCTGGTCTGGTAGACCCGGTCGAGATCGGGCCGTTCCTCGCGGTCCACCTTTACGTTCACGAACAGCTCGTTCATGACCGACGCGGTGGCCTGGTCCTCAAACGACTCATGGGCCATGACGTGGCACCAGTGGCAGGCCGAATATCCCACCGACAGCAGGATCGGGCGCTCGGTTTCACGCGCGGCACGCAAGGCCTGCTCGTCCCACGGATGCCAGTCCACGGGATTGTCAGCGTGCTGCAACAAGTACGGACTCGTCTGTTTCCCCAGCCGATTCATATTCTCACCTTGCATGGAACAAGCCTGGAAACGAAGGCATCCTGCCCTCGTAGAGGGCGAGACGCCCTCGCTCCCAGCGTGTTCCCTGCGCGCTGCTGTCCCTCAAAGTTCATCGAACCCACGATAACCCTTCTCAGTATCTCCAATCCGCATGAGCCAGAGGCGCGCGATTGAGTTCGTCTCTGTGCAACCGCCACTGCGGCATCAGTTTGTCCATCAATTCGCGAAACCGGTCGTTGTGGTTGCGCTCAATCAAGTGGACCATTTCATGCACAAAGACGTACGCCAAGCACGAAGGCGGCTTTTTGGCCAGTTCGAGGTTCAGCCAAATGCGTCTGGCTTGAATGTTGCAGGAGCCCCACAAGGTCTTCATTTTCCTGATCCGAACTTCACTAACCGGCACGCCCACCTTTGGCTCCCAGGTAGCCAGAAGCGCCGGTAGCCGGTCTCGGAGCTGCCGGCGATACCAGCGATCCAGCAGTGCTTCCCGCGCCTCCCGGTCGGCGCCCGGAGGAACGCGTAATACCATTTTCGTATTGTTGGGCAGGCGAACCGCAGGCCGCCCAGCTTCGTTGATTATGTCAAGCCGATAGCGCCGGCCCTGGAAGTAGTGGCTCTCGCCGGTCACGAACTCCCGCTGGGACTGGCGATCCTGCCGCTGAAATTCAGCTTGCTTTCGGCGAATCCATCCCAGGCGTGAAACGACGGCCAGCCGCACGGCTTCGTCGTCAAGATGAAGCGGCGAGGCCACCCGCACGCGGCCGTTAGGAGGATAGACACCCAGATGAAGATTCTTGATGGCCTTGCGGACCACTTCTACCGGGATTCCGCGTACATTGAGACGATGGGGGTCGGTGTTAGTAGTCACGCTGTGCCTTTACGATCCCGAAAATCGTGTCCACGAGCCGTTCGCAGGCGCCGAGGACTGTCTTGATGGCGTTGCGGACTTCGCGTTCCTTGAACGTGTTCCCGCGCCAGTCCGCCTTCTTGACCGCGCGAATAGCGTCATCCACGGCCAAGGCGGCTTTCTCGGCGGCGTTCGCGGCCGTATCAGCTACTTGACCCTGCATCTGCGCCCATTCTTCCAGCCCCGCAGTGTCCTTCAGGTTGTCGTACAACGCGCGGCGAGCGGGACTGTTGATGGCCAGTTTGATTTCCTTGCGGACGTTCTCGTAGTGCTCTACTTCGGCTCTTATTTCCGCCGCCTCGGCACTGGAATAGCCCGCTTCAAGCATTTCGTTGGCCAGGTTCGCGTAGGCGCGAAGGAATGCTGCAGCCTGCTTGTACAGGGCTACGCGCTTGGGTTCGGTGCTCTTGAGTTGTCCCGCGTGGCCGCTATCCGCGGCGCAGAAGAATCGTAAGTACGCAGAAGTATCGAACGGCGGCTCCACCGGTTCGCACAGTGCCTTGATCCCTTCGCGTGTCTCCTCCAGCCGCTCTCGGCACTGTTCAAGCCGGTTCTTCAGCAAGCCCTTTATGTCGTCGCTGTCGTAGCCTTCAAACGCCTCGCCGGTGTAATCGCTGACGGATTGCTCCAGCGACCGGAACAGGTCCTTGTAGTCGATAACGTAACCGTATTCCTTGTCTTCACCGTCGAGGCGGTTCACTCGGCAGATCGCCTGGAACAGACCATGGTCCTGCATCGGCTTATCGATGTAGAGATAGGTCGCCGGCGGGGCGTCGAAGCCGGTCAACAATTTGTCCACGACGATCAGCAATTTCATCTGCCCCGGCTCTTCAACGAAGCGTTTCTTGACCTCGCGTTCAAATGCTTCCGCCTTGTACATCGCCTTGTCTTCCGGCTCGTTGAAATGCTCCGCCAGCATCTCCCGGTAGATCTTGTATTGACGCAGCTTCTCGGTGAGCCCCGCGCCGGTCTCCTCGCCCTTGATGTCCGCCGGGGCGGGCTTGTAGGAAGTAACGATGGCGCATTTATCCGCCAGATCGGTCTTCCGGAACATCTCGTAGAACCGGCAGGCGGAGTAGATGCTGCCGCAGACCAGCATTGCATTGCCTCGACCGCTCTTCAGCCGATCGCGCGTCTCCATGTCAACCAATATGTCGGCGACGATCTTCTCCAGCCGATCCTGCGCGCTCAATACCTTCTTCATCGTGCCCCAGCGTTGTTTGAGCCGCGCTTTGGCCACGTCGGTCAGCCCCTGCGTCTTAAGTTGGAACCACAGATCTATCTTTGCTTGTGAGGTGATGCTCTGGTCGATGTCGCGGGCCTCGTAACGCAGGTCCAGCACCACGCCGTCGCCCACTGCTTCGTCGTACTTGTAGGTATGGATGTACGGGCCGAAGGTCTCGATGCTGCGTTGCTTGTCGTTCTTGAGAAGCGGCGTTCCGGTGAAACCAATCAGCATGGCCCCCGGCAGCAGCGCCTTCATCGCCATATGCAGCTTGCCGGATTGCGTGCGGTGGCACTCGTCCACGAAGACGAAGACTTCGCCCTTGGCGTGAAAGCCCTTGGGCAAGTGGCTCTGAATGTCCTTGACGTAGGCGTCAATGTCGCCTTCTTCCGACACCCCGAACTTGTGGATCAACGAGCCGATCAGCCATTCTTCGCCGGTGTTCAGCGTGCTCACCAGATCGGCGCCGCTCCTGGTGCGATGAATGTTCTCACTGACGCCCTTGAAGACGTTCTCGATCTGATCGTCCAGCTCGGTCCGGTCGGTAATGATGAGCACCCGTCCTCCGGTGACGTGCTCGCGAATCCACTTCGCCAGCCAGACCATGGTCAGGCTCTTGCCGCTGCCCTGAGTGTGCCAGATGATGCCGCCTTCGCGGCGCCGCACGCTTTCCTGCGCCGCCCGCACGCCGAAGTACTGATTGTGGCGGCAGACCTTCTTTACGCCTGCGTCAAAGACGATGAAGTCATGCACGATTTCCAACAGCCGCTCTATACCGCACAGTTGGCTTAGCTCCCGCAGAAGCGGATTGTCGCCGGCATCCGGGTGGGCTTCCGTTTCCTTCCAGCGCAGCCAGTATTTCTCGGGCGTCCCGATCATGCAGTAGCGCAGCCCTTCCGTGTCGTTGCCCGCCATGATGAGTTGCAGGGTGGCAAAAAACGGCCGGATGAACTCCTTCTTCTGGCTGTCGAGGTTTTGACGAATGCCTTCGGTTACGGACACCGTCGAGCGCTTCAGTTCCAGCACGCCCAGCGCAATGCCGTTGACGTAGAGCACGATGTCCGGACGCTTGGTATTCTTGCCCGCGACCGTGACCTCCTCGGCAATGCCGAAGTGATTGTTCGCCGGGTTCTCCCAGTCGATCAGCCGGACGGTAACGGTCTGTTCTCCCACCCCCGGCTGGACCTTAACGCCGTAGCGGAGCAGGCCGTAAACCTCCTGGTTGGCGTCGTAGAGGGTCTTGCTGCCGCCGAGCGCCGCCGCCTTGCGCAGCTTCTCGCACGCCTTTGAGATGATGGGATCGCTGCAGTCCTGACCCTTCAGCCAATCGGTGAGCAACTGCTCCTCGATGTTGCTGTTGCCGTCGCGATCCTGCCAATGCCCGAGATAGCAGTAGCCCAGCGCGTCCCGGAAGAAGGCAACGACGCGCTGCTGTGTGCGGATTTCGTGCTCGCCTACTTCACTCATGATTTTGTGCCTTTGACGCGCTCAATTCTGCGCTTCCAACGGGCCCGCCCTGGTAGCTCCCAAGCACCGCGTGATTCCAGAGGCGCGCAACGTGGTCAAGTGGTATTGGATGCCGTTCCGCATTATGCCGACACGTTCCGCAAGATTGCGCTGAGTGATCTCCGATTCGGCGCGGAGTAAGGCCAAGGTTCTTTCTTGGGTAGTTTCTTGGGTAGTGGCACTGTTTTCTTGGTTAGCTTATTGCATCCGACTCGCCACCGACTCTGGCTTTCACCTCAGTTGGTCTTAACATAGATTGCCCCGTACCGATGTGCGCTCCGGCGCAAATTCGCTCTGAACGCTGCTCAGAAAGATGCGGAGAGGAAACAACGCATACGCTGATGGCTGCCTAAAGTCCGTATTATGATGCCCGGACGCCGAGTCGTTCCGGCTCGCGCAACTCTTCTGTTTCGATTTCTGAAATCAAGCAGGGACGAAAATCCAGACTATTCGCGCTTCACGTTGCTGCTGCCGAACTTCTATCGAAAGCGCGGCAGCAAAATACTGGGAATTACTTGCCATAGCGCCGAAATCCCGGATCTGATATCCGGGTAGTTTCTTGTGCTACACTCGGTTTTGAAGTGGAGCGTTCGAACGGCATGACACTTGGCAAAAACCTTAATCGGTTAGTTGTTCGAAAGGCGAACCCGCCTACAGACATATGGATGCACGATCCTTCGCGTCGTATGCTATAGTCCCCGCCCCCAATTTCAACGTGTTGAGAAATTGTCTATGACCAAATCGGCAAGAAAAGATACGCAACGTTCTCGCAGGGCGGAATTTGATACGCCCGAGACAGTCGTGCATGCCACTTTCCTGGATGCCTTTGCCAGCCTTTTCACGCCGCTTGAGGATATGGAATTGAGACGCCCGGACTTCGGCTACATGGCGCGGGTACGCGACGGCATGCGAATTCGCGAAGATTTTCGCAAGGCAGTAACTGACCTTGGCATAAACCAATCTCGACCGGACTAGATTAATGGCCTCACGGCGCAGGAAGCCACGTTCCAAGAAGCCATCTTCCAACAAGTCTCACTCTGATTCATCCTCGCTACCAGCCAAACAGGGGAAGGCTTCGGTAGCGGACACCGTCGAACGCTTCAGTTCCAGCACGCCCAGCGCAATGCCGTTGAGGTAGAGCGCGATGTCCGGGCGCTTCGTATTCTTACCCGCGACCGTTACCTCCTCGGCGATGCCGAAGCGATTGTTCGCCGGGTTCTCCCAGTCGATCAGCCGAGGAGCAGGTCGTAAACCTCATGATTGGCATCGTAGAGCGTTTTGCTGCCGCCGAGCGCCGCCGCCTTGCGCAGCTTTTCCAGCGCCTTGGAGATGATGTCATGGCTGTAGCCTTGATGCTTTAGCCAGTTGGCGCGCAACTCCTCCTCAATGTTGCTGTTGCCGGCGCGATCCTGCCGATGGCCGAGGTAGCTGTAAACCAGCGCGTTCTGGAAGAAGTCAACGACACGCTTCTGGGTGCGGATTTCCCGCTCCCCGACCCTGCTCACTGTTCCAAGTTATCCGGCTTCTGTTCGACGGCAGCCCGGCCTTTGGCCGTTAGCCGGTATTTTTGCAGCCGGCTGTTGGGCTTGGCGGGTATGGTCATTTCGAGTAGCCCCTGCGCGATAGCTGGCTGCTGGTATTGCTGCCGGAAGTGCTTTTCGTCCTTCAGCCGCAGTTTGGCCTGAATCTCCGTGCGGCGCATCTCGCCTTCAATTACCGAAAGCAATTTCATGACTTCGGGGGTGACTTCAGGGGTGACTTCGGGGATAGCTCCCGCGGTGGCTCCGCGGGGCGCTCCCAGCTCCGATTCCCGTTGAATTACGTAGCCGGCTCGCCAAATCGTCGTGACGAAGTTCCCGCGGGCAACGAATTCCGGTTCCGGCAAACCAGCCTCGGCGCAGCGTCGAATCATGTCCACCGTCCCGGTTCCCATCCGTTCAATGTACCCACGCAGATACATGGACTGCGCCAGCAAAGGATTGCCAGGCAAGGACTCGTGGGCGACGCGCAGCTTCTCCACCGTAAGCGGCGGCGGCAACTGACCGGAGTTCATGACATCCAGGCGGTCTGCGAACAGCATCACCTGAACGCTGCTGTTGTCCGTCTAGTCGCGGTGGGCGATGCTTGCCAAGCGCCGTGGCGCGGTCGACCTCCCGCTCCGTCGGCGACATCCCCGTGTCGTCTTCGGCCCCGTATTCCTTTCCGAACAGCCCCACATAGAGATCGCACCGTTCAACTTCGTCCAGGTAAAGCTCATCGGGGGGCCGGTCTGTCGCCGGGACGTCCTCGAACAGGAACACCTCGAAGAACCGCCGCATCATCGGGTCTTCGCGCAGATAGGCGCGCAACGCTTCGCGCTCCCGCGCGAATTCGTTCTGCACGCTGCTCAGAAAGATGCGGAGGGGAGTCATCGCTTACGCTGTCCTGCGCCTTGAGCCCGGTATTATGATGCCTGTAGTCGGGCCCGCTACGGTTCGTGTAAGTGTTCTGTTCCGAAGTCTTTGGCGGCCTGACGGCTATAAATCAATTGCTTGTGGCGGCCACTCTCTTGCGCTCCGGCGCAAGCGGTGCAATGCCTGCCGCAATCAGGTCCGCATTCACGAAGGTTTTACGGCCGGAGGTTCGCGGCAGGTACTCCAGGGCAAAGGTGGTATTGCCGGCTCCGTTGGGACGGGCAATAATCCAGCAGATTGATCGAGATTCCTGCTTTTGCGTGGTGCGTTCGGGCTGGCTCCGGCTTGTCATTTCAGCACTTCCCAGTGGCCGCCTTTACGAGGGCCGACACGGCGAAGCCGTCCTTCGCTGGTCAGTTTGGCACTTGCCCGCTCAACGGCCGAGACTGACTTGCCGATTTGAGCGGCCACCTCAACCAGGGTCAGGTGTGGGTGCGCCCGGAGCAATTCGATGATCCTTTCCGGCGTTTCTACCCGCGTTTCTACCTGCGTTTCTCCGACCTTTTCTCCCAGGATGCGTGTTGACCCAGCCTCGCCAAGCCCTTCAATCAAGTGTTCGGGGTTCGCCTGAAAGGTCAGCATCAGCCCGGACATGCTGCTGTCATACAGGGGCGGATCAATGCCATGCTCGCGGCATTCGCGATTGATCTTCTCGATGCCGCGACCCCAGGATTCGATGTAGCCGGCGCGAAAAAAGGCGCCGGCGATGAGGGGGTTGTAGGGCGCTGAGGGATGTTTGCCCAGGAGCCGTTCAAGTGTCCAATCCTGTGGTAGCTGCCCGGAATTCCACAGCACTATCTTGCCGTCATACACGCTGATCTGGATCGGTATCCCGCTGCTGTAATCCTTATGCACCACGGCATTGAGCAGCGCTTCACGCACGGCCAGGTAAGGAAACAGAAACTTCTCAAGCCGCTGGATCCCTTTGTAACTGATATATGCCTTCAGGTATTTGGAGAACAGGATATCGAGCGTTTTCTCGGCCTGACTGAACAGATTGCCGTGAATCTCGTCTTGATACCGCAAATCATCATCGGTCACGAAGAAGCCGATCTTGATGTAGGCGCCGCTGACATAGCGTTCGGGATTGTCGAAAAAGAGCAAGGTCGCCGCTCGCTTGAAGTACTGCCCGTCTCTGAGTTGCAGGTTCTCAAGCAAGGCGTCATTTTCATCCTGCAGCGCCTCTTCACTGACGCGCCCGCTTTCCCTGGCCCTGGCCTTGAACAATTGCAGTGCTTCCCGGCTGCAATCCTCGGCATTGAACCCAGGCACAGGCGCATCATCCCAATGGCGCCCCTGCTTGCGCATGAGGAAACGCTGGAGTGCCGCTCCCTTTAATTCCTGTTTGGTGCTGCCGCTGCGAAAGTGGTATTCGCCCTTGTAACTGATCGGGCTCGGATAGGGTTCGACACGGATCTCAATCAACTCTTTGTCCGCTTCGGTCACCAAGTCTACCGCGACGACGATACCGAGGATATCCCGTATCTTGTTGGGTAGTTCTTCCAGTAGTTTTTTTGCATCTTTCACGCCGGCAGCCACGCCCTCGTCATTGCGCCCGATGACCAGTACGCCTCCCTCGGCATTGGTGAAGCCGCAGATCCAGCGCAGATACTCGTCGCGCCAACTCTGTTTCCATTCAGTGTGCTGGGATTCTTTCATATCAGCCGAATCCTTCCGGTGAGCAGTTCCTGCATGGTGGCTTTTTTGATGGCCTGTTTCTTGGCCAGCAGCGCCCCCAACGTTGCGAGCGACCCATCCACATCCGACAAGGCCTCGACGATGGCGCGCCTCCGTTTACGAATTTGACTACGACATTGCGGAGGGCACTTACTTTCCAGTCCTTTGGAATCACACCCACCTCAGTCCGCTTGTAACCTACTGGCACGTCTTTCGATAGCGCACGGCGTCCATCCTCAAGGACGCTGCCGATTGTCCCTTGCCCGCTATTCATCGCCTTCGTCTTCCCGGTAGTTCAGCTCTCTCTGGATGCGCTCCAGTTGGGATGCAAGTTCCTGTTTCGACGGCAGATAGAGCTGGTATTTCGACGCGTAGATATTGGCTTCTTCCGGTAGCGTCAGCTCAACCACGGCGTCATTCTTGCGGCCACAGAGCACAATACCGATGGTTGGAAGTTCGGTGCCGGTCTTCACGTAGCGGTCAAAGTAGTTGACGTACATCTGCATCTGACCCAGGTCCTGATGGGTCAATTTGCCGCGCTTGAGGTCGATCAAAACGTAGCAGCGCAGCAGCCGGTTGTAGAAAACGAGGTCCACGCGGAAGTGGCTGTTGTCGAAAGTAAACCGCTTCTGCCGCGCCTCGAACAGAAATCCCTTGCCCAACTCCAGCAGGAAGTGCTGAAGCCGGTCGATGATCGCAGTCTCCAGTTCGCTCTCGGAATAGACGGGCTTTTCCTCCAGCCCGAGAAACTCCAGCACCAGCGGGTTCTTGATCAGATCCGATGCCTTCTCGATCATCTGCCCTTCGCTGGCAAGCCGGCGAACTTCCTCCTTGTCGCGGCTGAGCGCGAGCCGCTCGTACAGGGAGCTGGCGATCTGCCGCTTGAGTTCGCGGACGCTCCAGCCATTTTCGGTGGACTCGATCTCGTAGAAGCGGCTTGCATCCGCGTCGTCGATAGAGAGAAGGGTGACGTAGTGTGACCAGCCCAAAGAAAACCGCTTCGCCAATTCCGCAGATAGTGTCTGCACAATTTCCAGCGGTACCGTCACTGGCGTGGGGAAATTCCGAGACGCCGTCCCGGAAATTTCAGAACCGCCCGAAATCCGAGACGCCGTCTCGGATTTCGATGTCTCTGAGAGATCGGCAATCAGGTTTTTGTAACGCAAATAGAAACGCCGCATCTGCTCCAGGGAATCCATGGAGAAGCCGCGGCCAATCTTGGCCTTAAGAGCCGCTGAAAGCCTTCTCAGGGTCTGCGCTCCGTATTCCGCCCTGTCCGCGCCATGCTGTTCGTACTCGACGATGTAGTGACCGAACAGCCAATTCCGGGCTACGAGTGAGCGATCGACGGCTCGCGCCGCAGAGCGATGCGTCTCCTCATGGGTTCGCCGGCATAGTTCGACGAGATTCTCGAAATCAAACGCTTGACTCATAGCGGCACTCCCATCCGTTTCAAGTGCCCCGCAACTTTATCGCCAAACGCCTCCACCTCGCGCTCCAACTCCGGCAGCGGGCGGGCGTAGCGTTCCTCCAGTTCCTTTACGCGCCCGGCAAGCTGTTGGGTCAGCCGCTGCACTTCGTCCTCAATGGCGGCACGTATGTTCTTCAGCCACTTGTCCTCCACCACCAGCGTTTTGATCTCGGTTTCGGTGAGCGTCGCGTAGCGCGCCAGAACCTGCTCGTCGAGTGCTTTCTGTGCCTCCTTGACGGCCTTGCCCGCCTTGGATTCAGCCTCAAGCAGGGCCAAGCAGCGCGTGAGAGCGGTGCGTTCCTCCTCAGCGTCCGGTTCTTTCCGGATGCTCCGAAGACGCGCCTTCGCACCAACTTTGGTGACCTTGCACTGGTCGTTGGCCCCGGCCAGCAGGCCGATGATCTTGTTGATCTTGTCGCCGATTTCCTTGTCGCCTTGCAGCTTCACCATGTCGGCAAAGCCGCCGCCGGTGGGCACTTCAATCAGCGCGTCGGGCTTGCCGGCGTACTTGTCCGACACGTACTTCATGAACAGCAGCGTCAGGATGTAGTCTTTGTATTGCGATGCGTCCATGCCGCCGCGCAACTCGTCGCAGCTCTGCCAAAGTGATGAGTAAATTTGAGACTTCTTTAGCGCCATTCCCTGGTCTTCCACCTGTCTAACGGCCAAGAAAGAACACATCAATCCAAGCCGTCGGCGACTGCCGCATCCCATTCGCTCCAGTTTTCGTCGGCAGCGGCCATTGCGCGGTAGGTGTCCTTCCACGAGAGTTTGCTAGGTTCCTTCCGGCGCAGAAAGACCCCGTCCTCGGCCTCCTCCAGGATTATCGAGTCGCTCCAGCCGTATTGCCGCAGCAAGACTTCCGGCAGGAGGATGCCCTTGGAACCGCCGATTTCGATCAATTTGACTTCTCGGGCGCCGACTGTTCGTTCCATGATTGGAACTCCTGTTGGGGAGGGGGTGCAACTAATGTAAGCACACAAGAGGAAATGTAAACCTTCCATTCTTTGTGTCCGGTGCTAGTCGTGGCCTATTGAGTCACTGGGCCGATTTCGATGATTCAATCGAAATCCTGAACAAGGCCGGCGGGATTGGGCATCCGCTTGCCGCCGAGGGCGGGCCGCCCTCGTTCCCAGCGTGTCGCTTGCGCGTCAGCGCAGCCGCGCCTGCTGCGAAAACTCCCGGGCTGGGAATACAATCCGGGTTTTCCTTAGAGCCCTACGACCGTCTGGATGATCGCATTATGACCGGGAAGCCGCCGCAAGCGGGTTTTCGCCCTGAGCCGGGAGGCGCAATCCTGGAGCGGCTGGCGGACGGCGATTCCGGCGCGATGACGGAGCTGGTGGAGAAATACGGCGACCTGATCTGGTCGCTGGCGCGGCGCTATTTCGGAACTTCGCCGATCGCCCAGGAATCGGTGCAGGAGGCCTTCCTGTCCCTGTGGTCCAGCGCCGGGCGCTTCCGCCCCGGGCGTGGCAGCGAATTGACCTTTGTTCTGACCGTGGCGCGCCGGCGGATGGTGGACCAGATTCGGCGCGAGGCCCGGTTTTCCAACAGCGTCCCGCTGATGGGCGATGAGGTCGACCAGGCCCTCGACGGACAGGTGCGTTTGGAGGCCGAACTCGCGTCGATCCGGGTGCGGCCGCTGCTGGATATGCTCTCGGACAACGAGAGGGAAATCCTTTCGCTGTCCTTATACGAAGGTTATTCACATAGCGAGATAGCCGAACGCCTGAACATGCCCATCGGCACCGTCAAGACGAGAATTCGCCGGAGCCTGATTCGGATGCGCGCAGCGCTCAACATAGAGCGCGAGGAGTCCCGACGTGGCTCGGACTGACCGAATCCGGGAATTGCTGGCCTGGGAGGCTGCCACCCAGCGCCTCGAGGATGCCGAGTTCAACGAGTTGCAGGAACTGCTCGGCGCGCTGCCGCCCGAAGAACGCAGGCACGAGCAGGATTCCATGGATGAGGCCGCGGCGCTCACCCAGGCCGCTTTCCTGGCCGAAGATCGCGGCGCCTGGCGCCGAATGCCGGACGATCTGCACAGCCGCTTGCTGGCCATGGGCCGCGCCCGGGCGGTCGACCTCCCCCCGCGGCGGGCAATCCGCCCGGCCCGCTGGGGATGGGCCGCGGCGGCTGCGATGGCGCTGGTGTGGCTGGTGACCATTGTTCTGCCCCAGGGGCCGCAACCCGCTTCCGTTCAGTCGGCCCCGGATGCCGTCACCCTGGCCTGGCGCTCCGAGACAGGCGGTGCTGTTTTTGAACAGGTGCGGGGCGAAATCACCTGGAGTGATACGCTGCAGGCTGGCGAGATGCGCTTTACCGGCCTGCCTGTGAACAACCCAGCGGAGATGCAGTACCAGCTATGGATCGTGGACCCTGACCGCTATGCCAACCCTGTGGACGGCGGAGTGTTCGATTGGGGCGGCGCCGACGAGTTGGTTGTGGCGGTGGACGCCAAACTGCCGGTGGACGCTCCGGTGGCTTTCGCGGTGACGCTGGAGCAGGCCGGCGGCGTGGTGGTTTCCGACGGCCCCCTGCTGCTGGTCGCGGCGGCCGGGCAACGCCCGGATAGCTCGCTGTGAGAATTGTGCGGGGCATCCTGCTGGCGCTGGCCTGGCTTGCCGGCGGGCTGGTCGCGCTGGTGCTGATCGCCTTTGCCATAGCCGCCTGGGTATGGCGCGACATTCCCGCGGAACGGCTCGAAGCGCGCTACGCCACGCCGGCTTCGCAATTCGCCGAGATCGCCGGCGCCCGCATCCACTACCGCGACGAAGGCGGACCCGGACCGGCGGTGGTGCTGATCCACGCCAACTTCGCAAGCCTGATCGGCTGGGACCCGTGGGTGGAGGCCTTGCAGGACCGTTACCGGGTGGTGCGCTTCGACATGACCAGCCACGGTTTGAGCGGCGCCGACGCAACCGGCGACTACAGCCTGCCTCGCACGGTGCACCTGATGGAGCGGCTGCTGGACCGCCTTGAGCTGGAACGCTTTGTAATTGTCGGCACCTCGCTGGGTGGAACGGTCGCGATCCACTACACCGTGAGCAATCCCGACCGGGTAGCGGGGCTGATACTGATGTCGCCTGGTTCGCTGGAGCCGGAGGTGCGCGGGCGCCGGGCGCCAACACGTATATCGCCGGTCGCCGCCCTGGTGCGCTGGATTACCCCCCCCGCGCTGCCCGAATTCATGCTGAGGACGGGCTACGGCGATCCGGATCGTCTGTCCCCCGAGCTGGTGGATCGCTGGCACGACCTGTGGCGCCTGGAAGGGCAGCGCGTGGCGCAGCTTGAGCGCTTGCGCCAGTACGTTTCCGGCGACATCGAGGACCTGATCGGGCAGGTGAGCGCGCCGGTGCTGATTCAATGGGGAGAGAAAAATCCGCAGGTTCACGTGGAACTGGCCGGCGAGCTTGCCCGCCTGCTGAAGAATTCCCCGCAAGTTGAGACTATCATTTACCCTGGCGTCGGGCATATGGCGATCCAGGAAGCGCCGCATCGGACAGCCGCCGACGCGGGCGCCTGGCTGGACCGCGTGCCGTTCGCCGAACCTGCCAACTCCCTGCCGACCGAAAGGCAGCAAAGATGATGAAGAAACTGCTCAAGGGACTCGTGATCGTGGTGATCGCGGTGTTTACGCTCGCCGTTGCGGGTTTTGGTGTCTACAAGTACCAGAACCGCACTCCTCCGCAGCTGGTGGAGCCGAACTACTTCGCGTACTACAAGACCCAGGACACCCAACCCGAAGGACGGGTGGGCATATTCATATCGCACCTCATCCAGCCGGAAGAGCTGCGCTGGGAGGACTACTACGTACTGGCGCACAAGAGCCTGCAGTACATTCCCTGGCCGATCCGCAACATCGTCCGCGGTGACCGGGGCGTCCTGCTCATGGATTCCGAGCGCTTCTACGAGTTCGAGGAATTTACCCCCACCCGCCTGGTCGATCACCTGGGACGCGATACGGACTACGACGGCGTGCCGTACGCGGACAAGTACCTTACCGGCGAAGTGGTGTGGTCGCCGCCTTCGACGACCCGCCACCTGGATCACGGTTACTTCCTGCTGCCCGGGCGCAAGGCCGGCATGCCCACCTCTTCAGCCAAGCTGGTAACCAAGTGCCAGGTCTATTACTACGCCCCCGGCAAGGGATTTGTCGACGGCCGGGTGCCGCATGAGGCCGGTAATCGAGTCATTGCCGAGGAAGCCATGCAACTCGTGCATGACAAATACGGCGACATTCCCTGGGCCTGGGTCACCGCCGACAATTTCGGCATGGCCCGCAAGGCCATGTTTGAACTGCTGGATACAGGGGTTGATACGGTTCTGCTGGCGGCGCCGCGGCCGATCTTTTCACACCACGAGGAATTCAACGGCAGCTTCAAGCACGCCATGCACTACATCCACGAGTGGGAGGAGCGCAACGGCAAGCACGTCAAGGCCATCATTACCCCGCAATTGGGCCAATTTCCGATCATCCGCCGCGCCTATCTCGACATGCTCAAGGACCGGCTGGACACTTTTTCGCCGCAGGACTCCGTAAAGGTCGTGGTCTCGACCCACGGCATGCCCTGGGACCTGGTCCCGCACGAGGCGTGGATCGAACTGGCTCCGATTTATCGCGACGCCATGGTGGAGGATGCCCGAGAAATGGTGGAGAGTTACGGCTTTGCGCGCCACGAGGTGGCCTTGAGCCAGGATCACTTTGCCGACCCTTACAACAATCCGAACGGTACCTATCTCTCCACCAACGAAGCCTTCTGGGACGGCATCGACGACGGCTTCAGCCATGTCGTGAACATTCCCATCGAGTTTTACGTGGAGAACACCGATACGGCCTTTTCCCACGCCATGTTCAACTTCGAGTTCTTCGACGATTTCTCGATCTACGAGCCGATCGACTACCCGGACTGGGACCAGCCCATGGTCCGCGAGTTCGTGCAGGACGGCACAAGGGTGATCTACAACGGCACGCCGGTGGGCCGCTACCGCAAGCCGATTGTCGAGGCTTTCTTCCAGTCCATGGACTCGATCCTGTCGCAACATGCCGGCGACCCCTCCGGTGGTCGCCGCGGGGAATTGGTGAACCGGCCCGATAGCGCCGAACACGGCGCTCAATGAGCGAAACCAGCGCCAGGCCAAGCCTCGAGGGGCTGCGCATCCCCCGGGATGAGCAGCCCCGTCCCGGCTTTGCGAAACGCTTCCTCTGGCCGTCGATTTCCACACTATGCGTGGTCGGCGTGCTTACCGTTATGGCGGTTGTTTTCTGGCCGGCCTCCACCACCGAAGTGCGGGTTGAGACGGTGCGCCTCTCGTCGGCAGGAGGCGCCGCAAGTGTCCTCGACGCCAGCGGCTATGTGACCGCCCGGCGCAGCGCCACCGTCTCGTCCAAACGCACCGGGAGAATCCGCAGAGTGCTGGTGGAAGAGGGTATGCCCGTGGAAGAGGGGCAGGTGGTGGCGGAGCTGGACGATGCGGCGGAACTCGCCCAGTTGCGACTGGCCGAAGCACAACTGGTCTCGGCGGGCAGCGTGCTGGGCGAAACACGCGCCCAACTGCGCGAAGCCGAACTTGCCTTTGCCAGGCGGTCGGAACTCAACGCCCAGGGGCTGGCCAGCGAAGCGGAACTGGACGCCGCCAGGGCTGCGCGCGATCGCTTGAGCGCCCGCCTCGAATCCAATCAGGCGGCGGTGACCGTAGCGGAGCGAGTGGTGGCGGTGCAGCGTCAGGCGCACAGTGAAACGGTGATTCGTGCGCCTTTCTCCGGCATGGTGATCGACAAGAACGCGCAGCCGGGCGAAATGGTTTCCCCGGTGTCGGCGGGCGGCGGCTTCACGCGCACCGGCATTTGCACCCTGGTGGACATGGAATCACTGGAGATCGAGGTGGATGTCAACGAGGCCTATTTGCAGCGAGTGCGCCCCGGTGGGGCGGTAACGGCCCGCCTGGACGCCTATCCGGCGTGGCGCATTGCGGCGGAAGTCATCGCCATCGTGCCGGCCGCAAATCGCGAGAAGGCCACGGTGCGGGTGCGGGTCGGCATTCTTGAGCGCGATGCGCGCATCCTGCCCGACATGGGCGCGAAAGTTTCCTTCATCGGATCGGAACGCCAGCCTGCCGAAAACACTGCGGCGCCCGCCCGGCTCAGCATCGCTTCGTCGGCCCTTCAGGGAGACCACGACGCATATTGGGTTTACGTGGCCCAGGAAGGCCGCGCCGTGCGCCGCGCCGTGACGACCGGCGAGCGCGACGGCCTGCGGGTTGTGGTCCTTTCCGGTTTGTCGGCTGACGAGATAGTCGTCGTCGATCCACCGCCGGCCCTATCCGACGGCGCGAAAATTCAATATCCTTAGAGTCACAGGACTCACAATCACAAGTTATGGCTTTACGACTGATTCGGCTTACGGGCGTCAGCAAGAATTACCGCAAGGGGCGCGAGATCGTTCGCGTCCTGAACAACATGAGCTTTAACATCGACAAGGGCGATTTCGTGGGCCTGATGGGCCCGTCGGGCTCCGGCAAGACCACGCTGCTCAACCTTTTGGGCGGCCTCGACAAGCCGACCAAGGGCCAGGTTGAGGTGGACGGCGAGACCATCAGCAAACTGTCGCACGGCGCGCTCACGAAATGGCGTTCGCGCAACGTCGGCTTCATCTTTCAGTTCTACAACCTGCTGCCGGTGCTCACCGCGGCCCGCAACGTGGCCCTGCCGCTGCTGCTGACCTCGCTGTCCGGCTCCCAGCGCAAAAAGCACGTCAATACCGCGCTGCAGCTGGTGGGCCTGGCGGATCGCGCGTCGCATTATCCGCGGGAGTTGTCCGGCGGACAGGAACAGCGGGTGGCGATCGCCCGCGCCATCGTGTCGGATCCGCCCATCCTGCTGTGCGACGAGCCCACCGGAGATCTGGATCGCGCCACCGCCGACGAGATCATGGGCCTGCTGCAACGGCTCAACCGCGATTACGGCAAGACTATCGTCATCGTCACCCACGATCCACGCGCGGCCTCCTTCGCGCACCGTGTGCTGCACCTGGACAAGGGCGAGCTGGGCGCCGCCCCCGAGGAAATCCACTAGTGGGAGCGCGCTCATGAATCGCTTCACCCCCTGGGAACGAGGGCGTCTCGCCCTCGACGAGGGCAAGCTGCCCTCGTTCCAGCTTGTTCCATGCAAGTTTTCACCCTCCGTTCCGGCGGCGCTGGCGCGCAGGGAACAAGCTGGGAGCGAGGCCGTCCCGGCCTCGACGAGGGCGGGACGCCCTCGTTCCCAGGGTTGTTCCATGCAAGCGAGGGCATCCTGCCCTCGTCGAGGGCGGGACGCCCTCGTTCCCGGGGTTGTTCGATGCAAGCAAGTGCATCCTGCCCCGCGCACTTCGGGAGGGCCGCGCTCATGAATCGGTTCACCCTCATCTGGCGCAACCTGTGGCGCAAACCGATCCGCACCGTGCTCACGATGCTGGCGATACTGGTGGTGTTCTTCCTCTTCACCCTGCTGGAGGGCCTGCGGATCGCATTTTCCCTGTCGAACGTAGGCGTCGAAGCCGAGGAGCGGCTGCTGTCTTCGCACAAGGTGTCGCTGATCATGATGCTGCCGGTGGCTTACCAGTCGCGGATTGAGCGAATTGAGGGCGTTGAGGCGGTATCCCACGCTACCTGGTTCGGCGGCGGCTACCAGGATTACCCCGAGTTCGCCCAGTACCCGGTGGAGGCCGAGCAATACCTGGCCCTGAATCCGGAAATCATATTGCCCGACGAGCAAAGGCAATCCTGGCTGGCCAACCGCGGCGGGGCCATCGTGGGACGCCCGGTGGCCAACCAGTACGGCTGGAAAGTGGGCGACCGGGTTCCCTTGCATTCGAGCATATGGGTCCGCAACAACGGCAGCAACGTGTGGGAGTTCGACATCGCGGGTATTTTCGAGGACACCAGCGGCGGCATGAATGCAGGTGTGCTCCTGTTCCATTACGACTATTTCGACGAGGCCCGGGCCGGCGGCAAGGGCACGGTTGGCTGGTATATATCCAAGGGCGACGGCTCGGTGCCCATCGATGAACTTATGGCCTCCATCGACGCGGAATTCGTCAATTCGCCGGCCGAGACCAAGACCATGACCGAGGCCGCTTTCGCCCAGCAATACGCCAAGCAGTTCGGCAACATCGGCCTGATCGTGACGCTCATACTGGCCGCGGTGGTGTTCATGATCTTGCTGGTTACCGGGCACACCATGGCGCAGTCGGTGCGCGAGCGCATCCACGAAATGGGGGTGCTCAAGACGCTCGGATTTACCTCCCGCGGCATCCTGGGAATGACCGTGGCGGAGGGGCTGCTGCTGGTAACGCCGGTAGGCCTGGTGGCGATGGCGCTGGGAGCGGTGACGCTGAAGGTGCTTGCAGATTTCATGGGTTCAATGTTCCCGGGCGGTTTGGGCATCGGCGCCTATTCGATGGTGTTGGGCGTGTCGCTGATGCTGGCGATCGCACTGGGCTCGGTGCTGCCTCCGGTCATCCGGGCGCTCAGGCTGGATATCGTCGCGCTGTTGCGGTCCACGTAGGAGGGCAGAGGAATGTTCGGATGGCTGGGCCAGACCGCGGTGCTAGGGGCGCTGAATTTGCGCAACCTGCCCCGCAGACCGGGCACGGCGGCGGTGGCCATATCCGGCATCGCGGCGCTGACGGGGGTATTCGCCGGGGTCCTGTCCATGGCGTCGGGTTTTGAGAAGACCATGAACGGCACCGGGGCGGAAGACGTGGCGCTGGTGTTGCGCAGCGGCGCGAGCGCGGAACTCAACAGCTCCTTCAGCCGCGAGCAGGCGGACATCATTCGCTACGCTCCCGGGATCGCCCGGGGACCGGACGACGAACCCATGGTTTCCTCGGAGCTTTTCTGGATCGTCAACGCGATCGGCAAGTCCTCCGGCGGCGAGTCCAACGTGGCCTTGCGGGGCATTCAGCCCACCGGTTACGGGTTGCGCGGAGACTACCGGCTTGCCGAGGGACGCGAGTTCACTCCAGGGCGTTTCGAGTTGATCGCCGGGCGCGGCGCCCGCAATCAGTTCGAGGGTCTGGAGACCGGCCAGACCATTCGCTTCGGTAATACGGAGTGGCTGGTGACCGGCGTGTTCGAGACCGGGGGGAACGTGTTTGAGTCGGAGCTGTGGTGCGACGTCAGCGTGCTGCAATCCGCCTATCAGCTGGGCAACAACTTTCAGGTTGTCCGCGCCCGCATCGATGGCGCGGAAGGACGAACACGCCTCGAAGAAGCGCTGGCGTCCGAGCAACGGCTGAGCGTGGAAGTGCACCGCGAAAAAGAGTTCTATGCCGAACAGGCGGAGGACACAGCAAGCCTGATCCGCATTATCGGCATTCCGGTTTCCGTGCTCATGGCCATCGGCGCGGTCTTCGCCGCCCTCAACGCCATGTATGCTTCGATCTCGGCCCGCGCGCGCGAAATCGCCACGCTGCGCGCCCTGGGTTTCCGTGCCTTTCCCACGGCTTTGGCCACGCTGCTGGAGTCGGTCATGCTGGCCTTTCTTGGAGGCGTTTTGGGCTGTGCAATCGCCTGGCTGGCGCTGAACGGCTACCAGGCCTCCACCTTGGGTACCAGCTTCAGCCAGGTTGTGTTCAATTTCGCGGTAACGCCCGATCTGCTGATCCGGGGCGTCGCAGCGGCGCTGGTTGTGGGCCTGGTGGGCGGCAGCTTTCCCGCCATACGAGCAGCGCGCGCCAAGGTTGCGGTTGCGCTGCGTGAACTTTAGCCGCGCAAGAATGTCCTTTGCGCGAAGCCGATGCAGGTCCAGCGCGTAGGGCGCTGTCTTGCGGCAGCGGGCGCCGCCGCGCTGTTCCTGGCGGCGGGTGCGGTTTACGGGGAGGGGGAGATCGAGTACCGCAAGGATGTCATGCTCAGCATGGCGGCTCACCTCTCGGCGCTGACTGACTTGCTTACCGAGGAGATGGACTTCGACGAGAGCCACCTGCAGGCTCAGGCCATGTCGCTGGGGCTGAACGCGCAACTGGTCAGTTCACTGTTTCCGCCAGGCTCGGATGAGGGAGAAACGGCGGCATTGCCGGGCATCTGGCAGCGTCCGGAGCAGTTCCTGGCCCGGGCCGAAACAGCGGAGCGCGAGGGCCGCAACCTGGTGGCGGCGGCCGAGTCCGGTGATCGCGAGTTCCTGGTGCAATCGCTCAAGCGGATGGCCGACGCCTGCCGCGACTGCCACCGTGAGTTCCGGGCCGAGGAAGACGGGTAGGGCCTGCGATTGTGTCAACGGGCCTTGGATACAATCGTGCTGGGGTGAAATCAATGAACAAACGCAAGGCTTTCCTGGGCTCGATGGCAGCAATTGCACTGGGGGCCGGTGTGATCCTCGGATGCGATGGCAAGGACCCGGAGGAGGAAACTGCATCCATGGCAACTTCCGCCTGGCAGGAATTCACCGACGGCTTCATCGAACAATTTTTCGCCGCTGCGCCCACCCGGGCGGTGTGGGCCGGAAAGCACGAATACGACGGACAGCTCCACGAGGTAACCGCCCGGGCGATTCGGGATCGAACCGCGATGCTGCAGGAATTTGCCCGCAGGGCCCGCGAGGAATTCAGCGCCGAGACCCTGAGCGCGGATGAAGAGCTGGAGCGTCAGCAACTCATCTCGGCCATTGAAGGCATGCTTTTCGGCGTGGAGGTGGCGGAATACCACCTGCGCAACCCCGCCTGGTACGCAGGGTCCTTAAGCCCCAGCGTTTACGTAACCCGAGACTACGCGTCCAAGGGCGAACGGCTGGCGGCGCTGACCGCCCACCTGGAAAAGGTTCCGGCCTACGTCCAACAGATGCGCGCCACGCTGCAGCCGCCGTTCCCGCGTCCGTTTGTGCGCACTGCGCTGGTCGGGTTCGGCGGCCTGGCTTCCCATTTTCAGGACGACGTGCCCGGATTGTTCGCCGAGGTCGAGGACCAGGAATTACAGGCCTCGTTCGCCGCTGCCCTCCAGCCGGCCGTGGCGGCGCTACGCGATGTCGAAGCCTGGCTGGAGCTTCGCCTGGAGGACGCAAGCGAAGAGTTCGCCCTGGGCGAGGAGCGCTACCGCGAATTGCTGTGGCGCTCTTACCGCATCGACCTGGATTGGAAAACGCTCAAGAACGTGGCGCAGGCCGACCTGGCGCGCAACCTGAAACTCCTGCGCACTACCTGCAAGTTGATCGATCCGGACATCACCATCGCCGACTGCGCCGCCATGGTGCGCAACCAAAAGCCCGAGGCGGGCGCCGTTGCGCGGGCCAACGAGCAGTTGCCGGAACTGAAGGAATTCCTGCTGAGCGCGGACATCATCGGCATCCCGAGCGAAGAGACCGCCTTCGTGGCCGAGGCGCCGGCCTACCGGCGTACCAATTCCGCCTACATTGAAATCCCCGGAGCCTACGAGAAAGGGCTGCCGGCCATCTATTACATCGCCGGCCCGGACCCCGAATGGCCACCCGAGATGCAACGCCAGTACGTGCCCGGCGAAGCGGACCTGCTGAACACCTCGGTTCACGAAGTGTGGCCGGGGCACTTTCTGCATTCGCTGTATGTGAAGGGCTCCAATAACCGGATGGGCAAGCTGCTCTGGAACGGAATGTTGAGCGAGGGCTGGGCCCATTACACCGAGGAGCTGATGCAGGAGGCGGGCTTGGGCGAAGGTCAGCCGCTGCTGCGGGTGGGCCAGATCCTCGACGCGCTGATGCGCGATGTGCGGTTCTTGTCGTCCATCGGCCTGCACGTTGAGGGCATGAGCGTGGAGACTTCGCAGCGGATGTTTGCCGAACTCGCCTACCTGGACCCGGGCAACGCGCAGCAACAGGCGCTGCGCGGAACCTACGATCCTGGCTACTTCGTGTATACGCTGGGCAAACTCATCATCATGAAGATGCGCGAGGACTGGACGGCCGAGCGCGGCGGCCGCGCAGCGTGGAAGGAGTTCCACGAGAAGCTGCTGTCATACGGCAGCGCACCGCTCCCGGTACTGCGCAAAGCGATGATGGCCCCCGACGACCCAGGCCCGCTCCTCTGACCCCCCCTGGGAACGAGGGCGTCCCGCCCTCGACGAGGGCGGGACGCCCTCGTTCCCAGTTCTCGTTCCCAGCCTAGCTGGTGACGAACGCCAGAATTGCGTCGCGCTTGCGGGCAAGAAAGCCGGGATCGCCATACGGCGGCAAGGTCATGAATCGGGCCCGTGGCGCGAGCGCTGCGGCCTCCCGCGTCTGGTCGAGCAGCGGGTCCTGCTCGTCGCAGAGCGCCAGCGTCTCCTGCGTCAATAGCGGCATCCGCTCTCGCACACGGTGCGAGAAAGCCGCGCGATAGGCCTTGTGGTAGGTGGTTAGCGCCTTGAGGACCTCCAGCGTCGCAGCGTGCAGCAACTCGGGCGCCACCAGCCCGGTTCCGCGCAGATGCTCCGGATCGCGCTTGAACCAGGGGAAGAAGATGTTCTGGTCACGCATGAACTGAAACGCCCAGACCAGGTGGCGCCCCTCGAGATCCGGGTGAATCTCCGGCGCGTAGTTACGCAGCATGTCCTGGCGTTCTTCGCCTTCAAAGAGCGCGATGCCGTCCAGAACGACTTTCCGGATTCGTTCCGGTTCGGCGATGCCGAGTTCGATGCAGGTGTGGGCCCCGGTGTGGCTGCCATATACCGCCGCGTGTTCCATTCCCAGCGTGTCGAGGAGCGCAATCATGGAAGACGCGAAGTCCTCGATGCGGGGTTGCTCCATGGGCAGCGGGTCGGAGTCACCGTTGCCCGGCGTGTCCGGGCACACGACGTTCAAGGTTTCGCCCAACGCGCCGCCAAGTGTGCGCATGCTCCACGAGGACGTGGGCGACGCGTGCAGCATCAGCAAGGTTCCCCGCGCCGATCCCGGCAGGTGGTAGCGGTAGTGAATCCGGCCATGGGCCGTATCGGCAAAGGCGCGGCTCAGGCGCAGCGGCGGAGCCTTGGACATGAACTTCCCCTCTCGGCAACAGGCCGGCGTTTGGCCCGCATATTGCCTCAAGTCAGCGAGTTTCCGCCACCACCTTGCAGCTGGCTGTGGTAAATTCCCCGCTCCCTGCGGCTGGGCCGGCGGAAAAAGTGCCTTACGCAAGAGAGGTCGTCCATGCGTACTATCAAAATCATACTGTTCTCCATCGTGGGCCTGCTGGTCCTGTTCTTCGCAGTGGGTTTCCTGCTTCCCCGGGAAGTGAGCGTTGAGCGTTCTATAGAGATCGACGCTTCGCCGCAGGAAGTGTTCGAAATGGTCAACGACTTTCAACAATTCAACCGTTGGCAACCGTGGGCCCAGATTGATCCGGACACGCGTTACGTGTACGAGGGGCCGGCCACCGGCGCCGGTTCCCGCATGATGTGGTACAGCGACCATCCGGATGTGGGCGACGGCAAGCAGGAGATCATTCTGAGCGAACCGTACTCCAGGGTGCGCATGGCGCTGGATTTCGGCGCCGGGGGGCTTGGTTACGCCGATTACCTGATCGATGCCACCGACGACGGGTCGGAGCTGACTTGGACCCTGGAGTCGGATATGGGAGGCAACCCGATTGCACGGTATATCGGGCTCGCGTTGGACGGCATGATCGGGCCTTCCTACGAACAGGGCCTGGCCAATCTGAAAAACATCCTGGAACCCGAACCCGAACCCGAGCCGGAGCCGCTTGAGGCGCCCGCGGAACCGCAAGAAGCGGAAGAAGCGCAGGCCGCAGAAGACGCTGAAAACGCAGATCAGGCTACCTAGCCGGTCCTGGTGACTAAAGCCGAGGTTTGTCAAGAATGACCCATCCATCCACCGCGTCCTTACGCAACATTGTTCTACTCGGGCATGCCGGCGCCGGCAAGACGGTCCTGGCGGAGAAACTTCTGGCGGTTACCGGCGCGATCAAGACGCCCGGCAGCATCGAGCGCGGCAGCACGGTGTCCGACTATCGACCGGAGGAAAAACGGCTGCAATATTCCGCCGACGTGGCGCAGTGCCGTTTCGAGCACGACGGCGCTCACATCAATCTCCTGGACACGCCGGGTTCGGCCGACTTCTCCGGGCGCGCCATGGGCGTGCTGCAGGCGGTGGAGACCGCCATGGTGGTGATCAACGCGGCTTCCGGCATTGAATTGATGACCCGGCGCGGCATGGCAGCCGCCGAGGAAATGAAGCTGGCCCGGTTCATCGTGGTCAGCCAGATCGATAGCGAGACCGCCGATCTGCCCGGGCTCATGGAGCAGATCCGGGAGGCTTTCGGCCGCGAATGCATCCCCTTGAACCTGCCGGCGGAGAACGCCACGCGGGTTGCCGACTGTTACTTCAATCCCGAAGATCTGCCCACCGACTTCGACTCCACCGCCAACGCCCACACCGCCATAGTGGACCAGGTGGTGGAACTCGACGACGACCTGATGGAACTCTACCTCGAGCAGGGCGAGGACATGAATCCGGAGCAGCTGCACGGCGCGTTCGAGCGGGCATTGCGCCGCGGACACCTGGTGCCGGTGTGTTTTGTCTCCGCGGTCACCGGCTCCGGTATCAACCAGTTGCTCAACGCCATGAACCATTTGGCGCCATCGCCGCGCGAGGGCAATCCTCCGGAATGCTCGGTGGACGGAGAGGCGGTCGCGCTCAAGGCCGACAAGGATCAGGACACGGTAGCGCTGCTGTTCAAGATCAACGTCGATCCGTACGTGGGCAAGATGGGCGTGTTCCGTGTCTACCAGGGCCAGGTAAACGTGGGCGATTCGCTATACCTGGACGATCAGCGCAAGGCCATCAAGGTGGCGCACTTGTACGCCTTGCAAGGCGCCGAGTCCGAGGAAGTGCAATCGGTGGGTCCCGGCGGTATCGCCGCGCTGTCCAAGATCAACGAGCTGTATTACGGAGGCGTGCTCCACGCCGTGCACGCCCACGACATGCTGCAGTTCAAGCCCGCGCCACTGCCGGCGCCGATGCACGGCGTGGTGCTGGAACTGACGCGCCGGGGCGACGAGAAGAAACTCTCCGATGCCCTGGCCAAGCTCACCGCCGAGGATCCCAGCCTGCGCCTGGAATTCGATTCCCAGGCCAACGAGACCGTGCTGCGCGGTATGGGCGAGTTGCACTTGAGAGTGATCCTGGACCGGATGCGCGATGAGTTCAATCTTGAGGTTGAGACCCGTCAGCCGCGCATCGCCTACCGCGAGACCGTCACCCGCAAGGCCGAGGGTCATCACCGGCACAAAAAGCAGACCGGCGGCGCCGGGCAGTTCGGCGAGGTGTTCCTGAACGTGGAGCCGTTACCGCGCGGCAGCGGCTTCGAGTTCGTCAACAAGGTGGTGGGCGGCGTAATTCCGTCGCAGTTCCTGCCCGCGGTCGAGAAGGGCGTGCGCCAGGTCCTGCTGGAAGGGGCCGTGGCCGGTTATCCACTGCAGGACATGCGCGTGACCGTGTACGACGGCAAGCACCATCCGGTCGATTCCAAGGAAGTGGCCTTCGTGGCCGCCGGCAAGAAGGCGTTTATCAACGCGATAGGCAAGGCCCGCCCAATCGTGCTGGAGCCAATCGCGAAAATAGAAGTGACCACCCCGGGACATTACATGGGCGACATCGCCGGCCACCTGTCCGGCGCCCGCGGAAGAATCAGTGGCAACAACTCCCTGCCCGGCAACCAGGTGACTATCTCCGCAGAAGCACCGCTGGGCGAGCTGGGCGATTTCCAGACCCGTCTGAAATCCATGACCGGCGGCGAAGGCGCCTACAGCATGGAGTTCGACCACTACGCCACCGCCCCCCCACTGATCCAGAAAGCCCTCGAAAAAGCCTTCAAACCCACCGACGACTAGCCTGCGAGTTTTCGCAGCGGGCGCCGCTGCGCTGGCGCGCATGGAACACGCTGGGAACGAGGGCGTCCCGCCCTCGACGAGGGCAGGATGCCCTCGGAATGGGAAGCGCGTCTGCCGTCTCAGCTCCCGGGTTCCCCCGCCCCGTCAAGCGGCCGCCCGACCCGAAAACCAACCGTTGCAGGCTTCGAGATTGCATATTTCAACTGTATATGTTTAATATACACACCAAGATGACCGAACGGAGCGACATTGCCCTCAGGATTGGACCGATCTCACCGGCCGTTTCGGGCCCGCTATACCAACAGATCGTAAGCGGATTCAAACGTGAGATCGGCGAAGGCCGGATGCCGGGAAACACGCCGCTGCCTTCGTTCCGCCTGCTGGCGGAGCAACTGCTGGTGAGCATCATCACTGTTCGCCGCTCTTATGAAGAACTGGAACGCGAAGGAATCATCTACCGCCGACAAGGACTGGGCACCTTCGTTGCCGCCGACGGGCGAGAGCGCAGTCGCGCCAGCAAGCGTCGCCAGGCTGAGTTGCTGATCCGCTCGGCGATTCAGGAAGCCAGCGAGTCCGGCCTGAGTCCCACACAGGCCAGAGCCTTCGTAAACCGGATCACCAAGAAGTCCCTTTCCGAGGAAGAAGCATGGGCAACCAAAACGCAATCGAAATCCGCGGCCTAAGCAAGGAATTCCCGCGCTTCCAGCTGGGCCCGCTGGACCTGAGCGTGCCCGCCGGCGCCATCTACGGCCTGGTCGGCCCCAATGGCGCAGGCAAGACCACCACCCTGGATCTCGTGTTCGGACTGGGCCTGCCCAATGCCGGCGAAATCCGCGTGCTCGGGCTCGACCACAGGCAGGATGAAGTCGAAATGAAGCGAGCCGCCGCCTACGTGAGCCCGCACACCAGCTATGTTCCCTGGAAGTACGTTGGGCGCGCCATCCAGTTCATTCGAGGCTACTACCCGGAGTGGGACCAGGCCTATTGCGACGACCTGCTCAAGCGATTCAAGATCGACAAGGACGACAAGATCCAGACGCTTTCGCTCGGCAACACGATTAAACTGGGCGTGCTTCTTGCCCTTTCACGCCGCCCTCAGGTTCTCATCATGGACGAACCCACCCTGGGTCTCGACGCGCTTTCGAAGCGGGAACTGTTCACGGAACTGCTGGCTCTGATGGGCGACGAGAACCACACGGTGCTGATTTCCTCACACAACCTGGCCGATCTTGAGCGCTTCACGGATCACATCGGTGTCATCCACGAGGGCAAGCTACTGCTGGAAGGCCGCACCGACCACCTTCTGGAGACGCATCGTCACGTCAGTTTTAACTTGGCCGGAGAACCCCCGGCCGGTGCCCGCGTGATCGAATGCGACGGCAACCGGAAACGCATCCTCACCGATTCAGCCGGCGAATACCGTGAGGCCCTTGCCGGCTGCGGCGCAACGCAAATCTCCGTGCAGCCCGTATCCCTCGAAGAACTCTTCGTCGGCCTGGTTGAATAAGTCAAGTCGTTCCATGAAATGGCCCGTCGAAAAACGTCTCTTGCGCCTGCCTGGCGCGGCTCTGGTCAGCCTGCTTGGCATCTATTTTGCCATGTCTGCCATGGCCTTGAATCCGCTCGTTCTTGAGGTCAGTCTGTTTCCCTGGCTGTTGGTGGGATCCTATCTCTTTGCGCCGGTTATCGGCCGTAAGCTTGTAACGGAATTATCTCTTGATTGGGGCCGCGCTACGGCTATCCTGCCCATCGCAGCAAGCGTACGGGTGATGGTGATCTGGTGGAGGAGAGTCGCTGCGCCAACGATCCTGGTATGGATAGCCAATATGTTGTATCCGCTTTTTTCTCGTGTCGATTCTTTTTCCTGGGACACCGTGCTACAGGGGCTTTCCATACCATTCGTCGGCAGCGCTTGCTGGTTTCTCCTGGCGGCTTCATCGGGCGCCGGTTACTGGACCCATCGAAGTTCGAAGCCTGCGTCACGGGGTTCCCTTCAGGGTCTCCGATATATCGCTTTCCTGGCATTTCCCTTTGCTCTAGCTGTTTGGATTGACCTGGAACAGGCCCAATATCAATTCTCAATGCTGTTTCTCTTGCTGGGCGCGGTATTTTCGGCGCTCGGCGTGAAACAGCTTTACTCCCAATGTCTTGCGGACGCGATGGATTCGGCCGAATTGCGGCCCACTATGCTGCTAGCAACCAGCCAAATGGATTTGGGACGTGGCCTTAGCGGGTTCAAACCGTTTGCTCTTTACTACTTTCTGTATGGTGTCTTCTTCGTTCTAATCTGGAGTTTCCTTATCCACCTGCCCTTCAAGATCGGGGAAATATTGTTGGACCTTCCTGTTGTTTATTTGAAGTTTGTCCTCTTTGGGATAAATCCGGCAATAGTGCTGGTTGTGGTTGCCGCACACCTGTACACGAAACTCCCTCTTCTGAGGGCTCTAAGGACCCTGCCCCTGGACGCAAGCCGCATCAGCTTGCGGGTAACCGTCCTGGTGGCTTTGCCGCTGCTCTTGTCGAGCGTATTGACCACCGTCTTTGTTCTGCTTCTTTACGGCAGCCAATTCTCCTTGCAAACATTCCTGTTTAGCGTTGGTGGCGCCGGAATCGCAAGCTGCACGATCGTTCCGTATCATTTGTATTTGGCTCCCGATGCGTCTATCTCAAGGCAGCTTCTAGCGCAGGCTCCGGCATTTGCGGCATTTGCGCTATGGATTGCGGGTTCCGAGTTGCTTTTTGCCGGCAACTTGCCGCTGATAGCGCCAGCAGTGGCCGCGATAGGGATCGGGCTGACCTGGAAACTGATCCGGGATTTGATCTCGCGATCATCCCGCGTGTATCGCACCAACAATTCCTTGGCCCCCACAGAAGAGTGGAACCTGACTTGATTTCGCGCACACTATTCGCGATGCCGGCAATACAGGCGGGTCACGCTGCTCTGGAATGTAATGTTTGGTGATCCGGCGGGACTTCAGTGCGGTGAGCTCCTCGTGGCGAAATTCACTCGCAGCGGATTTCTCATCCGGCTCGTGTTCCTCCGCCCAAACAGACGTTCACACGCTGAGAGGTTGACCGAGCAATGAGTCATGCCAGTGGAACGAGTCGGGAGCCAAGAATGGCCTTGTCGCGCGTTAGTAGCGGAATATTGTGCACAAGGCTTGTTGCGGCGATGATTTCGTCGGCCGGATCGCCGGAGAAGTCGAGCCGGGTTGAGGTTCGCGCGATATTCAGGTCGATCGGCCACACCTGAATCGCGCTTTGCGCGCGCACGACTTCGGGATCGTCAAGGTCCAACTTGATACGGCCAAGCTGCGCGAGTTTCGCCAATTCCCAGAGCACCATCGCGGAAATGCTCCATTCGTTCCGCTCCAGCAGTGCCAGTTCGCGCGGCCGCAGGTCACCGCCAAGGGCATGGATCAGAATATGCGTATCAAGATTCAGCATTGGCCTGCCAGACCGATCCGGTGCTCAAAATGTCACCTTGAATCTCGATCTTGTCTCGCAGGCTGCCGATCAAGGGCGCAAATCCGCGCTGGTAAGGCAAAACCCGCGCAACCGGCTTGCCGTGTTTGGTTACCACCAGTCCATCCGGTTCGAGATGATTCAGCAAAGACAAGCATTGCTGTTTGAACTCCGTTGCGCCGACGGTCTTCATCTCAATTTCCTCAACGTAAAAAGTGGACATATTATATGACCACTCTTGTGCTACGGCGAAAGCAGGCGGTCGCCGGGTTTGATGCCCCAGCGCTTCACGGTGCCGGCCTTGAGTTCCAGCACCCGGGTCACGGGTTCGCCGGAATGGATGCTCTTCAGGCTTAGGGGCTTGGTGTCGGTAGCGATGCTCGCTACCGTGCCGTCGGCGCGGATGAACAGCATGTCCAGCGACACATAAGTGTTCTTCATCCACATGCTGATTTCCTGTTCGCGCTCGTACACAAACAGCATTCCCCAGCCGTCGGGCACGTCGCGCACGTGCATCAGGCCGCGACGCTGCTGAGCAGGGGTTATCGCCAGCCACAATTCCAGCAGCACGCACTGGCCGCCGGAGGCTTCGAGTACGCCGCGAGCACGCTCCAGATCGTCGAGATTCTGGGCGCCGGCCGAATGCCAGGCCAGCAGCATGCCTGCCAGTGCGAGTGTTCTGATCGCCATGGTGCAAATGTACCCGCTACAATCGACCGCCCATGCCTGTCGAACTACCCGCCACTAAACATGCCGGCTGAACCCGCACCCAGCGAAGCGCCGCAAACGCCGCTTGCGGCGCTGCGCCGGCGGATGGAGACCCGGGTGCTCGGCCAGGAAGAATTCATCGAGCACATGCTCATTGCGCTCCTGGCCGGCGGGCACCTGCTGGTCGAAGGCGTGCCGGGGCTGGCCAAGACGCGGGCGGTAAAAGTGCTGGGCCAATTCCTGAATGCCAGCTTCCACCGCGTTCAGTTCACGCCCGACCTGCTGCCCTCGGACCTGACCGGAACCGAGGTGTTCCGGCCGCAGACGGGCGAATTCCAATTTCGTGCGGGACCAATCTTCCACAATCTGGTTCTGGCCGACGAGATCAATCGAGCTTCGGCCAAGGTGCAGTCGGCCCTGCTGGAGGCGATGGAGGAACGCCAGGTCACGGTGGCCGAGAAGAGCCGCAAGCTTCCCAATCCCTTCCTGGTCATGGCCACGCAGAATCCGATTGAGCAGGAGGGCGCCTACCCGCTCCCGGAGGCGCAGTTGGACCGCTTCCTGATGAAGACTACGATCAGCTATCCGAGCGCCGACGAAGAGCAACGGATTGTGGCGCTTACCCGCCGGGAAGCAATCCGTCAGGACGCCGAAACGGAGGCCGGGGAGGACGGATACTCGGTCGAGGAAGCGCTAATGGACCGGGAACGGGTATTGCGGCTGCATCTGGCCGAGCGTCTGGAGCGCTATATGGTGGAGCTGGTTCGCGCTACCCGCGCGCCTGAGGACCACGACGCCTCGCTGGCCGGATTGGTGAGCTACGGAGCAAGCCCGCGAGCGGCCATTGCCCTGGACCGCTGCAGTCGCGCCCGGGCCTTCCTGCGCGGCCGGGACTTCGTGACGCCGGGCGACATCCAGGCGGTGGCGCTGCCGGTGTTGCGGCATCGCATCATCCTGACCTACGAGGCCGAGGCCCAGGGCCGAAGCTCGGAGGAAGTGATCAACCGCCTGCTCGATTGCGTGGCGGTGCCCTGATTTGAAAGGGCGGCTCTGAGCCGCCGGGCGCAATGGCCGAAGCAGCACGCAATGATCCCCAGGGCCGCGGCCGTACCTGGATCGGGCTGCGTGAACTGCTCGCGCTGCGCCACAGCCCGTTCGGATCGCTGTTTCAGTTCGGCGGCGAGGCCAGGGCCGGTTCCGCCAGGCTGGCCCCGCTGCGGGCGCGCGGTATGGAGTTCGATGATGTGCGGGCCTGGCAACCTGGCGACGATCCCCGCCACATGCACTGGAAAGCAACGGCGCGCACCGGCCGCCCCTATACCAAGCTCTACCGGGAGGAAAGCGAGCGGCCGACGGCGCTGTGCGTCGATCTCACGCCGCGCATGCATTTCGCCACGGTGGGTGCGTTCAAGTCGGTCCTGGCAGCGCGCGTGGCGATGATGATCGCCTGGGGAGCCATCCGCGCTCGCGACCGGGTTTCGGGGCTGGTGATGTCCGCGGCGGGCCTCGAGGTGACTCCGCCGCTCCATGGTCGCCGGGGCGCCCAACAACTTGCCCGGGCCCTGGCCGGAGTGTTTCGGACCGGCGCCAGGCTCGACGGGGCCGGAACCGTGAGTCTTGACCACGCGGTTCCGCTGTTGCAGCGTCATGCGCCGTCCGGGAGCCGCATCGTATTGGTAAGCGATTTCACCGGTGCCGACGACGCGGAGGCTGCGCGGCGGCTGGCCGCACACCGCCCTTTGCTGATCGTGCGTCTGTTCGACCCCCTGGATCAGGACCTCCCACCGCCCGGGCGCTACCTGGTTCGCGATAGGCGCGGCGATGCGGTCTTCGACAGCGGCGACGAGATCGCTCGACGGCGCTGGAAGCGTGATTTCGCCCGGCGGACGGAAGTTCTGGGAGAAATCGCGCGCAGCTCCGGGGGCGCCTATCTGCAAATTCGCAGCGACCACGATCCTGCAATCACCGCCGCCGGTAATACGCCAACAAGGGCCATGCGGCGAGCCCCGCCACAAAGAGCCGCCCGGTGAACGACAGCGCCGATCTGCTCGCGCAACTCCGCGATATTCACCTGCCGGCAACCCCTGCCTGGTGGCCGCCGCAGCCCGGATGGTGGTTGATTTCGATAGCGTTGCTGGCCGCGGGCCTATGGTTGTTGCTGCGGCTTCCGGCCTGGAAGCGCGAGGCGTTGGCCCGGCTGCGCTCGGCCGAGCAGGCCTATGTTGAGGGCGGTGACGCTGCCCGTCTGCTGGTCGAGGTTTCCATGTTGCTGCGTTCCTGCGCGCTGCTGCTCAAGGGTCGCGGGCAGGCTTCCGGCCTCACCGGTGAGGCCTGGCTTGAGTGTCTGAGGGAACTGGGCCGGGGCGTTGTTCCCGGGCCCGGGGCGGCGCTGCTGCACGGCCCTTACAAGAAGAATGTAAACCTGGATGCCGGCGCTTTCACGCGCGGTGTCGCGGAGTGGATTCGGCGCGCCCGAAAACCGGCGGGGCGCACATCTTGAGGCTGGCTTTCGAGTGGGCCTGGGCGTGGCTGCTGCTGCCATTGCCGCTCCTCGCCCAGCGCTTCATGCCGCCGCTCAAGAGAAGCGTCGGTCCCGCCTTGCGGGTGCCGGAGCGTGATCGGTTTACGTTTCCGAGTGCTCAGACCGCCGCTCGCTCCCGGCTCAGCCCGGATTGGTTCCTCGCTTGCTTGATGTGGCTGTGCCTGTTGTCCGCAGCAGCCCGCCCCTTGCTGCTGGACGCAAGCCTGGCTGCCCCCGCTTCCGGGCGCGACCTGATGCTGGCGGTGGACCTGTCCGGGAGCATGGAAGTGCGCGATGCCCGGATGGAGGGCAAATCCGTGTCGAGGCTCAATGCGATCAAGGCGGTAGCCGGCGACTTCATCGAGCGCCGCGTCGGCGACCGCGTAGGGCTGATCCTGTTCGGGGGCCAGGCGTATTTGCAGGCCCCGCTCAGCTTTGACAGGGTCACGGTGCGAACCTTTCTGGAAGAATCTTCGGTGGGCCTGGCAGGACGTCAGACCGCCCTGGGCGACGCCATTGGACTTGCGATCAAGCGCATGTCGCCGGATGGCGGCACGCCCCAGCATCGGGTGCTGGTGTTGCTGACCGACGGGGCCGCCACCGCCGGCGTGCTCACTCCGCTGAAGGCAGCGGAGCTGGCCCGCCAGGCTGGCCTGAAGATCTACGCTATCGGAATCGGATCGCCCCGCACGGCGGGTTCGGAACTGTCCTCCGAACTGGACGAAGCCACACTGCGCCAAATCGCCGAGATTACAAGCGGCCGCTATTTTCGGGCCGGCCCCGCCGGCGGATTGGAAGAAATCTACGCGGAGCTGGATCGCCTGGAGCCGGCAGCGCTCGATGAGCTGAATCTTCGCGCCGGCCGGCCCGTGCACCTTCCGCCCCTGGTTTTGGCCCTGGCCCTGGGTCTGGTGCTGGCCTGGCGTGCCCGGTGAGCAAAGCGTATGGAATTTGAATTGCACTGGATTCGAGCCCTGTGGCTGCTCGCGCTGCCGCTGGCGGCGCTTCCCTGGTTGCCGGGCAAGCGCTCCGACGGCCCCTGGAAGAGGGTCGTGGATCCGGCCCTGGCGCCGTTCCTGCTGCACCGGTCCGGGCAGGGGAGTGGGTCGAGTTGGCGGCTTATCTGTTCCGTGTTGCTGGCCTTGTGCATTGTGGCCCTGGCAGGCCCGGCCTACCGCCGGGCTGAACTGGCCCCCACCCGAGGCGGCGACGCACTGGTGGTGTTGCTTGACGTTTCGGGTTCCATGCTGGCAAAGGACCTCACCCCCAGCAGGCTGGGCCGGGCGCGGCTGAAGATCAGGGAGGGCTTGCGCATCCGTGGATCCGGTGAGACAGGGCTGGTGGCTTTTTCCGGCCATGCCTTCACCGTGGCGCCGCTCACCAGCGACGCCGCCACCCTGATCAACCTGCTGGACGTACTGGAACCGGACATCATGCCCAGCCAGGGCAGCGATACGGCGACCGCCGTGGCCAGGGGCCACCGCTTGCTGCGCCAGGCGGGAGTCGGCGCCGGGCGGGTATTGCTGCTCACCGATGCAGCCGGTGGTGACAGGGCGGTGGAGGCCGCCCGGGCGCTGCATGCCGACGGGCACATGCTGCTGGTGCTGGGAACGGCTACGCGGGAAGGCGCGCCGGTGCCGGACCAGCGCGGTGGTTTTCTGCGCAACGACTGGGACGGCCTGGTGGTCAGCCGCCCCGATGAGGACGCACTGCGGCGGCTGGCGCGGGCGGGCGGGGGCGCTTACCGGCTCATGACCGCGGACAACGGCGACCTGGAGGAACTGCTCAGCCGTGGCCGGGCCGGCCGCGCCGAGGTGCTACAGGCCGGCGTGCGCGTGCAAGCCTGGCGCGATGAGGGGCCGCTGCTGCTCCTGCTGTTGGCGCCGCTGGCGGCACTGGCGTTCCGGCGCGGATGGCTGCTGGTTTTGTTGGCGGCTCCGCTCGGGGCGGTCGCCGCGGACGGCTGGTTCAAGACTTCCGATCAACAGGGCATGCGCGCCTTTGAGGACGGAGACTACCGGCAGGCGGCGGACCTCTTCGAGGCCCCCGCCTGGCGGGCGACTGCGCTGTATCGTCACAAGCGATTCCTTGAGGCCGCTCGAATCCTGGACGGGTCCAGCACGCCTTCCGACCGCTACAACCGCGCCACCGCCATGGCCCGGGCCGAGGAATTCGACGTTGCCATTCGCCTGTATGAAGAACTGCTGGCAGCCTACCCGGACCATGCCGACGCGCGCCACAACCTCGAAGTTCTGAAACGGCTTACGGCCAGCGCCGCCGCGGCGGCGGCTGAACCGGCCGAAGCGCCGGCGGACCGGGCATCCGAACCGCCTGAGGAGGTTTCCGGGGAGGATGGGGAGCCGGTGGCCGGCGATGGAGTGGATACGGATGAGTCACTGCTCCCTGAACAGACCCAACGTTGGTTGCTGCAGGTTCCCGACGACCCCGGTGGTTTGCTCCGGCGCAAGTTTCTGCGCCAATACAAGGCCGAAGGCGTGGACCAGGACGGCAACTCCCTGTGGCCAGGCGGGGAAACTGAGCCATGGTGACCGGACGCGCCGGTATCCGGGCGGCGGCCCTGGCAGCGTTGCCGCTGCTTACGGCGGCCGCGCAAACGCCGCCTGCCGATCCTCCGTTCATCGTGCGCACCGAATTGAGCGAGCGCAGCCCCTGGGAACGCTCGCAGGTGCTTTACACGGTCCGAATCTACCTGCCGCCCGGGTCGGGCCGTTTCGGGCGTATCCGAAGCCTGGACGACCCGGTCCTGCTCAGCGGCGAGGCCCTGATCGAGCGTTTCGGGACCGACCGGGAATACAACGCCAGGTCCAGGGACGCGGAATCCCTGGTGTTGGAACGCCGCTACGCTCTGTTTCCCCAGGCGCCGGGCGAATTGCTGCTGATGCCCGTCAGCCTGCAATGGATCGGCGGGCAATTCGGTTTCCGCACCCGCGGTTTTGTCCAGGACTCCGAGCCCGAGCGCCTTGAGGTTCGGCCGATTCCGGGGCCGCCGGCAGGCGTCTGGCTGGCGGCTGAAGAGGTACGTATATGGGACGAGTTTGAGCGAGCGCCGGACGATCTGACCGCCGGCGAGCCGCTGATTCGGCTGTTGGCGGTGCGGGTTGTGGGTCAGCCGGCGCGCCAGATCCCGGAGCTCAGTCCCGGAGACGGTCCGAACTTCCGCCACTTCATCGAACGGCCCGAATTCGAGGACATCGTCACCGGCCGCGGACTGGTGGGCGTGCGCCGTCAACGCGCAGCCCTGCTGGCCCTGCGGGGTGGGGACCTGGTGCTGCCGGCCATTCGACTGGATTGGTGGAACACGATTGAGGAACGCTGGCAAACCGCCGAGGTGCCCCGGCGCCTGTTGCAGGCCCAGGCCCCTCCCGCTCAGACGGTTGCGGAAACTGCCGATGTTCCGGTGGCGCCGTCACCGCTTGTTGATCGGCTTTTTCCGTTTCTCCTCGCAGGCTGGTTCCTGACCGTAGTGGCCTGGTGGGTGTCGCACCGGATAAGCGCAAGCCGCCGCCGTCGGGCCGGATTCCTGTCGCGTATTCCACCTGGGGCCGGCGGCGCCAGGCCCACGATGTCCCGGCGCCTGGCCGACCTGGCCCACGCTTGCGGGAGCAACGATCCGCGATCGGTCGAACAGGCCTTGCTGGCCTGGGCGCAGGCCTATTGGGGGCACGCCGCACCGAGAAATCTCAGCGAGTTGGGCGAGCGCTTGCGCGAACCGGCCGCCGCCGAGCTCCGGCGGCTGTCCGCAGCCCTTTATGCGTCCGGCGGTGGAGCCTGGAATGCCGAAGTCCTGCTTGCAGCGGCGCGCCGCCCACCGCCTCGCTCAGCTCCGACGGGTACCTCCAGGGGGGGTCTTCCGCGTTTGTGGCCCGGAGAGACCGCTGAAAACGGATAAACTTGGCGGAAAATCCCTTAACTGAATAACTTCATGACCACGATTTCGCTGATTCCCCCGCTGGTCCGAGCCCGCACCGAAGATCGCGATCAGACTCCCGCCGGCGAACGTACGATTTCGGCAGGGTTTGCTCATAGTCCGCTCGGCAAGCTGTTGCTGGCGGGTGTGGACGGCGCCTTGTGCCGGGTGGGATATGCGGACCGCTCGGAGCAACGCCTGTGGCGGCAACTGGCCCGTCGCTGGCGCGGCGCGGTGCTGCAGCGTGACGACCAGTGGGCGCAACAAAAGGCGGACGGTCTTTTTTCCGCCGGCCCGGAGTCGGTTGAGGTGCTGCTGCGCGGCACGCCGTTTCAACTTGCCGTCTGGCAGGCGCTGCTGGGCGTTCCGGCGGGGCGTACCGAGTCCTACGGAGAACTGGCCAGGCGGGTGCGCAGACCGGGCGCCTCGCGTGCCGTCGGCGGAGCGCTGAACGCCAATCCTGTGGCCTGGCTGGTTCCCTGTCATCGAATCGTTGCGGGCGACGGCACGCTATGCGGGTATGGGGGCGGCCTGGAGCGCAAACGCCGCTTGCTGGCGGCGGAAGGGGTTGCAGCGCAGTGAGTCCCAGGAGCAGTCCTGCGCTCACCGCCCTGGGCGCGATCCCGGTGGTCAGCGGCGAGAAATACCGCACCCCGCAGGGATTCAGCGCGGTGCGCAACGGCCAGAAGCGCCGCGTGGGTCCGGCCCCGGACCGGGCGGGACGCAAGCCGCCCTGGCTCAGGGCGCAGCTGCCCTCCGGGGCCCGTTACCAGCGCCTCAAGAGCCTGATGCGCCAGCATCGACTGGCCACGGTGTGCGAGGAATCGCATTGCCCCAACATCGGCGAGTGCTGGAACGCAGGCACCGCCACGTTGATGGTCATGGGCGGTGTGTGCACCCGGGCCTGCCGATTCTGCGCCGTGGATACCGGCAACCCATCCGGTTGGCTGGATCCGGATGAGCCCGCGAACGCCGCTGAGACCGTGCGCCTGATGG
The DNA here is from genome assembly GCA_965261845.1 of Candidatus Foliamicus sp. Classification (GTDB taxonomy): domain Bacteria; phylum Pseudomonadota; class Gammaproteobacteria; order Steroidobacterales; family Foliamicaceae; genus Foliamicus. The sequence continues at coordinate 2,543,455 of OZ253475.1, read as the reverse complement.
ACCTGGGCTACGTGGTGCTGACTTCGGTGGACCGCGACGACCTGGCGGACGGCGGCGCGGCGCATTTCGCAAGCTGCGTGCGGGCCATCCGGCAACGCAGCCCGAAGACAGCTGTAGAGGTGCTGACCCCCGATTTTCGCGGCAGTGAAACTTCGGTGCGCACTGTGCTGGCGTCCAGGCCGGCGGTATACGCACACAATATCGAGACGGTCCGAAGGCTCACCCCGCGGGTGCGCGATCCGCGTGCCGGCTACGATCAGTCCCTGGCCGTGCTGAGGGCGGCGGCCGGCCACGGCGGCGGGATTCTCACCAAGTCCAGCATCATGCTGGGCCTGGGCGAGCAGCCCGGGGAAATACGCCGGACCATGCACGATCTGCGTGCCGAAGGCGTTTCGCTGTTGACGCTGGGGCAATACCTGCGTCCCACGGCGCACCATCTGCCGGTTGAGCGCTTCGTGCCGCCCGGCGAATTTGCCCAGTGGCGTGAGTATGGGCTGGCGGCGGGCTTCGTGGAAGTGGTGGCGGGCCCTCTGGTACGCTCCAGCTATCGCGCCGAGCGGGCCCTGATGGGCAATAATGCCGGTGTGGAACTGGCGCCTGCCTTTGCTGGTTCCTGATAATGCCTTATCAGGTTGCCGACACTAGGAGTTTTCGCAGCGGGCGCCGCTGCGCTGGAGCGCAGGGAACACGCTGGGAGCGAGGGCGTCTCGCCCTCGACGAGGGCAGGATGCCCTCGCTCCCAGGCTTGTTCCATGCAAGATACGGAGGTAAGAAATGAAGAAAACAGTAGTTATTTTCCTGGCCCTGGCCGTGGTGGGTTGCGTAAGCGAGTCATCCTTGCGGGTGGACGCCAATCAGCAGTTCCAGCAAATGCGCAGGCAAACGCCGATCTCCCAGAATCCGGCTGAGCGCGCATACATCTTCTGCGTGGCCCAATCGGTACTGCGGGTGGTGGAGGAGCCGTATGCCAGCCAGGCTTGGGAAATCGAGGTATTCGACATGCCCGACGCCAACGCCTTCGCCATGCCCGGCGGCAAGATCGGCGTCTACTCCGGTCTTCTGGACGTGGCGCAGGACCAGGACCAGCTGGCCGCGGTGATCGGTCACGAAATTGCGCATGTAACTCGCGAGCACCAGGTGCAGCAGGTCAATCGGGGAATGGTGACCCAGGGCGCGGCTGCCGTAGTCGGTGCGAGTGTCGGAATGCAGCAGACGGCCCGGATGGCGGCGGAGCTGGGCCTGACACTGCCGTTCAGCCGCAAGCACGAGAGCGAGGCTGACGACGTGGGCCTGCTGTACATGGCCGATGCCGGGTTTGATCCACGCGCCAGCGTTACGCTATGGAAAAACATGGAAGAGAAATCGGGAGGTGCGCGGCCGCCGCTGTTCCTGTCCACCCATCCGGCGCCCGAGGACCGGATGAGCGATCTGATCTCGCTGATGAGCGACGCGCTCGAACGCTACAACGCCGCCCTGGCCCGGGGCATGCGTCCCGTGTGTGAGTGAACGGCAAAGCCGACAGCGAACCGGGGAAAGATGCGCCGAAGGGGGAGCAGTCGCGATCGGCTGAGCCCTCCGGCGAGACCGAGTGGCTGAAGATCATGCTCCAGGAAATCGGCCGCAAGCAGTCTGAGCTTGAGGAAGAAGAGCGCGAACGGCTGCGCCGCGAGCGGGATTGATCCCATTCAGCGCACCAGGCCGGCCTGAATTGCAGCGGTATTCCCTGTTGGTGGGTTTCTTTCCGGCCCGATTCTGGTAGGCTTACTCTCCTGCTGCGTCAAATGGCGCGGTTTTAATTTCCTAAGAAGCTATTTGGGAGGAACACCATGGTACGTTTGAACCTGGTACTTGTGTCGGCAGCCTTGGCGCTGGCGGCTTGTGGGGGCGGCGCTCCGTCCGACGACGGCGCTGCGGCCGACGATTCTGCGGCTGCGGAAAGCGCGCCCATGGAGGAAGTTGCGCCTGCGGAGACGATGCCCGCTGAAGAGCTGGAGTCTGCAGAGACCACGCCGGCTACGGACCTGGAGTCTGCAGAGACCATGCCGGCCACCGATATCGAGGCGGCTGACGATGCCGGCGGCGACGGCGACGGCGAAGAAGACGCCGGCTAGCTGAGTATTCGAGTTGCATGGGCGGCTGGGCCGTCCATGCAGCTATTCTTCGAGGGGGGGCTGGCGTGCGAACGTCGCGGCCTGTTACAGGGCCGTTTCCGGCTGTCCACGTAATGCCGCTTCCTCTGTTTTAAATTGCGTCGTGTCCCAAGCGCCGCTTGTTCGCGAGCGCCGGAATGACGAATTGTCCGAGTAGATTGCGAGGCCCGAAAATGAACCGATACCTTGTAGCCGTTACGGCGGCTTTCCTTTTGCATGCCGGAATTGCGCCGGTTGTTGCCGCCGATACCGAAGGCGCCGATTCATGGGACGCCTCGATGGCAGCGGTACTGGCAGGAGACCAGCGCGGGGCCAGCCGCTCCGGCACGCCGAACTCGGCGCGCGACGGTTCCCGGCATCCCGCCGAGACTCTCAAATTCCTCGGTCTTGAGCAGGACTCCCATGTGGTTGAAATCTGGCCGGCCGGCGGCTGGTACACGGAAGTAATCGCTCCGTTCGTGGCTGATGAGGGGCAGTTCTACGCGGCGAATTTCCCCGCCGATTCCGACGTCGAGTTCTTCAACAGGGCCGTGCAGGCCTACAAGGAGAAGCTGGCGGCCAATTCCGAAGCCTACGGCAACGCACAAATCACGGTGATGTATCCCGGCAACATGGCGCTGGCTCCGGAGCCTGTAGACCTGGTGTTGAGTTTTCGAAATGTCCACAACTGGATGTCGCGGGACTTTGCCGATGAGGCTATGCAGGCCTTTTACGACGTATTGAAGCCGGGCGGCATATTCGGCATCGTCGAGCACCGCGGCGACCCGTCCAGTGAGCAGGACCCCAAGGCCGAGTCCGGTTATGTAACCGAGGCGTACACCATCGCAATGGCCGAGAAGGCCGGCTTCGTGCTGGACGATTCCTCGGAGATCAACGCCAATCCCAAGGACACCCGCGATCACCCGGAGGGCGTTTGGACTCTTCCTCCCACCCTGCGTCTGGGCGACGAGGACCGCGAGAAGTACATGGCCATCGGAGAGAGCGACCGCTACACGCTGCGTTTTCGCAAACCCGAAGCCTGATTTTTGCTCCCTTTAGGCTGCGCGCGGCCCTAAAATAGCGCCGCCATGATTCGTGCGCAGTCGCTTAGCAAACACTACGGCGCCATCAAGGCGGTTGATGGGATCTCCTTCGCCATAGAACCGGGGGAGGTCGTCGGGCTACTCGGTCCGAACGGCGCCGGTAAGACAACCACCATGCGGATGTGCGCAGGCTACCTGGCGCCCACCTCCGGCAGCGTCGAAATACACGGCTTCGATCTGCAGACGCAGACCATCGCCGCCCAGAAGACGTTCGGCTATCTGCCTGAAGGCGCACCGCTGTGGGGCGAAATGACGCCGCGCACTTTTCTGGATTTTGTTGCCGACATCCGCGGACTTCAAGGCGACCGCCGCGCTGAGCGGATCGGCGAGGTCATCGGGCTGCTGCAGCTTCAATCGGTACTCGACCAGCGCATCGAAACCCTCTCGAAGGGATTCCGCCGCCGCGTCGGCCTGGCCCAGGCCATCCTCCACGATCCACCGGTGCTGTTGCTCGACGAGCCTACCGACGGCCTGGATCCGAACCAGAAGCACGAAGTGCGCGAGCTCATACGCGGCATGTCCAGCGACAAGATCGTGGTGATCTCCACCCATATCCTTGAGGAAGTGGAGGCCGTCTGCAGCCGCGCGATCATCATCGCCGCCGGGCGCATCGTCGCCGACGACAGCCCCAAGGCCCTGGCCGCGCGCTCCAAGTCCGGCCGGCTGGATCGGGTATTCCGGCGCATCACCACCGGGGAGGCGCAATGATGGCCCCGGTGTGGACCATCGCTCGCCGCGAGTTGCGCGCCTATTTCGCCACTCCGGTGGCGTACGTGTTTATCGTGATTTTCGTGGCGCTCAGCGGGGTGTTCACCTTTTACCTCGGCAATTTCTTCGAGCGCGAACAGGCCGATCTCACGCCCTTTTTCGGGTTTCACCCGTGGCTGCACCTGGTCCTGGCGCCCGCCGTATCCATGCGCCTTTGGGCCGAGGAGCGGCAATCGGGCAGCGTGGAGCTGTTGATGACCTTGCCGATTGCGGCCTGGCAGGCGGTGTTGGGCAAGTTCCTGGCGGCCTGGTGTTTCATCGCCGTCGCGCTGGCGCTGACCTTCCCTGCCTGGATCACCGTCAACTACCTGGGTGACCCCGACAACGGGGTGATCCTCGCCGCCTATTTCGGCAGCGCGCTGATGGCCGGCGCCTACCTGGCGATCGGGGCCTGCATTTCGGCCGCCTGCCGCAGCCAGGTCGTAGCCTTCGTCACCACCGTGGTGGTGTGCTTCGCCTTTCTGTTGGCGGGCTTCCCGCTGGTGCTGGACGCCTTCGCCGGCTGGGCGCCGGACCTGTTGGTGGACACCATCGCTTCGCTCGGCTTTCTCACCCACTTCAACTCGATTACCAAGGGCGTGCTGGATGCGCGTGACGTGCTGTATTTCCTGTTGGTGATCGGCGCCTTCCTGTACGCCAACGCCATCGTTCTGGACCTGGGCAAAGGCAAGTAGCGGTGGCCCGGAACATCAGGCAACGCTACGGCCAACTCGGTCTGGGCGCCCTGGCGCTGGTCTTCCTGGCCGGCGTGGCGCTGGTCAACCTGACCTTCCGCGGTGCCCGCCTGGATCTCACCGAGGCCGGCCTCTACACCCTTTCTCCCGGTACTCAACAGCTGCTGGATGCGATTCCCGAGCCGGTTCGCCTGTATTTCTTCGTCTCCCGCGGCGGCCTCTCCGACAGTCCCGGCCTGCGCGCCTGGGCCGACCGGGTGGAGGACATGCTGCGCGAGTTCGAAGCCGTGGCCGGCGGGCGGCTTGAGGTCAGCGTTATCGACCCGGCGCCGTTCTCCGAAGACGAGGACCGGGCCGCCGCCTTCGGCCTGCAGGCTGTGCGCCTGCAGATCAGCGATGAGCCCCTGTATTTCGGCGTGGCCGGCTCCAACGCGGTGGGCGATGAAGAGTTCATCCCGTTCATGGATCCGCAGCGCGAGCAGTTCCTCGAGTACGACCTGGCCAAGATGATCTACACGCTGTCGCAGGCCGAGCAGCCGGTGGTGGGCCTGGTCAGCAGCCTGCCTTTGAGCGGCGGCTTTGACCCGGTCCAGACCCGGATGACGGAACCCTGGATCATTACCTCGCAGATCAGCGATCTGTTTGATCTGAGGGACCTGGACGTCCTCGAGGATGAGGTTGACGAGGAAGTGGATGTCCTGATGCTGGTGCACCCCAAGGCAGCCTCGCCCCGGCAGCTCTACGCCTTCGAGCAATTCCTGTTGCGCGGCGGCCGGGCCCTGGTGTTCATCGATCCGCTGGCCGAGGCCGATCCGGCCACGCCTCCGGGCGGCGCGATGGCGGGAATGCCGGCCGACCGCTCCTCCAACCTTGAGCCGCTGCTCTCCCACTGGGGCCTGGAGATGCCCGGGGAGACGGTGGTGGGCGACGGCCGCTACGCGCTGCGGGTAAGCGAAGCCGATGGCAGCCTGGTCCGCCACCCGGCCTATATCGGCGTGGACCTTGGGCAAACGGATTCCGCCGAGGTGGTGACCGCGGAACTGGATGTGCTCAATCTCGGTTTCTCCGGCTACCTGATAGCGCGGGAAGACGCCGCCCTGGAAGTCACGCCCCTGGTGCGCAGCAGCGAGGACGGGGGATTGCTGGACCCCACTATGCTCGCCTTCACCCCGGATATCGACAGCCTGTGGTCCGGCTTCAAGCCCCAGGGCGAGGCGCTTACCCTGGCGGCGCGCTTAAGCGGCCGGGTGAGCAGTGCATTCCCCGACGGGCGGCCGGAACCACCCGCAAGCGAAGCCCGCAGCGATCCGGATGATTCCGGCAACCCGCTCGCCGACGCCCTGGCCGAAGCCGAGGAGGAAGCGCCGCTCAAGGAACATCTCGCCGAGGGCGAGATTGAGTTGATTCTGGTGGCGGACACCGACCTGCTTTCCGATCGTATGTGGGCGCAGGCTCAAAGCCTGTTCGGCCAGCGGCTGATTACCGAGTTTGCCAGCAACGGCGATTTCGTGGTCAACGCCCTGGACCGCCTGGCCGGCAGTTCCGACCTGATGAGCCTGCGCGGGCGCGCGGCTTTTTCGCGACCCTTCGACCGGGTGGACGAATTGCGTATCCAGGCCGAGGAGCAGTTCCGCCTCACCGAGGACCAGTTGCAGCAGGAGCTGAGCCGCACGGAAAGCCGGCTCGCCGAACTGCAGGAATCCCGCGAAGACGTATACGCCCTGGGCTTTACTCCGGAGCAGGAAGCGGAACTGGAACAATTCACCGCGGAGCGTTTGCGGATTCGCCGCGAACTGCGCGAAGTGCGCCGCAACCTGGACGCCAGTATCCAGAGCCTGGGCGCGGCGCTGAAGATGATCAATATCGGGTTGATTCCGGTGCTCATCGGCCTGGGCGGCCTGGCCGTGGCCATCTTGCGCCGCCGCAAGCGGGGCGATGGCGGCTCATGAACCGCCGTTCGGTCACTATCCTGGCCGCTGTGGGCGCCGCAATGGTTGCCATCCTGCTCCTGGCACGCCTCGACTTCGGGCGCGAGGATTCGGTAGGGGACTTGCATGTCCCGGGTCTGGCCGATCGCCTTGGCGACCTTGAATCGTTGCGCGTGGTCGCAGCCGGCAATCAGGTCGTCGCCACAGTCCAACGGGGCGAACAGGATTGGGTGGTAGCGGAAACAGGCGGCCATAGGGCCGACTTCGAGCGTTTTCGGGGCAGCCTGCGCGAACTGTCGCAGGCTCGCCGGGTGGAGAAAAAGACCGCGCTGGCCGAGTACTACTCGAAGCTGGGTGTGGAGGACGTGAGCGCGGCGGATGCGGCCGGATACCTGCTGGAGCTCGAGTATGGCGACAAGCATCCGGCTGAGCGGTTCATCGTGGGCCTCAGGGCCGGCGCCGGCATGGTCTACATCCGAACCGGCGGCGAGCAGCAAAGCTGGATGGTGAGCGCGGACTTCGACCTGTCGGACCAGACCCGCGACTGGGTGGACCGGGAGATCATTGATCTGAGTTCCTCCAGCGTGCGCCGGGTGGTGCTGGATCGCGGGTCCGGCGACATTCTCGAGATCGCCAAGGTGGATCCGGGTGACATCAATTTCACCCCCGCAGGCATTCCCCAGGGGCGGGAACTCAGCTACGGCAGCGTGGCCAACAGTATCGGCAGCGTGTTGGCCAACGTGCAGGCCAATGAGGTGCGGCCGGCTGCGGAAATCGGTGTTCTGCCCCGCGCCGTGCTGGGCCGTTACGAGACATTCGACGGCCTTGCTCTCGAACTGGACGTGCGCGCGGAGTCCCCGGCCGTGGCTGCGGAAAGCGATTCCGGCGCCGATGAGGCGGATCCCCGTTATTGGGCCTTGTTTTCCGCCTCGGCCGGCGAACCGGCCGCCTCCACGCCGGAAGAGGGCGCTGCTCTTGACGAGCCCTTGCAGGTCCCCGATGCGCCCCCGGCCGATGCCGAGGCCGAGTCCGACCCGTCCCTGGAGGCCGCCGAGGAACAGGAACCTCCGCCCAGCGCCGCGGAGCGGGCCGCTGAACTCAACGCCAGGCTCGGAGGCTGGGCCTACGAGCTGCCTCTTTACAAGAGCGATCAGTGGTTCAAGAAACTGGACGATCTGCTGAAGGACGAATAGGCGCATCCATTCAGCCCGTATAGACTTCGGGCAAGGACGAATTCATGGGATCGATCGGAAACCTCGCATACGGACTGTCCGTCTGGATAGTTCCGCTGCTGTTCGCCATCACGCTGCACGAGGCCGCGCACGGCTACGTGGCGTGGAAGCTCGGCGACGATACCGCCAAGCGCCTGGGGCGTATTTCGATCAATCCCTTGCGCCACATCGATCCGGTCGGCACCGTGGCCATGCCGCTGATACTGCTGGCGCTGTCCGGCGGGAGTTTCATGTTCGGCTACGCCAAGCCGGTGCCGGTAGCCTTTCACCGCCTGCGCAACCCGCGCATCGACATGGTGAAAGTGGCCGCGGCCGGACCTCTGTGCAACCTTTTGCAGGCATGGGTGGCGGCCTTGCTGCTGCATGCCGCGGGCGGGCCGTTCTCAGGGTTGGATACCTGGTTTTCCGAAGTGCTTCGAGTGGCCATTTATTTCAACGTCCTGCTGGCCGTATTCAATATGCTGCCGCTGCCGCCGCTGGACGGAGGACGGGTAGCCGTGGGCCTGCTGCCCAGCTCGCTGGCTGCGCCCCTGGCGCGACTGGAGCGGCATGGTTTCGCGATCCTGCTGGGCCTGTTGTTCGTCCTGCCCTGGCTGGGGAGCCAGCTCGGCAGGAACTGGAGCATTTTTCAGACCTTTATCATCCCTGTTACCCGCCGTCTCGGCAACCTGATTTACCTGCTCGCCGGCCACGGTTGAGCCGCACGACGGGAAAGTATCCGGCTAAGTCTTAGGCTTCCGAAAAATGAGGATTTTCTCGTCCTTCATCACGTTGTAGAGACCGAACACCATTTTTGAGAGTTCGCGCTCGCGTTCCATGCCGGCGCTCACGGCCCAGTCGCTCATCTGTTTCGTCGTCGTGTACTCGCTTCGATCTACTGTCGCGTCGCCAATCACAAACGCTGCCTGAGCGCCGGGTTTCAAGACCCTCGCCACTTCCCGAAACATCCATTGCATGTCCTGGTTGTATAAGGCCAGCTTCTCCTTCGGCCCACGCCCGCGAACCCCCGTCATGCAATTACGGAGATCAGGAAGGCTCACTCCGAGGGCCTCAAGAGCATGCGCGTCGTTCTGCACATAATCGAGAGCGATCGAGTAGGGCGGTGACGTAACAACGGCATCGATGGTCGCTTCACTTATTCCTGCCTCCGCAAGATTCCTCGCGTCGCCAAGCGCAACGGAGACTTGTCCTGGTGTGATCTGAAAGCGCCGCAGGGCGTCTGCATGCGCCTCAACCGATTCCAGCATGGCCCGGAGATTCTTTTGAAACGACACATGCCCGTCCCGCCCCCGCCGGGCCACATCACTGAGAGTCGTCATGCGGGCGACCTGGACAAAATCGCCAACAATGGGGTTGGGGTGATCTGCGATCGACGCGTCCTGCGGATCGAAGGAATCGCTTTCCAGCAAGGTGCGCACTTTGTCCCGCACTTCATCCAGTGCATCTGCTGATTGCACCTTCACGCGGGTCAACAGTACGCACAGCGGGGAAATATCAACGCCGATACACCGCATACCCAGCAGCGAGGCTTCCAACGCTGTGGTCCCGCTGCCCATGTAGGGATCCAGCACCACCGATCCTTGCTTGGCGCCCACGATGTTGAGTAAAGCACGAATCATTTGCGGATGGAACTTCCCACGATACGGATAGATCCAGTGGGTGAGGTACTGATTAACTGACCGTGTACGGTTGAACTCCCCACCTTGATATTTCGGCCGAATGAGTTGCGCGTAAACTGTCTGATTGTCGTCTAGCGCGCCTACGTACGCCGAGCGATTCAGCACCTCCCCGGCAACACCGTTGGTACCTACGTTGACGAGCCAGGGATTGTCCGCATCGCGTTCCCAGCCCTCGCATCCGAGAGCCTGCATCTCGACCCGAGCGAGTTGCTCTTCATACATAAATTGAACGTTGCGCTGGAGGGTAAGAGTACTCATGAATCAAACCGTACCAGAATCGCACGGAGCGTACAAGCCCCTGTACCGGTTCACTACATCCGGGACTGTGCTGGAACCATAGGTGGCTCATCCACAGTTCAGGCGGCCGTTCAGGTATGGCCCGCCTCCCGGCACAGCGCGTCGATGGCGATGTTGTAGTCCATGCGCTCGCCGGACCAGCCGCAGCGGGCGGTGTGGGCGTTTATGGCCAGGCCGCGCGCCGCATTGAACGCCGCCAGCCGCTGTGCCCCGCTGGCTGCACAGGTGTTTCCGCGGAAACAGCCCCTGTGCGTTCGGCCCGCCGGCGGGATCACCCGGCCATCCGGGCGCGTGAACTCGATCGCACCCTGCCGGGCGCGAACGCCATAACCCCCCTCGTGCACCTGGCGGTGATGTTTAGAGCACAGGGTTACTAGGTTATCGAGTCCGGTCTCGCCGCCATCGGCCCAATGCCGGATGTGATGGGCATGCACATGGCGGGAACGATCGCAGCCCGGGAAGCGGCAGCCGCCGTCACGAACGCGCAGCGCGCGACGGATGGCCGGCGGTACCGCCCGGGTCCGGCGCCCGACCGCCAGCGGCTCGCCCCGTGCGCCCTTGACCACTCCCAGCAAGGCCCCGTCGCAACCCAGCCGCCGCGCCGTCTCCACCGCCACCTGGCCGCCATGTTCAAACGACGCGCCCGTGCTCTCCGGCACGTCACGCAGCGCATCGTGGGCGATGTGCACCACCAGTTCATGAGCACTGGCCGCCGAACCCGAACACTTCCCGGCGAGAAATCGCCCGACAATGTGTTCCAGCGCATCCGCGCGCCGCTGGCTGGCGCTCCGAGGGGGTGTTTCCGCGGAAACACTTTCAGGCGCCGCATCCCACCGCGACGGCAGCGCGGATTGCGTCCGGGAAGTTTCCGCGGAAACATCTGCGGGAACCGAATCAGCCGCAGGCTCGGCTGCCCCGGCGCTCTCCGCATCTCCGCGCCGCTCCTCAAGTTGCGCATGGGCGGCTTCCAGCGCCTTGAGCAGCATCTCCCCCACCTCCGGAGCCAGGCGGGCCTGAAGCCTGACGCTGCCGTCGCTCTCGCGCCGGTAGTCCAGGTAGCGCCGCTCGTGCACGGCTTCGGCCTCGTTGCGCTCATTCTCGCGCTGCACCCGCCGAAACCCCCGCACCGTGCGCTCCACATGCTCCGCCGTGCCGCGCAAGGCAATGTGCAGCAAGGTCTCCTCCGTCGCCGCTGTCGCCACCCGCGTGAGCGCGCGTACCTTCGAATACGACAGCCGGCCCTCGCCGAAGGCTTCCGCGATCTTCGGCAGCGATTCCAGGGCCCGCGCCGTGCGCATCTTCTCGCGCGCCGCCACCGGGCCGATGCCGCATTGCCAGCTCAGCCAATGGGCGCAACTCGCTATGCCGTGCTGGGCCCAGCCTTCCTTGCGGTCGAACTCTGTCAGCAGGGCCAGAAACTGCGCCGTGGCCGCGTTGATGTGCCCCCACAATCGGGTGATCTGTGCCTCCAGGGCGTCAAGGGCCTTTTCTTCGCGAAACCGGGCGGCAATCCGGACGTCGGCATCCGGGTGGGCAAACTGTGCAGCGCTGGCTGCCGGCAACTCAAAAGCGCCACTCGGAGGACGCTCAGCGTCGCAAACAGGGGCGCGGGAGGAAGTGCGGTGAAGGTCCATTTCGAGGCTCCGTTCAGTCCGTTGACGTGATCGGAACTATAGCACGAATCACCAGTCAAATCAAGTCTTTACGGGCCTTTACGGGTTCACTTAGGGCCATCCTGAAGGCTGCGCCGGGGAGAGCGTTCCGTGAATAGTTGATTTTCAGCGCACGCGCTTGGGACGCAGACCGCTGGGACGGGCGGCGGCTACTTGCAGATACCGTGGGGCGGGCTGCGCTACTTGAATCCACGGGCCGCGGCCTGGCCGAATGCACTTTGCGCAGACTGCGCTACAATCGAATACTTGCCCTTCGAGAAGGAGGCAGCTTATGTATATCAATTTCTGGTACGCCGCCGAGCGTTCCGAGAAACTTACCGCCGATGCACCCATGCGGGTGCGGATGCTGAGTCATGAACTCGTGCTGTTCCGTGACTCCAAGGGCAAGGCCCATTGCCTGAGCGATACCTGTATCCACCGCGGCGCCTCGCTGTCCGGCGGCAAGATCAAGGGCGACTGCGTCCAATGCCCCTATCACGGCTGGCAGTACAACGGCAGCGGCCGCTGCGTGAACATCCCCTCGCTGGGCCCCAAAGGGCGCAACAAGGTACCGCCGCGCGGCCAGGTGGACGGCTATCCCACCGAGGAACGCTACGGCCTGATCTTCGTGTTCCTGGGCGACCTTCCCGAAGAACAGCGCCCGCCCATCATGCCCATCTCTGAATGGGGCCAGGACGGCTGGCGGGGCAACACCATGGACTATCACTGGAACGCCAACTACGAGCGGGCCGTGGAGAACGGCCTGGACCCGGCCCACAATGAGTTCGTGCATCCCACTCACGGCTATTCCGGCGAGCGCGACGAATACAAGGTCAACGAGTTGCGCATCGAACACGACGACTATGGCTTCAGCTTCATGCATACCTTCCAGTCGCCGCCGCTGAAGAATTGGCTGATGAAGAGAATCCGCAACTACGACGGTCCTCTGGACGCGGGCTCGGGCCACCATGGGCCCAACGGCCTGTACACCTACATCCACCTTACGCCCACCAAGTGGTTCCACCAGTACGTGTGGGAAACCCCGGTCGACGAGCACCACCTGCATACCTTCCTGGTATCCATGCGCAACTGCATGATCCCCAGGAACAAGTGGTTCCTGAATGTGGCGGACAAGCAAATGGACAAGCGCAACTTCGCCGTGGCCGAACAGGATCGCGCCGTGATGGAGAAACTCGATCCCATTTGCACCCCGGCCGAGCGCAGCACCCGCGAGTTGCTGATGCCGTCCGACAAGGTCATCTGGCTGTACCGGGACCACCTGCAGAAGTGGGACGACCAGGGCTGGCGCATCGACGCCGACGAACTCAAGCGGATGCGCGCCAAGCGCAACGTGGTCTACGCCATCCCGTCGCCGGCCCGCCGCAAGTCGCAAGCCTGGGTACTCGACCCCGTACCGCTGGTCGAGCCACGCCCCACCGCCCACCCCCTGCGCGCCGTCGGCGCCTAACCTGCTTCCCCCCTGGGAACGAGGGCGGGACGCCCTCGTCGAGGGCGGGACGCCCTCGTTCCCGGCGTCGAGGGCGGGACGCCCTCGTTCCCAGGAGCGCTATTAACTCGTAAGGGAAGCAGGTCTGGCCGCAGGGGCTCGGCGCCTGCGCAGCAGGCGGCGCACATCGCCTCCGATCGCCATCACGCAGGGCACATACACCAGCACCAGCGGCGGCGCCAGCAACAGCCCGAACACCAGCGTAATCGCCAGCGGCTGCACCAACTGCGCCTGCAGACTGCCTTCAAACAGAATCGGCGTAACGCCCACTATCGTAGTGATGCTCGTCATCAGCACCGGCCGCAGCCGGTCCTGCGCGCCGTGCACCAGCGCATCCGTCAGCGTATCGCCTCCTTCCCGCCGCCGCTGGACCGCCGACACCATGATGATCGAATCGTTCACCAGCACCCCCCCCAGCCCCAGCAGCGCCACCAGGCTGAACATGCTCAGATTGAAGCCGAACACCAGGTGCCCCAGGATCGCGCCCACCAGTCCGAAGGGAATCACGCTCATCACCACCAACGGCGTCCCGTAGCGCGCGAATACCCAGGCCAGCACGATGTAAATGCTCCCCAGGGCCACAATCGCGGCCATCCGGAAGTCGGCCAGCGCCGCATTCTGTTGTTCGGCCCGCCCCTGAAACCCCACCGACACTCCGTATTGCTCCCTGATCGTGCGGATAACACCCTGTTCCTGCAAGGCGCCAATAACCTGCCCGCTGGTCGTAATCGTGGGATTGAGGTCCGCCGACACTGTGACCTGGCGCAAGCCGTCGGTGCGCCGGATTTGCGCAAAGCCCACCCGCTGGCGCAGATTCACGACCTCCGTCAGCGGCGCTTCCACGCCTGACCGCGAACGCAGGTAAAGGCTGCGCAGGCCCGCTTCGCCGGGACCCGCTTCCGGCAGCTTCACCAGCACCTTCAGTTCCTCTTCGTCCCGCGGCACCCGGTCGGCCAGCGCGCCTTCATAGGCGTTGCGTACCTGGCGTGCGACTTCCCCGGCGCTGAATCCCATCGCTTCGCCGGCCGGCGTGATTTCCAGCAGCACTTCCTGCTTGCCGCGCGGCAGGTCGTCGTCCACCGAATCGACCCCCGGCACCCCCGACAGCCAGCCGGCCACGTATCCCGCGGCCGCCTTCATGTCTTCCAGGTTGGCGCCGGAAAGGCTCAATTCCACGTCGTTGCCGGGCGGTCCCGCCACTTGCCGGGAGAAAAATATCAGTTTCTCCACGCCCGCCGCCCGCCGTATCTGGCTCTTCCAGGCTTCGATAAATGCCTCGTTGCGGACCGCGCGGATGTCGCCCGGCGCCAGTTCAATGGTGTACACCCCCAGGTGATCGCCGCTGACCTCCAGGGGCGCATTGCCCACCCCCGGGTCACGGGTGGCCACCGACCCCACCGCAAAGGCGATCAATTCACCCGGCTCATACCCCAGGTTGCGCTCCGTGGCCCGCGCCGCCCGCCCCAACTCCTCCACCATCTCTTTCGACTCGCGCCGGGGCGCGCCTGGCGTCAAGGCAAAATTGGCGAACACCAGGTCGGATTCCGGGGTTGGGAAGAAATCGAATCCCACCCGGCCGGTGAAAAGGATGGAGACCGACAGCAGGAACAGGCATACCGCGGTGGTAACGCTTGCGTAGCGCTGCCGGATAGCCGTTTGCACGAGGCCGGTGAAAGCGCCCTGGCGGAAGCGCGCGAAACCGGCCTCGAAACTCCTGCGCCAGCGCGCCGGCTCGCGCTGCTTGCGCAGGGCCTTGCGCAGATGCATGGGCAGGATCAGGAAGCACTCCACCAGGCTGGCGCCAATCACCAGCCCCAGAGTGATGGGCAACTCCCTTACCACGCTCCCGACCTCTTCTTCGATCATCATTATCGGGAAGAACGCCGCCAGCGTGGTCAGCGAGGCCGCCAGGACCGGCGGAAACATGATTCGAGAAGCCCGTTCGGCCGCCTCACCGCCCGGCACGCCCGAGGCGTACAGCGTGCTGGCATGTTCCGACACCACGATGGCGTCGTCCACGATAATGCCGATGCCCATGATCAGCGCGAACATGCTGATCATGTTGAGAGTCAGGCCCAGCGCGGCCATTCCCGCCATTGCCGCGAGGAAGGAAATGGGAATGCCCACCGCGACCCAGAAAGCCGGCCGCCCGCCCAGGAACAGGTACAGAACCGCCAGGACCAGCAACAGGCCGCCGAAGCCGTTGGTGAGCAGCATGTTCACCCGCTGGCTAACCTGGTCGGCGAAAACGTCGAACAGCTCCACCCGGAGGCTGGCCGGCGCGCCGGCGCGGAACTCTTCGAGGTAGGCCTCGACCGCTTGTTGGGCCAGCATCGAGTCCAGTCCCCGGCTGCGCCTGACGTTGATGTTGATCGACGAGTACTCATCGACCAGCCGCGCCACCTCTCCTTCGGCCGGAGTCTCGTGAATACGGGCGATGTCTTTCAGTTGCAGGCGCTCCCCCGATTCGCTGGACAGGACTTCCAGCTCACCCAGCTCGGCCGCCGTGCGGGCCCGCCGCTCACTGCGAATCTGCCGGGAGATGCCTTGCGTTTCCAGCGTCCCGCCCGGCAGGTCCAGGCTGGAACGGGCGATGCGCTGGGCCACGTCATCCAGAGTGAGATCCAGGCGCCGCAGGGTTTCGGCCGGCACTTCCACCCGCAACTCGCTCTTGCGCAGGCCGCTCATGCGGATCAGGCTGACGCCCCGCTGCAACAGCGCGGTGCGGATTTCCCAGGCGTACGACTTCAGCGCGCTCTCGCTGAACGGCCCGGAGATCTCGATGTTGCAGATCACTTCGGTGGGCTGCAGCAGCCGCACCAGGGGGCGCTCAATCTCCTGCGGAAAAGTCGCTACCCGCGCCACCGCCGATTGCGTGTCGGTCAGCGCCTTGGCCATGTTGCTGCCGAAGTCGAAGTCCGCCATCAGGACGGCGCGTCCTTCAAAAGCCGTGGCGTCCACCCGGTCCATGTTGTCAAGCAGCAGGAGCTCCCTTTCCAGCGGCTCGATGACGTTGGATTCCAGGTCCTGGGGACTGGCGCCCGCCCAGGTGATGTCAATCTGAATCTGCTCCAGCGTGAAGTCGGGCATGAGCTGGCGGTTGAGCTGGCCCAGGCCCATCAGCCCGAACAGGATCATCAGCACCATCAGCAGATTGCCGGCCACCTTGTGGCGGGCGAAGAAAGCCAGGAGGGTGTTGGCGGCCATGCGCCGGCTACTCCACGATCAGCGCCCGGGCGTTCTCGCCGGCCTCGCGCAGTTGGGTGATAACCACCTGTTCACCGTCCTTCACCGGGTTCTCGCGAGCGGCTCCCAGCAGAATAAGTTCACCGTCGTAGCCGACCAGTTCGACCTGGCGGGAGCGGAGCCGTCCGGCCTGCACCACAAACACCTGGTCCTCGCCGTAGAGGGCGGTTTCAGGCACCGGCGCCACCTGGGCATAAAGCTTGTCGTCCAGTTCGATGCGCACGAAGGCGCCCGGCCTCAAGGGGGTGTCGATTGATGTATCCAGCAGCTCCGCATACACCCGTATGCCGCCGCTGGCCGCGGTGATCTCGCCGCCCAGGCGCTCGATTCGCGCGCCGAATACGAGCTCCGTCTCGCCGACCTCCCAGACGATCCGCACCAAGCGGCCCATCAGGCTGCCTTCCGACATCAGGCGGCCGTACTGCTCATTGGATAGCGGGAAACTCGCTTCCAGCTGGGCCGGGTCCACGATCCGCGCTACCCGGTCGGTGATCGACAATTGCCGGCCCAGGTTTGCGCTTAGCTCCACCAGCACCCCGTCATAGGGCGCCACCAGGCGCGTATCGGCCAGGTTGCGCCGCGCCCGCCGCGCGCTGGCCTGGCTGCGTTCCAGCGCTGCCCCCGCCATATCCACTTCCAGCGCGGCCGTATCGCGCTGCTGTGCGGACACGTTGCCCTCGGCAAACAGCGCATCGATGCGATCCATATCCTGCTTCTTCAGGCGCAGCTGGGCTTCGGCCTCGACCGCCGCCGCGCTCTGCTCCGCCACCGCGATTTCGTAGTTGAACGGATCCACCCGCAGCAGCAGTTCGCCCTTGCCTACGGCCGCGCCTTCGCGGAAATTGTCGCCCACCTCCACGATCGGCCCCGCCGTCAAGGCGCGCAGCTCGCTCTCGCGCCCGGCCACGATCTCGCCGTACAGCTTGAGGACCGGCCGCAAGTCCTGATAGCGGGCGGTGGCCACCCGCACCGGCCATTCGATCTCGGCCTGCTCGACCGGCGCCATGCTCGGCCGGGTGATCACCAGCAGAGCGATGAGGCCCGCCGTAATCAGCGCGATCAGCAGTGGGAGAGTCTTGCGGCCCATGGCGCCCTATTTTCCACCATATCTGAAGCCAGGTTCGGCCGCAGGCCCGCCGCCGGATTCGCGCCGTCGGGCGTCTCGGATTTCAGGGGCTTATGGCGCAGTCATTTCCAATCGGGACTTGAGCTTGAACGCGGGGTACTGAGAGGGGGTGAGCAGCGCGTGATTTCGAGGGGTCGCAAGTTGAGATTTGACGATGCCTGGAATGGCAAATAATCGAGTAAGATCACCAAGGGGAGGTGCGCGCCTTTTGCCTCGTCTGCCGACAAGCGCCGGTTGTGCTCCTTTCCACGGATGCCGCAGCGTCACCGTGTCCTGCGGCTGGGGGACATTGTCAAGGGGGTATTTCATGGCCATTATCCAAGCCAGAATCGGGTTCGTCGCGGCAACGGTGCTCGCAGCTTCGGGGATTGCCGGCGTAGCAGGCGCTCAGGAAGGCGCGGTCGCCCTGGAGGAAATCGTCGTAACAGCGCGCAAGGTCGAGGAGCGGCTGCAGGATGTGCCTCTGGCCATTACGGCATTCAGCGCGGCGGAAATCCAGTCGGCGGGTATCGAGAATCTGGACGATGTGGCGAATTTCACACCGGGATTGACGTTTTCCAATCTGTTGGGCGAGTTTCTTCCCGTGCCCGTTATTCGCGGTATCGCGCCGACGGCGGTCCAGGGCCGGGAGAATAACGCGGCGATCTTCGTTGACGGCGTATATCTCTCCGGCCGCGAGGGGCTGAACTTCAGCCAGCTCGACCTGGAACGGATCGAGGTTGTCAAGGGTCCGCAAGCGGCCATGTATGGCCGCAACAGCTTCAGCGGCGCGATCAATTTCGTCACCGCGCGTCCGACGGACGAATTCCGGGGCAAGGGGGAATTGACTTTCGGTGACAACGGTCGAGTCGTAGTGTCCGGCCTGGTAAGCGGCCCACTCGTCGAGGGGAAACTGCGCGGCCGGCTCGCGATCATGAAGAACGAATGGGGAGGTTCCTATGAGAATCAGGTTCCCGATGGCCCGGACATCGGCGGATTCGACTACGAAACTTTCCAGGGAAGCCTTTACTTCACGCCAACGGAGCAATCCGAGCTGGGCCTGTCACTTTACGTCTCGAACGATCTGATTGACATGTCCGCCGTCAGCGCCCTGCCAATGAACTGCGAAAACGTCAGCGCCAGGGGCGAGCGGCTGGGGAATTTCTGTGGTGAGTTGCCCTCAATCGCCAAGAATGACTTAAGCGTGCTCACACGAGCTACAGGGGAGGAGCGGGACGTGGTCCGCGGCAGCGTCACCTTAAGGCTGGACCACGAGCTTGGCACATTCACGGCCTTGTCCGGGTATTCCCAAGTAGAGCAGACTTTTCTTGTGGACGGCTCTCGTGGAAGTCCCGGCACAACAATTGCCTATCAGTCGTCGATCCCGCTGGGTCGAGGCGCCTTCGTGCTCGATACCTTCGAGACCGAATATCTGCAGATCGGTCCGGGCGATGAGACCGAGGAGTTCAGCCAGGAGATCCGCTTCACGAGTCCGGAAGACCGCTCCGTGCGCTACACAGCAGGCGCCTACTATTACACGGTCGATGCGGCAGAAAAGGGGAGTGGTGTCGTATCGCTGGTACCCAGGCCACCCGGGTTTGCCAAATTCTGTCCTTGCATCCAGTTCTTCCCCGGTGGCGGAATTGCCGCGCCGCTGTATCCCGGAGCACGTATTAGTCTTGGGGATGTGGTTTTAGGCTCATGGTTTAGAGGGCCCGAAGGCAGTACCAACCGTAGCGTTGTCAGAGAAAGCGAGACTGACGCCTGGGCTGTATTCGGGGCCGTTGACGCGGACTTTTCCGAACGCCTGACCGGCCGCCTGGAATTGCGCTACACCGATGAAGACAGGAGCGTTCGGGATTTCGAGTCCGATCATGACCTGAACAACGCCTGGGACTTTATCACTTGGCGCGCGACCCTCGACTACAAGCCCTCGGAGAACACCATGTTTTACGGTTCCATAGCCGGAGCCGAAAAGAGCGGTGATTTTGATTTTGATACCGAGGACAACATCAACGGTGAATCGGTCTCGGTGGTGAGCTTTATCGACCCGGAAAAGAACACTTCCTATGAGCTGGGCGCCAAAGGCACTTACCTGGGTGGCCGCCTGAGCAGCGACATAGCCGTATTTTTCATCGATTGGACCAATATCGTTATTCCGCAGCTGGTATCGGTTGACCCGAATGGCATCCCACTGAGCATGGTCCTTTCTCTGGACATGAATGCCGGCGACGCAACCGTGTTGGGCCTGGAGGCGTCGTTCGCTCTCGCGTTCACCGACCATCTGACCGGGACCCTGGGCTTCTCTCTGACCGATTCCGAGTTCGATGAAGCCAGGATCGAGTCGTTTGATGATTTTCCCAGCTTCGCGCCGGATGGCGACGTGTCCGGTAACGAGGTGTTGCGCCAGTCCGCAGTCCAGGCGAATGCCACGCTCACCTACCGTTGCGCATTTCGCGGAGACACGGATTGGTATGTGCGTGGTGACGTGCTGTATACCGGCAGCCAGTGGCTGGGGGCGCCCAACCAGGCGGAAGTGCCCGCCCATACCTACGTGAATCTACGCTTGGGAATAGATTCGGAACGTTACACAGTGGAACTGTGGACGGAGAATCTGTTCGACGACGACAAACCTGTGGCAGGATTCCGCGACATATTTTTCGCGAATGACTTGCCGGGGGGAGCCGGCGGCGGTTTCAACGCCTTCTTCCCGTTCCGGATTACCTTGTCTCATCCCCGCCGCCGCCAGGTAGGCGTTACGGCGCGATTCAGGTTCTAGCCCGCCTCAGCGAGTTGCCGGCTTGGTGAAGCGAAGGACCGCGCGGTCGGTTTTTCCGCGGATATGCGGCGCCATGGCAATTACGTCGTGCGGGTCGTGAGGATTTGACAACACATCGCTCTCGGCATCGAATTGAAAACCGGCTGCGGTAAAGTCCGCAATAATCAGCGCCGGATCGATACGATGCAGCCCGGCCACGACCTCCCGGGGCGTCTCGGAGTCGGCTACGTGGTCGATGACCACCACGGCGCCCCCGGGCCTTGCAGCGGAATACAACTCGGCCAGCATGCGGGGGCGGTCTATGAGCTCCCAGCCACGCTGACCGTCAATGTAGTAAACGTCGTGGTAGCTGAGGATAAAAAGCACCACATCGAAGCTACTGGCAGGTAATTTAAGCTTGTTATTCTCGCCGATGAGCCGCTCGACCGCCGCCAGCCGGCCATCCGCAAAGCGCTGCTCAATTTCCTTCCCGGCAATCGTTGCATAAGGCGTGTTGTTGTGCGCCACAACCCGGCCGGCGGGACCGGCCACAAAAGCCGCCAGCTGGGTGTAGTAACCGCCGCCGGAGAACATATCGAGCACGGTCATGCCGGGCCGAAGGCCGGCAAAAGCCAGGATGGCTTCGGGCCGGCGGCCGGCGTCCCTGGGCAAGTCGGCCGGCAATCGGCCAGGATCGGCAATCGCCAAGGCGATGACCGCGGTGGAATCGGCAGCATCGCCGGGGGGCGAGTCGGCGGATAAGCTGCTTGCCGCGCATGCAACGAGAAGCACCGCTACGGTCGGATACAGCAATGGTATTGATGGTCGCATAGGATCGCTTCGGAGGCTTGTAGCAAGCTCATGGTACATTGATTGGGAATCGGCTTGTGGAATGAGGGCTTTGCAAGTGGATTGGCAAGGCTCTGACAGTCCCGAGCGAGGGGGTTCCGCCCTCGTTGCGGAAACACGCATGCGCCCTGCAAACCGGCGCTTGACATGCCTAAAGTCCCTGTGAGATGATGGGCCGTTCCGTCCACGGAGGGGTACCCAAGCGGTCAACGGGGGCAGACTGTAAATCTGCTGGCTCAGCCTTCGTAGGTTCGAATCCTACCCCCTCCATTTTGAGAGGTGGTAGGGGAGCCCCCTTGGATTTCTTGAGTACCCGGCTGGGAACGGCCACAAAAGGGCTTGTAGAGCAATGCGGGCGTAGTTCAATGGTAGAACCTCAGCCTTCCAAGCTGATGATGTGGGTTCGACTCCCATCGTCCGCTCCAGGTGGAAGGGGAAGACGTCGCCCACATAGCTCAGTCGGTAGAGCACTTCCTTGGTAAGGAAGAGGTCACCGGTTCAAGTCCGGTTGTGGGCTTTTTTTTACTTTGCAACTTCAAGCCCCGCCCCACGCGGGGGCGCGCGGACAGGAGGAGAAGTCATGGCCAAGGCGAAATTTGAGCGCACCAAGCCGCATGTAAACGTTGGGACGATTGGTCACGTGGACCATGGGAAGACGACGTTGACGGCGGCATTGACCAAGATCATGGCGGCGCAGCACGGCGGTGAAGTCAAGGCGTTTGACGAGATTGACAATGCGCCCGAAGAGCGCGAGCGCGGGATCACGATCGCCACGGCGCACGTGGAGTATGAGAGCGGCAACCGCCACTATGCGCACGTGGACTGTCCGGGTCACGCCGACTATGTGAAGAACATGATCACCGGCGCGGCGCAGATGGACGGTGCGGTGCTGGTGGTGAGCGCGGCCGACGGTCCGATGCCGCAGACCCGCGAGCACATTTTGCTGGCCCGCCAGGTGGGAGTTCCGTACATCGTGGTGTATCTGAACAAGTCCGACATGGTGGATGACGAGGAGCTGTTGGAGCTGGTTGAGCTTGAGGTCAGAGACCTGCTGTCGCAGTATGACTTTCCGGGCGATGACACGCCGGTGATCATCGGCAGTGCCTTGCATGCATTGGAAGGCCAGGAGGGCGACCGGGCGGTGGGCAGCATCCAGGCCTTGATTGATGCCATGGACGATTACATACCCGTGCCTGAGCGGGCCATTGACGGCGCCTTTTTGATGCCGATTGAGGATGTCTTTTCGATTGCCGGGCGGGGCACGGTAGTGACCGGGCGGGTTGAGCGTGGCGTGGTCAAGGTAGGCGAAGAGGTGGCGATTGTCGGGATCAAGGACACGACCAAGACCACCTGCACGGGCGTGGAGATGTTCCGCAAGCTGCTGGACGAGGGCCGGGCCGGCGACAACGTGGGCGTATTGCTGCGGGGTGTGAAGCGCACCGAGGTGGAGCGGGGCCAGGTATTGGCGCGTCCCGGTTCGATAACGCCGCATACCTGCTTTGAGTCCGAGGTGTATATCCTGACCAAGGAGGAGGGCGGCCGTCACACGCCGTTTTTCAAGGGCTATCGCCCGCAGTTTTATTTTCGGACCACGGACGTGACCGGAGCGGTGACCTTGCCGGCGGAGATGGAGATGGTGATGCCCGGCGACAACGTACGCATGCAGGTGGCATTGATTGCGCCGATTGCGATGGAAGATGGATTGCGCTTTGCGATCCGCGAGGGTGGCCGAACCGTCGGCGCCGGCGTGGTCGCAAAGGTAGTGGAGTAGGTCGGTCAAAGCAAGACCATTGAAGGGCAGCAGGCCAGTAGCTCAATTTGGCAGAGCAGCGGTCTCCAAAACCGCAGGTTGGGGGTTCGAGTCCCTCCTGGCCTGCCAATCAAGACCCGCGCGGGTTAGGCGATGAAAGACAACAACCCCATCAAGACCGGCGATTCCCTGGACGTGGCGTGGCTATTGCTCGCCGCGCTGCTGGTGGTGGGTGGTGTCTACGCGTACTACGCATACGAGGAACTTTCGATTCTGATCCGGGTGGGCGCTGTCCTGGTGAGCCTGTCGCTGGCCGCCGTGGTGCTGCTGCGGACCACCCGCGGGCAGAACGCCTGGCAGTTCGTGCAGAGTTCCCGCGCCGAACTGCGCAAGGTGGTATGGCCCAATCGCCAGGAAACCCTGCAGACCACCGCTACCGTGCTGGTCATCGTATTGATCCTGTGCGTGTTCTTCTGGCTGCTCGACATGGGCCTGGCCGCCATCACCCGCATGCTGACCGCGGCATAGGAAGGGGACCTGATGCACTGGTACATCGTTCAGTCGTACTCCAACTACGAAGAGAAGGTGAAAACCGCTCTGCTGGAGCGCATACGCCGCGAAAGCATGGAAGACAAGTTCGGCCGCATCATGGTGCCCACCGAGGAAGTGGTGGAAATGCGCGACGGTCAGAAGCGCCGATCCTCGCGCCGCTTCTTCCCCGGTTATGTGCTGGTGGAAATGGATCTCGACGAGCGTTCCTGGTACCTGGTCAACAGTGTTCCGCGGGTGCTGGGCTTCGTGGGCGGGACCAGCGAGCATCCCCAACCGATCACCGAAGAGGAGGCCGACCGCATCCTGCAGCAGGTGGAGGAAGGATCGGAGAAGCCGCGTCCCAAGGTCCTGTACGAGCCCGGCGAAGTGGTGCGCGTGGTGGACGGTCCTTTCAACGACTTCAACGGCGTGGTCGAGCAGGTCAACTACGAGAAGAACCGGCTGCGCGTGGCGGTGCAGATTCTGGGCCGCTCCACACCGGTGGATCTCAGTTTCGGCCAGGTGCGCAAGGCATAAGTTCAAGGAATAAGTTATGGCGAAGAATCTAATGGCATTGGTCAAGATGCAGGTTCCGGCAGGACAGGCCAACCCCAGCCCGCCGGTGGGACCGGCGCTGGGTCAGCATGGCGTGAACCTGATGGAGTTCTGCAAGGCCTTCAATGCCCAGACCGGCAGCCTGGAACCCGGGATTACCACGCCTGTCGTGGTCACGGTTTACAGCGACCGCAGTTTCAGTTTTGTCACCAAGACGCCGCCGGCCGCGGTGCTGCTCAGGCGCGCCGCCGGCGTGGACAAGGGCAGTGGCGTACCGAACCTGGAGAAGGTCGGTGAGGTGACCCGTGACCAGCTCGAAGAGATCGTGCGCGCCAAGGAGCCGGACCTGACTGCCGCCGACATGGACGCCGCCGTGCGCACCATTGCCGGCACCGCGCGCAGCATGGGACTGACCGTAGCCGGCGGGGAGGTCTAGGCATGGCCCGTTTGAGCAAGAAACAAAAGGCCATGCGCGAGATCACCGCAGGCAGGGAGACGCTGCCCGTGGACGAGGCCATCAAGGTCATCCGCGAAGCCGTGCCCGCCGCCTTCAGCGAATCGGTGGACGTGGCCGTGAATTTAAACGTCGACCCGCGCAAGGCGGAACAGATCGTGCGTGGCGCCACCGTGCTGCCACACGGCCTGGGCAAGGAAATCAGGGTGGCTGTATTCGCTGACGGTGAAGCCGCCGAGGAGGCCAGGGAAGCCGGCGCCGATGCGGTAGGCCTTGCGGAACTGGCCGACCAGATCAAGCAGGGCAATATTGAGCACGATGTCTATGTGGCCGCCCCCAACGCGATGCGCGTGGTGGGTGGACTCGGCAAGATCCTGGGCCCGCGCGGCCTCATGCCCAACCCCAAGTCCGGCACCGTGACCCCCAACGTGGGCGAGGCGGTGCGCAGCGCCAAGGCCGGCCAGGTTCGCTATCGCACCGACAAGGCCGGAATCATTCATTGCTCGATCGGAAAGAAGAGCTTCAGCGACGAAGCCATCCTCGAAAACCTGACCGCGCTTTTAGGCGAATTGGTGAAGGCCAAACCCCCGGCCTCCAAGGGCGTCTACGTGCAGCGCATCACCCTGTCCACCACTATGGGTCCGGGTGTGCGCGTCGATCAATCCAGCATCAAGCTGCTATAGCCAGTACTCAAGGAAACCGCATCCATGCCCCTTACCCTGCAACAGAAAAAAGAGCTGGTGGAAGACTTGCGGTCCACGGCCGAACAGGCGATCGTGGCGGCTGCGGCCGACTACCGCGGCCTCAAGGTCGAGGAAATGACCGATCTGCGCCGCCGGGCGCGGGGCGCCGGCGTGCAGCTGCGGGTGGTCAAGAACACCCTGTCACGCCGGGCGGTGAAGGACACCCCTTGCGAGAGCCTCACCGAAGCGCTTAACGGGCCCACGCTGCTGGCGTTTTCGTCCGACGATCCCAGCGCCGTCGCCAGGCTTTTCAGGGACTTCGCCAAGCAGCACGAAGCCTTGGAGCCGCGCGGTTTCGTGCTCGACGGCGTGTTGTATTCCGGCGATCAGACCAACCGTATCGCCTCGCTGCCGACGCTGGACGAGGCCCGCGCAAAGCTGCTGGGCGCGTTCAAGGCGCCAATGCAGAAACTGGTCGCAACCCTTGCCGAGCCGCAGGCACGCCTGGCGCGTCTGATCGCGGCGCGGCGAGATCAAATGGGCGCCGATTGAACCGGCTGCCGCATCGAATCATTGAAACTTTCCCTTTAGGAGCAAGCCATGACTGTAGGAAGAACAGAAATCCGTGAAGCGCTGGGCCAGATGCCGGTCCTCGAGCTGGTGGAACTGATCAAGGAACTCGAGGAAGAGTGGGGCGTCAGCGCGGCAGCGGCCGTCGTTGCCGGTTCCGCGGCCCCGGCCGAGGAACAGGCCGCCGCCGAGGAGCAGACCGAGTTCACCGTAATGCTGCAGAGCTTCGGCTCTTCCAAGGTTGGCGTCATCAAGGCCCTGCGTTCGATTACAACGCTCGGTCTCAAGGAAGCCAAGGACCTGGTCGAGAGCGCACCCGCCCCCGTATCCGAAGGCATTTCCAAGGAAGACGCCGAGAAATTCAAGACTACGCTCGAAGAAGCCGGCGCGACGGTCGAAGTCAAGTAGTTGGGCGTCTTCCGCCCACGATCTTTCCCCTTGGGAGTATTCGCAGCGGGCGCCGCTGCGCTGACGCGCAGGGAACAATGGAGCGAGGGCGTCCCGCCCTCGACGAGGGCGGGACGCCCTCGTTCCCAGCGCGCTTGCAATTATTCAGGATAACGCCGTATGACCTATAGCTACACCGAAAAGAAACGCATCCGCAAAAGCTTCGGCAAGAGTTCGACCGTACTGGAGGTGCCGTACCTGCTGGCAATGCAGCGGGACAGCTACGCGCAGTTCCTGCAGGAGGACACGCCCCCGCACGAGCGCGAGAACCATGGCTTGCATTCGGTTTTCTCGCAGATCTTTCCGATCGAGAGCTATACCGGCAACGTCGAGCTGCAGTACGTCAGCTACAGCCTGGGCGAGCCGCCGTTCGACGAGGAGGAGTGCCGCCTGCGCGGGGCCACCTATGCGGCGCCCTTCAACCTGATGGTGCGGCTGGTAATCTTCGATCGCGGCAGTTCGCGCGCGGTAAAGGAGATCCGCGAGCAGCAGGTCTACCTGGGCGAAATCCCGCTGATGACCGAGCACTGCAGTTTCATCATAAACGGCACCGACCGGGTGATCGTGTCCCAACTGCACCGCTCTCCCGGCGTGTTCTTCGATCACGACCGCGGCAAGACCCATTCCTCGGGCAAGCTGCTGCACAATGCCCGCGTCATTCCCTACCGCGGTTCCTGGCTGGACTTCGAATTCGACGCCAAGGACTGCGTCTATACCCGCATCGACCGCAAGAAGAAGATTCCCGCGACGGTGCTGTTGCGCGCCATGGAATACTCGACCGAAGAGATACTCGGCCTGTTCTTCGATCGCGACGAGTACCGGATCGACAAGAAGGGCAAGGTGCGCATGCGGCTTGAGTCGGCGCGCCTGCGTGGTCTGACCGCACGTTTCGATTTCGTCGTGGGCGGCGAACTGATCGCGCGCAGGGACCGGCGTATCACCCAGCGCCACGTGCGCATGCTGGAGAAGTCAAGGATCAAGTGGCTGGAACTGCCCGATCTGCCGAAGTACCAGGAAAACGGCGATGTGGCCCCCTCGGGCGACGATGACGTTGCCCATCCCCTGCTGGGCGAGACCCTGGCCCGCGACGTGGTCAATACTGAAACCGGCGAAGTACTGGCCCAGGCCAACGACGAGATCACCCACGAAGTGTTGCGCAGTTTTGCTGCCCACGGGATCAGGACGGTCGAGACCATCTATGTCAACGAGCTGGAGCACGGCCCGTATATCTCCTCGACCCTGAGAGTGGATGAGACCCGCAACCGCGATATGGGGCTGGTCGAAATCTACAAGATGATGCGGCCGGGCGAACCGCCCACCCAGGAGGCCGCCAACAACCTGTTCCGCAACCTGTTCTTCAGCCCGGATCGCTATGACCTGTCGCGCGTGGGCCGCATGAAGTTCAATCGCCGCGTGGGCCGCGAGGAAACCACCGGCAGCTCCATCCTCAGCAAGGAGGACATTGTGGAAGTGCTGCGGGTTCTGTTGAACATCCGCAACGGCAAGGACAACGTCGACGACATCGACCACCTCGGCAACCGCCGCGTGCGGTGCGTGGGCGAAATGGCGGAGAACGCCTTGAGACAGGGCCTGGCAAGGGTCGAACGGGCGGTGAAGGAACGCCTGTCGATGGCCGAAAGCGACGGCCTGATGCCGCAGGAAATGATCAACGCCAAGCCGGTGTCCGCGTCCATCAAGGAGTTTTTCGGCTCCAACCAGTTGTCGCAGTTCATGGATCAGAACAACCCGCTGGCCGAGACCACTCACAAACGGCGCGTTTCCGCGCTCGGCGCCGGCGGCCTGACCCGCGAGCGGGCCGGCTTCGAGGTGCGCGACGTGCACCCCACCCACTATGGCCGCGTGTGTCCCATCGAAACCCCGGAAGGCCCGAACATCGGCCTGATCAACTCGCTGGCCGTGTATGCGCGGACCAACGAGTACGGAATCCTTGAGACTCCCTACCGGCGGGTAACCGCCGGCAAGGTCACCAACACCATCGACTACCTCTCGGCCATCGAGGAAGGCCAGTACGTGATCGCCCAGGCCAACGCCACGCTTACCGGCGAGAAGGAGTTCGTCGATCTCCTGGTGAGGGTCCGCCACCGCAACGAATCCACCCTGATGCAGCGCGAGCGCATCCAGTACATGGACGTCTCGCCGCGCCAGACCGTTTCGGTGGCCGCGGCGCTGATTCCGTTTCTGGAGCACGGCGACGCCAACCGCGCGCTGATGGGTTCGAACATGCAACGCCAGGCCGTGCCCACGCTGCGTGCCGAGCCGCCCCTGGTGGGTACCGGCATGGAGCGGGCGGTGGCGCTCGATTCCGGTTCGTGCACCGTGGCCCGACGCGCCGGATTAGTGGATTTCCTGGACTCGTCGCGCATCGTGGTTCGGGTTGAGCAGGACGACGCCGGGGCCGATGAGGCCGGCGTGGACATCTACAACCTGGTGAAATACCAGCGCACCAACCAGAACACCTGCATGAACCAGCGCCCGCAGGTGCGAAAAGGCGACCGGGTGGATGCCGGCGACGTGCTCGCCGACGGCGCCGCAACCAGCATGGGCGAGCTGGCCCTGGGCCAGAACCTGCTGGTGGCCTTCATGCCCTGGAACGGCTACAACTTCGAGGACTCGATCCTGATTTCCGAGCGCCTGGTGCATGAGGACCGCTTCACCAGCATCCACATCGAGGAATTGACCTGCATGGCGCGCGACACCAAGCTCGGCGCCGAGGATGTCACCGGCGACATCCCGAACGTGGGCGAGGCGGCGCTGGCCAAGCTGGACGAGTCCGGCATCGCCTACATCGGCGCGGAGGTCAAGGCCGGCGACATCCTGGTGGGCAAGGTCACGCCCAAGGGCGAGACCCAGTTCACCCCCGAGGAAAAGTTGCTGCGCGCCATCTTCGGAGAGAAGGCCTCCGATATCAAGGACACTTCCCTGAGAGTACCGGCGGGCATGGACGGCACCGTGATCGACGTTCGCGTGTTCACCCGCGAAGGGGTGGAAAAGGACAAACGCGCGCTGGCCAACGAGGACCAGGAACTGGCAGGGGTCAAGAAGGACCTCGAAGACCAGCGGCGAATCATTGAGGAGGACCTCTTCCAGCGCGTCCGCGAGCAGATCGAGGGCAAGATGGCCGACGGCGGGCCGGAAGGGTTCGAGCCCGGCAAGGTCACGGCCAAGAAGCTCGATGCATTGCCGCGCGACCAGTGGTTCGAGATCAGCCTGCGCAAACGGGACCTGAACGACTTGTTGGGACGTTCCCGGGAGCACCTGCAGCAGATTCGCGAAAACATGGATCAGCGCTACACCGAAAAGGCCCGCAAGATCACCGCGGGCGACGAACTGGCTGCCGGCGTGCGCAAGATGGTCAAGGTTTACATGGCCGTCAAGCGCCGCGTACAGCCGGGTGACAAGGTGGCCGGGCGCCACGGCAACAAGGGCGTGATTTCCACCATCGTGCCGGTGGAGGACATGCCCTACCTGGCCGATGGCACCCCGGTGGACATGGTGCTCAATCCGCTGGGCGTGCCCTCGCGCATGAACACCGGCCAGATCCTGGAGTGCCACCTCGGCTGGGCCGCCAAGACCCTCGGTCTGCAGATCGGCGAACTGGTTTCGCAGAAAGGCGGGACCAAGCCATTGCGGGAGACGCTGGAGCGCATTTACAACTACTCCGTCAGCGGGACCGGCCAGAGCGTCAAATCGCTGAAGAGCGATGAGCTCAAGGAAATGGCCAACAACCTGTCGAGCGGCGTGACCATGGCCACGCCGGTATTCGATGGCGCTACCGAGGCCGAGATCAAGGACATGCTGAAGCTGGCCGGACTTCCCGAGTCGGGTCAGACCACGCTGTTCGACGGACGCACCGGCCAGGCTTTCGACCGCCAGGTCACCGTGGGCTATATGTACATGCTCAAGCTCAACCACCTGGTAGACGACAAGATGCATGCCCGATCCACCGGCCCCTACAGCCTGGTGACCCAGCAGCCTTTGGGCGGCAAGGCCCAGTTCGGCGGTCAGCGTTTCGGCGAGATGGAGGTGTGGGCGCTGGAAGCCTACGGCGCCGCCCATACTCTCCAGGAGATGCTGACCGTCAAGTCCGACGATCAGTCCGGCCGCAGCCGGATGTTCAAGAGCATCGTGGATGGACGCCACAGCGTGGAGGCCGGGATGCCGGAATCCTTCAACGTGCTGGTGAAGGAAATCCGGGCGCTCGGCATCAACGTCGAGCTGACCCGCCGTTAACGCCATGATCGAATCGTCCCGCCCACATCAAGAAGCAGACACTCTAAGGAGCGATGCATGAGAGAAATCACGCGCATGGCCCAGGCCACCCCCGGATTTGAAGACTTTGACTCCATCAGTATCGGCCTCGCGTCGCCGGAAATGATCAAATCCTGGTCTTGGGGGGAAGTTCGAAAGCCCGAGACCATCAACTACCGCACCTTCAAACCGGAGCGCGACGGCCTTTTCTGCGCCCGCATCTTCGGCCCCTTGAAGGACTTCGAGTGCATTTGCGGGAAGTACAAGCGCCTCAAGCACCGCGGAGTGATCTGCGAGAAGTGCGGGGTGGAAGTGCGCGAGGCGCGGGTGCGCCGTGAGCGCATGGGCCATATCGACCTGGCCACCCCGGTTGCGCATATCTGGTTCTTGAAGTCGCTGCCCTCGCGCATCGGGCTGATGCTGGACATGACCATGCACGAGATCGAGCGGGTGCTGTATTTCGAGGCCTTCGTGGTGACCGATCCCGGCGATACCGACCTGGTCCAGGGCCAGCTCCTGACCGAGGAACTCAAGCGCGAGGCGCTGGAGAAATTCGGCCCCACCTTCGAGGCCGAGATGGGCGCCGCGGCGATTCGGAAGCTGCTGCGACAAGTGGACCTGGAAGAGTCGATCATCAAGGTCCACGGGGAAATCGACGCCACCGCCTCGGAAACCAAGATCAAGCGGCTGACCAAGCGTCTCAAGCTCTTGAAGGCCTTCAAGGAGTCCGGCAACCGGCCGGAGTGGATGGTGCTGACGCGCCTGGCGGTGTTGCCGCCGGAGCTCAGGCCGCTGGTGCCGCTGGAAGGCGGGCGCTTTGCCACTTCCGATCTCAACGATCTGTACCGCCGCGTGATCAACCGCAACAACCGCTTGCGCCGGCTGTTGGATCTGAATGCGCCGGAAATCATCGTTCGCAACGAGAAACGCATGCTCCAGGAGGCCGTCGACGCGCTGCTGGACAACGGCCGCCGCGGCCGCGCCTTTACCGGCAGCAAGAAGCGCGCACTGAAGTCCCTGGCCGACATGATCAAGGGCAAGCAGGGCCGTTTCCGCCAGAACCTGCTGGGCAAGCGGGTCGATTACTCGGGCCGTTCGGTGATCGTGGTGGGCCCCACGCTCAAGCTGCACCAGTGCGGCCTGCCCAAGAAGATGGCTCTGGAGCTGTTCAAGCCTTTTGTGCTGTCCAAGCTGCAGATGTTCACCGAGGCCACTTCGGTGAAGGCTGCGCGCCGCCTGATCGAGCGCGAAGAGCCGATCGTGTGGGACTTTCTCGAAGAAGTGATTCGCGAGCACCCGGTGCTTCTCAATCGCGCGCCCACGCTTCACCGGCTGGGCATACAGGCCTTCGAACCGCTGCTGGTGGAAGGCAAGGCGATCCAGCTGCACCCGCTGGTCTGCACCGCCTTCAACGCCGACTTCGACGGCGACCAGATGGCCGTGCATGTGCCGCTGTCACTGGAAGCGCAGCTCGAAGCCCGGGCCCTGATGATGGCCTCCAACAACATCCTGTCGCCGGCCAACGGCGAGCCGGTTATCGTGCCGTCGCAGGACGTTGTGCTGGGCCTTTACTACATGACCAGCAACCGCGTCAACGCGCGCGGCGAGGGCATGGTATTCAGTAACCGCGATGAGGTTCACCGCGCTTACGAAACCAAGGCTGCCGACCTGCATGCCATGGTCAGGGTCCGGTTCGGCGACCAACTGGT
The DNA here is from genome assembly GCA_965261845.1 of Candidatus Foliamicus sp. Classification (GTDB taxonomy): domain Bacteria; phylum Pseudomonadota; class Gammaproteobacteria; order Steroidobacterales; family Foliamicaceae; genus Foliamicus. The sequence goes on along the minus strand of OZ253475.1, from coordinate 2,511,560 downwards.
CGAGACCACCGTCGGCCGCGCCCTGCTCGGCGCGCTGCTTCCCGAAGAGCTGGACTTCGACCTGATTAACCGCACCATGAACAAGCGCGAGATCGGGAGCCTCATCAATGCCTGTTACCGCCAGGCCGGACTCAAGAAAACCGTGGTGTTTGCCGACCGGCTGATGTACATGGGCTTTGAGTTCGCTACCTCGGCAGGCATTTCCATCGGCATTAACGATATGGAAGTGCCGGAGAACAAGCCGGCGATCCTGGCCGAGGCCGAAGAGAAGGTCAAGGAGATTCAGGATCAGCACGCCCAGGGTCTGGTAACCGACGGCGAGCGCTACAACAAGGTGGTGGACATCTGGTCGCACACCAGCGACCTCCTGGCGCGGGTGATGATGGAGAACCTGGGCAGCGAACAGGTCATCAACGCCCAGGGTGAGGAAGTCAGCCAGAAGTCGTTCAACTCCATCTTCATGATGGCCGATTCCGGCGCCCGCGGCTCGGCTGCGCAGATGCGTCAGCTGGCCGGGATGCGCGGCCTGATGGCCAAGCCGGATGGTTCGATTATCGAGACGCCGATTACCGCCAACTTCCGCGAAGGCCTGGACGTGCTCCAGTACTTCAATTCCACTCACGGCGCCCGCAAGGGACTGGCCGACACGGCGCTGAAGACCGCCAACTCCGGTTACCTCACGCGGCGGCTGGTGGACGTGGCCCAGGACCTGGTGGTGACCGAAGAGGATTGCGAAACTATGGGAGGCCTGGTCATGGAAGCGGTGCTGGACGGCACCGAGCAGATTCAGTCGCTGACCGATCGCATCCTCGGCCGCGCTACGGCGCAGCCGGTCCTCGCTTCTTCCAGTGGCGAGGAACTGATTGCCGCCGGCGAGCTGCTGGACGAGCGCCTGGCGGCGCTCATAGAAGAGAATGGGGTCGAACGGGTCACCGTGCGTTCGGCAATCACCTGCGAGACGCGCTTCGGCGTGTGCCGTACCTGTTACGGACGCGACCTGGCGCGCGGCAAGTGGGTGAACATCGGCGAGGCGGTGGGCGTGATCGCAGCGCAATCGATCGGCGAGCCCGGCACCCAGCTCACCATGCGCACCTTCCACATCGGCGGCGCCGCCTCACGTACCGGCGCCCGCAGCAGCATTGAGGTGAGGCGTGACGGTGTGGTCCGCCAACAGAACCTGAAGACCTTGAAGCACCAGAACGAAGACCGCCTGGTGGCGGTGAGCAATACCGGCGAGATGACCCTGGTGGATTCCGACGGCCGGGCTATGGAGCGCCACAAGGTCAGTTATGGCGCCTCGATCCTGGTCAACGACGGCGACAAGGTCAAAGCCGGCCAGACCGTGGCCACCTGGGATCCGCACAACCGGCCGATCATTTCCGAAGTGGTCGGCTGGATCGAGTTCGAGGAGCTGCTGGAAGGCATTACCGTGGAGGAACGCATCGACGAGCTCACCGGCCTGTCCAACGTGGCCGTGCTGGAACGCCGCCGCCGCCCGTCTTCAGGCACCGACAAGGAACCGCGCATCCGGCTGACCGACAAGGACGGCCAGGTGCTGCACTTTACCGGCACCGATGCGCCCGTGGAACACAAGCTGCCCGAGGGTTCGGTGCTCGATCCCATTCTGGCCGCCGCGTGGCAGCAGTCCCGCGGACTTGAGGACGGCGGGAGCGACGGTGGCAAGAGGCTCAAGGTGGTTACCGGCGACGTGCTGGCGCGGGTACCGGCCAGCGAAGCCAAGTCGATCGATATCACCGGCGGCCTGCCCCGGGTTGCCGACCTGTTTGAAGCGCGCAAGCCGCGCGAGGCTGCAATCCTGGCCGAGCACCACGGCGTGGTCAGCTTTGGACAGGACACCAAGGGCAAGCGCCGCCTGATCATCGCCGACGAGCAGGGCGAGGAAGTCAAGATGCTGGTACCCAAGGAGCGCGCGCTGAACGTGTTCGGCGGCGAGCACGTCGAGACCGGCGAAATGATCGCCGACGGCGAGCCCAGCGTTCACGACATCCTGCGCTTGCGTGGCGTGCAGGCCATGGCCGAGTACCTGGTGGGCGAGATACAGGCGGTCTACCGTCTGCAGGGCGTGCGCATCAACGACAAGCACATCGAGGTGATCATCCGCCAGATGCTCAAGCGCGTGGAAGTGATTGATCCGGGCGAAACCATCCTGCTCAAGCGCGAGCAACTGGAGCGCGCCCAGATCGTCGAGATCAACGAGAAGGCCGTGGGAGAAGACAAGAACCTGGCCACCTACCAGCCCTTGTTGCTCGGCATCACCAAGGCGTCGCTGGCGACCCGCTCGTTCATTTCCGCGGCGTCCTTCCAGGAGACCACCCGGGTTCTCACCGAGGCGGCCGTAATCGGCATGCGCGACGAGCTCAAGGGCCTGAAGGAAAACGTGATCGTGGGCCGCCTGATTCCCGCCGGCACCGGTTTCCATTACCACCAGGAGCGCATCCTGCGGCGCGAGAAACGCCTGGAGATGGAAGCCGCCGAAGCAGTCGAAGCGGCCGAAGCCGAATTCACCGCAGTGCCGGCCGAAGAAGCCACCGCCGCGGCCGCTGCCGAGGAGCAGACTCCGACCGTGGCCGCGTAACACCCTGGGAAAGAGGACGTCCCGTCCTCCACGAAGGCACAGTTGTATGTGCCCTCCACCCAGCTCACAAGCAGGTTGCGAAGACCTGCCTGTTCCTACAATTCTTGCGCGCTTCCCGCAGCCACATTGGGTTTTCCGCTCGGGAATAGATTGAAAGAATGTGTATAATAAATCGTATTAACTGCAATTATGTGCTAACATTACGATATGATTCATAAAATAATCATTAGTAACTTCGGATCTATTCGAGACCCCTTGGAATTGGACTTCCGTGTTCCGGGGACCACGCCTGACTTGCCACGCTTTCGCGCCAGCCCTTCACGCCCCGAGACGCGCCTGCCATCGGTAATGGCTTTCGTCGGACCGAACGGGTCCGGCAAAACGACGATTCTGAATGCACTGTCAAGCACAGCCCAATTTGCCGCGTTCTCTCATGACCATGCGATGACAGGATTTTGGTCCTTCTTGGCTAGGGAGAGCGTCGTCCGGCCAACCCGTATTCAGATAGATCTGGATGCAAATTGGTTTGCTGTGGAAGGCGAAGAGCGGTTTGATCTGTACCGTTACACCCTTGAATTGGCGCATCAGCCCGATAGCCGTACCGCCACACGCGTTGCCTACGAGGCGTTGCACATGTTTCCCCGTGGGCGGCCCCGCCGCGTTTTTGAGAGGCGCGCGGATAAGCCGATATACGTTTCCCGCGTCACTGGCATCAAACCAGGCAGCGAGCGTCTGGAATTCGTGCGCTCTGATGCTTCCCTGATTTCCACCATGGCCAAGCTCAATGTGCGCCCATTCGCGCAGATGCACGCCGTTATGGGGTGCATTGGCTCCAATCTGGCCGAAAATAAACTTTGGGCGCCGGATGAAGAGAGCATCGCGGAGGACTTCCAGCACGATCCGCAACTCGTGTCGGAAGTCTCACGCAGCCTGCAACGCGTTGACCTGGGAATTGAGTCTTTGGATGTTGCTGTCGATTCCGATAATCCTGTTGCACTTTCCTTCAAGCATCCTGGACTCGATTGGAGCATTCCTTTCGGGATGGAGTCGGCGGGCACCCGTAACTTTGTTCATCTCTTTCCAGAAATATCTGGCGCTCTGGAGACCGGCAGCGTTTCCGTTCTCGATGCGCTCGACTATGAGCTTCATCCTGATCTGGCGGCGGAAATGATCCACTGGTTCCAGTCGCCGGAAACCAATCCGCGCGGCGCGCAGCTCTTTTGCTCGCTCCACAACGTGGCAGTGCTTCGACAACTGGAAAAGGATGAACTTGTGATCGTCCAAAAAAGCCATGATGGGGCTACGAGCGCATACGGAGCATGGCAGGTTGAGGGGGTGCGCCGCTCCGCCAGTTTGGATCGCGAATATTGCAGCGGCGCGCTCGGGGGATTGCCGCACTTTGGATGAGGCGCGATGTCGACAAGGAGTCGAATTCCCAGGCGACGCCGAGTCTTCTTCGGCTGTGAAGGCGCCAGCGTCAGATCCTTCGTTACCTGGTTGGGCCGGCTCTGTGACGAGAATGATTTGCACATCCATCTGAATCAATACGATGCAGGGGGAGGCGATGGCGAGAGCGTCATCCGGCGATCGGTCAATGAGCGAAAGAAGCGGATTCGCAACGATGGTGGATATTAACGGTCGATTGTCCTGCTGGACTCCGATCGACTTGAAGCAGATCGGCGAGCAGGCCGTGAACCGCAAGCTTTGGCAAGCGATGTGACTATAGTGTGGCTAAAGCCAAATCTTGAGGGGTTGCTGATAAGGTTGCATAAGGGACACGAGGCGAGGAAGACCCAAGGCAAGAATGTGTTTCCTGAACTGCAGCGATTGTGGCCAGACTATGAGAAGAGCGTATCCGCCGCCCAGTTGCACAGCAGGTTCTGCCATGATGATTTGAAGCGCGCCGCCCGCTATGACGATCAACTGAAGCTGTTGCTCGAAGTCATTTCTCTAGCTTGAGTCAGACCGCTCTTGCGTGATTCTCTTCGAACGGCGGGTGAGAATCAATTCAGAGCGTTCGCGCCCTCCGGCGCGCCAACAAGCTGAAAGAAGACTTCGGTTGATGCCCGGATCGTAGAATGCCCCCGTGCCTTCGGCGCACGGTGGAGGGTTCGGGCATTGAGGTTCATTTCGCATGCAAGTAGGCGTTAGCGGCCGCGGTCGGTGCAGGTTGACGCGCATCGCCGCGCTTTTCTTGTGCGCGGTGCTTGCGCACGCCGTTCATGCACAGGCGCCACCGCCTGGCGTCTTCACCGAAGTGCAAACGGCCATCGCTCAACGCCCCAGATCTGCATTGGAGCCGGCCACGGTACGCAGCCGCGTCGTGCAGCTGGACACACAGAAGATCACTGCGGCCCGCCGCGGCCGGGAGGTCCTCACGCTCAACCTGTTCGACGATGCCGTCCTCCAGGTCCAGATCAAGCGAGTGCGCCCTACACGAACCGGCTACTTCATTTCCGGCACGCCTAAAGGCAAAGAATGGGGCGAGGTGCGTCTGGTCGTGAACGGGCCGGTAATGGCAGGGACCGTTCAGACTCCTGAAGGAACGTTTACGATCCGTTCGGGAGGTCGGGGCCGGCACGTCATCCGACAGCTCGATCCCTCGAAGATATCGTTCGAGTGCACGGTTGAGGACGTTCCCGTCGTGAATCCTGCCACGGAGTCCGATCTTCCGGCGATTTCATCGATAGGCCCTCAGCCTGCCGGCGCCGACTCACCTCGAATGTCGCAAGTAAACGCTGCTCCCACGGAGGACGGTTCGGAAATCCGCGTGCTCGTGATCTACAGGCCGGCCGTCGAAAATGAGCATGGCGGAGCGGCAGGTATCCGTGCGCTGATCGATCTGATGATCCAATCCGCCAATCAGGCTTTTGAAGACAGCGGGATCAATCCGCGGCTTGCGCTGGCCCATTCCGCCCGGTGGCGAACCCTTATGGCCTACAACAACCGTTGCAGTGACGCTGACTTTCACAGGGGCTGCGAATGGCTATTGCGGTTCTCAAACCCGGATCAGACCCATCTGGGCGATCCACTGGGTATCCCCGGACGGGCCCTCGGACGCTCGTCGGTCGTTTTCCAGGCGATCACCAAAGCCGCCGGCTACGACAACGCGGAGCGCTGTGATGAAGTCACCGAAAATGACCGGGCCGGTCACTATTGTCCCAACGTTGAAAAGGGGACCGTCCATAACTGCATGATATGAAATAAAAAGAAGGCGCCGCCATGGTGTCAGAGACTTGAACGGAGGGAGCGTTTTTGCGGATAGTCTGCTGTCAATTTTGATCCGTGATCAAGGGGTAGCAATGTATTCCGGCAAGCTGGTTTTTTCACAAGTCATGGACCATCTCCCATGGCATACGTTCCGTCGGTGCGTGGCGCGCTACGATGGTGAACACAAGGTCAAGGCATTCCGGTGCTCCGAACAATATCGCTGTATGGCCTTCGCTCAACTCACTTATCGTGAAAGCCTGCGTGATATTGAAACCTGTCTGCGCGCCCAAGCGCTGAAGCTGTATCACATGGGCGTCCCCATGGCATTTCGCGAAATACGCTGGCCAACGCCAACCGGGTTCGGGACTGGTGGATTTATGCTGATTTTGCCCAACGTCTTATCGATACGGCCCGAGGCTTGCATACCGACGAAACCCACGGCCTTGACATCGACAACACGGTCTATGCCCTTGACTCCTCCACCATTTGTGCCTGAACCTGTTTCCCTGGGTTCCTTTCCGCAAGACCAAGGCGGCGGTCAAACTCCATACCCTGCTGGACCTGCGTGGCCATATCCCCGCATTCATGCACATTTCCGATGGAAAGCTGCACGATGTCAACATCCTCGACATCCTGATTGCCGAACCCGGCGCCTTCTATATCATGGATCGCGCCTATCTCGATTTTGCCCGACTCCATCTCATGCATCAGAACGGCGCGTTCTTTGTCATCCGGGCCAAATCCAACACCCAATGGAACCGGTTGTATTCCCGTCCTGTGGACCGAACGACAGGGTTGATCTGCGACCAGACCATTCGGCTTGCCGGCGTCAAGACAATTCACAGCTACCCCAATACCCTGCGAAGAGTCAAATACCGGGATCAACAGCAGGACCGGACGCTGGTCTTTCTTACCAACAATTTCACCTTGCCCCCGCTCACGGTCGCGGAACTTTACCGCAACCGCTGGCAGGTCGAGTTGTTCTTCAAATGGATCAAGCAACACCTCCGGATCAAGGCCTTTTTTGGCTTATCGGAAAACGCCGTCAAATCGCAACTCTGGATTGCCGTGTCCGTCTATGTGCTGATTGCGATCATCCGAAAACGCCTGCGCATCGATACGAGCCTCTACGCAATTCTACAAATCCTGAGCTTCACCGCATTTGAGAAAATCCCGCTCTATCAGTTGCTTAGCCGCACGCCGTCCGCAAATGCCATCCACGGAAACGGTAACCAACTGAATTTATTCGATTAAACGTTGGGACAGTAGTCAATTTGTAATTCAATTCGTTGAGGTATCTGCCGCCGGACATTTTCCTGGGCCTTTCCGCACTTGAAGTCCTTGAACTGGATGGCAATTTCTTGAGAAGTCTGCCGGACGGGATCTTCTCTGGTCTGACAAGTCTGCGAGAACTGGAGAAGGAAGAGAACGCCGCCGACCCCCTGCCGATTCTTCTGACCCTGGAAAAGTAGGCGGACAGCGCATTCAAGGCGGCGGCGCCCACGGGTGCGCCATTCACGCTTAGCGTTTCATTCACAATCAGCGACGCGGGCGAGATTGAGAGTGACCTTCACCTCGTCACGATTCCAGTAGGCGCTATGGAGAGCGCCCCGCTCGCGGTAACGCGCGTTACCGGCACAGAGGATGCGGTCACGGTAGGTTTGGGTGCGTTGCCCGGTCTCCCGAAAGACCATTCCGGGTATATCCTTCGGGAGGACGGGTCTTTGCCCCGTGTGATCCTCCCGGGTCCAAAGGCTCCGCCCCCTGCACAGGTAACAGGTGTTCAAGCGAGCCCTGGCGCAGAACAGCTGGAAGTTTCCTGGGCGGCAGTTTCCGATGCAAGCGGCTACAAGGTCCAATGGAAGTCGGGCGACCAGGACTATGGCGAAGAGCGTCAGTCCGTCGTTTCCGGTGGTGATGTGGTCAACTACACGATTCCCGGCTTGACCTCCGGCACGGAGTATTCGATCCGCGTCATCGCGACCAAGGAGAATGCAGATGACGGCCCGCCTTCGGAGGAGGTGACCGGCACACCGCTGGCAATGCCTGCGTCTCAAGTGCAGGACGTTGCGGCAGCGGCGGGGATTGGGCAATTGGATGTGTCGTGGTCGGCGCTGCCGGAGGCTAACGGCTACAAGGTGCAATGGAAGTCGGGTGAGGAGGACTACGCCGACTCGCGCCAGGCAGTGCTTGCAGGCGGCGATAACGTCAGCTACACGATTACAGGTTTGGATGCAGGGACGCAATTCACAGTTCGGGTGATTGCTACCCTTCAAGACGCCGAAGACGGGGTGCCGTCCATTGAAGTCCTTGGGGTGCCGAAGGCTTCCCCTGCGGCGCAAGTGACTGATGTTGAGATTACCGTCGGCGTCGAGCGTTTGGATGTGTCCTGGACCGCGGCGTCCAACGCTGACGGTTACAAGGTGCAGTGGAAGTCGGGAGCGGAGGGGTATGAAGGGTCGCGCGAAGCCGTGTTTGCCGGCAGTGACACGGTGAGCTACACCATCACTGGCTTGACTGCCGGTACGGAGTACACGGTTCGGGTGCTTGCGACCCGGGCCAACGCCGACGACGGTTCGCCTTCGAGCGAAGTCACCGGCGTTCCCCTATCAGCGCCCCCGGCGCAGGTGACCGGTGTCGAGGTCACGGTTGGCGTTGAGCAGTTGGATTTGTCCTGGACGGCGGCATCTGGCGCCGACGGCTACAAGGTTCAATGGAAGTCGGGTGAGGAGGCCTACGTTGACGCCAGGCAGGCGGTGCTGAGCGCTGGCGAGACGGATAGTCACACGATTGCGGACTTGACCCCTGGCACGGAGTACACGGTTCGCGTGACTGCCACCAAGGCGCACGCCGAAGACGGGCCACCTTCCGATGAGGTGACGGGCGTTCCGAAGGCTTCCCCTCCCGCACAGGCGACAGGCGTAGAAGTGGAGCCCGGCTTTAAGGAGCTGGACGTGTCCTGGGATGCGGTCTCTGGTGCCGACGGCTACCAGGTGCAGTGGAAGTCCGGCACCGAAGACTACGACGAAGACCGTCAGGTCGCACTGCTGGGCGGAGAAACGACCAGTTACACGATCATTGATCTGACCGCCGATACCGAATACACCATTCGGGTCATCGCGACCAGGGAGCATGCGGATGATGGCGCACCCTCCGAGGAAGTCACCGCCACGCCGGTATCCGCGGACCCGGATATGAACGGCGACGGGATGCTGGATGGCAACGACGCCTTGATCCTGTATCACTCGTATGCGTCCGAGGCCCAGTTGGGCGATGGCGAAACGGGCGGCACCGCCGCGTCGCGTCAATCGCTGTTGGCGGGCTATGCGGGCAAGGACAATCCGAGCGATGACGAACTCAAGGAGATGATCCGCAAGGCCCACGCCTGGAAGGAAGGGGGAGTCGATGCCGGCGGCGACATCAACGAAGACGGCGTGATCGATGAGTCGGATGCGTTCGTAATGTATTACGCGTATGCCAACGCGAACCTGGTGGGCAACGGGACCACCGGCGGCACGGCGCGTTTCCGGCAACTGCTGCTGGCGGCCTTTGCCAACAAGGAGAACCCCACCGACGAAGATCTCAAGGCCATGCTGCGCCGCGCCAACAAGCTCAAGGAAGAGTTCGGCTGATCGCATGGGACAATAGAGAGCGTTTGAGAACAGCGGGTTAAAGGGTTGCATCCATAGCCTGCAGGAGGCTCTCACCCTTGGCGACAGCATGTCGCACCGTCAGTTCGGATAAGACAACAGCGGCTGCGCGCTGCATCGCATGCGTAGTGCTATTGCTCGCTTGCGTACTGGTTCCGCGCGCCGGAGTTGCGCAAGCGCCTCCTCCGGGGGTGTTCTCGGAAATCCAGACCGCAGTCGTTCCGCGCGTCAATCGTGCGCTGGAGCCGGCCACCATGCGCAGCCGCGTGGTGCAGGTGGATACCCGGAAGATCACCGCCGCGCGCCGCGGGCGTGAGGTATTGAAGCTCAACCTGTTCGATGATGAGGTCGTTGACGTTGCCATCAAGCGGGTCCGGCCGACCCGCACGGGTTACTTCATCTCCGGCACCCCCAAAGGCAAGGAATGGGGCGAAGTCCGGCTTGTAATCAACGGCCCGGTCATGGTGGGCACCGTGGTAACTCCGGAAGGCAAGTTCACGATTCGATCCGCGAGTTCCAACCGTCACATCATCCGCCAAATCGATCCGTCGAAGGAGCCATTCGAATGTGAAGTGGAGGATAGCCCGCTTCCTTCCCCGGCATATCTGCCGGCGATTTCCTCCATCGGCCCGACGCCGTCGTTGGCGACGCTCCCTGCAATAGCGACGGATTTGCCGACCGAGGACGGCTCAGAAATACGAGTGCTTGTGGTTTTTACGCGCGCGATGCAGGCGGAACAAGGGGGACCTGCCGGCATGCGCGCGCTGGTTGACCTGATGATCCAATACACCAATCAGGCATTTGAGGACAGTGGGATCAACACGCGGCTCGTGCTGGCCCATGCGGCAATGGTGGAATATATCAGGGAGTACGGCCGAATAGACTTACCTCGCCTTAGGTCTCCCGACGACGGCTACTTGGACGAAGTTCATGCGCTCCGCAATCGGCACGCGGCAGACTTGGTGCACATGATCACAACGTATGGTGGAGGCGGATTAGCCTACGTTACTTCGTCGGAGAGTTTGTCTAACGAGGATTTCAGCGCTTTCGCCTATACAGCACATGACAGTGAAAGCGTTTTTGCACATGAAACCGGCCACAACTTAGGTCTGGCGCATGACAGATACGCGACCGCGGGCGGACTATATCCTTATTCCTACGGTTACGTTAACAAGCGGGCATTTGATCCGGGTGCGCCGTCGACCGCTGCATGGAAGACGATTATGTCCAATATTCGTAGGTGTAACGACGCAGGTATCCAGTGTCTGGACATTAACCGTTTTTCAAATCCCGACCAGACCTTTCGAGGCGACCCGCTAGGTGTACCCGCAGACAGTCCGGTAACTGGCCCGGATGGCCCTGCCGACGCACGGTTGACGATCAACAACAGCGCCCGCTGGGTTGGGTCGTTTCGATCGCAGGCATGCACCGACTTTCGCGTATCGCCAGAAGCGCCCGTTGCACCCGTTGGGGGCGGAGAGGTCGTTGTGCGAGTGACCACGTCGCCGGGATGCCTGTGGGAGGCAAGCAGTCAAGCGGAGTTTCTCGAAATCTCTGCCGGCGCTCTTTGGGCGGGACCAGGCTTCGTCAACCTGGACGTGGAAGCGAACCTGACAGGAGCGAAGCGGAATGCAACCGTGACGGTTGCGGGCAAGACATTAACGTTGCGCCAGCCCGCTACTGACGAAGGAGTCTGCGGTCGGACATCCGCTGTGGCTGACGTTCTTGCGAAAGCCGCGGGCTTTTCCGGCATTGCCCAGTGTGAACAAGTTACCGAAGAAGATTTGGCGGCGGTCGAATTCCTGGACTTGGGAAATCAAGGCATTGAATTTCTCAAGGCAGGAGACTTCGAAGGTTTGTCGGAGCTGAAAACACTGGATCTTGCGTCCAACCGTTTGACTCAATTGCCCGAAGGGATATTCCGTGGCCTTTCCAGTCTGGATGTCCTGAATTTAAGCGAGAACCGATTGGCTCAGTTGCCTGACGGCCTTTTGGATGGTCTTTCCGAACTGTATGCACTGTATCTAAGCGGAAACAAACTGGTTGAATTGCCTCCTGGGCTATTCAACCAGCGATTCAACCTGGAGGAGCTTGATCTGTATGACAACCAATTGACCGTGTTGCGAGAGAATACCTTTGCGGGTCTTTTGAAACTCAGATTGCTCCACCTTGACTCCAATCGATTGACCGCTTTACCGGAGGGTTTGTTCAACGGCCTTTCCGGCTTGGCGTTTCTGGAGCTAGGTCGAAATAACCTGGCTGTGTTGCCGGAGGGTCTGTTCGCAGGTCTTTCAAAGCTGCAAGGTTTGGCGCTGGATTCGAATCGATTGACGGATGTTGCCCATTTCCTTCATGCCGATCTTGCGGGCCTGAAGACTTTGCGTATTGACAACAATCGATTGAGGCATTTGTCCGAGGACGTGTTTTCCGGCCTTGCCAACCTCGAATCGCTCAATATTCGTGGCAACCGATGGATCAAGCTGCCCCAGCGCGTTTTTTCTGGTCTGGCGCGCCTGGAAGTATTGCAGCTGGGCCAAAACCTTCTGCAAGAGATTCCGTTGGGACTCTTTGACGGCCTTTCGCGTCTCAGAGAGCTTGACTTGACCTTGAACGGTTTGATCAGTCTGCGGACAGGATCGCTTGCAGGGCTATCTGCGCTAAAGGTTCTAAACCTTTCCTACAACAGGCTGAACGCTCTGCCGGAGGGTTTGTTCTCAGCGCTGCCCACACTTGAAACCCTTTATCTTCAAAACAATCAGTTTAGAAGTATTCCAGAGGGTGTTTTTGCAGGTCTGGAAAACCTCAAAAGGCTGGACCTCCGACTTAACCCGGGATACCCGTTGCCATTTCATGTATCACTGAAGGAAGTACAGGAGAACCAGTTCAAGGCCGTTGCTCGCGCCGGCGCGCCTTACCCACTCAGCCTGCCAGTGAGCGTTGGCAGCGCCGGTTCCATCGCCGGCGACATTGGCGTGATAACCATTCCCGCCGGGGCCACGGAAAGCTCACCAGTCACGGTCTCACGCGTCGAAGGCACAAAGGAAGCCGTCAGCGTGGATCTGGGCACTCTGCCCCAACTGCCTCCCAATCACACGGGCTATGAGCTGGAGCGAGACGAATCCTTGCCGTTGCGGATCCTTCCTTCGTTGCTTTCGAACGACGCGGCGCTGATCGATCTCGCGCTGAACGAAGGAACGCTGGAGCCGGCGTTTGACGGGGATACGAACAATTATTCGGTCATCGTGGCCAATGAAGTGTCAACGATTACGTTGACAGCGACAACGAGTAATGCCGAAGCGCTGGTGGGATTCTTCGACGAGACAAGTGGCTCACTGCAGGACACCGACGGGGCGAGCGACGGTCACCAGTTGGGTCTCAGCGTGGGCGAGAACACGATCAACCTCAGGGTTACTTCCGAGGACGGATCGGCGACGCAGACCTACAGCCTGGCCGTCACCCGTGACAATGCCGCAAATGTCTGCTCGCGAACTCCGAAGGTTCGGGACGCGATTGTTGAGGTCGTGCAGCACGTTGACGATTGCTTCGACGTAACGGAGGCCAACCTCGCGGAGATTACCAATCTTAACTTGTTCCGGTCTGGCATTTCGGCTCTGCAGTCCGGTGATTTCGCAGGGCTGAAGAATCTTAAGATCATTAACTTGGGCGTCAACAGCCTGAGCCGTTTGCCTGCCGACATTTTTGCCGGTCTGGAAGCGCTTGAGCAACTACAGCTGTACGTCAATTCTCTAAGCGTTCTCCCGGCGGACGTATTCTCTGGGCTTGCTGCTCTCAAAGATTTGAATCTTTCGAGCAACCGATTGAACAACCTGCCCGAAAGAGTGTTTGCGGACTTAACCTCACTCGAACAACTTTCGCTTGATTACAACGTTTTGGTCGATCTGCCTGCGAACCTGTTCGCCGGTCTTTCCGTTCTGCGAAGACTGAGTTTGTCGGGCAATCCGTTCGGCAATTTGCCCGCTGGTATTTTTTCCGACCTTGCGGCCCTTCAAGAACTTGTTCTGTCCGGCAATCAGATTGAAGACTTGCCGGCGCCTGTTTTCTCGCGTTTTGCTGCCCTGAAAACACTAGTCCTTTCGGGGAATTACTTGCCCAGCCTGCAGTTTGAAATTTTCTCGGGTCTGACCCAACTCGAATCTCTTGACCTGTACAGGATCGGGTTAGAGCGCCTGCCTGCGAACGCCTTTTCCGAACTTTCCTCTCTCCAGAGACTCCGTCTGGGCAGAAATTCGCTGTCCAGCGTACCGGGGAGTGTGTTCTCCGGTCTTGGTTCTCTTCAAATCCTTGAGTTGCAAGAAAATCGATTGCGTAGTTTGCCGGACGGGATCTTTGAAGGCCTCACCAATCTCAAAGAACTCCGATTGGAAGAAAACCAGATCCAGCCAATGCCACTCCCCATATCTTTGGAGAAAGTGGCGGACGGTCAGTTCAAAGCGGTCTCGCGTACGGGCGCACCGATTACGTTAAGCCTTCCGATCAACATTAGCGATGCCGGAACGACAAGTGACGATGTCAGCTTCGCAAGGATCCCATTGGGTTCTACGTCGAGCGAACTCATGGAAGTGTCGCGCGTGGAAGGGACGGTCAAGGCCGTTACGGTGGACATCGGAGAGCTGCCTGCCCTTTCGAATGGCCATTTGGGTTATGCCTTTGAGAAGGACTCATCCTTGCCCAGGGTTATCTTGCCCGGTCCGAGGGAACCGCCCCCTGCTCAGGTAACAGGGGTTCAGGTCACGGCTGGTGCGGAACAATTGGAAGTACTTTGGACCCGCGTGTCGGACGCCGGCGGTTACAAGGTCCAGTGGAAATCGGGCGAGGAGGACTACGCCGACGCCCGCCAAGCGTTGGTTACCGGAGGAGATACGACAACTTACACGATCGCGGGTCTGGTAGCCGGAACGGAATACACGGTTCGCGTGATTGCGACGAAGGAACACGCCGACGACGGTTCGCCTTCCGATGAGGTGACGGGCACACCGCTGGCAATGCCTGCAGTTCAAGTGCAGGGCGTTGTGGTTACGGCAGGTATTGAACAGTTGGAGGTGTCCTGGACGGCGGTATCTGGTGCCGGCGGCTACAAGGTTCAATGGAAGTCGGGTGATGAGGACTACGACGAGTCGCGCCAGGTCGCACTGAGCGGAGGCAATATCCTCACCCACACGATCATGGATTTGACGGCTGGCACTGAGTACACGGTGCGTGTCATTGCGACCAAGGCACAGGTGGACGATGGGACACCTTCCGATGAGGTGACGGGCATTCCGAAGGCGCAGGCTCCCGCGCAGGTCACGGGCGTTACGGCAGAGCCGGGTCTTGAGGAACTGGACGTGTCCTGGGATGCGGTCTCGGATGCCTCCGGCTACAAGGTGCAGTGGAAGTCCGGCACCGAGGACTACGCAGAGTCACGCCAGGTCACGCTGCTGGGCGGAGAGACAACGAGCTACACCATCATTGATCTGACCGCCGATACCGAATACACCATTCGGGTTATCGCCACGAGGGACAACGCCGATGACGGCGCTCCATCCGAGGAAGTCACGGCCACGCTGGTCTCCGCGAATCCGGATGTCAACGGCGACGGGACGCTGGATGGCTATGACGCCTTGATCCTGTATAACTCGTATGCGTCCGAGGACCAGTTGGGCGATGGCGAGACGGGTGGCACGGCCGCCTCGCGCCAATCGCTGCTGGCGGGCTACGCGGGCAAGGAAAACCCGACCGACGACGAACTCAAGGAGATGATCCGCAGGTCCCATGCCTGGCAGGACGTGGGCGTGGATGCAGGCGGCGACATCAACGAAGACGGGGAGATCGACGAAGAGGACGCGTTTGTGATGTATTACGCGTATGCCAACGCGAACCTGGTGGGCAACGGGACCACCGGAGGCACGGCGCGATTCCGGCAACTGCTGCTGGCGGCCTTTGCCAACAAGGACAATCCCACCGACGAGGACTTGAAGACCATGCTGCGCCGCGCCAACGAGCTGCGCGAGGACTTCGGCTGAGGCTAAAGCGCCGGCGTTTGCCCCCCGCTGGGAACGAGGGCGTCCCGCCCTCGCCGAGGGCAAGATGCCCTCGCTCCCAGGAGGGCAAGAAACGTCATTCCCGCGTAGGCGGGAATGCCCTCCTTCCCAGGGTGGTGATGCAATCGCTTGCAATGCAGACGCAGTTCCTGCTGTAGCATAAGCGGGCTGGAAGAGGAGGAAACGTGTTCGCGATCCGCAAATCCGGCTTGGCTGCCGGTTGCCTTACTTTCTGTCTGGCGGTGATACCGGCGGCCGGCGCGCACGCGGCGACCTGGACGTTCACGCCGGAGTTGAAGCGCCTGGACGCCGAAGGCAACGAGTTGTCTGCCGGCGCTGTGGGTGTCGCTCGGCATGAGCGCCTCATGGTCGGCGTGTATGTCCGGGTCACAACCGACGGCGCCGCGTCGCCGGACGATGCGCATCTCGGCTTTGAGTCCTTCAGCGGCGCGATTCATTTCGTCAGCGACGAACTCAAGGCGAGTGACATCGGCCCGGTAGTTCGATCGCTGCGTGGCGGGCAGGGCTGGCAACGGCGCATGGCCAACGCTTCCTTCGATCCGGTTGCCGACGGCTGGCTGGGTCCTCCCGAAGAGAGTGACAACGAGACCAGCTGGATCGCCTTCTGGTCCGACCCGACTAACGCTCAAGCCAAACCACGCGGCGCCTGGTGCGCTGCGGAGAACGGGGGTTGCAGCATCTTTGTTGGTGTGCTGGCGATATCGGTCGCGCATCTGCCCCACGACGCGGTCGGCAACCTGTCGCTGCGCTTCGGCGGCGTGACTTCGGCCGAAGAGTCCGTAGCTGTGGGCGCCATGTTCGGCCGTGCCGAAGAAAGCGTCCAATCCAGCAACACGATCACCTACAACCTTTGTCCGGCCTCCGGATGCGCGGTTGCCGATGAGAACAGCGAGCCGGACCGCGAGTCACGCGCCCTGGCGATGAAATTCGCGCTGGCGGGCTTCGGCCGCGAGGTGGGCGGCAACGTGGTGGACATGATCGGCGAGCGGGCCGCCATGAACGGCGCCGGGCCGGCTGAGACGTACGTGGCGCTCGGCGGACGGCCGCTGGACCTGGACGCGCTGGGCTTCGGCGACGGAGAGAGCGGCGGAGCCTCAGGTTGGTTCAGCAGCGCCATGGAACTGCTGGGCGTGAACCTCGATGGCCAGGACGGACTGGCCTGGGAGGCGGCTCGGGCCACCGGCTTGTCGTCGGGGTACCTGAACTTTGACTTGCTGCCGAATGCGCGCGACCTGCTTACGGGCAGTTCCTTTGAGGTCGCGCTCGGAGGCGAAGACGGCGGCATGCCCGGCGCCTGGACGCTGTGGGGCGTGGGCGGCGACATGGACGCCTTCGGCGGACGGCCGGACGAGCGCTTCTCGATGGACGGCGAGGTATTCGCCGGCCATATCGGCCTCGACTACCGCTTCAGCGGCACGATGCTGGCCGGCGTGATCGTCAGCCGCAGCAAGGGCGACGTCGACTACCGCTTTAGCGGACCTGTCGGGGATGACGGCGGCATCGAGATGCAACTCACCAGCGCCCATCCTTATATGCACTGGTCGCCTTTCCATGGCTTGGGCGTATGGGGCTCGGTGGGCTTCGGCCGCGGCGCGGCGACGCTCACCGACGAGAAGGGTGCGGTGGATACCGGCATATCCATGCGCATGATGGCCCTGGGCGCCCGCCAGGAGCTGATGCCGATCGGCCGCTTCGGTCTTGCCCTCAAGGCGGACGCCTTCCTGGTTCAGATGGCGGCCGACAAGCACGAGGACCTGCCGGCAGTCGCCGCAGACACCTCGCGCATGCGTCTCGCTCTGGAAAGCAGCCGCAGCTTCGAGTTCGAAGGTGGATCGCTGCTGACCGGCACCCTGGAGCTGGGCGCGCTGGCCGATGCCGGCGACGCGGAGACCGGCGCCGGCGCCGAGGTGGGCGCGGGTCTTGCCTACCAGCACCCCGGCGGCCTCGACATCCAGGCGCACGGCCACATGCTGCTGACGCATGAAGAGAGCGAGTTCGAGCAATGGGGCGCAAGCGTGAGTGTGACCTTTGATTGGGGCGCCCAGGGCGAGGGATTGTTTTTCGCGTTGGTCCCCACCTGGGGCGCTCCATCCACCGGCGCCGAAGGCATGTGGGAGACTACAAGGGTGGCGGAGACCTTCCTGGCCGGCGAGACCGAACTCGGCATGAACCTGGACACCCGGGTCGGCTACGGCATGAACCTGCCCAATGGCCACGGCCTGCTGACCGTGTTCGGTGAGATGGGCAAGCCAACAGGCGCGCCACCGCACCTCCGATTGGGTACGCAGCTCGCAAGGCTGGAAACCGAACAGTCGGCAATGAACCTTGAGATTTTTGCGGAGCGCATGGGTGCGGGGCCCGGCGCGGAACCGGCCTACGGCATCGTAATCAACGCCCGCGGGGGCTTTTAGATCACCGCGACCCGGTCGCTCGCCCCCTGGATTCACATGACCAGCGCAGCCAAACGGCGCATCGTCATCGCAGCGGCGCTGTTTGCCGGCGCAGTCCTCACGCAAGAGGGCTTCGCGCAGGCGCCTCCGCCGGGCGTGTTCTCCGAAGTCCAGACTGCGGTGGTCCTCCGACAGAGCCCAGCGCTGGAGCCGGCCACGATGCGCAGCCGCGTGGTGCAGGTGGACACGCAGAAAATCACCGCTGCACGCCGCGGGCGCGAGGTGTTGAAGCTCAACCTGTTCGACGACGCGGTCGTTGAAGTGCAGATCAACCGGGTGCGCCCGACACGCTCGGGCTACTTCATCTCGGGAAGTCCCCGCGGCAAGGAATGGGGCGAAGTCCGGCTGGTCGTGAATGGCCCGGTCATGGTTGGCACTGTCGTGACCCCGGAAGGGGAATACCGGATCCGCTCGGCCGGCGCGGGCCGGCACTTGATCCGGCAAATTGATCCCTTGGCGGTTCCGTTTGAATGCGATGTGGAGGAAAGTTCCTCGGTTCCGCCTCCTCGACCGCAGCAGGCCATCGCATCGATTGATCCCCTGCTTTCGTCGGTGCTCCCAGCCACGGCGCAAGTCGAAGACATGCCCACGGAAGACGGGTCCGAGATCCGGGTGCTGGTCCTATACACGCAAGCCATGCAACAGGTTCAGGGAGGTCCTGTGGGGATGCGCGCACTGGTTGACCTTTTCGTAGCGACAACCAACCAGGCATTGGAAGACAGTGGTATCAATCCCCGGCTAGTGCTGGCCCATTCTGAGGCGGTGGATCACGTTTCCGGTGGTCCAAGTTTTGACCTCTATCATCTGAGGAACCGGTTCAGCGGTTACCTTGATGAAGTCGACGCGCTTCGTAACGAGCATGCCGCCGATCTGGTGCATCTGATTACGAATAGGCCGACCGGAGCAGCCGGGACAGCCAGCCGAATTACTTCGGAATCCCTTTCCGAAGAGCGAAAGGGTTTTGCTGTTACCGCAACCGATAGTGAAACAGTTTTTGCCCATGAGACAGGCCACACCCTGGGCCTGGCGCATGATCGATACATCACTCCCGGCGGTAGTGCAATCTACCCCTACGCGCATGGATACGTGAACAAGAGGGCATTCGAGTCCGGCGCCCCGGAAACTGCGGGGTGGATAACGCTCATGGCCTACTTTGATCGTTGCGCTAACGCCGGCTTGAGCTGTCCGCGGTTGTTGCGGTTTGCCAATCCCGATCAGAGTCACTTGGGTGACCCCTTAGGCGTGCCTTCGGACAGCACGGAAACGGGACCGGACGGTCCCGCGGATGGACGCCTTGCAGTCAACAACGCTGCCCAGTGGGTTGGATCGTTCCGTTCGCGGGCTTGTACAAGCTTTTCCGTGTCACCCGAAACGAGTGTCGTATCCGTGGACGGCGGAGAGGTCATCGTAAGGGTTGAGTCAGCCCCAGGCTGCCTCTGGGAGGCATCCGGTCAGGCGGAGTTTCTGCAGGTAACGTCGGGTGCGCTCTATGCTGGAACCGAGTTTGTCCGGATACAGGTTGAGCCCAATCGCACCGGCGTTGAGCGTAGCGTCGAGCTTACCGTAGCGGGAAAGAGCGTAACGGTGCGCCAATTCGCAGCTTCGGAAGGTATCTGTGGCCGCACCTCCAGGATTGTTCAAGCTCTGACAGAAGCTGCCGGTTTTGGCAGCGTTACGCAATGCGACGACCTAACCGCAGATCACCTGGCTCAGATCAATGCCCTCGATTTGAACCAGCAAGGAATCAGCGCACTGAAGGCAGGAGACTTTGCAGGCTTGTCAGGACTGACGTCGCTGATGTTGAACAACAACCGATTGACCGAGTTGCCGGAAGGTCTTTTCGCCGGTCTTTCCAGTCTCGAAGAGTTGCGCCTCGACTACAACCAAGTGACTGAGTTGCCGGAAGGTCTATTTGCGGATCTTTCTGCTTCGCAACGCCTTTCACTTGACCATAACCAATTGAGCGAATTGCCGGAGGGTCTGTTCGCCGGTCTTTGGCGCTTGAAGCAGTTGCACCTGCACTACAACCAATTGACCGAGTTACCGGAAGGTCTGTTTGCCGGTCTTTCCAGCTTGCAAGAACTGAATCTGGGCGCCAACCAATTGACCGAATTGCCGGAGGGTCTGTTTTCCGGTCTCTCCGATCTGGATAGGCTGTTTCTGTCCGCAAACAGCCTGACGACGTTGCCGGAGAATCTCTTCGCGGGTTTCTCCAGTTTGAGCAAGCTGTCACTGGCCCACAATCGGCTCATCGATGTTCCCGAGACGCTATTCGCGGGGCTTTCCAACTTGCAGAACCTGTCACTAAGCTACAACCAACTGACCGAATTGCGCCCGCGAATGTTCGAAGGTCTTGCCAGTCTCAATCGGCTGGACCTGAGGAGTCTCCGATTAACCCGCCTTCCCGATGGCATTTTCGCCGGGCTGACAGAACTTCGCCAGCTATATCTGGACTACAACCGCGTTTGGAAATTGCCTGTTTCCGTCACAATAGCGAGAGTTAGCGACAGCCAGTTCAAGGTTGTTGTACCAACAGGCGCACCATTTGACCTTGACGTTCCGATCAGCGTCAGCAGCGGTGGACGCATCGAAAACGGTCAAGGGTTGATCATGATTCCTGCCGGCAGCGTGGAGAGCGCGGCGCAACGCGTAGTGCGCGAGACCGGCGCGGAAGAGGCAGTAACCATTGATATCGGCGAACTACCAGGGCAGCCTCGCAGCCATAGTGGCTATGTTCTCCAAAGAGACAAGACCTTGCCGCGGTGGGTCCTGCCATCAATCGCCAGTTCGGACGCAGCTTTGGCCAATCTGTCATTGAGCCATGGGTCTTTG
Organism: Candidatus Foliamicus sp.; assembly: GCA_965261845.1. GTDB lineage: Bacteria > Pseudomonadota > Gammaproteobacteria > Steroidobacterales > Foliamicaceae > Foliamicus. The sequence goes on along the minus strand of OZ253475.1, from coordinate 2,490,760 downwards.
AATCCGGCATTCTCTACTAACGTCATGAGATATGAGGTACAGGTCGGGTTCAATACGTCCTCGATCACGATTACACCTACGCCCAACAATCTGGCGGCATCCTTTGCTTTGCTGGACGCAAGCGACAGCGTATTGGCGGATACGGACGCAACAACCGAGGGCCATCAGGTCCATCTCAGCGTCGGCGTCAATACGATCAAGCTGAGGGTCACGTCCGAAAACGGCGAGGCTACGCAAACCCTCGTTATCCTAATATCCCGAGCTGAGAGCGTTTGTGCTCGCACGCCGCAGGTGCGCGACGCGATCATGCGGTCGGCAGGTGTTGCTGCATGTGGCGATGTGACCGGGGCGGACCTTTCCAGCATTACGTGGCTCAACCTGTACCGCGCCGGCATCTCATCATTGAAATCTGTGGACTTCAGTGGGCTCTCGTCACTTGAGCGGCTCAACCTCAATGCTAACCAACTAAGCAGCTTACCTCCCAATGTGTTTTCCGGCCTGAACAGGCTTCGGGAATTTACTCTGCACTCAAATGTCCTGGCCTCCCTGCCCGAAGGAGTGTTCTCGGAGCTTGTTAGCCTCGAAACTCTTTACCTCAACGCCAATGAACTGAGCGCCTTGCCTGCCGGAGTTTTTTCGGAACTGAGCGCCCTCAGAGTTGTCGTATTGGACGATAACAATTTGACAAGCCTTGAGGACGACATCTTTTCGGGACTGACTTCACTGGTCAGGATTTCCTTGCAAAGAAATCAGATTAGCAGCCTGCCCGCGGGTGTTTTCTCCGACCTTCGCGGCCTTGAGTTACTGAGCCTTGAATCGAACAAGTTGGACGCCTTGCCTCCGGGCATATTTTCCGGCCTGAATGCGCTTCGGATATTGAACTTGACTTACAACTCGACCGATCCCTTGCCAATTTCCATTTCACTGGAAAATATCGGGAGCGGTGAATTCAAGGCGGTTGTGCCGGTTGGCGCGCCCTTTGACCTTGAGCTTCCGGTGAGCGTCAGCAGCGATGGTGAGATTGAGGGCAGCGCCGACAGCGTGACAGTCTCCACCGGCGAGTTGGAAAGCGCTGCGGTGGGGGTAACGCGCCTGTCCGGAACTACCGGTGCCATAACCGTGGACATCGGGACGCTGCCGACTTTGCCAGCCAACCATATCGGCTATGCGTTTGAGAAGGACGGGGCCTTGCCGCTTGACGTACTGCCGGAGGGGGAGGGCGCAACAGGTATCTGCAGTCGCACCGAGCAGGTTCGCAGCGCCCTTGTGGCGGCTATATCGGGTGTGGAGGCGTGCGCTGATGTGACCGAGTCGCATCTGTCGGCGATCACTACGCTGAACCTGTCCGATGAGGGCATCGCGTCCCTTCAGTCGGGTGATTTCGCGGATTTGACGGGTCTTACGCAACTGGTTTTGGAAGACAATGATTTGACGGCTCTTCCGTCGGGTTTGCTGGACGGCTTGGCGGCGCTGGAGAGGCTCAATTTGAGGGGCAATGAATTGAGCGCTCTTCCGGCAGGGGTATTCGATGATCTGGAGTCGCTGTCGGAGCTGTTCTTAGGGAGCAATCACTTGAGGTCGCTGCCGGCGGACATCTTTTCCGGCTTGAGTAACTTGCAGGAGCTTTGGCTAGGCGACAACGAATTGACAAGTCTGCCGGACGGCGTTTTCTCCGGATTGAATGCGCTAACGGCATTGATCCTGAGCGGCAACGCGACCGACCCCTTGCCGATTTCCGTTTCTCTGGAAAGCGCGGGGAGCAGCGAGTTCAAGGCGGTTGCGGCGGTAGGCGCGCCGTTTGCCCTTGCGCTTCCAGTGAGCGTCAGCAGCGACGGTGAGATTGAGGGCGGCGCCGGCAGCGTGACGGTTTTGACCGGCGCGGTGGAGAGTGCGGCGGTGGGCGTAACGCGGGTGTCCGGAACCACGGGCGCCGTGACCGTGGACATCGGCACGCTGCCGGCTTTGCCCGCCAACCATAGCGGTTATGCGCTTGAGAAGGACGCGGCCCTGCCGCTTGAGGTTCTGCCGGAGGTGGCGGACGCGACAGGTGTCTGCGCTCGCACCGAGCAGGTTCGCGACGCCATTGTGGCGGCGGTATCGGGGGTGGACGCGTGCGCTGATGTGACCGAGTCGCATTTGTCGGCGATCCCCTCGCTGAACTTGTCCGATGAGGGGATCGTGTCGCTTCAGTCGGGGGACTTTGCGGGAATAACGGGTCTTGCGCAAGTGGTGTTGGAAGGCAACGATTTGACGGCTCTTCCGTCGGGTTTGTTGGACGGCTTGTCGGCGCTGGAGAAGCTCAACTTCAAGGACAATGATTTGAGCGCTCTTCCGTCGGGGGTGTTCGATGATCTGGGGTCGCTGTCGGAGCTGTATTTGGGGGGCAATCGATTGAGTGCTCTCCCGGCGGATGTGTTTTCCGGTTTGAGTGCGCTTGAGATTCTCGGTTTGGCGGACAATCAATTGAGTGCTCTTGGGTCGGATGATTTCTCCGGTTTGATTGCGCTTGAGATTCTGTATCTGGGGGGCAATCGCTTGAGCAGTCTTCCGTCGGATGTGTTTTCCAGTTTGAGCGCCTTGCAGGAGCTTTGGCTGGGCGGTAACCAACTGACGAGTCTGCCGGACGGCGTGTTCTTCGGTCTGAGCGCCCTGGAACGCCTGAACCTGAGCGGCAACTCGACGGATCCCTTGCCGATTTCCGTTTCTCTGGAGAACGTGGGGAGCAGCGAGTTCAAGGCGGTTGCTCCGGTCGGTGCGCCGTTTGACCTGAGTCTCCCGGTGAGCGCCAGCGGCGAGGGCGGGATTGAGGGCGATGCGGACACGGTGACGGTTACTACGGGTTCGCTGGAGAGTTCTGCGGTGGGCGTAACGCGGGCGTTCGGAACCACGGGCGGGGTGACTGTGGACATCGGCGCGTTGCCGGCTTTGCCTGCCGACCATAGCGGCTACCGCTTGGAGAGAGACGCATCCCTTCCTTTGGCCGTCCCCGCGCCGACGGAGTCCGAACCGGTTGCAAGCGACGACGCCACGCTGAGCGGTCTGTCGCTGAGTTCGGGCGCGCTGGACCCTGCCTTTGATTCACAGACGGTGAGCTATGCGGCTTCGGTGAGTGACGAGGTGTCCTCGGTTACGGTGACTCCGACGTTGAGCGACTCGAACGCCACGCTGGCGTATCGGGGTGGGAGCGACCAGACTCTGGCGGATGCGGACAGCGGCGCCGACGGCCACCAGGTGGATCTTGAGGTGGGCGCGAATACGATCAAGGTGCGGGTGACGGCGGAGGACACGACCACGACGCAAACCTACACCATCGTTGTAACCCGCGAGGACGCGCCTGTGGTCTCCGGCGGTATCTGCGATCGCACCGAGCAGGTTCGCGACGCCATTGTGGCGGCGGTATCGGGTGTGGACGAGTGCGGCGATGTGACCGAGTCGCATTTGTCGGCGATCGCTTCGCTGAACTTGTCCGATGAGGGCATCGGTTCCCTTCAGTCGGGCGATTTCGAGGGCTTGACGGGTCTTGCGCAACTGGTATTGGAAGGCAACGATTTGACGGCTCTTCCGTCGGGTTTGTTGGACGGCTTGTCGGCGCTGGAGAAGCTCAACTTCAAGGACAATGATTTGAGCGCTCTTCCGTCGGGGGTGTTCGATGATCTGGGATCGCTGTCGGAGCTGTATTTGGGGGGCAATCGCCTGAGTGCGGTGCCGGCGGAAGTCATTTCCGGTTTGAGCACACTTGAGCTTCTCGGTTTGGCGGACAATCAATTGAGTGCTCTCGGGTCGGATGATTTCTCCGGTTTGAGTTCGCTTGAGATCCTGTTTCTGGGGGGCAATCGCTTGAGCAGTCTTCCGTCGGACGTGTTTTCCGGTTTGAGCGCCTTGCAGGAGCTTTGGCTGGGCGATAACCAACTGACGAGTCTGCCCCACGGCGTGTTCTCCGGTCTGAGCGCGCTTGCGGCATTGAACCTGAGCGGCAACTCGACGGATCCCTTGCCGATTTCCGTTTCTCTGGAAAACGTGGGGAGCAGCGAGTTCAAGGCGGTCGCGCCGGTCGGTGCGCCGTTTGATTTGAGTCTCCCGGTGAGCGCCAGCGGCGATGGCGGGCTTGAGGGCGACGCGGACACGGTAACGGTTTCGACCGGTGCGTTGGAGAGTGCGGCGGTGGGCGTAACGCGGGCGTTTGGAACCAAGGGCGCCGTGACTGTGGACATCGGCACGCTGCCGGCATTGCCTGCCAACCATAGTGGTTATGCACTGGAGAAGGACGCATCCCTGCCGTTGGCGATCCCCTCGCCGACGGAGTCCGAACCGGTTGCAAGCGACGACGCCACGCTGCGTGGTCTTTCCTTGAGTGACGGAACGCTGGATCCTGCCTTTGCATCAGGAACTACCAGCTACGCGGCGACGGTTGCGAACTCGGTGTCTTCGATCACGGTGACGCCGGCACCGACGGATACGGATGCGTCGTTGCGGTATCTGGATGCGAGCGAGCAGCTCAAGGAGGACGCCGACACCACCGCCGATGGTCAGCAAGTAGAGCTCGATTTGGGCGAGAACACGATCAAGGTGGAAGTGAAGTCCGCGGACGGGACCACGACGGAGATCTACACCTTGGTGGTAACGCGCAACCGTGTGCCGTCGATTACGACGGCTTCACCGCTTTCGGTGGAGGAGAACAAGGCGGTGGTGGCGACGCTTACCGCGACCGATGCGGACGGGGATGGAATCGTCTGGTCAACCAACGGTGGGGAAGATGAGAGCCTGTTCAATTTGACCGAAAGCGGCGCACTGACGTTTGCGACTGCCCCGGATTACGAGACGCCGAGCGACGCGGATGAAGACAACGCGTATCTGGTGGTGGTGCGTGCTGCGGACGGGACGGACGCCGGCGAGCTGACCTTGACGGTTCAGGTGACCGATGTGGAAGACGCCTCATCGGAAGCAACCTTAAGCGGTCTTTCCTTGAGTGACGGCTCGCTGGATCCGGTGTTTGCTTCGGGCACTACCAGCTATACGGCGTCGGTGAGTAACGAGGGGGCCTCGGTCACGGTGACGCCGACATTGAGCGACTCCGACGCCACGCTGGCGTATCGGGATGGGAGCGATCAAGCGCTGGCGGATGCGGACACCGGCACGGATGGCCACCAGGTGGATCTTGAGGTCGGTGAGAACACGATCAAGGTGCGGGTGACGGCGGAGGACACGACCACGACGCAAACCTACACCATCGTCGTAACCCGCGAGGACGCGCCGGTGGTTTCCGGCGGTGTCTGTGATCGCACCGAGCAGGTTCGCGACGCCATTGTGGCGGCGGTGTCGGGCGTGGACGATTGTGCTGACGTGACCGAGTCGCATTTGTCGGCGATCCCCTCGCTGAACTTGTCCGATGAGGGCATCGGTTCCCTTCAGTCGGGCGATTTCGAGGGCTTGACGGGTCTTGCGCAACTGGTATTGGAAGGCAACGATTTGACGGCTCTTCCGTCGGGTTTGTTGGACGGCTTGTCGGCGCTGGAGAAGCTCAACTTCAAGGACAATGATTTGAGCGCTCTTCCGTCGGGGGTGTTCGATGATCTGGGATCGCTGTCGGAGCTGTATTTGGGGGGCAATCGCCTGAGTGCGGTGCCGGCGGAAGTCATTTCCGGTTTGAGCACACTTGAGCTTCTCGGTTTGGCGGACAATCAATTGAGTGCTCTCGGGTCGGATGATTTCTCCGGTTTGAGTTCGCTTGAGATCCTGTTTCTGGGGGGCAATCGCTTGAGCAGTCTTCCGTCGGACGTGTTTTCCGGTTTGAGCGCCTTGCAGGAGCTTTGGCTGGGCGATAACCAACTGACGAGTCTGCCCCACGGCGTGTTCTCCGGTCTGAGCGCGCTTGCGGCATTGAACCTGAGCAGCAACTCGACGGATCCCTTGCCGATTTCCGTTTCTCTGGAAAACGTGGGGAGCAGCGAGTTCAAGGCGGTCGCGCCGGTCGGTGCGCCGTTTGATTTGAGTCTCCCGGTGAGCGCCAGCGGCGATGGCGGGCTTGAGGGCGACGCGGACACGGTAACGGTTTCGACCGGTGCGTTGGAGAGTGCGGCGGTGGGCGTAACGCGGGCGTTTGGAACCAAGGGCGCCGTGACTGTGGACATCGGCACGCTGCCGGCATTGCCTGCCAACCATAGTGGTTATGCACTGGAGAAGGACGCATCCCTGCCGTTGGCGATCCCCTCGCCGACGGAGTCCGAACCGGTTGCAAGCGACGACGCCACGCTCAGCGGTCTGTCGCTGAGTTCGGGCGCGCTGAGCCCTGTGTTCTCGGCGGACATCAGAAGTTACGCGGCGACTGTTGCCAACTCGGTATCCTCGATTACGGTCGCACCCACAAAGAGCGATACGGACGCCACGGTGGCGTACCTGGATGCAATCGACAACGATTTGACAGACGCGGACGGCAGCACCGCTGGTCACCAGGTCGGTCTCAGCGTTGGGGACAACACGATCAAGGTGACGGTCACGGCCGAAGATACGACCACCACGCTGACCTACGTCCTCGTTGTGACCCGCAACAGTGTGCCGGAAATCACTACGACTTCGCCAATCTTGGTAGACGAGAACCAAACGGCCGTGGCTCTGCTTGCGGCGACCGACGCGGATGGCGATGGCATCAGCTGGTCAAGGAACGGTGGAGCGGATGAGGCGCAATTCAACCTGACCACGGACGGAGAGCTGACGTTTGTATCGGCCCCGGACTATGAATCCCCGGCCGATACCGGCGCTAACAACCAGTATGTAGTGGTGGTGCGTGCGTCAGACGGGATCGATCATGCGGACCTGACGCTCACCACTACGGTCGCCGACTTAGACGAGGGTGCGAGAGATGACGCAACGCTTGTCGGTCTCACATTGGGCCTCGACGATACGATGGAACCGGCGTTCGCATCCGAGAAGACGAGCTACCGGGCACGAATCCAGAACGAGGTATCGTCAATTACGGTAACGCCGACAAAAAGTAATGTAAATGCGACGGTTACGTATTTCGATGCAACCGATAAAGAGTTGGTGGATGCCGATACCACAATGGACGGCCACCAGGTGGACCTCATAGTCGGAAATTCGACGATCAAGGTGAAGGTCACCGCCGAGGACGGGGTGGCAACGAGGACCTATACCATTGTCGTAAAACGCTACGGCGAGTTTACGTCTGAGCCGATAATTGTTACGGCTTCGCCAATTTCAGTGCAAGAGAACCAGACGAAGGTAGCAACGCTTGAGGCAACCGATAGGGACGATGACATTGTCCTCTGGTCAACCATCGGCGGGGCGGATGAAGACCTCTTCAATTTGACTACTGAGGGTGTGCTGACGTTCTTGTCCGCGCCGAGCTTTGAGGCTCCGGCTGATGCGGACCAGAACAACCAATATGTCGTCATTGTGGAAGCCACGGACGACTGGACAGGAACAAGCGTCCTCACCCTGACCGTCATCGTTACCGATCTGGACGAAGGTGAGCCCACCTCCGACGATGCCACGCTCAGCGGTCTGTCACTGAGTTCAGGCGCGCTGGACCCTGCCTTTGATTCACAGACGGTGAGCTATGCGGCTTCGGTGAGTGACGAGGTGTCCTCGGTTACGGTGACTCCGACGTTGAGCGACTCGAACGCCACGCTGGCGTATCGGGGTGGGAGCGACCAGACTCTGGCGGATGCGGACAGCGGCGCCGACGGCCACCAGGTGGATCTTGAGGTGGGCGCGAACACGATCAAGGTGCGGGTGACGGCGGAGGACACGACAACGACCCGAACCTACACCATCGTCGTTACCCGCGAGGACGCGCCGGTGGTTTCCGGCGGTGTCTGCGATCGCACGGCGCAGGTTCGTGACGCCATTGTGGCGGCGGTATCGGGTGTGGACGAGTGCGGCGATGTGACCGAGTCGCATCTGTCGGCGATCCCCTCGCTGAACTTGTCCGATGAGGGCATCGGTTCCCTTCAGTCGGGCGATTTCGAGGGCTTGACGGGTCTTGCGCAACTGGTATTGGAAGGCAACGATTTGACGGCTCTTCCGTCGGGTTTGCTGGACGGCTTGTCGGCGCTGGAGAAGCTCAACTTCAAGGACAATGATTTGAGCGCTCTTCCGTCGGGGGTGTTCGATGATCTGGGGTCGCTGTCTGCGCTGTATTTGGGGGGCAATCGCCTGAGTGCGGTGCCGGCGGAAGTCATTTCCGGTATGAGCACACTTGAGATTCTCGGTTTGGCGGACAATCAACTGAGCGCTCTTGAGTCGGATGATTTCTCCGGTTTGAGTTCGCTTGAGGTTCTGTTTCTGGGCGGCAACCGGTTGAGCAGTCTTCCGGCGGACGTGTTTTCCGGTTTGAGCGCCTTGCAGGAGCTTTGGCTGGGTGGCAACTCGACCGATCCCTTGCCGCTAACCGTTTCACTGAAAAAGGTTGAGGAGAGTCAGTTCAAGGCGGTTATGCTGGTGGGCGCGCCGTTTGTCCTTGCGCTTCCGGTGAGCGTCAGCAGCGCCGGTGAGATTGAAGGCGGCGCCGGCAGCGTGATGGTTTCTACGGGTGCGGTGGAGAGTGCCGCGGTGGGCGTAACGCGGGTGTCCGGAACCACGGGCGCCGTGACCGTAGACATCGGCATGCTGCCCAGCCTGCCCGCAAGACATGTAGGCTATGTCCTGCAGAAGGACGATTCCCTACCGCTCACCATCCTGCCGGCGCAGTCGGGTGCGCCTGCGGAAAGTGTGGCCGCTAACGCGTCGTACGCGGACGTGAACCGCGACGGGGTGGTTGAAGCGGACGACGCCATGTTGATTTATCACGCCTTCGAATCAGCCGGCCCATTGGGCGACGGCGAGACCGGCGGCACGGCCCAGTCCAGGAAAATGCTGCTTTCGGGGTTGGCGGGAGTTCCCGACCCGAACGACGATGAGCTGCGCGCGATGCTGGGCAAGGCCAACCAGTGGCGCGAGGTGGGCCTTGAAGTTGGCGGTGACATCAACGGCGACGGCTTGATCGACGGCTCCGATGCCCTGGCGATGTATTACGCCTTCGAATTCGAGAACCTGGTCGGCAATGGCGAAACAGGCGGCACCACCCGCTTCCGCCGCTCGCTCCTGGCAGAGCACGCCGCCCAGGCCAACGCCGGCGACGCCGACCTCAAAGCCATGCTGCGCAACGCGCATGCGCTTCGCGCGGCTGCTGCCGAAGCCGCGCAATAGCTCCCGCGTGGGAGTATTCACAGCGGGCGCCGCTGCGCTGGCGCGCAGGGAACACGCTGGGAACGAGGGCGTCCCGCCCTCGTCGAGGGCGGGACGCCCTCGTTCCCAGGCTTGTTCCATGGGAGAGAGGGCTTCCAGCCCTCCGAGGGCGAGACGCCCTCGTTCCCGGCACCACTGCGCCTTGACTTGACAGGCGAATTCCGCATAATTCGCTGATTCGGCGCTTGCGGCTGAGGGTTGCCCTAGAGGCAACCCCGAAATGCTGCAGGCACTTTTTTTCTACGAGCAGCAAAGGGCGTCCGACGAGCCTCAAAACGTATGGCCACTGTGAATCAGCTTGTGCGCAAGGCGCGCGCGCCGCGGAAGGTGAAAACCAACGTACCGGCGTTGGAGAACAGCCCGCAGAAGCGCGGCGTGTGCACCCGTGTTTACACCACCACGCCGAAGAAACCGAATTCGGCGATGCGCAAGGTGGCGCGCGTGCGGCTCACCAACGGCTTTGAGGTCACCAGCTACATCGGCGGCGAAGGGCACAACCTGCAGGAGCACTCGGTGGTTCTGCTTCGCGGCGGCCGGGTAAAGGACCTGCCGGGCGTGCGCTATCACACCATCAGAGGCACCCTGGATTGCGCCGGCGTAACGGACCGCCGCCAGGGGCGATCCAAGTACGGCGCCAAGCGACCGCGCTGATCCGCCATGTCCCGCCGATCGCGCGCCCCCCGCCGGCCCGTCCTGGCCGACCCGCTCTACGGCAGCGAACTGCTGTCGCGCTTCATCAACATGATCATGAAGAGCGGCAAGAAGTCGGTGGCCGAGAACATCGTGTACGGCGCCCTCGACGTTATCTCCCGGATCCGCAAGCAGGAGCCCGAGCAAGCGCTGGAGCTGCTCGAACAGGGCCTGGAGAACGTCAAGCCGGCGGTGGAGGTTCGGTCCCGCCGGGTCGGTGGCGCCACCTACCAGGTGCCGGTGGAAGTACGCACCGCCCGCCGCGAGACGCTGGCGATGCGCTGGATGATCGATGCGGCCCGCAAGCGCAATGAGAAGACGATGGCGGAACGCCTGGCGAAAGAGCTCATGGACGCTTCGGAAAACACCGGCGCAGCGGCGCGCCGCCGCGAAGAAACCCATCGCATGGCTGAAGCCAACAAAGCTTTCGCGCACTACCGCTGGTAGTCCGCCCGCCAGCTTTATTCCCTTGTTCGCCCGTTCACCCGTAGGCCTCCCCGGTTTCCTTCCATGCGCGCCACGCCCATCGGCCGTTACCGCAACATCGGCATCATGGCCCACATCGACGCCGGCAAGACCACGACCACCGAGCGGGTGCTGTTCTACACCGGCGTTTCGCACAAGCTGGGCGAGGTCCATGACGGCGCGGCCATCATGGACTGGATGGAGCAGGAGCAGGAACGCGGCATAACGATTACCTCGGCGGTCACCACCTGCTTCTGGAGCGGGATGCGCCGTCAGTTTCGCGAGCACCGCATCAACATCCTGGACACGCCGGGGCATGTGGACTTCACCATTGAGGTCGAGCGCTCTCTCCGGGTGCTGGACAGCGCCGTTGCCGTGTTCTGTTCGGTGGGCGGGGTCGAGCCGCAATCCGAGACGGTGTGGCGCCAGGCCAATCGTTACAAGGTGCCGCGCCTGGCCTTCATCAACAAGATGGACCGCATAGGCGCCGATTTCTTCCGCGTGGTGGGCCAGATCGAGCGCCGCCTGGGCGCCAGGCCGGTGCCGATCCAGGTGCCGATCGGCAGCGAGGCCGATTTCGCCGGCGTGGTGGACCTGGTGGAAGAGCGCGCGATCTATTGGAGCCATTCGGACATGGGCACCAATTTCCGCGAACAGCCTATCCCTGTGGAACTCGCCGGGCTGTGCGCCGAATGGCGCGAGCGCATGGTGGAGGCCGCCGCCGAAAGCGACGACGAACTGATGGGTAAGTATGTCGCCGGCGAGCCGCTGTCGGTCGACGAAATACGCAAGGGCCTGCGCGAGCGCACCCTGCGCAACGAGATCGTCCCGGCGATGTGCGGCAGCGCCTTTCGCAACAAGGGCGTGCAGGCCATGCTCGACGGCGTGGTCCACTACCTGCCTTCACCGGCCGAAAAGCCACCGATCATCGGCCTCACTCCGTCGGGCGAAACGGCCGAGCGCAAGCCGCTTGACGATGAACCCTTCTCGGCGCTTGCCTTCAAGATCGCCAACGATCCCTACGTGGGCAACCTCGCTTTCATCCGCGTCTACTCGGGCAGCCTGCGCTGCGGCGACAAGGTGCTGAACGTACTCCGCGGCCGCAAGGAGCGCATCGGCCGGCTGCTGCAGATGCATGCCAACGAGCGCGCCGAGGTATCGGAAGTCGGGGCCGGCGACATCGTCGCCGCGGTGGGCTTGAAGGACGTCACCACCGGCGACAGCTTCTCGGATATCGGCAAGCCCATCACCCTGGAACGCATCGACATTCCGGACCCGGTCATCCACGTGGCGGTGGAGGCGCGCACCCGCGCCGACCAGGACAAGATGGCGCTGGCGCTGCAGAAGCTGGCCCGCGAGGACCCCTCGTTCAAGGTCTCCACCGACCAGGAATCGGGCCAGACCATCATCGCCGGCATGGGCGAGCTGCACCTGGAGATCCTGGTGGAACGCATGCGCCGCGAGTTCCAGGTCGAAGCCAGCGTGGGCCGCCCGCGGGTGTCCTACCGCGAGACCATCCGCGCGCCGGTTCAGCAGGAGGGCCGCTTCGTTCGCCAGACCGGCGGCCGCGGCCAGTTCGGCCACGTGTTCCTGCGCATCGAGCCGCTCCCGTCCGGCTCGGGCTACGAATTTGCCAGCGAAATCACCGGCGGCGCGGTCCCCAGGGATTACATCCCGGCGGTGAACAAGGGCGTGCAGCAGCAGATGGGCGAAGGCGTACTGGCGGGCTACCCGGTGGTGGACATCCGCGCGGTGCTCTACGACGGTTCCTATCACGAGGTGGATTCAAGCGAAGTGGCCTTCCGGGTGGCGGCCGCGCAGGCCTTTCGCGAGGGCATGAAGCGCGCCAGGCCGGTGTTGCTGGAGCCCACCATGAAGATCGAAGTGGTAACGCCCGACGCTTACATGGGCGACGTAAGCGCCGATCTGAACCGCAGGCGCGGCGAACTGCACAGCATGGAAGAGTCGCCCGCCGGCAAAGTGATGCGCGGCGAGGTGCCGCTGGCGGAAATGTTCGGTTACGCCACCACCCTGCGCTCCATGTCACAGGGCCGCGCCACCTACTCGATGGAATTTTCCCGCTACACTCCGGTCCCCGCCAAGGTGGCGGCGGACTTAACCGTTACCGGCTGAGAGCCGGACTTCTTGAAGAGGAACACTTAATGGCCAAGGCGAAATTTGAGCGCACCAAGCCGCATGTAAACGTTGGGACGATTGGTCACGTGGACCATGGGAAGACGACGTTGACGGCGGCATTGACGAAGATCATGGCGGCGCAGCACGGCGGTGAAGTCAAGGCGTTTGACGAGATTGACAATGCGCCCGAAGAGCGCGAGCGCGGGATCACGATCGCCACGGCGCACGTGGAGTATGAGAGCGACAACCGTCACTATGCGCACGTGGACTGTCCGGGTCACGCCGACTATGTGAAGAACATGATCACCGGCGCGGCGCAGATGGACGGTGCGGTGCTGGTGGTGAGCGCGGCCGACGGTCCGATGCCGCAGACCCGCGAGCACATTTTGCTGGCCCGCCAGGTGGGAGTTCCGTACATTGTGGTGTATCTGAACAAGTCCGACATGGTGGATGACGAGGAGCTGTTGGAGCTGGTCGAGCTCGAGGTCAGAGACCTGCTGTCGCAGTATGACTTTCCGGGCGATGACACGCCGGTGATCATCGGCAGTGCCTTGCATGCATTGGAAGGCCAGGAGGGCGAGCGGGCGGTGGGCAGCATCCAGGCCTTGATCGATGCCATGGACGATTACATACCCGTGCCTGAGCGGGCCATTGACGGCGCCTTTTTGATGCCGATTGAGGATGTCTTTTCGATTGCCGGGCGGGGCACGGTAGTGACCGGGCGGGTTGAGCGTGGCGTGGTCAAGGTAGGCGAAGAGGTGGCGATTGTCGGGATCAAGGACACGACCAAGACCACCTGCACGGGCGTGGAGATGTTCCGCAAGCTGCTGGACGAAGGCCGGGCCGGCGACAACGTGGGCGTATTGCTGCGGGGTGTGAAGCGCACCGAGGTGGAGCGGGGCCAGGTATTGGCGCGTCCCGGTTCGATAACGCCGCATACCTGCTTTGAGTCCGAGGTGTATATCCTGACCAAGGAGGAGGGCGGCCGTCACACGCCGTTTTTCAAGGGCTATCGCCCGCAGTTTTATTTTCGGACCACGGACGTGACCGGAGCGGTGACCTTGCCGGCGGAGATGGAGATGGTGATGCCCGGCGACAACGTACGCATGCAGGTGGCATTGATTGCGCCGATTGCGATGGAAGATGGATTGCGCTTTGCGATCCGCGAGGGTGGCCGAACCGTCGGCGCCGGCGTGGTCGCAAAGGTAGTGGAGTAACAACCCCGGGAACGAGGGCGTCCCCGGGACCGAGGGCGTCCCTGGGACCGAGGGCGTCCCGCCCTCACCCTGGGAACGAGGGCGTCCCGCCCTCGAAAATGGAGCAAGAAAATGGCTGAACCCCAAAACATACGTATCCGGCTTAAGGCATTCGATCATCGCCTGATCGACTCGTCGGCCCGGGAAATTGTCGAAACCGCGCGCCGCACCGGCGCCCGGGTGCAGGGCCCCGTGCCGCTGCCTACCCGCAAGGAGCGCTTCACCGTGCTGATCTCGCCGCACGTCAACAAGGACGCCCGCGACCAGTACGAGCTGCGCACCCACAAGCGCTTGCTGGACATCATCGAGCCCAGCGACAAGACGGTGGACGCGCTGATGAAACTGGAACTGCCCGCTGGCGTGGATGCCCAGATTCGCTTGAACTAAGCCCTCATGATTGCTAATATTGTTCGTCTTTACCCTCGCCGCCTGTCCAGCGAGGGAATGCTTTCAAGAAAGCCACCGTTATGAGTATTGGTTTAATCGGCCAAAAGCGAGGAATGACGCGCCTGTTTACGGAGGAAGGGGCCAGTGTGCCCATCACCGTGATCGAGGCCGGCCCCAACCGCGTCACCCGCCATCGCCTTCCGGAAAAGGACGGTTACGCGGCCCTGCAGGTCGCGGTGGGCGAGGCCCGCAAGCCCCCAGGAAAAGCGCTTGCCGGTCAATATGCCGGCCAGGCGCCCGGCAAGGGCCTGTATGAGCATCGGGTGGACGATGCCGCCATGCTCAAGGAATACAAGCCGGGCGCCGAGCTTACCGTGGGTATTTTTTCACCCGGTCAGCGCGTGGACGTCACCGGGACCACCATCGGCAAGGGCTTTGCCGGCACCATCAAGCGCCACCACTTTCACGGCCAGGACGCCACCCACGGCAATTCCAAGGCCCATCGCGTGCCCGGCTCCATTGGCCAGAACCAGACCCCCGGGAGGGTGTTCAAGGGCAAGAAGATGTCCGGCCACTTGGGAAGCGTGCGCAGAACCACCCAGAATCTCGAAGTGGTCCGGATCGACGAACAGCGCAACCTGATTATGGTCAAGGGCAGCATTCCGGGTCACAGCACCAGCCAAGTGCTCGTACGACCCGCCATAAAGATGCCGGCCCAACAGGGATAGACCATGAACGCAGCGGCAAAAGAACCCACCCGGCAGGCAAAGACTCCAGCCGTTGCGAAGCCAAAAGGCAAGCCCACCAGAAAGGTCTACAAGGCTTTTTCCGACGACGTTCCGTTGAACCAGCCGCTGATCCACCAGGCCGTAGTGACCTGGCTGGCCGGCGCCCGGCAGGGCACCAAGGCGCAGAAGAACCGCGGCGAACGGCGCGGCGGCGGCGCCAAGCCGTGGCGCCAGAAAGGCACCGGCCGGGCTCGCGCCGGCACCCGCTCCAGCCCATTGTGGCGCGGCGGTGGCCGAACTTTCGCCGCCAGCCCGCGTACCCACGCCAAGAAAATGAACCGCAAGATGTACCGCGGCGCGATGCGCTGCCTGCTTGCGGAAGTGGCGCGCAGCAGGCGCCTTACCGTCGCCCGCAAGATTCAGCCGCCCGATCATCGCACCGCATCGGCGGTGGCGCTGCTGAAAGAGCTGGGTTTCCCCGCCGGGCTGATCGTGGTCGAGTCCTACGAGCAGTATCCCGAGCTGTGCCTGGGGATCCGCAATCTGCCCGGCGTGGACATCATCGATCTGCGTGAGATCAACCCCGTGGCGCTGGCCGGCAATGGCCAGATGCTGATCACCGAAGCGGCTTTGAAGCAGCTCAAGGAGCGTTTGCAATGAGCGCCGATCAGCTTTCGGAACGCCTGTTGAACGCAGTCCGCGCGCCGCACCTGTCGGAGAAGGCCATGCGCCTTGCCGAGCGGGAAGGGCGCAAGCAGCTGGTCTTCAAGGTCGCCACCAACGCCACCAAGCCGGAGATCGCCAAGGCCGTGAGTGCGATTTTCGACGTCAAGGTGGACTCGGTTACGGTGATCAATTGCAAGGGCAAGGTCAAGCGCCGCGGCACGGTTTTCGGCCGCCGGCCCGCCTGGAAGAAAGCCTACGTCACCCTGGCGCCGGGCCAGGACCTCGACTTCGTGGGCGGGGAATAGGGCAATGGCGCTTAAACCACTCAAACCCACTTCCCCCGGACAGCGTTTCGCGGTCCGCGTGGTCACGCCCGGGTTGCACAAGGGCGCGCCGTATGCGCCGCTCACCAAGCCCTTGCCCGGACGCGCCGGGCGCAACAACGCCGGGCGCATCACCACTCGCCATCGCGGCGGCGGCCACAAGCGCCACTACCGTATGATCGATTTCCGCCGCAACAAGGACGGGATTGTGGCCCGCGTCGAGCGCCTGGAATACGACCCCAACCGCAGCGCCCACCTGGCCCTTTTGGTATATACCGACGGCGAGCGCCGCTACATCCTGGCGCCGAAGGGGGTCGAGCCCGGCCAGCAGCTCGTGTCCGGACTGGAGGCGCCGATCCGGGTGGGCAACTGTCTGCCGCTGAACCGGATTCCCCTGGGCACCCAGATTCACAACATCGAGATGAAGCCCGGCAGGGGCGGCCAGTTGGCCCGCGCCGCCGGCGCTTCCGCTCAGCTCGTGGCCCGCGAGGGGCCGCATGCCACGCTGCGCATGCGCTCCGGCGAAATGCGCAAGGTGCCGGTCGTATGCCGGGCCACCATCGGCGAAGTCGGCAACGACCAGCATGGCCTGCGCAAGGACGGCAAGGCCGGCGTCAAGCGCTGGCGCGGAATCCGCCCGACAGTGCGCGGCGTTGCCATGAATCCGGTCGATCACCCCCACGGCGGCGGCGAGGGCCGCTCGTCGGGCGGGCGTCACCCGGTCAGCCCCTGGGGCGTTCCCACCAAGGGCTTTCGCACCCGCCGCCGCAAGGGCGTCGAGCGCATGATCGTGCGCCGCCGCAAGGACCGATAGGGGCTTAAACCATGCCGAGATCTCTGCGTAAAGGCCCGTTCGTGGACTTGAGCCTGATGAAGAAGGTGCAGGTGGCCGCGGCTACCCGCAGCCCGCGCCCGATCAGGACCTGGTCGCGCCGCTCGATGATCATCCCCGATATGGTGGGGCTGACGATTGCGGTGCACAACGGCCGCGATCACATCCCGATCCTGATTTCGGAGAACATGGTGGGCCACAAGCTCGGCGAGTTTTCCCCCACCCGCCTCTTCCGCGGCCATTCCGGCGACCGCAAGGCCAAGGCCACGTAAGGCGGAGGTCGATGATGGAAGTTTCCGCCCGCCTGCGCTACGCCCGTATTTCCACGCGCAAGACGCGCCTGGCCGCCGGCCTCATTCGCGGCCGTTCGGTTGAGGCTGCCGCCAACGCGCTGTCGTTCACGCCCCGGCATGCCGCACGGATGCTGGGCAAGGTGCTCAATTCCGCGATCGCCAACGCCCAGACCAATTTCGGCGCCGACATCGACGAGCTTCGCGTCAGCGAGGTACTGGTGGACGAGGCCAAGCCTTTCCGCCGTTTCCGTGCCCGGGCCCGCGGCCGTGGCGCACGCATCCTGAAACCCCAGACGCATATCAGCGTCACGGTGTCCGACGAGTAGGCGGTCGATTATGGGTCAGAAAGTAAATCCGATCGGTATACGGCTGGGCATATCGCGCCTGTGGTCGTCCACCTGGTATGCCGACTCGAAGCATTTCCCGGCCCTGGTGGAGTCCGATTACCGGATCCGCGAGATGCTGCGCAAGCGCCTCAAGGACGCGGCGGTCAGCCACATCGACATCGAGCGCCACCGCGAGAGCACCCAGATTCAGATTCACACCGCGCGCCCCGGCACCGTCATCGGCAAGAAGGGCGAGGACATTGAGAGGCTCAGGCGCGACCTGGCCAAGCTGGTGGACGTCAAGCTGCACCAGTTGCGCGTCAACATCAACGAAATCAAGAAGCCCGAGCTTCACGCCCGGCTGGTGGCCGAGAACATCGCCTCGCAGCTTGAGCGCCGGGTGATGTTCCGCCGGGCCATGCGCCGCGCGGTCAGCACCACCATGCGCCTGGGAGCCCTGGGCATCAAGGTCAAGGTCGCCGGGCGCTTGAACGGCGCCGAAATCGCCCGCTCGGAATGGTACCGTGAAGGCCGCGTGCCGTTGCATACCTTCCGCGCCGATATCGACTACGGCCTGGCCGAAGCGTTCACCACCTACGGCGTGGTGGGCGTGAAGGTGTGGATTTTCCGCGGCGAGAAGTCCTCTCCCACGGACACCCCCGGCTCGGCGGAGAAACCACCGGCCCCTGGTGAGCTTCCGGCCCCGGTGACGCCGGCATGATGCAGCCCAAGCGCACCAAGTATCGCAAGATGCACAAGGGCCGCAACCGCGGCCTGGCCCAGCGCGGCAATTTCGTCGCCTTCGGCGAGTTCGGCCTGAAAGCCACTTCGCGGGGCCGCGTTACGGCCCGCCAGATCGAGGCCGCACGGCGTGCGCTGACCCGCCATGTGCGCCGCGGCGGCAAGGTGTGGATCCGGATGTTTCCGGACAAGCCGATCACCCAGAAGCCGCTGGAAGTGCGCCAGGGCAAGGGCAAGGGCAACGTCGAGTACTGGGTCGCCCTGGTCCAGCCCGGCAGCATGCTCTACGAAATCGAGGGGGTGCCCGAGTCGCTGGCGCGCGAGGCCTTCCGCCTGGCGTCGTCCAAGCTGCCGGTCGATACCACGTTCGTGCACAGGCAACTGCAATGAAGTCATCGGAAGTCAGGGAACTGGATGCCGCCGGCCTCAAGCAGCGGCTTATCGAGCTTCGGCGCGAGCAGTTGCAGCTGCGCTTAAGCCAGGCCACGGGGCAGGAGGCGCGCGTGCATCGCCACCGCGTGCTGCGCCGTGACATCGCCAGGATCAAGACCGTGATGCGGGAGGCCGCTACCCAATGAGTACTCCCGAACGTATCGCCCGGGTCCTGTCCGGCGGGTCCGACAAGACGCGGCGGGTGGCCGTTGAACGCCGGGTGAAACACCCCATGTACGGCAAGTACGTGCGGCGCACCACGCGCATGCTGGTGCACGACGAGGACAACACGGCGCGCGAGGGAGACCTGATTGCGATCGCCGAAGGACGTCCCGTGTCACGGCGTAAATCCTGGCGGCTGGTGCGCGTGCTCAGGCGCGCGGACGGGACCACGAATTAGTGGGAGCTTGCGACAATGATTCAAGCCCAAACCGTACTCAGCGCGGCCGACAACTCCGGAGCGCGCAAGCTGCAATGCATCAAGGTGCTGGGCGGCTCGCGCCGGCGCTACGCGCGCATCGGCGACGTGATTCGCGTCACGGTCAAGGACTCGGTGCCGCGCGGCCGGGTGAGCAAGGGCGAGCTGTATCACGCCGTGGTGGTTCGTACCCGCAGCGGGGTGCGGCGTCCGGACGGGTCGCTGATCCGCTTCGACGGCAACGCCGCGGTGCTCTTGAACCCGCGCCTGGAACCGGTGGGCACGCGAATCTTCGGCCCGGTCACCCGCGAATTGCGCACCGCCCGCTTCATGAAAATCGTATCCTTGGCCCCCGAGGTCCTGTGATGACTATTCACGCAAGAAGCAGCAACGAGGGCTTCCCGCCCTCCCTGGGAGCGAGGGCGTCCCTGGGACCGAGGGCGTCCCGCCCTCGACGAGGGCGGGGACGCCCTCGTCCCCAGGAAGTAATCGCATGAACCGCTTAAAGACAGGCGATGAAGTAATCGTGACCGCAGGCTCCCATCGCGGCGAGCGCGGCGTGGTTCGGCGGCTGGTGGGCTCCGACCGGGTGCTGATCGAGAACGTCAACCTGGTGCGCAAGCACCGCAAGCCCAACCCCCAGGCCAACCAGCCCGGCGGAATCGTCGAGGAGGAGCGGCCCTTGCACGTCTCCAACGTGGCCCTCTACAACGCCGGCATCGAAAGCGGCGGGCGGATCGGCATCAAGACGCTGGCCGAGGGTCAGCGGGTGCGCTACTTCAAGAGCGACGGCGAGGTCATCGACACGGCATGAGCGCGCTCGAACAGACCTACCGCAACGAGATGGCGCCGCGCCTGATGGAGCGGCTGAACTTAAGCAATCCCATGCAGGTGCCCAAGTTGAGCAAAATCACGCTCAACATGGGTGTGGGCGAGGGCGCGACCGATCGCGGCGTGGTCAAGAAGGCCGCCGAGGACCTGACCCTGATCGCCGGGCAGCGCGCCGTCATTACCTACGCGCGCCGGTCGGTGGCCACTTTCAAGTTGCGCGAGGGTTCCCCGATCGGCTGCAGGGTGACACTGCGGCGCAACCGCATGTACGATTTCCTCGAGCGCCTGGTGAACGTGGCCATCCCCCGCATCCGCGACTTCCGCGGACTGAATCCGCGCTCCTTCGACGGCCGCGGCAATTACAGCATCGGCGTGACCGAGCAGATCATTTTTCGTGAAATCAACTACGACAACATCGACGTCATCCGCGGCCTCGACATCGCCATCACCACTACGGCGGTGAATGACGAACATGGCCGCGCGTTGCTCGACGAGTTCAAGTTCCCCTTCAAGAGGTAAGCGCATGGCCAAGACAAGCATGGTGGAACGCGAGCGCAAGCGCATCCGCACGGTGGCGCGCTTCAAGGAGCGCCGCGCCGCGCTGAAACGCGTCATCAGTGACCGCAGCACCAGCCCCGATGATATCGCCCAGGCGCTTGAGGCCCTGCAGCGCCTGCCGCGCAACTCCAGCCCGGTGCGCCTGCGCAACCGCTGCGCCATTACCGGGCGTCCGCGCGGTTTTTACAAGAAGTTCGGCTTAAGCCGCAACAAGCTGCGCGAAGAGACCATGTTCGGCAATATCCCCGGCATGAGCAAGGCGTCGTGGTAACCCCAATGAAAGCGCCGGGACTGAGCGCCCCCGGGAGCCACGCATGAGCATGCAAGACCCTATCTCCGATATGCTGACGCGCATTCGCAATGCGCAGAGTGCCGGCCATACCGACGTGTCCATGCCCGGCTCCAGGATCAAGGAGGCGATCGCCGCCGTGCTGGAGTCCGAAGGCTATATCGAAGGCTACGAATCCTCCGGAGAGCCGGGACCCGAGCGCACGCTGCGGGTGGATCTCAAGTACGATTTGGGGGTGCCTGTCATCCGCCGGCTTGAACGCGCTTCGCGCCCGGGCTTGCGAATCTATCGGCGCGCCGGTGACCTGCCGCGGGTCATGGGCGGTCTCGGCGTGGCCATCATCTCCACTTCCAACGGCGTAATGAGCGACCGCGAGTCGCGCGCCGCCGGGCAGGGCGGCGAAGTGCTCTGCATCGTGAGTTAGACCGGCCTCGTCAGTCCGCGAGAGCTCAGGAACCGTAACCGTCATGTCCCGTTTAGCCAAACGCCCGATTCCGATCCCCGATGGTGTCCAGGCCAGCCTTGCCAATGGGCTGCTTACCGCCAAGGGACCCAGGGGCGAGGATTCCATGGCTGTGCACAACGAGATCACCATGCGCCTGGACGACGGCGCCGTGAGCGTCGCGGCACGCTCCGGATCGCGCCTGGCGCGCAGCATGACGGGCACTACCTCCGCCCTGGTGCGCAACCTGTTTACCGGCGTCACCGAGGGTTTCCAGCGCCGCCTGCAACTGGTGGGCACCGGCTATCGGGCCGAGGCCAAGGGTGACAAGCTGGCGCTGCAACTGGGCTTTTCGCACCCCGTCGAGTACCAGGTGGCGGACCGGGTGTCGGTTAAGACGCCGTCGCAGACCGAAGTCGTGCTGGAGTCCATCAACCGCCAGCTGGTCGGCCAGGCTGCCGCGGAAATCCGCGCCCTGCGTCCACCCGAGCCCTACAAGGGCAAGGGCGTGCGTTACTTCGGCGAGCTTTTGCGCCTGAAGGAAGCGAAGAAGAAGTAGGCGGGATCAAGCATATGGCCAACGACAGGAAATCCGCCCGCGCCCGCCGCGCCCGCAAGACCCGTGCACGCATTGCCCGGCGCGGAACGCCGCGGCTGTGCGTGCATCGCACGCCGAGGCACATCTACGCCCAGCTCATCGGTCCCGAGAACGGCAAGGTGCTGGCATCTTTTTCCAGCCTGCATCTGCGCGGCGAAGTGAAGAACACCGGCAACGTCGCCGCGGCCGAGGCCGTGGGCAAGCAACTGGCCGAGAAGGCTCTTGAGGCGGGCGCCGCCAAGGTGGCCTTCGACCGCTCCGGTTTCCGCTATCACGGCCGGATCAAGGCGCTGGCCGACGCGGCCCGTAAAGCGGGACTGAAGTTTTAACGAGTAACAGCGAACCATGGCGAACCAAAACGAAACTCGCGAAGACCTGCTCGAGAAGCTGGTGCATGTCAACCGCGTGGCCAAGGTGGTCAAGGGCGGGCGCCAGTTCGGCTTCACCGCGCTCACCGTGGTGGGCGACGGCTCCGGCACGGTGGGCTTCGGCCACAGCAAGGCGCGCGAAGTGCCGCTGGCGATCCAGAAGTCGCTGGCCCAGGCGCGGGTGGAGATGAAGCCCGTGAAGCTGCGCGGCGGCACCCTGCATTACGCCATGACCGGCCGCCACGGCGCCACCCGCGTGTACATGCAACCGGCCTCCGAGGGCACCGGCATCATCGCCGGCGGCGCGATGCGGGCGGTATTCGAATGTTGCGGCGTGCGCAATGTGCTGGCCAAGTCGTACGGCTCGCGCAACCCGATCAACGTGGTGCGCGCCACCATCACGGCGCTGCACGAAGCCCGCTCGCCGGGCCAGGTGGCCCGCGTTCGCGGCAAGACGGTAAAGGAAATCCTGGCATGACCACCTCCCGGAATTTCGGGAACCTGGGAGCGAGGGCGTCCCGCCCTCGTCGAGGGCGGGACGCCCTCGTTCCCGGAGGTTAACCATGGCTAAGAAGAAGCAAAAGAATGTTCGGATTACGCTCAGGCGCAGCCTGCACGGGCGCTTGCGCAAGCATCAGGCCTGCGTGCGCGGCCTGGGGCTCAGGCGCATCCGCCAGACCGTGACCGTGCCCGCCACACCCGAGAACATGGGCATGGTGCGCAAGGTGTCGTACATGCTCGACGTGGAGGAGCTGAACTGATGTTGGACTCCCTCTCACCGTCCGGCGGGCGCAAGCACCGCAAACGCGTAGGACGCGGCGCATCCGCCGGCGGCGGCAAGACCGCCGGCCGCGGGCAGAAGGGCCAGCGTTCGCGTTCGGGCTCCGGGCGCCGGCGTGGATTCGAGGGCGGCCAGATGCCGCTGCAGCGGCGCCTGCCCAAGGTCGGTTTCGCCTCCCGCACCGCTCACCTGACGGCCCGCATCCGCACCAGCGAAATCGCCGCCTTGGGCGAGAAGAAAGTCGACCTGGCGCTGCTCAAGGAACGCGGGCTGGCGCGCTTTGATACGCGTGCCGCCAAGGTGTTCTTAAGCGGCGAAATCACCATTCCTGTGAAGCTGGTGGGCATCGCGGTTACCGTCGGGGCGAGGAAGGCGATCGAGGACGCCGGTGGTTCGATCGAGGGCGGGGACGCCCTCGGTCCCAGCGTTGAGGGCGGGGACGCCCTCGGTCCCAGCGTCGAGGGCGGGGACGCCCTCGGTCCCAGCGTTGAGGGCGGGGACGCCCTCGCTCCCAGGGTGGAGGACAAGGGCTGATGGCAGGGCGCGGGTCAGGCGGCATGTTCAACCCGGCCGCGGCGCTGGGCGAGGCGACCCGCTTCGGCGAGTTGCGCAAGCGCCTGTTGTTCCTGGTGGGCGCGCTGATCGTGTACCGCATCGGCGCCTTCATCCCGGTGCCCGGGATCGATCCCGACGCGCTGGCGACTTTCTTCGCGCAGCAGGAAGGCACCATCCTGAGCATGATGAACATGTTCTCCGGCGGCGCGCTGGAGCGACTGTCGATCTTCGCGCTCGGCATCATGCCGTATATCTCCGCGTCGATCATCATGCAGCTCGGCGGCGTGGTCATACCCACGCTGGCCGAGTTGAAGAAGGAAGGCGAGGCCGGCCGCCGCCAGATCGTCAAGTACACCCGCTATTTCACCGTGATCCTGGCGCTGTTCCAGTCGCTGGCCATGTCGGTGGCCCTGCAGGGCCAGGGCGTGGTCATCAACCCCGGCCTGCCGTTCGTGGCGACCGCCGCGCTCACCCTGGTCACCGGCACCGTGTTCCTGATGTGGCTGGGCGAGCAGATTACCGAGCGCGGCATCGGCAACGGCATTTCCATGATCATCCTGGCCAGCATCCTGGCCGGGATGCCGTCGGCCTTCGGCGGCACCCTGCAACTGGTCAGCACCGGCGAGATGGCCGGCGCTTTCGCCCTGATCCTGATGCTCGGGGTGTTGGCCGTGACCGGCTTCGTGGTGTTCGTGGAGCGCGCCCAGCGGCGCATCCCGGTCAACTACGCCAAGCGCATGCAGGGCCGGCGCATGTATGCCGGCCAGTCCAGCCATCTGCCGTTCAAGCTCAACATGTCGGGCGTGATTCCGCCCATTTTCGCCAGCAGCATCAGCCTGTTCCCGGCCACCCTCGCGTCCTGGTTCGGTACTTCCGAGGGATTCGAATGGCTGCAGGTCTTGGGCGCGCGGCTGTCGCCGGGCCAGCCCATCTACGTGATGATGTACGGCGGGCTGATCCTGTTCTTCGCGTTCTTCTACACCGCCCTGGTGTTCAATGCGCGCGATACCGCCGACAACCTGAGGCGCTCGGGCGCCTTCATTCCCGGCATCCGCCCCGGCCAGCAGACCGCCAATTACATCGACCGGGTGCTGACGCGGATTACCTTGTGGGGCGGTTTGTATATCACCGGCGTGTGCCTGTTGCCTGAGTTCATGATCATGTACTTCAACGCGCCGTTTTATTTCGGCGGCACTTCGCTGCTCATCATGGTGGTGGTCACCATGGATTTCCTGGCCCAGTTGCAGGCGCACATGATGTCGCACCAGTACGAGGGCCTGATGAAGAAAGCCAACCTCGGCTCATACGGGCGCAGGGGCCTGCGCTGAGGTCCGGCCTCAAAGGAGATGCAAGCTTATGAAAGTACGCGCATCAGTTAAGAAGATTTGCCGCAACTGCAAGATCGTGCGGCGCCGCGGAGTGCTGCGCGTGTTGTGCACCGACCCGCGGCACAAGCAAAGGCAGGGCTGAGCATGGCGCGCATAGCCGGAATCAACGTTCCCGTGTACAAGCACGTACGCGTAGCGCTTACCCATATCTACGGCATCGGCCCGAAGCGGGCGCTGGAGATCTGCGAATCCTCCCAGGTCGCCCCCGACGCACAGGTGAAAGACCTGGCCGAGGCCGAAATAGAGCGGATCCGCAGCGTTGTGGCCCGCTACGAGCTGGAAGGCGATCTGCGCCGCGAGAACTCCATGAACATCAAGCGCTTGATGGACCTGGGCTGCTACCGCGGCCTGCGCCATCGGCGCGGCCTCCCGGTGCGCGGCCAGCGCAGCCGCACCAACGCGCGCACCCGCAAAGGGCCGCGCCGCCCCATCCGTAAATAGGCGGTTACCTTATGGCCAAACCCAAAACTCGCAAGAAAGCTGTCAAGCGCCATGTCGTCGACGGCATCGCGCACATCCACGCTTCCTTCAACAACACCATCATTACCATTACCGACCCGCAGGGCAACGCGCTCTCCTGGGCCACCTCCGGCGGTTCCGGCTTTCGCGGTTCGCGTAAATCAACCCCGTTCGCCGCCCAGGTGGCCGCCGAGCGGGCCGCCACCCGGGCGCGTGAAATGGGCATGTCCAACCTGCAGGTGCGGGTCCGCGGCCCCGGCCCCGGCCGCGAGTCGGCGGTCCGGGCGCTCAACGCGGCGGGGTTCCGTATCACCCAGATCGAGGATGTAACCCCCATCCCGCACAACGGCTGCCGCGCACCCAAGCGGCGCCGCGTATAGGGAGTAAGGCAAATGGCTCGCTACATCGGACCGGTATGCAAGCTCTCGCGGCGCGAGGGCATGGACCTGCTGCTCAAGAGCAGGGTCCGCTCGCTGGAAGACAAATGCCGCCACGACCGCGTGCCCGGCGCGCGCAGCACCCAGCGCCCCGGACGCATGTCCGACTACGGCCTGCAGCTCCGCGAGAAGCAGAAGCTGCGCCGCATGTACGGGGTGCTGGAGCGGCAGTTCCGCAACTATTACAAGCGCGCCGCGCGCCAGAAGGGCTCCACCGGCGAGAACCTGCTGCGGCTGCTGGAAGGGCGCCTGGACAACATCGTGTATCGCCTGGGTTTCGGCGCCACCCGGCCCGAAGCCCGGCAACTGGTGTCGCACCGCGGCATCCAGGTCAACGGCAGCCGTGTCAACATCCCGTCCTATCAGGTCAAGGCGGGCGACATCGTGGCCGTGCATCCACAGGCCAAAGAGCAGCTCCGGATCGGCAACGCGCTGGAGATTGCCCGCCAGCTCGGTTTCCCCGAGTGGCTGGAGGTGGATGAGAAAGCGCTGTCCGGTACGGTCAAGAGCCTGCCGGAGCGCGAAGAAATTTTGCCCGACATCAACGAAAGCCTGGTTGTTGAGCTTTACTCCAAGTAACCGGAACGAACAGTGTGATGGAACAATCAGTACATACATTCTTAAAGCCGCGCATCGTGCGCGTGGAAGAACGTGGCGGCCCCAACCGGGCCCGCATCACCATCGAGCCGCTGGAACGCGGTTTCGGCCACACGCTCGGCAACGCCTTGCGCCGCCTGCTGCTTTCCAGCATGCCGGGCGCGGCCATCACCGAAGCGGAGATTCAAAACGAGGTGCTGCATGAATACAGCTCCATCGAAGGCGTCAAGGAAGATGTCGTCGAAATCCTCCTGAATCTCAAGGAAGTGGCGGTGCGCATGCATGCCCGCAACGAAGCCCAGTTAATGCTGGTGAAGAAGGGGCCGGGCCAGGTTACGGCCGCCGACATCGCCACCGACCATGACGTCGAAGTGGTCAACCCCGATCAGCACATCGCCACGCTCACCTCCGGCGTGGAGTTGAGCATGCAGCTGACCGTGGCCACCGGCCGCGGCTACCGCCCGGCGGCGCGCATGGCCGAAGTCACCGAAGGCACCGTCACCTTGGGCCGCCTGCAGCTCGATGCCTCGTTCAGCCCGGTCAAGCGGGTCAGCTACGACGTGGAGTCCGCGCGCGTGGAAAGGCGCACCGACCTCGACCGGCTGATCGTGGAACTGGAAACCAACGGCGCCATCGACCCCGGCGATGCGGTGCGCCGCGCCGGCGAAATCCTGCGCGACCAGCTCTCCGTGTTCGTGGACCTTGCGCCCAGCGAGAATGTCGGCCTTATGGCCCTGGATCCGCAGCTGCGCCAGCTCTACATGTCGCCGATCGAGGAGCTGCAGCTCAACGCCCGGTCGGTGAACTGCCTCAAGGCCGAGAGCATCCACTACGTGGGCGACCTGGTGCAGAAGACCGACGCCGAATTGCTGCGCACGCCCAACCTCGGCAAGCGCTCGCTCACCGAGATCCAGGAAAAGCTCAGCGAGCGTGGCCTGGAACTGGGCGCGACCCTGCCCGAATGGCCGCCGGCCGGTCTCAAGACCGCCGCCTGATCGATCGTAAAGGCTTTGTCTTATGCGTCACCGTAAATCCGGCCGCAGCCTGGGACGCGACAGCTCCCACCGGCGCGCCATGTACCGCAATATGGCCGCTTCGCTGATCGAGCACGAGAGCATCACCACTACCGTGCCCAAGGCCAAGGAGCTGCGGCGCGTGGTGGAGCCGCTCATTACCCTGGCCGGCGTTGACGGCGTGGCCCGCCGCCGCCTGGCCTTCAGCCGCCTGCGCAACCGCAAGGCCGTGGGCAAGCTGTTCGTCGAGCTCGGACCGCGCTTCAAGGAGCGCCCCGGCGGTTACCTGAGCATCCTCAAGAAAGGCCATCGCCCCGGCGACGCCGCGCCCATGGCCCTCGTCCGCCTCGTAGTAGACCCAACCCCCGAATAACCCCGGGAAAGAGGGCGTCCCGCCCTCCCCGGGACCGAGGGCGTCCCCCCCTCCCCGGGAGAGAGGGCGTCCCGCCCTCCCTGGGAAAGAGGGCGTCCCGCCCTCCCTGGGAGAGAGGGCGTCCCGCCCTCCCTGGGAAAGAGGGCGTCCCGCCCTCCCCCTGGGACCGAGGGCGTCCCGCCCTCGACCCGCTTCATATCCGTCTACGGCTATGCCACACACCTGTCGCCTGCGTTAGGGAGAACTCCTCATGCCCACCGGAACCATCTTTGAACAAAATGGATCTCAGGCGGTATCTTTGCCTTCTGATACCCAATTTCCGCGCAACGTCAAGAAGGTCAACGTTCGCGCAAGAGGGCCCGACCGCATTCTCACTCCCGAAGGTCAGGTCTGGGACAGCTTCTTTTTCACCCACAGCCGCGTAAGCGCTGACTTCCTGACGAATTATCCTGCGCAGGATGAGATTCCCCAACAGCCTGTCGAAAAATTGAAATTTGATGTGCCATGCTTTCTCTCCCAGCCGGCATGAGTTGTACAAGAGGACCAACCCAATCCATTACATCTGGTTGCCCAGGCGCAAGGTCCTGACAGAAAAACTGTAGTGAGTATCCGCAGGCAAATCCAAAAGGCGCTTACTCTCCACTAACCACGATACCCGTTTCTGATGCCCCCTGGGAAAGAGGGCAGGATTCCCCCGCCTCCCTCCTCGTCATTCCCGCGGAAGCGGGAATCCACCCGCCCCGAGCAGCGCGTGTGGCATCATGAGAACGGTTGAGAATAGTGAACGGGTAACGCATGCGGGAGAACACCTCCGCCCGGCGCTGGAGTTCGGGACGCACCTTTCTGATCGCCTCCATCGGCGGCGCCATCGGGCTTGGCAACATCTGGCGTTTTCCCTACATCATGGGCGAGAACGGCGGCGGCGCCTTCGTGTTCGTATACCTGATCGCGGCCTTCCTGGTGGCGGTGCCGATCCTGTCGGCGGAAGTCGCCATCGGCCGCCACGGTCGCGCCAGCCCCTATACCGCCATGGCCTCGGTGGCAACCGAGAGCGGCCGCTGGGTGTACTGGGGCCTGGTCGGCGGCATGGGGTTGCTGACCGGTTACCTGATCATGACCTTCTACAGCGTCATCGCCGGAAGCACCATCGATTACCTGTTGCTGGCGATGCGCGGCGCCTTCACGGACCTGAACAAAGAAACCGCCGAGGCCCTGAGCGCCGATCTGAATAACAACCCCTGGCGCCTGGGCGGCTGGCACACGGTCTTCATGCTGGTGAGCTGCTTCATCGTCGGCCGCGGCCTGCGCCGGGGTATCGAGGCGGCCGTGCGCCTGCTGATGCCACTGCTCCTGCTCCTGCTACTGGCGGTGATCGCCTACGCGCTGGTGGAGGGCGACGCCGCTGCGGGTCTGCAATTCATGTTCGATTTCCGCTTCAAGCAGCTTTCGGCCGCCTCGGCGCTGGAAGCGATCAGCCACGCCTTCTTCTCGATCGGCGTGGCCATGGGCCTGATGATGATGTACGGCGCCTTCGCGCCCCGCGCGATCTCACTGCCGCAGACTTGCATCGGCATTACCGTGGCCGATACCGGCGTGGCGGTGCTTGCCGGTATCGCGATTTTCCCGCTGGTGTTCGCCAACGGCCTGGAGCCCGGCTCGGGACCTTCACTGGTATTCCTGACGTTGCCGATCGCCTTTGGCGGCATGCCCGGCGGCAGCTTCTTCGGCGCGTTGTTTTTCCTGCTGCTGGCGTTTGCCGCCCTGACCTCGGCGATCGCGCTGATGGAAGCCGCGGTGAGCCTGCTGCAGGAGCGCCTGAAACTGGGGCGCTGGGCGGCCACCTGCGCCGTTGGCGCAACCATGTGGGGGCTGGGCTGGCTGACGGTGCTGTCGTTCGGCGCCGGAGAAGACTGGAAGGTGATCGCCGGCAAGAACCCCTTCGAGCTGATCGACTACCTCACCGCCACCATCATGATGCCGCTGGGCGGCGCGCTGATGGCGCTGTTCGCCGGCTGGCGCATGAAGCGCGCCATCCTCCTGGGCGAACTGGGCTGGCGCGAAGGCGTCCTTTTCAACGTCTGGCTGGTGCTCCTGCGCGTAGTCGCCCCCGCCGCCATCCTCATCATCATGTACCAAGCCCTCTTCACCTAACCCCGCCGGCACCGAGGCCGTCCCGCCCTCCCCGCCGGCACCGAGGCCGTCCCGCCCTCACCCCTGGGAACGAGGGCGTCTCGCCCTCGCCGCTGGGAACGAGGGCGTCTCGCCCTCCCCGCTGGGAACGAGGGCGTCCCGCCCTCGAAAACCCGCTATGATCTAGATTCCAACATTCTGCAAGGACGCAATCCCCATGAAAGACACGGAAATCCGTCTCCACACCCGGCACCGAGGCCGTCCCGCCCTCGAAAACACCCCTCCGCTGGACTCCCGCGTTCAAGTTACCAAGCCACCCGGTTCCAAGCGCATCAGCCACAGACCCGACCGGAGAAAAAGTCCTACTGGCGTAGCCCCCGCAACCCGGTTTCACCGCACCTACCTTCCGCACTTCGAAGCTGGCGAAGTCCCTCAGCACATCTGCTTCAGGCTGGCCGACAGCCTTCCGAGCCACTTACTTCGACGTTGGGACGAAGATCTGCGCCGCCTGCCTGAATCAAAACGTCTTGCGGCAAAACGCCGTCGGGTCGAAGAGGCGCTTGACAAGGGACTCGGCGCTTGCTGGCTTCAGCGGCCCGAAATCGCCAGCCTCGTGGCCGAAGCTCTGATGCACTTCGCCGGTGTTCGTTACCGATTGCACGCGTGGGTAGTCATGCCCAATCATGTACATGTGCTGGTGACATTGTTGGACGACATCAGCTTGTCGAGCGTTCTTCATTCCTGGAAGTCCTATACGGTAAGGGGGGCCAATGCGCTATTGCGTCGGCGAGGACCTTTTTGGCAGCCGGACTACTTCGATCGATTCGTGCGAGACGAACGCCACTATCGGGCTACGGTTCATTACATACATCACAATCCGGTCAAGGCAGAGCTTTGCCGTAGAGCATCGGACTGGCGATGGGGTAGCGCCTATGGAAACTCGGAAGTTTTGCCTTAGGTGAGGGCGGGACGCCCTCATTCCCAGTGGTGAGGGCGGGACGCCCTCATTCCCGGCGGTGAGGGCGGGACGCCCTCGTTCCCGGCGGCGAGGGCGGGACGCCCTCATTCCCAGTGGTGAGGGCGGGACGCCCTCATTCCCGGCGGTGAGGGCGGGACGCCCTCGTTCCCGGCGGCGAGGGCGGGACGCCCTCATTCCCGGCGGCGAGGGCGAGACGCCCTCATTCCCAGTGGTGAGGGCGGGACGCCCTCATTCCCGGCGGTGAGGGCGAGACGCCCTCGTTCCCGGCGGTGGGGCGGGACGCCCTCTTTCACAGGGTGGCGGTAGAATGGGGGGCTAAATCCGCTCGCGCACGCGGTGCGAATTCAACATCAGACGATGCCCATGGCCAAGCCGACTTCCGACTTTACTTTCCGCGCTGCTCTCGCCGGCGTAGCGGCGCTCGCGGTGCTGCTCGCAGGCTGCGGCAACGACAACGACAACGGCGATGCTGGCGCGATGCGTCGGGGTTCGGGGGCGGCGCCGGTCCTGACCGAGCCTGCCCGGCTGGGCTCCGTCACCGACCAGTACATCGCCCTGGCCACCGCCCGGGCCAACGAGGCCATTGATGTGACGCCACGCATTTCCAGCGTGGTGTCGGCGATCCGCTTCGAGGAAGGCCAGGGCGTTGAAGCCGGCGCAGTGCTGGTGGAACTGGACAGCCGTGAGATCCGCGCCGAACTCGACCTGGCCGAGGCCAACCTGCGCGAGCGCCGCAGCCGCTACGGCCGGCTCGAAGCGCTGGCTGCCAGCAATGTCGTCTCCGAAGTTGAACTGGAGGAAATCCAGGCCCAGTTGCAGGTGGCCGAGGCCCAGGTCAATTCGGCCCGCGCCCGGATGGAGGACACCGTGATCCGGGCGCCGTTCGCCGGGAAGGTGGGATTGCGGCGGGCCAGCGTGGGCGGGCTGGTGCAGCCCAACATGGTTATTACCACCTTGGACGACATCGGCGTGATGAAGCTGGAGTTCTCGGTGCCGGAGGAATACCTCTCGATAATGAGCGAGGGCCTGGCGATCGAAGCCAGCGGGGCGGCCTGGCCGGACCGCCTGTTCACCGGCACGGTCATCAGCATCGACAGCCGCGTCGATCCCATGACCCGCTCGCTGGCGGTCGTGGCGGAACTTCCCAACGAGGACGGGGACTTGAAGCCCGGCATGTTCCTGCAGGTAAAAATTGACAGGCGCCGCGAGGGCGTGGTGCTGGCGCCGGAGGCCTCGCTGGTGCCGCGCCAGGGCCGCCAATTCGTGTTCGTGGTGGCCGAAGGGCGCGCCGAGGAGCGCGAGGTCAAACTGGGCACGCGGCTGCCGGGCCAGGTCGAGATATCCCGCGGACTGGCGGCTGGCGAAGAGATCGTGACGCAGGGCGTTCAGCGCCTTCGCGATGGACTTCCGGTGCGGGTGGCCAATGCCCCCGCCGGTCCGGGAGCCCGCGGCACGGCTGCGGGACCTCGCACGCCTGCGGAGCCGCAGCGGTGAGGTTCTGCTTGGGAGCGAGGACATTCTGTCCTCGTCGAGGGCGGGACGCCCTCGTTCCCGGCGGGACGCCCTCGTTCCCAGGGGGGAGGGCGGGACGCCCTCGTTCCCAGGGGGGAGGGCGGGACGCCCTCGTTCCCAGGGGGGAGGTAGGCGATGCTGATTTCCGACCTTAGCGTGCGCCGGCCGGTGCTGGCCGCGGTGATCAGCCTGGTGCTGTTCATCCTCGGGTTGCTGGCGCTGAGCACGCTTTCGGTGCGCGAGTACCCGGACGTGCAGCCGCCGGTCGTGTCCGTCGACACGCTGTATACGGGCGCATCCGGTGAAATCGTCGAGCGGCGCATCTCGAAGGTGATCGAGGACCAGGTGGCCGGTCTTCCCGGGGTGGTGAAAATGACCTCCCGCAGTCAGGACGAACGCTCCACCATCACCCTGGAGTTCGCGCTCGACCGCAACATCGACGATGCCGCCAACGATGTGCGCGAGCGCGTGGCGCGCGTGCTGCGCGCCATGCCGGAAGAGGCCGACCCGCCGCAGATCACCAAGCAGAACAACATGATGGATGCGACCATGTACGTGGACGTGTCCAGTGATTCCCGCTCGGTCATGGAAATCACCGATTATGCGGAGCGCAACCTGATCGATCCCTTTAGCGCTGTCGACGGCGTGGCTTCGATTCGCGTGAGCGGCGCCCGGCGTCCGGCGATGCGGGTATGGCTGGACCGCGATGCCCTGGCTGGCCGCGGCCTGACCGTCCAGGACGTCGAGCGCACGCTGCGCAGCGAAAACGTGGAACTGCCGGCCGGCCGAATCGAGTCGGTGGACCGGGAGTTCACCTTGCGCGCGGTCACCCAACTGGACACGCCCGAGGAGTTCGGCGCCCTGGTGATCGGACGCGGCGCATCGGGGCGCTTCGTGCGCCTGGCCGAGGTTGCCGATATCCGCCTGTCGCCCGAGGACATGCGCTCCATCGCCCGCTCCAACCGCGAGTCGGCCGTGAGCCTGGGGATTGTCCCGCAGGCCCAGGCCAACATCGTGGCGACCAACCGCCGGGTGAAGGAAGAGGTGGTAATGCTGAGGCCTACGCTGCCCGACGACATTTCATTGGACGTGAACGTGGACTTCTCCGAATTTGTCGGCGAATCGATGGGCGAAGTGTTCAAGGCGCTGGCCATCGCTCTGGGCGCGGTCCTGATCGTGATGCTGCTGTTCCTCGGTTCCTGGCGCGCCACCCTGATCCCGGCGCTGACGATTCCGGTTTCGGTCATCGCCGCTGCGATGGTGCTGGCGGTGCTGGGCTACACCATCAACACACTGACGCTGCTGGCCGCGGTGCTGGCCATCGGCCTGGTCGTGGACGACGCCATCGTGGTGCTGGAGAACATCGTCCGCCACCGCGAGCAGGGCAGTCCGCCGCTGCTGGCTGCGATCGACGGCAGCCGCCAGATCACCTTCGCCGTCATCGCCACCACGGTGGTGCTGATTTCGGTGTTTCTGCCGGTGGCTTTCTCGCCGGGCCGCCTCGGGATCATTTTCGGCGAGTTCGGCATCACCCTGGCGGCCGCTGTGGCGTTCTCGTCGCTGGTGGCGCTGACCCTGGTGCCGATGCTCTGCTCGCGCATGATGCGCTCCCAGGAGAAGATAACCCAATCGACCCGCGGGCGCAGGCGCGGGGCGGCCTTCCGCGCCCTGGCCGGCAGCTACCGGGCCGGCATGACGCGCGCGCTGAAGGCGCCCTGGCTGGCGCTGGTGCTGGTGGCCGCGGTATGCGCCGCCGGCGGGTTCCTGTTCAACAACCTGGACCAGGAATACACGCCGACCGAAGACCGGGGCATGCTGGTCATGATGGTGCGCGGTCCGGAGGGCGCCAGCCTCGACTACATGGACCGGCAGCTCAATCAGATCGAAGACATCCTCATGCCGTTGGTTCACGCCGGCGAGATCAAGCGGGTCATCCTGCGCAGCGGCAATTGGGGCGCCGGCGGCGACGTCAACGCGGCATTCGTTTACACGCCGCTTGAGCCGCGCTCCGACCGCCAGTTCTCCGCGGCGGAGATCGCCGGTCAACTGCGTGGCCCGCTGGGCTCTCTGCCGGGCGTGCGGGCCATGCTGTTCATGCCGCCCAGCCTGGCGATGGGCGGCGGTCAGGCCCTGCAGGTGGTGCTGCGCGGCAACGAATACGAGCAGATCGCCGAGTGGCGCGACCGGATCATGGCGCGGGCCCGCGAGAACCCGAGCATCGGCGTCATGACGTCGGATTACTACGAGACCAAGCCGCAGATCAAGGTAGCGGTGGACCGCGCCCGCGCCACCGACCTCGGCGTATCGTTGCGCGATGTGGGCGAGACCCTGCAGACCCTGCTCGGCTCGCGCCGCGTAACCACCTTCATCGATCGCGGCGAGGAATACAACGTGGTCCTGCAGGCTGCGGAAGAAGACCGGGTCACGCCGCAGGACCTCAACAACATCTATGTACGCTCGATCTCCAGCGGCCTGGTGCCGCTGGCCAGCCTGGTGCGGCTGGAGGAGAGTTCGGGTCCGCGCCAACTGTCGCGGTTCAACCGCCGCCGAGCCATCAAGCTCTCCTCGGAGCCGGTGCCGGGCTACTCGCTGGGCGAGGCGCTGGACTACATGAACACCGTGATCGCAGAGGAAGTCGACGACGAGTCCCTGAGCGTTCAGTACGACGGCGAATCCCGCGAGTACGTCGAGTCCGGCGGCCTGATCTACTTCAGCTTCATGCTGGCGCTGCTGATCTGCTTTTTGGTGCTGGCCGCGCAATTCGAGAGCTTCATCCATCCCTTCATCATCCTGCTTACCGTGCCGCTGGCGCTGGCCGGAGGCATGCTGGGCCTGAACCTGTCCGGGGGTACGCTGAACGTGTTCAGCCTTACGGGCTGCATAATGCTGATCGGCCTGGCGGCCAAGAACGGCATCCTGATCGTGGAGTTTTCCAACCAGCTTCGGGACCGCGGCCTGCCGGTGGTCCAGGCGGTGCTGGAAGGCGCCACCACCCGGCTCCGGCCGGTGCTGATGACCAGCATGTGCACCATCGGCGGCTCCATCCCGCTGATCGTCGGCGCCGGCGCCGGCGCCGAGGCCCGCCGCTCGATCGGCGTGGTGGTCCTGTTCGGCGTCCTGGTGTCGGTAGTGCTTACCTTATATGTAGTACCGTGCTTCTACGCCATGCTGGCCGGCCGCACCCGTCCGATCAACGCCGTGTCGCGGGTGGTCCAGGCCCTGCGCAAGAGCCACCCCACCACAACGGCGCCATCCGCCTCTTAGATTTGGCGGTGTAAGAAAGCCCCCCTGGGAGCGAGGGCGTCCCGCCCTCGTCGAGGGCGGGACGCCCTCGCTCCCGGCTCGCTCCCGGCTCGCTCCCGCCCTCGCTCCCAGGGCTCGCATTGCAGTACAATCCCGCTCCGCTATGGCTTCCATGATCTATTTACAAGGCGAGTTGCGCGACGACACCGGCCTCTGCACCGTAGAATATGCGCGTCACCCCCGGTAGCGGGTCTGCCGGCCATTGAAGTAACGCGCATCAGGCCGGATTCCCGCTTCTCCTGGTGTGGCGCTGGGTGAACAATAGCCGCCCTCCGGTAAACTCCTGTGCCTGACTTGCTGTGGAAATCAACCTGATGCCTGGACAATCAGCAGACGCCCAATTGCACCTTTCCGACGTCAGTATCAAGGGCTTCTTCGGACTCAGACGTTCAGCTTCTTAAGAGCGTGTTTCGACGCAAGGAAAGGCTTTTGCCCTGGCTTCCGGCCGTTGACGATCCAGCTCGTTTTGCAGAGGGAAATGTTTACCTTCATGGCGCTCCGCATTGGAGAAGACTTCAGCGCCGCTTTGACCCCGACGAATGGCCGCTTGAAATCAAATGCCAATCGTTGGGTCCCGGGCTATTGGACAACACAACGATTGCCGGCCTTTGGGACAATGTGGCCCTTACAAGAAACGAGGAGTTCCTGAATGAGTCTCTCGGTTTGATTCCAGGTAGTGCGATAGAAGGAGTCGCAGTTACTGGAAATGGACAAGAGCGTAACTATCGTGGCTTTCGCCAGCCGCGGGTCGTTGCAAAACTGCCGAATCAACCGCGGCCGGTTCCGCTGAAGAGTCTTGGCGACGGCGTTACCCGCATGTGCGGCGTTGCACTGGCGCTAGCAAACAGTCACAGTGGTTTCCTGCTGATTGACGAGGTGGAGAATGGCATTCATCAATCCGTCCAGCAGGACTTCTGGCGCATGGTCTTGCTGACAGCTCAGGAAAATAACGCGCAGGTTTTTGCAACCACGCATAGTTGGGATTGCGTAGTCGGCTTCGCAAAGGCAAGCGCGGAGCTTGAGCAAATTACCGGCGTGCTGGTTCGGCTTGAACAGGAAGAAGGGCGCGTTAAAGCAGTTCAATACTCGCAAGAGGACCTGAAGACAGCAGCCGAGCAAGGCATCGAAGTAAGGTAATCCAGTGGTGGTTGCAGGATCACCTTCCAGATGTCTATTGCTTGTGGAAGGCGATGAAACCTATGTCGGCGGCAAGGCCAAGAACAAGCCGCTGTCACAGCGCCGAGAACTCACCGGTCGCGGGCCTGCGGGCAAGGCAATCGTCGTAGGCGCAAAAGACCGCGCCACGAAGCGTATCAGCGCCTCAGTTGTCACGGCGACCGAAAATGTCGGGTCTTCTGCTGAATGAAACAGCCGGGAACCCGGCGAATAAGCAGGATCGTCTCACTGTTCTGACGATGATCGCAGGCCCGGCGCTTATGCCGGAATGCAGTCACTGAGGAACCTATTTCCTACTCGTGATTCTCGAGCGGCTAGAGTAGGATAGTCTCTACTAGAGGAGAAACCAATGACCGACACCGACAAGCGCAAACCCAACCGCCCTGACAAGAAATACCGCCGTGATCTACGGCTCCCGGCAACACCGAAGCGAGTAGCGAAGTCTATGTTTTGGGGCGCGAAGCGACGGCCTGCGAAAGAGGAAAAGTTACTGGCCCACGATTAGCGTGGTCAGGCGGCTTATGCCATACTCCCCTCCCCGGAAGCAGGGGGCGCAGCCATGAGTGTGTTTGCAATTGTTCTTGCCGAGCAAACCCAGGACGACTGGGCCAGTGTGAAAGAACATTGGCCTGACCGTCACTACATTCTTTCTGAACGCATTGCCTTCGTTGCCCCGGAAAACGGAACCGTGCTCACAGGCGAGATCGCGGAAAAGATAGGCATGAACAAAGAAGATCAGGTAACGGGTTTTGTGATGAAGAGCGCTGCCAACTCCGGGTTTGCTAATGCGGGACTATGGGAATGGATGGGGGCAGTTGAGTGAATGACGATAACAACGTTGTTCGCCTTGATCAGAAGGGACAAACGACAGGTGGCGGAGATGGGGGCGGTAATTTCGGAGAACGAATAGCTAAGATCGAGGCTATCCTTCCTCACCTAGCAACAAAGGCAGATATAGAAGGGCTGAAGACTCTAATCGAAAAGAAAAACAATGCCTTGTTGTATTCGCTTTTGAGTCTCGTGGGGATCGCATTGATTTCGTTGATCGTTACGCTTTTCCGCTCTCAAGGCTGACAAAAGACGCTAACCGTTCTGGTTAGCTTTGTACATAATCCCCATGACAAGCATGTGGTAGAGCATCTCGTCCGTGCTCAGTCCGCGATGCCGGAGTTCGAAACTCTTGCCAAGGGTGGATTTGACAATGTGGTGGCCGCAATCGGGCCGGAAATCAAATCACCGGGCCGAATTGCTTTTGGGGTAATGGTAGATGCGAACCAGGATCCAAAATCGCGCTGGCAATCAATACGCGCGCATTTGGCGAACCAGGGAATAACCGCGCCAAAGGCGCCTAAGCGGCATGGCACAGTCATAGACAGCAAGCCCCGGATTGGAGTCTGGATGATGCCGGACAATCGATCGCCTGGAGAACTGGAAAATTTCATTGAAAAACTGATTCCTCCGAATGACCACGTGTGGAAGATGGCTTGCCGGTTTATCGATGCCATCCCTGAACGCGAGCGTAAATTTCCGCAGCACAAACGCACGAAGGCCCAGGTTCGCGCTTGGCTCGCGACCCGAACAAGACCAAGGCACATGGGAGAAGCTATTGGCAAGGGAGACGTAACGGTTACCGAACCAATTGCGGCAAGTTTGGCCGCATGGCTCCTCAAACTCTTCTCAGTGTGAGCCTCCCCCCTGGGAAGGAGGGCGTCCCGCCCTCCACGAGGGCGGGACGCCCTCGCTCCCGGCTCGCTCCCGCCCTCCACGAGGGCGGGACGCCCTCGCTCCCAGGGCCCACGAGGGCGGGACGCCCTCGCTCCCAGGGCCCACGAGGGCGGGACGCCCTCGCTCCCAGGGCTCGCATTGAAGTACAATTCCGCTCCGCTATGGCTTCCATGATCGATCTGCAAGGCGAGTTGCGCGACGAAAGCGGCAAGCGCGCCGCGCGCCGCGCCCGCCGCGCCGGAAAGGCGCCCGCGGTGCTGTACGGCGCCGGCCTTCCGGTCCGCGCCCTGTGGTTCTCGGCCGAAGCGCTGGCCCGCTGTCTTGAGGACCCGACCTTTCGCTCGCGCGTTCTCAATATCCGGGTAGGCGACAAGTCGCAGCCGGCCATCGTCAAGGAAGTGCACCGTCATCCCGCGCGCAACGACGTGCTGCACCTGGACCTGCAACGGGTGCGCGACGAAGAGACCATTCGCATGGCGGTGCCGATCAGCCTGCTCAACGCCGATCAGTCGCCGGGCGTGAAGATGGGCGGCAGCGTCTCCCACCTGTTGAATGAATTGCACGTGCTGTGCCTGCCCAAGGACCTCCCGGAACAGATCGAAGTGGATCTGTCTGAAGTGGATCTGGATGAAATGCTCCACCTGTCCGACCTGGTCCTGCCGGAGGGGATAGTGATCAACGAGCGCGTTCATGGAGATGTCGACCATCCGGTGGTTTCCATCCACATACGCCGTGTCGCCCAGGTCGACGAAGTAGAAGAAGAAGAAGAGGATCTGCTGGAGGACGAGGCGGACGCCGAGGCTCCGGAAGATGACGAGTCCCCCGGAGAAGATTAAACCTCCGCCCGACCTGATTATCGGGCTCGGCAATCCAGGATCGAAGCACCGCTACGATCGCCACAACGTAGGCTTCTGGTTCACCGAACTGATGGCCAGGCGTTACGACTTCCCGTTCTTCACCCGTCATTCGGCCGCCAAGGCCGATGTCGCGAGGATCTATATCTACGAATATCGCATCCTGCTGGTCAAGCCCCTGTTGTGGATGAACCACAGCGGGCTTGCGGTGCGCAAGATGCTGGACTACCTGAAGGTGCCGGCCACCGAGGCCCTGATCGTGCACGACGACATCGACCTCCCCGCCGGCGCGGCGCGGCTGAAGTCGGGCGGCGGCCACGGCGGCCACAACGGCCTGCGCGACATCATCGAGCATTGCGGCGCGGACTTTCAGCGCCTGCGCCTCGGGGTGGGGCACCCGGGCGATCCCGAGCGGGTAACGCCTTATGTGTTGTCCCCTCCGCCCAAGGACGAGCGGGAGGCCATCGTATCCGCCATGATGGCGGGCATGCTGGCGGTCGAGACCCTTTTCAAGGACGGCATGCAGGCCGCCATGAACAAGCTTCACTCGCCCGGCTGGGATGGCGTCCCGCCCTCAACCGAAAAAACCAAATGACCCCCCCCGGGAACGCGGGCGCCCCCCCTGGGAACGCGGGCGTCCCCCCTGGGAAGGAGGGCGTCCCGCCCTCCACGAGGGCGGGACGCCCTCGCCCCCAGCGGAGGGCGGGACGCCCTCGTTCCCAGGGGAGGCCATCCCACCCTCGCCCCCAACAATGAAAGCAGCCATCCTCGGCCTCCCCAACGTCGGCAAGTCCACCCTCTTCAACGCCCTGGCGGCCGCCGAAGTCCCCACCGAGAACCGCCCCTTCTGCACCATCGAGCCCAACCTGGCGCGGGTGCCCATCCCCGATCCGCGCCTCGACGCCGTGGCCGAAGCCGCCGGCATGCAGCGCAAGGTCCAGGCCACCCTGGAGCTGCTGGACGTGGCCGGCCTGGTCAAGGGCGCCTCGCGCGGCGAGGGCCTGGGCAACCGCTTCCTGGCCCAGGTGCGCGAGGCCGACGCCGCGGTGCATGTGCTGCGCTGCTTCGAATCGGAGCGCGTGACCCATGTCGCCGGCGCCGTGGACCCGGTGCATGACGCCGAAATCGTCAACACCGAGCTGATGCTGGCCGATCTCGCCACCCTCGAGCGCGCCCTGGACTCGGCGCGCCGCCGCGCCAAGACCGGCCAGGCCGAACCGAAAAAGCACGTAACCCACCTGGAAGCCCTCCACAAGCGCTTGGAACACCGCTGGGAACGAGGGCGTCCCCCCTGGGAACGAGGGCGTCCCGCCCTCGACGAGGGCGGGACGCCCTCGCTCCCAGCCGACCCGGCACTCCTCACCGCCCAACCCACGCTCTACGCCCTCAACGT
Organism: Candidatus Foliamicus sp.; assembly: GCA_965261845.1. GTDB lineage: Bacteria > Pseudomonadota > Gammaproteobacteria > Steroidobacterales > Foliamicaceae > Foliamicus. Next base: position 2,450,063 of record OZ253475.1, on the reverse strand, counting down.
GGCCGAACAACACCTCGCCGAAGGCGGTCCCGCCGACAACGCCGAAACCTACGCCGCCGCCCACCACGTCCCCTCCGTGCGCGTCACCGCGCAGCTCGAATCCGAACTTGCCGCGATGCCCACTGAAGAGCAGCAAAGCCTGCGTGGCGGACTCGGCCTTCCCGACGGCGTGCTGGAACGTTTCATGCAGGCTTTACGGGCCCTTCTCGGCCTTAATTGTTTCTTCACCGCCGGCCCTTCGGAAGCACGCGCCTGGCTGGTGCCGCAGGGCGCCACCGCCTGGCACGCCGCGGGCCGCGTTCACAGCGACTTTCAGCAACGCTTCGTGCGCGCCGAAGTCACCCCCTGGCGGGCGTTCATCGCCAGGCCCCAGGCCGCCCCCGAACTCAAGGGCCGCGACTACGAGGTCCGCGACGGTGATGTGTTGCGTTTCCGCGCCGGCTGAAACTTGTCGTAAAAAAGAATGAGTTGCGTGTTTTTTTTAGTGTAGAATCCTGTCTATTAGAGGAAATTGTTCCCGGAAAAGCGGTTAATCAGCCGTTCCGGGGATAGGGGGGAAAGTGCAAAATTCGTTCGGCCGGGTGGCCGGTTAGTCGAGTGAAGCGGCAAGCCGCATTGAAATTTTCCCGCGCCCCGTTGCGGGGATGACCCGATTCACCTATACACACGGAAGATCATGTGCTCTATAATTCCCGCTATGGACTTGCTTGACAGGTCGCATAGTTATACTATTGCGCCATTCTGCCCTGGGAGGGCGCAGCTAATTAACCAACCGAACTTGCTCGTTAAGGAGGCAGGCTCATGTCTAAATCAGCAACCGTAATAGAACTCTTGCAGGTACGCCTGGAAAGGGCGATACGCCGGCGTCGGGAAAGCCCGTCGCGCGCGGATATTCTTGTAATTCCCGCGTTGGCGCTCGCGCTGGATGCCTGTGGGGGCGGCGGGTCGCAAAGGCCGACTCCTCCTCCACCTCCGCCACCTCCTCCGCCACCGCCTCCGCCACCTCCGCCTCCGCCCCCACCGCCACCGCCTCCGGCGGCGACGATTACCGCGGACGCCACGGCAATGGTGGACGAGAACATGGCCGGCGCTACGCTGGCTGCGGTAGCGACTGAAAACGCGACTTCAACTGCGGTCGACGACACTCGGTTTGAAGTTGCCGACGGCAACTTGAAGTTGAAGGATGACATGAGCCTTGACTTCGAGGGCGATGATGGTGGATCGGTTGACGTAACCATCACGGCCAGTGGCGATGGCGAATCCGCCACCCACGTTGTCACCGTCACGATCGGTGACGTGAACGAGGCGCCGACGGTCGATGTGCGGGACAACGAGATTGTGCCGGTCAAGGACGTCAACACGAGCCTGACCATAGACGAGAACACGGTGCATGACGGCAAGGGAGGTCCGCCTCTGGCGCTGATCGAAGTCATTGACGCCGATGCCGTCGATCCGACGACCCACCAGGAAGGCGCGGACAGAGTTGTCCTTGGCGGCGACCACGCCGAATACTTCCAGGTCATCCTCGATCCCGAATTTGGGCTGTGGCTGGCGATGACGGAAGGCACCACCTTCGATTACGAGACCGTCGGTGGTGAGGTGATGCTCACCGTGAGCTACACCGACACCGCTGGCGTAGTATCGAACGTCGAGGAAGTCACCGTCACGGTCAACGACGTGAACGAGGGCCCCGATGTTGCTGAAGACGGGGTTGCCGACGCGGTGTTCGTAGGCGGCGAAGAAAACTCCATGACGGTGGACCTCAAGGCGCTGTTCACGGACCCCGACGGTGACACGCTCACCTACCGGCTTTCGGACAATGCCCCGGATTGGTTGACCTTCTCGGTGACCACTACGGGCTCCGGCGCGGATCAGACCGTTATGGGAACCATTTCCGGCACGGCCCCGGCCGACATGACCGACTCGATTGACGGCGTGTCGATCATCGCGATGGACGCCGGAGGCGAGACAGCCGAGGCAACCTTCGATGTGGTCGTCGACGAAGAGAACGCTGCGCCGAGCCGGCTCGATTTGCGGGTGACCGAAGAGGACGGCGTTGTGGTCCGGGTTACCGCCATCGAAGTGGACGAAAACGCGGAGGGCGTGGTGCTTGGATCGCTGAGGGTTCTTGACGACGACGACGCCAGGCATCCGCACGGTCAGCATGATTACACCTTCAAGGTGGTCGGCGAGGACGAGGACGATGTTGGCCGGTTCACGGTAACGGACGACGGGCACCTCAAGCTTGAGGACAACGTGTCTTTGAACCACGAGGACTACGACGAAACGGACGGTGAATTCACCCTGAAGATTACCGCTACCGACAGGTATGTGACTGCGCCGGGTGAAGACGAGGACCCCACCACGGGTTCTGCGTCGCAGTCGATCAAGATCACGGTCAAGGACATTGCCCTCGGAGACGGCCCTGTCGCTCTCAAAGAGATCGGCGACTGGTGGGTCACGGTAGACGACGACCTGGATGCCGAAGATGTGCGCGACGGCGACTGGCTGAGCTTTGGTCTGGATACGACCGGAAGCGATGCGGCCTTTACCGACGAAGACGAAGATGATCTGACCTATTCCGTCTCGGTGGTGGATTCCGAGGGCGGTGTTGTGGATTGGCTGCAGATTTCCGACTCCGGAAAGATAACCAACAAGGAGGAAATGCTGCCGGAACGCGGCGTCTACACGGTCACGGTGACCGCTACGGATGAGGGCGACAATGCGGCGCAAACCAGTTTCATGCTGGCTGTGGCGCTTTCCGATGAGAATGATCGGGACAATGACAGGCCCGACATTCGTGACGTCGAGGAGATCGAATACACGGAAGGCACCGGTTCGCACATGGTCGCCTCTTTCTCCGTCCGCGACGATGACGTAGGCATCGCGCCGCACCCGTACGGTGTGCTCAAAGTGACGCTGAGTGGTGCCAGATCCAAAGCCTTCAAGGTGATGGAAGTGGGCAGGGACGAAGATTCCGTGCACTACGAGATTCACACCAAGTCGGCGGCGGAGCTGGCGGTGGACGACAAGGGCAAAGATCTAACGACACCGGTCAAGCCCCTGGATCACGAGGCTGATGACGGCGAAGTTGACATCATGGTGACAGTGACGGACGCGCCTGGCTATGCCAACGTTGAAAGCAGGACCGATGAGAAGGTCATCACGATCGACATTGAGGACGCCGCGGATGAGGCGCCCACGTTCAGCCACACCACCATCGCAGTAGACCCGGAAGCCAAGGCGGACACGCCCGCGAGGTGGGCAGTCAAGAGAGTGCCTGATGCGAAGAACGATACGGGCACGACGACGGTCACGGTGGACCAGCAACAGGCCAAGGTGGTCATCGTGGTGCAGCTCTCCGAAGTCTGGAGTGATACCGATACTGATACAGACGAACTCGACTTCGACGTTGACGGCAGGGCCAGCCTTCCCGATTGGATTTCGGTTTATGGCCCGGACGAATGGGAAGAAATCTATGATCGCCGCGAGGACGTTGGCGAGGGGGATGCATCCACCGATGTGCGCGATGGCGACCAAGTCATTGCAATCGTAATCGACCGTAGTGCCGCAGACGGCGAAGACGTCGGCCTCACGGGCGGCAGCTTTACGGTGACGGCGGAAGACGTCGAAGGCAATTCCACGACCGAGACCATCAGTATCGCGATCAAGGACATCAACGTGCACATCATCGAGGATGAGGATGACCCGGTTGTCTCGATCAAAGGCGAGCCCGACGGTGTCGAGTCGTTGACGATAGACTTCGATTCAGCCCAGGATCCGGATATTGCCGGCGACGACCACCCCGTGTTGGTGGTCTACACCTGGAGCATTATTTCGTCGAATGACGATTTCGCAACGGAAACAGAAGCGGTATTCTCGGTCAGTTCGAGTGCTCAGCCTTTCGTGTTGGATACAGAAACTCCTCGGGGGGATGGCTTAAATAACTATGTGGGCATGAAGATCAAGGCCACCGTCCAGTACTACGAAGTGGACCCGGTAACTGGGGCAATCTCGGTATCCAAGGTCTACGATGCCGTAACCGACGTGATCGAGTTACAAGATGCTGTCGCAGCGCCGACCAGTGTCTCGTTCGACGTTACGACGGACGGAACCGGCCTTGCGGTGGTCATAACCGCCACCGGGGAAGCTCGCGAAGACAGCGATGCCCGGCTGGAGGTCTCCACCAACAGAGAGTCCGGCTGGATTGTCATCGACAGAGCTGAGGCAGATACGTCAGGTGAAGGTGGAATGGCGACCATAACCTTGGATGTGGATGCGAACGGAGATGGAGAAGGTGGAGACGCCACTGAAGGTGACGGCGGCGGTCTCCACTACCGGGTGGTCTACGTCTATGACGACGAGGACGGTGACAGTCAGACGGAAATGAGCAAAGTGGTCCAGTTGGGTTCGATCGATGATCCCAACACTAGCGCTACGGTAACTAACATCATCAGCGCTACCACTCCGGCCGTAGGCGAGACAATCCGCGTTGACACCGATGGCGCCGATGCGGTGGTCCAATGGCAGGAGAGGGCCAGCGCGACCATGCCGTGGATGGATATCGACGGTGCCAAGGAGCTGGAACTGAAGTTGGGCGAAGCCCAGGCGGGCATGATGTTGCGCGCCACGGTCAAATACACGGCTGACGATGATCCGGATACCACTGATGTAGACGAAGAGGGCTGGCCCATCTGGCTGGAATACACGGAAATGGTGACGGTCGCCGGAGACACGGGCAACACCGCGCCTGAGGCGACGCAAGCGAGTGACGAGCTCCGGGTGGAGCTGGACCAGAAGTCGAGCGCGAAAGGAGCTGTTCAGAATGCCGAGATTGCTACGTTCGATGCGTCGAGTCTGTTCTTCGACTCGGACGGCGACGATCTGACCTATACGATCACGGGATCTCCTGCTACTGCACTGGATGGTGTGGAGGGTTTCAATGCGACTCTTGAGCTAGGTGGTTCGGTCTTTCTCAGTGAAACGGTGACGACGGCGGAGGACACGACAACTGATCCTGTGACCCCCGAGGTGACGGACTTCCAGCAGAGCTTCTCGATCGACCAGGACACCGGCATGGTGACCTACATCACCGATAGGGAGCAGAGTCACGACGGCGTCACGACCGATGGAACAGGCAACACGCTGACGTTCACGATATCGGCAACGGATAACGGAATGGTTAACGGCTCGCCTACCACGGCTGCTACGGCCACTGTGGAGGTCCGCGTGAACGTCACGCCGACCGCCATTAACCTGCAGTCTGTACAGACGGATGGCACCACCATTGGTACTGACCCCGTCGCTCTGACGAAACCACCTACGCCTCCGGCCAAGATTGCGGGCATAGCTCTGTTGACGGATGACGGCGACGACACGGATACCGATCCCGATGAGCTGACGTTCATAGATGACGAAGAGTACGATCGTCAGAAGGTTGCCAATCTAGACGTGATGGATCAGAACCTGAACACGGACAAGTTCGGAACGCACAAGATCACGTTTAGTGGCAAGGGCGCCAACATGTTCGAGGCTCGGGAAACACGCGACGACGATGACGATAATGACGGCAGCACCTGGGAGCTCTGGCTGAAGGATGACGCTACCTTCGACTACGAGGCGCTGGCTACTGCGGCAGAGAAGAAAGCGGGTACACCAATCACCCTGTATATCACGGTGACGGCCACGGACGAAGGCGGCTTGAGCACAAAAGGCGTGTTCAAAGTTATGCTGGAGGATGCCAAGACGAAAGACGATCCAGATGGAACGACTACGACGACGACGGACGATCCGGATCCCGAAGTTCCGGGCCTGGAAGACGATGCCGACGACAGAGATAATGACGGTCCCGTTATTCCTCCGGATGACGGCGGCGCGTTCATCGGCGACGATCTGCTCGACGACTTCGTGGCGGCAATAGACGACATCGACGTCGCCTAACCCAACAAGCAACATTCGTTGCAGCGAGGCGGACTTTATGTCCGCCTCGCTTTTTTTACGCCCCGTGAAAGAGCGCTTCCCCCCTGGGAGCGAGGGCGTCCCGCCCTCCACGAGGACAGGATGTCCTCGTTCCCAGGCGGAGGACTGGAATCCCTCCCTCCCAGGCGCTTTGAAGGACTCACTTTCAAAAGCGCCTGGTCTTCAGGCATAACTGTAGCCAATGATCATCGACCGCGACCTGGCCCCACGAATTCGCAAGTGCGCGACCCAGCTGCCGGCCGTCACGGTGACCGGACCCCGGCAAAGCGGCAAGACCACGCTGTGCCGGGCACTCTTCCCTGACCACCCGTATGTCTCTCTGGAAGACATTGGCAAGCGGCAGGCGGCCATGGATGACCCGGTGAAATTTCTTGCTCAATACCCTGCCGGCGCCGTGATCGATGAAGTTCAGCGCGCGCCCGATCTCTTATCGTATCTACAGGGCCTTATCGACGAGGACCCGGCGCCTGGCCGCTGGATTCTCACGGGGTCCCGGAATTTTGCGTTACTCGCCAACGTCACTCAATCGCTTGCCGGCAGGACGGGCGTATTTCATCTCTTGCCGCTCCGCCGCCGGGAAGTCCTGCGCTTTCCGCACATGAAACGGGTTTGGCCTGCTGGCTGTTGGGCATCCAAAATCCCGAACAGCTCCGTTCACATCCGCTTCGCGGCGCGCTTTTCGAGACCTGGGTAGTCTCGGAAGTCCTCAAACAGCGCGCCAGTGAGGGACCGGGGCTCGTTCGGGGCATGCACTTCTATCGGGATAAGAATCAGGCCAAAGTGGATCTGGTGCTCGAATCCCCGAATGGCGTCTTGCTAATCGAAGCAAAATCCGCGGTCACGCCCAAAAGGTCGCTTTTCGCTAACGCTCCGCGTGTTCAGAAGCATTTCCAACGAGCTGGTATCCCGTGCGAGGTCACTGTGGCGTTCGCGGGAAACGAGTTATACGGGCTTTCGCCTGGAACCCTGATTCCCTGGCATTCCCTGGATACGCACAGCAACTACTTTCCATCCCTGGACACGACCGAGGCGGCGACGCAACCGGAGACCGATTGGTCCAAGCCGGCTCCCGGGTAGTGCAAACCTTTGTTTGGGCGAGTTGGACGGCTTCCGCTGGGAGTTTTCGCAGCGGGCGCCGCTGCGCTGGCGCGCAGGGAACAATGGAGCGAGGGCGTCTCGCCCTCGTCGAGGGCGGGACGCCCTCGTTCCCAGGGGCGCCCTCCGTCCAGCAGCTTCAGCCGAGCAGCAGGCGGATGAGCAAGAAGGAGGCGCCGGCGGCGGCCACGCCGAGCATGCCCATGATGATGTTCATCTTCGTATCCAGCCTCGCCAGCAATATCGCTTGTGTATCGACTTTCGAGTCGAGCGCGTCGAGGCGTTGATCGATAGCGTCGAGGCGCCGGTCGATGGCGTCGAAGCGTTGATCGATAGCGTCGAAGCGCCGGTCGATGGCGTCGAAGCGTTGATCGATGGCGTCGAAGCGTTGATCGATGGCGTCGAAGCGTTGATCAGTCAGGCTGTGTTCCTTGGCGCTGCCGGGGATTGCAGATGATCCCATAGGTCCTTCCTTGATGCTGACCGGCTTAGCCTAACACAAGGCGCACTCGCAGTGTTCAATTGAAATGATGTGCGTTTGTGGAGTAATAGGGGTGGAGATCGAAATGGGGTGTTTTTGAGGCAATTGAGGATTGTTCCGAAATAATACGGTTAGTCCAGGAAATAGGAGGCTAATGTGTCATATTGGGTTTTGGAATTAGTAGATAAAACAATGGGGTATGAGGGAATTAGGGGGATAGGGGTGGAACGTGATTCAGGAAACGGGGGAATTGGGGGTGAGTGAGTCATATTTGGAGGGCTGGAAGCCCTCCCTTGCATGGAACAACCCTGGGAACGAGGGCGTCCCGCCCTCGACGAGGCCGGGACGGCCTCGCTCCCAGCGTGTTCCCTGTGCGCCAGCGCAGCGGCGCCCGCTGCGAAAACTCCCAGGGGTTTTCCAGGGCGTAAAAAAAGCGAGGCGGACATAAAGTCCGCCTCGCTGCAACGTTTGTTGCTTGTTGGGTTAGGCGACGTCGATGTCGTCTATTGCCGCCACGAAGTCGTCGAGCAGATCGTCGCCGATGAACGCGCCGCCGTCACCCGGAGGAGGAGGAAGAGGAATAACGGGACCGTCGTTATCGCTGTCGTCGGCATCGTCTTCCAGTCCCGGAACTTCGGGATCTTTGGTAGTCTCATCACCGTTACCGTTACTGCCATCGTCATCGTCGTCCGTTTTCGCATCCATGACCCTGACCGTGATATTACCCTTCGTGCTCAGACCGCCTCCGTCCGTAGCCGTCACCGTGATATACAGGGTGATTGGGGTACCCGCCTCCTTCTCTGCCGCAGTAGCCAGCGCCTCGTAGTCGAACTTGGCGTCTTTCTTCAGCCAGAGCTCCCAGGTGCTGCCGTCATTATCGGCGTCGCGTGTTTCCCGAGCCTCGAACATGTTGGCGCCCTTGCCACTGAGCGTGATCTTGTGCGTTCCGAACTTGTCACCCATGGCGTTCTGGTCCCTCACGTTCAGATCGGCAACCTTCCGACGATCTTGCTCATCGTCATCCATGAACGTGAGCATATCGGGAGTGCCGCTGCTGTCAGCATCATTCGTCAACAGGGCCGTGCCCGCCTTGGCCGGAGCCTTGGGCGGTTCTGGCAGATCACCAGCGGCACCAGCAGCAGTGGTGCCATTCGTTTCGACAGACTGCAGGTTAATGGCGCTCGGCGCGACATTCACGCGGACCATCACAGTTGCCGTAGCAGGATCTGAAGGCGAGCCATTAACCATTCCGTTATCCGTTGCCGATATCGTGAACGTCAGCATGTTGCCTTGTCCATCCGTATCCGTGGCGCCGTCGTGACCCCCCGACATGTCAGTGAAGTAGGTGACCATGCCGGTGTCCTTGTCGATCGAGAAGCTCTGCTGGAGGTCCCTCATCTCGGGAGTTGTGCCGTCCTCCGGCGTCACTACATAACTGCGATAGACCGAACCACCAGCCCCGAGAACCTCATCGTAGCCGGTCACGGTATCCAGATCCGGACCCACTTCCGTGATCGAGTAGGTCAGATCGTCGTTGTCCGAGTCAAAGAACAGGTCTGACGCGTCGAAGGTAACAACCTCAGCGGCCTGAACACCTTTGCTGTCCACGGCGCTCAGTTCCACCCGGATCTCGTCACTCGCTTGCGTCGCCGCAGGCGCGCTGTTGGTTGTGTCTCCGGCAACCGTTACGGTTTCCGTGTATTCCACCCAGACGGGCCAGCCTTCTTCGTCCACATCGGTGGTAGTCGCATCATCGTCGGCCGTGTAGGTGACCTTGGCGCGCAACATCATGCCCCCTTGGGCGCCGCCAATCTCCAGTTCAAGACCCGTAGCATCCATATCCCTCCATGGCATGTTTGCGTTGGCTCTCACCTGCCACTGGACTTCCGCATCGTCGCCACCGGTGTCGACGCGGATTGTCTCGCCAACGGCCGGATTGGCAGCACTGATGATGTTGGTTTCCGTAGCGGTACCGTCCGGATCCGCGAGTGAACCCAACTGGATCTTGTCACTCGTTTCCGTCTGATTGTTGCCGTCCTCGTCCTGATAGGTGTAGACCACCCGGTAGTAGCGACCACCACCATCACCGGGAGTGTCGTCTGCGTCCGCATCGACATTCAACGTGACACTCTCCGAGCCGTTTGCCGTATCCACCGTACTATCCGTAGCAACAGCAATCCAGCTGCCGTCGCTTCCGTCATTGGAGGTTTCAAGGCTCGCGGCACCAGCGGTCTGTGAAGCATCCCCGGTGGTGGTTATCGCCGCCGTAAGGCCTGTCGTTGCCGTCGTCAGGTCGAACGAAACACTGGTCGCAACCGGGTCGGGCTCCTTAGCCTCAATCGTGTCGGTTACGGCACTGTATGTCTGGACATCGGAGACCGCACCGGTTTCCGGATCGATCTCGTAGTACTCGACCTTGGCCTCGATCCTGTCGCCCACATAGTTGTTTTCGCGATCCGCCGGACCATCTACCAGCGGGAGATCCTGAGCAGTCGAACTGACCGAGATTACCATTTCTGTAGTATTGTCGTCCGTTGCGAAATCGTCAGTCGACTCAAGCTGGGTCCAGGTGTAGACCACCAGAAGCGCATCATCCGCATCGTCCAAGTCCGGATCCAGGGCCGCATTGAAGTTGATCGTCAACGGGTCGATCCCTTCGGGTTCGCCGCCAATCGTGACTACGTCTTTCGCGTCCTCGGGGATACCCACGTTGACGTCGTCGATCGCGATAGCGATGGTCTCCATCGTGGAATTGCGTTCGTCGTCTTCCGCCGAAATCGTGAAGCTGGCGCCCGTAAGGCCTTCGTTGTCGCCCATAGCACTGCGATCAATCACGATGACAACGACCTGGTCGCCATCACGCACATCGCTGGGTCCATCTCCCTCGTTCACGTCATCGCGGCGATCAAAGATCTCTTCCCATTCGTCCGGGCCATAAACCGTGATCCATTTGGGAAGGCTGCCCGTGCCGTCAACGTCGAAGTCGAGTTCGTCCACATCGGTATCGGGATCGTCCCAGACTTCGAAGAGCTGCACAACGATGACCACCTTGTCCTGTTCCTGGTCCACCGTGACCGTCGTCGTGCCCGCCTTGGTCGTCTTGTCAGTCTTCCGGCCGACCGTCCACCTCGCGGGTGTGTCATCGTCGGCTTCGTCGTCTTCGATGGTGGCTTTGTCGAACTTGGGCGCCTCATCCGGGGCGTCCTCAATGTCGATCGTGATGACCTTGTCATCCATCCGGCTTTCAACGTCGGGATAGCGCGGAACGGGATTGTCGTCCTCGTCAAGCGCGCCCATCACCACGTCAGGCGCGTCCGTCACCGTCACCGTGAGGTCGACTTCGTCGCCACCCTCGTGATCCAGGGGCGTGAGGGGCGTCTTCAGCGCTTCGCCCTTGGCGTCCACCGCCAGCTCCTCGGCCGACTTGGTGTGGATCTCGTAGTGCACGGAATCTTCATCCCGGCCCACTTCCATCACCTTGAACCGATCGGACCTGGCGCCGCTCAGCGTCACCTCAAGCTCACCGTACGGGTGCGGCGCAATGGCTACGTCATCGTCGCGGACAGAGAAAGAGGCGACCATTTGCGCGCCGGAGCCTTCCGTGTACTCGAACTCCTCGACGTCACGGATGTCGGGCCTGTCGTTGTCCCTGTCATCCTCATCGGACAACGCAACAGCCAGCTTGAAACTGGTCCGCGCCGCATTGTCGGTCTCGTCCGTGGCAGTGACCGTGACCGTGTAGACACCGCGTTCCGGCAGCATATCCGCCTTGTTGGTGATCTTTCCGGAATCGGAAATCTGCAGCCAGTCCACGACTGTGCCATCGGCACTCTCTGCCGTGATGGCATAGGTCAGGTCGTCGTCTTCGTCTTCGTCGCTGAAGGCCGCATCGGTTCCGGTCGTATCCAGAGTGAAGCTCAGCCAGTCGCCGTCACGCACATCGTCGGCATCCAGGTCGTCGTCTACCGTGACCCACCAGTCGCCGATTGTCGTCAGCGCGACCGGGCCGTCTCCGCCGGTAATGTCCTTGACCGTGATCTTGATCGACTGCGACGCAGAACCCGTGGTGGGGTCCTCGTCTTCACCCGGCGCAGTCACATACCTGTCGGTCGCGGTAACCTTCAGGGTGAAGTCGGCGGCTGCCTCGTGGTTCAAGGACACATCGTCCTTGAGCTTGAGGCGTCCCTCGTCCGTTACCTCGAACCGGTCATCGACCTCGCCGCCCACCTCGAAGGTGTAATCATGCTGACCGTGCGGATGCCTGGCGTCGTCTTCGTCAAGAACCCTCAGCGATCCAAGCACCACGCCCTTCGCGTTTTCGTCCACTTCGATGGCGGTAACCCGGACCACAACGCCGTCCTCTTCCGTCACCCGCAAATCGAGCCGGCTCGGCTTAGCGTTCTCTTCGTCGACGATCACATCGAAAGTTGCCTCGGCTGACTCGCCTCCGGCGTCCATCGCGATGATCGACACGCCGTCAATCGAGTCGGTCATGTCGGCCGGGGCCGTGCCGGAAATGGTTCCCGTTACGGTCTGATCCGCGCCAGAGCCCGTAGTGGTCACCGAGAAGGTCAACCAATCCGGGGCATTGTCCGAAAGCCTGTAGGTGAGCGTGTCACCGTCGGGGTCCGTGAACAGCGCCTTGAGGTCCACCGTATTGGAGTTTTCTTCGCCGCCTACGAACACCGCATCGGCAACTCCGTCTTCAGCAACATCGGGGCCCTCGTTCACGTCGTTGACCGTGACCGTCACGTCCTGGCTGACCGCCACTCCGGCGCTGTCGGTGTAGGTCACGGTGACCATCACCGAGCCGCCGACGGTTTCATAATCCAAGGTGGTGCCTTCCGTCAGCGCCAGCCACAGCCCAAATTCGGGATCGAGGATGACCTGGAAGGATTCGGCGTGGTCGCCGCTAAGGACAACTCTGTCCGCGCCTTCCTGGTGGGTCGTCGGATCGACGGCATCGGCGTCAATGACTTCGATCAGCGCAAGAGGCGGACCTCCCTTGCCGTCATGCACCGTGCTCTCGTCTATGGTCAGGCTGGTATTGACGTCCTTGACCGGTACAACCTCGTTGTCCCGGACATCGATCGTCGGCGCATCGTTCACGTCACCGATCGTGACGGTAACGGTGTGGGTGGCGGATTCGCCATCGCCACTGGCCGTGATGACTACGTCAACCGATCCGCCATCATCTCCCTCGAAGTCAAGGCTCATGTCATCCTTCAACTTCAAGTTGCCGTCGGCAACCTCAAACCGCTCGTCGTCCACCGTGGTCGAGGTCGCGTTTTCGGTCGTTACCGCAGTTAGCGTAGCGCCGGCCGCGTTCTCGTCCGTCATTGCCGTAGCTTCCGCAGTGATCACTGCCGCCGCAGACGGAGGTGGGGGCGGAGGTGGAGGCGGAGGTGGAGGCGGTGGAGGAGAAGTTCACCTATTGGTATCAATTAGTGTCAAATGGTGTCACAACGGGATATAAAAGGCTGATATAATTAAGGAATGTTCCTTCGAGCGTTTCTGACAGCCTCATTTCGTATCAAACGGTTCCTCAATTTCTGTAATATCGGAAGTGATAATTGATGAAGCGGCCGAACCGGCTTTCGGCAACGTTCGTGAGTAAGGTCAGCCGGCCTGGCCGATATGGCGATGGTCGTGGCGGCTTCGGCCTGAATCTGCTTGTGAAGCCCAGAAGTGCGGGCGGGCTCTCAAAGAGCTGGTCGCAACGAGTGATCCTGGCGGGCAGGGCGGTCAATATCGGGCTGGGCGCCTATCCGATCGTGACCCTGGCGGAAGCTCGCGAACAAGCGCTGCGCAACCGTCGCGCAATCGCGAAAGGCGAGGACCCGCGCATCAAGCCGCGCCTGGTTCCGATGTTTGCGGATGCGCTGGAAGAGACCATTCGAATTCAGTCCCAGGCGTGGAAAAAGGGCAGCAAGAGCGAATACCAGTGGCGTTCAAGCTTGCGTACTTACGCTCTGCCCCAATTGGGAAACCAGCCCGTCAATGCGATTGAGCCGCGGGACGTGATGAGCGTGTTGCTGCCCATCTGGAGCACGAAGCCGGAATCGGCGCGGCGCGTACGCCTGCGCATCGGCGCCGTAATGAAGTGGGCGGTTGCGCAGGGCTACCGGAACGACAATCCCGCAGGCGATGCCCTGGGCGCGGCGCTACCGAAGATTTCGAACTCCGAGACGCACTACCGGGCTCTTCCCTATAACCAGGTTTCCGCCGCGCTGCGCAAGGCCAGGGTTTCGGGCGCGTACCCGGCGAGGGTGCTGTGCTTTGAGTTTCTTACCCTTTGTGCGGCGCGCAACACCGAAGCCCGGCTCGCCCACTGGGAGGAAATCGACGAGGAAAGCGCGACCTGGACGATACCGGCCAGTCGGATGAAGTCCAGTCTGATCCATCGTGTGCCCCTGTCCGGGCGGGCCTTGCAGGTGTTATCGGAAGCACGGCAGTTGGAAGACCAGACCGGATTTGTGTTCCCGTCCGCCAGGGGCCGGTCCATGGGCGAGAATTCGCTGTCCAAGCTCTGCCGGGAACTGAAACTGGGGTGCGTTCCGCACGGCATGCGCAGCAGTTTTCGGGACTGGGCGGCCGAATGTTCGGATGCTCCACGTGAAGTCTGCGAGCTGGCTCTCGCGCACGTCAACTCGGATCGTGTTGAGCGAGCCTACCGTCGCAGCGACCTTTTTGAGCGCCGGCGGAAGTTGATGGAGGAGTGGGCGGAGTTCCTTGCGTGAATTCCGAAGGGTCCATTACTCTATACTTGCTGCCAAGTTGTGCAACGAATGGGGTCCACCTTGAACCGCCCCGGGCGGGGCGCCTGGTCGATCTATGGGCCTATGCCAATGGCGTTGTGATGGAGTTCGCTCGGCCCGGAAAAAGGGGGCCCCTCAATACAAGGAAATCCCACATCCAACATGCCTCGGATTACGGGGGAACGGTCAACCGGGGTGATTCAATGGTTTTGAGAGCCGGGGACGCGGACGCGTCGTGCCCATCGGCGGCTGCGGCGGGGCGGTGATGTTGCGGTTTGGCGAGGCGATGCGTGCTGTGGGCGCGGGCCCGGCGTTGCTGCGCGAGCGGCTGCAAAGCGGGGTGCATTACAACCCGCTGTCGTCGCGCACCGCCCAGGATCCCTATCCCGTCTATGCGGCGCTGCGCACCCGGGACCCGGTGCATCGCAGCGGTTTGCTGAAGGCGTGGCTGTTCACGCGCCACCGCGATGTCGATGCCATCCTGCGCGACCACCGGCACTTCAGCAACGATCCGCGCACGGGCGCCCTGTCGCCCCGGCAGCGTGCCATGCTGCCCCCGCCGGAAGAGTTCACCATGCTGTTGCTCGACCCGCCCGAGCACACGCGGCTCAGGGCGCTTGTGAACCCGGCTTTTGCGCGCAGGGCGATCGACGCACTTGAACCGCGCATCCGCGGCATTCTCGGATCGCTGCTGGACGACATCGAGGACCCGGCCGGTTTCGATCTCATGCAGGCGGTGGCCCAGTCCTTGCCGGTCATCGTGATCGCCGGGATGCTGGGCGTGCCGCCCGAGGACAGGCAGCGGTTCGGGATGTGGTCGGCGCAGCGCGCGCGGTTGCTGGAGCCGATGATCTCTCCGCGCGAGCGCGAGGCCGGCGAGGCGGCTTCGCGGGCGTTCGACGCCTATTTCCGGCCGGTCATCGAGGCGCGGAGGACAGCGCCGAGGGACGATATCGTCAGCGTGCTGACGCGCGCGCAGGACGCCGGCGGACGCCTGAGCGAACGCGAGACACTGAACATGCTGCGGCTGTTCCTGAGTGGAGGCACCGAGACCACCACCAACCTCATCGGCAACGGCATGCTGGCTTTACTTCGTCATCCCGAACAGCTTGAGCGACTGAGGGACGACCCAAGCCTGATCCCGGCGGCGGTGGAGGAGCTGTTGCGTTTCGACTCTGCGGTGCAGGCGGATTTGCGGCGCGTGCTCGCGGATTGCGAGGTGAACGGGTTTGCACTGCGCAAACGCGACAATGTCGTGCTGCTGCTCGGCGCGGCCAACCGGGACCCGGACGTGTTCGATGATCCCGACCGCCTCGATGTCGGACGCAGCCAAGGTACCCACCTGTCGTTCGGCCGCGGCATCCACCATTGCCTCGGCGCTGCGCTCGCGCGCCTGGAAGGCCGGATCGTCGTCGAGATGCTGCTTGAGCGCTTCTCGCGGATAAGCTTGCTCGCGGAGCGCCCGAGGTTCCGCAAGGGCATCGTGCTGCGGGGCCTTGAATCAATGCCGGTGCGGTGCGTCAGGGCCTGAGGTATGACGGTCCCGCGCGCCAGGCGGAGCACGCCCGGGCGCGCGTGAAACGCAGGTTCGCCTGCCGCGGCTGCCGCCAGCCTTGGGTGTCGGGCAGGTACCTGCAAGGATGCCGGAAATTCCGTACACTCTGCCCGATGGCGAGTGTGCGCGAAAGTGCGTGCGCTATCCTCCTGGCTCGCGCCGGGGGCAGGGGAGACCCCGGGCGTAGCGGGAGCGCAGGGTTGCAGCGGAGCATCGGCGAGAAGGGGGAGGGTGCTTGATGACAGAACCGATGGCAACGGGGGCGGTCGAAGGACCGCAAGCGGACGCTCGGTCATGAGCGAACGGGCGGCGTTCGACGGTGTCCTGGCCTCGCTGCACGAGGCGGCGCTCGACCCTGCGCACTGGTCGAGCGCGACCGCGCTCATCGATGACATGCTGCGCACGCACGGCAGCAGCATGGTGTTCGGCGATGGGGACTCTGAAGAGGACATCCGGATCTACTTTGCGTGGTCCTTCGTGCGTGGACAGCGGGACCGCGCACTGGAGCGCGAGTACTTCCGGACCTACTACCCCCTGGACGAACGGGCGCCGCGGGTGCGGCGTCTGCCCGACAGCCGGCTGTTCCACATAACCGACCTCTACAGCGCAAAGGAACTGAAGACCTCCGTGGCCTACAACGAGCTGTTGGCCCGCGGGCACGCTTGCAACAGCATCAACGTGCGCCTGGACGGGCCCGATGGCTCGCGCATTGTCTGGGTCGTCAACGACCCCGTCGACGGAGATGGCTGGTCGTCCTCCCGGCTGGACTTGATCCGGCGTCTCCTGCCTCCTATCCGTCAGACCGTGCGCGTGCAGCAGGCGCTGGCCGGGGCCGGGGCGCTGGGCGCGTCGCTGGCGAAGCTGCTCGACACCACCGGGTTGGGCATCGTCCAACTCGACGGTCGCGGTCGGATCGTGTCGGCGAACGACGCCGCCCGGGAAATGCTGCGCACCGGCAAAGGTTTGTTCGATGAGGACGGATTCCTCCACGCCCGCGCGCCGGAGGACGATGCCGGACTCCAGGGGCTGTTGGCGCGGGCGCTGCCGCCGTTCGGAGCCCGGGGCGCCGGCGGCTCGACGATGATCGGCCGCTCCGCTCCCCTGCCGCCGCTGGTGGTGCACATCCACCCGGTGGGCCGGCAGGAGACGGACTTGCGGGTCTGGCCGGTGGCGGCGCTGGTGCTGGTCGCCGACCCGGCCCGCCGAACTCGCATCGATCCGGCCGTGGCGGCGGCGGCGCTCGGGCTCACGGGGATGGAGAGCCGGGTGGCGGTGTTGTTGGCCGAAGGCATGAATGTCCGCGAGGTGGCCGCGGCGACGGGCCGCAGGGAAAGCACGATCCGCACGCATGTGAAGCACATGTTCGCCAAGCACGGCCTCTCGCGGCAGGCGGACCTGGTGCGGCTTGTGCAGTCGCTGGGCAGCACGCCGAAGTCCCGGCGCTGACGGTACAGGCCAGCGCGACTCGGCGCGCGCTTTGCCGTAACTTCCTGAATCCCATCGGGAAATAAACGCCAAATCTCCCCAATGTTGGGGACGCGCGCCGGCGCGCAATTCGTTTAACATCGCCGCTGGTTGAATTCTTGGTAAATAGCGTACGCGCTCGTTTATCCCCGTGGAGTTGGAAAGTCAGTTTCTGAACACGCCCGGGTGGTCGTCGCAAGCCGAGGAGTGAGGTGATCGAATGGGGTTGGGGAAAACGGACGCGTCGGGGTCGAGCAGCTCGCCCGCGCGGGCGAGATGGATTGGGGATCTTGACCAAGAGGGCTGATCAGGCGGGTTTCGCCGACGGTCCCCGGACCGGCACACCGAAGGCGCCCGGGCGGTGGACGGACGCACGGCGCGCCACGGGCAAATGCTCGCCTGCCCTGCAGGATCGCTCCGCCTCCGATGGTTCACCGGACGCTGCGTTGCGGCACTGCCGCCAGTCGAACCACGGCAGGGGAACAGACATGTCGCATACGGGCGCGTTCACTGCTCGCGCACGGCGCGTTGCCGGTGCCCTGCTGCCTATCTTGACAACGATTCTGGTGGCCTCCCTGGCCGGTCAGGCTCAGGCGCAGAGCATCGAAATCCCGGAATCAAACCCGAATTTTCCCGCGCTTTGGGAGACGCGCGACGACGCGCTCTTGGCCCGGCAGGCCCAGGCGCCGACCGAGGTCTGGTCGGCCACGCTGACGCCGAGGGCCACATTCTCAGGGGACCCCGTACCGCTTGGCTGCGACAACACCTCGACGGGGAATAGAAGATGCAGCAACTCGAACACGTTGAGCGACGACTTCACCGATGACGGTACGACCTACGCGGTCACTAAATTTTTTACCAGGAACGGAGTCTTGACATTCAGGCTCGATACGGGTGCCACAGCCGCCACACAGGGTCTGACACTGGTGATTGACGGCGAGGAATTCGTCCTTAAGGAGGCCGACCAGATCAACGGCGGCAAGACTCAATGGAAGTGGAATAACACCACCCTGGGTTGGACTGCCGGGACCGACGTCGCCGTGTCGCTCGTTGCGACCGACGCTCCCGCCACCGGCCAGCCGACGATTTCCGGTGGGGGGCAGGTGGGCAAGACGCTGACGGCGGCGACGGACGACATCGAGGACCCGGATGGGTTGCCGACGACCCCCACGTTCACCTACCAGTGGGTGCGGGTGGACGGCTCCACCGACACAGACATCCCCGGGGCGACCTCCGAAACCTACACGCTGACCACGTCCGATCTGGGCAAGCAGATCAAGGTGAAGGTGAGCTTCACTGACTTACGGGGCCACGCCGAGGGCCCGCTCACGAGCGACGCGTATCCCCGGAACGGGACAGTGACAGTGGTGGTGTTGCCGGGCCCCTGTCCCGCGGTCAACGACTGGTGCGCGGTGGTGACGGTGGCAGACGCCGAAGGCGACGGCCGTTTGCTCGGGTATGAGTATGACAAGTTCGGCTCGCTCGACGACGACCAGATCGAATACGGCGGCGAAAACTTCAACGTCTGGACGGTGCACAGCTATAAGGAACTGTCCCGTGCTTACTTTTACTTGGGCTCCATCCCGCGGGTGCCGCGCGGCACGGTGGTCACCGTTGGCGAGCGCACGTTTACAACGGACGCGGAATCGGATGACGGCAGCACGGGCGATTTATGGCACTATCCCGTCGGCCAGTTGCCCCCCGACCTGGTCTGGTCGGACGGCCAGGAAGTCAGGGTCAGCCTCGTGTTGGGAAGTTTCCCGGCGGAGGGCGCGCCGGCGATCACGGGCGCGGCGCAGGTCGGCAAGACGCTGACGGCGGGACTCGGCACCATCGCGGACACCGACGGGCTGCCGGCCACGTTCCCGAACGATTACATGTTCCAATGGGTGCGGGTGGACGCGGACGGCGTGTCGAACGAGACGCCCATCGGCGCCAACGCCGCGACCTACACGCCGGTGGCGGCGGATGCGGGCAAGAAGATCAAGGTGAAGGTGAGTTTCACCGACGACAGAGGCACCGCGGAAGGACCGCTCACCAGCGACGCCTACCCGTCGAGCGGGACGATCATGTTGCCGGCGGGCGTCACGGTGTCGAAGTCGGCGCTGACGGTGACGGAGCAGGACGCGACCGGGGACACCTACACGGTGGTCCTCAACAGCCGGCCGACGGCGAGTGTCACGGTGACGGTCGGCGGGTACACGGGCTCCGACGTGACGCCGAACCCGGCCAGCCTGACGTTCGCGCCGTCGGTCTGGAATACGGTGCTGACTGTGACGGTGACGGCCGAGGGCGATACGAACACGGTGGACGAAACGGTGTCTCTGACCCACAGCGCGACGAGCACGGACACCGACTACAGCGGGATCACGATCGCCAGCGTGACGGTGACGGTGGACGACAACGCCAACCCCGCCGCCGAGGGCAAGCCGACCATTTCGGGTCCGGCGCAGGTGGGTCGGACGCTGACGGCGGCGACCGCGGACATCACCGACGCCGACGGGCTGACGATGGTCAGCTACGAATACCAGTGGATCGCGTCGGGGACGGTTATCGCGGACGCCACGAGTTCCACCTACACCCCGACCTCGAGCGAGCAGGGCGACAAGATCACCGTCAGGGTGACCTTCGACGACGATGAGGACAATCCCGAGACGCTGACCAGCGACGAGACCGCGCCGGTGGTGCCGGACGCCGCCTCCTGTGGCGGGTCGGCGGTCTGGTGCTCCACGCTGACGGTGGGATACAGCACGCCGGACTTGTACGGTGCGTTCGTGGGACTGGCCACCAATATTCGAACACCTCCCGAGAGTTTCGGCAGCCTCGTCGGCGCCACCTTCACCCACCTGGGGACCAGCTACACGGTGACGCAGATATTTGCGGTTGAACGCCAACTTTTTTTGGCCACCAGCCCCAACCTGTCCGACGACGGTGCCGGGCTGACGCTGCATATCCAGCGCGTCTCGGGCACGTACGCGTTGAAGCTGAGCGATCGCGGCTTCTACGGCATCTTTCCCCAATTCCCCGCGGGCACAAAGGTCTGGTATTTCTCTGGGGTACTGGCCCCCGGCCCTGCGAACCCGCCGCTGCTCCGTGCCTATTCGGGTGTGAACGGAGACTACGAACAGGAAACGGACGAGGGCACGCTGCTTACCGTATCGCTGTTCCACGAAAACCGTGACGCCGAGGGCACCCCGACGATCAGCGGCACGGCGCAGGTCGGTCAGGTGCTGACGGCGGACCCGTCGGGCATCATCGACGCGGACGGCCTGACCACGGCCACCTTCACCTACCAATGGCTGCGGGTGGACGCGGACGGCGTGTCGAACGAGACGCCCATCGGCGCCAACGCCGCGACCTACACGCTGGCGGCGGCGGATGCGGGCAAGAAGATCAAGGTGAAGGTGAGTTTCACCGACGACGGCGGCACCGCGGAAGGACCGCTCACCAGCGACGCCTACCCGTCGCGGGGTACTACGAATACCTCCACCCTCTCCACCGACGCCACGCTGAGCGATCTGGAGCTGTGGGACAACACCGGCACCGCGATCACGCTGACCCCGACGTTTGTCTCGGCCACGACGTCCTACACGGCGATGGTGGCGAACAGCGTGGACGAAATCACCATCTTCCCGAAGGAGAACGACGACAACGCGCCATACGAGATCCAGGACTCGGGCGGCACGGCACTTACAGACGCGGACTCGGTTGAAGACGAATTCCAGGTCACGCTCTCTGTGGGCGATAACACGATCAAGGTGGAGGTGACGGCGGAAGACGGCTCCACCCAGACCTACACGGTGACGGTGACGCGGGCTGCGGGGACACCGACGGCGGGCGTCACGGTGTCGAAGTCGGCGCTGACGGTGACGGAGCAGGACGCGACCGGGGACACCTACACGGTGGTCCTCGACAGCGAGCCGACGGCGAGTGTCACGGTGACGGTCGGCGGGTACACGGGCTCCGACGTGACGCCGAACCCGGCCAGCCTGACGTTCGCGCCGTCGGTCTGGAATGTGGTGCTGACTGTGACGGTGACGGCCGAGGGCGATACGAACACGGTGGACGAAACGGTCTCGCTGACCCACAGCGCGACGAGCACGGACACCGACTACAGCGGGATCACGATCGCCAGCGTGACGGTGACGGTGGACGACAACGACAACCCCAACACCCCCCCCGAGGGCACCCCGACGATTTCCGGCACGGCGCAGGTGGGCGAGGTGCTGACGGCGGACCCGTCGGGCATCACCGACGCGGACGGCCTGACCACGGCCACCTTCACCTACCAATGGCTGCGGGTGGACGCGGACGGCGTGTCGAACGAGACGAACATCGGTACCAACGCCGCGACCTACACGCCGGTGGCGGCGGACGTGGGCAAGAAAATCAAGGTGCGGGTGAATTTCACCGACGACGGCGGCACCGCGGAAGGACCGCTCACCAGCGACGCCTACCCGCCGAGCGGGTCCATTGGGGATAGCACCACCCTCTCCACCGACGCCACGCTGAGCGATCTGGAGCTGGCGGACAACACCGACACCGCGATCACGCTGACCCCGACGTTTGTCTCGGCCACGACGTCCTACACGGCGATGGTGGCGAACAGCGTGGACGAAATCACCATCTTCCCGAAGGAGAACGACGACAACGCGTCATACGAGATCCAGGACTCGGGCGGCACGGCACTTACAGACGCGGACTCGGTTGAATACGACTTCCAGGTCACGCTCTCTGTGGGCGATAACACGATCAAGGTGGAGGTGACGGCGGAAGACAGCTCCACCCAGACCTACACGGTGACGGTGACGCGGGCTGCGGAGACACCGACGGCGGGCGTCACGGTGTCGAAGTCGGCGCTGACGGTGACGGAGGAGGACACGACCGGCGACAGCTACACGGTGGTGCTCGACAGCCAGCCGACGGCGAGTGTCACGGTGACGGTCGGCGGGTACACGGGCTCCGACGTGACGCCGAACCCGGCCAGCCTGACGTGGGCGCCGTCGGTCTGGAATATTCCGCTGACTGTGACGGTGACGGCCGAGGGCGATATGAACACGGTGGACGAAACGGTCTCGCTGACCCACAGCGCGACGAGCACGGACACCGACTACAGCGGGATCACGATCGCCAGCGTGACGGTGACGGTGGACGACAACGACAACCCCAACACCCCCCCCGAGGGCACCCCGACGATTTCCGGCACGGCGCAGGTGGGCGAGGTGCTGACGGCGGACCCGTCGGGCATCACCGACGCGGACGGCCTGACCACGGCCACCTTCACCTACCAATGGCTGCGGGTGGACGCGGACGGCGTGTCGAACGAGACGAACATCGGCGCCAACGCCGCGACCTACACGCTGGCGGCGGCGGATGCGGGCAAGAAGATCAAGGTGAAGGTGAGTTTCACCGACGACGGCGGCACCGCGGAAGGACCGCTCACCAGCGACGCCTACCCGTCGCAGGGTACTACGACCGCCCTCTCCACCGACGCCACGCTGAGCGATCTGGAGCTGTGGGACAACACCGGCACCGCGATCACGCTGACCCCGACGTTTGTCTCGGCCACGACGTCCTACACGGCGATGGTGGCGAACAGCGTGGACGAAATCACCATCTTCCCGAAGGAGAACGACGACAACGCGCCATACGAGATCCAGGACTCGGGCGGCACGGCACTTACAGACGCGGACTCGGTTGAAGACGACTTCCAGGTCACGCTCTCTGTGGGCGATAACACGATCAAGGTGGAGGTGACGGCGGAAGACGGCTCCACCCAGACCTACACGGTGACGGTGACGCGGGCTGCGGGGACACCGACGGCGGGCGTCACGGTGTCGAAGTCGGCGCTGACGGTGACGGAGCAGGACGCGACCGGCGACAGCTACACGGTGGTCCTCAACAGCCGGCCGACGGCGAGTGTCACGGTGACGGTCGGCGGGTACACGGGCTCCGACGTGACGCCGAACCCGGCCAGCCTGACGTGGGCGCCGTCGGTCTGGAATATTCCGCTGACTGTGACGGTGACGGCCGAGGGCGATACGGACACGGCGGACGACATGGTCTCGCTGACCCACAGCGCGACGAGCACGGACACCGACTACAGCGGGATCACGATCGCCAGCGTGACGGTGACGGTGGACGACAACGACAACCCCAACACCCCCCCCGAGGGCACCCCGACGATTTCCGGCACGGCGCAGGTGGGCGAGGTGCTGACGGCGGACCCGTCGGGCATCACCGACGCGGACGGCCTGGCCACGGCCACCTTCACCTACCAATGGCTGCGGGTGGACGCGGACGGCGTGTCGAACGAGACGAACATCGGTACCAACGCCGCGACCTACACGCTGGCGGCGGCGGATGCGGGCAAGAAGATCAAGGTGAAGGTGAGTTTCACCGACGACGGCGGCACCGCGGAAGGACCGCTCACCAGCGACGCCTACCCGTCGAGCGGCACGATCACGGCGGCAACGCTGCCGGTGTTGTCGATCTCGGGAATCACAGAGGACGAGGACGACGGACCGGCGACGCTCACGGTCGAACTCGCCCCGGCCAGCACCGGGACGGTGACCGTGGATTTTGCGACGCGGGATCAGGTAGGCGGTGCGAAAGAAGGTGAGGACTATACGGCGACCTCGGGCACGCTGACCTTTACCGCCGGCCAGACCTCGAAGACGATCACCGTCCCGATCACGGACGACGATATCTATGAGAACTATGAAGCATTCTTCGTTGATCTCAGCAACCCCACCGGCGCGACGCTGCCGGTTTTTCCAACAGCAGCGGTCGGCATTGATAGCGAGGATGCCGTGCCGACGGCGTCAATGGCGGACGTCACGGTCGATGAAGGGGCCGGCACGATGACGCTGATCCTTCGATTGAGCCACCCGAGCCACGAAGACATAGCCTACTCTACGGTTGATACCAGGGTGACGGGCACGGCGACGGAGGGCGAGGACTATGACGACTTCCTCCTGGGGCCGCCAGCAGGAACAGCGAGAATCACCGTGCCGGGGGGCAGTCTGTCACACACCTTCGACATCACCGTCGTGGACGACGGCGTGGACGAAGCGGACGAAACGATCGTCATATTGTGGCAGAAAGTCACTGGCGATGAGGTGAACCCCACCACATTCACCTTCACCGGGACGATCGTGCCGGTGCCGCTGCCGGCGTTGTCGTTCGCCTCGAACGAGGTCACCGTGGACGAGGACGCCGGCTCGGCGACGCTCACGATCGAACTCACCCCGGCCAGCACCGGGACGGTGACCGTGGACTACGCGACGCGTGGTTCCTCTGCGACAGCAGGTGAGGACTATACGACGACCTCGGGCACGCTGACCTTCGCCGCGAGCGAGACATCGAAGACGATCACCGTCCCGATCCTGAACGACAATGTCTATGAGTTATTCAGGGAATCATTCTTCATAGATATCACCAACCCCACCGGCGCGACGCTGCCGGATCCTCCATTAGCAGCGGTCAGAATTGATAGCGAGGAGGCAGTGCCGACGGCATCAATGGCGGACGTCACGGTCGATGAAGGGGCGGGCACGATGACGCTGACCCTTCGATTGAACCACCCGAGCCAAAGGGACATAGCCTACAATACGATTTATGATGAAGACGTTGAGACGGGCACGGCGACGGAGGGCGAGGACTATGACGACTTCCTCCAGGGGCCAGGGCCAGGAAGAACAGCGAAAATCACCGTGCCGGCGCGCAGTCTGTCGCAAACCTTCGACATCACCCTCGTGGACGACGGCGAGGACGAACCGGACGAAACGATTGTCATACAGTGGATTAGAAACTCAAACGATGACGCGACACCCAACTTCATCACCTTCACCGGCACGATCACCGACAACGACACGGCGGTCAACAACCCTGCCACGGGCGCCCCGACGATTTCGGGCACGGCGCAGGTGGGCGAGACGCTGACGGCTGCAATCGGCAACATCGCCGACACCGACGGGCTACCGACCACGTTCCCCGACGATTACACCTACCAATGGCTGCGGGTGGACGCGGACGGCGTGTCGAACGAGACGAACATCGGTACCAACGCCGCGACCTACACGCTGGCGGCGGCGGATGCGGGCAAGAAGATCAAGGTGAAGGTGAGTTTCACCGACGACGGCGGCACCGCGGAAGGACCGCTCACCAGCGACGCCTACCCGTCGAGCGGGTCCATTGGGGATAGCACCACCCGTAGCCTCGTTGAAACGTATGCCGAGCTGACGGTGCAGCGGCCAGGAAACATCGGCGACCCCGTGCGGCCGTCCGGCGTGGTAGGGACTGTCCACTACAGCCTGGAAGGCGAGGACGCGGGCAAATTCATGATCTCGTCATCGAATGGCCAGCTTAGCACCAGGGTGGGCGAGCGCTACGACTACGAGGAGAAGCCGAGCTATGCGGTGACCGTGAATGCCGCCAACCAACAAGGCATAAGTGTCTCGATCCTGGTCATCATCAACATCGTGGACCTGGCCGAAAGACCGACGCAGCTGGGGGCGCCGACGGTGTCGGCGACTGCGGGTAGCATCACGAGCCTGGACGTGAGCTGGACGGCGCCGCCCAGCCTCGGTATCCCGGCGATCACGCACTACAACCTGCGCTACCGGGAGGATTCGGTAGAGACCTGGACGGACGGTCCGCAGAACGTGACCGGCACTGCGGCGCAGATCACGGGCCTGACAGCGGACACGCCGTACCAGGTTGGGGTACAGGCGGTCAACCACGAGGGGTCGGTCTGGTCCGGATACGGCGCCGGTCGCACGGACGCTCCGACGGTAAGCTTCGGGGCCTCGGCCTACACCGCGATCGAGGGTGTCCAGGATGTTACCGTGACGGTGGAGCTGTTTCCCGCGGCGTCGCGCGCCGTCACCATCTTGCTGACGGCGACCCCGGAGGGCGGGGCAACGGCGGCGGACTGGTCGGGCGTGCCCGAGAGAATCACCTTTGCCGCTGATGAGACCTCCAAGACGTTCACCATGACGGCGAGGAGCGACTCATTCGACGAGACCGGCGAGAGCGTGCAACTCGGGTTCGGCACGCTGCCTTCGGGCATCAAGCTCGGCAGCCCGGCGACGGCGACGGTGGCGCTGGTGGACGACGCGGCGGGCAACAACCCTGCCACGGGCACGCCGGCGATTTCGGGCACGGCGCAGGTGGGCGAGACGCTGACGGCTGCAATCGGCAACATCGCCGACACCGACGGGCTACCGACCACCTTCCCCGACGATTACACCCTCAAGTGGCTGCGGGTGGATGCCGACGGCGTGTCGAACGAGACGGCCATCGGCGACGACGCCGCGACCTACACGCCGGTGGCGGCGGATGTGGGCAAGAAGGTCAGGGTGCAGGTGAGTTTCACCGACGACGAAAGCACCCGCGAGGAGCGAACCAGCGACGCCTACCCGTCGAGCGGCACGATCGTGCCGGTGCCGCTGCCGACGTTGTCGTTCGCCCCGAACGAGGTCACCGTGGACGAGGACGCCGGCTCGGCGACGCTCACGGTCGAACTCGACCCGGCCAGCACCGGGACGGTGACCGTGGACTACGCGACGCGGGATAGCAGTGCGAAAGCAGGTGAGGACTATACGGCGACCTCGGGCACGCTGACCTTCGCCGCGACCGAGACATCGAAGACCTTCACCGTCCCGATCACGGACGACGATGTCTATGAGAACAATGAATCATTCCAGGTTGATCTCAGCAACCCCACCGGCGCGACGGTGCCGGTTCACCCAACAGCAACGGTCACAATTGATAGCGAGGATGCAGCGCCGACGGTGCGTTTCGGGGCTTCGTCCTACACCGCGATCGAGGGCGTGGCCGGGGCGGTGGTGACGGTGCTGTTGGACACGGCGGCAGCGCACGCCGTGACCATACCGGTGACGACGACCCCGCAGGACGGCGCGAGCAGCACGGACTACTCTGACGTGCCGGGCAGCGTGACCTTTGCCGCCGGCGAGACAGAGCAGTCGTTTACCGTCACGGCGACAGAAGACTCGGCGGACGACGACGGCGAGAGCGTAAAACTGGGGTTTGATACCCTGCCCTCCGGCGTGCTGCTCGGCAGCCCGGCGACGGCGACGGTGGCGCTGGTGGACAACGCGGATGTGTCGACCTGGTTCCTGTTCTTCGAGGAGTCCTCCTACACCGCTACCGAGGGCGGTACGGCGGCGCAGGTGACCGTCGGGCTGAACAACCCCTGGAAGCCGGAACTGAACGAGTCGCTCACGATAGGAATCTTTACGCCCGAGCACCGGGGCGGGGCGGACGCGTCGGACTACTCCGGCGTGCCCGCGCAGGTGACCTTCCGGCCGGGCCAGACGCGGGTGTCGTTCACCGTGACCGCCACCAACGATAGTGACGATGACGATGGCGAGAGCATCTACCTGCAGTTCGCCGGGTTTGATATCGAAGACCTCGAACTCGACCGCGGGCCGCGCGCTGCGACGGTGCATCTGCGTGACAACGACGGCGCCAGTGCGGTCCAGGCGTTCTTCGGCGCGCAAACCTACAGCGTGAATGAGGGCAGCACCGTGGATGTGTCCGTGCATCTGGACAAGGCGCCGGGCCGCGAGCTGACCATCCTCATCACTACGGCGCACGGCAACGGCGCGAGTTCCGCGGACTACAACGTGCCGGAGAGCATCACCTTCTCGGATTCCCAGTCCACGCAAACTTTCGCAGTACAGGCCCAGAACGACAACGTGAACGACGACCAGGAATACCTGACGTTCGGCTTCGGCGCGCTGCCGGCCAGCGTCTCGGCGGGCGACCCGGCCACGACGACGTTGAACCTGGTCGATACCAATGACAGTATCAGTATTCGGACCATCTCTTTCGACGCCCAGGACACCAACGTGCGCGAACTGCTTGAGGGCAGCATTTATTCGCTCTATGTCTATCTCAACAGTGCAGCGGACAACGATATCGTGGTTCCGCTGCAGGTTACGCACCTCGACGGGGCGAGTTCCGCGGATTACAGCGGGCTGCCGGAGACGGTGATCATCCCGGCCGGCGAGCGGCGCGAAAACGTGATCATCCGCGTCCTGGAGGACGCCGAGGACGACCACGGCGAAGGCATCCGGGTACGCTTCGGGCCGCTGCCGAGGGGGGTTCGCAAAGACAACCGGGCCGACACGGCCACGTTCCGGTTCCTCGACAACGACACCCTGCCGGCGATATCCATCGCGGGCGCCGACGTGAAGGAATGGCCCAACCCGCAGTCGTACCTGAAGTTCGTCGCGGCGCTGGACTACGCGCCGGAGTTTGAGGTGGCCGTGGACTACCGGACGGTGGACGGCAGCGCGGTCGCCGGACAGGACTACGAGTCCACGTCCGGCACGCTGACGTTCGCCGAGGGCGAGCGCTCGAAATACATCCGGGTGCTGGTCTGCCACGACGGCATCGACGAGTCCACCGAAACGATGACGCTGCAGTTGTCCAACCCGGTGCGGACGAAGCTTGAGGGTAACGGCAGCGCCACGGGCTCGATTCGTAACAACAACGGCAGCGGCGCCAAGCCGTGCGCGACGGGAATCTCGGTTTCCGACGTGAGCGCCCCGGAACCGAACAGCAAACACTTGCAGCGCCAGGAGATCAAGTTCGAGGTGTCGCTGAACCAGGCGGACACCGGCACGGTGACCGTGGACTACCAAACGGTCGACGGCACCGCAACCGCGGGTCAGGACTACGAATCCGCATCCGGCACGGTGACGTTCCGCCCGGGCCAGACGCGCAGGACGGTCAAGGTTGTGGTCGTTGCCGATGCCCATGACGATCCCGGTGAGACCTTCACCTTGCGGTTGTCGAATCCTTCCGGCGCCTACATCGGCGACCGTGAGGGCACGGCCACGCTGACCAACAGCGGTCTGATGCCCGGCGCCTGGCTGAGCCGGTTTGGGCGGGTGGCGTCCGACCACGCGGTGCAGGCGATCGAGGCGCGGATATATGACACCTCGGGACACGCGCGTGAAAACCACCTGACGATCGGTGGGCAGCGCGTGGACTGGCAAATGCTCGGCCGGTTCGCCCCGTCCGGCCCTGGCCAGCGGGGTGACCGCGCGTCGCCCGATGGCGTTGCACCGCGGCTTGACCCGTGGTTGGGAGATCAAGCCGCCCGGACGCGCATGGACCGGCTCGGGGCCGAAGCCATGGCGGTCCGCAGCCCTGCGGTCGGCAGCCTTTCGGTCGGTGGTATGGCGGAACTGGATTCAGGCGGTAACCCTGCGATCGACAGCCTCTCAGGCGAGGGTATGGCGGGCGTTGATTCGGGCCGCGCCCGCGGTTCCGGCGGCGGCGACGCGAAGGGGACGTTCCGTCGTGCCGTGATGGACCTGCTGGGTCTTGAGGATCTCTCGCGGCTCTCGGAGGCGGGTGTCGGTCTGATGGGCATCTCGTTCTTCTACTCCCGGCCGGGTGGCGACGAGGCGCCGGGATGGCTCGGGCCATGGTCCCTGTGGGGCGAGACCGCGGTGACGCGCTTTGATGGCGCCGAAGGGCCACTGTCGCTCAACGGCGATGTCACCACCGCCACGGTCGGGTTCGACACCCGCAGGGAACGCTGGATGGCGGGGTTGGCGCTGGCGTACAGCGAAGGCCAGGGTGCCTACACGCACCGTATCGCCACCGGCGGGGCGATGGATAGTTCGCTGACGAGCCTGATCCCGTATGCCAGCTACTCGCTCAACGAGCGCACCAGCGTTTGGGGTACGCTCGGCTATGGCGTGGGCGATCTCACGCTGACGCCCGAGGGCGCCGCATCGGGAATCGAAACCGACCTTTCCACGGCCATGGCGGCGTTCGGCGGACGGGGCGTGTTCAGCGTGCGCACGGCGGGCGCGGCGCAGTTTGAGTTTGCGGTCCGCGCTGATGCACGGCTCACGAGCACCGTGTCGGACGCGGTGGAGAACTTGGCCGGCGCGGCCGGCGCGACCAGCCGGGTGCGGGCCGTGTTGGAGGGCCGCGGATCGGTTCCGCTGGCCTGGGGGGGCGATCTGTCTCCGAGGCTGGAGGTGGGATTGCGTTATGACGGCGGCGATGCGGAGACGGGCGCGGGGCTGGAGATCGGCGGCGGGCTCGGTTACGCGGCCGGGCGGCTTTCGGTGGAGGTCACGGCCAGGGGGCTTGTGGCCCATCAGGACACCGAGTATGAGGAATGGGGTTTCGGCGGTTCGATCGCCTACACCCCGTCCGAGGACGGGCGCGGGTTGTCGATGAGACTCGGTTCGGCCTGGGGCGCGACCCAAAGCGGCGTGCAGTCGCTGTGGAATCAGCAGGACGCCTCGGGGTTGGCGAGAAGCACGGCGTTCGAGGCGGCGCAACGCTTCGAGGCGGAACTCGGTTACGGGATTGCCGGGCGCCGCAGGAACAGCCTGTGGGTGCCGTTCATCGCGGCGCAGGCGGCCGATGGCGGCGGTCAGGCGCTGCAAATGGGCGTGAGGCTCGCTTCGGAGTCGAGCCTCGAAGCGGAGCTTAGGCTCGGTCGGCGCCAAGACCTTCAGGGCGTGCCGGAACACGCCGTCGAGCTGCGTGCATCGATGCGCTGGTAGGCCTCGGTGATAAGAAAGCGGCAAAAGGCGTGACGATCACTCGCCTGACCCAGCCGTTGCTGAACCAAGCCGCGCGACTTCGCGCTTCTGCACCGCAACCATCACGTTGCTGACATTACTGGCCTTACCCGTCAGCGACAACCCCTCACGGGATCTTGCGGCGCTGCTGCGCCCGGTCAACCTGCGCGGGCTGGCTCCCGACCACACCCTGGTGCTCATGAACAACAAGCGCCGGCACCGGGGATCGGTGATCCAGTGGATATCCAACGGCGCCTCGAACGGCGCCCAGGGACCGGACATTTCGGCCATTCCCGCCATTGCCCTGCAGCGCATGGAGGTGCTACGCGACGGTGCGGCGGCCCAGTACGGCTCCGACGCCATCGCCGGCGTTCTTCTTCCGCAGCCCGATGAACCGCAACGGTGTCTACAAGACCAGCGCCAACAAGTTCCTGGTCGGGGGCGAGGGCTGTGCAGCAAGATACGGCGATATCGATTCCACCGCCGCCAACCTGCTGTCCTTCCGCGAGATGGTGGTGGCCGACGACGGTTGTTTCTCGTTCGTCGAGATGCTTCAGGAAGGCTTTACGCCGCAGTTCGGCGCGACCATCAGCGACTTCTCCGGGGTCGTCGGCGTGCGAGGCGAGCTGGCCAACGGCCTGATGTGGGACGTGTCGGCAAGCATCGGCGAGAACAACCTGGCCGCCTTCAACCGCAATACCCTGAATGCCTCGCTCGGCCCGGATACGCCACGCGATTTCGAGATCGGCGACTATACGCAGCGGGACACCAACTTCAACGCCGATGTGGTTTATCCGGTCAATCTCGGCGCGTCGGTCCTCAACGTGGCCGCCGGTTTCGAGGCGCGCACGGAGGAATTCCAGATCACCGCCGGCCAACAGGCTGCCTGGGAAATCGGTCCATACAACAGGTACGGTTTTGCCTCCGGCTCGAACGGGTTCGGCGGCTTCAACCCGGCCGCGCCGCAGAAGCGCTCCACGCGCCGGATTCCAGCTTGGGTATGGCACTGGAGACGCGGGTTGGTATTATTGTGATTATATATATATTATGATTAAATACTGCAATGAAATTCGCTCGACTTCTGGAACTCGTGGAAGATGAACCCGTATTCGAGACGGCTTGGTTGTGTGCGGGACAAGCCAGCCGCAAGGAACTCGCGGCAGCGTTCAGCCGTTGGCTTCGCGCAGGGAAACTTGTTCAGCTCAGGCGGGGGCTGTACGCCTTGGCTCCACCCTACCGCAAGGTCAATCCCTCCCCGTTTCTAGTCGCCAACCGGCTGATGCCGGGGTCCTATGTTTCCACGCACATGGCATTGTCCTACGCCGGCGTCATCCCCGAACACATTCCTGTGGCGACGAGTTGCGGCCCCGGTCGCCCTCACACATGGGACACGGTTTTGGGGCGCTATATGTATCAATTCCTGCGCCCGGACCTCCTGTCCCTTACCGTGCCCTGCAACACGGGTTTACGGCAAGTCGAGGTGGTGGCCGGACAACTGGCGCTGATCGCCACGCCGGAAAAGGCGCTGCTGGACCTGATTCATCTGACCCCTCGCGCCGATGACCCGCGCTGGATCGACGGCATGCGGCTGAATTGGCAGTGCTTGAATCCCGCCCAGCTGCTCGCACTGGCGGAAAAATCGGGGCGTCCGAAGTGGCTCCGCGCCGCCCGGCGTCTTGCCGAGAGTGCACAAACCCGCAGCCAATCGGAGCCGTCAGCATGAAGGGACAACTGCTGCAAATCGTTCAGCAGGCGAAAGCCGAGCGCAACGACTGGTATGCCAGACACCTGCTGCAGGAATACCTGCAGGTACGAATTCTGGAAGGCCTGGCGCACGCGGGCGCCATGTCCTCCATCGCTTTCCAGGGCGGCACCGCCTTGCGGCTGCTGTACCATTTGCGGCGCTTCTCGGAAGATCTCGACTTCGCACTGGAAGCGCGCCGCGATCAATACGACTTCCCCCGGTGGGTTGCGCACGTCCTGCGCGCGTTCCGGCGGGAGTCCTACGAGATTTCCGTCACGCTGCAGGACTCCGGCGCCGTGCATAAGGGCCTGTTCCGGTTCCCGGGCCTGTTCCATGAAATGGGGCTATCGCCGCACCGCAGCGAAGTCGCGCGCGTCAAACTGGAGGTGGACACCAAGCCTCCGTCGGGCGCAATCCTTACAACCCACCGCATCCGCCGGCATGTTGGCGTCCGGGTCCTGCATCACGATCGTTCTTCCCTACTGGCCGGCAAGCTGCTCGCGGTGCTGTATCGTCCCTGGGCCAAGGGTCGGGATTTTTTCGATCTTGCCTGGTATCTGGAACAGGACCAATGGCCCGCTCCCAACCTTGACATGCTCAACGCCGGTTTGCAGCAGCATGGCGAGCGAGCGGAGCGGCTAACCAAAGATTCATGGCCGGCCCGAGTGGCTGAACGCGTGCGGAGTGTGCCCTGGGCCGAAGTCGCTGCCGATATCAATCGGTTCAAGGAGTCCGCGGCCGATGAATTGACGCAAGGCGATCTTCTCGATCTGCTAAGACCCGGCCGACACCCGTAGAAGGAAGAGCCGTTCCAGGAAGATCGGTCTTCGAGAGAAGAGCAGCACGGGGGACCGGGATCGAGGGCATCGCCAGCCCCTGCCCCCCAGAGTGCGGTCCTGTTCCGCAAGCTACACCGTGAGTCTGCGGGTTTCTCCCCGGCGGCTTCAACGTCGCAATTGGCGACCCGGGCTCAATTCTTCGAAGACACCCATCAACGAGTTGAGCAAGAATAGGAATGAAGGAATAGCAAGAATTAGCGGCAACCCTGCATCGCCGCCAAAGACACCTGCTCGTATCAAAGCGAACCAGGAATATCAGCACAAGCGACACTGGGTGTAACAGGTAGAAGCTCAGGACAAACGCCACGACCTCAAAACTGAGCCGGCTCATACCCTGAATCGCAAAGAGCGTCATGGGAAAGACAATCGCGGCCAGACCAGCCGACGCCAGTGTCAGTACCTATAACGCTTTCCGTAGGAGATTCATAACTTGTTTGACTATACCGCGACGCATGGCCCGAGCGACATGCTCGATAGCGTACGGCCCCAGGCTGGGGGACCGCGCGTTGATTTCAAGCTTTTGACGGCGCGCCGCAGCACGCCGCATGGTTCAGCGTCAGTTTTTGGATCGCGAATTCCCGACCTGGCACTCCGAACCATGACGGTGACGCTTTTCCAACACGGATTTCCGGCACCAAACGGCGCGTGCAGAATCCGCACACCTGACTCTCGGCCACTCGGCCAAAGCCTGCCGGAAATGAGCCCAAAGCGGCAAATGCGACAAATGCGGCAAATGCGGCAAATGAAAGAAATCGCTTGCCCTGTCCAATTCCAAGGGAGACCCTCAAAGCTGCAAAGACGCAAAGACGCATCAAGGGCGGCTCGCACCGGGGAGGACGGTCACCGCTAAACTCAAATGACGCGCCGACCCCAAAAGCGGGCGGGCGGTGTCAGGTAACTCCGCTGACGCGCGGTCCCAGGCCCGCTCAGCCGCTGCGTACAACGCCGGCTCCCCGCGACCCGATGAGGCCACAGCACGTACTTTGAACAGCCTCTCGCACGTGCCTCGCGCTTCCGGAGATAACACCCCCAAAAGCTCGTCTCCGGAAGCGTCGCACAATCTGTTTCCATCCAACTGAGCGGTGCGTAAATCTTGAATTCGAAGCGTGCTTTTGGCCGATGCAGCCCACAACATCCAGGAGTAACCCGCGGCTGCGGGGTCCTCGTCATCGCGGCATAAACCTTCCTTCACACGGGCGAGGGCATCAGCAGTAAAACGGAACCGGCCTGCGCGCTCATCAGAAGCCGTCATTCCAGCCGCTCGAGGCTTGCGTCCAAGGACGTTTACGGCATCGCTCCACTCATCCGACTCAAGGTCGAGCAAACCAATCAAAAGGCGTTGCCACCAGTTGGAGCCGTTATGGGAGCAGCGAAGGCCTGATGCCGACTTCGCATAGACGTTGCGTGTAGCGTATTAACAAGTACTGCACACCGCGATCGCCATGATGGATGAGCTCGCTACGTGGACTGATCTCGCGGTCGTACAGCGCCTGCTCAAGCGCATCCAGGGCAAGGGCCGCAGAAAGCGAACCCGACACCCGCCAGCCAACAATGCAGCGCGCTACACAGACCCCTTCCCGGTTCAATTGCAGCCACACTTTCCGCACCCCGTAAACCTTGAAGTTCTCTCGCCACACCCGCTCAATCTCAGGCTGTAACGCCTCATCTCGTCGCGCGCGTGCCGAGCGGCGCCAGGGATCTCGCTGTCGCACCTGGTGTGCGTAGTAGGTCGATGGGGCAATCGGCAGCACGCGGCAGATCGGCTCGACCCCATGGCCATCCTTGTGATCGTCAATAAAGGCGATCATCGCTTCAGTTTGCGGTCGAGCTCCGCTTGGGCGAAAAAAGCAGAAGCCAGTATTCCTTGTTCTCGTTCTCCAACGCCCTCTACCGAGCCCGATCCTCCGAGGTCAATCCATCCCGTCGAGCCGTGTCAATCTTCACTCGCTTCACCCAGCCGCGCAGGGTCTCGGGCGTGCATCCAATCTTGCTCGCGATCGACATCGTCGCAGCCCACCGCGACCGGTAGTCCTTCTCGTGTTCAAACAGCAGCCGTACTGCCCGTTCCCTGACCTCCGGGGAATAACGCTTCGCTTTGTTCATGCTCCAATCCTCTCAAGATCCGGAGCCTCCGGTAAACTCGGGTTGATTCAGCACCATGAAGCAGCTGTGGTCTCCGCAAGAACTCGATGATTTCTGGCTTTTTACCGACGCGGAGATCGCATTTTGCACGAGTGTCTACTCGGGCAGCCGCCTGGCGGTGGCCTTGCAGCTGAAGTATTTGGCACACGAAGGTCGCTTCCCGCGGCACAAGGGTGAGATTTCGGCAATCGTGATTCGCTTTGTCGCAAGGCAGCTCGATGCATCTCTGAAGTCCGTGGGCGACTACGACTGGGGTGGTCGATCGACGCGACGTCACCGAGCCGATCCACCGATATGGCATTCCCCGACGGCAGCTTTGATCGTGTGCTGTCGACGCTGTTTTTTCACCATCTGGTCAGCGCCGATAAGCAAGCCACAATTGCCGAAATCGCGCGGGTACTGAAACCGGGCTGCTCCGTGCACGTAGCAGATTGGGGGCGTCCCACCGGGCCCATTCAACGCTTGGCGTTCTACCAGATCCAACTGCTGGATGGATTTGCCTCAACCCGCGGACACGTCACAGGCGAGCTGACATCGCTGTTTCGCAGCGCCGGATTCCGCGCGGTGGAAGAGATTGCATGCCTGCGTACGGTGTTTGGTACGTTGAGATTCATCCGCGCGGAAGACTCAGCCTCACGATAGACCAACCGTCTCTGAAATGGCCGCTCATGACAGCAACCGGGTCACTACCCCTACTGCAGGCGCTTGAACTCCAGACTGTAGGTACGATGACGAGCCATGACGTGTCCTCCTGGCTCAGCAAGCCTACTGGCAAAATCGCACCGTCAATGTGTCCAGTCCAAGGAGTTCACTCCAGTGCGCGAAAGTGCGTGCGCTATCCTCCTGGCTCGCGCCGGACCCGCATCGATCCGGCCGTGGCGGCGGCGGCGCTCGGGCTCACGGGGATGGAGAGCCGGGTGGCGGTGTTGTTGGCCGAAGGCATGAATGTCCGCGAGGTGGCTGCGGCGACGGGCCGCAGGGAAAGCACGATCCGCACGCATGTGAAGCACATGTTCGCCAAGCACCAGTTGTCGCGGCAGGCGGACCTGGTGCGGCTTGTGCAGTCGCTGGGCAGCGCGCCGAAGTCCCTGCGCTGACGGTACAGGCCGGCGCGACTTGGCGCGCGTCTTGCCGTGACTTCCTGAATCACATCGGGAAATAAACGCCAAATCTCCCCAATGTTGGGGAAGCGCGCCGGCGCACGATTCATTTAGCATTGTTGGCAGTTGAATTCTTGGTAAATAGCACGTGCGCTAGTAAGTAGCGTACGCGCTCGTTTATCCCCGTGGAGTTGGAAAGTCAGTTTCGAAACACGCCGGGGGGGTCGTCGCAAACCGAAGAGTGAGGTGATCGAATGCGGTTGGGGAAAACGGACGCGGCGGTGTCGCGCGTATCGCCCGCGCGGGCGAGATGGATGGGGCTCTTGACCAAGAGGGCTGATCAGGCGGGTTTCGTCGCGCTCCTGGCCCTGCCCCTGCAGGCCCAGGCGCAGACCGAGGTCTGGTCGGCCACGCTGACGCCGAGGACCACATTCTCAGGGACCCCCGTACCGCTGGGCTGCGACAACACCTCGACGGGGAACAGAAGATGCACCAACTCGAACACATTGAGCGCCGACGACTTCACCGATGACGGTACGACCTACGCGGTCACCAAGTTTTTCACCAGGAACGGAGTCTTGACACTTAGGCTCGATACGGTTGCCACAGCCGCCACACAGGGTCTGACACTGGTGATTGAGGGCGAGGAATTCGTCCTTGAGGAGGCCGACCAGATCAACGGCGCCAAGACTCAATGGAAGTGGAATAGCACCACCCTGGGTTGGACTGCCGGGACCGACGTCGCCGTGTCGCTCGTTGTGACCGACGCTCCCGCCGCCGGCCAGCCGACGATTTCCGGTGCGGCGCAGGTGAGCAAGACGCTGACGGCGGCGACGGACGACATCGAGGAGCCGAATGGGCTGCCGGCGACCCCCACGTTCAGCTACCAGTGGGTGCGGGTGGACGGCCTCACTGACACCGACATCCCAGGGGCGACCTCCGAAACCTACACGCTGACCGCGTCCGACCAGGGCAAGCAGATCAAGGTGAAGTGGTGTCGTTGATGACAAGAATAAGAACATGAGTGAGGAGCGCATGCTGCGATTGCGTTCCGTAATATTGATCACCGGCCTGAGCAAGAGCACCCTATACCGGCTGATCAAACAAGGACACTTTCCGCAACCTCTCCGGTTGACTCAGCGAGCCGTTCGATGGCCCCGCGAGGAGGTCGATGAATGGCTGTCGCATCGCCCCCGGAGCGGGCAACTGAGAATGCCGTAAGTCGCGGCGCGGTTTTCCTGGGAATCCTGGGTGCAATCGGCTCGGGCGCCTCATTCTTGTTTATCCGCCTGCTTCTGAACTGACGGTGCTGGGAACGAGGGCTTTCCTTTGGGAGGCAGGGCTGGAAGCCCTCCCTTGCATGGAACAAGCCTGGGAGCGAGGGCGTCTCGCCCTCGTCGAGGGCGAGACGCCCTCGTTCCCAGCGTGTTCCCTGCGCGCCGGCGTAGCGGGGCCCGCTGCGAAAACTCCCAGGGGCCTGCGTTTGGCCGTTGCCGACCATTGACGTATACGTATGTGAGCATATCCTATACGTATGATTTTCGCCGCGCAATTGAGATGAAGAAGAAACTCACCGTTACAGTGGACGCCGATGTGCTGCCGATCGCCAAGCAATACGCGCGCGCTAAAGGCGTATCGCTTTCTTCTCTCATCGAACGGTCGCTCCGCTTGATGGCGGCCGGGGAGACGCCTTCGTTCGCCTCGCGCTGGCGTGGCCGATTACAGGCGGCGCGGGGTGACGATCCGCGCTACGAGGCGTTGGCGAAGAAGTATCTATGATGGGGCATTACCCACCTTAGTAAGAGCTGGTCCCGGTCTTTAAGACAGAGAGATAAGTGTAGGCTTTGCCCTAAGGCGGGGGGACCGCCAAATGGAGCGAAGAAAGAGTGAGGAGACCGAGAAGGAACTTAGACGAGAGACCAAAGACAGTTTTGTCGAGATTCGAGGAGACATAGAAGAAGTTAGGGACGATGTGAAAGAACTACATGGAGAAATCAACTATCTTCAAGGCCAAAGAGATGCACAAACGACAGTGACAGCAATTGATATTCCAATTTCAATCGTTGAAGAAGAACTAGAAAACTAAAGGCACCGTCCCAGGCAGCTGTGGGCAACTAAATCTTGCTCCGGAACTCCTCCCGAATATCCCAAGAATCCACAACGCATACGCGCTCTTGGCTCTTCAGCCACTCAATCAAAGTGTCGGCATCCGAAACATCTAATGGATACGAAGCCTGCCCCAATAAGGCTTCATTAAGCGCATAGGTGTAATCCTGCCCGCGCTCCTTGCAGAGCACGGCAATCAATTGCAACTGGCGTTCTGTGGCGGGCGGGATTGGGTTCATGATTTGTCCATACTACGGTTGTGCTACACTTTTGAATGAGCTTCGCCTTATGATCGTTATTTCTCCTCAGACTCGAAATACAGTGTGGCATACATGGTTGGATGCCGCGAGGCTTGTGCGTTATTACTCGGAACTGTGGAACAAGCAAGCAAAAATTCGGATCATTCTACGAATTGTTCTTTTGGTTTCAGCAGGCGGCACGTTAACTGCGGTCATTGCTGCGACACCATCATATATTCAAGGTACTTTTGCAATTATTATTGGTGTCATTGTTGCGTATGACTTCGCTATTGATCACTCAAAAAGAGTTGCCACACTCAAACTGGTCAGTCAAGAATGCGGACGGTTGGAAGAAGAATGTCATGCTCTTTGGATTGATGTAGAGCGCGGTGTCGTGGAAGACGCAGAAGTTATTAAACAAGTCAATTCCCTCAGCACCCAAATAAGAGAAGCAACCGATAGGGCACAGCAAATGGAAATTCCAATTGATTCGGAGCTGCATGAAAAATGCACCGAACAGGCATACACAATTACGAAGAGTTACGATGTCCCCGCGTGAAGTAGAAAAGCGGTCGTCGTACCCTCCGCGTCCGGCCAGTCCTCCGCCACCTCCTCCCCCGCCACCGCCACCTCCTCCCCCGCCACCTAGTCGGTAGGTCGAGGCGAGCAATCTTGCTCCTCGCAGAAGATGCGGGGGATGAAGTCCTGTCAACTAAAGTAGGTAATTCCCCTATGATGCTGCTGGACACGGATGTCCTCATCGACATAGCGCTTGACCGGCGACCGCATTCCGATCCGGCCGTCGCTCTTCTCGATCGGATTGAAAGCACCGGGGAAACCGTGTTCATTGCCTGGCATTCCGTTTCCAATTTCTATTACCTGGTGTCCCCGTCGCTCGGACGTCGAAGCGCGCGCGACTTCATCGTTGAACTGACGCGTTTCGTGCAGGTGGCGCCCGCTGATACCGAGGCGATCCGTTACGCCGCCTCACTCCCGATGAAGGATTTTGAGGACGCCATGCAGGTTGCCGCGGCGAGGGCCTGCGGCCCTCCCCCTGGGAAAGAGGGCTTCCAGCCCTCCACGAGGGCGAGACGCCCTCGCTCCCAGCGTACTGTTCGCCGCCTTCGTAGCGGACGGTCGTGACGTTGCCTTCCGCGTCGCGGACCGTCCAGGCGCCGATTCTCTCGCTATGTTCAAAGGCGCCCTGGGCGGTGAAGCCGTTGCGGTACCGGAACGTCCAATCGCCATGCGGTTCATCGTTCAGGAAGGGTCCCCTGGAAATGACGTGGCCCGTCTTGTCGCTCACGGTCCATTCTCCGCTCCTCCGTCCGGCAACGAGGGAGCCCTTGTACGATCGTGTAACGGTCCGCTCCCGATAGGATTCCAGGCCCGGATTTGTCGGGAACACATTCGGTATTGCCTCGGCCGTTCTCCGGACGCTTGCCTGATAGCCTTCCGAAAGGGACTTATATACGAAGGTTGACAGCGTCGCTGCCCGCCGGTGCAAGTGACGTCGGAGCATTCAGGCTGTCCAAAAGGCTGTCCAAATCAGGCAACACCAGCCTATAACGGGTATGCCGGCGCTCCCCGGTCTTGTGCAGAACGCCCCAACCTGCGAGCGCGGCCAAATCACGCGTAGCGCTTGATTCGGATGCGCCGGTGATCGCTTGATAATTCCGTGCGCTCATTCCTCCCTCAAACCCTTCTGGTTCGGCCTCAAACAGGCGTAGCAGGGCTTTTTCTTGACGGGCGTTTACCTGGCCTTGCAATTGATCAAAAAGACGAGTCTGCGCGAGGACACAGATGAGGCTTTGTTTTCCAGATGCCTGCGCTTGTATGGCGATTTGGGCGAACCAACCCAGCCATTCAGTTAGATCCAAAGACCGGTTGGCTTGATTCAGGGCGGCGTAATAGCCTTTCTTCTGTCGGCAGATTTCCGCTGATAATGGCAACAGTGTCGGCCGTCCGAGCATGCGGGCCAGAGCTTTCTCGGCGAGCGCGCGGCCAATTCGGCCGTTGCCATCCTCAAACGGATGGATGCACTCGAAATACAAATGCGCCACGGCGCCCGCCTCCAAAGCCGCCGTGGAGTCGGCGTTTTCCGTTTTGCGGTTAAACCAGTCCACGAACCGATCCATTTCGGGGTGAACCCGAACCGCAGGCGGCGCTTCAAAATGAATCGTTTCCTGTCCATACGACCCCGACACCACCTGCATCGGATCTTCATGTCGGCGGTAGCCGCCGATGGTTTCGATATAGGGGTTTGCGCTCATCAGCATGATGTGCCATTTACACAAAGTTTCGTGATCCAATGGCTGTGCAAAATCGCGGTACAGCGAAACCATCATTTCCGCAATGCCTTCTTCCGCAGCTCCATGACGGCGGGCGCTGGGACGCAAACCGAAGCGCCGAAGCAGCGAAGCCTGAACGGAATCGCGATCCAGGATTTCGCCCTCAATGGCTGAGGTCTTGATAGATTCGTTTGTCAGCCATTCAATCCGCAGACCGTCCAAATCTTCCTCTCCAGCACGCCGCAAGACAATGTTCTGATCCTTGAATCCATCAGCAAACTGTTGGGCCGCGCGATCCAGTGTTCGCGCCGTCCAAGTGAAATGCGGCCAGTCGGGGTGTTGCCAGTTCCACTTCTTCATCATCAGGGTTCTGCTTTTGTTTAAGGCCTTGAGGTGGGCGATAGAACTTAATTCTATCGCCCACAGCGCAGGGCGCAAGAGGAGGAAAACGGGGCTTATATACGTTTGTCAACCCAAGTATATAAGCCCCATTCGAAAACACATTGACAGTCAGGACAGCTTCGCGGATGGCATTGCCATGATCAGTCTTGGGGAGTCTTGGCAAATGGTGTTTCGGCTTGGGAAACGCACGGACGTCGAAGCGCGCGCGACTTCATCGTTGAACTGACGCGTTTCGTGCAGGTGGCCGCAGGCTGCGATCGTCGCGCCAAGCGCCAGCATGGCCGTTATGGGTGCGTATCGCATCCAATACATAGCGCCGGAGATCGGGAGGAAGAAATTGGTGAAGCACTATGGCATCTGGTGCGCTGCTTTCCTCAGCCTTGCGATTGCGCCCCAAGCGTTATGTCAGAGCGAGAGGAGCGGCTCCGAATGCGCCGCTGACCAGTCGCAAACCGACCGCGCGGACCCGCCGCGATTCTGGAGCACGTTTGCCGACGATCTCAAGTCCGGAGGGAAGGGGTCGCTGATGGTAGGGATCGATCCCGGCACCTTCCGCATGGGCTGCGTCTCCGGATTCCGCTGCGGTGACAACGTGCCGGTCCAGGACGTTGCCATTACCCGCCCATTTGGGATGTCCGTCTACGAAGTGACCGTAGCGGAATTTCGGAGATTCGTGGAAGCAACGGGCTATGTGACCGACGCAGAGCACGCTGCTCGACGATGGCCGGTAGGCAAACAGCTCGATCCTCTGGCGGCGATTTCCATATCGAGAACGAGGCGCCATTGCATGGGCTCTTCCGCCGAGCACCTGCGGGCCACAAGGAGAGGAATTTATGTGCGGGACATGACCGTGAGACTCCGGACCTGGAAGCAGCCGGGGTTTGAGCCGGGCGATAACCATCCGGTCGTATGTATTTCGTGGTCGGACGCGAAAGAATATGTCAATTGGCTGGCAGCGGAAACGGGGAAGCCGTACCGGTTGCCGAGTGAGGCGGAATGGGAATACGCGGCGAGGGCCGAACCCCTGGCGCACGATGACTATGACAATGCCTTGGCGTGGTGCGACCCAAAGAAGGACCGGGAGCAATTTCGCAAGACCCGGACACACCACAAACTTTGCGTGCCCCAACCGGAGCCAACGCTCGTCGGTAGCTACGGACCGAACGCTTTCGGCCTCTATGACATCGGAACCAATGCTTCCGAGTGGACGGAGGATTGCTGGAGCAGGAGACTTCCTGGAGTGCCGAGTGACGGCTCAGCCCGAAACTCCGGCGACTGCTCAAAGCGAGCTTTGCGCGATTTCGCCTCCATGCTCATTTCCCCGCCCCACGAATCCCGGGCAGGAGTAACTATTCACCAATCCATGAACTGGTATGGTTTGCGCGTCGCCATGACGCCTGACTGGACTTACTGAAACATCTGTTTCAGCATTGCCTCTTAGCGAGCAATAGTCGTTGCTACGACCCAATTAAGGAGGTGTTTGCGCGGGAAGCCCGGGGACGAGGGCTTCCAGCCCTCGAAGGCTGTACCAGAAAACAAGCTTCAGACAGGACCGGTTCAGAGGTCAATAACGGCGGCGCGGCACGTGACCACTGGTCTGCAGCCCATGCGTGGAAACGATCGCGGCGATTCAAGAGCGCCACCAGGGGCCCGGTATCGAGTATTACCCTCAACGGCCGAAATTTCGAAGGTATTTCTTGTTGACCGAGAGATCTTCGGGACCCGAGAGCATGCCCTTTATATCGGCGGCATGTGCCAGGGCCGAGTCTTTCCCGACAGCATCATCCGAGCGGAGATACGCTTCCAGCGCATCACGAATCAGGGCGGACTTGCTCATGCTTTTTTGACGCGCCGTCTCGGCCAGCCGGATGGCAAGCGGATCGGGCAGTTTCAGCGAGACAGGAGTCATGTTCGCTCCGGGTAATACCGAAATGGCGGAATAGTAATACCACCGCCCGGCTCGGGCCGTCAAGGCGTCTTCCTGGTCCGTTTGTCGACAAAGTGCCTCCAGCCGCTGGGAACGAGGGCGTCGCGCCCTCGTCGAGGGCGAGACGCCCTCGTTCCCAGCTTGAGGGAAAGATGCCCTCGCGCCCTCGTCGAGGGCGAGACGCCCTCGTTCCCAGCTTGAGGGAAAGATGCCCTCGCTCCCTCGTCGAGGGCGAGACGCCCTCGTTCCCAGCTTGAGGGAAAGATGCCCTCGCTCCCGGCAGGCTTGCTTGAATCACCTGCTCACAACCCCATATCTCCGCTAGAATCCTTCGGGGTCGGCTACGCGCGATAGCCAAGCGCCGCCGATTTGTTCAGGTCTTTACGGGAGAAAAAGCCAAATGAGCGATACCAAGATTTTTGTTGATGGATTGATGTCAGCGGTGCTGCGCGACGGCGTTGTACGCTTGGAGTTCGGCGAGTTCGAAGCCGAAGATCAAGCCGCGGAAGACCAACCGCCCAAAATGAACCCCAAAACCCGCATTGCGATGCCCTGGCCCGGCTTCCTCCGCACCCTGCGCATGATGCAGCAGGTGAACGAACGCCTGCGCCAGGAAGTCGAGAAGCAACGCGCCGCCCAGGCCAACGGCGGCACCGCCACTTGACTTTTCAGGCTGGGAATGAGGGCTTCCAGCCCTCGGCGAGGGCGAGACGCCCTCGCTCCCAGGTCGAGGGCGAGACGCCCTCGCTCCCAGGTCGAGGGCGAGACGCCCTCGCTCCCAGGTTGAGGGCGAGACGCCCTCGCTCCCAGGTTGAGGGCGAGACGCCCTCGCTCCCAGGTCGAGGGCGAGACGCCCTCGCTCCCAGGTTGAGGGCGAGACGCTCTCGCTCCCAGGTCGAGGGCAAGACGCCCTCGCTCCCAGGAGCTCCGACTGAGTTGACGTGAACCAGCAGTCCAAGACCCCCGAAACCGAGCGCCCCGTCACGCCGTTGCGCGCCGCCCTGGGCAAGTATCGCGGCGGCTTCATCGCCATCGCGGTGTTCAGCTCGCTGGTGAACATCCTGATGCTGGTTTCGCCCGTGTACATGCTGCAGATGTACGACCGCGTGCTCACCAGCGCCAGCGCCGAGACCC
Organism: Candidatus Foliamicus sp.; assembly: GCA_965261845.1. Taxonomy (GTDB): domain Bacteria; phylum Pseudomonadota; class Gammaproteobacteria; order Steroidobacterales; family Foliamicaceae; genus Foliamicus. The sequence goes on along the minus strand of OZ253475.1, from coordinate 2,405,221 downwards.
TGCTCATGCTCACCCTGATCGCGGTGTTCCTGCTGGCCTGCTTCGGGCTGCTGGAATGGGTGCGCCAGCGCCTCATGCAGCGCATCAGCCTGGCGCTCGGCCTGAACATGGCCAACGACGTGCTGTCCAGCGCCTTCCGCAGCAACCTCGCCAGTCAGGGCCAGAGCACCACACAGCCCGTGCGGGACCTGGATTCCGTTCGCCAGTTCATGGGCAGCCCGACCATCTTCGCTTTCTTTGACGTGCCCTGGACGCCCATTTTTACCGCCGTCATCTTCATATTCCATCCGCTATTGGGCGCTGTGGCTGCCTTCGGCGCGGTGGTTATCTTCACTCTGGGCATGCTGGCGGAATTCCGTTCCCGCCTGCCGATGAGGGCCGCCGCCGTGGAAGGCTTGCAGTCCCACCAACTGCTGGAGTCCTCGATGCGCAATTCGGATGCGCTCAAGGCCATGGGCATGTTCAACGGGCTGATGAACCGCTGGCGCGTGCGGCATCGACGCTCGGCGTCCTACCAGTCTGCCGCCGCCGGCCGTTTGAGCGTTCTATTGTCCATGACCAAGGCGTTCCGCTTTTCAATGCAGGTAGGCATCCTCGGGACCGGCGCCTACCTGGTCCTGCAAGGAAAATTGACGCCCGGAATGATGATTGCCGGCTCGATCATCATGGGCCGCGCGCTGCAGCCGATCGAACAGGGCATTACCGCCTGGAGAGGCTTTGTAACCGCCCGTCTGGCATGGCGGCGGGTAAACACGCTACTGGAGAATTTCGGCGCCGGCGATGCGGCCGAAGGGCCCGACCTGCCGCGCCCCGAAGGCAAGGTGGAAGCCGAAAATCTTAGCGCCATGCCGCCCGGCGGCGAGGTTCCGGTGGTGCGCGGGGTCAACTTCACCCTTAAGCCGGGCACGCTTACCGGGCTGATCGGCCCCAGCGGCAGCGGCAAGTCGTCGCTGGCCAGCGTGATGATGGGCGTGTGGCAGCCCGCCGAGGGCGCCCTGCGCCTGGACGGGGCCGAGATCGACGGCTGGCCCGACCACCTGCGCTTGAAGCACTTCGGCTACCTCCCGCAGTCCGTGGAACTGTTTGAAGGCACCGTGGCGGACAACATCTCGCGCCTGGAGGACCCGGAGGCCTACAGTGTAATCGGCGCTGCGAAAATGGCCGGCTGCCACGAGGTCATCATGCGCCTGCCCGGTAACTACGCATCGCCGATAGGCGCGGGCGGGCGTGGTCTTTCGGCGGGTCAACGGCAGCGCGTGGCGCTGGCGCGCGCCCTTTACGACGACCCGGCGTTCATCGTTCTGGATGAACCGGACTCCAACCTCGACGCCGAGGGCCAGGAAGCGCTCGCCAAGGTGCTGGACGGACTGCGCGAGCGCAAGATCACGACGGTTCTGATCACCCACAACTTGCGATTGCTGCGGCGTGTGGACCAGATCGGCGTAATGAGAGAAGGACAGCTGGTGAGCTTCGGCCCACGCGACGAGGTACTCGGCCAGTTCGCCAAGCCCAAGGCGCAGCCTGGCCGTCAGGCGGCCCGCCCTGCGGAACAGTCAGCCGGTCCGGCCAGACCCATACAGGTCAAGTACACGCAATGAACATTCAAATTCAGGCCCCTCCACAGAACTGGCGCGAGAAAGCGCTGGCCTTCCTCAAGCGCATCCTGGAGACACCGCCGAAAATTGAGGATAACGAGTCGATCGATCCAATGAAGGACCGGGCGATGTGGATTGGCGGCTCCGTGGTGACCGGTGCGCTGCTCATTTTCATCCTGTGGGCTTCGTTGGCCCCGCTGTCCCAGGGCGTGGTAGCCGAGGGCATCGTCGAGGTGGCCGGCGAGAACAAGATCGTGCAGCATCTTGAGGGCGGCATCGTCAAGGAATTGCTGGTGCGCGAGGGCGATACCGTGGCGGCAGGGCAAATCCTGCTGGTCCTCGACGACACCAAGCCGCGCGCCGAGCAGGATCTTCTGGAGTCTCGCTACTACGGCGCGCTGGCCGCGATCGGTCGGCTCAACGCAGAACTCTATTCCCGCGACGAGATTGCATTCTCCAGGGAGTTTGAGCCCCTGCGCGGCGATCCCCGGATCGAGGAGATCATTCAGGCGCAGGCGGATCTTTTCAAGGAACGCCGCGGCCAGCACGCCGGTGAGATCGAGATTCTGGAAGGACGGGTGGAACAGCTCGGCGAGCAGATCAATGGACTAATGGCCCGCCGTGACGCGGCAGGGCAGGAACAGGAGCTTCTGGAGACGGAGGTGGCCACGCTTGCCGACCTGGCCGAGCGCCAGCTTGAGTCCCAGCAGGAGCTCACTCAGCGCCGCCTGGACCTGGCGAAGACGAGGGGACAAGTGGGGCTGATCAGCGCCGAGATTGCCGAGGCGCGATTGGCCATCGGCGAGACCCGTCAGAAGATCATCCAGATCAAGAACGACTACCGCACGGAGTTGTCGGCGGAATTGACGAAGGAGGCCAACCTCTCCTTTGAAAGCGGTGACCGGCTGGTCTCGGTTCGCGACCAGGTGGCACGTACCCGAATCCCTGCTCCGCAAGGAGGCAAGGTCATCAACATGCAGGTGCACACGGTGGGCGGCGTGGTGCCCTCCGGCCAACCGATCATGAATATCGTGCCCGAGGACGACACCTTGATCGTAGAGGCCCAGGTGCGTCCCACCGACGTGGACAACGTCAACGTGGGGCAGGAAGCTCGCTTGCAAATAACGCCTTTCAAGCAACGCGCAACGCCGGAGCTCAAGGGCGAAGTAATTCTGGTATCGGCGGACATCATTACCAACGAGCAAACGCAAATGCAGTACTACCTCGCACGCATCAGCATTCCCGACGAGGAGTACGCCAAGCTGGGCGACAGGGACATACGCCCCGGGTTTCCGGTGAGCGTAACCTTCAGCGGCGGCAAGCGCACGATGATGGCGTATCTGGCGGAGCCCATCGCGGATGCGATTCGCAAAGGCATGAAAGAAGAATGAACCCCCTCAACACCTCCCCCGGGACCGAGGGCGTCCCGCCCTCCCCCGGGACCGAGGGCGTCCCGCCCTCCCCCGGGACCGAGGGCGTCCCGCCCTCCCCCGGGACCAAGGGCGTCCCGCCCTCCCCCGGGACCGAGGGCGTCCCGCCCTCCCCTGGGACCGAGGGCGTCCCGCCCTCCCCTGGGACCGAGGGCGTCCCGCCCTCCCCTGGGACCGAGGGCGTCCCGCCCTCGAGACACCAACCCATGACCACCCGCACATACGGCACCGCAACCCTCCTCGCCCTCACAGCCTGCGCCTTCCTGGCCGCTCCCCCGGCTTCGGCCCAGACCGCCTCCGACGCCCCCTACACGCTGCAAGAGGCCCTGCGCGACGCACTGCAGCGCGATCCCCGGATCCGCGCCGCCGGCAGCCGCGTGCAGGAGGCCGGCGAGGAATTCGCCGAGGCCCGCAGCCTGCGTTACCCCACCATCAACTTCACCGGCGGCCGTGGCTACGGCTACAACCGCAACGAGGCGCGCAACCTCGGCATTTACGAAGGCGATTCGCGCAGTTCGGGCCTGGAAGTCAACCAGACCATCTATTCCTTCGGCCGTATCGGCGCCCGCGAGCGGGAAGCAAGCGCTCTGATGGCCGCGGCCGGATTTGACGCCGAGGACACCCGCCAGTCGGTCCTTACTGACGTGGCCATCGCCTACGCCGAGCAGATTTACAACCGCAGGATTCTCAACCGCCGCATCGAGTTCGAACGCCTGGTGGCGGAACAGGAATCCTCAGTCCGCGAGCAGTTGGCGCTTGGCAGGTCCGATCAGACCCAGGTGCACGAGGTGCTGCGCTACTTGCACCAGGCGCGTGCCCAGCGCATCGAGGCGGTAACCGCCTATCAGCGCGCGCAATTCGAACTGGCGAGACTGACCGGCGCCATCCGCGAGAACCTTGAAGCGGAGGGACTGACCGGCCTGAAAAGGGGCCTGCCTGTTACGCTGGAAGCAGCAAGGACTCGCGGACTGGAGGGTGCGCCCATGGCCGGCAAGGCCCGCCAGAATCTGGTTGTGGCCGAGAACCGCATGAAATTTCAGCGCGCCGAGCTTTGGCCGAGGCTGGAACTGAAACTGGGCGGCTCCGACGGCTACGTTGGGGAGATCAAGACTCGCGACGCCGACGCCAAATTGCTGCTTCGCATGCCGATCTTCGAAGGCGGCAAGAAATTCGCGCAGGTTCGCAAGGCGCGCTACGCCGTGGAAGCGGCCGAATACGATCTCGAGGCGGACATGGAGCAGCTGGAGCTCAACATTGTCGTGTCCTGGAACCTGGTCGAAGGTCTGGCGCAGGCCTGCGTGGAACTGGAACTTTCGCTCGACGACGCATCGGAGATCGTGTCCATCGTCGAACAGAAACTTCTTGTGGGACGCGGCACAGTGCTCCACAAGCTTGACGCCGAGGAAATCGTCGCCGACACCGAAGTAACACTGCTCCAAAAGCTCATGGAACTGGCCGAGGCCCGCGTCGGCCTCCTAAGCACCCTGGGCGCCCTGACCCCCTCCCTCTAGAACCTGGGACCGAGGGCGTCCCGCCCTCGACGAGGGCGAGACGCCCTCGCTCCCAGGCTTACTCGTAGGTCTCCAGCAGCTCCGCCCCGTGCCCGGTAGTCCAGCACGGGCTGTAGTAATACCCCCGGATAACCTCCACCGGCTTTAGCGGCGTCAGCTCCTCGTTGTCCGACTCGCCGAACTCCACGCTGCCTTCGCCCGAATACACATTGATCGCGCGCGTGTTGCCGATCCGGTTGCGAATGAGCTGCTTCACCGCCGGCACCGTCGGCCCCATTTCCGGGTAATAGCGCACCGAGTAGAGCCAGCCGAACGCAGGCGCCGCCGAGTCTTCCTCCTTCCTGTCCAGCCTCACCGACACGTCCAGGATCCGGTAGCCTTCGCGCGCCACCACGCCGCGCACGTTCGAGCCCACCCCGATCGGTTTCAGCGTGGGATGGTTCGGCGGCACATGGGTCAAGTGGATGTGGGCGAGCTTCTTCGGCCAGCCCATGAAATTGCCGAAGGTCATCGACCAGTCTCTGGAGACCCACATGGCGTTCATGAATGTCCCCGGCTCGCCCTTGTAGGAGCAGCGCAAGCCCACCACGCCTTCCGTGTAGCGGGTCCGTTCGGGATTGCTGTACACCAGCTCGGGATCATCGCCCGGCACGCACACCAATTCATCGACGATCGCGAAGGCACGGCCGGTGGGATCCGGTTCCAGCGGCGCGGGCAAGTAGCGAGCCACCACGTCCACGTCGGCGCGGTAGTCCACGAAGATGAACTGCCCGCCGTAGTGGTGAGGCGTCGGCGTGACCAGCGCCGCCTTGCCCTCCGGGGCAAGGGGATTGCTGTAGCCCTTGAGGTTGAGTTGTCTATTACCCGTCATTTTGTGCCTCCTACCTGGGAAAAGAGTGCTCCCAATCTTCCCCTGGGAACGAGGGCGTCCCGCCCTCGACGAGGGCGGGACGCCCTCGCTCCCAGCGCTAAGTATCCGCCAGTTCCGCCAGGACTTCCTCGGTGTGCTGGCCGGCGGTGGGCACGTCGCGAACCAGTGCCGGGCGCGCTCCGCCGATGGCCACCGGCAAGGCCGGCAGTAACGCGCTTGCCCCGGCGTATTCGCCGTCGGGCACGGTTACCGGAACCAGGCCGCCGGAAGCGGTCAGATGCGCGTCTTCGAACAGGTCCTGCGGCCGGGTAATCGGCGCGAACGGCAGGCCCGCTTTCGCGCAGAGTTCCATCAGCTCGGCGGGCGTCATCTTCGCGAAGGCATCCTTGAGCTTGGGTATGAATTGCTCGCGCCGCGCCACCCGGTCGGCGTTCTTCTTGAGATTCGGATCGCTGCCCAACTCGGTAAGCCCGAACACCTCGCAGAAGCGCACCCACTGCACGTCGCTGACCACGCCCACGAAAATTTGCTCGCCGCTCTTGGTGCCAAATACCTCGTAGACCGCCCAGGCCGACACCCGCGCAGGCATCGGCGTTGCCGCCGTTCCGGTCACGGCCTTCTGCGCCATGTGCTGGCCCACCAGGAACACCGCGCTTTCATACAGCGTGGCCACCACCTCGCAGCCGCGCCCGGTGCGCTCGCGTTCGTGCAGCGCCGCCAGGATGCCGAGTGCGCCGAACATGCCGCCCTGCACGTCGATCACCGAGGCGCCGGCCCTGAGCGGCTTGCCCGGCGGCCCGGTCATGTAGGCCAGCCCGCCCATCATCTGCGCCACTTCGTCCAGCGCCGCACGGTTCTCGTAGGGCCCGGCCTGAAAGCCCTTCTCGGTGCAGTAGATCAGGCGCGGATTGCGCGCCGCCAGCGTCTCGTAGTCCAGCCCCAGGCGCTGCATCGCGCCGGGCCGGAAGTTCTGGATCAGCACGTCGGAACGGTCGGCCAGCTTGAGCGCCGCCGCCATGCCCTCGGGCGACTTCAGGTTCAGGCAGATGCTCCGCTTGTTGCGGTTGTACATCGGGAAGTAGCCCGCGCCTGACCCCGGCAGGCGCCGGGTGGGATCGCCGCCGGGCGGCTCCACCTTGATCACGTCCGCGCCCAGATCCGCCAGCATCAGTCCGCACGCCGGCCCCATCACCATGTGGGTCAGCTCCAGGACCTTCAGCCCTTCCAACGGCCGGCAGGCATTCGTATTCACAGCGCCGCAGACTACCCCGTATCCCCAACGCTACGCAAGTAACCGCTGGGAACGAGGGCGTCCCGCCCTCGACGAGGGCGGGACGCCCTCGTTCCCAGCATTAGGGAACTTGCGTGTGTTCCCTATGAGGCGCGCCCAGTTCATGAAAAAACTGGCATACGTTTTACTTGTAGTAGAGTTCCCAAATTCCGCCTATGACGCTCTTTCGGTTCCAGCCTACAGGTTTTTTCGCCGACTGCGCAACCACTGAAGCAGATCGCTTTTGTCCCCATGGATCTACGGCCAATATCGGCTTTACCAACCGTTTAGCTCCCTTTATCTCTTCTCGTATCCACTTGCTGTAATTGGCGTACATTCCAGTGGGAATGACGATCACATGACTTCGGGCGATCTTTCTGAGAATTGCTTGTCGAAGTAGGGAGGCAGTCGGTGCATTGTGAATCGGATCATCTCTGGGAACCGAGTAGTCCCGTAGCCTTAGTGAAGCCTGTCCGACCTGCCACTTTTGCTCAAATATCCATGTCCGTAGCCTCTTGTAATGCTCTGAATAGATCCAAGAATGGCTAATGAACACATGTATCTGATGTGTGCTCACGCTTGTATCCTATAAATTCAGGCTGCGAACAAGGGTAACGCCGCCAGCAATAGCGACAAGTATTTGCACCACACCGAACATCAAAGGCGTGGCACGCTCAGTCTTGGTAAACGGTGTGTATCTCTTGGGATCCTGGCCCTCGCCCAAAGCTGCCCACTCCGCCTTGAATATTCGAGCAGGTAATCGCCGTTCCAAAGCATGGATGACATCAAACTTTCCTTGGCTTAATTGGCGGTAGGATTCGATCAGCTTGAACCAGGCGAAGCACAGCACCGTTCCGACGTAGCCCAAAGCAACTAACGCCACGGATTCCAAATCGCCGGATTGACCGTTGCTCCACAGAATGCCGGCTGCGGCCAGAATGATGGAATTTACCGACAGGAAAAACGTGTTTACGCCTTGCCTGCGCGAAGAGAGTGATTCGGAAGTTCCAACGAAGAGTTCGTATTGCTTCAGCAAAGCAGGCGTGTCGGAAGCACTCGGTTCGCGGCCGGAAAAGAGCTTGGTATCAAGCTGCTCTGTATTCTGTGCCACTTAGTTCACCTACGATTGCTTTAATGTTCCAGGGCATTGGGGCAACCCCAATTTCGGAAAGCGCAGCCGGAACTTTTCTTATTTCCGATTGTAGGTAAACGGCTAGTACGCGCTTTTGAAGTTCTGCGCTCTTGCGCACCTCCCAATTTACTGGTTCGCTTTGCCACGTACTGTCTCCAACCAGGCAAATGGTTGCCGTAGAGGCGCGAATCCGCTGCTCGGCATGGGCCTTCCAGGCCCCTTCAACCGGTTCCTTGATGGAGTAGTCTCGCAAGTTCAGCGGGGAACAGCTTTCCTTGACCTGACGGCGAAACTGATCCACCAGGCTCTTATGCTCCATGGCAAAACTGAGAAAGATATTGGACGGCATAGTGCGACTACCCATGAAGGTTGCCAATTCTAACGCGGGTCGCTTCCTGCGCTGATGCGATCACATCAGCTGAGCGATACCGTATCCTGCGAACAGGATGTGTATCGCAATAAAGGCTAGAGGCAAGGCGGCCGCAACTTTCTCGGGAGGCGTATCGTCATGCAGCGGTATCCTTTCCAGGAACCAATACCAGCGCATTCTGATGGCCTGGAATAGCAGGCCTGTTCGAAGATGATTCACAAGATTCCACTTGCCTCTGCACAACAGGTAAAACAATTTCACCAAGCGCCACCAAAGAAAACATAAGGCGACTCCCACAAAGGCCAGGGAGTAATACTCAAGCCGGATCAATTTGTCGCTTTCCTGCTGAATTGCGAGAAGTCCATACGCAATAAGCAAAAAGAAATTGACAAGTAGAAAGAATGCGCTTGTGCCCGTTCTGTACGCCTTGTCAGACTTTTGAACCTTGACGAACTTTTCGTACTGGCCAAGAAACTTATCGACGTCGGTAAAGTTTCGATCGTCCGCGTCGAGGGGTTGAAGAGCATGCTGGAATTGCTTTTGGGTCATTGAGTTCACCTACGATTGCCTTGGTGTTCCACGGCATTGGGGCAACGCCGATTTCGGAAAGCGCAGCCGGAACTCTTGTTATTTGTGATTGTAGGTAAACGGCCGTAAGACGCTTATGAAATTGGGTGTTGCGTAGACCTCCAAGTTGCCGGTGGGGGTGGTCGAATTGTAACGCTTGTGCCTGGGAACGAGGGCGTCCCCTGGGAACGAGGACATCCTGTCCTCGTCGAGGGCGGGACGCCCTCGTTCCCAGGGGGTCAGGCCCAGGGGCGGGTGGTGCGGTCGGCCTGTTCGAAGGCTTCGATGGCGCTGGCGTGTTCGCTTAAGGTGAGGGCGATGGGGTCGAGACCTTTGAGGATCATTTCGCGGTCGCGGGGTTTCATCGAGAAGGGCAGGGGTTTCTCGCCGTAGCCCTGGACTTCGCGGCGCGTAACGTCCACCGTCAGGCGCAATTCGCGGCGCTCGGCTTCGGCGGCCAGTTCGGCAACCTGTTCATCGGGCAGAACCACCGCCACCAGCCCGTTCTGCGCGCAATTGGCCCGGAAAATCTGGCCGAAGCTGGGCGCGATGACCGCGCCTATGCCCCAGTCGGCCAGCGCCCAGACAGCGTGTTCCCGCGACGATCCGCAGCCGAAGTTCTCGCCGGAAATCAGGATTTTCGCCTGCCGGTAGCGTTGCCGGTTCAGCACGAAATCGGACGCTTCCTCGCGGGTAGCGACGTCCGAGTAGCGCCAGTTCGCGAACAAGCCCTCGCCCAGCCCCTCGCGCGAGACGCGCTTCATCTCGCTGCTCGGAATGATCGCGTCGGTATCGACATTGCGCTGCATCAACGCCGCCGCCACGCCCGAAACCACCCCTCTCAAGGACCCATCTCCATCAGCTGAGTTTGCGCGGGTCGGTCAGGCGGCCCTTAACGGCGGAAGCGGCTACGGTAGCGGGGCTGGCCAGGTGAGTGCGCGCGCCGGGACCCTGGCGGTTCTCGAAATTGCGGTTGGTGCTGGACACGGTGCGCATGCCGCCGAACCCGTCGCCCCCGGCATAGAAGCACATCGCGCATCCGGACTCCTGCCACTCGAAACCGGCTGCTTCAAACACCCGGTGCAGGCCCTCGGCCTCGGCCGCGGCCCGCACCGCCGTGGAGCCGGGCACGCAGATCGCCTGGACGTGTTCCGCCACCCGCCGGCCCTCAAGAAGGCCGGCCGCCGCCCTGAGATCGGACAGGCGCGCATTGGTACAGGAGCCGATAAAGGCCGCGTCGATCCTGAGTTCCTCCATCCGCTGACCGGGCCTCAGGTCCATGTAGCCCAGCGCCCGCTGCATCGCCTCGCGGCGGCCCGGAGCGCCTTTCGGTTCCGGAACCCGCCCGTCGATGGCGATGGAGTGCTCCGGGCTGGTGCCCCAGCTCACCTGGGGCGACAGGGCCCAGCAGTCCAGCTCCAGTTCGCGGTCAAACTCGGCGCCGTGGTCGGACTCAAGCTCCCGCCACGACGCCAGGGCCTGGTCCCAGAGCGCCCCGCGCGGCGCGAATTCCCGTCCGCTCACGAACTCGAACACGTCATCATTCGGCGCCACCATGCCGGTCCAGGCGCCGAATTCGATGGCCATGTTGCACAGCGTCATGCGGCCTTCCACGCTCAAGGCGTCGATGGCCGGACCTGAGAATTCCAGCGCATGGCCCAGGCCCCCCATGGCGGAGTGGCGTGCGATCAGCGCCAGGATCAGGTCCTTGGCGGTGATTGCCGGGTCCGGCCGTCCGCTGAAGCGAACCCGAAGAGTCTTTGGCCGCTCCACCCTGAGCGTGCCGGTGGCCAGCGCGTGTTCCGCCTCGGTGGTGCCGATGCCCCAGGCCAGCGCGCCCAAGCCCCCCACCGTGCAGGTGTGGCTGTCGGGACACACCAGCGTCAGGCCGGGCAGGGCGATACCGAGTTCCGGCGAAATGACATGCACGATGCCCTGGCGGTGATCGTCGAGATCGAACAGCCGGATCCCGGCCTGGCGCGCGGCCTCGCGGGTGGCGGTGATGAACTCCGCGCCGCCCGGCATCCGGGTCAGCCCCGGCCGCCCGGGTTTGGTATCCACGATGTGGTCCATCACGCAGAAGGCCCGCTCCGGGTGGCGGATGGTTCTACCGGCCTGCTTCAGCGCCTGCAGGGCCAGCGTGCCGGTGCGTTCGTGGAGGAACACCCGGTCGATGGCCAGCAGTGACTGCCCGTCGTCGGACCGGACGACCTCGTGGGCACTCCAGAGCTTGTCGAACAATGTCCGCGGCCGGTTCATCAGGCCTTCTCGCGGCGAATGCGAAACAGTCCTTCCTGGGCCATGGTGGCCACCCGGGCGCCGTTGCGCGAATACACCGAGGCCCGGGCAAAGCCGCGCGCCCCGCCGGACCGCGGACTGTGGAGATCAAACAGCATCCACTCGTCCACCCGCACCGGGCAGTGAAACCACATCGCGTGATCCAGGCTGGCGAGCTGGAACCCGGCGGCAGGGCGCACATGCGGAAAGGTCACCATGCCGATCAGCCCCATGTCGGACAGAAAGGCGAGGAATGCCTGGTGCGCCCCGATATCGTCGGGCAGCCGCGCCGAGGTCCTCATCCACAGTAACTGGCGGGGTTCGCGGACCCCGGCGCCGAGGGTGTGCCCGGGATCAACCGGCCGAAAATCCAGCGCCTGGGACAGCTTCAGCAGGGTGAAGTAGCGGCGCGGCATCCAGTCGGCCTCGCCGTCGGTCAACTCGCGCAGGTCCTTGAGTTCCTCCGGCGGTGGCGCGTCGGGCATCGGGTCCTGGTGCTCCGGTCCGTCCTGGACGCTCTGGAACGAGGCCGTCATGTTGAAGATCTGCCGTCCGCGCTGGATGGCCACTACTCGGCGGTTGGAAAAGCTGCGGCCATCGCGGGCCCGGTCCACTTCGTAGATGATCGGCGCGAGGTTGTCGCCTTCGCGCAGGAAGTAGGCGTGCAGCGAATGGGCCACGCGGCCCTCCATTGTGCGCATGGCGGCGTACAGCGCCTGTCCCAGCACCTGGCCGCCGAACACCCGCCCGGTGCCGAAGTCGCGGCTCTGGCCGCGGAACAGGTTTTTTTCCAGCTTTTCGAGCTGCAGCTGGTCGATCAGGTCCCGTAAGCCGTCCGTTCTCGCTGAGGAGTGTTGCTGGTCCATAGCCTCAAGCGTACCAGCATTGGCAGGAAAATTATGCCTTAAGATAGACGCCCTGCTGTTGCAGAGGGTGGGGAATGGCCAAACAGCGCAGGATGTCCGTGCTGCTGGGTAAGATCGGCGTGTCCGCCTCGACATTGGGCGTGCTGCTCGCGGCAGGGGGCATCGCCGGCTACCGGCTGGAGCTGCTGCAGTTGACGCCGGCCTTCGGCGGCTATGCCGGAAGCGCGCTGTTACTGGGCCTGAGCGCGTTGGTCATGCTGGTGGCGATGATCGGCGCCCGCGGCCGGCTGGGTAGCTGGAGGTTCAATACCGCGGGCTGGATCGTCCTGGTTCTGAGCGTGGGCATGACCCTTAACAACCTGCTGTGGTTGCGCCAGGGGCAGGTGTCGCCGCTGATCCATGACATCACCACCGACACCCTGAATCCGCCGGTTTTCGTGGACCTGCTGCCGTTGCGCGCCGATGCGCCGAATCCACCGGAATACCCAGGACCTGAGGCGGCCGAAGTGCAGCTTGAGGCCTACCCCGAGATCACCACGCTGGCGCTTGAACTGTCGCCCGCCGAGGCGCTCGCGCAAGCCGAACGGGTGGCCGACGAACTGGGCTGGGAAATCGTGGCGGTGGCGCCCGCGGAAGGGCGCCTGGAGGCCGTGGCCACGACCACCTGGTTCGGATTCAAGGACGACGTGGTGGTGCGGATCACGCCCGACGGCGCCGGCGCCCTGGTGGACATCCGCTCCAAGTCCCGCGTCGGCCTGTCCGACGTAGGCACCAACGCCCGCCGCATCCGCCACTTCCTGCAACGCCTGTAAACCCTCCCCGGGAACCCTCCCCGGGAACGAGGGCGTCCCGCCCTCGACGAGGGCGGGACGCCCTCGTTCCCAGGGAGGTTAGATCATGTAGAGGCCCAGCGTCTCGGCAGTACAAGCCGCTTTCTTCTCACCTTCAATCTCGATCCGGTGCCGGCAGGTCATCTGAATGCCTCCGGCCCGCGCCCGCGCCTGCAGCACCGTGGTGCGCACCCGCACCCGGTGCCCGCACACCACCATGTTGGAGAACCGCACCTTGTTCAGCCCCCAGTTGATCGCCCGCTTGAGCGTCGGGAAGATCACAAACGTTTCCGTGGCGCCCGGGATCAGCGACAGCGTCAGATAGCCGTGGGCGATCGTGGCGCCCGTGTCCAGCTCCCTGGCCGCGCGCTCCGTATCCACGTGGATCCACTGGTAATCCTCCGTGGCCCGCGCAAACCGGTCGATCCGTTCCTGGTCTACGAGAATCCAGTCCGAGACGCCCACTTCCACGCCTTCCAGCGCGCGCGCCTCCTCTATCGTGCGTATCTCGTAACTCAAGTGATATTCCGTGACGCCCCGTAAGCGCCACGTATTATTACCTCTGGCGGTCGATCATTGCCAGAAATTCCGCCCGCGCCCGCGCGTCGTCGCGGAAAACGCCCAGCATCTGGCTGGTCACCATGCTTACGTTGCGCTTGCCGATGCCGCGCGTGGTCATGCACTCGTGCGCCCCCTCCACAACCACCGCCACGCCGCGCGGCTCCAGCACCGTGGAAATGCAGTCGGCGATCTGCGCCGTCATCTTCTCCTGCACCTGCAGGCGGTGCGCGTAGGCGTCCACCACCCGCGCCAGCTTGCTGATGCCCACCACCTTGTCGCGCGGCAGATAGGCCACATGGGCCTTGCCGATGATCGGGGCGATGTGGTGCTCGCAGTGCGAGTTGAAGTCGATGTGGGTAAGCGCCACGATCTCGTCGTAGCCGTTCACTTCCCTGAACGTGCGGGCCAGAAACTCATACGGGTCCACCGCGTAGCCGCTGAACCACTCCTCGTAGGCGCGCACCACGCGCGTGGGCGTGTCCACCAGGCCTTCGCGATCGACATCGTCGCCGGTCCAGCTCAACAGCACGCGAACCGCATCTTCCGCTTCACCGCGCGTCGGCTTGTTCATTTCATTGTCGCTCATAAGGCTGCTCCCGGCTGTGTGGCGCCGCCGCGCAAAAACCTGCGTAAATCCTCGTGACTATTGATGTTCGCAATGTCCAACGGAATCAGTTTCAGCGGCCGGCTCGCAAGATATGCGCGCGGCGATGGCCCCGATCCCGCTGCTGTGGCTTGCGCCAAGCCCGCAAGGGTAGCCGGTTCGTAGATTGCGCACAACGGTTGCGGGGCGTTCGTTCGTGGATCGCAGAACGCCGTGGCCGCCGCCGTGGCGTCGCGCTCGGCGATCAGGCGCCTGAGATCGGCGCCGCCGAGCCCCGGCTGATCGCAGGCCAGCGCCAGCCAGGCGTGCTCCGGCGCTTGGGCGTGGGCCGCCTCCAGGCCCGCTGCCGGCCCCTGGTTCGGGTAGCGGTCGAACAGGCAGCGGAAGCGTGAGCGCAGCGCATCGGAGGCCTGATCGGGACGCACCGACACCCAGACCTCCTCAAGGCAGGATTGAAGCAGCTGCACCGCGCCTTCCAAAAGGCTCAGTCCGCCGACTTGCGCGGCGGCCTTGTCGCTTCCGAAGCGGGTGCTTAAGCCGCCGGCCAGCACCAGCCCGAAAATCGGCGCCTCATCCGGCCGTTTCATCCGCGTAATCGCTCTTGCCGCCGGTCTTGTGGACCAGGCGCGCTTCCCGGATCACGATGCCGCGCGAGGCCGATTTCAGCATGTCGTAGACGGTCAGCGCGGCAACCGTGGCCCCGGTCAGCGCCTCCATCTCCGCCCCGGTGCGATCGGTGACCTTCACCGCGCACTCGATGACGACGTCGTTGCCCTTCAGGTCCAGTTCGATGCGGCAGCCCTCAAGCTTCAGGGGATGGCAGAACGGGATCAGTTCATGGGTGCGTTTGGCCGCCTGGGTGCCGGCGATGATGGCGGTCTGGAACACCGGCCCCTTGTGAGTCTGAATTTCGCCGTCAACCGCCCCGGCCGCGGCTTGGGCGGGCAGGGTAACGACCGCGCGGGCGCGGGCGGTGCGGGTGGTTACGGCCTTGTCGGCCACGTCCACCATGCCCGGCCGTTGCCTGGAATCAATGTGTGAAAGCATTGCCGCACATTATAAATTCCGAGCGGCGCGACGTGCCTGGACGCAATGTACCCCCATTGGTGGGGTTTCATCTTTGGTAGAATTAGAAAAATCGTATATATGTGGGATATATGCTATATGTATGCGACTTCTCCCACGCTTTCGTGGGTTATCACAGGTCCCAGCCATGCGCAACCCTGATTGTGGCGGTTGGGGGCATCCCGGCCTGGCCGCCTGCCCCGAAAATTTCACCATCCGCGATATACTCTGCGACCTGAATAGAGACCCGATATGCAGGTTGTAGCACAGTTCGAAATTACGTATACGCAGTTCCTGGACGAGCACGGTAAGGCCCAGAAAGAATTGCCCGAATTTACCGCCGACGCGGACGAAATGGCGCGCATGTATCGCCACATGCACTTGACCCGGGTCTTCGATCAGCGCTGCATCAACCTTCAGCGAACCGGCCAGGTAGGCACCGTCGCCTCAAGCAAGGGTCACGAAGCTGCCCAGGTCGGCATGGCCGCGGCAATGACGCCTGAAGACGTACTGGCGCCGTCGTACCGCGAACACGGCGCGGTGATCTGGCGGGGCGTTCGCATGAGCCAGTTGCTGGCCGTGTGGGGCGGCGACGAGCGCGGTCACAACTGGGACGGTCCGGCCCATGATTTTCCCTATTGCGTGCCGATAGCCACCCAGTGTCTGCACGCCGCCGGCGCGGCCTGGGCCCTGAAGATGCGCGGCCAAAAGGCCTGCGCGGTGGCCATGTGCGGCGACGGAGCCACCTCCGAAGGCGCCTTCTACGAAGCACTGAATGCCGCCGGCGCGTTTCATTTGCCGATCGTGTTTTTGATTACCAACAACCGTTACGCCATTTCCATGCCGGTGGAAGGCCAGACCGCTGCCGGCACCCTGGCGCAGAAGGCGATCGCCGCCGGCATCCCCGGTGAGCAGGTGGACGGCAACGACCTGATCGCGGTGCGCAACCAGGCCGAAATCGCCGCTCAAAGGGCCCGATCCGGCGGAGGGCCGGCGCTGATCGAGGCCTTGAGCTACCGCCTTTCCGATCACACCACCGCCGATGACGCCAGCCGTTACCGCGACGACGCCGAGGTGGAGAAGGCCGTTCAGCGGCAACCGCTGCGGAGGATGAAGCGCTTCATGGAGGAGCGTTTCGGCTGGAACGACGAGCAGGAACAGGCGCTGATCGAGGAACTGGAAGCCGAAGTGGAAGCCGAAGTCGAGGCCTACCTGAGCATTCCCAGGCCCGCGATCGAGGACATCTTCGAGCACCAGTTCGGCAACATGCCCGCGGCGCTCAAGGCCCAGCGCGAGATTGCCCGCAGGTACCCGGCGCCGGATCACGGCTGATGAGCAACCTGACGCTGGTCGAAGCGGTAAACCAGGCGCTGGCCTGGGAGATGGCCCACGACGACAAGGTGGTGGTGTTCGGCGAGGACGTGGGCCTGAATGGCGGCGTGTTCCGGGCCACGGTGAACCTGCAGGAGAAGTTCGGCAAACAGCGGGTGTTCGACACCCCCCTGGCCGAGGCGATGATCGCCGGCATGGCCGTGGGCATGGCCGCGCAGGGCTTGAAGCCGGTCGCGGAAATTCAGTTCATGGGCTTCATCTACCCGGCGCTGGACCAGATCGTCAGCCACGCCAGCCGCCTGCGCAATCGAACCCGCGGGCGGCTGACCTGCCCGATGGTGCTGCGCGCTCCGTTCGGGACCGGTATCCGCGCCCCGGAGCATCATTCCGAGAGCACCGAGGCGCTGTTCGCCCATATGCCCGGCGTGCGGGTGGTGATCCCGTCCTCGCCGGTGCGCGCCTACGGCCTGTTGCTTTCGGCGATTCGCGATCCTGATCCGGTCGTGTTCCTGGAGCCCAAGCGCAATTACCGGGCCATTCGCCAGGAAGTGGTGGACAACGGTGAGGGCCTGCCGCTGGATCGCGCCTTCGTGACCCGCCCGGGAACCGACGTCACCCTGATCTCCTGGGGCGCCTCGACGCTGGAGACCTGGAACGCGGCGGGCGAGCTGGCCGACGAGGGGATCGACTGCGAAGTGATTGACCTGGCTACGGTCAGCCCGCTGGACAAGGACACCGTGTTGGAGTCGGTGTCGCGGACCGGCCGGGCGGTGATCGTCCACGAGGCCGCGGTGAGCGGGGGAGTGGGCGCGGAAGTGGCCGCGATCCTGGCGTCCGAAGGGCTCTACAGCCTGGAAGCTCCGGTGATCCGGGTGGGCGGTTACGATACCGTGCCGCCCCTGGCGCGGATGGAATACGGCTACATTCCCAGTGTTCAGCGCATCAAGGACGCGGTGCAGGAAAGCCTGGAAAGCTGACCGGGAAGCAGACCGGAAAAATCGCAATGAGAGAGTTCAAATTGCCTGATCTGGGAGAGGGCCTGACCGAAGCCGAGATCGTCGAGTGGCACGTAAGCGCCGACCAGGACATCAAGCTGAATCAGCCGCTGGTTTCGGTGGAAACCGACAAAGCCGTGGTAGAGGTGCCGTCGCCGGTATCCGGCCGCGTGATCTCGCTGCATGGCGAGCCCGGCGACGTGATTCCGGTCGGAGACGTGCTGGCGCGCTTCGACGACGGCTCGGGCTCCCGGGAACGTAGCGATCCCCCCCGGGAACGAGGGCTTCCCAGCCCTCGACGCGGCGAAGCCGCGCCAGACACCTCCAGCGCGCCCGCCAAGGCGGACGCCAAGCAAAAGGGCGATGCGCCCGGCGTAGTGGGCGAACTGCCCTCTGCCGGCGTGGTCATGGCGGACACCACGGCTTCGGCAGCAGCAAGGACAAGCAAGCCCCGGGTCAAGGCCGCTCCCTCAGTCCGCGCACTCGCCCGCGAACTGGGCGTAGACCTCACCCACCTTGAGGGCTCCGGCCCGCAAGGCCGAATCACCGCCAAAGACGTAGCCACAGCCGTCCCTGGGGAACGAGGGCGTCCCCGCCCTCAACGCGGCGAAGCCGCGCCCGACACCCCCTGGGAACGAGGGCGTCCCCGCCCTCAACGCGGCGAAGCCGCGCCCGACACCCCCTGGGAACGAGGGCGTCCCCGCCCTCGCCGAGGGCAGGATGCCCTCGCTCCATCGTTCCCCGCGACCAGCGACGAAAAACTCTCCGGCCCGCGCCGGGCCATGTTCCGCAGCATGACGGCCGCGCACCGCGAGGTGGCTCTGTGCACCGTCATGGACGACGCCGACATCCACGACTGGGAGTCGCCTCGCGACTTCACGCCGAGGCTGATCCGGGCCATGGTGGCCGGCTGCCGCGCCGAACCACGGCTGAACGGCACCTTCAAGGCCGAGACCGGCGTGTTGTCCATGGCCGGGGAAGTGCACATGGGGCTGGCGATGCACACCCCGCACGGCCTGATCGTGGCGACCATTTACAACGCCGGCAAGCTCAATCTGAATGAGCTGCGCGCTGAAGTGGCGCGGCTGAAGAAAGCCGGGGCCGACCGGACCCTGAAGCCCGATGAAGTGCGCGGCTACACCATCACGCTGTCGAACATCGCCGGCGGTTCGTCGCGCTACGCCACGCCGCTGATGGTTCCGCCCACCGTCGGCATTCTCGCCAGCGGCGCAGCGCGAGACGAGGTCGTGGCGGTGGACGGCCTGATCACCATTCGGCGCATAATGCCGCTCTCGCTGACCTTCGATCACCGCTGCGTGGCCGGAGCCGAAGCGTCGCGTTTCCTGGGCGCGGTGCTGGCGGACCTGAAGCTGGCCTCGTGAAACCGTCCTATGGGCGGCTGATCCTGTGCCGGCACGGCGAGAGCCTGTGGAACCGCGAGAACCGCTTTACCGGCTGGACCGACGTTGACTTGAGCCCCGCGGGCGAGGAAGAGGCGCGGGCCGCCGGCCGCCTGCTCAGCGAAGCCGGCCTGGTTCCCGATGTAGCCCACACCTCGGTGCTGACCCGCGCCATACGCACTCTGTCGCTGATTCTCGGTGAGCTGGACAGCAGCGGCATCAAGGTCTATCAGAGCTGGCGCTTGAACGAGCGCCACTATGGCGCCCTGCAGGGCCTGAACAAGGCCGAGACCATGGACAAGCACGGCGCGGAGCAGGTGAAGATCTGGCGCCGCTCCTACGCCACGCCACCGCCGGCGTTGCAACTCGACGACTCGCGCCATCCGCGTCACGATCCCCGCTATGCCGACCTGGCCACGCCGCCGGCCGCGGAATCCCTGAAGGACACGCTTGATCGCGTGCAGCCTTACTGGGAGAGCCATATCGCGCCGGACATCAGCGCCGGGCGCTGTACCCTGGTTTCGGCGCACGGCAACAGCCTGCGGGCGCTGGCGAAGCTGCTGGAGAATATTTCCGATGACGAAATCATCAAGCTGGAAATCCCCACCGGGGCGCCGATCCTGTATCGGTTCGGACCCGGCATGCAGGCCCAGCCGCGCCGCTATATCGGAGCAAGGCCATGATCTACACGCTGGGTGACCGCATACCGCGCTCAAAAGCATTGTTCATCGCCCCGGACGCGGCCGTAATCGGCTCCGTGGAACTGGGTGAGGACAGCAGCGTGTGGTTCGGCGCCGTGCTGCGCGGCGATAACGAGCCCATCCGTATCGGCGCGCGCAGCAATATCCAGGACGGCGCGGTGGTCCACACCGATCCCGCTTTTCCAACTGTGGTTGGCGACGACGTTACCGTGGGCCACCGGGTAATCCTGCACGGCTGCACCGTGGAGTCCGGCTGCACCATCGGCATGGGCGCAATCCTGCTGAACGGCAGCCACGTCGGCGCCAACAGCCTGGTCGCCGCGGGCGCCCTGTTGCCCGAGGGCCGCGAATACCCGCCGGGCAGCCTGATCATGGGCATCCCCGGCCGCCAGGTGCGCCTGCTGACCGACGAAGAACGCGCCGAAGTCGCCCACGGCGCCGACATATACGTCCGCAATGCCCGAAGATTCCGCGCAAAACTAAAACCCTGACCCCCCTGGGAACGAGGGCGTCCCGCCCTCGCGGAGGGCAGGATGCCCTCCCTCCCGGGATTTTCGTTCAAGCAGAAAGCCGTGCTATCCCCCTGGGAACGAGGGCGTCTCGCCCTCGCGGAGAGCAGGACGCCCTCCCTCCCATGGAACAAGCCTGGGAACGAGGGCGTCCCGCCCTCGACGAGCTATACGTTTAAGGCAAGTACCGCGATCATGCTAGCCAAACCCAGGAGCAGCGTGACCAGAATGCCGGTACAGATCAGTCCAAAGCGCAAGATGTCAGCCTTCAGGGTGGCAAATTGCTTTTTAAGCCACTGCTCCTGCGAATTCGCTTCGAATCCTGCTTGAGCCATTTTCGTTCTCCTTCACAAATTCCATGGACACGCCGGCAAAACGCGTCCTTCCAAGGTCCTTTATAGCGGCCCAGGAAAGGACCTGTCAACCAGGAATCGGAAGATCCGCTGGGAACGTGGGCGTCCTCCCTGGGAACGAGGGCATCCTCCCTGGGAACGAGGGCATCCTCCCTGGGAACGAGGGCGTCCCGCCCTCGTCGAGGGCGGGACGCCCTCGCTCCCAGCGTGTTCCATGCGCGCCCGCGCAGCGGCGCCCGCTGCGAAAACTCCCGGGGATCAGCCGGTAATGCGGTTGGTGTGGTGCTCCGTGAGTTCGGCCATGATGGACAGCGCTATGGAGGCCGGGTCGTTGGCGCCAATGTCCAGGCCCACCGGGCCGCGCAGCTTCTTGCGGAGGTCGCCGGCGCCGGCGCCGAGATCGCTGAGCAGGCGTTCACGCCGGGCCCTGGGACCCAGCACGCCCACCCAGGGGATCGGCCGGTTTGCCAGGGCGGCCAGGTAGGAGCGGTCCGAAGCCAGGTGGTGGCTCATCACCACGCAGGCGTCCCAGCAGCGCAAATCCAGGCGCTCGGCCAGATTCTCCGGCCGAAGCTCGATGACGGTCTCCGCCGCGCCCAGATCGCCGCGCTGCAGATAGGCGGGCCGATGGTCGCATACCGTGATCCGCCAGCCCAGCTTTTCGGCGAACTCAACCAGCGGCGCCGCGTCCACGCCCGCGCCCAGTACCAACAGCCGTGGGATCGGATGCAGCGGGTAGACGAGAACCAGCCGCGGGTCGTCGAGCGTGTGCAGCCCCGTCGCCAGGTCGCCCGGAACGTCGTCTCCGAACACGGTATGGCCCATCAACGTAGCGTCGCCCTCCACCACCACCGCGCACCGCGACACCGTACTGCCTTGCGCCAGCTCGGCCATTCGCTCCAGCGGCGCCCAGGGATGCGGTCCGGCGCCTGACAGCGGTTGCAGCAGCACCTTGAGCATCCCGTCGCAGCCCACTCCGGTGCCGAACAGCTCGTCGTGCTCGCCGCGCATGTCGTAGCACACCGAGCGTGCCTCGCGTGATTCCAGCACTGCTGCTGCGTGCCCGGCCAGGTCGCCCTCCAGGCAGCCGCCGCTCACCAGCCCCTGGTAGTTGCCCTCGCCGTCGATCAGCACCCGCGACCCCGACTTGGAATAGGTGGAACCGGCGGTCTCGAACACCGTCCCCAGCACCAGCGGCCCGCCAGCCTCCTTCCACTCCCCAAACGTCTCAATCAAGTGCTTCAGCGCCATTTCTGCTTGACCAGCCTTAAAACCTGACGGGATCTGACAGGCAAGATAGCACGCCGTCCGACAGTACGGTACTCGGACTGCTGGCATATATCCGGCCTCTGGTATGGGAAGTACTGGTTCCCGGGCCCTGATGGGATCCGCGCGCTCTTCATCAGGTGGTGGTCCCCGTCACCGAATCAGGCGCCATCAAGCAGCCATCGGGACGGGGCCAGCCATCCTTTGGTACAATCCGACCCTCAAAACCTCCCGCTTACGCAGAATCACGCGCAAGACACTTAGGCCATAAGGGCGTCTTGAAAAATGGAAAAAGTATTCATCTACTGGGACAACTCCAACATTTTCCACGAGGCGCAACGCCTCTCGGAGGAGTACGAGGGCGGGCCGGACGCCCGCTATCGCGTGCGTATTCACTTTGACAACCTGTTGCGGCTTGCTCACGCCGACCGTCCTGTGCAGCGCGCCCTTGCTGCAGGCTCAGTGCCCCCCGAAATGCGGCAACTTTGGAATCGCATGGAGGAGCAAGGCGTGCAAGTCCAATTGTTTGACCGCGGCGACCCTCGGCGAGGCGAGCAGGAGGTACCCGATCAGGTGCTCCAGCTTCAAATGCTCCGGGATGCGCTGGAATTCAACGGCGACCCCGGCATCGTAGTGTTGTTGACGGGTGACGGAGCTGGATACTATGAGGGTGGGGGATTTCACCGGACGCTGGAAGCCATGCACCAGCGTGATTGGCGCATTGAGGTGCTTTCCTGGGCGCATGCGTGCAACCAGCGAATGCGCCGCTGGGCCGAGGCCAATGCGCTTTTTGTCTCTCTGGACGACTTTTACGGATCCATCACTTTTGCGGAACCTTCGCGGCCCGGCCACGAATTGGCGCTGGCTCGCAAGCCGGCGCCACTTGATCTCGACCGGCGCCGCTGCACCTGACTCAAACGCCCCTATTCCGGGGCCTGCATCGACCGTGCCGGTACCTGCGGTATCGCGATCATTGATGACGTAATCGCAACGGGAGCGCATTTTCGAGCGGTTGAGAGTGTTTTGTCGCGTCATTTCCGACAAGTCCGAATTTTGGGGCTGTTTATCGCCAGAGTGCTCCATCAATCCTCGCTGGACGACATTGCTGGCGTTTGACTCCCGGTGTTGCGCTACGGTTAGAGCGGTTTTGGGGCTAGCGTCGGGCGGGAGGCCATCAGGGACTCGGCCAGGCATAGTTGGCCGCGCGCGCGGAGGAGGTTGTGCTCGGCGCGTGAGGCGTAGCGTTTGGGGTCCCATCCGAAGTAGCGGTCGTTAAGGATATCGGCGGTGAAGCGGGTGGTGAGCTCCAGCGTGATCCACAGCGTGGCATCCACCAGGCAGGACCGTTCTTCTTCGGTGATGAAGCGGGCGACTTCGAGGTAGCCGGCCCGCGCGGCCTGGAACAGATCGACGGAGAACTGCGTTTCCTCGCTGTTCTCGCCGGCGGGATTGCACCAGGACCGGAACGCATCGCCCAATTCGTACGGCAGGCTCAGGCGGCCCAGCGAATCAAGGTCCACCATGGCGATGCCAGCTCCTTCGGGAGTGAACAGCATGTTGTTGATCTTGGGGTCGCCGTGGGCCACTCGCAGGGGTGTGTCGGGCAACGGCGGCAACTTCGCCACGAGCGAGAGCGCCCGGCGCTGCAGGCGCTCGGCCTCCGGATACATCGGGTGGCCGCGGTTTTCTTCCAGCGCCTTTTCCAGTTCGGCAAAACGGCGCTCGGGTTCGTGAATGGGACGGCGCTTGCTGGCGAAGGGTTGATCGAAGTCCGCCAGCGCCATATGAAACCGCCCCAGCAGGGCGCCGGCCTGCTCGGCCTGCCGGGTGTTGTGAAGGCGGTTGTGGAACTCACCTTCAAGCCAGGTCAGCAGCCGCCAGACGCCGTCTTCCCGTTCTACGTACAGCCGCTGGTTCGATGTCCGCACCAGGCGCGGCGTGGGCAGGCCCCTGGCGGCGATGTGGGCGGTGACGGCCTCGATATCGTCGTGTATTTCCGGCCCCAGGATCGGGCTGAGCCGCTGCAGCGCATAGCTCTCGCCGTTGTCGGCCCGCACCTGCCAGGTGCGGTTGATCAGGCCGTGGTCCATGTGCTCCAGCGATAGGGGACGCACGCCGTACGCGTGTAGAACCCGTTCGACCGCCTTGGCCTCGGTGTTGCCGATCGAGTCTGTCAAAGGCGTGGCGTCCGGTGCGGGTAGTTCACGAAACTAGCGGGAAGAGGCTTGCGCCAATATACCTGAGCGCATCGGCCAGTGGGAGTTCAATGCCCGACTGCACGCCGATCTCAACGACACATTCTCGGTTGAGCTGTACGGTACCAATTTGACAAACGGCTTGAGTTGGACGACTGCCGGCGGCACCACCAGCATTTTCGGCTTGCCCCACCGCAAGACCTTCGCGCCGCTGCCCAAGAAGCGCGAAGTCGGCCTGAAGGTGACAGCCAGCTTCTAGCCTGGGAAGGAGGGCTTAGCGCTTGGGAAGGAGGGCTCTTCGCCTGGGAGGAGGGCGTCCCGCCCTCCACGAGGGCGGGACGCCCTCGCTCCCAGGCCCTCGTTCGCGGCTTTACTGCTTGTAGCCGCCGAAGACGAGCCAGTGGGAGAGCATTCCAATGCTCGGGTCTTCCTTGTCCAGCTTGTCCCGTTCGCCCTGGAAGTTCAGGGTGCGCGGCTGGAAGCCCTGCAGGTTGCGCGTGAAGCCGGCGTCTGCCATCGCTTTCTCGATGTCCACGGTGCCCAGTGAGCCCCAGAAGGGCTCCGCGTTGTAGTAGTTTTGCCAGTCGCGCACAACGACGCCGCCCATGTCCATGCCCTTGTAGCGCAGCGGCACTTCCAGGTTGCACATCGCGCCGCCGGGTTTGAGCACCCGGTAAGCCTCTTTCAGTATGGCCGGCATGCCGGTGCGTGAGGTCTCGTGGAACAGGATCTCGGAGGTGACCATGTCGAAGCTCTCGTCCTCGAAGAGCAGATTGCGGGCGTCCTGCTGGTGGAAATGCACCGGCTTGCCGAGCGATTCGGCGCGGGCGTGGGCGTAGCGGACCAGCGCCCCGCCGATATCGACGGCATGCACTTCGGCTTCCGGGAACAGATCGGTGAGCGCCAGGGTCCCGTGGCCCACGCCGCAGCCTAAGTCCAGGATCCGCTTCGGCTTCATTTCCGGGAAGCCGTCCTGGATGAAGGCGCAGATCGTGTGGCCGCGCACGTCGTTGAGCCCACCCGCATGGCCGAGGCCATAGAGCACGGCGCCGCGGTCGTAGATCGCCCCGGCGCGCACATCATCGCCGCCGGCGTCATGCAGATAGCCGCCCGGCTGAATGTGCTGATCGACCAGTGTCAGGTACTCCGGGTTCGGCACCTCCGGATTCAATTTCAGGCTGCCGACCGGATCCTTGATTGAGCGGAACTTTTCTTTCAGCTCGTCGAGCTGCCGGTCCACCGTGTCGGCCACGTAGTCCCACATCAGTTCCTGGGAGGTGCGCAGCAACGCACCCCAATGCTGGAAAACAGGCAGTTCCTCGGCTTTGCGCAGCACGGCCGTGCGGTCCTTTTCAAGTTCAGGGTCCCGCTCGCCCATTTCCGGCATAACCTTCTCATTACAGGCCTCAACGCATTGCCTCATGAGCCGCCCGTTGGCATA
Organism: Candidatus Foliamicus sp.; assembly: GCA_965261845.1. Classification (GTDB taxonomy): domain Bacteria; phylum Pseudomonadota; class Gammaproteobacteria; order Steroidobacterales; family Foliamicaceae; genus Foliamicus. Next base: position 2,380,080 of record OZ253475.1, on the reverse strand, counting down.
AGCCCTCAGGCCCAGAAAGAATTTCTGCGCCGCCAGCTCGTCGTGATTGGCGCCGGCCATCATGCCGTGACGCGGATACACGTCGCTGCGCATGGTTTCCTGGCGTACGCCTTCGGCTTCAAACATCACCATCTTGAACCTCCCTTGAAATCCGCTCGAGCTCACCGCCGGCTGCCGCGGGTTCCATGTCTTCTTCCAGGTAGCGTAGCACCCGCCCCATCAGCCGCTGCCGGATCGGCGCCCGTTCCGCCTCGGCGTCCGCGTCCGGTAGCCAGGCGTCCACGGTGTCTTTGCCGAACAGGCCGGCTTTTTCCAGCAGCCGCTCGTGGGTGTCGAGCCGCTCGCGGATAACGCTGACCTCGCCTAAAAGAGAGGTTAGCATGGCGAACAGCATATCCAGGCGCTCGTCGCCGTAAAACGCCGGCCGTTTGCCCAGTGCCCGCCTGGGGCGTTGTTCCGCTTGCGTATTGGTTGGCATATCAGAGAACCAGTCGGATGCTTGGATCAGTGAATTTTAAGCGCATCTTCGGGCGGCGTGCAGGAATGGTCGAGTGCTTCGGCCACCGCGGCGTTGGTTACCCTTCCCGCGTGCACGTTCAGCCCGGCCATCAGGCCGGCGTCTTCGCGCATGGCCTGCCGCCAGCCCTTGCTGGCCAGCGCCAGGGTAAACGGCAGGGTGGCGTTGTTCAGCGCCTGGGTGGACGTGCGCGGCACCACGCCGGGCATATTCGCCACGCAGTAATGCACCACGTCTTCCTCGATATAGGTGGGATCGGAGTGGGTGGTGGCGTGGCTGGTCTCGAATGTTCCGCCCTGATCGATAGCTACGTCCACCAGCACCGAGCCCGCCGCCATGCGTTTCACCAGTTCGCGTGAGACAAGCTGCGGCGTGGAGGCGCCTGGAACCAGCACCGCGCCGATCACCAGGTCCGCCAGTTCGACGTATTCCTCAATGGCGGAACGGGTGGAATACACGGTGTTCAGGCGCGAGCCGAACTGCAGGTCCAGTTCCCGAAGCCGCGGCAGCGACTTGTCCAGAACCACCACCCGCGCCTCCATGCCCACCGCGATACGCAGCGCGTTGGTTCCGACCACCCCGCCGCCCAACACCGCCACGTTGGCCGCCAGCACGCCCGGAACGCCGCCCAGCAGCTTGCCGCAGCCGCCCATTTCGGTTTCCAGGCAGCGCGCGCCGGCCTGCACCGCCATCCGGCCGGCGACTTCGCTCATCGGCGCCAGCAGGGGCAGATTGCCGTTGCGGTCGGTGACCGTTTCGTAGGCGATCGCGGTGACCCCGGATTCCATCAGCATGCGCGCCTGGTCGGGGTCGGGGGCCAGGTGCAGATAGGTGAACAGGATCTGGCCCTCGCGCAGCATCCGGCATTCGCTGGCGTGCGGTTCCTTGACCTTGACGATCATCTCCGCTTTCTCGAACACCTCCGCGGCGCTGCCTGCAATCCGGGCGCCTAGCGAGCGGTAGTCCCGGTCGCTGCGGCGCAACCCTTCGCCGGCGTTGGTTTCCACCAGCAGTTCGTGGCCGCTTTCGAGCAACTCGCGGGCGCTGCTCAGGCTTAAGCCCACCCGGTGTTCGTCGGGCTTGATCTCCTTGGGAACGCCGATCAGCATAGCGGCATTGTACCGCTGCGAAGAGCGGTGTTGGCGGCGCTTGAGGAGGTGCTTTTGCGGCTCAGTGGCCGGGCGGGGGAGCGATCGGCGGCAGCGACTCCATCACTCCGGGCGCGGCCAGTTCAACCTGCTCGAAAAGCCGGAGTTGCTCGGCGGCGGCCTCGGCCGTGTTATCGGCCACGTAGTCCCAGTCGGCGCCAACGAACTTATCTTCCTCTTCGGCCAGCGTGGAATGGCGGCTGGCCGCGAGGACATTCAGAAACACGTCCAGAAACCCGCGTGCTTCGTCCTCGAAGTCGGCCCGCTCGGGCGAGCCGCCGGCACGCAAGGCATCGCGCGCCTTGACCAGCCCGGCCAGGGCGCCTTCACTGGCATGCAGGCGGGCATTCAGATGGTCCAGCTTCTCGCGGAATACCTTGTCCTTGGGGCCGGCATGCGGGTCCAGCCGTTCCCAAAGCCGGTGGTCCTGGGCATGCAGTCGATCCAGCGCATGCTTCAGGTAGTCGGAACACGCGAGGTACGCGGGTACGGGATCCTCGACCACGGCCTCGCCATCCAGCGCCGCGCCCAGCACCCGGCGCACTTTCGACATGCGCATGCGCTCCTCGCGCACGCGTTGGTGGGAATCAGTGTTCATACGCTCAACTCTCCGTGGGCATTTGACAGACCAGAACCTGGGGGACGGTGATCGATCCGAGCAGCAGCTTGTCGCCATAGCGCGCCGCGACGCTCCCGGCGGAGTGCCGCCGGCCGCTGTCGGCCGCCATCAGCTCAAGACCGCTGCCGTCGGCCGCCACCCGGTAGAAGCGGCTGGGCGCCGGATATTCGGCGTCGCCGAAGTGTCGGCCCAGCGCCATTCCGTTGGGGTGCTCGGCTACCCAGAGCAGGCCGTCGGCATCCACGTCGATATTGTCCGGAAATCCCGGCATCGACAGGCGCGACTCCTCGGTAAGCCGGCCTTCGGTGTCCGCGGTCATGAACCTGAGGCGTTTGCCCTGAGTCTCGGAAATCACGATGCGGCCATCAGCGGCAGCGATGCCGGCGCCGCCGGCCAGTTTGTCCGCCGCCACGCGCATGGTCTGGCCGTCGTAATAGACCGCTTTCGCCAGGCCGGCCCCGAACAGGAACTCCTGCAGGCGCTGGAAGCGGTTGGCAGCGCCGGTATCGTTGACCGCGATGAACTGTTCCGGCCCGATGGCCTGCAGGTCGTTGGGGCTGTTAAGCAGCCCGCCGCTGACGGTGCGCACGTGATACAGCAATCCATCGTCGCGCCGCTCGAAGATTTCCACCGCCTCCGGGCCTTTGCCGCGCTCGCGCGGGTGGTTGATGACAAACAGCCGGGTCCCGCCACCGGGGTCCTGATAGAGGCTCATGCCGTGGGGGTGCAGGTGGGCGGGCACTTCCGCCAGGGGCAGGCTCAAGCTCGCGGGATCGGAGTTCAGGTCGAGCGCGAAAATGACGCCCCGCACGCTGCGGGTGGAAATCAGCGCCCGCCGGTCGAGGACCGACAGGTAGGCCACGCCGCGCAGGTGGTCGATCACGATGTCCTCGGCGCTGCCCGGCAGCGAAACCACCTTGCAGGCCCAGGGGAGTTCATCCTCGATGCTGGTGAAGGCGTTCATACGCACCATGGAGCTGATCCCGGCCAGCAGCAGCAGGCCCAGGAATGCGCCTACGACGATAAGCAGTTTCTTCATGCGGTTCGCCCGAAATTATTGACTGGGCCGCCAGTGTTTCGACGGCCGCTGTTTGGGAGTATAAGCACAAGCCGCCGCCCCCGGCTTGGGAAGCAGGGCATCCTGCTGGGAAGGAGGGCGTCCCGCCCTCCACGAGGGCGGGACGCCCTCGCTCCCAGGGCGGGACGCCCTCGCTCCCAGGTGGGGTTACAGCAGGATCACTGCCGACAGGGCCAGACGATACAGCGCGAACGGCCACAGGCCCCAGCGGGACACCAGGCGCAGCAGCGCGCCCATGCACACGAAGGCCGCCGCGCCCGCCACCGCCGCTCCCAACGCCATCGCGCCCCAGTCGGCGGTAAGCGGCGCCGCAGCCAGGTTTCGCGTCTCCAGGGCCGCCGCTCCCAGAATGACCGGTATCGCCAGCAGAAACGAAAGCCGGGCCGCCGCCGGCCGCGCCATTCCCAGGGCCCGTGCGGCGGTAATGGTTACGCCTGAGCGCGATGCTCCCGGAATCAGCGCCATGGCCTGACCGCAGCCGATCATGAGCGCCTGCCTCCAGCCGAGCTCGCGGACCCTGGTGACCTGCTGTGGCCGGCGGTCCGCCCACACCATCAGGATGGCGAACAGCGCGCCTGCCACAGCAATCAGTTTCGGATCGCGGAACGACGCCTCCACCGTGTCGTGCAGCAGCAGTCCCAATATGCCCAGCGGCAACGAAGCCAGAAGAATCATCATGCCCAGGCGCGCGGCCGGACCGGGCGCCACGCGGTGCACGAGCCAGGCCCAGGACTCGCCCGCGATCGCGCTGATTTCCCGCCGCGAGAACACCAGCACTGCAATCAGGCTGCCCAGGTGTACCGCCACGTCGAAGGCGATGCCCTGGTCCTCCCAGCCCATCCAGGCGGGCACCAGGATCAGGTGCGCCGAGCTGGAAATCGGCAGGAACTCGGTGACGCCCTGCAGCAAGGCCAGCAGGATGATCTGCCAGAAACTCACCCCGTGGCCGCCTCGGAGGCCGCCTCGCTTGCACGGGCAGGATCAAGCGAGGCCAGCAAGTCGCGGCCGCCAAACCCGCTGGGACCCCCCCTGGGAGTTTCCGCAGTGGGCGCCGCTGCGCTGGCGCGCAGCGAACACGCTGGGAGCGAGGGCGTCTCGCCCTCGTCGAGGGCGGGACGCCCTCGCTCCCAGGGTTGTAGGGCGTCCCCGCCTTCGTCGAGGGCGGGACGCCCTCGCTCCCAGGGTTGTAGGGCGTCCCCGCCTTCGTCGAGGGCGGGACGCCCTCGCTCCCAGGGTTGTAGGGCGTCCCCGCCCTCGTTGAGGGCAGGATGCCCTCGTTCCCGGCGTCGAGGGCTGGAAGCCCTCCTCTCCAGGCCCAGGAACTTGAAGGCCTCGCCCATGCCGCCGGGCAGCATCAGCCGCCGCAACGCTGCTGCGTCTTGCGGCGTCGGAGGCGATCCGGCCAGGTCGAGGATGCCGGCCGCCAGCAGGAACTGCGCCTGGGTGGTAAACCCCACCGCGTGGAGTCCGGCGCTCTCGGCGCTACGCGAGACCGCGCTGAAATCCACCCAGGCCGTAATGTCCTCGTGGCCCGGCCGGTGAAATGGGTCGTCGTGCCAGCGTTGCTCGAAGTGGCAGCCAAGGGTCCCCGCGCTCCGTTCCGCCAGGTACAGCTCGTGCCGCGGCAGACCGTAGTCGGCCAGCAGCACCACTCCTGCCTCAAGCGCGTTGGCGGCCTCGTCCATGAACCCGTCCAGGTTCAGGCGAATCTCCGAGCAATAGCCCTCGGGCAACTCCCAGGGCAGTAGCTGATGCAGCTTGTCCAGGGCCTCCTGCAGCGCTTCATCGGCCTGCCGGTCCTCCCAGCCCAGGTTCCCGCCACTGAAGCTCACGCCGCGTTCCAGCCAGCCTTCCCCGGCCCGCTTGAAACACTTGCAGGGCAGGGCGTCGATGACCTCGTTGGCGAGGATGACGCCGCGCAGGCGTTGTCCGGCCAGCCGGGTAACCCAATGAAGGCGGTCGCTCAAGTCGGGATGAGCGCTCAGCAGGCGCTGGCGCTGGAGGGCTTGCATACCCGGGGCGGGCTCAACCAGCAGATAGCGCTTTGGCAGCCTGCCGCTACGGCGCAGTTCGCCCAGCAGGACTTCGGCCAGCCGGCCGCTGCCGGGACCCAGTTCGGCGATGTCGCCGCCGTCGCAGCCGGCCAGGATTTCAGCGCACTGACCGGCCAGGGCCAACCCGAACAGCGAGGATGTCTCCGCGGCCGTATCGAAGTCCCCGCCTTCGCCAAAAATTGCCCGACCGGAGCCGTAATAACCGCAGTCGGGGTCGTACAGCGCCAGTTCCATGTAGCGGTCGAATGGCAGCCAGCCGCCGGACTCGGCAATGGCGGCGGCGATGTGCTCCGGCGGCGCCTGGGAATGGGTCTCGATGCTGCTCACTACTGCTATTCAAGTCTTGCTGACTGCGACTACATATAATGCCGCGACCGGGTAGCAAAGGTCGAATGAACGGCAATGACGACGGCCAAGGTCGCACTGGTCACGGGCGGAGCTCGGCGCGTAGGCGCGGCGATCGCCGAACAGCTGCATGCTGCCGGCTTTGACGTCGCATTGCATTGCAATCGCTCGCTGGACGAGGCCGATGCGCTTGCCGCAAGGCTCAACGCGGTCCGTCCCGGCTCGGTGTTCACCCTGCAGGGCGATCTGCTTGAGGACGGCGCTTGCGAGCGGCTGGCGGGCAAGACCCTGGAATACGCCGGCCGTCTCGACTGCCTGGTGAACAACGCCTCCACCTTCTATCCCACGGCAGTGGGCGAGATTACCGGGGAAGACTGGCGGAGCCTGGTGGGCAGCAATCTGAAGGCGCCGCTGTTCCTGTCGCAGGCGCTGGCGCCGGCGCTCAGGGAATCCAGCGGCGTGATCATCAACATGGTCGATATCCACGCCCGCAAGCCGCTGAAGGGCTATCCGGTATACAGCGTCGCCAAGGCCGGACTCGCAGCACTGACGCGCAGCCTGGCCGCAGAACTGGCGCCCGAGGTGCGGGTCAACGGCATCGCGCCCGGCATGGTGATGTGGGCCGAACCGGCCCCGCCGGAAGCGGTGCGCAAGGCAATCCTTGCAAGAACCCCGTTGGGGAGGGCCGGCGAACCGGCCGACGTGGCCCGCCTGGTTCGGTTCGTGGTGTGCGATGCGCCATTCGTGACCGGACAGATCATCGCCGTTGACGGCGGCCGCAGCCTGGGCTGGTAGTTTCGCTGGCGCGCCGGCGCTAGGCGGGGGCCGCCATTGCGGGCGTAAACGGAGTGACTTCGCTCAAGTTCCAGCGGGGCCGCGGATCGGGAGCTTTGGAGGCGGCCGCGCCGCCGGCCAGACGCAGACATCCGGTCAGCGCGATCATGGCGCCGTTGTCGGTGCAATACTCGGCGCGCGGGTAGTACAGGCGCACCGCAGAATCACCGCACAGAGACTTGAGTTGCAGCCGCAGGTGGCGGTTTGCGCCCACGCCACCCGCCACTACCAGGCTTGCGTGGCCGGTCGCCTCCAGCGCTCGCGTCGTCCGGTCCAGGAGCGAGTCGACGATCGCCATCTCCAGTGCCAGCGCCAGCGAGGCGCGGTCGCTTTCGCTGAGCGGATTCTCGGCGGTCAGGTCGCGGATCTTGTAAAGCAGCGCCGTCTTGAGCCCCGAGAAGCTGAAGTTCAGGTCCTTGCGCCCGCGCATCGGCGCCGGCAGCCTGAAGCGACCCGGCTCGCCGTGTTGCGCCAGCCGGGCAATCTCCGGGCCGCCCGGATAACCGAGGCCCAGCAATTTCGCCCCCTTGTCGAAGGCTTCTCCGGCGGCATCGTCCAGCGACTCGCCCAGCAGCCGGTAGTCGCCGTAGCCGCGCACGTCCACCAGCAGGCTATGGCCGCCGGATACCAGCAGCGCCAGGTACGGAAATTCGGGCGACTCGCCTTCGAGCAGCGGTGCCAGGAGGTGCGCCTCCATGTGATGCACATCGATCAGCGGCAGTCCAAGGGCGCGCGCCAGGCCATGGCTGAAAACCAGGCCGGAAAGCAAGGCGCCGATCAGTCCGGGGCCGGCTGTACAGGCGATGCCGCTCAAGTCCGATTTCTCAAGGCCCGCGTCGCCCAGCGTCTTGTCCACCAGCGCGGCCAGCCGCCGAAGGTGGTCGCGTGAAGCCAGCTCCGGCACCACGCCGCCGAACTCGGCGTGCTGCTCGGCCTGGCTATACAATCGGTGCGCCAGAAGTCCCCGGCGGGCATCGTAAATCGCTACGCCGGTTTCATCGCAACTGGTTTCGATACCCAGAACTCGCACCGGTTGAATTGTAGGACGTGTTACGGCCATGGGGGCAATATGACCGACAAAGTGATCGTTAAGGATCTGCGTATACGCGCCACCGTGGGCGTGAACCGCTGGGAGCAGGCGGGGCCGCAGGTGGTGGCGGTGGACCTTGAAATCGCCGTGGACGCCGCCGAAGCGGCAAAGACCGACGATATTTCCGCGACCGTCGACTACAAGAAGGTAGCGGGCGACATCAGGACCCTGACGGCCAGCCGTTCCTTCCAACTGATCGAGACCCTGGCCGAGGCGATAGCCGCGCTGATTCTCAAGGAGCATGGCGCGGCCCGGGTGCGGGTCACGGCGCGCAAGCCCTGGGCCTTGCGCAAGGCCCGTGACGTGGGCGTGGTCATCGAACGCACCAAGTGACGGCGCCCGCGCGCGTATTCGTCAGCGCGGGCAGCAACATCGACCCGCGCGCCAACCTTGAGGCCGCCTGCGCGGCCCTGAACCAACGCTACCGCGATCTCAAGATCTCCCCCGTCTATGAGAGCCCGGCGGAAGGCTTCAAGGGGCCACCCTTCCTCAACCTGGTCGTGAGCTTCCTCACCAAAGAACCGCCCCGTGAAGTACTGAGCGCACTCGCGGAACTCGAAACCGCAGCAGGCCGCGATCGCTCAACCGGCAAATTCTCCTCCCGCACCCTCGACCTCGACCTTTTGCTGCACGGCGATACCGTTGATGCAGACTTGAAACTCCCACACCCCGACATCACCCGCTACGCCTTTGTTCTGAAGCCGCTTGCGAACCTCGCACCCGATCTCCGCCACCCGGTCACCGGCGCTGCTATCGCGGAACTTTGGGCCGCCTTCTCTGGTTCCCGTCAACTCAAGCTGGTGCAGCCCGTTCGTTTTTCTGACGCTAATCCGAAGTAAACACTTGGGAGTTGTCGCAGCGGGCGCCGCTGTGCTGACGCGCAGGGAACACGCTGGGAACGAGGGCGGGACGCCCTCGTCGAGGGCGAGACGCCCTCGTTCCCAGGGTTGAGGGCGGGACGCCCTCGTTCCCAGGGGGGGTTAGAGCCAGGAGGCGATGGCGGCGCGCTGGGCGTCGTTGGGAAGCGGCCCTGAGGCGGCGCCCAGGTTATCGATCATGTGCTTGACCTTCACCGTAGCCGGGATCACCGCGGTAACCGCCGGATGCCCCAGAATCCACTTCAGGAACAACTGCGCCGGACTGTCGCATTCCAGCTCCGCGGCCACGCCCGGCAGCTCCTTTCCGCTCGCTGCCTGGAACAGGGACCCGCGCACAAACGGCCGGTTCACCAGAACCGCCGTGCCCGTTTCCCGGGCCAGCGGCAGCAGGCGCTCCGCCGACTCGCGCTCGCCCAGGCTGTAGTTCAGCTGCACGAAGTCCCAATCCGCCGCCCGCATCACCTTCTCGAAGTCGCCGTACTGCCTCGCATTGGATGTGGTAATGCCCAGGTAGCGGATCTTTCCGGCCGCCTGCATCTCCAGCATCGTTTCGCGATGGACCTCCCAGTCCACCAGGTTGTGGACCTGCATCAGGTCGATCCGATCCACCCCCATCTTGTCCATGGATTCCTGCATCTGGCGCGCGCCGGCCGCGCGCCCTTCGGTCCAGACTTTGGTGGCGCAGAACATCGTCTCGTTGCCGGCGGCCAGGGGCAGCAACTCGCCCAGGTGAGTCTCGGAATTGCCGTACATCGGCGATGTGTCCATCAGCGTGCCGCCGGCGAACAGCGCCTCCAGCACTTCAACCAGTGCCTGGCGTTGTTCATCGCCGCTGACGCTGTTGAACACCCGCGAGGTGCCCAGGCCCACCGGCGGCAGGGCTTCTCCGCTGGATGGAATGTGGTGCATGCGCGTCGTCGCACACGTCGAGGGCGAGGACGCCCTCGTTCCCAGGAGGCGATGCATGCGGGTTTCGGCGCCGCCGACTGCCGGCAGGCTGAGCGCAAGTCCCGTGGCGCCGGCGCCAACCAGCACGTCTCTGCGTGAAATAGTCTTTGTCATGCGGTTTTTCCTCCGTTGGGAATTATCTCCGGCAATTTTCAGTTGTCGCCGGCAATCGCGGCGATGCGCCGCTTGCGCAATTCGTGGCCCAGCTTTGCGCCCTCATAGCCCTCGGCGGCCAGTTCGGCCCCGGAAATTGTGGCGGCGGCGCGGCACGCCCGGCGCAGCACGTCGGCGGCCGGATACGCGTCCTCGGTCATGCCCTTGCGGCCCCGATAGTCGGCTTCGCATGCCACCAGGAAGTCCTCCAGCAGACTGCCCGACTGGAAGGCGCCAAGCGATTCCAGCACCTTGAGCCTGGTCTCGGGGCGCAGTTCGTCGGCGCGATGGCAAACTCCATGCAGGCGCGCGACTTTCTCGGCCAGGACGCGAAACCGCTTCGGCGCGCCCAACCGCTCGCACATCTCGCCTACCAGCCGTACGCTGGCCGCCTCGTGGCCGCTGTGCCGCGGCCAGTACTTCTCCGGCGTGACGCCCTTGCCCAGATCGTGGGTCAGGGCGGCGAACCGCACCTCCAGCTTGGGCGAGAACCGCGCCACCTGCTCAAGCACCATCATCACGTGAACGCCGGTATCGATTTCCGGATGCCAGCGCTCCGGTTGCGGTACGCCCCACAGGCGGTCGATCTCGGGAAAGATCACCTTGAGCGCCCCGCACTCGCGCAACCCTTCAAAGAAGCGTTGCGGCGCGTCGGTTTCCAGCGCTCGCAAGGTCTCCTGCCATACCCTCTCGGGCACCAGCGCCGCCGCTTCGCCGGCGGTCACCATTTCTGCCATCAGCGCCATGGTCTCAGGCGCAATCTCAAAGCCGAGACCCGCAAAGCGCGCGGCGAACCGGGCCACCCGCAGGATCCGCACCGGGTCCTCTCGAAACGCGGGCGATACGTGACGCAGGGTTCGCTGTCCAAGGTCCCGCTCGCCGCCGTACGGGTCGATCAGCCGCCCGCCGGCGTCTTCGGCCATCGCGTTGATGGTCAGGTCCCGCCGTGCCAGGTCTTCCTCCAGAGTGACCTCGGGGCCGAAATCGACTTCGAACCCGCGGTAGCCGGGAGCGGTCTTGGTTTCGCGCCGGGCCAGAGCGTATTCCTCCTTCGTTTGCGGGTGCAGGAACACCGGAAACGAACGGCCCACTTCCTTGTAGCCCTGCTTTGTGAGTTGATCGGCGGTCGCGCCCACTACCACCCAGTCGCGCTCGCGCACCTCAAGGCCGAGGAGGCGGTCACGCAGCGCGCCTCCCACCAGGTAGGTCTTCATGCGCTAGTCCTTACCGCCCGCCGACACTAGTGAGCTAGGAACGCAGCGTGAGCACAACCCTTTGGTTGGCCCGGCGGATATGCAGCACCAGCAGCGAACGGTTCTCGGCGGCTGCCTGAAACTGCTCCAGGTTCCCTACCGGGGTGCGGTTGACCCGAAAAATCAGGTCCTCCGCCTGCAGGCCGCTGGTCTCCGCCGCACTGCCGGGCGTCACCGATTCCACCAGGATGCCTGCCAGGCCGCCGCTCTCGCTGTCCACCAGCGAAGCGCCCACCAGCGCCGGGTGGATTTCAACGCCGGCGGCCTCGGCAAGACCGCCCAGTTCGGCCTGCACCATCTTCAGGCGGCCGTTCTCGCCGACTATTTCCAGCATGATTTTTTCGCCTACCGAGCGAAGCCCGACGGCCTTGATCAGGTCGCTGCTGCTCTCAATCTGCTCTTCGTCCACGCTCAGAATCACGTCGCCCGGCTCGATTCCGGCCTTCTCGGCGGCGGAGTCAGGGACGACTTCCGCTACCATCGCTCCGGCCGCGGAATCAAGATCCAGGGCGTCGGCCAGTTCCTGGTCCACATTGGACACGAGCACGCCCAGCCGACCCCGGCGAACTTCGCCGAATTCGATCAGCTGGCGCATGATCTGGCGCGCAATTGAGGTAGGGATGGCGAAGCCGATGCCGAGGTTGCCGCCGGATCGCGAAATGATATTGGACGGGATGCCGACCAGCTCGCCGCGCATGTTCACCAGCGCTCCGCCGGAGTTGCCCGGATTGATGGAAGCATCGGTCTGGATGAAGTCCTCGATGGGACTGGGAGCGCGTGCGCTGCGTCTGGTCCGCGGAATGGTCCGCCCCAGTGCGCTGACGATGCCGGACGTCACCGTGTGGGCCAGGCCGAAGGGGTTGCCGATGGCCAGGACGAAATCGCCTACCTGCACGTCGTCGGAATCTCCCAGGGGCATCTCGGTCAGGTCTTCCGCCGATTCCAGTTCAAGCAGCGCAACGTCGGTGCTGGCGTCCGAGCCCACCACCTTGGCGTCGATGGTCCGCCCGTCGCTCAAGGTGACCTTGATCTCGGTCGTATTCTGGATGACGTGGTGATTGGTCAGAACCAGGCCGCGTTCGGCGTCCACGATCACGCCCGAGCCGGTGGGCTGAGGACGCGGTTCGTCCGGTTCCTGTTGCTGGCGGGGCCGGCCGCGGAAGAAGAAATCGAAGAACGGATCGCCCTGGAAGGGTGAACGGAAATTTCTGGTCGGGCGGGTAATGGAGATGCTCACTACCGCCGGTTTGGTTGCCTCCACCAACGGCGCGAGGCTTGGAAACGGTTGCCCGTTCAGTTCCAGGGGCAGGGCGGCCTGGACTGTCGCGCTGCCGGCGTGGGCGGCCTGCTTGTGCCCGCCGAACTGGGCCAGGCCGGCAACGGCCAGGACCAGCGCCATGAGTGAAAATCCGATAACAGTCTTGCGTTTCATTTGCTTTGCCCCAGTACGAGATGCCTGCTTCCGCGAACTAACCCAATTGATGCGGATGTGCCGCAAACGGTCGCGTTGCCGCGATGAGCAGAATTCAGGAAACGGCTATCTCATTGTAATCCAGAGCCGCATTTGAAATTGCGATTCTTTAGGGGTAAAAAGTTTGCCCAGGCGGTGCTACGGTTCCGCGCCACAGGGAACAAGAAGGTCGCGCGTTTTCGGCCCCGGGGGCAGGCCCGAGACGCGGTAAACTGGGGGAGCATATGGGGCAATCGGCCAAGCTGGCGCACACTGGCGAAGACAGAGAGGATATTTCCTTACAGCCCGCGTCCCTCGACATCTGGGATTCCAAGTACCGGCTCAAGACCAAGAAAGGCGAAGTTCTAGACCAGGACGTTCACGCCACCTACGCCCGGGTCGCGCGCACCCTGGCTGAAGTTGAACCCCAAGACACTCGCGAGCGCTGGTATCAGTCCTTCCTGTGGGCCTTGAGCCACGGCGCGGTTCCGGCCGGCCGAATCGTCTCCAACGCCGGCGCGCAGGAGCACAAGCCGGCCACGTCCACCATCAATTGCACTGTTTCGGGCACCGTGGTCGACTCGATGAACAGCATTCTCGAGATGGCGCATGAAGCCGGGCTGACGCTCAAGGCCGGCTGCGGCATCGGCTACGAGTTTTCCACCCTGCGCCCGCGCGGCGCCTACGTGGCGGGCGCCGGCGCCTACACCTCCGGCCCCCTTTCGTTCATGGACATCTACGACAAGGTCTGCTTTACGGTCTCGTCCGCCGGCGGCCGCCGGGGCGCGCAGATGGGCACCTTCGACGTGGGCCATCCGGACGTCAAGGAATTCATTACCGCCAAGCGCGAGGACGGGCGGCTGCGCCAGTTCAACCTGTCGCTGATGATCACCGACGAATTCATGCAGGCCGTGGAAGCCGAGGGCCAATGGGTGCTTGCCTTTCCACTGGAACCGTCGGAGGCGGAAGAAGACGGGCTGGATCTCAACGATCCGGCAAAGGTCGCGTGGCGCGATTGGCCGGTCACCAGGGGCTACATCTCGGATGAGGAAGGGCGGGTGGCCTGCAAGGTGTACGGAGAGCTGCCGGCCCGCGAGCTGTTCGATCTGATCATGCGCTCAACTTACGATTTCGCCGAGCCCGGCTTCATCCTCATCGACCGCGTCAACGAAATGAACAACAACTGGTACGTGGAGAACATCCGCGCCACCAACCCCTGCGGCGAGCAGCCCTTGCCTCCGTACGGCGCCTGCCTTTTGGGTTCCGTCAACCTGACCCGTTTCGTGCGCCAGCCGTTCACCGCAAACGCGTATTTCGACTGGGAGGAGTTCAACGAGGTCGTTGCGGTATTCACCCGCATGCTTGACAACGTGGTCGAAATCAACGGCCTGCCGCTTGCGACCCAGGTAAGCGAGATCTTCCGCAAGCGGCGTCACGGCATGGGCTTTTTGGGCCTGGGATCGACGCTCGCCATGCTGCGCGTCCGCTACGGCAGCGAGGAATCCACCGGGTTTACCGAGCGGGTGGCGCGCGAGCTGGCGATGACCGGCTGGCGCGTAGGCCTGGAACTGGCTAAAGAGAAAGGGCCGGCGCCGATCATGGATGAGGAGTTCGAGGTAACGCCGCAGATGCTGAGCCGCCGCCCGGAGATGGCCGAAGACGGCGTCAAGGCCGGCGATAAGCTACCGGGCAAGGTGCTGATGGCGCGCTACAGCCGCTATATGCAGCGGGTGGCCGAACAGGATCCGGAACTGGTCAGTTCCATTGCCGAACAAGGCGCCCGATTTACCCATCACTCGTCGATCGCACCCACCGGCACCATTTCGCTGTCGCTGGGGAATAACGCCAGCAACGGCATCGAGCCCAGCTTTGCTCATCATTACTTCCGCAACGTCATCCGCGAAGGCCGCAAGACCAAGGAGAAGATCGCGGTGTACTCGTATGAGCTGCTGGCCTATCGAGAACGGGTCAACCTGCAGGCGAACCCCGAAGGCGAAGGCGAGCACGCGCTGCCCGACTACTTCATTACCGCCGACGACGTGTCCCCGTCGGAGCACGTCGCGATCCAGGGCGCGGCCCAGAAATGGGTCGACTCCTCCATTTCCAAGACCGCCAACGTGCCCTCGGACTACCCCTACGAGCGTTTCAAGGACATCTACATCGAGGCCTGGAAGAGCGGCCTTAAGGGTTGCACCACCTTCCGCTTCAATCCCACCGCATTCCAGGGCGTCCTGGTGAAGGAGAAGGACTTGAAGAGCACCTTCTACGTGTTCCAGCTCCAAGACGGCAGCGAGGTCAGGTTCGCGGGCGACGAGGAAGTGGAATACGACGGCCAGGTGCATACCGCCGCCAACCTCTTTGACGCCCTCAAGGAGGGCTACTACGGCAAATTCTGACTATGACTGAAACCGCCAGACGCATTTCCTCAAAGATCGTGGGTTACCGCGTGGAACAGCCCGACGCGGCCCCGGAACCTCCCGCTCCCAAAGCGCCTGCGCCGCCGCCCACCGTCGAGCCGCCGCAGCCCAAGAAGCCGGCCGAGGCCTCCTCCGCGCGGCTGGCCCTCAGCGCCAGCGGCGACGGCAAGGTGGTGCGCATGCACGAGGGCGTGGAGCGCCCCAACCGTTTGGAGGGCACCACTTACAAGGTCAAGACCCCGGTGTCCGATCACGCCATGTACGTGACCATCAACGACATCGTTCTCAACGAGGGCACGCTCGACGAGCGCCGCCGGCCGTTTGAGATATTCATCAATTCCAAGAACCTCGATCATTACCAGTGGATCGTGGCGCTGACCCGCGTGATGTCGGCGGTGTTCCGCAAGGGCGGCGACGTGGCTTTCCTGGTGGACGAACTCAAGGCCGTGTTCGATCCGCGCGGCGGCTATTGGCAGGCCGGCGGGGTTTACATGCCGTCGATCATCGCCGAACTCGGCTGCGTGGTCGGAGACCATCTGGAAGACATCGGGTTCTTGAGCCACCACCAGCTGGACGTCGAACAGCGCCGCGCGCTGGACGCCAAGCGGCAGCAGTATGAGGACATCCACCGTCAGGAAGACGCCTTCGCCAAGGGCGGTTTTCCGGCCGGCGCGCAACTCTGCGGGCGTTGCCACACCGCGGCCGCGGTGATGATGGACGGCTGCCTGACCTGCCTGAATTGCGGCGATTCGAAGTGTGACTAGTGTCGTGAGCAGGCCCTTGCCGTGATGAGTGACCTGTTCGATCTTCATGGCAAGACCGCGCTGGTTACTGGTTGCAAGCGCGGCATAGGTAAATCCATGGCCATTGGGCTTGCCGAGGCGGGCGCCGACATCATTGGGGTCTCGGCCACGCTTGAAGCCTCGGGCTCAGCGGTTGAACGTGCTGTAAGGAAGACCGGACGGACCTTCAAAGCCTATCAATGCGACTTCGCGCAGCGTGACCAGCTCTACGGGTTCATTGCCGGGGTCCGGGAACGGACAGGCACCCTGGATGTGCTTGTCAACAACGCCGGGACCATACTGCGCGCGCCTGTCGTCGAGCACTCCGACGACTACTGGGATCGGGTGCTGGAGGTGAACTTGAGCGCCCAGTTCATTTTGAGTCGCGAATTGGGTCGCGATATGGTTGCAAAGGGCTCGGGCAAAATCATCTTCACAGCCTCGCTTCTTTCCTTTCAGGGTGGGGTCACGGTTCCCGGATACGCTGCCAGCAAAGGCGGGTTGCAGCAACTCATCATGGCGCTCTCGAATGAATGGGCGGGCAAGGGTCTGAATATCAACGGCATTGCGCCTGGTTATGTAGAGACCGATAACACCGAGGCCCTGCGCAGGGACCCGCAGCGATTCAAGGCGATTCTTGAGCGAATTCCACAGGGCCGCTGGGGAACGCCGGATGACTTCAAGGGTCCCGCGGTGTTCCTGGCTTCCAGGGCTTCGGACTATGTGAACGGCAGCATCCTGCTTGTCGATGGCGGCTGGATGGGGCGCTAGACTTGCTTGGAACAACCTGGGAGCGAGGGCGTCCCGCCCTCGACGAGGGCAAGATGCCCTCGCTCCAAACGTGTTCCTTGCGCGTCAGTGCCGCCAGGACGAGGGTGAAAACTTGCATCGGCTAGTGGTTTTGTTGCTCGGCGCGTTGCTGGCGTTTACGAGTCCACCGGCAAAGGCGCAGGAGACCATCCGTCTTCGGGCCGCCGATATTCATGAAGCCGGCTATCCCACCGTCCGCGGCATGCAATCCATTGCCCACCGGCTCGACCAGGCGACCGGGGGCCGAATTCACCTCAAGATCTACCCGGGGGCCCAGTTGGGTGACGAACGGGACATGCTGGAGATGACCATTTTCGGTGGTATCGATATCAGCCGAACCAGCATAGCCCCTCTCAATTCGATCGTACCCGAGACCGGCGTGTTCTCGCTGCCGTTTCTGTTTCGTTCCACCGAACACATGCGCCGCGTCCTCGACGGCCCGATTGGCGATGAGATTCTTGCCGGTCTCGAGCCCCACGGCCTCATAGGCCTGGCCTACTACGACGCCGGCGCGCGCAGCCTGTATAACCGGCTGGGCCCGATCCGCTCCCCCGCCGATATGCAGGGCATGAAAATCCGGGTGATGAACTCGGAAGTTTTCGTCGACATGATTTCGGCATTGGGCGGCAACGCGACGCCTATGGGGTTCGGACAGGTCTATGAATCGCTCGCGCTGGGCACAATTGAGGGGGCGGAGAACAACTGGCCTTCTTTTGAGTCCTCCCGGCATTTTGAAGTCGCGCCCTACTACAGCGTCACTCAGCATGTCATGGTGCCCGAGGTGGTGGTCATGTCCCGATACCGATGGCGGCAATTGTCACTAGAGGACCAGGCATTGCTTCGCGGGGCCGCCAGGGAGTCGGTAGCCGTGATGCGGGCGCTTTGGGATGAGCGGGTGAAGATATCCCGCAACGCCATGGTCAAAGCCGGTGTCCAGATCATCGACAATATCGACAAGCAACCTTTCATGGACGCGATGCAGCCGCTGTATGCACAATATTTGCGGGATCCGGCGCTGCGGGAACTGGTGGAGAGAATAGGTGCTGTCCGGTAAACAACGAGTTGACCGCGCGACCGGGATGCTTGCCAATTTCGTCTTGAGTGCCGCCGCGGCGGGACTGGCCGTGATGACCCTGGTGATTTCCTGGCAGGTGTTCGCACGCTACGTCCTGAATGACAGCCCGCTCTGGTCCGAGGCGGCTGCGCTGATCGTCATGGTCTACTTCGTGCTCCTGGCCGCGGCAGTCGGCGTCTACGAAAAGTTCCACTTGGGCTTCCGATGGCTCGTTTCCAAGCTTCCCATGCGACCGAAACGGGGCGTGTTCATTTTCGGGCAAATGCTGATCATGGCGTTCGGCGCCGCCATGGCATTCAGCGGGATGGCGTTGGTTGACTATACGGCGTCGCACATCATCCCGACGCTCAAGCTCTCCCGGTCGGTGGCCTACTGGCCGTTCGTCCTATGCGGCGGACTCATGATGCTGTTCGCGTTTGTCAACTGCGTGGCCCTGGTTCTCGGACGGAGGGATGTCGACCCATGGAGCTAGTGGTACTGTTCGGCTGCTTCGTGATCCTGCTGGCGCTGGGCGTGCCGGTAGCCTTCTGCCTTGGCCTTTCGGCGCTGGCGACTCTGTTCTACCTGGATATTCCCCTGGTTGTCGCCTTCCAGCGCATGGCTGCCGGCATCGATGTCTTTGCCTTGCTCGCCATTCCCTTCTTCATTTACGCCGGCGAACTCATGAACCAGTCCGGTATCGCGGTGAAACTGGTGCGTCTCGCGGAGTCGATGCTGGGCAGGGTCAGAGGCGGACTGGGGCAGGTCAGCGTGCTTTCCTGCATGATGTTCGGGGCCGTTTCGGGTTCCGCCGTGGCCAGTGTTTCGGCCATGGGATCGGCACTGACCCCGATTATGCGAGAGAAGGGCTACAGCGACGATTTCGCCGTCAACGTCACCGCGACCAGCTCCGCCACCGGTCTGCTCATTCCACCCTCTCACAACATGATCATCTACTCGATCGCGGCAGGCGGCAGCGTGTCGATCGTGTCCCTGTTTCTTGCCGGCATACTGCCGGGAATCCTGCTGGGCCTCGCCTTGATGGCCGTGACCTGGCTGATTGCCGTGAAACGCGGCTATCCGGGCGGCGCCTTCCCTGGATGGCGTCAACTGCTTGTTACGTTTGTGCACGCTGTGCCGGGCCTGCTCTCGGCGATCATCATCGTCGGCGGAATCCTGTCGGGCGTGTTCACGGCCACCGAATCATCGGCGATTGCTGTCGTTTATACGGTACTGGTCGCGGCATTCGTCTATCGCAGTCTGAGCTGGCCGAAGTTCATGAAAGCTACCCGCAATGCCGCCAGGACCACAGCCATAGTGATGCTGATCATTTCCGCGGCCTCGGCCTTTGGCTGGCTTATGGCGGTCGCGGAAGTTCCTTTACGTATGTCGGAAGCCCTGCTCAGCATCAGCGAAAACCCGCTCGTGCTCCTGCTGATCATCAATCTGATCCTGTTGATTCTGGGCACCTTCATGGACATGGCGCCGCTCATTATCATCACTACCCCGATCTTCCTGCCGGTCGCGACCCAGCTTGGCATGGACCCGGTGCAATTCGGCGTGGTGTTGATATTGAATCTGGGTATTGGCCTGGTCACGCCGCCGGTGGGAGCGGTTCTGTTCGTCGGCTGCGCTGTCGGCGGCATTCCGATCGAGAAATGCCTGCGTTCCATCTGGCCCTTCTATTGCGCGATGCTGATCGTGCTGTTGCTGGTGACCGCGGTTCCTTCCATATCGCTTGCACTGCCCGGCCTCTTTACGTAGCAAAATCGGGCCGCGAGGGCTTTGCCGGACCTGAACCGGTAATACAATTGCCGGTTCAGGTTAGCGCTGTCATGGAGACCTCATCGTGAAGTTTCTTTTTACCGCGGATCGCAACAGCTATCGTCGCATGACGACCGATGAGCTGCGCGAGGGCCATTTGATAGGCGGACTGTTCAAGCCCGGTGAAGTGGTCTTGAGCTATACGGATGTGGATCGCGCCATCGTGGGCTCGGCTGTGCCGAAGCG
The DNA here is from genome assembly GCA_965261845.1 of Candidatus Foliamicus sp. GTDB lineage: Bacteria > Pseudomonadota > Gammaproteobacteria > Steroidobacterales > Foliamicaceae > Foliamicus. Next base: position 2,360,640 of record OZ253475.1, on the reverse strand, counting down.
CGAGCCGCTGGTGCTTCCTGTTCACAAGGAACTCGCGTCCGATTTCTTTGCCCAACGCCGGGAACTCGGCCTCATCAACATAGGCGGTCCCGGCAAGGTTCTTGTCGACGGCGAAACCTTCGAAGTCAATAACAGGGACAGTCTCTATATCGGCCGCGGCAGCAAGGATGTGCAATTCACAAGTGATTCCGAGGCCAGTCCCGCGAAGTACTATCTTCTGAGCTATCCGGCGCACGCCCGCTACCCGTCGACGCTTGTGAGTCAGGCCGATGCCGCGCACCTGCAACTGGGGTCCGCGGAAACATGCAATAAGCGAAGCATCTACCAATCCATCAGGCCCGGTATCGTGGATACTTGCCAGATTGTGATGGGCTTCACGCAACTCGCGCCGGGGAGTGTCTGGAACACCATGCCGCCGCATACCCATCGCCGCCGTTCGGAGATCTACATGTATTTCGACCTGGACGAGGACTGCAACGTTTTCCACTTCATGGGGCAACCCGGCGAAACGAAATCGCTGGTGGTGAGAAACGGCGAGGCCGTGGTGTCACCGAGCTGGTCCATACACAGCGGCGTCGGTACGCGAAACTACACGTTCGTCTGGGGGATGGGTGGCGAGAACCAGGAGTTCGATGATATGGACCACGTTGCTCCAAGGGACCTGCGGTAGCAGCAGGAAAGGGTCGGTTTCATGATCGGTTTAAACGACATCGCCACGCGAACAGGACGTCCGGCAATTGGACTGGCGATAGGGGTCCTCTTGTTTGCGGGCTTGGGCGAGAGCCGGTCGGAAGGGGAAGGGGATTCCCCGGTCATGAACTCGCAGGCGGACATTCCACCACCCATGGCATATGGCCGGTTCGTTCCGGAACGGGAAGGTGATTTCGCCTGGGAGAACGACAAGGTAGCCTTCCGGGTGTATGGTCCGGCCTCACGCGGGCAAGGGCCGGTGAGCGGGGTTGACGCCTGGTTCAAGAGGGTCGGCTACCCGATTATCGACAAATGGTACGCCGAGCACCTTCAGCGTGGTAACAGCTACCACGTCGATCACGGCGAGGGGCATGACGCGTATCACGTTGGAGCAAGCCGCGGCGTGGGCGGCACGGCGGTCTGGGTCGAAGGCATCCCCTATCCGGCCTCGAAATTCGTGGACTACGAGGTACACAGCTCCGGCGGAGAATCGGTCGAATTCACCTTGCGATACGCGTGGCTTACACCACTTGGCGCTGTGCTTGAGAACAAGAGGATCTCCCTGGCGCTCGGTAGCCGGCTCTATCGCGTGCATTCGGTCTTCACACTGGACGGCGACCCTGCGTCCTTGCCCATCGCCATTGGCTTGACCACACACGACGAGGCGGCCGCAGCACTCGGTAATCGGGAAGGCGGTTGGATTGCGACCTGGGAGATCATCGATGGTCAAGGCGTCGCTACCGGCGCGCTGCTCGAAGCTGAGTGGCCCCGCGACATCGTACACATGCCGAGCGCAGAGAAGGACGCGAGTCACATCTGGATGGTGACGGCGTGCGACGAGAAGGGTGCGCTGACCTATCGTGCGGGATTCGCATGGCAGGCAGACGGAGAGATCACTTCGGCTGATCAGTGGAGCGCCTTTCTCGATTCAGCGGCTCGGCAGGGCGGCCAGGGCGTGATGGACGCTTTCGGACGGGTCCGATCATGGCAGTGAAGCAGGCAACCATCTACGACGTCGCCAGGGAGGCCAAGGTCTCGTTCAAGACCGTATCCCGGACCTTGAACAGCGAACAAGGCGTTCGCCCCGTAACCCGGCAGCGGGTGATGGATGCGGCGAAGAAACTCAACTACGCTCCCAATCGCGCCGCACGCCGGCTGGCGGGCAATCGTTCCTATACGCTGGCCCTGTTCTATGACGGTGATTTCAGTTCGTATATCACCGGACTGCAGTTGGGAATGATCGAAGCCTGCATGCCCCGGCATTACGAACTCATTCTCCATCCCTGCAATATCGATCTGGAGTCCCCCAGCGAGGATCTGAGGCAGTTTCTCGGTCAGACGGCGGTCGACGGTGTCGTCGTGACGCCGCCGCTTTGCGACAATCCGGAGCTGATTTCGGCGCTTGAGCAATCGGGCATTCAGCACGTCATGATTTCTCCTCAGGACCATGCACGCGGCCTGCAGGTGTATTTCATGGAGCATCGGGCGGCCTACGACCTGACGAACTATCTGATAAGACTTGGCCATCAGAGAATCGGATTCATAAAGGGCGACCCGGCGCACAGTTCGAGCCACGCTCGATACAAAGCTTATAAGGACGCGCTACGCAACGCCGGGCTCAAGCTGGACACCAGTATCGTGAGCAAGGGTTCCTTCAGCGTCCGGTCCGGTGTCCAGGGCGCCACGAGGATTCTGAACGCGCCACAGCCGCCAACAGCGATCTTTGCCAGTGATGACGATACGGCCGTGGGCGTCATACATTACGCGCACGGAGCGGGCATCCGGATTCCAGATGATCTCTCGGTGGCGGGCTTCGACGACGTGCCCATCTCGCGCTACATTTGGCCGAAGCTGACGACGGTACGCCAACCCATTCAATTATTGGGGTCCACGGCTGCGCAAATGTTGATCGATGCCATTGGCGCCGACAAAGCGATCAAGATGGATTCGGTCGCAACGATCCTGGAGTACGAGATTATCGAGCGGGATTCGTGCGCGCCGCCAGGCCCTGCAACAGGATGAAACTCGCACGGCGACAAGGCGCCGGGCTGCCTGTACTGGTCTTGGCGCTCGCCATTACGGGCGTCCTGCCGCCGGCTGTGGATGCGGAGGAAACCGCCGGACCGCCCAACATCATTTTTGTACTGGTCGACGATCAACGCTACGATGAACTCGGCTTCCTGAACCCGCTGCTCAGTACGCCCAACCTGGACAGGCTTGCCCAACGTGGCGTTTTCTTCCCCAACGCCGTCGTAAGCACTTCCCTGTGCTCGCCCAGTCGCGCCACCATCCTGACCGGGCAATACATGCACAACCACGGTGTGGTCGACAACAACACGCCTCTGAAGGCCGGCGCCAGGACCTTCCCCGAGATGCTGCAGGAGGCCGGGTACCGTACCGCGTTGATCGGCAAGTGGCATATGGGGGGTTTGAGCGATGAACCTCGACCGGGGTTTGACCACTGGGTCAGTTTCGCCGGGCAGGGCACCTATCTGCCTATAGACCGGTTCGGCAATGTCACTCAGCTCAACATCAACGGCGAGCGGGTCCCGCAACGGGGCTATATCACCGACGAGTTGACCGGCTATGCCATCGACTGGCTGGAATCGGCCGGGGACGACGCCCCCTTCTTCCTCTACCTGTCGCACAAGGCCGTGCATTCCAACTTCACCCCGGCAGAACGACACCGCGACCAGTACTCCGATGTCGAGTTGAAGCTGCCCGCAAGCGCGGAACCTGACAAGGACAACCCCTTGCGCCCCATGTGGGTGCGCAACCAGCGCAACAGTTTCCACGGCATCGAGTTCCCCTACCACAATCCCGATGTCGACCTGCTGGAGATCCAGCGCAACTACCACCGGACCATTTCGGCGGTCGATGACAGCCTTGGCCGGATACTCGAATGGCTCGACGAAACCGGCGATGCGGACAACACCGTCGTCATCTACACCAGCGACAACGGCTTTTACTTCGGCGAGCACGGGCTGATCGACAAGCGCAGCGCTTATGAAGAGTCGATTCGCGTGCCGATGATCGTCAGCGCACCGGGACGGTTTCTCGAGGGCGCAACCGTTTCCTCGCAGGTGGCGAACCTCGATATCGCTCCGACGATCCTTGACATCGCCGGCATGAGCATTCCCGAGCAGTTCGAGGGCCAAAGCTTCAGAGGCATGGCGGATGGTTCCGGGAATCCCGCCCAATGGCGCGACGCCATGCTGTATGAGTATTTCTGGGAGTTCAACTTCCCGCACACGCCGACGACTTTTGCGATCCGGACCAATGATTTCAAGCTGATCCAGTACCACGGCATCTGGGACATCGACGAGTTGTACGACATGCGCTCGGACCCGCAAGAGATGAACAACCTGATTGAGGATCCCGAATATCTCGACACGGTCGTGGATATGCGCCTGCGCCTGCACCGGATGCTGACCAACGACGAAGGTCGTAATGTGGTTCCCTATTCGTTCAAGTACAACCAGGGGGCGGTTTTCAGGCGCGATAGCGGCAGCGCAACCGCCGGGCACCCCCCGAACTGGCGCAAGGAGGGCAAGGAAGCCGACCTGCGTGATTTCAAGATTACCGATGAGGAGAAGCTCAAGGTCACCGACGAAGCCGAACTGGCGCGCCTGAGGAGCTTGCGTTAAATGCGGGCCGGCCCAGGCGCCATGGGTTGCGGGCGGCGAGCGGCCATGCGGGCCTGGCTGATCCTTGCGGTGCTTGTCGTTTGGACTCCGCAAGGGCACGGACAGACGGGATACGCAAAGCTGGGCTCGAAACTGACGTTCACCCCCCAAACCCTGGCCCAGCGGATATCCTTTGAGGATGCGGCCGCCCTTGAGGGCGTGTCCGGGGGGGTTTCGCTGTCCTCGCGGCGTTTCAAGGACGGCGGCCAGTCGCTGGCATGGAGTTGGTCGGCTCCGCAACCCCTGGTTCTTCACGACCTCCCTGGACTCGTGGACGCGACAGGCGAGTATCCAGGCGGCCAGCCGGAGCAGCTGGAACCGTCCTACGTTCCGCGGTCGAAGCCGGGCGGTCTCAAACTCTGGGTCTACCGGGAATCGCCGCATCCCACCGGCAAGCTCGTATTCCAGGTTGGCGCGGACGTGGACTCGGCGGAACATCGTCCCGCCTATCGCTTCGAGATGTCGCAGGACTTCTCCGGCTGGCGGGCGCTATGGGTGCATTTCGAGGAAGACGCCAAGGTGGAGGAATACACGGGCGCTGCGCCGCTGGACACCCTGCGCATCGAGCCCTCGGCGAACATGGCCGACGACCGCGTCTACCTGGACATGCTGCAGCTTGTCACCTACACGTCCAGGAAACGCCATTCCGACCTGCAGTTCGTGAACGGCAAGGACCGGTCCCGGAAGGATCATTACCGAATCCTGCCTGCCTGGCGGATGCTGGACCGATTCAGCGAGGCGAATCTCGATGATCGCAGCCTCGAACAGGATTACCGGGCGCTTGAGCAAATCGAAGCGCGTTATGAGCGCCTGCTGCTGGCATCGGGCGAGCCCGCGGTGGCGGGCGATACCGAAGGCCGGTCCTTTGACGAATACCTGAAAGGTCAGGCTGCAAACGCCAACCGGGCATGGGAAACGCTGGGTATCCAGCGGTCCGCCCACGGTGTCACGGGAATGCCCCTGTTTGCCTCGCGCGAAGAACATCCGGCCAAGCCTGCGCTCACCTACGCGGAAGCCGGCGAACAAGTCCTGGCGCCGCTGGCGCTCGACTACGGTCGCAGTCCCTCGGACGAGAAGAAACAACGCCTGCTCGCGCTGCTTGAACACATGGCGGATCAGGGTTGGGCCGCCGGCAGCGCCCTGGGGACGGTCAATCACCTCATTCGTTTGAATCCCTACGCCAACGCCGTGTTCCTGCTGCGTCGCGAACTGCGGGAGATTGGCCGCTTGCGCGACCACCAGCAGGCCATTACCTGGTATACGCGGTTCGGTGCTCTAACGGAACTTGACCGGTCCGTCGGCGAGAACACCGACCACATTCGTGGCGGTGCGGGCCCCAAGCTGATCAGCGTTCTGCTGATGAAGGATTCGCCCGAGAAAATCGCGCGCATGCTGGCCTTGCGGGACTATCTCATCCATGTCTCGGAATTTGCTCCGGGTTACTCGGATACGATCAAGCCGGACTTCACTCTCTTTCATCATCTGACCGCGTACCAGAACGCCTACGGCGTCCAGGCAGTGACCACCCTGGCGATGCTCGACTGGCTGTTGCGCGGCACGTCCTTCGCGCTACCGGAGGCATCCAGCGAGCGATTGCGGGACACCTTGATGGCGCAATTCGATATGGCCGCGGATTTCGAGCTTCACCCGGCCTTGAGCGGCCGGTTTCCGTACACCAACACCGCCATCGATCGATACATGCTGCCGGGATTCGCCTTCGCTGCGATGCAGGACGGCCGGCTGGTCGAGCCACGGCTGGGCGCGGCGCTTGCCTGGGCGTATCCGCGCACAGACCTGCGCAGGTTATTCGGCAGCCTGATGCCCAAGCTCAAGTACTACGGCAGCTTCGGGACGCTTGAGATCATGGCCTCCGCGGCCCGTCAGGCTGATGGACAGCGTTGGCAACCACCGGCCGGGCACTTTAGCTTTCCCTACGGGGCCGCCGCCAGCCACAAGCGCCCGGGATGGGCCGCGGCCGTCCGCGGATGGAGCCGCTATGTCTGGGATTGGGAGTCGGGGCACCGGGGAGAGAATCCCTACGGGCGCTATATGGCCTTCGGTTCGCTGCTTCTTTTCACTCAAGGATCGCCGCTGGGCCTGGAGGAGAGCGGAGTCGATCTCGACGGCGGATTCCATTGGGCCTACGCTCCCGGCGCCACGACCAAGGCGCTGCCGATGGAACACGTCCTGTACGAAATCGAACCCACTGCGCAGTACCGCGAGGGCAAGCATCGCAATTTCAGCTCCGAAGCGTTCGCGGGAGGCGTTTCCCACCGGGGATGGGACGGGTTCTACGCCATGAAGTTTCATGACACCGTGCCGTCCGAGGGGAGGCCCCTGTTCGACGACAGCTTCAGGGCGACAAAATCTTTGTTCTTCGTGGATGACCAGATCATCGCGCTCGGGTCCGGCATCGCCAATACGGACTCCGACTACTCGACTATCACGACGCTGTTCCAGAGCACGATCACAGGCGGCTTAGCGCAAATCGAAGGGACGGCTATCGAAGACGACCACCGCGGGCGTTACGACGGCGGAATGTTTGCCGATCCGCAAGACAATTTCTACATCGTTCCGGACGGTCAGCCGGTGGTATTCGAGCAGTCCGAACAGACTTCCCTGGTATCCAATTGGTCGCCGGAGGAGGAACCAATCGGAGAAGCGCTGCAGCATCTGCCCGTCAGCGCGCGACACGCCAAGGCATGGCTGGACCACGGCCCGGCGCCGGACAGCGGCTCCTACGAATACCAGATCCTGGTTCAGGGCGACCTTGAGACGGCGAGACGTCTCGCTGAGAACCGGAACTATCGGGTTCATAGAAGGGATGACCGCGCCCACGTTGTCGAGCACCTGGGCAAGGGCCTGACCGCCTATGCGCTGTTCATGCCGCAAGGAGGACTTCCGGGCGCCGTCAACTCGACGGACACGCCCTTGCTGTTGATCGCCGGGGAAACCGCAGGCGAACTTCGTCTGAGCCTCGCGGACCCGGACCTGCGGCTCGGAGTGTGGCCGAGAAACATGTCCCGGATGCCGGATGCAATCAAGAACCAACCGGCCGCTTCGCATGTTGCCGAGATCCGGCTTGCCGGCGATTGGGCGTTGAAGGATTCTCATCCGGATGTGGTGTCCGTGGCGGGCGCTGAAGGGCAAACCGCAATCCGGATCAAGCTGGATCACGGCCTGACGCGCGAACTGGTGTTCCGGCCGGCGCACTAGGAAGGAAGGCTTACAGCCAGCACCCTCGGAGTTTTCGCAGCAGGTGCCGCTGCGCTGACGCGCAGGGAACAATGGAACGAGGGCGTCTCGCCCTCGACGAGGGCGAGACGCCCTCGTTCCCAAGGCGTGCTCCCAGGGCGTGCTCCCAGGGCGTGCTCCCAAGGCGTGCTCCCAAGGCGTGCTCCCAGGGCGTGCTCCCAGGGCGTGTTTCCAGGGCGTCAGGGACACGGTGCAATATCGGCGTTAGCTGATCGGGCGCAATGTGAGTTGCCGGCTCAATCCGTCGCTGCAGGACATCTCCACGGCGGTCTCGCCGCCCCGGGTTTCCGCGCTGATACCCGCAGCAGGCTTGGCCAGTTCCCAGCGGCCGCGCAATACCACCTTGAGTCGATGCGATTTGGCGCTTTGCGTGGCGTAGTGGCGCGAACCGTACGCCAGGCCCCTGTGCAACCGCTTATCGTCGGAGTCCCAGCCCAGGTCGGGGACGCTTGCCGCGAGGCGCACTTCCCCGTCCCGTTCCCGGATGATGACCGCGGCCGGCAGATTGACGCTCTTTACCAGCTGGTCCTTGGCGGTTTCAACGGTTTCATAGAAGGCGTAGGCCGTGATTTGCCATTCAGGGAAATGGACCAGATGCATCCGGTCGCTGTCGATAACACGAAAATACCCCGACGGGTCTGATGCCAGGTCTTCAAGCTTGCTTCCGCCCGGGTCGGACGGAATGAGTACGTAAACATAGCGGTCATTGGCCGGCTTGACGCCGTGATCGAGGTAGGCTTGCACGAATCGGCCGGAGGTCGGCTCGTATCCAGGCGTCAGGCTGTGCAGCCGGCGGCTCGAAAAATGCAGGTCCGCCGAGCTATCGGCCAGGAAATAGCTGTTGCCGACGCTATCGGTCAACATGGCCTGGGCGCCGGCCGCCACCCGCATCTCAAACTCACCCTTTTTGGCGCCCCGCTCGCCATTGATGGAGCCGCGAAGCGCGCCGCCGCGCACACGCGTCTGAAACAAGGCCGTATGGGTCGCATCGCCCGCCGTGCCGCCGCTGATCCGAGTCCCCAGCGCAACCACCTTGTCGCCGACGAAGAAGTAGCTCTTGCGCGCGCTCAGGTCGGTCGGCGCGCTGAAGGGGACTCCTTCGAGGTCCTGGACGAACAATCCATGCTCGCCGAGCGTAACCCCGCCAACGAAGGTCTTGCTGTTGTAGTTGCGTTGCGGGTCCCCCCGGCGGATGCCCGCTTGACTGCGAGCCTTGACCACATCCATGTACGACCGTTCCTCGATTGCGTAGTGACTCGCTGTTGTTCCCGGTACGTGGTACCAGTCCCAACCATTCTTGAGGTCGTAGCCGGATCCCGTCTCGCTTACGGGATCACCGGCGCTGAACACCTGCAGCAGGCCGTAGGACCAGTTCTGCCCAAAACTGTTTTGGCGCTTCTCAAGGGGACCTTCGTAGTCCCAGAGGTAGCGGCTGAAACCCTTTGCGATCACCAGCCAGTCGTCGCGGCGGAAGAAGGCGGCAGCAGCATAGGGCTTGATTTCCACCCCGGATGGAACTTCGGCGGCTGCCTTCGAATCCAGGACATCGTCAATCAGGCGGTAAATGCCCAGACCACGGATTGGCGCTCCACGCCGGCCTGCGTGGTAGTTTTCCAGGCGAACCCTGGAGAAAAAGTAGTCCGGGTCGAAAAATTCGTTGAACCTGGCGCGCATCTCGCGGTCGCCAGCTCCGTTTGGATGCGCAAGGAGCGCCATCGCCCGGGTCACCGCCGCCGCCGCATTGTCCGCCCCGCCGTCAATCAGACGGCCTCTCAAGGCACTTGGAACCGAGTATTTCTGCACCATGATGCGGAAGCTCTGTAGCGCCAGCTTCACCGCCTCGACATTCCGGGGAGCGTAGAAATCCGTCCCTGCCAGCAAATACAGAAGTCGCGCCATCGACTCGAATGTGAACGGGCTGTAGGCGCCGACGTAGGCCGCGCCGTGATGAAAGCCGGTGCCGTCGGGTTTGATCGTGCCCTGGGTTCCCGGCCGGATGGCGATATTTACCGAGATGACTCTCCGCACTACCTGTTCCATTTTCCGGCGCTCCTGTGAATCCTCGATCAGCAGAAAATACGGAATGAAGTAGTCGACGAACAACCGCATTCCATCCGAATTCAGATGGAATTGACGCTCTTCAGGCAGCGGGTTCGGATGGCCGATGCCCGCCTCTTCGCGCGCATGCAGGAAGAAGGCCCCGTACATGGAGCCGTTGTTGATCACGAGGTTTCTTGCGACCCGGCGGTATCGGTCCAGCAAGCCGAGTTCCGCCAGGGGTTCGCGCATCAGAAAGATGCTCTGTATGAAGCCGCCCAGGTGCAGGCTGACGCCGGAAAAATCTCCGCCGCCTCTTACCAGGCCGCTGCGCAGCGCCCGTTCACTGGCCTTGCCGGCATGATCCGGTGTCCAGGCCAGTTCAGTAAGGCCACGACTGTAGCAATACTCGAGCAGGTAGGCATAAAGACGCAGCACATCCCTGTGTTGGTAGTAGGGGTTGCCCCAGGGACGCGGGCCGGGAGTCTGATAGGCATAAGCGAGCAGGGGGAGTGTCGAAGAAAACAGTTCAAGGAACCGGTTATTCACGTCCTGCCCGCTTTGCGGTTCCGCAGCGGTCCTTTGTGCCTCCAGTCCCTGGTTGTAATAGGCCGCTACGCCACGCAAGTCGTATCGGTAGGACTGCGCACTATTGATCGCGGTTTCGAATTGCTTGAGCAGAAGATCGTCAAACACCCTCCGGGCCATCCTGCTCGCCACGAAGTCGCTTCGGGCAAACAGCAACAATGCTTCATATCGGCCGGCCAGGCGTTGGCCGTCGACAGCCGCCGCCGCCGGCGCCTGCGCGACGAGGCCAATGCACAGCGCGATGACCAGAGCGGCTCTGTTCATTCCCGTACAGGCTGACCGATGCTGTACAGCGACAGACTTGCGGGGGGTACGGGTCACCATTGGCGCCGTGTCACGACACTAATGGGTCGCCGCAAGCGAATTCGCCAGCCGGTAGACCTCGGATGCGGCCAGCAGGAAAGCTCCGACACCATACACATCCGTGCTCTCCTTGTGGACGATCTGCGGCGCGGAGCCGGAAGGTTGCACGTAGGCGAGTCGACCGTCGGCATAGAGGTTGGACACCAGGCTGGACCAGGCGCGCTCGACGGCGGGAAGATAGGTCTCGCGATCCAGCAGGCCCTGGTTGATTCCCCATGCCAATCCGTAGGTAAAGAACGCCGAGCCGCTGGTCTCGGGGGTCGGCGAAATCGCTTCGTTGGTCAGCGACGAAGTCCAGTGCCCCTCGGCATGCTGCAGTTCGGCCAGTTTCGCGGCCATCGCTCGATACCGGTCCAGGTACTTCCGGCGGTTGACGTGGTCCTTCGGCAGCCTGGGAATAATTCTGGCGAATGCTGCAAACACCCAGCCGTTTCCGCGGCTCCAGAACACCTTGTGGCCGTCCTGGTCGCGCATGGCCATGTAGCGGCGATCGCGGTACAGCAGGCTGTGGCCGGCATCCCAGAACGTATCGAAGGAGGTCCAGAATTCCCGGTCTCCGAACTCCAGGAAGCGTTCGTCCCCGGTGGCCTGGGCCATGTGGATCCACACAGGAGCGCCCATGAAGAGCGCGTCGATCCAGGTCCAGCGCTCCCGGCAGCCAATCTCCATCCGCTCGCATTCCTTCCCGAAATCGCGGTTGACCGTCGGCCAGTTGGCGTAAATGTGGTTGAGCCGCTTGGCGAGTGGTTCCAGCATTTCGGGATCGCGATCCAGCTCAAACAGTTCCAGATAGGTCTGACCGATCACATAGTCATCGGCGTCGAACACGCGCGCTTCAACCTGCCAGGCGAAGTCGCCGCCCTGTTCGCGGATGAAATCCAGGTAGCGCGAGTTGTCCGATATCAGCCCCCAGCGAGTCATGCCGACGGCCATGGCGCCCATCAGCCATCCACCGAAACTGTAGCGGCGATGTCCCTGGAAATTGACCAGGGTGCTGGCCTCGAATTTGTCCATGTGGCGTACTTGCCAGTCGGCAACCAGGTTTCCTGCGGCTTTGACGCTGTGCGGATGCAGGTCCGCCGCGATCCCCGCCATGGGCGCATCCACAGCAACGACGTAGGGGAGCACCCGGCTCGGGGTGAGCACCGGGGTTTGGGGGTCTTTACCGGGACTCGGACTACATGCCGCTAAGAGAACCGACAGGAATGCAATGCGATACCCGCTCACCCTTAGGGGACACGACACTAGAACTTCAGGTTACCCCTGATGGAAAACGAAATGCGGCGGCCGTAGTCGATATATTGCCTGATCAGGCCCTCATGATGCCGGATGTCCGCCTCGTCGGTGAGATTGGCGCCCGCCAGGCGCAGCCGCATGCCGTTGGGCAGTCTATAGTTGATGCTCCCCGCAAGGTAACGGCGCGGGTAAAAGAGTTGCTTGGGTTGCAGGCCGGTCGCCGGAGTCAGCAGGTATTCGCCACGATAGGTATAGGAAACGCGCAGGTCGAATGGGCCCGCGTCATAGTAGACGATGGCATTGTAGTTATCCTTGGCAGCGGCCCGCAGGCGTTCCGGCGCGGAATTGTCGATATAGGTGTAATTCAGCGCAAATCCCGTATTGCCCAATGGACCGGGAAGTTGGGTGAGGGCGTGTTGCCAGCTCAATTCGACGCCCTGCAGCTTGACGCCCGTGGAATTGCTGTCGGTCTCCACGTTGAAGATCTCTGCAGTGGTCTCGCCGGTGACGCTGTTGGTGATGTTGAAATTCTCAGTGAATGTGGACCTGCCGATGAGCGATTCCAGGTCCTTGGAGAACAGGGCCGTAGAAAGCAGGTTCTCATCGCCGTAGTACCAGGACCAGACGAGATTCAGATCGTTGGCCAGAAACGGCTCGAGGTTGGGGTCGCTGTATGAGATCTCGTTGCCGCTGTCGATACTGCCACGCAGCCCGCTGACGATGAGATCGAGTTGTGCCGGCGCCGGCCGCGTCATCGTCTTTGCGGCGGCAAACCTGACAACATGGTTGTCGCCAAGGTTGAAGCGCAGGTTGAGACTGGGCAGGGTATTCGAATAGCTGCGGTTGCGGGTGACGGCTACGCCCTCGGCGTTGGGTGAAAGGTCGCCGGCCTCGTCGCGGGTGAATCCGGCGCTCAGGTCGATTGAAGTCCCCCGCACGGTCTCGTCGGTCCGCGTATGGCGCACACCGATGTTCCCGGTTATGGCGCCGCTTTCGTTGCCGAAATCGAGGATGAGGTATGCGGACTTGAGACCTTCACGGATATCGACGATGGCCGTGGGGTCGCCAAAAACAGCCCCGCCATCCGCGTCGACGATGGCCTGGATGCCGCCGGCGGCTTCAATCACCGCATCGATGTCGGGTATCAGCCAATTGCCGATCGTGGGCCGCTGGGCGCTGTCGAGAAAACCACCTCGATCGGATCCGGTCAAAACCATTGGAAAGCTTTCGATGCCCAGACTGGCCAATTCCCTGCGGTTTGCCGAGAAACGATCCCGGCTCGAGGCGAAAAGGCTGTCCGAGACGGCCATGCCAAAGCCCACGCTGTGCGCAAAGCGGGTGTCAAGCAAGCGGTCGATGTCCATCTTGAATTCGTCCTGCCTGCTTTCGCTGCGAATATTCGTGCCCGGACCGGAATTGAACTGATTGATGCGGTAAGCCTCCGGATCCAGATGCTTCTCGCCAAAGACCGTCACGGCGGACGGACGGTTTCGGCCTTCCAGGTTGATTAGGGTTTCGATGCCTGTCACCCTGGCGATTGCCCGGGCGCGGGTCTGGAAGTGATTGGATTGCGAACGGGAAAATGAGAAGTCCAGGGACAAGGAAGGATTGGGGTAAAAGCTCGTCAAAACCTGCGCCGAGAGCAGGTCCGCATCGCGAACCTGCAGTTCTTTCTCGGCCTGCAGTTGCGAATCAATACTGTGATATTGGGAAACGTATTCCACGTCGTTGATGAGAATCGTTTGCTGACCTTCGGATACCGTCTTCTTGTTTCTGAAGTCGAAGCGAACGGATTCGCGCGGCGAAAGCGTATCCTGCTGGCTGTAGAGAACCTCGGAGAAGAGGGTGAATTCATCGCTAGGCTGCCACTCCAGATTGGCGAGGTAGGACTGGCGCTTCCGCTGTTGTTCAAAATTCTCCGAAAGCACGTTGTCGCGTACCACGATGCCCCTGTCGGAGAAATCTCCATCGCCGTTGAGGTCCCGGTTCTTGGCTTCATTGTAGAGACGGCGGTAGGCGCCGCCACGGTCACGGTGCAGCCCCTGGTCTTCGTTGACGAGATTCACGCCAAACACGATCCCGAGCGTCTTGTCGGCGAGGACGTCGGCGTAAATCGCGGTGATGTCGCTCCCCACCTCGCCGTTATTGCTGTCCCAGTTTCCGTTGCCGGATATATTGAAGCGTCTCCCGCCGATTTCCAGCGCCCGCTGCGTGACGATATCCACGGACCCGGCGATTCCGCCTTCCCGGACATCGGCCTTGCCGGACTTGTGAACCGCCAACCTGGAAACGAATGCCGAGGGCATAATGTAGGCTTGGAAATTGCGGTTGCTCAAATTGTCGCTGAAAACGGTCGTGATCAACCGTCCGTTCACCAGCGTCTGGGTAAAGCGCCCCTGCAGCCCACGAATGGTAATTTCTTCCGCCTGACCGCGGTTTCTTTGAATCTGCACCCCCGGCACGCGCTGCAGTGAATCCGCGATGTTCTGATCCGGCATCTTGCCGATGTCGGAAGCTGATATGGCGTCAACGATCGTGTCGGAGTTGCGTTTGAAGTTGATCGCCGCCGTAAGGTCGGCCCGTGTTCCCACGACCACGATCTCCTCGATAATCTCGTCGCCGGACTCCTGCGCGTGGATTGGATCCATGCCGCTCACGCCATATGCAATAGCCAAGCCTGCGAAATAGACAGCCGCCAGCCGGCTGGACGCTTTACGGATCATGCCTTTCTCCTCTTTCCTTGTTCTCCTCACCACAGCAATTCGACCCTTGGTCTATTGAGCGTGTGCTAGGATGGTGGCATGAAAAGACAGCGTTGTCAAATTGTCCGGCCAGCGGCGCGATCCACGCTCAAGTTGGCCTGGATTCATCGTGAGGCCTATTGAAATGAATCGAATTCTCGATGTCGGGGCGCGTTTACGGTTACTGCCGCTGCTGTGCCTGGTGGCGGTTGGAGCTTGCGCCCCGGCCGGTGAGGACGAATCGGCCGCGGCCGGACAGACAGTTTCCCAAGCGGAGAATGAATTCAAGGTTTTTTTCGGCGATTTGCACAACCACTCCAGCCTGACCTACGGCCACGGCTCGTTCGAGAACGCGCTCGAGAACGCTGCCCAGTCGTTGGATTTTTTCACCGTGACGCCGCACGCAATGTGGCCGGATATCGATCAGTTGCAGGGGAATCCGGAACTGGAGTGGGTGATTGACTATCACCGTAGTGCATTTGTACGCTTGCGGGACCCCGAGTACTGGGGCAACTACATTGACAAGCTCAAGCAATACAACATCCCCGGTGTTCGCATCACCTTCCCGTCCTTCGAGATTCACAGCCTCAAGTATGGCGACCACGTGGTTGTTTCCAGACTTCAGGATCTTGAGCTGCCTCCGGCCGGCGTCACGGTCGTCGAACTGCGTGATCAGGTGCTGGATGCCGGGAACACCATCATCACACCGCACGGGATCGGCTATCAATCCAATTTCCGGGGTTATAACTGGGACTTCTTCAAGCAGGGCGCACAGACGCCCTTCGTTGAAATCTATTCACGCCATGGGGGTTCGGAAGGATCCATAGGGCCGTTTGGCATGTACCACGATATGGGGCCGCGAGACTACGGCGGCTCAATGGAGGCGGGACTCAAGCGCGGTTTCAAATTCGCCATGGTCGCCTCGTCGGATTCCCATGCCGGGCATCCCGGCGGCTTCGGCGACGGTCGCATGGCCGCACTGGCCCGGGCCCTGACCCGCGATGACATCTGGGAGGCGATTCGCTCACGACGCGTCTATGCAACCACCGGCGCCAACATCCTTTTGGACTTTCGCATCAACGGCGCCTATATGGGAGAAGCGGTCGCCGACGGGGAGTCCGCTCGGCGCATCATCGAAGTCGCCGTCGAAGGCATGAACCAGATTGACTACGTTGAACTCATCAAGAACGGCGCGACGCTTCATCGCGAGCACGTCAGCTATACGCCGCGGCATGACGACACAGGCGAACCGATTCGCGCCAAGATCCGCTTTGAGTTCGGTTGGAACCAGGTGGCCAGCAAGGATCGTATTGATTGGCAGGGCACACTCTCGCTGAGCGGTGGCCGTCTGCTCAAGGCCACGCCGCAATTTCGCGGCGCCCCCTTCACCTCGCCGCAAAGAGACATCGAGGGCAATGTGATTCCCTGGGAATCGTGGGTGAGCCGTATCACGGGAAGCACGGACACCAGCGTCTCTTTCGACGCCAGGAGCGAGTCCAATCCGGCGCCCATGCATCCGGTAACCCAGTCGATTACGCTCGACGTTGAAATGAAGCCCGATGATCGGATCCTCGCGGAAGTCAACGGTCAGGAGTTCTCCCATACGCTGGCCGAACTGCTTGAAGGCAGCCGCTCCCGGTTCATGCGTGGTTGGCTGACCGAGGCCGTGTCGTTCAACCGCGCGGTTCCGGAAAGCGGTTTCCTGGTTGAATTTGACCTGGAGGATGAGGCGAGTCGGGATGAAGACTACTACTTCCTGCGGGTTCGACAGACTGACCATCAATGGGCATGGTCGAGCCCGATCTGGGTCAGCGCACGCTAGTTACGGCTATGTGGACACTGGGCGTCGATGTAGGCGGAACCTTGGTCAAGTTGGCGGTTGTCGGCGAAGATGCATCGACTTGCTACCAGAGCAGCAGTCCGACGCGAACCGGCGGGGCACGTTTTCTAAAGGATCTGCGCGAGCGCGTTGACCATACCCTGGTCAAAGCCTCGCAAAACGGCGCCCGGGTATCCGCCATCGGAATCGGTGTGCCCGGCCAGGTTCAGGGCAATCGCATCGTCGCAGGCGCCAACAACTTCCCGGAACTGGCCGGCGTTTCGCTCGCCAGGGAACTGGCGGCCGTCAACCTGCCGATCAAGGTTGAGAACGATGCCTACCTGATGGGGATAGCGGAGTCCCGCTTCGGCGCCGCGAAGGATTCCGCCGATGTCGTTTTCCTGACAGTGGGCACGGGCATCGGCGCCGCCCTAAAGCTGAATGGCCGGTTTTACAGAGGCGCAAATCACCGGGCCGGCGAAATTGGACACATGGTTCTGTCCTATGGCGGGGCCAGGTGCTCGTGTGGAAACAGGGGTTGCTTTGAAGCGCTGGCATCGACCTCGGCGCTGATCAAGCGGTATATGCGCCTGTCGCGTGCAGCGGGATCAGCGCCCGGTAAACCGCCGACGGGACCCGAGCTGGTCAGCCTCTACCATGAGGGTGATCCAGCCGCAGTGGAGGCGCTGCAACTGCACTTCGACTATCTTGCCGCCGGTATCGCCAGCCTGATCAATATCTTCGATCCGCAGCAGGTGGTCGTTGGAGGCGGCATCACGGGGTGCGGCGATTTCTACCTGGCCGAGGTTCGCCGCCGGGTGGCCGCAGGTGTCATGAGCGGCTCGAAGAATCACGCATCAATCGATCCTGCAGACCTGGGAAACTGGGCCGGGTGCATTGGCGCCGCCTGCCTGTTTTCCGATTCGTCGGTGGCGGCGGAGCATCTTGAAGACATGGCGGAAGCATGAGGGAACCAGGACTGTGAACCGCGTTCGAAGCCCGGGAGTGGTGCTCTTCATCCTTGTGATCTGGTTTGCGATCTCGTTCGTGACCAACATCATCGGCCCGCTGATGCCCGTCATCATTGATGATTTCGGCCTCACTTTGACGCTGGCCGCGCTGCTGCCCTTTGCGTTTTTCCTGGCCTACGGCATCGCGTCCATTCCTTCCGGCGTCATGATCGAGACCATTGGCATGAAGCGCTCCATGCTGATCGCCTTTGGCGTCGTCCTGTGCGGGGCGATGGCGTTCTCCCTGTTCCCGACCTACGGCGTTGTCATCGCTTCCTTGTTCGTGATCGGCATCGGCATGGCGATGCTGCAGGTCATAATCAATCCACTCATGCGCACGTCGGGTGGCGAGGCGCATTTCGCGTTCTTCTCGGTGCTGGGGCAGCTGGTTTTCGGCTTCGCCTCTTTCGTCAGCCCCTTCGTATTCACCTATCTCGCGGCCCGTCTGCCGGACCCGACGCAGTCCAACGCCCTGCTGGACACGCTGCGGGCACTGGCGCCCGCGGACTTAAGCTGGGTTGCCCTCTACTGGCTGTTCAGCGCTGCATTCGTGATGCTGCTGGTGGCGGTCGCGCTGATCCGGCTGCCTCAAGTGAAACTCGAACAACACGAGCGAACGGGAAGCCTGGACGCCTATCGGGAACTTCTCAAGAACCCACACGCGCTCATGTTCTTGTTTGGCATCGTGTGCTATGTCGGGACCGAACAGGGTGTGGCCACGTGGATGTCGGAATTCCTGCAGACTTACCACGGTGTCGATCCCCAAACCCTCGGAGCTGCCCTGGTGGGAAGATTTTGGGGCCTGATGTCCATCGGCTGCATTGTCGGCCTTGGCCTGTTGAAGATCATGGACTCTCGCCTTCTGCTGCGGCTGGCCTGTGCCGCGGCAGCCGTGTTTGTATTCGCGGCGCTGTTTGGCCCGACGGCGGTCTCCGTCGCAGCCTTTCCGTGGATCGGCTTCTTTATTTCGGTGATGTTCTCCATCGTGTTTTCACTCGCTCTGAATTCTGTGAAGGTCCACCACGGAGCCTTTTCCGGCATTCTCTGCACGGGAATCTTCGGCGGCGCATTGGCGCCGCTGTTTATAGGCGTCGTCGGTGACTGGGTGGGTCTCAGAGCGGCGATGTTGATCAATGTGGCAACACTCGCGTTTCTCTTCGTGATCGGGATTCGTGCCCGCCCGTTGATCGGCAATAGCCGCGTATCGCTCGCCACTCTAAGGCGCAGGTTCCTGGGGCAGGGCGAGCCGGACTAGCCCGCCGAAGCACGAACAAGAGTCTCTCTCGGCGGGTTGCGCAGAGATGAATGTATCACCGGCTCCGACTCAAATGTTTCTCGAAGCCGCCTCTGCTCCAGGCGCGGTGCGCAAGCTGCTGGACGCGAATGCGGCCCATGTGAAGGCGCTGGCTGGAGAAATCGCCCGCTTCAATCCGTTAATGGTGGTGACCTGCGGCCGAGGCAGTTCGGATCATGCGGCCACCTACGGCAAGTACCTGTTCGAAACCCGCCTGGGCCTTGTGACATCTTCAGCGGCGCCCTCGATATCCTCCCTGCATGGCGCGAGGCTGGGCTTGCGCCGCGCCCTGTATGTAGCCATATCCCAGTCCGGATCCAGTCCGGACATCGTCCAGCATGCCACCATGGCCCGTGAACAGGGCGCCATGGTGGTCGGCCTGGTGAATCAGGAGGATTCTCCGCTGGCAAAGGTCGCTCATCATCTGATACCCCTGCATGCGGGCCTGGAGAAGAGTGTGGCCTCCACCAAGTCCTATATCGTTTCACTCGCCGCATTGGCGCTCCTGGTGGGCGAGCTCAGCAACGACGATCGCCTGCTTGAGGGGCTGCGCGCCACGCCTGAATCCATGGCCGACGCATGGGAGTGCGACTGGAGCGCGCTACTCGAGGTCCTGGAATCTGCCAGCAGCGCCTTCGTGGTAGGGCGCGGCGTCGGCTATGCGCTAGCCCTCGAAGCGGCTCTCAAGCTCAAGGAAACCGCACGATTGCATGCGGAAGCCTATAGCACCGCCGAAGCCCGCCATGGGCCCATGGCTCTGGTTCAAAGGGGTTTTCCAATACTTGCTTTTGTGCAGAACGACGGCACTCAGAAAGGCGTACTCCAATTCGTAGATGATGCGCGTGAGCTTGGAGCGCTTGTGTTTGCCGCCGGCGCATGCCAGCCGCACCCATACTCCCTGCCCGGTCCGCAGCCGCCGCACGGGTTGCTTGCGCCGCTCGTGCAGGTGCAAAGCTTTTACCGGTTCGCCAACGCGGTATCGATCCGCCGCGGCTGCGACCCGGATACTCCGCCACACTTATCCAAGGTGACCAGGACGGTCTGATCCATCCGGCTCTTCATTGGGAGGGTCCGGTCCCGGCGTGCGACCTGCGCCGCGCAAGCTCTCCGGCCAGCCGCCGGCGTGCTGCCAGATGCGCCGGTTGGTTGGCTACATTGGTCAGTTCCCCAGGGTCGGCGTGGTAGTCGTAGAGTTCGACGCCCATTGTTCCGTCGGCCCAAACCGTATAGCGATAGCGCTCGGTGCGGACGGACTCGCCCATCACGTCGGGGCGCCGCCATTCCGGCCGGATCCATCCAGCCCTGCTCAGCGCCATCGAATACGCGCTCTGGCGCACCGGGATGGCGGGATTCCGCAACACCTCGACGAGACTGACTCCGGCGACCTGCTTGGGAATGCTCAAGCCCGCGAGTTCCGCGAGCGTTGGATAGAGATCGACAAGCTCTGCCAGTGATGCCGTGCTCTCGCCACGCGCAAAGGTGGCGCCGGGCAGATCGGGAACCCACAGGACCATGGGTACCCGAACCGACCCCTCGAACAGGTCGCCCTTTTGCCAAAGCCCATGCGCGCCGAGGTGGAACCCGTGATCCGACACCAACACGATGATGGTGTTGTCGCGCAGCGCTTTTGCATCCAGCGCGCGTAACAGCCGCCCAATCTGCGCGTCGACGTAGGATATCGACGCGTAGTAACCCTGAATCGCCGCGATCTTCTCAGCCTCGGTCATTTGGAGTTGACCTGGACGGTCGGCCAGCGCGGCAGTTGGGATATCAGCGCGGTCGGCGGAAAAGTCAGGAGGCGCCGCGATCATCTCAGGCGGGTACATTGCAAAATACCTGGAAGGGGCGATGAAGGGCACATGGGGTCGAAAGTAGCCCACCGCCAGGAACAGCGGCCTGCCGGTACGTTGCGGATGATGCGTTTCGAGTAGATCGATGGCTGCATCCGTCACCAACGCGTCGGTGTGCCGTGACCCGTCGCCGGGAACGCTCAGCCAGGTCAGCGTCGCGCCAATTGCCGTTTCGGAGTGGATCCTGTTGACATCCGGACCGTAGCCGACGTCTACACCCTTGGGGTTGCGCCGCTCGGCCCAGGACTGGGGGTCGTCCAGTCCGTCGGAGCCGATGTGCCCGGGGACGTTATAGTGGAATATCTTGCCCACCCGCGCCGTGAAATATCCATGCTGGGCAAAGAACTCGGGCAGCGTGACGATATCCGGCACGAATTCACGAAAGTGCGGGCCGTTGCTCAAGACTCCGGTCTGCTGCGGATACAGACCGGTCAGGAAACTGGATCGGCTGGGCGAACAGACCGGATACTGCGCGTAGGCGGCGTCAAAACGCATGCCTTGAGAGGCCAATCGGTCGATGGACGGAGACTGGACGATAGGATGACCATAGGCTCCCAGGTCGGTGTTGAGATCATCCACCGTGATGAAGAGGATATTCGGCCGTTGCTGGGCTAAAGCGGCGCTCGCGATCATCCATAGACACACTGCCAGTGCTGAACATCGCAGGGCAACCGGGCAAACGGTTGCCGAATCAGAGTCGCGCAATCGGAGCACTGGACGAGCAGAACGCGTGAACGTCAGACACTCACCAGCGAACACATGGTCAATGACTCTCGCTCCGTGATTTTTAAGATATCCTAATTGAGATGCACGACATAAATCGATGCTATCACACGCGATACTTTGCTGCGTCTTTGTTGGCGCGAAGAGCAATTCCTGCGAATCCGCGCGTGGCGGCAACGCTGCCGGCACTGTTCGCCGCAACAATGATTCCGTGATTCCCGATTTCTCCAAAGCGAAGGTCCTGGTGGCGGGCGACGTCATGCTCGACGAGTACTGGATGGGCGCCGCAACCCGCATTTCCCCCGAGGCGCCCGCACCGGTGGTGAAAGTCGAGCGCCACGAACACCGCCCCGGCGGAGCGGCCAATGTGGCCTGCAACCTGACCGGGCTGGGCGTCCGGGTGACGCTGCTGGGCATTGTGGGCCAGGATGCCGAGGCCGAGGCGCTGGAGCAGGCGATGCGCGGCAGCGGGGTGCAGAGGGAATGGCTGCGCTCGGCGGATCGGCCCACGATCCGCAAGCTCAGGGTCTTGAGCCGCAACCAGCAGGTTATCCGGCTGGATCGCGAAACGCCCTTCAGTGGGGAGGATTCCGCTCGCCTGATGGTGCGTTACGCGGAGCTGTTGTCCGATTGTTCGGCCGTGGTGCTGTCCGACTACGCCAAGGGCAGTCTGGCGAGCACCGCCACTCTGATCGAGGCCGCCCGCGCCGCCGGCAAGCCGGTCCTGGTGGACCCCAAGTCCAGCGATTTCGGGAACTATCGCGGCGCCAGCCTGTTGACGCCCAACCGCGCCGAGTTCGAAGCAGCCTTGGCCGGTTCGGAGCAATCCGCCGAGGAAATGGCCGAGCGCGCACAGCGGGTGTGCGGGCTTCTGAACCTCGGCGGCATCGTCGTTACCCTGGGCGAAAACGGCCTGTTGGTGGCGCCGGCGAACGGCCGGCCGCGCCATATTCCGGCCCGCGCCCGCGAGGTTTTCGACGTTACCGGCGCCGGCGACACGGTGGTGGCGGTCCTGGCGGCAGGCCTTGCAGTGGGCGCCGACCTGAACGAAATGGCCCATCTGGCCAACATCGCCGCCGGGGTGGTGGTGCGGCGCGTGGGCGTGGCGCCGATCCATTTGCGTGATCTGGAGCAGGAGCTGGGCCGGCGCGGCTCGCTGGAGACCATGATCCTCGACGCCGGGGAGGCGGTGGAGATCGGGCGCAGCCTGCGCGAGGCCGGCCGCACGCTGGTGATGACCAACGGGTGCTTCGACCTGCTGCATGCGGGCCATACCGCCTACCTTGCCGAGGCCCGCGCGCTGGGCGATCACCTCATGGTTGCGGTCAACGACGACGACTCGGTGCGCAGGCTGAAAGAAGCGCCGCGCCCGCTGGTGCCCCTGGCGCAGAGGATGGCGGTCCTCGCCGCTCTCGGCTGCGTCGATTGGGTGGTGCCCTTCAGCGAAGACACGCCGGCCGGCTTGATCGAGCAGGTGGCGCCCGGGGTGCTGGCCAAGGGCGGTGACTATCGTCCGGAAGAAGTGGCCGGCGGCGAGGCCGTAGAGCGCGCCGGCGGGCGGGTGGCGATACTCCCCTTCCACCAGGGCCTGTCCACCTCCGGCCTCCTGAAGAGGATATCGGAATAGCCCCCATGCCGCCGCGCGACAAGGCAGTCTTGAGCGCCTACGGCGCGCTGTCGTGGATTGCGGCCCCGGTGTTGTTCGGCTACATGCTGGCGCGCTCGGCCCGCGATCCCGGCTGGCGGACCCGGCTGCCCGAACGCTGGGGTTTCAAGATCCCGAAACTGCCTCGGGGAGCGGTGTGGCTGCACGCCTCCTCGCTGGGCGAGGCCCAGGCGCTTTGGGTCCTGGCCGGGGAATTGCGCCGCCGCCGGCCCGATCTGCCCCAGCTGCTGACGGCGTTCACTCCGGCGGGGGCGGCCGCGATTCATCGCGGCCTGGACGAATCGCAATCGCACTGCTTCCTCCCCCTGGATCTGGGCGTCGTCAACCGGCGCTTTCTGCGCGCGTTGCGCCCCGCGCTGGGCGTGATCCTGGAGACCGAGATCTGGCCGGGACTCTTCGCCGCCTGCGGCTCGGCCGGCGTGCCGCTGGCAATGGCCAGCGCCCGCCTCTCCCGGCGCTCGCATGGCCGCTACCGTCGAATGCGCCTGCTCACTTCGGCCGCTCTGCGCCAGGTACGGGTGGTGGGCGCGCAGAGCGAGGAAGACGCGGAGCGGTTCCGGTCAATCGGTCCCGACGACCTGGACGTGCGGGTAACCGGCAACCTCAAGTTTCATTACCTCCCGGCGGAAGGCGTGCTTGAGCGCGGCGCTGAACTGCGCCGGGGCATCGGCTCCGGGCGGCCCGTGTGGATCGCCGCCAGTACTCACGAACCGGAGGAGCGAGTGGCCCTGCTGGCGCACCGTCAATTGCTGGCCGAGCGCGGCGACGCCCTGCTGATCCTCGCGCCGCGCCACCGGGAGCGATTTTCGGTGGCGCGAACTTTTGTGGAGCAAAGTGGCCTTAAGTTCGGTATCCGTTCGCGCGACGGCGAGCCCCCGCCCGGCGCGCAGGTCTTTCTGCTGGATACTCTGGGCGAACTGAACGACTTCTATGCCGCCTCCGACCTCGCGTTCGTGGGCGGGAGTATCGCTTCGGTGGGCGGACACAACCTGCTCGAACCGGCCGCCCTGGGCTTACCGGTCCTGACCGGACCGAACTTGTTTCAAACGCGGGAGACGGCCCGCTTGCTGGATGCGGCAGGCGCTTTGTTCATCGTGGAGGACGCGGCTGCGCTGGCCCGGCAACTTGGCCGTTTGCTTGACAATTCCGATGCGCGAGAGCGCGCGGGGGCGGGGGCCAGAGATTGCGTGGCTGCCGGGCAGGGCGTGCTGGAGCGGACCCTTGAGCTTATTGAGCCGCTTCTTCCTCCGCGGGCGCCGGAGCCTGTTCCGTCCAGCGGCTGACTTCGGCCAGGTCGGCCTCGCTCAGAATCCCGGCCGCGCTCTTGAGATTGAGCACGTTGATGACGAAGTCGTAGCGGCTGCGCGCGTAGTTGGTCTCGGCCTGCACCAGGTTGCGGCGCGCATCCAGCACGTCCACGATGGTGCGGGTGCCGATCTCATAACCGGCATCGCTGGCCCGCAGCGCGGTGCGGCTGGAAGCCACCGCCTGGCGCAGTGCGGCGACCCGGGAAATCTCCGAGCTCACGCCAATAAATGCGTCGCGGGTCTGGCGCACAACCGCGCGCTCCACGCCCTCCAGGCGCTCGGTGGAGGCCCGGTGCAGAAACTTTGCCTCGCGAACCTTGGACGATTTAAAGAAGCCGTCGAAGATCGGCACTGTTAGTGTCAGCCGGATCGAATCGTTGCGGTTGCTGTCGCTGAAGTCAGTGGACACGCCGCGGAAGGCGCGATCCCGGTCACCGCTGGCGCCCCCGACGTTCGCCACCAGTTCCAGCGTGGGCAAATAGTCGGAGCGGCGCAATCTGATCTCGGCCTCGGCAATGGATGCTGCCAGGCGCGCGGAGACCAGGGTGGGGTTCTGCTGCAGTGCGGTGTCAACCCACGACTGCTGAACATTCGGAGAGGGCAGAGGCAGGGGCATGCTTTCGCCCGGCTTGGTCAGGTTGGCTACGGGCATCGGCGATCCCACGATTTCCCGCAGTTGTTCTTCGGCGCTGGCCAGGGCCCGCTTGGCGCCGATTTCTGCCGCTACTGCCTGGTCGTGCGCCGCCTGCGCCTCGTGGACGTCGGTAATCGCGATCAGGCCAACCTCGAATCGTTTCTGCGCCTGTTCCAGCTGGCGTGCGATAGCGGTGCGATTGGCGCTTTGCGCGGTCAGTTCGTCCTGGGCGCCCAGTACCCCGAAATAGGCTTGCGAGGTGCGCAGCATGGATTCCTGGCGGGCCGCCTCGAAGTCGGCTTCAGCCTGC
Organism: Candidatus Foliamicus sp.; assembly: GCA_965261845.1. Classification (GTDB taxonomy): domain Bacteria; phylum Pseudomonadota; class Gammaproteobacteria; order Steroidobacterales; family Foliamicaceae; genus Foliamicus. The sequence continues at coordinate 2,335,431 of OZ253475.1, read as the reverse complement.
CCGATCACGTCGCCCGCCGCCCCCAGGGCGATGATCGCGGCCCAATCGAAGACCGTCTGGGTCAGTGTCAGACCCCAGCCGGTGGATTTTGCATCGCTTGAACTGCTCTCGATGACCGGGGCGAATTCGCCGGTCGGGGTGGGGGCGTAGAAAAGCAGGGTGCTGCGGCTGCCGGTCCGCGAGTAATTTCCGGAGGCGTCGATTTCCGGAAAAACGACGCTGCGCGCCTGGGAACGGGTCTCCCGGGCCGCCATTAAACGCATTTCGGCTTCACGCAGTATCGGATCGCCGGTGCGCGCCCGTTCGTACACCTCAAGGAGGTTCTCCGACCACCCCGGAAGGGGCGCGCCGATCAGCGCCGCAAGCGCGGCGAGCAGAATGATCTTCTTCATGAGGGAAGGATCGCCGACGTCAAAGGTGTGGATTCTAACCCCTGCCGCCATTTGCTCGCTAGAACCGGAAGGGGTCGGGTTGTTGAGCGTTCGCCAGCGGCGTGGCAACGGTTTCAAACAGGGATTTCCTCGCCGCGGGCTCTCCCGCCGTGATCAGCAAGGCCTCCATGATCGGTGGCTGTCCCACGATGCAAAACAGGCGGCCGCCGGGATTGAGCCATTGCTCGAAGCGCGGGTCGTAGACCGGTAGCGAGCCGGTGAGCACGATGGCGTCGAAGGGGGATTCAGGACTCCAATCGAAGGCGTCCGCGCAACAGGAGGAAATATTGCTGAAGCCGGCCAGCTTGCGTGAAGCTTCGGAGTGCAGATCGGGCGAGATCTCCAGGCTCAGGACTTCGCCGGCAAGTTGCGCCAGGCAGGCGGTAAGCCAGCCGCTACCGGTGCCGATTTCAAGAACGCGGTCCGTGGGCTTGAGGTCGAGCGCCTGGAGTATCCGGCCTTCCAGCGACGGCGTCATCATTTCCTGCTCCCCTGGCAACGGCAGACCGAAATCGGCATAAGCCAGCGCCCGGAATTGCTGCGGCACGAAATCCTCGCGCGGCAGATCCCGAAAAACCGCCAGCACCCGCTCGTCGAACACGCTCGAGCACCGCACCTGGCTACGCACCATGCGCTCCCGCTGCGCTCGGAACGAGGGCATCCTGCCTGGGAGCGAGGGCGTCCCCGCCCTCGACGAGGGCAGGATGCCCTCGTTCCCGGGGGCCTCGTCTTGCGGGTGGTTCATTTTGGCATCTGTCCGCTAGAGGAGCGGGGCCATCAGCAGGGCCACGATGTTGACAATCTTGATCAGCGGGTTGATGGCCGGACCGGCGGTGTCCTTGTAGGGATCGCCGACCGTATCGCCGGTTACCGCCGCATGGTGGGCCTCGGAACCCTTGCCGCCCAGCGCGCCGTCTTCCACGTATTTCTTCGCGTTGTCCCAGGCTCCGCCGCCCGTGGTCATCGAGATTGCCACGAACAGCCCGGTGATGATCGAGCCGATCAGCATGCCGCCCAGCGCTCGTGCGCCGGAACCGTCCGGCATCAGCAGCTCGATGATTACCACCAGTACAACCGGCGCAAGCACCGGCAGCAGCGAAGGCACGATCATTTCCCGGATCGCCGAGCGGGTCAGCAGATCCACCGCGCGACCGTAGTCCGGCTTGGCCGTGCCTTCCATGATTCCGGCAATCTCCCGGAACTGGCGGCGCACTTCCTGCACAACGCTGGCTGCGGCCCGTCCCACCGCCTCCATCGCCAGGGCGGCGAACAGGTACGGAATCAATCCGCCGACGAACAGGCCGATGATCACCGCCGGGTCGTCCAGTCGGAACACGACGTCGTGACCCGCCTCCTTCAACTTGTGGGTGTAGTCGGCGAACAGCACCAGCGCCGCCAGGCCCGCGGAGCCGATGGCGTAGCCCTTGGTGACCGCCTTGGTGGTGTTGCCGACCGCATCCAGTGGATCGGTGATCTTGCGGATTTCCTCCGGCATTTCGGCCATTTCGGCGATGCCGCCGGCGTTGTCGGTAATCGGGCCGAAGGCGTCCAATGCAACGATCATGCCGGTCAACGACAGCATTGCCGTGGCCGCGATCGCCAGGCCGTACAGCCCCGCAAACTGGTAGGTGATCAGGATGCTCAGGCACACCGCCAGCACCGGCAGGGCGGTGGCTTTCATCGACAGGCCCAGGCCGGCGATGATGTTGGTGGCGTGGCCGGTCGAGGAGGCCTGCGCCAGCTTGCGCACCGGCGAGAACTGGGTGCCGGTGTAGTAGTCGGTGATGAACATGATGACGCCGGTCAGCACCAGGCCGACCAGTGCGCACAGCCAAAGGCTGTTGGGCGAGTACGATCCGGCGTCGGCCCACATCTCACGGGTGACGAACCAGATGCCCACCGCCGCCAGCAGCCCGGCTACGATCACGCCCTTGTACAGGGCGGACATTACCGATTGGCCCTTGCCGGCCCGTACCACGAAGGTCCCTATGATCGACGCCACGATCGAGACCGCGCCGATTGCCAGCGGGTACAGCACCGCCACGCCGGCCGCTTGCTCCAGAGTGAGGAAACCCAGCAGCATGGTGGCGATGACCGTAACCGCGTAGGTCTCGAACAGGTCCGCAGCCATTCCGGCGCAGTCGCCCACGTTGTCGCCCACGTTGTCGGCGATCACCGCGGGATTGCGCGGATCGTCCTCGGGTATGCCGGCCTCGACCTTGCCCACCAGGTCGGCGCCCACATCGGCGCCCTTGGTGAAGATGCCGCCGCCCAGCCGGGCGAAAATCGAAATCAGCGAGCCGCCGAAGGCCAGCCCCACCAGCGCGTGCAGGATATCGGCCGTCTCAAGGCCCAGGCTGTCGAGCAGCAGGTAGTAACCCGCAACGCCCAGCAGCGCCAGCCCCACCACCAGCATCCCGGTGATTGCGCCGCCCCGGAAGGCCACCGCCAAAGCGGCGTTCATGCCGCCATGGGCGGCCTGGGCGGTTCGGGAGTTGGCCCGCACCGACACGTTCATGCCGATATAACCGGCCGCTCCGGAAAACACCGCCCCCAGCAGGAAGCCTCCGGCCACGGCCAAGCCCAGCACCCATCCCAGCAGCACCAACAGAACCAGGCCGACTACGGCCACCGCGGTGTACTGCCGGTTCAGATAAGCCTTGGCCCCGACCTGTATCGCGGCGGCGATCTCCTGCATTTTCTCGTTGCCCGGATCGCGCTGCAGCACCCAGCGCGTACTGAAGAGCCCGTAGAGGATAGCCAGCGCCCCTGCGGCGATGGCACCATACACGTAATTCATAAGATCGGTCCCCGGTCCCGGCGATGGTTCGCAAAACAGCGAATTTTAGCCCGTTCCCAGGTTTCTCGCCTGCTGCTGACCGGCTCTGTTGCGGCGCCGGCTGCAGTATGAGTTGGCGAGGCATCCGGGTATCCGGTCGCGGCATCCGGTTGCGACTGTGGCTGCGGGGCCGGAAATAGTAGAATAGGCGGCGTGGATTCGCTGCCGCGGCGGTCGGCTACTGAAATGCCAGCCGACCTCGCACATTGCCGGGGGCAGCAGTGGAACCCCGATTCCACCCAAAGCAGAACCAACACCCAGGATTGATGAATACACTCCATCTGCCCGACTTGCTGCGCCTCAAATTGGAGACAATGGCCCGCAACGGATATCCCAACGAATCTTGCGGTGTGCTGGTAGGCGCCTGCGGAAACGGTGAAGTTCGAGTCGAGCGGGTTTTTCAGGCCCGTAACCTCAATACCGAACGCGCCCGCGACCGTTACCGGATGGACCCCGGAGGAATCCTGTCAGCGGATCAATCGGCGCGAGAAGCCGGACTGGAGATAGTCGGTTTCTGGCACACTCACCCCGACCATCCGGCGCACCCGTCGGAGACCGACCGCAAGGCGGCGTGGAAGGGCTATTCTTACGTCATCGTTTCGGTGAGCGCCGAGCGGATCGAGGACCTGCGATCCTGGCGTCTCAACAGCGAGGACTTCGCCGAAGAAGAGGTTTCGGAATGAGCAAGGTAATCGTGCGTATCCCCGCACCCCTGCGTGGATTTACCGAGGGCCGGGCCGATATCACCGGCGACGGCCCGACGGTAGGCGAAATAATGCAGCGGGTCGGCGATGCCCACCCGGAATTGCTTCCACGCGTGCTGAAGGCGGACGGGCAACCGCGCGAGTTCGTCAACCTGTACCTGGGTAGCGACAATGTGCGGGCCCTGCAGGGAATGGAAACGCCGGTGAGTGATGGCGACATTCTCTCCATCCTGCCGGCCGTTGCCGGAGGTGGTGCGTGAAGGCGAGTGACCGCCGGCTTGCGGAAATTCGCCGTAACGTTCCGGAGGTGACGCCCCGCGAAGCCCTCAAGCTGCAGGAATCGGGCGCGGTGCTGATTGATGTGCGCGACGCCGCCGAAGTCGCCCAGGGCAGTCCGGGCGGCGCCCATCGGCTGGACCGGGGTTTTCTTGAACTGAAAATCGAGCAGGCGGTGCCGGATCTTGACCGCCCGGTTGTCGTTACCTGCGGAAGCGGACAGCGCTCTCTGTTTGCCGCGGAAGATCTCAAGCGCATGGGTTACGCCGACGTACGATCCGTTGCCGGGGGCTTCAATCGCTGGAAGAGTGACGGTCTGCCATTTGAAGTCCCGAAGATGCTGGATCCGGATGCCAGGGAGCGCTATGCGCGCCATCTGGTCATGCCTGAGGTTGGCGAAGCAGGTCAGATCAAGCTGCTTGAGAGCAAAGTCCTGCTGATTGGCGCCGGCGGTATTGGTTCGCCGGCGGCGCTGTACCTGGCTGCGGCCGGCGTCGGCACTCTCGGAATCGTGGATCACGATGTGGTGGACCGAACCAATTTGCAGCGTCAGATTCTGCATACCGACGATCGGGTTGGGGTTTCCAAAGTGGCCTCGGCCCGGGAGGCGGTTCTGGCCCTGAACCCCGCGGTACGGGTGGCGGAGCATCCGGTCCGCCTGGAGAGCGCGAACGTCGAAGATGTGTTCGATGGCTACGATATGGTGGTGGACGGGTCCGACAATTTTCCCACCCGCTATCTGGTCAACGACGCATGCGTAAAGCACCGTATTCCCAACGTACATGGCTCGGTATTCCGGTTTGAAGGGCAGGTGACCGTGTTCTGGCCCTCCCGTGCGCAGGACCCCGGACCTTGCTACCGCTGCCTGTACCCGGAACCGCCGCCACCGGAACTTGCGCCTTCATGCGCGGAGGCTGGTGTGCTGGGAGTGCTTCCGGGCGTCGTGGGCATGCTTGAGGCAGTGGAGGCGATCAAGATCGTGCTCGGCGCCGGCGAACCTCTGGTGGGACGGCTGCTCCACTACGATGCCTTGTCGGCGCGGTTTTCCCAGTTCAAGCTTGAGCGCAATATCGAGTGCCGTTATTGCGCCGAGGGATCGGAGTTCCCGGGCTACATCGACTACCAGGAGTTTTGCTCCGCCGCACGATAGCCTCTGCTTCCTGCGGGCGAAGGGCTGGTAATGGCGAGGTAGCGATACGGTGGGCGGCGAAACCGCAAATTTTACAAACAGCGATGCCGGCGGTCTGTTGGCCGGTATCGGCAATACCCCGCTGGTGGAGCTCGATTTCCTCTCCGGGATCGGCTCCGGGGTTCGGCTGTTCGCCAAACTGGAAAGCGTGAATCCCGGTGGCGCCATCAAGGATCGCCCGGTTGCGCGCATGCTGTCCGCCGCGTTGCGCGACGGCCGCCTTGGTGGCGGGCGCCGGCTGCTCGACTCCTCGTCCGGCAACGCGGGCATTGCCTACGCCATGCTCGGGGCCGTGCTCGGCGTGCCCGTAACCGTGATCGTGCCCGGCAATGCAAGCCGCGAGCGCCTCGAGCGGATCAGGGCGCATGGCGCGGAGCTGATCCTTACCGATCCGATAGAGGGCTACGACCACGCGCTGCGCGAGGCGCACCGTCTCGCCGCGGACAACCCCGAGCGCTACTGGCACTGCGACCAGTACGCGAACGACGAAAACTGGAAGTCGCACTACTACGGAACAGGCACGGAGATTCTTCATCAGGTCAAAGCGGCAGCCGGAACGGGGCCCGCTGCCTTTGTGGCCGGGGTCGGAACCGGCGGCACGATCACCGGCGTAGGCCGCAAGCTGCGAGAGGCCGACCCCAAGGTTCACATCGCCTGCGTGGTGCCCGAAGTGTTTCCCGGCATAGAGGGCCTAAAGCCCCTGGGCGCTCCCGGCGACATCGTTCCCGCGATCCTGCAGGAAGACCTCATCGACGAGCGTATTGAAGTACGTCACGAGCAGGCGACCGCCCTTTGCAGACAACTCTCCAAGGCAGGTCTCTTCGTGGGGCCTTCATCCGGCGCGTACGTGTATGCCGCGCTAAAGGTCGCCGCGACCGGCCGTTATGCAACCGTTGCCACCATACTCTCCGACTCCGGCGAACGCTATGCCTCCACCAAGATGTGGAGTGCTGCTTCGTCCTGACAGGCCGGCGCGAACTCCGGAGCTGGCGCTGTCCCGTACCTCGTACAGCACTCGCTGGTGACCCTCCAGAAGGCTCCGCAACCCGCGCAGGGAAAACGTTGGGGACGAGGGCTTTCAAGCCCTCGTCGAGGGCAGGCTGCCCTCGTTCCCAGGGGATTCAGGCGTCGTGCTTGAGGTGTTTTAGGTACCACTCGGCGATTTCTTCGCGGGTGGTCCACCATACGTCCGGCAGTGACTTGGCGTGTTCGATGAATTCCCTTAAGGCGCGCACCACGTAGGCGCGGCCGGACACGTGCGGATGCAGCCCCACGTTCATCATGCGGGCCTGGGTTGCGCCTTCCGCGTACAGCACGTCCAGTTCCTCGATCAGGATGTCGCGGAATGCGTCGGTCGTATGACCGCGCCGGGTGAGCAGCGTGAAGTCGTTGATCTCGTTGGAATACGGTGTGGATACGATGTCGCCGTGCGGGGTGTGTATCAGGTACGGCTGATCGTCGTTCATCAGGTCGCAGTAGAACAGCAGGCCGGCCTCGGCCAGGATGCCCGGGGTCGCCGGCGTGCCGCGCAGCGATGACGACAGCCAGCCGCGGGCCTTGCGTCCAACGGTGCGCTCATAGATATCCAGGGTGCGCTGTATGACCTTGCGTTCGCTTTCCTCGTCACCGAAAAAATCGGTGAGAAGTTCTCCCTGCTCGTAGTTGTGGGCGATCAATTCGCAGCCACGGTCCATGGCCGCCTGCACCATCGCCGAGCGCCGCTCGCAGGTCACCGCGTTGAGCGTGCAGCCGGGAGTAACCCCCAACTCGTCAAGAATCTCGAACTGGCGCCAGATGCCCACTCGCTGCCCGTATTCGCGCCAGGTGTAGTTGGGAAAGTCCGGCACCCGCCCGGGCAGGGCATCCGGCAGGATCGGCGGGCCACCGGCGTAATAGGGCGCGTCGGTGTCCTTGGTGAGGTCCCAGGTCTCCAGATTGAAGGTGATCAAAAGCGCGACGCGCTTGCCGTCGGGCCACGTCAGACGCGGCCGCTGCGTGATCGGCGTGTATTCGTACTCCATTGGGCGCTGGATCTCCGTCAGTCAGTACTGTTTATGCTCAGCCTGGGAGCGAAGGCGTCTCGCCTTCGTCGAGGGCGGGCCGCCCTCGTTCCCAGGGTTTTGCTAGTGTTCGGCGAGCAGGGAGCCGAAGCCGTGGACCTTGTCTTCGATGCCGTTCTCGCGCAGCGCGTGCCAGTAGGTGCAGGTGTTGATCGCCAGCACCGGCTTGTCCAGCCAGGCTTCGGCTTCGGGTGCGATATGCGCGAACGCCAGGTTGGTGCCTACCTGGATGACCAGCTCCACCGAGCTGTCGTTGACCTCATGCACGGAGCGCCGCAGCGTGGCCGGCGACTCGTGCGCGATCAGCATCGGGCTCTTGCTCTTCAGCCCCACCAAATGAACCACTTCGAACCCGCAGCCCTCGAAGAAACTGCGCACTTCCGCGTCGGCCACTGGCATATACGGAGTGATTACGCCGATGCGCTTGATGTCGCCGTATTTGGCGATTGCCTCGCGGCAGGCGTGCGACCCCAGGCCCACCTTCACGCCGGCGCGTTCCTCGAGCTTCTGCTTGAGTTGCTCGGCGCCCAGCACACCTTCCCAGAAAGTCTCCGCCGACATGCCCATCACCACGTAGTCCGGACTGCAGGTCATCACCCGGTCCATGGCGTTTTCGGTCTCGTCACGGATGTTGTCCATCAACTTGAGGAATTCCTCGTCGCTGTTCACCGGGTCGTCCGGGATCCACACCCGGCAGAAATGGTTGGTCACGCCGTGCGGGCGCATGTCGTCGTATTCCGGCTGCACACTGGTGTTGGTGGACGGCGCCACCACACCGAATTTCATGCGCCATCCCAATGTGTCAGTCATCGCTACACCTTGAGTACAAAGTCAGCCACGATGCGGGTCCATTCCTCGGGCTGTTCATCCACGATGTCGTGAGTGCCGCCTTGCAGCTCCACGTATTCGAAATCCGGCCGCAGCTTCACGACGCGCTGGCATTGCCCGTAGATATCGTCGCCGGTATTGGTGAACACCAGGGTCGGCTGAGTCATGTTGCGCAAGGGCTCGGACAGGTCATGGGAGAACGCCGCCGCGTGGCCGTACTTCGCGTTCTCCCCGGCGATCAGCATCTGCACGACGCCCACATGCATGGCGCGAAGGCTGGTCCAGCCGGGCGTGAAATGCAGGCGCCGGTTCCAGATGTCCATCAAGTGGCTGCCGTCGGCCTGCGTCGGCCTGTCCTGACGCTTGTGCAGCGCTTCGTTCCACATGGCCTGCTCCTCGCGGGTCAACAGCGGCGCGCCGTTCAGCACCACGCGCGTCACCTTCTCCGGCTCGAGCACCGCCAACTCCGCGGCGATCGAGGCGCCGGTGTGATGACCCAGCAGCGCGGTCCGGTCGAGTTCAAGGTGATCGATCACGCTGCCTATGGCTTGTGCGTAGTCCCGGATGGAAGGCTGTTCGTCGGGGACGTGCGATTGGCCGAAGCCGGGCGTGTCCACGCCGATGGCGCGAATTCCATGGGCCCCGAAAAGGGGGTAGACGGCCTGGAACATTTCCGAGGAGCTGGGCGACTGGTGCAGCAGCAACAACGGCGTGCCGGCGCCCGCCTCCTGGTAGTGGATCTGGCCGTACGGCCCGTCGGCGTAGCCCTTTCGTGTTTTCATATTGGAGAGATTGCCTTTTTCCGGGGTGGCTAGTGTAGCGCAGCGCCAGGGTCCAGAAAACGCCCGTGGCCTATAATACTCGCGCCCCGAAAAGCCTTGTGTCAGCGCTTCTTCGACATGCGTTTGGCATGCGGCTTTCCAGGTGGCGTATTACTGGGAGCGAGGGCGGGACGCCCTCACCCCGGTAGTTGGTGTTTTTCTTGGCTTGATCTCGGAGAAAGGTTATGAATCATGGGACTCACGAATTTGATCTGCTGATCAAGAACGTGCGGGTTGCGCGTCCGGGCGGTGACGGGCTGGAGAGCCTGGACATCGGCATAAGCGGCGGGCGCTTTGCGCGCATCGCCCCGGATCTCGACACGGCGCTGGCGAAGGACACCTACGACGCCCGCAACCGGATCGCCTTTCCCGGCGTTGTCGATCCTCATATGCATTGCGGAATTTACGGTCCCCTGGAAAAGGATGCCGAGACCGAGAGCCGCGCCGCGGCCCAGGGCGGCGTGACCACCAGCTTGAACTACATGCGCACCGGCCAGTACTACCTCAACAAGGGCGGGCCGTACGCGGATTTCTTCCCCGAGGTGCTTCAGAAATCAGACGGACGCTTCCACGTGGACTACTGCTACCACCTGGCGCCCATGGACCGCACCCATATTTCGGAGTTGCCGATGCTGGTGGGCGACCACGGGGTCACTTCGTTCAAGATTTTCATGTTCTACGGCAGCTACGGGCTGCATGGCGCGTCAGCCAGCCAGAACGACTTTCTGATGATCGGCGAGGACGAACGCTACGACTACGCGCACTTCGAATTCGTGATGCGCGGCATCAAGCGCGCCATGCAGGAGCATCCTCAAGCCGCCTCGGCCATCAGCCTGAGCCTGCACTGCGAGACCGCCGAGATCATGACGGCCTATACGCGCATAGTTCAGGAAGAGGGCAAGCTGACCGGACTGCACGCCTACAACGCCGCACGGCCACCGCATTCCGAGGGGCTGGCGATCTGCATTGCCTCGTACCTGGCGCACGAGACCGAACTACCCAACATCAACCTGCTGCACCTGAGTTCCGCCAAGGCGGTGGATGCGGCGCTGCGCATGGAAGGCGCTTTCCCGCACATCAATTTCCGCCGCGAAGTCACCATCGGCCACCTGGTGCTGGATGTGGATACGCCCAACGGCAACCTGGCCAAGGTCAACCCGCCGATCCGCCCGCGCGAGGACGTGGAGTTCCTGTGGGAGCAGTTGCTGGATCGCAAGCTGCATTGGGTGTGCAGCGACCACGCCTGCTGCAAGTACGAACGCAAGGTCAGCCAGGACAATCCCGACGACATCTGGCTGGCCAAGTCCGGCTTCGGCGGCACCGAGTACCTGCTGTCGGCGCTGGTCAGCGAGGGCCGCCGGCGCGGCATGAGCTTCAATCACATGGCCGAGGTCACCAGCCTGAACCCGGCGCGCCGCTTCGGGCTGGGCCGCAAGGGCGATATCGCAGAAGGCCTGGACGCGGACCTGGCGATCGTGGACCCGGACGAGAGCTGGGTGGTGCGGGCGGCCGAGTCCGAATCACAGCAGGGCTACACGCCGTTCGAGGGCGTCGAGCTGAACGCGCGCGTGAAGACCACCTTCCTGCGCGGAGCGCGGATCTACGACGACGGCGCCGTGATCGGCGGTCCCACGGGCGAATTCATCCGCCGCCCGATGTAACCCCGCTGGGAACGAGGGCGTCCACGCCCTCGAATTTAACTCCCGTTAGAAGCGCGCCGTCAGTTCCAAGCCAACCCGCCGCAAGTCGGCCGGGTGAATGAAGGTGCCGCCGAATTCCGGCGCCGGAATGACTTCCTCCAGGTACACCTCTTCGGTGGCGTTCTTGGCGAACACCACCGCCGAGAACCTGTCGTTCTCAACACCGACCCGCAGATTCAGGACCGAGTAGCTGTCCCGCCGGGTAGGCGTGAAATCACTGGCCGCGCCCTCGAACAGCGTGGCGCGCTGCTGATCCTGAACCACGTGGAACCAGGTCTTGCCTACCGCCGACCAGTCCGCCGAAGCAGCCAGGCTCCAGTCGCCGGTCAGCGGCATGACGATGCGGGCGCCGACGCTGGCGGTCCAGTCCGGCGTATACGGAGACTTGTTGCCCACCGTATCCGGCCGCACGCTGTTGGCTTTGATTTCGCTGTCCACATAGCCCCAGCCGGCATACAGGTCCAGGATGTCCGTGGCCGCCCAGGTGGCGCCGACTTCCGCGCCCTGCAGGCTGACTTCGTCCAGATTGCCGTTCAGGCGCAACAGGCCGAAGGGACCCACCAGGAACTCGAAGAACTGCATGTCGTCCACCTGCACGTTGAACACCGTGGCTTCCAGCCGCAAGCGATCGTTCAGCAGGCTGCCCTTGGCGCCCAGTTCCAGCGATACCGAAGTTTCCTTATCCACGTCGTCGCTAATCCCGACGTTGGCCTGGGGCGGCAATCCCAGGTTGGCGAGGAACACGTGGTTTATCAGGCCGTTGATGAAAATGTCCACGGTGGCCTTGGCGCCCTGGTTGTTGAAGCCGCCGCTCTTGAAGCCAACGCCGGCGCTGCCGAACAGGGTCCAATCCTCCGATACGTCCCAGGTGAGCGATAGCTTGGGCTGCAGCTGACTGAAGGTGCGTGATTTGGGCGCGATTGAGCCGGCCGGATTCACGCCCGGACATAAGCCTGGGTTGATCGGCGTTCCGCCGGTGTAGGGCGGGCCGTCGCAGTCGATGTACTGGGTCACGGCGTTGATCGGCACGAGGTTCTCGACCTCGCGCCGCTCGCTGTCGAAGCGAAGCGCCAGTGACACTTCTGTAGTCTCGGTCATTTCATAGGAGATTTCCCCGAACGCGGCCATCACCCGGTTACTGAACCGGTCGTGGACGAGTTGCTCGGTGGGGTTGTCGCTGCCCGGCGGGACATACAGCGAATTGGTAATGCCGTTGCCGAGATCCAGGCCGGTGTTGACGCCGACTTCCCGGTCGATATCGAGGAAATAGGCGCCGGCCAGCCAGGTCATCGGTCCGTCGCCGGTGGAATTCAGCCGCACTTCTACGCTGAAATCTGTCTGCTTGCGCTCCTGGTACTGGGTGCCGTCGCAGGCAATCGGCGTGTACGGCCCCAGCAGCGATACCGGGAAGTTTGGGCTGGGTCCCAGGTAGGTGGGGGGCGGCAGCCGCACTCCCGCGTTGACCGCCGCGGTTACCGAGTCCAGGCAGTGCTGGTTGGCGTTGAAAAAGCCGAATGCGCCGCTGGTGCCGTCGGCCGCCAGATTGTTGTCGATCTTGCTGTACAGGAACCAGGCACGCATGTCGGCCCAGTCCAGGGCATGGTCGACACGGGCCGAGAACTCCGTGGCCTGCTGCTCATTGCTGGGATCGATATTGCTCTGGAACACGAACTCGTGGTCGTTGACGTCCTCGAAGAACTGGGGAACGCTGAACAACTGCGCGAACAGCGGCAGATGAAAGGCGGCGTTGAAGGTGATCGAGGCGGCGCTGACCTCTCCGTAGCGGAACTTGAAGTCCCAGCTCGTTTCCTCGGAGGGATCCCAGGTCATGCGGGCGTTCAGGTTGTAGCCGCGATAGTCATCCACGTTCCTGGCGCCGTCCAGGTAGCTGTTCTCGTAGAAGCCTTCGGTGGACCGGTAATCTCCCTGCAGGCGGAAGTTGATTCCCTCGGCCAGGGCGCTTTCCACCGAGCCCGAGTACAGCCAGGTGCTGTCGCCCGCGCCGCTGACCTTGAAGTAGCCGCCTGCCTCGCTGCCCGGCTTGTCGGTGCTGATGACAATCGCGCCGGCTGCCGCGTTGCGGCCGTACAGCGCTCCTTGCGGCCCTTTCAGGATTTCGATCTGGCTGAGATTGGCGTACTCGCGGTTCAGGGCGGCGGGGTTGGTCATCAGCACGCCATCCACGATCAGCGCGTAGGAGTTCTCGGCGTCGCGGGCGCCGTTGATGCCGCGGATATTGACCTGCGTGTCGCCAACTTCCGCCGAATCCACGATCGATACGCCCGGTGTCATGTACACGAAGTCCTCGGCGCGCTGGATTCCGGAGCGCTCGATGTCTTCGGAGGTAAGGACCCGCACCGTGCCGGGCACGTCGCGCAGCGTCTCTTCGCGCTGTCTGGCGGTAACGATGATTTCCTCGATCGCGTCCTGGGCCGGGGCGATAGGCGCCAGCAGGACCGCGCCGATAATCGCAAGGCCAAGGCGTGTTGCAGGGTGTGATTTCATTTTGAACTCCTGGGAATTGAACTCTCGCCGGCTTCCCGAAGGCCGGCGGCTTGAGCAACCACAGATACTAGGCGGGCCGGCCAGTGCCCGTCAATGCACTGTCGGCGCTCGCCGGGCGCTTTGGGCGCCGTAGCGTGATAGATTAACGCCGCAATTCGGATACGGCGAGGACTTCAATGGCAGAGTCAAGAACAGTAGTGGTTACCGGCGGCACGCGGGGTATCGGCCTCGGACTGGTGCGCGAGTTCCTCAAGCGCGGCCATCGCGTGGTCCTGTGCGGGCGCAGCGACCAAAGCGCCGCCGCGGCCGCAGCCGACCTGGCCGAACACGGCGAGGTCCTGGGCAAGGGCTGCGATGTGAGCGATTACGCCAGCGTTCAGGCGCTTTGGGACGCCGCTGCGGAACGCTTCGGCGTGGTCGATATCTGGATCAACAACGCCGGAATCAGCAATCGCCGCGTCAACGTGGGCGAGCTGTCTCCCGAGGAGGTGGCTGAAGTAGTCAACACCAACCTGCTGGGCTCGTTCAACGGCTGCCGCGTGGCCATTAACGGCATGCGCAAGCAGGACAGCGGCGGGGCGGTGTACGTGTTCGAGGGTTTCGGCAGCAACGGAATGACCACGGCCGGCCTCACGCCCTATGGGTCCACCAAACGCGCCATCAGCTACATGGCGGTTTCGCTGGCCAAGGAAGTAAGCGGCAGCAAGGTGATCGTGGGCGCGCTGAGTCCCGGCATCGTAATGACCGACATGTCGCTTTTGGCCGCCCGGGCCGACAGCAAGCGCGCCAGGCAGGCCCGCAAAATCTACAACATCCTCGGCGACAGGGTGGAGCGCGTGACGCCCTGGCTGGTCGAGAAGGTGCTTGCCAACCAAAAAAACGGCGCCCGGATTCGATGGCTGACCCGGGCGCGTTCGGCCGGGCGCTTCTTCTGCCCCGTGTACCACCGCCGCGACATCGTCAGCGACTTCCTCTCCGGCGCCTGACAGCGACCCATGGCGGGCAAGGATTTCATTCGGCGGATTGTTGCCGACGACCTTGAGTCGGGCCGGCACTCGGGCGTGGTGACGCGTTTTCCGCCGGAGCCGAACGGCTTTCTGCACATCGGTCACGCCAAGTCCATCTGCCTGAACTTCGGCGTGGCCGCGGAACACGGCGGCTCCTGTTATCTGCGCTATGACGACACCAACCCGATGGCCGAGGAGCAGGCGTTTATTGACTCCATCCGCCGCGACGTCAACTGGCTGGGTTTCGACACACCGCTGGTGACTCACGCGTCCGACTATTTCCCGCGCCTGTATGAAATCGCCGAGCACATGATCGAGAACGGGCGTGCCTTCGTCGACAGCAGTTCCGCCGAACAGATTTCCGCCGACCGTGGCACCCTCACCAGCCCCGGCCGTCCCAGCCCCTACCGCGGCCGTTCCGTAAAGGAAAACCTTGACCTGTGCCGGCGCATGCGGGCCGGCGATTTCGGCGACGGCGAACAGGTCCTGCGGGCACGCATCGACATGGCGTCGCCCAACATCAACCTGCGCGACCCGGTGCTATACCGGGTCCGTCACACGCCGCACGCGCGCACCCGCCGTGACTGGTGCATCTACCCCATGTACGACTTCGCTCACACCTTGAGCGACGCGCTGGAAGGCATCACTCACTCGCTTTGCACGCTGGAATTCGAGGACCACCGCCCGCTCTACGAATGGCTGTTGGATCACAGCGGTTTACCCCTTGCGACCCGCCCCCGGCAATACGAATTCGGACGCCTGAACCTGGGCCACTCCGTGACCAGCAAACGCCGGGTGGCGGATCTGATCCGCATGCGGACCGTCGACAATTGGGACGATCCGCGCCTCGTGACCCTTTCGGCGCTGCGCCGGCGCGGCTATCCGCCGGAAGTCCTGCGCGAGTTTTGCGCCCGGGCCGGCGTTACCCGTTCGGATCAGATGATCGGCGCCGATCAGCTCGAAAGCGTCGTGCGCGAGTCGCTCAACCGCGATGCGCCCCGCGCCATGGCCGTCGCCCGCCCGTTGAAGGTGGTGCTCGACAACCTGCCCGCGGACCACTTCGAGGAACTGCCGGCCGGCAACCACCCGCAGCGCCCGGAAATGGGCAGCCGCGCGGTGCCGTTCTCGCGCGAAATCTACATCGAACGAACCGATTTCATGGAGAATCCGCCGCGCAAGTTCTTTCGCCTGCGACCCGGCGGCGAGGTCCGCTTGCGCAATGCCTACATCATTCGCTGCGACGAAATCGTGCGCGGCGCAAACGGCGAACCGGAGGAATTGCGCTGCAGCGTGGACTTGAGTTCGCGCAGCGGCGGTGAGGGCGCGCGCCGCAAGGTAAAGGGCACCGTCCACTGGGTAAGCGCGGCGCATTCGGTAGCCGCGGAACTGCGCCTCTACCGGCCGTTGTTTACCGTCGAGCGCCCCGACCTGGATTCCGGCACGCCGCCCCTGAGCGAACAGCTGAACGCCGAGTCACTGGAGGTATCGCCTCGGGCTCGGCTGGAGCCCAGCCTGGCTGGGGCGCGTCCCGGCGACACCTGGCAATTCGAGCGGCTGGGCTATTTCACTCCCGATGCCGAGGACTCATCCCCCAGCGGCCTGGTATTCAACCGCATCGCTCCCTTGCGCAGCAGCTACGCTGCCTGACCCGCTGGCAGAAAGCTGGCGCGGCGCTGAATTCGTTACCCGCCTTGCCGGGAGACGCATGAATCCATCCATGGAGCTTCCCTCGGCATCCCTGCCTCGGAAACTCCCGGCAAGGCGGGTAACGAATTCAGCGCTGACCGTATCGCTGGCCTTGAGTACGACCTGCGGAAGGACGATTTGGCGGAGTTATTCTTCCTGGACGAAGCTGCGGAGGCGTTCCGCGTGGGAGGGATGGCGCAGCTTGCGCAGCGCTTTCGCTTCGATCTGCCGTATGCGCTCGCGGGTTACGTCGAACTGCTTGCCCACTTCCTCCAGCGTGTGGTCGGTGTTCATGTCGATCCCGAAACGCATGCGCAGCACTTTCGCTTCCCGCGCGCCCAGCGTGGCCAGCACGTCGCGCATCGTCTCCTCCAGCCCGCGGGTCGTAGCCACATCCATGGGCGAAGTGGCGTTCTGGTCCTCGATGAAATCACCCAGGTGCGAGTCTTCGTCCTCGCTTAAGGGAGTTTCCAGCGAAATCGGCTGCTTGGCGATCTTCTGCACCTTGCGGACCTTCTCCTCGGGCATCTCCATGCGCTGGGCCAGTTCCTCCGGTGTGGGATCGCGGCCCATTTCCTGTTGCATCTGCCGGGAAATGCGGTTCAGCTTGTTGATCGTCTCGATCATGTGAACCGGCACCCGGATGGTGCGCGCCTGGTCCGCGATCGAGCGCGTAATCGCCTGGCGAATCCACCAGGTGGCGTAGGTGGAGAACTTGTAGCCGCGCCGGTATTCGAATTTGTCCACCGCCTTCATCAAGCCGATGTTGCCTTCCTGAATCAGGTCGTTGAATTGCAGGCCGCGGTTGGTGTATTTCTTGGCGATCGAGATCACCAGGCGCAGATTGGCCTCCACCATTTCCTTCTTGGCGTCCTTGGCCTTCAGCTCGTTGTGCGAAATCTCGCGGTACAACTCCTTGATGCCGCGCGCCATCGGCTTGCCGTCCGGGCCTGAGGGAATGGCCTTGAAGCGATTGATCGGCAGGCAGCAGTTGTTCTCCACCCTCCGCAGCCGGCGGGTGAGCTGCCGCGCTTCCTCGGCATACGGCGCCAGCTTCGGTCCGAATTCCTCCGACTCCAGCTGCTCTTCCAGCCAACTGTCGCTGCTGGGGTCCGACGCGAAGTATTCCTTGAAGCTGCTTGCCGGAAGCTTGGCGCTGCGTACGTAGATCTGACGCAGGCGTTTCTCGCAGCCCGACACCGAAGTGGGAAACAGCGCATCCTGGTCGTCCGAGGGAGCGCGCATGTGGTCGTGCAGGGTGCCGAGCATGCCGTCGAAGGCGCGCGGCGTGAATTTCAATTCCAGCAACATGCGGCTCAAGACCTGCTGGGTGTGGTTGAGGTTGCGGCAGGACAACTCAAAATGCTCCGGGGCCTCGCCGGCCTGCGCCTGCAACTCGTGCTCATGCACTCGCTTCAGCGCTCGATGGGCACGCGCGGCCTGGTTCTTGAGCGCCAGCACCCGGCGGGCCAGTTCTACCGGATCGGGCGGTAGTTTGCGGTTGACGTTGTCGGCCGGGTCGCGTTCGGCGGCCGGGCGAAGGTCTTCCGGCTCGTCGGGATCGAGGATCCCGGCCACCAGGTCGCTCAGTTTCATCTGTCCGGCCCGGCACCGTTCGAAGCTATCCAGAAGATACTTCACCGAGGGCAGGTAATAGGCCATCAGGCGCTTCATCTCGCTGCGGCTTTGTTCGATGCGACGGGCAATGCTGATTTCGCCTTCCCGGGTCAGCAATTCAACCGAACCCATTTCGCGCATGTACAGACGCACCGGATCGGTGGTTCGGCCAAGCTCGACCTCAAAGGCGCTGATCGCGTCCTCGGCTTCGTCCACGTCGGTGTCGTTGCTGGGTTCCCCTTCGGCCAACGCCAAAGTGTCGGGATCGGGGACCTCGTCCTCTTCGTACACCTTGATATCCATATCGCGGAGCACGTTGATGATCTCCTCGATCTGCTCCATCTCGACGATTTCGTCGGGCAACTGGTCGGTCAACTCGGTGTGAGTGATGTACGAGCGTTGCCGCCCCAGCGAGATGAGGTTCTTGAACCAGTTACGCTGAGGGGCGCGATGGGTGGTGGTTCCTGCGGTCATGGAAATGGCGCTTCTCCGCAAAAGTCAAGCGTTCAATTATCGCCTATTTTTCAATGCTTTTGGAAACTTGCGCAGCATTTGCGATTCTTGATGCCGCAGGCCGCGGAATGGTTTCGCCGCGGCGTCAATGCCTGCCGTCCCTCAGACCTCAAACTTTATCCAGGGTCCGGCGCAGGAAGAAACCGGCGAAAGCCACCACCAGCAGTTCAAACACGATGGTGATCCCCTGGTTTGCGGCAATTCCGGTTTCACCGGTCACGTCTATCGGTGCGATACCCAGCCATGCGCCCATTGCATGGGGATCGATGAATGCAAACAGCCCCGAGGCGATGAATAGGCCAGCCACGATTCCCAGGTAGATACGCTGCGCCATGGTGAGATTCACCCGGACTTCAGCAAGCCGATAATACCGTTGCCGGTCTCAGCCGGGAGTGCGCGCCGCCATACCGCGAATCCTGTCTACTTTGGCCATACGTTCAATGCCTTGGGTGAGTTCCTGGCCCGCCTGCTCCGAACTGAGTTCCATGTTCCTGGCCAGGAGCTCTGCCAGCAGGGCGTGTTCCGGACGCTCACGGAAGCGTTCGACCAGTCTTACCGGGCTGATGCCGGGCGTGCTGCCGGCCAGCTCGAACAATTCCCTGAGCAGGGCGACGCGGGGTTCCTTGAGATGGGTGAACTCGGGCAGCGGATCCCGATCCGCGGCCAGCCCGGGGAAGTGCAGGAGCAGGCCGATCAGGGATTCGGCCAGGGTGTCCCGGGGCCCCTTTATCAGCGTCTGCCCCGGCGCTTGCCGGGGCACGGCCCGCCGACGCTCAGGGCTTTGCAGGAGCTGGTGGAGACGCTCAGCCCCGACGTGTACTTCTTTGGCCAGCCGGGCTACAAGCAGGTCGCGGTAAACGCCGACCGGAACGGCACTGAGCAGCGGCCTTGCCAGTTCGGCCATCCGCGCGCGTCCTTCGGCCGTGTTCAGTTTGCACTGTCGCGACAGCGTGTCCATCATGAATTCGGACATCGGGCTGGCCTCATCGAGCACCTTGTTGAAAGACTCGGCGCCCTTGGCGCGCACATAGCTGTCGGGATCTTCGCCTTCCGGCAGAAACGCGAAACTCAGTTGCCGGCCTGCGCGCATCTCCGGCAATGCCCGCTCCATCGCCCGCTCGGCCGCCCGCCGGCCGGCGGCATCGCCGTCGAAGCAGAACACCACGTTGGGAGCGATACTGAACAGCCGCGTCAGTTGTTGCGGCGTCACTGCCGTGCCCAGGTTGGCCACCGCTCCCCTCACCTCGTATTGCGCCAGCCCGATGACATCCATATAGCCTTCCACCAGGACGCATTGGGTGATTTTCTGGCGGCGCGATTCATACAAGCCGTACAGTTCCCGCCCCTTATGGAACACCGGCGTTTCCGGACTGTTCATGTACTTGGGTTGGGCATCGCCCATCGCCCGCCCGCCGAAGCCGGTGACCCGTCCGCGCCGGTCACGGATCGGGAAAATAATGCGGTCACGGAAGCGGTCGTACAGGTCGTCCGAGTCGCTCTTGAGCGCCAGCCCGGCTTCGACCAGGCGGCGGCGATCTTCGTCCGACTGGCCGAGTCGCGCCACCACGCTGTTGCCCTGCGGTGCATAGCCGAGCCCGAAGGTGCGCGCGATCTCCCCGGTCAGCCCCCGCCCTTTTAGATAGTCCTTGGCCCGGGAATTGCCCTTGAGTTGTTCGATATAGTGCCGGCCCGCCGTGTGCAGCAGTTCATACAGTCCCTTTCCGGAAGGGCGTGACGGTCCGCTGCGCGGCACTTCCAGGCCATAGCGGTCGGCCAGCGCCTCGACCGCGGCGGGGAAATCCAGCCGGTCGTGCAGCATCATGAAGCTCAAGGCGCTGCCGTGGACGCCGCAACCGAAGCAATGAAAGAAGCTCTTGGCCGGGCTTACGGTGAACGATGGAGTCTTTTCCTGGTGAAATGGGCAAAGGCCCTTGTATTCGCGCCCGGCGCGGGTGAGCTTGACGCGTTCGCCGATGATCTGCGTGATATCCACGCGATCCAGCAGATCGTCGATGAACTCCCTCGGAATCGGCCCCGCCATAAGGCCGAATATTGCACCATTCCTGCCGCCCCACGAAATCCGCGCGGCGAAGGGAAGGGCTAGTAGAGGCGCCGGCGGCGGTTCTGTTCGCGGCTGGTGCGCTTCGCCTGGCGCTTGACCGCGGCGGCTTTCTGGCGCTTGCGTACCTGGGTGGGTTTCTCGTAGAACTCGCGGCGGCGCACCTCGGCCAGAATGCCGGCCTTTTCGCAGGCGCGCTTGAAGCGGCGCAGGGCCGCATCAAAGATTTCGTTTTCCTTTATTCGTACGTTGGGCACGAATTATTCCCTTGACGCAAGGAGCGTGGATTGTAGCGATTGCGGGTTACCAATGCAATCCGGCCGCGGGTTCGCTTTTACGAGATCACTACATCCGGGACTGTGCTGGAACCATAGGTGGCTCATCCACAGTTCAGGCGGCCGTTCAGGTATGGCCCGCCTCCCGGCACAGCGCGTCGATGGCGATGTTGTAGTCCATCCGCTCGCCACCCCAGCCGCAGCGGGCGGTGTGGGCGTTGATGGCCAGGCCGCGCGCCGCATTGAACGCCGCCAGCCGCCGTGCCCCGCTGGCTGCACAGGTGTTTCCGCGGAAACAGCCCCTGTGGGTTCGGCCCGCCGGCGGGATCACCCGGCCATCCGGACGCGTGAATTCGATCGCACCCTGGCGCACCCGAACGCCATAACCCCCCTCGTGCACCTGCCGGTGATGTTGAGAGCACAGGGTGACCAGATTGCCCAGGGCGGTCTCGCCCCCATCGGCCCAATGCCGGATGTGATGGGCGTGCAAATGGCGGGAACGATCGCAGCCCGGGAAGCGGCAGCCGCCGTCGCGAACGCGCAGCGCGCGCCGGATGGCCGGCGGTACCGCCCGGGTCCGGCGCCCGACCGCCAGCGGCTCGCCCTGCGCGCCTTTGACCACTCCCAGCAAGGCCCCGTCGCAGCCCAGCCGCCGCGCCGTCTCCACCGCCACCTTACCGCCGTGTTCAAACGACGCGCCCGTGCTCTCCGGCACGTCACGCAGCGCGTCGTGGGCGATGTGCACCACCAGCTCGTGAGCACTGGCCGCCGAACCCGAACACTTCCCGGCCAGAAATCGCCCGAGGATGTGTTCCAGCGCATCCGCGCGCCGCTGGCTGGCGCTCCGAGGAGGTGTTTCCGCGGAAACACTTTCAGGCGCCGCATCCCACCGCGACGGCAGCGCGGATTGCGTCCGGGAAGTTTCCGCGGAAACATCTGCGGGAACCGAATCAGCCGCAGGCTCGGCTGCCCCGACTCTCTCCGCATCGCCGCCCGGCCCGTCGAGTTGCGCATGGGCGGCTTCCAGCGCCTTGAGCAGCATCTCGCCCACCTCCGGAGCCAGACGGGCCTCAAGCCTCACGCTGCCGTTGCTCTCGCGCCGGTAGTCCAGGTAGCGCCGCTCGTGCACGGCTTCGGCCTCGTTGCGCTCATTCTCGCGCTGCACCCGCCGAAACCCCCGCACCGTGCGCTCCACATGCTCCGCCGTGCCGCGCAAGGCAATGTGCAGCAAGGTGGCCTCCGTCGCCGCCGTGGCCACCCGCGTGAGCGCGCGTACCTTCGAATACGACAGCCGGCCCTCGCCGAAGGCTTCCGCGATCTTCGGCAGCGATTCCAGGGCCCGCGCCGTGCGCACCTTCTCGCGCGCCGCCACCGGGCCGATGCCGCATTGCCAGCTCAGCCAATGAGCGCAACTCGCCATGCCGTGCTGGGCCCAGCCTTCCTTGCGGTCGAACTCTGTCAGCAGGGCCAGAAACTGCGCCGTGGCCGCGTTGATGTCCCCCCACAATCGGGTGATCTGTGCCTCCAGCGCGTCAAGGGCCTTTTCTTCGCGAACCCGGGCGGCAATCCGGACGTCGGCATCCGGGTGGGCAAACTGTGCAGCGCTGGCTGCCGGCAACTCAAAAGCGCCACTCGGAGGACGCTCAGCGTCGCAAACAGGGGCGCGGGAGGAAGTGCGGTGAAGGTCCATTTCGAGGCTCCGTTCAGTCCGTTGACGTGATCGGAACTATAGCATGAATCACCAGTATAATCAAGTCTTTACGGGCCTTTACGGGTTCACTTAGGGCCATCCTGAAGGCTGCGCCAGGTGTGTGATTGGTTCGCTACGCTCCCTTCGGGACAAAGCTGCGAAAGTCCCCCAATACCGAACAGAAACAACAACCCCGTCACCCCAATCCCAGTCCTACTTGTATCTGAACCCGGACATTGCTTGTTGTATTGTTGGGCGCCTTGCAAAGAGAAAGCTCATGACGGGACGAGCCGGGATTTCGGCCGTGATTCTGGCGCTTGTTGTGGCAGCCGGTGGGGCCAGTACGGCTCTGGCAAAGGGCGACGCGGAGCGTGGCCGCCGGCTGGCAAGGGAGTGTTTCGCCTGTCATGGGCAGGACGGCTACAGTCCCTCGCCGATCAATCCCAAGATCGGTGGTCAGCATGAGCGTTACCTGTTCCTGTCGCTGAAGGAATACCGCGACGGCGGCCGCAGCCACTCGCTCATGCGGGGGTCCGTTCTCAGCCGCACGGACCAGGAGCTGGAGGACATTGCTGCCTACTACGCAAGCCAGCCGGGCTATTTGACGGCGGAGGAAATTCGCAAGCGCCGGCAGGAGGGTTTGCCGGCCGCCGCCGGCCCACCACGTGGCGGTCCCCCGCCGGGCGCGGGGGCGCCCAGGAAATTCGACCATAGCGATCACATCGCCCGCTACAACAGCATGCTGTCTCAGGCGATTCACGACGCCGCCCAGCTAACGCAGAAAGTCGACGACTCCGCCTGCGCAACGCTCTCGGGCACGACGGATTCCGACCGTGACGGCGACGGCCTGGCGGATGCTCATGACGCCGCGCCGGACGACGCCGGCGAGTTCGTCCTCGATGCCAGCGGCGACGGTTTCTACGAGATCTGCAATATCGAACAGCTGGAGGCCATCGGCAACCTGGGCAGCGCGGAAGGGTCCGCATCCACGCTGGAACGCAGTGTGCGCATGGCCCGCAACTACCAGCTTGTGCGGGATCTCGACGCCTCGGTGATGCCGAACTTTGAGCCGATCGGCGACTGCGGGCCACAGGGCAATTGCATGATCACCCTCGACCGCTTCGGCTTCCAGGGCGTCATCGACGGCCAGGGACACGCGATACGCGGATTGCGTATCTCCAGGCCCGGCGGCAGCGGTATCGGGCTGATCGGCGTGCTGGGCGGGCAGGGCACTGTGCGCAACCTGGTGCTTGAAGACGCCGTCGTCATCGGCCGGGGCGGAGCGGCCCTGCTGGTGGGCAGCAATTTCGGCATGATCTACCGCTGTCGCGTCGAAGGCGAGGTGGCCGGAGAACTGGCGCTCGGCGTCCTGGTGGGAGGCAGCGGCGGGATGGTGGCGTTCAGCGAGTCGTCGGGCCGGGTGTCAGGGAGCCAGGCCATCGGCGGCCTGATCGGCGACATGCGCGGGGCCGTGTACCTCAGCCGCTCAAGCGCGGAGGTGTCGGGCAGCCGTGGAATGGGGGGGCTGGTGGGCCTGAACACCTTCGGCCTGGTCTTGAGCAGCTACGCCAGCGGAACCGTCATCGGCGGCAACGACCTGGGTGGTCTGGTGGGAATGAACACGGACGCCAAGGTCCGCAACAGTTACTCCACCGCCGTCGTGGAAGGAGAAGGCAGCAACATCGGTGGGCTGGTGGGCTTCAATTCCTTAAGCGAAGTGCGCAACAGCTACGCAGCGGGTACGGTATTCGGCGCCGATGCGATCGGCGGTCTGGTCGGACGCAATAACGGGGTCGTGCGCCGTAGCTATGCGTCAGGCAGCGTTACTGGTTCGGGCGACCAGGGCGGTATCTCCGGTTTCATCGTGGACGGCGAGGAACAGGACAATTTCTGGTCCGCCGCCGCGCAATCCGAAGGCGCGGCCGACCTCGGGTCTTTGACGGCGGAGCAGAGCGGTTGGAGTACGGAGGCAAGCTCGCATCTGGAACTGATCGACGTCTATTGCGATTCCAACCGCAACGGCTTTATCGACCCCGATGAACGTCATGCCGACAACTACATCTGGGACTTTGGCGAGGCCGTCCAGTCTCCTACAATTCGCTGCACGGCCAATGCCGGCTTCAGCATGGAGGACGAGTGATGGCCCGGTTGAAGAACTTCGGGAAGGATGGATCGATGAACCGCAGAGCCATTCCGGTTGCGCCCGCCCTGCTGGGTGTGCTGGCGCTGGCGGCGAGCATTTCGGCGCAGGGCGAGGAGAGGGTTTCGACCTTCAAACCCTTTGTGCGCGGCGATATCTTCGTGGCCGCGACCATCATGGACCATCCGACCGACGACCACATGGGCACGGGGCGGATTTTCCAGTACGACGCCGAGCTCAATCTCAAGGGCGAGCTATTCACCAAGGGCGCCACGCACAAGATCGGCGGACTCAATTTCGCGCCCAACGGCACGCTATGGGCCTTCGCCCAGGGGACGCCGGCGGTGGTGGAGATCGGCATCGACGGCGTGCAGAAGCCGGTCCGAAAGTTCTCGGACCGCAGCTTGAGCAGCGTGACTTTCGGCGCCGACGGAAGCCTGTATTTCGGCGAGCACCTGCAGGGGACCAATACCCGCATTCCGACCAATACGACGGTATTCAACCTGCTGCCCGGCCGTGACGTGATCGGCGACGGCAACATCTTCAAGTTCAGTCGCGACGCCCGGTTGCTGCAGGAGTTCCATTCCGACACCCATGGCGGCGTGGTGGGCATCCATGGCGTGACATCGACCGTGCTCGCCGACAAGGACACCCGCATGATCTATGTCTCCGAGACCGGCAACCGGGTCATGCAGTACGACCTGGCCAACGACCGGCAGCTGCCCGATCTGAGGGTTTTCGATGACGACGAGAACGTTTTCATGGTCCTCACGCTGATGCCCATGCTCGACGGCTCGCTGCTGATCAGCACCGGCAACGGCCTGGTGGTCCTCGATAAGGACAGCGGCGAAACGCTGCGTTTCTACGCTATGGAGCGCCCCGGCTGGGCGGCGTCCGGGCCGACCGTGGATGGAGAGGGCATTGTCGTGGGCAACTTCTTCACCGGGCAGGTCGTGATCGTCAGCCGCGAGACCGGTGAGGTTGTCTTGAGCAACAACATCGGGCAACGAAACTCGCTCTCGGGCGTGGCGCAATTTCCCGGCTGAACAACCTTGGAGCTTCAGGAGAAAGGACGGCTCATGACCAAAAACCGCATTATTCTGGTGGCCCTTGCGGTTATCGCTCTGCTTGTCATCTTGTCTTTCAGGACCACCCAGTACCCCGTCTTTGAAATGGAGGCCGACGCCCCTCCGGATGGCGGCCACCATGTACTGCTGTTCGGCGGCACGAGAAACACCGGGCTGGAGGTCGCGAAGATTCTCGCCGGCCGGGGTGACCGGATAACGGCCTTCGTCCGGCCTACGTCGGACCGCTCCGGTCTTGAGCCGCTGGGCGTGAGTTTCGCGGTCGGCGATGCCCTGGAAGCGGATACCGTGCGGGCTGCCTTCGACGGCGGGGACTACACGGCGGTGATTACCACCGTGGGCTGCTTCAGCTGCGATCCCCGCCCGGACTACCTGGGCAATCGCAACATTTTCGATGCCGCCGACCAAGCGGGGGTGAAGCGAGTGCTGCTGGTCACCAGCATCGGCTCGGGCGACAGCCACAAGGCGGCCCCCTGGCTGGCCCGGGTGTTCCTGCGTGAAATACTGCCCTTGAAGACGCAGGCCGAAGGCCACCTCATGGCCAGCGGCCTCGACTACACGATCATCCGCCCCGGCTCGCTCAGGTCGAAGCCGCCCACGGGCAACGGGTACTTGAGTGAAAGCCGCGAAACGGAAGGCATCATCAACCGCAGCGACCTGGCCGGCCTGATCGTCGAGGCGCTCGACGACACCGCGGCAGCCGGAAAGGTGCTGGCCGCGGTCGATTCCGGCCTGGCCTATCCCTGGAACATGTTCTAGCCCCGACTACCCCCGAGAACGCGGGCCCTTCTCCTGGGAAGGAGGGCATCCTGCCCTCCAGCGAGGGCTGGATGCACTTGTTCCTTCAACCGGGGTTAGCCAAAAATCAGTTCCGGCACCACCACCTCCCATTCATCGCACATCAAGCCCTTGTGGTACTCCGGATCATTGTCTTCGCGCCGCCACTTCACGATCGCATGCACTTGCGCAGAATGAATATCGCCGGGCGGCTGGTATTGCCTTGCCAGGCGGCCAACCGTCTGTCCTCCTGCGGTTACCAATTCCCAGCGGGATGAACTGGTCCGTACGCTGAGGGTATCGCCCGTCCGGAGTTGACGAACGGCTTCGTGGATCCGGTGTTTACTGCCGAATCGGCCGGGAAAACTCAAATTCATCGATTTGAGCGGCAGCGTCTCCCGGCGCAGGTCCAGGCCCGACGGCGCGGGTCCAGGCGTAAACCCCTCGCGGTGCAGCACGGAGGGATGGCCGCTCAGTTCCTGGATGGGAGCCGAATACGCTGTGAAGTCGGACCATTGATCGCGCACTTCCGCTCCGCCCTGTCCCGAGTGGCCGAACCCTGGCGTCCCCGCTGAACGGATCGATACGGAAAAACCGGCCAGCGCCAGGGTTTCTCGAGCGCGGGTCATGGCCACGTAGTAGAGGCGCCGCCACGCATCCAGGTCTTCATTGCGGCCCCTTATGCGCCAGTCTCCGTCAAGAACAATAACGTGGTCGAACTCCAGCCCCTTGGCCCGGTGGGCAGTGAGCAGCAACAGGCCCGTCTGGCGCCGCCGCAGCTCCCTTCCCCATTCAGCAAGCCATTCCACAAAGCTCTCAACCGGGTTCTCCGCACCTCCCGCTTCAAGCCGATAGTCCGCGACGGCCTCGCGGAGGACATCCATCCACTCGCCCTGAGGCTGCGCATCCAACCAATTCCGGACAGCGGAGGCATTGATCAGCCGATTGCGACTGCCCCGCAGCCAGCCAAGCAATCGTACCGTTTCCCGCAGCCGCCAGAAGTACGTCATATCGACGTTTGCCATCTGAGCCGGAATGCTCTCGCGTTCGCAGAGGTTGCGCACCGGATCCAGCGTCCGCCAGCGCCTTGCAATGATGGCGCAGTTGCGCCAATCCCAATCGCCAGTGTTTGCTGTCAGCGCTTCCAGGCGGCGGAATTCACCGATGGCCGCCAACGCCTGGGAACAATCGTTGGCGCTGGCCGGAAGTATCTGGACACGGCCTTCCGCGACCGGGTCGCGAGCCGCCCATTGGCCACCCGGCGCTTCTTTCTTCCGAGCCGAGTTGACCTCGATGGGCCGCTCGTCCTTCATCCGCCGGCCGGCGGGTTCTATGAACGCGTTGGCGGCATTGATGATATGGCTTGTGGAACGATAGTTCTCGGTTAGCCAGACATGGCGGGCAGCGTAGTCCTCGCTGAATCTGCGGATAAACGCCACTGAAGCGCCCTTGAAGCTGTAGATGTTCTGGTCGTCATCGCCTACAGCGAAAAGCGTCAGCTTGCTGTCCTCATCCTCGCGTGTGCGCCCCGCCAAAGCGGAGATCAATTCGTACTGGTCCGGGTCGATGTCCTGGTATTCGTCCACCAGGATCCAGCGGAATCCCGCCAGAAGCCGTTCCCGCTGTGTATCCGCTTCCTCGGGCGGTAAGCCATCCCCACGCAGCAGGGCCACAGCTTCCCGCAACACGTCCGCGAACGCACTTTCCGGCTTGTTTCGGTCCTCGACCTTCATGGCCGCGAAGCTGGCGCCGACCAGGCGCATGGCCAGAGCGTGGCAGGTGAGCACGGTGATCCCCCGTGCGTCGTTGCCCACCAACTCCGCGAGGCGGCGGCGAATCTCGACGGCTGCGTGGCGGTTGTAGGCAAGCGCCACGATGCCGCGCGGATTCTCACGCCGCACCCTGACGAGGTAGGCGATGCGATGCACGAGTACACGGGTTTTGCCCGAGCCCGGCCCGGCCAGCACCAACACATTGGTCTGTTGCCGGTCGTCCGCGACGATACGCCGCTGCGCGGGACTCAGCTCTTCTACTATGGCGCTCCAGGCATCGGGCGTAGTCTCGCGCGAAACTTCAGTCTGGCGGCCGGGCAGCCACTGGTCCATGAACGCCTGCCTCTCCATGCTGAAGTAGTCCATCGCGAGGCGCACCGCATCCGCCATGGCATCCAGGCCGCGAGCCGCAAACTCGGCCATCACGTGAATCTGCAATACCTGTTCGCGATAGTGAATTTTCAAGGGTTCGAAATCGGCATCAACGAATCCGCGCCGCCGTCGGTCTCGGACGGGTTTCTCTGAAAGCCGGATCGTCATGGCGGGGCGGAAAACGGCGAGGCCCTTGTTCAGGCGAATCACTTCCTGCTCGTGCAACCAGAGCAGCGCGCGGTCGAGCAGCTTGCCGAGGTCCCAACCCTGGCTCTTCAATACGAGGTCGTCGGCCAGCGCTTGGCGTAACTTCCCAAAGGTCGTCTCAACCAGCAGGTCCGTGCCGCTTAGACGGGGCGGTAACGCCGCCAGCAGGTGATTCAGCAGCAGACCTCCCGCGTTGCGGCGCAGCTCGGCTGTTCGCGCCAGCGACTGCCACTCGCGCCGCAACGTGACCCTGACCGTCTCGCGGTCCGCGCGTCGCATGTCGATACTGCCGACAGAGCCGGATTCCGCTCTATCGTCCCCCCGGCCGTCCTGCGCGATGCTGCGCACAATGCGTAGCAGGCGGCCGGGTAAGGCAAGCGTCAATCCACTGTTCTTCAGCGTTTGCGCGGCGAAGCGAAGATGCAGCATGGAGCTTTCGCCCCTGGCGAGATCGGGCTCTGCCTCGCGCATGAAGTCGATAAGGGCGACTTCCAGATCGCGGGCTTCCTGCAAGCGCTTCTGCGAAGACCGGGCAATGCCAGCGTGTACATACGCCGTCAACGCCATATCGTTGGCGACAAGACCCAGATGATCCAGATCATGCATCGCCTGGCGAACCTGCGAAGAGTTCAAGCCGGCAATGCCCATCAATTCATCGGTAGAAATGCCCTCGTCCGGGTTCGCAGCAATCAGCGCTTCCACCAGGAGCAGCAGGGTGCGCCGGCGGGTTTCCGTCAGGTCTTTCCTGGCATCCAGCCGACGGCGCGCTTCATCCACGGATTGCACCCGCAACGACGAGGGAAACACCTCCACGCGGTTCTCTTCCCGCCTGAGCAGGGCGGCTTCCTCCAGCCAGGCGACAGCCGTCTTCACGCGCGTGTCGTCGGTCGCATCGTTCCGCCTGAACGCGTGGTCTTCATCTTCAAGCAGAATTTCTCCGGGCGTCGCCACTACTTCACCCCGGGATTGATGTTTGCGGTCCGCTTGACGCAGCGCTCGGAGGATGCCGTGAATTTCGCGCCGGTTGAGGCGGGACCGCGCCGACATGCCGAACTGCCGCTCAACGTCGTCCGGGGTGTAGAGCAATACGCAACGCGCGGATTGACGATCCCGGCCGGCCCGCCCCGCTTCCTGCAGGTAGTTCTCCAGCGACCCCGGGATATCAGCGTGAATCACCAGCCGTACATCGGGTTTGTCAATGCCCATGCCGAACGCGTTGGTGGCCGCAATTACCCGTAAATCCCCGTCTATGAAGCGCTGTTGGGTGTATTTCCTGGTCTCCGGCGGCAGCCCTGCGTGATAGTGAGCGGCCGCGAGCTCCTTGCGGCACAGATATTCGGCAACTTTTTCACATTGGCGGCGGGTCGCGCAATAGACGATGGCGCCGCCGGGTTTTCCAGGCGGCAGGTCAGCCGAGAGCACCTGCTGTATATCGTCAAATTTGCGCGGTGTCTCGGTAGGGATGACAACAAAATCGAGGTTCTCTCGCCGGGCTCCTCCGTTGAACACGGCGAACCGGATTCCGAGTTCCGCGCGAAAGTACGCTTGAATTTCCGCCACCACGTCGGGTTTTGCCGTCGCGGTCAGGCACATTACAGGTGGTGCGGTGGTTTCTCGTGAGGCGTGTCCCCTGGCACTCTCCGGCTGAAGGCTTTCGGCCCGTTCGCGAATAAAGCGCCCGATGTAGCGGTAGTCGGGACGAAAATCGTGGCCCCAGCGTGACAGGCAGTGCGCTTCGTCGAGCACCCAGGCGCCGATCTCGCGCAGTGCCAGCGCCCGCCGCAGCGAGAGACTACGCAGTTGTTCCGGCGAGATGAGCACAATGCTCGCATCGCCCAGGCGCACGCGGTCCAGGGCATCGGCGCGCTCCGGCATCGACAGCGTGCCGTTGACCGTAACGCAGGAACTGATGCCGCACGCCTCAAGCCCCGCTACCTGATCGGCCATCAACGCCACCAGGGGCGAGATCACCACCGTCAGCGCGCCGGTCTTGTCGTAGCGGGAGATCGCCGGAAGCTGGTAGCACAGCGACTTGCCGGCGCCAGTCGGCAATATGCCGATTACGTGGCTTCCCGCCATCGCGGTCTCCACGATCTCCTGTTGCATAGAGCGGCCATCTTCCAACGCCGGTCTCGGCCGAAAGCTGTCGAAACCGAACCACCGCTTGAGTTCCCGGCCGGCATCGTGACGTTGCTGGCACCAGGCGCAGTTGGCGGCCTTGCAGGGCGTATCCCGGAGCCGCCGCACGAGGTGGCCGGTTTCCGGGAACTGGTGGCGCACCCAGGGCGGTATGACCGAGTTTCCACCCGAGACGGACAGCCAGGCAAGGGCGTAGGCAAATGACCAACCGTCCTGCTCCTGGGTCATTGCCTCCTGACTGTGCGCAAGGCAGACCTTTCCGGCCACGCGCCGGCTAATGGCCGCTCGCGCTTCGGCTTCATTGGGCCGGCGCGCGCCGCGCAATTCCGCAAAAAAAGTGTTGAAACCATCGCTGCTCGGGGATTGTGTGGTGAGCCAGTGCCAGGCAATGAGCAGATCGGGGTCCGCGTTCCGCAATGCATCCTGCTCGTCAGAAAGCAGTTCCAGCGTCAGCCGCGCGTCCAATTCCGGATTGTTGATCTGCCCGCACACGAGCGCGCCATCCTGATAGTGCTTGACGAGGCGATGATAGGGATTCGCCGGAAACGCCAGGGGACTCAGGCGCAAGGTGTCCAGCACCGGCATGCGGAGCAGTTGCATCCCAGGCGCCGCTGCCCTGAGATGTTCCAGATCAAATTGGATCAGATTGTGGCCGGCGAGGCAATCGCCACGCGCCGCAAAGTTGTCGATTTGCTCCAATGCGGCGGTCAAACCCGTGGCGCGCAGGCGCTTTTCCCCGAACGTGAGTGCCGCGCCGGTTTTTTGATCGACGGCGGCCAGCGCGTATATGCGTTGGCTGCGTTTTCGAACCTCCAGATCGATTGAGATACAGCGCATCGGCAACCAGGTAACCTATGGTGCGCGAAATCCTACAATACGGCTCCTGCGAAAATGGATTGCTCACCGCTGGGCGCGAGGGCAACTTGCCCTCGTCGAGGGCGAGACGCCCTCGTTCCCAGGGTGTTCTATTTTTCGGCAGGGAGCTTTTCCGGATCGAGGGTGTCGTGCAACGTGGCGCGGCCCTGCATGCGCGCCTGGATGAGATCGAGGCCGGACCCGATCCAGTCGTAGAAGCCCACCGCCTGTAGCTCCCGGCACAGCTGTTCGTTGATGCCGCCGCGAGTTGCGTGCTCCTTGACCAGCGCGGCGAAACCCTCGCCGCCGGGCTGAGTGGATCTCTCGGCAATGGCGCGGAACAGTGAACCGGTATAGGTATCGGCGTCCAGCGGGTCGATGCCCTGGCCCCGCAGCCAGCAGGAAACCGATTCCAGCAGTTCAAAGTAGGGCGCCATAAGGGCGGAAACCGAGAACAACGCATTGACCTGCGCTTCTTCCCTGACCTGGATCACCGTCCCGATCGTTTCGAACAACTCCGCGAGCTGCTTGTCAGGCGGGCAGATCGCAACCGGGCCGCTGCGGCGCGCCGCCGAGGGGACCGGGGCTACCCGCCCGGCAAATTCGGCCGGCTTAACCTGCTCCTCCTGGTCCGCCGCGCTGAAGGTAGCGATGAGGCTTGCGACACGCTGCCCGGGCCGGAACTCCAGCGCCTTGAGGACCGAGCCTGCCACCTGCGGCCGCACCGCCAGAAAGACCAGTTCGGAATTATCGATCACCTGCTGGTTGCTCGCGGCGACGTCCACTGCTGCGTAGCGTTCGCTCAAGGCCCGCGAACGTTCGCGATTGCGCGGTGAAAGGAGAATTGAAAGCCCGGGCGCGCCGGACTCGCAAAAGCCGGTAACCACCGCCTCGGTAATCGTGCCGGCGCCGATGAACCCGACCTTCATTGCCTTATCCCCAAGCCTACCGATCGGGCAGCAGGCGCTCCATGATGCGTGCGTAGACGCGCCTCAAGCCCTCCACCTCGCTGGCCCGAACCCGCTCGTTGATCTGGTGAATGGTGCGGTTAATGACCCCGAATTCCACCACGTGGGCGCCGTGCAGCGCGATGAAACGCCCGTCGGAGGTGCCGCCGCCGGTGGACAGCTCCGGGTCCATGCCGCATTCGTCCCGCACGATCTCGCGGGCCGTCTCGATCAGCGGGCCGTGCGCGGTCAGGAAGGGCTCGCCGGCGGGACGCCACTCGATCTCGTATTCGATGTCGTGGCGGCTGAGCAGGTTCTCGACCCATTCCTGGATTTGCTCGCTGCGCCACTGGTTGGTGAAGCGGAAGTTGAAGCGCGTGACCAGTTCGCCCGGAAATACGTTTGTCGCCCCGGCGTCCGCGTGAACCCGCACGACCTGGAAGCCGGTGGGCGGAAAATGCTCGTTGCCTTCATCCAGCGGGTTGGCGTACAGGTCCGCGAGCACCGGAGCGAAGCTCTGGATCGGGTTTTGCGCCAGCGCCGGATAGGCCACGTGGCCCTGTTCTCCGCGCACGGTCATGATGGCGCTGAGCGATCCGCGCCGGCCTACCCGCAGCGTGTCGCCCAACTGCTCGGAGCAGGAGGGTTCGCCGACCACGCACCAGTCGATGGTTTCGTTGCGCGAGCTGAGCGTGTCCATTACCCGCCGGGTGCCGTCGGTGGCCGGTCCTTCCTCGTCGCTGGTAATCAGGAAAGCCACCGAACCGCGGTGGTCCGGATGGTCGTTTGCGAAGTCGATCCCGGCGCGGACCATTGCCGCGATGCCGGATTTCATGTCGGCGGCGCCCCGGCCCTTAAGCCAGCCGTCACGGAGTTCCGGCTCGAAGGGATCATGGTCCCAGTCCTTGAGCGGCCCCGGCGGCACCACGTCGGTATGGCCGGCAAAGCACAGGACCGGCGAATCGCCGCCGTGCCGCGCCCAAAGGTTGGAGACCTTGCCGAAGGGCATGTGCTCGACGCTGAAGCCGGCCTCTTCCAGCTGGCCGGCCAACAGTTCCTGGCAGCCTCCGTCCTGGGGCGTCACCGACGGCCGGCTCATCAAATCCAGGGCCAGGTCGAGCGTCTGCTTGTCGCGGGCGTCAGTCATCGCGCAACAACTCGTTCAAGGAGGTGCGCCGGCGGGTGCGTTCGTCCACCTGCTTTACGATCACGGCGCAGTACAGCTGCGCGCGGCTCTTGCCGTCGGGCAGGCTGCCCGGCACCACTACCGAGCCGGCCGGCACGCGCCCGTGCAGAATCCGATCGCGGGCGCGGTCATAGATTCGCGTGCTCTGGCCGATATACACGCCCATGGCGATGACCGCGCCGCGCTCCACGATCACGCCTTCCACGATCTCCGAGCGGGCGCCGATAAAGCAATCGTCCTCGATGATCGTGGGCGTGGCTTGCAGCGGCTCCAGAACGCCGCCGATGCCGGCGCCTCCCGACAGGTGAACGTTCTTGCCGATCTGGGCGCAGCTGCCCACGGTGGCCCAGGTATCGATCAGCGTGCCGCTGTCCACGTAGGCGCCGATGTTCACATAGCTGGGCATGAGGACCACGCCGGGCGCGATGTAGGCGCCGCGCCGCGCCAGCGCGTCGGGCACCACGCGCACGCCGGAAGATGCAATGTCGCCATCCTGGAACTTGAGCGGGACCTTGTCGTAGTAGCGGGTATGCGCGCCCTGGATCTCGCGGCTGGGTGTGACCGCAAAATACAACAGCACCGCTTTCTTCAGCCATCCATTGACCTGCCAGCCGTCGCCGGTCGGCTCGGCCACCCGCGCCTTGCCGCTGTCGAGCAGGCCGATCACGGCTTCGATTGCCTCACGCAACTCGACTGGCGCGCTTTCGGGCGCCAGTTCCGCGCGCCGTTCGTACGCGGACTCGATCATGTTGCGCAGGTCTTGCACTTCAAGCTCTCCAAAGGGTGGATTTCGCCACTTATGCAACGGCGATTGCGTAATTATCGCATCCTGTAGACGTTTCCTGAATGTTTTGCTTGCCCTTCGCGCGTCGTTGCCCGCTTCCTTCGGGAGCCACTTCGCGACGCTCCTGCCAGGAAGGGGGTAACGACGGGCTTCAGTTTCTGCACGACCCGTAGGAACATCACCCCTGTCAGCGCTCGAGGGCGCGGGCGAGTTTGGCGAGGCGGTGGCCCAGCGCTTCGGCCAGAGTGTTCTCGTCTGAAGTAGGCCCGTCTTCGCTGGCGCGCTCGACGTGGGATGCGCCGTAGGGGGATCCGCCGGACGTGGTTTTGCGCAGTTCGGGTACCGTGTAGGGGATGCCGGTCAGCACCATGCCGTGGTGGAGGAGCGGCACGCCGAGCGACAGCAGCGTGGCTTCCTGGCCGCCGTGCATGCTGTTGGATGAAGTGAACACCGCCGCGGGCTTGTCTACCAGCAGGCCGGAGACCCATTCCGCGGCCAGGCCGTCGAGGAAATGCTGAATCGGCGCGCCGGGGCAGCCGAAACGCGTGGGGCTGCCCAGCGCCAGGCCTGCGCAGTCACGCAGATCGTCCTTGGAAACATAGGGTGCGCCGCTTTTGGGCACTGCCGGCATGCTCTCGCCGGATTGCGCGGCAACCGGGGGTGCGGTTCGCAGCACCGCCTCACACCCTTGCGTCATCTCGATGCCGCGGCCGATGGCGCGCGCGAGGGCTTCGGTGGAGCCCTTTACCGAGTAGTAGAGCACCAGGATTTTGAGTTCGTTATTCATTCAGTGTTGCGTGCGTGGCTTATCCGCTTTCCCTCCTGGGAGCGAGGGCGTCCCGCCCTCGTCGAGGGCGGGACGCCCTCGCTCCCAGGGAGGGCGGGGACGCCCTCGTTCCCGGGGGGTACAGGGAAGGCTCAATGCAGATTCTTGAAGAATAGCCGGATAGGAGCATGTGGTGGTCAGACGATGATGATGGGGTCGGCGACCGAGTGGATGGGTTCGGCGCCGTCAGCCGTGATCAGGCTCAAGTCTTCCATGTGCGCCGAGCCGCCCATGCCGGCGTTCAATACCGGGCAATCCACGCTGAGGATCATGCCCGCCTCAAGCATAAGATCATCCTTGACCCAGTAGGGATGCCCGGCCTTTCCGGGTTCGTCGGTGTGGGTCAGCCCCACGCTGTGGGGTGAGAAGGGGATGTCGAAATCGAGTCCCGCGGCGCGCACCGCCCGGTGGCCGATCGGCGGGATTTCCGAGTAGCGCAGACCCGGCCGCAGTTTTTCGCGGATCGCCTCCCAGCCGATCTGCATGGCGCGGGTGGCCTGGTGCATGGTGCTGGCCGGCTCGCCGATAAATATCGTGCGTGCGAAATCGCCGTGGTAATGCCAGCCCTGGCTGACGCAGTCGACAAAGAACGCTGCCCCTTCCTTGAATTCAAAGTCCATCACTTCGGAAATCATCCGGTCTATCGCCATGAACACTCCGCCGTTGCCGCGGCGTGCCGCCTCGGCGAAGAATGCCGCGCGCAATTCCTGGGTAGTAGCGCCCTCGCGCACCGTTGCGACGGCCGCCAGCGTGGCCTCTGCGTTGGCCTGGGACGCCAGCCGCATGAGTTCGATCTCGCGTGGAGATTTCACCAGGCGGATGTTGCGCAGGGTGTTGTCGGCCGGCGCCGCCGTAGCGGAAAGCGAGGAATTTTCCAGCATGGCCATTGTTGCCATGTGATCAACCCCGATCCGGCCCCCGGTCATGCCCAGGGCGCGGGCCGCCTTCACCATGGCCCATTCGCGTTCGGCGCTTACCCCGTTGCGCTCCGCCGCGGCCTCCACCGCCGCCCGCCGGTTCTTTTCCACCGTTCCCATGGGCACTGCGCCCTTATCGCGGTAAACGCGCAAATCGCCGGCGGCGGGCTCGCCCTTGTCGTCAAGGATCGCCGTGGCGTTGACCGCGCGGTAGGTGTACACGTATGGCTCTACGTCTCCCGTGAACCGGGCGTCGGCGTACACGTAGTAGTACAGGAATTGCGGGATGACCAGCGCCACGGGCTTCCTGGGGTCGGCCGAAAGCAGGGCCAGGGACGGCGCCGCGAACCCCATCTTTCCGAGCTGCGGCCAGTAGCCGGTGAGGTGATAGACATTGACCGGTTCGGCCACAATCAGGCCGTCCAGCGATTCCTCGTGCAGCACTTTCTCGGCTCGCTCCCGGTTGAACAGCGGACCGCCCTGCAAGACGGAACTGCCCTGGGCGAAGCTGGTGTGAAAGGAGTCGTTTACGACCATTTTGCCTGGGTCTTACTTTGCGCCGACGGTGCCGATTGCGGTCAGCGCCGCGCCATCCCGCCCACCGCGCAACACGTCTCTCAGTTCCGCCATTCGGCCTGTCCTCGCGATAGTCCCAGATCAACGGATTCTAACGCGTCGCCGATTTTCACCTCTTGGCGGCAACCGCAATGAGGGGGATGGAGACAGGAGAGAGAAATGGCCCAGGCCGAGTAGAATGCCTCTTATGTCCGAAGAAATCTGCCGGCGCTACATTGTTTCCGGGCGCGTGCAGGGCGTGTTCTTTCGCGCCAGCACAGCCAGCGTCGCTCACCGCCTCGGTTTGCGCGGGCGAGCTTCCAACATGGGCGACGGCAAGGTGATGGTGCTGGCGCTGGGGTCGGAATCCGCGGTCCAGGAGCTGGGACATTGGTTGAGCCACGGGCCACCCTCTGCGCAGGTCGCGGAGGTTGAGGAAAGCGTCGAGCAGGCGGACAAGTGGCAGCACCTGCCCGATTTCCGAACCGGCTGAGCGATTCTCCCTGGTGTCGTGTCACGACACTAGGAATGATCTCCGTAGAAGAAGCGTAGCCGCCAAGATCTCAGTTGTCCGGTGTCGCCGGGCGCCAGATCGACAACCTGAATTCGCCATTCGCCATTCGGTCCTTCGCCGTAGAACGCATTGCTGAGCAAATGCCACTGGCGCGGTCCGGGGAACCTGTCGAGCACGGGGTTGAATGGCGCATTCACGACACTCCTGGTACCGCCTGGCGAGGTTAGGGTTACGCCCAGATCGGAGGCGTAGCTGTGGTTAATCGTAATTTCGAGAATCACAGCTTCAATGTTGGCCGAATCAGGCAAGCCCGCAATCGAGAGCGTATCCGAGACACCGGTTCCGTCGCCGTCGGGAACCACCATGAACAAGTCCCTGGCATCGGACTCGGGGAACCATGGGGATTCCACAAACTCACCCAGGCTGCCGGGCACATGCGCGGTTGCCATGGTCACAGCCGCATCCAGCGCCAGCGCCCCGAAGCCATACCAGTTGTGGAAGCGGTACCCCGCCGCGTTGGTCTGCCAGGCATGCTGCGCGACGTAAGGCCGACCGTTGAATGCGGCTCGCACCTGTGCACGGTTCGGATCTATTCTTCGCGCAGAAGAAGCGAGGATGTGCTTGACGTCGCGCCAGGTCAGCTCAGGGTTGACTCCCAGGAGAATTGCGATTGCTCCGGCCGTGGCCGGAGCGGCGGACGATGTCCCTCCAAACGTACTCGTATAGTCGCCGTGGGGGTCGATCGAATTGCCACCCGGCAGGTCTTCACCTCCTGCAAGGTCGTAGCCCCTCTCAACCCCGGCCTGATCCGTGGTGATGATGCCCGGGTGCTCGACGCCGCCCTCGCCGCCGGGAGCAACGATCCAGAGGTTGGCGCCCGCGCTGGAATACGACGCTTTGACGTCGTCGGCGCTGAAGGCCCCCACATTAATCAGGTACGGGAGATTCTGGTCCGGATCCGAGTTGCTGCCCAGGCATCCGATTTCCGAATTGAAAGGATGCGGCGAAGGGCATCCGTCGAATCCGTTGCCGGCCGCCCTGACGTAGAGCGCGCCTCGGCCCGACCGAAGTTCACTGGTCCCCATTCTCATGAGCCTGACGAAATCCTCTTCAGCATTCTGGGCTGGCGCTATAGTCCCGAAACTCATGTTGAATATGTCAACGCTTGCCGAATCGGGATGACTGCGACTTGCGCCGAGACCCCGCAGCAGGTTGGCCTGGGGATCCGTGGTCAAGCCGCCGCCGATGTTATAGCCGCGCAACGCCACTCCAGGAGCCACGCCGCGCCCGCCCAGACCGTTATTCGCCACCGCCGCCGCCACCCCCGCTACGCTGGTGCCATGATCTCCGAGCAGGTCCTGATTGAACGGATCCGTAAGCGACGAACCCGCGCTGCCGGCAAAGTTGAAATTGAAGGATTGACCTTGCTCGACGTTGGCGGCCAAGTCAGGATGGCAGATCTCAAGCCCTGTATCCACCACCGCCAGCTTTACGCCATCGCCGGTCAGGCTGTTGCGAATGGCGGCGGTCATCTGCAGATCGGCGCCCGGAACACCTCGGTTCCTTGAAAATCCGGATTGTCCCGTGTTGCGCAAATGCCATTGTTCCGCAAACAATGGATCAGGTCCGGTGGAGCCGGATGCCCCGGCCGGGGCTACGCATCGGGTGACAACCTTTCCTCCGGCATTGGTGGCAAAGGAGAATCGGAATGCGCCGTTTTCTACCTGTGTGTTATCGGTCCCGTTTACGGCGTTGTGCAAATAGACCCGGATGAAGTAGCTCTCATTCGATGCCAGGCGATTCAAGGGCAGGCTGAATGCGTACGGGGGGAGAAATATCATCGTGTCGAAGCTGAACAAGGGAATATCGAAAACCCCGAGCAAATTCACGTCGGTAGCGAAGTCGGCTTCGCTCGACCACTCTGCAATAAGCTGAACGGGCGGGTCGTCCGGGCCGGGGAAAATGAAGGCCAGGACCACAAATTCAACCGACGCTTCGGTTACGGAATAGAAGGCGGGCACGACCTGCCCTCCGTCGGCGGTTTCTTCCATAGTCTTGTCGACAGTCGCCGCCTCGCCGTCAACAATCGTCACGGTGACACTGGACGCCGGCCCGGCCTGGGCGTTTCCCTCGATCGGTCCGAGACTGATTACGACCGTTTCGTCCCCCTCCATGTCGAAATCCCTGAACACGTCAATGCCAAGGCCGGACAGCGGCGTGTTCGGGGGCAATACGATGGAATCCGCGCTGACCGCGTAGTCGTGATTCCGGGTTGCCGAACCGGAGAATTCAAGGGGGATGGTCAGGCCGGCGTGCGCCGTTGAATTGACCCCAATGTTGACTTGCAGCGTCGGGTTGCCGGCTTCCTGAACCGTGGCCGTTGACGCTAAGGAAAGCGACACGATTGGAGGCGGCGCGGGTTCGCCTCCGCCTCCGCCTCCGCCACACGCGCTCACCAGCAGGCAACAAACGAGCGCAGACAAGTTACGGGACATGGACACTATCGCCACTCGATGGGCGGCCCGCGGAGACGAATGGTGGCCCTTGGAAGCCCTGAAACCGATTCCAATCGCGAAATGGCCTGAAGGGGATGCAAGGTGTCCGGAAGGTCGATGATGGCGAAACCCAGTTTCTCAAAGAAGACGGCTCTGGTGGCGCCAACCCGCTCAGTGATGGATTCCAATTGCGCTTCATTGTCCAACTCGACCCGAATACTGGGAAGCAACGCAGCGAAGGTCCGCCGGGAAGGGTCAAAGGCGATTCTCGATGATGGGCCTTCAAGCGGAGTAGCGGCCCGGAAAGTCCTCCCCTCAAAATATATGACGTGGACTCGTTGCGACCTTGTCTCATACGAATATCCGCTGATGGGACCCTCCGCCGGTTGCAATTGACCGGACGCTTTGGCAGTCGGTAGCACAATGACTTCCCGGCCCTGCGTAGCAGCGATCAGGTATTGGTTGCTGTCGGGTTCCTGAGCCGCGGCGGAAATGCCTGCGGCAAGCGCAATCCAGCACCCCGAAAAAACCAGGATCAGTCTCAGCAGAGGTTCGCATGCCCCGGACCGCATGGAAGCCGACTCACGCAAGATCCTGTTTATCCGGACACCTTCATCGGGCAAGACGCAGAATTCTCCTGCCATCACTATCCGAACTAGCGCCTTGCCCGCTCAAGCAGGAATTGCGCGGTTTCTCCAGCGTTCAGGTGCTCGGCGGTTTCCGAGCGGCGGTGCTTGTATTCCAGCGTTCCCTGCTTCAATCCCCGCGAGCTGACTACCACGCGGTGTGGAATGCCGATCAGGTCGGCGTCCGCCAGTTTCACGCCGGGGCTGGCGTCGCGGTCGTCGAACAGCACGTCGACGCCCTGCGACTGAAGTTCTTCATAGAGTCTCTCGGCGGTTGCGCGGACCTCGTCGTCGCGGGCGATGTTCAGCGCCACGATCACCACGCTCCACGGCGCCATTGCCTGCGGCCAGATGATGCCGCGCTGGTCGTGGTTCTGCTCGATGGCCGCCGCCACCGTTCGGGTTACCCCAAGGCCATAGCAGCCCATTTGCATGTGCCGTTCCGTGCCGTTGTCGTCGAGCACGGTGGCGTTCATGGAGCGGCTGTATTTGTCGCCGAGCTGGAAGATATGACCCACTTCGATACCGCGGGCGATCTGCAGGGTGCCCCCGCCCCCCGGACTCACGTCGCCTTCCACGGCGTTGCGCAGGTCCACGCTATCAGGCTCGGGCAAGTCGCGTCCCCAGTTGGCGTTGACGTAATGCTTGTCGCGCCGGTTCGCCCCGCAGACGAAATTCGCCCGATGGGCCGCGGCGTGATCCACGTAAGTAGTGACAGGGAGGTTCAGCGGGCCGACGTAACCCGGTGGACAACTCGCCGCCTGGGCGACTTCCTGGGCGTTGGCCAAC
Organism: Candidatus Foliamicus sp.; assembly: GCA_965261845.1. GTDB lineage: Bacteria > Pseudomonadota > Gammaproteobacteria > Steroidobacterales > Foliamicaceae > Foliamicus. The sequence continues at coordinate 2,294,245 of OZ253475.1, read as the reverse complement.
TGCAGGGGTTTGGCGACTTCCGGCAAACCTACCGCTTTCAGCTCGTTGACTTCGTGATTGCCGCACAGCACCAGCGCCACCACGCCGCCGCCCTCGGCCCTGACCAGCAGCGTCTTCAGGCAGTTCTCCAGCGGCTGATCCAGGTGCGCCGCAACCTGTTTCATGGTTCGCATGCCCGGCGTATGCGCCTCGGCCATGGCGCCGTCGGGGGCCGCGCGCGCTCCCTCGGGCGGCAGGGCCGGCGCCAGTTCCAGGTTGGCGGCGAAGTCGTCGCCATCGCACCAGGCGATCAGGTCCTCGCCGGAATCCGCCAGGACGTGAAACTCCTGCGATCGCGATCCGCCGATTTCGCCCGAATCCGCCTGCACGACGCGGAACTTGAGGCCCAGGCGCTCGAATACGCGCCGGTAGGCTTCGCGGTAGTGGCCGTAGGTGTCGCTTAGGGACTCTTCTCCCAGGTGAAAGGAATAGGCGTCCTTCATGATGAACTCGCGGGCCCGCATGACCCCGAAGCGCGGGCGAATCTCGTCGCGAAACTTGGTCTGGATCTGAAAGAAGTTGACCGGCAGCTGCTTGTAGCTCTTCAGTTCGCGGCGCGCGATATCGGTAATCACCTCTTCATGGGTGGGGCCGAAGCAGTATTCGCGTTCGCCCCGGTCGCGCATCTTCAGCAGCAGGTCGCCGTAGTCCTCCCAGCGGCCGCTTTCCTGCCACAGTTCGGCCGGGTGCACCGCCGGCATCAGCACTTCGTGGGCCCCGATGCGCTCCATTTCCTCGCGGGTCACGCGTTCCACGATCCGCGCTACGCGCCAGCCCACCGGCATCCAGGTGAACAGGCCGGACGCCAGGCGGCGGATCATGCCCGAGCGCAGCATCAGCCGGTGGCTGGCGATTTCGGCTTCGGCCGGAGTCTCGCGTAGTGTCGCTAGTGGCAGTTTGGAAAGGCGCATCGGTGAGTCAAACGATCAGAGCGGCAATTGTAGAGGAACCGAAGCGGGCGCAACCTCTTTGCGGCCGGGAGAGCTTCCAGCTATTGCGTGGACCGTTCCAGAACCCTGGCCGGCGCCAGGTCTGTTGAGGCGAAGGGGCTAATAACCTGAACCGCGCCGAATCTCTGACCGTGTTTGAGATCTTCGGTGAGGAGTACCGGGCACTCGCAGGATTGTGCGGCGGCCACGATCAAAGAATCCCACCATGAAATCGAGTAACGCTGCTGCACGAGCCAGGATCGTTCCAGGATGTCGAAATTGATGGCTATCGGCTGCCATACGGCCAGGTCGAGCACGATTTCTCGCGCCTCTTGCGTATTGAAGCCGGGATCCAGCTTGCGAGTGAGCGTGGCGTAAAGCTCTTGCAGGACCTGGAAACTTATTCGCGCCAAGCGGCGGCGCGCAAGAAAGGCTATCCAGTCATTGGCGCGGGACTGCTTCGCCGGCTCCGAACTGTCGTGCCGGTAAACAAGAACATTGGTGTCAACGAAAACCGGCGCGGTCATGCAGTTCGTCCCGCGTGGGCTTTCGCCCGCCGGCCCACTTCAGCTTGCGTGGCTCTCTCGCCAGAAAGCGCCCCATGGCGACTTCATATTCGTCCTCCTGACGCTTCATGCTTGCGAGCAGGTCAGCCAGCCACCTGGAGACGCTGCGCCCATTCTTGGCGGCTCGGACCCGCAGCCAGAGCGCGACATCCTCCGGCAGTGTGACGGTGACGTTTTTCATGACACAAACATAGTAAAACACGAAGTTCGTGTCAATGGGCGTTGCGGTTTATACGTTGGCCGGCGTAAAGGACGACCTCTGAGCAGTCGGGGATGTGGCAGACTTGTGCGCGTGGAAGGTAATCACGAAAAGTTCGCACGGGGGCGCGAGGTAATCCGCAAGCGCGGAATCTACCTGTTTCCCAATTTGCTCACCAGCGGAGCGCTGTTCGCCGGTTTCTACGCCATCGTTGCGGGAGCGGACGGCGAATTTGAGCGCGCCGCCGTTTCGCTGTTCGTTGCGATGATTCTGGACGCCCTGGACGGGCGGGTGGCTCGCATGACCGGAACCGTGACCGAATTCGGGCGCCAGTTCGATTCGCTATCGGATGTAGTCGCCTTCGGGCTCGGCCCCGCGGTGGTCATGTACCAGTGGGGACTCAAGTACATGGGCGACTACGGCTGGGTATGGGACAAGATCGGCTGGGTCATCGCGTTCCTGTTTGCGATCGGCACGGCCCTGCGCCTGGCCCGCTTCACCGCCCGCGGCCCGATGAGCGACAAGAACTACTTCGAGGGCTTGCCGTGCCCGGCGGCCGCCGGCTTGGTGGCGGGTTTCGTATGGTTGGCGTTCGATTCCCAATGGAGCGGCCTGCCGGTGCTTATGCTTGCCGGGTTCGTTACCCTGACGACCGCAGCGCTGATGTGCCTGCGCATCGCCTATCCGAGCTTCAAGCATTTCGCGGTGAACCGCCGCCTGCGCTTTACCCAGATGGCCGCGATCCCGGTGTGTTTCGCCCTGATCGGCCTGGACCCGCCGCGCATGCTGTTTACCCTGTTCGGCGTGTACGTTGCCCTGGGGCCAGGCCTGCTGTTGTGGCGGGCGGCGCAAAAACGCCGCCGCCGCGAGATGCGCAAGCTGCCCAACTGAGCCGCAGTCCCATGCTTAAGGGCGGCTGCGCGGAAAATCATGAGTGCTCGCCGGCCTGTGGCGGCCGGCTCCGGCTCATGAGCCGCGGATGAGAAATCGGCCTCCGAACGGCAACGGTCCGGCCCGGGCCGAAGCCGCTTCGAGGGCGGGACGCCCTCGTTCCCAGGGGGCGGAATCGCACAGCCAGGCCCAGCGCGAATTGCTGGAGTTGACAGGCATACGCGTGTGGACCTCGAGTTCGCCGGCTGATTCTTCTGACAACGCCGGGAGCGGGGGCGCCCCCCTGGAAACGAGGGCGTCTCGCCCTCGACGAGGGCAAGATACCCTCGCTCCCGGCGTTTCTGGAGAATCAAGTGCTTCCGCGACCGAGAGGCCGCCGGGAGCGCCGAAGCGGCAAGAGGGGGCATCGCAGGCGCTGCCCACCGCGGCCGCGGAACGGCCTGAACTTGCGGCCTTGCGCAGCAAGGTGGCCGCCTGCACGGCCTGCCCCCTGCATGCCGGCCGCCGCCAGACGGTGTTCGGCGTAGGCAATCCGAATGCCGACTGGATGTTCGTGGGCGAAGGCCCCGGAGAGGAAGAGGACCGTCGGGGCGAACCCTTCGTCGGCCGCGCGGGCAAGTTGCTGGACGCGATGCTGCGGGCGATGGGCCTGGACCGGACCACGGTGTACATCGCCAATATCGTGAAGTGCCGCCCGCCGAACAATCGCAATCCCAGTCTGGAGGAAGCGACGACCTGCATCCCTTACCTCCGGCGTCAGATCGAGCTGGTGGCGCCGCGCCTCATCGTGGCCCTGGGAGCGGTCGCGGCGCAGAGGCTGCTGGAGACTGCCCGGCCGGTGGGTGCGATGCGCGGACAAATACACCAATTGGCCCAGCCGGCCTGCCCGGTGCTGGTGACTTACCATCCGGCTTATCTGCTGCGGTCTCCCGGACAGAAAGGCAAAGCCTGGGAGGATCTGCAGCTGGCTATGCGCGAGATGGAGGCGATGCTGCGGGACCGGAACGTCACTTGAGGGTCCTTTCAAGAATACGTTCCACTACGCTGAAGGCGCTGTCCGGCGAGGCCTTGCGCTGGGCCATGTATGACTGGGCCAACTCCGCCTTCGCCCTGATCGTAATGACGTCGTTCGTGCCGCTGTTGCTGCGCGCGCATTGGTCCGCCGGTGAGTCGTCCACCCAAATCACTTTCCTGTGGGGCGCCGCCAACAGCTTTGCGGCCCTGCTGCTGGCCTTCGCGGCCCCGCTGCTGGGCGCGCTTGCCGACCAGGGCGGGCGGCGCCGGCGGATGCTGGCGATGTGCGTGGTTCCCGGGGCTTTTTGCACCGTTCTGCTGGTGTTCCCGGGAGACGGGCAATGGGTGGCGGGACTATCGTTGTTCGTTTTGGCCTGGTTGGGCTATTCCGCCGCCAATGTCTTTTACGACGCGCTGCTGACGGAGGTGGCCGAACCCAGGCAGTACGACCTGGTTTCCGCGTACGGATTCTCGCTGGGCTATATCGGCAGCGCGATGCTTTTTACCTTGTGCGCGCTGGTCGCGGTGAACCCGCAAGGATTCGGCCTGGCCTCCGAAGTGCAGGCCATGCAGCTGAGCATGCTGGTGGTGGGAATATGGTGGGTGCTGTTCTCCATCCCGCTGCTGCGCGGCGGGCCCCGCGGGGCGCCGAAGAGCCAGGGTGTGCGGGTCGGCGCGGCCTTGCGGCAGTTGGCGTCCACACTGCGCGAGGCCCGGCGCTATCCGCAGCTATGGCTGTTTCTGCTCGCTTACTTCCTGTATATCGACGGCGTGCACACCATCATCAAGATGGCGGTGGACTTCGGCGCCGCAATCAATTTGCCGGCCTCGGACCTGGTGCTGGCGATCCTCATAACCAACTATCTTGGGTTCCCCGCTACTTTGGCTTTCGGTCTTGCCGGGCGGCGCTTCGGCCCACGGCGCTGCATCTACGTGGCGCTGGTGATTTATTGCGTGGTCACCTTCATGGCCAGCATGGCCAGCGAGGCCTGGCATTTCTACTTGCTGGCGGCCATGATCGGTCTGGCTCAGGGCGGCGTGCAGAGTCTGAGCCGGTCTTTGTTTGCGCGCCTGGCCCCGCCCGAGAAAACCACCGAGATGTTCGGTTTCTACAACATGTTCGGCCGCTTCGCTGCAATCCTGGGACCGGTCCTTACCGGCTATGCGGCGCTGGTCCTGGACAGCCAGCGGCTTGGCGTGCTGGCGATTCTGGTGCTGCTGATAGCGGGCCTGATCGTGCTTACGAGGGTCAAGGCCCCGTAGGTATTTCCCCCTGGGAACGAGGACGTCCCGTCCTCGTCGAGGGCGGGACGCCCTCGTTCCCAGGGGGGGTCAGGGAAGCGCCGAGGGGAGGTTGAGATTGAAGGCGCGGGCGCAGTCCAGCGCTTCGTCGTAGCCGGCGTCGGCGTGGCGGATCACGCCGGTGGCCGGGTCGTTCCAAAGGACGCGGGCGATGCGCTCATCGGCAGCCTTGCTGCCGTCGCAGCAGATCACCACGCCGGCATGCTGCGAGTAGCCGATCCCCACGCCGCCGCCGTGGTGCACCGAGACCCAGGTGGCGCCCGAGGCGCAGTTCACCAGGGCGTTCAGGAATGCCCAGTCGGATACCGCGTCGCTGCCGTCCTTCATGGCTTCGGTTTCGCGATTGGGGCTGGCCACCGACCCGCCGTCCAGATGATCGCGCCCGATCACGACCGGCGCCTTGAGTTCGCCGTTGCGGACCATCTCGTTGAACGCCAGGCCGAGGCGGTGACGGTCGCCCAGGCCCACCCAGCAGATGCGAGCGGGCAGGCCCTGAAACTCGATCCGCTCCGCCGCCATGTCCAGCCAGCGGCGCAACGCTTCGTCGTCAGGAAGAAGTTCCTTGACCTTCGCGTCGGTGCGGGCGATGTCGCCCGGGTCGCCGGACAGCGCGGCCCAGCGAAACGGCCCCTTGCCGCGGCAGAACAAAGGCCGGACGTAGGCCGGCACGAAGCCGGGAAAGTCAAAGGCGTTCTCGACGCCCGTTTCCAGCGCCATCTGGCGGATGTTGTTGCCGTAATCGACCACCGGGATGCGGCGCTCCCAGAATTCCAGCATGGCGCGCACCTGCACGGCCATGGACTGCTTGGCGGCGCGGACCGTGCCCGCCGGGTCGGACCGGCTGCGCTCTTCGTGCTCCTGTATCGTCCAGCCCAGCGGCAGGTAACCGTTCAGGGGATCGTGGGCGGAGGTCTGGTCGGATACGGCGTCGGGCGCATAGCGCGGATCGGCCTCCGAGCGTCGGGCCAGTTCCGGAAAAACCTCGGCGGCATTGCCCAGTAACCCTACCGAGAGCGCTTCTCCCCGCTCGCAGGCCGCGTTGATCATCGCCACCGCTCGATCGAGGTCGTCCGCCTGCTGGTCCAGGTAGCGCGTGCGCAGGCGGAAATCGATTGCCGTTTGGCGGCAATCCACCGCCAGCATGCAAGCCCCGGCCATGGTGCAGGCCAGAGGCTGGGCGCCGCCCATGCCGCCGAGTCCGGCGGTCAGGAACCACTTGCCGCGCATTTCGCCGCCGAAATGCTGGCGGCCCATCTCGGCATAGGTCTCGTAGGTGCCCTGCACGATGCCCTGGCTGCCGATGTAGATCCAGGAGCCCGCGGTCATCTGCCCGAACATCATCAGGCCCTTGCGGTCCAGCTCGTTGAAATGCTCCAGCGTGGCCCAGTGCGGCACCAGGTTGGAGTTGGCGATCAGCACCCTGGGCGCATCCGCGGTGGTGCGCAGAACGGCGACCGGCTTGCCCGACTGAACCAGCAGCGTTTCGTCGTCCTCCAATGCCTTCAGCGCCGCGATGATGCGGTCGTACGCCTGCCAGTTGCGCGCCGCCTTGCCGCGGCCGCCATAGACCACCAGTTCGGCCGGATTCTCCGCGACATCCGGGTCGAGGTTGTTCATCAGCATGCGCATCGGCGCTTCGGTAAGCCACGACTTGCAGGAAAGCGCCGCGCCGCGAGGCGCCCGGATGGTGCGACTGTCGCTCATTACCGTGTCCTTTACTCTGATCTTGCTGCGCGCGGAACCCCCGCCTTGAATACCTGCCGGCAGGGGTTGTGGCCCAAAGCGTAACTGAGCTCTTCGGGTGTTTGCACGTCCCACACGGCCAGGTCCGCCAGCTTGCCCGGCTCGATTACGCCGCGGTCGCTCAATCCCAGGGCGCGGGCCGCGTTGACCGTCGCGCCGCGCAATGCCTCCTCGGGGCTGAGCCGGAACAGCACGCAAGCCATGTTCATGGCTGCGAGCAGCGAAAGCATGGGCGAGGTGCCCGGATTGTGGTCGGTGCTTACCGCCATCGGAACGCCCGCCGCCCGCAGCGCTTCCACCGGGGGCTTGCGGGTCTCTCTGAGGTAATACCAGGCGCCCGGCGCCAGCACTGCGACGGCGCCGGCGGTGGCCATGGCCTCGATTCCCTGCTCGTCGAGGTATTCCAGGTGGTCGCAGGACAGCGCTCCGAGCTCCGCCGCCATCGCGGCGCCCCCGGAGTTGGAGAACTGTTCGGCGTGCAGGCGCAAGGGCAAGCCAAGGGCGCGAGCCCGCTCGAACAGCGCTTTGACCTCCGCGGTACTGAACGCTACGCCCTCGCAGTAGGCATCCACGGCGTCCGCCAAACCTTCCTCCGCGACCGCGGGCAGCATTTCCTCGATCAGCAGCCTCAAGTATTCCTCCCGCCGGTGGCCGTATCCCGGCGGCAGGGCATGGGCGCCCAGAAAGGTTGCGAGCACGTCGATATCCCCGGACTCTCCAAGCTCGCGGGCCACGCGCAACATGCGAAGTTCGGTGTCGACGTCGAGCCCGTAGCCGGATTTGACTTCAACGGTGGTCACGCCTTCGGCCGCCAGTGCCCGCAGCCGCGCCTGCGCCGTCTCCAGCAGTTCCGAGCGGCCGGCCGCGCGGGTGGCGCGCACCGTCGACGCGATTCCACCGCCCTGGCGGGCAATCTCTTCGTATGAAGCACCCTGAAGCCGCAGCGCCCATTCTCCGGCCCGGTTGCCGGAATAGATCAGGTGCGTATGGCAGTCAATCAGGCCGGGAGTGACCAGCCGTCCTTCGAGATCCAGGCGCTGCTCGTCGGGTTGCGGCTGGTGTTCGGCGGCCGAACCCACCCACGCGATTCGGCCGTCTTTGATACGCAAGGCCGCGTCGGAGATCATCCCGTAGGCCACGCCCGGGTATTGCATCGTGGCCACGCGGCAGTTGGTAAGAACGCAGTTCAATGCAGGCGCTCCTGCAAATTCGAGTGTGTCAGCGGGTACGGAATCTGTTGAAATAGGCCCATTAGAACGTCGGCGCCGAATTTATGAAGAACTTGCTGTTCTCAACCATGCTAACGCACAAGGGTTGGCGCCGGGATGTGCTGGTGGAGGTCGACCCACGGGGCTTGATCGGCAGGCTGACGCCCGGGCAACGAAGCGCGCAGGCGCAAGTGATTCGGGGCGTCGCCATAGCGGGCGTGCCCAACGCACATTCGCACGCGCATCAGCGGCTGATGGCCGGCCTGGCGGAAGCGGGAACCGGACCGGGCGATTTCATGCGCTGGCGGGAACAGATGTACCGGGTGGTCAGCACGATCGGGCCCGAGAGCTTGCAGGCGGTGGCCGCGCTGGCCTATATGGAGATGCTCAAAAGCGGCTATACCTCGGTGGCGGAGTTTCACTATCTGCACCACGGCGTGGACGGCTCGCCGTATTCGCAGCCCGGCGAGATGGGTCTGCGCTGCATCGCCGCCGCTGAAGAATCCGGCATCGCATTGACGCTCTTGCCCAGCCTGTATGCCTACGGCGGCTTCGGTCCCCGGCCGGCCCAGCCGGAGCAGGCGCGTTTCGTGTGCGATCCCGGGCTGTATCTGGAGATATACGCCGGCCTTCACAACGCTGTGGACGGCTTGCCGGATGTGCGCCTGGGTTGCGCGCCCCACTCCTTGCGCGCGGCGGACGGGGCTCTGATACGGGAGGTGCTGGTGGGCGTGCGGCAAATGGACTCAAGTGCTCCCGTCCATATCCACGTAGCCGAGCAAAGGGCGGAAGTCGAAGCCTGCCGGGCCTGGTGCGGCGCCACCCCGGTCCGGCATCTGCTGGACCAGGCAGACGTTGACGCCCGCTGGAATCTGATTCACGCTACCCATATGAGCGATGCCGAGCGCCGCGCACTGGCCGCCTGCCAGGCCACGGTGGTCCTGTGCCCTGCCACCGAAGCCAATCTGGGCGATGGCCTGTTCGCCGCGCCCGAATGGTTTGCCCTCGACGGCGCTTTCGCTGTCGGCTCGGACAGTCAGGTAACGATCAGCCCGGCCGACGAATTGCGGCTGTTCGAATACGGGCAAAGACTGGCCGGGGAGTCGCGCAATCCACTGGCGGCGGAGGCGGGCGGCTCACTGGGAAGATTCCTGCTGGAAGGGGCGCTCAAGGGCGGCGCAGGCAGCCTGGCGCAGCCCTGCGGCATTCTGGCCGAGGGCGCCCGGGCGGACATCGTGGTGCTGGACGAGGATCATCCGGCGCTGATCGCCAGAGCCGAAGACGAATTGCTGGACTCGTGGATTTTTTCCGGCGGGGCGGCCTGCGTGCGCGATGTATTCGTAGGCGGCCGGCAGGTCGTCACCGACGGCCGCCACGTCAACGAAGCGGGGATTGTGGGCCGCTACCGCAAGGTGGCGGAGGCGCTGTTGCAATGAACGCGGCCAAATCGCCTGTGGCGCTTACGCTGGGAGACGGGCCGCTAAGCCTGGACGCGATCGGAGCCGCGCTGGATGGACCGCTGCGGGTGACGCTGGCGCCGCAAGCCATCGCCCGGGCCGAGGCCGCTCACCGGGTCCTGCTCCGGGCCGTGGATGAAAGCGCCGCTGTGTACGGCGCAAATACCGGCTTCGGGCGCCTGGCGCTGGAGCGGATCCCCGCCGAGGACCTGCGCACTCTGCAGCTCAACCTGGTGAGGTCGCATGCCGCCGGGGTGGGCGAACCCCTGCCGGACTGCGTGGTGCGCCTGACCATGCTGCTTAAGCTGAACAGCCTGCTGGCGGGTTATTCCGGGGTGTCGAAAGAACTTCTGGACCTGCTTGCCCGATGCATCAACGAAGATCTGCTGCCGGTGGTTCCTTCCCAGGGCTCGGTAGGCGCCTCGGGTGATCTGGCGCCGTTGGCCCACATCGCGCTGGTCCTGGTCGGAAGGGGCGAGGCCCGATACCGGGGCCGCGTGCTGGCGGGAGCGGATGCGCTGCGAGCAGCCGGCCTGGCGGCTCTGCAGCTGGGCCCAAAGGAGGGCCTGGATCTGATCAACGGCACCCAGCTATCCGCCGCCCAGGCCCTGCGCGGTTTGATCGGGGCCAGGCGCAACCTTGTATCGGCGGTAGTGGTGGGCGCGCTGTCCTGCGATGCCTTCCGCGCTACCGACACGTTTGCCGACCGCCGCCTCCATGCGCTCAAGCCGCATCCGGGCCAGACCGCGGTTGCCCGGCTGTTGCGGCGCTTGCTGGCCGGCAGCGAGATTCGCGCCTCGCACCTGGATTGCGACCGCGTGCAGGATCCCTATTCGTTTCGCTGTCAGCCCCAGGTGATGGGCGCCTGCCTGGATCTGGTCGACAATGTCCAGCGCACGTTGTTGATCGAGGCCAACGCGGTTACCGAGAACCCGTTGGTGTTCGAACAGCAGGAAGAGGTGGTTTCCGGCGGGAACTTTCACGGCCAGGCGGCGGCGTTCGCGTCCGACGTGCTGGCGCTGGCCATCTGCGAGACCGGGTCGCTGTCGGAACGGCGCATAGCGGCGCTGGTTACCGGCGAGCTTAGCAGTCTTCCGCCGTTCTTGATGGCTGATGCGGGCTTGAACTCCGGCTTCATGATGGCCCACGTTACGGCCGCGGCCCTGGTCAGCGAGAACAAGCAACTGGCTACGCCGGCCAGCGTCGACAGTATTCCCACCTCGGCCAACCAGGAAGACCATGTGAGCATGTCGGCGCATGGGTCGCGCCGCCTGGCGCACATGAATGAGAACTCCGCCGGCATTATCGCCATCGAATGGTTGGCGGCCGCCGCCGGCGTGGACCTGCTGCGTCCGCTGCGGTCTTCCGGGAGCCTGGAACGAGTGCACGCATTGCTGCGGGCGGAAGTGCCCGAGCGCAAAGCCGACCGCGAGTTCGCCCCGGATATTGAGGCCGCCCGCGCGTTGATCAAGAGAGGCGTGCTGGAGGAACTGGCTGCCGAACTCGGGGATACGGACCCCGGAGACTGAACGCTCAAAGTGGGCCCCAAGCGCGCCGGGAGCGAGAACATCCCCCCTGGGAACGAGGGCATCCTGCCCTCGGAGGACAGGATGTCCTCCCTCCCGGGAACGGATGAGCTGTATTCCTGCACGCGCGGCAAAACGCCGCTGGTTCTCTCGATCCCGCATTCGGGACTCCGGGTACCCGAATCTGTGGCCGCGGGGATAACCGCTGAAGCCGGAGCGCTGCCCGACACCGACTGGCGCGTGGACGAGTTATACGACTTTGCCCCGGACCTGGGCGCAACCGTCCTCAAGGCCCATTACAGCCGCTACGTGGTGGACCTGAACCGGCCCCCGGACGGCGCATCGCTGTATCCCGGACAGGCGGTGACCAGCCTGTGCCCGGTGACGCTGTTCAATGGCCGGCCGGTATATGTAAGCGGACACGAGCCGGACGATACGGAAATTGAAGGCCGGCGCGCGCAATTCTGGGATCCCTACCACTGCCGGCTTGAGGCGGAGCTGAAGCATGCCTGCGAGCAGTACGGGAAGGCGATTCTGTATGACTGCCATTCGATCGCAACCGTTGTGCCGCAGCTGTTCAATGGCCGTCTTCCGGCCCTCAATCTGGGCACCAACCGGGGCTTGAGTTGCGCGCCCGCCATTCAGGACCGGGCGGCCCTGGAAGTGGCCGCCAGCGGCTATACGCACGCGCTGAACGGCCGGTTTATCGGCGGATTCATTACCCGCCGTTACGGCCGCCCGCAACTGGGCAGGCACGCACTGCAAATGGAAATCGCCCAGGACGCCTACATGGACGGAGCCAGGCCCGAGTCCTACAACCGGCAAAAGGCCGCCACGCTCAAGTCTTGCCTGCGGCGCATCCTCGAAACTCTGCTGGAATAGACCCTTCAGATAGAAAACGCTTGGCAGTAGGAATTATGGACTAAATATGACTTGTTTACCACAAAATATATACTTATATATTATTTTGGATTATTTAACCCACTATCAGAAAAAAATAGATCAAGTCCAACGGGCCCTATGATTGACCTGCCGTTTGCCCAACGCTAAATTGCCCGAAAAGAATGGATATCCGGCTGGCTATTGCGGTTGCCCGGAATTAAGTTTGCGCGGGGAAGTTTCTACGCTTGATTGACGGAGCAGTGTATGAAGAAGCCGGTAATAGCAATTGCGGTTGTGGTTTTGGTGGCGGCGGGCATAGTCCTGCCAGCGGGCTACTTCGGCCAGGTGGCCGAGCGCACATTCAAGGAAAGGTTGGCGAATATGCCGTTTCCGTTCCAGCTGGAGGTCGTTGAATACCAGCGCAACTGGTTCTCGTCCACGGCGCGGCTTGAATGGCAACCGCTGTTTGGCGGCATGCCCATGCCGGGTGTGATTCCGCAGGGCGCCCCTGGGGGCGGTTCCGTGATCGACCTTCCGGCTCCTTTGGATCTCCTGGGCGCCGAGCCGCTGGCAATTGATGTTGAAATAGCCCATGGCCCGGTGTATTTCGCGGTGGCTCCCGGCGTGGGCCTGTTTCACGCGCGGGGGCGGGTTGCTCTTGGTGATGCGTCATCCGGCGCCGAATCGGGTTCGTCGGACCTACAGGATGAGTACCTGGAACTGTACGTAAGTTCGTTCTCGGGAAAAACGGTCAGTAACCGGCTGGAAGTGCCGAGGCTTGATTGGAATTTCGGGGCGCTATCCCTTAGTGTGTCCGGCGCGCACCTGGAAGGGGAGTGGTCCGGTCCGGACTCCTTCCAGTTGCAGCGAGCTGTCCTGGAGAGCTTTGGAATTAGCGTTGGCGCGCCCAATGGCATGGGCCTTGCGATGTCGAATCTCGACAGCCGGACCGAGTATCCGCAGGGTATCGAGAGCGGAGCGATCCTGGCGCCGTCGGAATCCACCTCTTACCTGGGAGAGTTCTCGCTTTCCGGCTCCGACGGTAGCACGGTGATGCGAATGAGCGGTTGGAGTTCCGAGGAGACCCTTTCCCCGGATGAGAATGGCTCATATCGCGGCGATAGTGATGCGACGATCGAGTCGATCGAGTTTCTCGGGAAGGAATTTGCCCCGGTTGCGATACAACAGGCTTTCGGGGGTATCAATGAAGCCGCATTCATGGAATACGCCACGGCAGTGTCCGGGGGGATTTTTGAGATGGCCCCGGCGCCGCAGATGCCGGAGGAAGAGCCGGAGGGTTCGCCCGAGTTGCAGCCGTCCGTGCAGTCTGCCCCCGTCATGGTTCCACAGCTGAGCTCGGAGATGAAACAGGCTGTCCGCGCCATCCTTGCCGCCGGGCCTTTCGTTGATGCGAACACCGTGCTCACCTATCAGGGTGAGCACACCCTCACACTGGATGTGCATATGGGCTATAACGGGGAGCGCGTTCCGGCCGCCGACGAGTTGGGAAATCTGATGGCTGTTCTTGCCGGGCTTGAATATTCCCTGGATTTCGAGATGCCGGTAGCGGCCGCGGAAGGCCTGTTGGGTCAGGGAATCCTGCAGATGGTCCTGATGCAGGGACTGCTTCAGCAGAGCGAAACCAGCTATCGCACCAGCGTGAAACTGAAGAACGGAATGCTCAACCTGAATGGCATGCCAATGCCGCTGCCCTTGCCCGGCGCCGCGCCGCCTCCCGCTCCTCCAGGCTAACCGTCCATTGGCCAGCTTGGCGCTGGGAGTATTTGCCGCGAACAATGGAGCGAGGGCGTCCCGCCCTCGTCGAGGGCGGGACGCCCTCGTTCCCGGGGATGTTCCAGGGACAGCTAGTGCTGTTCCAGAATGCTTCCGTGACCGTGAATTCGGTCGTGGATTCCGCTGCGGCGTAGGGCGTCCCAGTAGGTTACGGCGTTGATCGACAGCACCGGCTTGCCCAGCCAGGGCTCGGCCCGGGCGCAAATGTCCATGGCCGGGAGGTTGGTGCCCACCTGGACGATAGCTTGGGCGTCGTCGCCGTCCAGTTCCCTTAAGGCGGCGCGCATCTGCGCTCCGGTGGTATGGGCGATCTCGATCGGCGACGGGCACTTGAGGCCGATCAAACGCAAGACGTCAAAGCCAGACTGCAGGAAATACTCGCGCACCTGCTCGTCGCCGCGCGGCATATGCGGCGTCAGCACCGCGATCTTTTCCACCTCCAGCGCCCGCAGCGCCGTCACGGTTGCCGTTGAGCCCATGGACACGCCCACGCCGGCCCGTTGCTCAAGGTTGTCCTGAAGCTCCGCCGCCTGCTTGACGCCGCCCCAAAAGGCCTCCAGGGCCACGCCCATGATGACGTGATCGACCTGCGCGGACACGACCCTGTCAATCGCACTGCCCATTCCGTCACGCATCGCCTGGACATGTTCCAGGAAATCCTTTTCGGTAGTGATCTTGCGCTGGCGGATGCTGACCCGGCCGGTGTGGTTGGTCACTCCCGGTGGCCGCAGCAGCTCGGATTCCGGCTGCACCGTGGTGTTGGTGGAAGGTACGGCAATGCCGACGCGAAGGCGGTGGCCGTGGTAGTCGGTCATGGCGGTTCTCCGGGGCCGATAAGCGTGCGGGGATTGTAATTGCGGGGGAAATCGTTGAGTATCCGGCGTCATGTCTAACCCTTCCCCCCCGCAAGGCGGCGTCTACCGGCTGCTCGGGTTCATTCCGTTGCGCCTTGAGGAAGGGGTTCGCTGCCGGCATGTGAACGTGCTGTATTTCGCCTCGTTCTTCTCCATCGGCCTGCTTACGTTCATCAATGTGCAGCAGGGCTTCTTGTTCGACGAGAACCTCGGCATTCCCTGGAACGAGCAGGGTGGTTTGGCCGGCAGACTCATATTGCTGAACGAAATCATCGTGTTGGCGACCGTGTATGCGCTCGGCACGCTGTCCGATCGTGTCGGGCGCCGCCTGGTATATGCCATGGGTTTCAGCCTGGTTGGCATTTGCTACGTCCTGTACCCGCTTGCCACCCAGGTGGAGCACCTGTTCTTCGCCCGGCCGTTGTTCGCCTGCGGCGCCGCGTGTATTTCCGCCATGCTGGCCTCGGTGATCAACGACTATCCCGCCGAGCAATCACGCAGCAAGTTCGCCGCTGTGGCCTTCATGCTGAATGGGTTCGGTATTTTTATTATCAACGGCGTAGCGCGCCGGCTATTCAACGTGCTCCCGGATATGGGCCTGGAGTCGGTGATGGTGGGACGGGTGACTTTTTGGGCCGCTGCCAGCGTTTGTCTGGTCGTTTCCGTGGTGGTTGGGCTCGGCCTCAAGCGCGGTGCACCGGCCCAGGTCAAGAAAAGAGAGGGTGTGTTCAAGACCGCGGGCGTGGCTTTCCGGGCGGCGCGAAACCCGCGGGTGGCCCTGGCCTACATCGGCGCTCTGGTATCGCGCGGCGACCTGGCGGTGGTAAGTATCTTCTTCGCCTTGTGGTTGCGCCAGGTAGGACTGGAGCAGGGTTTGAGCAGCGAAGAAGCGCAGGCTCGCGCGGTTCTGTTCTACGTCGTCGCCCAGGCTTTCGCAGTGCCGTGGGCGGCGATCATGGCGCCGATACTGGATCGGATCGACCGCGTGGCGGGTATCGCCATCGCCATGTTCCTTGCAGCCTGCGGCTACCTGTCGCTGCCGTTCTTTCCCAATCCGATCAGCAACTGGATGTTCCTGGGCGCGGCCCTGATCGGCATGGGCGAGATGTGCGCCCAGATCTCGGCCATTTCGCTGATCGGCAAGGAAGCGCCCACGCGCGGCCGCGGCGCGGTTATCGGCATGTTCAGCACCTTTGGCGCCCTCGGCATAATGGGTTCGGGCTACTTCGGCGGAATTCTGTTCGACAGCTGGGCGCGCTACGGGCCGTTCGTGCTGGTAGGGTGCGGCAACGTCGTGATATTCGCGCTGGCGCTGCTGTTGTTGCGATACGAGGCCAAGCGCCGCAAGGAACAGGCCAGAATTACCGGAATTTCTTAAAAAGGGGGCAATTCATGCACAAACAACGACGAGAAATCATCAAGAGCTTCGGCGCCGTGGGCGCTTTCGGCGCGGCGGCGTTGGCGTTCGGCCAAGCGCCGCGCAAAGCGTTTGCAGCTGGCGACGAGGCTGCGAACGCGCCGGACTACATAAGCGGTCCGTACGTGGACCTGCGAACCGCCGCGGGGAACCTCACGGCGTATGCCCGCATGCAGGCCGACCTCGACGAGAGCAAGCAGCGCATCGGCTGGTTCAAGGGCTATGTCATGGGCGTGCGGCCCGGCGAGGAAATCCGCGACCTGTTCGGCTTCGCCGGCTTCGGCGCCTCGCGCCTGGAAACTCAGCCCCACGGCGGTATCGCCAGGGTGCTGCGCGAGGTGGGCTACTACACGGACCTTCGTAGCGGCGAGGTCATGGAGGAGTGGTACAACCCCTACATTGAGGAGACCGTGTCCACGGTACCGGTGGCGAACGACCCCTTCAATACCGTATTACGCGAGTACTTCCCGCGGCCACCGCAATACGGAGGCCTCAACAAGGACGACGTCCGTCCGCCCCGGCCCTTCATCCTGCCATGGCGGCAGCGCGGAGAGCGGCTGGAGTTGGAGCGTCATATTCATCTGCACTACAAGAGCGCTCTGGATCCGAAGGTGTGGGTGCGTGAGTCGTCGGGAGAAAAGGTGCGGGTATCGGAGTTCTTCGCCTATCACATACGGGGTGCGGATATGCAAAACCCCGATCTCGGCACGATTCCATTACACGGCGTGTGGAACCGCACCACGCCCTGGCTACCGTGGATGCTGATGGGTCAGGCGCCGGGCCACTGCCAATACGCCTGCTTCATGGGATCCGGCGAGGACCTGGAGCAGGTCCACAGCCGGGCGCTGCTGGATTACACCGAGAAACACTATCCGAAGTACTTCCATGCGCCGGAGACCTATCATCCGGATACGCCCAGCCTGTCGAGCCTGGAGCGCTACTCCGACGAGCGCACACCGGCTCCGCCGAAGCAGGGGACATAGCCGGTAACCTGGGAGCGAGGGCGGGGACGCCCTCGCTCCCAGCCTCGTTCCCAGCCTGGTTTTCTGGCGGACTACGGCAATGTGCTGGTATTCTTGCTCGCCACGCGCCTGCCGCGGTAAGAAATCCGGCGCTTGAGGGGCCGTTGCGCGAAGGGCTTGGGAATTTGTAGAACATCGCAATGAGGGAAGAACCTATGCAATCGCAACGGCGAGATTTCATCAAGGGCTTTGGGGCCGTGGGCGCCTTCGGTGCTGCGGCGCTGAGTATGGCGGCTTGCGGAGACGTAAACGTCACCATCAACGACGAAGACGTTGTGGGCGGCGGCGAACCCGAAGGCCCCAAGGACCACTTGGGCGGACCGTACGTGGATCTGAGCACCGGCGAGGGCAACAAGATCGCCTTCGCGCGTACTCAGGGCGATCTCGACGAAAGCATGCAGAAGACCGGCTGGTTCAAGGGCTACGTGATGGGCGTGCGCCCGGGCGAGGCGATTCAAGACCTGTTCGGTTTTGCCGGGTTCGGCGTATCACGCCTGCAGCAGAACGAGGACGGTTCGATCGCCAAGATCCTGCGCGAGGTGGGCTACTACACCGATCTTGAGAGCGGCGAAGTGATGGAGGAGTGGCATAACCCGTACAACGAAGAAACCGTACCGGTGGTGCCGATCGCCAATGACCCATTTAATTTCGTGATCAGCCAATACCGTCCCGACCCGCCAGCCTTCGGCGGACTGAACGAGGAGAAGCCCCCGAAGGTTCCATTCATCCTGCCCTGGACCCAGCGCGGCCCCCGGATCGACATGGAGGTTCACATCCACCTTTACTACCCGAACGCCCTCAATCCGGCCAAGTGGGTGCGGGAATCTTCCGGCGCCTTGGTGCGGGTTTCGGAGTTCTTCGCCTATCACTTGAACGGCGCCGACATGCAGAACGCCGACATGACCACGTTGCCGTACCACGGCGTCTGGAACCGCACCACGCCCTGGCTGCCGTGGATGCTGATGGGTCAGGACCCCGGCTTTTGCCAATACGCCTGCTTCATGGGCGCCGGCGAGGACCTGGAGCAGATCCATAGCCGGCAGCTGCTGGACTACGCGGAGAAGCACCATCCCAAGTACTTCAACGCGCCGGAAACCTACGATCCGGCCACGCCCAGCCTCTCAAGCCTGGAGATGTACAACATCGAGCGCACTCCGGCCCCGCCAAAGGGCGAATAGCCGACACGGCTGAATGAACTTGCGCTTGCGGCCGTCGCCGGCCGGCCGCAAGCCGCACGGTTTCGCCGGTAAGGGAGCGATGCACATATGGCCCGCGGAATCAACCAAGCCCAGGCGCGCGATCTCAAGCCGGACCCCTCGGGCAAGCGTTTGCTGGGTCTATGGTTCGTGCCGGGGCTTACGACGGCCAACAGCTGGTCATTCCTTTTCGTTTCGTTTACCACCGTGGGCCTGCTTACTGCAATAACCGGTGTCCAGACCAATGTCCTGAGCGAAAACTTCGGCATCGAAGCGAGGGACCAGGGGCAATGGATCAGCGCCCTGGTCCTATGGACCGAATTCGCGCTGATTGCCGTGTTCGGCTTCGTGGGAGTTGCCGCGGATCGCATCGGCCGCCGCCAGCTCTTTGCCGTGGGGCTGGTGTTCCTGGGCTTGAGTTATGTCTTTCACGCCTACGCCGGCGAGATATGGCAGCTGTTCGGGGCGCGCATTATCTATGCTGTAGGTATAGGCGCGTCCACCGGCATGCTCGCCACCATCCTGGCCGACTACCCGCAGGAAATCTCGCGCGGCCGTGTAGTGGCCATTAGCGGTGCGCTCACGGGGCTGGGCGTGGTGCTCATCAAGTTGATGTTCGGCGACGGCGCCCGAGTGCTGGTGAACCGCCTGGATCTGCCCGAGGAATCGGCTTTGACCCTGGGCTTGTTCCTGGTCGCGGGGGTTGCGTTCATAACCGCCGTTGTCGCGGGTTTCGGCCTGCAGCCCGGCACCCCGACCAAGCGCGAGGAGCGCCCGCCGGTGAAGGTCCTGATTACTGCGGGCGTTCGCGAGGCGGTCAAAAACCCACGCATTGCCGTGGCCTACGCGGGCGCGTTTGTGGCCCGTAGCGACCTGGTGATCCTGGGCAGTTTCCTCACCTTGTGGGGACGATTCGCGGTCGAAAGCGCGGGCCTGACCGGGTCCGAGGCCCAGGCAATGAGCGTGCGCCCCTTTGTCGCCGCCCAGACCGCCGGCCTGCTCTGGATTGTGCTGCTGGGCTTCATGCTGGAGAAGCGCGACCGGCTGCTGGCGCTGGTGGTGTCCTTCGGGGTAGCCACAGTTGGCTATCTGGGAATGTGGTTTGTGGACGACCTGCTTTCGGTGAAATCGATTCCGCTGCTCTGCCTGCTGGGCGCAGGACAGATCAGCGCCTTCTGGGGCGCCACTACGCTGATCGGGCGCGAGGCGCCCAAAGCGTCGCGCGGCTCCGTGGTTGGCGCCTTCAATTTGAGTGGTGTGCTGGGCATTCTGGTGTTTGTGGCGATGGGCGGGATTTTGTACGACAAGTACGGCCCGTCGGCCCCCTTCGTCATGGTGGGCTGCGCCAACCTGCTGGTCGTAGCGGCAGCCGGGCTGCTGGCGCTCAAGGAATCGCGCGAGGCCGCGGCGGCTGCCGGGGCTGAAGGTAAGGCATAGGGCCAGGCGAAAGGTTCAGCGAAACACGCCGGCCGTGAAATTAAAAAAAACAGCACGCACGTGCGACCCTGGGAGTTTTCGCAGCGGGCGCCGCTGCGCTGGCGCGCAGGGAACACGCTGGGAGCGAGGGCGTCTCGCCCTCGACGAGGGCAGAATGCCCTCGTTCCCGGCGCGCGGAGGACCACCCATTGAATGAACCCGGCGAGCGCGCCAACTGGCGCGCACTCCTGAACCCGTACTTCCTGCAGGTCTTCGGCATCTGCCTGTTCGGCTGGACGCTGGCCAACATGGACCAGGCGTTTTTCGGCTATGCCATCCCGCCGATCAAGCTGGACTTTGCAATCGGCGATCAGGAAATCGGTTACATCCTGTCGGCATCGTTCCTGGCCGCCGCTTTTTTCATTGTCGTGGCCGGGCTGCTCACCGACCGCTACGGCCGGAGGGTGATGTTCACCGTCTTCCTGGCCTTGTCGGCGCTGATGGTCGGACTGTTCTCGCTTGCGCAGACGCTCTCCATGCTTATTTTTCTGCGTCTTGTCGGCTGGTGTTTTTGTTCCGGCATGGTGCCGATCGTCAATTCCTACGTGGTGGAGACCTCGCCCGCCCGTTTCCGCGGGTTCAACGCCGGCATCCTGCAGATCGGCTATCCGCTGGGCTGGTTCATAGGGGGACTGCTGGCCGTTGAGTTGATGGGCAACGCTGAGATCGGTCGGGTAGTCGGGGAGTTCTGGGAGTGGTTGGGCGTCATGCCCGCTGAAACCGTGCAGGGCGAAACCGGAAGCTGGCGGTTGCTCTTCATGGTGGCGTTCCTGGTTATACCCATATCCCTTCTTCTGTATCGTTACCTGCCCGAGAGCCAGCGCTTTCTGGAGGAAAAGAAAGCGCAGGAAGCCGCTCCGGAGAAGGGTATGCGGGCCCGCGAGCGCATCGCTTTGTTGCTGAGCCGGAAGTACATTCGCCGCGTGTCGCTGGGTTGGATCGCTTCGATGACCTTCGGCGGCGCCTACGCCGGCACCGCGTTCTTCTTTCCGACATTCTTCCACGAGGTGCGCGGTCACACTCTGCAGGAAGCCAACCTCATCGTGGGCATTTCCTATGGAATCGGCGCGCTGGGCTACGTGGCCTCCTCGGCGGTTGGTGAGTTTCTGACGACCCGCCGCAACACTGTGGCGATCTGGGTGTTCATCGCCATCCCCATCGCGGCCGCCGTTTTCTGGCTTGATCTGGGCCTGCGCGCCGACATTGCGCTGATGGCGGCCATGACCTTTTTCTTCTACGGCACCATCGCGGTCCTGCAAACCTACCTCGCCGAAGTGTTTCCGACCCGCGTTCGTGCGACCGCCGTCGCGTTCGTTGCCGGCGTCGGCATCAACTTGGGGTTCGCTACCTATCCGCTGGTGGTGGGAGCGCTGGTCGGATTGATCGGCTGGCAATGGGCGTTCACCGTCACGGTGATACCCAGCCTGTTGCTGACCGGCCTGTCCACTCTCATGCAAGTCAATGTGCGTTCCGGCGAGCAGTTGGAGGACATCTCGGACTAGGGCCTGTATGTCCGAATTCCCCCGCTCGCTTCTGGACGGCTACCGTTCGTTCAAGGACCACCGGTTTGACCGGGAACGCGCCTATTTCCGCTCGTTGGCCGACCGTGGGCAAAGCCCTGAAGTCATGGTTATTGCCTGCTGTGATTCCCGCACGGCGCCGGAGACCATTTTCAGCGCCGCGCCGGGAAGAATCTTTGTGGTGCGCAACGTCGCCAACCTGGTGCCTCCGTATGAGCCCGACGGCACCTACCACGCCACTTCCGCGGCGCTGGAATTCGCTGTTCAGAGCCTGAAAATCCGCCAAATTGTGGTACTGGGCCATGGGCGCTGCGGTGGCATACGGGCCGTATTGCAACCCACCAAGGAGCCCTTGTCGCCGGGCGACTTCATCGGCAAATGGATGAAACTGCTTGGCCCCGCGGCCAGCGAGGTAGAGACCGATGGGGAGAGGAGCGATGCCGAACGGCAGACCGCGCTGGAACGCGCTTCGATACGCTATTCGATCGCGAACTTGAGGACCTTTCCTTGTATCTCCATCCTCGAGAACCGCTACCGGCTCACTCTGCACGGCGCCTGGTTCGATATCGCCTCCGGCGAACTCTGGACCATGGACGGGGCGAGCGGGAAGTTCTCGATAGCTTGACGCTGGGAACGAGGGCGTCTCGCCCTCGACGAGGGCGGGGACGCCCTCGCTCCCAGCGTCAAGGGCGAGACGCCCTCGTTCCCAGGGGACCACCTCCCTGCCAGGTTAGTAAACGCGCGGGATGATGCGCCAGGGCACGCGCTTGCGGTACTCGTCCCACAGCGGGCCGTATTTCGCGGCGCAGCGGCGGTCGTCGTCGCGTTCGCGCGGGAGCAGGAAGGCCAGGTAGTAGAGCGGATACAACCAGGGGCCCAGCGCCAGAGGCCAGCCCAGGGCAAGCGCAAGCCCGGTGGCCATCAGGATTTCACCCAGATAGTTCACATGCCGGGGGACAGATTGGCGGGATGGGTGAGATGGTGATGAGCGCCGAACGAGAGCAGGTTCAACTGCAGCAGCGTGGCGCCGGCTACGTACAGGTACATCTTCGCGTCGATGCGACCGCCGAACATCCGGGGATTCGCCCGCCTCCCCAGGAAATACTCGGAAAGCAGCGAGCGGCCCCGGCCGAACGTGCCCCGCATGACGGCCGCAGAGATCACCACGCCCAGCACGCAGGCGCCGGCCGCGCCGGACCAGCGATGTTGCCAGAGCCAGTCCCAGGGCAACAGGCCGTAGTGCCCGACTGCGAACCAAAGCGCCACGCACGCGGCGAATACCGGCAACCCGTTGAGCCGGTAGCTGAGCAGCGCACCCTTTTCCTCGTGCCGTGCATAGCCCTGGACCCTGCGCGCCGGAAGAACCAGCTGCAAGAGGAGGATGACGGCGAATATCAGCCAGCCGGAGAAGAAGCCCTCCAGAAAATCGCTCATATGACCTTCTTCATGGTTTTCCCGACCAGGCGGATGACCGGTTTGCGCGGCAGCAGCCGGGTCATGAGCTGGCCGCCGATGCGGTTGAGCAATCCCGGAACCACTCTGGGTTTCTTGCCCAGTGCGTCCAGGGTCGTCCGCGCAACGACCTCCGCAGGCATGATGCCCGGCGCGATACGGCGGAAGGTCCTGTAGTAACCGGGTGTTCGGATTGCGCCCGGGCAGGACACAACGACGTCTATGCCGTCTTCGCCCAGCTCATACCAAAGACCTTCGCCCAGGACGGTATTGAATGCCTTGGTGGCCGCGTAGCCGGTAAGTCCGGGCCAACCCTGGGCGCTCGACAAGGACGACATCAGGACCACCGCGCCCCGGCCGCGCTGCCGCATCGGGTCAAGCAGCGTGCGCAGCAGGGTCAGCGGACCCAGCACATTCACCCGCACCAGCCGCTCGAGAGTTTCCTGCTCAAGATCCGTGAAGCGACCCGCCGGGATCAGGGCGGCGTTGTAGACCAGCACGCCGGGCGTGGTACTTTCGCAGACGGCCCGGATCTTTCCTGCCAGCCCATCGTCGGCGAGATCCACGGCCTGCCAGCGGGTTTCGACCCCGTATTGCTTTGCCAGCCGCTCCGCCACATCCGCCAACTCAGGCTCGCGGCGGGCCAGAAGCAGGACATTCATGCCGCGCGCTGCAAGCTGCTCGGCGAAGGCTGCGCCCAGGCCCTCGGAGGCGCCCGCAACCAGCGCCCATTCCCCGTACCGGCTTGTGAATTCGCTCACCCGCTACGGTCCGGCAGTCGCCGTAACCGAGCGTCGTGATCGTGGCGCGTCAACGCCGAAGAAGTCCATATAACATCCGCCCCATGGGCGATACAGTAACCCACAACCCCCCGGGCAATACTCAGACCGTACAGGTGACCCTGCTTCTGCGCGGGCAGCAGCATGAGTTCCGCATGGACCCCCGAACAGGGCTGGACATCCTCAGTGCCGCCATAGAGGCCGGGCATACGCCCCCGCATTCCTGCCGGAGTGCGATCTGCGCCACCTGCCGGGCACGGCTGGTGGAGGGCGAAGTGCGCATGCGACAGGATCACGCGCTGCTGGAAGAGGAGATCGAGGCCGGTTTCGTACTCACCTGTCAGTCGCTGCCTCTCACTGGAAACGTGGTGCTGGATTACGAGCTGCCCCCATCCTGATGCGCTGAATCAAGCCGCCTTGCGGCGCCCTGCGCTTACTTGCTTGATGTTATGATTCCCAAGCTAATCCACCCGTTTTTCGGGCATTTTTTGTGAGGAGAAATAGCGGATGAATAAAGGCAGCATTGCCGCAGGTTTCATGGCGGCACTGGTGATTTCGCCGGCGGCTCTTGCCCAGGACGAAATGGTGCTGGAAGAAATTATCGTTACGGCCCAGCGGCGCGAACAGAGCCTGCAGGAAGTTCCGGTGGCGGTTACGGCTTTCACGGGTGAAGCCCTTGAACTCGCCAACATTACCGAGGCGGCGCAGTACCTGAACCTGACGCCCAATGTGAGCTACACCGAGGACGGCCAGGTCGGTTCCCGCGGTCTCAGCATCGCGATGCGCGGCGTGAGCAACATCAACACCGACGAGAGTTCCTTCATTCAGTCCATCGGTGTTTACCTCGATGAATTCAGCGTGGCCTCCGTGGGGCAGGGCACCGTGAACCCGCAGTTGCAGGACCTGGAGCGGATTGAAGTCTTGCGCGGCCCGCAGGGCACCTACTTCGGACGCAACGCCGTGGGCGGCGCGCTCAACCTCACCACCCGCAAGCCGCAGCCCGAATTCGACGCCAGCGCCAGTTTCGGCGCACGCATGTTCGAGGGCGCCAGCGAGCAGATGGACTTCGGCGGCATGATCAATCTGCCGGTATCCGAGGCCTTCATGCTGCGAGGGGTCTTGTATTACGAAGATTCCGGCGGCCTGGTCAAGAACATCGTTCCGGACGGCGGAGATTCGGGGCATGAGTACACGATGGGCCGCGTTTCCGCACGAATGATGCTGGACGACGCTACCACAGTGGACTTTATGGTGATGTACAGCGACGAGCAGCAGGGCCATGACGAAAACGTTCCTTCCGGCGTGTGGGATACGGACTCCGTGGCCACTTTCCTGTTCCGCGGGCCCACCGGCGGATTGCTGGCTCCTGTGGACCCGGGCACCGGGTTCTGGCCGAACAATCGCAACGAGGTCGCTCGCTCGCCTATCGGTGAGAAGACCGACAATTCGACCAGCCTTGCGATCCTCAAGATCAGCCGCGAAATGTCCGATACCGCCACGCTCAGCTGGATCAGCGGCTGGATCGACACCGACACCGACCGGGTCTTCGACAACGACCTGGTTCCGGAAAACGTAGTGTTCCGCGAGCAGACGCGTGAAGGTACCTCCTTCAGCACCGAGCTTCGCCTGGACATCACATCCGATACCTTTGACTGGACCATTGGGGCGATGTACGCCCGCGACGACAAGGAAATCGACAGCAACGTCCAGTTGGGCACGACCACCACGGTGAACGGCGTGGATCACGCCGCCATCGGCTCGCTGCCCCCAACCTTCCTCGGCCCCGTTATTTGGGGTTGGGGGGAGGGATCTTTCTGCCTGGGCTGCGCCATAGACGGGTTTGAGTTGACCAGTCTGGCGGTCTTCACAGACGTGACCTGGCACATGAGCGACCGTTTCGACTTCACGCTGGGTGGTCGCTACACATCCGATGACGTAACCAATACCTACCTTCCGTTTGGATCATCGCCGCGAGGGCCAAAATTGCCGCGCTGGCCCAACGACTTGGTGCCGACCGCCGAGATCAGCAACGAAGACACTTTCACCGACCTTTCGCCGCGGATTGCGCTGTCCTACGACGTCACGGACGCGGCCACGGTCTATGCCACGGTGTCACGGGGTTACAAGGCCGGAGGTGTTTCGCAGGGTTATAACGGCGATGCCGGCGGCGCGGCGGTCAGCGAGCCCTTCAGACCGGAAATCCTGACCAACTACGAGTTGGGCGTGAAGTCCGAGTTGTTCGACGGGCGCGCACGCTTCAACGCCGCTATCTTCCAGCTGGACTGGAAGGACCTGCAGCTTGAGACCTTCTTCTTCCTGGTGCCCGGCGACGCCACCAGCAACGCGGAGCTGACAATCAACGTGCAGAAAGCGCGCGCCACCGGCCTGGAGGCCGAGTTGGCGGCGCTGATCACCGAGAACCTCACCATTACCGGTGGAATCGGCGTGATCGACACGGAGATCTTGAGCGACGACGTGGCCCGTTTGAGCGGCAACCTGTTTGTGAACCTTAAAGGGGAGCCGCTGCCGCGGGCGCCTGAACTGACCTTCAGCCTGGCTGCGGACTACGAGTTCACGCTGGATCAGTGGGATGGCTGGGCAAGGCTTGAATGGATTTACAAGGACTCGCAGTTCTCCACGATCGAGGATGTGACTTACCTGCAGACCAGCGGCGTGACGATCTACTCCGACCCGCTGACGCAGGAAAACTGGAGCGCGCAGGTTCCCAGCCGCACCGACGGCTTCCCGTTCCGCACACCCGAGGCGGACATCTTCAACCTGCGGGCCGGCGTGCACCTGAACGCGTGCTGGGAAGTCGTGGCGTATGTTGAGAACCTGACGGACGAGAAGTACTACACCGGCACCGGCGAGAACTTCGGTTTCAGCGGTTTCCGGCTGCGTCCGCATCCCCGCATCTGGGGCGCCAAGGTCAATTACCGATTTGGCAGTTAAACGGCCGGCGAGGGCAGGAGGCCCTCGCTTGACGGCACGAGGGTTGGCGGCCACGCTGGCCCTTGGGCTGGCCGCGGGGTTAACCGGGACCACCGTCGCGCAGACCCGCGATGTCAATTTTGCCGTGGTCGGCAAGCACGCCGGGTATGAGCAAACCGGTTCGGGTGCGCCCAAGCGCCAGTTTTTCTCCTTCTTTTCGGAAATCTTCCTGGCTGACGATACGCCGCTTGCCGCAGCAACGCTGATCCGGCCGGACGGCCGCGAGGTTCAATTCACCGATCAACGCCCGGCCATGGGTCCCTCGCAAGACCAGATCCTCCTGGTGCGGGGTGAGCGCCGCTATGACAGCGAGGCGGAGTTGGACGCAGAGTGGCCCAATGGCGAATACGTCTTCCGCTACACCCCGCCCGGTGCGGACGACCCGGTCTCAATAGGGGTACGGCTGGGCGATGGCGAGTATCCGTCCGGCCCCAGGGTGTGGCTGGAGCAGAACGGAGACGAGGTTGACTCGGACAGCGTAGATCCTGCGTTGGACCTGCTGGTGCGCTTCAGTTCCTTCGAGTCGGGACGCGCGGACCCCCGCGAGATTTGTGACGACTTGATCTTCGTGATCCTGCGCGACGAGGACAGCTACAAAGTAGACCACAGCGGCCGGCCTTTCCAGGGCCAGCGCTTCATGTTGTATTCCGACACCGAACGGTTAATCCCGGCTTCCGCGCTCGCGCCCGCCAGCCGCTACAGCCTGAGCGTGGAGCACGCCATCCTTGAGGAAACGGCCCGCGGCGCCGGCGTGCCGGTCATGTCAACCCGCGCCGTTACCACAGCCCTGGAGATTCACACGCTCCCCCCGCTTCCCCAGATCATGCAATAGCCCCTGTCACTGCATCAGGAGGACGAGGCGGGGCGCAGCACCAACCGACGGTGCGCTTCACGCAAATTGGCGTGAAACTGATGCCCCGGGAAAGTGTCGGAAGAAAAAGCGGGGCTTAGATGGTAGCGCTCGTTACGCCGCGCGGGATAACGAAACTGCATGAATCTGCTCCTTTGATCCGCCTGCCAATTATGGGCTAAAGGAATACTTCCAGCGGCTCGTGCGGCGCGTCGCAATCGACCAGGTCCACGCGTTTCTCCCGGATCAGAAGGCCGCCTTTCCCGGAGCGCAGTCGATACGTGAACAGTCCGGCGAACCGGCGCGTGCGCTCGCCTTGGCGCTCTGTCAACGTAAATCGCCTTTCCACAACCCATTCCTGGCTGTCTTCGTGAACATTGCACAGTGCCGCGGGGCCTACCGTGCGGCTGGCGCGAATGCCTCCGGCCAGCGAGTGTGCCGCTTCATGGGTGATGCGCGCGATACGCATCTGCATGAGTGCGCGGTTCTCATGGAACAGTGATGAGTGCAAGTCTGCGTCTTTCTGTCCGGGTGTCAGCGGCGCCCAGTAACGGCAGTCTTCAGTGAACAGCTTAAGCCAGTCGCCGTAGCGCCCGCGATTCAGGTACTCGCATTCGAGGTACAGCAAGCGTTCGGCCGCCGCCAGCTGTTCCTCGGAGGCCTTGAGGTCCGGTGCGAGCACGATCATCGACTAGCTTTCCATGTATTCGCGCCAGGCGCGGTATTGGGCGCGCACGTATTCTTCGCTGAGTGCGGTACTTGCCCCGTTGTCCTGGTTGTTCCGATCCTGCCGGTGCTGGCTTACCTGGCCAGGCTCGCCCTTAAGGCCCTGCTGGACCCGCCGGTAGGCCTCGGCATCGTCCGGCTTGACCAGCGACGAAGGCGAGTGAATCGTGTTGGCATAACGGACGTTGCGGAGAAAGTGCGATTCGGGCGCCCCTTCCGCGCGCAGCGTCCAGCTTTCCACCAGCGTCCGATCCACCGCCAACGGCGTCAGTCTGCGCATCTGCATGTATTGCGGGTGGGCGGAAGCGCCGGGGTAGAAGCAGGCGTTATGCAGGTTGCGGGTCAGCGCCCGTTCGGCCCGCTCAACGCCCCACGCTTCTTCCAGTGCTGCCCGGTAGCCGGCGTCTTCGCCGCCGGCCTCCTTGCGAAAGCCGCTCATGTCACTATGCCCGCCGGGATGACAGCGCACTTCGAGTTTCCCGAAGGTGGCCAGCGGCTGGCCATTGGCCGCCACCCAGAGGGCTTCCTGCGACGGATTGCCGTTGCGTCCAGCGGCGCGGCTTGCGGCGATGGACGACTCGTGGACTATGGGGGGATGCATGCCGTCATGCAGGTTTTCCAGGTACACCTTCCAATTGCAGCGCAGCACGATCGAAAGGCGGCCACCTGCCACGGTCAGCTTGCCGCTGGGCGATCGATCCGCCATGAGATCCAGCGCCTCCCCAGCCGGGCCCAGGAACTCGGCCAGCGAGAGCGGCGTCGACGGAGATTCCAGGCGCACGAAGGCAAAGCCGCGATACGTTTCCACCGGATAGGCAACCAGGCCCCAGGCTGGGTCTCCGGCACGCGGCGCCGAGGAACCTGCGTAGCCTTCCGGGAGGGGTATCTGTTTGAGCGCTCCGTCGGTTGAGTATGTCCAGCCGTGATACGGGCACTGCAGGCGTCGGGCCTGACCGCAATCGCGACCGACCAGTTGGGCGCCCCGGTGGGCGCATCGGTTCAGCAGGGCGTACGGCCGGCCGTCCTCGTGACGGATGAAGATTAGCGGCCGGCCCGCGATGCTGACGCGCAGGTAATCACCAGGCTCGGGAATCTCGCTTAGATGCCCGAGGTAGCTCCAGCAGCGCGCAAAGATATTCTCCCGTTCGGCTTCGAACACCTCGCGGCTGGTATAGACCCGCCCATCTACCGCGTCGTCGTGAACCAGATCTGCAAACATGGCGCAAAAGAATAACGCCTGCGCGCAGGCAACCCTGGGAACGAGGGCGCATATAGTATGCGCGCGCCATGAACCAACATCCGCAACATCATTCAACGAGGCCCTGCGCCGGCTTGGAGGATCATCGTGGCGGTTGATTCCCGACGCCGATGGTGGATCGTGGCCGTGGCCGCGCTCGGCTTGTCCACCAGCCCCGGCCAGTTCGCTTTCGGCGCATTCAGCCTCTTCATCGAACCTCTCGAACAGGAATTCGGCTGGTCGCGCGGCGATATGAGCCTGGCGCTTACCCTGTTTACCCTGTGCCTTGCGATAACGCTGCCGTTCATGGGCCGGCTGGTGGATCGCTACGGTTCGCGCCGCGTTCTGGCGCCCTCGATGCTGTTCCTGGGACTGGCGCTTTGCGTTCTGGGCTGGCGGCTGGATTCGCTTTGGGTGCTGATTACCGTGTACGTCCTCATCGGCGTTCTGGGCGCCGGCGCCAACAGCCCACCTTACATGCGGACCGTCTCGGCATGGTTCGATCGCCGCCGAGGGCTGGCCATCGGCGTTGCGATGGCGGGCGCCGGGCTGGGATACGCCTACGTTCCGCCCATGGTGCGCTACATCAACGACGCATACGGCTGGCGCTTCAGTTTCCTGGCCTTGGGCGCGATCATCATCATCGTAGCGACCCCGCTGGTGGCCCTGTTTCTGAAAGATCCACCAGGGATGCGCACCGGCGCGGCGAGCGAACCCGGTGCGCCCGCCAGGCAGGTCTCGGGCGATGCCTGGAGGCAGGCGGTCGGCCGGGGCGTGTTCTGGATGCTGGTTACGGTCTTTGCGCTCTTGTCGTTCAGCCTCTACGGGATGCTGGCGCACTTCAAACCGCTGCTGACCAGTATGGGCGTACCCGGGGAGGAGGCCGGATGGATTGTCGGCCTGGTCGGGATTGCCGTGATGGTCTCGCGGGTGGTGATCGGCTTTCTCATCGACCGGATCTTCGCGCCCCGTGTAGCCCTGGTTGTGTTCCTGCTTTCGGCAGCCGGCATGTACGTGCTTTCAACCGGCAACGCCGCCGGCTTCGCAATTCCCGCTGCTTTGCTGCTGGGATTGAGCATGGGCGCCGAGATCGACTTGCTGGCCTACCTGGCCGGGCGATATTTCGGTCTGAAGTCCTTTGCAGTGATCTATGGCCTGTTGTTCAGCGCTTTCCTGACAGGCACCGCCCTGGGGCCGTGGGCCTACGGCATGGCCTACGATGCCTACGGTTCCTACAGCCTGATGCTGCTTGTCGGCGCAGGCTGTTGTGCGCTCGCCGCGGTCGTGACCGGCTTTCTTCCGCGCTGGAGCGATCACTCGAGGCCGGCGTCATGAGGGACTGGGTGAACCGGCTCGCGCAATCAGGCGAACTGTTGACCGTGAAGCGGGAGGTCGATCCTCGCTTTGAGCTGGCTGCAGTCACCAAGCGTGCCCAGGAGGCGGGCAACCGGCCCTTGTTGTTCGAGAATGTGCGCGCAACCGGGTTGCGCGTCGCAACCAATTTGTTTGCCGATGCAACGCGGCTCCGTAGCGTGGTGGGAGGCGCGGATGAGCCGTTCGCGGCCGCTTACGCAAAGGTCCTTGACGCCGCGGAGGCGCGAGTGGAGCCTGCCGCAGCCGAGGTGCGGGCGCCCGGCGACTTGCAACAGGGCCGGCTGACGGACCTGCCGCTGATCACCTACCACGAACGGGACGCCGGACCCTACTTCACGGCGGCGATTGTGCTGGCCCTGGACCCGGATACCGGCGTGCCCAACCTGTCGTTTCACCGCGCGATGTACGTGAGCCCCGATGAACTGCGCTTGCGGCTGGGCGACAGCCACGACCTTACCGACTACCAGCGCCGTGCCGAGGAGGCCGGCCAGGCGCTGCCCGTTGCTTTGCTGATCGGCGTGCCGCCGCCGGTGTTTTTTGCCGCGGGCACCCATTTGCCCGCCGGCATCAACGAGTATGCGTTGGCCGCCGAGCTGTCGGGCGCGCCGGTCGAGGTGTATCCCGGCCGTCACACCGGTCTCCCGATACCGTTTCAGACCGAGGTCGTCATCGAGGGGCGCATCCTTCCGGACGAAAGGCGTCCGGAAGGCCCGTTCGGCGAGGTGCTCGGGTATTACGTGCCGGAAGCGCCCAACCACGTCATGGAAGTCCAGGGCATCTCCTGGCGGCGGGATGCGCTGTTTCACAGCCTGCTGTGCGGCTCGCGGGAAGATCTCGCCCTGCTGGAAGCGGTCAACGCTGCGCGTGTCTACCGCGACCTGACCCGTCGCCTGCCGGGCATCCTCGACGTATCCTGCGCCCCGGCGTTCATGAACACCACCGTGCAGATCCGCCCGCAGTACGACGGACATGCCCGCGACGTCATGGAGGCGGTTTTCGACAGTCACGCCGACTACAACCAGTTGTGCTGCGTGGTCGAGGAAGACGTGGATCTGCACGATATGAACGCCGTGATTCATGCCTTCATCACCCGGGGCCGGGTGGATGCGCGGACCCTGGTGGTGACCGGCCGGGCCGGTTTCTACCGCGATACCCAGGACGATTTCGTGGGCCGGGTAGGGCTGGATGCCACCCGCCCCTTTGGCCGGCAAGACGAATTTGTCCTAAAGGAGGTGCCGGGGCTGGACGCTACCCGGCTTGAGGATTACCTCACCCGCGGCAGCAAGATATAGGGCCAGGGGCTGGGCATCTCGCTGACCGGCATTTCGATCAATCCCGGCGCATTGGCGTCGAGCGCTTCGCGCAAGGCTGCGCGCAGTTCTTCCGGCGTATGGACCCGCCAGGCCCCCAGGCCGAAGGACTCGGCCATGGCCTTGAAATCCGGGTTGGTCAACTCCGATGCGAACACGCGGCCAGAGTAGCGTTGCGCCTGGTCCCGCCGGACGTTGCCGTAGGCGTTGTTGCTGAACACGATAACCACTACGTTGAGCCCGTGACGTTTCGCCGTGGCCATCTCCGCGCCCGCGTACAGGAAGCCGCCGTCGCCGGCAAACGCCACGACCTTGCGGTCGCGATTTGCCGCCTGCACGCCCAGCGCAGTGGGGTAGCCGTAGCCCAGGTTGCCCTGGAAGTTGCTGCTGATGTAGTGCCGCGCGCGGTACGAGGGAAACGCAAACCATGACGTGTAGGCCATTTGAGTGACCTCGTCGACCAGAAAACCGTCTTCCGGCAACTCCTCGCGGACCACCTTGAGCACCGCGGTCTGAGGCGCGTTATTGCGGCTGAATTCCTTATCGAAGCGGCGCTTTAGTGCGAACAGTTCCTTTCTTCGCGATTCGCGCTTGCGGTTGGATTTTTCCAACGCTTCAGCCAGGCCTGTGAGCCCGGCGCCGACATCGGCCGGGAGCGCCACGCTTGGCGCCCGCCCGCGCTTGAACGCGGTTGGATCCGCATCCAGGCGCACCACCGGCAGCTTGTCGTCCAGCCCCCATTCGAGTTCCGGTTCGCTGAACCGCGTGCCCACCGCCAGCACCGCATCGGCATCGCCCCAAAGCGAGTGCGCAACCGGAAAGTTGACCCCCAGGTAGTGACGCTCGTCAATGACGCCCTTGGCATTGAAATTCGCGGCTGCCGGCGCCTGCAGCATCTCCGCAACGCGCAGGAGTTCCTGCCCGGCGTCCAGCGCGCCCGGACCGGCGATGATGACGGGATTCCTGGCTTTGCCGAGGATTTGCGCCGCCTCTCTGAGTGCATCCGGATTGGCCTGAGCCGGCTCGTAGGAAACGGCCGGCTCCAGCAAGGTCACCTCGCTTTCGCCTTCCATGATGTCCGGAGCCATTTCCAGCGCCACCGGCAAGGCCGCCCCGGTATGCAGTTGCCGGAACGCCTCGGCTACGAACTTCGGCGCGTCGGCGCCTTCAGGTATCCGCTGGGCCCATTTCGTCAGCCGCTGAAGAATGCCGAGCTGATCGTGGATTTCGTGCAGCATGCCCCAGCCCGCATTGATGTGCTCGGAGGGCACCTGCCCGGCCAGGCACAGCACCCGCGAGTTGGTTGCGTAGGCGGTGCAAAGGGCGGAGCCTGAGTTCAGTACCCCCGGACCGGGCACCACGCTGAAAACACCCGGGCGCCCGGTCGAGGCGGCGTATCCCAGCGCCATATAGGCGGCGCCCTGTTCGTGGCGCGAATTGATCACCTCGGGCGGCCGTTCGGATCGCGCCAGTGCGTCAAACAAACCGTAGGTCTGCCCGCCCGGCAGGCCGAACACCGTGTCTATGCCATGCGCCAGCACCGAACGCACCAGCGCCTCGCCTCCCGTCATCCGCTGGGAACGAGGGCATTCTGCCCTCGTCGAGGGCGAGACGCCCTCGTTCCCAGCGGATGACGGGTCAGTCTTCATGGGCGATGAGGACCTCGAACTGAGAGCCCGTGGCGCGGCAGAATTCCACCGCGTCCTTGCCCGCGGCTGCGTTCTCCTCCGAGCGCATCGCGGCGTCGAAATCCTCTTTCGAGCCGAACTGCAAACCCACCAGCAGATATACCGAGGGCTCACCACCCATTGCGTTGCCCGTGATGCGATTGATGACGAGTTTCTTCAGTCCCGGAATCCGACGCACCATCGGGGCGTGAACCTCGCGAAAGTACGTCTCGAAAGCGTCAATTTTGTCGGGGCGAGTGTAGGTAACAAGAATCTTGTGCATGTTTGTGTTCACCATTGTGGTCATTCCGGCCGAAGGATTACGACCCGGCGGACGCCTATCTTAAGGGCCGTCAGCGCGCCGCCGAAACTCGTGCTGAGCAAAACTCCCGAGCACCCGAACAACGTCGGCGAAGTACTTGACTTCCGCGAGCGCCGAGCGAACCGGCGCGTCAAATTCATGCCCCTCGATTTCCACGTAAAAGCGCGCCCGGTCGAAGTTTTCCGTTCCTATATAGCTTTCCAGCTTGGTCAGGTTGACGTAATTCGTGGCAAATGCCCCAAGCGCCTTGTACAGGGCCGCCGGCACGCTACGGAGCTGAAACCATAGCGCCGTGATGCACGCCGTTCCGGCTTGTGCCGGATTTTCGTTTTTCTCTCGCGCCAGCACGATGAAACGGGTGGTGTTGTGAAACTCGTCCTGGATATCGCGGCGAACGCTCTCAAGTTCGTACAGATCGCCGGCCAGGCCGGAAGCGATAGCGCCGACCGTCGGATTGGCCTGCTCCGCAACCCATTGGGCAGAGGCGGCGGTGTCGCTGGCGGCGTGCGGCTCCAAGCCTTGGTCCCGCAGGAAACGACGGCATTGCGCCAGGGCCTGGGGATGGCTGTAGACGGCGCGCAGACCCTCAAGCGTGGCGCCCGGAACTGCGAACAACTCATGCCGGATCGGCTGAAAGTACTCAGCGACGATGTGCAGGGCCTGGTGCGGGAGAAGCTGATGAATGTCGGCCACGCGCCCGCCCAGGTTGTTTTCTATCGGAATCATCGCGAGGTCGCCTCCGCCCGCCTCTACGATCTCGAACACATCCTCGAAGCTGGGGCAGGGAATGGCCTCCAGCTCCGGGTGGACGGCGCGGCAGGCCAGGTGCGACCATGCGCCGGCGATTCCCTGGTAGGCGATGCTCACGCGGAAGTGCTCCGGAACAAACGGCGGGAGTATACTCCCCCGCCCGCTTCCCATGCTGGAAGGAGGAACCAGATGATCGACAAGAATACAAGCCGGGACCTGGAAGCAGCGGTGTTGCGGCGCCTGCTCAAGCACCTGGACGAGAACAAGGAAGTGCAGAACATCGATCTGATGATCGCTGCCGGCTTCTGCCGCAATTGCCTGAGCCGCTGGTACACGGAAGCGGCCGGCGAGCAGGGTCTTGAGCTTACGGACGCCGACGCCCGTGAACGGATCTACGGTATGCCGTACGCCGAGTGGAAGAAGAAATACCAAAAGCCCGCCACCGACGAACAGTTACGCCGTTTCGCCGTCCACCGCCACTAACCTGGGCATCTTGCCGGGAACGATGGCTTTCTTGCTGGGAACGAGGGCGTCCCGCCCTCGACGAGGGCGGGACGCCCTCGTTCCCAGGTAACGCCCTCACGCCATCAGGCGAAAGGAGGGAGACGGGTTTCCACAGCCGGTAGCTTGATTTCCTC
Organism: Candidatus Foliamicus sp.; assembly: GCA_965261845.1. Classification (GTDB taxonomy): domain Bacteria; phylum Pseudomonadota; class Gammaproteobacteria; order Steroidobacterales; family Foliamicaceae; genus Foliamicus. The sequence goes on along the minus strand of OZ253475.1, from coordinate 2,259,114 downwards.
ATAGGCGGGCAGACCGTCGCGGTACGGGGGCGGGTCTTCGCCCTCAATCAGCGGTTGTAGATAGGTTCTGGCGGCCTGGGTAATTCCGTAGCCGTCTTCAGTGATGAATTCCCGCGGCAGCTCCTTTTCGTGATTCGCCACCTTATCCAGCGGTGCGGCGGAAGTCTTCCAGGCATAGGGATCGTCGCCGGTGCGCTCGATCGTCACCATCACCGCATTGCCGCCTTCGATCGCCAATTCAACCCCTGCCCGACCGGCAGCGTAGGCTTGGCTCAGGTCCGTCGCCGAGGCCAGGTGGCGGGCCGATCGCTGCAGGTAGTCACTGATCGCGTAGTGGTGCTTGTAGCCAAGGCCTTCGCGGATCATGTTGGCCAGCACCGGCGCCAGCCCGCCGAGTTGGGCGTGGCCGAAAGCGTCGCTGCCTCCTCCCTCGGAAAGGAACCGTCCGTCGGCATAACGCGCGCCTTCGCTGGCCACGATTACACAATATTCATGCCGCTGAACGGACTCCCGCACCCGGGCCAGGAAACGCTCCGCCTCAAACGGAACTTCGGGGAACAGGATGATGTGCGGCGCGTCCGCCGGGCCGGCGCCCGCCAGACCCCCGGCCGCGGCGATCCAGCCGGCATGCCGCCCCATGACCTCAAGGATGAACACCTTGGTTGAGGTCCGCGCCATCCCGGCGACATCCAGCGCCGCTTCGCGAGTGGAAACCGCAACATACTTGGCCGCCGAGCCGAAGCCGGGGCAGCAGTCCGTGACCGGCAGGTCGTTGTCGACCGTCTTGGGCAGGCCGATGCATTGCAGGGGATAGTTCAGCCGGCGGCCCAGCTGCGACAGCTTCAGCGCCGTGTCCATGGAGTCGTTGCCGCCGTTGAAGAACACCATGCCGATGTCGTGGGCGCGGAACACATCAATAAGGCGGCGGTATTCCCGGTCATCGTCCTCGAAGTGGGCGAGCTTGTAGCGGGCCGTGCCGAAGGCGCTGCCGGGGCGCTGGCCAAGGGCCGCAACCGCCTCCTCCGAAGCGGCGTCAGTGTCCAGGAGTTGCTCGTGTAGCGCACCGAGAATACCGTTGCGCGCCGCGTACAGCTTGCCGACTTTCCCTCGGGCCCGGCGAACCGCCTCAATAACGCCTTGAGCAGTAGCGTTGATTACGGCCGTGGGGCCTCCGGATTGAGCGTAGAGCGCGTTGGGTGCGGGCATCGGAGCGGTCAGCTGCAGGTACGAGCGACCGTGTACGATAGCACCCCCTCAACCGCCAACCAAGCATGGCCGGAGGACTCGATGCGGATTGTATTTCTGGGCGCCCCGGGTGCCGGAAAAGGCACCCAGGCGCGGCGCCTGCAGGAGCGTAACGGCTGGCCGCAAGTGTCAACCGGTGACCTGCTTCGTGCCGCGGTGGCCGCCGGGACTCCGCTGGGCCTGCGCGCCAGGGCCGCGATGGACACGGGAGAACTGGTGTCCGACGAATTGGTAATGGAACTTCTGGATGAACGTTTGCGCCGGAACGACTGCGCTCGGGGTTTTGTCCTGGATGGCTTTCCCCGCAGCGAATCCCAGGCCCGCCTGCTCAAGGGGCTGCTGCAAGCTGCGGGTCAGCAACTCGATGCGGTGCTGATGCTGGATGTGGACCAAGAGGTGCTGATGAAGCGATTGACCGGACGGCGCACCTGTTCGGCAACCGGCAAGCTGCTGAATATTCATTTTTCCTCGTCGGAGGAACTTACAGCCAGCCGCGCGGCTGGCGGACAGCTGATCCAGCGCGACGACGACCAGGAAGAAACCATTGCCAATCGGCTTGCCGTCTACGAGCGGCAGACTCGGCCGCTGCTGGCGCACTACGCCGGCCTGCTGCGGCGCGTGGATGCCCTGGGTACGCCTGATGAAGTGTTCACGCGGGTGCTTGAAGCGCTTGATTCGGCGCCGCCGGCCACCTTGCAGGGGGATGCGCCCGCATAAGCCCGGGCGCCACGATGATTGATCTGTTCAAACGGGTGCTGTACGTGTCATTGAGCCTGCGCGGCCCGGATTCTCTGCCCGGGTCCCAGGGAACGCTGGTCCTGTGCCTGATTCCCTGGGTGGCGGTGACTGTCGCCGGTAACCTGATTCAGTGGCCTGAGAACGCGGGCCTGGCGCTGGCGGGCACTGCCTTGGAACTTACGCTGCTGTTCGGATACTCAAGGATGGTGCTTCGGTTTGCAGGAAAACTGGAGCGCTGGCGGCAGACTATCGTGTCCTTGTTAGGCGTTCAGGCCGTCATAACGGCTTTGTCCCTGCCGGTAATTTACCTGGCTACCCGCCAGGTCCCGCCCGGCAGCGCGCTGCAGGCGGTCGGCATTGCGTTTCTCGCGTGGTGGGTGGTGGCCATGGCGAACATTTTTTCGAAGGCGCTGGATACCAACCTGGGCATTGGCGCCTTGCTGTCGGTTGCGCAGCATGTGCTGTTGCTCATGGTGTTGGGCGTGGTGCTTTCGATCTTTGGCGTACTGCCCGACGCTTGATCATGCACGTCCACATTCTCGGCATCTGTGGAACCTTTATGGGCGGTCTGGCCGCCCTGGCCCGCGAACTGGGCCATGAAGTCACCGGTTCCGACCGCGCCGCCTGGCCGCCCATGAGCACCCGGCTGCACGAGCTGGGAATCGAACCCGAGGTGGGATTCGACCCCAAACAACTGGATGCAAAGCCGGATCTTGTGTTGGTGGGCAACGTGATGTCGCGGGGAATGCCGATTGTGGAAGCGCTGCTGGACTCGGACCTGGCGTTCATGTCGGGTCCCGAGTGGTTGGGCACGCATGTATTGCCGGATCGCGAGGTAATCGCGGTAACCGGTACGCACGGCAAGACTACGACCGCCAGCATGACCGCCTGGTTGCTTCATGAGGCGGGACTGGATCCCGGCTACCTGATCGGGGGAGCGCCCGGTAATTTCCAACGCACCGCGCGGCTGGGGAGCGGGCGGCATTTCGTCATTGAGGGCGATGAGTACGACACCACGTTTTTCGACAAGAACGCCAAGTTCCTGCACTACCGCGCGCGCACCGTGATCATCAACAATATCGAGCACGACCACGCCGACATCTATGCCGACCTGGATGCGGTGCTTTGGCAGTTTCACCTGCTGCTGCGGCGCACCCCGGGCGGCGGACGGCTGATCGTAAACAACTCGGACCCCAATATTGCCGGATTGCTCGAAAAGGGTTGCTGGACCCCTGTAGAGCGCTTTTCGGTCGATCCGGCTTCGGAAGCGGATTGGCGCGCCGAACGCATAGACGGCTCGCGCGCACGGTTCGCCAGCGCCACAGGTGAGGCCGAAGGCGAGGTGGGATTGCCCGGCGCCCATAACCTTTCCAACGCCCTGGCGGCGGTGGCGGCCGCGCATGCCGCCGGTGTTGATCTAAAGAGTGCCTGCGTCGCCCTGCAAAGCTTCGTACCTCCGGCGCGGCGCCTGCAGCTGATCGGCCGCTACGGCCCCGGGGGCCGCGAGCGCGGTCGTCCCCGCCCTCGGCAATCGGCAGCAACCGGGCTCGGTGAACCCGGCATTGCGCTATACGACGACTTCGCTCATCACCCCACCGCCATACGGGCGACGCTGAAGGCTTTACGCGATGTTCACCCGCGAGTGCTGGCCGTATTCGAGCCGGCCTCCAACAGCATGCGCTCCGGCGCCCATCTTGGGCGATTGGCTCAAGCCCTGTCGGGCGCGGCTCACACCTGGCTGGCGCCGGCCGGAAGCCTTGCCTGGAACCCTGAGACCGAGTTTGCCGGCGAATCGCATGTAACGGTCTGCGCGGACGCTACCCAAGCCGCTCATGGCGCCGCCGCCGCCGCCAGGTTCGGCGACGCCATCGTGTTCCTGAGCAACAGCGGCGCCTCCGGCGCCACCCGCCTCCTCGCTACCGCGCTTTCCGAGAAATAACCCTGGGGAGCTGGGAACGAGGGCGTCCCCGCCCTCGCTCCCAGGGGCTTCTAGCGGACGATGGTCATTTCATCGATGAGGGCGGAAGCGCCGTCGACTTTCTCCATCACCCACAGCATGTAGCGCGTGTCCACGTGGATGGTGCGGGTGATGTCCGGGTCGAAGTCCCAGTCCGAATTCACGCTTTCCAGCGTGCCGTCGAACAACAGGCCCACCAGCTTGCCTTCGGCGTTGAGCGTGGCCGATCCGGAATTGCCTCCGGTGGAGTCGAGGTCGGAGAGGAAATCAATCGGCACCGAGCCGATGGACTCCAGGTAGTAATCGCCGTAGTCCCCGGCCCGAATCAATTCGAGCTGCTTAACGGGCGAGTTGAATGGCTCCTCTCCGGTGTCCTTCTGAAGGATCCCCTCAAGCCGGGTGAACGGTTCATACAGCAGGCCGTCGGCCGGCGATCCCCCCATGACCGAGCCGTAGGTCACGCGCAGGGTCGAGTTCGCATCGGGGTAGGCTGCGTGCCCTTGCGATTGCTGCCAGCTGATGATTGCCCGCATGTATTGCGGGTTGAGCAGGTTGGCGCGGCCCGCCCGGACCTTGGCCGCCTCTTCGCGCTCAATCGTTGTTTCGTGCAGGGCCATCGCCAGCCGCATGAAGGGGTCGCTGCTTTGTTCCAGGTCCTCAGGCGTAGCATCCATCAGCGCCAGCCGCGTCTCCAGGTTGTTCAAGGTAGCACCGCCGTAGTACTCGTCGAGTTTCAGCGACAACTCCTCCTGGCTCAACTCACCACCAAGGCCCATGGCCTTATCCAGCGCCGTGATCCGCATTTCAGCCGGCTGCGCCAGGTAGGCGCGCAAGAACAGCATCCATTCCGCCTTGTCCACCGCCGGGTCGAAACGGCGGTCGATCACGCTCATGCGCTGGCGGAACATGGCCATGTCGCGGTCCTGGTAACCGCTCTCTCTTTCAGCATCCGGCTTCTGCCGCTCGTGCGCCAGGCGGTACAGGCGGCGCGCCGCCTCCAGGAGTTGCGGGCGCAGGACGTTGCCGTACCAGTAGCCGCGCCGGCCTTCGGCGGCGCTTTCTTCCGCTAATGCGTCCAATTCTTCAATCGCCAGACCGAGCATGGATCGACGCGGGTCGGCAGCGATCCAGGCGTTCAGTTCCGCCTCGCGCTCTGCGCGGCGGCCGACCAGGTCATTGCGGCGGGCCCCGTCAATCTGACCGTGCAGGTTCTTGAGGACATTATTCAGCCCAGCCAGCCGCGATTCGTAGCGAATCCTCGCGGCGCTGCCTTCGGGCGCCGCAGCCTCGATCACCGCGATCCAGTCCGACAGCACTTCAACTCTCAGTGGATATTGCCAATCAAAAGTTTGCGCCACCGAGACCAGCCGTGCATAACGAGAGGTGCGTCCCGGATAACCTATGGCCATCACGAAATCGCCGTCGTCCAGCCCGGCGGCGGAGACCTCAAGGTAGTGCGTTGGTGAATAGGGCACGTTGTCTTCGGCATAGTCGGCCGGCTGTCCGTCCGGCCCCACGTATGCGCGATAGAAGGCAAAGTCGCCGGTATGGCGCGGCCAGCGCCAGTTGTCGATGTCGCCGCCATACTTGCCGATGGCGTCGGCGGGCGAGTAGGCAATGCGCACGTCGCGGATCTCCAGGCGCTTGATCAGCTTGTACTGCAGGCCGCCGAAGAACGAGGCCGCCTGGCAGCGATAGCCGGGATCGGACTCACATTCCCTGATCAGGGCCTTCTGCCGTTGCTCGATTTGAGCAAAACGCTTGCGCGGCGCCAGCGCCGGATCCAGACCGCCGGTCACCTGCTCGGTGACGTCATCCACCTGCAACGTCACATAGACCCGTGAGCCGGGTGCAGCCGGAAGCTCCTCGGCCATGGATGCGGCGAGGAAGCCATCCTCAAGGTAGTTGTTCTCCTTGCTGGAGTTGAACTGAACCGAGCCGCGGGCGCAATGGTGATTGGTCACCACCAGCCCCTTGGGGGACACGAACGACGCCGTGCAACCGCCCAGGGAAATCACCGCCCCCATCGGAAACGCCGTCAGGTCGGCGAGCCCGGCCGGATCCAGCTTGAGCCCCGTGGCCCGAAGGTCGTCGGCAATACCCGGCAACTGGTCCGGCGTGAACATGCCTTCCTTGGCCACGGCTTGCGCCGAAAATACGGCGCTGGCCGCACAGCAGACGGCGACGAATATTCGAAGGTGCGTGCGCATGGCGAGTCTCCCCTTACGGTGTTGTGTGCGAGTACTTGAGGCGCGTATTGTCCACGAAAACCAGTTGCTTTCGAGAAAACTCCGATTACGCGGGTCTGTCTTTGCTACGTGAAGACGCGCGTGTAAGGAGGCGGCGTGGTTTCTGGAGTGAATCTGAACCGGTATGCTCGCTCAGGCTGCCCGGAGCACACAGTCGAACGGGCACGCGCACTCCAAGGCGTTCGCGAATAAGGGCGGCAATGCGGTCGGCAAGGCCCGGCGCTCGCGGATCGTGTGCTTCGACCTCGATGAAGAAGTCCTCGCCCTTTAGAACGCAGAGGTAATCGCCGGCGTATTCCTCCAATTCGCGGAACACGGCGCCGGCCGCCTCCGGGTAGAAGTTGATGCCCTTGTATTTCACCATGTTGTCGCCGCGTCCCAGGAAGCTGGCGATCCGGTCGAACGGCAGTCCCAACGCATTGCCTCCGGCCAAGCGTGCGCTCAGATCCCGGGTGTTGAAGCGGATAATCGGGTAGGCATCGTCCTTGTACAGGCAGGTGCAGACCAGCTCGCCGGTTTCGCCGGTGGCCGCGGGGCTTTGGCCGGCGGGATCCAGGATCTCCACGAAATGGGCGTCCTCCATGATGTGCATCCCGTCCAGGTCGGGCCCTTCGGTTGCGATCAGCCCGGTATCACCGACGCCGTACCAGTCGTAAACGTCGTCGGCCGCCCAGGCCTCGGCCATCTCCTCGCGCGGCATCAGCCCCAGGTGCGTGGAGATCATCCGCACTCGGATGTCGCGTCCGGGTTCAAGGCCGCGGGCGCGTGCCGTGTCCGCCAGCTTGCGCAGGTAGTCGGCAAAGCCCACCAGCACGTTGGCGCCGAAGCGCGCCATGTTCGTCACCTGGCTGACCGACGGCGTCTCGTTGCCGGCGCCTGCCGACAGCAGCACCGCCCGGGTGTAGTGCAGGGCGGCCTCGCGCACGAAGTGTCCCGCGTTCACCATCCCGTGGGCGTAGCTGGAATGGATAACGTCGTCGTCGCGCAAGCCCTGCATCATCCAGGCGCGCGCCACCATCAGCGCCTGCAGTTCACGGCTGCGGGGACCGAAGAAGATCGGCTGAGGCGCGCCGGTGGTGCCGCTGGTGGTCTGCATCACCAGGCCGGCCGGCCCGGCTTGCGGGTCGTCGTCGCGATGCAGGTAGTAGTCGCCGAACGGCGGGTTGCGCTCTACGCTCTTCATCAGGTCGGACTTGGAAAAAATCGGCAGCTTGGCAAGGTCTTCCAGGCTCTGCACGTCGCCAGGTTCCAGCCCCGCCTCGCTCCACAGTCGCCGATAGAACGGGGTCCCCCATGCGCGCTCCAGGCAGCGCCGGAAGCGCCCTTCCTGAATCGCCCGCAGTTCGTCCCGGCTCATACCCCGGAACCGTTCCATGAAAGCATCGCCCACCGGGTACTCGCGCCTCAAGGCCGCCGGATTGGCGATCGAGAAGTAGTCGGGCAGATGCTGTTGGCTCATCGCAGGAGGAGAGGATAGCCGAGACCGGGGTTTTCGCGAGAGCATTGAACGTAGGTGCTGCTATTCTGCGCCGCTTATGAGAGTCCGGCATACGAAGCGCGACGCCAAGCTCAGCCTGGATGAACAATTGGTGCTGCTTGCGCTGTACGATTCCCTGGGGCCGAAGGCCGCAAGGATCCGCGCAAAGTGGCTGGATTTGGGCTTGGCCGGGGCAGTTCTGCAGCGACTGTTGCAACGAGGCAGCGTCACGATTGTGGAAGGTCGCATAAGCGCGCGCGGTAGCCTGGCCATAGGAGACATCATTTTGGACCCGCTGCTGGCGGAGTTGGGCGCAAAGAGCAGTCCATTCAAGCATCCTCGTGTCTCCGTGTGGCTGAAGCGGGTTGTTGGCAAGAATCTGAGACTCGTGATTGTCAGCAAGTTGGTTGGCAAGGGCGTCCTGCGTCTGATTGATCCTGAATTTGAGATTCTTATGCCGGAACTGCATGAAGAGCTGGTGCAACGGGTGCGCCGGACCGTAGTCGGGGGCAAAGACGCTGACCAGGAGATGGTTGTGCTCGCCGGCCTGGCCGACGCCGCAGGCTGCCTGAAGCAGGTAGCGCACGGCAAGGATCTCCACCTTGACAAGGCAGGGATCAACGACTTGCGCAGGCGGGCAGGACCATCGGCCAGGTGGGTCAGGACTGCCGTCGGCGAACAGAGATTTCGAACTTCCGTTACTTCTGCCATCAGCACGATCATTGGGAGCGGCATAGTCGCCATAGCTGCCCGACAGTGTTCGTCCTGATGGCGTTGGACCCCGCCGGATTCATCGCTGCCTTGCGTTTGCACGAGAAGCTCGTGCTGCTTACCTTGAGCGAGCGCTATGGCTGGTTGACGCGGCTGCGCTTCGACTCCGCGGTTGCTGGTTCAATGCTTGTCGAGCTGCACTTGAGCGGTCGTATTCAAATTACCGGGAATCGATTCGCCCTTGTTTCCGGCGATCCCCTGGGCAGTCCGGCCCTGGACAAGGTTGTGGAGGATATCTTTCGAAGCGTGAAGTCTGACCGGAAGCCCAGGATTAGGCGTTGGGTAGGACGAATCCTCAAACAGAGGCCCTGTGAGGAGGTGTTTGAGCAATTCATGGAGCAGGGCGTCCTGCGCCAACGGAAGGTTCGCCGACTCGGAATTTTTTCCGTTATGCGCTACGCCTTCGAGGATGCGGCTGTGGAGGAGGACTTGCGGCGAGCCTTGCGTCCTCATCTGCTTTATGGCTCCAGCGCGGACAGCAGCACCGCGGCGCTTATCGGACTCGTTGACGCAACGGGACTGCTTGAATACATCGTATCGTTGCGCGAGCTTTCCCGTATCGCGCAAAACGTCAAAGCCATGGTGAAGCAGGCCGGCGAGACCATCGCCGCCGTCCGGCGCGCGATTTTCCTTTATCGCTTCTTGCCTTATATCTCCGGTGCCTCTTCGCTGGCCGGGCTGTTGTTTGGAATTTTCAGGTGGTAAGCGGTCGGGAAAGCTGCAGGGTTCTTGCATCCCGGATCGACCGGTTGCCGGTGGTACCATCCCGCTGGGGCGGCCACGGACGTTGCGATGCAGCACAAACTCAGCCAGGCCATTGGCCAGCAAACGTTGATCCTTGCCGGCAAACGCGGCAGCGGGACGCGCGCGCCCTGATGGTGGCGACGCAGTTCAAGCGCCTGACAGCTTACGCGTTCGGGGCGGCCTGGCTGGTCCTGGCGAATTTGGCCGCGGCCGATACGGGCGAGTCGCAAGCCGACGCGCCGATCATGGGTGAGGAAGCTATGCCGAACTTTGATCAGCCGCTTACCGATGCGCAGGCCGCGGTCTTCTCCAGGCTGGCGCTGGACTGCATCGTTACTGAATACCCGAACAAGCCCATGCAGGTCATGGTGGGAGATCAATCGGCGCTAACTCCCCGGCAGCTCCATCCGGTGTTTTACGGCTGCTTCGACTGGCATTCGGCGGTGCACGGTCACTGGCTGCTGGTGCGGCTGTTGAAGCTGCATCCCGGCCATCCCGAAGCACAACGCACCCGCGCCGCATTGGCTGCGCAGTTCAGCGCTGAGGAGCTACTGGCCGAAGCGCAGTATTTGGATGCGAAACACAACCGGTCGTTTGAACGCATGTACGGCTGGGCCTGGCTGTTGCGTCTGGCGGTGGAATTGCGCACCTTCGACGACCCCGATGCGCAAGCTTGGGCAGAGCGCCTGGCGCCTTTGGAGCAGCGTATCGTGGCGCTAACGCTGGATTACCTGCCACGCCTGGATTGGCCGGTGCGCACCGGTGTGCATCCCAATACGGCGTTTGCGCTGGGTCAGGCGCTGGACTACGCACGAGCTGCCGGCAACGGAGATCTGGAAGAACTGCTCATTGAGAAGAGCCTGGCTTACTTTGCCGCTGACCGGCAGTATCCGGTCAACTACGAACCCAGCGGCGAGGATTTCTTTTCCGCAGCGCTGGCCGAAGCGGACCTGATGCGCCGCGTATTGCCGCCGGTGGAATATTCCGACTGGCTGGACGGGTTCTTCCCCGGCTTGCGCCAGGGCGACCTGGGACGGCTGCTTGAGCCAGCCACCGTAAGCGACGTAACCGACGGCAAGATCGTCCACCTGGCCGGTTTGAATCTGCATCGCGCCTGGACCATGCGGTCAGTGGCCTGGGCCCTGCCGGCGGACGACCTGCGCGCTCAAGTTCTCCTTGAGTCGGCTGGCGAGCACCTGGCGGCCGGTCTTGATTACGTCTTCAGCGGGCACTATGAGGGTGAGCATTGGCTAGCGACCTTTGCGGTCTACGGGTTGACCGGGGTGGACGCCGCTCCATGAGTTCCGCCGGCGGAAAGGTGGGTGTGCGGGACGGGTTGCGAGCATGGCTTGAGGCCTTGGGCGATGAAGTCCTGAGCGTCGATGAGCCGATGGCGGTGGAATACGAGGTCACGGCCCTTCAGCACGCCCTGGATGCCGCGGGCCGTTATCCGCCGATCTGGGTGCGCCGCCCGCGGCTGGCCGACGGGAACATTTCGCCGTTTGGCCTGGCCAGCAATCTGACCGCCAGCCGCGCACTGGTTTGCGCGGCGCTGGGTCTTGCCGATCACCGCCGGGCGGCAGCCTGGTGGGCGCAGCGCCAGGAAAGGCGGATCGATCCGGTGGCCTTGCCTGCCGAACAGGCGCCGGTGCGGGATACGGTCCTGAACGGCGATGAAATGGACTTGCGCCTGCTGCCGGCCACGGTGCAGCACCAGGGGAATCCGGGGCCATATCTGACAGCGGCGCACGCGACCACCTTCGACCCTGAGTCCGGCATCGACAACTGCGCCATCCAGCGCTGCTGGATCAAGGATGCGCGGCGCATGTCCTGGTTTCCCTATCCCAATTCCCACAACGCCAGCAATATGCGGGCCTGGCACCAGCGTGGTGAAGCCTGCCCGATCGTATTCTGGGTGGGCCATCACCCGGCGGTGAGCGTCGCCGCGCAGGTAAAGCTGGGTTATCCCGAAAGCCATTGGCCGGCGGCGGGTGGACTCATCGGCGAGCCGCTGCGGCTGACGCCTTCACTGAACTTCGGCGCCAGGCTTCTGGTGCCGGCCGACGCCGAATTCGTGATTGAAGGGCTGGTCCATCCGGGAGTTGCCGAACCGGACGGGCCGTTTGCCGAATACACCGGCTTTCTGGGGCCGGCCGTGGACGCGCCGGTGTGCGAAGTGCTGTCGGTGTCGCACCGCCGGGGCGCAGTGCTGCACGATTGCGGCTCCGGCCTGGCGGACAACCTGACTCCGGACAACATCGCCATGGAGGGCAAGCTGTTCTCGTTGGCGAAAGCGGTATCGCCACTCCTGGTGAACGTGCATGCCCCGGCGCAAGGCCGGCGGTTTCTGGTGCTACTGCAATTCGCGGGCGCGCGGCCGGGAGAAGTCCGAGACGCATTGACGGCAGTCCTTGCATGGCGGCGGGTCAAAACGGCGGTGGCCGTGGACGCGGACATCGACCTGTTCGACCCGCAACAGATAAACTGGGCGCTGGCGACCCGCTTTCAGTGGGACCGGGACCTGATCCGGGTGGAAAACTTGTCCACCTCGGTTCTCGATCCTTCGCTGGAGCCGGGCCGCAAGACGGCGTCCAAGGCGGGATTGGACGCAACCCTTCCGAGGTATCCTTCCACTCCGCCGGTGGCCCATCCGGATGGGCCGGCGCTTGAGAAGGCCGCCGGCTTGCTCAAGGGGCTGGTCGACGCCGGAAAATCGGACTCCTGGCCCGAAAGCTAGAATATGCTTGCGTGGAACAACCCTGGGAACGAGGGCGTCCCGCCCTCGGAGGGCAGGATGCCCTCTCTCCCAGGAACAGCGCTGGGAACGAGGGCGTCCCGCCCTCGTCGAGGGCAGGATGCCCTCGCTCCCAACGTGTTCCCTGCGCGCCAGCGCAGCGCGGTCGCGGCGAAAACTCCCAGGAAGCAAGCTGCGTTCCCTAACCGAAGGAGGATGAAAGAGATGCTGCCAATTTATCGCCCGGCGTTCGCCGCCGGCCTTGCCGCCGCGCTGGGGCTGGCCTCCGCCGCGCTGCCGGCAGCCGAGAAACTGGATCCGGCCAACCCGGAACACGCCATTCTCATGGCGCAGAAAATGAACTGCTCGCTCAACGAGGGCGAAACGGTCCTGTATTGGTGGCAGGGCGGCGCCATGAGCCGCATGCCGGGAGAGAAGGACCGCCACCTGTTCAACGTACAGGGCATGAATATTCGCCAATGCAGGAATTTCGAGGATGCCGAGAGGGGCCACGGCTATCGTTCGGTTTCGCGGGAATTGCTGATCTACCTGGACCGGGAGACCAATGAAATCCTTCGCAGCTGGACCAATCCCTGGACGGGCGAGGAGGTCGAGGTCGTGCATGTGGCCAATGATCCGGTGAATATGCGCGGCCCCTCTTTCGCCTATCGAGCCGATGGCACGGGTTACCGATTCAATGGGCAATTCCTGAAAGGCAGGGTATGGACCACGGGATACGTTCCGCTGTACTACAAGAACCCGCTGGCCGGGGAATACCAGGAATATGTGGGAGGCGCCTATCACGCCATGGAAATGCTTAACGGCTATGCCTACGAGGACGAGCTGCTGGATCCTGAACTGAAGACGCTCAAGCGCTACACCCTGTCCTGGGCACGCACCTCGAAATGGTTGCCCTGGATGCGAATGGGCGATCGCCCGGGGATGATGATTTTCACGACCATAGGAAAACGGGTATCAGGGATTGATGCCCTTTCTGAGCCTTTACGGGGTGAATTACAAAGCAACTATGCGGAATACGCGGAGCCTCCCCCGCTGGACGATGCCAGGCCCAATGTAACCAGCTGGGCGTATTTCAAGTCGGTGATCGAGCCGGAAGGGGAAGCGCAATGATCAACGCAAGACCAACACTCAGACTGTCTGCGGGATTGGCAGTAGCCTTGTTATTGGCAGCCGGTGCGGCCTGGGGCGAACAACTTGACGTTAACGACCCGGACGACGCCATACGCGTTCTGATGAAGACCCGGTGCTCGATGAATGATGGCGAGACCGCCCTGTACTGGTGGGAAGGGCGTATGTATTCCCGCGTGCCGGGCGAGAAGGACCGCCACCTGTTCAACGTGCAGGGGATGAATATCCGCCACTGCGAGACGTTCACGGATCCGGTTCGCGGCCTGGGTTTTGCCGCCCGCTCGCGGGAACTCATGCTGTACCTGGATCCGGAAACCAACGAAGTCTTGAGAACGTGGACCAACCCGTGGACGGGCGAGGACGTGGCAGTGGTGCATGTGGCCAACGACCCGCCCGGAAACTACCGCGAGACCTGGGCCCGGGACGAGGAGGGCAACCCCGCTGGGTCGTTCTTCTATTTCTTCAAGGACGGCTTGATGATGCACGGCGGGGGCGCTGCGCGGCTGTTCTACCACAATCCCCTGGGCGGGGATTATCAGCAATACGTGGGCGGGACCTATCAGGCGATGGAATTCGGCACTTCGGCGTCACCCGCCGATGAAATCCTGAATGCCGATATACCAGCGGCAGAGGATAGGGTCATTTCCTGGGGAAGGGTGTCCAAATGGCTGCCGTGGATGAAGATGGGAGATCGCGTGGGCGTGGTGGTTTTCCATACCGCCGGCCTCCGGCTGAGCGGTTTCGATGAAATGCCGGGCGTGATGATCGACGAGCTCAATGCCAACTACCCGCAATACACTGAGCCGCCGCCGATCCGTTACGAGAAAGGCAAGGAGACATCCTGGACCGAGTTCAAGGATTACATTGACGCCAAACGCGAAAAGGAAGGCGGGGCCGACCAGGATTGATTCAGACCAACAGACCCATTCACATCATCAATGTGCCGCTCGACCTGGGCGCTTCGCGCAGGGGAACCGACGCGGGGCCTTCGGCGTTTCGGGTGGCGGGCCTAAGAAAAGCGATCTGTTCTTTGGGATATTCGATCGCGAGCGAAACGGACCTTGCTGTACCGCCGATGGAAACGCTGCAGCCGGGCGATTCCAGGGCCCGTTTCAAGGACGCGATTCTTGGCGTATGCAGGCAGCTCGCCGGCCATACCCGCGACGCGCTCAAGGCGGGTGAGTGGCCGCTGGTGATTGGGGGTGACCACTCGATTGCCATGGGCACGGTGTCCGGGGTCTCGGCGCACCTGAGGAGTACAAACCGGAAGCTCGGCGTCATCTGGTTTGACGCTCACGGCGACATGAATCTTCCCGAGACCTCGCCGACCGGAAACATCCATGGCATGGTGCTTGCCTGCCTGCTGGGCTACGGGGATACGGAACTGTCCAGGATACTGGGCGTGAATCCCGCTATCGATGCAAGAAACGTCGTCTTGATCGGGATACGCGATATTGATGATGTTGAGCGTGAGTTCATCCGCAAATCGGGGGTCACGGCGTTCACCATGCGCGAAATCGACCAACTCGGAATGAGCCAGGTGGCAAGCAGGGCGCTCGAAATCGTGAATGCCGGAACGGCAGGATTTCACGTCAGCTTTGACCTGGACGGCTGCGATCCGGAAGTCATTCCCGGTTGCGGAACGCTGGTGCCCGGCGGCGTCAGCTTCCGGGAGGCACATCTGCTACTGGAGGAGTGTGCGGCCGACGGTCGAATGACGTCGATGGAAGTGGTTGAACTGAACCCGTTCCTGGATCACGCGAACATCTCGGCCGAACGCGCAGTCACGCTGATTCAAAGTGCGCTTGGGCGCAGCATTCTGTGACTCGGCACTAGAGGCCCAGCAGGGGCATGGTCAGGTTGAACAGCAGGTGTGCGGCAATGCAGCTCTCGATCCCGTGCTTTTTGAACATCCATCCCAGCGCCAGTCCGGCGGGGAAGACCTGGGCGAGTTTTACCCAATCGGGCTCCAGCACTCCGGTATGGCCGATGGTCCAAAAGACTGCCGTCAGCAGGATGCAAATCCAGTACTGCTTGTCTCTTAACCGGAACAGGCGCCACAGCAGGTTCTGAATCCCGAGGCGGAAGGCCAGTTCTTCGGAAATCGCAATCACCGACACTGCAATAGCGGTGGCGGGAGTCAAACTGGTTGTGTGGCTGACGTTCAGTTTGTCCAGGGCCTGTTTCATCGTCTCGGAAATTTCCGGCGAGAAGATGAGGAACAGCAGTTTCGAGTAGGCGAGCCAAGCGGCAACCAGGATAAGCACCCATACGGCCCGGCTGCGAAGGTCGATAGCGGGGGCCTCAAGGACTGTAGCGGGTTCCATCGCATCAGCACCGGCCCGGCCGAGCCGCGGCCGCAGCAGCGGAAAGGCACTGTAGCCCGCCAACGAGGCGCAATAGGCTCCGACCGAGACCACCAGGATAATCTTGAAGAAATCGACAACCAGGGCGGCTATCGGAAGAGCAATGCCGAGGGTTTCGCCGAACTCAAAGTACGATGCCGCCAGCGCCACGGCGGCAATGGCGCAATAGACAACGGAAACACGCACACCGAAACTTGTGTGTTCGCGCAGGTCTTCACGGTTGGAGAACCAGAACCCGATGACCGTGACGATAAATGCCAGGTTGAGGACAAAGAAAACGATTACGAGTGGCGGAAACTGGGGCAGGGCCTATTCCTCGACGGTGGATTGCTGCAGCCAGGCGACCAGGTCGGCGCGGTCGCGCGCCTTGCGTATGCCTGCGAAAATCATCTTGTTACCGGGGATCACTTCCGAGGGACTTTGCATCCAGCGGTCCAGGGTTTCCGGCGTCCACTCGAGATCGGCGGCCAGCAATGCTTCGGAATACTCGTAGCCGGGCGTCGTTCCCGCCGGCCGGTCCATGAACCCATGCAGATTGGGTCCCAACGCCTGGTTGCCTTCCGCGACCAGCGTGTGACAAGCGCGGCACTGAATGTACAGGCGCCGGCCGCGGTCCGGGTTCGCCGTTTCCATCAGGGTAGCGAAGTCGACCTCTTCGGCGGCCGGCGCCGGGCCCTCGTTCGAGGTCGCCGGGCGAGCCGCTTTCTCTTCGCCGCCGCAAGCGGCCAGCGCAAGCCCCGCCGCCAGCAGGGCGGGCGCTATTCGCGATACGCGACTCAATTTTCGTCCGAGGCTGCCGCCATCGCCTTTGCGGCGGAGTGAATAGCCCGGCGGATGCGCGGGTAGGTGCCGCAACGGCAGATATTGGTGATCGAACTGTCGATCTCTTCGTCGCTGGGCGCGGGATTCTGCGCCAGCAGAGCTGCGGCCGCCATTACCATGCCCGGCTGGCAATAGCCGCATTGCGGGACCTGTTCGTCGATCCAGGCCTGCTGCACGGGATGGGGTTCTCCGTCGCCGGCCAGCCCCTCAATGGTGGTGATGCTGCGTCCCTCGGCAGCCCCCGTGTTGATCCGGCAGGATCGCACCGCAACCCCGTCCAAGTGCACCGTGCACGCGCCGCACAGGGCAATGCCGCAGCCGTACTTGGTGCCGGTCAGGCGCAGGTGATCGCGCAACGCCCACAAAAGGGGCATTTCGCCGGGCACGTCCAGGGTGACGGGACGGCCGTTAAGAGTAAAACTGGCCACGGCCGGGCAGTTTATCACGCCGCATCAAAGGGCAAAAGGACAATGGGCGCGGCCAGGTTGAACAACACGTGCACCAGGATGCAACTTTCGATTCCGAATCTTCGGAACATCCAACCCAGGACCAGCCCCATGGGGAATACGTGGACGAATTTCACCCAATCGGGATCCACGGCGCCTGCATGCAGAAAGGTCCACAGCAGCGATGTCAGCACGATGGAAAGCCAGTGCTGTTTGCCCGTCCAGGCGAACAGCCTGGCAAGCTGGTTCTGTATCGCCAGGCGGAAAGTCAGTTCTTCCACAACGGTTACCCCGGTGAGCATCAGCAGCAGCGCCGGGTTCCATGCGCTTAGCCTTTCTATGTCCACGCCTGCCATGTACAGCTTTACTGCGCCGACCTCCCAGGAGAAAAGGGAAAAGACCAGCAGGGACCAGGCTACAACGGCGGCAACGATTGCCAGTATCCAGACCGTTAGCTTCCGAATGGTATTTCCGCCTGCAGCGGGGCCTGCAAGGTTGGTGTACTGCTCCTCCCCCGACAATGACAGGCCAGGGAGAATCAGCGGGAACGGACGTAGTCCTGACATCAAAGCAAAGCGGCTTCCAACCGCGATGATCGTAATCACCCAAAGAAAATTGAAGGTCAGTTCGAGGGCAAGAAACAGCGGGTGCGTTTCCGCCACCTCAACCCAGGCCAGCAGTGCGCCCAGGGCATAAATGCCGGAAATGGCGGCCGCGGCTCGCAGGCCCAGGCGGGTGCAGTCGCGCATCTGTTTCCGATTCATGAACCAGGAAACAATCAGCATGATGCCCAGCACCAGGCACACGATTGCCGCAACGATTGCAATCTTCGGTATCGGGACTATGGGGGATTCTCCTTGACAGAGCGCAATCTGCGGGCCTGGCGCTTGCCGCACCGGGCGGCGCCGGGCCAGTCTACTATCATGCCCGCGTTGGCCAGCATTCTGGACTCCAGGCCGTCGGAGAGCGATGCTCGGTTTATTATTCGCCGCAAGATGACCAATCCAATCCTGAAGAACCCCTCCACGCCGCACTCCGGCGCGAATGAGAATCGACCTTGTGTGGCGCTGACGCGCCGCGAACTGCTGTATGCCGCCGGTGCGTTGCTGGCTACGCCGGCGTTCGGCTTGCGCTTGGGCATGGCCGCCGAAGAGACGCGACCGCTGAACGCCTGGGTGACGCTGGACGAACAGGGCCTTGTTACCGTTCTGTGCCCGGTGGCGGACATGGGGCAGGGAATCATCCACAGCCTTCCACTGATTCTCGCGGAAGAAATGGAAGCGGACTGGGAACAGGTGCAGGTGCGCTACGCTCCCCTGGATCCGCCGGTGTACGGCAATCCGGCCCGCCTCGACCACGGTCAAGGCTCCGGAAACAGTGTATCGGTGATGGGCTATCACAGCGGTCTCCGCAAGGCAGGGGCCGCGGCGCGCGAAATGCTGGTTGCCGCCGCTGCCGCGCAGTGGGGAGTTGCTGCATCCGAGTGCCGCGCAGAGCAGTCTCGCGTGTGGCGCGGCGATCAGTCGCTGAGCTACGGCGAACTGGCCGCGGCGGCGGCCAAGATGCCGGCGCCGGAAGCCCCGCCGCTGAAATCCCCGGAACAATTTCGGCTGATCGGCAAGCATGCTCGCCGCAAGGACGTTGCGGCAAAGGTCAACGGTACGTTTCCGTTCATGGCCGACAGCGCCGGCGGCGAGCCGGCGCTGCATGCCGCCGTGCGGAACCCGCCGCGTCCCGGTGCGCGGCTCACGAGCCTGACGCCGGCGGAGGCGAACGGCGCCTGGGCGCGGGTCATTGCCCTGGGCGATCAGGCCGCCGCCGCCGTGGCCGAAGACTATTGGACCGCGTCGCAAGCGCTGGAGCGCGCCGAGATCACGTGGGAAGGCGGCGATACGAGCAGCACTGAATCAGTGTTTGAGGATCTCCGCCAGGCCATGAGCGAAGACGGCCGCTTGTTCATTGAGGGCGGCGACCCCGACGGCGCGCTTGCCGCGGCCGAAGTCAGTCTCGATCAGACCTACGAGGCGCCGATACTGGCGCACGCCACCATGGAGCCCATGGGCGCCACCGCGCTCCTTGTCGGTGACGGCTGTGAGATCTGGATGCCTTCGCAGAACGTGCAGCGTTTGCAGAACGACGTCTGCAATGTCTTCGACATGGAGCCTGAAAACGTGGCGGTGCATCCTTGCCATATGGGCGGCGCGTTCGGCCGCCGTATCGAGTCGGAGGTGGCGGTTCAGGCGGTGTCCATCGCCAGGGCCTTGCGCGAGCAGGGCTTGCCCGACCGCCCGGTGCGGTTGGTCTGGAGCCGCGAAGAGGACATGCGCAACGATTGTTATCGCCCGCCGTATGTTGCGCGCTTGCGTGCGGCCCTGGGCCCGGACGGTTCGCCGATCGCCTGGGACGGCAAGTTGGCGGGGCACTCGCTGTTGTACGAGCGCTGGCCCTGGATGGTTGAAGAGAACGCCGATCCTTCCTCTGCGGGGGTCCTGTTCAACGATCTGTATGCCATTCCCAATCGGAGAATCAGCTATGTCATGCGCCAGATGCCGGTTCGCGGCGGGTTCTGGCGCAGCGTAGCTTCGAGCATGAACTCGTTTTTCGCAGAGAGCTTTCTCGACGAAGTAGCGCATGCCGGCGGCCGCGGACCGGTGGAGTTGCGGGCGGAACTGGCGGCCGGCGATCCGCGAGCGCTGAAGGTTCTTGAGGTGGCTGCCGAGGGTTGGACCGGCCAAAGTGGTATTGCGGTCGCGAAGTTGTTTGCCAGCTATATCGGCATGCAAGTGCAGTTGGTCCGCGAAGACGGTCAATGGCGGGCCGGGCGGATTCGCGCCGCCGTGGATTGCGGCCTGGCGGTGGATCCCGACAATATCGAAGCGCAGATCGAAGGCGCCATTGTGTACGGCCTGACGGCGTTGCTGCACGGCGAAATCAATCTGGAGAACGGCTCGGTGGCGGAGGGCAATTTCGACCGCTACCGCATGCTTACGATGGCCAGCACACCCACCATGGAGGTGGTATTGGTGGCGTCGGATGCTCCGCCCATGGGCATCGGAGAACTGGGCACGCCGTTGGTGGCGCCGGCGTTCTGCAACGCGCTGTTCGCCGTGACCGGCCGCCGCATCCGCAAACTCCCGCTACGCCCCGAAGACCTCAAAGCCTAACCGGGAACGAGGGCGTCCCCGCCCTCGACGAGGGCATCCTGCCCTCGTTGCCAGGTTAGGTGAAAGCAGGTTTGCGGAGGCGAGCGAGCCAGATGGCGGTAATCAGGAAGTACATCTGCATGAGCAGCGAGAAATCCCATTCGATGATGTCCTGAAACGTGTCCTTGTTGTCCATGTAATTCATCACCGGGATGCTGGCTATGCCGAAAAACAACATGGAAAACAAGCCCCACTTCTTAGTGCGTGTCATCCATCGTGGCGCGAACGCTTCCAGCCGGCGCAGCGCCATCAGCTGCGCGAGCATCGTCAGGCCGAAGTACAGGATCGAGCCGAAACGCCGCAGCAGAAAGTAAATGTGCCCCTCGTTGCCCAGAAAGGCCGCGTAGAGCACCAGAAACGCCGCGCCGCCCGTCCCCACAGCCACCGCCACCGGCGCCCCCCGCCCGGTGCCGGCGGATATGTGATCGGACATGCTCCGCCAGAACATCACCAGCAGGACCGCCGAGCCCACCATACCCAGCTTGAAAAGGTAATAGCTGATTCCCTGGCGCCCGGCAGAGCTGATCGACGTGCAACCCTCAAAGTACGGCACGCAGGCCGGAACGTGTCCCTGCGAGCTTGAGATGACGTAACAAAGATTGACGGTAAGGGTGGGGATTAGCGCGGTCAGCAGAGCGATCCACACGACTCGCCGGTCAGGCGCATAGGCTATGGGATTTCTCGCCGGCGCAATGGAGCCCCGGGCGCCGGCTTTCTTCACGAGTCTCGCGCGCTTAAGTACGAACCTTCGGATATCGCCTGCCAACCGGAAATGCCTTTCTGAAACTCGCTGTACGACTTGAGGATGCGTGCGGCAAGCGGATTTGCCGCGCCCAGTTCTTCGAGGATCACGTTCGCGGCGATTTGCAATCCCTTGAGTACGCTGTCGGGGAAGCGGCGCAACTGCACGCCGTGCTCCTCCACCAGCACCCGCAGGGACTGCACGTTGCGGGCCATGAATTCCGACAACATCTGGTGATTGACCGCGGTGCAGGCGACCTGAATCAGTTTTTGCAGTTCTCCGGGCAGCGACTCCAATGCCTTGCGATTTACGATGACCTCGATCGAGCCCGCCGGCTCATGCCAGCCGGGGTAGTAGTAATAGGGCGCCGCCTGGTACAGCCCCAGGGGAAGGTCGTTATACGGACTGGCCCACTCCGTGGCGTCGATGAGCCCGGACTTGAGCGCGGTGAACAGCTCCCCGCCCGGCAGGTTGACCACGGTCGCGCCAAGCCGCCGCAGCACGTCGCCGCCCAGGCCCGGCATCCGGATCTTCAGCCCGGCAAAATCATCGAGAGAATCGATTTCGCGGCGGAACCAACCGCCCATCTGGGCGCCCGTGTTGCCGCCGGGAAACGGAACCAGCCCGTACGGCGCATAGCATTCCCGCCACAACTCCATTCCGCCGCCATAGGCTATCCAGGCATTGAACTCGGCCGGCAGCATGCCGAAGGGATAGCCGGTGAACAACTGGGTAGCGGGGGCCTGGCCCTTCCAGTAGGCCGGCGCCGAATGTCCCATCTCGACGCTGCCGCGGGATACCGCGTCGAACACCTCGAACGCGGGGACCAGCTCGCCCGCCGCATAGACTTGAACCGTCAGCCGCCCGCCCGAGACTTCACGCAATGTGTCCGCCAGTGCTACCGCCGTCGTGCCGAAGCCGGGCAGTCCCGGCGGCCAGGCGGTAACCAGCCGCCATCGGTATCGCTCGCCGCCGCCACGCGCGCCCGAAGAAGCTTGCGTTTCTTCGCGTGCCGAAGGCGCGCACCCGCCCGCCGCCACGCCCGCCGCGCCGGCGGCAAGCAGCTTGAGGAAGCGCCGCCGCTGCTCAGTCATCTCACACCCAAATGCAACACTGGTTCAAGAATAACCCACAAGCTTCGCTATCATTGCGCCATGAACACGACCAACCCGCTCGCGCCCGGCAACACAAACGGCGACGCCCTGGTAGGCCCACTGGCCGCCGCAACCGTAGTCACCAGCGACATGGAACGCTGTCGCCGGCTGTATTGCGACCTGATGGGTTTGCAACCGGCCCTGGACCATCTGCCCGAACATACACGGGCGCCGCTGACGCGGCTTTGGGGGCTGGAAGACGCCGGTGATTGGGAGCACGCCTTGTACCAGCAGCCCGGCAGCCTGAACATGCCGTACCTGCGGGTGATTGGCGTGGGCGGCGACCGGCCGGAGGTGCGCCCGGGAATGAACGCATTGCTCGAAGGCGGTCTGGCAGTTGGTTTTGCCTGTGCCGACATGGCCGAACTCATCGCCAAAGGCGAGAGCATGGGCTTCGGGACCGTTGCAGGTGTAACCCGGATTCCCCTGCAGCGGCCGGACGGGTCCCCGTACGAGGCGCTTGAGACGCATTTGCGCGCGCCCGACGGTGTCTATGTGCTGGGCATCGCGCGGCCTTCCGACCTGGCCCCCATCTGCCCCATCGCCGAAGGAACCCTCACAGGCGGTCCCGCGTACTCGAGTCAGGTAATAAACAACGGCCAGCGCAGCCTGGATTTCTATAAGGAAGTGCTGGGCTACGAAGTCCGGCGCGATATCGAACTTCCAACCGAAGGGCCGGCCAGCGGCCTGCTTGACGTGCCGCCCGGCTCGACCATGCGTTTTCTGCAGGTGTTTGCGCCGGGTTCGGAGAGCCGCTACCTGGTGTTTCTGGACTGGTTCGATACCGGCGTCGAGGCCGTGGCGCCCTCGCAGCCGCCCAATCGAGGAATGGTGATGTGGTCGTTCATGACCACCGATCTGGACGCCGTGCTCGAGCGCGCCGAGCAATTCGGAGCGGAAATATTGTGCGGTCCGGAGGTCGTCGACGCACGACCGGTAAATATGGCCGCCCGACGCGCAACATTGGCAGCACCCAACGGCTTTGCCGTCGAACTGGTCGAGGAACTCGGCGAGTAATTCGGTATGGGAGTTTTCGCAGCGGGTGCCGCTGCGCTGGCGCGCAGGGAACACGCTGGGAGCGAGGGCGTCCCGCCCTGGTCGAGGGCGGGACGCCCTCGCTCCCAGGCTGGTTCCCAGGGGATGGCATAATTTCCAGGCAAAATGCGACGCGACATACTTGTAGTAGAAGACGAGAACGCTATTCGAGGGATGCTGGCGTTCAATCTTCGTCGTGCCGACTTTGACGTGCGCGAGGCCGAGGATGCCAATGCGGCACGAAAGGCGATCGGGGAACGCCTTCCGGACCTGGCCATCATTGACTGGATGCTGCCCGACGGCAGCGGGCTGGAATTGACGCGCTGGATCAAGCGCACGCCGGAAACGCGCGACGTGGCAATCATCATGGTTACCGCCCGGTCGCAGGAGCAGGACAAGATCTCAGGCTTGAGCAGCGGCGCCGACGACTACGTTACCAAGCCGTTCTCCAGCCGCGAACTTTTGGCGCGCATCAATGCGGTGCTGCGCCGAACCCAAAACTCCCCCGAGGAGCCGATAACCCGGGGTCGGCTTACCCTGAATCCGGTAAGCCATCGTGTCCTCACGGATGCGGGCAAGGTAACCCTGGGGCCCACCGAATTCCGCCTGCTGCGCCTGTTCATGGAACGCCCGGAGCGTGTATTCAGCCGTTCACAATTGCTCGACAAAGTATGGGGGCCGGCCGTGTTTGTGGAAGACCGCACGGTGGACGTGCACATCAGGCGCCTCAGGAAGGCGTTGGAAGAGCATGAAGTGGACGGTTACATCCAGACTGTGCGGGGCGCGGGGTACCGTTTCTCATTACACTAGCCGGGACACTGAGCCGGCAGGCGTCAGCCGCCGGCAGGCCATGATTGCAATGGAGGTTGGCGTCTTGCAACGACAGGCCGTTTCCCGGGCGGCCATCGGGTAGCCTGGTTCGGGCATGGATCCACTGGTTCGCAAACTTGCTGTTCGCATCCTGCTGCGGTCGTGCGCGTGCGCCGTCCTCGGGGGCATCGCCGGCTGGTTGCTGGCCAAGGAGCCGCTCGCCGGAGCCCTGGCCGGGGCGGTCGTGGCCCTGTTGTGGGAGCTGTCGGTTCAGGTGCGTGCCGCGGGCGAACTGTCGCAGCTGCTTGATCCCGACGCCTGGACCGGCGGGGCATTTTCCTTTACCGAATTACCGCAGCAGGTCAGTGACCTGGAGAGCCGCACGGTAGAGGCCGAACAGCGGCTGACGACGGTATTGAAGGCCCTGCGCAGTACCGCGCGATCGTTTCCGGATGCGGCCCTGGTTCTGAACGACCAGGGTGAGGTCATGGTAAGCAACCGGCCGGCCCGCCGCCTGCTCGGCGTGCGGCGGCGCCTGGACAAGGGGCGGCCCGCACGGAAACTGATTGACGACCCCCAATTCGTTAGCTGGCTGAAGAGCGGCGGCAAGGCCTCGGTTCGATTCCCCTCGCCGGTAAAGGCGGATTGCTGGCTGGAGGCGCAACGGGTGCCGTACGCCGAACAGCAGTTTCTGTTGCTGGTGCGGGATGTGACCCCCGCGGTTCTGGTCGAGAAGACCCGCACCGATTTTGTGGCCAACGCCTCACACGAATTGCAAACGCCATTGACCGTGCTTACCGGTTACCTGGAGTCAATGGAAGAGGACGAAGATTTCGTTCGCCGATGGGGCGGTCCTCTCAAGGACATGGCGGTGCAATGCGACCGTATGACGCGACTGGTGAGAGACCTGCTGGAGCTGTCGCGCCTGGAGTCCTCCGAAACGCCGCCTGGCTACGCACCGCTGGACATGGCGGGGCTGCTGTCCGACGCCGCCCGGGTCGTCGCAGCGCGGGCCAACGGCCAATTGAAGATTCGCGCCGACCTGATGAGTGAGCTGCCATTGCTGGGTGACGAGGCCGAGATTCATTCGGTGGCGACCAACCTTGCGATGAACGCGGCGGCGTTCACTCCCTCCGGCGGCGAAATCGTGTTGAGCTGGCGTGTAGGCGGTTCCGGCGGGCGTCTCGCCGTCTCCGATACGGGCATCGGAATCAAACCGGAACACTTTCCGCGTGTGACCGAGCGTTTTTACCGGGTCCGCGGAGAGGGCAGCCCGGCTGTGGTGGGCACCGGCCTGGGCCTGGCTATCGTCAAGCATGTGCTTACCCGGCACGACGGCAAACTGGAGATTAAAAGCGAACTTGGTGTCGGAAGTACCTTTACCTGCGTGTTCCCGGCCAAGCGCATCGGGGAGTAAGGCCAGGGCCTGTCAGCCCTTTGCGATCAGGTGGATTCCTGCCCCACGATGGGCAGTGGTTCCGTGTTCCGCCAGTCCCCGCGGGTGAAATCGGGTATCGGCTCGCTGTTGCCTCGATCGGCGACCGAATCGGCGCTGAGCGGGCCGATTACCGACCAGGCCGCGGCGTCGTAGACGTTCTGATCGAGCGGCTCGCCGTTTCTCAGGCAATCCACCAGCCGCCAGCACATCAGGTGGTCCATGCCGCCGTGGCCGCCCTGCTGCTCGGCCCGCCGGCCCATCTGTACCCACAGGGGATGATCGTAGCGGGCCTGCCATTGGGCCATGTCGTAGTCCCACTCGTGGTACGTCTCGCCGCCCCCATGCTCTAGCGCAATGCGGTTGGGAAAACCGGCGAAAACCCCGTTGGTTCCCTGAATCAGGTTGTGGCGCGAGTACGGCCGCGGCGTGGTGGTGTCATGTTGCACCATGATCGTTCGGCCCTTCGCCGTCTTGATCAGGCTGGTGTTCATGTCGCCGGTATGGTAATCGAGCCGGTTGCGGTCGTGATCCGCGGGAAATTCCCGGCGCGCGTAGGCTGCCCGGCCAACCGCCGCCGAACTCATGGAGTTCATGTATTCAAACCTATCGCCCCGATTGATCCCCATGTACTGCGCGACCGGGCCCAGGCCGTGGGTCGGGTATAGGTTGCCGTTTCGTTTCGCATGCCAAAGCGTGCGCCAGGATCCGGTCTTCCGCTCGATTTCCTTCATCTGCCAGCGCAGTTCATGGAGATACGCGGCTTCGCCGTGCAGCAATTCTCCGAAGACGCCCTGCCGGACCATGTTCAGGACCATCAGCTCGTCCCTGCCGTAGCAGACGTTCTCCAGCATCATGCAGTTCATCCGGGTGCGCTCGGAGGTGTCGACCAGCCACCACGCTTCTTCCACGGTGGTTACCGCGGGCACCTCCACAAAGGCGTGCTTGCCGCTCTCCATGGCCTCTGCAGCCATGATCGCGTGCCACCGCCAGGGCGTGGCGATCACCACGATATCGACGTCCCCGCGGTCCAGGAGCTTGCGATAGGCATAG
Organism: Candidatus Foliamicus sp.; assembly: GCA_965261845.1. GTDB lineage: Bacteria > Pseudomonadota > Gammaproteobacteria > Steroidobacterales > Foliamicaceae > Foliamicus. The sequence goes on along the minus strand of OZ253475.1, from coordinate 2,232,984 downwards.
TCATCGCCGGTGTACAGGCCGGGCGGGGCTTCGCCAAGCTCCGACATGATCTTTGCGGCGCGGTCCAACACCAATTGCTCGGTATCGCATATCGCCGTGATGCGCGCGCCTTCGATATTGCAGAAGTGGCGCACGAACCCCACGCCGCGCTCGCCCACCCCGATCAGCCCGACCCGCACCGTGTCAAGACCTTGCGCCGCCAGGTTCATCACCGAACCGCTTCCGGCCGGCCTGGCACTCTCCGCCTCGCCGCCGGACTCCATGGCCCGCGCACTCAACCCAGCCGTCGCACCCACCGCCAAAGTCGACTTTAGAAACTTGCGCCGTCCTCTATCGCTCACCCGCCACTCTCCTCATTCATTCAAACCAAGTAAATCCTACGCTCCAATCACTACCAATTCCTTCCCTTAACCCAAGCTCAGCGCGCAAGCCGTTGACATCGATCCCTGTACCCGAAACGGCGGGGACAAGACACAAGCCGATAGTGTAAAATTCCGCGGCTTCGCGTCCACCACGCGCTTCCTTGATCAAACCAACAAATATGCGCACCGTTTCAGCAAAACCCGGGCAAGTTCAGCAGGACTGGTTCCTCGTCGACGCCGCCGGCCGCACGCTGGGCCGTTTGGCCAGCCAACTGGCAGTGCGCCTGCGAGGCAAGCACAAGCCCGAGTTTACGCCGCACGTCGATACCGGCGATTTTATTGTGGTGGTTAACGCATCCAAAGTTCGCGTCAGCGGCGACAAGTTGAACCAGAAAATTTATTACCGCCACTCCGGCTACATCGGCAACCTGAAGTCCGTGCCGCTGAAGAAGGTCATGCAGGATAACCCGGAGCGCGCCATTCTTTCCGCGGTTCGTGGGATGCTTCCAAAGAACCACCTGGGCCGCGCCATGCTGAAGAAGCTGAAGGTTTATCCGGGCCCCGAGCACAAGCATGGCGCTCAGCAGCCCAAGCCACTGGAGATTCAGGCGTGACCGAAACAGTTTTTTACGGCACCGGCAGGCGCAAGACGTCGACCGCCCGCGTGTTCATGCGCCCGGGCACCGGCCAGGTGACCGTCAACAAGCGTCCGCTGGAAGAGTTTTTCGGTCGCAAAACCGCGCGCATGATCGTGCATCAGCCGCTCAAGGTCGTTGGCCTCGAAGGCCGGATGGACCTTACCGTTACCGTCAAGGGCGGCGGCACCACCGGTCAGGCGGGGGCCATAAGACATGGCCTCACCCGTGCATTGCTCGCATTCGACGAGCAATTCCGGCCGAGACTCAGGGCGCCCGGCTTCGTGACCCGGGACGCGCGCAAGGTCGAGCGCAAGAAGGTGGGTTTGAGAAAGGCCCGTCGGGCCACCCAGTACTCCAAGCGCTGATTGCTGCGAACGAACCGGCCCCGTGCAGCGAGCGGATGGGGGATCGTCTAGCGGCAAGACATCGGACTCTGACTCCGACAACCCAGGTTCGAATCCTGGTCCCCCAGCCACCATCAATCCGGTCCAAGCAGGTGATAGCATGACCACCGTGCGGGCTTTTTGCTCCCCCCTTCTGTCGGGAGTGTCGGAGCCATGGATGGCGACGCCAAGCTCCAGGGATGGATTCATGCGGCTCCCGACAGAAGGGGGGAGCAAAAAGTCCAACGCAATGTTCAATTAAGCCATGCGGGATAACGAGCGCACCATCGGCGACCAGGTTCTAGCGGAACTTGGCCATGCGCTACGGGTATGGGCAGGCGAAACCACGCCGGCCGCCGACAACCCCGCAGGCGATACCGAGGATACGCTCCGTTCCGGCAGAGAGCGCGAATTGAGCGCCTGCCTGATGCGTGTCAATCACGCCGGAGAGGTCTCTGCCCAGGCACTGTACCGCGGTCAGGCCCTGGTGGCCCGGGACGACCGGCTACGCCGTAGTCTGCTGGGCGCCGCGGAAGAGGAGGGCCGCCACCTCAAGTGGTGCGAGAACCGAATCGGCGAATTCAACGGCCGTCGCAGCCTGCTTACGCCCTTGTGGTACGCCGGTTCTTTCGGAATCGGTACCCTGGCCGGGCTGTTGGGCGACCGCTCCAGCCTCGGCTTTGTGGCCGAAACCGAGGCCCAGGTGGAAAGTCACCTTGATAGCCATCTCGATGAACTGCCCTCCCAGGATGTCCGTAGCCGCAAGATACTGGAGCAAATGCGGGCCGACGAGATCCGTCATGGCCGCAACGCCGAGCAGGCCGGAGGCGAACCGCTGCCTGAGGTCGCTCGCTCGGCTATGCGGCTGGTGTCCAAAATCATGACCACGACCGCCCGCTACATCTGATCGCAAGGCGAACCGATATGCAACGCGCCCGCATCGCCCCTTCCATCCTGTCTGCTGATTTCGCCCGCCTGGGCGAAGAAGTCGAGGCCGTGCTTGAGGCCGGTGCGGATGTGGTCCACTTCGACGTCATGGATCACCACTACGTGCCTAACCTGACCATTGGCCCTCTGGTCTGCCGGGCACTGCGCAGCCACGGCATCGAAGCGCCTATCGACGTGCACCTCATGGTCAGTCCGGTGGACGAACTGGCCCGTTCCTTCGCCGAAGCCGGCGCCAGCATCGTGAGCTTTCATCCGGAAGCCAGCGGCCATGTGGATCGCACTATCTCGCTGATTCGCGAGCACGGCTGCCGCCCCGGGCTTGCCTTCAATCCGGCAACGCCCATGGCCTGGCTGGATCATACGCTGCACGCGATCGACCTGGTGCTCATCATGTCGGTGAACCCAGGCTTTGGCGGGCAGCAATTCATTCCGCAGAGCCTCGCCAAGGTCGCCGAGGCGCGCCGGCGTATCGACGCAAGCGGCCGCGACGTGTGGCTGGAAGTCGATGGCGGTGTAAAGGCCGGCAATATTGCCGAGATCGCCGCCGCCGGCGCCGACACCTTCGTGGCCGGTTCGGCCATTTTCGGCGCCGGAGACTATGCCGAGGCTATCCGCGAAATGCGCCAGGCCCTGGGGGAATAGCGCGCCACGCCAGGGGTTAGCGCATCCCCCGGCGTTCCTTTATCCGCTCGTAGGCGCGGTTGACTTCGCGGGTCCGTTCCCGGGCGCGCTCCATCATTGCTTCGGGAAGGCCGCGGGCCACCAGTTTGTCCGGGTGGTTTTCCTTCATCAGGCGGCGATAGGCGATCTTGACTTCCTGATCCTTGGCCGTTGCGGAAACTCCCAACGCCCGATAGGCATCGTCCAGCGGCTGCTGGCGCGAGGGACCGGCGCTCCCGTTGCCCTGTGCAAACCCGAAGCGCATTCGGGCCTGAGCCTCCATTTGGCTGATATTCCACTGTGACAGCCCCAACACCGACCCAATCCGGTTCAGCGCCGCCCGCTCCTCGCTGGTAACGTCGCCGTGAGCGAAGGCCATGAAGAACTGCGTGTGAACGAAGAACTGCCGCAATACCGGCTGTCCACGGCAGGCCTCGTTGATTCGCCCCAGCTCGGCGTTGAAATCAAAGCCCGGCGACTTGCCCTCGTTGAAATAATCCATGGCCTCGCGCATTTGCGCGGCGTTCAGCCGCATTCCCTGCATGACCTGGCGCGCGGCGCGGATCTCCTCTTCGCTTACCCGGCCATCGGCCTTGGCGATATATCCCATGACCCGGAAAGTCGCCGCAAAGAAAACCTGCCGGCGGTTTTCCATCCGCGCGCCGGAGTGGGTTTGCCAGGAGCCGCTTATGTTCCGGGACAGGCTCCGGTCGACCAAATGGCCCAGGAGCAGGCCCAGAAATGCCCCCGGCAAGTTGCCGTAGATGAAGCCGAAGATGAATCCGGCTGCTTTTCCGAGAAGAAATACGTACATTAGACGAAGCTGGCGTCGGGTCCCGCGAACGCGCGTTGCCTAACCTTCTCCTGCGCGGGCTGCGCCTTGCACCGGTTCCGTAGCGACCGCGCGAGAAGCACACGCATTTTCGGGACACGACACTAGAATACGCTCGAAACAGAAGAAGAGGGGGCAGAAGTGACCGTATCGTATACCGAAATCCCAGGCTTGCAGGCCATCGGGCGCGGCAAGGTGCGCGACTTGTACGCGGTCGGCGACGACCGTCTGTTGCTCGTTACCAGCGATCGGATTTCCGCCTACGATGTAGTTCTGCCAGACCCCATACCGGGAAAAGGCAGAGTGCTCACCGGGCTTTCGCGTTTCTGGTTCGCCAATACCGGCCACATCGTGCCCAACGCGCTTGAAGATACGTCGCTGGACGAAGTGATCACGGGTCTTGGGCCGCAGGAATTTCAGGAACTTCAGTTTCGCTCCGTACTGATGGAACGGGTGCGCGCGCTTCCTGTTGAAGCGGTTGTTCGAGGGTATCTGATCGGCTCCGGCTGGAAGGACTACCAGGCGAGCGGGCAGGTATGCGGCATACGCCTTGCCCAGGGACTCAGGCTTGCCGAGCGCTTGCCGGAACCGATATTCACGCCGGCCACCAAGGCTGCGCCCGGTGAGCATGATCAGAATATCGGCATGCGGGAGACCGCCGGACTGATCGGGGAGGAACTGGCCGAGCGGGTTCGCGACGTTTCCCAGGCCCTGTTCAGGTTCGGCGCTGAGCACGCTGCCGATCGCGGGATCATCGTGGCTGACACGAAGTTCGAGTTCGGGATAAACGCCGCCGGCGAACTGGTGCTGATCGACGAAGTGTTGACGCCCGATTCCTCACGCTTCTGGCCGGCCGCGGAATACCGGATCGGTGTATCGCCGCCGAGTTTCGACAAGCAGTTCGTGCGTGACTACCTGGACTCGGTGGACTGGGACCATCAGCCACCGGCGCCGCGGCTGCCGGAAAAGGTCATCGCCCAAACCGCCGAGAAATACAACGCTGCCCTGGCGGTGCTTACCTCCTGAATTCGCAGGGTTGCGCCGCGCGCCGCGGGCAATCGCTGCCCGTTCCCCGCCGGCCGGTGACCCGGCATGACCCGTTCGCAGCCAGGCAAATTTATAATGTGCGTCAGGCGGAAGTGGCGGAATTGGTAGACGCGCAGGATTTAGGTTCCTGTGGGGTTATCCCCTTGAGAGTTCGAATCTCTCCTTTCGCACCAGTAGCCCGCCCCCTGGCAGGGGCTGAACCGATCCAGAAGATATGAATCTCGACAACGCAAACTACCAGGTGGAGAATGGCGAAGGGCTTCGCCGCGTTCTGCATGTGCAGATTCCTGCCGGCGTAATGCAGCAGGAGTTCGTCGCTCGGCTCGGCGCGATTCGACGCCGCAGCCGGATTCGCGGCTTTCGGCCGGGCAAGGCGCCGATCAAGTTGATCCGGCAACGCTATGGGCAGGACGTTTGGAACGAACTGACCCGCGAGACCATTGAGCAGAGTTTCCGCGAGGGCGCCCAGAACCAGAAATTGCGCGTAATCGGCGGCGGCGAGGTCAAGGCCAAGAAAGCGCGCGAAGGCTCCGATCTCGAATTTGAGGCGACCTTCGACATTTTGCCCGATATTGAATGGAACGGCCTGGATCAACTGACCTACGAGCAACCCGAGGTGGAGATTCAATCGCGCGACGTGGAACGCACCATCGGCCGCCTGCGCCAGCGCCAGGCACAATGGGAAGATGCCGGCCGCCCCGCCAGGGAGGGCGATCGTATGGTGGCGAACATACGGGTTTCGCGCCGCCGGGAAACGCTGGACGCCGGCGAGATCAAGGAAGCGCCCCTGATGCTGGGCGAGACTCGGCTGATGCCCCAGCTTGCAGAGCGCCTGATCGGATTGTCCGCGTCGAAAAAGAAGCGCTTTCGTCTGAAGTTGCCGCCGGAGTACCCGGACGAAACCCTGCGTGGCAAGCGTGTGTTGTACGAAGTGGAGGTATTGAGTGTTTCCGAGCCCAGGCTTCCGGACCTCGACGAGGAGTTCGTCAAGGCGCTGGGCGTGGAAAGCGGGTCGGCCGATGACCTTAGAGCCAACGTGCGGTCCACGCTGGAGCGCGAACTCAAGTCGGTTTGCGAGGAGCACAAGCGCCAGGCACTGTTTGAGCAGTTGCTTGCCGCCAATCCGGGGCTGACGCCCAAGTCGATGGTCGATCAGGACGTCGAGCAGGCGCTTGCCGCCCTGCGGCCGCCTCCTGCCGCTGAAACCGAAGGCGACCAGGAGTCCGGGGAATCGCAAGCCGCGCCCGAGGAGCCACAGGATCAGCCCGAGGCGCCACAGGATCAACCGGAGGAAACGCCGGAAATGCGAGCCGCCGCGGAACGCCGCGTGCGCCTGCAATTGCTGACTTCGGAACTGGCCGCGCGGGAAAAAATCGTGCCCGATCAGCAGCTGCTGGCGGAGCAGTTGCAGATGCTGGCGGCCGGCGCCCCGGACCCGGAGGCGGCTTTCGCTGAATTGGCCGGCAACCGGGAACTGGTCGGCAATCTACGCGCCCGCATGCGCGAGGAGCAGGTACTGGAATGGCTCTACGAGAATGCGGCGATCAGCAAACGGGCAATGGGCTTTGACGAGTTCATGGAGCCCATGCCCCCGGTCCTGTCCGGTTAACATCTGAAGTCATGCTCTCGCGCAGTTCCTTACCCGCCCCTTTCCGGGAGACGCATAAATCCATCCATGGAGCTTGGTTCCGCCATCCCTGGCTCCAACACTCCCGGAAAGGGGCGGGTAAGGAACTGCGAAAAGCAAGGAAATCCCTGATATGAATGAGAAAGCCCTGAACCTGGTGCCGATGGTGGTGGAGCAGACCGCCCGCGGCGAGCGCGCCTACGACATCTACTCGCGCCTGCTCAAGGAACGCCTGGTGTTCGTGGTCGGCCCGGTGGACGACCACATGGCCAACCTGGTGGTGGCGCAACTTATCTTCCTTGAGTCGGAGAACCCCGGCAAGGATATCAACCTGTATATCAATTCTCCGGGCGGCCTGGTGAGTTCCGGGCTTTCGATATACGACACCATGCAATTCATCAAGCCCGATATCAGTACGCTTTGCTTGGGGCAGGCCGCCAGCATGGGCGCCCTGCTGCTGGCCGGCGGCGCCAAAGGCAAGCGTTATTGCCTGCCTCACTCGCGGATGATGATTCATCAGCCCCTGGGCAGTTTTCAGGGCCAGGTCTCGGATGTGGACATCCACGCCCGCGAAATGCTTCACACCCGCGAGCGGCTGAACCGGATACTGGCCGAACATACCGGCCAACCCATAAAGAGGATCGCCAAGGATACCGATCGAGACCATTTCATGAGCGGCGAGGAGGCCTGTTCCTACGGCCTGATCGACCTGGTTCTGGCCAGCCGCGAGGAAGTTGCCGTGCTCGAGGAGGACAAGGACTAACGATGGGCGGTTACAATGCCACCGCGTCCCTAAGGCGCGCCTGCATCGCATAACAGCTATGTCCAGCAAGAATAATCGTGGTGGCGGTGGCGAGCGCAAGCTGCTGTACTGCTCGTTCTGCGGGAAGAGTCAGCACGAGGTCCGCAAGCTCATAGCGGGCCCCTCGGTGTACATCTGCGACGAGTGCGTGGAGTTGTGCATCGACATCATTCGCGAGGAATTCGAGGACCGCTCGGAGAATCAACCGGTGTCCCTGCCTTTGCCGGCCGGGATCATGAAGTTCCTGAATGAATACGTAATCGGCCAGAACCGGGCCAAGAAGGTCCTGTCGGTGGCGGTCTACAACCACTTCAAGCGCATGCGCTCGCGGCGGCGTGAGAAGGATGCCCCCGACGTGGAGATCGCCAAGAGCAACATCCTGCTGATTGGCCCCACCGGCTGCGGCAAGACCCTGCTGGCCGAGACGCTGGCGCGCATCCTCAACGTGCCCTTCACCATCGCCGACGCCACCACGCTCACCGAGGCGGGCTACGTGGGCGAGGATGTGGAGAACATCATCCAGAAGCTGCTCCAGAAGTGCGACTACGACGTTGAAAAGGCCCAGACCGGAATCGTCTATATCGACGAAATCGACAAGATTTCCCGCAAGTCCGACAACCCGTCCATCACCCGTGACGTATCCGGAGAAGGCGTGCAGCAGGCCCTGCTCAAACTCATCGAGGGCACTATCGCCTCGGTACCCCCGCAGGGTGGCCGCAAGCATCCGCAGCAGGAGTTCCTTCAGGTGGACACATCCAATATCCTGTTCCTCTGCGGCGGCGCCTTCGCGGGCCTGGACAACATTATCCGCAATCGCACCGAGCGCAGCGGGATCGGTTTTACCGCCGAGGTTCGGGCCGAGAATGACCACCTCCGTTTAGGCGAACTGCTTTCGCATGTCGAGCCCGAAGATCTCATCCGCTACGGGCTGATTCCCGAGTTCGTCGGGCGGCTGCCGCTGGTGGCGACGCTCGACCCGCTGGATCTCGATGCTCTCATGACCATCCTGGTCGAACCGAAGAACGCGCTTACCAAGCAGTACCGCGTGCTGTTCGAAATGGAAGACTGCGAGCTGGAGTTCCATGAAGGCGCCTTGCAGGCCATCGCCGAGAGGGCCATGGACCGCAAGACCGGCGCGCGCGGCCTGCGCACCATTCTGGAAAACGTGCTGCTGGATACCATGTTCGATCTTCCGTCGATGAAGAACGTGCGCCGGGTGGTATTGGACCGCGGAGCGATCATGGGCAAGAACCAGCCTTATGTGGTTTACGAATCCGAAGAACCGCTGGCGCTGAAGCCACCCGAAGAGTACGAACGGCCTACGGGGTCGGATGGTTAGCCGGCAGCTAGTGTGCTGTCCCGCTCGCTCTGATGCGACGATACAGGCGTGACACGACACTAGGCCTGCGCGGGTTGGTTTTGTTAATGCCAACCCCATATCGTTAGACTTGGAACTCAAGTGTCGGATTCTGATCAGAGCAAGCCAATGAGCGATGATGTGAAGAGCAGCGTGAGCATTTCGCGCCGTCTTGCGGTCTTGCCGTTGCGCGACGTGGTCGTGTACCCGCATATGGTGGTGCCGCTGTTCGTAGGCCGCAAGCCGTCGATACTCGCATTGGAAGATGCCATGGCGGTCGGCAAGGAGATTCTTCTGGTGGCGCAACGCAAGCCGGAAGTCGACGATCCCGAGGCGCCCGATATTTATCGGGTGGGCACGCTGGCCAGCGTATTACAGATGATGAAAATGCCGGACAACACCGTGAAGGTGATGGTCCAGGGCGTCATGCGCGCCCGTTTGAAGTCGCTCGAGTCCGGCAGTTTCTTCAGTGCCGAATTCGGGCCGATTTCCGAGGAGGGCGTCGGCGAGACCAAGCCTGAGGAAACCGAAGCTTTGCGCCGCTCCCTGCTCAAGCAGTTCGAGTCGTACGTAAAGCTGCACAAGAACGTTCCCGCCGAGGCCCTGGCGGGCGTTTCGGGGCTGGACGATACCGGCCGCCTGGCCGACACCATTGCGGCGCATATGCAGTTGGCCCTGGAAAAGAAGCAGGTTGTGCTGGAGACCGGCGATCCGATCAAGCGCATGGAGTACCTGGTTGGCCTGATGGGCAGCGAGATCGACATGCTCAGGATCGAGCGCAAGATTCGCGGCCGCGTCAAGACACAGATGGAAAAGAGCCAGCGCGAGTACTACTTGAACGAGCAGATGAAGGCCATACAGAAGGAGCTGGGCGAGCTCGACGATACTCCGGACGAAATCACCTCGCTTGAGAAGGGCATCAAGGAAGCGGGCATGCCCAAGGAAGCGCTGGAAAAGGCCGTGACCGAGCTGGGCAAACTCAAGATGATGGCTCCCATGTCGGCCGAGGCCACGGTAGTGCGGAACTATCTGGACTGGTTGCTGAAGGTGCCCTGGAAGAAACATCGCCGGACTAACGGCAACCTGGCGCGGGCTGAAGAGATACTGGAAGAGGACCATTACGCACTGGAAAAGGTCAAGGAGCGGATCCTGGAGTACCTGGCGGTCCAGAAGCGGGTGCGGTCCCTGAAGGGCCCCATACTGTGCCTTGTCGGTCCGCCCGGTGTGGGAAAGACTTCGGTGGGCCGCTCGATCGCCCGCGCAACCAACCGCGCCTTTGTGCGTATGTCCCTGGGTGGGGTGCGCGACGAAGCGGAAATCCGAGGCCACCGGCGCACCTATATCGGGGCGCTTCCCGGCAAGATCGTGCAGAATCTGGCGCGTGCCGGGGTGCGCAACCCGCTGTTTCTGCTCGATGAGGTGGACAAGATGTCCATGGATTTCCGCGGCGACCCCTCTTCGGCGCTGCTGGAAGTGCTCGACCCGGAGCAGAATTCCAGCTTCAACGATCACTACCTGGAAGTGGATTTCGATCTGTCTCGCGTAATGTTCGTTTGCACCGCCAATACCCTGGCAATTCCGCCGCCGCTGCTGGATCGTATGGAAGTTCTGCGCATCCCCGGCTACACCGAGGACGAAAAGCTGGCGATTGCGCGCAATTACCTGATTGCCAAGCAAATGAAATACAACGGCGTGCGCAAGAATGAGCTTAAGTTTACGGTCGGGGGACTGCGCAGCATCATTCGCCACTACACCCGCGAGGCCGGGGTGCGAAATCTTGAGCGCGAGATCGCCAGGGTGTGCCGCAAGGTCGTGAAGCGGCAGTTGCTGCGCCCGTCTCCGCGCGGGATCTGCATCGGCCCGCGCCAGCTGGAACCGTACCTTGGGGTGCGCAGGTTCCGCTACGGCCGCGCCGAGGATCAGAACCGCGTAGGTCAGGCCCAGGGTCTGGCGTGGACCGAAGTCGGCGGCGAGTTATTGCGTATCGAAGCATCGGTCATGCCTGGTAAGGGCAAGCTGACGCTGACCGGAAAGCTCGGAGACGTAATGCAGGAGTCGATCCAGGCCGCGCTTACGGTGGTGCGCGCGCGCGCGGTCAGCCTGGGGCTGGATCCGCGGTTTCAGTCCGAAAACGATCTCCACGTGCATGTGCCCGAGGGCGCTACGCCCAAGGACGGCCCCAGTGCCGGCATCGGCATGTGCACCGCCCTGGTTTCGGCGCTAACCGGAATTCCGGTGCGTGCCAATGTGGCCATGACCGGTGAGATCACCCTGGGTGGAGAGGTGCTGCCGGTGGGAGGCTTGAAAGAAAAGCTGCTGGCCGCGCATCGAGGTGGAATTGAGCGCGTCATTATTCCCGAGGAGTGCGTCAAGGACCTGGCCGAAATACCCGCCAACGTCAAGCGCAGCCTCGACATACGCTCAGTGCGCTGGATAGATGAGGTGCTTCGTCTGGCGCTGGAGCGCATGCCCGAGGTGGCAGCCGCCGTTGCGGACGATAAGGGCGCTACGCCGGCTGCCACGCCGGCCGCGCCGCAAACGCCGCCGGATCAGCCCCGGGCGCACTGAATCGCAGGGGACAGGGACGGGAAACTCGAATATCGCTGCGGATTCGCGTGCTTTGCCCGTAAAGAGTCTGTAATATTGCGGCGGTGTTGGGATTAGTACATAATTCCAGACAAATGGGGAGGTATGGCTGCACGCAAATGAGGTGCGCCTGTGCCTTGTTTCATAGGGGTGGATTTGATAGTCCTATAACACCACCAGAGTGTACAAGCCCGCTAGAATCGGGTCACAAACTACGGAGAATTGCATGAACAAACGGGAACTTACGGATGCAGTGGCGGCTGCCGCGGGTCTAGGCAAAGCAGACGCGGCGCGCGCCGTGGATGCCGTACTGGGCGCTGTAAGCGGCGCCCTGGGACAGGGGGACACGGTATCTCTGGTGGGTTTCGGAACCTTCAGCGTCAAGCACCGTGCAGCGCGGCAGGGACGCAACCCCCGAACCGGCGAGACTATTCAGATCGCCGCTACTTCGGTTCCCGGGTTCAAGGCCGGACGTGCGTTGAGGGATGCCGTAAACTGACCATCTCCGGCAACCGGGTCCTGTCCCCGGTTGGCATTTGCGGCGAATTCAGCGCGGCTAACGGCGCCAACGGGTGCTTAGCTCAGTTGGGAGAGCGTCGCTCTTACACGGCGAAGGTCGGGGGTTCAAGCCCCTCAGCACCCATAGCGGAGTGGTAGTTCAGATGGTTAGAATACCGGGCTGTCAATCCGGTGGTCGCGGGTTCGAGTCCCGTCCACTCCGCCAAAACCCCTTTTTCCGCCATTCTCGCAACGTCAATATTCACGCGGCTTTCAGCCACTTTTGACGCCATAAGTACTTGATTCCGTTGCGTTTCCTCTAACGCGGCCAGTGTTCAATAAGTATCAACCTGTAGTCAACGTGTAGCGTCTGTTATCATGCAAAGTGGGTATCAAGTGGGTATCAGACTCCCTCGATACCCACTTTCCTATAGGAGAACAGCATGGCCAGGCAAGCAGGAATTCACAGACTCACGGCGCGATTCGTGGCCACAGTCAAGGAACCCGGCTTTTATCCAGACGGCGCCGGACTGTCGTTAGTCGTTTCGAACAGTGGTTCTGTGTGGCGCCAGAAGGTGACGATACGCGGCGGGAAACGGCTTACGCTTGGCCTGGGACGCTGTAGGGATAAAGGACTTGCAGCGGCCAGAAAAGAAGCAGCTAGGAACCGTGAAGCAGCGGCACGAGGGTTAGATCCTCGTGAAGCGAACAAACCCGCTGCGGAGATCCCTACCTTGCGAGAAATGGCGGAAGACACCTACCAGGGACTTCAAAGCCAGTGGACGAACCCGAAGCACCGGAAGCAGTGGGTTTGTTCGCTTCATAAATACGTGCTTGATGTACAGCTATCCGGCCACCGGCAGAAGATGGGTGAACGTCTCGTTTCTGAAATCACACCGCCAGACGTGATTGAATGCCTGCAACGGATATGGACTACTACACCCGAAACGGCAAGAAGGACGCGTCAGCGACTTCGTAAGGTGCTGGATGTTGCCACGGCTTTCGGCCACCGGCAAGGAGACAATCCTGCTGGCCGGTGTATTGATGCCGCATTGCCACCGCAGCACCACCAGAAGAAGCACCTGCGCGCATTGCCATATCAGGAACTATCTGAGGCATTGGTGACGATACGGAACGGACGCGCCACGGACGTTGTAAAGAACATGGTGGAGTTCGTGATTCTGACGGCTGCGAGAAATGGCGAGGTTCGCGGCGCACTGTGGAACGAAATCGACTTCGATACCGCAACATGGACGATTCCGTCCTCGCGTATGAAAACGCGCAAGGAACACCGGGTTCCTCTATCAAGTCGCGCCGTGGAAATTCTCCTCAGCATGAAGGACTACCAGACGGGTGTGGATTCCTTCGTCTTCCCTTCGCCGCGGAATTGTACCAAGCCGATATCTGATATGAGTGCCACGAAGGTTCTGCGGGATTGCGAACTGGCCGACAGAACAACGGTTCATGGTTTCCGTTCGTCGTTCCGAAATTGGTGCGCAGAAAGAGGAACACCGCGCGAGGTTGCAGAAGCAGCGCTGTCGCACACCGTGAAGGGTGTCGAGGGTGCGTACTTTCGCAGCGACTTGTTCGACTTGCGGCGGGTGCTGATGCAAGCATGGGATACCTTTCTCAACGATAGCCACAATGACGGTAACGTTCTACGGGGAGATTTTCGCAGGACAGCGTAGTAGTCACCACAGTCTGCGAGTCTCACATATCCCGCACACACGGGGTTGTGTCAACCGTTCTCATTCGTGTATAATTGGCATTAGCGCGTTCGTGCTGTGGCCACTCCAAAGGCAACTCTCGATACTCGCGTTCCGAGAAATAAGGGATACCACCTGCTTCGGCATTGTCGAAGCGCTTGGAACGGAGTACGACAAATGAACCAACTTCTAGACTGCGCAGACATTCAACGTCTGTTGAAAATTTCCCGGCCAACATTTTTCCGTCGGTTGAAAGACACCGATTTTCCTCAACCAATAGAGGTAGGAAAACAATCGCTTCGCTGGCGTCCGGCAGATATCGACGCGTGGCTTGATTCTCGCCAGCGGCCAGCTCCCGCACCCGTCAACGGTAACGGCTGAAAGATATGGATAGTCACACCCACACCGAAGAAGAGTTGGAACAAGCTGCGCAGACGATTAGCGCCGCGTTGGGTATCAGCCGCCGGCAACTCGCCAATATCCTGGGGAGCGCTTCACACCTTCGCGCAACAGATTCACCCGAACAGGTGGACGTTCTGTTGGAAATCGCTGGCAGCCGCGCGAAATTGAACAACAAAGAATAGGAAACACACCAATAGAAAAGCCGGTTCCAACAACTGAAGAACCGGCTTTTCTGGCGCCAAGGGAAAAGCAATGGCGCCGCGAATTGCACTAGACATTAGGAGGTGCAATATGACCAATTCTACACGCAACACGCCACCCAGCGCAATCAACCCGCGCACCCACCAGCTTCACGCGAAGGAACGCAAGAAGCTACGCGAAGCCGACGAACGACGGAGACAGCAAGGTATCGTTGAGGAAGCTGTAGTTCTCTCGTTGGACGACATTCCGATGAGGAAGAAAAAACAGGATGATGGTGGCCGCCATGAGTAAGCAACAAGCAGACAGCAACAACGTTATTGACTTCGCGCCACCACAGCGGCGAGACACAGCAGACGTTCAACCGTCGAACTTCTGGGAAATCTGTACGCAACCCAGCGCCGTTCCTGGCAAGCTCCGATATGCTGTCGATTACTTCCAAGCGTATGCACCCGTTCAAAATGCGGGGTTCGCGAACGTCTTGGCGCTGACTCTTGGGGGTTTGGTGGCGGCGAGAAGCTACAGCACAACCAAGGGACAATTTTCGTCCGGACTCTTCTACCTGGTTGTCGGCCAGCCGGGTTCCGGCAAGGACGCGTTGAATACGGGATTGTTCAATGTCCTTCGTCATGTTCGCGGCAAGGAGAAAATGACGCAAGAGTTCCGGCTGGGACGCACAGACTACACGAGTGGGAATGCCGTGTTCTCGGCGATATTCACCACACCGTCACAAATCGCGCTTTGGGACGAATTCGGAACCGGCTTACAGGGTGCGCGTTCGCGGAAAGGTAGTCACGAAACCGAAGCGCTGCGCACCTTAACTTCTGTGGCCACGTCGCCACACCAGCGCCTGAACCCGCGCGTCTATTCGAACCCGGCTATTGCGCAGGGGAAGGTTCAAGAAATGGACGATACAAGGCGAGTGTTTGTAGACAAACACGGGTTCACGCTGTTGGCAATGACACAGCCGGATTCCTTATTGGCGGCGCTATCCACGCAGGATGCCGGAACCGGACTATTGTCGAGGTTCATAATCGTCCAGGACATGCGAGGGATACAGCCTGCTGACGGCTCATTGTGGGGAACCCCGCCACACGAACTAATCGACTGGATACAGGCTACTGCAGGGTGGATACACGGCGATATCCCTCAAGAACCACACGCGTTCAGGGACAGAATCAGCACACTGTCTTTCTCAAGGAAAGGTGAGATGGTGCGCCTGTCGTTCCGGAATGAGATTGTCACTCTCCGGAACGCCTACCTACAGAAGGGGGAAACAATGGCGTCGAACGTCTTGGCGCGAACGGCTGAAATGGCAATGCGGCTTTCGTTGATTGTGTCGCTGTCAAAGGGGGAGGAGGAGATTAGCGCGGCAACAATGAAATGGTGCTGCAATTTCATGGCGCACTACCACAAGCAAGCCGTCAAGATGTTGCGGGAGAATCTTAGCGATTCGCCTTTTGAATCGCGCTGTAAGAAGGTGAAGAGTTACCTGCGGGAGAACGCTGGCGCGTATTCGTTGCGTGAATTGATGCGCGGCGGCCCTGTTCAAGGACTGAAAAAACGCGACTTTGAGGAACTACTAGACGCGCTGCTTGTTCGCGGCGAAATCGAACTGCGGGAAGAAACCACCAGCGGCAGAAAGACGCAGCGCTTTTGCATAGCGCTACCGAAGGTGGAAACGGAACCCAAAGGAGGTATCTGTCCGCGCTGTGGTATCGCAGTACCAGCCGGGAAGGAAAGGTGTGCTTGTGGCGCCATGAGCACTCCGAAGTAGACACAGATTGTGTTCATTTCTAGTGTCGTATATGGCAATACGACGCGAGAAGCCAACGGTACCAGTGCTTTCAGCAGAAGTGTCGTATAAGTGTCGTATATGGCAATACGACACCGCAGACGTTGGTACATATAGCTTTCAGCAGAAGTGTCGTATAGATATGGGGGGTATGCACCCATTTGTGAATATTGAGGGAAATTCCCTCTTTTTTAGGGGGGTATACCCTAACCCTGAAACCATACGACACTTCTACTTCAGGCCAATGGTACCAATGGCTGCGGTGTCGTATTGAGTTATACGACACTTATACGACACTTGCGGGTGTGGCTACTGTTGTCTGGACGCGCCGCGCCAGTCCTGTTCCGCAACGACTAGCACCGTGAAAACCGTCAATATCCTTGCCGCAGCCGTCGAAACAAATGCAGAAAAAGGTTGCGATGATCTCCTCCAGCGTGGCGAAAATGCGACAATGCGGACAGATAAGGAGTAGAACCCAAGCGCCGGCAAGCGTCCTCACCCGTTGGTAGTCCTCACCCTGTGGAAACCCCAAGCATGGCGCTTCAGACGCAATACCCACTCTGATACCCCTTTGAGCACCGCGTGAGCAGTTTGTAGCGCTGTGAACGTCATACAGCGCCGTAGTTACTTCAAGGTGCAATGGCATGGCTGTGAACGACTACGCGGCTGTGGCGAGCAGACAGCGGCATGAGTGAAGCGAATCAGCACCAGTGGAGGAACAGCACGAGGTAGCGAAGGTGTCTGTATTGGTGTGGACGCGCTGACTCCCCCCCACCCCCGGCGCTAGGGTGGTGCTTGCCCTGTTTCTCAATTTTTACCGCAGATTCCCGTCATGTTTTCTAAAAAATTTTGGCTGCTGTTCTCCTTCGAACGTGTAGCTTTCTACAAGCGTAACCTATTGTTTTATATCACAAATTTTGTTATCATACTTTTATGGATAAGAGCATTGCCAGAACCACCAACAACCGGCCAGCGACTTACGTTAAGCGTCCGATTGAATGGGATTCGGTTCGTGTATGTCTTCAAGCGGGTGTGAGCATTGAGCAGACAGCGCGAGCGCATGGGTTCAGCGCACAAACTTTCCGTAACCGTTGCCGTGAAGAACATGGAGTTCCTCTGCAAGAGCTGGCCGAGCAGTGGCGAGGTGCGGGTATCAGCGAAGTCATGCAGTCCTTGTATACGATTGCAAAAGGCGGCGACGTGAAGGCCATTCGAGAATGGCTTGCGCGCAATGTAGGGCCGGCGCCAGGTTCAAGCAGGAACACTAATATCAACATTGGTTTGCTATCGGGTGTGTCCGGACAAGTTCCTGGAATCGTCATTGTGGACAGGTTGACGGAAGACATTCGTAATCGGACAGTAGTGATTGACGCAGAGCATGACGTTCCGCGACTAGCCACACCAGAGGAACAAGAGCGGATTACGGAAGCAATGGCGCCGCAAGTGCTTCTCCCGGAGAATGGAATGGAACTTCTATTCGACGCCGAAGGCAATGCAATCCCTTATTCCGAGTCTGAATATCGCGAACGCTGTCGCGCGCATGAATGGACAGCCGAAGACGAACAGGCATTACAAGAACGACTGGCGCATGAGCGTCAAGGAGACTGACTTATGAAGGGACTTGACACCCGGCACCTTTCCCAGCGAGCGCGAGAATTCAAGCTGTCGGACGCACTTCGATATCTCGATTCGCCGTCAGCATGGGTTCACGAAAATCTCAACGAACTTCTTTGCGCTAATGTGCAGTTCGTTGAATACGAGCGCCAACTAATCGCCGACGAACAGCAGCACATTACTCTCGGCAATTCCGGCGCCGTGGCCAGTCTTCGAAAGCAGATTGACGATTTTCAGATCCGCAAGCAAGAGTTCGTCACCACTATTTCCAGTCGTTTGGAACAGCAGATTCTTGACAACCGTAATCCGAGTGTTCCTGAATCCGGAAAGGTTGAGCTGAGTGTTCCTGTTGGCAGAGCGCTGCAGGCGGGTGAGCCAGAGCACCTTTCCGGCCGCGACGAAATTCTAGCTGCTGAGTCACTAGGCGCATTGTCGAAAAGAGCAGCACGTCTAGATTCTGAAATCGCTTCGCAGCGCGCAAGGCTGGATTTTGTAGGCGAGTGGTTTGGACACTCTTCCGCAGAGCACCTTCGCGAGCAGGCGACAATCTTCGGATTGCAGCGAGGCCGAGGCCGCGTGGAGACGCACCTTGTTGAGGCACGGACGAAAGCCGACGCAGCGGACACCCTAGCGGACGAACGAGCGCGCCGTGAGCAGGCCGCCGCAGACATTCGTCGCCGCACGGAACTATCCGAAACAATGCAGAGCGCCAGGCTAGAACTGCTTCGGCTGGGTTCGAAGACACCGGAAGGCTCTGCACCTTATTTCGTTGACGCTGACGGAAATCGCGATAGAGATTTCACGCCAGCGGAGTCCACAACTGAGGTAGCAGGATAATGGCTAGTTCAAAAATCAATCTCACGACAGATATTGTGGAGATTTCGGCTGCACTGCCGGTTGGTGTGGAGCACCAGTGCCAAGTTGTTGGCCCTGACAAGCTGCGCGTGGCCACGGCTGCTTCACGCGCCGCTGCCGAATCTTCGGATTCTTGGTTCACAGTCTTGGATGGCAGAGATTTCAGAATCACGCCAACAGCGACGGTAAAGATCTACGCATTCGCGCCGCGAAGCGGCACAAGCCTCGTTATTGCGCCGTTATCGGAATTGAAGCTGTGACTAACATCATTACCCTCTTCAGCACAGGCACGGCAACGTGTGTGTGCCGCCCGCACGGCGCTCCGGGCGCGGGGATTGCCGTGCGGGTTCTTAATCGTCCTGTGAGTGCGCCTTCTCTCTCGCAGGACGTGGGTTGAGGTGCGTAGCGCTTCCCCAACGGCGCCGCGTTGCTTTCTGCATGAGCGCGACGCGGCGCCACTTATTTATTGCACAGCTGCCGACTTAACTAGTCCTTTGCGGCAGCTGTGCAGACTGCCGGCGGCGCGTGCCTGGAAATGTCCACAACCCGACGGCAGTCGCTTTTTCACAGTACTGAGGTGTGTTGGTGTCTAACTTATCCGAAGCAGAACGAGGAGCACTCCGCCGGCTGGTTGGCGACGTCGAAGCGCTTGCGCAGGAACCGGCCGACTTGCTGGCAATCTCCGCATATCTACTGCTGCTAGAACGAGATATCAGCGCGTCAGTCGCCTTCGACGCCAGCACGCTGCTTCGCCGGTCACTAGGGAAGTTAATCAAAGGTCCGCCACCAGCACCTAGCCGCGTTGTATCCGTTCCACGCCATGGGTAGTTTATGAAGACGCGTTCACCAGACGGACAGCGCCGTGATTACGCGACGGTTCGCATGTATCGCGCCACCAAGGAAAGATTGCTGATGCTCATGACAGACGAAGAGACTCGCAAAGCCACGTATGACGAAATGATAAACCGCTTGCTTGACGAAATCGAGACGGCAATTCCTGTCTTCGAGTGCATACGGTTCGAATCGGGAAATTCTGACGATTAGCCGCCTTCACAGGGTGTGTTGACACCTATGAATGGAGTGGCCACAATCTCA
Organism: Candidatus Foliamicus sp.; assembly: GCA_965261845.1. Classification (GTDB taxonomy): domain Bacteria; phylum Pseudomonadota; class Gammaproteobacteria; order Steroidobacterales; family Foliamicaceae; genus Foliamicus. The sequence goes on along the minus strand of OZ253475.1, from coordinate 2,213,579 downwards.
ACCGTGGCCAAGCAACCCCGCATTTCAGCACCCTTCTATGGGTATTCAAGCAATTTCCGAATGGGTATCAGAGTGGGTATCGAATGCGGCAACGGAAAATTAAGTGTATGAAAATCAGTAGCTTACGGCTTCAGTTTGACTCCCGTCCACTCCGCCACCTATTCAATCCATCAAGGGTTTAGCCTGTGCTCCAATTGATTCGCGACCGGCTAAGCGGTTGGGTGGCCTTCCTGATCTTCGGCGTAATAGCGCTGGCCCTGGTGCTGACTTTCGGCACCATGCGCGGCAACGTGGGCATGAGCGCCAACGCGGCGGCCAACGTAAACGGACTGGATATCGGGCAGACTGAATTCGTCCGTACGCTTCAGGACGAAAAACTTCGCCTGCGTGAGCAGTTCGGCGATGCCTTGCCGGAGGAGTTTGAAGAACAGCTTCGCGCCCTGGTACTCGACGACCTGATCGATTCCTACATGATTCGCGCGCACGCCGAGGAGCGCGGATTCACCATCAGTGATGAGCGACTTGCGAGCGTAATTCAGAACATTCCCGCTTTCCTGGACCGCGGTGAGTTTTCCACCGACCTGTACCGCAGCGCTCTTGCCGGCGTGGGTGAGACTCCGGCCTACTTCGAGTACCAGCAGCGCGGCCTGATGACGCTGCAGCAGTTCTACCGGGGAATCCAACAGAGCGCGTTTTTCACCCCGGTGGATTTTCGCTTCTACATAGAACTGGTTCAGGAGAGCCGCACAGTGCGCGGGTTCCTGGTTGCGCCTGACGCGTTTCGTAACGAGGGCGTTGTTAGCGACGAAGAGCTCGCGGCCTACTACCAACGCAACGCTTCGGGCTTCTGGACCAGCGAGTCCGTCGACCTCGAATATATCGAGCTCAATGCCGGGAGTCTGCCCGGGCTTGATCAGATCACCGAGCAGGATGCCCTGGAGTGGTACGAACAAAATCGTGACCAGTTCATCAGTCCGTTCCAGCGGCAATCCAGCCATATTCTGTTGGCGGCCAATCCCGAAGGTGACGAAGAGGTTCTGGCCAGGGCCAATGAGGTGATTGCAAGACTTATGGCCGGCGAGGACTTTGCCGCATTGGCCGAAGAAATCTCCGAGGACCCCGGTTCCGCTGCCCTGGGGGGCGACCTGGGCTGGAACGGGCCCGGCGTGTTCGTGCCCGAATTTGAGGAAGCGCTGTTTGCCCTGGAGGAAGTCGGGCAGCACACCCAACCGGTGCAAACTCAATACGGATATCACATCATCCGCCTGGCAGGCATTCGCGGAGGCGAAATGGCTCCGTTCGAGGATGCCCGCGAAGAGGTTCTGGCGGATCTTTGGGAACAGCGCAGCAAGACCCGCTTTTACGATCTGGCCGATCAGCTGGCCGACATGGCGCTGGAAAGCGACGAGGGGCTGGCCTGGATTGCCGAAGAACTCGAACTGCCGCTGCAGCGTCTTGAGGGCTTTGGCCGCGAGGGCGCCGGCGAATTTGTCGGCAATCGGCGCGTAATTGACGCTGCCTACGGCGAGGCGGTCCTGGATCGGGGTGAGAACTCGCGAATTGTGCAACTTGGGCCTGACCGCGCCGTGGTCTTGCGGGTTGACAAGCATCAGGCTTCGCAACAACAGCCGCTTGAGGAAGTGGCCGATCGGATTCGGGAAATACTGGTTAGCGACGCCGCGGCGGCTGCTGCTGCCGCCAGGGGTGAGGCCCTGCTGGAGCGGCGGCTGGCGGAAGAAACACTTGACGCGCTTGCAAGAGAGCAGGGGGCTGAGGCGTTTGACGAGCAGGAAATCCGGCGCGATTCCGCCGCTTTCCCCTCCGAGCTACTGAACGCCATATTTGCGGCCGCGCCCGGGCAGCCGGCCCAGGGCCTGCAGCTGCTGGACGGACGTTACGCCGTGTTTGAAGTAGAGGCGGTAATGCCCGGCCGGCCGGACAGAATCGCGCGCGACCAGCGCGACCAGGTCAAGGCCGAGTTGGAGGATCGCGAGGGAATGATGGAATATGATGCTTACCGGGCCAGCCTGCGTGAACGCGCCAAGGTCTGGATATCGCCCGACACGCTGGGAGACACGCCATGAACCAATGGAATCCGCTACGCTGGCCGCTGTACGCACAGATTTTCGCCGGCATTGTTCTGGGTGTGGCGGCCGGTCTGATCAGTGGCGACACCGCCGAACTGGTGGGCGGCGTGACCTTCGACTCGCTGTACGACTATGTCGGCACACTGTTTCTCAACGCGCTGAAGATGCTGATCGTGCCGCTGATCGCCACGTCCATCATTTCGGGCGTTGCCGGGCTGGGTGAACCAGGCACGCTGGGCCGGCTGGGCGGCAAGACCGTTCTCTACTACCTGTTCACCTCGACCTTGGCCATTCTGATTGGGCTGACCATCGTCAACCTGGTGCAGCCCGGTATCCTCGACGGAGTTCCGGTCAAGGAATTGCTGGATTTCCAGGCCAACTCCGACGAAGTGGGCAGACGCGTATCCGGCGCCGAAGGCGGCGTTGCCGAGGTGTTCCTGCGAATGTTTCCGCCGAACATAATAATGGCCGCCGCCGAGGGCCAGATGCTGGGCGTGATCGTGTTCTGTATCCTTTTCGGATACTACATTTCCCGCCTGGTGAAAGCGAGGCGCGAGCAGGTAACGAGCTTCGTCCAGGCCTGTTTCCAGGCCATGATGGGCGTTACCCGGTTCGTAATGGCGTTTGCGCCGATCGGTGTCTTCGGGCTGGTCGCGTCAGTGGTAGCCGATGTGGGTCTTGGCGCCGCCAGGCCGCTGGTGATTTTCTCGATCACGGTGCTGGTGGCCCTGGCCATACATTTCCTGGTGGTGATGCCGCTGATTCTGCTGCTTGTCGCGCGGGTAAATCCGCTCCGCCACTATCGGGCGATGGCGCCGGCTCTGCTGACCGCATTCTCCACCTCATCGTCGTCGGCGACCCTGCCGATTACGATGCGCTGCGTAGAGGACAACGCCAAAGTGTCCAGCCGCACCACTGGCTTCGTCTTGCCGCTGGGCGCGACGGTGAACATGGACGGAACGGCGCTTTACGAGTGCGTGGCGGTGATATTCATCGCCCAGGCCTTTGGCATTGACTTGAGCTTCGGCGTGCAGTTCACGATCGTGGTTACGGCGCTTCTCACTTCGATCGGGGTGGCCGGCGTGCCCGCGGCTTCCTTTGTCGCAATCGCGGTCATTCTGGGCGCCGTGGGATTGCCGGTGGAGGCAATCGGCGTGCTGTTCGTATTTGATCGCATTCTCGACATGTCACGCACCGCCGTGAACGTATTCAGCGACAGCTGCGGCGCGGTGACGATCGCGAGGCTGGAAGGCGAAACCGGTATCCTGGGCGAGGAGACCGCGTTGCGTAGTCCCCGCTCCGGGGCCGCTTGACCAGCCCCCAGCAACCGGGCCTCCGGCTGGTGCGGGAGCGCCGCACGGTCGCCTTGTTCAAACCCGAGGCGCCGCCGCGCGAATTGTTGCTGGCGGCCGTGGATGCGGCGCGCTGGGCCCCGAACCATCATCTGACCGAGCCGTGGCGGTTCTACCTGCTGGGTTCGAAGGCATTGCGGGCGATGATCGATATCGCCGAGGAACTCACCCTGGCAAGGCGGGGCGCCGGTGCGGCCAAGACGAGGCGCAAGTTACTGGAAGCGGTACCTCAGTGGATGGCGGTAAGCTCCCGCCGCTCGGAAGACGCCTTTCGGGAGCGGGAGGACTATGGCGCCTGCTGCTGCGCAATCCAGAATTTCATGCTGTGTTTGTGGGAGAGCGGTCTGGCTTGCAAGTGGAGCACGGGGCCGGTAACACGGGATGAGCGTTTCTATGGATTGCTCGGGGCCGAACCGCAAGCAGAAACGGTCGTGGGCCTGTTCTCTATAGGCTATCCGCGGATTATTCCGGAGCAGAAGCGGCGGCCGGTGGGGGAAATTCTTACCGCGCTGGACTGAAACCCGGGAACGAGGGCGTCCCGCCCTCGACGAGGGCGGGGACGCCCTCGCTCCCAGCGACGAGGGCGGGACGCCCTCGTTCCCAGCGGGGACGCCCTCGCTCCCAGCGACGAGGGCGGGATGCCCTCGTTCCCAGCGGGGACGCCCTCGTTCCCGGGTGGGGTTAGTCGAGGGTTGCGCCGACGGCGCTCATGCCGGCATCGACCTGCAGGACTACTCCGGTAATGCCACCCGCCATATCGGAACACAGGAACGCTGCGGCGTTGCCGACTTCTTCGAGCGTTATGTTGCGCCTTAAGGGCGCCGAGTCCTCGTAGTGCTGCAGGATCTTGCGGAAGTTGCGGATTCCCATTGCTGACAGGGTCTTGACCGGCCCGGGGGAAAGCGCGTTGACCCGTATGCCCTTGACACCGAGATCCATCGCCAGGGCGCGCGTTACGGCTTCGAGGCTGGCCTTGGCAGGGCCCATGACGTTGTAGTTCTGCATCGCCCGCGTTGAGCCGGAATACGACAGGGTCAGCAGCGCTCCGCCGTTGGTCATGAGCGGCGCAGCGGCGCGCCCCAGGGCGGCGAAACTGTAGGAGGAGATGTCGTGTGCAATCCTGAAGCCGTCCCGGGACACGCTATCGACAAAATCGCCCTGAAGGTTGTCGCCCGGGGCAAAGGCGATCGAGTGCACCAATATGTCGAAGCTGGGCCAGTGTTGTCCGAGCTGCGCGAACGCATCTGCGATCGACTCATCACTGCTTACGTCCAGTCCCAGGCAGAACGGTGAATCAAGCTCTTTTCCAAGTGCCTGGGCCCGCTCCAGTAGCCGCCCCGGCATTGCGCTCAAGGCCACTTCGGCGCCCTCGCGCCGCAGGCTCCGGGCGATGCCCCAGGCGATTGACCGTTTGCTGGCTATGCCTGCAACCAGCGCCCGCTTTCCCTTGAGAATTGCCATGGGCGGGATTCTACAGGGCATGGCAGTCGAGGGAAAACAATACGGAATCCTCCTGAAAGGTACAATCGCGCGTTGTGCAGCAGGTTGAGATTTATACCGACGGGGCCTGCTCCGGCAACCCGGGGCCGGGAGGTTGGGCGGCTTTGTTGCGTGCTGCAGGCCACGAACGCGAACTGAGCGGTGCGGATCCGCACACCACCAATAACCGCATGGAAATGACCGCCGCGCTGCGCGCGCTTGAGGCGCTGAAGCGTCCGTGCCGGGTGGTGCTGCATACGGACTCGAAGTACCTGCAACAGGGCATGAACGGCTGGCTTGAGAATTGGAAGCGCAACGGCTGGAAGACCGCGAGCAAGAAGCCGGTGCGCAATGAGGATCTTTGGCGTGAGCTGGATGCGGCCCGCGCCCGTCACCGGATCGAATGGTGCTGGGTTAAGGGGCATGCCGGTAACCCGGGCAATGAACGCGCCGACCAGCTGGCCCGCGAGGCCATGATTTCATTGTCGGCTGAGAGCAAGATGGAGCGGGAATGCGCCACGTAGCGGTCGATGTGGAGACCACCGGCCTGAATCCCGCAAGAGGTGACCGGGTGATCTCCATCGGCTGCGTGGAGCTGCGGGAGCGGCAGTTCACCGGCAAGAGTTTCCACCGTATGGTTGATCCGCAGCGTTCCATCCCGGCGGAGTCCTCGCGCATCCACGGAATCACCGATGAACAGGTGGCCGGCCAACCACTGTTCGCCGACTTGGCCGACGAGTTTCTTGCTTTTGTGCGAGACGCGCATCTACTGGGGCACAACCTGGAGTTCGATCAGCGTTTCCTCGACGAGGAACTGCGCCGGGCCCGGCGCAGGGAACGGCTGAACGACATCTGCGGCAATACCTGCACACTCAAGATGGCGCGCGCCCGCTACCCCACACAGCGCAACAACCTGGATGCGCTGTCCATTCGCCTGGGCGTGGCGTCGGGGCAACGCGGCTACCACGACGCCCTTGAGGATGCCCACATTACGGCCGCAGTCTGGCTGCGCATGACCATGGGGCAGGTCGAGCTGAGTATGAGCGACGGGCCCGGGAGCGGCCAGCCGCGGGCACTGAGCCGCGAGGGCCTTGAGCTGGTCCGCTTTGAGCCGAACGAGGCGGACTTGCAAGCGCACGAGGATATGCTGGGGCTTATTGACGGCAAGTCCGAGCAGGGCGCCGCGTGGCTCAAGGAATTCAAGGAAAAATAACTCCGGTCAATTAGAATCCGGCTTTTCCAAACTCGGAGATAACTGTGGGGCAATCAATACGGTCCGCTTTCGGGCAAAACTTCCTGGGCGCTTCGCCCCGCTGGTACAAACAGACGATCATCGCATTCCTGGTGATTAACCCGGTGCTGTGGTTCCTGGTGCCGGATGCGAAGTTCTTTACCGCCTGGTTGCTGGTGCTGGAATTCATTTTCACCCTGGCGATGGCCTTGCGCTGTTATCCCTTGCAACCTGGAGGCCTGCTGGCGATTGAGGCGGTGCTGATAGGCATGACCTCCCCGGCCACGCTCTATACCAAGACGCTGGACAATTTCCCGGTCATCCTGCTGCTGATCTTCATGGTGGCCGGAATCTTCTTCATGAAGGAGATGCTGCTGTACGTGTTCACCCGCATTCTTCTGGGAGTGCGGGCGAAGTGGCTGCTGTCGCTGCTGTTTTGCGGCGTGGCCGCGATTTTGTCGGCCTACCTGGATGCGCTGACCGTCACCGCGGTTGTCATTACCGTGGCGATCGGCTTCTACCGTATTTATCACGATGCGGTCAGTCAGCTTCAGGACGGCGAGACGGCGGCGGGCTTGAATGATGACTCGCAGGTCCCCGAAGACAGGATGCAGGAAATACGCCAGTTCCGGTCGTTCCTGCGGGGCCTCATGATGCACGCTGCGGTCGGTACGGCGCTGGGCGGAGTCACTACCCTGGTGGGTGAACCGCAAAATCTTCTGCTTGCCAAGGAGGCCGGACGGGCCTTCGGCGAAGAGGGCTGGAACTTCGGTCAATTCTTCATGAATATGGTCCCGGTCACGATGCCGGTGCTGGTGATGGGCCTTATCACCTGCGTGGTGCTCGAATTGACCGGTTGGTTCGGCTACGGGACCCGCTTGGGCGCCCCGGTGCGCAAACTGCTCGAACGGTCCGACCGGGAAGCGGCGGAACGCCGCTCACCGGCCCAGAACGCGGCGCTTGTGACACAGGGAATGGCGGCTGTCGTCCTTATCGTGGCGCTCAGCCTGCATCAACTGCACCATACCGAGGTCGGGCTGATCGGCCTGATGGTCATCGTGTTGGCAACGGCGTTCTCCGGGGTGACCGAGGAGCACCGTCTCGGCAAGGCGTTCCAGGAGGCCCTGCCGTTCACCGCGCTGCTGGTGGTGTTCTTCGGTATCGTTGCGGTGATCTATGACCAGAAACTGTTCAAGCCGGTTACTGAAATGATTCTTACGCTGGAAGGGACCGAACAATTGGCGAGCATGTACCTGGCCAACGGCTTGCTGTCGATCATCAGCGACAACGTGTTCGTGGCCACGGTGTATATCGGAGAGGTCAAACAGGCGCTGTTCGACGGGCTGTTGGATCGCGCCCAGTTTGAACTGATGGTGGTTGCCATCAACACCGGCACCAATATCCCCAGCGTGGGCACTCCCAATGGACAGGCGGCGTTCCTGTTCCTGCTGACCTCTTCGCTGGCGCCGGCGATTCGTCTCAGCTATGGACGCATGGTACTGATGGCGCTGCCTTACACCATTGTCATGACCATCACCGGCCTGCTTGCGATCATCTACCTCTTGTAGGCCGGACCCGGCAGCGTCGTCATGAGGAATAGTGCGCCGGTTGACCAGCTGCCCCAGTGGAGCGCGCTTGCGCGGCATGCCGCCGGGGCCGGCGATTGGCGTCTTGGCGATTTGCTGGACGCGCCAGGGAGGTTTGGGGAGTTCTCGCTGCGCGAGGAGGGCCCCGGCGGGGCTGAATTGTTTCTGGACTTCAGCCGCCAGAAGGTAACCGCCGAGACGCTCCGACTCCTCCTGGCACTGTTCGAAGCGCGCAATGTTCCCGCGGCGCGGGCGGGCCTGTTCCACGGCGAGGTTGTGAATCCGAGCGAGAATCGGGCCGCCTTGCATCCGGACGCCCGGGCGGTGGAACCTCGCGACCTCGTTCTGGCGAAAGAACGCCGACGCGTAATTGCCTTTGCCGAGCGATTTCGGGCCGGCGAGGTCAAGGGTCTCCGGGGCAGGCCGCTCACTCGCCTGGTCAATATCGGTATCGGGGGCTCCGACCTGGGCGCCCGGCTGTTGTGCTCGGCGCTTGCGGATGACGATAGCCTGCCGGTGGAATTCGTGTCCGAAATGGATGGCGTGGAGCTGCAACGCGCCCTGGCGGACGCGGTCCCCGAAGAAACCCTGTTCCTGGTGTGCTCCAAGAGTTTCTCCACTACGGAGACGATGGCCAACGCCTATTCGGCGCGCCACTGGCTGGTGGCCAGGCAGGGCGAGGAGGCCCCGGCCCGGCAGTTCGCAGCCGTTTCCTCCAACCGCGAAGCCATGACCTCCTGGGGCATCGGCCCGGAAATGCAATTTGTTATGCCCGACGGCGTGGGCGGGCGCTATTCGGTGTGGTCGGCTGCCGGCCTGAGTGCCTGGATTGCGCTGGGCAGCGCCCGGATGAGCGAATTCCTCGCCGGGGGGCGATGGCTGGACGAGCATTTTCCGCAGGCGCCGCCCGAGCGTAACCTGCCGGTCCTGATGGCGCTGTTTGCGCTCTGGAACCAGTCGTTTCTGGGCTGCTCCAGCCAGCTCCTGCTGCCCTACGACACGCGCCTGGCCATGCTCCCCGCCTATCTTCAGCAACTGGAGCTGGAGAGCCTGGGCAAGAGCAAGGACGCGCACGGAATTCCGCTGACGGTGAAGGGCGTGGCGGCGCTGTGGGGGCTTACCGGGTCCAGCGCGCAGCATTCCATCATGCAATGGGCCCAGCAGGGAGCGAGCACCGTTTCTGCGGACTTTGTGGCTGCGATGCAAAGCGGTGGAGCCTATCCCGGCATGCACGCGGAGGCCTTGCGCCAGATGCTGGCCCAGGCCGAAACGATGACCCGCGGCCTGGCCGAGAGCGAAATCGCGTCCGACCCTCTTGCGGTCCACAAGACTCTGCCCGGCGGGCGGCCCTCCAGCGTTCTACTGCTCAAGACCCTGGATCCCATGCACCTCGGCGGCCTGATCGCCTTGTACGAGCACAAGGTATTTGTGCAGGCGGCCCTGCTGGGCGTGAATCCCTTTGACCAATGGGGGGTAGAACATGCCAAGCGGGTGGCAGCCGACGACGACTTGCAACCGCCACTGGCGCAAATGTTTGACGATTGACTGCCGGATTCCCCGGGAACGAGGGCGTCCCGCCCTCGTTCCCGGGGCGAGGGGCTGTGCAAGAAGCGGCGCCGCCATAGTCGTGAAACGTCTGCGCAACGACACAAGCCTAAAATAGCGTAGCCATGAAGATTACCGTACACGGCTGCGGCTACGTGGGACTCGTGACCGGCGCCTGTTTCGCGGACACCGGCGTCAGCGTTGTTTGCCTGGATATCGACGCCGCCACCATTGAACGCCTCCGCCGGGGTGAGCTGCACATATACGAGCCCGGGCTCGAAGAACTGGTTCACAGGAATCTGAAGGCCGGCCGCCTGCGGTTCAGCGCCGACATCAGGATGGGCGTGGAACATGGCGAGGCCCAGTTCATCGCCGTCAGCACACCGCCCGGCGGCGACGGACAGGCCGATCTGCGCCAGGTCTTCGTGGTCGCCGATTCAATCGCCGATCACATGCCCGCCGATCGCCTGGTGGTTTGCAAGTCCACCGTTCCGGTCGGCACTTGCGCACGGGTGGAGGAGCGCATCGCCCGGCGCCTGGCCGATCGTGGCGTGGACCATGAGTTTGACGTCGTGTCCAATCCGGAGTTCCTGAAAGGTGGCGCGGCGGTGGCTGACTTCACCCACCCCGAACGCATCATTCTCGGCACCCGCAGCAAGCGCGCGATCGACTACTTAAGCGGCTTGTACGCACCGTTTCACCGCAAGCACGATCGCCTCATGGTCATGGATCGCTCCTCTGCGGAACTGACCAAGTACGCAGCCAACGCCATGCTGGCCACGCGCATCAGCTTCATGAACGAGCTGGCCGCTTTGGCCGAGCGCGTCGGCGCCGATATCGAGGAGGTGCGCAGCGCAATCGGCGCGGACCAGCGCATCGGCTACAACTACCTGTACGCAGGCTGCGGTTACGGAGGCTCCTGTCTGCCGAAGGATACCGCCGCACTGGCGCAGACCGCGCGCGAACACGGCTATCGAGCGCGGCTCGTCGAGGCCGTATCGCGTGTCAACGATACGCAGAAGGCAGGGCTGGGGCGGAAGATCAAGGCCTACTTCGGAGAAACGCTGGCCGGCCGCCTGATCGCCCTGTGGGGCTTGTCGTTCAAACCCGGCACCGATGACATGCGCGAGGCGCCCAGCCTGGTGCTTATCGAATTCCTGCTGTCGCAGGGCGCCCGGGTACGCGCGTACGATCCGGTGGCCATGGAGCGCTGCAGGGCGTTGCTCGGCGATCGCGAGGGAATCGAGTACGCCGCCGATGCCGACCAGGCGGTGGACGGCGCGGACGCCCTGGTGGTTGTGACCGAGTGGCCGCAGTTCCGTTCGCCCGACTTCGAAAAGCTGCGGGACCAGCTCAAGAAGCCGGTCGTCTTCGACGGCCGCAACCTGTACTCGCCGGACGTCATGCGGGAAAAGGGCTTTCGATACTTCGGCGTGGGCCGCGGCGAGCGGCTTGCGCAGGACAACGGCTCCGGCATGCACGCCGTGGGTGAGGAGGTCTTTCGGCCCTGGGGGAGCTTTGAAGGTCTGGGGAAGGGCGAGGGCTACCAGGTCAAGTGTCTTCGAGTCCTCCCCGGTGAGACGCTGTCGCTGCAGCGCCATCATCGACGCGACGAGCATTGGGTGGTGGTAAGCGGCTCGCCGGTGGCCGAGCGCGACGGCGAAAGCCATTCGCTTAAGGTTGGCGATCACATTTGCATTCCGCTGGGCGCCGTCCACCGGATTCACAATCCGGGCGAGGAAGCCGCGGAGATCGTGGAAGTGCAGTTGGGCGAATACCTGGGCGAGGACGACATAGAGCGCTTCGAAGACGTCTACGGCCGTGCCTGAAAAGGAGTGCAGCGCGAACCCCCTGGGAACCGGGGCTTCCAGCCCTCCCCTGGGAACCAGGGCATCCTGCCCTCGGAGGACAGGATGTCCTCCCTCCCAGCCCTCTCCTGGGAACGAGGGCGTCCTCGCCCTCGACGAGGGCGAGGACGCCCTCGCTCCAACACTCCCGGCAGGGCGCAAGTACTCGCGCAAGGGCCGCGGACAGTTGCGGAATGAGGCTTAGGCCACCGTTCAAGGCGTACGACGTCCGAGGGCGGGTCCCGGAAGAGTTCAACGCCGACCTCGCATGCCGGATCGGTGCTGCACTGGTGCGGTTTACCGGCGCAAAGGAAGTCGTCCTGGGCCACGATGCCCGGCTGTCCAGTCCCGAGATTGCCGCCGCCGTCGCCGAAGGTGTAACAAGGGCGGGCGCCGATGTCGCCGACCTGGCCCTTTGCGGCACCGAGCAGGTCTATTTCGCTACCGGAAGGTTCGGCTGCGGCGCCGGAGTCATGGTGACCGCCAGCCACAATCCCGCCGACTACAACGGCCTGAAGCTGGTGCGCGAGGAAGCGCGTCCGATCAGCGGTGACACCGGCCTGGCGGAAATTGCTCGACTGGCGGAGTCCCCGGTTCCGCGCGGTGCGCGTGGGCGGGTCCGGCGGGTCGACGTGCAAGCTTCGTGGCGGCGCAGAGTCCTTTCCTTCGTCGAGCAGTTTCCCCTAAAACCGCTGAAACTCGTCATCAATTCAGGCAACGGCGCCGCCGGCCCAAGCGTGGAGGCGTTGGCCGGGGAGCTGCCGCTGGAGATCATTCATTTGGGCGCCGAGCCGGATGGGCGCTTCCCCAACGGCGTGCCCAATCCCCTGCTCGACAGCACTCGCCTGGCTACCTCGCGAGCGGTACTGGAGCATGGTGCGGATTTCGGCGTGGCCTTGGACGGCGATTTCGATCGCTGCTGTTTCTTTGACGAGCGTGGCGATTACGTCGATCCGTACTACACCGTAGGCATGTTTGCGGCCACGCTGCTTTCTTCCCGGCCGGCCGGGGACCGACGGGTAGTCCACGATCCCAAGCTGGTGTGGGACACCGAAGAGCAGGTGCGCGCCGCGGGCGGGCAACCGATCAGGAACCGGGCCGGGCACGCATTCCTGAAGCAGCGGATGCGCGATGAAGACGCCGTGTACGGGGGAGAGAGCAGCGCGCACCACTATTTTCGGGATTTCCTGTACTGCGATTCCGGAATGGTCCCCTGGGTGCTTATGGCCGGCATCCTTTCAGTTCATGGAGGCGGCCTGGCCGAACGCACTGCAGAGCGGCGCGCGCGCTACCCGACCAGCGGCGAAATCAATCTGCCGGTAGCCGAGGAGCTTCCTCGGCTACTGAACCACCTGGAGGAGCAGTACGTCGGTCAAGGCGGCGTGGTGGATCACATCGACGGCCTGTCGGTTGAATTCCCTGACTGGCGATTCAACCTGAGACCCTCGAACACCGAACCGCTGTTGCGCCTGAACCTCGAAACCCACGCCGATCCCGAACTTCTCGCCCAAATGACCGCCGAACTCAAATCCGCCGTCTCCGAGGTCCGCCCGACCAAGTCCTGGCGCGCATAATTGCACTATGCGTTTCGCATACCCCATCAGGCTTAGGAGTTTTCGCAGCGGACGCCGCTGCGCTGACGCGCAGCGAACAGGCTGGGAGCGAGGGCATCCTGCCCTCGTCGAGGGCGAGACGCCCTCGTTCCCAGGCTTGTTCCATGCAAGACAGCGACACGGCCACTAAAGCATCAGCAATGACAGTTTTGTACGAGACAGGCATTCCTGACGGCATGGTTGCAAGGATTCAATCTTTCTTGCGATGCACGCAGCCGTTTTTTCCCGATGACGCCATCCGGATGGGTGGCGGAACCATTCTGCAGGCCCGATGGCGACATCGGGAATCTACCGATATTGAGCTTTTTTGTTCATCACCTGTGTACCTGGATGCCGTTCGTTCGAGCAGGTTGGGAATGGAACAAAAACTGCATGAAATCTGTGATGACCGTGAACGAACATTTGTGGACGGCATAGCCTCTTTCGCGGAAATCCAAGGCACGGAAATCACCTTGTTGCCCGCCGACCCCCCGGTGGGAGAAAGAACGCGCCGGTTTGTACCCGGCACAAACGTGGAAACCTGGTCAACTGCCGATATCCTGGCTGCAAAACTCCTTTATCGCTTATGCCAAGCAGGAAATGCGCAGCCTCGAGATCTCTACGATCTCGCGGCAGCCTCGCACCACGATCCCGAAGCCTTGCATCAGGCTGTGGGCATCCTCACGCCTCGCCAACACAGGCAGGTGCGCAGTTTGCTTATGATCCTGCCGGATGATTGGGCCGCGGCCTCGGAAAAACCGCTGCTTGGGCTCTCTCCCGAACCGTACGCCGCAGACCCCCAAACGATCGCTGACTTGCTGGTAGAGTTTGCGCAACCGGCACCAGAGGCCGCAGGAACCCATGACCCATCTTGACGCGCGCCCCTTTCCGCAATTGGCGTCCGCCGAGCGCTTTGCCCAAGCCAAGCTCCCGCCGAAGGAATTTGCCTGTGACAACCCCCAAGGCGTCATCCAACAATTGCTCGGGCGGCATTGCGCGGGCATCGCCAATCGCCCGTCGGCGAAAGCGATGTACGCCTATCTACGGACAGCGCCGCCCAACCGGCGCCACAAAGATGACATGGACTGGGCCGCTTACTCACTCCTGGGATGTTGCTCGCCGCCCGACCTGATGGAACTCATTGCGTTCTCCCAGATTCCGGTCCCGAGACTGGCGGCGCATGTGCGCGCATTGGGCATCACCAGTAAGCCCGTCATCCAATGCTTGAACCAGTTCGCGCCGCAGTAAATAACGACCGCCGCGAGTTTCAGAGTTGGGTTGCTGGACTTCTCTGGCCAGCCAGGAAACTCAAACCAAAAGTAGCGTGCAGGTCATATATCTTGAGGAGCGCGTGAAAGGCTTACTAGCGCTCCACCAGGCGATGTGCAAGCGGACGGACTGGTGGGCGATGCTGGGATTGAACCAGCGACCTCTGCCGTGTGAAGGCAGCGCTCTCCCCCTGAGCTAATCGCCCTGTGGGCGGGTATTATTGACCGCCGCTTGCTCGGCCCGCAAGTGGCGCCGATTACCACCCCCCCGATCCTATGTCTGTTCGCACACGCTTTGCTCCCAGCCCTACCGGCGTCCTGCACCTGGGGGGGCTGCGCACGGCGTTGTACAACTGGTTATATGCGCGCCGCCACGGCGGGGAGTTTCTGCTCCGGATCGAGGACACCGACCGTCAGCGCTCTTCCCAAGAGCATGTAAGGACCCTGATTGACGCCCTGCAGCGCTTCGGTCTGGATCTCGACGGCGAACCGTTGCTTCAGTCCTCGCGGGTAGAGCGCCATCGCGAGGTGGGGGATCAGTTGCTTGAGATGGGCTCGGCGTACCACTGCTATTGCACCCCTGATGAACTCACTGCCATGCGCGAAGAGCAACGCGCACGGGGCGAAGACCCGCGTTACGACGGACGCTGCCGGGAGCGCAGCAAGCCGCGCCCGGGAGTTTCGCCGGTGCTGCGTTTTCGCCGACCGGACATTGAAGAGGTCGTTGTGCGCGATTGGCTGCATGGCGACGTTCGCTATCGCAACACGCAGCTTGACGACCTGGTGCTGCTGCGCGCGGATCGTATGCCCACCTTCCACTTGAGTTGCGTGACCGACGATCAGGACATGGGCGTGCGCCAGGTCATTCGTGGCGATGACCATCTCAACAACACGCCACGGCAGCTTCAGTTGATCCAGGCTATGGGCTGGACGCCGCCGGAGTACTGCCACCTTCCGCTGCTGCTGGCGCCGGACGGCCGGAAACTGTCCAAGCGCGATGAAGCCACGGACGCGTTGCATTACCTGCGGGCCGGGTATCTGCCCGGGGCGGTTCTCAATTACCTGGCCCGACTGGGCTGGTCGCACGGCGATCAGGAGGTGTTTCCGGTTGAGGAATTGATTGCCCGTTTCGATCGCGAGGGCCTGGGCGCGTCAGCGGCACGCCTCGATGCCGCCAAGCTGAACTGGATCAACCAGCAGCATATGAAAGCAATGGAGGCAACGGAGCTGGGCGAGGGACTGGAGGCCCAGCTCAGGCAACTGGGCCTTGATCCGGATAACGGGCCGCCGCTCGCCGCCGTCGCCGAGGCCTGGCGGGAACGCGCGGAGACGCTGGCCGACATGGCGGAATCCGCCCGTTGGGTTTATTCCGCCGAGGTCGAACTAAACCAGCGGGCGGCCCACAAGTTCCTCCGGCCGGTGGTGCGCGAACCCTTGGCGGCCGCCCGCGAGGAATTGGCCGATCTTGAGAGTTGGACGTCCGCGGAAATTCATGCCTGCATCGCGCGAGTGGTGGAGTCGGCAGGAATCGGGTTCGGCAAGCTGGGTCAGCCGCTGCGGGTGGCCATTACCGGCGACGCGGTCTCGCCGCCGATCGACACCACGCTGTTTCTCGCCGGACAGACCGCCTCCCTGAAGCGGCTCGACAAGGCCCTGGCCTACATTGATGCCCGAATCGCCGCTTCCGATTCGGGCGCCGGATCGTAAGTCCGCAGTCGCCGATAGCCATGCTGGGCTGCCTCGAGCGAGTCACGGGTCCCGATCCCGTCAACTCCGTCATCTGGTTGCACGGCCTGGGCGCTGACGCCGGGGATTTCTGGCCGATCGTGCCGGAACTCAATCTTCCGGCGTCTCCCGCCTGGCGTTTTGTGTTGCCCAACGCGCCGGTTCGACCGGTCACGATCAATGGCGGCGTGCCGATGCGCGCCTGGTTCGACATTTCGTCGCGGAACAGTGTGCATCCGGTAGATAGTGCCGGCATGGCCGAAAGTTGCCGCTTGCTGGAAGAATTAATCGAGCGTGAAGAAGGACGCGGTGTGTCTCGCGAAAGGATCGTCCTTGCCGGATTTTCGCAAGGGGGCACGATCGCCTTGCGGACCGCGTTGCTGGCAGACAAGCCGGTGGCCGCGGTTCTCGCGCTATCCACCTATCTGCCCCCGTTGGCGCCTTTAGGTTTCGGGGCCGCGGCAGCCGGGCTGCGCTGTTTCCTGGCCCACGGGATCTTCGACGAAGTGTTGCCCATGCGCCTCGGACTGCAGATGCGGGACAAGCTACAGAAGGGAGGTTGCCGTGTGGATTGGCGCGAGTACGACATGGGGCATCAGGTTTGTGCCCCGGAATTGCTTGACGTGTCGTCATTCCTGCGCGCAATCTCCGGCGCGGACGACCGGTCGGAATTGCATAGATAAGGCTTCGATACGAGTTTTGGCACTGATCGCGCCGGGCTGACGTGCGAGGATCCTTGGAACGAGGGCGTCCCGCCCTCGTCGAGGGCAAGATGCCCTCGTTCCCAGGCCCCTGTTCACAGCCGCCTCCTTGGTGAATACGGACACGAAAGTGAAACATTGTGAGATAGCAAACCGGGTATTATTCGCGCCGGCATAGGTCAGCTACTCCGGCTTGACTCATTCGGCGATAGTTTCTGGGGGAAATGCGGCGCGTTTGCGCAGCGACAATCGGCTTTGGCGTTCTCACTGACCGAAATCTATATGGTTGTCGGCTTTCTGCTGGCGGCCTATGCAGTAGTCGCCAACGACTCCATACAAACCCTGGGCACGTTCCTGTCGTCGAACTCGCACCGCCCCTGGTGGGTGCTTTGGCTGTTCGCCTCGGGCATCCTCGGCGCGGTGCTCGCCTATGGCTGGTTCTCCAATGGCGGCGATGTTTCCTATGGCCGCCTGGTGAATTTCCCCGTTCCCGATGGCGGAATCAGCTGGGTCCACGTGATCCCCCCGCTGGCGCTGCTGATCCTCACGCGAGCAGGCGTGCCGGTCAGCACCACCTTCCTGGTACTGACCGTGTTCACGATCGGCAACCTCGAGGCAATGCTGGTCAAATCGGCATTGGGATACCTTGTGGCTTTCGTCTCCGCCATCGTTCTGTTCAAGTTCGTATTCCGTCGGGCCACGGAGTATTTTCATCGTACCAGCAAGGACACCATTCCGCGCTACTGGGTGCTGTTGCAATGGGCTTCAACGGGCTTCTTGTGGAGCCAATGGCTGATTCAGGATCTTGCCAACATTTTCGTTTACCTGCCGCGGCAGCTTTCAATCCAGTGGCTGGCGTTCGGCGTGCTGGCTCTGATCGCCATGCAGGGATACCTGTTCTATACCTTCGGTGGCGTAATTCAGAAAATCGTCCTGTCGAAGACCGACACGACCGACATCCGTGCCGCCACCATCATCGACTTCATCTATGGCCTGGTTCTGCTGGTGTTCAAGGAAATCAGCGATTTTCCGATGAGCACCACCTGGGTGTTTCTGGGACTCCTGGCCGGCCGGGAGTTCGCCCTCTCCATGTACCTGGCGGACACTGATTTCAAGCGCACCCTGCGCAACGTCTCCATGGACGCTCTCAAGGCGCTGGCGGGCCTGCTTGTCAGCGTTATCCTCGCTCTGGGACTGCCATACCTGAATCGCCTGCTGTTCGGCGGCTGAGCGCCGAACGCGCGACAAAGCGGCGCCTCTGCTTTTCCTGGCGGACTGGCGCAGAGTATGGCTTGCGGATACAATTCCGCAACTTATGGAGGGGCCATAGCTCAGCCGGGAGAGCGCTTGCATGGCATGCAAGAGGTCGGCGGTTCGAGCCCGCCTGGCTCCACCAGAACCCCGGCGTCCCCATCGTCTAGAGGTTAGGACACTGGCCTTTCACGCCGGCAACAGGGGTTCGAATCCCCTTGGGGACGCCATTTTTTGACAGGCCCTAGATTGACCATTCAGTGATGACTATTGCCGGGGAGATGCAGGTATTTCAACCAGCGCTTTGAAGTTTGAGCCTCAGCCCTTGCTGGGTTCCTTCGAGGCGCCGCCATACGAGTTGCTCCGCGGTGAGGCCCTGGCGCCCCAACTCGTGGTGTGCGATCACGCCAGCGGGCGTATTCCCCGCGTCCTGAACCATCTTGGCCTGACGCCCGAGCATCGCGAGAGCCATATCGCGCTGGACATTGGCGCTGGCGATCTGGCGCGGGCCTTGAGCGAACGGCTGAAGGCAACGGCCGTGCTTTGCAACTACTCGCGTCTGGTTGTGGACTGCAACCGCGCGCGTAGCGACTCCTCATCTATTCTTGACCGCAGCGCCGGCGTGGACATTCCCGCCAACCAGGACTTGAGCGAGGAGCAAAAAAACCGCCGCTTTTCAGAGATTCACGTGCCGTACCATGCGGCCATAGATCGCGAGCTTGATCGCCTGCAGACCGAAGTGGCAGCGCCGGTTCTGATCGCAATTCACAGCTTTACGCGTTTTCTGGAAGGCCACAACCGGCGCTGGGATTGCGGCGTACTGTGGGACCTGGATCCTCGAATTGCCCGCCCGCTATTGGATGGGCTGCGCTCCACCGGAGAGTTGCTGGTAGGGGACAACCTGCCGTACTCCGGCAAACACCCGGAAGACTACACCGTGGACCATCATGCCGAGGAGCGCGGGTTTCCCTGCGCGGCGCTGGAGGTGTGTCAGGACCAGCTGGACAGCCCGGCCAAGGTTGCCGCCATGGCCGATCGCCTGTACCGGATTCTGAAGCCCATTCTGGACGATCCCGCCCTGTACAGCCTGCGCGCCTGACCGGCGCTATCGAGTATTCAGCGACCGGCGGGAGTGAGGGTGTCCCTCCTGGGAACGAGGGCATCCTGCCCTCGACGAGGGCGGGGACGCCCTCGTTCCCAGGGGGGAGAGATGCCCTCGCTATTGTGGGCTAATTCCCCTGGTGCAGCACTTCGCCCTGCATGACGCCCGCCTCGACGAAGTGCAGGGCGTAGGCCAGGCCGATCCCAAGCAGGAAGAACCCAATCAGCATCACGCGGTCATGGGTGTGAAACTGTATTTCCGGCAACAGGTCGCTCAGAGCGATACACAAGAAGACGCCGGCCGCGAAACAGAGCACGTATCCGGCCACGATGCCCCCGGCGCCCTCCGTAACGCCCAGCAGCCCCACGCCCCAGAAGCTTAGCAGGGCGACCACCGGGCAGAGCAGGGCGAATCCGAGGTTGACAAGATTGCGGTAACGGCGGCTGGAGCCGGCCGAGCGCATCATGCTGATGATCGAGTAGGCGTCCAGCGGCTTGTGGAGGAGAATCGCCAGAAACACGCCCAGCCCCGGTAAGGCGCCGATTCCGGTTGGCCGCACGCTCACGTGTACGGCGGCGCCAAGGGCAATGCCTTCGGTAATGGTGTGGATTCCGAGTCCAAGCGCGATCCCTGCTACGCTTCGAGATGGCGCCGCTCCATGTCCGTGATCGGGGTGTTCGTACAGATTCTGTGCCTCGCCGCTGAAGTCATGCTGATGGAACTGAAACATGCGCTGCAAGGCAACCATCAGGACGATTCCGAACACGGTCCAGAGCATGCCCTTTTCCGCGCTCTCGGGGCCGGGAATGCGGTCCAGTCCGTGGGGCAGCAGGTGATACAGGGCAATACCGAGGATGAATCCCGCAACCAGGCTCATGACTACCTGGGTGCGGGTATGCGTGAGGGTGCCGAGCACGGAGAGTTTCCCGCCCAGGAGCGACGCGGCCAAGACCGCGAGGCAATACCCCAACAGCAATAAGAGAAGAATGGGGTCCATGCAGACTCAGGCCGGGTGCGTGGTCATCGTGTCAATCACCAGGGAAGGAATGGCCGTGGGTCATTCAGTCCCAGGTCTTTCTCGAGCGCTTGGAAATCGGAAGGATATTCAGCAACAGGTCTTCGAAGCCGCTCTTGAGCGCGCCCGCCCGGAAACGCCAGATCATCAGCGCCGCAAGCGCAAAGGCGGAAGCCCATTGCAGGAACGCAATGGTGGTGGAATCCGAGGGCTGGAGGTTGACGGCCATGCCCAGGCCGGTGGCGAGCAGAAGAACGTCGATAATAATGCCCAGGACCAAGGTTACAGCGATAACCGAACTTACATAGATCCACGCAAAACGGGCGCCGAATTGACTCATGATGATGGCGATCGTGCCGGTATTGGTGGCCGGGCCGGTCATCAGAAATATCAGCGCCGCGCCGGGGCTGAAGCCTTTCGCCACCAGGGCGGCCGCTATCGGGGTGCTGGCCGAGGCGCAGATGTAAAGAGGAATGCCAACCACGACCATGATGGGGTAGGCAAGCCAGCGGGCGTACTCGCTTGCCATCAAGTCGCCGGGAATCGCCAGGTACAGCACGCCTCCCAGCGCCACGCCCACCAGTAGGGCAAAAAGAATGTCGTCGGCGATTTCTACGAAACCATAACGGAAAATGTGCTTGACGACGGTTCTGAAGTCCAGGCTTTGCCTCTCTGCCCCGTCGGCTGAGGGTGGAACGATGCGCCTGCCGGGCTGACCGGCGGGGAAATTCGGATCATGACGGAAGTCCGGCTTGATCCAGGAAGCAGACTTGAGTCGGCTGACCGCCAGGTACAGGTTTCTCGCCCACCGGCCCGCCATGTTCTTCATTTCCGCCGGGCTTACATAGCAATCTTCGCTACCGGGCAGCAGCGGGCTGTGGTCGTGGTCGTGCTCGTGCTCGTGGCTGTGGCCGTGGTCATGGTCCTGATGGCTGGTTGGGGCCTTGGAGTCGTCGCCCCGGATAAGGCGGATACAGAAAACGCCTGCCACCACTGCCGTGACGAAGCTTATGATGGGACGGACGACCGCCGCGATCCATCCGAAGAAGACGTTGGTTACCAGAATGGAATCCGCGCCCGTTTCCGGAGCCGTAATCAGAAACGACATGCATGAAGAGCGCGACGCACCCTTCCTGCGCATTTCGGCTACCACCGGCACCACCGAGCAGCTGCAAAGGGGTACGGGAACGCCAAGCGCCGCGCTGGTGCTCACCGACTTCAGGCTATCGTGGCGCAACCACCGGAGTATGGCTTCGCGGGAAATGAATACGTGGATCAGCCCGGATAGGAACAATCCAAGCAGGAGCATGGGCGACAAGAGCAAAAAGGACGACCACAGGAAGCCGAAGTAGCCCGCAAGTAATCCACCTGGCTCGACTGGCAAAGCAAATTTTCCCCAACTTGCACGAAGGACTCGCTCGAAAATAATGTAACACAAGGGGGAATCGAAGGGTATCGGGATTTTCACGCTTTCGGGATGGAAAAAGTTCAGCGCCTGGGCGATAATTACAGGTGCAAAGCGAGGTCTCTGTAAACTCAGGAACTAAAGGAGCTCTCAGATGAACGCAGCGCTACACCCAAGCAAGATCGACCTCCCCCAAGACACGCGCCGGCAAATTATCGACCTGCTGAACGCGCGCCTCGCCGACGCGGTGAACCTTTCCACCCAGATGAAGCAGGCGCATTGGAATGTCAAGGGACCCTCGTTCATCGCCCTGCACGAACTTTTCGACGCCAACCACGCCGATACCCTGACGCAAGTGGACGACCTGGCCGGGCGCCCGGTCTTGTAGCGAGCGCCCGGAAACCGCGTTATGATGTTTGACACAATAATCAGGGTGGGCCTGGGCCATGCTGGGTGGCCGCTCGTCCAGGGAGGCTTAGGGAATGCTGATTCTTACCCGGCGGTCGGGAGAGGCCGTCATCGTTGGCGATAACGTGCGCATTGCAGTGCTGGACATTCGGGGCAATCAGGTCCGGCTGGGTGTGGAGGCGCCGCGCGAAGTCACCGTGCATCGCGAAGAGGTCTATCGGCGAATTGCCGAAGAACAAGGCAGCGTCACCAAAGACGAAGACGAGGAAGAATCGTAGCGGAGAGGTGGCTGAGCGGACGAAAGCGCTCCCCTGCTAAGGGAGTAAGGGTTAGAAGCCCTTCGTGGGTTCGAATCCCACCCTCTCCGCCAGTTTCAGCCGGCCAGCCGCGCCCGGCCATGGAAGCCCATTAGAACGATGCTGACTCGCCGGGCTTTCGTCGCTGCGAGCGGATCATTGACGCTGGCCGTGTATCTGCCGGCAGGCCGATCCAGTGAAGCGGAGGACTTCAAACCCTCGGCCTGGATAACAATTTCCCGGTCCGGCGAAGTGTCCTTTGTGTGTGACCGAACGGACATGGGGCAGGGCAGTCCGGCGGCGCTGGCGCGGATCGTCGCCGAAGAACTGGAAGCGCCCTGGGACAGCGTGGTGCTTGCGCGCATGCCCGATAACCCCGCGGGCTGGCCGCGGTCGATGGCCACCAGCGGCAGTTCGTCGATACGCGGATCCTACGACCTGTTGCGGGAGGCCGCCGCTTCGGCAAGAGAAATGCTCCGAACGGCAGCCGCGGTGGAGTGGGGCATGAGTCCCTCCGAATGCGTTTGCCGGGAAGGCGAGGTATTCAATCGCGCTACCGGAGCCCGCCTGAGCTACGGCTCGCTGGTTCCGGCCGCCGCGCAACTGGAGCCGCCGGAGGATCCTCCGCTAAAGGACCCGTCGCAATTTCGCCTGGTGGGCAAGCCCTATCCGCGCCCCGACATTCCATCCAAGGTCCTCGGCGTCGCGGGCTACGCCATCGACGTCCGGCTGCCCCGCCAGTTGACTGCGCTTATTGCGCGGTCTCCGTGGCCCGGCTCGGTTGCGCTTCGCCCGGTCTACGAAAGGGAAGCCGCCATTGGGCTCCCGGGCGTTGCGGACATATTCGAAATACCGGGCGACCAGCATCGGCCGCCCGGGGTGGTAGTGCTGGCGGGAGATTTCTGGCAGGCACATGAGGCCAGGGCCGCGCTTGAGGTTGCCTGGATTCCATCCGGCGAGGAAGATCCATCCGGCGCGCAAGACCCCAGCGCCGGTTTCCGGCGCGAGCTGGCCATGGCCCTTTATGACCCGGCGCCCCCGGCGCGCAGCGAGGGCGATGTGACCGAAGCGTTGCAAAGGCCTTTGGTGCGCCGCGTCACCGCGCAGTACGAAGTTCCGTTTCTGCACCACGCCACCATGGAGCCGATGAACTGCACCGCGGACGTGGATGTCAATCGCTGCGAGATCTGGGCGCCTACCCAGGTGCAGACGCAGGCGCAAAGGGTTGCCGCGAGGCTCACCGGTTTGCCCATCGAAGCCGTGCGCATCCACACACCGCCGCTGGGCGGTGGATTCGGCCGCCGCCTGGAGACTGATTACGTTGCCGAAGCGGTGCTCGCCTCGCAACACGCGGGACGTCCGGTCAAGGTGATGTGGACCCGCGAGGACGACATGCAGCACGGCTATTTTCGCCCGGCCGCCTTGAGTCTAATGGACGCGGCGCTGGACCCCTCCGGCGCGCTGATTGCCTGGCGGCAGCGCATCGCCGCCCCGTCCCTGCTACGGCAGATGCGTGGCGTTGAACTCAAGTCCGACCCCACTGCCTTGCAGGGAGCGGTGGACTTTCCGTACCAGGCTCCGAACGTCGAAGTGACCCATTCCAGTCCTCAGGCGCCTGTCAACCTGGGCTTCTGGCGCTCCGTGGGCTATTCCTACAATTGCTATTTCGTCGAGACTTTCGTTGACGAGCTGGCTCACGCGGCGGGCCGTGACCCGTACGCGTTCAGGCACTCGCTGCTGCCGGCGGAGTCACGCATGTCGCCGGTGCTGGCGCTGGCGGCCCAGGAGGCGGGCTGGGGGACTCCGCTTCCACCGGGCGCCGGCCGGGGTATTGCCTGCTCTGCCAGTTTCGGGACCTACGTAGCCCAGGTGGCGCGGGTTTCAATTATCGGCGGGCAACTGCGCGTGGAGCGCATTGATTGCGCCGTGGATTGCGGGCTTGCGATTGATCCGGCCACGCTTGAAGCGCAGATCAGCGGCGGAATCATCTACGGTCTGACCGCGGCCTTGCACGGGGACATTCACCTTGGCGCGGACGGCGTGCAGGAACTGAATTTTGACAGCTACAGGATGCTGACCATGCATGACACACCGGACATCCGGGTACACGTACTCAATAGCGGCGCCCCGATCGGAGGAATCGGCGAGGTTGGCGTACCACCGGTTGCGCCTGCCGTGGGTAACGCGGTTTTCGCAGCGTTGGGCGAGCGCCTGCGCAAACTGCCGTTCAAGCTGCCGCCGCCGGCAGCCCGCACCGCTGCGGAGGCGGTGTAATGGCTGCGCCCGCGCGTATGCAACACCCTGGGAGCGAGGGCGTCCCGCCCTCGACGAGGGCGGGACGCCCTCGCTCCCAGCGTTTCTTGCATGCACGACTTGGACCCGCGCTGATTGCCGTATTGCTGGCCGCGGCCTGTGCGCCCGACACGCCCGAGGCCGAAGCGCCCGCTCCGATTCGCTTTGTGGAGCAGGCTGAAGAGCGCGGCATCGCGGATCTCGGGCTGGACGGCGCCGGAGTGGCGTTCAGCGATTACGACGGCGACGGT
The DNA here is from genome assembly GCA_965261845.1 of Candidatus Foliamicus sp. Taxonomy (GTDB): domain Bacteria; phylum Pseudomonadota; class Gammaproteobacteria; order Steroidobacterales; family Foliamicaceae; genus Foliamicus. The sequence goes on along the minus strand of OZ253475.1, from coordinate 2,189,146 downwards.
GATGCCGACATCTACATTACCAACAACGACAGTGGAACGGCTGGTCTGGATTTCCGCAACCGCTTGTGGGAGAACGACGGCCGCGGCTACTTCACCGACGTGGCGCAGGCTCGCGGTGCAACCAACGAGGGTGGACTGGGCAGGGGCATCACATTCGGCGACTACGACCTTGATGGTGACGACGATCTGGTCGTGGCCAACATGCAGTCGGGCAGCCGGGCCGGCTACGATCCGCCCGTAACGCTGTACCGAAACCTTCTGGCCGACACCGGTGAAGCGCAATTCGAAGAAGTTACCGGCGAAGCGGGATTAATGCGCCAGGGGGTGGACGACGACCAGTCCAATAAAGGTATTACCGCTACGTCCGGGGGAGTCGGCTTCGGCGACTACGACGGCGACGGGTGGCTGGACCTGGTGTGGCGTTCGGCCGATTACGACGTGGACCAGGCGCTGTTCCGCAACCTGGGCAACGGCAAGTTCGAGGACACGACGCAAGACGCCGGCGTGGTTTTGCTCAAGAGCGTGAAAGAGGCCAACAGCCAGGGGTCGCCGGGCTGGTTCGATTTCGATTTTGACGGTGACCTGGATCTGCTTGCTCCGAACGAAGGCGGGCCCAACGTGCTGTACATGAACCAGGGCGGCGGCAAATTCGCCGATATCACACGGTCCAGAACGCCGCCTTCGGGTTGGGCTTTTCTTAACCCGGGCAACGCCAACGGCGTCTGCCTGGGAGATATTGACAACGATGGCGATATCGACGCCTATCTGCCCAACGCGGACCAGGCCAATCGGCTGGTTCGCAACGACTACGCGGAAACCGGCGCGCCCGGCTTTACCGACATTTCGCTTGCTTCGGGCGCCGGGGACTCAGGCGGCGCCCGTGGCTGCACGATGGCGGACTACGACAATGACGGCTGGCTGGACATCTATGTAAGTAACGGCGGCCCGTCCAACGTTTTGATCAACGACATCGTGGAAGAAATGCCGCCGTCTGTGCAGTTCTACATCGCCTTTGAGCCGGCCCCCAATGCACTGCTTCGCAATAACGGCGACGGCAGCTTCAGCGACGTGACCGAGGGATCGGGAGCGTCGGGCTTCAGCATCGGCGCCGGCGTTGCCAGCGGTGACGTCAACGGCGACGGTTTCGCCGACATCGTCGGCACCGCCCGAACCTTCTACAACCGCGGCGAGATGCTCTCGGACCCGCAGCGTAACTTTCTATGGCTGAACCAGGGCAACGGCAATCACTGGATCAAGGTGCGCCTTGAAGGGCAGAGGCTGAATGCGCGGATTCGCGTGGCGTCCGGCGACCTGGTCCAGTGGCGCGAGATCTTCTCGTCGACCGGCTACAACTCGGTAGATGAACCCGCGCCGATTTTCGGTTTGGGCGCGCGAGTGAGCGTCGATCGGGTGGACGTTTGCTGGGCGGACGGCCGTTCGCAGACCTTCCTGAATCCGCCCGTGGATCAGGAACTGCCGGCGCGCGCCGCGGACGCCGCCTTCCAGTCGCCCGGCGCCACGATCCAGATGACTATGGCCACCACCAGCAGCACGGCCTGCGCCCCGGCCACCAGCAGGAACGGCGCCCAGGGCGTGGCTGCGCTGAACAGCGCCCCGCCCACTCCGGCCGCAACCATGATGCCTACCGAGCCGAACATGCTCAGCATGCCGATCACCGCGCCCCGCTCGCGCGCCGGCGCTTCCTGGCCCACCAGCGCCATGCTGCTCATCATGGCGCCCGCCATGGCCATGCCCAGGAGCGCAAAGGCCGGCAACCAGCGCAGATCAAGCGGTGAGCCAACAAAGTATATTAAGCCGTAAGCCACCACCCCGAGCGCCAGGGCAATTACCAGCCCCGCAACGCGGTTGACGCGGTCCAGGATGGCGCCGAATACGAACGACCACCCGACCGCGAAGACTTGCATGATCGCAAACGGCAGCCACACCTGGTATTGCGCCACGGCCACGTCGCCGCCGGCGGCCCTCACCGCGGAACTGGCCCACAGTGACATGAACAATCCTGCCACTACGATGTCTCCGCGTGCCGTCATCGCCGACAGATAGGCCAGCGTGATGCGCGGATTTCTCATCTGCGAGATGCCTACTCGTGCCAATTCCACCCAACGCGGGCGTTGGCGGGCCTCTTCCGGCACGCCGCCTTTCAGCCCGAAGCGGAATATCAACATCGACAGGAAGCATGCCAATGCCGCCGCGCCATAGGCGTAACGCCCGGCGGCGATCGGCTCCATGCCCGCGTCCTGCAGCCATTTGGGCAGGGCGGATACGAGCCGAGTGGCGAATACGATGCCCAAGGCGTTAAACGCCGAGCTGAAGCCCACTACGCGTCCACGCGAAGACTCAACCGGGTAATCGTTCTGGATCGTGGCCGTCATTGCTGCCGTTGCGGCCACCCCGACGCCGAAGATGATCCTGAAATACATCAGGTGAGACACTTCGGTGGCCCAGGGGTACAGGCCATAAGACACGCCCAGAAGGCCAATGCCAAGAATAATCACCGGGCGGCGTCCGATGCGGTCGGCCAGCATGCCGAAAGGCCAGATCAGGAACAGGCTCACGATCTCGGTGACCAGGGTGAGCCCGCCGGTAACTTCGCCGATGTCCGCGGCGGCAATTCCCAGATGCTCAATGAGGATATAGGGCTGGGAGAAGTTCATGTTCGACAGCATCCCGATACAGATCAGGGATGCGTACATGTAGGTCCAGAAGTGCATGGCACTCACGCCCGGAGCAAGCTGTATGTTGCCCAAGCGCCCGCCGGCGCTGCGGTCAATGTCGGTCATCGAATGGTCCCGTTGCTGCCGCCGCCATCATATATGCGTTGCGTTCAGGGCCAAATGCCCCGGCTTCGGCAGAGTCACGATAGGTCGTCGTCCCCCGGGCCCATGCCGGGCCGACGGCGCACGCAGACGCTGTAAGTGTGGTGTCCTTGGACTTGCCCCTGGATCAGGAATTGCGCGTTGCCGCGGCGGACGCCGGCTTCCAGTCGCCCGGCGCCACCACCCAGATGACTATGGCCACTATGATCAGCACAGCCTGCGCGCCGGCAATCAGCAGAAACGGGGCCCACGGGGTTGCTGCGCTGAACAGTTCGCCGCCGTAGGTGGCGGCAAGGATGATGCCGACCGAGCCGAACACGCTCAGCAAGCCGATGACTGCGCCGCGCTTGGCCGGCGGCGCTTCCTGGCCCACCAGCGCCATGCTGCTCATCATCCCGCTGGCCATGGACGCGCCCAGCAGGGCAAAGAGCGGCAGCATGCGCAAGTCCAGGGGCGATTCCACGAAATACATCGAGCCGTAGGCGACGATCGCCATCGCCATCGACAGAACCACCCCCGCGACCCGGCTGATGCGGTCCAGTAGCCAGCCGAACACGAACGACCAGCCCACGGCGAATACCTGGACAACCATAAACGGTAGCCATACTTGGTATTGCGCCACGGCGACATCGCCCCCGGCGGCTCTCACCGCCGTGGTGGCCCACAGGGACATGAACAGGCCGGCCACCACCAGGGCTCCGCGCGCCGCAACCGCGTACAGGTAGGCGAGCACGATACGCGGGTTCCTCATCTGCTCGATGCCCGAGCGGATCAGGTCCCACCAGCGGGGCCGCTGCCGCACCTCTTCGGGGACGCCTCCCTTCAGGCCGAAGCGGAATATCAGGATCGACGCGAAGCACACAAGCGCGGCCGCGCCGTACGCGTAGCGGCCCGCGGCTACCGGCTCCATGCCGGCGTCCTGCAGCCATTTGGGAAGCGCTGAGACCAGGCGGGTGGCAAATACGATGCCCAACGCATTGAAGGCCGAACTGAACCCGATCACGCGGCCGCGCGAGGACTCGACGGGATAGTCGTTCTGGATCGTGGCCGTCATGGCCGCGGCGGCGGCTACGCCGATGCCGAAGATCACCCGCATCGCCATGAGTTGGGGGATATCCGTAGCCCAGGGATACACGGCATAGCTGAGTCCGATCGCGCCGATACCCAGCATGATGATCGGGCGGCGTCCTATGCGGTCGGCCAGAATGCCGAAAGGCCAGATCAGCAGCAGGCTCATGATTTCCGTAATCAGGGTGAGCTGGCCGGTGATCCTGCCGGCTGCGCTTGGGTCGGCAATTCCCAAGTGCTCGATGAGAATATAGGGCTGGGAGAAATTCATGTTCGAAATCATCCCGATGCAGATCAGGGACGCGTACATGTAGGTCCAGAAGTGCGTTATTCGTATGCCTGGCGCCAGCTCGATATTTCCTATGCGACCGCTCATGCGCCCTCCTCCCATTTGTGCCGCAGCCATCATAGCCCACCGCTGGGAACGAGGGATTCCAGCCCTCGACTCCGGGAAGGAGCGCGTCCCGCCCTCCAAGGAGGCGAGACGCGTTCGCTCTAACCCAGCTCAGGCGGCCGTTCAGGTATGGCCCGCCTCCCGGCACAGTGCGTCGATGGCGATGTTGTAGTCCATGCGCTCGCCACCCCAGCCGCAGCGGGCGGTGTGGGCGTTGATGGCCAGGCCGCGCGCCGCATTGAACGCCGCCAGCCTCTGCGCGCCGTCGGCTGCACAGGTGTTTCCGCGGAAACACCCGCTGTGCGTTCGGCCCGCCGGCGGGATCACCCGGCCATCCGGACACGTGAATTCGATCGCACCCTGGCGCACCCGAACGCCATAACCCCCCTCGTGCACCTGCCGGTGATGTTGAGAGCACAGGGTGACCAGATTGCCCAGGGCGGTCTCGCCCCCATCGGCCCAATGCCGGATGTGATGGGCGTGCACATGGCGGGAACGATCGCAGCCCGGGAAGCGGCAGCCGCCGTCGCGAACGCGCAGCGCGCGACGGATGGCCGGCGGTACCGCCCGGGTCCGGCGCCCGACCGCCAGCGGCTCGCCCTGCGCGCCTTTGACCACTCCCAGCAAGGCCCCGTCACAGCCCAGCCGCCGCGCCGTCTCCACCGCCACCTTACCGCCGTGTTCAAACGACGCGCCCGTGCTCTCCGGCACGTCACGCAGCGCGTCGTGGGCGATGTGCACCACCAGCTCGTGAGTACTGGCCGCCGAACCCGAACCGCCCCCGGCGAGAAATCGTTCGAGGATGTGCTCCAGCGCATCCGCGCGCCGCTGACTGGCGCTCCGAGGAGGTGTTTCCGCGGAAACATCTGCGGGAACCGCATCAGGATCAGCCGCAGGCTCGGCTGCCCCGGCGCTCTCCGCATCGCCGCCCGGCCCGTCGAGTTGCGCATGGGCGGCTTCCAGCGCCTTGAGCAGCATTTCGCCCACCTCCGGCGCAAGGCGGGCCTGAAGCCTGACGCTGCCGTCGCTCTCGCGCCGGTAGTCCAGGTAGCGCCGCTCGTGCACGGCTTCGGCCTCGTTGCGCTCATTCTCGCGCTGCACCCGCCGAAACCCCCGCACCGTGCGCTCCACATGCTCCGCCGTGCCGCGCAAGGCAATGTGCAGCAAGGTGTCCTCCGTCGCCGCTGTCGCCACCCGCGTGAGCGCGCGTACCTTCGAATACGACAGCCGGCCCTCGCCGAAGGCTTCCGCGATCTTCGGCAGCGACTCCAGGGCCCGCGCCGTGCGCACCTTCTCGCGCGCCGCCACCGGGCCGATGCCGCATTGCCAGCTCAGCCAATGGGCGCAACTCGCCACGCCGTGCTGGGCCCAGCCTTCCTTGCGGTCGAACTCCGCCAGCAGGGCCAGAAACTGCGCCGTGGCCGCGTTGATGTTCCCCCACAATCGGGTGATCTGTGCCTCCAGGGCGTCAAGGGCCTTTTCTTCGCGAACCCGGGCGGCAATCCGGACGTCGGCATCCGGGTGGGCAAACTGTGCAGCGCTGGCTGCCGGCAACTCAAAAGCGCCACTCGGAGGACGCTCAGCGTCGCAAACAGGGGCGCGGGAGGAAGTGCGGTGAAGGTCCATTTCGAGGCTCCGTTCAGTCCGTTGACGTGATCGGAACTATAGCATGAATCATCAAATAAATCAATACTTTCCGGTCCCTTGCGGTCGGTTTGATGTCCAAAGTACTGGCCGCCTGCCCGATTAGCAGGCAACTGGTCGTTCGGGTCTATTCGAGGGCGACCGCCAACAACGCTAGGCGCTTCCTGGAAGCGGTGCGCGAGGAATTGCCCTATGCACTACGCTCAATCCAGGTCGATGGCAGTGGCGAGTTCCGCTCCGAGTTCGAGGCCGCCTGCCAGGCGCTGGACTTGATGTCCTCGCTTCTTGGGGCGCCTGCCTTGCCGGACGAAGCATCGGGAACGCTGACCCGCGGGATTACCGAGCGGCGCAATCTCCTTATGCGCTGCGCCAAGTCTCCGATCCTGTCCAGCGTTCCCTCCAGAGCGCCGGAAAGGTCGAGGGTGGCAACCTCCAGCCGTTTGCCGGAATTGCGCACCGTATGCGCCACAGGTTCCCGTTCGTCCTTCGCGTAGACGAGTAGACCGCCGGGAAGATCGAGCGCGGTCGTGTAGGCGAGCAACTGATACAGATCGGCATTGGGCACTCCGGCATCCGCCCTCTTGTACTTGACATCGCCGACGAACGTGCAGCGGGAGCCATCCCGCCACGCAATGTCAGGCCGAAGCCCCACGCGGCCCTCCATGTCGAGCGAGCCTATCCTATGCTCTCCGAACACGTGCTCAGAAACCCCCAGCGCCTCCCGCAATGCAACCGTCACGAACTCCTGGAAGACTTGATTCATGTCCATCAGAAAACCGGATGCGCGCACTTTGCCGCGGGCGGCCTCAAACGCGCCGTGGCGCAGGATCAGCCGCGCGAGTGTCGCCACGCTGCGGTAGTGCTGGCTTAGGCGGTCGAATCTGACATCTGGAACGGCGCCACGCGGAAAGGCCACCAGAGACACGTGGCTCAGCAATTCCGCAACCCAGGCGACGCCGCTGCGCGCTTCCCGCGAACGCAGCCCCAGCCTGCCGAGACGGTGGGCGGCTGCCTTTACCAGGCGGTTCAGGAGGATGTCGTCAGTGAACTCGTCGTAGCGCACCTCGACCGGCAGCGTGATGCCAAACCTGCGGCGGATCTGGTCGTCGAATCGGATGCGCCCCCGCACCGCGTGCAGCGCATCCTCCTCGGTGCGATAGCCGTGGAGCAGCCCGCGCGAAAATGCCCGGCGGGCCGCTTCGTCGAACGCCAGCGCCAGGGCATCCGGCAGCGCCGCGTGTTCCGGAAAGTCGAACTCGGGCTCCTGGAGTTTAACTTTGTCAATGGCATAGCAAGCCAGCGACAGCAGTTGGCAGATGCCGATCTTGGGTGCAATGCGCACCGACAGCCCGACCGTCTCCACGGCCCCAACGACGGAACCGGGGGTCAGCGTGTACTCGTTCGCCGTGCCGGGGACCGGAGCAATGGAGAGATTCAGTTCCTTGCGGGCCAGAGCGTCCCGTTCTTCAACGGACAGGGTGAGCGCGTCACTTGTTGCGTGCTCTTGAAGGTCAATCTCCCGCATCGTTCCCTTCGTCGGCATCCTGGGGGCCACCGCCATCGCCCGGCTCGCCGCCGGTCACGGCGGGCGTGCGGCGAAGCGCATCGAGCGCGAACTCGCCCAGCCGGTCGCGCTGTCCGAACAGGTGCTCCTCTACGTAAGGCAGCACAGCGTGCTTCCAGATGCGCTCGACGGCGGCATCGTCCAGTTTCCGGCGCATGAAATAGCTCGGCCCGATGGCGGCGTGGTGGTCGTCCAGTTTTTCATTGGCGCGCTCCACGATGTCCGCCACCCAGTCCATGCCGGCCAGGTCGTTTACCTCCAGCCAGCGGCGGAGCAGGCCTTTGACAGGCTCCGTGTCAGTGGCGAAGTCCACGAACGCGAACCGTCGGCGCAGCGCGAGGTCCACCAGCGCGATGGAGCGGTCGGCGGTGTTCATCGTGCCGACGATGTACAGATTGGCGGGCATCCTGAATGTAGACTCGTCCTCTTCCTGATACATCAGGTTCATCGCTGTGTCGCGGTACTCCAGCAGAAAATAGAGTTCGCCGAACACTTTGGCGAGGTTGCCGCGGTTGATTTCGTCAATGATCAGGAAGTAGTTCCCGTCCGGGTCTTGCGCTGCTTTCCGGGCGATTCGCAGGAATGGGCCGTCCTTCAACTCGAAACCCGGCTGCTGGTTGTCAAGCAGCGTCGGGCGGTAGCCCCGCACGAAGTCCTCGTACGAATAGGACGGATGGAACTGGACGAGATCGCAGCGCTCACGGCCGCCCGCGAGCAACCGCGCCAGCTTCTGCGCGACGTAGGTCTTGCCGGTGCCCGGCGGCCCCTGGAAGATGACCTGCTTCTTCTCCTTCAGCAGCGTATCGATACTCTGCAGGAAATCGACCGGAAGGTGCAGTTCCTCAGCCAACTCCTCAAGCGTGCCGGCAGGCCGGGAACCAGGTGGGCCGTCCTCATCGTCTTCCCGTCCACCGAAATTCAGCGTCCCCCACACGATGGACTGCGCATCCAGCCGGTGGCGCACGGGAATATCACGCGCCTCCGCCTCCTCGATGAACCGGTCCAAGAAGCCGAGCGCGTGCTCGTACAATTCCGCCTCGTTCGCGTCTTTCTGCGGTGGCGAATAGCTCGTCTCCGCAAATGCCTTCGTCATGACCGTAATTCGATAAGGAGGATATTTCCAGACATCCTCTCCCATGAGCAGGACAGAGACAAGATTCGCCCGGCCACCCGCGCCGCTTACGACGCTGTTGGGAAACTCCTCACAGAACGCCGCGATTCGTTCAGCCAATGGCCGGCCGTTGGTTGCCCAGAGTGCACGGAGCGCTTGGCGGGCTGCCTTCGGCTCCTTACTGGTCCAGTCGTTAAGCTTGCTCTTGTTAACGTGAAATAGAAGATTCTCGGGATTTGCCCTTCTTATTGCATTTCCCCATTCCTCAGATCCCTGGAGCACAAGCTCCCTTGCTTGCGCGTATTCTTCGCCCATCCTGCGCTTGTAGCGGATTTCTTCTTCTTCGAGCGACACCGACCTGAGATATTGTTTGGCGCGCTGCAGGAAGTTGTCCCACGGGTCAGTGTATGTGTCGCGCCAGGGGCCCTCCAGGAACGGTTTGTAATCCTGCGGCTTGTTCGCGAATGTGAAATTGATCAGCGCATCCGCCGCCCACGGGAGTGTTCCCGAGCCCTGAATAACTTCCCACACAGTGGCCTGATGAGTGTAAAAATACCACTCGCGCGGCGGATCCAAACGCGTCCAGTTCACCTGCACCCTATGGCCGTCTCCGTGATTCTTGATAATCTCACCGATGGCCTTAATTTTCATCACCGAGACATCCTTTCCTTTATTGTCGAACCTGACCCCGTTCTTGCGACGGTAAGTGGACTTTATGGCGATGCGGTCCCCGGGCCGCATCGCCTTTACCCGCCGCGCATATCTTGCGCCCGCGCGTGTGTAATGGCCCCCATCCGGCCGCTGCATCTCCCATATGTCTTCGCGCACGAAGCGCCCGGTCTGATCCTCGGTCTGATCGCCTCCGGTTTTGTAACTCGCGCCAACAAACCAGCATGGTCGGGACTGGCCCCGCTCTGAATCGGATGTCATCGTTGTCCTCCTGCCTTCCGCAAATGGTCCGCGGGCGCCAGCCGCGCATGATACAAGTGAACCCTTGCATATTGCGCGGGAGCGCGGACTAGACTAGGGTTGCCTTCGGCAAGCCGGCCAGGCAATCGCCGGCCGTTACCGGGTTTCCGGTACGGCGGGAGGAAAGTCCGGGCTCCGGCGGACGGGACGCCAGGTAACGCCTGGGGGGCGCAAGCCTACGGAAAGTGCCACAGAAAATATACCGCCCGGCGCCCCTAGCGGGTCCGGGTAAGGGTGAAATGGTGCGGTAAGAGCGCACCGCGCGGCTGGCAACAGCCGTGGCAGGGTAAACCCCGTTTGGAGCAAGGCTAAATAGGGAAGCAATGCGTATGTCCGCGCGCGCTTCCGGGTAAGCTGCTTGAGGCCGCCGGCGACGGCGGTCCTAGATGAATGATTGCCCTCGACAGAACCCGGCTTAGCGGCCGGCTTGCCCCTTTCTGCGCAGCAGGCGGATGAGGCTGGAGGTGTCCCAGCGGCCCCCGCCCATGGACTGAACTTCCGCGTAGAAGCGATCCACGATTTCCGCGACTGGAATCTGGGCGCCGTTGCGCCTGGCTTCTTCCATCGCATAGCCCAGGTCCTTGCGCATCCATTCGACCGCAAAACCGAAATCGAACTCGTCGGCCAGCATCGTTGCATGCCGGTTGTCCAGTTGCCACGACTGGGCCGCTCCCGCGCCGATCAGGCGCGCCACCTGCTCTCCGTCCAGGCCGGCGCGCTGTGCGAAGTTCAATCCCTCCGACAACCCCTGCACCAGGCCCGCAATACAGATCTGGTTGACCATCTTGGTCAGCTGTCCGGCGCCGGCCGGCCCCATAAGGTCGATTCGCGCGCCGTAACTCTCAAGAAGCGGATGCACGCGGTCGTAGTCCACCTTGCGACCGCCCACCATGATGGCCAGCTTGCCGCTTTTGGCGCCAGCCTGGCCTCCGGATACCGGCGCATCCAGAAACGCGATATTTCGTTCGCGGGCCGCGCTGTCGAGCTCACGCGCCAGCGCGGCCGAGGTCGTAGTGTGATCGACGTAAGTTGCTCCCGTACTCAGTCCGGCCAGGACTCCTTCCTGCCCCGAGGTGATTTCCCGCACGTCCTCGTCACGGCCCACGCAGCTGAAAACGAATTCGGCATGCCCCACGGCCTCTGCGGGGCTGGCCGCAAGCGCTCCGCCAAACTGGTCGGTCCAGCGCCTGGCCTTGCTCTTCGTACGGTTGAATACCGTCACAGCATGCCCCGCCCGCGCCAGGTGCCCGGCCATCGGATAGCCCATCACCCCCAGTCCGATAAACGCTACAGCCGCCATCCACTCAGCCTTGCAACCCAGGTTGTTCCATGCAAGGGGCGAGGGCGTCCCGCCCTCGTCGAGGGCGGGACGCCCTCGCCCCAGGGAGGGATAGGCGCGACCTCAAGGTCACGTCTTGGGGAGGGTTACGCCCTCTTGCCCCTGGTACTTGCCGCCGCGGTCCTTGTACGAGGTTTCGCATACCTCACCGGCCTGAAAGAAAATCATTTGCGCCACGCCTTCGTTGGCGTAGATCTTCGCCGGCAGCGGGGTGGTGTTGGAAAACTCCAGGGTGACGTAGCCCTCCCATTCCGGCTCCAGCGGCGTTACGTTCACGATGATGCCGCAGCGGGCATAGGTGGACTTGCCCAGGCAGATCGTGAGTACGTTGCGGGGAATGCGGAAGTGCTCCACGGTCCTTGCCAGGGCGAAGGAGTTGGGCGGGATTACGCAGTCGTCGCCGGTAAATGAAACGAAGCTCTTGCTTTCGAAATTCTTGGGATCCACCACCGCGGAGTGAATATTGGTGAACACCTTGAACTCGTTCGCGCAGCGCACGTCGTAGCCGTAGCTGGACACGCCGTACGAAATCACCGAACGATCGCCTATGTGCCGCACCTGGCGCTCGGCAAACGGCTCGATCATGCGGTGCTCAACCGCCATGCGCCGAATCCAGGCGTCCGAACCGACGCTCACTTGTCCAGCCACTTTTGCCGCATAGCCAGCGCCGCGTCTTCGCCCCAGCCATAGTTCTTGGCCTCAATGATTACCGTGCGTTTGTCCTTGCGCCAGATTTCCCAGCGTGCCGGCAGCCAGCCCAATTCCCTGGCGTACCAGATGAACTGAAAATTCTCCGATCCTTCGCGCTGGCGGCGGTACTTGACTGTCTGAAACTCGCCGGCGGGCGTGCTGAGCGTTTCCTCGCCCAGCAATTGGCCGTCGTACAACTTGAGCTTGCCGGCTTCCAGTGTGGGTTGCACCGTCAGCGGGCGGCCGGCGCCGAGATCCAGCATGGTCTGAATCTCCCATGCCTTACGGTCCATTGCCCGCGGCCGAAGCTCGAATTCCTGCTGTTCGTCCTTCTCGCTATACAGGGCCCGATGCGCCCGCCAATCGTAGGAGATCTTCACCAGCCCATCCTTCTTGGCTTCGCAGGACCGGCACAAATAAGCGTCAGGCTGCACGAACCCGGCGGAATCGAGATCAAAGCGGGTGCTCTCCAGTGCATTCGAGGCAATCACCAGGCGCGCCAGGCCCAGCCCACGGGAGTAGGTTTCGTAGGCGTATCCTTCGTCTTCCCGCTGGATAATGCTCAAGCTGAGACCGCTCAGCCCCAACGGCGCGTCCATTTCGTAAAGAATGCCGATGCTTTTGATTGCACGCTGCGGCTCGCCGGTTTCGACCGCCATGGCCTGGCCCGGCAGCACAAGCAGCAATGCCGCGAAGGTGTTCCTGATTAGGTGCACAACAGCTCCTGTTCCTCAAACACGATCGGATCGATCAATTCCCGTTCGTCCAGGACAGCGTGGCCATCGCCCATGGCCAAGCGGCCTTTCGCTATCCATTCCAGCACGCGAGGATACAGGACATGCTCGCAGGCTTGCACCCTGGACTGAAGCGAAGCCTCATCGTCCTCGGGGGATACGCTGATCCGCGCCTGGGCGATCCGCGGACCCTGATCGAGGTCGGATGTAACGAAATGCACCGTGGCGCCGTGCCAGGCGTCGCCTGCTTTCAGTACCCGGCGATAGGTGTGCAGGCCTGGATATCGCGGCAGCAGCGAGGGGTGAATGTTAAGTGCGCGGCCCCTGTATTCCTTGCACAAGTCGGGCGGAAGTATCCTCATGAACCCGGCCAGCACCAGCAGGTCGGCGGACATGGAACGCAAGCGCCCTGCAGCAGCATCCCACCAGGATCGAGGATCAGCATAGTCGGACCGGGGCATGCCGATCGCCGCCAGGCCGGCCTTGCGCGCGCGTTCAAGGCCCTGGGCCTCGGGTCGATCGCTGAGCGCCCCAACTACCTCAAGATTCAGGCCCCCGGCGGCCACCCGATCGAGAATCGCCTGAAAATTGCTGCCCGTTCCTGACAACAGAACGACGGTTCGCAAGCTCACAGCCCAGGCATTCCCTTGTCAGGTGAGCGTCACGCCGCTGCCGGCTTCAATCGCGCCGATATTCCAGACCTGCTCTCCGGCCTCAACGAGGCTCTCTTGCACTGCATCCGCCTCCCGGGGACTGGTTGCCAGCACCATCCCGATGCCGCAATTGAAGGTGCGCAGCATTTCCTCGCGTTCGACCGGTCCGGTGCGGCTCAGCCAGTCGAACACCCCCGGCCATGGCCATGCGCGGGTGTCGATTCTGGCCCCCAGGCCCTGGGGGAGAATCCGCGCCACGTTTTCCGGCAGGCCCCCACCGGTAATGTGGGCCACGGCGTTGAGCCGGCCCGACTGCGCCAGAGCGAGTACGGAGCGGACATAGATCCGCGTCGGTTCGCACAGGGCGTCGATCAGCTCGCGTTGCAGCGCCCCAAGTCCGCCGGCGCCGGCGATTACTTTGTTGACCAGGGAATAGCCGTTGGAATGCGCACCGGACGACGCCAGGCCCAGCAGCACATCGCCTTTATTCACGGCGCTGCCGTCCAGGAGCCGGTCCTTCTCGGCCACGCCCACGCAGAAGCCCACCAGCTCCAACCGGTCATCGACGTAGGTATTGGGCAATTCCGCCGTCTCGCCGCCCAACAGCGCGGCGCCGGCCTGCTTGCAACCTTCGGCGATGCCCTCGATCACCTGTTCCAGGAGGGCCGGGTCAAGACGGTTGGCGGCGCAATAATCGAGGAAAAACAGCGGTTCGGCCCCCTGCACAAGCACGTCATTCACGCACATCGCAACCAGGTCCACCCCCGGCGCATCCAGGCGGCCTGCGTCCAGGCAAAGCTTGAGCTTGGTCCCCACGCCGTCGGTACCCGCCACCAGCACCGGGTTTTGGTAGCGGTCAATCGGCGCCTCGAATAGTCCGCCGAATCCGCCGATCCCGCCCAGCACCCCCTGGCGATGGGTGGCGCGCGCAAGCGGAGCGATTCGGCGCACAACATCCGCACCCCGTTCGAGGTCCACGCCAGCCGCGCGATAGGTGATCTGCTTGCTCAACTGCCTTGCTCCCGTTGGCGTCGCCATGCGAAACTGCGCATCCTATAATGCCTTTTTCCATGCTCCAGCGCATCGTGCCACAGGCTTTCGCTTTGACGCTGCTTCTCGCGTCCGGAGCTTCTGCAACCGACACGTCGTTTCGATCCACGGCGCCGCTGCGCGACTCAAGTGAGTCCGCGCGCGAGGTTGCCTTGCAGGACGCACTGGGCCGCTTGCTGGTGCGCGTGACCGGGCGCCGCAGCGCTGGGGAACTCACGGCACGCTTTCCGCCGGCATCCAGCATCGTGCGGCACTACCGGGAAATTGATGGCACCCGTTTGGAAGCTGAGTTCGACGAAACCCTGGTGCGCCAGGTTCTGGAACAAGCCGGAGAGGCCATCTGGGAAGGGGAGCGCCCACGGCTTTTGCTGTGGCTGGTGATTAACGATGGCGAGCGTTGGCTGTTCAGGCCGGCCCAAACGGTCCAGGCTTCCACAACAACGGTGGACCTGCGCATCGTATTGAACGAAACTCTTCGAACCGCCCTGGACGAGGTATCCGCACTGCGCGGCATTGAGATCGACTTTCCGTCCGGGGCCGGCGGGGTCGCGGAGGCAGAATGCGCCGAGGACCTGTGGACCGGTTTCGCGCAGTGCCTGCCGCAAGTGGACGATGAGTTGTTCATACTGGGCCGAGTGGGGGTTCCCAGCGCGTTGGATGACATCGAGTGGAGCTTGCGCGAGAAAGGGCTGTGGCGCAGCGTGTGGGTGAGCGACGCAGCCGAAGCCGTGCACCTGGCAACGGACAGGCTGGCGGCGCGTTACATGGCTACGCAGGGACCGATCCGTTCCTACCTGCTGGTGGTCGCCCCAATCCGTGATTTGGCGACCTATGCCGAGGTTCAGTCAAGATTGGACGCACTGCAGGCCGTGCGCGAGTGGCGGGTGGACAGCACTGCGCGTGATTCGCTAACTTTACGAATCACTTCCCGAACCGCAGAAGCGCCCTTGCGTGACGCATTGGACTCCTTAGGGGTACCTTTCGAACTGGCCAGGACCGGATCATGAGTGTTACCCGCCACATTCCGAACCTGATTTGCGTGTTCCGGCTGCTGCTTGCGCCGGTCATCGTGGTGGCCCTGGCGGGCGGCCGCTACGGCCAGGCCTTGCTGCTGCTGGCTGTTGCCGCACTATCCGACTGGCTGGACGGTTATCTGGCCAAACGCTGGAGCCTGGACAGCTACCTTGGGTCGGTGCTGGATCCGATGGCCGACAAGGTCTTGCTGGCCAGCGTCTACGTGACTCTGGCGGTGCTGTCGCATATTCCCGCCTGGTTGGCCGCGGTGGTCATCGCCCGCGACCTGGTGATCGTCGGAGGCTGGCAGACCTTCCGCTTGCTCCGGGGGGAATTGCGGCCGCGGCCGTCCAGGGTAAGCCGGATGAACACGGTCCTGCAGATCTGCCTGGGAGTCGCGGTGATCGCCGCGCAGGCATTCCCTGGATTTCTTCCGCAGGACTGGATTCAAATCGGCGGCGCCCTGGTGCTGTTGCTGGCGGTGCTCAGCGGGGTGGACTACGTACTCTCGGGCGCCAGGCTGGCCGCCCAGCGCAAGATTGAAGAAACCGTCGCCGAGGGCGGGGACAAGCGGCAATTGGAATTGGAGGTGAGCCGCGAGGACCCCTGCGTGTTCGAGAACTTCTACAACGGCAGCAACGCCGATGTGGTGTCGGCGTTGCGGGGCTTCATTGATCAGGATGGCGGTCCGCCTTTCTGGCTGTGGGGCGCACCGGCCACCGGCAAGACCCACTTGCTGCTGGCGACAATGAGAGCGGCGTCCGACGGTGGGCTATCCTCGGCATACCTGCCCGCGCACGCGGGATTCAAACCCGACGCTCTGGATGCCCTGGGCAAGATTGAACTCTTGTGCATAGACGATGCCGGCCGGCTGGCGGGAGCGCCGGCACTGGAAGAGGCCATGGGCGTTCTTTGCCGGGAGTTGGAGAGACGCGGCGCGCGCCTGGTGCTGGCCGCGGCCGGCACTCCCGCGGGTGCGGGATTCCAGCGTGATGACCTGCGCACGCGATTGGCCTCGGGGCAGATCTGGAAGCTGTTGCCATTGACCGATGAAGAACGGCTGGAGGCGGTGCAGTTGCGGATGCGCAGCCGGGGTATTGCACTGCCCGAAGCTACCGCGCGTTTCCTGTTGCGGCGCGTGCGGCGCAACCCCAGCGACGTGTTCGCCCTGGTGGACCGGCTGGCGGCGCTGGCGGCCAGTCGCAGCAAGCAGTTGACCGTGCCCTTCGTGCGCCTGGCATTGCGCGACGGCATGGCGGGGGGGCGCTTCGCGGGCTAGCCCGCATCCTGCGCTTTGGCGTCCTGAAGTTCGGCGGTCAGTGCCGACAGCAAGGCATCCTGTTGCTGTTCCGACAGCGGCTTGCCCTCGGCATCGGTCAGGTGAAACACATCCTCGGCGCGCTCTCCGATTGTGGCGATTTTCGCCGTGCGCACTGAGATGTGGAGGCGCGTCAGGATGCCGCCCACCAGCCCGAGAAGCCCGGGCCGGTCGGTAGTGACCAGTTCCATCACCGTATGACGCTTGCGCGGGTCGATGCGGAAGCTGACCTTGACCCCCACATCGAAGGCCCGCAGGCGCCGCGGCAGCTTGCGGCGCGCCGTCCGCGCCGGCGTTCTCGCCCGGGCCAGCGACTCACGCACGGCATTACAGACCTGATCCAGCCGCTGCTGGTCGCGTAGCGGGGCTCCGTCGCGCTGCACCACCAGGTACTGGGCAAGGCTGAGTTTGCCGCCGGAGGGCAGGATGCGCGCGTCGAGAATGTTGAGTCCCCGGGCGTCCAGCACCGAACAGGTAATGAAGAACCGATGCACGGCGGCCGGGCCATGAACCAGTATCGCCGTGTTGCCGTCCGGCGACTCGGCCCTGGATGCGATCAGAAAGCTCCCGGCCTCCTTCCCGGCAGACTGCAGGGCCTGGGTGTGCCACACGATCTCGTCGTCGCGAAAAAGCCAGAAATAGCCTTCCGGGAACCGGCTCCAGAGCGTCCGTACTTCCTTTTCACTCAAACCCCGGCAGCGCAATTCCAGTAGCGCGGCCTGCTTGCGTTCCGCCAGGAGTTCCTCGGTCCCGCTGGGGTGCTCGATGTTCATCCGCAGCGCCTGTTCCGTCTGGCGGTACAGATCTTCGAAGACCCGGGCTTTCCAGGCCGTCCACAAGCCCGGGTTGGTACCGCGCACATCGGCAACGGTAAGCAGGTAAAGGTGATCGAGATGGACCTGGTCGCCCACCAGACGGGCGAACTCACGAACAACCGCCGGATCGTACACGTCCTTCTTTTGCGCGGTCATCGACAGTTTCAGGTGATGGCGCACCAGCCAGGCCGCCAGCGCTGATTCGCGAGGATTCAAGCCATGCATCGAGCAAAAACGCCGGGCGTCCGCCGCGCCCAGTTCCGAGTGATCTCCATCGCGTCCCTTGGCGATATCGTGAAACAGCCCGGCGATGTGCAAGACCGCCGGATTGCCGATGCCCTGGATGATATTCGCCAGCCACGGATCCTGCTTCCGACCTTGGGGAAGGCCGAAACGGCGAAGATTTCCGACCACCCGCAGAATGTGCGCATCCACCGTATAGCTGTGAAAGAGGTCATACTGCATCCGGCCCGTAATCAACCCGAACTCCGGGATGTAGGCGCCCAGAACGCCATAGCGGTTCATGGCCTCAAGCTGGCTTGGAGCGTCCGGCGGTGCGGACAGGATCTGCATGAACATGCGGCGGATCTTCGGGTCTTCCCGGAACCCGGCATCGATCTTCGGCACGGCTTCAATCAGGCGCTCAATCAGCGCGGCGCTGAAGCCACGGATTTCCGGTTGCCGCTGGCGCAGGAGAAACGGTTCCAGTAGCGCCCGCCGCGAGGCGCTGAAGAGGTCCTCCCGGCGCGTTTCCAGGTAGCCGCTGCGCAGCACAAAGCGCGCGTTCAGGCGCCTGGCGCCTGCGCGCGGTGGTGTGATGACCTCGCCCAGGCGTTGAGTCGCGATCTCACTGAACAGGGAAATGCTGCGCGTAGTCCGGTAATAGCGCTGCATGAACTGCTCTACGGCCCGGTTGCCGGTCTGATCCAGGTATCCGAAAATGGCGGCAAGCTGCTTTTGGTGTTCGAACAGCAGCCGGTCTTCCATGCGGCCGGAGACCAGGTGCAGGGCAAAGCGCACGCGCGAAAGAAAATCACCGGCCCGGCGCAGGCCGTCGAGCTTCTCGGCGGATATCAGCTTCCGATCCGCCAGCGTTTCCAGCGATGCCGACCCGAAACGCCGCAGCATGATCCAGTTCACGGTGTGCAGGTCCCGTAGTCCGCCCGGCCCGTTTTTGACATCGGGTTCCAGGATGGATGCGGTATCGCCATGCTCGCGCCGCCGGTCTCTTTGCTCCCCGGCCTTGGCGCGGTAAAACTGCCAGGCGGGCCACACGCTTCGCCCGTTGATTGCTTTCTTCAGTTGAACAAACAGCCGCTCGGAGCCGGTCAGCAGCCGGGCTTCCAGCAGCGCCGTCATGGTCGTTACGTCGGCGCGGGCCTGGTCACGCGACTCGCCCACGGTTCGGGCGCCATGGCCGGGCTTGAGTCCCATGTCCCACAGAAACGCCAGGAAACCGCCGACTTCGGTTCTTGCGCTGCGTGAATAGCCGTGCGGCAGCAGCACCAGCACGTCCACGTCGGAGGCCGGGTACATTTCCTCGCGCCCGTAACCCCCGACCGCCAGCAGGGCGGCCGACCGCAATGTCGGACCGGCGTGCAGCCGCCATGCCTCGCACAGCAATTCATCCAGCAAGATAGAGCGCAACTTCAGTAGTTCCGCAGTGCTCTTTTCGCCCTCTTCGAACCAGCCGCGTATGCGGGCAGCCTGTTCCCCCAGGCGCTCGCGATACGCGTCCAGCTCGCCGGCCCGCAAACCCGCGGTGAGCGCAGCATTTTGGTCGACGGTTACTTGCTCAGGGCTCAACCGGACCCGCTCCCAGCGTAAGGACTTCGTATCCGCCGGAGGTAACCAGCACGGTATGCTCCCATTGCGCCGACAGTTTCCGGTCACGGGTCACCACCGTCCATCCGTCCGGCAATAACCGGGTCTCCGGGCGGCCTTCATTGATCATCGGCTCCACCGTGATGGTCATGCCTTCACGCAAGGTCATGCCGGTGTCCGGCTTGCCGTGGTGCAGCACGTTGGGGGGCTCGTGAAATACTCGCCCGATGCCGTGGCCGCAGTATTCGCGCACTACGCTCAGTCCCCGGGACTCGGCCAGCGTCTGGATCGCATGGCCGATGTCACCCAGGCGCTTGCCCGGTGCGATCTGGCGAATGCCCGCCCACATGGCTTCGAAAGTTATTCGTGCCAGACGCCGCGCCTTGATGCTCGGCCGGCCGACATGAAATATGCGGCTGGTGTCGCCATGAAAGCCGTCCTTGATCACCGTGATATCGATGTTGAGCATGTCGCCGTCGCGCAGCTTGCGGTCGCTGGGTATCCCGTGGCAAACAACCTGGTTCAGGGAAGTGCAGATTGAACGGGGAAACCCACGGTAATTGAGCGGCGCCGGGATAGCCTGCTGCTGCTCCGTGATGTATTCATGGCAGATCCGGTTCAGCTCGTCGGTCGTTACGCCGGGGCGTACATGCGCTTCAATCATGTCCAGGACTTCGGCCGCAAGACGGCCTGCCACGCGCATGCGTTGCTGCTCTTCGCCGGACTTGATGGTTACCTGCATCGCGATCTTGTCGTGCCCCGGGTGTGCCGCTGCCAATAGTAGCAAGCAACGGGTCCGATTTGCCTGCGGCAATCCGGTCTGGAGCGGTCGAAGTTCCGTTAGGCTCCGTGTGCAGCGGGAACGGCTGTTGTTATAGAATTGCGGGCTTGCTTCGGCGAGCTGGCAACCGGTGGCAGCATGTCCCGGTAGTTACGATCCGGCTCTTCGGAGGTCATTGAGATTCACAGGAGCAAACTCTTGGCGGAAATCACCGTACATGAAATGTTGAATGCGGGCGTGCACTTCGGGCATCGGGCCAGGCACTGGAACCCGAAAATGGCGCCGTTTATCTATGGCGAACGCAACCAGCTCCACATCATCGACCTTGAGCAGACCGTTCCGCTCTACAAGAAGACCTGTGAATTCGTACAATCAGTGGCGGCCCAGCGCGGCACTGTGCTGTTCGTGGGTACCAAGCGGGCCGCGCAACATGCCATACGCAACGAGGCCACACGCTGCGGCATGCCGTATGTCAGTCATCGCTGGCTTGGCGGCACGCTTACCAATCTCAAGACCATCAAGAAGTCCATCAAGCGGCTGGAAGAGCTGGAAGCCCTCGAAGAAGGGACCTTGCGCGAGAGGTTCACCAAGAAGGAAGCGCTGGGACTCAAGCGCGAGCTGGCAAAGCTGAAGCGCTCCCTCGGCGGAATCCGCGCCATGGACTCGCTACCCGATGCGGTGTTCATCATCGATCTGGAGCACGAGCATATCGCCTTGAACGAGGCCAAGAAGCTCGGCATTCCGGTGGCCGCCGTGGTGGACACCAACTGTTCGCCCCAGGACGTGGACTATATGATTCCCGGCAACGATGACGCCATTCGCGCCGCCGAGCTGTATGCGCGCGGTATCGCCGACGCAATCATGAAGGGACGCGACGAGGTGCCCGAGATTTCCCTGGGCGACGACGAATTCGTGGAGCTGGACGAATCCGGCAAGCCGATTGCCAAATCGGATCGTCCGCGGTCACGGGCCAAGGCGCCGGCGCGCTTGCGAGGCGTAACGCGGCGCATGCCGCGGCGCACGGCCGCGGTGGCGCGCGAGCGTGAGGACCGGGACGCCAGGCCTGCCAAGCCGAAGCCGCCCCGCCGGCAGCGTCCAAGGCCCCTTCGGTGGAAGCCGCCGATGCTCCTGCCGCCCCGCCGGCAGCGTCCAAGGCCCCTTCGGTGGAAGCCGCCGATGCTCCTGCCGCCCCACCCGCTGCCGAGGAAGCTCCGGCTCCGGCTGAGAAAACGGACTAGGCCATGGCAATTACCGCCGCCCAGGTAAAGGCCCTGCGGGAATCGACCGGCGCGGGGATGATGGATTGCAAACGCGCCTTGACCGAGACCAACGGCGATGCGGAGGCCGCGCGCGACCTGCTGCGCAAGATGGGCGCGGTGGCGGCCGAAAAGAAGGCCGCCCGGGCTGCCGCAGAAGGAGTGATTGCGGTGGCTGAAGATTCAGGTGCGGTGGCCATCGCCGAGGTAAATTGCGAAACCGATTTCGTGGCCCGGCGCCGGGACTTTCGTGAATTCGCGGCTTCCGTGGCCCGAACCGTGCTGGACAAGGCCCCTGAGGACCTTGATGCCCTGCTGGCGCTGCAAGTGGACGGACAGTCCCTGGAGCAGACCCGCCAGGAAGCGGTAGCGCGGATCGGCGAGAACATCAGCGTGCGCCGTTTTGAGCGCATGCAGCCACAGGGTGGTGCGTCCGTATACGTCCACAACGAACGGATTGGCGTGGTGGTGGACATGGAGGGTGGCGACCTCGAGTTGGGCAAGAATGTTGCCATGCATGTTGCGGCGATGCGCCCGCAGCATGTCTCTCCCGACAATGTCCCGGCCGAAGTCGTGGAGCGTGAACGCACTTTTCTTACTGATCAGGCGGCCGACTCCGGTAAGCCGCCGGAAATCCTGGCGCGCATGGTGGAAGGCCGCTTACGGAAATTTCTCGACGGCATCTGCTTAAGCGGGCAGATTTACGTGCGGGACAGCAAGCTCAAGGTAGGTGCGCTGCTCAAGACCAACAAGGCGCGGGTGCATGGATTTGTGCGCTTTGAAGTGGGCGAGGGCGTGGAACGTCCCAGCAGCGATCTTGCCGACGAGGTCGAAGCCCAGTTGCGGGAGCATCGGTGAGGGTAGCCCCGACGCTACGCCGTATTTTGTTGAAGCTGAGTGGCGAGGCCCTCATGGGCCGGCAGCCGCACGGCATCGACATGTCGATGGTTGCACGCATCGCGGGCGAGGTTCAGGAACTTTCCAACCTGGGAGTGCAGACCGCGGTCGTCGTAGGCGGCGGCAATATTTTTCGCGGTGAGGGGCTGGCCCGGGCCGGCATGGATCGCGTTACCGCAGATCACATGGGGATGCTGGCCACGGTCATCAATGCCCTGGCGCTTCAGGATGCGCTTGAACGCCTGGGAGCCGGTGTTCGGGTGATGTCCTCTATGGCGGTGCGGGCGGTGTGCGAAGACTACATACGGCGGCGCGCGCTGCGCCACCTGGAGAAGGGGCGGGTATGCATATTCGCCGCCGGCACCGGGAATCCCTATCTTTCCACGGATACCGCCGCCAGCCTGCGCGCGGTGGAAATCGGCGCCGAGCTTCTTATCAAGGGGACCAAGGTGGACGGCGTTTATTCCGCGGACCCCAATCTGGAACCGAACGCCACGCGCTACGAGCGTATATCGCACGACCAGCTGATCGGGGGCCGGCTGGGTGTCATGGACTCCACAGCGGCGGTGATGTGCCGCGACAACGACCTGCCGATTCGCGTTTATGATGTCGGCCTGCCCGGTGTTCTTTTGCGGATTGTGCGCGGTGAGAATGTCGGCACGCTGGTAACCAGCGCCGCGGAGTAACCGGGGGGCGGCCCGAAACGGCAAGGGGACGCACATGATTGACGAGCTTAAGGATGACGCAATCACACGCATGGACAAGAGCGTCGCGGCCCTGCGCTCGAATCTCTCCCGCCTGCGGACCGGACGCGCCCACGCAGGACTGATCGATCACCTGTCGGCGCCCTATTACGGCGCCGGCACGCCGCTGCGCCAGGTGGCCAGCATCACGATAGAGGATTCCCGGACGCTTGCGGTGTCTCCGTGGGAGGCAAACATGGTTCAGCCGATCGAAAAGGCTATCCGCGAGTCCGGCCTGGGATTCAACCCGGTCACTGCCGGGACCGTGATTCGGGTGCCGATTCCCGAGCTGACCGAAGAGCGCCGCCACGAGTTGGTGCGCGTAGCGCGTCACGAAACGGAAATGGGACGGGTGGCGGTGCGCAACATCCGGCGCGACGTGCTGGCCGATACAAAGCAGCTGGTAAAGGAAAAGATGGCAACCGAGGACGAGGAGCGGCGGGCGGCGGATGAGATCCAGAAGCTTACCGACAAGCACATCGCGAGTATGGATGCGATGCTGCAGGAAAAAGAACAGGACATCATGTCAATTTAGGCAAATGCGTGTTGCTTGTTTTAAGAATCAATGGAGTCTCTGCAGCACTTGGCGATCATCATGGACGGCAACGGCCGCTGGGCCTCCCAGCGCGGCCAACCGCGCTCAGACGGGCATCGCGCGGGCGTGGAAACGGCCCGAAGCATCGTGGAGCTTTGCGCCCGGCGCGGCCTGCACGTGCTCACACTGTTCGGTCTGAGCAGCGAGAACTGGAGCCGCCCCCGCAACGAAGTCAGCGAGCTGATGAGCTTGTTGACCGACCGGCTGCGGCGTCACATGGGGCTGCTGAACGACAACGGTATTCGGCTGCGCTGTATCGGCGACCGCAGCCTCTTTTCCCCCGCTATCAGGTCAGCGCTGGACAAGGCGGAGCAAGGCACCCGGGATAATGACCGTATGCAACTGGTAATCGCCCTGTCCTATGGGGGCCAGCAGGAAATTGCCGGCGTGGCTCGGGAGCTGGCCGTGGAGGCGGCGCGCGGGGACCTGGATCCGCAGCGGATCGGGGTAGAGATGTTTGCCCGGCGCACCGGGCTTGGCGGATTGCCGCCGCCCGATCTCATGATTCGCAGCGGGGGCGAGCGCAGAATCAGCAATTTCCTTCTGTGGCACCTCGCCTATACCGAACTGTACTTCACGCCGGTGCTGTGGCCCGACTTCGGCGCCGATGATCTTGACGCGGCGCTGAGTGACTATGCCTCCCGGCAGAGGCGGTTCGGGACCGCATGAGCAAATTCCTGCCGACCCGGCTGCTGACCGCTGCCGCCCTGATGGGCGCAATCGCATTGGTCAGCCTGTCGCCGGACAGCCTGAAACTGAGCATGGTTGGGCTGGTACTCATCCTCTGTTGGCGGGAGTGGTTGCGAATGGCCGGAATCGCCTCACCATTGCCGAGGTCTGTTGCAATCATCCTGTTCGCCCTGGCGCTTGCCTTGCCGGTGGTGATGCCGCCGCCGCATTTGACCGCCTACGCGGTCATGGCCTTGGGCGTGGCCTGGTGGAGCCTGGCTCTGGTCGTTCTTCGCAATTCCGGCGCATCCATCGGTAACGGGGCGGCTGCGGCATGCGGTTTGCTGGGGTTGGCGCCTGCCTGGTTGGCGGTGCTGGCTCTGATCCGGGCAGACCAGGCCTACCTGCTGCTGGTTTTGTTGCTGCTGGTCGGGGCCGCGGACACCGGTGCTTTCGTTATCGGCAAATTGCTGGGCCGGCGGCCACTGGCGCCCGTGCTCAGCAGCGGAAAGACTGTCGAGGGCGCATGGGGAGGCCTGGCAACGGCGACCATCGCGGGTCTTGGCGCATCTTTTTATCTGGAGCAGTCGGCGCTGTACTGGACATTGGCGGGGTTGGCGGTAGGAGGTTTATCGATGCTCGGAGATTTGACCGTAAGCCTGTTCAAGCGGCGTGCGGGGCTTAAGGACACCGGTCGAATGCTGCCCGGCCACGGCGGCGTGCTCGATCGCATGGACAGCAGCCTGGCCACGGCGCCCTTGCTGGCGCTGATTGCATTCGAACCTTTCGGATGGCTTCCTCTTTAGCAATCCGCCGAGAACCTCTCCCCTGGGAACGAGGGCGTCTCGCCCTCGTCGAGGGCAGGATGCCCTCGTTCCCAGGGGATGCACCCGTCGAGGGCAGGATGCCAGGGGAATGCGCTCGCTCCAAAGTGCCTGTTTTTGCTAGCATAGAAGTCCTAACCAGCGTAGCGGATGCAGAGAGTAGCCCCGGTTCACGATGATTCTTGACACCCTGATCGCCATTGGCGCCTTTGCGCTTGCAATCAGTTTGCTGGTGGCTGTGCATGAATGGGGGCATTACATAGCGGCCCGCATGTCCGGCGTGAGGGTGCTGGAGTTCTCGATCGGATTCGGGCCGGCCATCTGGCGCCGGAAGGCCGGAGTCGATGCCACCGAGTACCAGTTGCGGGCGCTTCCCATCGGCGGGTACGTGCGCCTGCTCGACGAACGCGAGGGCCCGGTTGCCGAGGATGAGTTGCATCGCAGCTTCAATCGCCGTCCCTACTGGCAACGCATATTCGTGCTTGCGGCCGGCCCCGGCATGAACTTTCTGTTTGCCATCGTGGCGTACTGGGCGATCTTCATGGTCGGCACACAGGCGTTCGCACCTTTGGTTGGGGGCGTTGCGCCCGGCAGCGTAGCGGAACAGGCCGGCCTGCGCGAAGGCGACCGCATAGTGGCGATTGAGGACCGCGAGTCTCCCACCTGGCAGGCTGCCGTGATGGCGATTGTCGGTCAAATTCTGGGTGAGCCTTTGGTGCGGGTTACGGTGGAAGACGATCAGGGCGCCCGCCGCGATCTGGTCCTCGATCTTTCGGATCAGAAAAAGGCCATACTCGAGGAAGGCAATCTGTTTGCCGCCACCGGAATTGAGCCGATGACTGCGGCACTGCCCATCCTGGGCGAGATAGTCCCGGGCGGGCCTGCCCAAATGGCCGGCCTTGCTGAAGGCGACCGGATTCTGGCAGTCGGCGGAGAAGCGATATCCACCTGGACACAATGGGTCAACTTCGTTCGCGCCCGGCCGGGCGAGAGCGTGCCGATGACCGTGCTTCGGGACGGGATCGAGCAGCGCCTGTTGGTGGAAATCGGAAGCCGCCCGGAGAGTCCGCCCCAAGAAGCTTCCGGTCCTTTAGGCGTGGGTTTTGTCGGCGTCATGATTTCACCCGAAGCGACTTCTCACCTGCGTGTGACCCAACGTTTCGGGCCGCTGGAGGCCCTGGTGCGGGGTGCCAGGGAGACCGGCCGCATAACCGGCCTCACATTCCGGGTGCTCGGCAACATGTTTACCGGGGACGTATCGCTGCGCACCCTCAACGGCCCAGTGGGAATCGCCCGCTTCGCCGGAGAAGCGGTGCAGGTGAGCGCGGTCGCGTTTGTGACGTTTCTGGCGCTGGTAAGCGTGAGCCTGGGAATTCTCAATCTGTTGCCCATTCCAATTCTTGATGGCGGACAGATCGTGAACCAGACTATCGAACAACTGCGAGGCCGGCCCATCGCCGAGCGGACTCAACTGGCGGTGCAGCGGGTCGGCCTGGCCCTGGTGTTGACCATCATGGTTGTGGCCCTGTTCAACGACATCAGCGGATTCTTCCGCACCGGAGGCTGAGCCCATGAAGCAGCTAATGATCCTGGCGGCTGCGCTGCTGCTGGCTTTGCCCGGCACCCAGGCCGCGGCTCAAGAACAAGGTTTCGTAGTGCGGGACATTCGTATCGAGGGCCTGCAGCGGATTTCCGAAGGCGCCGTGTTGAACTATCTGCCGGTGAACATCGGCGACACGCTGGATGCGGGCTCGGTCCGGCAATTGCTGCGCGGCCTGAACGAGTCGGGCTTCTTCGCCGATATTGAATTCCGGCGTGACGGTGACGCTTTAGTGGTGGCGGTCCGGGAGCAGCCGACGATCGAGACTCTGCTGATCGAGGGCAACAAGGATGTCAAGACCGAGGATCTCACCAAGACCCTGTCCGGCAACGGTATCTCAAGCGGCAGTCTGGTCAAGCCGTCGGTGCTGGAAGAGGTCGAACTGTCTTTGACGGATCTCTATTTCGGCCGCGGCAAATACGGCGCCGAAGTCAATGTGGACGTTACCGAGCTGCCCGAAAACAAGGTTGACGTGGTGATCGACATCACCGAGGGTGATCGCTCCCGGATTCGCCAGATCAACGTCGTGGGCAATGAGCTGTTCACCGACAAGGAACTCAAGAAGGGTTTTGAACTGAAGACACCGAACTGGCTGTCTTTCATCCGCCAGGACGACCGCTACTCGCGCGAAGCGCTGCAGGGCGACCTGGAGAAACTGCGCTCCTACTACCTGGATCGCGGTTACGCGGATTTCGACCTGGAATCCACCCAGGTGACCTTGTCGCCCGATCTGAAGGACGTATTCATCACCGTCAATATTCGCGAGGGCAGCAACTACACGGTATCCGACGTGAAGCTGGTCGGCGATTTCGTGGTGGACGAGGCGGAGCTGAACCTCTACGTGCTGCTCAAGCCCGGCATGCGCTTCTCGCAGCAGCTCATCACCCAGAGCAGTGAACTGATCCGGCTGCGCCTGGGACAGGAAGGCTACGGGTTCGCCGAGGTCACGCCGATCCCGGAGATTGATGAAGAAGCCGGCGAAGTTGCCGTCACACTGTTGATCAGCGCCGAACGCCGGGTTTATGTTCGCCGCATCAGTTTCGACGGCGCGTCGTCCGTTGAGGACGAGGTGCTGCGCCGCGAGCTGCGCCAATTCGAGGGCGCCTATCTGTCCAACGATCTTCTGGAGCGCTCCAAGATCCGTTTGCAGCGGCTGCCGTACCTCGAGGAAGTGGACTTTGAGACGCTCCGGGTGCCGGGTTCGCAGGACCAGGTGGACGTAGTGTTCAGCCTGACTGAAAGGCAGCCGGGCGAATTTCAGGGCTCGGTGGGCTACTCGGGCTATTACAAGCTCCAACTAAGCGGCAGCGCCGTGCATACCAACCTGTTCGGCAAGGGTAATCGGCTCGCCCTTGGATTGACCGGCACCAGTTACTCGCGGCTCTACAACCTGTCGTACACCGATCCGTACGCAACCAGGAACGGTGTGAGCATTACCGGATCGCTTACCTACCAGAACTACAGTCAATTCTTCAGCGCAGGGTCGGACCTCGATACCACCACCGCTTCGGCCTCTACCGAACTGAGCTATCCGATCAGCGAATTCCAGAGCCTGATCCTTGGCGTGACCTTGCAACAGGCCGATCTGATCACCACCCAGTTCAGCAATGAACAGTCCCGCCAGTGGGTGCAAGTGAACGGCAAACCTTACGAGCGCATGGTCACCAATCAGATCACCGGAGAGCCGCAGTTGTACTACGGCTCCAAGTTCAACAGCCTGGAATTGCTGATGGGCTGGCTCTACGACAGCCGCAATCGGGTGCTTTTCCCGACCCGCGGCATGCGCCACCGGCTATCGCTCTCGGCCACGGTTCCCGGCAGCGACGTCGAGTACGCGACCACCCGCTACCAGTACACGCATTACCTGCCGGTGCCGGGCTTAAGCCGCTGGCTCAGCCTTCGCCTGAACGCGGATGTCGGCTATTCCAAGGAACTTGGCGATACCACGGCGGTGCCGCCGTACAAACACTATTACGGTGGCGGACCGGAATCGGTGCGCGGATTCAAGGAATACCGGCTGGGTCCCAAGGACCGCTTCGGCAATGCCTACGGCGGCAATCTCCTGGTTACCGGCCAGGTGGAGCTGATACTGCCTCTGCCGGAGCGTTTCCGGCAAGGCGCACGCCTGGCGGCGTTCCTTGATTTCGGCAATGTGTTCTCCACTTCCGACCTGACATTCTTTGATCGTATGGGCGATCCGTTGAGTTACGACTTTGACACAAGTAAAATCAAGCGTTCCGTCGGAATAGGTGCAGAGTGGCTGGCGCCCCTGGGTCTGTTGAGATTCAGCTTTGCCGCGCCGCTTAACGCCGATCCGGAGACCGACCGTTTTTGGGGGGACGAAGTGGAGCGCTTCCAGTTTTCGCTGGGCGGTGCGTTCTGATTGTTTGACCCCTCCACAACCCCATTGGATACAAGAGGCTTGTTATAGGCTATGAAAATCGCACAAAAATTAATGTTGGCCGCCGCCGTAGGCGTGTTCGCCGCCGGAGGCTTGATGGCCCAGGAAACCGTCTTGAAGATCGGTTTCGTCAACCTGGACGCTTTGACCGTGGAGTCTCCCCAGGGACGAGCGGCCCAGGAGGCGATCAGTGAAATGTTTGCTTCCCGGCAGCGCGATCTCAGCGCCAAGCAGGCCGAACTGGAGGAGCTGCAGACAAACTACGAACGAGACAGGGAAACCATGGGCACCGAGCAGTTGCGCAGCACCGAACGACAAATAGTGGCGATGCGCCGCGAAATTCAGCAAATGGGCCAGGCATTTGAGGAAGACGCGCAGTTGGAGCAGAACAACAGCCGCGGTGACCTGGGGGCCGTTTTCCTGTCCCACGTCAGGCAGGTATCGGAAGATAACGACTACGACCTGGTACTGACCGGCGGCGTGGTGTATTTCAGCGACGCCGTCAACATTACCCCGCAGGTCCTGGGCGCCTTGCAGGAAACCTACAGCAGCGAGCAGCAGGACTGATTCTCAGGCGGTGGCCGGCGGCTGTGGAAACGCAACAGACTGCGTGCGGCCGCACTCTTGATGGAAAGGCGTTCGCAGCACGAACGGGGGTTGACCCTTAGCGAACTGGCCCGGCGTCACGATTGCGCCCTGCGCGGGAAGCCCGGCACTCGTGTTCATCGCGCCGCTTCGCTGGCCCGGGCCGATTCGGCCAGTATCGCGTTCTTTCTTCACCGGGCCTATTTGAGCGATCTGCGTTCGACCTCTGCCGGTGCAGTGATCTTGAGCGAAGGGGATTCCGGTGAATGTCCCGTGCCGGCACTGATCACGGCAGATCCGTATCGCGTCTATGCCTGCGTGGCCGACGATCTGCACCAGCTTCTGCCCCTGGAGCCGGGGGTCCATCCCCACGCCTCGGTGGCGCCCGGGGCCAGCCTTGATGAGACTTGCGAAGTGGCGGCGGGCGCGCGGGTGGCCGCGGGCGCCGTGCTGGAGCGTGGCGTACGGGTCGGAGCCAATGTTACGGTAGGCGCAAAGGCTTGCATCGGCGCGGACACGCGTCTGTTGGCGAACGTCACCGTTTGCGAACGGGTTCGGATCGGGCGGCGCTGCCTGGTGCATCCCGGCGCCGTGCTCGGCTCCGACGGTTTCGGCCAGGCGCCTGACAAGGACGGAAGCTGGCGCAAGATTCCTCAACTCGGCTCGGTGCGCATCGGCGACGATGTGGAGATCGGCGCCAATACCGTAATCGATCGTGGAGCGTTGGACGACACCGTAATCGCCTCAGGCGTCCGCCTGGATAACCTGATCCAGATCGGCCACAACGTGCATATCGGCGAGCACACCGCGATGGCGGCCGGATGCATGATTGCCGGCAGCGCCAGGATCGGCCGCAGGTGTCGGATCGCCGGCCATGTCGGCGTGGCGGGGCACCTGGAAATCTGCGACGACGTGGTACTGTTGGCTCGCACCGTGGTTACCCGTTCCATCAGCAAACCAGGCGCCTACGCCGGCTCCATGACCCCCATGGAAGAGGTCTCAAGCTGGCGCCGGAATGCGGCGCGATTCCGCCATCTCGACGAGCTGCACCGGAGAGTCCGGCGGCTGGAGCGCGGCGAATGACCTCGGTCCATCCTACGGCGATCGTCTCTTCGCGGGCCGAGTTGGCGCCGGACGTGGAAGTCGGGCCATACGCGGTGATCGGCCCGGAGGTGGAAATCGGCCCGGGCTGCAAGGTCGGATCGCATGCCGTGGTGGAAGGGCCTACTCGCATGGGCGAGAGAAACGTCATCCATCCCCATGCCGCCGTAGGACGAGATCCGCAGGACAAGAAATTTCGCCCGGGCGAGGCTAGCGGCCTTGAGATCGGCGACGACAATACGATTCGCGAGTTCGTCACGATCAATCGCGGCACCCAGGAAGGGGGTGGCGTTACCCGGGTGGGGAACGACTGCTGGCTGATGGCCAGCGTACACATCGCGCACGACTGCACCCTGGGCGACGGAGTGATTATGGCGAACTTCGCCAGCGTGGCGGGCCATGTTTCCATAGGCAATCACGTGACGATGGCCGGATTTTCCGGAGCGCACCAGTTCTGCCGGATCGGCGATTACAGTTTCGTCGGGATATACGCCGGCGTTACCCGCGACGTGCCGCCCTGCGTGCTGGTGGCCGGGCAGCCGCCGAAGCCGCGTGGAGTGAATGTGATCGGTTTGCGGCGCCACGGTTTCAGCGCCGAGCAGCGGGCCAGCATCGAACGAGCGTATCGAACCCTGTACCGCATGGAGCTCAGCCGCGCCAAGGCAACCGAGATCATCGCCGAGGCGGCGCGGACGCAGCCCGAGCTGGTGCTGATGGCCGAGTTTCTCGCCGAAACCGGGCGCGGCCTCTTGCGTTGAGGACGCCCCACCGGGCCCTCCGAATCGCGGTAGTCGCCGGCGAGTCCTCCGGCGACCGGTTGGCCGCAGGACTGATTCGTTCCTTGCGTGCCGGCCCGGTCAAGATCGAAGCGGCCGGAGTGGCCGGCCCGGAGATGCGCGCGGCGGGCTGCAGGCAAATGCTGGATGCATCGGAGTTTGCGGTCATGGGGCTGGTCGAAATCGTCCGCCACCTGCCAAGGTTGTGGCTGCTTCGCCGCCGGCTCTTGAGTCAGCTTGCCGAGTTTCGCCCCGACGTTTTCATCGGGGTGGACTCGCCGGAGCTCAACCTCGGTTTGGCCGGCCGCATGAAGCGGCGGGGCGTTCGCACCGTGCAATACGTATGCCCCTCCATATGGGCCTGGCGTGCAGGTCGGGCGCGGCGCATCCGGCGCTGCTGCGACCATGTGTTGTGCCTGCTGCCGTTTGAACCGGGCCTGTTGCGCGAGAAGGGCATTGCAGCCGAGTTTGTAGGCCATCCGATGGCCGACGAACAGGTTGATGCCGCACAACCCGCCGGCGATGTCAGGGACGGCGACCTCCTGATTGCTCTGCTGCCGGGCTCAAGGGGCTCCGAGATCGCCCGTATCGGCCCTCCGGTCGCTGAGGCGGCGGCATGGCTGGCTGCCCGCCGGCCCGGCGCACGTTTCGCAACGGTTGCCGCCTCGCCCCGGCACGGGAGGGAATTTTCCGAGATTCTCAAGCGCCTTGCGCCGGGAGTTGAGGTCGCCCGGACCCACGGAAACGCCCGCGATTTGCTGCAAGAGGCCGATCTGGCGCTGGCCGCTTCCGGCACGGTTACGATGGAGGCCATGCTGCGTGGCTGTCCGCTTGTGGTGGCGTACCGGGTTGCCCCCCTTACGGCCTGGATTGCAGGGGTATTCCGCCTGCTGAAAACACCCTGGGTGGCTTTGCCCAACATACTTGCCGGCCGTGAGTTGGCGCCCGAGTTCCTGCAGGGCCGGGCCCGCGGTGCGCTCCTCGGTGCGGCCCTGTTGGACCTGTACGACGACGCCGGCGCGCGCCGGGCGATGCGCGATGAATTTGCGCGACTTTCGGGGTTGCTGGGGCGCGGCGTCAGCGATGCGGCGGCGCGGGCTGTCTTGAGCCTGGCGCGCGTCGACTGAGCCATGGGAGGCTTGCAAGCGGGTGTGGACGAAGCCGGACGGGGCGCGCTGGCCGGGCCGGTGGTGGCCGCGGCGGTTGCCTTTCATGCCGGGAGCCGCGTGATCGGAGTGCGCGATTCCAAGCAGTTGTCGCCTAAACAGCGCGCTGGGCTGGAGAAGCAAATACGGTCCGCTTGCGTGGCCTGGGCGGTGGGGCTGGCTACGGTCGAGGAGATCGATCGGCTGAACGTGCTGCAGGCAAGCCTCCTGGCCATGCGCCGGGCGTTGCTGGCGTTGCCCCAAAAACCGGCGCTGGTTCAGGTGGACGGTCCGTATTTGCCCGATCTGCCTCGGGAGTGGCGGCGGAACGTGGAGCTTGAGGCCGTTATTCGCGGAGACAGCCGTTGCCACGCGATCGCGGCCGCTTCGATCCTGGCCAAGGAATGGCGTGATCGCATGATGCGCCGCCTGGACTTCGAATGGCCGGGATATCACCTGGCGGACCATAAGGGATATGCCGTGCCGGTGCATCGCGCCGCCCTTGAGCGGCTCGGCGCCTGCCCGGCCCACCGGCGCAGTTTCCGCCCGGTGCGGGCCTGTATGGGAGGCTGAAGAAGTAATGGAGAAGACCGCGCAATTCGTACATCTGCGTCTGCACTCGGAGTATTCCCTGGTGGACTCGGTGCTGCGAATCAGCGATGGCGAAGGCGGTTTTTGCCGGGTGGTGCGTGAGCGGAGCATGCCGGCGGTGGCGCTTACGGACCTGAACAACATGTTTGGCGCGGTGCGCTTTTACCGTGCCGCGCTGAGTGCCGGCGTCAAGCCGATACTCGGCGCCGATTTGCACCTGGCGCCGCAGGGGCCGGAGGCCCGGCCGGGCCGGATCACGCTCCTGTGCCGTAATGCCGCAGGTTACCGGAATCTCCTGCGCCTGCTATCGCGCATGCACCTGGAAATGGAGGCCCGCGAGGCGCCTGGTTTGCGCCGGCAGTGGCTGAATGCCGAGGCACTTGGGGGCCTGATCGGCCTGATTGCCTTGAACAGCCCCTCCGGGGAAGGACCCCAGGCGCGCCGCGAGCGTGAACTGGTGCTGGCTCTCAGAAGCATGATCGGCGAGGGCCTGTTTCTTGAGGTAAGCAGGCTGGGTCGTCCGGGTGAAACGGAATTGGCGCAGCGCACGGTGGAACTGGCCAACGATGAAGGCATTCCGCTGGTGGCAGTCAATGACGTGCGGTTCCTGGATAGCAGCGAGTTCAGGGCCCACGAAGCCCGTGTGTGCATTCACTTGGGAGAGACACTGAACGACCCCAGCCGCATCAGCCGCTACACCTCGCAGCAGTACTTAAGGGCCCCTGGGGATATGGCCGAGCTGTTTGCCGACTTGCCGGAGGCCTTGAGCAATACACTGGCGATCGCGCGCGCATGCAGCGTGGAAATGAAGCTAGGCAAGCCCATGTTGCCGAAGGCGCGGGTCCCCGCGGGCCGCGGCGAAGGGGAGTTTCTCGAATCGGAGGCGCGCGCGGGTCTGATTCGGCAACTCGGCCTCAACGACGCCGGGGATGCCCAAGTCGCACTTCCGGAGAAATACGAGAAACGCTTGCAGGCCGAATTGGACGTGGTCCGGCGCATGGACTATCCCGGCTATTTCCTGATTGTCGCGAACATCGTGCGTTGGGCGCGCGACAACGATGTCCCGGTGGGACCGGGTCGGGGTTCGGCAGCCGGTTCGCTCATCAGTTACGCCCTGAGTATCACCACTATCGACCCGCTGCATTACGGGTTGATCTTCGAACGCTTCCTGAATCCCGAGCGGATATCCATGCCTGATATCGATATCGACTTCTGCGGCGAGCGGCGGGAGAGCGTGCTGGAGCACGTGGCTGCCGAATACGGCAAGGACCGGGTGGCGCAGATCATCACCTTCAATCGCCTGGCGGCGCGCGCCGCAATCAAGGACACGACGCGGGTGTTGGGGTTTCCACTGGGTTTGGGAGAGCAGATCGCCGGATTGATCCCGCCCCTGCCGGTGGGAGTGACCATCGAGCAGGCCATGAAGGACGACCGTGAGCTGCGCCATCTGTTCACTACCGACACCGAGGCACGCGAAGTTATCGACCTGGCACTGCAATTGGAGGGCTTGCCGCGCAATTCCAGCACCCACGCGGGGGGCGTGGTTATCGCTCCGTCGGATCTGGAGCAATTCACGCCCTTGTACCGCCAGGAACACGGCTCGCCCACTGTGACCCAGTTCGATAAGGATGACATCGAGTCGGTCGGCCTGGTGAAATTCGATTTCCTGGCGTTGAATGATCTCACCACCATTACCCGCACGGTGGAAGAGGTCAACCGGGCGCGGGAAGCAAACGGCGAGCAGCCCCTGGACATCGAACGCATCCCGCTTGACGATCCCAAGGTGTTTGAGTTGCTTGGCAATCTGCGCACCCGCGCCGTTTTTCAGCTCGAGTCCAGGGGCATGCGCGACCTTATTCGCGATCTCAGGCCTGACCGATTCAGCGACATGATCGCCTTAGTGGCGCTGTTCCGCCCCGGCCCCTTGCAGACCGGCATGGCCGATTCCTACATCAAGCGCAAGCACGGCCAGGAGCGTGTCGACTACCTGCACGAGGACTTGCGTGAGCTGCTGAGCGAGACCTATGGCGTGATCCTGTACCAGGAGCAGGTCATGGAGATTGCCCGCCGGGTCGCAGGCTACAGCTTCGCCCAGGCCGATGTGCTGCGCCGGGCCATGGGCAAGAAGCTGAAAGAGGAAATGGCCGACCAGCGCTCGGTGTTCGTCGACGGCGCGCTGGAGCATGGGCTGACAAGAGGCAAGGCCGAGCACATTTTCAACCTGATGGAGACTTTCGCCGGCTACGGTTTCAACAAGTCGCACTCCACCGCCTACGCCACGGTCGCGTACCGGACGGCCTGGCTGAAGGCGCATTACCCGGCCGAGTACATGGCCTCCACCATGACCACCGATATGGGCGCCCATGATCGCCTGTACTGGATGACCCAGGAATGCCTGGCGCTGGGCCTTGCGGTGCTGGCCCCGGACGTGAATCAATCGCAGGTTGGATTCAGCGCCGTTGACGATAAAACCGTTCGCTGCGGGCTCGGCGCCATTCGTGGTCTGGGGCAGGCCGCGGCCCAAGCCATCTTTGCCGAGCGCGAGAGTGGCGGACCTTATTCTGGACTCACCGACTTCTTCTCCCGCATCAGCAGCAGCGGATTGCATCAACGCCAGGCGGAGACCCTGGTGAGGTCCGGGGCCCTGGACGGCCTTTGTCCGAATCGCGCCGCGGTGATCCAGGTTCTGCCCGCCGCCCTGGCCGCCGCCGCTCAGGCGGCCAGGGACGCCGAGAACGGCCAGGATGGCCTGTTCGATGACGGCGGCGGGCAACCCATGCGGATTGAGGTTCCCGACATTCCGGCCTGGGGCCTGCGCGAATGCCTGGACGGCGAACGCCGCAGCCTGGGATTCTGTCTGAGCGGTCATCCCTTCGACGAATGGCGTGACGAAGCGCGCAGTCTTAGCGGTGGAAGCCTGCGCGAGATTCTGGACCGCGCACAGCCTGGCAGGCCGGAGGAGCGCAACGATTCGGTCATCGTGGTGGCCGGGAGCGTGTTACGCAAATGGCGCAGAGCCGGGGCCAACTACTTTGACCTGGACGACGGGCAAACGCGCCTGCCGGTGCGCCTGCCGCGCTGGGATTCGGGCGCGCCGCCCGCCCGCCTCATTACCCCGCATTCGCTGGTCCTGGTGAAGGGTCGTGCATCCCGCATGCAGCGCGGCTCGATCAGTATGCACGCGGATTCGGTCGAGTCGCTGGAAGAGGTGATGGAACAGCGCGCCCGCCTGCTGCTGCTGCGCTGCGCGGCCGAATCGGACCCGGCCGAGATCTTCGCGGACTTAAGGGAGTTGTTGCAGAATCACACGCCCGGCGGCACGGAGGTGGTCATCGATTACGCAGGCAAGTGCGCATCCGGAAGGCTGCGGCTGGGCGCCAACTGGACCGTCCGGGCCGGCAGCGACCTGCGACATGCGCTTGAACAATCTTCCGCCGTAGGTGATTTTCGATTCGTCTACGCCGATGGTGGGTGAGAGAGGCTCCAAGACCGCGTGATATAGTCTGGCGTTTCAAGTAGCACACTCATCGCTGTCGCTGCCAATGATCTACTTGAGCAGCAGACTTATCCATGCCTTGTGCACGGACCCGCGTGCCTTAAGCTGAACTTCCAGAGTGTGCCGCATTGAACTCGTTGATTTTCGGGACAAATCGAGAGATACGGTGTGTCGCTACTGGGAACGTTCGAGCCGCACGCCGAGCAGTTTGAAGGCTTCGCGCTGTAGCGCGGTGGGCCGGGTGAGGACCTCGAACGGCTCGGCGCCGGGCACTTGGGGGACGACGCGGTTCTTGGCGATCGTCGCCAGGTCGCCGAGCAGGGTGCGGAAGCTGTGCACCGGCAGACCGTTCGCGGTGCGTTTGCTGCGGGCTTTTTCCCTGGCCGCTTCGGAGACCTTCGCAGGCGCCACGACGGACGCGCGCGCCGCCTCGGCGGCGGCCGGATCGTCGTCGTCGAACAGCAGCGGCTTGAGCCGCTCGCGCAGGTGCCATTCCACGTAGTAGGCCAGCATGCAC
Organism: Candidatus Foliamicus sp.; assembly: GCA_965261845.1. Taxonomy (GTDB): domain Bacteria; phylum Pseudomonadota; class Gammaproteobacteria; order Steroidobacterales; family Foliamicaceae; genus Foliamicus. Next base: position 2,152,145 of record OZ253475.1, on the reverse strand, counting down.
AGAAACACGTGCGCGCGCACCCGGTTCGCGGCGTGGTGGAAGACCGGTCGAACCTTCAGGTCCACGGTCTTGAGGCTTCGGAAGGCGCGCTCGACCGCGCTCAGGCGCTTGTAGGCGCGCACGGCGCCCTCGGCGTCGAGTTGCGTCTTCGCCAGGCTGGTGCGCACGACGTACAAGCCGTCCAGCACCGCCTCGGCGGCGATGGACTCAGGCTTTCGCCGATAGCCGAACGCGTCGTCCTGGATATCCAGATCGAAGTGCTTGGCCATCTTGTATTGGCCGACGACCTTGCCCACCCGCACGCCGATCTTGTCCGCACCCTTCAGGCGCCACTTGTCGCGCCGCGTGGCCGCGACGATGGGATCGAGCAACGCCTCGGTGGCTTGGAGCAGTTCGTCTCGCTTGCGCGCCCGCGCCTCGGCCAGCAGCGGATTGCGGCACACCATGAGGCGCTCGCCCGGATAGGTATCGCTTCGGATCTCCACCAGGTCGGTCTCATCAAACAGCGAGAGCTGCACGGCGCCGGATTCCACCAGCGAGCGCACCGCCGGACCCCGCAACGCGCTAATCCAGTCCAGCCCCGCCGGCTTCACGTCCTCGCGAATGCGCGCCTCGGTCAACATCCCGCGGTCGCCCACCAACACCACCCTGGAGAACCCGAAGCGGTGCCTGAGCTTGTCGACCTGCGCGCCCACGGTGGCCGGATCCGCGGTGTTGCCGGCGAACACCTTCACCGCCACCGGCCGGCCCTCGGCGTCGCACAACAGCCCGAACTCGATCTGCACCTTGCCGCGCCGCCCGTCGCGGGAATACCCGCGCTTGGCCAGCGGGCAGCGGCGCCCTTCCATGTGGACCGACGTCAGGTCGTAGAACACCAGGGCGCCGTCCTTGAGATGGCGCTTGGCCAAGCGCCGCTCGATGGCGTGCTGGCGCTCGATGAGCCAGTCCATGGCGGCGTAGAGGTCGTCCTCGTCGATCTCCCCAAGTGCCAGCGTCTCGGCGAGCGAGTCGCGCGCGGTCGCCTCGGCCAAGCCCCGGGCGGTGGCCAGTTTCGAGCCGGGGTCCAGGATTCGGGCGACGATCATCGCCAGCACGCGTCGGCGCTCGGGCGAGTCCGCACCGGCGATCGCGCGCTCCACTCGCAGCTTGCGCAACGTGCCGAGCACGGCGGCGACATGACCGTGGGGTTTGGAGCGCACGATGTCGAAGGCCTCCTCGCGCCCTACCAGGGGCTCGTTCCTCAGCACCCGCCGCAGGGCATCGATTTTCTGCGGGGGCCACTTGGTGAGGTTGGCCAAGGTGCGTTTCTTGACTTTGCCGTTTTCGCGCCAGCCCTCGCGCAAGAGAATAGCGGGAGGCGATTTGCGGTTGGGGACCTTTTCGATATACATGGGAACGATGATAGTTCATGAATCTCTACACTGCAATACTATCAGATCACTATACATGGGAATACATGCGCGGCACTCGAACACACTATTCCCCACCGAGTCAATCACTTAAATCAATCCGGACGGTTAAATCGAGGGGAACTTCAGGCTAAAGAGGGGACATTTCTATGCGTTCGATATTCTCGGGCCGCGGGCTGGCGGCATTGATTCTGGTCTTCGCCGTTCCGGCAATTGGGGTGGGGCAGGATGCCGACACCGAAGAAGAGGCAGCCACGGACGAATCCGCGCCGAGCGCGGTTGAAGAACCGATCGAGCTGGAGGCCCAGACAGTCACCGGCTCCCGATTGGCCATGGGTGACGCTACGGCGCGCGTCTACAGCATCACGGCGGAAGATATCAAGCGTCTCGGCGTGTCGAACGTAGAAGAACTGATGCGCACCCTGCCCTGGACCTATCCGTCGATTACGCAGCAAACCAGCGGGCTTGAAAACTCCGCTCTCGCTCCCAGCGATGTGGATAAGAACCTGAGGGCCGTCGACAATCTTTCGACCGGGCTCATCCTTTTCGAGGTCATAACGGGTTTCGGCACTTCCACGGCCAACTTGCGCGCCCTGGGCTCGGCAAACACTCTGGTGCTGATCAACGGGCGGCGTATCGCCGGACGGGCCGGGGATGAGGAGGGCTACGCCAACCTTTTGAATGTGCCTCTTTCGGCCATTGAAAGGATCGACATTCAGTTGGATGGCGGCTCGGCGGTGTATGGCGCCGACGCCATTGGCGGGGTAATCAACTTCATTACCAAGAGGAACTATACCGGCGCCGCCGTGACGCTGCGCCAGGACTTCAGCTCCACCGACGCCGACAGAACCAATGCCAGCATTCAGGGTGGCTACGGTTGGGGGAGCGGCCAGATAACAGGGACGCTGCAGCGGACCTCGCAAGATCCCATTTCCAACGCCAAGACCGGATGGACCACCAATGACTTTCGCAGCTTGTTCGGCCCGGAATTCGACGATCGCAGTATCACGACGGGCCAGCCGGGCGTATTGCGGAGGCTTTGCACAGCCTCCTGGGGGCAATATGCATGTGGTAGCGCGCTTCAGCTTCCCGCCGGGCACAGCGGCGAGGGGGCAACCGTCGACGACTTCACAACAGACATCATTCCCGTCGACTACGTGCCGCCACAAAACGGCGAGGAAGCCACAAATACGTCGCTGACTTTGTTTGTCGAACAGTACGTCTCCGAGGACTTTCGGGTTTTCGTGGATTTGCTGTATTCCGAGCACGAGGCCTACCAGGAATATCGAACCGAGCTGTCCAGTTACGAGGTGCCGGCAAGCAATGCCTTCAACCCCTTCGGCCAGGCAGTCAGGGTGAACTACCTGCCCACCGCCGAGGTGAATGCCGGTGCTTTGCCCGGCGCGTACCACGAATCGAAGAACGAACAACGCAATATCAATGCCGGGTTTATCTGGGACTTCGCGGACAAGCACCAGTTGGAATTCCAGGTGGCGCGCTCCGAATCGGAGAACTTCGGCTGGCAGATTAACTACAGAAGAAGACCGGACTCCTTTTCCGATTTCGATCCGGCGAAAGAGCGGCTGCAGGAATTGTTTGCCAGCTCTGATCCCGCCGTGGCAATCAACCTGTTCGGCGATGGCTCAAGGCAGAGTCCTGAGCTCGGAGAACTGGCCTCGCCGTGGATAGGGCCGCATAGAGGCTCCACCAAGACGGACACTTACGAGTTGCTGGCACGCGGAGAGTTCTTCCAGTTGCCCGGCGGCCCGGTCAGCTACGCGGTCGGTACGCAGATGCGCGAGATACGCATAGGCCTGGAGCAGGAAGACCAATCACAGGTTTCGGCGGGCACCGTCACCAAGGGGTTGGAGGTATTGTTCGGCCTGGAGAATCCCAAAGAGGATCTGACGGCGTTGTTTGCCGAATTCGCATTCCCCATTGTTGGCCCGGGCAACGCTCGCCCGGGCTTGCAAGCGTTAGTTCTGAACGTGCAGGCGCGCTACGACAGCTACGAAGCCACCGGCGCCTTTGGCGGCATCAACTATGTGCGTAATGCGAACGGCGGGCGTGTGCGGGGACCGGACGGCGCCTGGCTTCTTGAAGGTGAGCCCAACATCATTGGCGTCAAGCAGAGCAACACAAGCCCACGGATCGGCTTGCGCTATGAGCCCACGGAGAACCTGGCGTTTCTCGCCTCCTGGTCGGAATCGTTTCGCCCACCGGTGTTCAGCGATATCTTTCATGTGCGGGATCCTCACGAGGACACCGTTTACGTGCGGGATCCCTATGATGTTCCCGGCGGTCCCGTCTGCCTCGCTTTCGGGTGCCAGGTCCGCAGGCATGTAATCTACAGCGTTGGAGAAGACTTGAAGCCCGAATCTTCGGATACCTACTCATTGAGCTTCGACTGGACGCCCGCTGCGTTGCCGGGCTTGCGTTGGACCGTGCATTGGTCAAAGGTCGATTACACGGACAAGATAGAGTATTCCTATACCCTGCTTTTCAACGAACCGGAAGTTGCGTTCTTGCTTCCCCAGATCGTCGAGCGTGACGCGGATGGAAACGCGATCAAGGTATTCCCCAGGCAACTCAATCTCTCGGATAAAGTAAGTGAAATCGTCACTACCGAACTGGAATACAGCTTTACCAGCGCCTGGGGCGCCTTCAGGCCGGGAATCAGTTACATGCGGACGCTCGACGAGTATTTCACAATCGTCCCGGGAGCGGAACCGATTCACCGCGCTGGCACTACCTGGGGCAGCAACGAGTACGAGCTGGTGGGATCGCTGGCCTGGACGGCGGGTAGGTACGGCGCCGATCTGTTCGTGCGCTATACGCCCAGCTACGAGAATGATCGCACCGGTTCATGTCCGGCAGCGGTTGGTCGCTGTGCATTCAGGTTCCAGGCTCGGCCCGCATTGAAAGTGGATTCCTATGTCAGTGTTGATCTGACCGTGAGCTATCGCTTCGACAATGGCCTGCAGCTGCGTGGCGGCGGACGTAACGTGCTGGACGCCGACCCGCCGGCTACGCCGTGGGGCGGCCGGCCTTACGATCTCACTCGCTACGACGCGCGCGGCCAGGTGCTGTTCATGGAGGCCAACTGGGAGTTCTAGCGGGAGCTTTAGCCGCGATCCGGGCGGGCGCTGGAGCAATCCGGGCGCCGTAGGGCTTACAATCGCAGGCCCGGCTTGGTCGGACATGCTGCGTATGGAATCCTTTCTTGACTTCGAACAGCCCATAGCGGAGCTGGAAAGCAAGATCGAGCAACTGAGGTTTCTCGACAACGACTCCGGCGTGGACGTGGCTGCCGAGATCCAGCGCCTGCAGCGCAGCAGCCAGTCGCTTACGCGCGGCATTTACCGCAAGCTGACGCCCTGGCAGACCGCGCTGGTGGCCCGTCACCCCAAGCGCCCTTACTCGCTGGACTACATCGCCGCCATGACCGCGGAATTCCAGGAACTGCACGGCGATCGCATGTATGCCGACGACTACGCTCTGGTGGGCGGCCTGGCACGGATCGACGGCACGCCGGTGATGCTGATCGGTCACCAGAAAGGACGCGATACCACTTCGAGGGTGCGGCGCAACTATGGAATGACCCGCCCGGAGGGCTATCGCAAGGCCCAGCGCCTCATGCTTCTTGCCGAGAAGTTCGGCCTGCCGGTGGTGACCCTGATCGATACACCCGGCGCCTACCCGGGAATCGGCGCCGAGGAGCGCGGCCAGAGCGAAGCCATCGCGTCGAGCTTAAGTTGCATGGTGGGACTGAAGACCCCGATCATCAGCGCCATCATCGGCGAGGGCGGTTCGGGCGGCGCGCTGGCCATCGGCGTTGCGGACGTCGTGATCATGATGCAATACAGCATTTACTCGGTGATTTCGCCGGAGGGCTGCGCCAGCATTCTGTGGAAGAGCGCCGACCACGCAACCGAGGCGGCACAGGCCATGGGGATTACCGCGAAACGGCTGCTGAACCTGAAATTGGTGGACGAAGTATTGGAAGAACCGCTCGGAGGCGCCCACCGTGACCCGTCCGCCTCCATAGCCAGCCTGAAAAAGTCGATCGCCAAGCACCTGCTGAGCCTGACTCGCCTGGAACCCACGCAACTGCTCGAACGCCGTCATAAGCGCCTGCTCAACTACGGCGTCTACCGCGACGCCTGAACCTTGCACCCCGTGCGGCATGCTTGCATGGAACAACTCTGGGAACGAGGGCGTCCCGCCCTCGACGAGGGCAAGATGCCCTCGCTCCCAAGGTGTTCCCTGCGCGCCAACGCAGCGGCGCCTGCTGCGAAAACTCATGGCCTGAAAGCAGGGAGCAGGGCCGAAAGTCACCTCGCCCGCGGAGGAAGAGCGGTAGGGGTATTTCACAACTGCCGGTGATGCTTTGATCTGTTCAAGGAGGCTCCAGGGTCAGGCACAATGCGCAGAATCGTTAAGGAGGAACAAATGAACAGAAATTTGAATCGGCGTTCGGTGCTGGCCGGTGCGCTGGCGGCGCCGCTGCTGGCGAGCCTGCCGGCCGAGGCACAGGAAAGACCGGGTCTCGTCGACCTCGAAATGAGTGACGAGGAAATGCTGCGGATGTTCGTCAAGCTGCGCTCCAGCCTGGACGACCGTGTGACCATGGGCTGGGTGGATGCGGTGAACTACGCTTTTGTGCAGGGTGTGACCTATCCGCTTTATCGGCTGTTGTCGACGACCATGCGGCAGGTGCGGCGCGTGGACGAAGGCCTGTACGAGGGCGTATCCCTGGAAGTCGCGATGTATGTGGATATCTCAACGGGTGAGTTGCTGGACAAACTCACAATGCCCATTACAGGCCAGACAGTGGACGTGCCCCTCTACCGGTCCGGCCCGTCGGCCAACGACCTTACGGTTCGAGCGGAAGACACGCGGGAGTTCACCATGGACGACGAGACTCGCGACGGTGGCGCCTTCTTCGCCTCCGGCCGGGTGGAAAGCCGGCGGTTCCTCAGCCAGCCGCAGCGGCGCGGCGATGACTTCTACATTCGCCAGGATGTAAGCGCCCGGGTTTTCTCCGGCGATGACCCCAAGCCGAGTTTTTTCTATCGCGAGTGGACAACCAACCAGGGAAGCTGGACCAAGCTGTCGGATCCGTCCCTGGCCTGGGTGCCCTGCGATGTGTCTTATGTGGCCAACACGGCTTTTCGCCCCTGGATGCTAATGGGAGATACGCCGGGACATACGGTGCAGAACGGGCGCGGCGGCCGGGCGGCGTCGATGGCGGAATTGCCGGTCGAATTGCGGCGCCTGGTAGAGCTCCATCACCCGGACCTGGCCCGAGACCCGCAAGCGGTGCTGGCCGGTGAAGCCGGATAGTCCCGGCAGCCGGTTGCCGCAACGGGACGGAACCGCAACGATGGTGATGTGAACTCCCACCCGGTCCCGCAAGCACTCAAGGCCGCGCTGGATCGCTCGCGGCCGGATTGGCGGGAGCGAAGGCTGCTGGTTGCGTTCAGCGGCGGGGCGGATTCCACGGCCTTGCTGCTGGCCTTGCATGAGCTGTTGGGGGATTCCGGGCGCGGCCGCCTGCGGGCCGCCCATATCAATCACGGGCTGCAGAACGAGGCTGCCGATTGGGCTGCGCATTGTGCGGCGGTAGCTCGGTCACTGAATGTTCCCTTGCAGGTTTGCGAGGTACGGGTCGCAGAAGACGGGCGAGGGCTGGAGGCAGCGGCCCGCCGAGCCCGCTATCGGGCCCTGGGCACGCTGATGGAGCCGGGCGAATGCCTGTTCACCGCGCACCACCAGGACGACCAGTGGGAAACGTTGCTGCTACGAATGTTGCGTGGCGCCGGCGTGAGCGGCCTGGCCGGTATCCACGAGAGCCGGCGTTGCGGCGACGGGTGGCTGCTGCGGCCGTTGTTGGACGTGCCGCGGCACGAACTCAAGGCCTGGCTCGAAAGCAAAGCTACAACCTTTGTGGAGGACCCTTCCAATCGTGATACCGGTTTCGACCGCTCTTTTCTGCGCGACAAGGTGCTGCCGGTGTTACGCGAGCGATGGCCGGGCGCCGGCGCTACGGCCGGGCGCCTGGCCCGCCTGGCCGGCGACACCGGGGAATTGCTGCGCGCGCTGGCTGAGCTCGATGGGGAGGGTATCGTTCACGCCGACAGTGTTGAGTGTTCCGGCCTGTTGAAATTGCCGCCGACGCGACGGGCCAATCTGATGCGGGCGCGATTGGCTGCCCTGGGTATTGCGGCGCCCTCCGAGGCGCGCCTGACTGCGGCGCTGGACATGCTACTCAACGCGGCGGCCGACCGGCATCCGGAAGCCCGTTGGCGCGGCGCGCGCCTCACGCGCCGCCGGGGCCGCATTTACATTGCCGCGGTTGCGCTCCCGGACTCCGAATGAACCCAAGGCGTCGCTGGGAACGAGGGCGTCCCGCCCTCGACGAGGGCGGGACGCCCTCGTTCCCAGGGCTTTCGGCAGTAGTCTGTGATATCGTAGTTGTCCGATCCAGTACTGTGATCGGAGTGGCATGACCCGCTACATTTTCGTTACCGGCGGCGTAGTTTCCTCGCTTGGAAAAGGCATCACCGCCGCCTCGCTGGGCGCGATTCTTGAGGCCCGCGGGTTGACCGTCAGCATGATCAAGCTGGATCCCTACCTCAACGTGGATCCCGGCACCATGAGCCCCTTTCAACATGGCGAAGTTTTCGTTACCGCCGACGGTGCCGAAGCCGACCTGGATCTGGGGCACTACGAGCGATTCGTGCGTTGCAGCAAGCCTGGGCGGGACTCCAATTTCACCACCGGGCGCATCTACAACGCGGTCATCGCCCGTGAGCGCCGCGGAGGATATCTGGGCGCCACTGTGCAGGTGATTCCCCACATTACCGACGAAATCCGCCATTCCGTGTTCCTGGGGGCGGGCGACGCCGATGTCTGCATTACCGAAGTCGGCGGCACCGTCGGCGACATCGAGTCCTTGCCGTTCCTTGAGGCGATCCGACAAATCGGCCTGGAGAAGGGCCGTGAGAACGTGGCCTTCGTGCATGCCACGCTGGTGCCGTACGTGGCCACTTCGCAGGAAATCAAGACCAAACCCACTCAGCACTCGGTCAAGGAATTGCGTTCGATCGGGATTCAACCTGACGCTCTGGTGTGCCGCTCGGAGCTTGCGCTGCCGGACGAACAGCGGCGCAAGATTGCACTGTTTACCAACGTCAAGGAGTCGGCGGTCTTTTCCGCCCGCGATATGGACGACCTGTATCAGATTCCCATCGAGCTCAGGAACCAGGGCCTGGACAAGGTGGTGGTGCGGCAATTCGGCATGGATCTGCCTCCGGCCGACCTGACGGAGTGGGAGCAGGTAGTGGAGGCGGGCCGCAACTGCGAGGGCGAGGTCACGATAGCCATGGTGGGCAAATACATGGACTTGCGCGACTCCTATATCTCGCTCAACGAAGCCCTGGGGCACGCCGGGCGCCGCGTCGGAGTCAATGTGCGGTTGCGGCATATCGAATCGGAGGAGGTCGAGGATAGCGGGGCCGGTTGCCTGGCCGGTGTGCACGCGATCCTGGTGCCGGGGGGATTCGGGCAGCGCGGAATCGAGGGGATGGTTAGCGCCGTCACCCATGCCCGCGAAAAGGAGATTCCATACCTCGGCATTTGCCTTGGAATGCAGGTGGCGGTGATCGAGTTTGCCCGCAACGTGGCCGGGCTAAAGGGCGCCAACAGCACCGAGTTTGACCAGGCTACCCCGCATCCGGTGGTGGCGCTGGTTACCGAGTGGGTGGATGAGTCCGGCCAGGTGGAGCGGCGCAGCGCCGACTCCGACAAGGGTGGAACCATGCGCCTGGGGGCCCAGGCCTGTCACCTCATGGAGGGTAGCCTGGCGCACCGGGAGTACGGCAGCAAGACCGTGCACGAGCGGCATCGGCATCGCTACGAGTTCAACAACCACTACCTTGGATCTCTAAGGGAAGCCGGGCTGGGATTCTCCGGGCGGTCCGGCGACGGTCTGGTGGAAGTGATGGAGCTTCCATCGCACCCCTGGTTTCTGGCCAGCCAGTTTCATCCGGAGTTCACCTCCACGCCACGCGACGGGCACCGGCTCTTCGACGGTTTCATCACCGCTGCCTTGAGTTACCGGCAGCGCGGTGATCTGCCCGCCAAGGCGGCCCGCGCCGCCGGCGCGTAGCACACCGGTGGCGACGCGTGACTTGCCGGCGGCGGCCGAAGCCGGTCCCGGCAGGGTGGAGGTGGCGGGTTTTTCCGCGGGACTGGATCGGCCGCTGTTCCTGATCGCCGGGACCTGCGTAGTCGAGTCAAGGGAATCGGCTCTGGAGACCGCGGGGCTACTTGCGGAAATCAGCCGCGAGCTTGAGTTCCCGTTGGTGTACAAGTCTTCTTTCGACAAGGCCAACCGCTCTTCGCTATCCAGTTTCCGCGGTCACGGGCTGGAGCGCGGATTGCGGATACTTCAGGAGGTCAAGCAACAGATCGGTGTGCCGGTGCTGACCGACGTGCATGAGAACACTCCCATGGACGAAGTGGCCGCGGTGGCGGACGTGCTGCAAACGCCGGCGCTCTTGTGCCGGCAGACCGATTTCATTTTGCGGGCCGCCGGCGCGGGCCGACCGCTTAATATCAAGAAGGGCCAGTTTCTCTCCCCGGCCGAAATGATCAATGTCGTGGAGAAGGCGCGGTCCACCGGAAATACTTCCATCCTGGTGTGCGAACGGGGCTATTCGTTCGGCTACAACAACCTGGTGGTGGACATGCGCTCGCTGGCCCAGTTGCGTGCTACCGGCTGTCCGGTGGTGTTCGACTGCACCCACTCCGTGCAATTACCGGGCGCCAGGGGCACGTCATCCGGCGGACAGCGTGAATTTGTTCCGGTACTGGCCCGCGCGGCGGTCGGCGCAGGCGTGGCGGGACTGTTCATGGAAACCCACCCCCGGCCCGAGGAGGCGTTGAGCGATGGCCCCAACGCCTGGCCTCTGCACCGCGTCCGAGAATTAATGGAGTCGCTGCTGGAGTTGGACCGGCTGGTGAAATCCCGCCCCCTGGCCGAGGGATCGTGTCTGTAATAACCCGAATTCACGCCCGCGAAATCCTTGATTCGCGCGGCAACCCGACCCTGGAGGCCGAGGTCGAGTTGAGTTGCGGCGCGCGCGGCCGGGCAGCCGTGCCCTCCGGGGCCTCAACCGGCGCGCGCGAAGCTGTTGAGCTTCGCGATGGACAAGAAGACCGCTACGGTGGCCGCGGGGTGCGGCGCGCCGTTGGTCATGTGAACGGCGAGATACGCGATGCCTTGCTCGGCATGGAAGGCTGCCGGCAGGAAGAACTGGACGCGCGCATGGTGGCCCTGGACGGCACCTCAAACCGTTCGCGCCTGGGCGCCAACGCAATCCTGGCCGTCTCGCTGGCCTACGCCCGCGCGGCGGCCGCTGCTGAAGGAATCCCGCTTTACCAGAGTCTCGGCAAGGGATCGCCACTGATGCCCACGCCGATGATGAACGTCGTCAACGGCGGCGCGCACGCCGACAACCGCCTGGACGTGCAGGAATTCATGATCCTGCCGGTGGGCGCGAACGACTTTTCCGAAGCCTTGCGCTGGGGTGTGGAGGTGTACCACATGCTCAAGCGGGTCCTGCGCAGCTCCGGGCGCTCCACGGCGGTCGGCGATGAAGGGGGTTTCGCGCCGGACCTTCCGTCCAACTCCGCAGCCCTGGAGGAACTGATCGAGGCGATCCAACGCGCCGGTTTTTCGGTGCCCGGAGACTTCCTCCTGGGCCTGGATGTGGCTGCCAGTGAGTTGTATGCCGACGGCGTGTATCGCCTGGCGTCGGAAGACCGCACTTTCGATCCCGGCGATTTCGCCGGTTGGCTCAAGGAACTGGCGGACCAGTATCCCGTGGTGAGCATCGAGGACGGCATGGCGGAGGACGACTGGACGGGTTGGGAAGCGTTGTCGCGTGCCCTGGACGGCAAGGTGCAGTTGGTGGGGGACGATATTTTCGTTACCCAAACGGCCATACTTGCCGAGGGCATCGCGCGCAAGGTGGGAAACGCAATTCTGATCAAGCCGAACCAGGTAGGCACGCTCACGGAAACTCTTGCGGCAGTGGATGCGGCGGTGGCCGCGGACTATGCGGCGGTCATCTCGCATCGCTCGGGCGAAACAGCAGATACCTTCATCGCCGACCTGGCGGTGGGCTCCGCGGCCACCCAGATCAAGACCGGCGCGCCGTGCCGTTCGGATCGCACCGAGAAATACAATCGCCTGCTTAGAATCTCCGAAGATCTGGGCGAGCAAGCGCCATACGCCGGACTCAACGCCTTCCCGGCTTCAGTAGTGCATCACCATGCGGACTAGAGAGCGCCGACCCTTGCCCCCGTGCGGCGGGAGCGTCGGAGGCAGGATGCCGACGCCGAGCCACTGGGATGTGCTCGCTGCGTCTCCCGCCGGACGGGGGCAAGGGTCGGCGCCTTGTTGAGCCATGCGGGCTAAGACGGTAGGCATACTGGCGGCCTGCGTGGCATTGGCCGCGTTGCAATATCCCTTGTGGTTCGCCGACGATGGATTGGCGGGCCTGTTCCGGGCCCAGAAAGATGTGGCCGAACAGGATCGCAAGAACGCCGAGTTACGGGAGCGCAACCGCCGACTGGCCGCGGAAGTAGAGGACCTCAAGCAGGGCGATGAGGAAATTGAACGGCTGGCGCGTTCCGAGCTGGGCATGATTGGCCCGGGCGAGAAGATTTACCTGCTGGTCGAGGAACCGGCTGAGCCTGAGAGCACCGAGCCGGGCGACCCGCCTGGCGGAGCACGGGAATAGGCGCTTCCATGCGGGTGCTGCTATCCAACGACGACGGCTACCGCGCGGAGGGTCTCCAGGCCCTGGAGCGGGCACTGCTGGGACTTGCGGAAATCATGATTGTCGCGCCCGAGCGCAATCACAGCGGGGCCAGCAATTCACTCACGCTGTTTGAGCCGCTGCGGGTCACGCAGTTGGGGAACAACCGCTGGTACTGCTCGGGCACTCCTACCGACTGTGTGCATATCGCCATCACCGGACTACTGCCGGAGGATCCCGACATGGTGTTTTCCGGCATCAACCATGGTCCCAATCTGGGCGATGACGTGCTTTACTCGGGTACCGTGGCCGCGGCGATGGAGGCGCGAGTTCTGGACGTGCCGGCGGTGGCCGTATCCGTTGCCGGCTATCCACCCAAGAACTTTGACTCGGCGCAGCGTGCCGTCAGCGAACTGTTCGAGCGGCTGAGCAGGAATCGACCGCCCGGGAACATGCTCTTGAACGTGAATGTTCCGGACCTGCCATGGGACGAAATTCGCGGCTTCAAGCTGACCCGCATGGGCCATCGCCACAAGGCGGCGCGGGTGAAGATCTCCGACGATCCTTACGGCGGCAAGCTCTATTGGATGGGCCTTCCCGGCCATGGGCTGGACGCGGGTCCCGGAACAGACTTTTTCGCCCTGCGCGACGGCTGGATTTCGGTGACTCCACTGCATTCCGACCTCACCGATCACAATCGTCTTGAGGCCACCCGCGACTGGTTGGAGCTATGACCGGCGCCCAATCGACGCAACGCCGCCAAAGCGGCATCGGCCTGACTTCCGCAAGGGCCCGCGACCGGCTGGCCGATTCGCTTCGGGAACGCGGAATCCGGAGCGCCGAGGTGCTCGAGCAGATTCGCCGCACTCCGCGCCACCTGTTCATCGATGAGGCCCTGGAGCGTTATGCCTACAACGACAACGCGCTGCCGATCGGATCCGGCCAGACTATTTCCCAGCCCTACGTCGTGGCGCTGATGACCCAGGCACTGTTGATGGACGACGACGGCGGGATGCGGCGGCCGGGAAAAGTCCTGGAAGTGGGTTGCGGCTCGGGCTATCAGACCGCCATCCTCGCGCCGCTGGTTCAAAGCCTGTTCAGCATTGAACGGATCGGGTCCCTGCTGGCGGCGACTCGCCCGCTGCTGGCCGAGTTGCGCTGCAACAATGTGCGCTTCCGCCATGGCGACGGGATGTTGGGATGGCCGGGACAGGCCCCTTTCGACGCGATCCTGGTGGCTGCTGGAGCAGTGGCCGTGCCCCGGGCGCTGCTCGAACAACTTGCGCCGGGTGGGCGGCTTGTCATTCCCGTCGGTGACCATGGCCACCAGGAGTTGGTGCGCATAGAGCGTGGCGAAGAGGGCGACCTCAGCGAAAGCCTGGCTCCGGTAGCGTTCGTGCCGCTATTGCCGGGCAGGGGCTGAATTCCCAACGTCCCGCCATGCAGGTATTTGCGCCGCTCGCCGATCGTGTTCTGACCTGGGCCCGGATGCGGCAGGCGCCGGCCGTGTTGTGCGCGGTCAGCTTTGCCGAGTCGATATTCTTTCCGATCGCGGTTGACGTGATGCTGGTTCCGATGTGCGCCGCGGCCCCGAACAGAATGCTGCGGCTGGCCACCTTGACCCTGGTTTTCTCCGTGGCCGGGGGATTGGTTGGACTGCTGCTGGGTTACCTAGCGATTGACGCGCTGCTGCCCTGGATCGAAGAGCTGGGCTGGGGCGATAAATACTCACAGGTGCAGGGCTGGTATCAGCGCTGGGGCTATTGGGCGCTGGTTCTGGCGGCCTTCACACCGTTGCCGTACAAGGTCTTCGCGATTTCCGCCGGCGCCCTGAGCATGGACGTAGGCACATTTCTGGCTGCCTCGCTGCTGGGACGTGGCTTACGCTTCTTTCTGGTAGGCGGGCTGGCTGCCTGGATCGGACCCAAGGCGCTCAATGCCCTTCGATATTCGGATACGGTCGGCTGGGTGCTTGTGGGTCTTGCTGTATTGACCGTTGGGTTATGGTGGTACCTGTGAAATTCTCTCCTCGTTTTCGATCGGTGCGCGCGCACTTTTTGCTTGCCGCCAGCGGTTTGCTCTTGTCCGGCTGTTGGGGCTGGATTCCTGAGACTCCTGGTCCCCCCGGGCAGACGCCGGTGGGGACAACTACGCCTTCGTCAGCGGCCTCAAGGCCGGCAGAGGCGAGTGCGGCGGAGCCTGTTTCGGGGATGGCCGAGGAGTGGTACACGGTGGAGTCCGGCGATACGCTGTTCTCGATTGCCTGGCGCTCCCGCTTGCGGGTGGCCGACCTGGCGGCGTGGAACAAGCTGGGGGACGGCAGCCTGATTCTTGTGGGTCAGCGGCTCAGGCTTACGCCTTCGCCCGGCTACGCGGTTGCCGAACAGGGCGGTTCGGCTGCAGGCTCCCCAACGGCCGGAGCCATAGCTTCTCCGGCGCCTGGCGCGGCCACCGGGGGCGTTCGGGAGGCCAAGCCGGTCGCCTCTGCGGCCGGGGCCGGCGCAAAGGCGGCGGTTGGGGGGCGGTCTGCTCCGGCCAAGGCCGGCCCTGCCTCTTTCGGGGCCTCCTCGTCGGCCGGTCCCGCGCCGGGCAAGGGCAAGTGGCGATGGCCCACGCAAGGGAGCGTAGATGCCAAGAGTGCAAGGGTGCGCGCGGGCGATTTCGGCATCCGCATCATGGGCGAGCGCGGGCAGGATATTGTGGCTGCCGACAGCGGCAAGGTCATGTACGCAGGGGATGGCCTGAAGGCGTACGGGCTGCTGGTGATCGTGCAGCACACTCCCCAATGGCTCAGCGCCTATGGCCACAACGAGAAGATTCTGGTGAGCGAGGGCGACGCGGTGCGCGCCGGTCAACCGATTGCCACCATGGGCGTAGGATCGGGCAATGCCGCCATGCTGCATTTCGAGATCCGCCGCAACGGCAAGCCGGTTGAACCCATCGGCCTGCTGCCGCTCCGGAACTGAGGCATGCCTGGGCCATTCCCGCCAATGCGGGTAACCAGGCTTCGAGCGCCGGCGATGAGCGGGAATTCGGCTCGTGCACGCTGCAAACCGGCTCGCCGGATTCATGCTGAAGGTGTGCTACATTTTCAACCAGGAAGGAATACTGCGGAGGTGCGAGAACCATGCAGGGATTGATGATGGAATACCCCCTCACGGTCACCAGCCTGATGCGCCACGCGGAGGCGCAGCACGGCGGATCGGAGGTTTATTCGCTTACGGTTGAGAACCCGGCGCACCGCACGACTTACGCCGGGGTTTTTCGCCGTTGCGCGCAACTGGCCAACGCGCTCAAGCGCCTGGGCCTGAACCAGGGCGACCGGGTGGCGACGCTGGCCTGGAACGACTACCGCCACATGGAGCTGTACTACGGGATTTCCTGTATGGGCGGGGTCCTCCACACCGTCAATCCCAGGCTGTTCCCCGAGCAGCTTCAATACATCGTCAACCACGCCGAAGACCGCTTTCTTTTTGCCGACCCTCTGCTTTTGCCGTTACTGGAAAAGCTGCACAAGGCCTTTCCCACCGTGCAGACCTTGGTTCTGTTGTGCTCGAAGGAGGCCATGCCGGAGTCCTCCGTGCCGGGCCTGGTCTGTTATGAGGAATTGATTGAGGGCGAGAGCGATACATTCGACTGGCCGGACCTGGATGAGAACACGGCCAGCTCGATGTGCTACACCTCGGGCACCACCGGCAATCCCAAGGGTGTCCTGTACTCGCACCGCTCGACCATCCTGCACACCTACGCGAGCGGTTTGTGCGACGCGATCAGCATCAAGGGCGCCGACAGCATCCTGCCGGTTGTTCCCATGTTTCACGCCAATGCCTGGGGGGTGGTCTACTGCGCCCCCATGGTGGGCGCCAAGCTGGTGCTTCCGGGACCCAAGGCCGGTGATCCGGAGGCGCTGGCGGCGATGATGAACAACGAGCGCGTGATCACGGCGCTGGGCGTGCCCACGGTGTGGCTGGGTTTGCTGAATTACCTGGACGCAACCGGTGGGCGCCTGGAAACCGTAAAGAAGCTGGTTGTAGGTGGCGCGGCCTGCCCGCGCTCGATGATGGAAGATTTTGAAACGCGCTACGGCATTCAGGTTTGCCATGCGTGGGGAATGACCGAGATGAGCCCGCTGGGCAGCGTGAATGCAGCCACGGCCGGCACCGCGAAGCTTGATGCCGAAGCCCGGCTGGCTCAGCGGCTGACCCAGGGTCGTGCGCCCTACGGTGTGGAAATGCGCTTGGTGGATGACGACGGGAACGAATTGCCCAGGGACGGCAAGGCCGTGGGACGCCTGCAGGTTCGCGGGCCGTGGATCGCCAGCCGCTACTACCGGGCGAAGGGGTCCGCGCTCGAGAACGGATGGTTCGACACCGGGGACGTTGCGCGCATCGATCCGGAAGGATTCATGCATATCACCGACCGCACCAAGGACCTGATCAAGTCCGGGGGCGAGTGGATCAGTTCCATCGAGTTGGAAGACGTGGCCATGGCGCATCCGGCCGTAGGTGAAGCGGCGGTAATTGCCGTGCCGCATGAGAAATGGACTGAACGGCCCTTGCTGGTGGTTTGCCTGAAGGAAGGCGCTTCGGTGGATGCGGCCGAATTGCTGGCCTGGTTCCGGGGCAAGGTGGCCACGTGGTGGATTCCCGATGCGGTGCAATTCGTTGATGAGCTGCCCCATACCGCCACCGGCAAGGTCAGCAAGCTGAGGCTGCGCGAGCAGCTGTCCGCGGCCACTTGAAGCTGCAGCTGGAGACCGCGGCTGCGCTTACCGTGCGTTGGTGGCGGCCGGGAGAATTGCGCATCGGCAGCGACGTATGGCGCGAGGCGGTATTGCTCAGTCCGCGGAAAGTGCGCCCCTGGTCTATTTCCGAGGATGATCCGGTTACGCTGGATCACCTTATGCCGTTGATCGAGGAACAGCCGGATGTCATTATTCTGGGCACAGGCGAGCGCCAGCGTTTCCCGGAACAGGAACTTGGCATGCTGCTGCTGAACCGGGGGATCGGACTGGAGGTTATGGATACCGGCGCGGCCTGCCGCACCTACAACGTGTTGGTGTCCGAAGGCCGCGCTGTCGGCGCCGCCCTGCGCGTCCGGTAAAGGCCCCCTGGGAACGAGGGCATCCTGCCCTCGCCGGTAGCCAAATGATAGGAACGAGGGCGTCCCGCCCTCGTCGAGGGCGGGACGCCCTCGTTCCCAGGGGGGGCTCGTTCCCAGGGGGGGCTCGTTCCCAGGGCGCTTGTGTTGCTTTGCGCGGGGGGTTTGCCGTACGCTTGCGCGGCCATGGAATCATCACAACTCAAGCCGGTCCTTTCCGATCTGGGCGCCCGTCTGGAAGCGCTTAGGGGGTATCTTTGATTACGCTGGCAAGGCCCGGCGCTTAAGCGAGGTAGAAACCACGCTCGCTGACTCTTCCGTGTGGTCCGACTCACAACGCGCCGGAGCGCTGGGCCGCGAACGGGCTTCGCTACAGGCGGTAACCGACGGCCTGGATCGCCTGACGTCGGACGCCGCCGAATTGGACGAATTGCTGGAATTGGCGCTGGAAGAGCAGGATGAGGCCACGCTCGAGGATATCGGGCAGGGCATAGAGGAACTGTCCACTGGGGTGGAGCAGCTCGAATTCCGGCGCATGTTCGGCGGCGCCATGGACGGGGCTCATGCATTTCTTGAAGTGACGGCAGGTTCCGGCGGTCACGATGCGCAAGACTTCGCTGAGATGCTGCTGCGCATGTACCTTAAATTTTGCGAACAGAACCGGTTCAAGGCTGAGTTAATCGAGGCTTCCGACGGTGAAGTGGCCGGCATCAAGAGCGCCACTGTGCACGTTCGAGGCGACTACGCCTACGGCTGGTTGCGGACCGAGACCGGCGTTCACCGCCTGGTGCGCAAGTCGCCGTTCGATTCCGGCGCTCGCCGGCACACCTCCTTCGCCAGCGTATTCGTCTCACCCGAGATTGAAGAGGACACGGAAGTGGAAGTCAATCCTGGCGATCTCCGGGTTGACGTGTATCGTGCCAGCGGCGCCGGCGGCCAGCACGTCAATCGCACCGAGTCGGCGGTGCGTATCACCCATTTGCCCACCGGGGTTGTGGTGCAATGCCAGAACGAGCGGTCGCAGCACAAGAACCGCGCCACCGCCATGAAGCAGCTGCGCGCCAAACTGTTCGAGATTGCCGAGCGCGAGCGGCGCGCCGAGCAGCAGGCCCTGGAGGACAGCAAGGTGGATATCGGCTGGGGCAACCAGATCCGCTCGTATGTGCTGGATCAGTCGCGGGTCAAGGACCTGCGAACCGGTGTCGAGTCCAGCAATCCGACCGCGGTGCTGAACGGGGCCCTGAATCCGTTTATCGAGGCCGGTCTGAAGCAGGGCGTCTAACGTCAGGTCGCAATACCCCCCCTGGGAACGAGGGCATCCTGCCCTCGACGAGGGCGAGACGCCCTCGTTCCCAGGGACGCCCTCGTTTCCACGCTTACCAGCCGTAGACCGCCCGCAGGTACCAGGAGCCGCCTTCGAAATTGGCCGCCGTGCGCCGGGGATAGGGCAGGCCCACGTTCATTCGATTGGCATTGGGCGGGCCGACTCGGTCGACATATTCGTCGAATGCGTTGGACGCGCCCAGGGTGACGCGCAGCGTATCGGAAATGTCGTAGTCCAACTCCAGATCCACGAACACCGTCGCACCCACTTTCTGCGTGGGCGGTCCACCGTCCACGCCGCCGATGCGCCCGCGCTCGTCGTAGTGAGCGCCGTAGTAGTTCAAACGCACCAGCAGGCTCCAGTTGTTCCCGGCGGAGGTGCTGGCCGTGACGGTGAAGCGGTCCTGGGGATAGCTCTCCTCGATGTCCTCCAGGCTGGCTGCGGACACCGGCAGGACTCCATTGATGGCGGTCTGGCTATCGACCTTCACTTCATTGTGGTTGTAGGCCGCGGTCAGGGCGGTGTTCAGACCGCCGGCGCCCCAGTCGAACGCGGTCGTGAGAACCAGGTCCAGGCCCGTGACGTTGAGGTCCAGCGCGTTGGTGAAGAACTGGACGTTGGATCCGACGCCCGTGACCGGATGGATCGTCGGCAGGTTCTGGGTCTTGAAGATGCGGTCCTGGATCTCGATCCGATAGACGTCAGCCGTCAGCGTGGTGGCTTCTCCGAAGCCGGTGGCGAAGCCCAGGCTTACGTTGGTCGATTGTTCCTCGGTGAGCGGCGAGCCCCCGGCCGCCAGGGCCAGAGGGTGAGTGGGAGGAACCGTGCCGGACTCCACTTGCAGGCCGAGATCATTATCGAAAGTAGTAGTGATCTTCTGGATATTGGCCTGCCCCGGCGTAGGCGCGTGGAAACCCGTGGAGAGTGCGCCGCGCAGGGCGAAAGCTTCCGTCACGTCATAGCGTGCGGCGATCTTGCCGTTGATGGTGTCGCCGAAGTCCGAGAAATCCTCGAAGCGCAAGGCATATTGGGCCACGAAGTTGTCCGAGACGTCCTGTTCGATTTCGGCGTACAGGGCGTAGTTGTCGCGGGAGAATTCGCCCGCGTTTTGCGGTTCGAAACCCTTGAAACCGCTGCTTCCTGCGCCGAAATGCGATGAAGGCTCGCCGGCAATCACGATAAAGGTCTATTCGCGCCACTCCGCGCCGAAGGCCAGGTGAACCGACTCGGTGAACTGTTTGGAGAAATCGGCGTTGACCGTGGTTTCCTGCTGCTCCAGGTCGCCCACATCGAAGTTGCGCTGAGCGGGGTTGCCGTCAGCGCCCAGGCCGATGCTCTGGTTGATCGTATTGTTCAGGAAAAAGTCGATCCGGTTCTCACCGTAGCCAACGCTGAGGTCATACAGAATTCCGCCGGAAAATTCCCCCTTTACTCCTCCGAACATGCTGACATCGGTCTGATCGCCGTCAAAGAAGGGCGTGAACCCGGCCGGAAGCCCGGTGAATCCATGCTGCTCGCGCAAGGTGCTAAGGGTAATGTGGTCCGGCGCCCGATAGAAAAATCGATAGCGGCCGAAGGTATCGGCGTAATTGCCCTGCGCGTACACGGTCGTGTATGCATCGACTTCAATGCCGGCATTGAAGAACAGGCGAACGTTCTCACCCTGCGCCCGTCCCCAGGTCTGCACGAAGGGCGCATCGTCAAACGGCGCGTCGGAGCCCACGCCGGGAACCCCGGCGTCGATCAACGCCTGTGCATTGTCCCGCTGAATCCCGCGGGACAGGCCGTCGTTCTCCGAATATTCCGCGCTCAGGTTCACAAACCCGCGCCCGCCTATCGGCAGGCCGATATTCCCGGCTACCTGAAGGGACTGTTCGCCCTCGTAGAATTGACCATATTGAGCCCGAAGCTCACCGCCTTCGGCGGCATCCCTGGTGACAAAGTGGATCACGCCGGCGATTGCATCGGCGCCATATTGGGCCGAGGCGCCGTCACGCAATACCTCAACGCGCTTGAATGCAATGCTGGGCAGCATGCCGATGTTCGGACCGTGCGCCCCTTTTCCGGCGGACGGGACGAACTCGGCAATCAGCGCGGCGCGGTGGCGGCGCTTGCCGTTCACCATGACCAGCGTTTGATCGGGAGCCAGGCCGCGCAGCGACGTCGGGCGCACGAAGGTATCGCCGTCACCGGAAGCCACGCTGGCGTTGTAGGATGGGACGTTGACCCGCAGGTTATCGGTGATGTCCGCCGAATTGCCCACCAACCCGAACGCATCTCCGGATATCACGTCGATGGGCGCCGTGGACTCGGCAGCCGAGCGCCCCGGCTTGCCCGACCCGATCACCACAATTTCCTCAATTGCGTCGTCGTCCGCGGCTTGGGCGAGGACCGGTGGAGGCGCACAGTGCAGCGCGATCAAGAAGGCCACCGAGGCCATGAGAGTATTTCTGACCAAGAAACCACGCCTTGGCGGCCGTATCACATCATTCATGGGCTATTCCCCCTTGTAGTCACCTGCGAATTATTCCACTCCCGGCATGCCTGCAATTACAGGGCGCGGGATTGCATGGATGGAATGCCGTGGGTGCGTAGAATCCATTATTCTAGCTTGGCGTGTTCAACTCTTCCGGCGAGTAAACCAGACCAGCGCGCCCAGCGCTCCCCAGCCCAGCACCATGCCCCATTCCTGCGGCCAGGCGAGAGTCGAGGGACTGAACGGCATATACAGGCATAGCAGGCCGGACGCCAGCACGATTGCGGAGATACCGACAAGGCGTGGATATCGCAATTTGTATGGCCGGGGCAGATCGGGCTGCTTTCGCCGCAGCGCCAGGAATGCGATGGGAACGAAGAGATAGGCTGCAACTACGGCAAAGCTGCCGGAGTTGATCAGCCATACCAGGATCGTGCGTCCGAACAACGGCGAGATGCAACTAACCGCGCCGATGCCCAGCACCGCGAGGTAGGGCGTCCTGTAACGGGGATGAAGGCGGGCGAAAGCCCTCGGCAGCGTGCCGGATTCCGCAAGCGCGAACACTACCCGGCTGCCGCCGATCAGAAACGCGTTCCAACTCGTCAATATTCCGCCGATGCCGCCCACAGTCAGGGCCACGCCCGCCCAGGATCCGGTTCCGGCGTTTGACCATAGCTTGCGGGCGGCGTCGGCCGTAATCAGGCCGTCGCCTGCCAGTTCTTCAGGCGTGAGCGCGACCGCCACCGAATACGCGATGGCTGCGTACCACAGCACCGCCATGACCAGGGAGATGACCAGCAGCCGCCCGATGCGGCGGGGCGGCAGGTCGATTTCCTCGGCCGACTGCGGCAGCACGTCAAAGCCCACCAGCAACGCCGGGACCATGATCAGCACGCTGAGAATTCCGGTGGCGGGGACGGCAATCGGCGGACTGGCCATTTCCGGTGAGCCGAAGCCCACGGCGCCGCTGAACAACACCACTCCGGAGACAAGGATCATTGTGGTCACGATGCCTTGCACAATGGCAGCCGTGCGTATGCCCAACAGGTTGATCGCCGTCATCGTCACGGCGCCGGCCAGACCCACCAGAACAAATCCGCCGTCCACGGGCGCTCCCGCGACCTGCCACAGTTCGCCCATCCGGATCGCGGGGATCAGGTATTCGACCGCCGTCGGCAGAGCCACCGACTCGAACACGCAAACCGTGACGTACGCCATCAGCAATGCCCAGGTGCAAACGAATGACCAGCCCGGCCCCAGGCCGGCGTGGGTATACACGTGCTCCCCACCCGCCCGCGGCATGGCCGAGGCCAGTTCCGCATAGGTCAATGCAATAAACCCGATGACCAGGCCTCCGGCTGCGAATGCCAGCAGGGTTCCTACACTGCCTGCGTTGCCGACCCAGTAGCCGGTCATCAGCACCCAGCTCCAGCCGATCATCGCGCCGAAGGCCAGCGTCAGGACGTGGCGCGTCTTGAGCACCCGCGCAAAGCGGTCCCCCGCCGGCCGCATTGGAGAAGCGCTCAAGCCCCGGGTTCGCTTTCCTTCGGGGGCTTGTCCAGCGCGCGGGAAAGAATTGCCTGCACAAAGGCGTCGCGGTCGCGCAGGATTTCGTCTTGCTGGCGATTATCCGGTTGCCACTGATCGAGTTCTTCGCGGTTGAGCGC
Organism: Candidatus Foliamicus sp.; assembly: GCA_965261845.1. Classification (GTDB taxonomy): domain Bacteria; phylum Pseudomonadota; class Gammaproteobacteria; order Steroidobacterales; family Foliamicaceae; genus Foliamicus. The sequence continues at coordinate 2,129,337 of OZ253475.1, read as the reverse complement.
GCCGCGTCCCTCCAGCACCTGCTCCATCACCCGTAGCCGGTCGCGTGTGACGTACAACTCCTCGGCCAGCCCCATGATGACGTTCATCATGCGGTCCAGCATCGGATCCCCCAGCCAGTCGTTTCTCTTCGCCATGGCGTTCTATCCGCTCAACAAGGCAGGTGAATCAGTTCACGCGGCATGTCGCACAAGTACTCGGGGCCGTCCCGGCCGATCAGCAGCGTGTTCTCGTAGTAGATGCCGCCGAACCCGATCTCGCATACCTCCATGTCCATGTTCACGACCATGCCTTCTTCCAGCTCGAAGCCGCTCAGTCCGGGAGCGGCGCCGGGCAGTTCCAGGTGCTCAAGTCCCAGCCCATGGATGAAGGCGTGGCGGAACCCCTTGATTCCGCCGCGCTTGCCGACGTCCAGCGCCAGGCTGCGCAACTCGATGGTGCTCACTCCGGGCCGCATGGCCTCGAACACGGCCTCGGCGGCGGCGTAGGCGGCCTTCCAGTAGCGCTGCAGCTTGGCGCCGGGCGAGCCCATTACGCAGGTGCGCTGCATGTCGCCGAAGTAGCGATTCCAGGTCAGCATGGAGTCGAAGCACAGTTGGTCCCCCGCGCGAATAGGGTAATCGTGATCGTGCCACAGGCCCATGCTCTTGTGGCCTGCGCCCACGTAAATGCACCAGGGCATGCAGTCCTGCTCGGCCACCGAGCGGTGCCATGCGCGGCGGATCTCCGACCACTGCACTCCCACTCCGGCGGCATCGATGGCAACGCGCAGGGCATGCTGGTTCCGCCGGCCTGCCTCGCGCATCAAATCGAGTTCGGCGGGGGTCTTGACCGCGCGAATCTGTGTCATCAAATCGGGCCGATCAAGGCATTCAACATCGGAAAGACGCTCGGCGCAAAGCGCGGCCAGTCGCGCATCATCGAAACCGAGTCGCCGGTAGCCGCCCTCGGTCAGCGCCTTGAGTACCGCTTCCACCACGCCCACGCTGGCCGTTGCGCGTGTGGACTCCATGAGTGCCAGGGTCTTGCGGTCGGATTCCTCCAGCTCGGCTTCCTCATCCACGGTGTAGTGGCAGAAGATGTCTTCGCCGACCTGGGTTTCGTAGATGCGCAATTCGGGCATCCAACTGGGATGCTCGGCGAGATTGGTGAGTTCGACATCGTGGACGATGAGCGTGGCGGGGCGGTCCTCGGCCAGGGGAAGGATGGCGCAGCCGGCCCATTGGTAGTCGAACAGCCAGTCGGATTGGTAGCCGCTTGAGTAATAGACATTGACGGGTTGCACGCACACCATGGCTTCGAGGCCGGCTTCCTCCATTTTGGCGCGGGCGCGATCCAGGTTTACCAGCATCGGTGTTTCGAATTCAGGCCGGCGTCCCGCTTGCGTTTCCCTGGGAGCGAGGGCTTCCCTCGCTCCCAGCTTGTTCCTTGCGCGTCAGCGCGGCACGGTCGCTGTGAATATTCCCAGCATTGGTTCATGCAGGGGGCAGGATGCCCTCGCTCACGGGAGGGCATCAGTGTCAGGTCCAGGGGTGTTCCCGCAGGTGCTTGTGGATGATGTCCATGGCGCGGGGGTTTTGGGTGTAGTCGATGCCCAGAAGGCCGTGGGTGTAGCAGAGGTTGACGTTGCCGTTCTTGCTTGCCAGCGGGCCGTGAATGATTCCCGCGGGGCGGCACATATAGCTGCCGACGACCATTGTGTAGCCTGTTTCTTCGCCGACTTCGCCGATGCGCACATCGCCCTGCAGGCAATAGTTTTCTTCGCAGATCGGGTGTTCTTCCATGCCTTCCGCATACCAGCCGGGCATCAGGCCGGCGAGGTGCGTGCTGGCCTGGGTGTCCGGGTCCACGTGCAGGATCTTTACGAATATTCCCGGCCGGAAACTCTCGGTTGGATCGCAGGCATCCAGTGGGTTGTGCCAATTCATGGCCCAAGAGTCCAGGGCTGCAACCGCCGCAGGGTCCGGGGAGCCCGCATCACCTTGCTCCGCTGGAAATTCGGGGGCCTCCAGGAAAACCGAGAACACGCGCGCGCCGTGCGGTGAGCGCCACCGGCCGTGCGCGGAACCTGCGGGGTGGTAGCAGAAACCACCGGGCCCCAGTCGGTGCTCGCCCATCCGCAACTCGCCGTCGATTACGAACAGGCGCATAGCCGTATTGCAACTTATCGCCGATCCGCCGTCATAGCCCGCGGGCAGGTCAACAAGGCCGGTAAAACCGCCGTTATCCGGATCGCTGGCAAGCCGACGAAGTTGCGTGCCGGGGGCCAGCCCCTCGGGATTCCAGGGAGCGGGAGTGACTTCAAGAGCGGCCAGGTTCTCCACGTGTTCTTTTGTCATAAGGTGCTCTTGACTGAAAGCATCGCGGTTTTCCCGTCGAGGGCAGGATGCCCTCGTTCCCTGCGTCGTTCGGGCCATAGGAATGCGACCATGGGCGTTTAGATGTCGATTCGCAGCTGTATGCCGTGCTGCTTGAGCAAGTCCTGCTTGTGGATGTCGGGGCCGCGGACCTCGCCCGAAGCGGGATCCGTGTCCAAAAGGCTCTGGGTGGCCTCTCGCCTTAAAATTACGATGATATCGGCCTCGTCCTCTACGGCGAAAGGAAACTCGTGCCAGGTCCCGAGCTTCATGGTAAAGCCCGCCGAACCGTCGAAGCGATAGGCCCGCACCTGGTTCAGATCCGGCAGGTCGCCGTGGGTAGGCGGTGCCAGAACGGCGATGAAGGGCGCACCATTCAGTGGAATAAAGGTCTGCGTGTGCTTGAAATGGCGTTCGATCCAACGCACCTCGAAGGGCCGGCGCCGAACGTGCGCCAGGCTGAGCTCCGTCTGCTCGTCGGAACGGAAATCCACTGTCCGGTAGGTCTGTACCGAACCCTCGTAGAACTTGATCGGCAACGGTTCGGCGCCGGCGTGACGGCCCAATATCTGCCCACAGGAAGCCACGTTTTCAGGCGTTGCTTCCACCAGGGGCAGAAGGCGGGTTTCCATTGGCGCGCCGATACGGATGTGGGTGATGCGACGCGCTAGAACTCGATCGCCGCCCGGAAACCGAAGGTGCGCTTGTCTTGCGGCAGCAGCGTCAGACCCAGCCTGTTGAAGTTGAAACCTACGCTGAGTACCCGCGAGAAGTCGGTGTACTCCTGACCGGAGCGCCAGTAGTCTTCGTCCAGGGCGTTCTTTACGTAGGCCTCCAACCTCAGGTTGTCACGTTCGACCGAAAACCGAAGATTCAAAAGCGAGTAGCTCTGCAGCGTGGCCAGGTTGGTCAGGCCGGCGAAGGCCTCGCCCATATAGGTGAGATCGGCGCGCGCCGACCAATCCCAGCCGTTCTCGAAGGTACCGCTATAGGTGGAGGAGACATTGCCGGACCACTCGGGGAAGCGGCTGGAGCGGTGCCCCTTGACGTTGCGGGTGCCCAGGGCGTATTCGGCGGACGCCAGGTTGATGAGGTAGTCGGTGAACTCGTTGTCATTGAATGACCAGTTGACGCTCAAGTCCCAGTTTTCGGTGATCAGGAAGTCCACTTCCATTTCCACGCCGGAGTACTCCGAACTACCAGGTGTATTGACCGGGAAGAAGTTGGGGTTGGTATTGGGGACCCCGTCGCCGTCGTCGTCGCGGTAGATGGTCAGGAAGGTCGCGAAGGGCGCATTCGCCCACTCCTGCCAGTAGGCCGCCACGTTGGCCACCAGCCGGCCCTCCATCCAGGTGGACTTGACGCCGATCTCATAGGCGTCCAGTTCCTGCACCGGTGTCACGTCCACGGCGGCGTCGCCCAGCGCCTGGGCATACTGCTCGCACATCGAGGAGGTGCTTGGCTGACCGGTGCGTGGATCGATGAACGGAGAGATGTAAGGAGTGGGATCGCAGTTGATGATGTTGGAATTGATGACGCCGGGAAGAATGCCGCTCGATACTGTGACATAGGCCGTGATGTCTTCGGTAAAGCGATACCGAAGAGAGATCCGGGGCAGGAAATCCTTGAAGTTGACCTCGAAATCTCCCACACCGTCGCTACGCGTGTCGTCCTGCCAGCGCGCCTCCAGGTCCACGGTGAACTGCTCCGTGATGTCGTAGGACAACGAACCGTAAAAGGCCCGCACGTCCACGAAATCGCCGCCGTCAACGCCCACCGGAATGCGCGCCGGATTGTCGCACTGCGCGGGCGAGCCGAAAGCTCCCAGGTTGCCGCAGGCCACCACGAACACGCCGCCGTTCGAACTGGTCAGGAATTCCTGGGTGTAATAGTTGAACCCGCCCAGCCAGCGCCATTTCGCATCGGGCGCCGACGAAACACGTATGTCGATGCTCTCATCCTCGCCTGCCTGCGGATTGGATACATACCAGGCCTCGTCGGAGGTCATGTCCCAGTCGCGCAGATTGGCGGCGGCGTTTTCGTTATAGGCGCCGGTGGCGACCAGCGACATGCCGTTGGCGAACTCGTAGTCCAGCACCAGGCTGATACGGGTAATCTCGCGCTCGATTCCGAAGTGGTCGAGGTACGGGACACCTTCGACCTGCGAGGGCGAATCGATGAGCGAGTCCCGGATGAAGTTGGTGAATCCGCTTGGAAAGCTGGACGGAGTCAAGGACACGCTCGGGTTGGGGAAACCGATCATCCCGCCGGGGCCCGGAATGGTCCCGCAAAGGTATTCTCTGGGCATCAGCGTAGTGGGCTGACCGTCGGTGGTCAGGCCGGGGAAGGTCTTGCCGGTGCAGCTGTCGTTCAGCCGGGCCTTGTAGAAAGTTACGCCCGCCGGCCCGTCGCTGTCGTCCTGCTGGTAATAGCGCAGTTTGATACTGACATTGTCCGCAGCCTGAACGAACAGCGTTGCGAACAAGGAATCGGACCGCTGTTCTCCTACAGCGCTGCCATCAGCATTGTGATACATGGCCCCCTTGTTGTAGTAGCGCCCTCCGGCGCGCAAGGCCAGAATCCCGGGCGCGATGGGTATGTCCGCGCTGATATCCAGCTCCTGCTGATCGAAGCGACCGGCGTCGGCCTTGATCCTGGCCGAGAATTCCTCCATGTTCGGCGCGCGGGTGATGTAGTTGATCGCACCGGCAAAGGAGTTGCGGCCGAATGCCGCGGATTGCGGGCCTTTGATGACCTCGACCCGCTCCAGGTCGCTCAGCGCCAGGGTCTGCGCGCCCTGCAGGGCAAAGATGCCGTCGACGAAGAGAGAAGCCGTCTGGAGTGTGGAGTATTCGCTGCCCTCGACGCCCCGGAACCGGATGTTGCTGAACAGACGCCCGGGGCGCGTGCCGGCGAGCTCGTTGTTGAACTGCATACCGGCGGTCTGGAAGGAAATATCCTCCAGATCGGCGAACCCCCCACGCTCCAGTTCCTCGCCGGTGAACGCGGTGATGGACAGCGGTACGTCCTGGATGCTCTCCTCGCGTTTTCGGGCGGTCACCACGATTTCTTCCAACTCGGCAGCCTGAACCCCCGAAGCCGGCGCAAGAAAGCCTGCCAGCGGGAGGATCAGGAATGACGCAACAGCGCCGCAAGTAAAGGAGCGAGACAGATTCATGGTGTCCTCCGGTCTGTAGTCGTTGCCCGCAAAAACGGCGCAGTCACCCATGCGCCGAATCAAAGCGTGTAAAACAAGCCTCTCTATAATATAGTCCAATTCCGGGGGGTTTTGCATGACTGCCAATCTCGACATTCAACGCAGCCGCGCGGAGCAGGCGCGGATGGATTTTGTGGGGGGCCTGATGGCCTTCAATTCGACCGGTTTCGGCCCCGCCATGGGCCGCTACTACCACGAGAACAAAGCCGGACTTGACGACCTGACCGACATTCGCGCGCTGGGCGAGTTGATGGAGCGGGCTCCGGCCTATCGTTTAGGCGCTTTCTTCGAGCGCCACAACCATGCGCAGATGTTTCGCGCCATTCTCGACATCCTTGAGCGCCAGGGCGATGAGGTGCGGGCCTGGCTGGATGACTGCAACGAGCCGGGGGCACTCGGCAGCCTGGAGTTGGATTCGGAGCTTGAAACGCCGCGCTATTATCGCAAGATCGAGATTCACACTCAGCCGGGCAACTATCACGCCGAGTTCGCCGGTATCCTGTATCACTGGATGATCAGCCCTTTCCTGGTGGGACGTGATGATGGCGACGAAATGGGCTGGAACCTGGCACGCGCAGTGCCCAAGGGGGATTACAAGCGGATACTGGATCTCGGCTGCGGAGTGGGCAAGAGCAGCTTCCCGTATTGCGAGCTGTATCCCGAGGCTGAAGTGGTGGGTCTGGACTACGCCGCCTCCATGCTCAAGTACGGCCACAAGTTGGCCGAATCGCGCGGCTTGAAGGTGAATTTCACCCAGCGCCTGGCCGAGGACACCAGCTACCCCGACGGCAGTTTCGACGTGGTCAGTGCGGTGTGGCTTTTTCACGAGCTTCCCGGCAAGGTGCGCGCCGCCGTGGTGCGCGAGGCTCACCGGCTGCTGCGTCCGGGAGGGATATTCGCGATCATGGAGTCGCCGCCATTCAAGGTCCTGCAGCAGGACTTCAGCCCCCTGTCGGCGTTCCTGCTGGATTCCACCGGCCGCCGCATGGAAGACCCCTTCCTGCCCGGGTTCCTTACCGAGGACCGGGTGCGAATGTTTGCAGAGGGCGGATTCACCGAGGTCCGCGACGTGCCCCTGCCTAACGAACTGACCGGCTGGGGGCATGGCGCGGAGTATTTCTTCGGTTCGTATCCCTGGTGGGCCACGATTGGAGTGAGACCATGAGCAACGATCTGGAAAGCCGGTTTCGCGCCATTTGCCTGAAGCTTTGGGGCGACGAGCAGGGTGAAGAGATTTACGAGTGGATTCGCACGTCCCGCCCGCCTTTGTTCCACTCCAAGGTGCGCGAGGTCATGGTGCCGATCTGGGAGATGAACGGGGTGGATCTGCGTACCAAGATCCTATGCAGCATCGCCATGTTTACCGCCCAGCACAAGCAGGAAGTGGAGTTCTTCATGAAGATGGCGGCCCACCACCGCATACCACGCGAAGAGGTAGAGGAAATCCTGCTGCTGGCGGGCCTGGAGTGCGGCTTCCCCGCCGCTGAAATGGCCGTCGATATCCTCGCGCGCGTCTATTCCGAACACGAAGCACGCTTCGGCGTCGCCTGACCGTGTCGCGCGGGCGCGTTGAGTTTCGGCGGTTGGACGAAGTGGTGCTGGTGCCCTTTGCGCCGGCTGGCTTCGGTCACGGCTTGCGGGCAAGCGGCCTAAGCGCCGAAATCGATCCGCCAGGCGCCTCAAGCCTGCTGGTATGTGGCGAATCCTATTGGTGTTGCCGGGATGGCGGACACTTAAGCAGCGACCTTGAAATATTCCTGCTGCAGGGCGACCTTCGTCTGGGGGAGAACCAGTTAAGGCGTGGCAGCTATGCCTTTCTTCCGAAGGGCCTGGTGCTGGACACCGCGGAATCCAACGATGGATTCACCGCACTGTGGATGAGCGCGGGGGCCTGCGACCTGTCCTCCGATCCGGAATTGGCGGCGGCCTGCCGCAGCGAACGCCGCGTCGGGCCGGTGAACGTGAACACGGTCGAATGGCAGCCCACGCCGGACTATCCCGGTCGTCCCCGCGAAGAGGCCATGCCCGGGCTGCATGTGCGGATTCTGCGCACCGATCCCGACACCGGCGCCTATACCTTGATGACACAGCATGAATCCGGCTGGAGCGATCCGCGCCTGGAAGCGCACGAGACCTGGGAGGAGCTGGTGCTGCTACAGGGCGACTACCTGATGGGCGAGACTGGCATGCTCACTTCCGGATCGTATATCTTTCGCCCCGGGGAGAAGCCCCATGGGCCGCAGGCTACCCGCGGAGGCGCGGTCTGGTTTTGCCGAGGAGAACGCGAAATCGATTTTCAATTCACGCTACCCGACTGGACCCCGTCGCGCTGCGAAGAATATCTGGCCCGCCCGGCGCCCGACTCGACGCCCGCCCTTTGGGGCCTCTGGACGTAAGGTCTGGAGTGAACAGACCGTAGAGCATGGCCGGTTACACGCGTCCCTTCACCCCCTCCGGAGAGGCTTCCATGCTGGCGGCGCTGCCGTGGCGATTTGCCGGCAACCTGCTGCTTTTTCACTTTCGGGCCGACCCCGAAGCGATTGCGGCCTACCTGCCTGCGCCGCTGACACCCTCGGATCCCGCCGACGAAGCCTATGTATGGAGCCCGCACCTGGTGTGCTACCCCGAAGGCGTTGCGCCGGAGGACTGGCCGGCGGCGCGCAGTCACTACGACGTCGCGGTGGTCGGCTTGCCATGCATGCTGAACGGCGAGCGCACCATGTTCTCCACCTTTCAGTGGTGCAATCGCGATTGGCTGGTATTGCTTAGCTGGTTTTTGGGCGCCTGTTCCAAGCAGGCGGTGATCGAAACCAGCGGAACGCATCCTTTGCTTCCCGGAATGAGTCAGGACGCCGGTGTGGGCACCCGGCTGAAACGCGTCGTCAGCCGCAACGGCGAGGCCGTGATGCGCATGGAGTTTGCGCCCGAGCGCGTCATTGACCCGGCCGAGCTGGGGTTCTACACGCGCAACCTGCCGCTGACCTGCATGCGCCACATGCCTGACTGCCACGTACCGCCTTTGGGCAAGCCGTTGGTGCATGACCTGACGCAAATGGTCATGAGCGGATTGCAGCAGGGTGAGACGCTGGCTGGCGAGGGCCGCCTTGAGTTCTGCAAGGCCGACAACGAAGAGTTGATGCCGCTGGCGCCGAAGGAAACCCTGGGCGCCTACTGGATGCCGATGGGATTCATGCTGGAAGGCGTGCGTATCGTGCATCAATACGACGCCGCGATTTCTCAAGGCTAAGGAGGAAGGAATGCCGAAGGTCAGGGTGGATGGCGCCAATTTGTGGTACGAACTCCGCGGACAGGGCGAGCTTCCGCTTACCCTCATCGGCGGCTTCGCGCTGGTGGACAAGCAGTACGAATTCTGCGAGCCGTTTCTCACCCCGCACCACCGTATCCTGCAATGGCACTACCGTGGGGTAGGCAAGTCGGACTGGACCCAGACCGAGCGGTATTCCGTGGAGCGTTGGGTGGACGATCTGGCCGCCATTCTGGACGACGCGGGGATCCAACGCACGGCTCTGTGGTGCACCTCCACCGGCTCGTCGATCGGATTGCGCTTCGCAGCCAAGTATCCCGAACGTATGCACGCGCTGATCGCCTATCCGTTCATCCGCGTCGACGACACCTGGCGCAATATCTACGAAGCTTCCTGGTGGGTGGGCAGGGTGTTCGGCATTGAACAGCTCTCGCGCCTGTACGCCGGCGTGGTGCTGCCGCCGGACGTGCTGTATTCCGCCGAAGGCATACGCTACGAGCAATGGGCCAAGAAGCAGTACGCAGCCAACGTCAACATGGCGACTCTGAAGTCCGTGCTGGAGGCCTACGCCAACGTGGACCTCACCGCGGATATCCGCAATATCGAATGTCCCACGCTGTTGCTGATGGGAGACGATAGTGCCCTGAACGAAAACGAGCGCATGGACTCGGCCAGCCACGACACCCTGATGCGCGAGTTCCTCGCCATCAAGTCGGACGTGGACAAGGCCGAGATCTCCGGCGCGGGATCGACCTATTGCATGATTACCAAGCCCAAAGAATGCTGCGAGGCTGTGGTGGCCTGGCTGTCCGGGCTTGACCAATAACCACACCGAAAGGAGCAATGCCATGCCAATGCGCAGAGAAGACTGCCTGGACGTGGGCGGGGTTCAGCCCAAGGCGCTCAATAGCGGGTTTACGCCCGGCGCCATGGGCCGCAACCTGAGTACCGAGAGCAAGACCGGGGGCGAGCACCTGGTGCTGGAACTGCCGGCCGGGTGGAGCCTTCCGCGCGGGCGCAACGAAGCCGACGTCGATCTGTACGTGCTGGAAGGCGCGCTGGACATCGCCGATGAGACCTGGATGCAGGGCTGCTACGGCTACTTCCCGGCCGGCATGGCCTGGGGTCCGTTGAGCACGTCCGCGGGCTGCCGGCTACTGCTGTTCACCAGCGGCCCGCTGGCCTTTGAGGAAGCGGGAGAATCCCATGCCGATGCCCACGTGGAACGGCACATCGCCCGCACCAACACCTGGCACCTGCCCTGGGTGGACCCGATGGTGGACATCGTCAAGCGCTCCACCTGGAAAGACCCGAACACGGGCCAGGAAGCCCGCCCGCCGGGCGTGCTGACCAAGGGCCTGCGCAAGGACGACGGCACCAGGGAAGTCATAGCACTGACGGCCCTTGCGCCGGGCTTCGTCGATCCGGGCACCGAGCACCATCCGCACAACGAATGCCTCTACCTGATTGCCGGCGACTGCTACATCGGCTACACCTACGACCACAAGCGCCAAGACGTGAAGGAAGACCTGGTCCTGACCAAGGACCACTACATCGGGCGCCCGCCCGGCGTGCGGCACGGCCCCGTGTGCAGCATCAACGGGGCGTTCTGGCTGATCTACCTGGCGGACTACTACACCGGCATCTTCGGCAAAGTGGACGACTGGGAACAGCGCGTCAACAACTACTTCGCCAACGCCTCCTTCCGCTAGTGTGGATCCGACTTTCTATCTCGTTTGCCGCGAAGCCGGCGCCGCCGGACCGTTCCCCCTCCCTGCCGGGAGACGCATGAATCCATCCATGGAGCTTGGCGTCGCCATCCCTGGCTCCGACACTCCCGGCAGGGAGGGGAAACGGTCCGGCAATAGCCCCATCGCGCGGATTGATAGCCGGTCCAGCGTGCGAAGGGTCTTGCCATGCTGGTGAATCGCGAGCGGGCAACCGAGTTGATGGAGCGGGAAGGGCTGGACGCGCTGATCGCGGTCACTCCCAACAACGTGCTTTACTTAAGCGATTTCGACACCGATTTTCTTTATGACGTGCCCTGGGTGGCTTGCGCCATCCTGCCGCGCGACCCCGATATCCCGCCCTGCCTGGTGGCCACCGAGATCGAGGCCGCGGTGCTGGTTCAGCGGCCCACCTGGATGCCGGACAGGCGCCTCTATTACTTCGGCGTATACGGCGGTGTGCTCAAGGTGCACACGTTTGCGGAGGATACCCAACTCAAGGGTGAGGACCTTGAGATACGCCGGATGGTGGCTGAACTGGAAAAAAAGCCGTATGCCGGGATTACCGGCGCCGTTTGCGCCATGCTCAGCGAGACCGGACTCGATGCGGGCAGGCTGGGATTCGACGACACGCGATTCGCCGGCATATTGGGCGATACGGTGGACAGCGCCACCGTCGTCGACGCCGGCAATCTCCTGATCGAGATCCGCATGGTGAAGACGCCCGACGAAATCGCGATCCTCAAGGAAGCGGCGGTCAAGAACGAAGCGGCGCTGCGCACGGCTCTGGCTGCTATCAAAGACGGCGCCACCTGGAACGATGTGTATACCGCCTACGAGGTGCGGGTGGTGGAGCAGGGCGCACGGCCGTTTGCGACCTTCAACGGCGCCGGGCCCATGAGCGCCGGCGCCGGCCGTCCGGAACGCGACTACGTGATTCGCCCGGGCGACCAGGTGTGCTTCGACAGCATGCTGAAATGGCGCCGTTACATGGGCGATTGCCAGCGCACGGCGGTTCTGGACGAGCCGTCCGCCAAGCTGGCGCGCTATTGGAAGGCCTACATGGCCGGCATCGACGAGGCCTACTCCCACCTGCGCCCGGGCGTGCAAACCGGGGAATTGCGTGAGCGGGTCATAAGGGTAGTGCGGGCCAGTGGCCTACCCAGCTTTGAACTGGCGTTCACCCACGGCATCGGCCTGGACCACATCGAGGTGCCGTTCATTGCCGGCGGTAACCTGGGCGATTTCCGGGTGGAGGAGAACATGGTGCTGAATATCGACATGGAGCTACACGAAATCGGCTGGGGAGGGATGTTTTTCGAGGAATCCATGCGCGTTACGGCTACCGGCTCCGAACGCCTCTACACCCTCGAACGCGACCTGATCCGCGTATGACGGGCGTTGGCAGCAGACTTGCGAGTAATTTATGAGCAAAGCCTACAAGCCCTTCACAGAAGCGGAATTGCACCGCGGGCAGTCCATGTTTCTGCGCATCTTCGGCCCGGATTACGGCGCTGAATTATGCGAGCAACTCGAACAGAACGACTTCAACCGGCAATTGATGACCCGGATCGCCCCGGAAGTGTGGGACCAGGAGGTCGTCGATCTGAAGACCATGATCCTGTGCGCCATCGGCATAATCACGGCCGCCCGTCACGACGTGGGCTACTTTGTACGCGCCGGCATCTACCACGGCATCACCCGCGACGAGATGGAAGCGGTGATCATGCTGGCCGGGCTGGAGGCGGGTTTTCCGTCCGCCGGCGAGGCGCGGCGGCGCCTGGACGCCGCCTATGCCGAACACCAGGCGATGCTGACCCGGCTGAGCTAGCGTTATTTCACGCGGCGCACGCGGATGCGCGCATTGAGCCCTTCCAGGCGCATCCGGTAGCTGTTCATGAACCCTTCCTTGATCTCCACCTTGGGATTGGTGGCTCGGTAGTTGCGGTTGGTCTTTTCAGTCTGCTGCCAGACCTGGCCGTTTTCCAGCGTGAACCGCGTGCCGCCCCGCAAGTTCTTTACTTCGCCGACGACCCGGGACTCGATCTTGTTGACGTCGCCACCGCCGGGAAGCATGCCGAAGAAGCGCTCAGTCAGCGATCGATCCGATTCCGGTTTTTCTCCGCCACTCCCCGAAGGCGCCGCGGACGTCACGGGCGCAGGTTCAGGGGTGCGGGAAAGCCCTTCACCCGTTGGGGATTCATCATCGGAAATTGCTTTGCGCTCACCAGACGCGCTTACGGCCGCGAGTGCGTCGTAGCATGCCAGGCGCACCTGCGGGCCCCTTAGCTGTGCACAACGCAACATTTCGTCACGCAGGTCATCTGCTCCGGCAGTTACCGGCAGCACAATGGCCACCGCAAGGAAAATTGCCTTTCCCGTCTTCATCACGTCTGGCTCCGCTTATCTTTCGTGGCGCTGATTATCGCGCAAGAAATCCCCCGGTTTCATCGCCGGGAACGCCGGTAATGATGGCACGCTGCCGAATGCAGTTTTCCAGCATGAAGCTTCCTGGGAGCGAAGACATCCTGTTTTCCACCCAAGACCGGGTCGCTCCTGTTGCGGAACAACGTTTCCGTAACGAGGGCAGGATGCCCTCGCCCCCAAGGGTCAGCGGAAGACGCGCGTAGATCAACCCTGTCCGGTCCGGGCAGGACAGGGCAAGGAGATATTCGGTCAAGGTCGTTTACCCGCGAGGCCAGCGGTGCGTATTATGCGGGTTTCTTCCCAACAGTCAGCATGCTGCGCGAGTCGCCGGACACCAACAGTGCAGTGGAAACCGCCAATCCTCGCAAAACGCAGAGCATCATTTCAGTCCGAAGGCTTCCAGGACAATGCGCCGACATATGCATATTCAGACCGATGCTCTAAATACCGGCATTGCGCTCATATGCGAGTTTCGACAATTCCCTCAGTACATCAGCCCTGGACTTGATGTCGCGACTGGTCAAGCGCAGCCGGCAATAACTCGCCTTCCGGCCATGCTCGAGTGTACTGAGTCCGGCCGTATCAACCTTTGTGCTCAATTCGTCGGTCAGGGGAAGTCTTATTTCAAAGCCAAGCTGGCTCTTGCAAGGTATGAACTTGACGAAATTTACCGGCTGACCATCCCTTTCCAAACCGATGAACGATGTATTGTATTTCAGGTTCAGGGTCGGGTCGATGTCATGGACCAACTCCAACATCTGATCTACCAGGGCGACGGTTTCCTTGGACGCATGTGTCTCCCAATACGCTGGATCCGCGGGCGTTGTTTCGGCATCTTCATCCGCGTCAACCGAGCTCCGCAAGCGTTTTCCAGTCACCTTCGAAAACAGGAGTGTTATGTATTCGCCAACTTGAAAGGTCTGCATCTGAATGGCGATGAAGGGGACTGTTCCGTTGATCAGGGAGATAACGTTCAGGTGCCGGCTTGCGATGTTTTCGGCAATTAGAACAGCGCGGTATTCGTATTGTGGGAGACTTTGTTCTTGCGCATCGTAGGACTCGATCGCACGAACGATTTGAGTTTCATCGGAAGCGCCGAGTTGCAGGTGAACTACGTATCTCCTCGCTTTCTCGGAATCCTGAAGCAGCAGGTCCGGCCATCCGGCATGGGTGTTTGTTCGGTCGATGTCTCTCACAACCAGATCGCCAAGTTCCAGAATGGAAGGGTCATCGGCAATTTTTTGCTTAACCCAACTCTTGTCCAGCTGGGTATTCTTCTCAAGGCTTATGCGCTGAGACTTAAGGTAGCGGTTGTTCATGGTCGATTTTCCTGGGCCCTATGTTTGTTCTTCGATTGGGGTACAGATTGGCAATGCAGGCCTGGATGGAAGCAATGTGCTCCTGGGCAATCAACGGTTCTTCGTTGTCTCACAAACTCAATGCCTGCGCCAACGGGAAACCTGTTCTCCACGGGTCCAAGGTATTCGGGGCGAGCAAATTCCACACGCCGGCGAGCATAAGGAACGGACCGAACGGAAGCTCCTCCTGCGGGACAGTTCGCCTCGACAGTGCACGCAGCGTAGCGTAGAGCGCGCCCGTTACGGCTGCTGCGCCAAAGACTCCGAACGCTCCGTAAGGGCCGAACCACGCGCCCAGCGCGGCCAGAAGTTTGAGGTCGCCTCCGCCGAAGGCCGACCGCTTGCGTAGGAGCCGCCACAAGAAATCGGTCATCGCCAGCAATCCGTAACCTGCGACTGCGCCCATGATTGCTTGCGGGGGCGGCACGAACGGTGTCTCCGGCCGGGTCAGGCTGAAAAGCAGGCCCAGCCAGAGCAGAGGAAGCGTGAGGCGGTCGGGAAGAAGCCGGCGTTCCATATCGATTACCGACAGCAGTACCAGAACGCAGCAGAGCGCGGTTCCCGCCGCCAGGCTCCAGTCCATCCCGAACTTGCGCCAGCAGGCCCAGGCGAGCAGGCCGCAGAGTGCTTCGCTGACCGGATAGCGCCAATGGATGGGACCCTTGCACGCGATGCACCGTCCTTTCTGAAGGGCATAACTGACCAGGGGTATGTTTCGCCATGCTGGGATCCTGATACCGCAACCCGGACAAAAGGATCGCTTTCTGACGATGCTTTCGTTGCGAGGCAGGCGGTAGGCGTACATTCCGACAAAACTGCCGAAGGCCAGGCCGAACATCGCGGCGAAAACGCCAGCCAAGGTGGGCGGCAGTGCGACGAAATTCATTGTTGCGGGGCGAGGCGGAGCTGGGGGAATTCGTCAGTTCCAGTTCGCGGGTGTCGCCGAACCTAGTGTCGTGTCACGCCTTGCCACAGGCCAGGGGAGACACGCTGATGCGACGATACAGGCGTGACACGACACTAGACTTGAGAACCGGAAACCGATCGTTCCGGACGCGATCGCGTGTCGTTTGGTCGCAGGGACGAAGAGCCGCGGCGATACCGCCGCGCCGCGCCGCTGAAGTTGAACGCCTGATCAGCGACAGGAAAGCGGGTCACCGGCCCAACGAGGAACTCCCGTCGACCGAGATTCCCGCCAGTGTTCCATAGAGCGCAGCGCCACATCTCTAGGACCCCCGTGGGGTGATAGCCGCGGTGCAGCCGAAGGCCGAAATGCCTGACGCGGACCGATGTTCTGTGCCCGGCCTGAACAAGTCCTGGGCGGACGGGATGAAAGTTCCAGGTATGGAAGATGAGTGTGTAAATTGTTTGTTCATCGGATTTCTTTTCTCCGTTGTGTTTGTGGATTCCCCAGCGGTATACGCACCCGCAACGACATCTGCCGAGCGGTATGCGGCATCAGGTGGATTTTCTGTCCGGCGACATCCAGCCGGCCGCTAAGGCCACCCTGATATTGCGCTTGCAGTTCCGCGCTTATACGGCTTGATCGATAAGCCAGCGACGCGCTCGCGCGCAACTCCGATAACTGCGCGCCCGCCCAAAGGCTGCGTGGCTGGGTGTTTAGCGTCATCCAGTAATTGCCTTGTATGTGCAGGGACAGTTTCTGCGTGAAGCTATGTTGGAACGCTACCGAGATCGCGCTGGAAAACGTCACGGGCGCGCGGAACACGCGCTCGCCGGTCAACGATCCTGTGCCCTCGGGTTGCACGGCGAAACCACCGCGCAGAGTCCACAGTCCCGTCCCCTTTGAGAACCCGCCGGTGCGCCACTGCGCGGCAGCGCCGAGGGCATCGCCTGCCGCCGCGAAGCCGGCGGTGAAGCCGCCCCTTGCGAACAGTGGTGTGCCGAGGCCTTGCGTCCGTGTGAATCCATCCGGCAAATAAACCGCCTGAGATCTGCCGAGGTTGCCTGTTGCAACCAGGAGCGCGTGGTTCTCCCGGTGTGACCAACGCATCATCGGGTAGGCGAAGTCTCGACCGGTGGTATCCAAACCCGGGATTGAGCCACCGGCGATGACCGGCGCGTCCAGCGCCCCGCCGTACAAACCCGCCAGGGGGCCGTAGATTCCGCCCGAGAGGATGGCATCGGTGCGCGGATCACGCAACTCGCCCTGGGCCGTGAACAGGCAGTTGAACGACAAGACGCCCCGCCCCCACATCGCATCAGGGCCCTCTTCGCCCAGATCTTCAGCGCAGCCGAGCACCAGGTCGCGTAACTCCAGCAAATCGTAGTCCGGCCAAAGCAGCAGCACGTTGTCGAGCGCCGCGGCCACCTGGGCGGCGGCGACCGCCGTTCCTGCAGTAGTCTGCGCTGTCCCCTCCTCGTCCGTGTATTGATACTCCCAGGGAGCAAACAGGCACAGCTCCTTGGCTTCGCCGCAGACGGCGGAATTCGGATGAATTCGGCGACCGCTGCCGTTTCCTGTGTAGCCGCCCACCAGTAGCCACAGTGAGCTGTCGGCATTGGCGAGCATCCTGAGACCTTCGCCGGTTCGCTCCTGGATGCTCGGCAGTCGCCAACCGTAATCCTGTGCGGTATCCGACCAGGCCGACATATCGGAGCCTTCCGCGTTCCATACACGCAGTTGTGAGCGCCATCCGGAGGAACTTCCGTAACCCCAGTCGCCCAACGGCTGCAGGTGGAGGAATTTCAGCCCGTCGCCGTCCCTTGTATAGGTCGGATACCAGCCGCTTCCGGCATCGGACCACACATACTGCGGATCCGCGTGCCGGGCCCCGTTCGTGTGCTCGCCTGCCACCGGCGTGCTTATGTCCAGCAGCACGATCCGGGCGTCGGCGCCCCGCGGCAAGTCGGCGAATTCAGCCGGCTCGTCGAGCATGGCGTCGGCCAGGATATCGGTGGTCAGCGTGCGTTTGTCATCGGTGCAGTCGTTGAACGCGCGCAAGGTCGCCCCGTTGGAGTCGTGGCCATCGGTCGTATGCCGCCACACGCGTGAATCAGTTACGTCGAGGTAATGTCCCCGCTGCGCAAGCCAGCCACCGAATTCTTCGAACCCGGGGGTCTGTTGCTGGCAGTCATTGGCGTACCAGGCCGGTGGGCGTGGCGGCATCGGGGCCCCTCCTTCCATTTCTTTCACCATCGCCTGCCGGAAGAGAATCGGTTGTGGAGACGTTGCATCTGTAGCGTTTACGCTGAAGCTGAAGGAACGCTCATCGCCAGGGTTGGCATCCACCTGGATGCGAATTACGGTAGAGCCGTTACCGTCGATTTCCCCGTCGATCGCGCCTTCCAGGTGCGCCCAATCCACATCCACATCCGCCACCCAGTAAATGAGTCCTCCGCTGGAAGCACTTAGGTGGACATCCACATTCTCACCTCCGGCGCCGATGTGGCGACTTGCGGTCCACATCGTGAGGTGCTGTTCCGCTTCACGATTCTGGCTGAAGTGCAGTGTCTGATCGAGTTCCGGGGCATCCGGAAACTTAATAAAGAGGCTGAAGCTCCAGCGCAGTGCGACCGGGTTCTCGTCAACTTGCAACTCCAGCAATCCCGAACCGGTTCCGCTGGAGGCGCCAAGCATCCGCACCCATTCTCCGCGGTCCCGAGTTTCTTCGACGGATTGTCCGGTGAGAGCGCCATCCTTGTCGCGCTCCGGTGCGATAACCACATAGGTGGAGTCCGCGTAACGGATTTCTGCTGTCCAGTTCAGTTGCGCCTCAGCCGTGACGTCGATGTTGACAGTTACCGCTTCGCCCAAATGGGTGAGCGCGTACTTGTTGGCGTGAATTCGTGCCGAATCTCTGGGCTGCTCGGGTGCCGCCGCCTGCGCAAACCTCACGGTGCGGGGGGAGTTTTCGGCTCCCGCGGACTGGACCGTCACCATGAACGAGCGGGCCTCGCCTGAGTTTTCCAGCACAGAGATCACGATGCTGCCTCTATCCGTTCCAGAAGCTGTTCCGGCGACGGATGCCCAGCCGACATTCGTCGAAGCGGTCCAATTCAGTCGCCCTCCACCGCTGTTGCTTATATCCAATCGCACCGTGCCGCCTGAATGCGGGATCGAGCGGTCTGCGGGATGGGCAGTGACGGCGATCACCGCCGACACGCTGGCGCCCTGAACGAAATTAAGCGTTTTGGAGGTCTTCCGGTCTCCTTCGGCGGTCACGGTCAGCGCGAACGAACGGGATTCTTGTGCTGTATTGCTTTGTATCCGGACGGTAATGCTGCCGTTGCCGGTTCCGCCGGATGGTCCCGAGAAGTGGATCCAATCGGCGTTTCCGCCGATGGCCGCAGACCATTGCACGCCTGAGGCGGCAGTCACCGTCACCTCAACAGTGCCCTCCTCGGATCCGACATCGTAGCTGGCGGCGGAGACTTCGATGGACTCCTCCCCCGGCTTCGCCCCGCCTTCCTGGGTGAAATGCAGTGTCTGGGGCGACTGTTCCGCGCCTTCGGCGGTCAGGGTGAGCGCGAACGAACGGGATTCTTGTGCTGTATTGCTTTGTATCCGGAGGGTAATGCTGCCGTTGCCGGTTCCGCCGGATGGTCCCGAGAAGTGGATCCAATCGGCGTTTCCGCCGATGGCCGCAGACCATTGCACGCCTGAGGCGGCAGTCACCGTCACTTCAACAGTGCCCTCCTCGGATCCGACATCGTAGCTGGCGGCGGAGACTTCGATGGACTCCTCCCCCGTCTCCGCTCCGCGTTCCTGGGTGAAATGCAGTGTCTGGGGCGACTGCTCTGCGCCTTCGGCAGTCACGGTGAGCGCGAACGAACGCCGTTCCTTGGTGGAATTGGAATCCACCTCTATCTGAATGTTACTGGGGCCTAGCCCGGAGCTTTTTCCGATAAACCGCACCCACGAGGCGTCAGAGGGAAGCGAAGCGGACCATTCCAGTTCCCCTCCGCCATCATTGGCCAAGGTGACGGCAATCCTGCCGCCGCCAGCCTCCAGAGCGTAGTTGTCCGCTGAAGCATTCAAGACCGGCTTAGGCTCCGGTTCAACTCCGGCCTGGGTGAAGACCACGGTTTGAGGTGAGTTGGATGCTTCCCGAGAACTGATCGACAGGGTTACGGTGCGATCCTCGGTCTCGGTATTGGCCTCGAAGGCTACAGTGAGCGTTTCGGTTCCATCGCCTTTCGATTCTCCTTCGAACTTTGCCCAGTTCGCGTTTAACGAAGCCGACCAATTCATCTGGCCCTCGCCGGCGTTGGAGACCTCCACGGAGATTTTCCCGCCTTCGGACTCAACATTCGTAAAAGCCGCGTCAATTCGGACTTTCGCCGCATCCGCTCCGCCGATGACGCGGCCTGTAACGAGATCACCGGCCAGCCCGCCACCCGAACAGCCGGCAAGAGAAAGGACGCAAGCAGCGAGGACAACGGCCGCGCGACCCAAGAATAGGAATCGGTTCAAGATGGCAGTACTCCCGTGGTTCGGATCTTCAGGTTGTGGTGCACCTGAAATATTATAACGGACAGGAGTATTATAAACTAATATTCAATCAAACCGGAGATTATATGCAGTGCGCTAACTTGTATTATATATATAATTGGTGCCTGAGCCGCTCATCTTTGTGGGCATCCTTCCCGCCGCCCCGTATCGCCGCGCCTTTGAAAAAGCGCCGCTACGACCGTGGCTATCCGATCTCATGGGGCACCGCCTGGATTTCAGGCAGTTTCGCCCTCGACTTCTGTAAGGAAAGAACGCTCGCGCCAAGCTTTGAGGGGATGAATATCGGATCACGAACTGACCGGTTGTGCCGGCCCTACCCACATCGGCGACACTGATGCGTAGCGCGCCGTCAGTTAGTCCCTGAGCTGGTCAGAGCTGCGGCACAGGTTTCGCAAGCATTGAATTATACTCTTCTCGAGAACGGAAGGAATCACCAATGAGACGGGATTTATAGAGCATTGAATGATATACTCGGAGGTTGAATGAAAGCGACGCTGCAAAGCGCAGGTCTGTCCGGCGCGGGGACCGCGAAGTTGCGATGCCGGTCAGGTAGTATCCGAGTCGGGCTGCCGTGTCGGGAGCCCATGTTGCTCGTCGTGTTCCCGCAGCGTCTTCTTGAACTTAAGGGAGGGCTGAAACAATATGCCCAGTCGTACCGGCACCGTGAAGACAGCGTTCTTATCGTCCGGGTGCGCTCCCGGCAACCGCCCCGTCATCGGCTTGTAGCGCCGGGGGACAAAGTTGCCGAATCCTCTCAGTTTTACTGTCCGGTTCCGGGACAACGCTTCACCGACGACATCAATGAATTCGTTGACTGCCGCCTTCGCCAGTTCGTAGTGCGGGACAGTTCTGCGCTGCTGGCGCACGATCATTTTGGGTTCCGGCGGCCGGGGATCAAGCCTCTCGCGAAATTCAATTGCCACAGCCTGAACCATCACTCGCCGGCGAAGTTTCTTGCTCTTTGCTCTTGGTCTTGGTTTCATAGGCGCATCATATGGTGGCATGCTTCCGACGTTTGCAAGTCTACATCCCCCGGCACAGTATTTTTGCCCAAAGGAAAAATTTGAAATGAAAGAGATCGAATCCCGGAGCCGCAACGCTCCCCTCCTGCGAGCGGAGATCGAAGAACGCTTCCGGCACAAGCTGAACATGACGATTTTCGGCGCCAACGCTATGGCCTCGGCGATCCTTGCAGTGTTTCGCCGTCATCTGATCGCCGGCAGCACGATTGAATTGCGCAATGTGGGAAAGATCGAAACGCAGATCAGGGCTCCCAGGCGGCACCACATGGTCACTGAAACCCCCGAAACCCGCGGGACCAAAAGTCGCATGAAGATGACACCGGCCCGCCGGGTGTTGCGCTTCTCGCCCTCGCAGAAGCTGCGCGCCCGCATGCTGGAGCACCACAACGCGAACACTTCCAACGGGAAGTAAGGAAGGGAATCCTTAGAACGGAAGCTTCTGCCTTTCCATGGCGCAGCGGCTCTCCGGTCAAAATGCCGGGCCGCTGATCGAAATTGCCAGCGGACCGTAGATTCCCACGATCATGAACACCCCGATAACCACCATCGAAACGGT
The DNA here is from genome assembly GCA_965261845.1 of Candidatus Foliamicus sp. Lineage (GTDB taxonomy): Bacteria > Pseudomonadota > Gammaproteobacteria > Steroidobacterales > Foliamicaceae > Foliamicus. The sequence goes on along the minus strand of OZ253475.1, from coordinate 2,107,934 downwards.
GCGCATCAGGCCGCCCTGGCGTACGGCCCTGGAGGCAAGACGGCGCATTTCTCGCGCGCTGAGGAGCATCAGACTGCTCAGGTGTTTTTGTCCGGCCTCCTGATCCATGTCGGCCATTACGATGATCGCTTCGTGCATTCCCCCGGGAATCGCGTCGGGATGCAGCGCCGCCGCGGTCGCCAGGGAGTCGGCTTCGCCGCTCTTGACGTCGCGCAGCAGCAAGGCGAATGACGCCACCAAAGGTCCGGACTTGAACGCGCCGGCGCCGGCGCGAACGAAATCCGAGAATGGCAGGTTTGCCGCGTAGAACGGGATGTACATGCTTAGCCAGGCGGTCAGCCGCTCCTGCTCCCCCAATTGGCCCAGTGGGCCCAAAAGCGGCAGGCGGTTACGGACTGGACCCTTAAGCCGAAACAGCGCAAAGCAAGCCCCCATCAGGCCCCCGCAGAGCACGCCCAAGGCCACATACGGAGTGAGCGGCTCGTAAAAGGTGGCATAAGCGCTGACCAGGAACTGCGACACCGGCGTATGTTGCAGTGTGACGTATTCGTCGGGAAGTTGTGCAAACATGCTGTTTGCGATCACCGGCATCACGAACAATATCAGCAGAATCGCCGCCGAGAAAAAACACTGCTTCTTTACCGGATTGATGAACTCATCGTTGCGCTTTTCGCGTGCCGCCAGCCAGTCGGCCGCCCGGTCAGAGCCGTCTCCGGATTGTCCGGCGGTCTCCGCCCCGGACAGGATCGCACATGCCACCGGATGGATTCCAGAGCGGGCGAAGGCGCTGGACGCCGGTTCGCCCGCCTTGCGAGCCGCAACCCGCTCCCCCAAACGTTCGTACGCGGTTTCCAGCGGAGTTCTCGATGCCAGAAGCCGTGAGTAGGTCATCAGCACTTCCATCTGGTCATCGGGCTTCATGCCTCCGATGTTGGCTTTCATCTTGAGTGCCCATCGCACGCGTACTGAAGTGCCGCTGCCCAGACCCAATACCGCCCGGCCCTTGCGGCGGGCCACTGCGGCTGAACGGGCTGTGACCATCGCGCTGCGGCCGTTCGCAGCCGTGACCCTGTAGCGCAACTTCATGAGACTTTCCTCCTGCCAAGTGCCGGTCGCCGCACGCCCCTAGAGACCCTTGGAGCGTTGGCCCATACCGACCGCCAGGCGTAATCCCGCCTGCACCAACTTGGCGCCTTCCTCAGGTCCGGCCGTTTGGTCAGCGATACTGTCAAGCCATTCTTCCAGGGACTTCGTGTATTGCGGGCTGAGAATGGGATCGGCCCCACCTGAAAGTGTGCTAAGCAATCCCAGGCCCTGTGGTGTCGGAACCAGTCCGTCGCGCTGGTGCCAGACCACCAACTCGCGATCGATCAATTTGCGCACGCTTGGCGCGTAGGTCGAAGGCCGGCCAACACCGTTCTTCTCCATCCAGTCCAGCAGCCACGCCACGGTGGGGACATCGGGGGGTGCGGCCACCAGGTATTGAACCGACGGAACCGCTTCCACCGGATCGCCCTCCTGCAGTGGCCAGACGATCGGATCCGGTAGCCCCGGACGGAAGGGTTCTTGGTTCAACTCGTAGCGGCGCCAGCCGTCAAAGTCCTCGCGGATTAATGTGGCGGTCGCTTTGTTGTCGAGTACCAGGGTCACGACCGTTTCTTGCGACGGCTTTGAACAGGCGCCGTACGCGCAGCGAGCAATGTAGTCGTAGACGTCCCGCTCCAGAGGGTCGCGATCCTCAAGGCCCACCGTGGCGCTCCGGCTCGCCGCCGTTGGACGAATTGCTTCGAGTACCGTTGCCGTGTGGTTAGTGGCCCAGCCTCCGGGAGGCTGAGCTGCACCTGCGTATGTTCCCATTTCCGTTCGCACTTGCTCGACCCAGCCCTGATTCAGGGCTCGGGTGTCCGTTTTCGGAAAGGTAATAAGTGCGTTAACGAACAGATTCTGCATGGCGGCGATGGTGCGATTGATGCCGGCCTCGTTGGCAAAGGCCTTGAGTACATCGGTCGTCGTGCAGGCCGGCAGCGGCAAAACGCGCTTGCGCTCCTGTTTACGCGACACTACCCGGCTAGCGGGCGTGGATTGCGCAACGCGCAAGGCGGCGGACTCGGTCGACATGGGATCGTCCGGCAACTCGAAAAACGTTTTATTTACCATCAAGCCGGCCCGGTACAGCTTTGAGGGTCTGAAGTTCCTGCGGGCTGCCGACTGATCTGCGCAGGCTTTCAGCACGGGCGCCTGCACCCGGCTGATCGGCTTCTTCAGCCGCCTCGATAGCCCGTAGCCCACCGCTCGGTCCAGGCCGCGGCGAGCTTCCTGGGCGGTCACAAGGCCGCGGTCCAGTCTTCCCGGCCTGGCCATGGCTTGTTTGACCGCCTCGGGAACCAGAGAATGGAACTTTACCCTTGGGGTTGTGAGCTCAGGCAGCCGCAGGGTCAGCATCAAGTGGGCTGCAAGAGTCTCGCCATCCCGGTCGGGGGCCGTTCCTATATAGATCTGCCCACCGGACTTGACTACGGTCCTGGCGGTCGGGCGCAGCCGACTCAACTGTTTTCTTCCATTTCTGGTGGTCTTCCAATTCAGTTTCAGTTGCCCGTCCGCTATTCCGAGTCCCAGTTTTCGGCTCGGCAGGTCCATGAGATGACCGTAGGTCGCGACCACCAGCCAGCCTTCTTCGGGGCTCAGGATTTCTGCCAGTTTTCTTGCCTTGGCGGGGGATTCGACAATCAGAAGATTGGTGCTCACGCTTGCTCCTTGGACCAGATCAGTTGTGGCTTCATCCCGGCTTCGCGCAGGATGTGCTCGCGCAGCCGGATGGCGTTTTCCTCGTCGATCAAACCCAGGTGCGGAGGCTCCGAGGCGAACTTGTCGATGAACGACCCCACGGATACCTCCCTGCGCAGCAGGCGAGCGACCGCCCGGTACCACATGGGAACCAGCTTGCCCACGCCCAGGGCTTCGTTCCACCATTCGTTCTCGGGGCGGGCGGTCGCCTTGGGAGGCAGCGACGACCAATTCAGGGTTTCGAGGATCAACCGTCTGGGTGCGTAGCGCCCGCGACATTTCCGGCAAGCTGGATCCGCATCCGGCTGCTCGTGCACCACGTCGGGGAGATCGTCTATTCCTGAAACGCAGCGGATCGTTTCGAACAGAAGGCCGTGGAGCTGCCCGCGCCCCTGCGGCGGCGGCTTCCTGGGCGAACAGTCGGGACAACAGCCCGTCAGCAGCCGCTGTGAGGTTGACCAGCGCAGTGTCGCCGCCAAGTGGTCCGGGTGCATCTTCATCGATTGCATACGCAGCCCAACCGTGGCTGCGTAGCTGGCGTGACAGGTGGTGTATACCGTATGGCCCGAAACAGCCAGCCGGCTGGCAATGTCCGCTACTTCGGCGTCGCGCACCTCGCCGACCAGCAGGATATCAGGGTCTTGGCGCAGCAAGCTCCGAAGGATCATGTCGAAATCGAGGTTCTGCCGCTCCTCAACCGCAAACTGCACAGAACCCGAAATGGGAATCTCGACCGGATCCTCGACGGTGAGCAACCGCTGCCCGGGGCGTTCTATGTACGCGGCCGAGAGCAGCGAGGCGAGAAGGGTGGTCTTGCCCGAACCGGTCGGCCCGGAAACAATCACCATGCCGGCATCCACATCCAGGAGGTCGCGCGCACGGTCAACATCCTCGGGTCCGACGACCTGATCCAGGGTCTTGATTTCTTCCTTGGCGGTCAGGATTCGAATCACGGTCGAGTACCAAGCAACGCTGGGGTCGTCGGGGTCCCAGAAGTACGGCACCATCGAGAGCCGTCCGCTGAACTCGTCGCCGTTGGGCAGCTTCACCTTTATCTGCCGGTCGTACGGAACATAGAGGGTCTCCGTGTCGGTGCGCTTCGCCATGACCAGCAGATAGCGTTGCGCTGCAAGGAACTGATCAATGGGAATGTCGGGCAGGTCCTTTACGGTCATCCCCAGATGACGGAAGGTTACCTGCCCTACAGGCTTGTTGTCCGTGAGCTGCACCCGAATATGGATATCGGAAACACCGCCTTTCATGCGCGATTCCAAAAGCCAACCAAGGACCCGGTCCTTTCCGGACATCGCCCTCTGAGCGTCCGGCCCGAAGTCGTACTGCGGGGTGGGGCGGGCTTTCTCAAGTTCATGACCCAGACAGCAAAGCCAGATGTTTGTTTCCTCAGTCCGGGTTGTTTCCTTGAGCCATCGCCACATTTTCAGCGACAGTGGATTGCCGGCAGCCGCCCACTGCCGCCCTTCCCGGTCTTTCCACAAGAGCACGCTGTGGCGTTCGAACTCATGCCATTCCGGCGGCTGGGGGCACTCCGCCCGAGACGGGATTGTGTCCAGTGGCCAGGTCGGTAGATCCAGGGGGGCGTTCGCCCGCAAAGCCTGCAAGCCCTGCAAGGTGCCCGACAATATCCGCCGGCAAAGCCCAGGATCCCGCAACTGAGTACCCAGCCAGACCTCCACCTGATTGAGGGGGTCGAGTGCCGAAGCCTCTCCTGAACGGCTGTCGCGCATCAGATAATTGATCTGATCCTTACTGGCGCCGCAGACTCGCATGACGCCTACCAGCGTGCGCAACCCGGTGGCAGTGACCAATTCGCCCCATCGGTGGCGCATGTGGGGTCTCTTCAGCCTAACCACTTTCGTGGATGCAGGCGCCTGAGATGGTTGCCTCTCCGGTGGGGAGATTGTTTTTCGCATATTCATGCCATTCGCTCCGCCGGTTGACTCTTCCTTACTTGGCCATCTGGCCCGCTAGAAGGGAACTCGGCGGGGCCGACACGGTCGCTAGGACCGCATTGCATACGGAGATACCCAAAGCCGACCGGCTGGCGATCGCGACGCGATTGTGATTTGCGACCGGGCCGTCTCCAAACAGGATGACCGGAAGGGTCTCCGCCTCAAGGGGGGATTGCTCCGGCCAGGACTCTGGATCGGCCAGCAGCGCCATCTGCCGCAGCCAAACTTCACGCCCATCGTTCATGAGATCGGCGCGAGAAGCGGTAAGGAGCAGATTATTATGGAGAATCTGCAACCCTTCTGTCGAGCCGTCGCCGGCTCTGGAAGCCTGTTCGGAAATTTCTGCCAAGGCTTTCTGTGCGTCCTGGGTTTTGCCTCGGTTAATTGCATGGGCGATTTTTTCAGCTGTCGCGAATTGATCGGCCGCGATCCGGCAATCGGCGATTCGGGTCCACGCATTCGATCTGGCCTTCGGCGCCATGGTTGGATGGGGCTCAGGGGGAAGCCAGGTGTGGGATGTCTGCTGAAACGCCTCGCGTATGGACTGAAACGAAAGCAGATCGCCGTCGCGGCCGCATAGTCGCTGCAAGCGCTCGTCAGCCGCCCCATCCCAGCCATGCTCCGACGCCAGCAGATCCAGTCTCGCCAGCGCCGCAGACATATTGACAGGCCGGGGTATCGGCTGCCCGTCGGGCACGGAGTACAGGTACGGATCGGATCCACTCTGCCTGGCGCCGGGTAGCGCCGGGACAACCGGGAGCCAAGCGCCCTCGTGCAACAATAGGCCCACATCGGACGGCGTGATGCCAATATCGTTTCCCGCCGGCGTGAGGGGTGGCTGGGCCCACTTCTTTGCGTCACCGGCTGACCCACCATTGCCCGGGATCCCTGCTATTCCCTCAAGGTGGTCGAGGGTTCCACCGAGTGCCTTAAGAGCACGAAGCCCGCCGGGCTGCTGTGCAGATTCGGTCGATTCGTCCGGAGCGTACTCCGCTTCGCGCGCGGCGATTACCAGCCGAAGGAGCGCCGAGGATTCCGAGCCTTCGCCGGGTGTCGGCAAGCCGTAGAGGCCGCAGAGCATGGTTGCGCTTATGTTCCGGGGATCGAGATCGAAATCCCGCAGCTCCTTCGGCAGGGTGTGCTCGTAACCCATCGTGCGGCTGATGCCGGCGATGATCATGAGGGCATGGCGCACATCAATGATCTTTAGCAGGCTTTGATCGCCCTCCACCTGCTGCCAGTTGTAGCCTTCACGCCACAAGAAATTGCGAATCAACAACATGTCGCCTTCGCCATTCAACGAAAAGCGCACCAGACGCTGATTCCCTGGCCCGGTGTGCCTGCAAAGGGACGTCAAGACCGTATTCAGCCGCTCGGCGCCCTCTCCTTCGGTGAATGCGTTCTTATTCTCGTAAATGCTCGCGTAGAAATCGTCCGACACGTATTCAGGATTCAACAGGCGGGCAACGTCTGGATTTATTCGAACGCAACGGGTTGCAATGCGGCCTTGCGTATTGGCTTGCTGTTCTCCGAACCGAACCAGGGAGATGGAAGTGTTCAGCGGAATGTCGCAGAAATGGTTGTTGCCGCTGCCTTTCACACAGAGTGCGTGGACGTTACGGACAGCTCGCTTGGCCAATTCCTGAGGTGATGTCGACATGAATAAGCTCGTTCCCGCGGCGCGTGGTGGAATATCGGAAAATGATCCTAACATCTCGCTATTTATATTGCAATAGTAAATAAAATCCCAGGATTATTGTGGACTATTTATTATATAGAATGCTCCTTATATATATGAAGCCGACAGGTGGAAGCAAGGACACTGTTGTAACTGCATTGAGCCCCACCGTTGGCCTGCGCAATCCGGTTCGCCTGGGCGCCGGCGCCTGGCGTCCTTGAGGGACGATTGGATAGTAAGTAAGGAAATAACATAATATAAATAATAATAACTTCCAATATAACTGGTAATATAGAACATTAAGATAACATATTGACAACGCGTATTGGCGTGTTAGGATGACGGCTGAATCGTAGCAATTCTCCCGCTTGGGAGGCCGGTCCCCCGTGGCGTATCGGGGGTTACCTGGAACTGACCTGTCTCGTCATGCGCAAGGAGCCTTTGGGTTCCGCATTCCTGTAATCCGGTGATCCCCCAGGGCGCCATCGGGGTAGGGATTTAGGTTTTTTCTGCGCCCCTATAAGAGGAATCTGTCAAGATGAAACTTCAAACTGTCTCAGCGACCTCCCCTGCTGTGCGTAAGCAAGACGAGAAAGGCTACACGTTCGTGGAAGTCCTGATCGTGGTGGCCGTGATTGCGGCCCTGGCTATCGGGGGCTTCGCCTTGTATACCGGCCGGGGCAAGACCACGGAGATGACCTCCATGGCCCAGCAAATCGGCCAGACTGTCCAATCGCAGCAGCAACTGATCTTCAAGGGATTGCGCAACGGCAAGGTTACGTCCGCGGAGGTTGCGGGATCACTGAACTCGCTGCTGTCCGGGCATCGGTTCGTCATTTCGGTGGCCTCGAACCAAAATGCCTGCACCACGCCCGGCGCCACCAAGAGCGGTCTGGTGTTCAACTTGAACCCCGACGACTTCGACACTGTGGAAGAGGCCGGTGAAGTTCAGAGCATCATCCATGCCGCCATCATCAATGTGTTCGCTGACGACAGCGGCAACGCCTATACCGACAAGCGGAGTTTCGACGAAGTGATCAACATATCGGCGGCGGGCGGCACGAACACCGCAATGGCCTATTTGAACTCGTCCGCGGCCGCAACCTATACGGCCGGGTCACCCGCGACTGCGGCCGCCAACGCGTGTCTGGACAATACCTAAGCCCTCACGAAGGGCCGGGTCTCGACCCGGCCCTTCGCACCGTCATCCATGCTGATGGGATTCCCGGCCAGCCTATGCGAGCATCCGGCGACACTCATCCGTTCTGCCCGGCGGAGCATGCTCGTTGCATACCTGCAAATGAGACCGCCGGCGCGCCCCTCCCTCCTGCGGCCTGGGCTAAGCGTGGGAGGAGGGGGCGCTTTTTTTTCGCAAATCAGCCTCTAGGTAATCCTAAACCTATTGAGGTCTATAGCCACCGGACCTGCGAGCTTCCATTGGGATGACTTCAAAGCACTCGTGTGTTGACTCCCCCCCAATCTTGGGGGTTTGCGTTCGGTTCTTGAGCCCGAACACTAGGGTTGCACTAGGCTATTGGTAGGAAAATGTCGCCAAAGATGATCTGCGGCTACATGTAACGGCGAGAGTACTAGACATCATGAGCGAACGAGATTTATTTGGCCGCATTGTGGCTTCCTTGCATGAAGCCACAATCGACGACTCTCATTGGCCCGCCACCTCTGCTCTGATTGATCAAGCCTGTGGGGCGAAGGGCAATAATCTGTTGTTTGGCGATGGCAATTCGCGGAAAGACGCGCAGGTGTTCCTCGCGCGATTCTGCATGGGTGGGGAACGGCGCACGGACATCGAAGAAAACTACTTCAACACCTACTACCCTGTGGACGAACGCGTGCCGCGCATCAGGAGTCTCCCCGACAGCCAACTGGTTCACGTAGCGGATCTCTACACCCCGCGGGAGAAGAAGATTTCCCTGGCCTACAACGAGTGTCTGCCGCGCACGCACACGCAGAACAGCCTCCTTGCCCGCCTGGACGGGCCGGGCGGCTCACGCATCATCTGGAACATTGCCGATCCGATCGAAGGCGGCGGCTGGCGGTCCACTCAGGTCGAGATGATCAAACGGATTCTGCCGCATGTGCGCCATTTCGTGAGCCTGCGGCAGGCGCTTGCCGATGCCGAGGCTGTTGGCCTTTCCTTGTCCAGGTTGCTGGACAACAAGAGTTGCGGCGTCATCCAGCTGGACCCGCACGGCCGGATCGTGGAGACGAACGATTTCGCCGCCGCCTTGCTGCGCGAGCGAGATGGGTTGTCCGACCGGGGCGGCTTTCTGGCGGCTCGCAATTCGTCCGATAACGTCCGTCTGCAGAAGCTCCTGGAACGCGCCTTGCCGAAGCTTGTCGGCCCGGCAACCGGCGGCTCGGTGACGATCGAGCGCGTCTCCACGGGTCCGCGGCTTGTGCTGCATGTCAGTCTCGCACAAGAAAGGCAAAGGGTCTCCCGTGTTAACAGAGTCGCCGCAATCGTGCTGATTGTGGATCCCGGGGCAAAGAAACATATCGATCCGGGCCTCGTAGAGGAGGCCCTGTGTCTTACCCGGGCGGAGAGTCTGGTGGCGGTGTCATTGGCCTCCGGCCTGTCCATCCGCGATATCGCCCTGTCGACCGGCCGGGAGGAAAGCACCGTCCGCTGGCATATGAAGCATATCTTTCAAAAGCAGGGTATATCCCGGCAGGCGCAACTGGTGCGGCGCGTACAGGCGCTGGGCGGCCTTTCGCATTGAAGGCCGTCAACGTGGTTTCGGCGCCGTCCGCAAGGGCGCTTTTCTGATTCATTCAATCCTTTCCGCGCTAGTCCCCCCCCCAATTTGGGGGGTTGTGGACACGCTCACACAAATCTAGATTCAAACTGAATGAACGCAGGCTCAGTGTGACACGGAAGCGTTGGCGCCTTTGCCATGGACGACGGCGTGAAGTTTCGTGTCGCTACTCAGCCATGGGTGGCGCCGAAGCGTTGTTGAGCGGGGGAATGGGAGGAAAAAGGGCTCCATGAGCCGGCTAGACCTGTATGCCCGCGCCTTGGCGGCGCTGGACGAAGCGGCGCTCGACGATTCGCAGTGGCCTGCAATCACCGAGCTGCTTGATGAGGTCTGCGGTACGAGCGGCAGCTCGCTTGATTTCAGTACAGGCCGTTCGAGAAAGGAAGCGAAGATATTCTTCGCAAGAATCTGCGTGGGTGGTGTATGGCGCGAAGATCTGGAACGGGAGTACTTCGACGTCTACTACCCCCAGGATGAAGCCGTGCCGCGCATCAGGGCGCTGCCTGACGGCAATCTGGTCCACATTGCCGACCTTTACACCGAGAAGGAAAAAAAGACCTCCCGTACCTACAATGAGTTCCTGCTTCCCAACGGCGCCCAGAACGGCATCAACGTGCGCATGACGGGTCCCCAGGAGTCACGTGTCTACTGGAGTGTCTTGCGTCGCAAGGATTCCGGTGGTTGGAAATCCGATCAGATCCAGATGATCGAGCGCCTTCTGCCCCACATGGGCCGATTCGTGCAACTCAGGCAAGTGCTGTTCGATGCTCGCGCATCGCGAACCTCACTTACCCAACTACTCGACAATACCCGATGCGGCATCATTCAACTGGACTGGCGCGGCCGGGTCGTTCAGTTGAACGATTACGCTCAGAATCTTCTGCGCGAGGGCGACGGGCTGTTCGACAAGAGCGGTTTCTTGAGTGCCCGGGTGCCTGCGGACAATGAGAATCTTAAGAAGCTCTTGGAGAACGCGCTGCCCAAGTTGGGCGATCCGGGTGTGAGCGGCTCCGTTACGGTCGGTCGCACGTCGGTTGCGCCGCGGCTCCTTTTGTACGCTCTCTCCGTGGGCGATGGGCAGAGGAATTTCGAAAGCGCACGGGATGCCGTGCTGGTTCTGGTGGTGGATCCGGCAACCAAGGCCGCTATTGATCCGGCGGTTGTGGCGGCGGCTTTGGATCTCACGCCTTCGGAAAGCCGGATTGCGAGCCTTCTGGCTGAAGGCAACAGCATCCGCGACATTGCCCAGTCGACCAGCCGGGAAGAAAGCACCATCCGCTGGCACATCAAGCATATCTTCACCAAGCAGGGCATTTCCAGACAGGCCGAGTTGACTCGCCGTGTCCTTGAACTAGCCGGATATCGTCTTTGAGAGCGTAATGATTCGCCTGCATTGGGACCGGGCTCCGCCATTCCCAGGATTGTCCTATCGGTGCGATCCCCCCAACTTTGGGGGTATGCAACCGCTTCCATAGCCCATAGATTGCGACTCAACTATGATTGTGGCCGCAAGACATGAATTGCAGCGCCCTGCCGGCGCGTGAGTCTAGTAGATTGTCTTTCCGGGGCAGGCTTCGAGGCGCGATGCCAGCACAGGCCAAAGGGTGTACTAACCCTTAAACCGATTCGGTAAGCTAGGATTTCGAGTTGCATACGAGGAACGCGCCCGGTAGTAACGTGTCGCTCCATCCGGGAGATAGCAGATTCCGCGGGCGCCCGGAACGGAAGAAAGGGAAAGCATTGTGAGCGAACGACATCTGTTTGACCGCATTTTAGTGTCTTTGCAGGAGGCCATAATCGATGCGTCCCGATGGCCTGTCACTTCCGCCCTGATCGATGAAGCCTGCGGGACGAAGGGCAGTTATTTGCTGTTTGGTCATGGGAAGTCGCAAAGTGATGTGTTTTTCTTCTCCAAGGAATTCTGCATGGGTGGGGAACGGCGCACGGACATCGAAGAAAACTATTTCAACACCTACTACCTTGTGGACGAACGCGTGCCGCGCATCAAGAGTCTCCCCGACAGCCAACTGGTTCACGTAGCGGATCTCTACACTCAGCGGGAGAAGAAGATTTCCCTGGCCTACAACGAGTGTCTGCCGATTACGAGCACGCAGAACAGCCTCCTTGCCCGCCTGGACGGGCTAGGCGCATCACAAATCGTCTGGAACATTGCCGATCCGATCGAAGGCGGCGGCTGGCGGTCCGCTCAGGTCGAGATGATCAAACGGATTCTGCCGCATGTGCGCCATTTCGTGAACCTGCGGCAGGCGCTTGCCGATGCCGAGGCTGTTGGCCTTTCCTTGTCCAGGTTGCTGGACAACAAGAGTTGCGGCATCATCCAGCTGGACCCGCATGGCCGGATCGTGGAGACGAACGATTTCGCCGCCGCCTTGCTGCGCGAGCGAGATGGGTTGTCCGAGCGGGGCAGCTTTCTGACGGCCAGGGATCCGTCTGATAACGCCCGTCTACAGAAGCTCCTGGAACGCGCCTTGCCGAAGTTTGTCGGCCCGGCAACCGGCGGCTCGGTGACGATCGAGCGCGTCTCCACGGGTCCGCGGCTTGTGCTGCACATAAGTCCCGCAGAGAGAAGGCGGACGGACTGCAACACCCGGAGCATCGCCGCAATCGTGCTGATTGTGGATCCCGGGGCAAAGGAACATATCGATCCGGGCCTCGTAGAGGAGGCCCTGTGTCTTACCCGGGCGGAGAGTCTGGTGGCGGTGTCATTGGCCTCCGGCCTGTCCATCCGCGATATCGCCCTGTCGACCGGCCGGGAGGAAAGCACCGTCCGCTGGCATATGAAGCATATCTTTCAAAAGCAGGGTATATCCCGGCAGGCGCAACTGGTGCGGCGCGTACAGGCGCTGGGCGGCCTTTCGCATTGAAGGCCGTCAACGTGGTTTCGGCGCCGTCCGCAAGGGCGCTTTTCTGATTCATTCAATCCTTTCCGCGCTAGTCCCCCCCCCCAATTTGGGGGGTTGTGGACACGCTCACACAAATCTAGATTCAAACTGAATGAACGCAGGCTCAGTGTGACACGGAAGCGTTGGCGCCTTTGCCATGGACGACGGCGTGAAGTTTCGTGTCGCTACTCAGCCATGGGTGGCGCCGAAGCGTTGTTGAGCGGGGGAATGGGAGGAAAAAGGGCTCCATGAGCCGGCAAGACCTGTATGCCCGCGCCTTGGCGGCGCTGGACGAAGCGGCGCTCGACGATTCGCAGTGGCCTGCAATCACCGAGCTGCTTGATGAGGTCTGCGGTACGAGCGGCAGCTCGCTTGTATTCAGTACAGGCCGTTCGAGAAAGGAAGCGAAGATATTCTTCGCAAGAATCTGCGTGGGTGGTGTATGGCACGAAGATCTGGAACGGGAGTACTTCGACGTCTACTACCCCCAGGATGAAGCCGTGCCGCGCATCAGGGCGCTGCCTGACGGCAATCTGGTCCACATTGCCGACCTTTACACCGAGAAGGAAAAAAAGACCTCCCGTACCTACAATGAGTTCCTGCTTCCCAACGGCGCCCAGAACGGCATCAACGTGCGCATGACGGGTCCCCAGGAGTCACGTGTCTACTGGAGTGTCTTGCGTCGCAAGGATTCCGGTGGTTGGAAATCCGATCAGATCCAGATGATCGAGCGCCTTCTGCCCCACATGGGCCGATTCGTGCAACTCAGGCAAGTGCTGTTCGATGCTCGCGCATCGCGAACCTCACTTACCCAACTACTCGACAATACCCGATGCGGCATCATTCAACTGGACTGGCGCGGCCGGGTCGTTCAGTTGAACGATTACGCTCAGAATCTTCTGCGCGAGGGCGACGGGCTGTTCGACAAGAGCGGTTTCTTGAGTGCCCGGGTGCCTGCGGACAATGAGAATCTTAAGAAGCTCTTGGAGAACGCGCTGCCCAAGTTGGGCGATCCGGGTGTGAGCGGCTCCGTTACGGTCGGTCGCACGTCGGTTGCGCCGCGGCTCCTTTTGTACGCTCTCTCCGTGGGCGATGGGCAGAGGAACTTCGAAAGCGCACGGGATGCCGTGCTGGTTCTGGTGGTGGATCCGGCAACCAAGGCCGCTATTGATCCGGCGGTTGTGGCGGCGGCTTTGGATCTCACGCCTTCGGAAAGCCGGATTGCGAGCCTTCTGGCTGAAGGCAACAGCATCCGCGACATTGCCCAGTCGACCAGCCGGGAAGAAAGCACCATCCGCTGGCACATCAAGCATATCTTCACCAAGCAGGGCATTTCCAGGCAGGCCGAGTTGATTCGCCGTGTCCTTGAACTAGCTGGATATCGTCTTTGAGAGCGACAACATTCAATTAATGCCGTGAACTAGGCCTCCGCATTTTCTGTGACCCCCCCCCCCGGAATTTCTCGACGATTCTTGCCGAATTGGGAATACTCTGATTATTTGCTCTTGTGGATTGAAATGATTCAGGCTATCAGAATGCATAAAGAAATAATAATAATTCCCAATATAACTGGTAATATAGAACATTAAGATAACATATTGACAACGCGTATTGGCGTGTTAGGATGACGGCTGAATCGTAGCAATTCTCCCGCTTGGGAGGCCGGTCCCCCGTGGCGTATCGGGGGTTACCTGGAACTGACCTGTCTCGTCATGCGCAAGGAGCCTTTGGGTTCCGCATTCCTGTAATCCGGTGATCCCCCAGGGCGCCATCGGGGTAGGGATTTAGGTTTTTTCTGCGCCCCTATAAGAGGAATCTGTCAAGATGAAACTTCAAACTGTCTCAGCGACCTCCCCTGCTGTGCGTAAGCAAGACGAGAAAGGCTACACGTTCGTGGAAGTCCTGATCGTGGTGGCCGTGATCGCGGCCCTGGCTATCGGGGGCTTCGCCTTGTATACCGGCCGGGGCAAGACCACGGAGATGACCTCCATGGCCCAGCAAATCGGCCAGACTGTCCAATCGCAGCAGCAACTGATCTTCAAGGGATTGCGCAACGGCAAGGTTACGTCCGCGGAGGTTGCGGGATCACTGAACTCGCTGCTGTCCGGGCATCGGTTCGTCATTTCGGTGGCCTCGAACCAAAATGCCTGCACCACGCCCGGCGCCACCAAGAGCGGTCTGGTGTTCAACTTGAACCCCGACGACTTCGACACTGTGGAAGAGGCCGGTGAAGTTCAGAGCATCATCCATGCCGCCATCATCAATGTGTTCGCTGACGACAGCGGCAACGCCTATACCGACAAGCGGAGTTTCGACGAGGTGATCAACATATCGGCGGCGGGCGGCACGAACACCGCAATGGCCTATTTGAACTCGTCCGCGGCCGCAACCTATACGGCCGGGTCACCCGCGACTGCGGCCGCCAACGCGTGTCTGGACAATACCTAAGCCCTCACGAAGGGCCGGGTCTCGACCCGGCCCTTCGCACCGTCATCCATGCTGATGGGATCCTCGGCCAGCCTATGCGAGCATCCGGCGACACTCATCCGTTCTGCCCGGCGGAGCATGCTCGTTGCATACCTGCAAATGAGACCGCCGGCGCGCTCCTCCCTCCTGCGGCCTGGGCTAAGCGTGGGAGGAGGGGGCGCTTTTTCAACCAAACAAGCACGAACAGGGAGGCCACTGACATGATCCCGGCTAAGACCAAGCGCCTCGCGGAGAAAGGCGCATTCGACAGCACTGCCTTGTGGGGGCTGGCTCTGGTCACCGGAATCACCTACGCATCGCTGATCGGCGTTGGGATCTCGCGCGAGGAGATCCGCACCCGGGCCCTGATCTCGGAAGCCCACGATCTTCTGGAGGGCGTTCGCGCCTGGCAAGCCGACCACGCAGCCCCATTGAGTACCTACTCCGGAGCAGTGGAGGTCGGCTGGCCCGACGCCGAGCCCGATCCGGCGGATCTCACCGATTTCCCCTGCCGGGAGGCTTTGGCTGTTATGGCCGGCGATACCGACGCCGATGGTACGACGAATCCCGGCGAGCCCAACTACATTTCCGCGGGGTTTGTGGGCTCCGCACGCTCCCTTTCCGACCCCAGATTGCGTTGGGTTACGCGCTGCACCGGGATCAGGGGGCAGCAGTTTAGCCTGCGGCTGACCAGCTTCGGCGCCGACCCGGCATGCTCCGCATCTCCGGGTGTTCTCGCGCAGGAATGCCCGGGCGTGGACATCGCTCAAGTATTGGCCGGCTCCACCGGCGGCCAGGTGCTGCTGGAGGGAACGGGCACGCCTTCCTCTTTTGCAACCGGTAACCGCTATGTGGATTGGACGGTCTGGCGCGGAGCCGCTTACCCGGCGCTTAATCGGCTGGGTGAGATGCTCGTCTGGCGGGACTACAACGAGGCCCGATCTTTCGGGCTCGACAATTCCACGGTCGCGTCTTCGGGAATCCAGTTGGGCGGCTGGACCGACACTGCGGCGACGCCGCCAGTTCGGCACTTGGCCGAAAATCCTGCCGCACTGGCGCGCTGGATAACCGGCATCGACAGCGCTGCCCCGGACGTCGATGTGCGACCACTAACCCCGGCGTCAACAACCCGCCTTGATGGGCGATCGTTTGCGGTGTTTCACCGCGCCGTTCGCTATGATGTTTTCGACGGCCCGGAAGCTCTGTTCACTTTGGCGCCCACCAGCCCGTGCGATGGTGGCGCCAGCCCACGGTGGATTGCCGCGGTGGAAGCGGTGCAGATCACCTTCGGCGGGTTCACGAATAGCGCCACCGCCTCGGTCGGAGTTGGCCCGGTAAACGGAACCCAAACGCTTGTGCCAACCGGCTGGCAGGTCTATGACGATGGCGGCGCATCGGTTTATAGCCCGGAGATTCGCATCGGAGTCTTTGCGGTGCTGGAGGCATTCACCGACACATTCAGTACCTTGCCGCCGGCAGATCGTGGGATATGCCGTCCCCTGGTGCTCCACGGCGAAGTAGACAGCGCGAATGTCACTGCCAACATTGACGTGTTCAAGGATATGGACGCCAATCCGGTCACTCTCCCGATCGAGGTCGAGCGCGCCTGTGTGCAATCCGACGGACTTACGGATTACACCCTCGAGCAGATACTGGCTCCGATCCCCAGGACGCATCTGGCCAATGTCGACGCTTCTCCGAATCCCCCACCGGCGGTGCGATTGTCGGTCATGGCGCATTGCGCCGCCCCGGGCAGCGATGTGTAAGCCGCCCGGCCTTGCGCGCCGCCGCACGGAAGGAGGTTTCACCTTCACCGAAACGATCGTGGTGATCGCGGTGATCACGGCCATGGCGTCCGCCGCCATGGTGTTCTTCCTCGGTCGCTACGATCTGGCTCGCCAGCACGTGGTGACGATTCAACTGGCTGAAGCGTTCCGAACTGTGCAGTCACTGCCGGACGGAAATCCGCAAACCTGGGAGGTGGCCGCCCAGAAAGTACTCGCCGATGTGATGGATGCGGCACCTCCCAGGGCCGTAACGCCGGCCGGAACCAATGCCGATATGCTGCCCGGTGGCTTGCACGTGGGTCGCGCGCTCTTGAGTGGGCAGGCGCTTATGCGCGACGAGAACGGTGCGGTCGTAAATATCGCCGGATGCGCCGTCAACGATATCCAGTTTACGATCCATCCCAAGTCGTTGCCGGCCGGCAACGACTTACAAGAGAGCGATGCGGAATGGTTGAAAGACAAATTGGTAATCGGCGTGCCAGAAATGATGGTCACAGTGCAGGAGCAGGCCCTGTTCTGCTGCCTGCCGCCGCGATAATGACGCTTCACTGTACCCATGGCAGGCGCCGGTTGTGCCGCGAGGATTCCGATCAGAACGGTTGGCTGTCCATGGAGATGCTTATGACGGTGGCTGCCAGCATCGCTCTTTCGGCGCTGGCCTGGAGCTACTACGGGGACTGGATGCAGCGGGCCGAAAATCGCCAGAAAGCCATCGTCGCGATTTGGGAGATCTCGGCTTTCGCGTCACGGGCCCAAGCCGGACCCCGCGACATTCCTGACGTGATCCAGGACGGCCAGGGATTTGAACTGCCCGCAGATCAGTTTGTCGGCCGCGGAGGCGCTTGTCTTCTTGACAGCGGCGATGCGAGGTTTGTCCCCGCCACGTCCCCTTACCAGGGCATTGTCCGCACCTGCGTTCCCTGCATCGATTCGGGTGGTGGCTTCGTACCACTTGTCGCATTGGGCGCCTTGGCCTGCACCACGGGGGCGGGACTGCCAAAGCGGTGCGCGACGCAAACCGGACTGCGGTCATCCTTGCCCGTGCTCGCCGGAACTGAGCGGGCCGCCGTCCCGGCGAACACCCAGCTCATGCAGGGTATCTGGATCCCTGCCGACTCGGTGCAAGACGCGATCGAGATTCAACACTATCTCGAATCCGACCCGCAGTTCTCCCGGCTACCGGAAATCGCGATCAGCCGAACCGGCAGTCCCAGCGATAACACGTTGACGGCAGGTCTTTTCCTCTGTACTTGACACGACGTGGCCCGATAAAGGGCCCGGTTCTCCGCTCCGCTTGCCCGTCAGTGACCTCCGTAGTATGGGCCTTGCGAGATACTTCCGCGCTGCTGATCGCAGTCCGCCCTGCGGGGCTCGTTATTCCGCCAGTAGTCGCTGCCTACGCCCAATTTTTGTTTGGCCAGCGCCAAGGCTGCTTCGCGTTCGGCCGCAGTGCGAATGGCCCAGTCGGGGTCGGCGACGGCCGGGTTCAGCGTCGCCCAGTCCTTTCTCCACCGGCTTGCCGCGACGAGATTATCGACCCTTCCGTCGGTGTCTGCATCGACTGCCGACCCTTCGGTCTGGCGGCAGGGCCGAAAAATACCCGAGCGCGCAGGGCTCGTGTATTTCCAGCCCAAAGGCTCCCGGCGGAAAGCATTGCGAGCCGCAAGTGTGTTGCGTATCTCGTCTCGCACCTCGGCGGGCTGGCTCGACGGCACCACGTAGGTATTCGAACTGGAATCCAGGTTTGTGGTGAGCGTCGGCAGCGTCATGGTGAGCAGGTACATTGCCACGAGGCTCGCCGCCGCCACACCCAAGGCGTTTTGAATCATGGCCGTTTGACCCTGGTCCGGCCGATGTGATGATTGCGCTGACTTATTCCACCAGAACAATTCGCGTTGCCCGCTAGCCGGGCGGCTCTTTGGAAATCAATTATCATAACAGTATGATACTATAAAACATACAATGAATAGGGTGGTTTATAGCATAAGAAAATGCTATATAATAACCAAATGCATCTTACCCCGAAATCACTGGTTTCCGCTCGTGGCTATCATTCCGGAAAGGCAGGCAGCGCTCCGGCGCAGCGGCCCGGAAGAGGATCGGCAGCGGGACGGTTAGCCGGTTTCCGCGGCCTTGGCGCGCGGGCCGTGCTTGCAGCCGTGCTTGTGGCCTGGACCTTTGTTTCGCCGGCGGAAGTCCCCAGCCTGCCTGCAGCGGATGTCGAGAGCGCCCGCGAGCGCGCGCTGCAGCGGGTGGCCCACGCGCTCGAGGAGATCCGGGTTTTGAGCGGGCAAGCACCTGATCCCCGGAAGAAGCGCAGTTGCGGATTGCTCAAACGCGCGGAGAAGTGGTTGCATGTTCTCGGAGAGGCGCCGCAGCGGCGCATGAGCGTTGCCGCGACGTTGTCGGCGGCCGCGGAAGTATTGGGATGGAGTTGGTCCCATGCATTGCCCTCGGACCTTTTGTATATGGAGTTGGATTTCGCTCCGACACGTCGGCGAATGACCGGAGCCGAATGGTTGTGCTCGGCCGATCGCTTGACCGGCGGGGTATTGCGTTTTCAGATGTATCCTGGCTCACGTCACTTGTTCGTCGGCCAGCGGGTCTTTGACGATGAGCGCCCGTAGAACAAACTCGGCAAAGCCGGCCCGTGCTTCCGGTGTCCGGCGCTCGCTCAAGGCAATGTGCGTGCTCGCGTGCGCTTGGGGACTGGTGGCCGGCTGCGGGACACAGGGTTTGGTCGGGCAGTCTTTCGAAGTCCCGGAAACCGTTTGGGCTGAAATGGGAGCCGCCGATGGAGTAGTGGCGGCAAGGCGCGACGGATGGGCCTGGTGGAATCGTATGATTTCGGAATACGACGGTGCATTCGCTCGGTTAAGCACGCGCCCCCGCCCTGAGATCAACCCCGCCGGATCGTATTTCTCTGGGCCGGAAACGCGGGGGTCAAGCCGCCGCGATGCGGTCCCGGAAGAAGGCGATTGGCTCCCGGACCAGCCCAGCTTGGCGCTGTACGGCGGCGGGTTCGCCGAATCGCTCTCGGTTCGCTATTTGCCCCCCAGGCAACCGTTGGAGTTGAAACGGCGCCCGGCGGCCTACCACGGGGCGTTTGCCCGGGCGTGGGCTGTTTCCTATGCAGCCGCGCTGCATGAGCGCGAAATTGCTCTAGAAAGGTGGCTCAGGGACCGTCACGCGTTTTACCGCGCCGATGAACTGATTGCCGACAGCCGGGTGGGCGGCCCCAAGGTGAGCCGCTTGGCAGAGAAGGTTGATCCCGAGCCCCATCGCCGCAACAACAAGCGCGAGGTGTGGATTCTTTCCGGAGGGGTTTTCTCTTCCGACACGCTACCCGACCGAGATTCAAGAAGATGAGCTTTCCCAATTTCACTCGCAGCGCGCCGACACGGGCGATCCAACGCTGCCCGCTCAGGAAACGGCGGGGTATTTCTGTTTGGCTCTTGCGATGGGTAACGGTGGGTTTGCCATTGGTTTCGGGCAACGCGGTGGCCGGAGACGACGATACCGACTACCTGAAAGATCCCTGTGCAGGAGAGAATCCACCGGCGTGGTGCCAGGACTACGAACCGCCGACAACCGTGTATCCCCAAGGCACAATGCAGCCTGACATCGCCATGGTCGCAGAGTCTCCGCCAAAGGAAGGCCCACCCTTGTTTCTGGTAGGCAGCACCATCGTTGCGCCGCCGCCGGTGTTGTGGCTGAACGGCCGCCCGGAGGATTCCAGCAGGGTGTACGGGGTCGGAGAGGCTGCGGCGTTCGTCAAGGCGATGGAGCTGATCCTGCCGGCCGGCTGGACCATCTGGACCACCGAAGATCTTGCAAAGCTGAACCGCGTGGTCGGGGACAGGGTCTTGTGGGACGGGAATGGACAACCCTGGCCGGAGGTCCTGGAGGCTCTGGCCCAACAGTACGGCGTTGAGATTACCGCCGATGTCTTGAGTCGCCGCGCGGTTGTTCGTCTGGCTCCGCGCCCCGAGGCGGCAGGGCCGGCTGTATCCCGATACCGAACTTCAACAGGCGCCGGTACGGAGCCTGAACCGTACCCTGGAGGGCGTATGCTGATCGGGCCCAAAGGAACACCCTCGTCGGCACGGGGTTCTGATCATCCGCTTTACCGTCCTTACGCCTCGCCCACGAAACTTTCCGCCGAACCGCTACCCGACACCATCGGCCGCGTCGCCTGGCGCTTCGCGCCGGTCGGCGTGCAGATTGATCTTACGGCGCTGGGCGCATACGTCAACGCTCCGGTTTTCCAATGGGACTTCACCGGTAGTTTCGTTTCGCCGAAAGCTGCGCTTGCGGCGTTGATGCCGACCGGCTATTGCGTCGACGAAAGCGAGTTTCCAATCGTCCGGGCAGTGGTCTGCGACGAGGGGAATTCAACCGGAGACGACCCTGCGGGGGAGGAAAACAATGCAGTGGCGCCCTAAATTTTCCACAGCGCTATGCGTGGCGCTGACCGTTGCGGGGGCCGGATGTTCGGCGATGGGCGACGGGGAGGCGGGTTTGGCCGATGGGAATTCAGCGGAACCCTATGAGACCCGTCTGAGCGAGAGCGCCGAAAAGGAGCGCCCCGAGCAACTGTCCGATTTTGTGCCGGCGCCTGTGGTGGGCCGGCCGGAGACACTGCCGCTGCGAGTTGAACCGGTCCCGGAAGTGGAACTGACGCTCCGTCAATGCGTGGACTACATACTTCCTGACTGGGACTTGCGCGTCGTGCTAGCTCATCCTACCGATCCCGATCTGACGATTGATGAAGCCCGCCGGGTTCGTTTTCGCGGCGGATCGCTCGATCAGTTCCTGTCGGCTCTGTCCGATTCCTGGGACGTGGACGTAACTTCTCCCAATGTCGGAAGCATACACGTCGCATCCAGGCGACTTGAGCCCTGGTTGGTGACCCACTGGATGCAGCCACCTGCCGCCCCGGGCGGCGGAGGCGGATTGCAGCGCGGGGCGGGGCAGCAGGGAGGCCAGTCTCAACAATCCCAACAGCAAGGCTCCGGAGCCGGCGGGGGCGGTGTGGTGGCCGAATTGGTGGCGGAGCCCGGCAAGGGCCTGGAAATTCTGATGGACCGGCTGCGGGAATTGGTGGGTAATGACCCCGAAGAGAGCGTCGATTCCGTATGGCTGAATGCCGAGGCAGGGCTGCTGTACATCTGGGCGCCGCCGGCGGCACGCCGAGCCATGCGGCCTTTGCTGCTGCAATACGGAGCACGGCCGGTCGCGGCTGACCCTGAGTTGCTCGCCATGATGACTCGCGGACAGTTCCGCCTGCGTATGGTACTGGTGCGGCTTTCCTCAAGCCGCAACCGCAACGTCGGACTGCAGTGGGAGGAGGGTTTGCAGGCCATCTTCCCGTCGGGACGCAGCGTTCTGGGCGTCCCGGACATTGGATACGGGGGGCCGGCACGCGAAGACCGAGTGACGGGCGCCGGTAGCCTGTCTCTCGGTTCGGGTGGGCTGCAGATCGGCGGTATGGCGGGCTACGACCGGGATGCCGTAACTTTTCCGTTCGGTTCGCGCTGGGAACTGGCCACCGAGCGGTCCCGCCGGGCTGCGATGGAGCAGGTAATCGAATTGGAGCGGGAACGCACCCAGGCGGATCTCAGCCGCGTCGAAACTCGGATCACAGAGCTGGAAAGAAAACGCGAGGTCGCAAGTGACCGCGAGTCCGGCGAAGCATTCAACGCCGCGGAGGCCGGTGAACTGGGTGCTTTGCTTCGCGAGCGCCGGGTGATCGGCGAGTCGATTCTTGACCTGTCTCAGGAACTGGGCTCGGCGGGATTGCGTACGGCCCAGGCCCGGGAGTGGCTGGACCGAGTGACGGAAGGCGCGGAGCGCGACCTGACGCGTTCGCTCAGCCTGCTTGCGAGCCTCGGTTCCGCGCACGGGCAGACTCAGGTCGCCCACACGATTTCGATTGATGCTCGCCACGGACGGCCGGTGCCCTTGCGCATCGGATCGGAGCGCACCTATCTGGCTAGCATCAGCGAAACGGTCTCACAGTCTTTCTTGACGACCTCAGCGCAACCGGAGACCCGGCTTGAGGGCCTGGACTTGTTCATGCGGCCGTGGCTGGAAGGGCGCCGTTGCGTGCGGGTGGGTCTGGCGCTAACCAGTTCGGGCATTACCTCCGTGGCTTCGTTCTCGGTTTCGGGAACGGAGCTGTCGATTCCGCAGATGGCGGTTCAAACATGGGTCTCGGAGCGCCGTCTGTGCGATTCGAGGCCGGCTTTGCTGGGCCGCTTCAAACTGGAGTCGTCGGTGCAAACCCGTTCGGGGCTTCCATTTTTCGGGGGTCGCGAGGTGCCACTTAGTGCCGACAAACAGGGTAGCGCTGAAGAATACCTGCTGCTGTTGCAGGTGTTGCTGCCTCCGGAGTGGGGTTGGCGATGAAGATTGGCTATCCGGAAATCCACTACGGCGGCTTCGCTGCCGAAGCAGGCTGGGAGGAGTTGCTGTCGGCCAAGAGTTACGGCGATCATCCGCCCTGGTTTGCCTCGGATGAAGAATATAAGAGCTACCGGGGACAGACTGCTTTGATCCCATGGCTGCTCTTCAACCGGCACTTGTGGGCGTCGCGGGCCGAAGAGTTGCCGGGCGGGGTCGAGGATTTGAATGTACTGGTTCCGCATGCAGCCAATGCCGACGAGAACGCGCAAGGATGGTACGTCCGACTCAAGGTGTCTGAAGATGAGGAGGTCCTCGGTCTGGAGGCGGTGGCCATGGACGACGAGTCGGCGCCCTCGTCGGAAGGGTTCTATGTGCTTCCGCCGGGATCGCTGCCACCGCCTGTTGCCGCTCCCGCGCGCATTAGGCGTATTCGGCGGCCGCTCGCCAGCGCCGTATTGATCGCGTTCTCGGCAATACTTTCTGCCTGCGCGGGTTTCCTGTTCGGTGTCAGCGAGGTGCAGGAAATGCGGCATAGCGCATTGCAATCGGATTTGTCGGCACTCGGCGCGCAGGAGGCCGCCCTGCGCGCCGAGTGGGACGCAAAACAGGAGTTGGGGCTGTCGTCGCGGCGGGCCGCGCAACTCCTGATGGATGCCGTATGGTTCGATGCAGAGCTCGATCTGCAGGGCCAGGACGTGCGATGGCTTGGTGAAGACGGCCATCCTCTGGGGTTGACCTGTGATCCTCCGCAGACCGAGGGTGACAGACTGGGCTGGCGTAATTGTCGGTGGGAGGAGATGTAAGCATGCGTCAGTGGCTATGGCGTTTGGGGTCTTATGTGCCGCTGTCGGTGTGGGCGCTTTCGTTGGTGCTGCCCGTTGCTTACAGCATCTGGACCTTGCGGCATGCCACAAGCGTTGATCTGGAGCCATTGCAACAGCAAACCGCTCTTGCGACCGCATCGGTAGTGGAGTTACGGCGGCAACTGGAGTCCTTGCATGCACGTCAGAGCGGAGAGGACCGAACGGAAGTGGCGTCGGAGAGTCTCCTTGAGTTGCTGCTGCGTCACCGGTGTGGCCTCAGCAAGGGTTTCGAGTTCAACCTCGCGGGCGTCCGCGCGACGCTCGTGTTTAACGGCAGTTCGCTCGAATCCCTTTGCGCGCTGCGGATGGTCTGGCAGTTTCCGGGGGGTGTTCAACAGCTACGGCGTGACTCTACCGGACACGCGAGTTTTTCTTGGGAGGGCACGCAGCAATGAGTCCGATTGGAAGATTCCGTGGAATGTTGGCTTTTGCAGGAATCGTGCTGGCGGCAGCACCAGCCTGGGCGCAGGAGGAGGAGGTCGCAAGCGCGCCATCGTCCCAACCCGCGGATACTGGCCTTGCGTACCAGGAACTGGAATTGCGCGAGCAGGTTGAGGCGATCCGGCGCCTGGACATCGTCGAAATGCGCGGTGAAGCCGCGCGGCTCATGGCGAATACCGAAGAGTTGAACGCTCAAGCGCAAAACTGTCAGGCTCGACGGGTGGCCTACGAGTCCGGAGCGCAGGTCGAACTATGCGAGAACGACCAAATCGTTCAGGGGCCGCAGGCATCCGCGACAGGCGCGAGCGGCGATGCACCGGCCGCTACTTGGCTTGCCCACATCGAGGCGCGGATGTCAGCTCTGGAGCAGGAACTGCGCAAAGCGCCCGGCGCGGTTTCGAATGGGCCTAAAGCAGAGCAGCCCGGCAACTTCCGCGTGGAGACCTGGGAGGCGGTACTGTTGCTGGCAGGTCCAGCTCGGGCGGTAGTGAGGCTTCCTGGCAAGGCCGGAGATATTTTGTACCGGATGCCGTTCGATGCCCGCCGCGATGGGGACAAGTGTATAGAGACGGTAAGGGAGCGCAGTGGAATCCCGGCCGGTACCCGGATTTGCCGAGCGGGGTCAACGCAGTGAAAATTACGCTCCTTGCTTGCCCCACCGGCCCGGCGAAACGCCTATTACCTGACGGGGCTGTCCGCAATGCAAGTGGAGAATCAGGACATGGATAACGGTAACGGTAGGGACCATTCGGCCGAAGCGTTGATGGCGCCTGGATTTGAAGAGGACGAAGAAGAATTCGATTTGCCCGGCAACGTGGGCAATAGCAATGAGGATGAGGAAGTCATCCCCATCGGAATGGCCTCACCTCTGGCCGCCGGGGAGCCCGCGCTCGAAGATCGCAGGCAGGCGCCCGTCTCAGAGCCCACTCTGGCCGGCTCGCACGCTGGAGGCGCAATCCAGGCGGAAGGCTGGCAAGCTGCGCCTTTGAAAGCGCCGGAGTCGGCTGCGTACTCGTCCGGCAAGCATGGGCCGGCCAATGAAGTTCAACTGTCCGGGGTTCGAGAACGCGATTCCGTGCATGCTGAAATGCCGCCGGACTCAGAGTTTGGCATCCCCGATCCAAAGCCGTCGGGCACGCAAGCCGGAAGCCGCGGAAAGCAGACGGACACCGTCGGCAATCCACGTAGGCGCAGGAGATGGCTGTGGAGCGTTCTGGTTATCGCAATCCTGGCGCCGGCGGTCGGAGCAGGATATTGGTTCTGGCCGTTTGGCAACCTCGTGCCTGTGCTGGCCAGCTTTCTTTCCCAGCAGCCCGAGCCCGCGACCGCCAACTCGACGGAAGCCGAATCCGCGCCAACGCCAGACCAGCCTACCTTGGGAATTTTGGGTGAACGGCTCGACGCCTTAGGCCGGGACATTGAATCCCTGGGCAACGACGGCACCCGTGAAGATATCAACGCTTATCTTGGGGATCAATCCTCTTGGGATTCTGATCCGGCAGTGCAGGATGGAGCGGAAGGTCCTCAGGACCAGACGGCTGCGCAGCCATCTGCTGAGCTGGCCGCGCTGACGCCTGAACTCTCTGCTTTTCCGCCCCGCGAGGCGGGTGCTGCTGGGAAAGCGAACGCCAGATTGGAAGAGATTGAGTCCTTGCTGGCCGGACTCACTGAACGGTTGATTTTTCTGGAAGAGGAACGGCGGGAGATGAAAAAAAGCGCCCAAGCGCCTTCTGAGATCTCCATGCCTGTGATGCATGATCCGGAGGATGCTACGCCGCCGGCGCCGACAATCTTGCCGGAGATACGCGCCACTTTGCCGGAGATCCAAACTACCCTGTCGACGGAGAGTAAGCCCGTGCGGGCAAGTATTGCGGAATGCGGCGCCGATGAACGAGCAGTCGTCGAGCCGCTGGGAGTATTGCAAGTTGCGGCCCACGAAGGTGCCGACGGACGTCGCTGGGCGCGAGTGATCGGGCCGCGCTGGAGGCGCGATCTGAGCTCGGGGGAACGCTTGCCGGTAGGTAACCCGGGAGAGGCCCGCATGTGGGTCGACGAAGTCGGAGTATTCGGTGTCGTGGAACTGCCTGGGCGCCCGCCCTGCCGGATTCTATGGGACGGCAACAAAAAGCAGTAGGCCGAATCGGCTCGCGGCGGCACGCATCCGGACCGAACGTCCATCGGGAGAGACGCCGATAATTGGATACGCCGTTGAGTGTCGCCCAGGAGAGTGTTACCCGATCAAAGGCGCTTGACTGGAGCAATTCAGGACACTTTCCTCTCAATTCTCTCCCTGGCGACCAACGGGGGTGCCCCACTCTATTCCTGAAACATGGAAGATGCTCTTAGTTGCCCCACAAACGGGGGTTTTCTTCACTACATTACACGCATAGCATAATTTCCCCCAAGAGTTCTAATTCCGAAAGATTTCGAAACCAGATTCTTGGAAAAGGAAAACTTGCAATAGAGATTTAACCAGGAATTTCGTTCGATTTCCGCTTTGGCAATAGTGGCGAAGCGACAATTAGCGGGGGAACAGCAATGAAAATGCAAGACGGATTAAGAACTGTCGTCGAGGCTCGCGGGAAATCTGTCCTTGCGGCCGCCAGCGTATTACGATTTGATCAGGCAACGGAGGCGAATGCTCGCTTGGCGGCTTCCCAAGCCATGCCGGGCGTAGCCTCGCCGATGCTGCAGCCTGTGCGGGTTCATGAGACGAACGGAGCGAGGTGGGGCACGGATAGAGCTTACGACCTTCGCGAAGCGGCAGCATTGTACGAAACCGCGATCGGCGAGGCGCCGCACGAAGTGTCGGACGCAGGACGCGCGGTGCTGATCGAGACCGGGGTGGCGGGTAGTTACGAAGACTACCCGAACGGTTATGTGCCGATTCTGATGAGCCGCACCGCGAACGGATGGGTGGTGTTCGATACGGGACAAACGGCGACGAAGACAGACGTCGAACCTGATGCAGTGCTGCGCGATGCGAATATGCTGTACGTGAAGACGGGAAAGGATCCCGATGAGGTACGGCGTGGCATCTACACGCTGGTGAGCACTCTGCGAGAATTGAGCCAGGGCCGGTAGTCTGAAATCGCCACAAACAGACACTATATAACAATGTCAAACACTCAATCCAACCGGACATAATAGACATTTATACAAACTATTGACAACACTAATTGTCCGTGCTAGGATTGCCAACGAACCGTAGCATTCCTCCTTTCCTGGGAGGACGAAGTCCCGATGCGCATTCGGGGATTCGTTGAACTGGCCTGTCTCGCCATGCGCAAGGAGCCTTTGTGCTCTCCACGCCTCAAGTCCGGTGATTTCCCAGGCACCATCGCGAGAGGGCATCGTTAGCCATTCGAAAGGAGAAAATACAATGAACATTATCCGCTTTGATAGACCGTCCCGGCGCTGGACACAGCGCGCCGGCATTTTGACCTTGCTCGCGCTCTGGAGCGGAGCAGCCCTGTCCTTGCCGGACAACCCCAAGGACCCACCGCTGCCACCGTCCACTATGGGCGAAATGTTCGAGGACTCGAACACCCGCAGGACGGTTCGCAACTATGTCGTAGGGCAGGACTGCCCCGGGAGTGTGGGCCTTCTGCGCTTGCAGGACGGCATCACGCTGAACGAAGGCCGCCTTGAGTTATGCGCCGACGCTCCGGATGACGGCCATGGTCCTGTGTGGGGAGTCATCTGCGATGACTACTGGACCGATACCGATTCGAGCGTGGCGTGCCGCCAGTTGGGCTACAAGCGCGAGGAAGCCGGGACCGGCCGATTCCTGAAGTCGTTTTTCGGGGCGGGAACCGGCCCGATCTTGCTGGACGACATGGAGTGCCTCGGGAATGAAACGCAGTTACTTGATTGCCTGGTGGCTCGCGGTCCGATGGCCAGCACCGTGATCGGAGTGCACAACTGCCGGAAGACCGAGAATGTGGGCATACGCTGCCTGAACACCACCGGCGATGCGACGCTGCTTGACCTCGCCATAAGGGGCAGCGGCGGTACGGTATTCAACATCTTACCAGGCCCCAGCAACAGCGGTTTTACCGGCTTCACGCCCGGCCTTTACATTTACTTTACTGAGACGCCGGTGCCGTCATCTGTCTCGGATATCACGGTGTTTGCGGGCAAGAGTGACACCAATGCACGCGTAGAGTACTTTGACAGTTCTCGAACTTCGCTGGGGTCTGGGCCCAGCCTGAATATTCCGAATCTTGCCATGGGCCAGACCCAGATCGAGGTTGATGTCACGGCCGACGATGGCACGGTTCAGACCTATTCCGTGAGCATCGATCGGCGCTAGGCCGTACGCAACCCGCACGTTCCTGTGCGGGTTGCCTGCCGCGGTCGCCAAGCTTAGGCCGGCGGCCGCGGCGAAAGGCCCTGAGCGCGGAGTTCCACTTGCAGAATCAATGCCTTATGCGCACCGGCAAGAACGCAGCAATGTTGCAAGCCCCGGCGTGGGGCGATTCATTTCAACGCCAGCCGCGAACCCACACGGGCCGCCGCCTAGCCTAGTTTCCTGCTGCTTGCGCTCTTGCGGTGGCTGTGGGCGATACATGGGTATGCGGACGCCAGGCAGCGTTCGCTGCGGCCGGGTGGTCTTCGGTGGCCGTCTCCCGGTCTTCCCGCGCCTTGTGCTTCTTAAGCGAATGGAGCGCGTGTTGCACCGACTGGTACCCCATGTGTTTGGCGGCATCCGTGAGCGAGACCATCGCGGCCAATGCGGACATCGCGGTCTCGTATCCCGACATCGCGGCCAGGATGCATTCGGCTTCTCTACGTTTCATTGGGTTCTCCAGAGTTGTAAGGACCCAGGCAGAAAACCGTCCGCTGTGTGCCAAGGTGCGCCCGGCCACTTTCTCGCGCATGCATGAACATGCAAAGAGAGCACGGTCTGCTCATCCTGGGTCCTTAGTTAAAAAGTAGAAATAAGAACTGTTATTTTATACCGGTTTAATTGAAAATAACAACTATGTCAATACTATCGATAAATTTCTTCAACTCAGCTCGTCTTCAAATTGGCGCGGACGCTTGGCGCCTCGCTTTGATCCGTTTTTCCTTCTCTAGATTCATGAGGATCAGACTGATGCACATAACACGATTCACTCACGCCGCTGGATTCCTGGCAACTGGCCTGATTCTTCTGGCCACGGCCGGCGTCGCGTCGCCGCAAGACGATGTGGAAAAGCTGAAGGAACGTTTTCCCGAGGCGGCCGTCCGCGCCACGCCGGTAGCGGGGATCTTTGAGTTGCAACTAGGCTACGAACTGCGCTATGTGGATGCCAAAGTAGAGCACGGGTTCGTATCCGACCTAATCGACCTGACAACCGGGGAAAACCTATCCGAAACGCGCCGGCGAGCCATTCGTGCGGCCTTGGTCGAGACTCTCGGTGACTGGGAACCGATCGATTTCGTGCCCGTGGGCGCGGAGCATCAAGTCGTGGTTTTCACCGATGTGGACTGCGGCTACTGCCGCCGGTTTCACAGGCAAATGCCGGAATACAACGAAGCGGGGATCGGCGTCCGCTATCTTGCCTACCCCCGCGCCGGTAAGGATTCGGACGCTTGGAAGAAGATGGAGTCCGTCTGGTGCGCGGAGGACCGGCAGTTGGCCCTGACGGAAGCGAAAGCGGACAGGAATGTCGGAAAAATTGATTGCAGGTCCGATTCGGTGGACCGCCACGCGCGCCTGGGCAACGATCTGGGCTTGCGAGGCACACCGATGATACTGACTTCTGACGGCCGAATCATTCCGGGTTATGTACCACCGGCCGAACTGAAGACCATTCTGGCGGAAGAGGGAGCAACCACTCGATGATTCTCTGGGAATACTTATCGACGACGGCGGAAATTCCAGGACGGGCAATCGCCCGGAACTGCGGGGTGGTTGCTGCAGAGTGCGTGATGGGCATCAACGTGTTCCGTGATATTGCCGGGACTTTCCGGGATCTTGTTGGTGGCCGCAGCAAGACCCACCAGAACGTGCTGAAGGATGCCAGGACGGCGTGCTTCATGGAATTGATCAAGGCGGCTCAGGCTCGGGGCGGCGATGCCGTTGCCGGCATACGTCTGGATTACGAGGAGATCGCCGGCGGCGGCAAGTCCGGCATGCTGCTGCTGGCCGTATCCGGGACCGCGGTCAAGCTGCAAAAGCCCTAGGGCGCCGCTCGGGTTGGGCTACCGGCAGGAACGAGATGATGATCTGTCGGGAAGAGTTGTTTCGCGGATTGATCGCGTTGCCATTCCGTCGAGTGGCGAGACGCCGGAGGAAAGAAGTTTACGAGCGGACTGATATACGATGAGTTCGTCGCGCGACTCCTCATACGCCGCCGTTTGCCACGCAGTCTTGCCTTGAGCGTTCTTCAGGCTGGGGTTCGCGCCACACTCGATCAGGACACGAATGGTTTCGGTCAGGCGGCCCGTGGAGAAATTGCGGCGGTAAGCGTAATCGTTGGCGCCGGAGTAGTGGAGCGGCGTGCGTTTCTTTTCATCGAGCGCATTGATACGCGCACCTGCGCCTGCGAGCAGCTGAATTACGCTCGGAAGTTTGAGGAGGGCTGCGATATGGAGGGGGGAACGTCCCCGTTCGTCGCCGCGATTCGGGTCAGCGTTTGCGGCCAGCAGGATCCTTACATGGTCCTCGCGGGCGCCGAATGCCGCGGCATGCAGCGGCCCTTTCGAGCCTTCCGGAGCGTCTATCTCCGCACCCAGTTTGATCAGGCGCATCAGAGATTGGCTTGAGCAGATCCCGGCCACAACCCGCAACACTTTCTCGTGCGGACCGGGGCCGGAGCGCCGGAGCAATTCCTGAAACGCCTCGTCCTCGTTGTAACCGAACATGCCGTACTCCGTTGGGAGCGATCGGGCAGCTTGCCGCAGTACCTGCCAAGCCGCCTGCTCAAGCGAGTTAGCGTAGCCAACCTCTATGCAGCGGCCAACGAGCCCGCCTGGCGCCATTCCACCCGCTTGAAGATTTGCTTGAACGTTCTTGTGATTGATCATAGTGCTTTCGTTTCCCAAGCTCGGCGAATGCAATACCACGAGAGAATATAGTATACTATAGGTAACAACTGCTATAAATGCCCAGTTAGATTGAATATTGATATATTACTAAAATGTTAAATATGAAAACAATCGACTACAGTTCGCATCTCCGCGACGCCTCCGGTCCGCACCGTTTCGCGCTGATGCCTATCAATCCGATTGAACGGTTTGCCACAGAGAATCGAGACTTTTCTGTGGCTGCGGCGCTTGATGGAACTACGGTTTACTTCCTCAAGCGCCGCGACTGCTTATTGGAGAACCGGCTAAGTACCTCCCTCTCAAACAAATGCCGGTTCGCCTTTGCCGGTTGCGAATGTTTCTTGCCAAGTCAAGGACTCCTTTTGGGATCGCAACCGCGCCCGCAGCACTGTGCGCCCGCTGAGCTCCGCAATGGCTTGCGGCACAGCAGTGGCGCCAGTGCTGCATCTTTTTCTCCCGGGCTCCCGGGCTCGCAAGAGGTTTCGGTCGTTCCCGCCTGGGCCGCGCCGCCGTCGGACGGCTGTTCGGGGCGGATTTCGGCCGAAAGGGCAGGGTGAACGATCTGGTTGAACAAGCTGGGCCAGCCAGCCCTGCTTGGAACACAGAGACTGAGTTGCCCCGTGAGTGATTCGCCGCCCATATCGGTAGGAGAACCGCTGCCCGGCTTAGCGTCAGCACGCTCCGCACCGGCGGGGTCGCAGCCAGGCGGGCTGTACGATTTCGGCGAAGGTCCGGTCGCCGCCCGGCAGCATCCAAAAGGAGGCGGCTGGGTGGCTGACACGGTGGACATGGATCCCGAGGCCTTTGTGGAGAAGGGATCGCTGGTGTTCGGCCGGACCCGCGTTCGCGGGCCAGTGCGGATCGCGGGGGCATCCTTTGTTTGCGGTGATGCCTGGGTCTGGGGCAACGCGCGAATCGAGAATGGTTCGCGAGTGCGCGAACACGCCATGGTTTCGGAACAGGCCTGGATTGACGGAGGCTCGGTAGTCATGGGGCGGGCGTGGGTTACCGGCAGCGCTTACCTTGGAGGACGTTCGGTCGCGAGGGATGATGCACTCATCGCCCAGGACGCCAGGGTTGACGAGGAATGCGAGGTTGCCGGTAATGCTCAGGTGTATGGCGCCGCCCAGTTGCGCCGAGGCGCACGAGTATTCGGCGATGAGAAACTCTACGGTGAAGTGAGGAGAGTTGGAACGATAGGAGAATAGCGGGCCACGTTTTACCGCCGGCTTGTGATCGAACTCCTAACGGCAGCCTCCCTGAAATAGCGGCAGGGCGGATTGAGTTGGCGTTGAAGCTGAGGGTGTTTCGCACGCTGTTTGCCAGGCCGTACAATCCGGGACATGCGAGCGCCGCCCGAAATCCCGGATTCCGGCGCCCCACCCGAACACCGGCTCATCGCCGAGCGCCGTCGGAAGCTCCAGGCCCTGCGCAGAACGGGCTGGGCGTTTCCCAACCATTACCGGCCTGACGCAAGGGCCGCGCAATTGCACGCTGAATGCGCCGAAATGGACGCCGATGCGCTCACGGAACGGGGCCGCGAGGTGCAAGTGGCGGGACGGCTGGTGTCGCTGCGCCGGATGGGCCGATTGAGTTTCGCTTCGATCCAGGACGGCAGCGGGCGGATTCAGTTGATGCTCTCGCGCGCCGCGATGGGCGAGGAACCGTTCGCGCAGACCGCCGGGATGGACCTGGGAGACATCCTGTGGGCGCGCGGCGTCATGATGCGGACCCGCACCGGGGAATTGAGCGTGGAAGTCAGCGAAATAGCCTTGCTCACCAAGGCCCTGCGCCCGCTGCCGGAGAAATTTCATGGGCTTGCCGATCGTGAGCAGCGCTATCGGCGCCGCTACGTCGATTTGATCGTCAACCGTGACTCGCGTGTAGTGTTCGAGCGCCGCGCGCATATCACGTCTGCGCTGCGGGAGTTTCTGGGCAGCCGGGGCTTTCTTGAAGTGGAAACACCGGTCATGCAGCCGATACCCGGCGGCGCCGTGGCGCGCCCCTTCGCCACCCGCCATCATGCGCTGGATCGGGACCTGTACCTGCGCGTGGCCCTGGAGTTGCATCTCAAGCGGCTGGTCGTGGGCGGCATGGAGCGGGTGTTCGAGCTCAATCGCTGCTTTCGCAACGAGGGGCTGTCCACCCAGCACAATCCCGAGTTCACCATGCTGGAGGTTTACCAGGCTTACGCCGATTACAACGATTTCATGCAGATGACCCAGGAGATGATTTGCGCTGCCGCGGAGTCGGTGCTGAGCGGAACCCGGGTGACTTACCAGGGCGCGGAGTATGAACTGGGCGGTGACTGGCCGCGCCTGAGCATGGAACAGGCGGTGCTCGAGCACAATCCCGGAATGGACGGGGCGCGGTTGCGCGATGCCGGCTACCTGCTGGAGTGCTTCAAGAACCTCGGTCTGGACACCAAGCCGCCGGCCAACGCGGGCTGGGGCAAGCTGCTGGCCGAACTGTTCGATCGCACCGTGGAAGACAAGCTGGCCGGCCCGGTGTTCATTACCGCGCACCCGGCGGAAGTCTCGCCGCTTTCACGCGCCAGCGACGACGACCCGGAGATTACCGACCGCTACGAGTTGTACATTGCCGGCCGCGAACTGGTGAACGGCTTCTCGGAACTGAACGACGCCGAAGATCAGGCGCGCCGTTTCCGCGACCAGGTTCGCTTGCGCGAGGGCGGCGATGATGAGGCGATGCTCTACGACGAGGACTTTGTTACTGCGCTGGAATACGGCCTGCCGCCCACCGCCGGCCTGGGCCTGGGCGTGGACCGCCTGGTGATGTTCCTTACCGATCAGCCGGCGATCCGCGACGTTCTGCTGTTTCCGCAGCTGCGCAGCTCACTGGTCCCAAGCCGATGAAAAAGTCCGATTCGACTCCACGCGAGAGCGGTATTGCTGTCGATCGCGTTCTGTTCTGGGCCACGATTCTTATCATCCTGGCCTGGGGCGTCCCCCTGCTGGCCTTCCCGGACGCCTCCGCGGCCGCCATCGAGAGCGTCTATAACTGGATCGCCTACGAGATCGGCGTTCTTTACCAGTGGGCCGTAGCCGCGGCGATCATCGTGCTGGCGGTCATTGCGCTCAGCAAGTACGGACATTACCGCTTAGGCGGCGAAGACGCCGAAAGGGCCTATCCCACCTTTTCCTGGGTCTCGATGCTGTTTTGCGCCGGTATCGGCGGCGGCCTGGTCTACTGGGCGCCGATCGAGTGGGCCTTCTACGTGGACACGCCGCCCTTCGGCCTGGCGCCGGAGTCGCCCCAGGCCCTGGAGTGGGCGGCTACTTACGGGATTTTTCACTGGGGCGTCTCGGCCTGGGCCTTGTACGCGTTCGGCACCATCGCCATCGCGTATCCCTACTACCAACGGAAGATGCCCTACCTCAGGCTCTCGACTTCCCTGATCGGTTTGTTCGGCCGCGACGTGGTTAATCGTCCGCTCGGCCGGGCGGTGGATTTCGTGTTCATCCTGGCGATGGTGGGCGGAACCGCGACCTCGCTGGGCCTTGCCACGCCCATGGTCGGCGCATGCGTCAGTGTGCTGCTGGGGATTGGCGAATCGTTCGTGATCGATGTCGGCGTGATCACGATTTCGGTGGCGTTGTTCGCTACCAGCGTGTACCTGGGCATCGACAAGGGGATTCGACGATTCAGCGAGATCAACGCCATCGCAGCGATCATTTTCGCCCTGTACGTGTTGCTGACCGGCCCAACCGGGTTCGTGCTGAAGCTCGGAACCAACAGCTTCGGCTTGATGATTCAGGAGTTTGTGCGCTTGAACACCTGGACCGACCCCATTTTGGCCACCCGGTTCGTGGAAGACTGGAGTATTTTCTATTGGGCCTGGTGGCTGGCCTATGCGCCCTATGTGGGTTTGTTCGTGACTCGCATCTCGCGCGGCCGTACGCTGCGCGAGGTGATCGGCGGGATGCTGCTGTACGGGACTCTGGGCTGCACCCTGTTCTACGTGTGCATCGGCAATACGGCGCAATGGATGGATACCAGCGGGGCCCTTCCGATCCGCGAGGTGTTGCATACCGACGGTCCGGAGTCGGCAATCGCGCAATTCATCGCCGCGCTTGACCTGTTCCCGCTGCCCCTGATCGCCTACATCGCGCTGTCGTTCATCTTTGTCGCCACCACCTACGATTCCGCTTCATACGCGATTGCCGCCTCGGCTACCAAGCGGCTCACCCACGGGCAGAACCCACAACGCTGGCACCGGGTTTTCTGGGCATTCGCAATCGCGGTACTGCCGATCTCCGTGATCTTCGTAGGCGGATTGCCGGCGGCGAAGTCCGCAACGCTGGTAGTATCCCTGCCTTTGCTGATCATAGGCGTCGCAATGGCCGTTTCGCTCTTCCGGTTGTTGCGCGAAGACCGACCACAAGTTGGCGGAAGCAGCGGAACGGCTTCGAAAGGCTCCTAGGAAGAGGGGGCGAGGAAAAAAAGCATGACGGATTGGGCTGCGCGCGTCTTGAACTTCAAGCGGGGAGAACTGCGCTTGGCGCTGCTGGCGGCGCTGTTCTTTTTCTGCGTGCTGTGCGGCTATTTTTTCCTGCGGCCGGTACGCGACGCGATGGGTGTAGCGCGGGGCATGGATGATCTCCGCTGGCTGTTCGCGGTTACTGCCGTCTCTTCCCTGATCCTTGTTTTGCTTTTCGCCGGTGTAGTCGCGCGGATGGACCGGCGGCGATTCATCCCTGTCGGCTACGGGTTCGTCGTCGTGTGCCTCCTGGGATTCTCGGGGTTGCTGTTCATGAACGCGCAGGCTGGCGGCGGATTGATCGGCACCGATACGGAAACGCCGCTGGCGCGCGGAGTCGGATACACATTCTACGTTTGGCTGAGCACGATCAACCTTTTTAGCACCAGCTTGCTGTGGGCATTCATGGCCGACATTTTCAACGTGGACCAGGGTAAACGCATGTTTCCCTTTATCGCAGTTGGCGGAACCCTGGGAGCCTCGGTGGGAGGCTGGACTACCAACTTGATCAGCAGGATGACGGAATCGGCCTATTTGCCGGTGGGGCTGATGCTGACCGGGGCGGGACTGTTCGTTCTGGCAATTGTCGTGATGCTGAAGCTGGATCGGACGGCCGTTCAGTCCAGCCATTCCCGACTCGGTGAGCCAAGCCTGGGGCCCGTGACGATGCCGGGACAGCGTATCGGCGGCGGGTCCTTCGATGGTTTGACGGCAGTGGGAACGTCGCCATACCTGTTTGGGATCGCACTTTTCATCGTGTCTATGGCAATCTCGAACACGCTGATTTATTTCACTCAGGCCAACATCATCCTGGTTGAGACCGATACCTTCAATCAGCGCGTAGGTGCTTTTTCTCTATTCGATGCGCTTGCCCAATCGCTGACACTTTTGACTCAGATCTTCATCGCGACGCGTGTGATCCGCCGACTGGGCGTCGGCTGGACGCTGGCGATTCTTCCTTTGGTGACTCTGGCGGGTTTCGCGGTGCTTGCCATCTGGCCCCTTTACGGCGTCATGGCTGTATTTCAGGCCGTGCATAGAGCTACTCGCTACGCGATTTCGCGCCCCGTCCGCGAGACACTCTTCATCGTGGTGCCGCCGTCCCAGCGTTACAAGGCCAAGCCGTTAATCGATGTGTTCGGGTACCGGGGCGGCGACTTGGCGGGCCTTGGCATCCATACGGTGCTCAGCGGGCTCGGCAGCTTGGGCCTGATGGTTGCCGCGGTTACACCCTTCGCCGCCGCATGGAGCGCGCTGTCTGTCGCGTTGGGCCACGCTCAAACCCGTCGCGACCCCGCTCAGCAAGCTACGGCCGCCGGAATGCCTCCAAAACCGCAGGCCGAGACTGCGAGCTGATCGCTGCACCCCTGGGACCGAGGGCGTCCCCGCCCTCGTTGCAGGCGCTACCCTCCCGCACTTTCGTCGCACGCGTTGGTGATCAACGAGTTCAGATGCGGGGTTAGCCGCCAGTTTGGGCGATGCGGCGCGCCATCCATTCCACGTAGGCCGTTCGAGTCATACGCCGCCGGCGCGCTTCACTGTTAATGAATTCAGCCACGCCCTCGTCCAGGGTCAAGTTGGCCCGCACGCGGCGGCCGGAAAGCCGAATCAGCGGTATGGCGACTAGTGCAGAATCGGGTGGAGGCTTCACCGACTCGATTGCGCTGGGCGGCACAATGGCATCTCCATCCCTTTCGGCTTCCAACGCGTAGTCGCGCAGAGCCTCTTCCGCATTGATCATGGCTTCGTCCATTGAGGCGCCCATGGCTACTATTCCAGGCAAGTCGGGGAAAGTGACGCCGTAAGCGCCGGACTCGCCGTCAATCAGTGCTGGATAGCGCAACATTTGTACACCTCACTATTCATTCATGTTGGTTTTGGGCTCCGTCCCGCTCAAGCCTGCTCCTTATCCGCCGAGTGTGCGTTTCCACAGTGCATATATTTGCACGAACAAAGAATACCTCAAGTACACTAATCTTTGGTCTTTCGCTGCTTTTGCGGGCAGCCTTGGAATTTTGAGGGGCGAGGTATGAATCGTTACACCCTGGGCACGGTATTTCTTACGGCGTGGTTGGTGCTCCCCGGCGCTGCAACGGAATTGGCGCAAGCGCAGGAAACTTCAGAATACGCACGATCCATGGCGCAGTGGCGCGCGGAACGGGAGGAAAGCCTGAAGAGCCCGGATGGCTGGTTGAATCTGGCTGGCCTGCATTGGCTGGATCCGGGCGTTACGAGCTTCGGGTCGGCGCCCGGCAACGATATCGTGCTCGCGGATCTGCCGGCGGCTCCGAGATTAGGCGAGTTTCTGTTGGAGGAAGGCGAAATAACGTTTCGGTCGGAATCCGGGGCCGGCGTCTTCAGTAACGGAGAACCGGTCACGGAACTGCGTCTGGTGCATGATGAGGCGGGTGAACCGACCATCCTGACCCACGGCACGCTTTCCTGGCATGCAATTGGCCGTATGGACCGGATGGGTGTGCGTCTTCGCGACTACGACCACCCGGCCGTGTCTGCTTTCCAGGGAATCAAGTCCTATCCCGCTGATCCCTCCTGGCGAGTGGAAGCGCGTTTCGAGGCATACGAAGAGCCTCAGGAGCGCATCCTGAGTACGGTGGTAGAAGGACTCGGCTGGAAGCCCACGGCCCCGGGAACGCTGAAGTTCGAAATTAGAGGCGAGTCTTTGTCTCTGGAAGCCTACGCCGCGGGACCGGGATTCCTCCTGATTTTCGCCGATCTCACCACGGGGAAGACCACCTATCCTGCCGGCCGATACCTGTATGCGTATGCGCCCGGCCCCGATGGAATCACGATCGTGGACTTCAACAAGGCCCAGAACCCGCCCTGCGCCTTCACCGACTTCGCCACCTGCCCGTTGCCCACCCGGCGGAATCGCCTGCCGGTAGCCATCGAGGCCGGAGAGCAGTACGCCAAGGGCATGTAAGCGCTATTGCGATTACTGTTGCTGTAGTTTCCAATCGGGCAGGAAACAAAGATTTTTCTCCTGGTTTCCTCGCGATTACCCGGATTCTTCTCTTGCCGTTCAGTCCTCGCCGATCCTCGCGCCGGCGGCCTGCAGCGCCGAAATGACGTCGGCAAACCGCCGCAGTTTTTGCTGGCGCCGCTCTTGTTGGAACTCATCGGCTTCGCTGTCCAGTTCCTCCAGGTGGTCTCTTCTCCACTCCGCCAGGTCCAGCGGCGTCTTGCCGTGGTTGTCCCGCGCGTTAGGGTCTGCGCCGGCTTCCAGAAGGGAGGCCACGGGATCGATTTGCGCGTAGAGCACTGCTTCATGCAGCGGGCTTTGGCCGGAATTGTCCTGCGTGTTCACGTTTGCGCCGGCACTTATCAGGGCCAGCAACACCTTGGTGTTACTGCAAGCTACTGCCACATGAAGCGGCAACTTCATGCAATCCGCCGCCTCGCTTAGCGGCGTATCGCCGAACTTGTTGCGACGATTCAGGTCCGCGCCTGCCGCCACCAGAGCAGCTACGGCCTCGGCCTCTCTAACCTGGGCCGCCAGATGCAGCGCGGTATTGTCGAACTTGCTCCGGGCGTTCACGTCGGCGCCAGCCTGCACGAGAGCAGCCACGACCTTGGGGCGTCTTGCCCAGGCCGCCAGATGCAGTGCCGTATGGCCATTGCTATCCCGCGCGTCTACGTCTGCTCCTGCATTCACCAGCGCCGCCACACCTTCGACGTTGCTGAATTCCACCATACTAAACAGCGGGGTATGGCCATTGTTGGCTTGAGCGCTTGCGTCCGCGCCCGCATTCACGAGCGCCTCCGCTACGGCAGCGTTGCTTACATAATGCAGGGCGTTTTGGCCATTGTTGGCTTGAGCGCTTGCGTCCGCGCCCGCGTTTACGAGCGCGTCCACTATGGCAGCATTGCTCGCAAGATGCAGCGGAGTATAGCCATCGTTGGTCTTAACGCTCGCGTCCGCCCCCGCATTCAACAGCGCCTCCATCAGGGCAGTGTTTCCCAGGAAATACAGTGCCGTATAGCCATCGATGCTCCGGGCGTTCACGTCCGCGCCGGCATCCAGCAGCACCTTTGCTACCGTAGTGCTATGCGCAAAATGCAGCGGTGTCTTGCCCGAGTAATCCTGCGCGTTCACGTCCGCACCGGCGTCCAGGAGGACGGCTATGGCATCAATTGCGTAAGGCGAAGATGCAATGTGCAGCGGCGTTTCGCCCTTATTGTTCCGGGCGTCTACGCGCGCGCCCGCAGTGAGCAGGATCGCTGCATGATCAGCGGCGCTTACGTCTTTTCGCGGATGAAGCGACCCCATGCGTACCGATTCATGCAGCGGCGTACCACCGAACTTATTCCGAGCGCTCAGGACTGCGCCAGCATTTACCAGAGCAGCGGCGGTCTCTGCGTTCTTTCGCCTCGCCGCCAGATGCAGTGGAGTGTTGTAATGGCGATTCCGCACATTGATGTCCTCGCCGGCATCCAGCAATGCGGTTACGGTCTCGACATTCATGCCTTCCCCCGCCCCATGCAGCGGAGTTTCGCCACGATCGTTCCGCGTGCTTAGGTTCGCGCCTGCATCCAGAAGCGCCTCCACCATAGCAGCGCTACCTGCAAAATGCAGCGGGGTAAAGCCGTTGATGGTTCGAGCATTCACGTTCGCCCCCGCATTGACCAGCAACTTCACTGCGGCGGGGTTGTCCCCGCTGTGAAGCGGGGTGAATTCATAGTTGTCTCGTGCGTTTGCGTCTGCGCCTCCATTCAGCAGCGCCTCCACTCTGGCAGTGCTGCCCGCAAAATGAAGCGGGGTATAGCCACGCAAGGTCCGAGCGCTCACGTCCGCCCCCGCATTCAGCAGCGCCTCCGTTACGGTAGCGTTCCACGCCAAATGCAGCGGCGTTCGGTCGTCGTTATTCCCTCCGCTCACGTCCGCCCCTGCAATAAGCAGCGCCTCCACTATCGCAGCGCTGCGTGCAAAATGCAGCGGGGAGTTCCCTGAGTTGTCCCGGGCGCTTACCTTGGCCCCCGCTGCCAGGAGAACTTCCATCACAGCAGCGCTATTCGCTCGATGCAGTGGGGTGACGCCGCGTTCGTCGCGCGCGTTAGGATCCGCGCCGCCGTCCAGGCAGCGCGTTACGTCCGCAGTCGTAGCGGCATTGAAAAATCCGTATGTATTCCAGCCTTCACAGCTTATCCGGGCCGCGTCCGTCCGGTCCGCCGCCAAGCCCTCTGCATGACGGCCCATGACCATCAGAAAAACCAGCGCGATCACTGCCGCCCGGTACGTATTCGACCTAAGCATCGTGGACCTCTCCAGGACATCCTGTCGTCCCGAAAGCTTACACGAGGCGCCATCCCGGCGCTCGCGGACAGCTTTGTCAGGCGAACCAGACAGCAGCTGCGTTACCCTCGTTGCAAGAGCGGCGCCAGAGTCAAGGAAAGTGATCCGATCGTATCCAGAAAGGACCCGGGAGCGAGGGCGTCTGCTTGGCGAGTACGTTCGAGCGCACTTGCTTTCGGATGACGGCGTCTTCATCTGCCGTCACTTCAAGGCGTGCCGGGCGAGCCGGAGCGGGTTTCCGTTTCATCCGGGGCAGATGAATCATGTCGGAAGGCATTACGACTTGGAGCTGGATGGACAGGCGATGCGCATCGTGGTCCTGGGTCAGGAGTACGGCCAGGCCCGCGAGTGCGTTGATCTTGCCGGACGGTCCGAAATGATTGCACTTTCGGCGCAGGCAGGTTTTCGGGGCCGTAATCCGCACATGAAGGGTGTGACATCGACTTTGCGGCTGCTATTGGGACGCGAGCTCGGCGATGACGAGGCCGGCGAGCGCCTGCTCGATGGGCATATCTTCGATGGCTTTGCCCAGGTGAACTACCTGCTGTGCACGGCCCTGACCACGCCCAGGAGCAAGGACGCGCACGGGGGCGGCCGCGGCCATTCAAGCATTGCAATGCAGCGCAATTGCGGGCGACATTTTCTGCGTACGATGGAGATTCTGGAACCGACGGTGATTGTGGTGCACGGCTTGGCGCTGCGCCGTTGGATGACCAATGCGCTGCCGCTTCCCCAGGTAGGCAGCACCGCGGAAGTGGTGGAGATTGCCGGGAAGCGGGCTGACCTGCTTACTTTCACGCATCCCTCGGCGGGCGGTCATTCGGGCTGGTGGGGCACTACGCCCCGGACGCGCTATCTGCGCGAGACTGTAACGCCTGCGATTAAGGCGTTTCTGGATCGGAGATAGGGGTTGGGGCGTTGCCTTGGAATGCCGCGGTCGAGATGTTCGTTTGTTTCGAGGGCGGGACGCCCTCGTTCCCAGGGAGGGTGGGCCGGCCGGGAACAATGGAGCGAGGGCATCTTGCCCTCGACGAGGGCGGGACGCCCTCGTTCCCAGGGATTATGCAAGTCCTTGAGTTGTGAGGAAATCGAGGGTGCGGTCTACGCATTCCCCGGGTTCTTCCAGTTGCAGGAAGTGGGTTGTTTCGGGCACGAAGTCGTAGTCCAGCGCCACCATATCGCTTAGGTCCACGCTGGGCAGGAACGACAAGGGGATGACCGGGTCGGCGCCGATCACCTTTGTGGGGCAGGGCAGGTTACGGATGTCGGAGGCTACCGCCGAGTCGTACAGTGGGTCGTAGATGTGCGCTTCGTATTCGCGGGGACAACGAAGAACGTAGCCGGCGCCGCCATCGGTTGGGCGGCGGGGAGTGGTGCGGGCGACCAGGTCCGCGGCGCCGGGCTGCAGGCGTTCATAAACCCGCGCGCGAAGGAGCTGGTTCGCCAGTTCCTCTGTGCTCTCGAAGTGTTCCTGACGCTGCCGCGCTCTGTCGGCCATGGCGCCGGCCATCTTTCTTGATGTCCTGGGATTCCCGGCCGTGCGGACAGGTGGGCGGGTCGAAAACCACAAGCGCGGTGAAAGCGTCGCTGTCGGCAAGCTGCAGGATCGCCGTTACCGCCGACATCGAATGAAACACGCCGATCCTGGGCGTATCTCCGAAGTGCCGGTCGATGGCTGCCACCACGGTCCTATTGTCTTGAACGAAGGTCTCGATGCAATGCGCCTGGCGGTCGCCCACCGGATTCCAGCCGTGATTGCGAAAATCGTAAAGGATCAGGTCGAAACGATCGGTCAGCAATGACCAGAAGGGGTAGTAGGTATCCGCGGAAAAACCGTTGCAATGACTGAGAACAAGCCGGGGACCTTTCGGATTTTCGTGCCTGCGCAAGAAAATGCCTGCGCCGTCGGGCATGCGGACTTGGTGCACGGCAAGTGGCTCGGGGATTTCCAAGTGTGCTGGATTCGCGAGGTTTTCGCACCCATTTTCCGGCATCTGAGATGAGCCCAAGAACAGCCGCCCTTTGTTCCGGCGCCGAATGCGCCAAGGTTCAACCCGAGTT
This sequence comes from Candidatus Foliamicus sp., assembly GCA_965261845.1. Taxonomy (GTDB): domain Bacteria; phylum Pseudomonadota; class Gammaproteobacteria; order Steroidobacterales; family Foliamicaceae; genus Foliamicus. Next base: position 2,064,946 of record OZ253475.1, on the reverse strand, counting down.
TACGCCGCCGGGGAGGAAAAAGGACCGCAGATTAGTGAAGTTATTTGTGGGACACGACACTAGATATAGCGCAACAGCCCCGTCTTGGGGTGGCAGCACAGGTATTCGAATTCGCAGCCCTGGTTGGGCAGGGCGGTCACCTCGTGCCACAGCCGCAACTGCATGTCTTGGGGTCCGAAGGTATCGACCATCTTGAAGAAGTGGCGGAAGATGGCCAGGTGAGTGGGATGGCTCTTGGCCCATTTCTCAAAGGCGTGCACATCCACCGAATATCCCAGTCCGAAGCTCTGTTCGGTGGCGCCCCAGGAGTCGTCCCTCTTGTCCACGAACCGGAGTGAATAACAGTTGGATTCGGCGGGGTTTTCTCTCAGGTAACGCATTCCTTCCAACAGCACGGGATGCAGCTTCTCCAGGTAATAGGCTTTTTCCTTGCCGGCGCAATAAGACCAGTTCTGCCCGGAGCGGATCACGCACATGTTCTCCGGCGGCTTGACCACAACCCTTTTGCCGCCGCCGGCGGTACGGGCCTCAAGGCGGGTATCGAAGCTTCCAGGCGCGCGCAGGTCATGGAAATCGGACAACGGGATACGGTCGCGCATTCCCCCGGGGTAGCCGTGTTCCTTGATCGGGCCGTCCATTCCGTCGGCCGACACGCTGATGCCGTGTGGCGACTCGGTGGAATGCAGCGTTTCGAAGCGGTCGAAGGGCATGGTGATGATTTCCCGCCAGTAGCCCACCCCCTCGCGCAGCCTTCTGGCATCGTTCCACCAGGCTTGGGCCCGCTGCCACCATTGAAGGTATTCCGATCTGCGCCAATATGCGATATACAGGAAATCGCTGGTTTCACCGTGCCCTGTGTGGAGGCCGCGCTCCACCCGGAAGGGCGCGTGCTCCCCCGAAAAGGCGGTCGCGATCCACGAATCCAGCAACGAGGGCTGTTCCGCCTGGACGCCGAAATAGCCTGCCACCAGCGGGTCCGCTTTTTCCTGCCAGTGGGACTGCCAGGCCGGCGCCGGCGGATCCCAATTGGGTGGCATGTTGTGTCTGGGCATAGCTTGCTTGTTCCTTCGCCGGGTGCGCGTCAAGGCGCTGCGGCGGCTTCGCCTGGACTCTCCCCTTCGCTCCCCGGGATAATTTCTTCCATGGCCTCCGCGACAAAGTTCTCCACCCTCGGCTGCGTGCTGCGATTCAGCAGCAGGCGGGTAACGTCCGGGCGGGAATAGTGACCCACGGGGTCGGCGAAGGACTTGGCTACGGCGATGGCGCCCAAGTCGATATCCGCAAACAGCAGGCCCTCTTCGGTTTCCGGCAGCGGTTCGCACATGGGGCTGCCGTCGGGCGCGTAGATCCGGGCAAAGCCGCCGCCCACGTTGATCAGCGCCGCCTGTTCCTCGCTGTTCACCATCCGATCGTACATTTCCCGGGAGAATACGCCGCACGGCGCCAAAACGAAACATTGTCCTTCCAGGGCGTAGACCTGGGATATCGCTCCATTGGCCTCAGGCCCCAGTGAGTAGGCCTGGGGATAGCAACTGAACGATGGCCAGGCGGCCACGTGGACCTGTTCGTGCATGCTGTACATGGCGTACTTGGTGAGCGGCTGCATATGCTCCCAGCAGCACAACTGGCCGATCCGGCCCAAATCCGTGTCCAGCACCTGGAAATCGCTGCCGTTGCCTTCACCGAACACGGTCCTTTCCATGTGCGTGGGCTTGAGTTTGCGGCGCGCATGCAGCAGTTCGCCCTGGTCGTCGAACAGGAACTGCGCGATATACAAGGAGCCGTAGTCCCTTTCGCTGGCGCCGGTGGAAACATGGATCTCATTGTCCCTGGCGGCCTTGCTCAGCCGGTTGAAGGCGTCGCTTCCCACCGCCAGGCTGTTCTCATGGTATTGCTGAAAGTACTGGACGTTGTAGGCGGTGGCCGAGAGCCAGATCCACCAGGGATAGCCGGGGAACCAGCACTCGGAGAATGCGATCAGCCGGGCGCCGTTGCGCGCCGCTTCCTCGATCAATCCGACGGCCTTTTCCACGCAGCCATCCAGGTCCATGAATACCGGCGCCGCCTGAACCACGGCCGCCTTGAATTTAACGCTCATTGCATGGTCTCCAGAATTAGAACCGATACCGGATGGTGACGCCGTATTCTCGTGGCCGGTTGTAATTGGCTTCATGGAAGCCCAGGCCGAAGTTGGAGTCGCCGCTCTCGATAAAGCGTTCATTAGTGAGGTTGTCTACGAACACCACCACGTCAACGGATTCTCCGATCGACAAACGAATGGATGCGTTCAAGGTGTCATAAGCTTCCTGGAACAGGAAAGGCGAGTTTTGAGAGTCGTTGAAGACATCGTCCTTATAGGAATAGTCCACGCGCGCGGCCAATTGCCTGGCGCCAATGGGAAGGCTGTATTCGAGGCCGATATTGAAGGTGTTTTCCGGTGTGTTGACCAGCCTGGCGGATTCGTCGAGGGTCAGGGACAGGCCGGAAATGGGGTTGATTGTGGTGTAGCCGGCGTCGGCGTAGCCATAACTCACGTCCAGCAGCAGGCGATCACTTACCAAAGCGGTCAATTCCACCTCCAGACCCTTGATCTCGACGGTTCCCGCGTTGGCCGTGACCGGTCCGCCCAGGCTGTCGAAGAAAGTCACCTGCACCTCTTCATAGTCGGAATAGAAGGCGGCGGCGTTGAGCCGAACGCGATCATCGAAACCTTGCCACTTGAAGCCGATCTCATGGGAGTCGACCAGTTCCGGCTGAAAGGTTCGGATATCGGGCACGGATTCAACGTAGCGCAGCACAAAGCCGCCGCTCTTGAAACCCTGGGAAAAGCTGTAGTAGAGCAGCGTGTTGTCCGCGAGGCTGGCGTCCACGCCGAACTTGAAGGTGGTCTCCGAGAACGAGTCCGAAGCGGCGCCGCTGCCGTTTCCAACGAGGGGCAGTAGACCGGGCGTGAACACACCGTCTTTGTTGACCGCGCCCGGGAAGAAGGGCAGGGGATTGCCGTGGATGTCGGCGCCGATGTACTGGGTGTAGACGAAGTCCTTTTCGTCTTTGGTCTGGCGAACTCCCACGGTTGCGGAAAAGATCTCGGAGAGTGCCCAGCTTGCCTGGAAGTAGGCTGCCTTGCTGTTGGTGTCAACGGCGGCACGGTTGGTGATCGCCGCCGGGAAGCCTACGGCCAGGTCGGGCGATGGCAGGAACACGGGCACGAACACGTTGTCGGTTCCGTCCTCCTGGAAGTAATACAGGCCCGCCACGTATTTCAGCCGCTGGTCGAACCCGGCGCCGGTCAGTTGCAGCTCGTGGCTGGTCTGGCGGTGCTCGTAGTCGGGGTTCAGCGTCTCGGTAATCGCGTGCGGCGAGTTGTCGGGGTCGCGGTAGAAACCACCCTCGGTCTGGCGCTGCGCAACCGTGTACTTGAGGTCGAAACCGGATCCTCGATAAGTGCCGTGCAGGGACAGGCCGTTGATGTCCAATTCGGTCCCGGTCGCACCGGTCGCGTAGCTTATGTCGTCCGCCCCGTCGGTAATGTACTGGCTCAAATCGGCGAGGCCCGCGGGTATGTCTCCATAGGTGGCCAGGCCGTAGCCTACGGTGCCCGCCCCGGGCGTGAAGCCTGCCAGGGTCGAACCTGCGCTTTGTTCGTCAATTTTGGTGTAGTCGTAGCTGAACTGAAAGTCCAGGTTGTCGCCGGGTTCGAATACGGCCGAAGCCCGCAAGGCGAACTTGTTTTCGTCGCCCAGCCTGTCGCCCACCAGCACCCGATCGACAAAACCGTCGCGATTCTTCTCCGACACCGCGAAGGTGGCGCGAAAGGCTTCCGAGAACGGCACGTCGACGGATGCCCGCACGTCCAGCCGGCTGAAGTCGCCCGCCGTGAGTTCCGCTTTTCCCTGGAACTCATCGGCGGGCTTGTGCGAAGTAACGCTGATGGCGCCGCCCATCGTGTTGCGGCCGAACAGCGTTCCTTGGGGGCCTCGCAAAACCTCGATACGTTCAACGTCCAGAACATCCAGTACGCCGCCCGCGGAGCGCGACATGTAGACGCCGTCCACGTAAGTGCCCACTCCGGGATCGGTAGTGAGGCTGAAATCGGTGTTGCCGATCCCGCGGATGAAAACCACGGCGCCCGAGGACAGGCCGCTGACCGGCGAGGTCGTATCAAACACCAGGTTGGGGGTGAACGACGCCACCTCGGAAATGTCGTCGATTCCCTTGGTCTCGATTGCGTCGGCGGTAAAGGCGGACACGGCCACCGGCGTGTCCTGAAGACTCTCTTCGCGCTTCTGTGCCGTGACCACGATCTCTTCCAGCGCCGCGCCCTGGGCGAATGACGGCCCGGCTCCGAAGAGCAGGGGCGCGGCCACCGCGAGCGCCTTTGTCATCAATTTCAGGTTGCAATGACTCATGCCGGTTCCCTTCCGGCCGGACCTGCCGGCCGATGTCTATTGACTGCATAAACATTAGGGCCTGGAGGAAATTCGCGTCCATGCCGCCAAGCGCACAAAACCTTGCACTTTCGGGTACTGGCGGTGCGCAAGCCGGTGCGGATGGCCGCGGCAGTGCTGGTTGCGCCCCCTTAGCGGGCGTCGCTGGGATTCAGTCCGAAGTGCTTCTTGAAGGACCGCGAGAAATGCGGGGCGCTGGAGAACCCGGTGGCGTAGGCGATCTGCTCGATGCTGTGCCCGGCGTAGGCAGGATCGTGCAACAGCTCACGGGCTTTCTCGAGGCGCTTGCGGAGAACCAGGGCGTGAATGGTCTCCGCTTCATCCTCGAACAGCTTGTGCAGGTAGCGAACGGAAATACCCACCGCGTGGGCGATCCGGCTGTTGGACAGCAGGGGGTCGCAAAGGTTGTGGTCGATGTAGTGGCGTATGCGCGTGTGTAAGGACCTGCGAACGATGGAATGGGTTCCCACCTGCTCCAGCATCATTGAAGAACTGAACGCCATCGCGATCATTTCCACCAGGTTCTCGGACAATTCCTCCGGCGCCTGGCGGACGTTTTGCAGTTCCCGGGCCAGAGAGAAAATGAAGTTGCTCAACACCGCGCCCAACCCTGAACGCCCGGAAATCGGAATCGCCGTGTATTGCTCCGGATTGATCAGATGCCGGGATAGCACGTCCTTGGGCATCTGCAGCACGAATTGATGAAAGCGCTCCTTGAAGGTGAGCGAGTACGGCTGGGTGCTGTCGTACAAGGCAAAGCTGCCGGGTGTGAGCAGGGCCTCGCGGCCACTCTGGCGGATCAGGCCACGTTGCTCTATCTGGAAACTGATCAGGAAGTCCGCTTCGGTGGACTTGGCGATCTGGCGCCGGGAGCGCACGACAAATTGCGGGTCGGCTATGACCTCGGAGAAACGCAGATCGGAAATGCCGATGCCGCCGTGCAGCTCACCGCGAAAATCGCCCGTCTGCACCTTTTGGCAGTCGAGCTGCACGAACTCATCGCAGATGATGTCACGCCAAAAGTCCAGGCGATCCCGCTTGCGTAACGCTGAAGTCTTCTTCCGGTAACCGCTGGAAATCAAGTTCGCCATTTTTTGCCAAGCTCGGGGGTGGACGATTTCTACGCCCCAGCCGGCTGCTCCGTACCGGCCCGGAGCGTTTCCCAGTCTAACCCCTTCGGTCGATAACCCGTATTGCCTTGCCCTGGGAACGCGGCAGTTCGCCACTGTTCCTGATTTGCACGGAAGTCGAAATGCCCAGCATGGCCTTGATCTTGTGGCGCAGCTCGCTTCCCAGGGCCGCAGCGTCTTGCGGCGCGTCCGGGCGCCGCTCCACCGACACCGTGACCACGTCGAGGTAACCGCTCTTGTCCACTTCGATGAGGTAGTGCGGCGAAAGGCCTTCAACGCTCAAGACCTGTTCTTCGATTGCGGTGGGGAACACGTTCACCCCGCGAATGATCAGCATGTCATCGCTGCGGCCGGTAATCCGGGTCATGCGCCGCATGCTTCGCGATGTGCCGGGCAGCAGGCGGGTAAGGTCCCGCGTGCGGTAGCGAATGACCGGCATGGCCTCCTTGGTAAGGGTGGTGAATACCAGTTCGCCTTCCTCGCCATCGGGCAAAACGGCGCCGGTCTGTGGGTCGATGATCTCCGGGAAGAAGTGATCTTCCCAAATGGTGGAGCCGTCCTTGCCCTCCACGCACTCCTGCGCCACGCCCGGGCCCATCACTTCGGAAAGACCGTAGATGTCCACCGCGTCGATGTGCAGGCGCGCTTCCAGCGCCTCACGCATGGACTCGGTCCACGGCTCGGCGCCCAGTATGCCCACCCGTAGCGCAAGCTCGCCGGGATCGATACCCTGGTGTGCGAGTTCATCGCAAATGTTCAGCAGGTAAGACGGCGTGACCATGATGATTTCGGGATCGAAATCATGGATGAGCTGCGCCTGCTTCTCGGTTTGACCGCCGGACATGGGAATGACGGTGCAGCCTAAGTGTTCGGCGCCGTAGTGGGCGCCGAGCCCGCCGGTAAACAGGCCGTAGCCGTACGAAACCTGCACCTTGTCGCCGGGCCGCCCGCCGGCCGCGTATATGGAGCGCGCGCAAACTTGCGCCCACACTTCAATGTCTGCGCGTGAATAACACACCACGGTGGGTCGGCCGGTTGTGCCGCTGGAAGCATGAATCCGCACCACCCGCTCCATTGGGATGCAGCACAGGCCGAAGGGGTAGTTGTTGCGGAGGTCCGCCTTGGTGGTGAAGGGGAATTCACTTAAATCCCCGAGGCACTGCAGGTCGTCCGGCCGCACGCCATGATCGTCGAATTTCTGCTTGTAGACAGGAGAGTTCCGATAGACGCGCCGCAACGTGCTCTTGAGGCGTTCTGTCTGCAAGCTCCGAATCTCATCGATGCTGGCGTTCTCGATCGCCTCGTACGCGATTCCTGAATCCGACATGGTCTGGCTATTTCATATGAACGGGTTGAAGGAATATAACACAACAATAGACTTGATAATATGTAAAGTGAGTTATAAACTACCAGAAATACGGGGGAAAAGAAACTGTTCCAGAGAGATGTCTTAAATAGAAAATGAAAATAAGTAGTTATGTATACGGCGCTTGGGTCCCAGGAGAAAATAAAGGGATACATATATTACATTCTGTTACGGGAAAGCGTATCGTAATGACGAGCAGTTCAGGAGTGGACTTCGAGCGGGTGCTGGAATACGGACGTTCCGCAGGCGGACCCGCGCTGCGCGCCTTGACCATCCACGAACGAGCGCTGGCCCTGAAGGCGCTGGCCAAACACCTGCTGTCCCGCAAGGGGGACTTCTACCGGGTATCCGCCTGTACCGGGGCCACCAGGGCGGACAGCTGGGTGGATATCGAGGGCGGCATCGCCACGCTGTTCAGCTTTTCCAGCATCGCCCGGCGCGAATTTCCCAATGAGCCGTTTGTCGTCGAGGGCGGTCCCGAGCGGCTTTCGGCCAACAACACCTTTTCGGCCCGCCACATTCTCACCCCCCGGCGCGGAGTTTCGGTGCACATCAACGCCTTCAACTTTCCCTGCTGGGGCATGCTGGAGAAGATCGCCCCCAGCTTGATTGCGGGCGTGCCCGCGGTGGTGAAGCCGGCCACCGGGTCGGCCTATCTGACTGAGGCGATGGTGCGGGAAATCATCGCCTCGGGGATTCTTCCGGAGGGGTCGCTGCAGTTGATCTGCGGTAGCACCGGCGATCTGCTCGATCACCTGACCGAGCAGGACGTGGTGACGTTTACCGGTTCGGCCGCCACCGGTCAGATGCTCAAGGCGCACCCGAACATCATTGCCAAGAGCATACCGTTCAACCAGGAGGCGGATTCATTGAATTGTTGCATCCTGGGTGAAACGGTGGCCGCCGGCGACCCGGAATTCGACCTCTTCGTCAAGGAAGTTGCACGCGAGATGACCTCCAAGGCCGGTCAGAAGTGCACTGCCATCCGGCGCATCCTGGTTCCCGCCGCGCGGGTCGAGCCGGTGGCCGCTGCCCTCCGCGCGCGGCTTTCCAAGGTGACGGTCGGCGATCCGGCGGCGGACGGGGTGCGCATGGGCCCGCTGCTTGGCGCGGTGCAGAAAGCCGAGGTGCACGGCAACGTGATGGCGCTGGCCGAGAACTCGGAACTGCTTATGGGCGGGGACGACGATTTCGAGCTGCTCGGCGAGCGCGCGGTGCGCGACGCCTTCTATCCGCCAACCCTGCTGTATTGCGATGATCCACTGGCAACCGAAGCACCGCATTGCGTGGAGGCCTTCGGGCCGGTGGCCACCCTCATGCCGTACAAGGGGTCCGACGAGGCGATTCATCTGGCCGGCCTCGGCCGCGGGAGCCTGGTGGGTTCGCTGGTAAGCCATGACGATAGTGAAGCGGCCCGGATCATCCTCGCGACCGCGGCCTGGCACGGCCGGATGCTGGTGCTGAACCGCGACTGCGCCGCAGAGTCCACCGGTCACGGCTCACCGCTGCCGATGCTGGTGCACGGGGGCCCGGGACGCGCCGGCGGCGGCGAGGAACTGGGCGGCGCCCGGGCCATCAAGCACTACATGCAGCGCACCTCGATTCAGGGCTCGCCCACAACGCTGATGGCGATTACCCGAGAGTACCAATCAGGCGCCCGAACGCTGGAAACGGAGGTGCACCCGTTCAGAAAGCACTTCGAGGACTTGCGTGTAGGCGAGAGACTCACAACCCATCGAAGAACCGTCACCGAGGCCGACATCGTTCTGTTCGGATGCGTTTCGGGCGATCACTTCTACGCCCATTTCGACGAGCTGGCGGCAAAGGACTCGCTGTTCGGCAAGCGGGTGGCTCACGGTTACTTCGTGATCTCGGCTGCCGCGGGCCTGTTCGTGGACCCTTCGCCCGGTCCGGTATTGGCCAATTATGGTTTGGAGAACCTGCGATTCATTGAGCCGGTGGGGATCGGTGACACTATTCAGGCGCGGGTTACGGTCAAGAAGAAGATCAGCAAGGAGAAACGCCCCAACGAAGATCGCGCAACCGGCGTGGTGGTTTGGGATGTCGAAATCATCAACCAAAAGGACCAGGTGGTGGCGCTGTACGACGTGCTCACGCTGGTGGCGAGGAAAGAGGCATGACGGAATACCGGTTGAATGCTGCGGAGCTGGAGGCGGCGTTCCAGCGCCGAGTTGACGACGAGCGCAAGATCGAGCCCAAGGACTGGATGCCGGAGGCCTACCGCAAGAACCTGATCCGCCAGATCTCCCAGCACGCGCATTCGGAAATCATCGGCATGCAGCCGGAGGGCAACTGGATAACCCGGGCGCCCACGCTCAAGCGAAAGATGATCCTGTTGGCCAAGGTCCAGGACGAGGGCGGTCACGGGCTATATCTGTACAGCTCAGCCGAAACCCTCGGGGCGACCCGCGAGGAAATGATCGGGGCCCTGCACGAAGGCCGCGCCAAGTACGCCTCGATCTTCAACTATCCCACACTCACCTGGGCGGACATCGGAATGATCGGCTGGCTGGTGGACGGTGCGGCCATCGTCAACCAGATTTCGCTGCAGCGCACCTCGTACGGGCCGTATTCGCGGGCGATGATCCGTATCTGCAAGGAAGAGAGCTTTCACCAGCGCCAGGGCTTTGAAATCCTGATGACGCTGACGGCCGGCAGCGAAGAGCAGAAGGCCATGGCCCAGGACGCGCTCAACCGCTGGTGGTGGCCCACGCTGATGATGTTCGGTCCGCACGACTCGGAATCGGTGCACAGCGCCAGGTCGATGCAGTGGAAGATCAAGCGCAAGAGCAATGACGAACTGCGCCGGAGCTTCGTCGATCAGACCGTGCCGCAGGCGGAATTCCTGGGGCTTGAGATCCCGGACCCGCAACTGAAGTGGAACGCGGAGCGCGGCCACTACGACTTCGGCGAGATCGACTGGAACGAGTTCTGGGCGGTCGTCAAGGGTAACGGGATGTGCAATCGGCAGCGCCTCGAGCGGCACAGGAAGGCCCACGAGGAAGGGACATGGGTGCGCGAGGCCATGCACGCTTACGAAGAGAAACGGCGCGCACGCAAGGAAATGGCCGCATGACCGCCCCTGGGACCGAGGGCATCCTGCCCTCGTAAAGGAACAACCGGAGAAATAAAAAACACATGAAACTGCCGCTCTATGAAGTCTTTGTGCGTTCCAAGCGCGGCCTGGACCACAAGCACGTCGGCAGCCTGCACGCCGAAGACGGCGCCCAGGCGCTGAAGTACGCGCGCGACTGCTACACCCGGCGCAGCGAAGGCGTAAGCATCTGGGTGGTCAAGTCCAGCGACATCGTCGCCTCGCAGGAGGAGGACGCGGCCAGCTTCTTCGATCCTTCCGACGACAAGCCGTACCGCCACGCCACCCATTACCGGCTTCCTTCGGCTGTCAAGAACCTGTGATCCAGCGTAAGCAAGACGCTGGGAACGAGGGCGTCCCTGGGACCGAGAGCATCCCTGGGAACGAGGGCGTCCCGCCCTCGACGAGGGCGGGACGCCCTCGTTCCAAACTGTTCCGTTTCGTCCTGGGACTTGGGGATGATGCCATGGTGCTCGGCCAGCGGCTGTCGGAGTGGTGCGGGAACGCGCCGTTACTCGAAGAGGACCTGGCGATTGCCAACGTCGCCCTGGATTACATCGGCCGGGCGGACCTGTTCTACCGCTATGCCGCCGAGCTGGAGGGCGGTCAACGCAGTGCTGACGAAATCGCCTTTCTGCGTGACAGCCGCGAGTATCGAAATCTCCTGATCTGTGAACTTCCGGTGGGCGATTTCGCCTGCACCATGGCCCGGCAAGTCCTGTTCGACAGCTTCACCCGGCCCTATCTGGAAAGGCTGGCGAAGTCCTCCGACCTCAGGATTGCCGCGATTGCCTCCAAGGCGGTCAAGGAAAGCCGCTATCACCTTGCGCGCAGCCGCGAATGGGTTCTCCGCCTGGGAGACGGTAGCGACGAGAGCCACGCGAAGATCCAGCAGGCATTCGACGCCTTGTGGGGCTACACCGCGGAAATGTTCCGGATGAGCGACGATGAGAAGGCGTTGCTGGCAAGCGGAATAACGGTGGATCGAAGCGCGCTACGGGGCGATTGGGAGGCTGAGATAAGCGGATTGCTGACCGAGGCCACCCTTGCGCCCCCGGCCGGGGAATGGACGATCAGCGGCGGTCGCGACGGCGTGCATACGGAGTTTCACGGACGCCTGCTGGCGGAGATGCAGTTCATGCAGCGCGCCTATCCCGGGCTCGACTGGTAAGCGGGGCCGGCAGTGAGCGAGGCCCGTTTCTATCCCTTGCGCGTGGCCGAGGTGCGCCCGGAGACCGACAACGCCGTCTGTCTAGTCTTCGACTTGCCGGAAGAATTGCGTAAGACCTTCCGCTTCATTCAGGGTCAATACCTCACATTGAGAGCCGAGATCGATGGCCAAGAGGTCAGCCGCTCGTATTCGATCTGCTCGGGAATCGATGACGCCTATCTCAGGGTGGGAATCAAGCAGATGGATGGCGGGGTGTTCTCTACCTATGCCAATGAACAGCTACGCGCCGGCGACGAGATCCGGGTCAGGCCGCCGGAAGGACGGTTCCATACGCCACTGTCGAGGGACAACGCCAGGAACTACATGTGCATCTGCATCGGCAGCGGTATTACGCCGGTGCTTTCGATCGCAAAGTCAATCCTGGCAAGCGAGCCGCAGAGCTTCGTGACATTGCTGTATGGCAACCGGAATTCCGCCACGGTCATGTTCAGGAATGAACTGAGCTTCCTCAAGAACCGCTACATGACGCGCTTTAGCTGGATCAATATTCTGAGCCGCGAACAGCAGGACGCCGAAGTCCTGTACGGACGCCTGGACAATCGCAAGGGCGGCGAGTTGATGAGAAAGCGCCTGATCGATATCGCCGCGGTGGACGAATTCTTCCTGTGCGGGCCGCAATCCATGATCTCGGAAGTGTCCCGCGGCCTGCGCGGCACGGGCGTGGATGAGGCGCATATCCACTATGAATTGTTCTCCTCCTCGGTGGAAGACGCGCGCGCGGTGGTGGAAAAGCACCTGGCCCGCGCGCAGCAATATGCTGGCCGGGTCAGCGATGTCACCGTAACCGTGGCGGGCCGCTCATCAAGGTTCGACCTGTCCACCGACGGCGAGAGCATCCTGGATGGGGCCTTGAGAAACGGCGCCGACCTGCCTTTCTCCTGCAAGGACGGCGTGTGCGCAACCTGCAAGGCCCGCTTGCTTGAGGGCGACGTGGAGATGGACATCAACCACGCGCTGAGCAGGAAGGAAGTGGCCGAAGGCATGGTCCTGACCTGCCAGTCGCACCCGATCTCCGAACAGGTCGTGGTGGACTTCGACCAGCTATGACCGAAGCCCGCATTACTCCGGAAACGATCGCCAGGCGCGTGGCTGAGCGCTCCGTGAGCGGTACTTCCATGGTGGTAACCGTGTTCGGCGACGCGGTTTCACAGCACGGAGGATGGGTCTGGCTGGGCAGCCTGATCAGAGCACTCAAGCCGCTGGGCTTCGGCGAGCGCGGGGTTCGCACCGCCGTTTTCCGCCTGGCCAGACAGGGCTGGCTCAAGAGCGACAAGGTGGGCCGGCGCAGCTATTACTGCTACACCAGCGAGGCCCAGGCTCACTACGAACGAGCCGCTCGAAGAATTTACTCGTCCGGCCGTAAGGATTGGGACGGCTATTGGACGCTGGTGCTGCTTCCCGGCCTGCCCGTGAAGAAACGCGACGCATTGGTCAAGAGCCTTTCCTGGCAGGGCTTCAGTTCGCTGGCGGGCGGCGTTTACGCGCGCCCGTCCGCCGACCGCGAAGAACTGGACGACACGATCGGCGGGCTCGATCTGACGGGGCAGGTGACTGTGCTCAAGGCGTCCGCGGAGGAATCCCATTCACGGTCCGGGATGCAGGACCTGGCCCGCAAGAAATGGAACCTCGACGGACTCAAGGCCCTGTACGACGAATACCTCGATTTCTACCGGCCGATGGCGCGGGAGCTACGCCCCGACGAACTGACGCCCGAGCAGAGCTTCTGGCTGCGCACCATGATGGTGCACGACTACCGGCGTATCCTCCTGCGCGATCCCGGATTCCCCGACGTGGTGCTGCCCACCGGCTGGTTCGGCTTCGCTGCCTACGAACTGATCAAGCGCACCTACAAGATTCTCGCCCCGTCATCGGGACAATACATATGCCACGAGCTCCAAAACGCTGAAGGCCCGATGCCACCAGCCGGCCGCCGCTTCTACCGTCGTTTCGACGGTCTCGACGGTCTCGACGGCTGAGCGGCTAGCGTGTTGTCCCGCTAAGTCCCGCAGCCATTTGCGGGACAGCGCACTAACCCGACTGGCTACCCAGAAAGACCTTGCTGCAGAACTCGGTTCTGCTGTTCACCGAGAGCTTGTCGAACAAGTGTTGAATGTGGCTGCGCAAGGTGGGCAGGGAGATGTGCAGTGTCCTGCTGATGCTCTTGTCCGAGCCGCCTTCCAGCACCGCGCAAGCAACGTCGAGTTCCCGCGGCGTCAAACCGAACTGGTCGGACAGGTTCTTGCGGATCTCCTCCATATCCAGCGTCGGGACCTGGTGCTTGGCGAACAGGATGTTGCGCATGGCATTTCTGAAGTGCGGGGCGATCATGTCCAGAATCTCAAGTTCCCGGCGGTTGAAGTTGTCCCGGTTGCGTGATCGCCAGACACGAAAATCACCGATGTTGCGGTTGCCGTTGTCGTAAACATAAATATTGATGCCGTAGTACAGCCCGTCCACCGAGAGAAAGTCGTTGAAGAACTCGGTCTTGATCAATTCGCGCTGCTTCATCACCTCGTTGGCGGAAACCGCGCGGCGGTAAGGCTGCATCTTGTAGGTAATGGGGTCGTGGAACTGGTAGTACTGTTCGTACAGCTTCAGGTTGTCCGGCGACATGTTCAGGAACACCGGCTTGGAAAAAACACCGGCATGCTCATCCCACACAAAGGAGGCGAAATAGTCCGCCTCCAGCAGGTCCAGCAAATCCCTCCCGGCGCGCCGTCGAATGACCTGATCGTCGAGGCTGTCATTCAGATGCCGGATGACCGACAGCAGCTTGCGCCACTCCTTTTGGGTCAGATCCACGCGATTACTCTACTCCAGCCGGTGGGAGCGAGGGCACGCAGCCCCTGGGAGCGAGGGCATCTTGCCCTCGGCGAGGGCGGGACGCCCTCGTTCCCAGGGAGGGCGGGACGCCCTCGTTCCCAGGGAGGGCGGGACGCCCTCGTTCCCAGGGAGGGCGGGACGCCCTCGTTCCCAGGGAGGGCGGGACGCCCTCGTTCCCAGGGAGGGCTGGAAGCCCTCTTTCCCGGGGGGTGGCTTAGGGACACCTAGAATCGGTACGTCAGCGTCGCGCCATACATTCTCGGGTCGCCGAACACCGCAACCACGCTGGAGGCGATGGTGTAAACGTGGCCGATGAACTCCTCGTTCGCCAGATTCTTGCCCCATACCGCCAGTTCCAGTGCTCCGCTGCCGCCGGTCCAACTGACCCGTGCGTCGAACAGATCAAAGGCCGGCTGGATCGCCCAGGGTTCGAGTTCGCCGCGCTGGTCGTCGGTGTAGCGCCAGCTCAAGTTGATCCTCACTTCCGAGCCGTTTGCCAGCGCCATGGCGTAATCGGCGTTGATATTGAGCTTGTTCTCGGGCGCCCGGATCAATTCCTGCCCGGACTGGTCCGGAAACGCGGTGCCGGGAATGTTGGTGTCCCCGAATTCACTGTCCTGGAAGGCGTAAAAACCCGACAGCGTGAGTTGTTCCGTCACCACCCAGGTGGCTTCCACTTCGATTCCCTGGATCTCAGCATCACCGGCATTGAACGTCTGGAACGTTCCGAACGCCGCCGCGGCCGAGAGAGGCCCGAAGGTCTGGATTTGCAGATCCTTGTAGTCAGTGAAGAACAAGGCCGCATTCAAGCGGAAATTGCTTGCCAGGTCTGTCTTGAGGCCCAGCTCGTAATTCAGCGCCTCTTCCTGGTCCAGTGGTTCGGTGAATTCGATGCCCTGAGGGGCAGCGGCGAACCCGCCGCTCTTGAAGCCCCACGAGACGGCTCCGTATATCGTGGTGTCTTCATTCGGCATGTAGGCGAGCGATAGTTTGGGCGTGAACGCGCTCCAGTTCTCGCTTACGGAGTTTGAGAAGGTCTGGTTGATGACCACGAAATCACCGGCTATGGCGTCGTTCTCGATCTCCTTCTTGTCCGCGCTGTAGCGGCCGCCCACGGTAAGTTCCCAGCTGTTCGCCAGGGACCAGTCGAACTGGCCGAAGGCCGCGTAGCTGGTGGTTTGGTTCACCTGGCGGTACCAGTCGGTGGCGCCGTTGTCCGCACTCGGAGTGCAGTCGCTGGTCAGCACGTCGTTGTCGAAGCACTCGGTCCGGTCGGTTTCTTCCCTTAAGTACCAGAGCCCGGCCACATAGTCGATGTGGTCGCCGATGCTCGATACCCAACGGAATTCCTGGGTGAACTGGTCGGTCAAATCGAAGATGTCATCGTTGATCTGGTTGAACAGTGGCGGCAGGGGGGACCGGGGGGTGCCGCTGGAATCCATGTTCCAGTCCGCCTCGTTCTCTCGATAGGCCGTAATCGAAATCAGTTCGCCATCCTCAAGGCTCCAGTTGAGCTTTGCGCTCAAACCCCAGGCTTCCCGTTTCGCGTAGCCGTCGATCGGTCCCGCCGAACAGTCCGCGCCCCGCCCCATGCAGAGCTCCGCGTAGCTGCCGGGAACCGGCGCGGCCCAGAAGGCCGGGTCGCCGGCTTCGCCGGTCGCCACCGGAATGCGGGCCATGTCCTCGATGTCCAGCCGGTTGAAATCGGCGCTGAGCAGCGCTTCGAAGTCGTCGCCGCCGTACAGCAACTGCCCTCGAAACGCCAGTACGTCGTCGTCTTTCAGTTTCTTGTTCAGGTAGACGTTGTCCACCCAGCCATCGCGCTTGCGCATACTGAAAGACGCCTTGCCGGCCCAGCCGCCGCCCAGTGGCCCGGTAATCAAACCTGCGATGTCGCGGCGCTTGTAGTTGCCGAGGTTCACTCGGACCTTACCTTCAAGTGCTTCGCTGTTCGGCCTGGTGGACACCACGTTGATGGCGCCGCCGATGGTGTTCTTGCCGTACAGGGTCCCCTGCGGGCCGCGCAGGACTTCGACTCGCTCCAGGTCGAACATTTCCGGATTGATATTGGATACCCGGCCAAGGTATACGTCGTCGACGAAAACCGCCACCGAGTTGTCGGTGCCCGCGCCGTCGTCGTTCGAGGACGCTCCCCGCAGGGCCACGATGTTCTGCCCCGGCGAGAAGGGTGAGAACGTCAGCCCCGGGATGCGGGTGGCGACATCCGTCAGGTCGTGGATGTCCGCCCGCTCAAGAGTGGCGCTGCTCAAGGCCGTAATGGCATTGGGAACCTCCTGGAGGTTTTCCGCCCGCCGTTCCGCGGTGACGACGATCTCCTCAAGTTCCTGGGCCTGAATTGCGCCTGCATTCAGACCTGCAACCGCCAATACGGTAACCAGATTGCGGTGAATAGACATAATTGCTCTCCTGGTCTCAAACCTGTGCCTGCGCAGGTTTGCTATGGGCTGTTCCCCTGAATCAGCTCCTGAATGGCTGCTCCAATGGCCAGCAGCTGACGGTCGCTGTCCTGGGGTCCGTCGATTTCGACCCCGACCGGCATTTCGCCCGTGGCAACCGGCAGCGGAATGGAAAGACCGGGTATCCCCGCATTGCTGCCGGGATCGGTGTTGCGGATATAGGTGGGGAAGGTGGGCACCTGCTCGCCGTTCAGCTCGACGGTCTCTCCGGCGTCGGCGATGCGCCTGGCCGTAAGCGGCGTAGTGGGAAATAGCATGGCTGACACGCGATGCCTTGCGAAATATTCCGCGTAAGCGGCCTTGAGGCGCGGTCGATCATGGTCAATCGCCTGCCGGTAGGTGGATTCCGGCGTGTCGCCGTTGACGACGCCCGCGAGTATGTTCTTGACATCCGGGCTGGCGATCAAATCGGCCAGCCCCTCCAGGTTCTGGGCCGGCAGGTATTTGGCCAGGTACTCGCGCAACAAGTAGCCGGTTTCGAACAGTACGACCGGAAAACTTACGGCTTGATTCAAAGCGGCGATGCCCGGGAGGTCCGCTTCCACGAACACAACTCCCGCGGCACTCAAGTCGTCAAGCAACGCTTCAATCCGGCCTGAGACCAGCGGCTCCAGCCCTTCAAAGAAATATTCTCTCGGCACGCCCAGGCGCAGGCCCGACAGGTCTATCGCGGGAAGCGTCTGCTCTTCTTCCGCCAGTACCGCGTCGAGCAGGGCAACGTCGGCGACACTGCGCCCCATGGGCCCGACCGTGTCCCGGGTACTGGAGATCAGGGTCAGGCCCGCGCTCGGATATCTTCCCACGGTAGGCCGGAAACCCACGATCCCATTGAGAGCGGCGGGGATGCGGCTGCTGCCGCCGGTATCGGTGCCCAGTCCGGCAACTGCCATCCCGGTCGCCACTGCCACCGCTGTTCCGCCACTGCTGCCCCCGGCGATAAAGTCTGGGTCGCAAGCATTTCCCACTGCGCCGAATGCCATGTTCTTGCTGGTTATGCCGAAGGCCAGCTCGTGCATATTGGTCTTTCCCAGCACGATGGCGCCAGCCGCCTTGAGGCGAGCTACGACCGGCGCGTCCTCAACGGGAACAAAGGACTTGAGCGCCGGTGTCCCCGCCGTGTTCGGCATGCCCGCTACGTGAATGTTGTCCTTGATCGCAACCGGGATGCCGTGCAGGGGACCGAGAGTCTCATCCTGCCCGCGTTGCCGGTCCGCCTCCCGGGCCTGCGCCAGCGCGCCGTGGCGATCCACGGAAATGAAGGCGTTCAGATTGCCCCGCTGATCGATGGCATTCAGGGCCTGGGTGATAAGCTGCTCGCTCGACTGCGCGCCGTCGGCCATCAGTTGCTGCAGCCTGGGAATGGACGCTTGCGCAACGGCGGCGGCAATCGACGAATGCGCCCCGAGGCCGACGAGCGCCAGGACAACTACAACGCACCGAATGGAATGCTTTCCCACGATGCCCCCAAGCTATCAAGCGGGGGGGCCAAAAGAAATCATCAAAATTGATGATTTCTCGTGCTGCTGCCGGTCGGCCCGGCTGCCGCATGTTTTCGCTTTTCATTGGCTCTTGTTCCAGCTAGAGTGACATATAGCCCCGATCGCGCGATGAATCCGCGGCCCGGACAAGTGTCCGGCCGGCGATGTGTCAGCCGTAGATTCCCAGGAACGAATTCGCCAACGGAAGACAGAGGAAAATCAGATGTCTCACGAACAGATTCTCGAAGCCGCCGGCTTGACTGCAAGCGACCTCAATGGCGGAACGCTGGCTGTCTACTCGCCCGTTGACGGCGCCAAAGTGGCGTGCGTGACGGAAACAGGCTCCGCTGAAATGGCGGCGATCACCGCACGATCTCAGGCTGCATTCATGGCCTGGCGAGAGGTTCCGGCGCCCCGCCGCGGTGAACTTGTGCGCTTGCTGGGTGAAGAATTGCGCGCTTCCAAGGAAACGCTCGGCGCGCTGGTCACGCTTGAGACCGGCAAGATCTTTTCCGAAGGCCTGGGCGAAGTGCAGGAAATGATCGATATCTGCGACTTCGCCGTTGGTCTTTCGCGCCAGCTGACCGGCAAGACGATTGCGTCGGAACGCCCCGGTCACAGGATGGCTGAGACCTGGCACCCGATGGGACCCTGCGGCGTCATATCCGCGTTCAATTTCCCGGTTGCCGTCTGGTCATGGAACGCTGCGCTCGCGCTGGTGTGCGGCGACCCGGTGATCTGGAAACCGTCAGAAAAGACGCCGCTCACCGCAATGGCGACAATGAAGGTCATGCAGCGCGCGCTCAGGCGTTTCGGCAATGACGCTCCTGATGGGCTGGTGCAGCTTGCCATAGGTGGCGCCGAGACCGGTGCAGCGCTGGTGTCGTCCCGGGACGTGCCCATCCTTTCGGCCACCGGCTCGACCCGCATGGGCGCCATGGTCGGCCCCAGGGTCGTGGCCCGTTGGGGCCGCCCGATACTCGAACTCGGCGGCAATAACGCGATGATTGTCGCTCCGTCTGCGGACCTCGGAATGGCGGTTCGCGCCATCGTTTTCTCCGCTGTCGGGACCGCCGGCCAGCGCTGCACGTCGCTGCGGCGTTTGATTGTGCATCAATCGATAAAGGAACAGCTGCTTGAGCAAGTTGCCAAGGCCTATGCCGGACTGAAGATCGGCAATCCGCGCGACGAAGGCGTACTGGTAGGACCGCTGATCGACCAGGGTGCGCGCGCGACCATGATGCGGGCGATCGAGCGGGCGCGCAGCGAAGGCGGTGTCGTTACCGGGGGCAAGAAGGTAACGGACGGCGTCCCCGCGGGCGGCGCCTATATCAGTCCCGCAATAGTCGACATGCCCGACCAGACAGATACGGTCAAATCCGAAACCTTTGCGCCAATTCTCTATGTTCTGGAGTACGAGACCCTGGAAGAAGCGCTGGCCATACATAACGATGTGCCGCAGGGACTGTCTTCGTGCATTTTCACCCTCAACATCCGCGAAGCCGAGACCTTCCTGTCCGCGGTCGGTTCCGATTGCGGCATCGCCAATGTCAATATCGGCCCTTCAGGCGCGGAAATCGGCGGCGCCTTCGGCGGTGAAAAGGAAACCGGTGGCGGGCGCGAGTCCGGATCGGACGCCTGGAAAGGCTATATGCGCCGCCAGACCAGCACCGTGAACTATTCTTCCGCAATGCCGCTTGCACAGGGAGTGGAGTTCGACATCTGATTCATTCGCCCTTCTGCTTTACGGGGAATCTGGGAACGAGGGCGTCCCCGCCCTCGACGAGGGCGAGACGCCCTCGCTCCCAGCGTGTTCCGGGGGGTCAGATTCGGAATCGCAGGAAGAGCGCGGCGATGCCGGCAATAAACAGGGGCACGGAGAAAAGGAGGTACAGCTCCGGGCCGGTCCAGTTGGCGTCCAGCAACAGCCCGGCTACCGTCGGGGAGGCCACGCCGCCCCATCGTCCCAGCCCGATCGCCACCCCGGTGCCGGTAGTGCGAACCTCGGTGGGGTAGAGCTGCGGCACGGCGGCATAGGCGCCGATGATGCAGCCGGTACCGAACAGGCCCACCAGGAAGGCCAGCGCCAGGGCGGCATACAGTTCCCCCGACCAGGCGCCGAAGGCAATCAGCAATATGCCGCCCAACAAGGCGTAGCCCGATTGCAGCCAGTTCAGCCGGATTCTCGAGGCCATCAGCCCCAGGGCAATGCCGCCGACGATCGCTCCCGCATTCAGGACGATTCCGCCGGACAACCCGGCTTTCGGCGACAGGCCGGCGTCGATCAGCAATAGGGGCGTCCACGACATGAAGAAATAGAACACCAGCAGTCCGCAGAAGAAGCACACCCATATCAGCAGCGTGTTGCGCGCCCGGCCATGCTCGAACAGGCTGCTCAGCTTGGCGCGGCGCGGCCTTCCCTGCGTTCCGGCATCCAGTTCCTCAACCGCTGACTTCCCCATCCTCCTAAGCAGCCGGTTCACTTTGCCGAGCGCGTCCGGGGGTCTGCTGGTGAGAAGGTAGTCGATGGACTCGGGCAGAGCGGCCATCGCCACCGGGATCATCATCCCGGAAAGAACGCCTCCGAAGACGAACGCCCAGCGCCAGCCGAAGTCAAGAATGATCGGGGCGGCGACGATGCCCCAGATCATGGCGCCGGCGGGAAAGCCGGCCTGCAGGATGGTCAGCGCCAGGGTGCGGCGGCGCTTGGAGGAATATTCCGCGACCACTACCGTGAGGCTGGCCAGCATTGCTCCGATGCCCAATCCGGTAAAGAACCGCAGGGCGATCAGCTGCGGATAGTCGGCCGCCAGCGCCGAGGCCAGCATTCCCGCGGTAACGGCGGTAAGCGACCATAGCGTCATCCGCCGCCGGCCGAAGATGTCGGCCAGCGGCCCGAGGAACAGCGAACCCAGGGCCATTCCGATCGGGCTGGCCGACAGCAGCCAGCCGGTGACCGTCTGGCTGATCGCCCATTCCTCGGCCACGCCCGACGCCGTGAAGGACATGACCAGCACGTCGTAGCCGTCGAGCATGTTGATTACAACGCATGCGGCCACCGCGAGCACCTGAAAGCGACTCATATCGGTGTTGTTGATTTGATCCTGAACCGATTTCATTCCGTTGCCTTGTCCAGTGTCTGGCCAGGCACGAGCCGCACTTCGGCCAAGGTTTCAATAGAGTCGCCGGCGGGGGCTGCTGATATTACCGTGATCTTTCCCAGGTCCGGGTGCGCTACCTTTGCGCCGGCCTTCACGCCGGCGTCAGAAGCCAGCTGCACGCGCCGCATCCTGCGTTTGGGCGTGCCGCGGTATTTCATGCGAGCAATGATCTCCTGCCCAACATAGCATCCCTTGGTGAAGCTGACCGCGCCGGAAAGGTCGAGATTGAGCGAATGCGCCAGGAACTGCCCGGAGGTCTCCGCCCCCAGCCACGGTATTTCCGCCTCGATGTCCGCCAGGCGCCAGCGCTCGGCGGTCCAGCTTGTATCGGGGTCAGTGGTGATTCCGCCGGGCGGTTCGCCAAGCAACAGTGCCCGGCGCCCGTCTCCCGGCAGCCGCACGGCGCAATACCCGGGCCCGCTGCAACACGCCCAGGCCGCGCTGGGAAGGAGGGCATCCTGCCCTCGCCGAGGGCGGGACGCCCTCGCTCCCAGTGGAAACAACATGTCCGAGCCCACGCAGCCAAACACAGGCTCGTCGGACAGCTCGATCCTCACTTTGGCCCGCAGGGTGTATCGGCCCAGGCCGGTAGCGCAGTCTTGGGCCAGTTCGGCGGGCAGCAGCAGGAAAAGCGCGCCGTCCCAATCCACCACCGTCATCAGGCAAAGCACTCGTCCCTGGCGGTTGCACCAGGCAGCCTGTGACGCGCGTTCAGGAGTGATTGCCGCCATATCCTGACTGAGTTGGCCCTGCAGGAAATCGCGCCTATCCTCCCCGCTGATCTTCAGCGCAGCGAAGTCTTCCAGGCGCAGCAACGCGGGCCCGCCGGCCTTTTCGGTCGAAGTCTCAGCGACCATCAAGCCATGCCCACTTCGCGATCTGCGGGCTACAATTGCACACCCTCACATTCTTCTCCAATACATTCAGTAAATGCCTCCCGCCGCCCAACGGCCGTTGTCTCCCTACCTGTCGGTGTATCGCTGGCAGTACACAATGGCCCTTTCTATTCTGCACCGCTTCACCGGCCTTGTGCTATCCATAGGCGCGGTTGGGCTGATAGCCTGCCTGCTGGCGCTGGCCTCCGGCCCGAGAGGGGGCGGCATGCTCGAAGGCCTGTTCGGATTCGGAATCGTGCGCCTGGCTGCTCTGGGATGGACCTACTGCCTTTTCTATCACCTGGCCAACGGAGTGCGGCACCTGGTGTGGGACATCGGGCGAGGGTTCGATCTGAAGACAGCGCGTTTTTCCGGCTGGTTCGTGTTCCTCGTATCGCTGGCCGCCACCGTAGCCTTCTGGTGGTGGGGGCCTTTCGAGGGGCGCCTGCTGTGAGTTTACGCACACCCCTGGGCCGTGTCGCCGGCCTTGGCTCCGCCGGCCACGGCACGTCGCACTGGTGGGCGCAACGGATCAGCGCAGTCGCCCTCATCCCGCTAGCGCCGTGGTTCCTGTTGCGGTTGGCGTTTCTGCCGTCTCTGCGCTACGAAGACCTCCTGCTCTGCTTTCAGGGATTGGGCGATGCGACCCTGCTTACCGCATTCGTGCTGGCGCTTCTGTATCACTCCGAGCTTGGCGTGCGTGTGGTCCTAGAGGATTACGTGGGCGGAGGATTGCGCGTTGCCTGCCTGATCGTCTCGAAGTTCGTGCACATCGGACTGGCGCTGGCCGGCCTGCTCGCCATTGCCCGAATCGTGACCCAGCTCTGAACCAGGAAGGCCCACCAGAATGACCGGCGATTATTCCGTAATCGATCACACTTTCGACGTGGTGGTCGTAGGCGCGGGCGGCGCCGGCTTGCGGGCCACCTTCGGACTGGCTGAAGCCGGGCTGGCGACGGCCTGCATCACCAAGGTATTTCCCACCCGCAGCCACACGGTGTCCGCCCAGGGCGGCATCAGCGCGGCGCTCGGCAACATGGGCGAGGACGACTGGCGCTGGCACATGTACGACACGGTGAAGGGTTCGGACTGGCTGGGCGATCAGGACGCCATCGAGTACATGTGCAAGGAAGCGCCGCGGGCGATCATCGAACTGGAGCACTACGGCCTGCCGTTTTCACGCACCGAGGACGGGCGCATCTACCAGCGCGCTTTCGGCGGCATGACCACTCATTACGGCGAGGGCCAGGCGGTTCGCACCTGCGCGGCCGCCGACCGTACCGGCCACGCCATGCTGCACACGCTCTATCAGCAGTCGCTACGCCACGAGGCGCAGTTTTTCGTCGAATATTTCGCCATAGACCTGATCATGGTTAACGGCGTTTGCCGTGGCGTGGTGGCCATGGATCTCGCCACCGGCGATCTGCACCGTTTCAACGCCCACCGCGTCATCCTCGCCACCGGCGGATACGGCCGCGCCTATTACACCTGCACCTCGGCGCACACCTGCACCGGCGACGGCAACGGCATGGTGTTGCGCGCCGGCCTGCCGCTGATGGACATGGAGTTCGTGCAATTCCATCCCACCGGTATTCCCGGGGCGGGCTGCCTGATCAGCGAGGGCGTGCGGGGCGAGGGCGGCTATCTCACCAATTCGGAGGGCGAGCGCTTCATGGAGCGCTACGCGCCGTCGGCCAAGGACCTGGCGTCGCGCGACGTGGTCAGCCGCGCGATCACCATCGAGTTGCGGGAGGGCCGGGGCCTGGGTCCTGGAAAGGACTACGTGCATCTCAACATCATGAACCTCGATCCGGAGGTGATCGCCGAGCGGTTGCCGGGGATTGCCGAGACCGCCAGGGTATTCGCCAATGTCGATGTCACCAGGGAGCCGATTCCCGTGGTGCCCACCGTTCACTACAACATGGGGGGCATTCCCACCAACTATCACGGCGAGGCGCTGAAGGACAATGACACTATTGCGCCTGGTTTGATGGCGGTGGGCGAGGCGGCCTGCGTATCGGTGCACGGCGCCAATCGCCTGGGCTCCAATTCGCTGCTGGACCTGGTCATATTCGGGCGCGCCGCCGCCCGCCGATGCGCCGAGACTCTGCGCGGCGAGAGTTCTCCGGCCCCGCTGCCCGCCGGCGCCGGCGATCAGGCGATCGCGCACCTGGATCGGGTTCGGCATGCCGACGGGTCGCGCCCCACCGCCGAGATTCGCGTTGAAATGCAGCAACTCATGCGGGACCACGCGGCGGTCTTCCGTACCGGTAAGGTATTGGGAGAAGGCGTGGCCAAGCTGAAGGCCACGCTGCAGAGCTTCAACGATGTGAAGATTTCCGATCGATCGCTGATCTGGAACACCGACCTGATCGAGTCGCTGGAGCTTGAAAACCTCCTGAGCCAGGCGATGGCCACGCTGGCCTCGGCCGCCGTCCGCGAGGAAAGCCGGGGCGCCCATGCGCGTGAGGACTTTCCCGATCGCGACGACGACAACTGGCTCAAGCACAGCATGGCCTGGGTGGACGAGGTCGGAGACGCTCGCCTGGCCTATCGCCCGGTGCGTCTCGAAACCATGACCGACGAAGTAGAAACCGTCGCGCTCAAACAACGCGTCTATTAGCCCTGACCCGCGCCATCAATCTGAACCACCGCACCTGCCGCATGAAGCGTTAGCAGTGGGAGCGTGCTTTGGAAGCCGCCTTGCCGCCTGCTGGTTCGCTGGCGCGGAGGCGCAAACCGGAGGCATCAAAGGACATATGAATTACAACTACGAGATCATTCTGAATTGGAGTGACGATGACAACGTGTTCGTGGCTACAGTGCCTGAACTCCCCGGATGCATGGCTCACGGCGATACCGAAGAGGAAGCTCGGAGGCAAATCAATTTGGCGATGGAACTCTGGGTTGATACGGCGAGAGAATTCCGCCGCCCGATACCGGAACCCAAGGGTGAGCGCACAATGCTGGGGCAACAGGGGCTCCAGAAATCGGCGGACTCTCATCAGGCGCCCGTTGAAGATCGAGAGCAAAGCGCCGACTCTTACGGCGGAAGTGATCCATCCCCATAAGGTCCATAGACTGGATGATTCTGACCGGAAAAAGGGGGTTTTGAGGATCACCGAGGGCTTGTACTTAAGCGGCTCCTCGAACCGATCGGCGATATGCCACCGGTGGAGAAAGAGGGCGAGTATTATCGGAAACTGGAAGGGTCAGCCAAACCGGGGGCACTCCACTGGACGATGCCCCAGAAAGGCCGAATAGACTCTTGAATCCTGCAATTCACCTTGGCGGCGTCAGGCTGCGCCGTTTACGCAAGGTTGATGTCCCGTTCCACTTCATGCTTTAGCTGAAAGGCCCATCACCCTTCTGCCAATCGCAGGCCGGATTCTTCAAAGCGGCGGAAATCCGCCTCATTTGCGGTCGCAATGAGCGCGCTGTCCGCGAGCGCCGCCGCCGCAATCATGCAGTCGATCAATGATCCACGGCGCCTTCCTGACTCATTGAATAGACGGGCGGCAATTGGGGCGTGCTCTGGTGTGAAGTCATGGCGTTGCTGAACAATCCCGGCGGCCAATTCCATTTCGGGCGGAGTGAGCGGACCACATAACAACTCCGCCCAGGCAACGGCGCTTATGCTCAATATTTCGCCATCCTGCAGCCAGCTTCTCAGTTTCCGATCCTCAGGCGATCCCAAGTCCAGCGCTCGTATCAGAAAGCTCGTATCCAAATGGATCATCTGGGATAGTCCGGCCCGCGAAGGGCAGTGGCCTGGCGCTCGGACTTCACGTCACGGGTCCATTTCTTGAGATCAATCCTGCGCTCACGCACTGACGACTGCAATTGATCAAGAGCTTCAAGCGTCGTGCCCCTTTCGGGGTAGTCGCCGTTTGCGGCAATCCGAATAGCGCGACGCAAGACTTCGGACTTCGAAACTTTCCAGCGTTTGGCCAGGGCCTCCAGCACACGCACGGATTCGACATCCAATGAATAGGTCGATTTGATATTGGGTATGGCCATACCAATACTATATGGCCATCCTCGTACAGCCGCAACCGGGAGTTTGTGTGCGTGGGCAACGGTGGAACTTATAATCCGCCGCCTTGTTCGCTCTGCCCACTGCTGGTTTTCCCAATGAGACATTCTCCCGCTTTTGACGAGTTCGCGTCCCGCTATCAGGCCGGCCTGAGCCAGGTCGTGTGGACGACGCTGGTGGCCGATATGGAGACTCCGGTGTCGGCATTGCTCAAACTTGCCGGCGGCGTGCCAAACAGTTTCCTGCTCGAGTCCGTTGAGGGCGGTGCGGTGCGGGGCCGTTATTCGATCATCGGCATGAAGCCCGATCTGATCTGGCGCTGCCGTGGCCCGCAGGCCGAGATCAACCGCAATGCGTTGGAAGGGGCCGACGAATATGAGCCTTGCGAGGAGGGCGCCCTTAAGTCGCTTCGCGCACTGATTGATGCATCAAGGATCGAACTGCCGGAGCATCTGCCGCCGATGGCCGCCGGATTGGTCGGTTATATGGCATACGACACCGTGCGCCTGATGGAGCGCCTGCCGCAGCCAAATCCCGACCCGCTTGGCCTTCCTGACGGCGTTTTCGTACGCCCCACCGTGATGGCGATATTCGACTCGATACGAGACGTCGTGACATTCGTGACGCCCGTGCGCCCGGCCGATGGCGTAAACGCCGAACGCGCCTACCGTGGCGCCATCGGTGTCTTGTCTCAAGCCACATCCCGTCTGGAAACCCGCCAGCCCCATATGCACGGACTCAAACGGCGCCCGCCGAGCCTTCCCGAACCTGCCTCCAATATGACCCGGGAAGATTTCTGCACGATGGTCGAGAAGGCCAAGGAATACATAGCCGCCGGCGATATTTTTCAGGCCGTCTTGTCACAACGCTTCAGCCTGCCGTTTGAGCTGCCGCCTTTCGCCCTGTACCGCGCGTTGCGCCGAACGAACCCTTCGCCCTTCATGTACTTCCTGAACCTTGAGGGCTTCGCCATCGTGGGATCCAGCCCCGAAATTCTGGTGCGGCTGCGGGACGGGGTCGTGACCGTGCGGCCGATCGCAGGAACCCGCCCGCGCGGGGCGAACCGCAAAGAAGACGAAGCACTGGCAAAGGAACTTCTGGCCGATCCCAAGGAACTGGCCGAGCACCTGATGCTGCTGGACCTGGGGCGTAATGACGTCGGCAGGGTGGCGAAGATTGGCACAGTCAAGGTGACCGAACAGATGGTGATTGAGCACTATTCGCACGTCATGCACATCGTTTCCAACGTGCAGGGCCGAATCGACGAGCGCTATGACGCCATGGATGCTCTGTGCGGCGCGTTTCCGGCCGGCACCGTCAGCGGCGCGCCGAAAGTACGCGCCATGGAGATTATTGACGAGCTGGAGCCCGAAAAGCGCGGCGTATATGCCGGCGCGATCGGATATATCTCCGCCAACGGCAGCATGGACACCTGCATTGCCTTGCGAACGGCCGTGGTCAAGGACGGAACCATGCACGTGCAGGCCGGCAGTGGAATCGTGGCCGACAGCAGCCCCCCCGCCGAGTTTGAAGAAAGCCGCAGCAAGGCCAACGCCCTGATCCGGGCGGCCGAGGAAGCCATGCGCTTTGCCGCCCTGGACGCGTGAAATGCTGATCATCATCGACAACTACGACAGCTTTACCTACAACCTGGTTCATTACCTTGGCGAGCTGGGTGAAGAATCGCGGGTTTTCCGCAACGATGTGATCGAGCCGGACGAAGTGCTGGCGCTTGAACCTCGGGCGATCGTCCTGTCGCCGGGCCCAGGCTATCCGGATAGTGCCGGCATCTGCCTGGAACTGGTTGAGAAAGCCGCAGGCCATATTCCGATTCTCGGCGTATGTCTTGGCCATCAAGCCATCGGTCAGGCGTTCGGCGGCCGGATCGTCAACGCGCCCCGCATCATGCACGGCAAGCTCAGCGCAGTCCGGCATGGCGGAACCGATCTGTTCGCAGGCTTGCCTTCCGCTTTCCATGCCACCCGCTACCACTCACTGGTAGTGGATCGTGAGTCCTTGCCGGATTGCCTGCGGGTTACGGCCGAAACCGACGACGGGCTCATCATGGGCCTGGCGCACCGCGAACATAAGGTCTTCGGCGTTCAATTTCATCCAGAGAGTATCGCTTCTGAACACGGCCACGAGTTGTTGGAAAACTTTCTGCGAATATGCTTGAGGAACAAGCTTGGCGGTTGAAGCCTAAAATGCCGTAAGGTATTCGCGGATGAGTCGGCGCCAAGAGATTTGGATCGAGTGCTCAAGGGCCGCTCCGATGCTAGTATTCGGTTTGACGACTTGCGTAACTTGCTCAGGAATCCGGGATTTGCCGAGCGCACAAAGGGAAGCCACCACGTTTTCAGAAAATCCGGCGTCGCTCGGAAAATCAATCTGCAACGCGACGGCGCTCATGCGAAGCCCTATCAGGTTGGGCAGGTGCGTCAGGTTATCCGGGAATACGAAATGGATAGGGACGATTGATGAGCAAATACAAAGTCATTGCCCGCTGGAGTGACGCCGACGGCGCTAACGTGGCTGAAGTGCCCGAGCTTCCCGGTTGCATGGCGCATGGTCCTACGGAAGAAGCCGCTCGCAGGGAAGCCGGGCAAGCGATGGACCTTTGGATTGCGACGGCCGCAGAATTTGGCGATCCGATACCGGAAACCGGGGGTGAGCGCCTGGTTTTGGCGCAATCAGGCACTGGCGAGCAAGCGGACACGCAGCAGGCGCCTGTTGAAGAACCTGAGCCAGAATCCAACCCATCCCCATAGGCGCCGTTTTCCTGTCCGAGAGCGAGATCGCCACCATCGGCATGAACGGTAGGCTGCTGGAAATCTGCTTTCGGGGTCAAGCCATTGAGCGTGGCAGGTTGCCGATAGCCCACCTCTCCAGTTTCCTCGGCAGTTGGCGCAAGGTACTGCAGCGGACCGGGCGGGTCCTGCGTGGCGAGACCAGGAGCGTCCGTCCGGGACAGCCGCCTCAGGATCTCAAGTCGGAACTCGAGTTCGAATTGGTGTCTTTTTCCGGTGAAGGGGAGACGGCGATTCTTGAACTTGACCGCCGGCAGGAAAATGCGTCATTCCCGGAAATGGACTTCGGGCTCAAGGTTCTGCAAAGCGCAATAGGAGGTTTGAAGGACCTTGAGAGCGAGAGCCCTGGGAAGGAATTGCCAAATGGCATGGACGCCGGAGTGCTCAGAGCCTGGCGGGATGCCGGGGTGCTGTTCGGTCAGGACATCGACGCGATCCGGTTTTCCTTGAATGGACTGGATGGTCCGGCATTGGCCGTGTTGTCACCCTCGCTTCTCGACCGGATACGCGAGCGGCTCGCTACGGCCCAAATAGACATCCGCAAGATTCAAGGCCGCTTGCTGATGGTCGATTTCACCGGCGACGAAACCCGCTGTCAGATCCATCCGGATGACGGAGAGCCGATCCTCTGCCGCGTCGATGAGGAACGAACGGACGCAGTGCTCGCAAACATGCTGCAAGACGTCGTCATCACCGGCGAAGTTCAGAACGACTCCGCCACCGGCAAAATGACCGCCATCACCATCAAGGACATCGAACGCCTGAGCGATCCCGCCGCCCCGGAGCCCGAGAGAACTTCCGATCCCTCACAGCTATGGGACCCCCCGGATACCGACGACTAGCCTGGGAGAGAGGGCATCCTGCCCTCGTGTAAGTCCGTCCATCCTCTATGCCGGATGCCTCGCATCCAATATGCGACCAATAAGTCCCTGAGGTGGTCCCCTTTCATTGAACAACTTGGACCTGCATCCAGTGTTTTCTCCATTGTCATTCACCACATTAGTAAATATAATTCTGAAGTCTGGAATTAGTACCCTTTACTATTATGGTAATTGAAAACGTGATGGAGATCCGGAATGGAAGTTGTCTTCGCAAACCGGAATCTCCAAAAGATCTGTGAAGACCCGCGAGAGGCCAAACGGTACTTGGGGCAGGCTTCAGCCAGGAAACTTCGATCGAGGCTCGCCGACATTATGGCGGCGTCCCGGTTAGGAGAAATTCCGGCGGGTCGGCCTCATCCCCTCAGGGGGTCTCGCGCAGGTCAATTTGCGGTGAGCCTTTCGGGCGGCGACAGGCTCGTATTTGAGGTGAACGACGACCCGGTCCCCACGACGCATGATGGCGCTACGGATTGGAAGAAGGTCGGTTCGGTTCGGATTGTATTCATTGGAAACTACCATGATTGAAGGTGCTGTTCAGTTTGAGCCGAACTGGGTATCTCCACCTGGGGATACTATCCTGGATCTCCTGGAGGAACGTGGTTGGCCGCAAAACGAATTTGCGGAGCGAGTTGGCTATACGTCAAAACACGTTAGCCTCCTCGTGAACGGCAAAGCACCAATAACGGAAGAGACTGCTTTTCGCCTCGAAAGAGTCCTCGGAGGCACGGTTCGTTTTTGGCTCTCGAGAGAAGCGAGGTTTCGCGAGGCGATTGCTCGTGAAGACGAGCAAGCGTCGCTTCGTGCGCAAGAAGACTGGCTTCGTGAGATTCCGCTTGCACACATGATCAAGTACAAGTGGGTTCCGAAGGCCTCTGACAAAGCGAAGCAGGTGTCTCAATGCCTATCGTTTTTCGGCGTGGCATCCGCGGATGCCTGGCGCACAAGGTATGCGGAACCACTGGCGCTGGCCGCGTACAAGTTGTCGCCCAGGTACCAAAAGAAGGTCGCTGCAATTGCAGCGTGGCTCCGGCAGGGAGAGAGAGTAGCCACGGAGCTCGAATGTGGCCGATTCGACAAGAACATGTTCAAGGCGGAACTCCGGAATCTGAGAGGTCTCACGAATGAAACCGATCCAAATAAATTCGTTCCAGTTCTTACTGAGGCTTGTGCACGAGCTGGAATTGCGGTGGTATTCGCACCCGCGCCCGCAGGTTGCCCTGTAACTGGAGCCACCAAATGGCTCACGAAAGGTAAAGCGCTCCTCATGCTCAGTCTGCGCTACAAGTCAAACGATCACCTTTGGTTCGCTTTCTTTCACGAGGCTGCCCACATCCTGCTACATGGAAAGAAGATGTTGTTTCTGGAGTTGGTGGGCGGACTGGACGGGAAGAACGAAGAAGAAGCTGATGTATTCGCTCGCGATTTCCTGATTAGTCCCGGAGATGCTGCGGCACTGCCTTTTCTGGCTCACAGAGTTGCCGAGGTAACCGCATTCTCCAGAAAGATAGATGTGGCGCCTGGAATTGTCGTTGGGAGGATGCAGCATGATGGGCTTCTTCCCCGGAATTACCTGAATAAGCTGAAGGTTCGATATAGCTGGATGGAAGAAGGACTAACGCCGGATACGCCGGATACGCCGGATACGCCGGATACGCCCTTGTGATTCGTACGCTTGGCCCAGCAAACATCCAATGAACGGCCCCGCCGCCGTGCGCCTTGCCCGGTCGGGCTACGCCCTTCCGCCCCAAGGCGCGCAACCTCGGCTTTCTCATCTTGATTGTCGTTGCAGATACGGGCATCCGTCGGCGCGGCAATGATCCCCTGCGGGACTTATAATTCAGGGCATGCCTCAACCGGTTTCCGTGCTGACCGAATACCAGGACGACTTCGGGTCCTTCTATATCGCCGGGCGAGGGCTTCCCGAGCGAAGCGTGTTGCACTGGGTCCGGCCTGGTTTGGAGAAAATCTTCACCCGCATCATTCTGGATCCGGCCCGCGGTCTGGTGATGCTGATGACGCCCAGCCAGCCGCACGAAGATGCCGAGGCTGGCGTGGACGCGGCAATAGAGGAAGCGGCCAACCTTTTGGATCAGGACATGGAACCGCTACGCAAATTCCGTTGGCGGCTGCCCGGCGCTGACCCGGGGACCGGCCCGGAAGCGGACTGCTCCTATTACATCGGCGCCAAGGCGCTGGCCTACGCCAAGGCATGCCTGCAGGGCCAAGGGCCGGAATATGCGGAAAACCATCCACCGGACCTGGTGGTGGAGATCGGCGTTACCCATTTCGACCAAGACAAGCAGGCGGTTTACCGGGATCTGGGCGTCGCCGAGTACTGGCAGGCGCGCGCCGGCGAGCGCAGGGGCGATATCGAATTGGAATTCCTGGCGCTGGATTCGGTCACGCCCGAGGCGTCCCTGCGCGCTTCCCGGGTGCTGCCGAGGCTGACGCCCGAGGCCGTCTCGGCAGCGGTCAGCGCGCGGGCGGCCGTGCGCCCGCGGCCTGCGGCGCGCCGTGCCGCCATCACCCAAGCGTTACGCGAGCACGGCTTTCCACGTCCGGTGGCGGCCGCGGGCGCAAAAGGGCAAGGCGAGCAAACACCGCAGCCGTCATTACCATGAAAAAAGAATAGTTTAGATATTATTTTCATGGTAATATTGCGCGATGCTGGAACGCAAAGCAGCGTCAGCCGCGATCAGTGTCGCTCTTGACCGGGCTCCTGTCGTGGTGCTCGTGGGTCCGCGTCAGTGCGGGAAGACGACACTGGCACGGCAATTCCTGGATTCGGAATCGGTCAATTACTTTGACTTGGAGTCGCCGGCCAATCTGGGGAGGCTGGATGAGCCGTTGACGGCTTTGGAGCCGTTGCGCGAGCTCATTGTCGTTGACGAAGTGCAGCTCAGGCCGGACTTGTTTCCGGTTCTTCGGGTCCTGGCTGACCGGACCCCCGCGCCCGCGAAGTTTCTCATCCTCGGTAGCGCATCCGGCGATCTCCTGCGGCAAACATCGGAGAGTCTCGCCGGGCGCAGGGAGCGGGTGCCGCTGGGAGGATTCACTCTCGGCGAAGTGGCCGTCCATGGTGAGGGTGGCGCGGACGCGCAGGCGGCGCTTTGGCGGCGTGGCGGGTTGCCTCCCTCCTTTCTCGCGAAGTCTGAGCACGATAGCGTGACCTGGCGGCAGGAGTTTATTCAGGCGCTGCTGGAGAGGGACTTCCCGCAGTGGGGAGTCAGAGCGCCGGCAACGGCAATGGGCCGGTTCTGGGCGATGCTGGCCCATTGCCACGGCCAGACCTGGAACGCGGCGGAGCCTGCGCGCGCCTTGGGGGTGGGTCCCTTGGTCATGCGTCGTTATCTGGATACGCTGACCGACGCCATGATGGTTCGGCAGTTGCAGCCGTGGTTCGCCAACATTCGAAAACGGCAGGTGAAGGCGCCGAAGATCTACATTCGCGACACGGGATTGCTTCATCAATTGCTCGGGATTCGAGATGAGAGGCAATTGCTCACCCATCCCAAGGTCGGCGCTTCCTGGGAAGGCTTCGTCATCGAGCAGGTGTTATCGGTGGAGCCTCACGATGAAGCGTTCTTCTGGGCCACGCACCAGGGAGCGGAGATCGATTTACTTTTGCGGCGCGGCGGGGCGCTTTACGGTGTGGAGTGCAAATTCGCCGATGCGCCTCGCATTACGCCGTCAATTCGCAACGCGCTCGCGGACGTGGGTTTGGCCAAGGTGGCCGTGGTGTATCCCGGCAGCCGCCGCTTCCCGCTCTCCGATCAGGTCGAGGCTGTGCCGTTATCGTCGCTCGCAAGGTGCGAGCCACTATTTGCCGGTAGTTGATTGGAGGCATTAGCCTCGATTTTCGCTGCGCTACCGCACTGGAGAAACCCTGGGGAACGAGGGCGTCTCGCCCTCGTTCCCCAGGGTGGCTACATACCCGGTGTGGAGTCGGCGAGGCGTTGCTGCATGGCGGTGCAGGCGCCCACGGATTGCTCTTCTGCGTGTTCGGCGCAGATGGCGGCCATGCCGCTGTCCAGCGCGGCCAGGGACAGGCCGTCATGGTGCTCGGCGCGCCATTCGGCAAGTGCGTCGGTCAGCCATCCGAAGGAGCGCAGATTGCGGTTGGCCAGTGCGTCAGGCTGGCCACGCATCTCGGCGAAGACTTCCTCGGAGACGTTGATGATGGTCTCGGTGTCTTCGGGGGTCCACAACATCAGCCGCCGGGCATAGTTCACGCCGTGCTGCAAGCGCGTGGCGGGGCCGTGCGCTTCGCGGTAGTAGCGCTCCATCCAGCGCACCGCGGCGTCCACATCGCCGGCCTCATGGCTCAGAGTGGCAAGCGGTGACATGAAATAGTAGGGCTCCTCGGAAATGCCCAGTTCCTTCTCCAGCAACATACGCGCCCGCTCGCTCTCGCCGGCGTCGTGCAAAATGCTGTAGGTGTAGTAGATGACGCCCTGGCGCTCCTGCTGAGTTTCGGAGGAGGCATCGGCCTGCTCGGCCGCAGCCACGATGCGCTCAAGCAATTCCGGGCCGGGAGCAGCTTTGGGGTCGTCGAGGCGCTCCAGTTCAAGCAGCAAGCTTAAGGAAAAAATCGGCGCAGTCTTGTTACCCGTGGGGTTGGCGAGTACGGTTTCGATTGCCTCGGCGAACGCGTCACGCAGCTCGGCCTGCTGCAGTTCGGCGGGGGCCATTGCGGCGAACGTGTTCGAGAGTCTGCCGGAGAACATCATCAGGTTGTCGAGGTCCGGCTGTTCCGCCGCCAGGACGTTCATGAGTTCCGTATAGCGGCTTGGGTCTGCGTCGCCGGCGCCCACCGCCTCCGATAGGCGCAGGGCCTGGACCCTGCGGGCAAGCGCCAGATCAGTGCTGGGCGCCTGGTCGGCAAGCCGGTTAAACAGCGCCAGGTACTGTTCGGGAGGGAGGGTTCGGCGGTCCTGGTACCAGGAGTGATAGGCCAGCCTGCGGAATTCCGGGTCGGTCAGCGTCCTTTCACCGTTCAGCGCCACCTGAACCAGTTCGCTGACCGGCGCCAGATCGGACTGGGCGTCGACGAGCGCCGCCATGAACGACTCCGCGGTCAGGGTGCCGGGCAGCCGGGTCAGTTCGCGGCCGGCGGCATCGAAGACGATGACCGACGGGTAGCCCACCGCGTCGTGTTTCTCGCCCCAGACTTGCGCGCGCTCGGTATCGCCGTCCAGGTATACAGCCACGAAGTTACGCGTTTCGGCTATGAATTCCGGCTGCTGAAACAAGGTGCTCTTCATGGCATTGCAGGGCGGACACCAAACCGCGCCCCAATACAGGAAAAGGGGTTTCGCGGAGCGTTCAGCCTCCTCGAATGCTTCTTCCACGCTGCCCGGGTACCAGGCAATCGCATCGTAGTCATCGGTGTTCGCGCTGGCCTGGGCAACCGGCGCCTCCGCTTCCGGCTGACAGGCGCTAATCGCGAGCGTGGACGATATAGCTATTGCGGCCAGAAAAAGGGGAGTTTGCACGCAAAACAACGAACGGAGCGGGGGCGTCTCCGTCCTCGACGAGGGCAGGTTGCCTTCGCTCCCATGCCGTGCGGGAGCGCAATGCAGGAATCTCGAAGCAGGAATCATGGCGGTCCTCCAGTCGGAAATACGCGGCCTGATGCCGCGCTCGCAACTTTGCGGGCGAGTGTAGCAGTACCATTCAAGCACATCGCAGCTGGTTTTTGCTAACATTTCCGCAACCGGCCGCGCCGGACATCGTTACCACACAGGACAATCCCGAATGGCGCAATTTCTGCTGCCCAAGAACTCGCGAGTAAAGCGCGGCCGCAATCACGTTCTGGCGAAAAGCTCGACCGGCAACGGCCAAAGCAGGATTCGGCGCTTCAAGGTGTACCGCTACGACCCGGATTCAGGCGAGAATCCGCGGGTGGACAGCTATGAAGTGGATATGGCCAACTGCGCTCCGATGGTTCTGGATGCGCTGATAAACATCAAGGACGAGGTCGATTCCACGCTGACCTTCCGCCGCTCCTGCCGCGAGGGCATCTGTGGCTCCTGCGCCATGAACATCAATGGAATCAACACCTTGGCGTGCACCCAGACAGTAAGCGAACTCAAGGGCGATGTCTCCATCTATCCGCTTCCGCATTTGCCGGTGGTAAAGGACCTGGTTCCGGACCTCACGCACTTCTACGCCCAGTACGCTTCCGTGGAACCCTGGCTGAAGACAAAGACGCCGCCGCCGCCGGATGGCGAGCGTCTGCAGTCGCGCGAAGATCAGGAAAGGATCAACTCGCCTGCGGCCTGCATACTTTGCGCCTGCTGTTCCACGAGTTGCCCCAGTTATTGGTGGAACGAAGATCGTTATCTGGGCCCGGCGGCCTTGCTGGCCGCGTACCGCTGGCTTGAGGATAGCCGCGACGAAGCCGCCGGTGAGCGTCTCGATCAGCTCGAAGATCCCTTCCGGCTGTATCGCTGCCACACCATCATGAATTGCGCCGAGGCCTGCCCCAAGGACCTGAACCCTGCTCGCGCCATCGCCGAGACCAAGAAAAGACTCCTGGAGCGGCGCGCCTGAGCCTCGCGCCTTCGAACCCCTGCTCACGAGCCGGGAACGAGGGCGTCCTGCCCTCGTCGAGGGCGGGACGCCCTCGTTCCCACCCTCCTATCAAGCCGTCGACGAGGGTGGGATGCCCTCATTCCGTTGCGCCTTGCGTATGAGCCGGACAGCAAAACTCCGATGGCGTTGCCGCCGCGGGATGCGGGAACTGGACCTGCTGCTTGAGCGTTATCTGAACGGCCCTTACCGGCACGCGGATCCCGCTGAGCGGAATGCCTTTGAGACATTGCTCGAATGCAGCGATCCGGAATTGGATGACCTGCTGAGCGGGCGCAGTCAGCCCGAGTGCCCGGACCAGGCGCGCGCAATTGAGCGGATTCGCTGCCACAATTGAGATTCGCTCGGGGCGCCCTCCCTGGGCGCTGCCGGTGATTGCGATCGGCCTGCTGCTTGCTTGCGTCGCCGTGCTTGTGACGGATCTGCCGATCTGGCTCGGCGTCGTGCTGGTGTTGGGAGTAGTGCTGGCCGGAGTGCGCGAATGGCGCTCGGCGCGGGGTGGCGGGATTGCGCCGGGAGTGGCGGCCTTGTGGCTTGCACCGGGTGGCGAGTGGCGCCTGGTGAGGGATACGGGTGAACTCGAGAAGGCCAGACTGCTCTACCGGCAGGGATTTGTCACCCGCCGACTCGTGGGCTTGACGCTACTTTCCGCGGCTACCGCCCAAGGGCGCGGATCGAAGGTAAGGGTCTGGCTTACGCCGGGCATGCTGGGCCGCACCGGCTGGCGCCGGCTTCAGGTTCGGCTGCGAAATCCCTGAGCCAGCCGGTTAAAATCGCGCTCTTATGGACTATTCTCTGATTCTGGTTGCAATTACCGGCCTGGCGCTGGTCGTCTGGCTGTTTGATCGGTTTGTGGTCACACCGCGTGACAAGCGTCTTGCCGCCGACGGCGGTGAAGCGCCGCCGAAGTCCAGGGTGTTCGAATACGCTGCCGCGTTTCTTCCGGTGCTCGCAGTGGTGCTTTGCGTGCGCTCGTTTCTCTATGAGCCGTACCGGATACCTTCGGGTTCCATGAAGCCCACCCTTGAGATCGGCGATTTCATCTTCGTCAACAAGTTTGTCTATGGCCTGCGTATCCCGGTCACCAATACGCGCTTTGTTGACATCGGTTCGCCCAAACGGGGCGACGTGTTGGTGTTCAAACTGCCTTCCGATTCTTCCGCCAACTTCATCAAGCGGCTGGTAGGCTTGCCAGGCGACGTCATTGATTACCGGGGCAAGAGGCTGCGGATCAATGGGGAGCCGGTCCGGATGAGCAATCCTGTGCCTTTGGATCCCGATTCCCCATATTCGGTCCGCAAGGCTGAAGAGATGCTGGGCAGCGCCAAGCATGACGTTTATATCATTCCCGGCCAGCGCGGACGGGAAGGCAGCTTTACCGTTCCGGACGGGCATTATTTCGTGATGGGAGACAATCGCGACAACAGC
Organism: Candidatus Foliamicus sp.; assembly: GCA_965261845.1. Lineage (GTDB taxonomy): Bacteria > Pseudomonadota > Gammaproteobacteria > Steroidobacterales > Foliamicaceae > Foliamicus. Next base: position 2,027,096 of record OZ253475.1, on the reverse strand, counting down.
AGGGACAGCCGTTACCCGGGTGTAGGCTTCATTCCGGAGGATCGCCTTGTGGGTCGCGCCGAGCGCATCTGGTTCAGTTGGGAAATTGGCAGCATGCCTGCGTGGGGCCGGATCGGCGACGCGATTCGTTGACTGACGATCCGCGGCTTGGTGAGTGGGCCGGCCGCAAGCTGGGGCATGAGTTTGCCCACCCGGAATTGCTCAAACTGGCGCTTACTCACCCCAGCGAAGGCGAACACAACAACAGGCGCCTTGAGTTTCTTGGTGACGCAGTCCTGGAACTGGTGTGCTCCGACTACCTGTACCAGCGCTACGAGGATGCCCTGGAAGGCGGGTTGACCCAATTGCGTCAGCGCCTGGTGCAGCGGGCGACGCTGGCCGCAGTTGCCAAGGAATTGGACCTGGGAGTGCACCTTGAGTACAACGGCGCCGACCTGGCGCCCGGCGGCCTGGCCCATGAGGCCATGCTGGCGGATGCTCTGGAGGCCGTGTTTGCCGCCGTGTGGCTGGACGGCGGGATCGAGCCGGCTGGCGCGTGTTTTGAGCGGCTCTTCGGGGAGCGCCTGGAGTCGGTCGAAGAGCAACCTCGGGACGCCAAGAGCGTGCTTCAGGAATACCTGCAAGGGCGCGGCCTCAAGCCGCCGGAGTACCGGCTGGAAAAAACCCGCGAAGATTCGCAGGCGCCGTTCTTCCGCTCCGTTTGCAGGGTCCCGGAAATGTCCCTGCACGCCGCCGGTGAAGGCCGCACGATACAGGCATCAGAGATCGAGGCAGCAGCAGCGGTGCTCGGCTTGATCGGGGAGGCGTCGTGAAGTTCCGCACCGGACTGGCTCCGATTCTCGGCCGGCCCAACGTCGGCAAGTCCACCCTTCTGAATCGGCTGCTGAAGGAGAAGGTCAGCATTGAGGCCCGCAAGCCGCAAACCACGCGCCACGCTATTACCGGAGTGCGCAGCACCGATCGGGCGCAACTGGTGCTGGTGGATACTCCGGGACTGCACGCGCCGGGCACCCGCCTGCTGTCGCGAAGCATGAACCGCGCCGCAGTCGGTGCGCTGGCCGGCGCCGACCTGCTGTTGATGATGGTTGAGGCCAATCGGTGGTTCAAGGCGGATGACCGGGTGCTTATGGAAGCGGAGAAGTCGGGATTGAAATGCATACTGGTCGTCAACAAGATAGATCGCCTCAAGCGGCGGGAAGAACTGTTTCCTTTCCTGGAGCAATGCGCCGCAAAGGGTGAGTTTGCCGAGATCGTTCCGATATCCGCGTTGCGCGGAGAAAACCTTGAACGGCTCGAACAAGTCATATCGGAATACCTGCCGGAGGGCAGTCCCTTGTTTCCTTCCGAAACGGTGACCGACCGCGACATGAGCTTTCGCATCGCCGAAATGCTGCGCGAGAAACTTACGCTGAACACCCACCGCGAGGTGCCGTACGACCTGGATGTAGTCGTTACTTCCCTGGAGACCGAAGGCAAGGCGGTGGTGGCCGAATTGGAGATCCGGGTCCACCGCGCCTCGCAGCGCGGCATCGTGATCGGCAAGGGCGGTTTGCGGCTGAAGGCCGCCGGCCGCCAGGCGCGGATGGAATTGCAGCGCACTTTCAAGCGCCCTTTTCATCTCCGGACTTTCGTTCGGGTGCGCAAGAACTGGTTCAACAACCCTCGCTTTTTGCAGTGAGTACACCGCGGCGAGTGGAACTGGCGGAGGCCTGGGTGCTCCACAGCCGCCCGTTCGGAGAAACCAGCCTGATCGTGGAGGCTTTTTCGCGCGACCATGGCCGCATCGGCCTGGTAGCGCGTGGGGGCAGGCGACCGCGTTCGTCCCTGGCGCTGGCGGCGCAACCGTTTCGGCGCTTGTACCTCTCCTGGACCGGGCGCGGTGAACTCGCCACCCTGACCGGCGCCGAGAACGCGCCGCAGGATACCGGCTACGCTCGGCCGGCCGGCGACGCTGTGCTGGCGGCGATGTACGTAAACGAACTGTTGCTGCGCATGACCCGCCGGGAGGACCCGCATCCGGAGTTGTTCAGTTACTACTGCGGCGCGCTGGCGGGGTTGTTTGCGAGCGGGTCCCTGGATACGGTCTTGAGACAGTTCGAATTGGACCTTCTTGCGTCGCTGGGTTACGGGCTCAACCTTGAGCGGGATACGCAAGGCCGGGTGTTGGCGCCGGAAACCGCCTACTGCTACCGTATGGAGTCAGGCGCCGAGATGTTGCCTGCCGGGGCCCAGGTTGGAGAGGCGATGAATTTCTCAGGTGCGGAACTATTGGCAATCGCTCGCCGGGATTGGACCGGCAAGGCCGCGCGCCGGGCCGCGCGCCGCCTGCTCACCTCGGTAATCGATTTCTACCTGGAGGGACGACCGCTCAATACCCGCAAGGTTTTTGCGGCGATGCAATGACGATTCAACTGCTGCCCGACCACCTGGTCAACCAGATCGCCGCGGGCGAAGTGGTGGAGCGCCCCGCCTCGGTGGTCAAGGAACTGACGGAAAACAGCCTCGACGCGGGCGCCCGGCGGATCGTCGTGGAGGTGGAACAGGGCGGCTCGCGGTTGTGCCGGGTCCGCGACGACGGCGTGGGGATAACGGCGGCGGAGCTGGCGCTGGCGTTGAAACGGCATGCCACCAGCAAGATTTCCAGCATGGATGATTTGCGCACGGTGGCCACGCTGGGTTTTCGTGGCGAAGCGCTGCCCAGCATTGCGGCGGTTGCGAAGCTTGTCCTGACCTCGCGGGTAGCCGGGGAGCGTAGCGCCTGGACCGTTAACAGTTCCGGCGGCGTCTCTTCCGAACCCAGCCCGTCGGCCCATCCGAGGGGGACCACGGTGGAGGTGCGCGATCTGTTCTACAACACGCCGGCTCGGCGCAGCTTCTTGCGCAAACCGGCTACCGAAACACGCCATATTGATCGGGCCGTATTGCGCCTGGCGCTCAGCCGCTACTCCACTTCAGTGCGTTACGAGAAAGACGGGCGGCTGAGCTACGATTTGCCGGCCGCGGCCGCGCGCGCGGAGCAGGAGGAACGCCTTGCCCGGTTGCTGGGAGCCGAATTTGTCGAGCATGCCTTGTATTTCGAGCAGCAGCACGAAGGCGTACACCTGCGGGGCTGGCTGGCTCGCCCGAAATACTCGCGCAGCCAGGGAGACATGCAACACCTGTTCCTGAACGGACGGGCGATATTCGACCGCACGGTTGCGCACGCGGTCCGCCGGGCCTACGAGGATGTGATGTTTCATGGCCGCCATCCGGCCTGGCTGCTGCACTTGGAAATGGATCCCGCGGCGGTGGACGTAAATGCGCATCCAGCCAAGCTTGAGGTTCGGTTTCGCGAGGGGCGGCGGATTCACGATGTCGTTCGGCGCACGCTGGAGGCAGTGCTGGCGGACACTCGGCCCAGCTCGGCGTCCGGCGCGGAGATGGCCCAGGATAATGTCTCGGCGGCGCCGGGTTTCGGTGTTCAGGGGAATCGTTTCGGAGCCGGCCACGGGACGGCCGCCGACCTGGCCTCGATGCTGGGCGCATCGCCGCTGCCCCTGGGCCCGGCGCAGGGCTTTGCCCCGGTGCGCGAGGCGCAAGCACAACCACCGGAAGGCGATATGCCGCCTTTGGGGTACGCCTTGGCCCAGCTGGGCGGGGTGTACATCCTGGCCGAGAACCGTGACGGGCTGATCATCGTGGACGCGCACGCCGCCCACGAACGGGTGGTGTACGAGCGAATGAAGGCCCAGCTGGGTGAACAGGGGCTGGGGTCGCAGCTTCTCTTGGAGCCGATACGCCTGCGGGTGGGCGCCGAGGACATCGACACGGCCAAACAGCAGCGTGAGGCATGGAAGCGGCTGGGTTTCATGGTGGACCAGGTGGGACCGGACACCCTGGCGGTGCGGGAAATACCCGCGCTGCTGGCGGGGGGCGACGCGCAAGCCATGCTGCGCGACCTGCTGTCGGGTGCTCAGGCACGGCAGGAGGCCGAAAGCGAGGATACCGGCGAGGAACTCACGGGCCGGGTTCACCACATCCTGGCGACCTTGGCCTGCCATACCTCGGTGCGCGCCAATCGGAGGCTGACGCTTGAGGAAATGAACGCCTTGCTGCGCGACATGGAACAGACTCCGCGTGCCGACCAGTGCAATCATGGGCGCCCGACCTGGCGGGCTTTCAGCATCACGGAGCTGGATCGCATGTTCCTGCGTGGCAGGTAGTGCTGTTGGTGATGCTTGCTCTCGCTGGCGGCCTTTATAGCCGGCGCGCGGTGCGTTGCCCCCTTCTGCGGGGAGACGCACGAATTCATCCATGAAGCTCGGTTCCGCCATCCCTGGCTCCAACGCTCCCCGCAGAAGGGGGCAACGCACCGCTTATATTCGCGGCGGTCGATTGGAAGCGGTGTGCCTGAAGGGGCCCACTTGCGTGGGCAAGACGCGGCTGGTGGTGGAGCTGGCGTCGCGGCTGCCGTTGCGGATCATCAGCGTGGATTCGGCCAGTGTCTATCGGGGGTTGGACATCGGCACCGCCAAGCCCGGACCGGACGAGCGGCGGGTGGCGCCGCACTCTCTGGTCGACGTGTGCTCGCCGGATGAGCGTTACTCGGCGGCCCGTTTTGTCCGCGATGCCGGTCAAGAGATCAGGCTGGCCCGCGAATCGGGGCAGATTCCCCTGCTTGTGGGCGGCACCATGCTGTATTTCCGGGCGCTGGAGCAGGGCTTTGCGGAACTGCCCAGCGCCGATGCCGCGCTGCGCGGTGAGATACAAACGCGGGCGGCGGCAGAAGGCTGGCCGGCGCTGCATGCGCAGCTGGCAAGACTCGATGCCGAGGCGGCTGCGCGGATTTCACCGAATGACGCCGCCCGTATAGAGCGGGCGCTGGAAGTCTTGCGGCTGACCGGGCGGCCGATCAGCGAGCTGTGGGAGGATGCCCGGGCGGACGAAGAGCATCGGCTTTGCTACCTCAAGTTCGCGTTGGTCCCCGAAGACCGGCATGCCTGGCGTGGACGAATTGAGGAGCGGTTCCACGGCATGCTGAAGCGCGGCTGGCTGGACGAGGCGCGGTGGGTTAGTGCCCTGAATCTCGATCCTGGACTGCCGGCCACGCGGATTGCCGGCTATCGGCAACTCCTGGCTCATCTCAACGGAGAGTATTCTCTTGATGAGGCCACAGTGCGCGGCATTCGGGCCACCAAAGCGTTGGGGCGGCGGCAACTGACCTGGTTGCGGGCGGAACAGGACATCACCCGCATTGCGGCGGGGAGTTCCTACTGCGAGGCGCAACTCGAAAAGGCAATCCGCGCCAATTGGGACATCGGCCGGCTGCCAGCGGCTGGCAAGCCCTGCGGCAAATGACCGGAAATGGCGGCCGATTCACGGGACCGGGTGAAACTGCGGAAACACGCCCCTTTTTTGCGCTTGGCGCTCGACCGTGAATGGCTCATTTTGCCGGGGCCAATCCGCAACTCGCCGACGGCCATGGCCTGTGCGCCAGGGACTCGAAGCCCGAAAAGGAACGCTCGATGGACAGCCGCCAAGATATGCAAAACCAGTTTCTCAACGCGCTGCGGCGGAGTCGGGCGCGGGTCTATGTGTTCCTTGTGAACGGAATCAAGCTCAAGGGCGTGATTGGCGGTTTTGATATGTTCGTGATCCTGCTGCACAATGGTGTGAGTCAAATCGTGTACAAGCACGCAATATCCGCCATCGTTCCCGTCCGCCAGCAAGACTTGGAGAGCATTTTGCGCGAGCCACAGGCCGAAGCGTTTGACTAACCGCGAGCGGGCCATACTGCTGGTGCCTGCGGGCGACAAGGCCCGTCGGAAGGAATTTGAGTCGCTGGCCGCGTCAGCCGGCGCCGAAGTCCTGCATACGCTCAAGTTCGTGCTGCGCCGGCCGGATCCCCGTACCCTGATACGCAGCGGCAAACTGGAGGAGTTGGGCCTGCTTTGCACGCAATCGGCGCCCGGTCTGGTGGTCGTGGACTTCGCCTTGAGTCCATCGCAGGAGCGCAACCTGGAACGCGCGCTCAAGTGCCGTGTGGTTGATCGCACCAGCCTGATTCTGGACATCTTTGCCTTAAGGGCGCAAAGCCGCGAGGGAAAACTGCAGGTTGAACTGGCCCAGCTGCGGCACTTGTCTACGCGACTGGTGGGCGGCTGGACCCACCTGGAGCGGCAGAAGGGCGGTATCGGCCTGCGGGGTCCCGGTGAAACGCAGTTGGAGACCGACCGGCGGCTCGTCGCCGGGCGAATCCGTCGGCTTGAAACTGAGCTTTCCGCGGTCGCGGCGCGCCGCCGGCTGGAAAGAGCCCGCCGCCGCCGTTCCGACGCCATGCTGGTTTCACTGGCCGGCTATACCAACGTGGGGAAGTCAACGCTGTTCAACCGCTTGGCAGGCGCCAGCGTCACCGCCCACGATCGGCCCTTCGATACCCTCGATCCTACGATACGCCGCGTGTCGCTGCCTCACGGGCAGGAGGCCCTGCTTTCCGATACCGTAGGCTTCATTCGAGACTTGCCGCATGAATTGGTTGCGGCATTCAATTCCACGCTTGAGGAGATCGCATCCGCGGACCTGATTCTGCACATGATTGACGGTTCCTCGTCTGATCAGATAGAACGGATCGAGGAGGTGGAGCAGGTGCTGGAGCAGATCGGGGCAGGCGATACGCCAAGCATGCGCGTGTTCAACAAGGCGGATATAATTCCCGGTGGACTGCAGGCGGTCGATAAGACCTCCGGCGCAGTCTGGATTTCGGCGTTCAGCGGCGCCGGCGTAGGAGAGTTGCTTGCAAGGGTTGCAAAGCGATTGTCGGCAGGGCGGTTACGCCGCACGGTTCGGCTAAGCGCAGGCCAGGGAAGACTCAGGGCATTGCTTTACCGCCGCGGCCGCGTACTCCGTGAACACTTGTTGCCCGGCGGCGGTTGGACATTGGATTTGGAAATGAACCGTCGAGCTTATGAAAAACTGGCCAGCCGTGAGGATATCGGCGCGGCCTGAGCGCTTTTTGCACTACACAACACGGAATAATTGATATGGCTTGGAATGAACCGGGCGGCGGTAACGATTCCTGGAATCGGGGCGGCCGCCAGCAGCCCGACCTGGAAGATGTCGTTCGCGATACGCTACAGAAAATACTCGGTGTCTTCGGCGGCGGCGGCGGCGGCGGCGGCAAACGACCCTTCCGGCGCGTGCTTCTTTGGGCGCTCGCGATCGTGGTGGGCATGTGGGGCTTGACCGGCCTGTATCGCGTGGATGAAGCCGAGCGCGCGGTAGTGCTGCGCTTCGGTGAACATACGGCCACCAAGGGGCCCGGACTACGGTGGCATCTCCCCTGGCCGATTGAATCCGCCGAGAAAGTCAATATCGCGGCGGTGAACAACTTCAGCCAGCAGACAAGAATGCTGACTGCTGATGAGAACATCGTGGTGGTGGACCTGGTCGTGCAGTACCAACGCCGGAATCCGGTAGACTTTCTGTTCAAGGTGCGCGCTCCCGAAGAAACCTTGGGCGACATAAGCGAGAGCGCAATCCGCGAAGTTATCGGCAAGAACCAGATGGATTACATCCTGGGTGAGGGACGAGGCGATATAGCTCAGCGCACCGAGGATTTGATTCAGCAAACTCTGGACGACTACGAGACCGGCATAGGCGTAACCCAGGTCAATTTGCGCGACGCGAACTATCCGCAGCAAGTCGAGGCAGCGGTGCAGGACGCCATCAAGGCGCGCGAGGACAAGGAGCGGCTGGCCTTTGAGGCCCAGGCCTACGCCAATGACGTGGTGCCCAGGGCGCGAGGCGAAGCCGCCCGGCGCCTGCAGGATTCAGACGGCTACAAGGCCCGCGTCGTCGCCGACGCCGAAGGTGAGGCGCAGCGTTTTGAAAAGCTGCTGGCGGAATACCAAAAGGCTCCCGGGGTGACCAGGGAACGCCTCTATATTGAGGCCATGGAGGCGTTTTACAGCAATACCGGCAAGGTTCTGCTGGAGGCGGAGGGCAGCGGCAATCTGTTGTATCTGCCGGTAGATCAGCTGATCAAGCGTGGTACGGAGTCGGGCGCTACGTCCTCTCCAACGCCGGACCGGGGCTCGCAGGGCTCGGAATCCGACGACACGCTGCGCCGCAGGGGAGGTTCAGGATCATGAAAACCAGACGCATATTACCGCTGGTGCTGGTAGGCGCTATCCTGCTGTTCAACAGCTTTTTCATATTGGATGAACGTGAATTCGCGGCACGCTTCCGCTTTGGAGAAATCATCGAGACCTATGACGAGGCGGGGCTGCATTTCAAGTTGCCCTTTGTCAACAACGTGGACAAATTTCCCCAACAGATCCTGACCATCAACAACCCGCAGGAAGCATTTCTTACTGCCGAGAAGAAAAACCTGCTGGTGGACTTTTTCGTCAAATGGAAGGTCGTTGACGTATTGGGCTACTACACCACCTTGGGCGACGAGCTGCGCGCGCAGCAACGCCTGCTGGAAATCATCAAGGATGACATACGCGCTGAGTTTGCCAAGCGCACGGTGCCCGAAGTGGTAACGGCGGAGCGCCGTGAACTGATGTTCGAGATGCTCACCAATGCCCGGCGCGCGGCCTTGGAGTTCGGGATCCACGTGGTTGATGTGCGAGTCAAGCGAATCGAGTTCCGGGACGAAGTAAGCGAGTCGGTATTCCAGCGCATGCGCCAGGAGCGCGCCCGGGTCGCATCGGAACTGCGCGCCGAGGGAGCGGAAACGGCCGAGAAGATTCGGGCCGACGCCGACCGGCAACGCGTGGTGATCCTGGCCGATGCGTACCGGGACGCGGAAATCATGCGTGGTGAGGGCGACGCGATCGCCGCGGAGATTTACGCCAACGCCTACACCAAGGATCCCGAGTTCTATTCCTTCTCCCGCAGCATTAATGCGTACCGCAACTCTTTCGGGGAGGACGATATTCTGGTGCTGGATTCCGAGAGCGATTTCTTCCGGTATTTGAACGACTCGGAAAACAAGAAATAGCCCCGCCACCGTTGTCCCGTGGCCCTGCCGCGTACGCAAGAACCCACTGGGAACGAGGGCGTCCCGCCCTCGTTCCATTGTTCCCTGCGCGTCAGCGCAAGCGGCGCCCGTTACGAAAACTCCGAGCGCTCTTTCCAGGAAAAAGGCGTCCTGCTCTCGCCACTGAAGCCGTATGCCTTATAGCGAAGCACAAGCCCGCGGCATAGTCCTGATCGGCGCCCAGTGGGGCGACGAGGGCAAGGGCAAGGTGGTGGACCTGCTGGCAGGCCGCTGCGATGCCGTGGTGCGTTTTCAGGGGGGGCACAACGCCGGACACACGGTCATTCACGCAGGCGAGACGCTGGTCCTTCACCTGCTGCCCAGCGGCATTCTGAGTCCGGGCGTGGAATGCCTGATCGGCAACGGTGTCGCGCTTTATCTTCCCCAACTTTTTAAGGAGCTTAAGTCCATTGCGCGGCAAGGGGCGGATCCCTCAGGAAGGCTCTTCGTGAGTCCAAACTGCCCGCTGATTCTTCCCTCGCATATGGCGCTGGACCAGGCGCGCGAGCGTCATGCCGGGAGCGGGCGCATCGGAACTACCGGCCGCGGCATTGGACCGGCTTATGAAGACAAGGCGGCGCGCAGGGCCGTGCGCGCCGGTGAGTTGTTCTCCGCGGATGCCTTCCGGGACCGGCTGGCGGCGGCAATGGACTTGCACAACTTCATGCTTGAGAAGTACTACGGCGCCGCTGCGGTAGATGCAGGCCGGGTTGCCGATGAATGGTTGGCCATGACCGAGAAGTTGCGTCCGATGGTGGTGGATGTTTCCGACCGGTTGCGCCGGCTGCATGCCGAAGGAAAGGCAGTTCTGTTTGAAGGCGCTCAGGGCGTAATGCTTGATATCGATCACGGCACCTATCCGTATGTGACCTCATCCAGCACCGTAGCGGCAGGCGCACTGGCCGGCGCCGGCGCGCGCCTTGAGCAGTTGACCGAGGTAGTCGGCGTAGCCAAGGCCTACACCACACGGGTAGGCGAAGGGCCGTTTCCGACCGAATTGCACGATGAAGTTGGCGCAAGGCTGGCCCAGGATGGCGCGGAGTGGGGCGCCACCACCGGACGCCCGCGGCGTTGCGGATGGTTCGACGCCGTAGCGGTGCGGTCGGCGGCGCAACGAGCTTCGATCAACAGCCTGTGCATTACCAAGCTGGATGTGCTGGACGGCGTGGACCCGATCCGCATATGCACGGGCTACCGGATGGGCGGGTGCGAGATCGACAAGCTGCCCGAATGCATGAGTCGCTACGCCGATTGCGAACCCTGCTACGAGCAGTTCGAAGGCTGGCAGGGATCGACCCGCGGCATGACCCGTTGGGAAGATCTGCCGCTAGGCGCACGCGCCTATATCGAGCGGCTGGAAACTCTGGTGGGTATGGACGCCTGCATCGTTTCAACCGGACCCGCCGGCGAAGACACCATCATTCGCCGCCATCCCTTCGATTCGTCAGGTGAATAACCGGGAACGAGGGCGTCCCCGCGCGGAACGAGGGCGTCCCGCCCTCGTCGAGGGCGGGACGCCCTCGTTCCCGGCGTCAGCCGCTGCCTACCCACTCGCCGCCAATGGTGCGGCTGTAGCCTCTGAATTCGGCCACCTTGACGCCTTGATCGTCCACCACGGATACGTCGAAGATGCCGTTTCGGCCATACACGGCGCGTTCAGAGGCATGCGCGGTGAGGCGGCGTCCGACCTGGACTTTCTCAATGAATGAAATCGAGCAATGCATCGCCACCGACTGCCGGTTCAGACTGTTGCAGGCAAATGCGAAAGCGGTGTCGGCAAGGGCGAAAATCAGCCCGCCATGGCACACGCCGTGGCCGTTCAGCATTCCAGGCTCGACGGTGAGACGCACGCTGGCCTCACCCGGCGTGACATCGCCGAGTTCCAGGCCCATTTCGCGTGAGCCGTGGTCATTGGCCCACATCAACTCGGCGCAGGCCTGCGCCACCTCAAGTTCGGTCTTGCTCATCTGCCGTAGGAACCGTTGCGGATTGGTGCCGAGAAGAGGACTCGAACCTCCACGGGGTTACCCCCACTGGCACCTGAAGCCAGCGCGTCTGCCAATTCCGCCACCTCGGCACGATGTTGCCTTGCGTTCCTGTTGCGAACAAACGCTGCAGGCGCGCCAAGGCGCTTGGAATAGCGGGAAATTTAGCGTTTTACGGCCCTGTCTGTCAATCATTCCCCCCTGGGAACGAGGGCATCCTCCCCTCGATGAGGCCCTCCCCTGGGAGCGAGGGCGTCCCGCCCTCGTCGAGGGCGGGACGCCCTCGCTCCCGGCGATTGGAGCTTGGTATGCCGACGTCGATTGAGCAACGGGTCATTGCCGAGGCCGGCCTGCGGGCGTCCTGGCCTGGCCAAGTTCGCGCCCGGGCCAACGAGATTGCTGCGCGTCCGCCTGCGGCCGGAGAACGCAAGGATCTGCGCGAATTGCCGCTGGTGACGATTGACGGAGCCAATGCCAAGGATTTCGACGATGCGGTTTACGCAGTGCCAAGAGGCGATGGCTGGCGGGTTATCGTGGCCATCGCCGACGTATCTCACTATGTGCGGCCCGGCGATCCACTGGATAGCGAGGCGGCACAGCGCGGCGTATCCGCGTATTTCCCGAGTTGCGTTCTTCCAATGCTGCCGGAAGTCCTGTCCAACGAACTGTGTTCACTCAAGCCCGGCGTGGACCGCTTGTGCCTGGCTTGTGACATGGACCTTGACTCCCACGGAACCCTCAAGTCCTGGCGATTCTCTCGCGCCATCATGCGATCGGCGGCCCGGCTGACCTATTCAGGCGTTCACGCGGCGGTCGAAAAAGGCGATGCGAAGGCACGCCGGGAGCTGGGGACCCTGCTTGGCCCGGTGGAGAATCTCTACGGGGCATGGCGCTCGCTCGCGACGGCGCGCAGCCGCCGTGGCGCCCTCGAACTGGACTTGCCGGAAACCCTGGTGCGGCTCGACGCCAACGGCCGGGTTGCGGCGCTGGAGCAGAGCGAGCGTCACAATGCGCACCGCGTCATCGAAGAGTTGATGATCGTGGCCAACGTTGCTACCGCGCGTTTTCTGAGCCGCGCGCGCATGCCGGGACTGTATCGCGTGCACGCTCCACCGGATGCGGACAAACTGGAAGAACTGCGGAACCTTTTTGCCGGCGTGGGCGGCTCCCTTTCAGACGCGGTCAGCCGCAGCCCTAATGAGATCAATGACCAGCTGCGCCGCCTTGCGGATCATCCGGCGTATGAAATGGTGGCGGTAGGCATGCTCAGATGTATGCAGCAGGCCTGCTACCAGCCGGCCAACATCGGCCACTACGGCCTCGCTCTCAAGTCCTACTCGCACTTCACCTCGCCGATTCGCCGTTACCCCGATTTGCTGGCCCATCGCGCGATCAAGCACCTACTGGACGGCGGCAGGGGAGAGTCAGCCTCGCTGCGCGGCGGCGATCTGGCCAGGGCCGGCATTGCCTGCTCGGAGTTGGAACGGCAGGCGGAGGGGGCGATGCGTTCCGCCGTCAAGACCTACAAGCTGCGCTATCTGTCCGGACACCTGGGCGACACTTTCGAGGCGGTGGTCTCCCGGGGAACAGGCAAAGGCCTGTTCGTGCGGGTGCCCGAAGCGGGCTTAAACGGCATGATTCCCCGCTGGCGCCTGCCGCCTGGCAAGAGCCGCCGGCGCAATCGCGAGAGAGGCAATACGCAGCGTCTGCATGGCTTTACGCTGGGAGCGCCGGTAACCGTGCGAATAGCGCGGATCGATGAAGAACGAGGCCATCTCGACCTCGACCTGATCTAGCGGCTCCGGGAGTTTTCGTAGCAGGCGCCGCTGCGCTGACGCGCAGGGAACAATGGAGCGAGGACGTCCCGTCCTCGTCGAGGGCGAGACGCCCTCGTTCCCAGGAGGGCGGGACGCCCTCGTTCCCAGGAGGGCAGGATGCTCCCCCTCTTAGGATCAGGGACTGCTGGTCCAGCCGCCGCCGAGCGCCTGGTAGAGGCTCACGATAGCGTTCAGGTAAGCGCGCTTGTTGCTCAAGACGGCGTTGCGCGCGGCATATAGGAAGTCCTGAGCAGTCAGCACCCTCTGGTAATCGATCACCCCCTCGCGGTAGCGCACTTCCGCAATCCTCAAGGACTCCTCGGCCCGGTGCAGATCCACCAGGGCAACCTGGCTTAGGGAGTTCAGTAATTCGATGTTGCCCAGCGCGATTTCAATGTCGTTGAACGCGCGGATCACGGTTTCGCGATAACTGGCCAGAGAGGACTCCATTCGAAGCCGGGTGCTTTCTTTCGCGCGCCCGCGCCGGCCGAAGTCGAACACGTTCTGCAGCAGGTTGGCCCCCAATGAGACCGACAGGCTGTTGTCCGAAGTCAGTTCCCGCAGAGAGTCGCTGGCGGTATTGGTGGCAGCGGTCAGTGAAATGCTGGGCAAAAGCGCATTGCGCGCGATTGCCACGTTGGCGCGCGCACTGCGGAGGTTCTGTTCCGCCTGCACGATGTCGGGGCGCCGCTGCAGCAGTTCCGAAGGCAGGCCGGGCGCCACCGAAGGTGTCTCAAGGTCTGCAAGCGTCGTGGCCTTGACGTCAAAGTCTCGAACCGGTTCTGCCAGCAGTAGCGCCAGTGCCGCGCGGGCCGCGTATTCGTCCTGGCGCAACTGCATCACTGCGCTGCGCTGGCGCTGGACCGCGATCTGCTGTTGTAGCGCATCAATGGGCGTAAGCACCCCGGCCTCCACCCTTGCCCGCGTGATGCGCTCAATGAACTCGGCCGTTTGCAGGTTGCGCTTGGCAACCTCGATCTGATCGCGCGCAAACAGAATACGAAAATAGGTGGACGCGGCCAGGACCTGAAGATTCAGACGCGCGCCGGCGAGCTGGGCGGCGGCGGATTCATAGGACGCCTCCGCCAGGTCGTAGCGGTACGGCTTGCTCAGAATATCCGCGTAGGCCATGCTCAGACTGAGCTGGGCGGATTCCGAACCTCGATCAGAAAAGTCTCCTCCGGGCAGCTCCGTTCCGCTGTAGCTGCCGCCGGCGCTGAAGTCTACGATCGGCGTGGGATACAGGTCGAAGCCTGCATCGATCAGCGCCAGTTGTGCCTGCCGGAAGCTGCGCTCGGCATTTTGCAATCCCAGGTTCCGCTCGTGGACGCGCGCCATGAGCTGGCTTAGCTCGTCGCTGCCGAAGGCATCCCACCACTGTTCGCCGGGCCACTTGCCGGGCGCCGTCTCGCCCCAGTCCGGCGGCACGTCCTTATCGAGCGCCGGCATGGAAGTGCTGCCGCAGGCGGCCAGCGCCACTGCCGCAACTAGCGGAAGAATGCGTGCCTGGTAATTCATGGGCATGATTATCTTTTATTGCGCGGCCAACGCGGCAACCGGGTCCAGGCGGGCCGCTCGCCGTGCCGGCGCAAAACCGAATACCAGGCCCGTCAGGGTGGCGCAGGAAAGGCCGATCAGCAGTATCGGCGCCGTAAATACGACCTGCACCACGCCAAAGGAGCTCACCAGGGCGCCCAAGCCTACAGCGAGCAGCAGTCCAACCAGTCCGCCCAGTGCCGACACTACAACCGCCTCGCAGACGAACTGCATCAAAATATCCCGTTGCCGCGCTCCGGTGGCCATGCGCACCCCGATCTCCCGGGTGCGCTCGGCAACCGTGGCAAGCATGATGTTCATTACTCCGATCCCGGCCACTATCAGCGAGATGCCGCCGATGGCGCCGAACAATAGCCTCAGGATGTTTGACGCGTTGTTTTCTGCCTCGATGAGTTCCGCCTGGCTCTGAATCTCGAAGTCCCGGGTTCCATGGCGCCGCGTAAGCAGGGCGCCGATCTCCTCCTGCGCGGTCTCGACATGTTCCGTTTCCGTAACCAGAATCTGCAGGGAGCTTAGATTCTCTCGGTTGAACAGCCGGACGGCCCCCGTCATGAGCGGAACGTAGGCGGCTCGCGCCCAGAAGTTGAAGCCCGCAAATTGTCCCTGTGGACGCTGCAAGACTCCAATCACCTGGTACGGTGCTCCGTTGATCTGGACGTATTCGCCTACCGGGTCAACATCTCGTGCGAACAGGCTGCCCGCCAGATTCCCGCCGAGGACTACTACCGGTTCATAGTCCTCGTCCTGCTGGTCGCTAAAGAACACGCCTTGCGCCAATTTGCTGCTGCCCTCCGCCATGGCGCGGCTGGTAGTGCCGACAATGGTCGCAAAGTCTTCCTCTCCTTTCGCAACTATCCCGCCCCGTCCTGTCATTTGCGGCGCGACCGAAATCAGGTTGGCTACCTGATCGCGGATCGCGTCGCCATCCTGAATCGTCAGAAAAGCGGTCTGCTCATTCTGGCTGTTGGACGGCGAAATCGTAAGGCGCGCCCCACCGAGATCACTGAAATTGTCCATGATGGAGCGCCTTACACCCTCCGCGACACCCAGCATGGCGGTAACCGAAAGCACACCGATGATGATGCCCAGCAAGGTGAGCGCGGTGCGGAACTTGTTGCCGCGCAGCGCCCGCAAGGCGGTGCGCGAACTTTCCTGCAGCGCCAGCGCCGGCGCCCGCACGCCGCTTCTCGGGCCCGATGCCATGTCGATCGATTCGGCCTGCGTCCGGGGAGCAGGTCTGGCCTTTGTGCCGGTATCCGCAATCAAGCGACCATCCAGTAGTTCGATCCTGCGTCTTGCGTGTGCCGCCACCGTGGGGTCATGCGTCACCACGATCACTGTATGCCCGCCCTCGGCGAGCGATTCCAGCTGCGCCATGATTTCCTGGCCGCTGCGGGAGTCCAGGGAACCGGTTGGTTCATCCGCCAGAACAACACGCCCGCCGTTCATCAACGCCCGCGCGATGGCGACACGCTGCTGCTCGCCGCCGGAAAGTTCCGCCGGCTGATGTCCGAGGCGCCGCGCCAGCCCGAGGCTCGAAAGCAACTCCGTGGCCCGCCTCAGGCGGGCGCGCTTGCGGGTCCCCGCGTAGATCGCAGGGATTTCGACGTTCTCGCGGGCGGTAGCCATGCCCAGCAGGTTGTAATTCTGAAAAACGAAGCCGAAGACTTCGCGGCGCAGCCGGGCACACTGGTCCGGCCGGGCCGTATGCGCGGGCCAACCCTGGTAGTAGTACTCCCCGCCGGTAGGCCGATCCAGGCAGCCGATGATATTCATCAGCGTGGTCTTGCCGGATCCCGAAGGGCCCATGATGGCAAGGAACTCGCCAGAGTGAATGTCCAGCGTCACGCCGTCCAGCGCGCCCACTTCGGCGCCTCCGGTGCGGTAGCGGCGGCTGACATTCCGCAACTGGATCAATGGCTCTGTTGTTCGTTCTGGCATATCCGGTTGACGTACGCACGTTGCTACGGGTTTTTGTTTGGCTGTCGGAATGGGCTGCCTTGGGGCGCCTCGCAGCCGGCGCTTACCATCGCATGGGGCGTCCGAAGCCCCCGAACTGCATGTTTGGGCTGTCCGGTTGCCGCGCGCCGCTGACTACCCATTCGCCTTCCGCAAGGCCGGAAATGACTTCCGCTTCGATGTTGTTGCTGAAACCAATCTGCACCTCCCTGGTTTCCACTACGCCTTCCGAATCCATTACCTGCACTGTGGCGGACTGTGCGGGTTCGCCTGCGTTCCGGTTGCCACCCCGGAACCGCCCCGTAAGCCCGGATGCGTCCCCCCTCGGTGAATTGTTGCCTCGTCCAAATTGCCATGCGCCGCCGCTTCCCCTGCGCCATCGTCTACCCGAGGCCTCGGAACCCTGGGCATTGCCCATTGCGAATTGCCCGGCCGCGCTCATGGGGCCGTCTCCCGATCCGAAAGTGAGCGCCCCCAGCGGAACCTTCAGGACGTTGCGGGCCGAGCCGAGGAGAAAGAATACCTTGGCCCCCATTCCAGGCAAAAGCGCGCCATCGGCATTGTCCACCTCCAGCAGCGCGTCAAAATAGGTCAGCCCGCCCAGTCCGCCGGATGCTTCCGGGATGGGCGATATCTCCAGGAGGCTGGCCTCCCAGCGGCGCTCGCCACCGCTAACGGTCGTAAAGTAAGCCTCCATTCCGGCAGTCAGTCGGGACACGTCCGCTTCCGGGATCTTGGCGATGACCCGGATCGTGCCGAGATTGCCGATACGCAATATGATCGGCGTAATTTGCAAGGCATTGAGCGTTTGACCTTCCTGCGCCAGCACACCTACGATCGTGCCGGTTGAGGGCGCGGTAATGCGCGTGTAGTTCAAAAGCTGCCGCGCTTCTTCCAGTGAGGCGCGGGCCTGTTCGATCTGCAGAAAGTGCCGGGTCAGCGATGCCTCCGACTGAGTCAGTTGGACGACGGCGCGTTCGTATTCCACCTCGGTCGTGGCCTGGGCCTCCATCAGCCGCTTCTGGCGCGCCAGGTCTGCCCGCGCCAACTGCAGGTTAGCTTCCACCCATGGCGTATTGGCCTCCAGAGATTCCAGGTTGGCCTCCTGCGAGGCGACGCGCTGTCTCTGTATGAAGCTGTCGATTTCCGCCAGCAAATCGCCTTCGGACACGATGTCGCCCAACTTCGCGTGCAGCCTGTTTAATTGCCCCGTAACCCGGGCGCCTACGTCAACCGAGCCGCCGGCCTGAAGGGTCCCGGACGCGGCAACGGAACTCTCTATATCGCCTCGCACGACCGGCACGGTGGCCGGAGCCTGGGGTGATTCTTCGTCCCCGGGCCAGGCGAACCATGCGATCAGCACGGCGAGCACCACCGCCATTGCGGACTTGCCCCGGTTGCGCCGCAACCAGCCGGTCAGACCCCTACCCGATTCCGCCAATCCCGCGGTTACCTTGTCCACCTTCGTTCTGACCCCTGGCACCGTAAAGCCGTTGTACCGTAACAGGTTACTGCTGGACCTTACGTCTTCCTTACGGGTTGGATGCGTCAAGTTTCGGAAACGTTGCCTTTCGGAAGTGCGAGAACACCTCGCCTGACCCACCGGGGGCATATACTCACCTTATGCAGCGGTATTCGAGCGTAGGGCGCGTTTGCAACCTGGGCTTGCGTGTTCTTGTCTGCATCGCGGCCGCGACAGTTGCTTCAGCGGCGTATGAGCCGCCGGCTCTTGAGGTCACACGCATTTCGATTGCCGAGAGCCAGATTCTCGTCGAGTTCAACCGGGCCGTGGTTCCGTTGGGGCGCATGGAGCGGCGGGCCGAGGAACTGCCGATCGGAATCGAACCGCAGGTGAACTGCAATTGGCGCTGGATCAGCACCCAGGCGTTGGCATGCAATCTTGATCAGAAGGACTATTTGAAGCCGGCTCACGAATACGTCGTAACCGTAGCGCCCGGAGTCCAGGCCATGGACGGCGCCACCACCAGCGAGACCTTGGTCCGCAAGCATGAGACCGAGAGACCGGATGTCTACAGAGCCCGGATAAAAGCGTGGGAGCATCCTGGCGTGCCGGTGTTGAGAGTGCGCTTCAACCAGCCGGTCACGCGCGAATCCGTTGCCGCAAGCCTGTATTTCAGCGTTAACGGCTTGGACGATTCCGTGGCCGTAACCGCGGAGCCTGATCCCTATGATCGTGATCCACCACTTTACGTCATGCCGGAATCGCCAGGCGCGAGCGAGGGTAGTGTTGTTGCGCCGGCACAAGGTGCAACCAGCGAAGGGCGCACGGTTGAAAAACACGAAGGCGGGGATGCCCGCGCCGGGAATGAGGGCATCGTGCCCTCCGAAGGCGGGGCGCCCTCGCCCCTAGGCCGAGAGGCTCGCTGGCTTTGGATAGTGAAGCCGGTCGCGGAGTTGCCTCTTGGCCGCCGGGGCAGCCTGAATGCCCGCGCCGGACTGGAATCGGCCCTCGGACCCTTGCGGGGCTGGGGGCGCGACAATTTGAGCCGCGTAGTGACGTTCGGCGAGTTCCGGTTTATGGGCGTTACCTGCAGGAACAATCGCGGCGAACAAATCCGCTTTTTGCCCGACGGTACTGCCGTTCGTGTTTACGCAGACAGGCAATTGGGCCGGCCAAGCGGGGAGAGGCAAGTGGCAATTTCGGCAGAGCTGGCTTTGTGCAACCCGCTGTCACGAGTAGCGCTTACATTCACCGCTCCCGTCCTGGTATCGCAAATTGCGCGCGAGGTGGTTTTCGACCCGGGGCTTGCCGGCAAGCGCGAAGACTACGATCCGTGGTCGCAAGTGCGAGACTACTCCAGGCTCGGCTGGACGGATGGTTCGGAATTATTCCACGTCAACCTGCCAGTGCGTCTGCAGGCGTTTGAGGAATATCGCGTAAGCAGCCGCACCGCGAAGCATGGCGATGCGTCAGTTCGAACCGATATCCGCGACCAATTCGGAAGGCTCTTGAAATCTGCAATCGATCTCTCATTTGAGACCGATCATCGATCACCCGATTACTTGCTGCTGCACGATGACGCGGTATTGGAATCAGGCATAGAAAGCGAGTATCCGCTATATGTAACCAATCTGAACGAAGTGCGGCTGAACTACCGGACACTGAAACGAGATGGCGCCAACGACGAGCGGTCCAAGGTCATTGTGGTGCCGCCCGCAAAGGATATTTCGTTCGCCATACCTTTGGGCCTGCGTGATATGACTGCGGGGAGCAGCGGCGCTGTTCTGGGCCGCATACAAACCGTTCCCCTGGTTCACGATGGCTATCAGGACGGTAAACTCTTTTTCGCACAGGTTACGCCGTACCAGGTCCACGTAAAGCTGGGCCATTACAACACACTCGTGTGGATCACCAGCCTAAAGACCGGGAAACCCGTCTCGCGTGCTGAAGTAGAGGTTGTTAAAGGTACATTTCCAGGTTTGTTTCGGGAGTCGGGTGCACCTCCGATAACTCTGGACTCAACGCGCACCGACCGGCGCGGTGTGGCCATGCTGCGAGGCACGGAAACCCTGGATCCCGACCTTCAGACATTTCGCTGGGGTAGCCAGGACTGGAACGAGTACCTACGGCTGTTCGTATTGGTAAACGGACGCGAGGGCATGGCCCTGCTGCCACTGGAATATCCGTTTCTTGCCCGCACCGGCGAGGCGTCGCAACGGCAGGTATGGAGCCGGCAGCGGCAGCGCTATGGCCACTTTCGCGCCTGGGGCACGACGGCCCAGGGTGTTTATCGCGCCGGCGACGAGATTCAGTACAAGTTCTACGTGCGTGATCAGGACACCAGGACGCTGGTAAGCCCCAAGTCCGCACTGTACAGGCTTCGGATAGAGGATCCGTCCGGCAAGACCGTTCACGAGGTCAAGAACATACAGCTTAACGGCTTCGGTGCCGCGCACGGCGAGTATTCCGTTCCCGAGACCGCTCTAATGGGCTGGTACCGCTTTGTTCTGAGTGCAAACTTCACCAACAACGAGTGGCAGCCCATGCGGGTGCTGGTTACGGACTTCACTCCTGCTTCCTTTCAGGTGGACAACGAACTGAATGGCGACGTATTCGGCCCCGGCGATACGGTAACGGTGGATACCTCCGCCTCATTGCATTCCGGCGGCGCATACACGCAGTCCGAGGCACGCGTTGTGATCGATTTGCGGAAACGGCCGTTTCGGTCTTCGCATCCTCAAGCGTCCACTTTTGCGTTCGACACCTCGAGCCATCCGAGCCGGCTGCCGGTTCACCAGGAAACGGGCGATCTCACCGATGCGGGCGCCTACAGGGCAAGCGTTGAATTGCGTGAATCGCAAATCATCTACGGCCGTCTGCGCGCCGAGAGCGCGGTTCGCGATGATCGCGGCAAATACGTATCGGCTACTTCCTACGCCGACTACGCAGGCGTGGACCGGCTGGTAGGGCTGCGCAAGGACGAGTGGGTCTTCAAACAGAACGAAGCTGGTGAGGTGCGCTACATCGTGGTGGACCAGCGCGGCCAGCCCGTAAACGGCACCGAGGTTACGCTACGCATCGAGCGCCAGGAGCGCAAGGTGGCGCAGGTCAAGGGCGCGGGCAATGCCTATCTGCCGAGGTTTACCGAAGAGTGGATAGACGCCGGGGAATGTTCCGGCACGCCGCCGGGTGAGCCGCTGAGCTGCGCCTTTACTCCCGTCAAGGCGGGGACGCATCGCATTTCGGCGGTCGTCGAGGATACGCAGGGCCGTTCGCATCAGACCGTCATGCGCCTGTGGGTCGTCGGCGAAGGAAGAGTCGTGTGGTGGGAGCGGCCGGGCTACGGCATTGAACTGATCTCGGAAGCTACGGAGTACGAGGTGGGGGACACGGCTCGCTACCTGGTCAAGAACCCGTTTCCGGGCGCGACCGCATTGGTGTCCATAGAACGTTACGGGGTCATTGACCAGTGGCAGCTCAAGTTGAAGGGAAGCACGCCCGTAGTCGAGTTCCCCATCAAGCCGGATTATGTTCCGGGCGCCTACCTCTCGGTGGTGATCGTTTCTCCCAGGGTCGCAAGTCCGCCCCCGGCAACCCACCAGGGCCTGGACTATGTCGACTTGGGTAAGCCGGCTTTCCGTATGGGCTATGCGCGGGTGCCGGTGGTTGACCCCTACAAGCAACTCGAAGTTCGGGTGGATACCGACCGCACGGTTTACAAACCGCGCGAGAAGGTCTCGGTGAAACTGCGCGCGAAGCCCCGTCACGGCCCGCGCAAACCGGTGGAATTTGCGGTAGCGGTACTGGACGAGGCGGTATTTGACCTGATCGGGCAGGGCAAGGACTACTTCGACCCGTACAAGGGGTTTTACTGGCTGGATTCGCCGGACGTGGCGAATTACAGCCTGTTGCTGCGCCTTGTTGGCCGGCAGAAATTCGAGAAGAAGGGGGCCAACGCCGGCGGTGATGGCGGAGGCGGTCCGGACATGCGCACGCTGTTCAAGTACGTCGCGCACTGGGAGCCTTCGCTGCCGGCCAACCGCCGGGGCGAAGCGGAATTCGAGTTTGAATTGCCGGAGAACCTGACCGGCTGGCGGGTATTGGCGATGGCGGTCACGCCCACCGACCGGCTGGGTCTGGGAGAGGCGAGTTTCAAGACCAACCTGCCTACCGAGATTCGTCCCGTCATGCCGAACCAGGTCACCGAAGGCGATGCGTTCGCGGCGGGCTTCTCGGTAATGAACCGCACCGGTGAAGCGCGCATGGTTGACGTGGTCATCGAGGCCGAAGGTGATGTTGATGCCAAAGTCCCGAGCCGGGTCGAAAGCAAACTATCACTGGGGCCTTACCGGCGTGAGACCGTCTACCTGCCAATGCATGCCGCACGGATCAAGGCGAGCCGCGACCGGCCATCGGGCGAAGTTCGTTTCAGAGTGCAAGCCGGCGATGCGTCCGACGGCGACGCGTTGGCGCATCAGTTGCCTGTTCTGAAGAATCGAAATCTCGAAGTCGCGGCCGAGTACGGGTCGGTTACCGACGAGCCGGCTACCGAGGAGGTGTTGTTTCCCCGGGACATCTACACGGATACCGGCGACGTGTCGGTCGTGCTTTCGCCCACGGTAATCGGCAATCTCGAAGGCGCCTTCCGCTATATGCGCGACTACCCGTACGCCTGTTGGGAGCAGAAGCTCAGCAAGGCCCTTCTGGCGTCCCAATTCAACCTGCTGAAGGCCCACATGGAGGACTCGGTGGACTGGGACGCCAGCGTGGGTCTACCGGCGCAAACTCTCAAGCAAGCGGCCAACCACCAGGCGCCGAACGGCGGCATGACCTACTGGTTTGCCTCTGACCTCTACGCAAGCCCCTACCTTTCGGCCTACACGGCGCTTGGGTTCGCCTGGCTGCGCGACGCGGGCTACGAGATTCCCGAAGCGGTGGAAAGCAAGCTGCTTGCTTACTTGCAGCGCCTGCTGCGCCGTGACGTCATGCCCGAATATTTTTCCCGTGGCATGGCATCTTCGGTGCGCGCGGTGGCGCTGGCGGCGTTGGCGAGACGCGGTTTGCTGAGCCTGGATGAGTTGATGCGCTACGCCGATCACGCGCAGTACATGAGCCTGTTCGGCAAGGCGCATTTCATGGATGCCGCGCTGCATGTGCCCGGCGCCTCGTCGGCGGTCACCCCGATATTGACCGACGTCATGGATCGTTCGGTGGCCAGCGCCGGCAAGGTGCTGTTCAACGAGCAACTGGATAGAGCGTATTCGCGCATCCTGGCGAGTCCCCTGCGGGCCAATTGCGCGCTGCTGTCGGCCTTTTCCCGGATTGATGATGCAGCGCGGCTGGGGCTGAACGAGAAAATGGCGATGCGCATGGTTCGCGCGCTGACCCAAACGCGCGGCGCCCGCACCCACTGGGAGAGCACCCAGGAAAACGCCTTCTGCATGAATGCGCTGGTGGACTACGCCCGTCGCTGGGAAGCTGTAGATCCCGCCATGCGGGCCACCGCCACCCTGGACGGCAAGCCCATCGGCGAGACCCGGTTTGACGATTTTCGCGATACGGCGGTAACCCTGTCGCTGCCGATCCTTCCCGAGCATCCGGGCAAGAGCGCGCAAATCCGCGTTAGCCGTGAAGGTGAAGGACGCCTGTACTACACGGCGCGGCTGATGTATTCGCCGCTTGAATCGTCCGCCAAGCGGGTCAACGCCGGCATAGATGTACGCCGCGAGTACTCCGTCAAGCGCGACGGCGAATGGACACTGCTGGAAAGCGGCGACGCGATTCGGCGCGGCGACCTGGTGCGGGTGGACCTGTTCGTGAACCTGCCGGCGGCGCGAAATTTTGTGGTGGTCGACGACCCTGTGCCCGGGGGCCTGGAACCCGTCAACCGCGACCTGGCCACAACCTCGGGAGTGGACGCCGAGCAAGGAGACTACAAGGCGGCCGGCGGTTCCCGGTGGTACGATTTCGACGACTGGACCTATTTCCGGGCACAGCGCTGGAGTTTCTATCACCGCGAACTGCGCCACGACTCGGTTCGTTTCTATTCCGACTACCTGCCGCCCGGACGCTATCACCTTTCCTACACCGCCCAGGCGATAGCCACCGGCGATTACCAGGTGCGTCCCACACACGCCGGCGAAATGTACGACCTCGACGTGTACGGCAAGGCCGCTCCCTTGCGCCTTGAAGTCCGTGACTAAACCCCCCCCTGGGAACGAGGGCGTCCCGCCCTCGTCGAGGGCGGGACGCCCTCGTTCCCAGCGTGCTCCCTGGGCGCCAGCGTAGCGGCGCCCGCTGCGGAAACTCCCACGTAGGCGATCCGCAATGAAGTTGAAACGGATTCTGCTCGTGGCACTTCCAGTGCTGGCCGTCACGGCGGGCTCCGGCGCGCTGACCTTTAGTACGCGGGCCGCCATGGGTCCACCTCCGCAAGGCCTGGAAAACCTGAACGGAACCGTACGGCGGCTCGAAGTCGTTGACCGCAACGGCATTCCGCTGAACGTCAGCTATGCCAATGATTGGAATTTGCATGCCCGGGCGGTCCTGGCCGAGATTCCGGAGTTTTTGGCGACGGCCTTTGTCTATGCGGAGGACACCCGGTTCTTTCGCCATTCCGGGCAGGACTGGCGGGCGCGGCTGGCGGCGCTGGCACAAAACCTGTCCGCAGGTGAAGCCGTGCGTGGGGCGAGCACCATCACCGAACAGGTCATCCGGATGCTTCGCCCGCGCCCGCGCACCTACTGGTCGCGTTGGGTGGAAGGTTGGGAGGCTCAGAGGCTGGAGCGGCTCTACCCGAAACAGCAGATTCTGGAGTTTTACTTAAACCAGGTGCCGTACGCGGCCAACCGCCGCGGCGTTGTGCAGGCGGCGCGCTACTACTTCGACCGGGACTTGAGCGCCTTGAATCGGCATGAAATGCTGGCATTGGCAGTGCTTGTACGGGCACCGTCGCGGCTCGATCTCTGGCGTGGAGACCGGCGCGCGCTGGACGCAGCAATCGACCTGGTGGCGGCGCGCCTGGAGGATGCCGGCGCTCTGTCGCCGGATCGTGCGCCCTGGGCTGACTTCGACTTGCAGGCGCCGGTGGCGCCGGTAAACGCGGAGCACTTCCTGCGTTTTGTCAACGAGCAGCGCTCCTCCAGTCTGGGCTCTGAGCAGGGCGCTCGCCTCCGCGTGACGCTGGACGGCAGCCTGCAGGCGCGCTTGCAGTCCTTGCTGAACCGGAGATTGGGAACCCTGATGCGCAGCGGCGTAAACAACGCCGCCCTACTGGCGGCCGATCACAGGAGCGGGAAAATCTTGGCCTGGATAGTAGGCGCCGCGGATCAGGATACGTCCGCGCGCATGATCGACGCGGTTCGAAGCCCGCGCCAGCCGGGGTCTTCGCTCAAGCCTTTCCTGTATGCGCTGGCGCTGGAGCAAGGCTGGACCGCCGCCACGCTGATCGACGACGCGCCGCTTATTGACATGGTCGGTATGGGACTGCACAGCTACCGGAACTATTCCGGCGTTTTTCATGGCCCCATCACACTTCGCAACGCACTGGGCAACTCGCTGAACACACCGGCGGTTCGAACCATTACCTTCACCGGCGAAGGACCATACCTGGACCACTTGCGGCGGCTGGGCTTCAGCACGCTGACCCGCAAGACCGACCACTACGGTCCGGGACTCGCCCTGGGGAATGGCGAAGTCACACTGCTGGAACTGACCCAGGCCTACGCAGCCCTGGCAAACCGGGGCCGCTACCGGGAATTTTCGGTCCTGGCAGGCGAACCGGGCCGGTGGGCGGTGCGGCGAGCGGTTTCGCCCGAGGTCGCGTCCCTGATCGCGGATATTCTTTCCGATCCTGAAGCCCGGCGCCATGAGTTTTCCGGCGGGCTACTGAATTTTCCGGTGCAAACGGCGGTGAAAACCGGTACCTCCAATGACTACCGCGATAGCTGGGCGGTGGGTTTCAACGATCGCTTTGTGGTGGGTGTGTGGATGGGCAACCTGGATCAGCGGCCCATGCGTAACGTTACCGGATCCACCGGACCGGCTCTGGTGTTGCGCGCCGCATTCGATCTTCTTTCACGTAACGCCGAGACTGCGCCCTTGTGGCTGAGCCCCCGTCTGGCCCGGCATGAGATATGCGCCGACACAGGTGCGGCCTGGCGCAAGGGTATGAAGTGTCCCCGCCGTGCTGAGTATTTCCTTCCCGGCTCCGCTCCGGTGGATTCTGCTATCGCTGCCGCCCATGACCCGGCCGTGGCGCTGCGCCTGCCCACAGAGGGGCTGTTGCTGGCATACGACCCCCGCCTGCCTCAGGAATACCAGGCGTTTGAATTCCTGCTGCAAGGTGTCGCCGATGATGATCAGGTAGATTGGCGCGTCGATGGCGGCCCACCGCTAAGGCGCAAGGGCGGCCGCTACGCCTGGCCTCTCAAGCGGGGCGAACATCGGGTAAGCGCCACCGTCTGGCGGCAGGGCCAGGTGATGGCTCAACTGGGAGAAACCCGCTTTACGGTTCGTTGAATCACAACATGAGCGTATAATTCGCGGCCCACACCGCAAGTTCTGTCTTGCGTATCTCCTTAGCCGCATCGTGCAAGCGGGCGGCCTTAGACCATTGAGGGGTTTCCTTGCGAAATTACGAAATCATGCTTCTGATCCATCCGGATCAGAGTGAACGCGCCCGGGTGATGATGGATCGTTACGCCGGCATTATTGAAGGCGGCCAGGGCCAGGTGCACCGCCGCGAGGACCTGGGTAGGCGCATGCTTGCCTACCCCATCGCCAAGGTGCAAAAGGCGCACTACATGCTGATGAACGTGGAGTGCGGGCAGGAAACCCTCGATGAACTGGTGGGCGCGCTGCATTTCAGTGATGCGGTCCTACGCCACCTGGTGGTCCGTCGCGACGAAGCGATCAGCGACCAATCGGTATTGGCGAAGGCGGTCGAAAAGGAAGCCGCGCGCGAGAATCGGGAATTTCCGTACGACCGCGAGCTGGCCCATGGGAAGCGCCCCGAGCGCGGTGAGGAAGGCGCGGCCACCGGGGACGCAGCGGCCAAGGATGCACCGGCCGAAGGAGACGTGCCAGCAGATGGAGACGCGCCTGCCGTTGAGGACCCACCGGCCGAAGAGGACGCACCCGCAGTAGAAGATTCGCCTGCCGCAGAGGACGCACCCGCAGTAGAAGATTCGCCTGCCGAAGAGGACGCGCCTGCCGCAGAGGACGCGCCTGCCGCAGAGGACGCGTCGGCCGCAGAGGACGCGCCTGCCGCAGAGGACGCGTCGGCCGCAGAGGACGCGCAGGAAGCCGCAGTTGAAGTCGCGGAAACCACTTTGGAAGAGGAAGGCCCGGATGCGGCCGAGGCCGGCGAAGAAGCCGCCGAGGACGAAGCGCCCGCAACCGAACCGGAAGAGGATTCTCCGGATACGCCGGAGGCGGACGAGGAGCCTTCGGACGCCGATGATGCCGACGACGATTCAAAGGAGAAAAAGGAATGAATCGCTACAACCGCCGCCGCCGTTATTGCAAGTTCACGGCTGAAGGAATTGAGGAGATCGACTACAAGGATATCGGCCTGCTTCGCCAGTTCGTAACCGAAACAGGCAAGATTATTCCAGCCCGCACCACCGGCACTTCCGCCAAGTATCAGCGGCAGTTGGCGCTGGCCGTAAAGCGGGCCCGATTTCTGGCCCTGCTGCCGTATACGGATCAGCAGAGGTAGGGCGCCATCATGCGGATCATACTGCTGGAAAGCGTGGAGAGCCTGGGCGGAATCGGCGAAATTGTGGACGTGCGCGCAGGCTACGGGCGCAACTACCTGCTGCCGCAGGGAAAGGCGGCGCCGGCCACGAAAAAACAAATCGCCGCGTTCGAGGAACGCCGCACCGAACTCATGGCGCTGGAGAAAAAGCGTATGGCTGCCACGACGGCGCGCGCCGAGCAGGTGCAAAGTGTGCTGCCGCTAACCATCATTGCCAACGCCGGTCCGGCCGGCAAGCTGTACGGGTCGGTAGGCCCAGCGGAGATTTCCGCCGGTTTCGAGGAGGCAGGTGTGGAAGTCTCGCGCTCGGAAGTGCAGATGCCCGACGGCCCGATCAAGGAGTTGGGCGAGCATATGGTCGTGCTGAAGCTGCACGCCGACCTGAAGAAGGATGTCACCATCCGCGTGGTCGGATTGGCCGGAGAGACCGGAGAGGCCGAGCTTCTGCCGGGTGCGGAGCCGTTGCCCGCAGACGAGGATGACCAAGAGGAAGAGATGGAGCTGACGGACGAAGCGGCGCCCGCAAGCGCCGAGTCCGAGGCGCAGGAAGAAGCCGTGGATTCCGCCGGGGATGGCTGAAAGCGAACTTCTTCCGTCTTCGGTCGACGCCGAGAGGGCCTTGCTCGGCGGTCTCATGCTGGATAACGAGGCCTGGGATGAAGTTGCCGATCTGCTGGCGGGCGGCGATTTCTCACGCGATGATCACCGGCTGATCTTCTGCACGATTCGCGATCTCATCAACGATGGCAAGCACTGCGACAATCTGACCGTCTGCGAGAATCTGCGCTCGCGCGAACAACTGGACGATGCCGGCGGCGCCGGATATGTGGGCAATCTCCTGATCGGCACGCCCAGCGCGGCCAACGTACAAACCTACGCACAAATCGTTCGTGACATGTCTATCCTGCGCCAATTGGCGCGCGCGGGAAGGCGGATTACCGGCAAGGTGTTGAAGACCGGCGGCAGGGAAGCACAGGAATTGCTCGAAGAGGCCGAGCAGGAAATCTTCCTGATCAACGAGCAGAGTTTTCGGGGCGACATCGAAGAACTGGGAATGGGAGACACCTTTCGCGCCGAGCTGGTCGATTGGCTGCGCGAGCTGGAGCGCAGCGGCGAGGCGGTAACCGGCGTGGCCACCGGGCTGAATGTTTTCGACAACCTGACTGCCGGGCTGCAGAACGGGGACCTGGTCATCGTGGCCGGGCGCCCCTCGCTGGGCAAGACTTCTCTCGCGCTGACGATTGCACAATCGGCTGTGCTGAGCCAGAAACGGGTCTCGGCCCTGCTGTTCAGCCTCGAAATGCCCAAGAAGCAGATCGCGCTCAGGTTGCTTTCCTCACTGGGAGAGATCGACCACAGCAAACTCCGCATCGGCCGGATTGGCCGCAACTGGAGCAAGGTAAACAGTGCGCTGAACATGCTCAAGGACGCGCCGCTTTTGATCGACGATTCACAGTTGCTGACGCCTGACCGGATCCGCTCCCGGGCCCGGCGGGTAGCCCGCGCGGAGCAGCGTGCAGGGCGGCGGCTGGGCTTGATTCTGGTGGATTATCTGCAGCTCGTAGACGCGGCGCCCACTGAGCGGCGGGACATGAATCGCGCCATGGAGCTGGGGTCGATTTCCAAGTCGCTAAAGGCGCTGGCACGCGAGCTGGACTTGCCGGTAGTGGTTCTCTCGCAACTGAACCGCGAGGTGGAACGCCGCCCGGACCGCCGTGTGCAACTGTCGGACTTGCGGGATTCCGGAGCGATCGAACAGGATGCCGACGTTGTGGCGTTCGTGACCTTGCCCGACGGGCCGGAAAAGAAGGAACTTCACGAAGTCAACAGACGCCTGATACGCGTGGCCAAGCAGCGCAACGGCCCAACCGGGGATTGCGAGGTGTATTTCGAGAGTGAATACATGCGCTTTCGCGACCTGCAGCCGGGCGACGAGGAAGAACTCCCTCCCGCCCCGTCCGTCGAGTACTAACCCCCTGGGTCCCCCTGGGACGCCCTAGTACCCCCTGGGAACGAGGGTGTCTCGCCCTCGTCGAGGGCGGGACGCCCTCGTTCCAAGGTTGTTCCATGCAAGCGAGGGCACCTTGCCCTCGCCAAGAACACGGATGCCCTTCAGCCCCGCGCCTCACTGCTGGCCGGCTTCTTCTAAGCGCTGTCTGCCGGCTCAATGCAGCGCGGGTCTTCGTGCGCCGCGTTGTTGACCCAAGGGCTCACAGCGCGAGCCGTCATGGCTCCGGTCGGGTAGGGGTCCAGCGCCACTTCTTCTCCATCCAGCCATGGCGCGAATGCTTCCGGAGGCAGGATCACCGGCATGCGATGGTGAATGGGTTTCATCAGGTCGTTGGCCTCGGTGGTCAGCACCGTGCAGGTCTCGATCTCGTCACCCGGCGCAGAGTCCTGCAGAGAGCGCGGCAGGACGAGGTTCTCCGGAATCCGCCAGCGCTCCCATAGGCCGGCGAAGCCCATCAGCCCTTCATCGCCGAGCTCAATCAGGAATGGCTGCTTGACCGCGCCCCGGCGCACCCACTCGTAGAACCCGTCGGCCGGAATCAGGCATCGCCGTGCCCGGTAGGCGGCCCGGTAAGCTGGCTTGCCGGCTACCGTCTCGGCCCGGGCGTTGATCATTCGATAACCGACATTGGGGTCCTTGGCCCAGCTCGGCAAAAGCCCCCAACGCAGCATCGACAGCCGCCGGCCGTCGGGGTGCGCGCGGACCGCCGCTATGTCCTGGCCGGGAGCAGCGTTAAAGCGCGGCCGCAGTTCCACGGGCGGACCCAGCAGGTTCATATAGTCGTGAACCTGCTGCCAGGAGAAACGCTGGGTGAAACGCCCGCACATAGTTACAGCCTACCCCGGCGCGAAGTCTAAAATAGCTGAATGAGTCCGCCGGCCGCGGGGCGAACGGTGCTGCGGCAGGAGGATTCCTGCAGGCGATTGCCCTTGAGCGCTGATTTGGCGCCGATTGAGGCACAGGAGGGCGATATCAGCAACATAGCCGCTAAAGTATGGGAAGCGTTCGCCGCCAACGGGCCGTTGGCCCAGGTCATCGACGGCTACGTGCTGCGCGAGGGACAGCGGGAGATGGCGCAGGCGGTGGCCGAAACACTGGCGGACGGTGGCTGCCTCATCGCTGAGGCGGGACCCGGCGCCGGCAAGACGGCCGCCTACCTGGTTCCGTTGCTGTTGGCGGGCCGCCGGGCGGTGATTTCCACCCACTCGCGTAACCTTCAGGATCAGCTTTTCGGGCGCGACCTTCCGCTGGTCAGCGAGGCGCTGGGACGCCCGGTCAGGATTCGCATGCTCAAGGGCCGCGGCAACTACTTGTGCCGCTACCGTCTCGCCCAAACCGCCGAAAGAGCGGGCGAACTGGAAGTTGCGGAGCAAGCTGAACTGGCCAGCGTTCAATTGTGGGCCGAACACACGGTAACGGGCGATCTGGCCGAGTGCGCGGACTTGCCGGAAAACACCCGGCTGGGGCGCCACATTACGTCAACGAGAGACAACTGCCTGGGAAGGGAGTGCCCGGAGTTTGAGTCCTGTTACGTGTTTCGCGCCCGTGAACGCGCAGTTGGGGCGGAGATCGTGATCGTGAACCACCACGTGCTGATGGCGCACTTGCAGCTAAGAGCGGCGGGAGCGGACGGATTGCTGCCGAAGTTCGATTGCGTGGTGGTGGACGAGGCGCACGCGCTGCCGGAGGTGGCTCGCGAGAGTCTCGCGCTCAGCCTGAGCACCCGGCAGATTGCCGATGCCTTGAAGGACCTGCAGCACGAAGCCCTTGCTACCGGTAGGTGGGACGAGGTGGAAGAGGCTCATCATGCCTTGGAGGTAGCGGTTCGGGACTTGCGGCTGGCCTGCCCGCGTGAGTCGGGCGAACGGGAATGGACGGCACAAATGCTGCGCCGGGAAACTGCGGTGCTTGAGTTCGCCATGGATGAGTTGATCGAATGCAGCGAGGATGCTACGGAGGAGGGAACGGATGCGCCGCTGCATGCCGCCGCCGGTCTGGTCGAGTTGCGCGAGCGGCTCCTAGTGATGTGCCGCTCCCTGGATGCATTGAGTCCGGGGCAAGGACCGGTGGATCCGGAATACCCATTTTCCGATGCGTATAGCCAAGAGCAGGAGGCGCCCGAAAGCTTGCGTGCGGGGTGGATACGCATCACCCGCGGCAACGCAAGCCTGAACTTGACGCCGGTGGAGGTTGCTGAAGACTTCCAGCGCATGGCCGGCGAGACCGAGGCCTCCTGGGTGTACTGCTCCGCCACGCTGAGTTTGGGCGGAGACCTGCATCATTTTTCCGGACGTCTCGGGCTGGAGGACGCCCGGGAATTGATTGTGCCCAGCCCCTACGATTACCGCCGCAATACCCGGCTCTACGTGCCCGAGGAAATGCCGGTTCCCGGACTTGAGGCAGCCGGCTATACGAGGGCGGTGCTGGATGCCGCTTTGCCGTTGGCCGCCGCTGCCGGCGGCCGGGCCTTTTTGCTGTTCACGAGCTATCGCGCCCTGGGCGAAGCACGGGACCTGCTCAGCCGGGACCCTGCCTGGCGGGACCGTTTCGTTGCTCAGGGCGAGGGCCGTCCGCGCAACCTTCTGCTGGAAGAGTTTCGGCGCCGGGGGGATGCCCTGTTGCTGGGGACGCGGAGTTTCTGGCAGGGCGTGGACGTCCGCGGGCGCAACTTGATCCTGGTAGTCATAGACCGCCTCCCGTTCGAGTCACCGGGCAATCCGGTGTACCGTGCGCGCCAGCAGGCGGTTCGAGCCCGCGGCGGTGATCCGTTCAACGAAATATCGCTTCCCGATGCGGTACTGGCGCTCAAGCAGGGGGTCGGGAGGCTGGTACGCGGCGAGGACGACCGGGGCGTGGTGATGATCTGCGACCAGCGATTGTTCACCAAGCCCTACGGGCGCCGGTTCAGGGACAGTCTGCCGCCCATGCCGCTGACGCGCGACGCCGATGAGGCGGTTAAGTTCATGGCCGCTGTTGCGGCTCCTGAGGGTGGGGCAAGGGCGTGACGGGATTTCGCTGCCTGGCCCTGGAGACCGGAGTGCCTGCTCCATCGGTGGCCGCATGCAACGGCGATGAGCAATGTGAATTGCGGCTGCCGGGTGGCAGGAAGGCTGCCGCGGCTTTGTTTGAAGCAATCGATGAAGTACTGGCGAGAGTGAAGCTCGCTCAGGCAAATCTTGACTGCATTGCATTCGGTCGCGGGCCGGGATCGTTCACGGGACTACGAGTTGCGGCGTCGGCGGCGCAGGGGCTGGGCATCGGGTTGAATGTAAAGCTGTGCGCCGTATCGAGCCTGGCCGCCTTGGCTCAGGAAGCGCTTGATCATGGCGGCCTGGGGAAGGTGCCGCAAGGATCCTGGGTTGCGCCGTGCCTGTCCGCGGGACGAGAGCAGGTATACATGGGCTGGTATTGGACCGGCGAAGCAGGCCTCGTGGCCGCCGGCGCTGAAGACTGGCTGGCGCCAGTGGAGGACTGCCGCGTGCCTGGAGATGAGCGGTTTATCGCGGCCGGCGGCCTCTGGAGACAGTCGTCAGCTCTGCAATCCGCGCACGCCCGGAGAATTGTCGAAGTTGTGGAAGGCGCCGTGCCGCGCGCCCGAGCGGTGCTTCGGCTCGCCAGGAGGGAATATTCCGAAGGCAGGCTGGTTTCACCGAAACAGGCTCAGCCCGTTTACCTGAGAAACGCTGTCTGACGGGCAGGCAATCAAGAAAACCGCCTGGGAACGAGGGCATCTTGCCCTCGTCGAGGGCGGGACGCCCTCGCTCCCAGCGTCGAGGGCGGGACGCCCTCGCTCCCAGCGTCGAGGGCGGGACGCCCTCGTTCCCAGCGTCGAGGGCGGGACGCCCTCGTTCCCAGCGCCGAGGGCGGGACGCCCTCGTTCCCAGGGGCGCTTTCGGGATTCCCGGACCAGGCGATTCAGGAAGTCGGGCAATCGGGTTACACTTCGAATTTGGCCGGGTAGCCGGCTTTTTTCTGTGACTACAGTCCTTCGGGGGGAGTCCCGACATCTCATGCAAATGCCTGAAACGTACTCAATGCGCCCAAAAGTTCGCCTGGCTCGGCGCTTGCCGGCCCTAGCTCTGATGCTGGCGGCCTGGCCGTTGTCAGCCCAGCAGCCGGCATTGGAAGAAATCGTCGTGACCGCGCAGAAGCGGGAGCAGTCGCTGCTTGACGTGCCGATCTCAGTATCGGTGATAGGTGCGGAAACTCTGGACGCAAACCTGGTGACCGATATCTATGACTTGCAGGCAGCGGTACCCGCCTTGCAGGTGCATGCGGTCGATCCTCCTTCTCAGGGCACCGCATTTGCATTGCGGGGCCTGGGTAACTCGGTTTTCAACATGGGGTTTGATCCGGCAGTGGCCACCTTTGTGGACGGTGTGTACCGCAGCCGCTCCGGGTTGCTGACCGCATCGGATTTTCTGGATCTCGAGCGTGTTGAAGTTCTCAAGGGGCCGCAGGGCACCTTGTTCGGCAAGAACACTACAGCCGGCGTCATCCACTTCGTCAGCCGGCGGCCGGACTTCGAAGGCAACAGCGGCATGCTGGAGGCCGGCCTTGAGGAATACGGCCGCTATCGTCTGAAAGGCTCAGTGAATCTGGTGGCCAGCGATACAGCGGCGTTTCGCGTAGCCGCGACCTATGCCCAGGGCGATGGCTGGCTGGAATTGATCAACTCGGGAGAGGAGATACACGATCTGGACCGGTTCGCCATCAAGGTGCAGGCGCTGTTCAATCTTTCCGAAACGTTTGCAGTGCACGTAACTGCCGACTACGCAACGCTTTCGGAGATTTGCTGCTCGCCGCTGCGCAACGTCAACGATCCTCTAAGCCCCTTCGTTAACGGCGCCGCTGCTGCCGCCGCCGGTTCGGGCATCGTCAATCCGCCCGATCTTGATGCCCTGGTTGCGGAGTCCAATCTCCCGCCGGCCTACGATGCCGATGATTCGGGAATCAGCGTGGAGGCCACGCTGCAACTGGGCGAAATGACGCTCACTTCAATTACGGGTTGGCGTAACTTCGAGGATACAAACGTTAAGGACAACGACTTCTCGGGCGTGGACGCACTGCGCAGCAATCAGAGCCTGCCGGAAGTGAGCCTGTTTTCCGAAGAACTTCGGTTGGCGGGCGCCGCCGGCAATATCGACTGGCTGGTGGGCGGTTTTGTCTCGAGCGAGAACATCGAGTTGATCAACGAGTTCATCTGGGGACCGCAGATCACGCTGTGGCCGTTTTTCGCACCGGGCCTGTTCGGCACCCTGCCGGGCCGCGCCTTCCACCACACCTTTGAGCAGGAGATCAACAGCAGCGCGCTGTTTGCGCATGCCCGGGTGGCGCTGAACGATCAGTGGTCCGTGACCCTGGGCGCGCGCTATTCACGGGACGAAAAGGACGGGTCGCTGGTCAGCGACCATCCGCTTACCAACGCCTTTGGCATTTTCAACTCGCTGCCGCTGGCGGTGGTCTATGACTACGACGTGAGTCAGGATGAGAGCGAGCCCACTTATACCGCCAGCCTGGACTTTCGGCCGGCCGAAAACGTCATGCTGTTTGCGACCTACAGCCGCGGCTACAAGTCGGGAGGTATCAGCATGACCCGCGACGCCGCAGGCAACGCCGCCGCGCTTGGGCACCCGGTGTTCGGGTGTGCCCCGGGCACCACGCCGTTGTTTGGCCCACTTTGCGCGGGCCCGATGTTCTCGCCCACGTTTGAACCGGAAACCGCGGATCACGTTGAAGTGGGCTTGAAGTCGGAGCTTCTCGACCGGCGCCTGCGCCTGAACCTGTCGGCCTGGAACACCGACTTTGATAACCTGCAGACCCAGACGCTGCGTGCGGATGGCGCGTTCGCCGTGGTCAATATCGAAGGCGCCCGTTCCCGGGGCCTGGAAATGGAATCCACCCTGATCGTGAACGAGTACATGAGCGTGAACGCCTCGTTGCAATGGCTGGATGCCACCTTCGCCGATGGCCTGCCTCCTCTGACGCCCGGATTCCTGCCCCTCGGCGGCGAGGACATTCCGTTCTCTTCCAACCTTACCGGGACGGTGGGCATGGACGCGGAGCGCGAACTCATGCAAGGCTGGATCTTGTTCTTTTCGGGCAATGCCTATTTCCGTGGTGACTACTACAACTTCACCGAGCCGGTCGCCGACCGGGTGCAGGAGGGTTACGTGCTGTACAACGCACGGGTGGGGATCCGTAACGACAACTGGGAGTTGTCCGTGTGGTGCCGCAACTGCCGTGACGAGCGCGTGACCTGGAGCAATTTCCAGATTCCCTTCGACGGCCTGGTGATCGCACCTCCTCCGGGCATTCACGGCACCCAGTGGTCGCACGTGGCTGAGCCGGGCATGGCCGGCGCCACGGCCACCTACCGCTTCTAAGCCCCTGGGGCCGAGGGCATCCTGCCCTCGCAGGAAAAGCCGATGAAAATCGCGGTGCTGGGGGGAGGCGCCGGCTGTTACGCAGCCGCCGCCGACTTGTCCGAGCAGGGTCACGCGGTACGGCTTTGGCGCCGGAATGCCCAAGCCCTGGCGCCGGTCATCGAGCATGACGGAATAGTCCTCAAGGACTCCGCCGGCAGCCGTGAAGTATCGCTGGCGCTGGCCACGGCCGACATGGCGGAGGCGGTCAGCGGGGTGGAGCTGATTCTGATTCCCCTGCCTGCATTCGCCCAGCCCGCCATCGCCGCGGAGTTATGCCCGCTTCTTCGTGAAGGACAGATGGTATTTCTGCCACCGGGCACCTTCGGCAGTTACCTGCTGGCGGACGCAACCCGGCGCGCGAGCAATTTCGCCGCGGTCATGTTCGCGGAGACCGGCACGCTTCCTTACCTGACGCGCAAGCACGGTGCGCGCGAGATCGCCATTACCGTGCGCGCAACGCGCCTGCCCACGGGCGTTTTCCCGGCGGTCCACACCGCAGCCGCAATGGAGGTTCTGCATCGGGCCTACCGCTCGGTAGAGCCGGTGCAAGATGTCCTTTCCGGAGCGCTGATGAACGCCGGGCCCATCATTCATCCGCCGCTGATTCTGATGAACGCCGGGCCGCTTGAGCACTTCCCCGAATGGGACATTCACAATGAAGGAACGCAAGAATCGGTGCGGCGCGTGACCAATGCGCTCGACAAGGAGCGCATCGCCGTCCGGCAAGCGCTGGGCTATGCGCCCTACCACTTCCCGTTGCGCGATCACTACGAGACCGATCAATGGATGTACGGCGACGCGCACCAGGCACTGGTGGACAGCGGCGACTGGCGCGAACACATCGACCTTAAGAGCCACCGCTACATGCGCGAGGACGTCGCGCTTGGCCTCGCATTCCTTGTGTCGGTGGCCGAATGGGCCGGCGTCCACGCACCGGTCGCGCGCGGCTTGCTGGCGATGGGTTCGGCCGTCTGCGAGGATGTCTTCCGGGCCGGCCCTCGTACCCTCGAAGCGCTGGGCCTGGCTGCTCTCGACCAAAGCGAGCTGAAGCAACTACTTCAGAAAGGTTTCGCAGATTGAGTAAAGCACGCAAAGTGACTGCAAAACGCGACACCACCCTGATCGCCGCACTGGGCGCCGGGCGCATGGGGCGCGGCATTGTGCAGGCCTTCGCGTTTGCCGGTCACAGTGTGCTGCTGATCGACATGAAGGACCGGCGGCCAGACGAAGCGGAGGCGCTCGAGCAGTCGGCGTTGACGGAAATCCGATCCAACCTGGCGGCATTGGCGGAGCTTGAGGCATTTGACGACACGCTGATTGACGGCGTTATGGACCGCATCCGTTTTGTTTCCGCGCCGGGCGCCGCCGAAGCGCTGAAAGGCACCGGTTTGGCGTTCGAGTGTGTGCCCGAGATCATGGACGCCAAGCAAGCAGCACTCGCCTTCGCCGGGCGGCGCCTCCCAAAGCAGGCGGTGCTGGCTTCGACCACCTCAACCTTTCTTTCCAGCGAACTGGCGGAACACACACTGCGGCCGGAACGGTTCCTGAACGCTCACTGGCTGAATCCGGCCTACCTGATTCCGCTGGTCGAGCTATCGCCGCACCCGCAAACATCCGCCGAGTCTCTGGCGCTTGTCCGCAACACGCTTGCCGGAATCGGCAAGACCCCTGTGGTGTGCGCGCCTTCGCCCGGCTACATCGTTCCCCGCCTTCAGGTGCTGGTGATGAACGAGGTCGCGCGCATGATCGAACAGGGCGTGGCAACGGCCGAAGAAATCGATCGCGCTACCCGGCACGGCCTCGGGGTGCGTTATGCCGGCATGGGGGTGGCTGAGTTTATCGACTACGGCGGCAACGAGACGCTCTACTACGCCAGCCGTTATCTTTCGAAGGCACTTGAGGACGACCGCTACAGCGCCCCGGACATCATCAGGGACAACATGCGCGATGGCCGTAACGGTCTGCGTGAGGGGAAGGGCCTCTACGACTGGAGTAAAGTCGACAAGGACGCGTACCGCCGTGACGTGCTCGTTCGCCTGGTGGCGCAACTACGCAGCCAAAACCTCTTGCCCCGCCCGGCGGCAGACTAGGGGCAGGATGGATCGGCGCGAATTCCTCAAGAACGCGGCGCTGTCCGGACTACTGGCGCCTGGGTTTGGCTATGCCGCCGCCCGCCCGGACAGGCCGGTCGTTAACGATGTCTCCACCCTGAATCCGGTCGAGGTGGCCGGACTGCGCCGCCCCCGCAGCACCGATGAGGTAAGGAATGCGCTGAGGGGCTGGTCCGGGGAAGTCTCGTTGGGCGGCGGCCGCTTCAGCATGGGCGGCCAGATTGCCGCGCCCGATTCGCTGCATCTGGACATGCGCGCCATGAACCAGGTCGTGGCCTTCGATCCGGCACAAGGCGTCATCCGCTTGCAGGCTGGAATCACCTGGCGTGATCTGCAGGAAATCATCGATCCGCACGATCTTGCGGTGCGAATCATGCAGAGCTTCAGCAATTTCACAGTGGGAGGCTCGATCTCGGTAAATTGCCACGGCCGCTATGTCGGGCGTGGTCCACTGGTCAATTCAGTGCGAGCCGTTCAATTGGTGACTGCTGCGGGCGAAGTGCTGGAATTGACGCGCGCGAGGGATGCTGAACTCTTTGGGGCCGTCTTCGGCGGCTATGGCGGGCTGGGCGTATTGACCGAGGTGGAGCTTGAACTGGATACCAACGCGCCGCTGGAGCGGGTTGTGGAAGAGGTGCCGCTGGAGCGTTATCCGGGCTATTTTCGGCAGAAGATCGGTTCTGACTCGCGGTTCGTAATGCACAACGCCAATTTGCTGCCGCCCGACTCCGAGACCCTACGGGCCATAAGCTGGATGTTGACGCCCAAACCCGTAACCGTTCCGGACCGGCTGATCCCACGTGACGCGGACTATGGGCGAATCCAGAATGCAATGTGGGCGGCTACAGAGTTACCGGGTGGCCAGTTTTTGCGCAAAGAGATTGAAGAGGAATGGCTGGAAACCGAGACGGTGGTTTGGCGCAATCACGAGGCCAGTCTGGACACCGCCTCGCTGGAGCCGCGAACCCGGTTGTTCTCGACCTACCTTCTTCAGGAATACTTCATTCCGGTTGATCAATGCGTGCCGTTCGCCCGCGCGATGACGCGGATTCTCAACGAGCGTGACGCGAACGCGGTGAACGTGTCCGTTCGCCATTCTCCGCAAGACAACGAGTCGCTGCTGGCCTGGGCGCCGACGGAGGTTTTTTCCTTCGTGCTGTATTACAAACAGCGCAGCAGCGAGCGGGCAAGCCGGAAGTCGGCCGTGTGGACCCGCGAACTGATCGATGCCGCCCTCGCTCTTGGAGGCCGCTACTACCTTCCTTACCGGCTGGATGCTACGCGCGCACAGTTCGAGCGGGCGTATCCCGAGATAGGGCAATTCGCGGCGCTGAAAGCCCGAATCGACCCGCTCAACAAGTTCCAGAACCTTATGTGGAACAAGTATTTGGCTGGCTAGCACGCAAATCTTCGGCGTAGCTGAGGCTCTCAGCTAGTGTCCACTTGTCTTGCGTATGGTGGGATTGTGTGAGACCGGAAAATTGACCGATCGCGCAACGAAGCACATCGCGTTGGCCCGCCCATGCAGTTGTTCCGCCAATTCCGCGTTGCTCTCGGGGGTGATAGTGACCCGGGGCTGGAGCTCGACACCCGTGAACTGTCCGGACCCGTTGGAGTTGACCTCCATCGCGCCTTCGGCGAAGTCTTCGTAAGCGATGACCACAACCTTGCGTAGCGCGCACAGATGCAGATACCAGAGCATGTGACATGCCGACAGCGATGCCAGCAGCAGGTCCTCGGGATTGTGGCGCGACGCATCGCCATAGTAGGCGGGTTCTTTATCGAATTTCAGATGTATAGAATGGAGTCATGCGTCTCCTGCCGGCAATTGTGACCGTTTGCCTTGCCCTGGTGTCGGTAACCGCGGCAAGCGCAGATTGGGACGAAGCTGAAGCGGCCTATGAAGCGGGCGACCATGAAAGGGCTTATGGCCTCTTCGAGCAGTTGGCGATAGAAGGGCAGGCGCGCGCCCAATTTCGATTGGGTTCGATGCATGCGGCAGGCATTGGCGTTCCTCAGGACGACTCCAGGGCGGTTGACTGGTACAGAAAAGCGGCTGAGCAGGGGCATACCGACGCGCAGGCCAGTCTGGGCTACATGTATCAATTCGGTAGAGGAGTTCCTGAGGACGAGAGCGAAGCGCTGCATTGGTACAGGCAGGCAGCCGATCAGGGCTCCGCGGCAGGGCAGAGCATGCTCGGAGAAATGTACGACAACGGCAATGGCGTCCCCGAAGATGACGCAAAGGCCTTGTATTGGTATCGCAAGTCGGCAGAACAAGGCTTTGCTATCGGGCAGTTCAGTGTTGGTCGGATGTATTACAAGGGCGAGGGCGTTCCCAGGGACTATGCCAAAGCAATTGAGTGGTACCTGAAGGCGGCTGAGCAGGGGGCGCGGCTTGCCCAACTGCATCTTGGGGCGGCCCATGAGAACGGACAAGGTGTGCCGCAGGACGATTCACTCGCAGCTGATTGGTACCGGAAGGCAGCAGAGCAAGGATTGCCGGAGGCGCGCTACCGGCTGGGAATGATGTACGAAGAAGGCCGCGGCGTTGCCGCGGATACCAGTGAAGCCGTGCGGTGGCTTATCAGGGCCGGCATGCGGGGTCACGCAGAAGCTCAGTTCCATCTTGGCAAGCAAGCGCATCTGGGCATAGGGATTCCCGTCAGT
The DNA here is from genome assembly GCA_965261845.1 of Candidatus Foliamicus sp. Classification (GTDB taxonomy): domain Bacteria; phylum Pseudomonadota; class Gammaproteobacteria; order Steroidobacterales; family Foliamicaceae; genus Foliamicus. The sequence continues at coordinate 1,986,311 of OZ253475.1, read as the reverse complement.
CACGGCATTGCGATGCTGTGGTATGAGCGGGCGGCCGACCAGGGCCATACCATCGCCCAGTACAACATTGGCTATATGCACCTCAACGGTGAGGGAGTCCCCGAAGACTCCGGGGCGGCGGCAGGCTGGTTTGAGAGAGCGGCCCTGGGCGGAAACTCCCAGGCGCAACACGCTCTTGGCATTCTCTACGCGAGAGGTTTGGGAGTTGCGCAGGACGTTGGAAGAGCGGCTGACTTGTATACGCAGTCGGCCGAACAGGGATACAGCCCGGCTCAATTTGCCCTCGGAAACATGCATGCCAACGGGAACGGAATCTCGCAGGATTTTGAGAAGGCGGCCTACTGGTATCGCAAGGCTGCACAGCAGGGTCACGGCAACGCGCAGTATCTGCTTGGTTTGATGTACGTCAACGGTGAAGGAGTTGCCAAGGACCTCATTGAAGCCTACGCGTTGTGGAGCGCAGCCTCCGCCGGGGGAAACTCGGACGCTGAAGACGGCAGGAAGCAAATCGCCGAGAGCATGAACGCCACACAGATAGCGAAGGCGGAAGAAATGTCGCGCGAGTACTTTGCGCCCCAGCCGGACTAGTTTCGAAAATGCATGAGCGGCAGATGAGATCGCGTTTTCTTCAGCGATACGGATTGCGCCTTCTCCCGGTTCTGTTCCTGGTGCTATCAGGCGCCCAGGCAAGTGATCCTGAATCCCAGGAGGCTGATGGACTCAATGACGGGCTTGCCGCGCAGTCCAGGGGGGATTATGAACAGGCGCTGAGGGTTCTTGATCGCCTGGCAAGGCAGGGCGACAGGGTGGCGCAGGTCAACCTTGGTCGGATGTATGAGGATGGATTGGGGGTTCCCAAGGACTTTGAAAGGGCGACTGAGTTGTATCGAAAGGCATGGGAGCAAGGGGACTTGTACGCCGAGTTCAAACTCATGTATGCCAAGGGCGCCGGGGTTCCCGAGGATGCCGCGAAAGCGGCTGCGTGGTACCGCGGCGCTGCGGAACAGGGATTTGCTCACGCGATGCACGAACTCGGATCGATGCACCTCCAAGGCAAAGGCGTGCCGGCAGACGAGGACCAGGCGCTGGAATGGTTCCACAAGGCCGCGGAGCTTGGGCATGGGTGGGGCCGTCTTGAGGCCAGCTATATGTATTTCAAGGGCCCAGGGCCAATTGAAGATCGTGCCGAAGTTTTCCGTTGGTATCTCAAGGGGGCAGAGCGCGGGTACGGGAATGCCATTTATGCCCTGGGACTGCTGTATGCCAGAGGCGACGGCGTCCCGGAAGACGATGCGGAAGCAGTACGGTGGCAGCGCATAGGCGCCGACAGGGGCTACTCCATGTCGCAGTTTGCATTGGCATTAATGTATGAAAGCGGTGAGCGTGTTCCGGTAGATGATGCGCAGGCTGCACATTGGTTTCACAAGGCTGCGGAGCAAGGGTATGCGCCAGCGCAGATCAAGCTGGGTTGGAAGTATTTTGTCGGCAGGGGTGTTCCCGAGAACGCGATAGAGGCTTACGCCTGGTTTGGCTTGTCCGCCGCGTCGGATTGGACTGGCGAGCAGGAAAAAGAAATGGCGGCCGAAACGCTGACTGAACAGCAATTGACCGAAGCGGAGGAACTGTTGAATGAGTATCTGGGCAAGTACTCCGGGCGCTGAGGAACTGACTTCTCCCCGCTTGATCAGAGACCTTGCATGGAACAACGCTGGGAACGAGGGCGTCTCGCCCTCGACGAGGGCAGGATGCCCTCGCTCCCAGCGTGTTCCCCGCGGCCAGCGCCGCCGGAACGGGGGGTGAAAACTTGCATCAACCAGTAATGCGTTTCCAACGGGGCGCAACCAGGCGGCGCTTGCCGATGTACTCTGCAGCGTGAACCCTATTTCGAACGAAGGCTCAAGAAGGCTGCGGGAGTGACAATCGGGATTTCTCGAAAAGGCGACATCACAAGGAGATCCCGGTCCCCGGTAATCAGACAGTCTGCCTCTCCAACCAGCGCCGTCTCCAGGAACTTGTCGTCATCCCGGTCACGGCATCCGAGTTTGGCGTTTGCTATCGACATCCATTCCGAGACGGCTTCCAGTTGAGCCGGAAAAAGCAATCGTGCCTTGCGGCTTACGTATGCGTCGAACTTTGAGCGAAGAAAGCGATTGCGAAGCTCGGAATATGTTTCGGCGGAGAACAGCAGCACACCATTTTCGGATCGAATCGCGCTCATAACCTCCCGGGGGCGCCCGTCGGGACTCAGCGCCGCACTGATCAGGACGTTGCTGTCGACAACGATCCGCTCAGCTTTCATCCGTCAAGAGCGCATCCAGCGTGGTGTCCGTGAAGCCTTTGCCGGATGCTTCCCGGCCCAAACTGTCCATAGTTTCAGCCAATTGCTCCCAGGCCGCCCCACGAAGCCGCTCGTAGTGCTGCACCGACATCATGACGACCACCGCTCGACCGTTCCTGGTGACTCGCACCGGCGCATTCTGAGCGGCATCGAGCAAACGGCCGAAGCGGTTCTTGGCATCTCTGGCGGCGATCTCTCTCATGTGGCTACTATAGCTACAATAGCTTCTCTTCACAATGCAGACGGGCGTCCATTTTGGCCCGCTTGAGGGAGGCTGGGATACTGGCAAGGCCTGCGAGCGCTTTAGGCGCGTTGAGCGTGGGCGAATTAGAATCCAGCCATGCGCCCGCTTTTTTCTGCGCAACCATTGTGGAGCCGTTAGGTCGCAAGGAAGACTATGCGAAAGAAAACTCAGTTATGCCTGTGCCTGTCACTGGTGTTGGCCGCTGGAATGTCCCTGGGGCAAGATACACATACACGTTCCGAATGGGATCGCGCTGACGAAGAAACGGTACGCCTCCCGCCCGATGCGTTCGATGATCTCCCGGGCGCGGTTCAAAAGGAACTGACGGTCAGGGGCTGCACGATTCCGCAGCGCTTTCACAGGGGCCTGGAGAAAAGCAACGTCGTCCGAGGGCATTTCACCCAAGCTGACCAGACCGACATCGCTGTACTGTGCTCGCGGGAACGCGTATCGGTGATCCTGGTGTTTCGGGGCGGGTCGGTAAAGGAAGTAGCAGAGCTGGCATCGAAACCAGATGCCCACTACCTCCAAGGCATAGGAAACGGAGAGATCGGTTTCTCACGGGTACTTGGAGTGGCGAGCCCGGAATATATCCGATACTGCTATGAGGCGCTTGAGCAGTATGACGTGCCTAAACCTCCTCCGCTGGATCATGACGGAATCGACGATTATTTCGACGGGAAGGCGTCTGGTATCTGGTACTGGTACGGTGGACAGTGGCTGAGTCTGGCAGGCGCAGACTGAGGTTGCTGTTGCGTTCTCAAAGGCAAGAAAGGTGCCTGCCCGGATACCAGGCTACTTCCGCCAGCGCGGGGCGACGAGGCGGCGTTTGCCGTCTCTTGAGAGTTTGATGTCTTTTTCCTTGAGGTTCTCGCGGTCCCAAAGCTCGCAGGTGACCTGGCGGTGGCGCTGGTCGAGCGCCTCGCAATAGTTGGTGTAGATGCACAGGCGCACTTCGGAACCGTGGCCGGTGCGGACCTTTTCGAACCAGTCCGGGTCAGCCAGGGCCTGGCGGGCCAGGCCGGCGATGTCGCCTTCGTCTTCGGCCAGTACGTTTTCGGCCTGCTCGAAGTTGTGGATGCCACCCACGGCGACCGTGGGCGTGTCGAGACCCTGCTCGCGGATTGCCGAGCGCACCTGGGCAGCGGGCTGCAGGTTGCGGCCGAATGGCCCCTTTGCATCCGAGTAGTACGAAGGCATGCACTCGTAACCGCTGGGGCCCGTGTAGGGGTAGGCCGCCCAGCCGACCTTCGGTTGTTTCGCGTCTTCGAATTTGCCTCCGCGCGACAGCGAGATGAAGTCCATGCCGCGCTCGGCCAGCCGGCTTGCGAAGAACGCGGCTTCGCTGGTTTCCATGCCGCCGTTCAGGCAGTCCTCGGTGAGCATCCGGCAACCCACCACGTAGTCGTCGCCCACCCGCCGGCGCACCGCCTCGAATACCTCGACCGGGAGGCGCACGCGACCTTCCAGGCTACCGCCGTAGCCATCCTCGCGCGTGTTGATCGCCGAAAGGAAGGAAGCCATGGTGTATGCGTGCGCGTAGTGCAGCTCCACCCCGTCGAAGCCCGCCTTCCGGGCGCGTTCCGCCGCGTCGGCAAACAGACCCGGCAGTTTCCGCGGAAGATCGCGGATGCGCGGCAGGTGGGTGTCGGTGACGCGCTCGCGGGCCCCGTATTGCAGGGCTTCCCATTCGCGCTCGTCCAGCACATCGATCAGTTCCTCGTCGGACAACTTGAGCAAGGCAGCGCGAACTTCCGCCTCCGAGGCATCATGAGAACACTGCAATTTCTCAATGTGATCTGGTGTTATCTTAATGAATTCATTAATAAATCGATCCCGTTTTGGGCGTCGTCGGATGTTCAGGAAGTCGATGATCTGGATGAACAGCCGTGTATAACCTCCGCTGGCTTCGCGCACTGTGTCGGCCAGAATGCGCAACCCGGGCAGAAACCGGTCGTGGCCGATGCGCAGCAGCGGTCCGGACGGGATGTCCCGGATACCGGTGGCTTCCACCACGATCGCCCCGGGCCGGCCTTCGGCAAAGCGCCGGTACCAATCAATGATGTCCGGCGTAACGATGCCGTCTTCGGTGGCCCGCCAGGGCACCATGGCCGGCACCCAGGTGCGGTCCTTGAGTTGGCAGTGGCCGTTGCGGCCCAGCGCCAGCGGCTGAAACAGCCGCGCTTGTTTCGCTTCCTTACGGCTCGGCCAGCGGCCGGGCTCAGCGACATACTTGATGCGCTCGGCTGGCCGCCACATCGCCATTGGATCGTTCTCGTCCGGATCAGTCCGGGATGACGGCGGTGGCTTCGATTTCCACCAGCGCGTCCGCTTCGACCAGCGCCGATACCGCGACCAGACTCATGGCCGGATAGTGCTGTCCCAGGACCCGGCGATAGGCAGTCCCGATCTCGGCTTGCGCATCAAGATAGGCCTGCCGGTCAGTTACGAACCAGGTAAGCCGCACCAGATGCTCGGGATCGGCGCCCGCTTCCGCCAGGACCGCCACAACGTTACCAAGCGCCTGCTCGACCTGCTCGGCCAGCGAGTCCGGGAAATTCCCTTCCGTGTCCCATCCGACCTGTCCGGCCGTGAACACCAGTTTGCCGCGTGCCGCCAGGCCGTTGGCATAGCCCTTGGGGCGCGGCCAGCCCGACGGTTGGAGAATCTCGCTCATTACGCCGTACTTTAGCAGCGCATGGCCGGAGCGGAATCCACAACAGCGCCTGTTGACGGAATACAGGCTCGCCGGTATACGATGCCGCCTTGAGCGTAAATCCGGGGCAAGCAATGACTTCAACCGTAATGATTACCGGCGCCAATCGCGGCTTGGGGCTGGAGTTTGCAAAGCAATACGCGGCCGACGGCTGGCGCGTCCTGACGACGTATCGCAATGCCGCGGATGCCGGCGAGTTGCTGGCGCTGGCCGACCAGGGCAGCGTGCAGGCTTTCACGCTGGACGTGTCGGACTTTGACGCCATTTCGGCCCTGGCGCGCGAATTGGACGGCGAAACGATTGATGTTTTCCTGAGTAACGCCGGCCTGTTCGGCCCCAAGCCCGGCGCGGAGTCCGATCTTCGCCAATCCTTTGGTCACATCGACTACGAGATCGTGCGCAAAGTGCTGACCGTCAATACACTGGCGCCGCTTAAGTGCGCGGAATCGTTCGTTGAGCAAATCGCGCGCAGCAAACAACGCAAGTTCGTGGCGCTTTCGTCCATCGAGGGCTCGATCAGCGGGGCCACGCGCGACCTCTACGCCTATCGCACCAGCAAGGCGGCGCTCAACATGGTCACGCGGCTGCTGTCCGGCGATCTTGCTCCGCGCGGCATTACCGCCGTGAGCATCTGCCCCGGCTGGGTGAAGACTCGCATGGGCGGTGAGTTCGCCAAGTTGGAACTTACGCCCGCTATTGCCAATTTCCGTGGTTTGGTCGCCCGCCTCAGCATTGAGGAAAGCGGCTCCTTTATCGAATCTCCCGGCAATCCGCTACCGTACTAGTGACCTCCAAGAGAGGGTGCAGTGTGACTGAAGACGAAGTGCTGAGTGAACGTATACGCCCGATTCTTGCGGGTCGGATGGGCTTTTCGGAGAAGAAGATGTTTGGCGGCGTCTGTTTCCTGATTAACGGAAATATGTGCGCCGGGACATGGAAGGGCTTGCTAATAGTGCGGCTCGGCAAGGAGAATCACGCGGAGACTCTGCGGAAACCACATACCAAACCGGCCAACATTACCGGCCGTGTGATGAAGGGATGGGCAATGGTGGACCCGGCGGGATTGGTGTCCGGCGGTGACCTGAAGGAGTGGCTGGACAGCGCGGCAATGTTTGCCGCTTCGCTTCCGGCCAAGTGACCGCTCTGCGCCCCGAGTGGGTCTCCTACGAACTGTTTCCTTTCGAGAGCCGGTTCTTTAGTACGCCGTCGGGCCATGCGATGCACTATGTGGACGAGGGCGTGGGCGATCCTATCGTTTTCGTACACGGCAATCCGTCATGGTCGTTCGAGTTCAGGCACTTGATTGCCGGGCTACGTTCCGACTACCGGTGCATTGCGCCCGACCATATCGGTTTCGGCCTGTCGGCGCGCAGCGAGCTGCCTGAGCACCACCATCCCAAGGCCCACGGCAAGGCGTTTACTGCGCTGCTGGACCAATTGGACCTGCGGGACATCACCTTGTTCCTGACCGACTGGGGCGGCCCGATCGGGCTGGATTTCGCCCGCAGGCGCCCCAACCGGCTAAAGCGGATTGTGGTTGCGAACACCTGGTGCTGGCCGGTCGCCGACGACTTTCGTTTCAAGGCTTTCAGCTCTCTCATGTCGAGCCGTCTCGGCCAATACCTCATCAAGCGCCGCAACTTTTTCGTGAACCGCGTAGTGCCGATGGCGGTGGGGAACCGTAGCGTCCTGACCCCGGAAGTCATGGCGCACTACAGAAACGCTTCTCCGACGCCGGAAGCGCGATCGGCCAGCGCTGCTCTACCGGGCTATATCGTGGGAGCCACTGACTGGCTTGAGTCAATCTGGAGCGACAGGTCGGCATTTGCGGATAGGTCAGCTCTCATTTTCTGGGGTTTCAAGGATGTCGCCTTTCGCAAGAAAGAGCTGAAACGCTGGAAGTCGGCGCTCTCGGACGTTGAGACGCACGAGTTCAAGGACCACGGACACTTTCTGGCGGAAGAAGCTCCCCAAGAGTTACTGCCGCGATTGCGGGCCTTTCTCAACGCCTCCTCCCGATAGGGATCGCAATCACAAACTTATACCACGGCTCAACCCATCGCCCGGTGGCGTTTGATAACATCCAACCGCTATTGGTTTTCTGCTCAAGGCGGCGCTCATGAGATTTCTGCGGATCAACGCACTCATAGTTCTGCCTGCCTTTGGGTTCACGGAAGCTGCAGGCGCCCGGGATGCCAAATAATGCAGGCTGCCAAGGTAGTGCTGGCATATTCCGGGGGGCTGGACACGTCGGTAATCTGCAGGTGGCTGCAGGACAACTACGGCGCCGAGGTGGTTACCTTTACCGCCGACATCGGCCAGGGGGAGGAGGTCGAGCCGGCGCGGGCCAAGGCGCAAGCGCTGGGCGTGAAGGAAATCCATATCGAGGATCTCAAGGAGAAATTCACGAGCGAATTCGTGTTTCCCATGTTCCGCGCAAATGCGCTCTATGAAGGGGAATACCTGCTCGGCACCAGCATTGCCCGCCCGCTGATTGCCCAGCGCCTGGTAGAGATTGCCGAGGAGACCGGTGCGGACGCAATCGCTCACGGCGCCACCGGCAAGGGCAACGACCAGGTGCGCTTCGAATTGGGTGCCTATGCGCTCGATCCCGACATCCAGGTGATCGCTCCCTGGCGGGAGTGGGACCTGAATTCCCGAAACAAGCTGCTGGAGTACTGCCGGCAACGAGACATACCGGTCGATTACGAGCGCAAAGGCGAGTCGCCGTATTCCATGGACGCTAATCTGCTGCACATCTCCTACGAGGGCGGCAACCTGGAAGACCCCTGGAATGCGCCGGACGAGAGCATGTGGCGATGGACCGTTGCCCCGGAAGCTGCACCCGACAAACCGGGCGTGGTTGAGCTTGAGTTTTCCGGAGGCGATGCCGTAGCGATTGACGGCGAGCCCATGAGTCCCGATTCGCTGCTGGCCCGCTTGAACGAATTAGGCGGGGCACATGGCGTCGGGCGCCAGGACCTGGTCGAGAACCGCTACGTCGGCATGAAGTCGCGCGGCTGTTACGAGACCCCCGGCGGCACGGTCCTGCTCAAAGCGCACCGCGCGATCGAGTCACTGACGCTGGACCGCGAAGTGGCGCACTTAAAGGACGAGCTGATGCCCCGCTATGCCAGGCTCATCTACAACGGCTACTGGTGGTCCCCGGAACGCAAGGCGCTGCAGGTTTTGATCGACGAAACCCAGCAGCCAGTCAACGGCACGGTGAGGTTGAAGCTCTACAAGGGCTCGGTGACCGTGCTCGGCCGCCGCTCGCCCGACAGCCTCTACGACGAAGGCGTGGCAACGTTCGAGGACGACCGCGGTACATATCGCCAGAAGGACGCGGGGGGATTCATCCGCCTGAACGCTTTGCGCCTGCGCCTGGCCGCGAAGAAAGGGCGCAAGTTGTAGGGACGGGCAAATCCTGACCCAGTCAGCGGAACTCTTCTGAGAATGCAGCAATACCGGCCACTGATGAACATCAATTCCAGCACTCACGCATCCACGATGCGGTTCCCGCGAAGATCGCTCCCCGCAACCTGTCTGGCGTTTGCGGCTGGCATCGCCCTGATTTTTCTCTCCGCATGCGTGAACCAGATGTCTGCGCTGGTCGAAGAATCGCTCGCCTCCCCGATCCGGAGTGGCTGCGGCAGGTAATCGAGAATGACCGTCTAAGATCCAGTCCGCCTCCGGAATCACCAACAATGCGCCCCTGACCCTGGCTGTCAGCCTTTGCCGCTTGCGTCCAGGAGTTTTCCCAGCGGGTGCCGCTGCGCTGGCGCGCAGGGAACAAGCCTGGGAGCGAGGGCGTCCCGCCCTCGTCGAGGGCGGGACGCCCTCGCTCCCAGGTTGTTTCATGCAAGCGGAGTAAGATTGCCGGGAGACAAACACTTGCAGGGTATTCGCAATCATGTATCGCTACTTCATTTTCGCTATTGCCGCCATCGCCCTTGGGAACGGGATCAATAATGCAGGCGCCGCAACGGAAGCCGTCGGCACGAATCGCTATGCGGTCACGGGCGATGTGTCCGCGGCCTATTCCAACGGCGAGTTCGTTGTGTGGGAGTCTAAAAAGAGTGCCGGTGGGAGCGGTGGCACGGTGGCAGCTTCCTCAATGTCCGGCGCCGGCGGTTCACAGTCCAGCCTGAAGGACGGTTTGAACATCGTGGCCGAAGCGCCGATTGTTGACGGCAAGTTCTTCCTTGAAGGAACGGTGGGTGCGCCGCATGAAGCCAACTTCTACGTGTTGAACGCGACCGGCAAGGACGGACAGCCCAGTTCGACAATAAAGGGCCAGTCCTTTGTTCTGGAGCCGGGTGAACTGACACTGGTGATGGACAGCCGGGCCAGGTTCGTAGTTCACGGCGGCCGTTACAACGACATCGTGGTCAATTCCTGGAGGCGCTCGCCGGAATTCCTGGAGTTGATGGAAAACCATCGCCGGATGTCAATACCCGTCGCAGGCGAGACCGAGTACGAGCGCCACTCCAGGGTGGACAAAGCCTCGGAGATGTATAGCGAGATGCTTAGGCTTGAGACCCGCGGGCGCAGCAGCGTGGCCCTGAATCATGAGGATCCGATTGCCCGCAAGCTCACCCTGCAAACCGCATGGCTCTGGAATGCCTCGATGACGCAGGCCGTGCGCGAACTGGCGAAATTGATGCCGGATGATCCCTGGGTTATGGAAAGGCTCGCGTCCTTGGAGGCATCCGCCGCCAGCAGGTCCAAGGAATCCGCGATGACCGCAGGCGGGCAGATCAAGGACTTCGAGGCCGAGACTCTGGACGGTCAAGTCGTAAGCCTGTCCGGCGCCCTTGAAGGCAAGCGGATCGTTCTGCTGGACTTCTGGGCGTCGTGGTGCGGGCCTTGCCGGGCGGAATTCCCCCACATGCAGCAGGCCTATTCCGAGTACGGGCCGCGCGGCTTTGAAGTTTTTTCTTTCTCGGTTGATGATGAACGCGAAGACTGGGTCGAAGCCTCCGAGGAGGAAGACTTGCCCTGGATCGACTCCGGAATGGGATGGGAGCACCCCGCCACCGAGGCATACGGCATAACGGGCGTGCCGGCCAGCTTTCTGGTCGATGCCGCCACCGGCGAGATCGTAGCCAGGGACTTAAGGGGGCACAAGCTGGACGAAGCGCTCAAGGAACGCCTGGGCGCACCCGGCGACGACTAGCTGTCCAATCCCGACAAGCGAAACGATACCTGGTCCTGGTATGCAGGGATGGAAAACAACAGGACTACGCAGGCCGCGTAGCGGCAATAGTCTGATTCTCGCAGCCGGAGTCCGAGAAACCCAAGGTGATTCCATGAGAATCATCCCTGTTCTTATCCTCTCCGCACTGGTGCTGAGCGCCTGCGGCGCTTCCGGCGGCGCCTCCACACCGCCCGCGCCGCCTGCTCTCGTAACACCTCCACCTCCGCCACCGGAGCCGGCCTTCGAGCGACGGTTGGCGGATTGGGCGGAACACGATCCAAACGCCTGCCGGGCGCTGACGCCGGGATTCGAGGCTTTGGGCGGGTGGCTCAAGAATGATGGCCGCGAACCAGGAACCTCGCGGGTATGGATCTCCGATGTGGGCGAGCTGTCCGACGGCTCCAGCCACGGCGCGCTAGTGTGGGCGACGTTCACGGCCTGCGCGGTGCGCTCGGCGGAAGGTCACTACTTCACGGACACCGCGGCGAGAGCCCAGGCCCGCATGGAGGATGGCCGAGACGCAATATACTCGCTTTCCGGCGGCGCCCTCCGCCCTTCGAGGGAATCCAGGCCCTATCCGACACCGACGCGTTTGCCCATGGATTTCGACGGGGAACGCAACGGACAGCGGGTACTCCAATTTCAGGCTGCGGGCAATGATGATGGCCTGGTAACCGCCATGCTGTGGATTTCGTCTTTCCAGGCCGCCCTGGAGGCAAAGGACACCGCCCTGTGGGTATTGGTGGCCGGCTACACCGGCACCGGCAACGACCGCTCGCCGGACCCGGATAGTTCGATCTGTGGCGACGCCGATCCCTTGTGCCTGTTTGCTCCGTTTAAGCACGATGGCACGCGGGGCACGTCGATCGCGGCCCCCCAGGCGGCCGCCGCCCTCGACTCCGTGTGGGCCGTATGGCCCGACATGGACATTCTCGACTTGCGTAATTTGGCCTTCGACTGCGCGGAAGACATGCCGGCTCCGGCGGGCGAAGAGCCGGTGGCGCGCAGCTACTCGTACAAGAACGGACGCACGTTCACCAGCAACACCAATTCCCGATGGGGCCACGGCATCTTGAGCCTCACTTGCCTGTTCACCCCCAACGGGGGTTTACAGAACCCGGTAACAGGCAACCTGATCTCCGGGGGCATCTACGGCCCCCTGGCGGGGCCGGTGGCCGGCGCTTCGATCACGGGGGTGGACTACACGGGCCGGGATTTCGGCTACGGGTTCGCCTACCCGGTGGCCCGCGAAAATTGGGCGCTGGCCGCTACGGCCAACTTACGGCCCGTACAGGCGATTTCCGGAGTTTACGGCCTGACACACACCCGAGGCGCTTACAGCGGCAGGCTATGGGAAAGCAGGTCGCTGACGGTCGACTTGACCGCCGCAGGCAACGCGATCGGTGCGACCGCCGGCTGGCAGGTCGGCGGGCTGACGCTCCGTGGTGGCATGGCCGTGCAGCCCGAAGGCGTGGGTCCGCTGACCGGGTCGCGAGCGTTCCGGGCACCGGCCGCTGCATCGGCAGCCCTCACCGCGGCCTACGGCAAGGCCTTGCCGCGCGGCTTCAGCGCTCACTTGCAGGCCAACCATTGGCGCACCCTGGCCACCCACGGACGGTCGCTGTGGGAAGGCGCGGAGCTTCGCGAATCCAGGTTGTCCGCGGCGCTGGTGAAACGTGTTGGATCGCATGAGGTGTCCCTGCAGGGCGTGTTGCGGTCCGGGCTGTCGGGATCGCTGGATGTGAGCGGTAGAGCCTGGGCGCTTGCGCCGCGGCGCGAGCGGGGCGTGTGGCTGACGTGGCGCTTGGCACAATAGCCGCCGCACGGTTCGACCTGTCCATGGGATGATTCCCGGGCAAAGGGTGCTTATTCATTTCCATGGCCGCCCGCCCCTGGGGTGGCTTGGATCGGGGGGAACGTTCAATCTATGATGCCTTTCTCGGCAAGCAACAAGCAGACGAACGATGACAGACACCAAATCTCCTGACCCAGGACGGACGATTTGGCAGCGGTATTATCGCCCGCCCTTTATCGGTGTGATTGCCTTTTTCGCCGTTCTTCTTGCCTTGCCGGTAGCCCATTCCTTTGTAATCGTCGTGCGGGACCTCATTGGCTACGAGAATGCCGGCGGATTGTTTCTCGGCGTTGGCGCCTTAGCCGCAGTTCTTTTGCTGATCGGCACCAAACGTAACGAAGAAGTCAGTGGCACTTTGCTCGGGTTTGCGGCCGGGATGCTGATCTGGATCGGCTGGGCCTCTTATGCCTTTAAGTTCAATGAGATTACGCTTCATCTACCCATGCCGGAGGTGGCACCTGGCGTGCAGTGGCCGGCACATCTGCTCTACATTCAAGGATCCATCGGCATTTGCGTGGCGACGCTGCTTTTCTTTGTGTTCAACAAAAACAGCCGGTGTAATGCCTTTCGCTGGATTCAGAAAACCGGCCGTCTCAATCTCGGTGATCGCGAGCCGGGGCAAGGGCGGAATGTCTGCCGTATTACGTTCCTGGAAACACTCTATGTGACCTGGTTCTTCTATGGTGCGTCGCTGTTTCTTGGCGACGCCCGGTTGCTCGGTTATAGCCATCCCGTGACGTACGGCATTGTCGCCGTCTTGGCGGTTTGGGGATGTTATCTGCTGTGGCGGCTGATGAAATTCACGCGGGTGATGGCGGCCATTCGTTATGCCATTCCCACCAAAGCCATCTTTTGGATTCCTTTCGGCGAGCTGGCGCCGCGCTATGGTTTTTACGAAGAGGTTTGGCTCAAACCATTGGAGTACTCGGCGGCCATGTGGACAGTTCTTGTCGTCTTTGTCGTTGTTTTCCTGGCGACCGGATTTCTGCCTCAGCGCCGGCAGCACTGAATTTCAAGCTCAAGCCGCAGCCGAGATTTTCTCAATGTAAGGGGCCCCCAAAAACTGGGCCATGGAGGATGCAATTTTTGACAAACCTGGGCTCGCTCCGACCTCACCCGCCGGGCGCTGTAGGTCAGCGTCGTTTGACGTTGAGGGGGAGCGCGGCGAGGCCTCGTATGACAGTTGATCGCCGGTAGCGGGGCACGTCCGTAGCGAGTTCGATCGCGTCGAGCGTGCGGAGCGCCTCGGTAAAGACGGCGCTTGCTTCCATGCGCGCAAGTTCGGCGCCGATGCACTGGTGGACGCCGTGTCCGAACGATGTGTGCCGCAGGCCTTGGCGCGCGATGTCGAAGGTGTCAGCATGTTCGAACGCCGCCTCGTCGCGATTGGCCGATCCAGTAAGCAGTATGACGCCATCGCCCGGCTGGATCGTGTGTCCGCGCAGGGTGATCTCCGCCTTCGCGATGCGGAAGTCCGTCTGCACCGGACTGTCGAAGCGCAGCATCTCGTTGACCGCGTCGCGGACCCGGCCCGGCTCCTCGCGCAAGAGCTGCATCTGCTCGCGATGGCGCGCGAGCGCGAGCATGCCGTTGCCGATGAGGTTGGTCGTGGTCTCGTTGCCCGCAATCATCAGCACGCTCAGCATGTCACAAGCTTCCATCGAACTGATCGCGTCACCTGCGTCTACTTGCCTCGCGAGCGTGCTCACCGCATCAGTCTCGCTCGACTGCATCCGGTTGTTCAGCAGCGTTTTGAAGTAGCGTCGGATCTCGGCGCCTGCGAAGTGTGCGGTCTTGCGCTGCGGGCGCGTGGCGATCATTTCAAGCAGCCGGGCGCGTTCGCGCGACCAGGTCTCCCAGCGGCCGCGGTCGTGCTCGGGGATCCCCATCATCGCGAGCATCACGCGCATGGCAAGGGGCTCAGCGACCTCGGCGATCCAGTCGACCGTCCGGCGTCGTGCCGCGCGCTCGATGAGTTCAGCCGCGGTATGCGTGATGGTCTCGCCGAGCGTCTTGAGCGTCGCCTTGGTGAAGGCCTTGGCGGCGACCTTCCGCAGGCGCGTATGCTCGGGAGGGTCTACGAGCAGGATGCTGTAGTCATCGGGGGCGGGCGGCAGCACGCTCGTCGTCGTGCCGCGCCACCGAGGATCGTTGGAGAAGCGCTCGTAGTCCTTCGCGGCCGCGAGCACATCCTCGTGCCGCGTGAGCACCCAGCTTCCGAGGATCGCGCTTCGGTGCACGGGGCTTCGTCGGCGGAGCCGTGCATAGGCCTTGTAGGGGTTCTGGATGAGGCCGGGTGACAGGGGGTTGTAGGTGGCGCCGCGGCTCGCCGTCTCCCAGAGGCCGACGGCGTGCGCTCCGATGCTCTTCCATCGCTCGCGGTTCATATCGGCCCACGTTTCATTGCTGTTTGGGTGTTCAGCCTGCTGGGATGGGAATGCAACAATTTTGTGTGTGAGCCGATTTTCATCATTTAAGCTGCCAGCACGAATCGATCTCCGAACTGGATCGCGAACTGCGCTTTGGCAGCATGCCACTCCTTGGGTGGTGTTTCCACTTCGCCGTGATATTTCTCAGCGCCAGGAAAATCAGTTTGGTGGACGCAGCATCGCTGGGGAAGTGCCCCTTCTCGCGGATCACCTTGCGGACCTGGCTGTGCAAGCTCTCGGACGAGCATCCAATCGTGCTCGCGATCGACGATCTGTCGGACGGCCTCGTCCTTGAATTCTGGACTGTATCTTTGGTTGCTCATGGCACTTCCTCCTATGCTCAGGTCATAGCCCGGACAATCATCTTCTCTACCATCTATATCTTGGAATTTGGTTGTGCACAGCCGCGCTCAGTCACCGCCTTACGCGGCGCTGGTGTAGAGGGCTGGGCTAGGCCATGCTCACGCGAAGATTTGCGGCTTGCCTGGCCTTGGGCTTGCTAGCTGCGTGCGCGCCGCCGCAGGAACCTATCGAGGTAAAGGTTGCCGAACCAGGAATCCAAAGTCTAAACGATGCACTTGAGCGCGGGGAGGTGGAAATTGTGGCGGTGTCCGGTACTGGCGCGTCGTCGGGAGATTCTTAATGGGACCTTACAGTAGATTCTTGTTCTGCCTGTTACCGTTCCCTTGGATCGGCGCCATGTTGGGTGTGTGATCAGCAACGGCGTGCGAGCTGCATCAGTCGAGCGTTTTGGTATCTCCAAATAAATTTGTAGATAGTAAAAAGACTGCGCCATCGGACAGCATTTCCAGCTTTTCCTGTCTATCAATATGGCCGGGCAGCGGCTACTCCGGCCCACCCGCGGTGTGCGCTCTTTCGGTGAGCTGATCTCCTCAATCGCTCCGTTGCTGAATCGCATAGCGCGCTCGCGCTTTCCCGGCGGCTGGCTGCCGGCTCATCCGAGCGCGCAGCCGGCGACTATCCCATATCCGGTATCCCTGCGTACGATCAGCATGCTTGCTCCAGGCGCAATCACCTCCCGCAACCGAAGGCCAATGCCGGCGATAGCCGACCGTTTCAATCCGCGCAGCGGCGCCAGCCGTTTTCATCCTCGCATCTCCACATCCCAATGCCCCTCAGTAATCCATATGCCAAAAACCTTCTCTCCGGACCCCTATTCTCAAAACCCCCTCCGCCAACGCTTCAATTATTCGGCCCCATCTCGGTGAGCTCCACCCATAGCGGCCATCCGCTCGAACAAATGCCCGACTTGTGCGGCATAACGAGATACTGAAATAAGAGCTGGCGGCTGCTCGCCATGCACTCGGTGGAGATGGGGACTCTGCGAGCATGGCCTGGATTGACAATGGCTGCGTTGCAGGCTCAGGTGCCGGACCTGCGGAAACCAAGCCTGATCCCTCCCACATCAAGGGGGCTCGGGCCGACTGGGTGACGGAATGCCCGCCTTCGCCTTTGGATTCGGTTAATCGGTGATGGCGCGCTCGCGCAGATGGGTTGGCATGCGAAGCAGCCACTCGGCGGCGTCGGCAAAGCTCGATAAGCGCCCGAGCAGCGCGTTGTACTCGAAGTGGCCGCCGCCGGTGTGGCGCACGGCCGCGTACAACGCAAGATTGGGCGCAGTGATGTAATCGGCGGCCTGGGGAATGGTCAAGCCGATCTCCCGCAGCCGCTCTGCTGCCAGGGCAACGAGCAAGGCCTCAATGGTGCGCTCACCGCGATTGAGCGCCGCAATGCCGGCCTCGATAAGATCGGCGCCAGGCAGATTGGGAGGAAGCTCGTCGACCTGGAAGTTACGGCGAAGACATGTGGTCGTTGTCATGGTTCCCACTCTCCCCTGTCAGCCATGCCACTGCGGCATTGACCTTCTCGCGGAAGCGGAGGGGGTCGATTGCCGGGTAGCGTTCGAGATCCGGCTCAATGGCCTCGAACAGGGCGAGGAGCGTGTCCGGCTCGATCAGTTCAAGGCGGTGCATGGCCTCGACATCGCTGCGATCGGGGCCATAGCCTCGCGCAATCTTGGCGAGCGCCTGGGCGTAAAAATCGTAGTGGAAGAAATCGGTCGTACCGTGCCGGGCGATGAATTCGCTTCGCTCGCGCCAAGCTGGCAGCGCCGGAATGAAATTGTCGGGCGCGGCGAGCTCCACATTCATGTCGAGCACTTCCTTGGCGCGAGCGATACACGCGAAAGCGCCGGCCGGCTCGGGATCCAGCTTGAGGTCGACGTCGACCGTAAGGTCGCGCCACCCGACGATCACAGCGGACGTCCCGCCGGTGAGGTACACGCGACCGCCTTTTGCGTGCGCACCGAGAAACTGCATGAAATCATGCACCTTGTGACTGTTGCTCGGTCCGCGGGACATTACCGCTCAGTATCGCACGGTGCCGCAAGGCCGGCAACGACCGGTGGCCGCCTTCTGATACCACGTTTTTCCCTCAACTCAGGTGGACCGGATTAAGGGGAAAGATCAGTATAAAGTGCTACCGCCTACCTTTCGCCAAGCTGCGGAAGCGACGATAAGAGCGCACCGGAAGGACTGGCGCGGCAGTAAGACGGAAGCGAACTGGCGCGCGTCACTTGAAAAATATGCGTTACCTGTCATCAGCAAGCGGCGGCTGAATCAGATTGGGCGAGAGGACGTGTTGCGAATCTTGACGCCGATATGGACGAGCAAGCCGGAACTCGCTCGCAAGCTGCGCAGCCGCATCAAGGCGGTCTTGCGTTGGGGCCAAGCGCACGGGCATATCAACCTGAATGTGGCCGGAGAAGTAATCGATGGCGCGCTGCCGAAGCAGCGGCGCGTGAAGCATCATCCGTCGATGCCCTATCGGGACATCCCGGCCGCGCTGGAAGTGATCGCAGGCAGCTCCGCATCGGATGCCGTCAAGCTGTGCCTGCGGCTCGTGGTATTGACCGCCGTGCGTAGCGGCGAGGGACGGCTGGCCCGATGGAAGGAAATCCACTTCGAGGCGCAGACCTAGACGATACCGGCAGACAGGATGAAGGCAGCCCAGGAGCATCGCATACCGCTGTCTGACGCGGTCCTGGACGTGCTGCACAAGGCGAAGGCGCTCGATAGGGGCGGCGACCTGATCTTCCCGTCGCCGGTCAAGCGCGGGCCGCTGTCGGACATGGCATTGACGAAATGCTTGCGCGATAACGACCTGGCCGACGGGGCAACCGTGCACGGGTTCCGTTCGAGCTTCCGCGACTGGTGCGCCAAGACGGGCAAGCCGAGGGAGATTGCCGAGGCTGCCCTGGCTCACGTGGTCGGCGGGGTTGAAGGTGCATATTTCCGGTCCGACCTGTTCCAGCGTCGCCGCAACCTCATGGAGCAATGGAGCGGGTTCCTTACCGGCGAGAGTGCGAGCGTGGTGGAGCCCCACGCGCCGGCTTGACAGGCTGCTGAAATCCAACAGCGCATGACTCTCACTCCCGCCGAAAGTAGAATGCCGCTCACTTCTCGCAGATATTTCGGAGGTCTAGCAATATGGTTATGGAAATTTTAGTCCTTATTGCACTCGTCGCCGGCCCTTACTTGGGCATATGGGCTCAAGGCAGACGCGACGAGAAGAAACAAGCCAAGGAACGGAAGCTGGATATATTCAAGACGCTCATGGCTACTCGTGCCACGCCTCTCTCTCCAGAGCATGTCAGCGCGCTAAATAGGATTGACACTGAATTCGGTGGCTCCGAGGAGAAAAAAGTGCGGGACGCGTGGAACACACTGCTGGATCACTTTGGAAGTACCCCACAACCTCCGCCCATACCGCCCGCGAAAGCCACACCAGCCGAAAAGGAGAAATACGAAGACGAAAATCGAACGTATCAATTTTCCTTTGCCCAATGGGTTGATCGTGTAGCCGATCTGCGCATTAGGGCCTGTTAACACTAACGCAGTGCCTCGAAGGTGAGTGCGAAGAGGATGAATCCGAGGAAGATGACTTCGAGTTTCTCGAAGCGCGAGAAGATTCGGCGGAATCCCTTCAAACGGCGAAACAGGCGCTCGATTTCGTTGCGCCGTTTATACATCTCGCGGTCGTATTCCCAAGGATTAAGCCGTTTTCTCTTCGGCGGAACAACGGGCGTATATCCCAGCGCCAGAGCCAATTGGCGTGTTTCATCACCTTCGTATGCGCGGTCCATAAGTAGACAAAGCGGGGCATTCTGCTTGCCCAGACGATTGAGCAGCTTGCGTCCTTCGGGCGCATCGTGGGCCTGGCCTGGGGAAAGCGAGAACGTTACAGCCGTTCGAGCATCCGCGGCAACCATATGAATCTTGGTGGTCCAGCCGCCGCGGGACTTGCCGATCGATTGCGGGCCGTTTTTTTTCGCGCCCCGGTTCCGTCCGGATGCACCTTGACCGCTGTGCTGTCCATCGACAACGCCTCCAGCTTGATGCGGACGATTCGCTCGCGCTGCAAATGCTCAAACACCCGGTCCAGCACCCCGTTCTTCGACCAGCGGTTCATCCGGGTGTAAATGGTGTGCCAGTTGCCAAACCGGGCCGGCAATCCGCGCCATTTGCAGCCGTGCTCCGCAACATACAAGATGGCGTTGAGCACCTCAAGATTCGAAAGACGGACATTACCGCGCTGCAACGGAAGGCAGGGCGCAATGCTCTCGTATTGCTCAGGTGTGATTTCCATTCATAAATCGTACCATAATCATGCCCATTAGTGTTAACAGGCCCTAACTGGATTGGACCTATTGAAGCTTCAATCGAGGGCTCTCAGGCTGCGAGTTGGCGCCACTCGGCCAGGGCAGCGGTCCGGTGCTGTTTGAAAACGTCGCGGCGGGTGAGATGGCGTTGGTGGTTGAAGTGGTTATGGATCGAGGCATGGACAGCGGCGAATTTTTGCAGGGTCTTGATGTCCCTGAACCGCGCCATCGCCCCTTCCCGCCTTCGAAACGGTTGATGCGAGTTCTCCGCTCTATTGTTGAGCCAGCGCCGGCATTCCTGCCGCCCAGGATTTCCGAGCACATTCATCGCAGCTTGATAAGATCGAAGCCGGTCGGTAACCATTGACGACGGTCGTCCATACCGTTTCATCGTGCGCTTCAGGAACTTCAGTGCGGCTCGGCGATCCCGCCGCTTCGTGACAAAAACCTCAAGCACCTCGCCTTCGTGGTCGACAGCGCGCCATAGGTAATGTGTCTCACCGTTGATGCGAACAAACCCCTCATCAAGGTTCCAGCACCCGTTCGACCCATTGCGGCCGTGGACGCGCCTCCTCCTTATTTCAGCGGCAAACATCGGGCCGAAACGGTTCCACCAGAAACGCACCGTCTCGTGACAGATGTCGATGCCGCGTTCGAACAGGATGTCTTCGACTTGGCGCAACGACAACGGATAGCGGATGTACATCATCACTGCGAGGCGGATGACCTCGGGCGAACTGTTGAAATAGCGAAAGGGATTGTTCATTGCCGCAGACTACGAGAGCTTGGATTCCGGTTCAAGCCGGTTTTCTCTGACAGTGCCGATGAGCGCGTACGCAAGCACGCACCACACCAACCGGCAGACGAAGGCCTCAGACAGGTCGCCCTGGCCATCGCCGCCCCGCCGGCAATGAAAAGGCGTGAATGTAGGCATCCTCGCCCTCGTCGTCGGCTACGATCGCCAACTCACCCGCCGCCTTCCCGGCGCTCACTGCGCCGGCACCCGCTCGATCCACAGCGGTGCCGCCCCGCGCCGGGCGTGCGGCGCCAAAGCCTCCATCCCCGCCACCCTAGCCGAGTCGAGCCATAGCCAGCGCAGGTTCTCCAGCTGCCCCAGCGGGGCCACGTCCGAGACCGGGTTGCCGGGCAGCCGCAGCCAGATCAGTCCCGATGCGTCGCCGAGCGCGTACACGTCCGCGAGGGCGTTTCCCGACAGGTCAAGCCGACGCAGCTGGCCGAGTTCTCCCAGCAGCCCGGCGTCCGCAATCCGGTTATCGGACAGCCCCAGGTTCTCCAGCCCCGCCAGCGGCAACAGTCCCAGGATTTCGGCGACCCGGTTGCCGTCCAGCAGCAGCACCTGCAGGCTGCCCAGGCCTTCCAGCGGGGAGAGTTCCTCGACCCGGTTGCCGGACAGGTTCAGCCGCTCCAGCGCGGTCAGCCCCACCAGCGGCCAGAGTTCCTCGACCCGGTTGCCGGAAAGATCCAGCACCTCAAGCCCGCTTAAGCCCGCCAGCGTGGAGATGTCCCTGATCCGGTTGCCGGACAGGCCCAGCCGCTCCAGCGCCGTTAAGCCCGCCAGCATGGAGATGTCCTCGATCCGGTTGCCGGAAAGGTCCAGCGCCCGCAGTTCAGTAAGCCCCGCCAGCGGGCTCAGGTCCGTGATCGCGTTGTCGCTGAGATCCAGTTCGCTTACGCCGGTCAGCCCTGCCAGCCCGGATACGTCGGTCAAGTTCCGCCAAGACAGGTCGAGACGCTTCCTCTCGGCGCCCCCTTGCACCACTCTCGGCGGAGCCCGCATTGCGATCCCGGCCGCAAGCCCTGCCTCCGACAGGAGACCGGGCGCGCCGGTCTCGTTGCGTACCGGCTCGTCCGACAGCGGCGCCACCGCCACGCCCGCCGCGTTGCGGATCGGGTGCATTGCGGCCGGCAGATAGGTCAGCGTCACCGTCTCGTCGGCCGCCACCGGGCGCGCCAGCGCCAGCAAGACCGCGTCCCCGTCCACCGATGCCGACGTCACCGGCACGACCGACTCAGCCCCCGGCGCGCTGGCCAGCACCACGAAGTCTCTGCCCGACGGCGTTGAGCCCCCATCGAGGGCCAAGGAGTAGCCCATCGTCAGCATCCACCCCGACACCGACAGGCCCGCCGGCACCGGAGCCTCGTCCACGAAATCGATCGTTTCGTACCCCCATCGGCCCTTGGTCACGCCCGGCGGAAGCGGGCCGAAGTCCAGCCGCAGGCTCTCGCCGGTTTCGGCCTGCCCGTCCGGTAACGCGCGCACGTTGAAGCCCGCCCTGCCGCTGCCCACCTCAAACGTCACGCTCGCCGGGATGGGCGTGTGGTCCGCCCCCGTCGCGCCGCCCCGGTACGTCACCACCAGCGGGATCGTCACCGGGCGCCGCGGTTCGGCGTTCCCCGCACTCCCCCACGGATCGTTGCTCAAGTACACAACGAGCCGTTTGCCCACATTGCCCTCGCGCGCCTGGACGTGGAAGGTGGGGCTCGTGCCGAAGCTCACCACGAACGTCTGCTCGGTGCCGTCGGCCAGCGTCACCACCGTCGCCGCCGGGCGGCCCGCGAGCACGCCGTCGGGCAGCGCGCCGAACCCGATCCTCACGCTCTCGCCGCCGTCGGGGTCCGAGTCGTCCACCGCGATCACGGTGACCGTTTTCGACGTCTCGTTCGGCCCGAACGCCACGTTCGCCGGAATGGCGGAGTAGTCCGCCGGCGTCGCGCCACCGGCGCGTACCTGCGTCAGCGGCACCGTCACCGTGCGCCCGGGCGCCTTGTCCAGTTCGACGCTCACCGTCGCATTGGTACCGCCTTCCGTAGCCGTGTAGGTCGCCGCCTCGAACGACACCTCCACCGCCGCGGGCCCGTCGTTGTCTTCCAGCGCCACCGTTGCCGTGACCGGCCCGTTGCCGGTGATCAGCCGGTCGTTGGGGGCATTGACGAACGACAGCGATACGCTCTCGCCGTCGTCGTCGTCGGAATCATCTGTCGCCGTCACCATGATCGTCTTCGTCTGCTCGCCCACCGCGAACGTCACGACCGACGGGATGCCGGAATAGTCGTCCCCCGTCGCGCCGCCGCCGGGCTGCACCGACAGCCGCACATCGAGCGGTTCGACATCCACCGGCTCGCTCAGATGGATCGACACCTGCGCGGCGGCGGCGCCCTCCCTGGCCGTGTACGCCTCGGCCCCGAACCGCACCGTCAAATCGGGCAGGTACTCGTCCAGGAGCTCGATCGTTTCGTACGGCCCCCAGGTGCTCTTGCTCAGCCCCGCCGGCAGCGCGCCGAAGTCCAGCCGCAGGCCCTCGCCGGTCTCTTTCTTGCGATCCGGTAGCGCGCGCATGCGGAAGAACGTCGTGTTCTGGCCCACCCCGAACGTCACGCTCGCCGGGATACCCTCGTAGTCCTCCGGCCCCGCGCTGCCCGTGTGCGTCACCTCCAGCGGGATCGTAAACGCCTGCTGCGGATTACCGTCCAGTGGCCCGGCCTTATGTGTCCTCAGGTCCACGGTGAACCGATGCCACGCCGTGTCGCTCTCGCGCACCTTCACGGTGTGGCTCCAGCTCGTGCCGAAGCTCAGTATCAGGCCCGCATCGTCGTCGATGAGCGTCACGGTCGCCGTGCGGGGAGAGCCCGACGCGTATCCGCTCGGCAGCGACCCGAACCCGAACCGAACGCGCTCGTCGCCTTCGGCCTGCGAGTCGTCGGTTGCCCTCAACGTGAACGTCTGCCGCGTCTGCCCGGTCGGGAACGTCACGTTCGCCGGCACGCTCGAGTAATCCGTCGCCGTGGCGCCCCCCACGTGCGCCTTCGTCAGCGGAATCGTCACCGGCGCCGACGGCGCCGCGCTCAGCACCACCGCCACCGTCGCGTCGGCACCGCCTTCCGTGGCCGTGTAGGCCGCCGCCCCGAAACGGACGGTCGTCTGGACGGTGGTGGTGGTGGCGTTGTCGGTGTTGGAGGCGGCGCCGGCGCCGTTGGCGTTGATGGCGGAGACGCGGTAGTGGCGCGTCGTGCCCGCGGCAAGCCCGATGTGGGAGTAAGTCGTGGCGGGGTTGCCGGTAGTGGCGACGTGGACGGTCCAGTTGGCGCCGCCATCGGAGGAGATCTCGATCCTGTAACCGGTAATGGCGGAGCCGCCGTTGCTGCCGGGGGCGGTCCAGGAGAGGTCGATCCGCGTGGACCCGCTCGCAGTTGCCGAGAGGCTCGTGGGGGCGCCGGGCACGGAGGCGCCGGTCCGCCCGGTCCCCGGAAACGACCAGTCGCTGTCGCCCTCGGCGTTGGTGGCGCGCACCTGCACCTGATGCGACGTGCTCGCCATCAGGCTCGCGATGGCCGCGCTGGTGCCGGTCACGTTCTGCGGGCCGTCGGTGAAGCTCCCGCTGGTGCCCTCCCGGTATTGCAGGTCGTAGGAGGTAATGGCCGGACCGGTGTTCGCCGGCGCGGTCCAGGTCACGTCCAGGCTGGTGGTCGATCCCGACGTCGCGGTCACCAAGGGCACCGCCGGGACGCCCGGGGGCTCGTTCACGTCCGTGACGGTGATCGTCACCGTGACGGTGTCGGTGCCGCCGTTGCCGTCGTCGGCCTTGACGATGACGGTATGGGTGGACTTGGCTTCGTGGTTGTAGGTCACGCCCGCCTTGGTCTGGATCTGTCCCGAGGTGGAGGCGATGTCGAAGGAGGCCGCGTCGGCGCCCTCCAGCGTGTAGGTCAGGGTGTCGCTGTCGCCGTCGGTGGCGGTCAGCGCGGCGCCGACGTTCTGGCCCGCGGCGGTGTTCTCGGCCACGCTGCGCGCCGCGGTGGAGGAGGAGAACGCCGGCGCGGTGTTGCCGGTGCGCCCGGTCCCCGAACCCGACCAGTCGCTGTCGCCCTCGGCGTTGGTGGCGCGCACCTGCACCTGATGCGACGTGCTCGCCATCAGGCTCGCGATGGCCGCGCTGGTGCCGGTCACGTTCTGCGGGCCGTCGGTGAAGCTCCCGCTGGTGCCCTCCCGGTATTGCAGGTCGTAGGAGGTAATGGCCGGACCGGTGTTCGCCGGCGCGGTCCAGGTCACGTCCAGGCTGGTGGTCGATCCCGACGTCGCGGTCACCAAGGGCACCGCCGGGACGCCCGGGGGCTCGTTCACGTCCGTGACGGTGATCGTCACCGTGACGGTGTCGGTGCCGCCGTTGCCGTCGTCGGCCTTGACGATGACGGTATGGGTGGACTTGGCTTCGTGGTTGTAGGTCACGCCCGCCTTGGTCCGGATCTGTCCCGAGGTGGAGGCGATGTCGAAGGAGGCCGCGTCGGCGCCCTCCAGCGTGTAGGTCAGGGTGTCGCTGTCGCCGTCGGTGGCGGTCAGCGCGGCGCCGACGTTCTGGCCCGCGGCGGTGTTCTCGGCCACGCTGCGCGCCGCGGTGGAGGAGGAGAACGCCGGCGCGGTGTTGCCGGTGCGCCCGGTCCCCGAACCCGACCAGTCGCTGTCGCCCTCGGCGTTGGTGGCGCGCACCTGCACCTGATGCGACGTGCTCGCCATCAGGCTCGCGATGGCCGCGCTGGTGCCGGTCACGTTCTGCGGGCCGGCGGTGAAGCTCCCGCTGGTGCCCTCCCGGTATTGCAGGTCGTAGGAGGTAATGGCCGGACCGGTGTTCGTCGGCGCGGTCCAGGTCACGTCCAGGCTGGTGGTCGATCCCGACGTCGCGGTCACCAAGGGCACCGCCGGGACGCCCGGGGGCTCGTTCACGTCCGTGACGGTGATCGTCACCGTGACGGTGTCGGTGCCGCCGTTGCCGTCGTCGGCCTTGACGATGACGGTGTAGGTGGACTTGGCTTCGTGGTTGTAGGTCACGCCCGCCTTGGTCAGGATCTGTCCAGAGGTGGAGTCAATGTCGAACGACGCCGCGTCGGTGCCCTCCAGCGTGTAGGTCAGGGTGTCGCTGTTGGCGTCGGTGGCGGTCAGCGCGGCGCCGACGTTCTGGCCCGCGGCCGTGTTCTCGGCCACGCTGCGCGCCGCGGTGTTGGCGGAGAACGTCGGCGGGTTGTTGACGACCACGGCGGTGGCCACCTGAAAAACCGCCGAGAGCCCGTACATGGGGCGGGTGGAGGTGTTCACCGCGTTATCGTCGCTGCCGAGAGGGCCGTTGACGGCCGCGGAGGAGTTGGGCCGGCCGACGCCCGAACCAATACTTGCGGACGTGCCAAGCGCGAACGAAGCGGTGCCGACCACCGCCTCGGTGCCATCGTGGCCGCAGCCGGTCCAGGGGTAGTTGAGTGCCATGGAGGTATCGTGCGAGTTGGTGCCGGACTCGTTCTTGTCGTTGGCCTCGTCGTCCCAGGACCCGTCGTAGAAATCCGCGTAGTCGTCGGCGGCCTTGGTGCCATCGAGCCAGTAGATGGGGACGCCCTTGGCGGTGCCGGTGCCGGTGTGGTTGGTGGAGGTGTTGTCGCGGGCGTCGGTGTCGGCGGTGCAGCCGACCACCCTGAAGCCCGCGCTGTAGTCCCGGATGTCGGTGTGCCCGGCCGCGGCGAGGGTCTGTATGAAGGTGTTGTAGACCGCGATGTCGGTGGCCTGGGCGTTGCGCTTGGTGGAGGAGAGGAACAGCAGCCGGAACTGGTAGCCGACGGCCAGGCCGGTGGGCTTGAGGCTCCAGTTATTGGGGACCGCGGTGTTGTTTGTACCGGCGCCCGTGGTGGCGTCGTCGACGTTGGAGGCGGCGCTGGTGCCGATGGTGTTGATCGCCGAGACCCGGTAGTGGCGGGTGGTGCCGGCGGCCAGGCCGGTGTGCTCGTAGGTCGTGTCGGCGCTGGTGGTGTCGGCGAGGTGGGTGGTCCAGGCATTGCCGGCATCGGACGAGACCTCGATCTTGTAGCCGGTGATGACGCGGCCGCCGTTGTCGGCCGGGGCGGTCCAGGAGAGGTCGATCTGGGCACTCCCGTTGGCCGTGGCCGTGAGGCCGGTCGGGGCGCCGGGGGCGACCGGGGCCACGGTGGAGTTGTTGGTGACGGGGGGGACGCCGTTCATGCCGGTGGTGAATGTAGCGACATCGTTGCCGGCGTTGTCCTCGAAGACGAGGGGGTCGTTGCCGCTCGTGTCGTCGAAGTAGGCGATGACGACGGTCTGGCCCGAGCGGATCTTCGCTCCGGCCTGTAGATGTAGGTTAACGGATATCCCGTCCGTGGAAGCCAGTGCTGAAAGATCGACTTCAACACCGTCGACGGTGACCGTGATGAGACTGACCACCGCAGCCGGAAACTGCCCCCCTGACGGACGCTTCAGCTTTTCGTCGAAATCCATTCTGATAACAGTTCCAAGCCCGAGGCTTGTCACCGTAGCGCTGACCAGCGTGGGCGAGGTGGTGTCCACCGTGGTCACCTCGAAGACCGCCGAGAGCCCGTACAGGGGGCGAGTGTCGGTGGTTTGCGCGGTATCGTTGCCGTCGATGGGGTCCTGGAGGGTGCCGGAGGCGTTGAGCCGGCCGACGCGCACAAACCCGGTAGTCGCGCCGAGCCCGCGCGGGTTTGTGGCGCCCGCGAACTCCTCGGTGCCGTCGTTGGCGCAGCCGGTGAAGGGGTAGTTGGCTGCCAGGGAGGTGTCGTGCGCGTCGGTGCCTGACTCGTTCGTGTCGTTGATCTCGTCGTCCCAGGACCCGTCGTAGAAATCCACGTAGTCGTCGGCGACCTTGGTGCCGTCGAGCCAGTAGATGGGGACGCCCGTGCCGGTGGTGCTGGTGTTGTCGCGGGCGTCGACGGCGGCAGTGCACCCGACCGCCCTGAACCCCGCGCTGTAGGTCCGGATGTCGGTATGGCCGGCCGCGGCGAGGTTTTGGATGAAGGTGTTGTAGGTCGCGATATCGGTGGCGGTGGCGTTGCGCTTGGTGGAGGAGAGGAACAGCAGCCGGAACTGGTCGCCGGCGACCAGGCCGGTGGGCTTGAGGCTCCAGCCGTCGGGGGCCGCGTTGGGGATGGTGGCGTCGTTGGTGACGGCCGGGACGCCGCCGGCGCCGGTGGTGAAGTCGGGGGTGTCGTTGCCGGCGGTGTCCTGGATGGCGTTGGCGTCGTCGCCGTCCGTGGGGTCTGCGTAGGCGACAACGACGGCCTGGCCCTGGCCGATGAGAGGCGAAACCGTGATCTGGAGCACATCCTCTCTGGCCCCCGCAGCGACGCCGGAGACCGTAACGGGGGTGCCGCCGACAGTGACAGTGAAGGCGGCGGCAAGGGGCAGGTTGGCCGACTGCAGGTCCTCGGAGAACGCGAGAGCGATACTCCCGCCGGATCCGGAAACCGTGGCGCTGGTCAGCGTGGGCGGGGTTTCGTCGAGCTCGGTGAGCTTGACGGTGACGGAGGTGCCGGCGGTCAGGGAGACGCCGGTATTGTTCCAGCTCCTTTTGCGGGCGGTCTTCACGTTGGCGTCGGCGAGGACGAGGGAGGTGCTGCCTACCTCGAGGGTGAGCGCGGCGGTCGCGGTGGTGATGTCGGTGTCGACGAAGAACTCGAACGCTCCGGTGTTGCGGAGGAAGAGCTGGGTGACGGAGTAGTCGGTGGAGTCGTGGGTGAAGCTGTCTTGGGAGAGGATGGAGGTCTCGCGGCAGCTCTTGGACTGGACTCCGTCGCCGACTAAGGCGCTGCAGCCGAGGATGTTGAAGCCGAGGTCGGCGGGGGTGAAGGTGGCGGTCCAGACCACGGTCTGGGCGGAAGCGGACGACGGGTGGGCCAGGAGGCCGAGCAGGGCAAGGGCGGCGCAGGCGAGGGCCACACGACGAGGCCTGCGTGGGGCGGGGCGGGACTCCGGGGTCGGCGAGTGAAGTGAGATGTGGCACTGGGCGCTGGGCGCTGGGCGCCTAGTAGAGCACGTTGCACCGCGCGCGCCTGCAATCACGCTGTTTCTGGAGTCATCCATCACGTTGTCCTTCCTCATATCCCAGGCCTGGACCGGCCGCGCGAGCCGGGTACACACCGTGTCGATTGCCGGATCGACGACCCCAGGTAGGCAACGCCGTGCCGTCGGCGGGTTGTGGGCCGCGCCGCCGATGTCCTCGGCATTCGAAGAAGTGCGCTGGATGTTGTCCCGCGTCCCATCGTTCATCGCGCTCACATACACGTGGTGGGTGGTGTTCGCCGCAAGCGTGGTGCTTGCCCGCGCGGTACAGGTGTTCATGTCGGTCTCTCTCTTTTACTGTTGATGCCGTAGTTATCGAGAACTAAATTGCAACATCTCCGAAACCCGTTGTTTCTTAACCAACGGCGCTTAACTGTCTTTTCCCGCAAGATTTATATCATAACTATCTGAACGACGCGAAGTTTTCTCCACAAAAAGGGCCGTTCATTTTGCCCGACGGCCACCATGAGCCGCGCCGGGCGTTGGGGTTCGTGGCAAAACCCGAGAAATTGTTACTCACGATAACATCTTACTTTCCCGACCCGTTTCGGCGTAGAGCGCACACCAGCGTCCCTTTTCTGCGGCCGGCTGCGCTACGCGCAACGGGGTGTGCTGACCGGCCGAAGCGCGGCGACTCTACCGGGCGGGCGCTCATGGGCGGTTCTGCATCCGCGCCAGCCGCGCGGCGGCGCTTCGCTTAGCCAGCAACCGCTCTCCGTAGCGCTGCACCATGACGGTGTTCTTCCAGCGCCCGACCTGCAGGATTGCGGGCAAGGCGATGCCATGGGCAATCATGTCCTGAACCGGGCCAACGCGGGTGCTGTGCCCGGCGAGTGCGTCGAACAGCTCCGTGGGCAGCGCGGCGTGGGCCGCCATGGACTTGCAGATGCGCGGCACCTGACTCGCATCTAGTGTTTTTCCCACGGTTCCGTCCTTTTGCAACGGCCGGGGAAAGGTGCCCGTCTGTCACCCCGGAATGGCATAGCCATTCGCAAACGAACCCAACACTGTCTCCGGTGAGAAAGAGTGTCCTTCCTCGGCCCTCTGAATCGCTCTTGCTGCGTCCCAGCAGGAGCGGCGCGGAGCCATCATCTTCCAGCAGCACATCAGCAACTTTAAGCGATACAAGTTCGGATCGCCGCAGTAGTCTGTCGTATTGCGTATTCCAAGGGAAAGTTGCCGGTTGTTCTAATCGGAAGTTGCCACCCGTTGGAGTGAACCCCTTGGACTGGACACCGTGGCGGTAGGATTTTGCCAGTAGGCTTGCTGAGCCAGGAGGACACGTCAAGGCTCGTCATCGTACCTACAGTCTGGAGTTCAGGCGCCTGGTAGCGCAGCAGTATCTATCCGGTGAGTTCGCGCTCGCCGGGTTGGCACGTCAGCACGATATGTGTCGCTCGCTGATTCGGATCTCGGTGGCCAAGTACGAGGCCGGTGAGTTCGACGATGAGTCTGTGCAAGGGGATATCCTGGCCCGCTACGAGGCGCGGATCGCGGAGCTGGAGCGCAAGGTGGGTCAGTTGGTCATGGAGAACGAGTGGCTCAAAAAAACGAAGCGCCCGGTGATCCAGCCTGGCAGCGCGATGTCCTCCGTGGTGAGCGGCCCTGTGGCCTCTCGGTCCGACGAGGCTGCCAACTCATGAATCTGGCGCGCAGCACCTACTATTACCACCCCAAGGGCCGCCGTAGGGACGAGGAGGTGTTGATAGCACGGATCGAGTTGATCTGTGAGGAGTTTCCCCGTTACGGTTATCGGCGTGTGACGGCGCAGTTGCGTCACGAAGGCTGGCAAGTCAATCACAAGAAAGTCGCTCGCATCATGCGCGAGCGCGGCCTGAGTGTGAAACCACGACGCCGAGCGGTTCGAACGAGCGATGGCGGGTGCCGCGAAGCGGTGTTCCCGAACCTGGCCCGCCACTTTGCTCCCGGCGGTCCCAACGAATTATGGGTGGGCGATATCACGTGCATCCGTATTCGGTTGGCGTTCGTTTACCTGGCCGTGATCCTCGATGCCTGGTCTGTTCGGCGTCAGCACTAGTTGGACAAAGGGGGGGGTTTAAATAAGAGAGAGATTGAGCTCATCGTCAACTGAAAGGAGGAAGCGATGAGAACAAAGAAAAACCATTCCAACGGCAGCGCTGAGAAAGAGGTTGCCCGCGTCAAGGCTGACCCTGTCGATCGACTCGCCGGCCGTAACGGCGGTGCCGCTGAGCGCGAGCGTGCCCTTCGTCGGCAGTGTGACGATGTTGACGGCCGCGAGCGTGTCGTCGGCGTCCGTGTCGGAGAAATTGAAGTCGGCGGCGTCGAAGGCGTAGGCCGTGTCCTCGTCCGTCGTGAACGTTTGGGCAAGGTCGTGTTCAAGGTTCTGCGTCCCGCCAATAGCAATTGCTTGGCCCAGGTTTGCTCACCAACACATCCGACATCTGCGCCTGCGCCGGCGGGACGAACGCCATGGCCGCCAGTGTGAGCAGTGCCGCGCCCACGCACCAATGCGCGGCGGCGCCGCCCTAAGACTTCCGCAGGATGGCCACCTTCTTCGCGTTCCACGCGCTTGTCATACTTCTATTCCGCCACCTTGAAATTGCCCGGTGTGCGGTCCCCCGGACTCAATAAGGCACCCCCGTACCGTACGCGGGGTTGTCCAGCATTTTCATGCTGTCCATTTGTTTTTGCTGCCGACAATTGTGGTTATCGCGAGGACTAGTGCAATAGCCCCCAATCCCGTTGCTTTTGCACCAATTGGCCTGGAGCATGTCTACCCGTAAATATCATATTGATATACAAACTTTTTTTCTGTCATCTTCGGATGTGATGACGGCGGATGGGTGCCGGGTGAATGGTCAATCGGCTCGATATGTCGCGAAACCCAGATATTTTTACTCCTGATAAATAAATGCACATATGATAAGTAAATGCACATATTTCTTCACGCGCGAAAATTCGAACGCGCTCGCCGGTTCCACTACCTTCTCGGACCCCGATGGCGCGCGGAGCTGAGGGTCGAGACCGCGCTACGGCTGCGGCCCGGAGTTCCTGCGACGATGCCGGATATTCTGTAATATATCCCCAATATTGGGGATGCGCAGAAGCGCTCGGGCGTTTTACCCTATTAGCCTGCGTCGGTGCCGCGGGGCGTTGGGCGCCGGCGGCATCGCGGTGCGGGGTTGCAGCGAAGCATCAGCGCAATAAAGGAGGGTTCTTGGCGATAGAGCCGATGGGAATTGGGCTGGCAGAACGCGCGCAGGGGGAGGTGCGGCGGTGAGCGAACGGGAGGCGGTCGAACGCATCCTGGCTTCGTTGCACGAGGCGGCGCTCGACCGCGGGGGCTGGTCGAGCGCCACCGGGCTCATCGATGAGGCGCTCGGCACGCACGGCAGCTGCATGGTGTTCGGCGACGGGACCTCCGACGAGGACATCCATATCTACTTTGCCTGGTGCATCATGCGTGGAGAACGGCACCGGGAACTGGAGCGCACTTACTTCCAGGACTACCACCGCTTTGACGAACGGATCCCGCGCCTGCGCGTTGCCCCCGACGCCCGGCTGTTCCATAACACCGAACTCTACACCGAGGAGGAACTGAAGACTTCCGCGGCGTACAACGAGCTGTTGGCCCGCCACCACGGCGCCAACGCCATCAATGTGCGCCTGGACGGGCCCAACGGCACACGCATCATCTGGGTCATCAACGACCCGGTCGACGCGGACCGCTGGTCGACCGCCCAGCTCAAGTTAATCCGGTATCTGCTGCCCCATATCCGTCAGACCGTGCACATGCAGCAGGCGCTGGCCGGGGCCGGCGCGTTGGGCGCGTCGCTTGGGAAGCTGCTTGACACGACCGGGTTGGGCATCGTGCAGCTCGACGCGCGCGGGCGGATCGTTGCGGCGAACGACCGCGCGCGGGAAGTGCTGCGCAGCGGCGACGGACTGTTGGACAAGCAAGGTTTCCTCCACGCCCGCAGCCCGGAGGAGGATGCCGAACTCCAGCGGCTATTGATGCGGGCACTGCCTCCGTACGGGGATCAGGGCGCCGGCGGCTCGACGATGCTGAGGCGCGCGTCTGGACCGGCGCTGATGCTGCACGTCAACCCCGTGGGGCGGCGGGAGACGGACGCTCGGGTCTGGCCGGTTGCGGCGCTCGTGCTGGTTATAGCCCCGGCAAACCAAACCCGCTTCGATCCGGCCGTGGCCGCGGCGGCGCTCGGGCTCACGGGGATGGAGAGCCGGGTGGCGGTGCTGTTGGCCGGAGGCATGAGCGTGCGCGAGGTCGCCGAGGCGACGGGCCGCCTGGAAAGCACGATCCGCACGCACTTGAAGCACATTTTCGCCAAGCACAGCCTGGCGCGGCAGGCGGACCTGGTGCGGCTGGTGTGGTCGCTGCCCGGCTTGCCGAAGTCCCGGCGCTGAAGGCCGAAGCCGCCGCCTATCGGCGCTGACCGCGCCTTTTTTCCCGCAAATGCCCGAATAACGCCAAAAAACTGCCGTATCTCCCCCATTTAGGGGACGCGCGCCACCGCGCGACTCGCTAATCTTTCAGTCATCCGGTTTTTTTCAGGATGGCGTCTGCGTGCTCCGCGGGAACGCGACACACGCGGTCGTTCGGTTCGGGAACAACCCCGTACGTTCGTCGCGTAGCGAAGAATCGGGGTGATTCAATGGAGTCACTGACACGAAACGGGACCCAGAGCTGGCGAAGCGGCGCCTGGCGGCCTACCTGGCATCCGCCGGGACTGCCGTGAGCGTGAATACCGCGCGGGCGTGGCGCGCGGACGTTGATATCTTCTGCGCGTGGTGCGCGCGGCACGGCCGCGACGCGTTGCCCGCCGACGCCACCACCGTGGTGGCCTTCATGGACGCCATGGCGCGGTCGAGGTCCCCGACCACGGTGCGCCGCTACGTGTCGAGCGTCTCCGCGCTACACCGGGTCCTGGACGAGCGAAACCCGGCCGCGACCGCATCCGTTAAGCGGGCCGTGAAACGTTTGCGCCGGCACAGCGGCGCAGGCGGTGACGCGCCCGCCCGGCCGGTGCAGGCGCTCACCTGGGCGCTGTGCCAACGCCTGATCGAGGTCTCCGCGGACCGCCTCATCGACGCGCGCAACCGGGCGTTGCTCGCGGTCGCCTACGATACGCTGCTGCGCCGTTCGGAATTGGTGGAGCTTGAGGTGGGCGATCTGTCCGTGAACGCCGACGGCTCGGCCGCGCTACGCCTGCGCGGCGCCGATCCGGCTGCGCAGCCTCCGCCCGAAGCCGTGGTGCTGGCGCGCGACACCCTCAGACACGTCGAGCGCTGGCTCGAGCGCGCCGGGATCCGCGAAGGGCGCCTGTTCCGCTCCGTTCCCAAACACGGCCGGCCGGGCGAGTCATTGGACCCAAGCCAGATTCCGCGCATCTACAAGGCGATGGCGCGCCGGGCCGGCCTTGCACCGGAGACGGTGGACGGCATCTCGGGCGACAGCACGCGCGTGGGCGCGCTCAAGGACATGATCGCCGACGGCGTCGATCGGCCCGCGCTGTTGCGGGCGGGGCGGTGGAAAAGTGGAGTGCCCCCGGTTTGATAGACACTTTCGGGCTATGACCCGAGCATAGGAGGAAGTGCCATGAGCAACCAAAGATACAGCCCGGAATTCAAGGATGAGGCCGTCCGACAGATCATCGACCGCGGATATTCCGTGGCGGAAGTTTCCGAACGCCTCGGCGTTTCAGCGCATAGCCTGTACAAGTGGGTGAAGGCGATAAAGCCGGACAAGACCGACGAGCAGGCTGCGGCCTTGGTCGAAGCGCGCAGTGAGGTTCTCAAGCTGCGTGCCCAGCTGAAGCGCGCCGAGGAGGAGCGCGACATCCTAAAAAAGGCCGTAAGGTACTTGGCTCAACACCCCGAGTGAAGTACCGGTTCATCCACGAACATCGACGTGAGCATGCCGTGCAGCGGATGTGCCGTTTGCTTGAAGTCGCACCCAGCGGCTTCTACGAATGGGTCAAACGACCGCTGTCCGATCGCGCCATTGAGGATCAGCGGCTGCTGGTACTGATCCGCGCCTCGTACACGGCCAGTGGGGGTGTCTATGGCTATCGTCGGGTACACCTGGACTTGCGCGAGATCGGAGAAGCCTGCGGCAAACATCGAGTGGCTCGCATCATGAAAGCCAATGACATCAAGGCCAGACACGGCTACAAGATCCCGCGTGGGATCTACGGCCGACCCTCGATCATCGCCCCGAATAAGCTGCAACGTAAGTTTACGGTCGATCATCCGGATCGCGCCTGGGTGACGGACATCACCTACATCCGCACCTGGCAGGGCTGGTTGCACCTCGCCGTCGTCATGGACCTGTTCGCCCGCAAGGTCGTCGGTTGGTCCATGCAACCGACCTTGGCAAAGGAACTCGTTGTCGACGCGATCCTGATGGCGGTCTGGCGAAGGAAACCCAAGCAGAAAGTCATCATCCATTCCGACCATGGGACGCAGTACGGCAGCAATGACTGGCTTCGGTTCTGCCGCCAGCATAACCTCGAGCCTAGCATGAGCCGGCGTGGCAACTGCTGGGACAATGCCGTTGTCGAGTCGTTCTTTGGCAGTTTGAAGAAAGAGCGGACCAAGAAACGGGTCTGCAAGACACGCGAAATGGCTCGCGCCGATATCTTCGATTACATCGAAGGGTATTGTCACGTTAACTATCCAGAGCGAAAAGAACTAGTCGATGCATTTCCTTCAGGCGCACGTCACCTGCTGATACATATGAAATGCTTCGGTTCGGAATCGCCGATAGTGTTTTGCGCGCATTAGATGTCGCGGGATTGCAAGCAAGTTTCTCATCGTGCCGTGAACCGCCAGGAATCGCTACGCCTGACCCATCGATTTGAAGCCGCGCATCGTACGTTCGCGCTGTCGCGTCGGCTCATGTGAACGCTCGGCTCGATTTTTCGCGTACTGGCTCGTGTCATGGATTGTGTCCGGCATCACCTCGCGATGCGCGGCAGCGTAGCTTCTGAGTTTGTCGGTGACAAGCCGCCGAGGCGCTCGGCACTGTTGCTTGAGAAGCCTACGGAAGAACCGGACCGCGGCTTCCTTGTTCCGCCGTTTCTGGACCAGGACATCCAGGACCTGCCCATCCGGATCAACGGCCCGAAACAAATAATGCTGCTGTCCGTCGATCCGAATAAAGACTTCATCGACAAACCACCGATCGCCGCCTGGACCCGATCGTTTACGTAGCCTATTGGCATAGACCGGGCCGAATCGAATGCACCAGCGCCGCACCGTTTCGTACGACACCTTGATTCCGCGTTCGGCCAGTAGATCTTCGACATCCCGATAACTGAGGCAGAAACGATAGTACAGCCATACTGCGTGGCGGATGATGTCCTGGGGAAACCGATGGCGGTGATACAAGGATTTTCTGAGTTTCTTGCGTCCAGTGTCTCTAAACCGCACTTAATGTGACAATACCCTGCGGGCGAAGGCGAAGGCCCCGCCTAGCGGGACAGCAAAGCTTGCGAATAACCTTCCGGCGCGGACAAGGCCAGCGCGCGGTGTTGCTGAGCGTCACCCAACTGACCCGTCAATAATCCATGAGGCGATGAAGTACCAGGACACTACGGTCAGCAAAAATGCCACCCAATTGGAAAACAAATCGGCCTCCTTCCGTAAAAGCCTTATCGCCGGGTTCCAGAATATTTTCTGCGGCGGTGCATCTTTGTTGCCCATGACCGGATCTTTCTCGATGATGCCGTCCTCCGATAGATGTTGGAATCGCTGCACGTACCAGTAAATCTGCGCAAATACGGCAGCGGCGCCAAGAACGGCGACTCCCCACTCGCTCGTAGGTTTTATGCCAAACAGATTCAGTGAGTGCAAGTCGGCGCCGGCCAATCCAGCTAGGACCAGCACTCCGGACAGCACAATGATATTGCGACGGCAGTTCTTGGATCCTTGTGGTTCAATCATTTTCTCGAGGCTTTCCTTTGCGCGCTTGCGGCCCTTGCGTGGATGCGCACGCGTTAGGCCAAACGACAAGAAAATGAAGCGGCGAACATTCACGAAACGGGTATTTTCTCTAGCCGGTTCAAGTTTTGTTCCATTTCTGGAAATGATACGGGCTGCTCTCCAAACACGACTTACACAACTACGGAGAGCCTTAAGCGCCTCCGTTGCTATACGCCAGTTAGGTCAGACGCAGCGGCTCCTTTTCGTTAGTCACCGAAGGTTCCAGGGATATAGCGCGCCGCAGCCGAGGAGCCGCTCCTTCCAGCAAGCCCGGCACGGCCTTGATCACCGCTTCGTCGAGTGATTGCCGCACAGGATCGGAGTGAATCTCGGGGAGCGGGCGCAACGCTTGGTCCGCTAATTGGTCAAAGGCCGTTGCGAGACCCGGAAGGTCGCAGGATCCCGGACGGGGGACCGGTAGCGAGCGCAGGCCATCCAGGGAGAAGTGTGGGTAGGTCAGGTTCTTCTGGCGCAAATTCAGGTACGCAAGGATACCGAACGTGGAGTTGAGCCAGGCGCACCATGCCTTGCATGCCTGTTCGTCATCCGTTCCGACCGGTGACACCGGCACAAAGGCCGACCCCAAGGCAGATTCATCCGAAAACACCGCGGGTGTATGCGTCAGATTCAGCCGGAAGCGATTGGCAAGCAGAAGATTTCCACGCTTCTGCCATAGATGCGCCGCATAATTCTCCCTGCCCTTCTTCGCGACCAGAAACTCGTCGGGCGTCGTTCGCATGCTAGTTAGCCTTGCGGACTTGTGCGCCCAAAGCGCCCGCATGTCCGGGTTCTGCCGCTTCCCTGCCTTCTTGAAGGCATCGCGAACCCTTTGACCGCCAGGTTCCACTAGAGCCAATTTTCCGATATCAGTCAATGCCGGGTTTTCGAGGAGCACGTCGTATGCCTCGGCAAGACTCTGGTCGTAGAAGCACGCTGCGTTCCACGGACGGCCGCGTAGCTGGTCGATGGAGCGCCAGGAGATAGTGCCGTATGCCGCCAGAGCGCCGTTGTCGCCCTTGAGCGCCGTTTGAATCGCCTCCGCCAGAAAATGAGCCTCGCTGGCGCTTTGCGGATTCTCCGCAAGCGATACGAACGCGGTTCGGCGGGTCGACTTGGCTTCGGGAGTTGGACGACGCGCGATGATCAGAGATTCATGGACGTCGGTATTCTCCGAAAAATTGATTCGGCGATTGTCGTGGCTTGTGACTACCAGTTCAAGTTCAAATCGCTTCGGATCCGTCAATAGATCTCGTTCGTCTTTTCCGCTGGCGTTGGTGCATGCAGTGAAGGGTTTAACAATTGCCAAGGCACCAGTTTGCCCTAAGAGAATGTCGCCGATAGGAGTAAAAAAAGTGCCTATCGTGGATTGATCGATGGCCAGACTATGCGCACGAACTGGTGTCGTTTTTGCGAGTTCAACCTCGTGTTCCTGCACCTTCTTTCGCATTTTCGGGGGAAGATGCCTGTTGCGGATGTCGTTGCGGGTAAATGGCGGGTTCATGATGACAAGATCGCACTGTCCCTTCAGATCGGGCGTGTCTTCCCTGTAGCCCTCCGCGCCTGCACGCTGCTGCTTCATTTCCGGCGGCGCAAACCCCGGCATGTAGGTGGCGTCATCTACAAGGATGTCGAGAGAGCCTGCACGCACCTCTCCGCTCGCGCCCACGCCATGCTGCATGTTATAGAGGTGCATCCTGTTGTAGTCGATCCTCGGCGCGCTGAGGGTGAGCATGGAGGCCGCCAGGTGAATGGCGTGACGATTGATGTCGAGTCCGTATAGCACGTCCTCAATCAGCCCGAGATGCAGGGCCGGCAGATCGTCCTCCTCGCCACCCGCATGGCGAAAGCGCTGCTCAATGGTGCGGGCAGCCGCCATCAGGAGCGTTCCCGTGCCGCAGGCCGGATCGCAGATCTTCAAGCTCATAAGCCGGTCGGTGTCGTTCCAGTGGTCTTCAATGCAGGACCAATCCGGCGGCATGGCCAGTTCAGCCAGCAATACAGACGTCGACGTGCTGGTGTAGTACGACCCATCGTACTTTGCCGTCTCAAGAAGTCCGTGGTACAGGGGTCCGGCATGATCGAGTTGCAATCCGCGAATGTGGGGGGCGCAGTCGAGAACACCCTCAAGCAGGATCTCGAGCAGGCCATTTGTGTGCTGATCCACCGGCAGCTTGTGCAGCACGGCCAAAGCGGGGTCGACTACCGGCACATAGTCCACCTCGCGGATTCGTTTCCAGTTGTCGAGCAAAGCGGTCTGCCGGTTCCCGGCTGACCGGATATCGATCAATGTGTCCAGGTCTTCGATCCGTATCCCCTCACTGCGCATGCGGTTTTGCAATAGCGCCATGTTCGCGACAATTAGGCAGGCTATCCGCGGGGGGCGTTTGTCAATCCCCGTCTTTTTAGGGGGAGCCCAGGGTAGTTCCAGCGTGTCGGCAAGGTCCTTAGCTGTCGCCGCGTCGATAAGATCGCTGGCCGCGATGATGGCTTGCTTCAAGATATCCGTTACGCGATAGGTTTCGTTCGCCCCGACATCGTCGGCCAGGTTTGCAAGATCGGAAAGATCATCCTTCCGCCAATGCCCCACCACGCCACTTTGGTTCACCTTGGCCATCAATAGCTTGTCGGTCGCCGCGATTCGCTTACGCGGTGTTACCGGATGGTCTTGGCTAAGCTCTTCCGGATAGCACACACCGATTGCGTTCCAACAGTCCGTGTGCTTGAGCCACCGCTGTGCGTCTTTGACGGCGGCGCCTTTTTGGATTGAACTCTGGCCGATCTTGCACTCCACCGCCGTGTAGTAACGGTCACCGTGCTTCCGCCGAATTTCTACATCGCAGCGTTTCCTGGCGGTCCCGGGTCGGGTTTGCTCTGGCGTAGCGTGGACATCGTGATCAGAGAGCGCGTCCGCCAGAGCTGAGTTGAGTGCGGGTTCGGAAATTGGCACGGTGCGTTGATTATCCCACTTTGTGTATTTGTTAAGTGATGGTTATATAAGTGATTTGTAAAAATCTTGGAACGATATTCGAACCGGCCATCAAAGTTCCCTCAGGCCCAGCGGGAGCTGGGGCGGTCGATCAGTTCGAGGCGGAGCCATTTGCGTATGAGATTCTTCCGTTCTTATACGTGAAGGACTTAGTAATTTCACCCTTGAGATGGTCGGGGCGTCCTTCAATCTCAAAATAGACGGACTGAAAGGAAAAGTTTAATTCCAGATAGTCATCAACAACCTTCGCGTCGTGAATGTTGACCGGCCAGGAAATACGCTCTCCCGGTTTCGTCGGTCGAATTTCCGGAGTCTCAAGAAGCAATCCCGACACGAGCATATTGTTCTTGGTCAGGACGGTCCAGCGTGCCTCGAAAGGGATCATATTTTTTGTGTCAATCACAATCACGATTCTGCTGCTTGGTTCCGACCTGGCAAGAAACACATCAAACTCAGGTGGCGTGTCTCGGAACGTGGCTTGCTTGAGTTCATGCAGATTGTGGACGCGGGCATCGACCATGTTCTTGACAGACAAACCGGCCATAGCAATTACCGCGCCCATGGCGATAAATACGTACGGTACCCAAGTGGCAATCTTTGCCAACAAACTTGCATCGTTCCATACCGTCATTGATCTAAGTCCCTATGACTCCCGCTTGGAAAGACAACGTGAAATCAGAAGGAAGATCCCAAGGGCCTTGTAATTTGTCGCTATAGGAATCCACGCAGCTCACCGGCGAAATTTTTCTCCTAACTTATTCTGGAGCTTGATTCTCTCAAGGTAGGCTTTCGGATTCTTGCCCCAGCGCTCCAGATTCTCCTGCACTTCGTCCGGATCGTGTGTGATACGACCACATTGTTGACATTGCCAATACGTTACGCCGGCGGGCGAAATGTACGTGCTGCGAAGACCTCGTTTACCGTTCTCTGTGAATCCCTGAACATGCGGACAGAGCAATCGTATGTTCTCTTCCTTGTGCTTTCTGCGTTCCCTCAGCCATTCGTTCACGTCGAATTTGATTTCCCCCTTCAAAAGCAAGGTGCCGCCAAACAGGGCGGCCAGTGCCCAGCCTAACCAATGAATGACGGTATCCATTACGCCAATTCGGGGTGCTTCCACGCCCATCCCGAGGGGGAGACCAGTGATGTATACCAACGCAGGTGCTGGAAGGCTGCTATCGGGCAGGCCATGACTCGGCCTTGAAGATTGGTTAGGGGCGGGGCGATCTAAGTTGCCTTTTTCTTTAACGTCTTTAGAGGAGTTGTCAGAAGGCTGTTGTCGTGGGTGCCAACAATTGTGCGAATTTCCATTGCGTTAACCTGGTCCTCGATTGCTGCGCCAACTCTTTCCAGAACAGCGTGAGGATCAACAGGCTCCAAAATGCAAACGATCTCTGCTTCCCGCGCGCGCCAGCGCGCGCCAGAGGGATAATTTTTAATTCCACCTTGCTTGGGAATTCCATAAGAAGCAACAGGTCTTTTTCTCGAAGATACCCCTTGCCATTGCTTTGAGCATGAATTTGCTTTGCGACGCCGCCAATTGGGTCAATCGAGCGGATAAGACCTATTTCCTCCAAGAAAGAGAGGTCTTCTAAGCGATTGCCCTGTAACTCTGCCTGCTTGGGCTGCAGAATCGCATTGTCGCCAATGCGGTGCTTCATTTCTCTCTGGAAAGTCGTCGCCATCCTATGATCCAGTTCCGAAAGCAGCCTTAGGCTCGATAACGAAAAGGAACCCGTCTTGCGGATCTCGCCAGCTAAAACTTTAGCCCAGAGATTCCGTACCTCTTCGGACGACGCCTTTTCTGCGTAACTGGCAAAGTGGGTCAGCCAATCCTGTTCGAGAGGCCCGGGGTCGTCGTCGGCTCCCGCTTCTTCGTCGGCTAGGTTCTCCTGAGACAGGACTGCAACGGCACGTTCTGCAACGCGTATCTTGTTGATAAGGGGAGTGAGTTGAGATAGCAACGCTTGTTCGGCGACAAGGGCGTCGGCCTGGGCGTCAGTCAGGATCGGTCCTGCCAATTCGGGGGAAACGTCTTGAATAGCAGCCTCAATGCTGGAACGATTGCGAATTTCAGCTTCTTTTCGCTCCAACCAGGCAGCAGGAATTCCAAATAACCCGCCCACCAAGCGGTCCAGCGCGGTGATCGTTCTTGACCGGGCAGCGAATGACAGGCCGGATTCTGTAATCGATGCTTGGAGACTAACTTCGCCAGGCTCAGAGGGATCCCGGGGAGACGGTGGCTTGTTCATAGTGGGTTACGGAAGTGTGGCCCTCCTAACAGCTGTTTGACGCACCAATTTCCTCCCATGCCCCTTTAAGGACGGCGGCATCATAGCAAGAAATTGCTCAATAGGAAGTGCCACTCCAAGTGCTATGATTCAATGATCTATTAGATATTATCTTTGTAATTCAAATAGTTATTATTAGAAAAGTATGGAGCCGATGGAGCTGCAACAGAAAATAACCAATTGTTATATAAAGGTTTTCTCTGCCTCGAATTATTCGAACCCACGCTGTTCCAACGCGGATTTCTGGCACCAAGCTGGGTATGCAGAATCCGCGCACGTGACACTCGGCCGCCCGGTCAAAGCCCGCCCGAAATGAGCCAAATGCGGTAAATGTCAGAAAACGCATCCCACGTGGCCCAGTTCTAGGGGAGACCCTCACTCGGAATTTCTTCTCCAATTCGGGCCGCCACCGCTTCTTACCGCACCCTCCGCCAGATGCGCAGATTTGGCCACTGCAATCTTTTTTTCTCATCAGTCAGTGGCAATCAACTTCTGGCCTGCCCGGTGATTTTCACGCCCCCGTCAAAGACTTCGCCAGCGGACGATCTGCTCCTTTAGGGCACCAAGAAATTCCGGAATTGCGTTGTTTTCCGCCTCTCTTCGCCCGATGCTGCGAGCTATGTCCGGGACTGTTCGGTTGATATCCTCAGCGAATGCCCTCAAGGAGGTCTTGGCGGCATCGCTCTGATGTACGGCGCCTTCAACGAGATTCGCTACCCTGTCAGTAATATGCCTAATGTCGGTCTCCGTAAGACCGAGCACGTTTGCGTATTCTCCCGGCCGTGCTCGCAGGATTTTCCAGAGCCACTGTTCCGGCGAAGCATCTCCCGGTAGAAACAGCGGCTGCAGCGAATGGCCATACCCTTTGGCAACTTCCATTAGTCTGTTTTCCATCGCACGTGAATCGCCATCCAGCACCACGATGAAATCGGAGAGCTTGCCGAACTTTCCGAGCGTTCGAATGTGGCTGGGGAACTCGTCTCTACCCGTGTTCCTGCCGACAATGAAGTCTTCCGGGCGCAAACCCATCTCAATGTTAAGTACGTCCAGAACGCCACGGATCACAGCCTCTGCGACCTCGTCTTCGCAAAGTAAGGAGAGCCGGTCCTGCGATTGCCCGTAGAGCGCCTTCTGGAAGATATCGCGATAAAGTGGCTCGCGCCGAACGATTCCGGTTTCTAGATCACGGTCCAGAAAAATGCGCCCCTCCGGAGGCACGCTGCTCAGAACGACCGGGCTGTGCGAGGCGACAATGACCTGCAGCTTTTGTCGAAGCGCGCTGCGCTGCAATTCGAGCATCGCTTGCTGCTGGGTATACGGGTGCAATCCCGTATCCACTTCGTCTATCAGAACCAATGCGTTTTCGAGGCC
Organism: Candidatus Foliamicus sp.; assembly: GCA_965261845.1. Lineage (GTDB taxonomy): Bacteria > Pseudomonadota > Gammaproteobacteria > Steroidobacterales > Foliamicaceae > Foliamicus. The sequence continues at coordinate 1,943,345 of OZ253475.1, read as the reverse complement.
GGAGATATCCTTCGAAATACGAACAATGGTCCGTTCGCCGGAAGACATGTGAAACTCCGAATAGCGTGTTTCTCCAGTCTCATCAAGCTCCGCGAAGAGCAGATCGCGCGAAGACTGGCCCAAAATGAGATCAAGGTTGCGATACCGCCACGGCAAAATGCTGTGGGCGAAGATCAGCAGATCAGGACTGATCGGCTCCGTTTGGACCTCTCTCCTTCCGAGTTGAAGGATGCTCCGCACTTCGGAGGGACTGGCGAGATTGGCGAGAGTGCGCAAATAGACTTGGCGTTCAGGGTGCGATCCACTACGACCCCAAGACTTACCCCGCTTCAAAACCATGGAATGACGATCGTCGTCATGCAAGTAATGAAACTCAAGCTGGGTATTTTGCACCGTATCCGATCGCACGGCTTCCTGCTGGCTAGTAAAGTTCGGGAACAGCCGACCGGGAGCGAAATGCCCTGAACGGCGTCCTGGAACGCGGTACGCGCAAGCGCAAGCGAATAGCACTGTCGATTTGCCGGATCCATTGGGTCCAGCCAGAACGGAGACGGGATAGTCGAAGGAAATGCGGAGGTCATCAATTGCTCGCAGGTTCGTGATGCGAACTTCTTCCAAGGCTTCGTCGCGCTGGCCTCTATTTCCGCGCAACGCGTTCCATACCTCGTTGAGTTCCCGGTCGATTTGCGACATGCCCACACCTGATGCTGGCGGTTAATTCGGCCAACTCTGCACGGGGCGATTGTACGCCACTCGCACAGAGGCATTTACGACGTCTGAATCGCTTCCGGTCAGGGCGTTATTTGGCTCCCGGCTGGCGCAAAACAACCGTTCTGAACGGGTGAATCTAAATTAGAACATAAATAGATTAATTATCAATATCTTACATATTAGTATTTTTGGAATATCGTTTATGTTCAATTAGATATACATACGCTTGCTTCCATCGTAGATGTTCGCCTATCATTGGAGGCGCAACCCGGCCATCCAACCCGGCGTTATCTCCCCAGTACAGCCCGGAGACCCCACATGGACCATGCAATAGAACAGCCGACATCCAAATTGACCGCCGACTCGACTTGCGATCGAACGAGAAAGGAAGCACCCGATTCTGGCTTGGCGCACCCGGTTCTATCTCGTCTGTTGGAGGAGGTACGAAACGAAAAGCAAGTAGAAGCTTCCTATGACCGGGTGCACAACCGGCACAATCGGGGCTGAGAACAGCAAACTACGCCTAACGCGACATGGACGCCGACGCCCAGCTCGATACGGTTCTCCTGAAGACCGCGAGCCGGTGCAATATCGATTGCTCGTACTGCTACGTATATCAGGGGCCCGATACCACGTGGCGTATCCAGCCCAAACGCATGCGGCCGGACGTTTTGGCCGCCGTCGGCGATCGATTGGTTGAGCATGCCGAGCGGCAGGATGCGGGTTTCGCTATCGTTCTCCACGGCGGAGAGCCACTGCTGCTGGGTATCGATCATCTCGCCGAATTGCTTCGCCACCTACGGACTCGTCTGACGCCCGAACGCTACCCGATTAGCATCCAGACAAACGGTACACTTCTCAGCGAGAAATTGCTGGATCTCTTCGCCCAAACGCGGACTAGCGTGTCCGTGAGCATCGACGGACCGCCAGAGGTCAACGATCTCGCCAGGGTAAACCATCGTGGCGAGAGCACATACGCAGCGACGATGAGTGGTATTCGCCTACTTACGTCACACAGCGAAAACAAATTCCTGTTCGCTGGCACTCTCTCGGTCATTCAGCCCGCCGTCAATCCACGGACCGTGTACGAGTTCCTTAAGGCGTTGGGTACTCCGAGCATGGACTTTCTTCTCCAGGACGGGAATCATGATCGCCTTCCGCCAGGAAAGGCAGGATTCGCCACCACCGAGTACGGGCGGTGGATGAGTACGCTACTTGACTTGTATCTCACAGATCCCTGTCCCGTTCCCATTCGCATCTTCGATGACCTCATTAAGTTGTGCCTTGGCGGGCTGAGCCAAAAGGAAGGTCGAGGGAATGATCGATACGGAATATTGGTTGTAGAGTCCGACGGAGAAATTCGGAAGAACGACACGCTGCGAGCTTCATTCGAGGGTGCGGACCGGTTTGGCAACCGGTGGAACGTCATGACTACTTCACTTTCGACGGTTCTCACATCTGAGGAATACATCGCCTATACCCACATGCAAGTGCCTCACTCCAGTCAATGTCGAGACTGCCATTTGCTCGCCATTTGTGGCGGCGGAATGCCACTTTACCGCTGGAGCTCTGATCGCGGCTACGACAATCCGTCGGTCTATTGCCACGACCACATGGCCTTGATTCGACATGCCATCGCTCGGTTGGACGACCTCGGGCTGCACAACACTCTTGCCGTACGGCCTTCTCCTGTAAATGTTTCCTGAGTTCGATTCAATCAACTATGGATCGCTCCCCTTCGAGCATGTCGTAGGGCTCGGCATGAGACCGGGCGATTGCATTGAATGGCTGCACTGGTTTGAAACTGATGCTCCATGGAAATTGACCACGACCGATTTTTACCAGCAGTACGAATTCAGCCTGCGTCACACTCCGCTCGCTCCCGCCGTTCGAAGTCTCGCTTGCCCGGAGACAATTACATCACTGCGGGAGTGGATGGCCCGGCAGTTTGGTCGACCCCTATCCGAACGCGTGGACGTGACGGCTCATAGGCTCCTCGCGGAACAAACAATTCGAATTCACAACGACTACATTCCCAGGGGCGAAAGTCATCGCCTTCTTCTGCAGATCAATCGCGGTTGGCAGCCCGAACACGGAGGGTATTTGATGCTTTTCAGTGGAGAGGAACCGGAGTCAGTCACCAAGGTCATAGAGCCGAGACACGGAACGGTACAGGCGTTTGCGATATCTCCTCGGTCCTACCACGCGGTTAGTACGGTGCATGGGGGAGATCGATTTACCGTTGTGTACTCGTTCTATCCGGATGTAAGTTCTGGATGATCGAGTTCGTCGACGGCCCTTGCGGTTGGAACCGCATGGCGCCAACTCGTTTGAGGCGCCAGGCTCAGAGTGGAGTCTCCGCTTGGCAGACCTACTCGACCGCCCGATTTCTTGACGGTTCGGGAGCGACGGTTCTCCACACCTCGAGATTTCCTGACGTTGAGTTCGACTCGGGCATGCAAATCGAGCTGCTACCGGACGCCATTGCGGCCAGGTGGCGCAGCGTGGAGCTTCAGTTCGCCACTGAAACGGACATCATCGATATGGCGTTTCCGCAAGTACTGACTCAATCTCTGGACCTCATTCGCGCTGTTCACCCGCTTCTGGGAACAGTTGCGGGACTGTGCCGCTCGCTCCATGTACTTATCGCATCCGACTTGGATTTCGACTCAAGTTACAGCGATCCGTCCTTGCCCTTTTCTGTCTTTGTATCCTGCCCCTTATTGATGGAAGTGAATCGAGTAGAGCGATTGGCCGAGAGCATTTTGCATGAGGCACTGCACTTGCAGCTTTCCCTCGTGGAGACCGCCGAGCCGCTAGTCATCAACACTCCAGATGAAATGCGTGTGTTCTCTCCGTGGAAAAACGAACAGCGGACCGTGCGCGGTCTAGTGCACGGCGTATACGTGTTTGGTAACCTACGATATTTCTGGGCTTGTATTAGCAAGATTTTCGCCGAGCACTCATCGTTCGCCGAACGAAGAATTGAGACAATCGATAACGAACTCGGGGCTGCGAAGAACCTCGCGACTAACCCGACCCTGACGTGGGTAGGCCAGCGATTGGTAACATCGTTGCTTGCTGTTCCAAGTGAGCCTGCGTCTGGCGCAGGTTTTGGAATTCCGAATTCAGCAACCACACATGGGGAGAGCTTTCGTGACCAATCTTCCTCGAAGCCGAATGACGCCTGATCCAGTTTGAGATCGCGGGCATTAGCCTTGGCCATCTCGACTTGAGGGTCTCCTCAATCTAACGTGGCTGGGATTCAGGGGGAACGGTCAATCGCGGCTTTCCACGTTGCTAGCAGGGTGCTCACGGAGTACGCGGAGGAAGGTCGAGAGCAAGCGCAGGCAAGCGGCGGCTCTCCGTCGATCAATTAGGGGGATTCCATGAAGAAAATATTGACTGCCTTGTTGGTGCTGTTCATCTTCCCTGCGGCGCTCGCCGATGATGAAGTTGGGAGTCATGAAATTTTTCAACTATGCACTTCAGTGGAGAAAATCAGGCTGGTTGTTTTGGATACCGCCCCAGATGCCATCGAAATTGGCTTAACCAAGGAACGAATTGAGAATGTAGCCGAGAGTCGATTGCGTGCTGCGCGGATTTACGATCCTGATGGGGCCGACTTTTTGCTTATCGAGACTGCTGCAATCGAACCCAAGTTTGTCTCTGGGGAACAGGTAGGCGACGGCGAAACAATAGCAGTATCCTACGATTTGGGATTCAACAAATTAATTCTCGACTCCGATGTCCACGAGTTCGGCTTCGCAGAAACCTGGGGCCAAGGATCAATTTTGATGGCAGATGCGAACTTTACCGTCCAATCCATTAGCGAAGAAGTAGATAGCTTCATCAGCGAATTCCTGCGGGTGAACGAGAGCAAAGAGTGCCGGGAGGCAACAGGAAAGGATTCAGAATGAGTCGCGCTTCGCTCAGCACGCGGACCGCAGCAAGCCATGGGGCACTTATGGCGCGTTGCAAATTCTCGTTGAGTACGGCGGGATGCTAAACGGACAAGATTTGCTCAGTTGGATAGCTGCAATTGGTGGCGTCGGCGGCATTGTTGCCGCTATTTTCGCTATTCTGGGGTACCGGTCGCGACATGATGTACCCGATTTCTTGCCGGAGGTGCGCGAGTATTCCAACTGCCGACACGTAAATATTCAGCAACGAGACGAGGGACACTGGTGGCTCATTTACAGCGTTAGGTTGGCACGAAAGAGAGGGAAATGGATTGCGGGAGTCGGTAAGCCCTTGCGCGACGCCTCTGGTCAGGCTGTCGGTTATTCTCCGGACGGCGAGTGGTGCAAGAGAATCACTTACGCTCAGCCTTCCGGTTCCCAGCGACTACTCGTACATCCGAAAGCTGAAGGCCCTCTAGTCCTGTGGCTCACCGTCCGTTTGCAGGCCAACACCTATGTCAAGCGCAGGATCAAGCGGACTGTTTTTCCTTCCCGCGTATAGGGGGGAAAGGAATCCGGCCCATGCCTCCATGAGCTGTACCCCATTGCGGGATATTCCATGCCTACACGTTACAGAAAGGGAGGGTATGATGCGGCGTGGATTGATTGGGGGATGGTCGCATGGGTCAATTTCTGCGTCAGTATATTTGGTCGACAGAAAGCCTTATCTTGCTTGTCGGCTACATCGGCGGAGTCTTGACTGTGTGGACTCCCAGGTTCTTGGTGAGGTTTTTTCTCCGACGAGATGTTCAATCCGCCTACCTCAGGTGCGAACTTGCTTTAGAGCCGGAGATTGTTGACCCGTCAATGCCCGGACATCCGCCAGCTTGGGCATCGCAGGCCAGAAATAAGGTAAACGTACTTATTCCGAGATTGATAAATGAAGGATTTAACACCCCCTCAAAATGCACTCGTGAAGAAGAGAGCCTCCGGGAATGGTTTGAATGTTTGGGAGACGTTCGGATCAGCATTGCCAAGCGAAGGCTGTTCTTTTAAAAGATGACACAAACGAATCAAGTACCCGCAATTCGACCAAGGCATCGCGGGAACGGTTGTGTCTTTGCTGGTTACGTCGTTTAGTCCTCGGATGACGGCGGCAGATACGGCAAAACGCTGCGCAACAATTCGGTTTGAACATGTTGCATGGCAGCGTCATGTGTTGCCGGATCATGCCCGCGCCCGAACCAGTAATATACGCCTAACTCCAGTGCGTCAGAATCCTCGGAAAAGGTTTGCCTGTGCTGAGTCATGAGCGCCAGGAAAATACCAAACCACAGCGGCAGGTCTTCCGGGAGCGGCGCATCGGGATCCGCGTCTAGGAGCGGCGACAGGTTGCGCAGAATTTCTTCGCTTTCGTCTTCGTAATCCAATGGCCGGAAATCCGGTTCCCGCTGATCTTCTCCCCATAAATCGGTCCATACGGGCCGAGGATTTTCCCATTGATAGGTCCGAGCCATAGCCACACTTGCCCAGGTTGAAATAGCTGCTCTTGTTGGTTGACAATTGCCCTTCCTAATGTTCTGAGCACGGAATCCTTCTAGAAAGAGCATAGAGCTTGAGCAATAGAAGTAGAGACGAGTTTTCCTCGAAGACAAAGCGCCAACTCGCTATGCGCGTTGCGTGGCTTTGCTCGGCGCCTTGTTGCCGAAGGCTCACGGTCGGTTCTAGTTCCGATGGAAGCGGAGAAGTAAGTATTGGGGAAGCAGCCCACATTACTGCTGCCGCTCCTGGCGGTCCCCGTTATGACGAGGCACTAACTACCGAGGAGCGCAAGTCGGCCGAAAACGGGATATGGCTCTGCCGAGTTCACGCCAAGATCGTGGATTCCGACCCGAGATTTACGGTTCAGAAATTGCGCAAATGGAAGGCGGACGCACAAAAGGAATCATGGCGGCGTCTTAACCGCGACGAGTTGGTAAAGAGTGCGATAACCAAACCGAATGTAGAACAAGAGAGGCCCGCGCGCGTTCGAGCAGCCGCAGTGTCTACGCTAGAAGCCATTCGACGATTCGAAAGGTATGAATCGAGTTCTGTTACGTTAACAGTTCATGTTGATGGCATGACCGAACCTATGCCTGCCTCGAAACTGGCGACGGCTCTCACAAGCATTGGTGACGTTGTATTAGTCGCACCGCCAGGTATGGGGAAGACAACGACGTTGGTTCAGATTGCCGACAGAATACTTGCCGGAGGAGATGGAATTCCGATCGTTGTTTTGCTCGGAAATTGGTCACCAGAGGGATCTTCGTTAGTTGACTGGATATTGAGTCGGCCTTCCTTTCGGGAGGTGCACAAGTCAGATTTTTGGGCAGTAGCTGATAAATCTGGTGTATTTCTTTTGCTGGACGGCTGGAACGAGCTTGACCGTGGCTCACAACGTCGCGCGAGGGCTGAGATTGAGAGTTTGCAGAGGGAAACGGAACTAGGGTTTCTTGTAACCACCCGCCAGCAGTCACTCGATATCCCGATCTCTGGGAAACGTGTTGAACTGGAGCCGCTTAGCGCTGACCAACAGTCTGAAGTGGCTCGTGTTCTTCGTGGCGAGGAGGGCGAGCAATTGGTAGAGCGGGCTCGTGCAACGAGCGGGGTGCGAAATTTAGTCAACATTCCACTCTACTTGACTGCGCTTATTGACAATTTCAAAGGCGGGGCGTTCCCAACTACCAAGGAAGCTATCTTGGATATGTTCGTTTCTGAGCACGAGCACCCCGGCCAGCACGCCGATGCACTTAGACTCGTGACATTCGGTCTACATAGCCCATACTTGGAGGGGCTCGCGGTTGTGGCTACGAGCACTTCAAGCACGTCGCTGAGTGAAGCCTGTGCGCGTAAGTGTGTTTCCAGCACTGCTGAGACTCTGCGCACAAACGGTCAGATTGCCCATTTACCTGAACCTGATGTAGTGCTGGATGCTCTAGTTAGCCATCATGTTTTGGTTTATGGGTGCGAGTCAGAACAGTACTCCTTTCCTCATCAGCAAATTCAGGAATGGTACGCGTCGCGATTTGTCGAACAGCAGGTTTTCAAGAGCGTTACGGACGACAGAATCTGGATCAGGCTCAAATCGGACGTTTTCAATCACCGAAAGTGGGAGGAAGCAACCTTGTTTGTATGCGAACGGCTTGCACAAGGTGAGGTGGCGTCGCAGAAGGCTTGTGCTTCGGTCATTCTTGCGGCGTTCGACGTGGACCCAATGCTCGCAGCAGAAATCATAGCTCGTTCGACTGACGCCGTCTGGGAACACGTGCGCGGGAGTATTCAAGAGCGTGTTTCACGTTGGCATATGCCTGGTAGGATCGACCGCGCGCTCCGCTTTATGATTCACTCGGGTCGCCCGGAGTTTTTCAACTTTGTGTGGCCGCTTCTTTCTAACGAAGATGCCCATATCCTCTATGCCGCTTTTCGCGCTGGCGAGCGCTTCCGGATATCGATTCTTGGGGACGAGCCAGGTAATCACATTGCCGGCCTGTCAGCGCCGGTACGCAAGAGGCTCTTGAAAGAGATTGCTTATCAGGGCAGCGTAGACGAATTCCAATTCGTGGCTGAGTTGGCGCGTGACGATTTGGATCCTCAGGTCAAGGTTGCCGTTGCGAACGCACTGGCGTTCCGGGGCGCCAAGCGTCATGTTGCGCTCGCCTTGCAAGGGGCGGACGAAGCAGCACTTGATTTGCTAGCTCGCACAAACTTGATAGATGACGTGGCCGATGAGGAAATCAGCCTGCGACTCGCATCGGTACGTGAACAGCTGCGATCGCAGTTGCGTCAGCCCCATGATGTTATTCGTGAGATATTACGCCGTCAGAAAGGCCACGATTCCAGCGCCCAACTAACGAACGCCATTGCGGAGATGGAACTCGATAGAGGGGATACAGAAACAAGGCGCATCATTCTCAAGGCTAGGGAGCGCTTCCCAAAGGTCGTTGCGCGTGGAATCGTAATTCGTGTACGCAAGGGTTATTCGCTTCCGGTTCGCGCGGAGGAATATGTGGCTGAATGCAGCTTCGCATATGAGGACGAAACATTATTGGAAATCGCGATGAGCACGGAGGGCGATGAAGATCGCGCCAAGACTGCCGCCGCAGCACTTGGGCCGGAGGCGACCGGACAACTTATCGACAAGCTCCTCGAAATGAAGACTCTGCGCGAGGACACGGGGAGTGATCAGCCTTATGCAGCCTTCCGCTTGTACCAAGCTTTGCGAGACGTTGTCCTTTGTGTTCCTATTTCAAGCCTGCTGGGTGCTGCCTCAGTCCGTTCTGGACAGGCAGACTCCAAGGAATTGGAAATGCTGGCAAATCTGATTTCAAGTCGCCTGGATGGCGGGTACTGGCAGTCGTCTACTCTAGCAGCCGATTTGCGAGGAACAATTGCGGAATTTGTGCAAAGCTGGGGGGGTCGGCTCCTGGAGTCCTCCAATACGACTCGCGAGCAATTGGCTGCCATCGCAAGACTTGCATGCCAAGCGCCATGCGAAGGTCTGCTCCCCATTTTGCAGCAGCTACTGGATGAGGAACTTCGGCTCTGGAAGACGTTTAGGAGTCAGGTTTCCGCTGACGGTAGCTACGAGCGTATTGCCATCCAAGAAGCGAGAACATCTTGGACGGACCATTACCAACAGGCATTCCTCAAGAACCGTTCCGCCGATACGTTGGAGCTAATGCGGGAGTATCTCTTGGATCGCAATTTCGGTGTACCTGCCGCTGAAGTTATAGCAGGTCGGTGGCGCGTTGTTTTTGAGCCGGAAGGGGAGCGCGAATGGCCGAAAGCGACAGAATTTTCGCGTGTGGCGAAGAGACGCGAGTTTAGGGAATTCAATCCCAGTGAATCGTCCATCGAAGGAGAAGCAATCTTCGAAGCAATTGAGCAATTGATTACAGGTGGGGAAAACGAAGCGGATACAAGACATGCGGTCGAACTTGCAATTGTGGGGGCAGAAATTCCAATTGGTCAGCGCGGAACCACGATTGAAGCACTCATTGGGATGGCCGACCGTAATTCCCGTGGCAAACTCTTGAACAAGCTCGTCCTTTCGGGCGAGGTCATCGATGTTGAGTTCGTGAAGCAGGGTATAGCGGAATTGCTTGCTGCCGTAATGGACCAACCTTATTGGCCTACGGAGGAACGGGAGTTATCCGAGTGGCTTCGATTGCTGCCATTCACGAACTGCCCCATGGACAGTCTCGACATCATAGAAAATATCCCAGCCCACTACCTCACGGCGGAAAGAATGGGTGAGTTTCTTGAAGGGCTTGGGTTCGCTCCTGATCCCGACGCTGAAGTAGTTCTCTTTCAACTAGCGAACAAGCATCCGAATCTTTACGGTAATCACTGTTGGCGCAATGCAGTAATTAGGCGCCGCACTCGATCGTGCGCGTTCCGCTTTGTGAAATTGGTCGCACACGGAGTGTTTGAAGACGTTCCAGCGCAAATGTCGATTTGGCTAAGTGGTTTGATCAAAGAGAACTCAACATTACGTGTACAGGTTTACCGCCTGATTGGCGATTCTCCTCGTCTGCCGGGCATACCAGTAATTGCCAGAGTGCTCGCGGAGTGCGCAGATGAGCGAGCTGTATTGCTGCTTACGAAACTTGAGCAAGAATTAGGCTGTTCGCTTGTTTCGCGCCGAACACTGGAACGTGCCACTACAAGAAACATTTCGTCCGAAAGGTGGGAGGGTGCATTCGTGATGCAGCCTGTACCCATGTCAAGTTTGCGCCGAAGCCTTCTTGCTACGACAGCAAACGGTGGGCCGTCAGACGTTGCCGCACAGCACTTGAATGAGATTGACAGAATTCGAGACGAATATGGTGCGCCTCCTTCTGAATTGCGACATCCCGACTTAGATTCCGGCAAGGCGTGGCCCATCATTGGGCCTGTGCCAAATGGCGGTGAGATTGTCTATTCTCCCTTGTGAGACACCTTCATTCCTGTTTCTGCTGCCCGCAAAGGATTCTGTCCAAACAACCTAATTTGGAGAGATGCGCATGGGGAAATGCCTCAACACTATTCTGATGCCTGACGCCGTCCTTAATCTCGACCGTTGCGTAACCAGTCTATGACTATTTGCCTGCATCGGAGTGTTGACCTGGTAATTTTTTTCTAGGTGCTGGTCGGCTGAAATGCTTTACGGAGATTACTACTCAAACAGTTGGGCGTTGTTGGTGGGTATCAATAACTACGAACATGCCCCTCCTCTTGCTCACGCGTGTAATGATGCAAGAGGAATTAAGAACGCATTGGTAAAGAAGTTTCACTTTGGCAAAGAGAACATTAGCTTGCTGCTGGCGCTGTCAGACTAAATTTAGTTCACCGACAGAATCTACAGTCGAAGATGCTCAGGCTGCCAGTTCACGCCACTCGGCCAAAGCGGTGGCCCGAAGCTGTTTGAAAATCTGGCGGCGGTTGAGATTGCGTTGATGGTTGAAGTGGTTATAGATCGACGAGTGGACCGCGGCGAACTTCTGCAGGGTCTTGATATCCCGGAATTGCGCCATCGCCCCTTCTCGCCTTCGAAACGGGAGATGCGAGTTCTCAGCTCGGTTGTTCAGCCAGCGCCCGCACTCCTGCCGCCCGGCATTCCCGAGTCCCTTCATGGCGGCTCGATAGGATGGAAGGCGATCGGTTACGACTGACCACGGCCGGCCATAGCGTTTCATCGTGCGCTTGAGGAACTTGAGCGCTGCTCGGCGATCTCGCCGCCTTGTGACGAACGCTTCGAGCACCTCGCCCTCGTGGTCGACGGCGCGCCATAGGTAATGTCTCTCGCCGTTGATCCGAACAAAGACCTCATCAAGGTGCCAGCGCCAGTTCGAGTAGTTGCGTCCCTTGATGCGCCGATTTCGGATCTCGCCGGCAAGCAGGGGGCCGAACCGGTTCCACCAGTACCGAATCGTCTCGTGAGAGATGTCGATGCCGCGTTCGAACAGAAGGTCTTCAACCTGGCGCAAGGACAGCGGATAGCGGATGTACATCATCACCGCGAGGCGGATCACCTCGGGCGAACTGTTGAAATATCGGAAGGGATTGTTCTTCATCTTCGCAGACTACGAGAGCAGGCGTTCCGCCTCAAACGGGTTTTCTCTGACATAACCCTTGCCGGCCCAGCAGACCGATGCCGAGCACGAATCCTACTTGGCGGTTATTCCAGGCCAAGTGCTTGCCGACATCTACGACCGCTGGGGAGCACGTCTGCTCGAACAGAACGTACGGGTGTTCCTGCAGGCCCGAGGAAAGGTCAACCGCGGGATCAGACTGACGTTGGAGAACGAGCCGTCGATGTTCTTCGCCTACAACAACGGCATAACTGCCACGGCCGAGGCAGTGGATATCGGCAACAGCGGAGGACAGATGCTCCTGCGGCGGCTGACCAACTTCCAGATCGTGAACGGGGGACAAACGACGGCTTCGGTTCATGTGGCGAGGCTTCGCAATGTCGACATCTCGCGAACGTTCGTGCAGATGAAGCTGTCGGTTGTATCTTCGGAGCGCGCTACCACTCTGGTGCCAAAGATCTCGGAGTATGCAAACAGCCAGAACCGTGTGAGTGCCGCGGACTTTTTCGCAAACCATCCGTTCCATGTCCGCATGGAGGGGTTTTCGCGCCGGATTCACGCACCGTCACCAGACGGTAGCTTCCGCCAGAGCAAATGGTTCTACGAGAGGGCGCGTGGTCAGTTCGCGGATGCCCGCGGGTATCTAACGCCCGCTCAACGCAGGAAGTTCGACTTGGAGAATCCACGAAAACAGCTATTCACGAAAACGGACCTTGCCAAGTTCATCAATGTCTGGGAGGGGCGGCCACACGAAGTGAGCCTAGGGGCGCAGAAGAACTTCGCAGCTTTTGCGGGCAGAGTCGGTCAGGCGTGGAGCAGGTCACCGAATGACTTCAATGAGGCATGGTATCGACAGGCCGTTGCCAAGGCGATCGTGTTTCGAGCCACGGAACGCATAGTGTCCTCGCAAGCCTGGTATCAGGGAGGATACCGGGCCAATATTGTTGCCTACGCGATCGCCAAGATCGCCCATGAGGTGGCTGAGCAGGACCGTTCGGTTGACTTGGAGTCGATCTGGCGCCGCCAGGCAATAGGTCCGGCATTGGCTGAGACAGTCGGAGCGGTCGCCGAACGGGTGCATGATGTCTTGGTCGCCCCACCGGCTGGGATAAGCAACGTAACCGAGTGGGCAAAGAAGCAAGGTTGTTGGGACCGAATCCGCATGCTCGAGGTGGAGTTGCCGGCAATGATCGGCGACGAATTGATCTCCGCGCAGGAACAACAGGATGCAGCACGTGGCGCGCGCCGCGACCAACGGCAACTTAGCGGAATCGAGGCCCAAATAGCGGTAGTGAACGCGGGCGGGTCATTCTGGGCGAACGCCCTTGAATGGGGGCAATCACGCGATCTTCTGACCCCAGCGGAGTCGGCAGTTCTCGAAGTGGCCGCGCGCATTCCTCAGCGCACACCTACGGAAAAGCAGTCAGCCAAGGCAACCGAAGTGCTCGGGAAATTGCAGAGCGAAGGGTATCCGGCAAAACTCGGTGCGGGCAGTTGAGGAGAGTCTTGCCGAGTTAAATTGCCATGGATCTGTGATACTGCGCTGAGTTTGGCAATGGCGAATTGGTTGCAAAAAGAATCTCGCATCAAGCGAAGCGTCATCCCGATTGCTTTCTAGGTGCTGGATCTCTGCATTCCTGATATCAATCTCGCTCACCCGCCGTCGATCTGGAACGAGCCCACCGGACGGGTGGCCTCAGGGTTTCGATGTTCGGTAATGCAAGTCTGCGTTTTGCCCTCAGTCCCCGAGGAGCCAACGAGAAGTCTTTGCGTCAATCCCACGGTCGTTGCAGATTGGCCTAGTTGATCGCAAGTTCTCCACCACTCCGGCGTTCGGGCTCGGCGAACGTATTCTTCGCCCTTAAGCGTAAGCCCCGAAACCTTGATGCTCAGTATGTCCGTCCAGTAGCTGTCAATTCCAAGAGTACCTACCTGCCTGGCCAAGCAGTCCTCGACCTGCAGCAGTTCCAGATCCAAAGCAATACCAATGTGGTATCGCAGTTCCGCAAAAGAGATTCCCCGAAACGCTTGCTCGAACGCCTGAAGGGAAATAGAGGCAACGGTGTCGATGCGCTCGGCGACGTAAGTGAGAATGTCCCGCGTGAGCGTGGGTTCTTCATTAACGGGAATGTTCATGACCGCGGCACATTAACCTGATATCGGATCTTTCCCAATCTCCCGCACCCACCGCTAAGAGAGCAATGGCGTCATCTGCCAAACTTGCGGCGCGCTAGCGCGCCAACGAAGCCGCAGGGAAGGCGAAACAGGTGCATGACGCACGCCGAACCGGGACGCAAAGCGAACCTGATTTACCCGCCGGAAATCAGTTTCTCAAATCGGATTTTGCGCTACTAATAATGTGCGCTCATGCGCAATGTTGTGAACCTCAATGCCGTCAACCCTTCGCTGCCTACGTTCAAACCAACCGGTGCAGAGTGTTCGACACTCACGCTGCGGCCCCTTCGCGACGATCCTCGGCTGCGGGTTGCAGCACATCCTGATGCGCCCCGCGTCCGGTAGCTGTTGCCCCGGATGTTGACGATGTGGTAATGGTGCAGCACGTGGTCGATCGGTGCTGCCGCCATGACCTCGTCGCCGAGCACGGCCCCCCATTCCTCGAAGCCCTTGTTCGAGGTGAGCACGGTGGAGGCGCGCTCGTGCCGTAGCAGCTCAGCGGGATCGATATATCTGCAGCATGATTCGAGGCTCGATCCCATTCAGCCATCATAGCCTGTGAGTGCGCTTACCCCGCCACCAGCCGCGCTTCGGCTGCAGTTGGCCGGCAGTGCTCAGTCAGGTTACTGGGATGCCGGTCCGCTGAAACTTTGGCCGCAACCTGACCCGGAAACAAGCGCGCTCTATCTCCTTCGCTTCCATTAGCTTTTAAGACCCAACACGAAGGAATTCCAGCGTGACCGGAGGGCCGAAGCCGAAGGCCGAGGACCGGCTTCAATCCTCAGGCGGCGTCCCTCGAATTTGCTATACCCTGCCGAACGGGCGCGTGGGTGCAATCGGACGATCCATCTCCGGGGATTGATCCCCAGCAGATCCAGATCGAACAGCGTATGCAGATCCGCACGCAGGAGAAGGCCGTTTGCCGGGTGATTGTCCCTCTCGCCCCTGTAGGGCCAGATGTGTGCGGCTTCGACGACGTCCAATAGTTTGCAACCGCTGATCAGGCACGCGGGACCGTAACGGCGTATCAGTTTCTTCCTGAATTTTCTTTGGCCTCTCCTCAGCAGAATCGACCGATTAATCCGCTTCCGCCTGTCTCCCAGTGCCGGCGTGTAGCTGTCTTCAGTGTCAGGCTCTTTCCAATGCAAATAACCGCCCTGATCGGGGCCTGTCGCCTGTAGGTGCTGTGCAAGCAGTTCGCCGGCCGCCGATCCTGCTGATATCACCTTCGCGCCGACACGGCCAGCATCAATCTCCTCAATGGACAACTGGTCATTCGGCCGCAGCGCCGCCCGCTTGAGGTCGCGTACGCTCACAGTACCCTGCAGCTCGATAAAGGTGTTCTCATAAGTCGCCTGATACGCAGTGACCTCCACATTCTCTCGTGCGGCCCCAGCGAACGTATGCCCACTCGCGCACCGCCACTTGGGCGTCAACCGTACTCGCGCCTTAATCGCTGTGGTGCCGCACTCTGGACATCTCCGTCTCGTCTTTTTGTCCCTCGACCTCTCGATCCCTTCGATGCGTGCCATTCCGAATACGGTTTGCTCATCACGAAGAAAAACCAAGTCTCCGGGACGGACGGCGCGATGGTTCGCAACACTGCTGTCGTAGCGGTACGTCTCCTCTAAGTCATCCTCGTAACCGAGGTTTCCGCCGTACTGACGGCCCTCAAAGATGCTTATCAGGGTCCAAGCACGTGCCATCGATAGTTCCTCTGTGCACCACAGCTAAATCATGTCTTGCCGGTCCCAGGCAACCGGGCGCGAATGTCGTCAGGTTTACGCCCGATATTGGCTGGCCACATCCGCGGCAAGAGCTCAGTTGATTCGCCGACACCGCGGGAACTGAACGCGACCCAGCGGAGCCTGATCACGTTTCGATCCCAAGCGTGCCCCAAGAAATCAGGCTTGCCGAAACTGTGTTTGAACGTGAAGCGCATCTGGATTTGGACAACTCGGAACTGCTCCACGTTCATTCCGCGGATGTCGGCGCAGGTGAAACAATCGTGAAAGATTCTCCAAGCGGAAAGAAGATCCTGATCGAAGGAGGATATACGAACAGTGACCGCGCGATTGCCTGAAGAATGGATTCACTCAGGTCTTCCTCTTTCCCCCGCAAACATAATGCTCCTGTTTATTTCCGCCATCTTCAGGACATGTTTGCCGAGTTTCTCGCCCAATCGAACAGGCACAGCGTTTCCTATCTGCCTGGCGATGTTTGTCTTGTGGCCGAAGAACTCGTAACCATCCGGAAAAGTCTGCAGCGCCGCCGCTTCGCGAACCGAGATCGCTCGATCCTGTTCCGGATGTCCATACCGTCCATTGGATATACTCACACATTTCCCTGTGATTGCAGGCGAGGGTTTATCCCAGAACATTCTGCCATAAACGTCTGTATGGCCAATGTGGTCCCCTTTATGGCAGGACAGCCACACATCTTCCGGCCATGATCGTCGGTCACCCCCATCTGCAGGCGTTGCAGCCAAACGCCGCAAATTGATTTCGCTTACTCGGGACGCAACATGATTTGATACTGATTCATGTTGCTGGCCTGCCGAAATCCGTGGGAAATAGCCAATCGCTTGGCGCACCGTGGAGAAAGGCTCCAACCCCTCGCCATGTGATGGCGTCGGCATCGAGACCGGCCCCCGCCTGCTCGCAAGAAGCACCAGCCGACGGCGGTTTTGTGGTACACCAAACCACTTCGCATCAACTATCGTTTCGGCTTGATGATAGTCCAACTCCCCCAAAGTCTTGCGAAATCGTCGAAGCGTGCTGTATCCCCTCACTTTCGCGATACCCGGAACGTTTTCGACCAAGACATAATCCGGTAGCGCTGCCCTTACAAGACGACCGAAATGATGCAGCAGGACCCCTTCCCTATCCGCGATTTTCCCCCACTTTCGATGACAACTGAATGATTGACAGGGGGCGCACGCGACAAAAAGTACGTCATTGTTTTCCGGCAAAGATGCCGACATCCCAAGATCGGCCAGACCGATCCGACGGATATCTTGGTGAATGAACAGTACATTCGGGTTGTTGTGTTCGTACGTTCGCCTGCACTTTTGGTCGTTATCAATTCCAGCTACTACCGTCAGCCCGGCGTCAGACAATCCACGAGTTACGCCTCCGACCCCGCAGAAGAAATCGTAGGCTCTCACTTCACGCATCGTCGGCGCGCAAGTAGTCTGCCAGCACTTCACTGCTCCACGCTTCAACGTCGCGGTCGGGAAGCCCTGGACGGCATGCAATTTGCTGGTACGCCCACGACACAAGTTCACGGTAGGGACTGTTCATTGACGCCACCCGCCTGTACTTCGCTTCAGCGCCGATTGCTTCTGTCGGTATGAGACACAAGTCCCGCAAATCCGCTGCCATCGTCGGAATTACATCACGATACCGGGGGAGCGGAATAATTCCTTCCAAGTGTCCAGCAGTCAACAGATACCGTTTAAGTCTTTTCCGTGCTCTTGTATTACTATCGGGCAAACTGCCTAATGCTGTTCTGCCGATTCCTTGCCTAGTTGACTTGCATCGCGCAGCGAGGACACTCGGCACTTGTGGCTCACGCGTCTCGCTAACCACCAGATCACACGACGGGCTGAGAACCAACAAGAAGTTGTTTTCTACAACCTCACATGCTCTACCGTTGTCCGCCTCCCCGTCTGTTCGCAGGAGCAGATCTCCCAGCAGTATATGTTTCGAAGCCGGCGGACACAGGTAAATCTCCCACGCCGATCGAACGTCATCCGCGGATACGCCCTCCAGAAACGCACCCAGCCGTCTCCTGCCTGCTCGATTGATTGCTTTGGCCCGCTTTTCCACATCAGCGCCATTTGCCGTATCCGTAAAGACCTGAGGCGCAACATCGCGCATCGCCTGTGCGAACGCCTTCTCCACTTCTGCGTCAATTTCGCATTTCGCCTCTTGGAGTGCCTTTATGTGCGGACAAAAATCATATAACGCCTCAATAACCTCTTTTGGGCTATTTCGGCCCTTCTTGATGCTGCGTACGAAGGGGTGTTCTTCACTGCTGCTTTCGTGATGACTGGGGTCGGCCGAATGGACAATAATCGGGCAGAAGCGATGAGCCCATATGAACTCCCGCGTACCTATGCCCGGCGTTTCAGCTTCCGCGTTGTTTCCCCCGAGCAGTAGATCAAGTACAACCACATCAGGTTGAATTTCCTTTACGGAAGATTCAGCGTGGTCGAAATCACTAGAAAAGCATTCAACTCCATCCAGCGCATGATTGATTTCCTTCATTAGCAACTCAACCATGTGGTTTTCGTCTTCGATAATCAGCAATTTCATCGCGCTCATTTGCCTGTTGATCAACCCTGTTCTAACAACGGCAAATCGAAAATAAACGACGCCCCCTGGCCCTCACCTCGATACTGGACCGCCATCTTTCCGTCATACGCAGCCACCAGTTCAGAGGCAACAGTCAAGCCCATGCCTATTCCTCCCGGCTTTCTGGTTACACCTGGCCAGAACACGCGCTCCAGGTACTCCTCCGATATTCCACATCCTGTATCTCTGACTGTGACGTGAACTCTGCCCTCCTTTTCTCCACGCTTGACGCCAAAATCCAGGATGCGTGAATCTTTAGGCATATCAGACATCCAGTACACGGCGTTTGAAATCAGGTTCAGGAGTATTGCATCCAGTTCTCCGGGATCCACCACAACCCTCGTAGCTCCTTCTGGAACACGACATTCAACATGCTTGTGTACGATCTCTGCATTCCTCAACAGCAGGCAATCCCGTATTCGGTCCTCGAGAATCGAGTTGCGTTTCCGTCGCCGAAAATTCCGGCTTGCCAGAGGAGTGAATCTTTCCGCCAGCGATTCCAACGCGTCGACGGCCTGATCGGCGAACCTGTATTTCGTATCAACCCGACCGTCTTTGAAGGGCGCGAACCGGTCTCTTATGATCTCCAAGAAACCACCCAATGCCACGGTTCGGTTCCGAATCTCGTGGACCAGCATATGCGCGATCGTACCGACTGTTGAAAGCCGGCTGTAGTACACGAATCGCTCCTGTATCCGCTTTCGACTTGACGCCAACGACCGTCCGAATTCACGCACGGGCGGTATTGCTTCCTTGGCCGATGCCCCCTCATCGGAAAGCTGCCTTATCTCATCCAGCAGTTCCCCGGCATCAAGCGTAGCGAACAGATCCTGCATCGGCTTCTCGCGATGCCGCTTCGTTCTATCCTGATCGCGTTCAATCTCCAGAAGGTCTACTATCGATCTTACAATCTCCCCGAATTCAGCGACTTCCCTCGTAGAGACAAGTCGCTCGCGATCACTGGTATCTTCAATGCATGGATTGTCGGTTGCTGAAATTGACACGTAGCCGACGATCTGGTTGGTGCTCAAGCGTACACCTACCCTGCTCACTCTCCGTAAATCGAGACCAAGCCAGTCACGCGCGTTCTCCGATTTCGGCAAAACCAAGACATCGTCCCGATACACGGAGATTCCCTTGTGTGCGCCTATTGCCTTTCTGATCTGGCTCTTTTTGAAATCAAAACGCTCCGCTATTTCAGTAGTATCTTCGCTAGAAATATCCCACGCTCGGATCTCAAACTGAAACGACCCACAATGTGCTTCATCTTCAACGAATCCGAAACGCCGTATTTCCCGTTCTCTCGCATTCCGGAAGATGTCCGCCCAACTCCTGGATAGCGACGCCGTTCGTGACGTTTGTCTGGATATTGCCGAAAAAGCATACGTTGCGGAAATGTTGCCAGCAGCATCTGCTCGACCCCGGATCTTGTACTTGGGATTGCCTAGGAACGGCGGTGATTCAATTTCTAACTCTTCGTCTTCACTGGCATCGGGACGGGTTAGGTAAATATTGAAATCCTTCTTGGCTGAAAACGGTGAAATCAGCCGCGCCAAGTTCTCCTCGAGATCGCCGATCTTGCTTTCACTCCATAGTTCCGATAGATCAAGAATACGTATGCGTGTACCGCTGTCCTGAAAAGGACTATTGCCTTCGTACTCTCTGCAAATGGCGAAACTATCGGACAGATCCTCTCCCTTGCTTAAACTCGACCAATCAACTACAACTTCCCAACAAGTATCCTCGGCGGCTTGCGTCACCATACTCAGCCGCTTTCCCAACCTGGCAACCGAGAGACGCCCCAAGCCTTTTTCGCCGGCAACACGACGTTCCGTCTTACCACGCGTCGCTATGGGATTGATCTCCTTATAGGGTGTCGCGACAAGGCACCAGACATTTTCGATAATGTCTCTTGTCATGCCACATCCGTCGTCAAGAATCTCCAGATAGCGGCCTTCCTGTGAATCAACACTGAAACGCAGGTGCACATTGCGCGCATATGCATCATAGGAATTCTTTACCAGCTCAATAATTGCTACGACGTCATTTGTTACGAGATCTGCTCCCAGAGCCGCAAACACTCTGGGATGCATTCGGAAAGGAACTCGATAGGATTGCATTTCCGAATCAGACGAAGACTTGATTAAGTCATTCATAGCGTGCAACTATCCAATAAGAAATCATCAGGCTCAAATGATGGGCAAGAATTCCCGGAAATATCCATTGCTGGCATGCAGGTGCGTTGAGGCCCTGCCCCAATAAAAAAAAACATCCCGAAACGACACATAGATTTCAACGGCAGTGAAGGGCCCCACCTCAAGGATGGCTCGAATCCGGGTGAACGGTCACTTCGCCTTGTGCCTCGCCGCTAGCGGATCGACGCCTCGGAATACGCGCCGTCGATTGTTGATTGCCAGTTCGCGGGCCTCTTGCAGTGTTACGACCGAACACCCACCTAGGCCGAGGTCCCGACGCTTTCCATTGACCGTTATACGCTGAATCCAAGATTTTGAGCCGCCGGGTCCAACCCTGAGATACAGGGTACCGCCATCGCCATACAGGCCCGGTTCCCTTGTTGCTCGCACCTTCGCTGCCGTAAGTCTTCCCTTCATAGTTCGGTCTCCTTTGTCCCACGTTACGGCTATTGCGACTCGAACCGCTGTATCCTCCGGCGTGGGCCGCGACAAAACGTGGGACAGGAAAGAAATATACCGAAAGGCAAGGGACAAATCAAATCCGCAAAGAACGGGTTCTTTCGCCATGAAATCAATAAGTTATGAATTGCTTTACGAGAGGATAGAGGAAAGGTTGGTGGCCCCTTTCAGGTTGCCTGCCGAATGAAATAGCCTGTAACCGGGTCAAGGGCATTTCGCGCTCTCTCGGCTCTATCCGCGGCGCTAACGGTGGCCTAGGGCCACGGCCTAGCGGCGGGGCTAAGCGCGTATTTGCAGGCGGACCACTGGCGCACCCTCAGCACACAGGGCCGGTCGCTTTGGGAAGGAGCGCAATTGCGTGAATCCCGTCTAACCGCAGCGCTCGTTAAGCGCTTCGGTGAATGCGAAGTGTCCTTGCAGGGTGTCTGGCGATCTTGTCTGGCCGGTTCTTTGCACATGTCCGGTCGGAACTGGGCGCTGGTGCCGGACGCCAATTCCAGCTTGCGGCTGACATGGCGGGTTGAATGATGTACGGCTGGGGTGTATCCGCGGCTAAGCGCGCGTCTTGGCTCCGTCAAGCTGCGCTGGAGGGAACTTTTTCTTTTCCTTGCCGAACGTTCCCAGCTCTTTGGCTTGGCTCTGACGCCATTACGAAATCGCCCCACTCTTGCATAAGATGACGCCGAGCGGCGAACAGGTCCGAGCGAAAATAGGCACCCTCCACACCGGCAACCGTATGGGCAAGCGCGGCGTTCGCCAGCGCGCGCGACTTACCTTTCTCGGCACACCAATCTCTGAAACTCGATCGGAACCCATGCACGGTTGCTTTCTCCGCGAAGCCGGTATCGCGTAGCGCTTTCAGCAGGCTCATGTTGGAGAGCGGCCGGCCGCGTTTACGCGGCGACGGGAAAATGAGTCCGGACTCGTCCTTCAGGCTGCGTGCCTCTTTGAGGACGGCAAGTGATGCCGAACTTAAGGGCACACGGTGCTCGCGCCGCGCTTTCATGCGTTCCGCAGGGATTCGCCATTCCTTCTTGGCAATATCGATTTCGGACCATTGGGCATTGCGAGCCTCGACACCTCGGGCGGCGGTCAGAACCACAAACCTGAGGCAAAGGCTTACAACCTGGGTAACCGGTGACGCATCAACGGCGCCAAGCGCCGCTCCAACTTCGCAGTACGGGAGAGCGCGATAGTGCCGCTGGCTTGAAGGCACTCGGGGCAAGGCCGCATCAATACACGGCCCCGCTACGTTTTCCGTCATGTATCCGTATGCCTGACACCAGCCAAGAATCGTGCGAACGCGCTGGCGCACTCTTCGAGCCGTCTCTGGACGCTTCGTCCAGATCGGCTCTAGCACTCGCAAGACTTCGTGCTGTTTAATGCTGTCCACGCGCAGCGTCGCCAAGACCGGAAAAGCATGACGCTGCAATGTCTGGATCCACCCCTGCGCGTGACTCTCGTTGCTCCACCGGGGCCGGTTTAAGTCATACACACGCCGGGTGGCTTCTTCAAAGGTAGGGACGTGTTTGCGCCGCTTTCTCTCGATGAGGATATCGTGTCCTTCCCAGACCTTCAACCGGTTCCCCATCGCGCGGTAGCGCGCCTCCGTAAGACTAACGCGCGGATATGGTCCCAGTCCCAGATCATGCCGTCGCCCTCTTATCGATATGCGCTGCACCCATGATTTTGTTCCGCGTGGCGATACCTTCAGATACAGCGTGTCGCCGTCGCCATGCAATCCAGGACGCGTGAGCGTGAGCACCTGAAGGTCCGTCAGCCGGCCCATTCCGACTTCCTCGCGCAGAGATGGAACGGCCGCGGGAAGGCAGCCCGTCTGCCCTCTGGCGCCCTTAGCCGTTTCGAGTTTGTTCCCACTCTTGTTCCCACATAACGGGGTAAAAGCTACCACGGATCCCGGAGTTCGCAACTTTACAGTGTCATACAAAACCCTTTTGCATCAATATGTTACGCTTTCTGGCCTTAATCCCTATAGGGACAGAAAAAGGGGATTATGGAGCCGATGGGGTTCGAACCCACGACCTTCGCATTGCGAACGCGACGCTCTCCCAACTGAGCTACGGCCCCATGGTGTCCCAGGGCACAAAAAATGCCCCATGGAGAAAACTTATTTTATCTCGCCCTGGAATGGATCAGACGGCAAGTATGCGTACCCCTTCTTTCGCGGCAGCACTCCCTAGGGCAGTGTCCAATGTGGCTAATTCTGCGGACATGCGCAGCGCTAATTCCAGGTAAAGCGCGTCGTAGAAGGACATGCCGTGACTGCGTGCAAGATCCATGGCTCGGTGGAATTTGGGCTCATGGTCGGTTTGAATGGGCAAATCCGCCAACGCGCCCAATCTCTCATCAACCATGCGACGACTAAGACGTCGGCGCCGCTCGGCTACCAGAAGGCCATTGCGCATTTCCAGATGCCAAATTGCTGGAACAAACGCATCATCGGTTGTGAGCCGATGCCGTGCCGCTTCCGCTTCCGGTGCTTTCTCGTCGTCCATCAGCCATGCCAGAGACACGGACGCATCAATGACCAGAGTGCTCAAAAGCGATGATCCTCGTGCCTCCAGGCAAGAATCTCCGCGCGCGATGCCTTCACACGCTTCCAGCGCTCACGGCGCTTCTCAAAGCGCTCAAGGGCAGTCTGCCGAGCGCTTCGTTCGAGGGAATTGGCGGGCACCAAATGGGCAATCGTTTTTCCGTGGCGGGTAATGGCAATGGTTTCCCCGGACTCGACGGTGCGCAAGAGATCCGCGAGGTGAGCTTTTGCTTCGGTAGCGGTGATTTGGTTCATTGGTTTAATAGATAACCAGTTGAAAAAACCGGTCATATTGTAAACCAGGCAAAAGGGCAGGATGCCCTCTTTTCCAGCGGAGGCTGTCCTCCTTCCTATGTGGAGGGGAGGGTGAGGGCGATGAGTTGGGCGGGGAGGCCGGCGCCGCCCAGGGGGATCACGATGAAGGGTTTGCCGTTGATCTCGTAGGCGATGGGCGCGCCGGTGGCGTTGCCGGGTAGCGGTATTTCGCCTAAGAGTTCGCCGGTGTCGAGGTCGAAGGCCTTGAGCGATGGCATGTAGGGGTTTGCCTGGTATCGGGCCGCGTTGCGTTCGGGGGAGGTGCCGACCACCAGGTTGATCCCTTCCTGCGCCGCCAGGAGTAGATTGGAAGTCGCGACCACAAAGGTGCGGTTGGGAATGCCCATCGCGGGCGTTTCTCTTCCCTTGAACCGGGGCAGTTGCTCATAGCCGCGGCCTACGGGCGTCATCCAGGCGTGTTCGCCGGTTTCCATATCGATGGCGGTAATGCGGCCGTACGGGGGTTTGACCATGGGCATGCCGTTGGATAGAGACGGCGCGGGTGTGGGAACGGTTCCGATCCAGTATTTCTGATTCCGACCGATGGGAACGACCTTGACAACCATACCCAGCGTGATGGACGGTACGTACAGGTAGCGGCGGCTGGGCTCGAAGGCGGCGCCGGACCAGGAGGCAGCGACTCCCGGGAGCATCAGCCGGCCACGAGCCGTGGGAGGCGAGTACAGAGGCCCGCCGTCCATGGAATTGAATATGGCCATCGCCTCATTCAGGAGTTCGGGCGCCAGATCGTTCAGATCCTCTCTAGTAAAACCCTGCCGGTCGAACGGGGCAGGGCGCGTCGGGACCGGCTGGGTAGCTGCAGCCCGTTCGCCCGGCACTTCTGAGGCCGACACAGGCACATTCTTAATCGGCCATACGGGTTCACCGGTGAGCCGGTCAAACACGAACAGGAAAGCCTGCTTGGTGACCTGCGCGGCCAGCTTGCGCCCGTCGGGCATGTCCAGCAGCACCGGCGCGGCCGGCAGATCGTAATCCCACAGGCCGTGGCGCGTGGTCTGGAAGTGCCAGCGGCGTTCTCCGGTGTTCATGTCCACGGCCACCAGCGATTCTCCGAACAGGTTGTCGCCGGGCCGATTGCCGCCCCAGAAGTCGTTGACTGGCGTGCCGAAAGGGAGGTAGGCAAGGCCTGCTTCTTCGTCGCAACTCATGTAGGTCCAGACGTTTGCGGCGGCATTGCGATTGTTTGAGCCGTCCTCCCAGGTATCCGCGCCGTATTGGCCATCTTTCGGGATGCTATGGAAATGCCACATCAGTTCGCCGGTGCGCGCATTGAAGGCGCGGACGTCGCCGGGCGGCGTGTCGGGTCGCGGCGGGAATTCCAGGATGGAAGAGCCTACGATTACGGCTTCGCCGCATACCAGGGGAGGGGAGGAAACGCCGTACAGCTCGTTGGACACTTCCAGTCCCAGGCCTTCCAGCAGGTTGAATTCTCCCCCGTTCGCCCAGTTTGCAATCGGCCGGCCGTCGGCCGCGTTCAGGGCCATCAGCCGGCTGTCGCCGGTGGCGAGGAATATCCTTTTCTCGGTCGTGTTCGACCAAAGCGCCAAACCGCGATTGATGAACCCGAAGTTCGGCGGCGTGCCGGCCTGATAGCTCTTGGGGTCGAATACCCACAAGAGTTTGCCGGTCGCGGCGTCGAGTGCGTAGGCCTGGCTGAAGGAAGTGCTGTTGTAGAGCAGGCCGCCGGCCATGATCGGGGTGGACTCGTGTTTGCCGGCCCACAGTTCGTCGCTGCCGGCACCGGGGATTTGCGCGTCCGGAGAGGTTCGCAGCCAGGCCGTTTCCAGCGAAGCAAAGTTTTCGCGGGTAATGCTGGCCAGCGGCGTGTAGCGCTGTGCGCCGGGGTCGCCGGCGTAGTGCTGCCAGTCAGTGGCGCTTGGCGCATCGGTGGGGTGTGCTTCCTGGACTTGGGCAGCGGCGGCGATTGGGGAGAATAGCGCCAGCGCGGCGAGAAATAGCGCCGGGCGCTTGCGGTGTTGCGGCGAAATGGAGGGCAGGATGCCCTCCTTCCTATGGAACAACCTGGGAACGAGGGCTTCCAGCCCTCGACGAGGGCAAGATGCCCTCGTTCCCAAGCGTGTTCCCTGCGCGTCAGCGCACCGGCGCCTGCTGCGAAAACTCCCAGGCGGGGTGGCCTCCCGCCCAGGCGGGGCGGCCTCCTTCCGGGGCGTGTTAGCGGTCAAGGCCGCCCACGCACAGGTACTTGATGTCCAGGTAGTCGTCCATGCCGTAGCGGGAGCCCTCACGCCCCCAGCCGCTGGCTTTCACGCCGCCGAAGGGCGCCATTTCGCTGGAAATGATGCCCTCGTTCATGCCCACCATGCCGTATTCCAGCGCTTCGGCCACGCGCCATACGCGGCCGATATCGCGGCTGTAGACATAGGCGCACAAGCCGGCCTCGGTGTCGTTGGCCAGGGCGATGGCGTCAACCTCGTCGCTGAACCGGGTCAGTGCCGCCACCGGGCCGAAAATCTCGTGTCGGAAAACGGGCATGTCCGGGGTGACGTCACGCAGGATCGTGTGGGGATAGAAGCACCCACCGAGATCGGCGGGCTGGCCGCCCATAACGCATTTGGCGCCCGCTTCGATGGAGGCTTCCACCAGACCGGAGACCTTCTCGATTGCCTGGGTATTGATCAACGGCCCCTGGGTCACGCCGTCGTCGGCGCCGTTACCCAGCACCAGCTTGCTTGAGGCGGCCACCAGCCGTTCGCAGAACTCATCGTAGATGCTGTCCTGGATCAGGAAGCGGTTGGCGCAAACGCAGGTCTGGCCGCTGTTTCGATACTTGGATACCAGCGCGCCGGTCACCGCCGCGTCCAGGTCGGCGTCGTCGAACACGATGAACGGCGCGTTGCCCCCAAGCTCCATAGTGGTGCGCTTGAGCGTGGCCGCGCATTGCTCTTCCAGCAGCTTGCCGACTTCGGTGCTGCCGGTAAAGCTGAGCTTGCGCACCAGCGGGCTGCCGGTGAGTTCCGCGCCGATTTCCTTCGGATCACCTACCACTACGTTGAAACAGCCAGGCGGAAACCCGGCCCGTTCCGCCAATTCCGCCATCGCCAGCGCCGAGAGCGGCGTATCCTCGGCCGGCTTGACCACGATGGTGCAGCCTGCGGCCAGCGCCGGCGCGGCCTTGCGGGCGATCATGGCGTTCGGGAAGTTCCACGGCGTGATGGCCGCCACCACCCCGACGGGCTGGCGTATGCAGATTGCGCGGGTGTGTGACGTAGCGCCCGGAAACACGTCGCCGTCGGCGCGTTTGGCCTGTTCGGAGAACCATTCCAGGAACGATGCCCCATATTGGACCTCGCCTCGGGCCTCGACCAGGGTCTTGCCTTGTTCGGCGGTCATCAGAGCGGCCAAATCTTCGGCTGCATCCAGCATCAACTCGTACCACCGCCGTAGGACCGCCGAGCGCTCCTTGGCCGTCTTGCGGCTCCATAGCTTGAAGGCGTCGTGGGCAGCGCCAATGGCGCGGCGCGTATCGACCGCGTCGGCCTTCGCGACTTCCGCGACTATTGCGCCCGTCGCCGGATTTCGTACCGTCAGGGCTTCGCGCCCGTTGCCGGCTTCCCAGGCGCCTGCGATATACGAACTGCTGCGCAAGAGTGCGGGGTCTTCAAGCGCGAGTTTGTGGTGCTGATTCGGCATGATTCAGTGGTGGGGTTGCGGACAATGCGGTTGCAGGTCGGCACCGTGCAAGTCACTATATTCTAGAATACGCAGCCAATATGATGTTTTCGAATCGCCGCGGATTTCTTCAAGGGGCCGGTATCGCGGTCATGGGCGCGGTAACCGGAACCATTTCACCAATTCGAAGCTGGGGCTCGTATGGCTTGATACCGAGCGCTGCTGCCGCCGAGGCCCCGCCAATTGACGGCAAGGAAGGGCTGACGGTGCTGAACGATCGGCCCCTGAACGCCGAGACTCCGCCGCATTTGCTCGACGACGAAGTCACACCGGTCGCGCGACACTTCGTCCGGAATAACGGGATTGTTCCGCAAGACATGAATCCCCACGCCTGGGAGCTGCGGATTGACGGCCTGGTCGAGCGTCCGATGACGCTCAGCATCAGTCAATTGCGTGATCGCTTCGAGGTTGTGACTCACCGGCTCCTGATTGAATGCGGGGGTAACGGACGGGCCGGATTCGAGCCCCCTGCGCGGGGCAACCAGTGGACCTACGGCGCGGTGGGCTGTTCCGAATGGACCGGCGTTCGTCTGGCCGACGTGCTTGAGGCCGCGGGAGCCAGGGAATCGGCGATTTACACCGCGCACGAGGGCGCCGACCTGCATCTTTCGGGCACCCCCGGCAAGCTGCCCATTTCTCGCGGCGTGCCGCTGGCCAAGGCGATGGATCCCTACAACCTGATCGCCTTTGCTATGAACGGCGGGCCGATGCATCCCATGAACGGTGCGCCACTGCGCCTGGTCATTCCCGGCTGGCCGGGATCCTGTTCTCAGAAGTGGCTTACCCGCATCTGGCTAAGGGACGTGGTCCACGACGGGCCCAAGATGACCGGTTCCTCTTATAGGGTGCCGCCGAACCCGGTTGCGCCGGGTGAGTCGGTGCCGGACGAAGATATGCAAATCATCCATGCCATGCCAGTCAAATCGCTCATCACACGCCCGGAAACCGGCCTGACGCTCGCCGGGCGTGAGCTTGAGGTCGCAGGGAATGCCTGGGCCGGCGATACTGAAGTGGCGCGCGTGGATCTCTCCACAGACTATGGCGCGACCTGGCAGCCGGCCGACCTGGCCGCACCGCATAATTCCCACGCCTGGCAGCGTTTTTCCGCCCGGGTCAAGTTTCCGAAGGTCGGCTACTAC
Organism: Candidatus Foliamicus sp.; assembly: GCA_965261845.1. Taxonomy (GTDB): domain Bacteria; phylum Pseudomonadota; class Gammaproteobacteria; order Steroidobacterales; family Foliamicaceae; genus Foliamicus. The sequence continues at coordinate 1,914,714 of OZ253475.1, read as the reverse complement.
CAGGTGTGGGCGCGGGCCACGGACCGCGAGGGCGTAAGCCAGCCCTTTACGCCGGCCTGGAATCCCAAGGGCTATCTGAACAACGCCTTGCACTCGATTTCAGTGCGCGTGACCTAGTGTCTATGGCGACTCGGCGTATTGCGGGCGCCTGGGTGTGCGCCGTACTCGCAGCAGCCTTGGTCGTGTCCGATGCAATGGCCGATGACGAACCGGATCCCGGCGCTGAAGATGAACAGGAACAGGTACTGTTTCACGGAATGCCGGCGGACGAGGGCAGGGTGGAAGTCTTCGGTTTTTGCGGTTCCTGTCATTCCATCGACCTGGTCCTGCAGCAGGGGCTGTCGCGGGACACCTGGGACGAGGTGCTGATCGAAATGGTTGAAGAGCAGGAAATGGTGGCGCTTCAGCCGGAAATCCGGGACAAAATTCTCGACTACCTGGAAAAATACTATGGCCCCGACCGCCGCGCCCGCAAGGAGTCGGACGGCTAGAGCCGCCCCTGGGAGCGAGGGCGTCCCCGCCCTCGACGAGGGCAGGATGCCCTCGCCCTCAGGTTCCGCTCCCGGAGCATGAGGACCTAGAACAGTGCCCGCAAGGCGGTCTTGATCACTTTTCCCATTGAGTTTCGGGGCAGGGAATCCAGGATTTTCAGGCGCTTCGGAATCTTGTAGGCGGAAATCCTGCCGGCGCACCATTGCTTAAGGCCGGCAAAGTCGAAATTGGCTCCTTCGTGCACGGTAACAAAGGCTGTCACGCTCTCTCCCCAGGTATCGTCAGGCACGCCAACTACGGCGACTTCGCAGATGTCACGGTGGTTCAGGAGAACGTCTTCGATCTCCAGTGCCGATAGCTTGTAGCCGCCGGACTTGATGATGTCCACGGACGAGCGGCCCATGATGCGGTAGGAGCCCCCTTCAATGACGGCGATATCGCCGGTGCAGAACCAGCCGTCCCTGAAACTCTCGCGGGTAGCTGCTTTGTTGCCCCAGTACTCCTTGAAAACCCCGTCGCCCTTGATTCGAATCTCTCCCTGTTTCCCATCCCCTGTGATGCGTTCATCGTCTTCATCGAATAGCTGCACGTTCACGCCGGGCAGCGCCTGGCCGACATGACCGGCACGCCTTTCTCCGCAAAAGGGATTGGAGATAGCCATGCCGGTTTCCGTCGTCCCGTAGCGTTCCAGCAACATCTGACCGGTTAGCTCCCGCCACTTTTTGAATACCTTGACCGGACAGGCCGCGGAGCCCGAAACATTCAGGCGCATTCGACTAAAGCCCGCGCAGACCGCTTTGCGCTCTGCGGCTTCGAGTTGCTCGAAATAGCCTGCGAGTTTTACGTAAATGGTCGGCACCGCCATGAAAACACTGTAGGTTCCGCGGGCGACCTGCTCGCAAAGCCTTGCGAGGTCCAGTTTCGGCATCGCGTGCACAGTGGCGCCGCACCAGAGCGCGCAACTCAACACGTTGATGATGCCGTGCATGTGATGCAGCGGCAGGAACAAGGGGATGACATCGGTCTCGCTCCACTGCCAGGCTTCAATCAACGAGACAATCTGAGCATGAATCGCCTTGTGCGTCACAACAACACCCTTGGGCTTGCCGGTGGTGCCGCTGGTAAACACAATCATGGCGCGCCTTGAAGTCTCAATTGCCGGCAGCTCACCGGGTTCGTCGGCGAGCAGGCTCTCTACTTGCAACACATCGATGTTGGGCATCCGCCGTGGGTTGCCCCGGCGCTGGTGCGCAGCAGGCAAGCTGGGAGTATTCGCAGCGGACGCCGCTGCGCTGGCGCGCAGGGAACACGTTGGGAACGAGGGCATCCTGCCCTCGTCGAGGGCGGGGACGCCCTCGTTCCCAGGTTTGTTCCATGCCAGGCGGCTTACTGCAACCCGGTCCTTGTGACTGGTTATTACGCGAGTTACGCCGGCGTTGGCCAGGTAGTGCTCGAGTTCCGGCTCGGCTGCAGCGACGTTAAGCGGAATCGCGATGCCGCCGGCACGCCAGATGCCGTGCAACGCGGTCACATAGTCGAGGCCGGCCGGGATGAGAACGGCGATGCGTTCTTCTTCCAGATCCATCTTGGTGTTGAGCAGGCCGGCGGCGAACCGGTCAATGCGCGCATTTGCCTGGCGATAGGAATACTGCGTGTCGCCCTCGACCAGCGCGGTTCTTTCGTTGCTTTGGGAAAGTCCGGGAAAAGCGATGCGCGTCACTTTCTTTGCTCTTGGCGGCAGGGCGGAGGATAACCTGCCTGGTTTGGCACCCGGATTGGGAGGGCTCACACCGGTGTGGATGGCGGCCAGTCGAAGGGGCAACAAAACTCCCCTACAATGTGCCGCTCAATGTGCTCAATCTTTCAAGGGGAGCTTATGAAACGCAAGCTGTTAGGTCTTTTCGCTGTTGCCGCGGGCACACTGGCCACTGCAGGAGTATTCGCGGACGACGACCTCACGGGCGTCGCGAAGCAACGTCACGACTTGATGGAGTCGATGGCGGACGCAATGCAGTCGATGGCCGGCATGGCCCGGGGCATTCAGCCCTATGATGCGGAGAAGGTGCGTGAATTGGCTGAAAAAATCGCCAACTCCGGGGGCGACAATCTCACTTCGCTGTTTCCCGAGGGCAGCCTGACCGCGGGTAGCCACGCGCTACCGGCCATCTGGGAGGATTGGGATCGATTCGCTTCTTTGGCGAGCAACCTTTCGGAAGCTGCCAATGCCCTGGCGGAAGCAGCCGATACCCCGCCGGCGCCGCCCAGCGCCGCGCCGCCCGACCCTGCGGCAGCGGATGCTGATGAAGAACCGGCCATGGACGCCGGCACGGCGATGTTCAACGTGGGGATGAGTTGCAAGGCATGCCACGATGATTTCCGTGAGGAGGAAGATCACTGATCGCGCGCTTGCGTATTCCTTTCGGCAAGGGCACTGTTCTTGCCGCCGCTGCACTTCTTGCAGGCGGTCTTTGCGCCGCGCAGGAGGACAACGGACTTAAGGAGCGGGACTACACGGCACTGACCGGGGACAAGAACCGGGGCTACTACGTCGCCCGTCTGGCCGGGTGCGTTACCTGCCACCGGGATCCACAAGACGGCGGTTCGCTTTTTTCGGGCGGCCTGGGGATTGAATCGCGGGCCGGGACCTACTTTGCGCCCAACATTACGCCGCACCCCGACGGCGGTATCGGGAACTGGACGCTGGAAGATTTCGTCCGCTCTCTGACGGAAGGACTGAACCCGGAAGGGAAGCACTACTTTCCGGTGTACCCCTATCCGTTCTATACGCGGCTGAGCAGCCAGGACATCGTGGATTTGTGGGCTGCCTTGCAGTCCGCTCCGCCGGTGGCCGGCCAAGCGCCGAAACACAAGCTGAAGCTGTTTTACCGTTTGCGGTCTTCGGTAGGGGTCTGGAAGAACCGTTTTCTTGAGCAGGGCGAGTTGACTCCCGACGAGACTAAATCGGCCGACTGGAATCGCGGCCGCTACCTGGCGGAAGGCCCCGCGCACTGCGCCGCTTGCCACACCCCGCGCGGGCGCATGGGCGGTCGTGATCCGAGGAGGCCTTACCAGGGAGGGGTGGAAAAGGCGGGCGCCAACGGCCCGGACATCACCACCGATGCGCTAGAGGCGAACGGCTGGACCGAGGGTGACCTGGCCTGGTCCTTGCGCAGCGGCATCATGCATGACGGCGATGCCTACGGTAGCGAAATGGCCGAAGTGGTTCACCACGGCACCCGATACTGGAGCAACGCTGATCTGGCCGCGATCGCCGCCTATTTCTTCGATTTGCCTCGCGCCGAATAACCCTACGGCTGTGTAACGAGCACCAAGGAGCGAGGGCGTCCCGCCCTCGACGAGGGCGGGACGCCCTCGTTCCCAGGGGAGGTGGAACGACCTCTCAAGGGGTTAGTCGACCGCGCCGATGCTTTGTGCGAACAACGTATAAGGCCGTGGCTCATCGCGCATCGCCGTATGACGTTCGCGCTGGGCATCGCGGATAGCCGGGTTGGACTTGACGCCGCAGCCCTCGACGATGCGGTTCATGAAGTTGAAGATCGCGCAGACCGAAATTGCATGGTAGAGCGCCTCTTCGCTCCAGCCGGCGTCGAATACCCGCTGTGCGTCGGCGTCGGTCAGGCGCGCCGGCGTTTCCGTCAACTTGCGCACGTAATCCAGGATCGGGAGCATTCGCGCTTCCACTCCGGCCCCGGACGGATCGCGAACAACGTTTTCGAGCAGGTCCGCATCGATGCCGTGTACTTCGGCGATGATGCTGTGGGCGCCGTGGCAGTACCGGCAGGCGTTGATCCCCGAGACATAGGCGGCGATGAACTCGCGTTCGCCTACGGTGAACGGCGACGGGCCGCGCAGCAGGTCGTCGGTGTATTCACACAGCGACTTCACGCCTATGGGAAAATGCCGAAAAACGTCGGTCAGATCCGAATTTTCGGGCAGGGAAGGGAAACGGGCCATAGGTCTTACCTGGTCTCAACTTTCGGCGGCGCTGATACTGAGCCATCGGTCAGCAATTTCAGGTCGCGCAGAATATCGTGCGTGAAGCGTTCGCGGCGGGCCTTGAGCGCGGCCGCCCGTTCCGCATCCGGCTTGTAGCCGTCCAGGTCGGCGGCGCTCACGACGCCTTGTTGCGAAAGCAGGTCTTCCAAAGCATGAAGACGATCGATGTTGATCCAAAGCTGCGCGCTCAATTCCAGGATCATGTTCATCATTGCATCCTGCACCGGGTCGTTGAAATAGACCGGATAGTCGCCGACCAGCGGCGCGCCGCCTTCGGGCGTTTGCCCTGAGGGCCCGTCGGGGTTGCGCTCGTTCATGTCAAACCACGGACCGTAGGCGTCCCCGCTCTCCTTGGGAACGAGGGCATCCTGCCCTCGTCGAGGGCGGGGACGCCCTCGTTCCCAGGGAAGGCAAGATACCTACCCTCCCGGCGAGGGCAATATGCCCTCGTTCCCGGCACGCGAGGTTTATTCACGGGCCCGCCTAGGCGGCCGGGACCGTCGCATACCAGACTTGGGTAGTGCCCATGGTCTTGCCGGGCACGGCCTCCAAGAAACCGTGTTTTTCAAGCAGATTGTCGAAGTCCGAGTAGCAGAAATCGTCGCCGTAGGGTTCGCCGTTGTTGCGCGAATCAAAGTGGCGGTGATACAGCTGAGAAGCGGTCATCTTGTCCGCCATGATGAAGTCGTAGACCGCAAACATCCCGCCGGGGCGCAACACCCGGCGCACTTCGTCCAAGGTCTCCCGGATCACCCGCATGGGCAGCTCGTGGAACAGGATGAACGAAAAGACGATGTCGAAGCTGTTGTCCTCGTAGCCGGTGTTCTCCACCAAACGCTGGGAGAAACACACATCCACGCCTAGTTCCACGGCGCGGTTGTGGGCGCAGCGCAGCATTGGCTCGGAATGGTCGATGCCGGTTACGTCCGCTTGCCCGAACCGCTGCTTCAGCGCAGTCGTGCTTTGCCCCACCGAACAGGCCAGGTCGAGAATCCGCCGCACCGAGCCGTCGGCCGGCTCCGGCAAATGGTCTTGAACCAGCGTGGCGTGCAACTGGTCCTTGTCGTTATCGCCAACGAAAAAGATCTTGGTGCCGTAGTGGTAGCGGAATCCCGCCAGCGCATCCTTGTGGTAGCCGTTGGGCTGCAGATGGAAATGTACGTTGCAGTATTCAGGAGCGACAAAACCAGGACTCAGCTCCAATCGCGCCGGTCCGCGCCGATCCGCCTGCTCAAGCCGCTCAAGGTATATCTCGCGGCGGGCATCCAGCGAACGGCAAATCCGCCTCCATTTCATTTCCTGCTGCGAGCGCATCAGTCGATTGCGGACTCGCGCAATGGGCATGTTTTCGGCCACCCGGCGCACCTTCTCGAGCCGTTCGGCCGCCGCTTCGGAGGTGTCTTCCAGGTCGCTGGTTCGGGTCGCAAGCTGGTCGTCAAAGCGCATCCCATCCAGTACGAAGGAGCGCAGGCTCTCCACGTAGTCCAGGTAACTCTCATCCTCGCGATTGGCGAGTTCCGGTAGAACCGTGGCCGATTTGCGTTGCAGCGCTTCGCGGGTATCGACTTCAATTAATGGCATAGTTTTCCCCTTATTGAGCCGCCATGCCCCCGTCTATGGACAACTCGGCCCCGGTGATGTGGCGCGAATCGTCGCTGGAAAGGTAGCAGACCAGTTCGCCCACGTCACGCGGATGGCCGATTTTGTGCATCGGCACGTTGGCTTCCATCTTGGCTCTCAGTTCTTCCGCCCGCCCCTTCAGCACACGCTCCACGCTCTCGGTCCACACCAGGCCCGGATGCACCGAGTTTACGCGTATCCCCGTGCCCATGGCCGCGGCTTCGGCCGCCACGACCTTGGTCAGCGCGGTCAGTGCTCCCTTGGCGGAGGTGTACGCGGTGCCGTGCGGAAATCCGCGCAGGCCGGCGCGCGACGACATCACGATAATGCTGCCGCCGGGAGCCATCAGCGGCAGCCCGTCGCGCAGTCCCAGGAATTGTCCTTCCACGTTGACCTTGAACAGAAAATCCAGGTCTTCGGGCTTGACGTCCTCCAGCGGCCCCAGCTTTGCGTCGCCGGCGTTGCTGAGCAACACGTCCATCGCGCCCCATAGCTCACGCACCCGGTCATACAGCCGGGTCCATTCCGGTTCGACGGTTACGTCCTGGCGCAGGAATTCCACTTCCGCGTCCGGGGCGGCCTCCTTCACCATTCGAAGCGTTTCGGCAGCCCCCTGTTCATTGCGGCCGGTGAACAGGATCCGTGCGCCTTCTTCGGCCATGTGCATCGCGCAGCCACGGCCGATTCCGGAAGTGGCGCCGGTAATGACAACCCGTTTGCCCGCAAGGCGCCCCGGCTCGCCGTGCTTGGTGGTGGCGTTCAAGAAATCCATAAGCCCCCGTCCAGGACAACCGTAGAGCCGTGGGTATAGGTGGCGGCGTCCCCGGACAACTGCACCACCAGCGCGGCGACCTCGTCGGCGCTGATCCGCCCTCCAAGCAGGCCGTTGTCGCCATGGGGAAGTGCCGGAGATCCCTCGTAACGGCTTGTCAGCACCGCGTGTATATGGATGCCGTCGCCCGCCTCCGCGCAAGCCAGGGCGGCGGACTTGCTGAGCGAACGAATCCCGCCGGCGCTGGCGGCGTACGCGGCGGTGCCGGGCAGGGCGCGATCGGCGAATACCGAACTCAAATTGATGATGGCGCCTTTTCGCCCGCTCGCGCGCAGTCTAACCACCGCAGTCTGGGTGCCGAAAAAGGCCGCCGTCAGATTACTGGTCAGAGCCTGGCGGAATTGTTCAAGCGAAGTCTCCGCCAGGGTCCCGGCGTGATGCGCATGACATCCATTGACCAATACGTCGGGCAGCAGCGACTCGGCCTCCAGGCGGTCATACAGCTTGGGCCATGTGCCGGGATCCGCTCGGTTGTGCGCTATCAGGCTTGCGCCGGTTCCCGCCAGAGCGTGCTCCGCGGCAGCTCTTGAATCCGGATCGTGCGCCACGATAACCGCCGTCGCGGCATACTCGAGGGCGCGCCGCGCAATGGCTGCGGAGACTACCGGACCGGCCCCGCTGATCAGCATGACCTTGTTCGCAAGGCGTTCGGACATAACGCGGCGATTCTACAGGACAGCGCCGATTCTCGTGATTTTGCGCTCGATTTTCGGCACACTTCAGTGCCAGGAAGTGGAATAATCAGGTTATTGAACCGAATGGAGACAGATTGATGAGAAAGACGATCAGTTTGTTGGGGCTATTGATGGTCGCTGCGTTCTGGGCGCCGGCATCGATGGGTCAGGATCAGGACGAGGTGCTGACGAATGCCGGCATCGTCATGCTTACGGATGCCGGCGTGCCTGCGGAGGCGATTGTCAACAAGATCAATTCCACCCGGACGAACTTTGACACGTCGGTGGAGCAACTCGTGGCGCTGTCCAAGGCCGGGGTCGACGCCAGCGTCATGGCCGCCATGACGGAGCAGGATTCGACCGCCAAATCAGACTTGGAGGCAGACCCGCAGCCGAAGGCAGACACGCCGTCGGAGACGGGTCCTGCGCAGCAAACGGATCCGCCGCAAGCGGCCAGGCCGGATCCGGTCGCGCCGGTTGAGGAGCAGCCCGCGCCCGCGCCGACAGCGGTTTCCAAACCCCTGGCGCCGGTTTCGCCAAGCGATGGGGCGCCGGTAGTGGAGAACGGCAACGGGTTCTCGGATGCGCTGAAATCCGGCGGCTTCGGCCCCGAAATGGTAGTAATACCCGCGGGCCGGTTCCGCATGGGTTGTGTAACTCGACGGGATTGCTTTCGGGATGAACGGCCCTTACATAGAGTCGTCATTTCCCAGCCCCTGGCAGTTTCCAGGTACGCGGTGACCTTTGAAGACTATGACCGCTTTGCCGGGTCCAACGGACCATCCGATGAAGGTTGGGGCCGGGGCGCGCGACCGGTGATCAATGTGTCCTGGCAAGGGGCGAGGACCTATGCAGCCTGGCTTTCCCGCGAAACCGGCGAGCACTATCGGCTGCTGAGCGAGGCCGAGTGGGAATACGCGGCGCGGGCCGGCACGGAAACAAAATTCCACTTCGGCGACGATATCTCGCAACTTTGCCGCTACGCGAATCACGCGGATGCGGGCACCGACTACGAGTGGCGCAATACCGCCTGTTCGGATGGCGTTGGCGAGCGCACCGCGATGGTCGGGAGCTATGCGCCGAACGCATTCGGCCTGTACGACATGCACGGCAACGTATGGGAATGGGTAGAGGATTGCTGGAAAGATAACTACCGGCGCGCGCCCAGGGACGGTTCGCCTATGCTTGAAGGCGATTGCTCGAAGCGCGTGCTGCGGGGCGGAGCGTGGGGCTATGAACCGGGCTCTCTCAGATCAGCATTCCGGACTTCGCTGAATTCCCGCGAGAGCACCTTCGACATCGGCTTCCGCGTCGCCCGCGCGCTGAACCCCTGAGGGTCCTGTTTGAGGTCGTAAACAGGGCACGTAGTGGCTTGAAATTGGGGGATTTTGCCCCCATTACCTGCTCATGAGTAGCTCCCCTGGCGGGAGCCAGATAGCAAGCCACAACGCATAGGAGAAACGTAATGAGAAGTCTTGTGCTAAGAACACGCCCCAGGGCCTATGTAACGCCCTGGACCCTTGGTTCCATGAACCGGCAATTGGAAAACTGGATGGACCGCGCCTTCGGCGGGTCGGCCGTTGCGGACCTGGAACCGCGCCTGGCCCTGACCCCGAGAATCGACTTCGCAGAGACCGAGACGGGCTATGAGCTCACTGCGGACCTGCCGGGGATGGACGAAGACAGCGTGGATGTTTCCGTTGCCGATGACGTGCTGACCATCAAGGGTGAGCGCAACTACGAGCAGGAAAGCGATGGCCGCAACGTCCATTTGAGCGAACGCGGCTTCGGATCTTTCAAGCGGTCCTTCAGCCTTCCCGACAACGTCGATCAGGACGCCATCAAAGCCAGGCTCACGAACGGTGTGCTTGAGATTCACCTCCCGAAATCCAGGGAAGTGACCTCTCCGTCGCGCCGGATTAAGGTGCAAACGAGCTGAGTCCAGCTCCCAACCCTGCCGGTCGCCTCATCCCCCTCCCTCCTTGGCGGCCGGCAGGCTCTCACCTGTAGCAGCCATGCGCGCGATGATTCTCAACCGCCCGCGCGCGGCGCTTGAATCGGCTACCGTAGATCTTAAGGCGCCGTCCCGCGATGAAGTCCTGGGACGCGTGCTGGCCTGCGGCGTGTGCCGTACCGACCTGCACCTGCTCGAAGGCGATTTACCCGAGCCCAACCTTCCGGTCATTCCGGGGCACGAAGCCGTGGCGGTCGCGGAGGCGGTTGGCGCCGGTGTCGAGCACATCCGCCCCGGTCAACGCTTTGGCGTGCCGTGGCTGGGCTGGACCTGCGGCAAATGCCGCTATTGCCGCGCCGGACAGGAGAATCTCTGCGATAGCGCCGAATTCACCGGCTACCACCGGCACGGAGGCTTTGCTGAGAAAATCCTGGCCGAGGCGCGCTACTGCGTGCCGATCCCCGATGGCTATTCCCCGGAACACGCTGCACCGCTGCTGTGCGCCGGACTGATTGGCTATCGCACCTGGAAGCTGGCCGGCCCGGCGCAATGCCTGGGCATTTACGGCTTCGGCGCCGCCGCGCACATCGTCGCCCAGGTCGCCGTTGCGCAGGGCCAGGAAGTCTATGCATTTGTTCGTCCCGGGGACCGCAAGGGCGAGGATTTCGCCCGTGAACTTGGTGCGACATGGGCCGGGGCGTCGGATCGAAGACCGCCCAGGGAGCTGGACGCGGCGCTGATCTTCGCACCGGTGGGCGGGCTGGTCCCGGCGGCGCTGGAGGCGGTTCGCAAGGGCGGTTCGGTGGTGTGCGGGGGGATCCACATGAGCGACATTCCCGCTTTCCCCTACGAATTGCTGTGGGGCGAACGGGTGTTACGTTCCGTGGCAAACCTCACCCGCGACGACGCTCAGGAATTCATGTCGCTGGCGGAAGCCACGCCGATCCGCACGCATATAAGCAGCTATCCGCTCAGTGCGGCCAACAGCGCGCTGGAAGACTTGCGCGCCGGCAAGCTCAACGGCGCCGCAGTCCTGATTCCCTAATCACCCTGGGAACGAGGGCGTCCCGCCCTCGTCGAGGGCAAGATGCCCTCGTTCCCAGGGAGGATGCCCTCGTTCCCGGCCGGGTGCGCTGCCTCCCAGGCGGCGGCGATCTGCAGTCGGGTGGCGGCCCACACGCCGGGCCGGGTCAGCGCCCGGGCCAGGAAGGCATCCAGCGCCGCTGCTCGGCCCGGCCGACCGGCAATGCGTGCGTGAATGCCCACCGACATCATCCGGGCCTCGCTACGGCTTTCCTTGAGCAGCCGGTCCAGGCTGTCGTTCAAGTAGCCGAGCCAGGCCCGCGGCGTATACGCGGGTGCGTCCCACATCTTCATGTCGTTGGTGTCCAGCGCGTACGGCAGTACCAATATCGGCTGCTCATTGCTGACATCCCACCACGGAAGGTCGCCGCTGAAATCGTCCATGTGATAGCGAAAACCCTGTTCCGCCAGGAGGCGCCGAGTGTTCTCGGTAAACAGGTAGCGCGACAGCCAGCCTTGCGGGCGGCGTCCGGTGGAGCCCTCGATGCTGTCGGCGGCCTTGCGGATGAACTCGCGTTCTTCGGGTTCCGCCATGCGATGCTGGAACGACCAGCGGTAGCCGTGGGCGCAGACTTCGTGTTCGCTAGCCGCTATCCGTTCGGCCAGTTGCGGTGCGCGCTCAAGCGCCAGGGCGGCTGCGGCCACCGTGCACGGGGCGCCGTAATGGTCCAGCAGGTCAAGCAGGCGCGGCGCACCGGCCCGCACTCCGTATTGATAATTGCTTTCGTTGGGAAGATTGCGTCCCGAGCCGCGCAGGGCCACGCCCAATTCGTCGACGGGATCGGCGCGCGAATCGCCGTCCACGGGACTGGCTTCCGCCCCTTCCTCAATGTTCAGAACCACGGAGAGGGCGACCCCGCCCCCGCCAGGCCAGCGAAATTTCGTGTTTATTTCCGCCACGACACTAGGCCTTCTTGCCGGCAAAACTGCGCTGCACGGCCTCCCAATGTTCGGGATCCGTCCAGGCATTGACCATGTGCTGCTCCTCGGCTTCTCCCAGGGCATCCTGCAGGCGCCGCCGCGCGATCATCGCCAGGGCCTTGTGCCCGCGAAGGACGGATGTGCTGCGGTCTGCCATCAGGCCGGTCCATGATTGCGCCAATTGTTCAATGGTCTGGCCTTCCTCGCAAACTCTGTCGATCAGGCCGGCCTGAAGCGCTTCGGTTGCTGTCAGTCGCTTCGCCTCAAGCAGTAGCGCCAGCCCCCTTGCGCTGCCGCAGCGTGCAACCACGTCGGCCGCGCCGCCCCAGGCGGTCATCAGGTTCAAGCGCGCCTGCACCAGGCCCAGCCGCGCATGCGGCGCGGCCAAACAGGTGTCGCAGGCAAGCGCCAACTCGGCTCCGCCTCCCAGCGCAGCGCCGTTCAGCGCCGCAGCCACGGGTACCGGGAAATACCGCACGGCATCCAGTGCCCGCCGGCCGATGCGCGAGATTTCCCGCGCCTGCTCAAGGGATCGCATCGCATCCAGTTCGTGCAAGTCGCCGCCCGCGCAAAACGACTTGTCGCCGGCCCCGGTTATGACCACGCACTTGAGCGCTGCGTCCCTTGCGTAGCTCTCAAGGCAGGCCCGTAATTCCTCCAGCATGGCAAAACTCAGGGCGTTATGCTGGCGCGGGCGGTTGAGCGTCAGCCGCAGCAGGCCGCCAGCGCATTCTTCGACGTGCAGATTTCCGGCCATGGCTAGCGGCTCGGGCGCACCAGCGGACGCAGGTAGCGCAAGCGCTCCAGGGGATCCTGGAGTTCCAGGCAGTGCTGCTTGTGCTCCACCCCGATCGGCAGAATCTCCGCCAGCCGAAGGCTGACCCAGCTGGCATCTTCGTAGCGTGTTTCTATTCCCTGGTACAGACGGTCCAGCTTCTGAATCAAGTGTTGCAAGGCGTTGCTCAGGGACAGGAATTCCGGCGGCAGCGGAACTTCGGGCTCCGGGGGAAGTTCTTCGATGTCACCGGTGCGCAATCCGTCAGGCTGTACCGCCGTGGCATGCAACTGGAATCTGAGCGAGCCGATCGCCAATATACCCAGGAGTCCTCCTTCACTCTGGAACCAGTCCGCAATGATCGCCAGCGTCCCGATCTTGCAGAGTTTCACGTCCGAGGACGACTTGGCGTCCTCCTGGATGCGAATCACGCCGAAGGGCTCGTCATCGCGCATGCACCTTCCCACCATGTCCACATATCGAGGCTCAAAGACACGCAGGGGCAGCGGCCCCTCCGGGAACAGTACGGTGGGCAGGGGGAACAGGGGTGTCCCGGTGCGCATCCCCCAATAATATGCGGAGCGCGCACGTTTATTGCAAACCGCCTGCGTGCTAGAATTCCCGGCTTTCGTGGATCCCTTCAGCAACCGTTTCGAACTGCCTTTTCGCCACCCCGTACCGCCTTGTCCTTACGCCTATTTCCCCCTCGCCGGCCGAGCAAACCGGCGCCAAGGAGCACAACATGCTAATGGGTCCGCCTCCCTGCGACTTCGGCGCTTCGGCTCCCCGTTTCAGGCTGCCTGATCCGATCGGGCGTGAATACAACCTTGAGGACTGCGCGGGCGAGAACGGCACCCTGGTGATGTTCATTTGCAACCATTGCCCTTATGTGCAGGCCATCCTGGCCAAGCTGTCGCGCGACACCGACGAGCTGCGCGAACATGGTATCGGCAGTGTCGCGATCATGCCCAACGACATCATTCGCTATCCGGCTGATTCTCCACCCCGAATGGCGGCGCTGGCGGCACAGGCCGGTTTTACGTTTCCGTACCTGCTTGACGAATCGCAGGACGTTGCACGCAGTTACGGTGCGGTCTGCACCCCTGACTTCTTCGGCTACAACGCGGCCCTCGAGTTGCAATACCGCGGGCGGCTGGATGCCAGCACTTCCCGCCCCGCGCGCGCGGACGCGCCGCGCGAATTGTTTGACGCCATGGTCGCGATCGCCCGCACGGGACGCGGCCCGCGCAGCCAGAACTCCAGTCAGGGTTGTTCCATAAAGTGGCGGGACTAGACACTACACTAGCGGTTAGGCGAAAGCGCGCCAACGCCTTGCGGGCATTGGCTATGGACGCCGTGCAGCGCGCCAATTCCGGTCATCCCGGCATGCCCATGGGCATGGCGGACATCGCCGAGATTCTTTATTCCGACTACCTGAATGTCGCGCCCCGCCATCCCCACTGGGTGGATCGCGACCGGCTGGTGCTTTCCAATGGACACGGCTCCATGCTGTTGTACGCCGCGGCCCACCTGGCCGGCTACGCCCTGGACCGCGAGCAGCTCATGGCCTTCCGGCAGCTGGGCTCACATACCGCAGGCCATCCGGAGTTGAATGTGGAGATCGGTGTGGAGACCACAACCGGTCCGCTGGGGCAGGGCCTGGCGAATGCGGTCGGCATGGCGCTGGCCGAGCGCCTGCTGGCGGCCGAATTCAACCGCCCGAAGCACGAAATCGTCAATCACAGGACCTGGGTGTTGCTCGGCGACGGGTGCCTGATGGAAGGCATCTCGCATGAGGCCTGCTCGTTGGCCGGCGTCCTGCGCCTGGGTAAGTTGATCTGCATTTACGACGATAACGGGATTTCGATCGACGGAGAGGTGCGGGGCTGGTTCCGCGACGATACGCCGGCAAGGTTCGAGGCTTATGGCTGGCATGTTGTTCGCGATGTGGACGGGCACGACCCCCAGGCTCTGCGCCACGCGCTGGATCAGGCTTGCGCCGACCACAACCGTCCCAGCCTGGTATGCGCCCGGACCATCATCGGATTCGGCGCGCCCAACAAGCAGGGGACCGCCGATACTCACGGCGCACCGCTGGGCGAGGCGGAGATCGAGGCCGCGCGCAAGGAACTGAACTGGCCGCATGCACCGTTTGAGGTGCCGGAAGATGTCCGCCACGGTTGGGATATCCGTGACCGGGGTGATCGGGAGGTCAACAGCTGGCACGAACGCTTTGCGACTTATCGCCAGGCGTTTCCCGCATTGGCTTCGGAGTTTGAGCGGCGCATGGAAGGCAGGCTTCCGAAGGATTGGGAAGCGCTTTCGGCTGCGGCGATCGAAACAATCGCCGCGGAGCATAAATCTCAGGCCACGCGCAAGTCCTCACTGGGCGCCCTGGAGGCTTTCGCGCCGATGCTTCCGGAGCTGACCGGCGGCTCGGCGGACCTCACCGGCTCGAATTGCACCCGCCATTCGGGTTCCGTGGACATTGCCGGCGAAGGCGGCGGCAACTACTTGTATTTCGGTGTGCGCGAGTTCGCCATGGGCGCCATGCTCAACGGCCTGGCGCTGCATGGGGGCTTCATTCCGTACGGCGGCACGTTCCTCACCTTCTCCGATTACCAGCGCAACGCACTGCGCATGGCCGCGCTCATGCGCCTGCCTTGCATATTTGTCTATACCCACGACTCCATCGGATTGGGCGAAGACGGTCCCACCCACCAGCCCATCGAGCACCTTGAGTCGCTGCGGATCATTCCCAATATGCGTGTCTGGCGGCCGTGCGACGCGGTGGAGACGGCGGTGGCCTGGCGTGAGGCGATCCAGCGCCGGGATGGCCCTACCAGCCTGGTACTCTCTCGCCAGGGTTTGCCGGCGCAGACGCGCAGCTCCGAGCAGCTTGCACAGGTGGCTCGTGGCGGCTACGTGCTGAAGCAGGAAGCCTCGGATGCCGCCGACGTAGTGTTGATTGCGACCGGCTCGGAAGTGCAACTGGCGATGTCCGCGGCAGCCGAACTTCAAGCCGAGGGCGTTGCCGCACGGGTAGTCTCATTGCCTTGCGTGTACGTCTTCATGCAGCAGGATGCCGGCTACCGCGAGTCGGTGTTGCCACAAGGCCTGCGGGCGCGGGTAGTGGTGGAAGCCGGCGTTCCCAGGGGCTGGGCCGGCATTGCCGGCCCCTGCGGGCGGGTGCTGGCGATAAGCAAGTACGGTGCATCGGCGCCGGGAGCGCAATTGTTTGAGCATTTCGGGTTCACGCCCGGGGCGGTGGTGTCACTGGCCCGCGAATCCATCCAACTGGCGAAAGATTCACAACACGGGTGAGGAGCGAAGGTGACTGCAAGAATTGCAATTAACGGCTACGGAAGAATCGGGCGCTGCATCCTGCGCGCCTTGTACGAGGGCTCCCACCGTGGCGCCATGCAAATCGTCGCGATCAATGATCTGGGCGATACTCCCACCAATGCGTATTTAACCCAGTACGACACTGCTCACGGCCGCTTCCCCCTGGACGTCGAAGTGGACGGCGACGACCTTGTGGTGGCGGGAGACCGTATCCGCGTATTGGCCGAGCGTGACCCGGCGCGGTTGCCCTGGGGAGAACTGGGGGTGGACGCGGTACTGGAATGCACCGGGCTGTTCGGGACGCGTGAGAAGAGCAGTGCGCACTTGCAGGCAGGTGCCGGGCGGGTGGTGATTTCGGCGCCGGCCGGCAAGGACGTGGACGCAACCGTGGTGTACGGCGTAAACCATGATGTGCTGCGGTCGAGCCACACCATCATCTCCAACGCCTCCTGCACCACCAACTGCCTGGCTCCGCTCGCCAAGGTATTGCACGCAGCGGTGGGCATAGAGCAGGGAATCATGAACACCGTGCACAGCTATACCAATGACCAGGTGCTAACCGATGTGTACCACAAGGATCTCCGCCGCGCGCGTTCCGCCACCCAGTCGATGATTCCGACCAAGACCGGCGCCGCGGCCGCCGTTGGGCTGGTGCTGCCGGAATTGGACGGCCGCCTGGACGGGTTTTCGGTGCGCGTGCCCACCATCAATGTTTCGCTTGTGGATCTGACGTTTCGCTCCTCCCGCGCTACAACAGTGGAAGAAATTCACGCCGCCATGCGGGCAGCCGCCGACGGTGAGTTGAGCGGCGTCCTGACGGTCAATGATGAACCGCTGGTGTCGATCGACTTCAATCACTGCCCGTACTCTTCGGTGTACGACTCCAGCATGACCAAGGTGCTTGGCGGCGATCTCGTCAAGGTGTGTTCCTGGTACGACAACGAATGGGGTTTCGCCAACCGCATGCTGGACACCACCGGGGCCCTGCTCAACGCTCCGTGATGGCGCTACCCGCGCTGATCTCCGCCGTTGTTGCCGGGCGGCGGGTGATGATACGCGCGGACCTGAATGTCCCCATTGAAAAGGGGCGGGTAGCAAACGACCAGCGCATACGCGCAGCATTGCCGGCGATACGTCATTGCCTGGATGAGCGCGCGGCCGTGATTCTGCTCTCGCACCTCGGGCGCCCCGAGGCGGGGTCGTTCGATGAGCGGTTTTCCCTGGCGCCGGTGGCTGCGGAACTCTCCCGCGCCCTGGGCATGGCGGTGGAGCTCAAGCGCGATTGGCTCAATGGCGTGACCGTTTCCCCCGGGCAGGTAGTTCTTTGCGAGAACGTGCGCTTCAATCCAGGAGAGGAGAATGATTCGCCGGAACTTGGGGGGCGGATGGCGGCCTTGTGCGACCTTTTCGTGATGGACGCTTTCGGCAGTGCGCACCGAGCTCACGCCAGTGTTTCCGCGCTGGCGCAGGCCGCTCCTGAAGCCTGCGCGGGTCCCTTGCTGCTGCGGGAACTTGAGGCGCTGGAGAGCGCATTTTGCGATCCTCCGCGCCCGCTGGTAGCTATCGTCGGCGGCGCCAAGGTATCCGGCAAGCTGGGTGTGCTGCGTTCGCTGGCGGCCAAGGCGGACGTGCTCATACCCGGAGGCGGGATCGCGAACACCCTGCTGGGCGCAACCGGCGTTGAGCTTGGCGCTTCTCTGGCCGAGCCCGACCTGTATCTCCAGGCGAAGGAGGTGCTGGACGGCGAAGCGGAAGTGCTATTGCCGGTGGACGCGGTGTTGGCGCCTTCTCCCGGCGAACCGGAAACCGCCCGGATCGCGGGCCTGGATCAGGTCGGCCCGCACGACATGATTCTGGACATAGGGCCACGAACGGTGGAGCGCTACCTACGCGCAATTGCCGGCGCCGGCGCCATCGTTTGGAACGGCCCGCTGGGCCTCTTCGAGGTTGGGGCCTTCGCCGGTGGGACCCGGCGCGTGGCCGAAGCGGTGGCCGCCAGCGGCGCTTATCGGCTGGCAGGGGGTGGCGATACCCTGCGGGCCCTGGACGAATTCGGATTGGCCTCCGATTTCGATCACCTGTGCACCGGCGGTGGCGCCATGCTGGCCTGGCTGGAGGGCAGCCAATTGCCCGCTATCGCCGCTCTGGAGAGCCGTTCCGCCCCGTCGCCCTGAGATCTCCCCCTCGTTCCCAGCCTTCCTTCCCAAGCCGGCGCCTGCGTAATACCGGCGATAGCGCCGCCGTGTATGATGCATCGGTCATGCGCCGCACCAAGATTATTGCGACCCTGGGGCCGGCCACGGACACCCCGGAGGTTCTGCGCGGTGTTCTCGAAAATGGTGCGGATGCCCTCCGATTGAATTTCTCGCACGGCGACTGGGAGGTCCACTACAGGCGGATCGCCGAAGTGCGAATGATGGCCGAAGAGCTTGGCCGCTGCGTGGCTTTACTGGGTGACCTTCAGGGTCCAAAGATTCGTATCGCCAGCTTCAGAAACGGCCCGGTGCGCCTGGTGAATGGCGAGGATTTCTTCATTGACTCCGATCTGGATGCCAACGGCGGTGATGTTCACGGGGTGGGAGTGAACCTCACGACGCTCAGCGAAGATGTTGTGGTGGGAGACACACTGTTGCTGGACGACGGCAACGTGGAGCTCACGGTGCAGGAGATACGGGGGAAACGGGTCCAATGCCGTGTCGTGCACGGCGGGGTAGTGTCGGATCACAAGGGTGTGAACAAGCGTGGCGGTGGACTGCTGGCAGTGGCTGCGCTCACGGAAGCTGATAGAGAGGATCTGAAGCTGGCGGCGGAAGTGGGTTTTGATTGGATCGCCCTTTCTTTCGTGCGCGATGGCGCCGACATTGAGACCGCTCGCCGGCTGATTAGTGAGGCCGGAGGCTCCGCCCACATCATCGCAAAGATCGAGCGCGCGGAAGCGCTGGATAATCTCGATGAGATTCTGGATGTCTCCGATGCCGTCATGGTGGCGCGCGGAGACCTGGGGGTGGAAATGGGCTACGAGGGCTTGATCGGACTGCAGAAATCCATCATTCGCCGCTCTCGCCACCGGCACCGGGTTGTGATCACCGCTACGCAGATGATGGAGTCGATGATCGACCGGCCGATGCCCACGCGAGCCGAGGTTTCCGATGTCTCCAACGCGGTAATGGACGGCACCGATGCCGTCATGCTTTCAGCGGAAAGCGCCGTAGGCCAGTATCCGGCCGAAGCGGTGGCCGCGATGGCATCGATCTGCCAGGGTGCGGAAGCCTGGATGCCGGCCCGCATGGAGACCAGCCCGGTAACGGAGGGTGCTTTTGAGCGGGTGGACGAGGGCATCGCAAAGGCGGCGATGTATGCTGCCAACCACATGGATGTTTGCGCTATTGCGGCGCTGACGGAATCCGGGGCGACTGCCCTTTGGATGTCGCGGATCCGCTCGGATCTTCCGATTTTTGCCTTGACCCGCCACCCCGCCACCCAGCGCCGCGTCACGCTTTACCGCGGCGTGGTGCCGGTGGCGTTTGACGTAACCGAAACCCAGGCGGACAAGCTGTTTCGCGCCATCTTCGAGCGCTTGCGGGACGTCGGCAGGTTGAAGGCAGGCGACCTGGCAATCATTACCAAGGGCGCCATCATGGGCGTATCAGGACACACCGATTCCCTTACCATCCTGCCCGTAGAAGCCTGAAACGGCGAAGTTCGCTACAATGACGCCTGCTATGAACGAGACAGGCGACCAGAGATGCTTGAGCACGGGCGCGATTCTTCCCGGCGCGAAGCGCTGCGTGCCTTGCTGGCGGCCGACACCGAGCCGCGCCTGCGCCGTCTTGTACACGCCCTAAGCCCGCGCGAAGCTGCAATCCTTCTTGAGTCACTGCCGCCAGGCAAGCGTTCGCTTGCCTGGGAACTGGTTGACGAGGAGGACGAGGGCGAGATCCTCGTTGAACTCAATGACGAGGTCCGCGCCCAGATCATGGAAGGCATGGAGTCCGCGGCGCTGGTGGATGCCGCCGAAGGACTGGCCCTGGACGACCTCGCCGACCTGGTGGCGGACCTGCCGGACGATATTACCGAGCGCATCATTCGCTCGCTCGACGAGGACGACCAGCAGCTCCTGCGTTCGGTTCTCACTTTTCCGCCGGATTCGGCCGGCGGGCTTATGGTGCCGGAGACAGTGTCGGTGCGCGCCGACATCACGCTGGAAGGGGTGTTGCGCTCCCTGCGCTCGCGCCCGGAACTGCCCGAAGACCTGTATTGCGTGTTTGTTGTGGACCGCCGGCAACGCTACCGCGGCGTGCTTACGGTACGTGATCTGCTGGGTGGTTCGCCGGATGCCTCGGTGGGCGAGTTGATGGACTCGGAAGCGCGGCCTATCCATTGCAACGCTTCCGCGTCCGATGTGATACATCAGTTTCAGAATCTCGACAGTTCGGTTGCAGCGGTGGTGGACGATGAAGGAATTCTGGTGGGCCAGATTACCGCCGACGACGTGGTGGATGCCTTGCAGGAACAGACCGACCGCGAAATCCTGGGCTCCGTTGGGCTGGATGAAGAAGACGACATGTTCGCCGGGGTGGCGGTAAGCACTGGCCGCCGGGCGCTGTGGCTGGGACTGAACCTGGTAACGGCCCTGGTGGCCGCCGGAGTCATAGCGTGGTTCGAGCCGGCGGTGGAACGCCTGCCGCTGTTGGCGGTGCTCTTGCCGGTCGTGGCCAGCATGGGCGGTATCGCCGGTTACCAGACACTAACACTCATGGTGCGGGGGCTTTCCCAGGGAAGGGTTCAGACTTCCAACGTTCGCTGGCTGTTGGGGAAAGAACTTGCGATCGGCATGCTCAACGGTTTGGGGTGGGCCACTGTAGTGGCGCTAATCACGCTGGCGGTTTTCGGCAACCTTCAAGTAGCCTTGATCGCCGGCGCGGCGATCGCCATCAACGTACTGGCGGCTGCGGCTTCCGGAGTCCTGGTGCCGTTGATATTGCGGCGGATCAACATTGACCCGGCGCTTGCGGGCGGCGTTGTGCTGACGACGATCACCGACGTGGTCGGATTCGCCGCCTTCCTCGGATTGGCCAGTATTCTTTTGCTGTAGGTTGCTGTCACGAGACGGGCGGCGCGCGCAGCGGCCCATGGTGATCAGCCGAGGCCGTGATGCGGCGCTTCACGCGCGTGATGGTCGTGCAGCTTTTCCTTGTGCCGCCGTACCTGGCGGTCCAGTTTGTCCACCAGTTCATCCACAGCGGTCGTCAGGTCGTGCCGGACGGACTCGGCGTGCAGGCGCCCCTGACTCAAGTGCACCGTGGCTTCGGCTCTGTATTTCGACTTCTCGGCAGACAGAACGCAGTTGATTTGCGTCACTCGGCTGAAATGTCGCTGAATTCGTTTGAACTTGTTGCTTGCGTATTCTCTGGTTCGGGGTGTGATCTCAAGGTGATGGCCACTTAAGTTAAGCTGCATGCCATATCTCCATCGACTCAGTGCAAAAGGCATTGTGTTCATTATGCACTTGCCTGGGGCCGTGACCAAGAGCCGAAATGCCGCATGGCCGGGATCGACATTATTCAGCCGGTAGAGGATCGGGCGTGGAAAAAATTTGCGTAGCCGCCGGGGTCATTCGGCGGGATGACGGGCGCGTGCTGGTTTCGCGCCGGCAACCCGGAAAACACATGGCCGGGGCATGGGAATTCCCAGGAGGCAAAGTCCGGCCACCGGAAACGCCGCGCCAGGCGCTGGAACGCGAGTTGTACGAAGAGCTTGGGATTGAAGTCAGTCAGTCCAGGGAACTCATGGGCTATGAACAGCAGTACCCTGACCGCCTGATCGCGCTCCACTTCTTTGCGGTCGAGGAGTACGCAGGTGCGCCCCGTTCACGCGAAGACCAGGAACTGGCCTGGGAATTTCCCGAGCGCCTGGGTGAATTGGGTTTTCTGCCGGCCGACCGGCCGCTGGTGGATTTGCTGATTCAGCAGACCGCGAGTTTGAAGGAAAAATCCACCCGATAGGGCTCGGCGGCTTCCTTGCCGGACGGCGTCTGCATGAAACGGACGTGAACCTTGCCGCTGTCGGACGCGCCACTGACCTGCGGGAAGCAGGGAGTGCCCGCAGGCACGGCAATGCGGACCATCCACAGCTCATGGCCGAGGGTTATGGATGCGGCAAAGGCGCCCTGGCTGGCTTCGCAATCCCGATACTCGCCGCGTTGCCGCAGCAGCGCAAGAAACTTCCCGTTGGCGTTCACTAGCGGCTGGAATGCTGCCGTCCAGCGTCTGATGTCATCACGGCACCGTTCCACTCCCGCTTGCAGCCACCACTGGTACATCGGCAAATCTACCGCCATTGCGGCATCCGTTACCGAGCCGCGCTGACGCAGAGTGTTGATCAGGGGGTCAAAACGCAACGTCCTGACTTCATTGGACTTAAGCGCAACAAGTTCCAGCCGGAACTGTTCGAGTTCGGCAAGAATGGCCTTCAGGCCTTCCTGGCGGATATCCTCGCGTGCGCGCAGGATTTCATAGTTGCGTTGCAAGTGATAGATCTGCTGCAGCAAGTGGGCGCGCAAGTCCTCGCGAAACACCAGATCCAGCGCGCTCAGGACCGTGTGGGCGGCGGCACGGTTTCGCTCGGGGCCGCGATGCCCGTTGGCTTGCTTGAGTTGTCGGCCCAGAACCTCAAGGCGAAGGAAAAGCTTGGCGCTGTCCCGCAACGGAAATTCATAGAGGATGCCCGATGTGTTCCTCGGGCCGGCAAAGTCATTCATGCGGCGTTTAGCGGCTGAAACCCCGGGTATCTTATCGTGCAATCTGCGCGCCGTTGCGCACGTATGATTCCGCCTTTCGAAGGTACGAGTGGTGAAGAATTTCGATGCCTTTATGAAACTGCTCTCTGGTGCCGTCGTTCAGGAGCAGATCGTCTGCTACAGCCCGCCGCTGCCGCCGGGTTGCCTGGGCCGCGACTATGGCCCGGGCGTGGCGGAAAGTGGCGCCGTCTCGCTCCCGCAAGCGCTTCAATTGCAGTTCGCGCGGCACATCAATGACCAGCACGCGATCAATTCCGCCGGTAAAACCCGTTTCCACCAACAACGGTATGACCATTACCAGGTAGCTACCCGGGGTTTGCGTGGCGCGCTCCCAGGCCGCCGTTCGAATGCGGGGGTGGAGGATGGCTTCCAGCCGCTTGCGCCCCCCGGGGTTTGAGAACACCAATGCACGCAGCCTGGGCCGATCCAGCCCGCCGTCTGCAGCGACCAGGTCCGGGCCGAATTCACGGACAATTTCCCCCAGGGCCGGCATCCCGGCCGCCGTCTGCTCGCGCGAAATTACGTCGCTGTCCACCACCGCCGCCCCCAAAGCCGCCAGCTGGTCGGAGACCAGACTCTTGCCGCTGGCGATTCCGCCGGTCAGCCCTACCGTGAATCGCTTGTTCATTATCCCGCCCAGCCCGGAGCGCCTGCAGGATCCAGAAAGTACAGCGCCTGCGGGCCCAAAAGCAGCGTGAACACACCGCCGGCCGCAAGGAATGGACCGAATGGGATTTCGTCGGAAAGCGAGCCTCGGCCAAGGGCAATCAGGGTCAGCCCCACTGCCGCGCCCACTATCGCCGCCGGCGCCACAACCAGCGGCAGTCCCTTCAAGCCGACCCATGCCCCCAAGGCTGCAAGAAACTTGAAGTCTCCTCCACCAACGGCATCGCGCTTGCGCCAGCCGCGCCAGATAACGTTGACGGCCCAGAGAAATGCGTATCCACCGATTGCCCCGGCGACTGCCTGACCGGGGTCGGGGAAGACCGGCCCGAGCAGGCTACCTGCAGCTGCCGATTTCGGAACCAGGCTGTAGCCCAGCCCCAGCCACAACAGACCCAGCGTCAAGCGGTCCGGCAGCAAACCGTGCTCAAGATCGATCACCGCCAGCGCCATGAGCGTTATGCATACCAGCAGAACCGCAACTGCATCCAATCCTGCGCCGAACACATACCAGCAGGCAAGCGCCAACAGTCCGCCCAGCGCCTCGCTTATCGGATATCGCCAATGAATGCGCGCGCCGCAACTCGCGCAACGCGCTCGCAGAATCAGAAAGCTGATCAGAGGGATGTTTGCCTGCCAAGCGATGGAGGTCCGGCAGGACGGGCAAAAGGAATCGGGTTTGTCCAGGGCCAGACCCCGGGGCAGACGGAAGGCCAGCATTCCGGCGAAACTACCCAGAACCAGTCCGATCAGCACCGCCAGTGCTCCGGTCCATGCAGGCAAGGCCTGCGCGCCGTTCAGTTCCCAAAACAAGCTTGTGCTCCAGTCCTTCCTGCTCTCGCTTGCTTTAACACCAGCGGCAGGCAGTTATAGCGGGTGCGCTCAACGGGTGTCAAGCGAGGTATTCACCGGTGGAGAGCTTGCGCATGCGTCCTCCGGAACTAGATGACGGAGCCCATGCCGAAGATTGGAAGATACATCGCAAGCACCAGGCCGCCGATCAGCACCCCCAGGATCGCCATCAAGAGAGGCTCCAGCAGAGCGCTCAAACGGTCAGCGGCGGTCTGTAGCTCTTCGTCGTAACGGTCGGCCAGGTGCAAGCACATTTCGCCGAGGCGCCCGGTTTCTTCGCCTACGCCGATCATCTGGACCAGGGCAGGCGGCAATTCCTCCAGATAGCCCATTGCCCGCCGCAGACCCTGGCCGGTAGCAACGTCGTCTCGGGCCTGGCGGATTGCCGTTTCGTAGATCCTGTTTCCACAGGCTCCGGCAGCGCCGTCCAGTGCCTCGATGGCCGGCAGGCCGGCTTCCAGCAGCGTTGCCAGGGTGCGCATGAAGCGGGCCAGCGCGGCGCGAGCAAACAGGCTTCCCAGCATGGGCAGGCGCAGCTTCAAACGGTCCTCCAGGTTGCGCGCCGCCGGCAGCCGGCTGCGGACCCATCCCAGCGCGCCGCCCGCGCCGGCCAAAGCGCCCAACCACACCAGGCCGGCGCCGCGCAAACTCTCCGACAGACCCACGACCAGCCGGGTCAGCGGCGGCAGTTCGGCGCCGTAGCCGGTGAACATGCGTTCGAATTCCGGAACTACGTAGATCAGCATCAGCCCCACCACGACTACTGCGATACCCAGCACGGCGAGGGGATAACTCAGCGCGGCCGAGATTTTCTTGCGAATTCTTTCGCGGCGCTCCAGCCACGAAGCCAGACTGGCAAGCAGTTCCGACAGGCGCCCTGAGCTCTCCCCCGCCGCCACCAGGCTGACATGAAACCCGCCGAAATACTTCGGATGGCGCTTGAGCGCCTCGCTGAGCGCGCTGCCGGCGGCCACTTCGCGCGAAAGCGCCTCCAGCAAGTCCTGCATCCGCGCCTGGTGCTGGCTCTCGGCGGTGATCAGCAAGGCCTGGACCACCGGCAGGCCCGCCTCAAGCACGGTCGCCAGCTCGCGCATCATGAAGGCCACATCGGCGGGCTTGATTGCCCGCTTCTGACTGCGGCGCAGCCGTTTCAGGCGCACCTTGAGCGGGGTGATGCCGTCGCGTTGAAGGTCGGCGCGGACCTTTGCGGCACTCATCTCACGCCGCGAGCCCTTGAGTAACCGTCCATCCCTGGCGCGGCCTTCCCAGTAGTAACCTCTGGAGGCCATATCAATTCCCGGCGCCGCTCATGCCCAGGGAGGCGAGCCGATTGATTTCGTCCAGGCTGGTAACGCCCTCGCGGACCTTTCTCAGCCCCGAGCCGCGCAGCCCGCTTATCCGCTCGCGCTGCGCTTGCGCTTCGATGGCGGTTACCGGAGCCCCGTCAAGGATCAACTCGCGTTGTCTGGAGGAAACCGGCAGCACCTCGAATATGCCCACCCGCCCTCGATATCCATCGGCGCATTGCCGGCAAGCGCCGGCCGGACCGGGCCGGTACAGTTGCAGTGCCCCGCTCGCCTCGTTGTCCCCGAAACCTTGTTCGCGCAGCAGCGTCTTGTCCGGCGTGTAACTTTGCCGGCACTCCGAGCACAATCGCCGCGCCAGGCGCTGTGCCAGGATCAGATGCACGGAAGCGGCGGCGTATGGCGGAACTTCGAGGTCGCGCAGCCGCGCCAGCGACGCGGAAGCATTTTCCGTGTGCAGGGTCGAGAGCACGAGGTGACCGGTCTGGGCGGCGCGAGCGGCAATCGCGGCAGTCTCCGAATCGCGGATCTCGCCGACCATAATCACGTCCGGGTCCTGGCGAAGGAATGCGCGCAGCGCGCTGGCGAAGGTAAGCCCGGCGCTGCGGTTGACGTTTACCTGGTTTACGCCGGCAAGCTGAATCTCGCAAGGGTCTTCGACCGTACTGATATTGCGCTCCAGCACGTTGAGACGCGCCAGGGCCGCGTATAGCGTCACTGTCTTGCCGCTGCCGGTAGGGCCGGTAACCAGGATCATCCCCTGCGGCCGGGCCAGAGCCGCGCTGAAGTCACGCCGCTGGCGAGCGGTCATGCCCAACTCGTCCAGGCCGGGCAGGGCGGCGCCGGAATCAAGGATGCGCACCACGACCTTTTCTCCGTACAGCGTCGGCAGCGTACTCATGCGCAAGTCCACCTTGCGCCGTTCCGATAGTCGCAGCCGTAGACGTCCGTCCTGTGGCGCGCGCCGCTCGGCGATATCAAGGCGAGCAAGAACCTTGAGCCGTGCGCAGACCTTCGCCGCCAGGCCGGCCGGAGGCTGTGCCGCGATCCTGAGCAGGCCGTCAATCCGCACCCGCACGCGGTAAATGCCCTCGTAGAGCTCGAAGTGGATGTCGGATGCACCCTGGCGTATGGCGTTCAGCAGGATTCCGTTGACGAAACGAACCACGGGCGCTTCCTCAACCGAGGTGACGATGGCCGTGTCTTCCTCCTGGGGAACCTCGGCCTCGAATTCCATTGGCGGCAGATCGTCTTCCAACAAACTGTCTGCCGCCAGTCCCGTATCCGGCGACTTCAGGCGTGCCGCCAATTTGTTGAATTCCACCACTATGGCGCACGGCTCGAGTCCGGTTCGCTGGCGCGCCTCATCCAGCGACGTAATCCGCGCCGGATCGGCCAATCCTATGGCCAGCCGCCGGTCATCCGCAGCCAGGGCTATCAATCCGCGAGAGGCGAAGAATTCAATATCCAGCCCGGAGGCTGCCGACGGAAGATCGGCCAGGCGGTCAAGGTCGAGCAAGGGCAAGCCGAACTCGTGAGCTATCGCTCCGGCCAGCCGCGCGGGGTCGATCTCCTTGCGCCCCGCCAGCCAGGCGATAAGGCTCGCGCCCGGGGTTTTCAGTTCGCTTTCCGCCAGCTCCAGCGTCGCTGCCGGCACAATACCGTCGGCGGCCAGGCGCTGGGACAGTGAACCGGATAGCGCACGGGTATTCATACCGAGACGCGCGCATCCTGCGGCGGCAACTACGAGCGGCAGGTTTGCGGCAGGTAGGCGTTCTCCAGGTCGGTTGCGGCTTCTTCCCCCCCGAGAGCGTCGCCATCGGGCGCGGCGGCGTTGCCGCAGCGCCAAATGAGGGTCGTGCCGTCCTCCCCCAGGTACGGCGTCAGGTACAGCACCTTGTCGGTAATGATGCGATTGGCTTCATTGCCGAAGGTAATCACTACTTCACTATCGACAATGGCCACCGACTTGACGTAGCGTCCTTGTGTATCGTCGGCATCCGCGCTCAAACCGGCTTCCGTGCGGCTGGCCGGCCCATTCCCGCTGCTCATGTAGGCTTCGGTGACGGCGTTGCGCGTCTGCACGGAAAGTGACACGCCCTCCTGAACCTGTGCGCGGATGGTGTAGTCCTGGTAGGCGGGTATGGCCAGGGCCGCCAAAATACCGATGATGGCGATGACGATCATCAACTCCACCAGAGTAAATCCTTGTGACATCTTTTGCATGGCATCCAGCCCTTTCTCGCGCAACGCCGCCACAATATTTTAGGCGCCAGCCGGGCGCAAGCCGGAATCCATGCGCGTTCGCCTGCAAATTGCGGCGGCTTGAGAAACAATGCGTTGCGACCCTGGACAATACGGTAGTATTCCCTGCGGGCCGTGCCTTGCATTGGCACGTTCCGCCCACTCTGAACCGAATGTATATGGGTGACACGACACTAACGTGAACCTGCATGAGTACCAGGCCAAGGCGCTGCTTAGGCGCTACGGCGTGCCGATCGCGGCCGGTGAGGTCGCGGCCTCGCCGGAGCAGGCCGAGGCCGCCGCCCGGACCCTGGGCGGCGGTCGCTGGGCGGTAAAGGCGCAAGTCCACGCCGGCGGCCGCGGAAAGGGCGGCGGCGTGGCCCTTTGCGATTCGTTTGAAGCGGTCCGTGATGCCGCGGGGCGTCTGCTCGGTACGCGCCTGGTTACGCCGCAGACCGGCCCCGAAGGGCTTCCGGTGGACAAGGTATACGTCGAGCAGGCCAGTGCCATTGCGCGCGAGTTGTACTTGAGCCTGCTGATCGACAGGGATGCGGAATGCGCCTGCTTTGTGGGTTCGGCAGCCGGCGGAGTGGACATTGAACAGGTTGCCCGCGAAACTCCGGAAAAAATTGCCCGGGTGAAGGTACTGGCAGCCCTCGGCGTCATGCCCTATGCGGGCCGCCGCCTGGCCAGGATCTTCGGCCTGGGAGGCGAGACAGCCAGCGAGATGCACGCTATCGTGGTCGCTCTTTACCGCATGTTCGACGAGTGCGATGCAAGTCTTGTTGAGATCAACCCGTTGGTAGTTACCGGGGATGGGAATCTCCTGGCCCTGGATGCCAAGATAGCGGTCGAGGACAACGCCCTTTTTCGCCAGGTGGAATTGGCCGCGCAGCGTGACCCGGGCCAGGAGGACGAACTGGAGCGCCGTGCCCAGGAAGTCGGCTTGAGCTACGTTTCTCTGGACGGTTCGATCGCCTGTATGGTGAACGGCGCCGGACTGGCCATGGCGACCATGGACCTGATCAAGCTTCAGGGCGGCGAGCCGGCCAATTTTCTGGATGTGGGCGGGGCCGCGGATGCGTCGCGGGTTGCCGCCGGTTTTAGCCTGATCCTTTCCAACCCGAATGTCCGCGCCATCCTGGTCAACATATTCGGCGGTATCGTGCGCTGCGATGTTATTGCCGAGGGGATTCTTCAGGCGGTGCGGGAGGCCAGCGTGGATGTGCCCGTGGTCGCCCGCCTGGAGGGCACCAACGCCGGCCAGGCTCGAGCCATGCTGGAGGAAAGCGAACTTACCGTAACCGCGGCCTCCGACCTGGCCGCAGCTGCTCGAATCGCGGTGGAGATGGCGGCATGAGTATTCTCGTAAACGCCCGGACCCGCGCGATCTGCCAGGGCCTGACGGGCCGCCAGGGGCGGTTTCACGCCGAGCAATGTCTGGAGTACGGCGCGAAGATACTGGCAGGCGCCACTCCGGGGCGCGGCGGCCAGGAATGTCTGGGCCTGCCGGTATACGACACCGCCGAGGAGGCCGTGCATGCGACCGGCGCCGATACCAGCCTCATGTTCGTGCCGGCGCCGGCCGCCGCCGACGCCATCATGGCCGCCGCTGACGCGGGCATTCGCCTGATCATTTGTATTACCGAGGGAGTTCCGGTGCTCGACATGGTGCGGGTAAAGGCCGCGCTCAAGTCCTACGACTGCCGGCTGATCGGTCCGAATTGCCCCGGCGTAATCACGCCCGGCGAGTGCAAGCTGGGCATCATGCCCGGATTTATCCACCAGCCCGGCCGGGTGGGCATTATTTCGCGTTCCGGCACGCTCACCTACGAGGTAGTGCACCAGACCACGGCCTGCGGGCTGGGCCAGACGAGTTGCATAGGAATAGGCGGAGACCCGGTGCGGGGCCTGAATTTCATCGACTGTCTGGAGATGTTCGATCGCGATCCAGCCACGGAGGGGATTGTGATGGTGGGCGAGATCGGCGGCACCGACGAGGAAAAGGCCGCCGAGTACATACGCAGCGAGGTGTCCAAGCCGGTGGTCGCCTATATCGCCGGCGTCACCGCGCCACCGGGCAAACGCATGGGCCATGCGGGCGCTATCGTGGCCGGCGGTCAGGGCACGGCCGAAGCCAAGTATGAGGCCCTGCAGGCCGCAGGGGCGGCAGTGACTCGCTCGCCCGCGGAGATAGGCGCAACGATGGCCCAAGCGCTTTCCTAGTGTCGCGTGACAGCCCGCTGGTAGCCGTGGACAAACCCCTGGTCGCGCCGGGAGCGAGAGAATGGAGCGAGGGCAACCTGCCCTCGTCGAGGGCGAGACGCCCTCGCTCCACTGCGTTTAACCGGGGAGCCGCTGGATGAAGATCGCACTGGCGCAGCTGAACCTGCTGGTGGGCGACGTGCCCGGCAACGTGGCCCGAATTCTGCGCGCAATCGACCAGGCCCGCGCCGCAGGCGCCGGGCTGGTGGCATTCTCGGAACTGGCCCTGTGCGGCTATCCGCCCGAAGACCTGCTGTTTCATGCCGGGCTGCGCCGGGACCTGAACGCCGGTTTCATGCAGGTTCGCCAGGCCTCAGAGGGCATCGCCGTGGTGTTGGGATACCCGCACAGGGAACAAGACCATTGGTACAACGCCGTGGCGCTTCTGGCTGAAGGCCGGCTGCTGCATCTGCACCGCAAGATCGTGCTGCCCAACTACAGGGTATTCGACGAGCGTCGCTACTTTGCGCCCGGGACGGATGCGAAATGCGTCGACCTGGATCAGCTCAGACTGGGTCTGGCGGTGTGCGAAGACGTGTGGGAAGCGGACGTCCCCGGACAGCTTGCGGCGGACGGTGCGCAACTGATTGTCGTGACCAATGGCTCACCGTACGAGTTGGGCAAGCAGGCGCGCCGCGAAGCGCTGCTTGCCGAGCGGGTCAAAGAGACCGGCGTGCCGATCTTCTACGTCAACCAGGTGGGCGGGCAGGACGAACTTGTCTTCGACGGGGGATCCTGCGTAATTGATAACTTCGGGAGCACCTGTGTGCGCGGAGAGGCTTTTGAGGAAGGCTTGTACTACTGCGAAGTCGAAACCTCTGAAGGAAAGTCGGCCTGGCCCCGGTCTGGCCGCGTGGAGCCCTTGCCGGCGGAGGACGCCGAGGTCTATCGGGCGCTGGTTTGTGGAATCCGTGATTACGTGCGGAAGAGCGGTTTCGAGAGTGTCGTCCTGGGGCTGTCCGGCGGAATTGATTCGGCGCTGACGTTGGCGCTGGCAGTGGACGCCCTGGGAGCGGAACGGGTGCTTGCCGTGATGATGCCGTACCGCTACACCCTGCCGATGAGCGTAGAGGACGCCGAGCGGCAGGCGAGCACTCTCGGAGCCCAATACCAGGTGCTGTCCATCACCACAATGGTCGAGACCATGCGGGAGACCTTGGCCGAAGTATTTGCCGGGCTCCCCGAAGACGTCACCGAGGAGAATATTCAGTCGCGCTGCCGCGGCATGCTGCTGATGGCCATCTCCAACAAGCAGGGACGCATGGTGCTGGCTACCGGCAACAAGAGCGAGTACGCGGTGGGCTACGCGACGCTATATGGCGACATGGCCGGCGGCTTCGCGCCACTCAAGGATTGCACCAAGACCCGCGTGTATCGCCTTGCTCGCTACCGGAATACGCTTTCGCCGGTCATTCCGCAGCGGGTAATCGAACGCTCACCCACGGCGGAACTGCGCCCCGGACAGCTCGATAGCGACTCCCTGCCGCCCTACGAGATCCTCGACGAGGTCCTGGATGCCCTGATGCTGGAGGATCTGTCGGTGGAGCACATTGCCGGGCGAGGCATAGACCCTGGCGTAGTGCGGCAGGTGCTGGACCGGGTGCGTCTGAGCGAATACAAACGCCGCCAGGCGCCGCCCGGTGTGCGCGTTACCCAGCGTGCCTTCGGCCGCGACTGGCGCTACCCCATCGTCTCCGGCTATCGCCCCTCCCGCTAAGCGCCGAAACACTGGAATTCCGCCGCAGCCGTGCGGCGCTTCGACTGGAGACGAGGGCTTCCAGCCCTCGACCTGGGAGGGAGAGTATCCTGCCCTCCGACGAGGGCGGGACGCCCTCGTTCCCAGCGGAGACGCTTTCGTTCCCACTTGCTATTGAGGGCCGAGGGGGAGGACCGTAGCCAGCCACAGCAGGGGCAGGCCGATAATTGCGCTGGGATCGGAGTTCTCCAATGACTCGAGGAGTAGCCCGGCTGCGCCTTCGGCGCGCAATGCCGCGGTGCAGTCGTAGGGCGACTCCAGCGCCAGGTAGCGCTCGACCTGATAGGTGTGCAGTTGGCGGAACCGTGCCACCGTAAGGTCCACGTGCGAGTGCACATCACCCTGGGGAGTAAGAACGCAAACGGCTGTGTGGAAGTCGAGGCGCCGGCCCGAAAATGACATGAGCGTCGCTCGGGCCTGATCCTTGTCGGGCTGCTTGCCTACCGGCCGGCCACGGAACTCGGCCAATTGGTCTGCGCCGATCACCCATGCACCGCCGTAGCGTGGCGCGACCTCGCGGGCTTTTTCTTCCGCCAGCCGCGCCGCCTGGTCTCGTGGCTGTTCGCCTTCAAGCATGCTTTCGTCGATGCCTGAGGCGTCGGTCACGAAATTGCGGACCAGCCGCGTGAGCAACTGGCGCTTGTACGGTGATTGGGTCGCCAGCACGATTTTCGGAGACATTCCTTAACAGGCTCCTAACCGCCGAATTGACAGCTTAAGGACAGATTCCTATGATAGCGGCCCCTGAGCAAGCGCAAGGGTGGATTGTGATTGTGCGTAACGCCGTAGCAATTCGTAAGTTGCGTGAGTGGGCCGGTCGTCGACACGTCGTAGAAGCCTCTTTCGCGGTAGGCGAGTCTGTGCGCCTGGCGGACTTGTGCCGGAATGCCGGGTTGACCGAGCGACTTGACGCGCGCTGGTCCTTTGAGTCCGGCATCGAAGGTTTCCCGATAGTGGCGGTCCGGGCACGGGGAGCGCTGCAGCTTGAGTGTCAGCGCTGCCTGACTCCGCTAATCTGGCCGATTGAGGTGGACTGCCGGCTTACCGTTGTACGCAGCGAAAAGGAGATCCGGGAGGTGGCATTGCCGTACGACGCGGTCGTGGCCGGGCCGGACGGGTTAGTACTGGGTACAATATTGGAAGATGAAATCCTGACCAGCTTGCCCATGGTGCCGGCTCACGAGCAATGTCCGGTGAAGGGGCAAGCGGAAGCGCACTCTTCACTGGATGCCTCGCGGCCGCTGGCGGGTTTGGGAGCCCTGCTGCGGCAGGGGCGAAGTGAAGGCGCTTCTTGACCGGTTCCAAGGGGGACAGTGATGGCAGTTCAACAAAATCGTAAATCGCGCTCGCGCCGGAACATGCGCCGGTCGCACGATGCCCTGGGGCGTCCCACACTATCGATGGATACGGAAACCGGCGAGTTGCATCGCCGGCACCATATCGGACCCGACGGCTACTATCGCGGCCGTGAGATCATTCCGCCGCCCCCGGAGGTGGAGGAGGAGGAGATGGAAGGCTGATCCCTGCGCTCGTGCGCCGGATTCACCCCCGTGTCAATGAAGCCAGCCGGCCGGGTTGGATCGCTCTGAGGGCGGTCGCAACGGTATGAGCAAGCTGACAACCATTGCGGTGGACGCCATGAGCGGCGACCTGGGTCCTGCCGTGGCGATCCAGGCCAGCCTGGAGATGCTGCGAAATCGCGAGGAGTTGCGGCTGATCCTGGTAGGGGACGCGGATATCGTGCGTGAGAATCTGGGTCGGCTGGGCAAGGAGGCAAACCGGGTGGAAATCCACCACGCCGACCAGGTCGTGTCGATGGACGACACCCCCTCGGAGGCCCTGCGCCGCAAGAAGCGGTCGTCGATGCGCATAGCGGTGGAACTTGCCCGCTCCGGAGAAGCGCAAGCCTGCGTGAGCGCCGGGAATACCGGCGCGCTGATGGCCACCGGCCGCCTGCTGCTCAAGATGCTTCCGGGCATCGACCGTCCGGCCATCCTGGTTTCCTTGCCCACCCTGGCAGGCTCCTGCTACATGCTGGATCTGGGCGCCAACCCCGTCTGCACTCCCACCCACCTGTTGCAGTTCGCCGTCATGGGCTCGGTGATCGCCTCAATCAATAATGTGCAAAACCCGGCTATTCGTCTTCTGAATACCGGCGAGGAAGAAATCAAGGGCATAGAGACGGTGAAGGCCGCCAACGCCTTGCTTAGCGACAGCCACCTCAATTACCGCGGGTTTGTCGAGCCCAACGACGTATTCAAGCATCGGGCCGACGTGGTCGTATGCGACGGCTTTATCGGAAATATAGCGCTCAAGACCATGGAAGGGTCGGCCCATTTCGTTTACCAGCAGATGGTTTCGTATTTTCGCAGCGGGTGGATCAGCCGGGCCTATGGCCTGGCCTGCTGGCCGTTCCTGTACACGATCAAGAAGCGGCTGGATCCGAACCGTCACAACGGAGCCGCGCTGGTGGGCCTTAACGGCATTGTGATCAAGAGCCACGGCGCCAGCAACGAAGTTGCCTGGCAGCAGGCAATACATCTGGCCATGCGCGAGGTGGAGAAAGGTTTGAACGAGCGGATTCAGGGAGTATGGAGCAACCTGGCAGCGTAGCCGGCGGGATCGCGGGCCTGCGGCATTCGCGCATCGCCGGCACCGGCCGATATCTTCCCGAACGGGTGCTCACCAACCGGGACCTGGAGCAGTTGGTGGACACCACCGACGAGTGGATCCGAACTCGAACCGGCATGGAACGCCGCCACATGGCCGCGGCCGAACAGGCAAGTTCCGATCTGGCCATACCAGCGGCCCGGGCCGCGCTTGAATCGGCCAATTGCGCACCCGAGGAAATCGACCTGGTGGTGGTTGGAACCACCACGCCCGACCTGGTGTTTCCGAATGTGGGCTGCATGGTTCAGGACGCATTGGGAATCCCGCCCTGCGGAGCATTCAGTTGCGAGGCGGCCTGCACCGGCTGGCTGTATGCCCTGAGCCTCGCGGACGGGCTGATACGCCTGGGGCGCGCGAACAAGGCCCTGGTGGTGGGCGTTGAAGTGCTGTCTCGGATTACCGACTGGAGTGACCGCTCGACCTGCGTTCTGTTTGGCGACGGCGCCGGTGCAGTGGTGCTGGAACCCGCGGAGGAGCCTGGAATGATGAGCTTCATCCTGGGCGCCGACGGATCGTATGTGGACATACTGCGCAGCCGGGCGGGCGTATCGCGCAATCCGGAAGAATTGAGCGACGGCGGCCTGGCGGTCCGAATGAAAGGCAGCGAAGTTTTCAAGATTGCCGTTCGCACCATGGGGAAAACGGTGGACCGGCTATTGGAGCAACATGGACTTGGCCGCGACGATATCGATTGGCTGATTCCGCATCAGGCAAATATCCGCATCATTCAGGCAATCGGCAAGCGGCTGAGCCTGCCCGACGAGAAGGTGGTGCTGACCTTGCAGGATCACGGCAATACCGGGGCCGCGTCCATCCCGCTGGCGCTGGATGTGGCGGTCAGGGATGGACGAATCAAGCGTGGACAGCGCATAATGATGGTGTCGTTCGGTGGAGGATTGACCTGGGCCGCCGGCTTGATGCAGTTTTAGATGAATAGACTCCGAATTGCACCGCATGCGCTGATGTTCCTGATTGCCGGGAGCTTTATCGGCCCTCCGGTACAGGCCGAGAACTTTCTATTACCCACGCCCACTACTACCGTGGTTGGCGAGTCGCACTGGGTTGCCGCCGATCGTCGCGAGTCCCTGCTGGATGTAGCGCGCCGCAACGGCCTGGGCTTTACCGACATGAAGCAGGCAAATCCCGACGTGGACATGTGGGTGCCAAAAGAAGGCGCGCAGGTACTACTGCCTACGTCGTTCGTCCTGCCCAACGCACGACGCAAGGGCTTGGTCGTGAACATTGCCGAGTACCGGCTGTATTTCTTCTTCCAGCAGGCCGGTCAGGATATGGTGGCGACTTTTCCGATCAGCATAGGCCGCATGGATTGGAAGACTCCACTAGGCGACTGGAAAGTAACGCGCAAACGGGTCCGGCCCACCTGGCGTCCCCCCAAGTCCATCATTGCCGAATATGCCGCCGACGGCGAAGTCCTGCCGAGGGTAGTGGGCCCCGGCCCGGACAACCCCCTGGGCGACTATGCCATCAATCTATCGGCCCCCGCTTACCTGATTCATGGCACCAACAAGCCGCGCGGAGTGGGCATGCAGGTTACCCACGGCTGTCTGCGCATGTTGCCCGAGGACATCGAGTGGCTGTTCGCCCAGGTGCCGGTGGGCCTGGGCGTGAATATCGTCAATCAGCCGGTCAAGGTGGGTTGGCGTGACGGACGGCTTTACGTCGAGGCGCATGAGCCGCTGGAGGAGCAGCCGCCCGAAGCGATGGATGCCCTCATCGATCAACTGAAGTTCTCGGCCCAAGCCGCCCGCGTCGAACTGGATATCCAGGCTGTGCGCCGCGCCTTGATCGAACGCCTCGGCGTTCCCGTGCCGATTTCACCCGCGCCGGAGCAAGTTCGAATCGCGTCCCGATAGCGCCGTACACCACGGCAGAAGATAGGCTCGGGGCAGCCGATTTCAGCGTTCGGGACTTCCCAAATCCCTTGCATTTTTTCGGGACCTGGGCGAAGATATGGGATGCGCTTGATTCAGGCGCGATTTACATGCTTAGGACCCGAGGACCTTCATGAAAAAGACCAGACTAGTAATTGCTCTGCTTGGAGCACCGGCGGTAGCCGTGGCTCTTTCCGGCTGCTGCACTACGGGCATGGACGAAATGGCCGCCAAGATGGACGCCGCTGCTGCTTCCATGGGCAGCAGAATGTCCGCCCTGGAGGGCAGGATAGGCGATCTTGAAGCGGCTCAGCGCCAGACCACTGCCGAAGTGGAGCGCGCGCGCATGACAGCCGAACGTGCGGCGGAGGCGGCCGCGGAGGCCAAGGCCGCCGCGGATGCCAACAAGGAAAGCATGGAACGGATGTTCACAAAGGACCAAGAGAAATAGTCTCCCCAAGTAAGGCGGCCGCGATCGTAGTATCGTGGCCGCTTTACCCTTCTCGGCGCCATTGGAGGGCGCGGCCGTATTCTCCGGCAAGCCCGAGCTACCCCGCGCAACTTGAGCCGGGGCGCAATTCACAACCCTTTTTCTTCTCTGTGCAGGGGGCCGGCAGCCCGATTTCCGGTCTTGCAGGCTATTGGCCGATAAGACGGTTCATTTCAAATATCGGCATCAGGATGGCCAGCACGATTACCAGTACGAAACCGCCCACCAGCAGGATCAGCAGTGGTTGGAGCAAGGATGTCATGGTTTCGATCCGAGCCGACAGGTCGCGTTCCTGGGTTTCCGCCGCCCGGCCCAGGAGTTGGTGAAGCTCCCCGCTGGCTTCCCCGCTGGCGATGAGCTGAATGCATAGCGGTGGAAACAGCCCGCTTCGGTCCAGTGCCTCGGCGGCCGGTTTGCCTTCACTGACTTCTTCGGCCGCCGCCAGCGCAGCCTGGCGCATCGGCAGGTTGGTCAGCATTCGAGCGGCTACCCGCAGTGACTCCCAGACCGAAACGCCCGCATCGGTCAACGTCGCCAGCGACTGCATCAGGCGGGCCGAATTCAACTCCCGGGTCAGGGCGCCCAAAAGGGGTGTTCCCAGTACCAGACGGTGAAGTTCCAGCCGCGCCGCCGGCAGTCGCAGCCCGCGCGAGATCAATACGGCGCCGCCGGCCAGGATCAGCAGCGCAAGCCAGCCATAGACGCGGGCGAAGTCGCTGAACGCAACCAGAACTCGCGTCAACAGGGGTAGCTCCACTCCGCTGTCAACGAACACGGGTGTAACTTGCGGCACGACATATACCAGCATCAGGCTCACGATGCCTAAGCTGATTACGGTCAGTACCATGGGATAAGCCAGCGCCGAGCGCACCTGCTGGCGCAGCGCCTGGCGCTTTTCGAAGTGTTCCGCCAGCCGCTCGAGCACCTCTTCGAGGCGGCCGATCCGCTCACCGGCGCCGACCGTGGCTACCAGCAGCTCCGGGAACTTGCGCCGGGACGCACCCAGTGCTTCAGCGAAGCTGTAGCCCTCCTGCACCCGGGCGCGAACTCCCATCAGCACTTCGCTGTGGCGCCCGCGCTGCGCTACCAGAGCTTTCAGCGCCGTGTCCAGAGGCAGGCCGCCGCGCAATAAAGTGGCAAGTTGCCGGATAAGCTGCGCGAGCGCCTGACTGCTCAACGCGGGCCGCCTGCCCGGCAGGAGGCGACTTAAGAATCCGGCTGGCTGAGCAGGGCGAACGTTGAGCGGGCGCAGCCCCTGCTCGCGCAGCAGACCGCGCACATGCCGTGGGTTATCGCCATCAAGCGTGCCGCGCTTGCGGCGTCCGTGGGGGTCTTGCGCGGTGAAATTCCACTGAGGCAATAGTCGGTCTACTCCTTGCTGGTCACGCGTAGCACTTCTTCGAGAGAAGTCAGGCCGCTGCGCACCTTGTCCACTCCATTGGCCCGAAGCGATGGGGTGTCGGCTCGAGCCTCGGCTTCCAGCTGCTGCTCGGGCGCGCCATCGTGGATCAGCCTGCGGAGCCGGTCACTGACGCTGATCAGTTCGTAGATGCCGGTACGCCCTCGGTAGCCGCCACCCTCGGCCGCCGCCACCGGGCCGGGGCGGTAAAGAGCAGGCGCTTTGCCGGGGCTCAAGTCCATCAGGGAACTTTCGTATTCTCCGGGTGAATAGGCCTCTCGCGTTGCCGGATCCAGCTTCCGCACCAGGCGCTGGGCCAGAATCCCCTGCAGGCTGGATGAGATCAGGAACGGCTCCAGGCCCATATCGCGCAACCGCGTAACCGCGCCCACCGCGGTGTTGGTGTGCAGGGTGGAAAACACCAGGTGGCCGGTCAGGCTTGCGCGCACGGCAATTTCGGCGGTCTCCAGGTCGCGGATTTCACCCACCATCACTACGTCCGGATCCTGACGCAGGATGGCGCGCAGGCCGCGGGCAAAGGTCAGGCCCACGCGGTTGTTGACCTGGGTCTGGCCCACACCCTCCAGGTAGTACTCCACCGGGTCCTCCACCGTCATGATGTTGCGGGTGCTGTCGTTTATTTTCTCAAGCGCCGCGTACAGGGTGGTGGTCTTACCCGACCCGGTGGGGCCGGTTACCAGAAAAATGCCGTGCGGGCGCTGAATCAGCCGTTCCAGGCGCTCAAACGTGCCCGGGTCCATCCCCAGCGATTGCAGGTCCAGTCTTCCGGATTGTTTGTCCAAAAGGCGCATAACTACGCGCTCGCCGTGAATCCCGGGAAGCGTGGAAATACGCACGTCCACCGCCCGTCCCGCGATTCTCAGCGAAATGCGCCCGTCCTGCGGCAGGCGCTTCTCGGCGATGTCCAGGTCGGCCATCACCTTGGCGCGGGAAATGACCAGCGGGCTCAAGCCCCGGCGGAGTTTCAGCGTCTCGCGAAGCGCGCCATCGATGCGGAACCGCACGTTCAGGTTGAATTCGCCCGGCTCCAGGTGTACGTCCGAGGCGCCGCTACGGATCGCCGAGGCCAGGACCGCGTTCAGCAGCCGGATAATCGGCGCGTCATTGTCGCTGTCGAGCAGGTCTGACGGCGCCGGCAGTTCGCGGGCCAGCGCGCCCAGCTCAAGGTCTTCATCCAGGTCCTCGGCAATTGAAAGAGCGCTGTCGGCGCCCATTTCATAGCGCGCCCGCAAGCGGCGGTCGAAATCCTCGGCCTTGATGAGCCGCGGCCGAACCGGCTGGCCGGCTATACGTCCGGCCTCCGCCAGGCCAGCCAGGCCGGCGCCGGCCCGCACCAGCGCGATCAGCTCGCCGTTCGGTCCCGGCGCAAGCAGCACCCCGTGGCGCTGCGCGAAGTTGAAGGGAAGGGAATTCAATCCGGAACTGGAGTCTCGTCGTCAGGCTGTCCCGCGCCCTCGTCGGGATCGGCCTCATCCGGTCGTTTCCCCAAATCGAACGCATCCTCCAGTTCCGGGAGTATCGGACCCTTGCCGGAATAGGATTGAATGAGCTGCTGGCGCCTGAGGTAGCTGTACTTGGCGTTGGTGGCGGCGTCGGCCTGGGCCGAATCACGCAGGATGGTGGGCCGGATAAACAGCATCAGGTTGGTTTTCTCGCGGCTTTCGCTGCTGGCGCGGAACAAGCCACCGATCAGCGGTAACCGGCCCAGCAGCGGTACCGCCTGGCGGTTTTGCCGGACCTTTTCCTGAATCAGCCCCCCCAGAACCAGAGTGCCCCCGTCCTCAACGATCACCGCGGTGTTCAAATTGCGGGTGTTGGTCACCAGGTCCACGGCGCCGGCCACCGAGGGAGCGATTTCGGAAAGTTCTTGCGTGATCTCCAGTCGCACGGCGTCGCCCTGATTGATTTGCGGCGTAATGGTCAGGGTCAGGCCGACGTCTCCCCGATTCACGGTGGTGAAGGGCCGGATCTGGCCGTCGGCACTGCTGGGGTTGATTCCCGAACTGGCGTAGCTGCCGGTGATAAACGGAACCGACTGGCCGACGTTGAACTGGGCCTCCTGGTTGTCCAGCGTAACCAGCATGGGCGTGGCCAGAATGTTGGCGCCGGCGGTGTTTTCCACCGCGCTGATCAGGGCCGCAAAGCTTAAGCCCTCGTCGCGCACTCGTCCTACCGCGAAACCCGCTCCCGGCCCCAGGGCCTGGCCCGCCAAGGCTCGCCCCTGGTCGCTATCCGACAGAGAGCCGGCTACAAGTTCGCGCAGGCTGGACCCCGTTGCCGGGAAATCGGTGCTGCCCAGCACCCGTTTCGGGTCGTAGGCGGCCCAATTCACGCCCAGCTGGTTGGCCCTTTCGGCGTTGATCTCCGCAATCAGGACTTCCACCAGTACCTGCGCACGCCGGATATCGAGCTGATCGACCACCGAGAGCATGCGCCGCAGGGTATCGGGTGGTGCGTCGATAATGAGCGCGTTGGTGTCTTCGTCGGACGAAACCTTCACCTTGTTTTCGGCGTTGCCTTCATCGGCAAACTGGTTGAGCAGCTTG
The DNA here is from genome assembly GCA_965261845.1 of Candidatus Foliamicus sp. Taxonomy (GTDB): domain Bacteria; phylum Pseudomonadota; class Gammaproteobacteria; order Steroidobacterales; family Foliamicaceae; genus Foliamicus. The sequence goes on along the minus strand of OZ253475.1, from coordinate 1,874,100 downwards.
CCCGCCAGACTCTCGGCATTGGCGTAGTTCAAATAGCGCACCCGCGTGGAATCGCCTTCATCCAGTAGTGGCGTATCCAGATGCGCCACCAGAGCACGCAATGCGACACGCCGGTTTTGCTCGCCGCCCAGCAGAATGCTGTTGGTTCGGTCGTCGGCCACCGCCACAGCGTAGGTCGCTCCCGAAGCGTCGCCGATGGCGCTAAGGACGCTAACCACATCCCGGGCCCTGGCGTACTCAAGCGGTATGACCTCAACCGGTTGATCGTTCCTGAGATCGATGCGCCGGACCACCCGCTCGACCCGGTTCAGGTTGGATCCGCGGTCGGACAGAATCACTACATTGGTTGGCGCATGGGCGGCCAGGTGTGCGCCGGGAGACAAGAGGGGGCGAAGTATCGGGACCAGAGTCTGGGCATCCACGTTGGCTACCGGAAGCACCCGCGTCTGAAGTTCATCGGTGCGCGATACACCTTCCCGAACCTCCGCAAGGATACGCAGGGTTCGGTCCGGCGACAGCTTGATCACAGGGCCCGAGGGAACCGCGACGATGCCGTGGACGCTGAGCATCGACAGGAACGCCTGGTAGAACGCCTCGGGCGACATGGGACGGGAACCGACCAGCGTGAACTTCTGATCCAGCCCGACCGCCGGATCGATCACGAAGTTCTTGCCGATGGCCTGGCCCACGGCTTCCACCACTTCTTCCAGGTCGGCGTTGCGATAGTTGAGCTGCACCGTGTCCTGCTGCGATTGAGCGGGGCCGGCCAGGATAAGTGTGGCCAGCAGCGCCAATGGCCAATTCGTTGTTATGCGGTTCAGACCCATTTTCCTACGCTCACATGGCAAGCAGGCCGAAATTCGCACCGCCTACGTTGACTTCAAGCTGCTCACCCTCGCGGACAACGCTAAGCATCATATCCCCCCCGCTGTTCATCTGTTCTCTTGCCTGGGCGATGTTGTCCTTGTCAAAGGGAATACCGTTGACTGCAACTACCAGGTCTCCGGATACCAGCCCGAGGCTGTCGAACAAGGCGCGCTGTGCCCGCGGGAAGACTCGATAGCCCTCCATTCCGCCGTCCGCATCCATGATCGGCTCCATGCGCAGGAATTGTGACAGCGTCATTTGAGGGGGCGCGGCCAGGATATCCGCCATATTGCCCGGGTCTGGGACTTGGCCGCGGTCTCGTGGGATCCCGCTGCCGCTGCCGGGGCTCAAGTCAAGGAGCGGCAGGCGGAGTACCTCACCCCCGCGCCGGAGTAGCACTTCGTTCGGACGCACCTCCTGGAGCTTCAGGCCGCTTGCGACCGTGTCCCCGGCAAAGTAGGCGGCGGAAACCCCGCCGGACTCGATGATGGCGTGCGCCAGGCGCTTGTTACCGGACGCCACCACGCCGCGCAGAAGAAAGTCCCCGTCACTCAGCAGGTCTGGCCCGCCGCTTGCCATGTTCAACCGGGGCAGCGCTCCGAAGAGAGCGCTGCCCGGAGCGTCGGAGGCCTCAGAGCGAGTGGTCCCGGCGGACAGTCCCGCAGTCGGCTCCGGCGGCTCGATACGGGTCATTTCCCAGGCGGTCAATCCGATTCGCGCCAGCAGCCAGACGGCAACCAGCACCAATGCCAGCGCGGGCAAGCCTTTAAGCAGTCTGCTCCAATTCACCGAATTCATGCCAAATATCTACGTTCACATCACAATGACACCGGCAGATTGTGATAATTTAAGGCATCATCGCGTCTGCTCAAAATGAACAAGCCCACGGACAACAATTTCCTGCACAAACCCGACGGCGCCCCGTCGACCGAAACCGCTCCGCCGGAAGTTGACCGCCCATCGTTGTTTCGCGTGGTGCTTCTCAACGATGACTATACGCCGATGGAGTTTGTCGTGCAGATGCTACAGAACCTTTTCGGTTACGGACGCGAGAAGGCCACTCGCATCATGCTGGAAGTACACATGAAGGGGCGCGGCGTGTGTGGTGTATTTGCGTTCGAGATCGCCGAAACCCGGGCTGCCCAGGTGTTGGAATACGCGCGCAGTCACGAACATCCGCTTGCTTGCGTGGTTGAGAAAGCATAGTGTTAAAAGGCCCTGAAGACACACGACACCTATGCTAAGCCGCGAACTTGAAATCTGCCTTTCCAACGCGCTGGTGCGCGCCAGGGAAAGCCGCCACGAATTCCTCACCGCGGAGCACCTGCTTTTGGCCTTGACCAGCAGCCCCGTGGTGGCCGAAATCCTGGCGGCCTGTGAGGCCGACGTGGATGAGCTGGCGAGGGCGCTGGAGGACCATCTCGAGGAAACAATGCCGACGCTGGGCGTTGAGGCCGACCGGCAGACGCGGCCCACGCGGGCCTTCGACCGGATACTCAAGCGGGCCATGGCGCATGTGCAGAACAGCGGGGTCAAGGAAGTCGGCTCCGCAAACGTGCTGGTGGCGCTGTTTGCAGAGAACCAGACATTTGCGGTCAGTGAGCTCAACCGCCAGGGCATCACCCGCCTGGACGTCGTGAACTATATTTCCCACGGCATCGCACGCTCCAGGCCGGCCCCGGCCGGAGATGCACTCACCGAGGACGAATCGGGCACGCACACCGCGCGGGCCCTGGAAACCTTTGCCGCGAATCTCAACGAGCGGGCCCGGGAAGGGCGCATTGATCCGCTGGTGGGGCGCTTGAAGGAGGTTGAGCGCGCCATGCAGGTGCTGAGCCGGCGGCGCAAGAACAACCCCCTGTTTGTGGGCGACGCGGGAGTCGGCAAGACCGCCCTGGCCGAGGGCCTGGCGCTGATGATGGTCCGCGAGGACGCGCCGTCCGCGCTGGCCGGGTGCACACTGTATGCGCTGGACATGGGCGCGCTGCTGGCCGGCACGCGCTACCGGGGCGACTTCGAGAAGCGCCTGAAGGCGCTGGTGAACGAGCTGGCGGCAGAGGAAGGCGCGATTCTGTTCATCGATGAAATCCACACGGTGATTGGCGCCGGCGCCGCTTCCGGCGGAATGCTGGACGCCTCCAACATTATCAAACCGCTGCTTGCCAACGGTGACTTGCGCTGCATCGGATCCACCACCTACAAGGAATATCGCGGAGTTTTCGAGCGTGACCGCGCGTTGGCGCGGCGCTTCCAGAAAATCGACGTGCCGGAACCGAGTGTGGAGGAAACCTACGAGATTCTGTGCGGGCTCAGGAGCCGGTTCGAGGAACATCACCGTACCGCGTACAGCGACGAAGCCCTGCGCGCGGCTGCCGAGTTGTCGGCTCGCCACATCGGCGACCGTTGCCTGCCGGACAAGGCCATCGACGTTGTTGATGAGGCCGGAGCACGTCTGAGGCTCAAGGCCGGCGCGGACGAGGAGCTTACCGTGGACGTGTCGCAGGTCGAAGCCGTGGTCGCGCAGATGGCCGGCATTCCGCCACGCAGCGTGTCCGCCTCCGATCGCGAGTTGCTGGCGCAGCTGGCCGGCAACCTCAAGCGGGTGATTTTCGGCCAGGCCCCCGCCATCGAGGCACTGTCCTCGGCGATCCGGATGGCCCGCTCGGGATTGCGCGAACCGGAGAAACCTGTCGGCAGCTTCCTGTTCTCCGGCCCCACCGGCGTCGGCAAGACCGAGGTGACCCGGCAACTGGCCTATTGCCTGGGCCTGGAACTGTTGCGCTTCGACATGTCGGAATACATGGAGCGGCATACGGCCTCGCGGCTGATCGGCGCCCCGCCCGGTTACGTGGGCTTCGATCAGGGCGGACAACTGACCGAGGCCGTTACTCGTCATCCTCATTCGGTATTGCTGCTGGACGAAATAGAAAAAGCCCATCCGGACGTGTTCAATCTCCTGCTGCAGGTGATGGATCACGGCACGCTGACCGACAATAACGGCCGCAAGGCGGACTTCAACCACGTGATCGTGGTCATGACTACCAATGCCGGCGCGCGCGAGGCCGCCCGCAGCTCCATTGGCTTTATCTCGCAGGATCATTCCAGCGATTCCATGACGGCGATTGAAAAGGCCTTCTCGCCGGAGTTCCGCAATCGCCTGGATAGCGTGATCCAATTCGATCCGCTGGAGCATGATTCAGTCCTGCGGGTGGTTGAGAAACTGGTGCTGGAGCTGGAGGCGCAATTGCAGAGTCGCAACGTGACTCTGGTGCTCGAAGATTCCGCAAGGGAGTGGATTGCCAGGCGCGGGTATGACCGTAAAATGGGCGCCAGACCGATGGCGCGCGTAATTCAGGAACACATCAAGAAGCCACTGGCAGAGCGAATGCTGTTCGGCGATCTCCAGAATGGAGGCCGCCTGCTGGTGGCGCTCGATAAGTCCGGCGACGGACTGGTTCTTGAGGTGGATGAGCGCCAGATGGCCGAGGAGGCCCAATGAGGCCTCCAGGGATCGAGGGCATCCTGCCCTCGACGAGGGCGGGGACGCCCTCGTTCCCAGTCAGGGCGGGACGCCCTCGCAGCCATTATTTCATTCGGGGGTAGCCGTTCGGTGACGAAACAGGAACCGATTCAATTTCAAGGGATAGTCACCGAGACTTTGCCCAACACGACTTTTCGCGTCACGCTGGACAACGGCCACGCCGTGATGGCGCATATCTCCGGAAAGATGCGCAAACACTACATTCGCATACTCACCGGCGACCGGGTCACGGTGGAATTGACCCCCTACGATTTGAGCAAAGGGCGCATCGTTTATAGAGAAAGGTGAGTCGGACCCGGGCGCTCGGCGCGGGCCTAGGGCCGCATCCCAACGATTCTTCGGGAGTGAGAGCATGCCAAGGGTATACATGCCGGTCTACGCGCTGGCATTTCTGATGATTACCGGCGCCCTTGCGGCGGACGCGCAACAGCCGGCAGCGGAACAGCAGCTGGATCAGTTGTTTGCCGACGAATGGGCCGCGAGGCTGCGCGAGAACCCCCTGCTGGCTACCTCAATGGGAATCGACGACTACAACGGCCGGTTGCCCAGCGTGTCGTTTGACGATATAGAACGCCGCAAGCGTCAGGCCACCGGATTCATGGATCGTCTGAAGCGGCTGGAAATCGACGCGCTACCGGCAGCGCGGCGCATGGACTATGAATTGTTTGAGTGGATGCTGCGCAACCGGATCGAGTCCGCGGCCCACTATCCCGAGCGCATTCCATTTATCGCCGACAGTGGCTTCCATTCTCAATTGTTGCGGGCTACCGACGGCGTGAGTTTCCGGAATACGCAGGCCTATGACGACTATCTCCAGCGTCTGCGGACAATTCCCGAATACGTGGAGCAGCACATTCAGAATATGCGCGCCGGCATCACGGACGGCTTTGTGGCTCCGGTGGTGGTCCTCGAAAGTGTGCTGCCCACGATCGTGGCGCCGGCCGCCGAAGCGATAGAGGAAAGCGCGTTCTTCGAGCCGTTTACCCGCATGCCGGCCTCCATACCCGCTGCGGACCGCGACCGGCTTGAAGCCGATGCTAAGGAAATCATCGGCCTGCAGGCGCTACCGGCGCTGTCCAGGCTGGCGGAATTTTTGGACCAGGAATACCGGCTGCACGCGCGCGAGAGCCTCGGAGCTTCGCAACTGCCCGGGGGCGCCGACTACTACCGGCAGAGAATCCGGGCAATGACCACGCTGGACCTGTCACCGGATGACATTCATGCCATAGGGCTGGCGGAAGTGGCGCGCATCCGCTTGGAAATGCTGGCCATTGTGGAGGAACTTCAGTTTGAAGGCGGTATTGAGGCGTTCGTTAGGTTTCTTCGCACCGACCCACGCTTTTACGCCCGGACCGAGGAACAACTCCTGAGCCGGGCGTCCCTTATCGCCAAGAAGGTGGACGGTCTGCTGCCGGGTTGGTTCGGCCTGCTGCCGCGAACGCCGTATGGAATCATGCCGATGCCCGCGGAGATGGCGCCCACCGGAACCACCGCCCGCTACTGGGCGCCGCCCCGAGGCGGCAACCGGGGCGGGTATTACTGGCTGAATACCTATGCTCTGGACCAGCGCCCGCTCTACGAGCTTCCGGCGCTGACCGTGCATGAGGCGGTGCCGGGTCATCACCTGCAGATAGCGCTGGCGCGGGAGCTGGAAGGCGTCCCGGAATTCCGCCGCACTTTGGGGTTCACTGCCTTTGTCGAGGGATGGGCGCTGTATACGGAGTGGCTGGGAGTGGAAATGGGCATCTACACCACGCCATACGAGCATTTTGGACGTCTGAGTTACGAGATGTGGCGCGCCTGCCGGCTGGTCATCGATACCGGCATCCATTCCAAGGGCTGGACTCGCGACCAGGCCGTGGCTTACCTGGCGGACAATACATCGCTGAGTCTTACCAACGTCGAAAACGAAATCAACCGCTACATCGCCTGGCCGGGCCAAGCCCTGGGCTACAAGCTCGGTGAACTGAAGATCAAGGAGCTGCGGCGGCGGACCGAGGAGGCCCTGGGTGATACGTTTGACGTGCGGGCGTTCCACGATGCCGTGCTGGTTAACGGTGCCCTGCCGCTTCCGTTGCTGGAACGCGAGGTGGATCTCTTTATAGCGCGTTCGATCGATGGCGGGTAGAGCAACGCCCCTGTTGAACCAGCATCGCGCCGCCGGGGCGCGGATGGTGGAGTTTGGCGGCTGGGAGATGCCGCTGCATTACGGATCGCAAGTCTCGGAGCATCACGCGGTGCGCAACTCCGCCGGCGTCTTCGACGTTTCGCACCTGGCGCTGACGCAGGTTTCGGGTCGGGGCGCAAAGTCGTACTTGCGCCGCCTGCTGGCCAACGATGTCGATCGGCTGGGTGACCGGGTTGCGGGGCTTTATACATGCCTTCTCAACGACTCCGGATGCGTGATCGACGATCTGATCGCCTATCGCCTGGCAGATGATCGATACCGGGTAGTGAGCAACGCCGCGACCGTCGAGGCCGTGCGCGAGCAGATGCGAAGGGGCGCACGCGCGTTTCCCATGCAGCTTGCGCCCGAAGAAAACCGGGTAACGCTGGCGGTGCAAGGCCCCGGGGCCATGGAATCGGGCGCCGCGGTGGCCGCCAGGGTCATCAGCGCGGAATATGCGGCCGGCCTGGCGGCCCTGAAGACCTTTGGCGCCATGGACCAGGAAGGAATTCTGGCTGCGCGAACCGGCTATACCGGTGAAGACGGCTTCGAAATCTATCTCGATGCGGCGATGGGACAGGCGTTCTGGCAGGCCCTGCTGGAGTCCGGGGTAACCCCCTGCGGGTTGGGTGCGCGCGACACGCTCAGGCTTGAGGCCGGCCTGTGCCTGTACGGCCAGGATATGGACACCACAGTGACCCCGCTGCACTGCGGGCTCAAGTGGACCTTGGCAATGGACCCTGCGCAACGGGATTTTGTCGGCCGGCGCGCGCTGGAAGGCATTATGGAAGATCCGGATCTTCCGGTTTTCAAGGGCCTGGTTGTGCAAAATAGAGGTATGCTTCGCGCCGGTCGGAAAGTGCTCACCGTCAACGGCCCCGGAGTGGTGACCAGCGGTGGTTATTCGCCTACTATGGGCGTTTCAATCGGCTTGGCGCGAGTGCCTTTCGGACCCTACACGGAGTGTGAAGTGGATATTCGTGGTGCGGGAACGCCCTGCGCCGTTGTAAAACCTCCTTTCGTGCGCCGCGGCCGGATTCTGGTTGAGCGGGGACGCCAGCAAGGGGACTAGCGAGGTAGCTTAAGTGTCAGAAATACCGACTGAGCTGAAATACACCAACGACCACGAGTGGGTGCGTATGGAAGACGGCGGAACATTGGTCGTGGGTCTGACCGACTACGCCCAGCAGCAGCTCGGCGACCTGGTTTACGTGGACACTCCGGAGGTGGGAGCGGCGTTTGTAGCCGGTGACGTTTGTGCGGTCGTGGAATCGGTCAAGGCGGCCAGCGACGTGTATGCGCCGGTGGTGGGCGAGGTGGTCGCGGTGAATGAAGCCATCAAGGAGTCCCCGGATCTGATTTCGCAGGACCCGTATGGCGCGGGCTGGCTGTTTGAGTTAAGCCCCGAAGATTCTGCCGACTGGGAGGATTTGCTGGACTCGGAAGAGTACGAAGAATTACTGGACTCCTGACCCGAAATGCCGTTTGTCCCGCACACGTCCTCGCAGGTTCAGGACATGCTGCGGCGCCTTGGCGCCGGCGCGATCGGCGAACTGTACGACGAGATTCCGGATTCCCTGCTGCGTGCCGAGCCGCCGTCGATTTCGCCGGGCCTGGACGAAGCGGGAGTGGGGCGGATCGCCAGACAGCGCGCCCGGCGCAACGAGCCGCTGCTGTGCTTTGCGGGCGGAGGCGCGTATGAACACCACATTCCGGCGGCGATCTGGGATATCGCATCGCGCGGCGAGTTCTACAGCAACTACACGCCCTACCAGGCCGAAGCGGCCCAGGGCTCGCTGCAGCTGACCTACGAGTATCAGACCATGATTGCCGGGCTTACCGGCATGGACGTGGCTAATGCTTCGCTGTACGACGGCGCCACCGCCTTTGCCGAAGCCTGCCTTATGGCGGTGCGCTGCAACAGGCAGTCGGGCTCGCGCCGAATCGCCGTGGCCCGTTCCTTGCATCCGGCCTGGCGGGCCGTAGCGAGCACCCTGTTGCGCGGACAGGGGATTGAGCTGGTGGAAGTGCCTATGGATTCATCGGGCCGGGCCGATTTTGGAGCGGTGGACCACGCTGCCGGTGGTGGTTTTGCCGCGCTGGCGGTGGCTCTGCCGAATTACCTGGGCGGCCTGCCCGTCATCGATGCCTGGCGTGCCCGTGCCGACCAGGAGCGGGCTCTGCTGATTGTGGGTGCGAATCCGGTATCGCTGGGACTGTTGCAGCCGCCGGGGGAATGGGGGGCCGACATCGTATGCGGCGAAGGCCAGCCGCTGGGTATCCCCATGTCCGGGGGCGGTCCATACCTGGGCCTGTTGGCCTGCAAGGCGAGACACCTGCGCCAGATGCCCGGGCGGCTGGCCGGGCGAACCGTTGACGCGGCGGGCGATCCGGCCTACGTGCTGACGTTGCAGGCGCGCGAACAACACATCCGCCGGAGCCGGGCGACCTCAAACATTTGCACCAACCAGGGCCTGATGGTTACCGCGGCCACCCTGTACATGGCCCTTTTGGGCGGCGAAGGACTGCGCCGGGTGGCGGCCGCGTGCCATGCGCGAGCGAGTGAACTGGTCGCGGCGCTGACCGCCGTCAGGGGTGTGCAAAGAGCCTTCGATGTGCCGTTTTTCCACGAAGATGTCTTGATCCTGGATCGCCCCGTGGCGCCGGTCCTTGCTGCTCTGGCCAAGAAGGGGATCCTGGGAGGCATCGATATATCGGCCCAATACCCCGAGTTGGGCAATGCATTGCTGGTGTGCGCAACGGAAATGCGCACGCGAGAGGACATCTCTTACTACGCATCCGCTTTGCGCGAGATCATGGAACAAATCCGGCCTGCCGAGAGTAGTCGAGATGCAGCGTAAGCTGATCTTCGAGATTTCACGCCCTGGCCGTCGGGCCCGGGCGCAGGCGCCTGAGATCGAGAAAGCAAGTCTTGCCGATTTGCCGGCCGGGGTCTTAAGGAACCGGGTCGCACCGCTTCCGGAAGTTTCGGAACTGGACGTGGTGCGCCACTACACCCGCCTCTCGCAGCTGAACTTCTCGATCGACACCAACAGCTATCCGCTGGGTTCCTGTACCATGAAATACAACCCCCGGGCCTGCCACCGCCTGGCGTCGCTGCCGGGGTTTCTGGAGGTGCATCCCGCAGTTCCGGACTCGGCCGCACAGGGCCTTCTTGAGTGTCTCCATGAACTGCAGGAATTGCTGGCCGCGGTTACCGGCATGGAAGCGATTTCCCTGGCGCCGATGGCCGGCGCCCAGGGAGAGTTTGCCGGAGTGGCAATGTTCAACGCCTACCATCGGGCGCGCGGAGACTTCGGCCGCGACGAGATCATCGTTCCCGACGCCGCCCACGGCACCAACCCCGCTACAGCCGCCATGTGCGGCCTGAAGGTGCGCGAGATCGCCACCGGCGAGGACGGGGACATTGATCTGGCGGCGCTTGATGCTGCGCTCGGACCGCGGACCGCCGGCATTATGCTTACCAACCCGTCCACCCTGGGCGTGTTTGAGCGGCGTATTCTGGAAATCTCCAAGCGCGTCCACGCCGCCGGCGGCCTGTTGTATTACGACGGCGCCAATCTCAATGCCCTGCTGGGGCGTGTGCTGCCCGGCGACATGGGGTTTGATGCCGTGCATCTGAATCTGCACAAGACTTTCTCCACGCCGCACGGCGGAGGAGGTCCAGGCGCCGGAGCGGTAGGTGTGGCGAATTGTCTGAAGCCGTTTCTTCCCGTACCGTTCGTGGAAAAGGCCGATGGCGCGTACCGCTGGCAAAGCGACAGCCCTCAGAGCATCGGCCGGCTGGCTGCCAACGGCGGCAATATCGGCGTGCTGCTGCGCGCCTGGGTGTATCTCCGCATGCTCGGGCGCGAAGGTCTGCAACGCGTCGCGGATCACGCGGTGCTGAACGCCAACTACCTGGCATTTCGCCTTGCCGAAGAAGGCTTTGACCTGGCATATCCCGAGCGCCGCGCCGGCCACGAGTTCGTGATCAGCCTCAAGCGCTTGCGCGACGCCACCGGCGTAACCGCGGCCGATTTCGCCAAGGGCATGCTGGATGAAGGCTTTCACGCGCCTACGGTGTACTTCCCTCTGCTGGTTCCGGAGTGCCTCCTGATCGAACCGACCGAAACGGAGTCGCCCGAGGCGCTGGACGCACTGGTTGATGCAATGGTCCTTGTACGCGACAAGGCGCTGATCGATTCCGAGGCGGTTCGCTCCGCCCCGCACCGCATGCCGATCAGGCGGCCCGACGAGGTGCTCGCCGCCCGCAAGCCGGACCTGGCCTACGCGCCGGCGCTGGGGCGGGACCGATGACGGCGAGGTCGGAGTACGCAGCAGGCCATTACCGTTTCCTATGAGACGAGCCTACGCAACGACAAAGCTCGGCCAGATTCACCTTCGATTCCTTGATCCCCGGGAACGAGGGCGTCCCGCCTTCGTTCCCGGAGCCACCGCTGGTCTGTCTGCACCCGTTCCCGTACAGCGGCGCTTTCTTTGACACGATCGCCCCGCTTCTGAACGAAGAGCGGTTGGTCTGCGCGCCGGACTGTCCCGGTTTCGGGGGATCGGATCCTCCGGCTCGCATGCTCTCGATGGAAGAACTGGCAATGGCGATGCATGAGATGCTGGAAGCCTGCGGCGATTCCCTCGGTAAGCCCTTTGATCTGATGGGCTTTCACAGCGGCTGCCTGCTGGCGGTGGAAATGGCGCGGTTGCAGCCGAACCGGGTGCGGAAGCTAGCGCTGATCGACGTTCCCTACTTCACCCCCGAAGAGCAGGCCGGCAGGTATCCGAAGTCCACGTCCGCGACTCGCTACACGGAACAATTCGACAGCCTCGCGGACGCCTGGGAATTCAACGTGACCAGGCGCCTTGGAGGCATGCCTTTCCATCGGGCCTTCAGCAATTTCGTGGAACTCCTGCGCGCCGGGGAGCGCGCCAACTGGGGCTACCATGCTACGCTGACCTACCAGTGCCGCCCCCGGTTTCGGGCCATAAAGCACGACGCCCTGGTTATCGCCACCCAGTACATGCTCAAGGACCGCACGCGGAAGGCGGCGGCCGACATTCCCGGCGCCCGGTTCGTCGAGCGTGAGGACGTTACCCGGGCGGTCATGGAAGAGGGAGCGGGCGCAATCGCCGAGGAAGTGCTTGCCTTTCTGAGCAGCATCGCATAGTGGTAACAGGCCCTAAATCATCCCCGGTTCGAAACCGGCTCTGCCTGCGGTACCGAGAAACGGGCGCCGTGCGGCCGCGCGGCATTCGCCAGCCAGCGGCACAGGTAGTCGGAGAAGCTCCGGCGAACGACGATGGCGTAGGTTGATGGGCCGCCGGCGGCGGCCAGCAGGACAGCCGCCCTGCCCAGGCCTGTCTGCGCGCATTGCCCCGGGGCGAACTCCCGCGGATGCAGATCCAGAGTGCAGCCCTTCGCCAGCACCGTGCGCGCATCCACACCGCTGACAAGCAGTTCAACATGGCCGCCGCTTACATCGTTGACCGCGGCGTGGAACCCGGTGAGCGCCTCGGCGAGTTCGCTGCCGAGACCGGAGACGCACTCTGCGCCGCTCACGATCAGCCACTCGTCCGGCCCCAGCCAATAGACCTTGTGCTCGCCGGCCGTGAACGTATTCGCGGCCAGCGGCATGGGTTGGCCCAGGATCCGCTCGGCGGCCTCAAGGGCCTGCCCGCGGCGCGGATTCAGCCTGAGGTTGAGGAACCCGCGGCCGGCTCGGACGCTGATGGCGACCCGCGCCTTCGGCACCGATTCCACCGAGGCGAAAAAGGGTTCCAGGCCATGGCTGCCGTGGCTGGCCTCAGACATGCTGACGCTTTCCCTTGGGGTCGTAAAAGGCCGGCGAAACGATCTGCACCGGCAGTGGGTCGCGCCCCGGTCGCGCCGCGTAGATGGTTTCGCCCTTGCGCCCCCGCCCGCCGGCCACCAGGGCCAGCGCGATCGGGTGACCCAGGCAGGCGCTGATGTAGCTGGACGTGACATGACCGCACATCGCTGCGGGCTTGCCGGTTTCGCCGATGAGCTGTGTACCTTCCGGGAGCACGGTCCGGCCGTCGCGCGACAGCAAGCCAACCCATTGCTTGCGGTCCTCGCGCAGGCAGTCCGGGCGATTGAGGGAACGCTTGCCGAGAAAGTCCTTCTCCTTTGATAGCAGCCAGTTCATGCCGAGGTCCACGGGCGTCACGGAGCCGTCGGTGTCCTGGCCTGCGATGACGAATCCCTTCTCGGCGCGGAGCACGTGCATCGTTTCCGTTCCGTAGGGCGCGATGTCGAATTTCTTGCCGGCCTCCATGACCCTTCGCCACATGGCATGCGCGTGGTTGCTGTCGATGTTGATCTCAAACGCCAGCTCGCCGGAAAAGCTCACCCGGAACAGCATCACGCGCATGCCCGCCAGCACCGCTGGCTTCATGGTCATGAACGGAAACCTCTCCTTGTCCAGCGGGATATCGCAGCCCAGCTTTTGCAGCAACTTACGGCTGTTGGGCCCGGCCGCCGCAATCGTCGAATAGTGATCGGTGAGCGATGTCAGGTAAACCTCAAGCTCCGGCCACTCGGTCTGCAGCCACTTTTCCATCCAGCCCAGCACCGTCGCCGCGCCGCCGGTCGTCGTGGTCAGGTAGAACCGGCGCTCGCCGGCTCGCGCCATCACGCCGTCGTCCATGAGCATGCCATCCTCGCCCAGAATGACGCCGTAGGCACAGCGCCCGACTTTCATCCTGCCGACGTTGTGGGTGTAAATCCGCTCCAGGAATTCGACTACATCGGGTCCGCAGGCATCGATCTTGCCCAGAGTGGAGGCGTCCATGACGCCTAGCGAGTTGCGCACCGCCAGACATTCGCGCCCCACCGCGGCGCGCAGGTCTTCGCCGCCTCGCGGAAAGTACCACGGTCGGCGCCACTGGCCGACGGCCTCCATGGGCGCGCCCGCGGCCGCGTGCCACTCGTGGATCGCGGTCATGCGAACCGGATCGTAGAGCGGGCCTACGCTTTCGCCTGCGCAGACGCCGAAACTCACCGGCGTGTAGGCCGGTCGGAAGGTGGTCGTCCCAACCTCAGGAATGGCCTTGCCGAGGATGTCCGCGAGCACCGCCATGCCGTTGATGTTTCCGAGCTTGCCCTGATCGGTGCCGAAGCCGAGCGCCGTGTATCGCTTTACATGCTCCACGTTGCGATAGCCCTCGCGCGCGGCGAGGCGAATGTCGGCGACGCTGGTGTCGTTCTGGAAGTCGATGAACTGTTTGGGGCAGCGATCCGCGTCCCTGGCCGCCGGCGTTCGCCACAAGGGTTCGATCGGGTTTTCCCCGGCATCGGCGCCGGCGCCCGGCGGGCTGATGTCCGGGCTCTTCAGCCCCAGCCTCGACACGGCTTCAGCGCCGGCGCGCAGCCCGTCGGCCAGGCATTCGCCCAGGGACCATTTGCCGTTGCCTGCGCCGGCCGAAACATTGGCCTGGCGCGCCTCCGCGGGCAGGAAGCAAAGCCGCGAATCGTCCCAGGCAAGCCGCCCGCCCGCCTGGGAATGCAGATGAACCGCAGGGCTCCAGCCGCCGGACACGGCCACGAGGTCGCAGTCGATGCGGATCGTGCTCTTGACGTTCTCCCGACTGTTGCCGTTCCACCGCGCGATACTGGCGCCTGTGACCCGGCGCCGGCCGGCTACATCGCTCACAACGTGCCCCGCCAGCACCGGAATCCCCAAAGCTTGCGCCCGCACGCCCAGTTCCCCGGCGCCCCCGGGGCGGCTGTCAACGATGGCGGCAACCTCGGCGCCGGCCCTGGCCAGGCTGATCGCCGCCCGGTACGCGGAATCGTTGTTGGTGAAGACCACTGCGCGGCGGCCCGGCAGGACCGCATACCGGTCGATGTAGGTCGAGACGGCCGAGGCCAGCATTACGCCGGGGCGGTCGTTGTTGCAGAACACCAGCGGCCGCTCCAGACTGCCCTGCGCCAGCACCACCTGCCTGGCCCGCACCCGCCAAAGCCGCTCTCGAACGCCTCCGCCGCCCGAGCTGTCCGGACGGCCGGCGCAACGCTCCGCAATGGTCAGAAAGTTGTGATCGTAGTAACCGAAAACCGTGCTTCCGGGCAGCAGGACGCAGTCTTCCCGGCCGCGCAGCTCCGCAGCCGCGGCGGCGGCCCACTCCGCGGCCGGAGCCCCTTCGATGCTCGCGCCGGAAGTGAGCAAACTGCCGCCGAGTTCGTTCTGCTCGTCGGCGAGCATCACCCGGGCGCCGGACTTCGCCGCCGCCAGCGCCGCCATAAGGCCGGCCGGTCCGCCTCCGGCCACAAGCACGTCGCAGTGCGCGTTCATGTGCTCGTAGCGGTCGGGATCGGGTCCTTCCGGCGCCTGGCCGAAGCCTGCCGACTTGCGGATCGCGAGCTCATAGTGCTTCCACCATGAGCGCGGCCACATGAATGTCTTGTAGTAGAAGCCCGCGCCCAGCATTCGTCCCAATGAATCATTGATCGCGCCGATATCGAACCGGACGCTCGGCCAGCCCCTGGTGGAGCGCGCGGTCAGGCCGCCGCGGAGTTCGATCTGCGTCGCCGGCAGGTTGGGCTGCGCTGCGGCGCCTTCGCCGATCTGCATGATCGCGTTCGGTTCCTCCGCGCCGCTGGCGACGATCCCGCGCGGGCGCCGCAACTTGAAGCTGCGTCCCACCAGGGATACGCCGCCGGCCATCAGCGCCGACGCGAGCGTGTCGCCCGCAAAGCCCTCGCGGGCCTTGCCGTCAAACGAGAATGCCAACGGCCGGGAACGGTCTATCCGCCCGCCGCGCGGCAGACGATTCGGCTGGGCGGCGGCCATTGTCAGCGGCGCTTCCCGGCGCCGGCTTCAACATTGGCGGCGGAGCCGGCCGGCCGGCTGTTACCGGCGCCGCTCAAGCTGTAGCTCTTCTCAATGCGGTAGCTGACCGTGTCGCGCTCTACACCAAACCACCGCCGACAGCCCTGGGCGTGATTCCACAACTCCCGGTGCGCCCCCCGCAAATTGCGGCGGTAGAACAGGTAGTCGGCCCATTCCGCGTCGCTCAGCGCATACGGGTCGGCGGGGCGCGCGATTTCGGCTTCCCCGCCGTAGCTGAACTCGGTCTCAGCCCGGGGGCCGCACCATGGACATTCGATCAGCAGCATGGTCGGGGACCTGTTAACAGGCCCTAATGCGCCACCGCCGCGGCGCCGTGTTCATCGATCAGCGCGCCCGAAGCGAACCGGTCCAGGCCGAAGGGCGCATTGAGTTCGTGGGGCTGGTCGTGGGCGAGCGTATGTGCAAACACCCACCCGGAGCCCGGCGTCGCCTTGAAGCCGCCGGTGCCCCAGCCACAGTTGAAGTACAGGCCCTGCACCGGTGTCTTCGACACGATCGGGCAGGCGTCCGGGCAGATATCGACGATGCCGCCCCATAGCCTCAGCATGCGCACGCGGCTGAACGCCGGGAACAATTCAATGATCGCCTGCATCGCATGCTCGATGACCGGGAAGCTGCCGCGCTGGCCGTAGCCGTTGTACGCGTCGATTCCGGCGCCGATCACCAGCTCGCCCTTGTCGGACTGGCTAATGTATCCATGCACCGCGCCGGACATGACGACGGTGTCCAGCACCGGCCTGATGGGCTCGGACACGAACGCCTGCAAGGGGTGGCTCTCGATCGGCAGGCGCAGGCCGGCCATTTTCGCCAGCAGGCTGGCGTTGCCGGCAACCACCACGCCGATGCGATCGGCCGCGATCGGGCCGCGCGCGGTCGCGACCCCCACGGCCTTGCCTGCCCGGACATCGATGCCGGTGACCTCGCACTGTTCGATAATGTCCACACCGAGCGCGTCGGCCGCCCGCGCGAAGCCCCAGGCGACGGCATCGTGGCGCGCCACGCCGCCGCGGCGCTGCAGCGACGCGCCTAGTATCGGGTAACGCGCGCCGGGCGAGGCGTTGATGCATGGAATCGCCTTTTTGACTTCGGCGGCGCCAAGCACCTCGGCGTCGATCCCGTTGAGCCGGTTGGCGTTAACGCGCCGCTCGATGTCCCGCATGTCCTGCAGCGAGTGGCCGAGGTTGTAAACGCCGCGCTGGCTGAACATGACGTTGTAGTTCAGGTCCCGGCTCAGCCCTTCCCAGAGCTGCAGCGATTTCTCGTACAGCAGCGCCGCCTCGGTCCACAGGTAGTTGGAGCGAACGATGGACGTATTGCGCCCGGTGTTGCCTCCGCCTATCCAACCCTTCTCAAGCACGGCGACATTTCTCAGGCCGTGATCCCGGGCCAGGTAGTAGGCGGTCGCCAGACCGTGACCGCCGCCGCCGACGATGATCGCCTCGTAGCTCTTCTGCGGCTCGGGACTGCGCCACGCGGCCGGCCAGTTCCTGTTGTAGTCAAGCGCGTTCCGCAGCAGCGCCAGCGCCGAGTATCGTTTCATTATCCATTGGCCCCATTGACGTCGCGCAGCCGTTCGTTGGCCGGATCGAACGGGCTGTCCGCAATCACCGTCGCTCCGAGGGTCCTGTCAAGAACCTCGATCTCGACCTCGGCGCCCGGAACCGCCAGTTCGGGGGGCAGCATACCCAGCACCAGTGACTTGCCCACGCGGAAACCGTAGTTGCCGCTCGTGGCGCGGCCGACGGTTTCGCCGTCCTTGAGCAGTGCGTTGTTGCCCAGCGCGTCGGCGTCTTCGACATCGTGAACCTCGAGCGTGGCGAGCACTTGCTTGAGACCCGTCTGCCTTGCCACCAGCAGCCCGCCGCGTCCGAGAAAGTCGCCTTTGTCGAGCTTGACGAAGCGATCCAGCGCCGACTCCAAAGCGGAGTACTCGATCGACAGTTCTGTGCCGACCAGCCGGTAGGACTTCTCCATCCGCATGGAGTCCATGGCGCGAATTCCGAACGGTGCCAGCCCCAGGTCTTCGCCGGCCTCGAACAGCGCATCGAAGATGTGATTCTGGTACTCCATGGGATGGTGCAATTCCCAGCCGAGTTCGCCTACGAAGTTCACCCGCATGGCGTTGACCGGCGACGAACCGACCACGATGTTGCGGGCGGTCAGCCAGCGGAACGCCTGGTTCGACAGGTCGGCGCGAGTCACGCGCGACAGCAACTCCCTCGCCCTGGGGCCGGCCAGGACCAGCACGCCGGTGGCATTTGTCAGGGGCGTGAACTGCACCGACCCGTCACGCGGCATGTACTTGCGCAGGTAGTCGTGGTCCAGCCGCTGAAAGGCGCCGGCCGACACCAGGTAGAAGGAATCGCCCGACTCGCGTCGGATCGTGAATTCCGAATGCACGCCGCCGTTGCGGTTCAGGGCGTGCGCCAGGCACAGGCGGCCAACTTGCTTTGGCACGCTGTTGGCGACGAACCGGTTGAGAAAGTCTTCCGCGCCCGGGCCTGACACGCGGCACTTGGCGAACGCCGTCATGTCGAGCAGGCCGACATTGCGGGTTACGTTGTTGACCTCCCTGCGCACCGCCTCGAACCAGCGCGAACGGCGGAAAGACCAGTCGTCCTCCTGCGGCATGCCGTCGGTGGCGAAGAAATTGGGCCGCTCCCATCCGAACTTCTGCCCGAACACGGCGCCAAGCGCCTTCATCCGCTCGTAGCAGGGCGCAGTGCGCAGCGGACGCGCGGCCGGTCGCTCCTCGTCCGGATAGTGGATGATGAAGACGTGGGCGTACGCTTCCTCGGTCTTGCTGACCAGGTAGTCCTTGGTGGCGTATTCGCCGAAGCGGCGCGGCTCGACCCCCAGCATGTCGATGGTCGGTTCGCCCTCGACGATCCACTCGGCGAGTTGCCAGCCGGCGCCGCCTGCCGCCGTGATCCCGAAGCTGTGTCCCTCGGACAGCCAGAAATTGTCGATGCCCCACGCCGGCCCGATGATCGGATTGCCGTCCGGCGTGTAGGCGATGGCGCCGTTGTAAACTTTCTTGATACCGACCTCGGCGAACGCCGGCACCCGCGCCATGGCGGCCTCGATGTGCGGCATCAGGCGGTCGATATCTTCCTGGAACAGCTCGTACTCGGCTTGCGGATCCGGTCCGTCGACGTAACAGCAGGGCGCGTCCTTCTCGTAGGGGCCGAGGATGAAGCCGCTGTTTTCCTCGCGCAGGTACCACGAGCCGTCCGATTCGCGCAGCACGCCGAGTTCAGGCAGGCCTTTGCGCTTGCGCTTCTCGAGGTCGGGATGCGGTTCGGTGACGATGTACTGGTGCTCCACCGGCATCACGGGAATGTCGAGACCCACCATCTCACCGGTCTGGCGGGCGTAATTCCCGGTCGCCGAGACCACGTGATCGCAGGTAATGTCGCCCTTGTCCGTGTGCACGACCCAGCCGCCGGAGGTCGCCTGGGCGATGCCTGCAACCGCGGTCTTGCGGTAGATCACGGCGCCGCGCGCGCGGGCGCCGGCGGCCAGCGCCTGGGTCAGGTCGGCGGGCTGGATGTAGCCGTCCTCGGGATGAAAGATGCCGCCGACGAGTCCGTCGATTTCGCATAGCGGCCAGAGTGCCTTGATCTCGGCCGGCGCCAGGAAGCGCACGTCGACCCCGATGGTCTTCGCCGTAGCGGCGTATTGGTAGTACTCGTCCATGCGGTCGTCGTTCATTGCCAGCCGCAGGTTGCCGACCCGGCTGAATCCGACCCGCTGCCCCGTTTCCTTTTCGAGTTGCCGGTAGAGCTTGACCGAATACTTGTGTACCTGCCCGACCGAATAACTCATGTTGAACAGCGGCAGCAGACCGGCGGCATGCCAGGTCGAACCCGACGTCAGTTCGGCCTTCTCGATCAGCGCGACCTCTTCACCCCAGCCCTTCCTGGCCAGGTGATACAGGGTGCTGACGCCGACCACGCCGCCACCGATGACGACCACTTTCGCGCGCGTCTTCATCGCGCGCGCCGTCATGCTCGAAGAACTCGCCCTGCAGGTGCCTGTTTCGTCGTTGCAAATGGCGACCACGGCTCACGGCCGCCCAGGACACCGGAACGCTCGACGATTTCCGCGATCAGGCGCTCCTGGCGGTACGCCATGATGTGAATACCGTGCACGCCCTCGATCTTACTGGCGCGACGGATCATGTCGACGCAGATATTCACCCCTTCCTGCTGCTGATCGGCGGCGCCCTTCAAGCGCCGGATGACCGGGTCGGGAATGTGAACGCCCGGAATGTTGCTGCGCATCCACTCGGCCGAACGGGCCGACGCAAGCGGACCGACGCCACACAGGATAAAGACCCTTTCATGGGTTCCCGCATCACGCACCGCCTCCATGTAACGCTTGAACATTCCGATGTCGAAACAGAACTGGGTCTGCACGAATTGCGCGCCTGCTTCAGCCTTCTTTGCAAGCCGGCAGGGACGATAGTCCAGCGGCGGCGCAAACGGGTTCGCGGCGCCGCCCAGGAAAACCCGCGGCGGCCGGGTCAGCTTGCGCCCGCTCAGGAACCTGCCGTGATCGCGCATCCCCCGAACCATGCGCAGCATCGACATGCTGTCCAAATCGAATACCGGCTTGGCCTGCGGGTGATCGCCGACCTCGACGCCGTCGCCGGTCAGGCACAGAATGTTGGCCACGCCCATGGCTGCCGCGCCGAGCACGTCTCCCTGTATTGCAATCCGGTTGCGGTCCCGCGCTGACGCCTGCATGACCATCGCGTAGCCGCGCCGCGTCAGCAGCGAGCACATGCCGACGCTGGACATGTGACAGTTCGCGCCCGAGCCGTCGGTGGCGTTGATTGCGTCCACGTAGCCGTCGTACAGCGCGGCGAGCTCGTACACCTCGGCCGGATCCGCCGAATCGGGAGGCCCGATTTCGGCGGTCACGGCGAAGCCCCCGGCCCGCAAAACTCGCTCGAGACGGCCGGTGGAGGAGTGCCCCGGCCGGATCGGCAGCGGGTCGCCAGGAACCAGCGGTTCGTCATCAAACTGCATGTGTTCCTCTTTCGACCGTAATCCTCACCTCACGCAGCCACGCGGACCGGCCGAGCAGCCGGTGATTGACCGGGGGCTGCACAGCATGCAGCGGGGTGTCGTCTTCGCGCAATCGGCGGGCGCCCTCCCAGGCGAGCACCCAGACGCACGGCATGCCGGGCTCGATCTCGCAGTTCCCGTTGGCGCGGACGCCGCCGCAGGGACCGTTGCGCATTTTTTTCGGGCAGTTCATCGGGCACGACAGCCCCGTGAACCCGACGATGCACTGGCCGCAGCTCTGCGAATCCAGCAGGAAGCCCTTGGCCAGCGACTCGATCCTCGCGAACGGTTTGTCGAGCCGCGCGTAACCGATGCGCCGCAGCAGCGGGTTGCACCACACCAGGACCCGCTCGATAGCGGCGTAGAGTTTCTTGAGCTTGCGCGCGTTGCGTACTGACCATTGCCGCATTCGGTACATGACGCTCGGTCCCTTTACCTGATTCAGCGCCCGCCCGCTCTGCATCCGGGGAATCTGTCCGGAGCGGCGGCGCGGCCGAACTCCTCATTCAACGGCGCGCCTCCGATCAGCACGAGTTCTTTCTCGTCCGGGGATTGGATGTTCGCCGGCCATCAGTATTCCCGATCCTCGAACTGGGACTTGCGCCGTTGGATGAACTCCACCAGCGCCTCGTCGATGGCCGGATCGAGCGGTGGCGCCTCGTATTCCTTCAGCATCCGCTTCCAGATCCCGTTGGCGCGCTGCGCGGCGTCGAGCGAGCCCTCCTGCTGCCATTGCTCGAAGCTGTTGCTGTCCGCGACGCCGGAACGGTAAAACGCGGTCTTGAAGTTTGCCTGGGTATGCGCGGCGCCAAGAAAATGCGAGCCGGGCCCGACTTCGCGCAGCGCATCCATGGCCAGGCCGTTCTCTGACATGTCCACTCCCTTCAACAGCACTGCGATCATATTGGCCTGGTCGGCGTCGAGGATGAACTTCTCGTAGCCCATCGCAAGACCACTCTCGAGCCAGCCGGCCGCGTGCAGCATGAAGTTCACGCCCGCCAAGGCTGCCGTCTGCAGCGTGTTGGCGGACTCGTAAGCCGCCTGGGCGTCGGGAATCTTCGACGCGCACAAGCCGCCGCCGCTGCGGAAGGGCACGCCCAGGCGGCGCGCCAACTGCCCCGCGCCGTACAGGACCAGGCTGGGTTCCGGGGTGCCGAAGGTCGGCGCCCCCGACTGCATGGACACGGCCGATGCGAACGAACCGAACACCACGGGAGCCCCGGGGCGCACGAGCTGAATGTAGGCCATCCCGGCCAGCGCCTCGGCCAGGATCTGGGTCAGCGTGCCGGCCACGGTTACCGGCGACATCGCCCCGGCGAGCAGGAACGGCGAAATGACCGTCGCCTGGTTGTTCTCGGCGTAAACCGTCGCCGCCCCGAGCATGGTCGCATCGAAGGTAAGCGGCGAATTCGCGTTGATCAGGCTCGTCAACACCGTTTTGCGCGGTACAAAATCTTCGCCGAACAGGATCCTTGCCATGGCCAGGGTGTCTTCGGCGCGCTCGGGTTGGGTGACGGAACCCATGAACGGCTTGTCGGTGTACTTGATATGGCTGTAGATCATGTCGAAGTGACGCTTGTTGACCGGCAGGTCGACAGGCTCGCAGATCGTGCCGCCGGAGTGGTGCAATCCCGGGCTCATATAGGCCAGCTTCACGAAGTTGCGAAAATCCTCGATGGTCGCGTAGCGGCGCCCCTGGTCAAGATCCTGCACGAACGGCGATCCGTAGGCGGGAACCAGCACAGTGCGTGCTCCGCCGATGATCGTGGAGCGCCTGGGGTTGCGGGCATGCTGCGTGTACTCGCGCGGCGTCGTGGCCTGAACCAGCGACCGGCACATGCCGCGCGGGAACCGCACGCGCTCGCCGTCCACGTCGGCGCCCGCATCCTTCCACAGTTTCAGTGCTCGCGGGAAATCGTTGAACTCGATACCGATCTCCTCGAGCACGGTATCGGCGTTGTGCTCGATCAACTCCAGCGCTTCGGTATCGAGAACCTCGAAACAGGGAATCCTGCGATCGATCCAGGTTGCGAGCTCGTCCACGGTTCCGCTCCGGCGCGCGGTGAGCTTCGCGGCGCGGCCGCCGCGCCTCCTTCGGCCGGGTCGCCTATCTTGCGGGTGGCTGCTCATGCACGGCGCGCCGCCGAACGGGGATCGTCAAGTATCTTGGCGCTATGGTTATGATCGGATACCAAGGGGCTGAGATGGAGCGGCTGAACGGCAAGCAGCATAACAGCTTTTGTTGCATGCGCACGCTGGCAAACGCCCTGCCAACTCATCAACACCCTCCGGGCAGCCAGCTTGTCCCATCCACCACCGATCCACTAACATTCCAACCGGTTAAGGTTGGTCTACAACGGCGCGGGTTCGCGGCGGCCGCGGGACTTGCGCACGGCGATCGACTCGAGTCGGCGGGAGCGGGCGTATGAGCGACAAGGGCAAAGTACGAAGCGACATCGAGATAGCGCGCGCGGCGCGCACCCTTCCGATCGGCGAGATCGGGGCGAAGATCGACATTCCGAAAGAGCACCTGTTCCCCTACGGCCACGACAAGGCCAAGATCGGGCTCGACTACCTCGACTTGCTCGTCGACCGCCCGGACGGCAAGCTCATCCTCGTGACCGCGATCAACCCGACCCCGGCCGGGGAGGGCAAGACCACGACCGCGGTGGGGCTTGGCGACGGCTTGAACCGCATCGGCAAGCGAACCGCCATCTGCTTGAGGGAGCCGAGCCTTGGCCCATGCTTCGGGATCAAGGGCGGCGCGGCGGGGGGTGGCTACGCCCAGGTCGTGCCGATGGAGAGCATCAACCTCCATTTCACCGGCGACTTCCACGCCATCGGCGCCGCCCACAACCTGCTTTCGGCGATGGTGGACAACCACATCCACTGGGGGAACGCGCTCGGGATCGACACGCGGCGCGTCACCTGGGGGCGAGTGGTGGACATGAACGACCGTGCGCTCAGGAGCGTATCGATCGCGCTCGGTGGGGTCGGGAACGGCTACCCGCGCGAGTCCGGTTTCGACATCACAGCCGCGTCCGAGGTGATGGCGATCTTCTGCCTGGCGGAAGGGCTCGCGGACCTGGAGCGCCGGCTCGGCAACATCGTGGTCGGGCAGACCCGCGAGCGCGAGGCCCGCTATTCGCGCGAGCTCGAGGCGGATGGTGCGATGACCGTGCTCTTGAAGGACGCGCTCATGCCGAATCTCGTCCAGACTCTCGAGAACAACCCCGCGTTCATCCACGGCGGGCCGTTCGCGAACATCGCTCATGGCTGCAACTCGGTAATGGCAACCCGGTTGGGACTCAAGCTCGCCGACTACACGGTGACCGAGGCTGGGTTCGGGGCGGATCTCGGGGCGGAGAAGTTCTTCGACATCAAGTGCCGGAAGGCGGGCCTGCGGCCGGACGCGGCGGTAGTGGTCGCGACCATCCGTGCCCTCAAGATGCACGGCGGGGTCGCGATCGGCGACCTCGGTTCCGAGAACGTCGACGCGGTCCGCGCCGGTCTCGCCAACCTTGGCCGCCATCTCGACAACATCGCCCGCTTCGGCGTGCCCGCAGTCGTCGGCATCAACCGCTTCACCGCGGACACCGACGCCGAACTCGTCGCGGTTCGCGAGTACTGCGAGAGGCGGGGCGCGGTCGCCATCGAGTGCACCCACTGGGCGAACGGAAGCGCCGGTACCGAGGAGCTCGCACGAAAGGTGGTGGAAGTGGTGGACAGCGGCGCGGCCGACTTCCGCCCTCTCTATCCGGATGACATGGGGCTGTGGGAGAAGATCGAGACCATCGCCCGGAACATCTACGGCGCGGCGGAAGTGACCGCCCCCGCCATCGTTCGAACCCAGGTCGCCAAATTCGAGGCGGACGGCTTCGGCCACTACCCGGTCTGCATGGCGAAGACGCAGTACAGCTTCTCGACCGACCCCAACGCGAAGGGCGCCCCCTCCGGCCACTCCATCCCCGTCCGCGAGGTGCGCCTCTCCTCCGGCGCCGAGTTCCTCGTCGCCATCTGCGGCGACATGATGACCATGCCCGGCCTCCCCCGAGTCCCCGCCGCCAACAGTATCCGCCTCAACCAGGCAGGCGAAATCGAGGGCCTCTTCTGACGGTGGGGGATGTTAGCCGTCGGTGCGATGGTTGTGACGTAAACTTCTACATACACAAACACAAGGTAGGATTCCTGAACTGCGCGGAGGATACGGGCGTCGGCAAAATGATCCATCGGATATTACCTCGGAGCCGTTGTTGAGCACGCAGAGTGCAGGCAGCGGCACAGGTGTGCATGAAGCGCTGGTCTCCAGGATCGCCGGGCGCCATGTTGCTCGCCCCGGAGGATTGCTGCCAGCTCTGCATGCTATTCAGGACGAACTCGGCTATGTACCTCCGGAGGCAGTCCCAACCGTGGCCGAGGTGTTCAACATCTCCCGCGCTGAAGTGCATGGCGTCATCAGCTTCTACCACCTGTTCAGAACCACCCCACCGGGCCGCAGGACGCTGTACCTGTGTCGGGCCGAGGCCTGTCAGGCCATGGGGGCTCGAGCACTGGAAAGACACACGAAGGAGCGGCTGGGTATCGGTTTCCACGAAACCACCGCCGACCGGCGGATCAGCCTGGAACCGATCTACTGCCTCGGCAACTGCGCCTGTTCGCCGGCGGTCATGATCGATGACTTCGTGCACGGGCGGGTAACCGCGGAACGCCTCGACGCGTTGCTGGAGGAGGGCTGAGCGATGCCGTCGGCCGCACACAGGGTTTTCGTTCCCCGGGATACCACGGCGCGCTCCATCGGTGCCGACGATGTGGCCGGGGCGATCGCCGCGGAGGCCACTCGGCGCGGCGAATCCGTCACTGTGGTGCGCAACGGTTCCCGTGGGCTGTACTGGCTGGAACCCATGATCGAGGTCGAGTCCGATGGCGTCCGCCACGCTTACGGTCCGGTCCGGTCCGCCGACGTTCCGGCACTTTTCGATGCGGCGTTCCTCGCCGCGGGCGAGCATGCCCTTGGCCTGGGTCCCACCGAGGAGATCCCTTACCTCGCAGAGCAATCGCGGCTTACATTCGCCCGGGTCGGCATCACGGACCCGCTGTCGCTGGACGACTACCGCGCCCACGGCGGCTACAAGGGCCTTGCCAGGACGGTAATCCTGTCGCGTGAGGAAATCGTTGAGATCGTCACCGAATCGGGCTTGCGGGGCCGCGGTGGCGCCGCCTTTCCGACCGGCATCAAGTGGCGCACCGTGCTGAACGCGGAAGGCGCGCAGAAATACGTCACCTGCAATGCCGACGAGGGCGATTCCGGCACCTACGCCGACCGGATGATCATGGAGAGCGATCCGTTTGTGTTGATCGAGGGCATGACCATCGCCGGACTGGCAGTGGGCGCGACCATGGGTTACGTCTACCTGCGCGCCGAATACCCGCTGGCGATCAGGATCATGAATGAGGCCATCGCGACCGCCGAGGCGGCGGGCCTGCTGGGCGATAACGTCATGGACAGCGGCCAGGCCTTTGACCTGGAGGTTCGCGAAGCCGCCGGCGCCTATATCTGCGGCGAAGAGACCTCCATGCTGGAAAGCCTGGAGGGCAAGCGCGGCATGATCCGGTACCGGCCGCCGTTGCCGGCGATCAAGGGCCTGTTCGGGGCGCCGACCCTCGTCAACAACGTCATTACGCTGGCGTCCGTGCCGATCATCCTGGCCAGCGGCGCCGAGTATTACCGGGATTACGGCATAGGTCGTTCGAGAGGGACGCTGACCGTGCAGCTGGCCGGCAACGTCAGGCGGGGCGGGTTGGTGGAGATCGGATTCGGCCGCACCTTGCGCGAACTGCTGGAGGATTTCGGCGGGGGCACGGCCACCGGGCGGCCGATCCGGGCGGTGCAGGCAGGCGGGCCGCTGGGTGCCTACATTCACCCGTCCCAGTTCGATACGCTGCTGGATTACGAAGCGTTTTCGGCGATCGGGGGCATGATCGGCCACGGCGGCCTGGTCGTGTTCGACGATACCGTGGACATGGGCGAACAGGCCCGTTTCGCGATGGAATTCTGCGCCATCGAGTCCTGCGGCAAGTGTACGCCTTGCCGGATAGGCGCGGTGCGGGGCGTGGAAGTCATCGACCGAATCCTGGGCGGTGTCGATGAGTCCGACAACCTGCTATTGTTAAGGGACCTCTGCGATACGATGGTCGCAGGTTCGCTGTGCGCGTTGGGCGGGATGGCCCCGTTCCCCGTGCTGAGCGTTCTGGATCAGTTTCCCGAGGATCTGCGGGCACGCTGATGCTCCGGGGAACGATGGAGATGAGTCATGAGTCAAGTCTACGAGGCCTATCGGCGCCCTGAAGACTTGGGCGCGCCGCCCAGCGAGTCCGCGACGATGGTGCAACTCACCATCGACGGCAAGACGGTGACGGTACCCGAGGGCACCAAGGTCATCCGTGCGGCAGCACTTGCGGGCATCAATATCCCCAAGCTTTGCGCCAGCGACATGCTCGAGTCGTTCGGTTCCTGCCGGTTGTGCCTGGTGGAAATCGTTGGCGCCAGGGGTCTGCCGGCCTCGTGCACCACCGAAGTGGCCGACGGTATGCAAGTCACCACGCAGAACCCGCGGCTGGCGGAAGTGCGGCGTAACGTCATGGAACTGTACATCTCCGATCATCCGCTTGACTGCCTGACGTGTCCGACCAACGGCGACTGCGAGTTGCAGGATATGGCGGGCGCCGTAGGTCTGCGCGACGTGCGTTACGGATATGCGGGCGAAAACCATCTGGATGCCGAGAAGGATGAGAGCAACCCCTATTTCACCTTCGACCCCAGCAAGTGCATTGTCTGTTCGCGTTGCGTGCGCGCCTGCGAGGAGGTCCAGGGCACCTACGCGCTGACCATCGACGGCCGAGGCTTCGAATCCAAGGTGGCCGCCAGCCAGGATCAGCCGTTCCTCGATTCCGAATGCGTTTCCTGCGGCGCCTGCGTGC
Source organism: Candidatus Foliamicus sp. (assembly GCA_965261845.1). GTDB lineage: Bacteria > Pseudomonadota > Gammaproteobacteria > Steroidobacterales > Foliamicaceae > Foliamicus. Next base: position 1,846,584 of record OZ253475.1, on the reverse strand, counting down.
AGGCCTGCCCGACGGCCACGCTGACGGAAACCTCGCTGATCCAAATGGGTCAGCCCGAGCATTCCGTCATCACCACCTGCGCCTACTGCGGTGTCGGCTGTTCGTTCCGCGCCGAGATGAAGGGCGAGGAAGTGGTGAAGATGATTCCCAACAAGGAAGGTCACGCCAATCACGGTCATTCCTGTGTGAAGGGGCGATTCGCGTTCGGCTATGCCACGCACAAGGACCGCATCACCGCACCGCTGATCCGCGAATCCATCCGCGGTCCGTGGCGGGAAGTGTCCTGGGAGGAGGCGATCGGCTTCGCGGCCGGCAAGCTCAAGAATATTCGGGAGAAATACGGGCCCAACTCCATCGGCGGCATTACTTCGTCGCGGTGCACCAACGAGGAAACCTACCTCGTGCAGAAGACGGTCCGCGCCGCGTTTGGAAACAACAACGTGGACACCTGCGCCCGGGTTTGCCATTCGCCAACCGGTTATGGCCTCAAGACCACACTGGGCGAATCGGCGGGTACGCAAGCCTTCGATTCCGTGCTCAAGGCCGACGTGATCATGGTGATCGGCGCCAATCCCACCGTTGCGCATCCGGTATTCGCTTCGCAAATGAAACGCCGGCTGCAGCAGGGGGCCAGGCTCATCGTGATTGATCCCCGGCGTATCGATCTGGTGCGGTCCGCGCATGTGGAGGCGGATTACCATCTGCCGCTGCGGCCGGGGACCAACGTGGCCATCATCAATGCGCTGGCCCACGTGGTGCTTTCCGAGGGATTGGAAGACAAGCCCTATATCGAGGATCGCTGCGAACGGGACGCCTACGGGGATTGGCGCCAGTTCATACTTGACGAGGGCAATTCTCCCGAAGCCATGGCCGAAGTGACCGGCGTGCCCGCGGAGGACATCCGCGGCGCCGCGCGACTCTACGCGGCCGGCCCCAACGGCGCCATCTATTACGGACTCGGCGTCTCCGAGCACAGCCAGGGTTCAACGATGGTCATGGGTATCGCCAACCTCGCCATGGCCACGGGCAACCTGGGCCGCGAAGGGGGCGGGGTATGTCCGCTGCGAGGGCAGAACAACGTTCAGGGCGCTTGCGACATGGGTTCCTTCCCGCACGAGCTGCCGGGTTATCGTCATATCTCCGACGCCGAGACCCGTGCGCTGTTCGAGCGCGAATGGGGCGTGGAGTTGTTGTCAACGCCGGGATTCCGTATCCCTAACATGTTCGATGCGGCAGTGGCGGGAGAATTCAAGGGGCTCTATGTGCAGGGCGAGGACATGGCTCAGTCCGACCCGGATACCCAGCACATAACCGAGGCGCTGTCTTCGCTGGAATGCATGATTGTCCAGGACCTGTTCCTGAACGAGACGGCCAAGTTTGCTCACGTATTCCTGCCCGGCGCGTCGTTTTTGGAGAAAAACGGCACCTTCACCAATGCCGAGCGCCGCATATCGCGGGTGCGCAAGGTCATGAAGCCCCTGGCCGGGTATGAGGACTGGGAGGTCACCCAGTTGCTCGCCAACGCCATGGGCTACCCCATGAACTACGGCCATGCCAGCGAGATCATGGACGAGGTCGCGCGGCTCACACCGACCTTCCATGGCGTGAGCTACGAGAAACTCGACCGGCTTGGTTCCATTCAATGGCCCTGCAACGAGAATGCCGAGCAGGGCACGCCGACCATGCACGTGGACGCCTTCGTGCGCGGCAAGGGGCTGTTCCGGGTGACGCCCTACGTGGCGACCAGTGAGCGCTCCAACTCCAGGTACCCACTGCTGCTCACCACCGGGCGTATCCTCAGCCAGTACAACGTCGGCTCCCAGACGCGCCGAACCGAGAACATGCAGTTGCACGACGAGGATATCCTCGAAATCCATCCCCACGACGCCGAGCAGCGCGGTATTGAACACGGCGACTGGGTGGGCCTTAAGAGCCGAGCCGGCGATACGGTATTGCGCGCGGACATCACCGAGCGGGTTCAACCCGGGGTGGTCTATACGACCTTCCATCACCCTGAATCCGGCGCCAACGTGGTGACTACCGACAACTCCGACTGGGCGACCAACTGCCCGGAGTACAAGGTCACGGCGGTCCAGGCGTACAAGGTCACCCGGCTCTCGGACTGGCAGCAGCAGTTCGAGGAGTTTACCGACGCGCAACTGGAGTTTTTGCGTAAGGCAAGAACCCCCGTATCCGTTTGAGCCGGGCGCGTTTCAGGTGCGACTAGCGGGCGACGCCGCCGATGAACCCGACCAAGCTGGTACGCATGGCCAACGATATCGCGGCGAACTTCGACTGCGGACTCGATCGTGCCAGGGAGGTGGCCGGTGTAGTGGACCATGTCGGCCGATTCTGGAGTCCCTACATGCTCGACGAGATGGCCGAACACATGCAGTCAGGCGACACCGGGCTGTCCGACTTGGCCGAGCAGGCGCTCAAGGAACTGATCGAAGAGCGGCAAGACCGATGACGCACGCGCTGTGGCGCAGGCAGCCGACCGCGCCGGTAGATTGTGTTCGCTGTTGTCCATCTCTACAGTCAGCCTCTGGAAACCGCGGAGGCAACCAATGGGCCGGAACTTGGCCGAAGTGAATTCGGATCGAATTCGGCGGGCCGAGCATTGAGCGTTGGCGACCTAGTGCCGTGTCACGCTCATATTGTCGCATCAGAGCGAGCGTAGCGTGTCCGTGCAAGGCGCAGCCGGCACGGAATACTCGCTGTATTGCGAACGGCTGCAACGCCGCAGGGGCGCGCTACGCCCGCTCCCGAAGGGCGCGTCTCCCCTGGCCCGTGGCCGCGTTGCGCCCCTGGGCAATGGGAGGCGCCATTCCCGGCGGGACGCGCCTTGCCACGAACCAGGGGAGACACGCTGATGCGACAAAATGAGCGTGACACGGCACTAGCGGCGCTGACGAGCGTCAAGCGTGTGCAGATTCAGCGTTTTGGCGCTGATGGGGGCAATTGCGATGATGTGGTCGCGACGGAAGAGCCATTGGAGATTCGCCTGTCCTATACACACCCCGATGGCCGGCGCGCGCAGAAGAGCATTTCAATCACCATGCGCACGCCGGGCAACGACGAGGAACTGGCGGCCGGTTTCCTGTTGACCGAGGGAATTATCGCGGGCCCCGCGGAGCTCGAAGCCATCGGGCCGTGTGGGCCGCCAGCGGCGAACGGGCTGATCAACGTGGTACGAGTGGACTTGGCGCCCGACGTGGAGGTGAACCTCGCGCGCCTTGAGCGCCACTTCTACACGTCCTCCAGTTGCGGTGTCTGCGGCAAGACATCGCTGGATGCAGTCGCGGTTCAGGGGCGTTACGATCTCCGCGGCAACCCATTGCGAATCAATGCGGAGAGCCTCGGCACACTGCCTGACCGGTTGCGGGTGTTGCAGAGCGTTTTCGAGCGGACCGGAGGTCTGCACGCGTCCGGGTTGTTCGATGCCGCCGGGCAGGTGCGTGTCAGCCGCGAGGATGTGGGCCGGCACAATGCACTCGACAAACTCATCGGCCAGGCGCTGCTTAAGGACGAATTGCCCATGAGTGACTGCGGAGTCGTGGTTAGCGGCAGGGCAAGTTTTGAATTGATGCAAAAGGCCATGATGGCCGGTATTCCGATGATGGCTGCCGTCGGCGCGCCGTCATCTTTGGCGGTGGAATTCGCCGAGGAGTTCGGCATGACGCTGGTGGGCTTTCTAACGGCGAACCGGTTCAACGTTTATTCACGTCTCGATCGAATCGCTTAGGGCGTGTAACGCAATTCGAGCTGCAGTGCGCGGCCGAACTCGCTTTTCTCGATCAGCAGGACATCGCCGCACCCCTCGGCCGCCAGATGGTACAGCAAGCCGAACCGGCGGTCACAGCGCATGTCAGCATGGCAATCTCGTTGGTCATCGAAAAGCGCTTTTTCCCATTGCGGATGTCAATTCATGACTGCTAATATGCCGCTACGGGCCGCTGGATCGGCCGTGAGATGGAGCAGCCGGGCAGGAACGCGCGCCGGGCCGGTTCGGCCCGTAGCACAGCCGTTCGCCACACGCGTCTGCCTGCCCCATACTCGCGACCCGACCAGATTCCCGGTCAGGAACTGCTGATCTTTCGAGGCGGCAGTTTTGGTGGTTGGAGGCAGTTGGCATGAACGACGACGTGGACGGCAAGGACATGGCTGCGGAGCAGCCGGACGATCTCGTCCTCTCTGAACTCGCCGACGATGAGCTGGTCGAGCAAATGCACGACGATCTGTACGACGGTCTCAGGGATGAAATCGTTGAAGCTACGGAGATTCTGCTGCAGCGGGGCTGGGCGCCGGAAAAGGTGCTGAGCGATGCCCTGGTGGGCGGCATGCAGATCGTCGGTGTCGACTTTCGCGACGGCATCCTGTTCGTGCCGGAGGTGCTGCTGGCGGCCAACGCCATGAAGGGCGGCATGGCCGTACTGCGGCCGTTGCTGGTGGAGACGGGCGCGAAGCCGGTCGGCAAGATGGTGATCGGTACGGTCAAGGGCGACATTCACGACATCGGCAAGAACCTGGTGGGCATGATGATGGAGGGCGCCGGTTATGAGGTGATCGATATCGGCATCAACAACAGCGTTGAAAGCTACCTGGAAGCGCTGCACAAACACCGCCCGGACATTCTCGGCATGTCGGCCCTGCTGACCACCACCATGCCGTATATGAAGGTGGTCATCGACGAACTGGTGGCGCTATCCATCCGCGAAGACTACATTGTGCTGGTCGGCGGCGCGCCGCTGAACGAGGAATTCGGCATGGCGGTGGGCGCGGACGCCTATTGCCGCGATGCCGCCACCGCGGTGGACACCGCCGCCCTCCTGATGCGCAAGAGGCACAACGACGGATGACACGGGACTCTGCGGACGGGATATGGGCCGGCCGTAGGGGCTGACCCTATGGAAAGAGCTATGCTTTCAGCGTCTTTCAACTCGTTTTCCAGGGAGAGCAGCCATGCCTCGACGAGCAGGTGGTAGAAGGGCGCGAGTGGCCGAGCGCGCAGCGCCCCTTGCCGAAGCGATCAAACCGGTTCGGCCGGGGCATACCGGCGGCCAATACCGGCCCTTGTCCGCTGCCGGCGTTGCGGCCATCGCGGACAACGCCTTGAAGATTCTCGACCGAGTGGGATTCGCCGACGCCACCCCTCACTGCATCGAAACCTGCACGGCGGCCGGCGCCGTGCTCGGCGAGGACGGGCGCTTGCGCATGCCGGGAAGCCTGGTCGAGCGGACCCTGCGGCAAGCCCGGCGGAATCTGGTGCTGCACGGTCAGGATCCGCGGACAGACCTGGATTTGAGCGGCGCCAGAGTGCACTTCTCCACCGCCGGCGCGGCGGTCATGGTCGCTGACACGGAGCAAGGAGTCTATCGGGATTCCAAGGCGCAAGACCTGTACGACATGGCGCGTATCGCCGACACCTGCGAGCACATTCACATGTTCCAGCGCACCTGCGTCCCTCGGGACATTCCCGACAACTATGCGATGGACATCAATACGCTCTACTGCGCGGTGATGGGCACCGGCAAGCACGTCGGTTCAAGTTGGACGCTACCCCAGCACGTGGAGAAGAGCCTTGAGATGCTGCATCTCATCGCCGGCGGCGAGGCCGAGTGGCGGGCGCGTCCCTTCGTCAGTCAGTCCAACTGCTTTGTGGTCCCGCCGATGAAGTTCGCCACCGATGCGCTTGAGTGCCTGCGGGTAGCAGTGCAGGGCGGTATGCCGGTGCTGCTGTTATCGGCGGGCCAGGCCGGCGCGACGACCCCCGCCTATCTGGCCGGGGCGGTTTCTCAAGCCTGGGCGGAGTGCCTCGGCGGGCTGGTCTATGTCAACGCGATCAAGCCCGGCGCACCGGCGATTCTCGGCTGCTGGCCGTTCGTTTCGGATCTGCGCACCGGGGCGATGAGCGGCGGCTCCCCGGAGCAGGGCCTGCTGTCCGCCGCCTGCGCCCAGCTCGGCAACCATTTCAACCTTCCCTTCGGCACTGCCTGCGGCATGAGCGACGCCAAGTTTCCGGACTTTCAGGCCGGCGCGGAACGTGCTGCAACGGTGCTGTCGGCTGCCTTGTCCGGGGCGAACATCGTTTATGAATCGGCCGGCATGTACGCCAGCCTGTTGGGCACATGCCCGGAAAGCCTGTTGCTGGACAACGACGTCCTCGGCGCCATCGGGCGCGTTACCCGGGGGATCGAAGTCAACTCCGATACGCTGAGCTTCGCCGAGATCGAACAGATCTGCGCCAGCGGCGAAGGACATTACCTGGGTTCGGGGAGCACCCTGCAGGTGATGCAAAGCGAATACATTTATCCGGACTTCAGCGACCGCACCAGCCCGAACGTCTGGGAGGAACAAGGCAGGCCGGTGCTGCTGCATCGGGCCGTCGAGAAGAAACGGGAAATTCTCGCTCATCGGGCGGCGCAACGATTGGTTATGATAGGTGTCGGGGATCAAGATTGAGCCGCCAGGGGAGTTGACACCATGCCTGTTTATTTTCAAACGAAACATACCGTGTTATCCGCCGCCGTAGCGGCGGCGCTGGTCGGCGCGCCGGTTGCGGCGCAAGAGGATGCCGGCGGGCGGATGCTCGACGAGATTGTGGTTACCGCGAGGCGCGTTCAGGAATCACTACAGGATGTTCCTCTGGCCGTGACCGCCCTGGGCTCCCGCGAGATCGATGAGCTAGGGGTCACTACTTTCTCGGACTACGTGCTGCAATTGCCAAGCGTGACCGCCGGCGGCAGCGGACCGGGTCAGAACACCATCTATATCCGCGGAGTCGCATCGACCACGCCGAACCTGACGGTCGCCGGCGTGGCCGGCCTGGCACCCAACGTGGCCTTTTACCTGGACGAGCAGCCATTGGCGCACCCGGGCCGCAATCTCGACGTGTACGCGGCGGATCTGGCGCGCATCGAGGTACTCTCCGGTCCCCAAGGTACGTTGTACGGCGCCAGTTCGCAGGCCGGCAATGTCCGCCTGATCACGAACAAGCCGGATCTGACCGGAATGTACGGCTCGGTGAAGCTCGGCGCGAACACGATCAGCGGCGGCGATGGCGGCGGGAACGTCGAACTGATGCTGAATATGCCCTTGAGTGAAAATCTCGGCCTGCGGGGCGTCGTGTACTCCGACAGCAAGGGCGGGTGGATAGACAATGTCGCCGGCACAAGGGACGCAAGCGGGAGCGCACGGTGGAGGCCCGAGGGCACGGTGCGCCAGAACGGCGTGCCCGTCGCCAGTTTTCGCGCCGGATTCCGTGCGGGAGCCGATCTCTCCGGCATAGAGTTCATTTCGGAAGACAACAGCAACATCGCGGACGAAAATATCAACGATGTCCAGTACACGGGAGCGCGGTTCTCGGGCCATTGGGAGATCAACGATAACTGGTCGCTGCTCCTCTCCCACACGACGCAGGAAACCGAGGCGGACGGCGTGTTCTTCGCGAATCCCGAGGTCGGCGACCTTGAAATCACCCGCTTCGTGGACGAAGGCATCTTCGACACGTTCGACAACACGGCGTGGACGCTGCGGGCCATGTTCGATCAGCTTGAGGTCATCTACACCGGTGCGTTCACGGATCGGGAGTCGGACCAGATCGTCGACTACACCGACTACCTGTTCGTGGGCCAGTATTTGCCGTACTACATCTGCGATTACTACAACGTTTATTACGCGAGCACAACGGTCCCTGGGTCCGGCAGGTGCCATACGCCCCTGATGTACGTGGACAGCAGCAACAAACTCGACGTCAAGACCCACGAGATCCGGTTCGCCACCGACCAGTCGAGGCGCTGGCGCCTGCAGGGCGGTGTATTCTCCAGCGAACTGGAACTCCTTGAGCTCAATGATTTCACCTATCCCGGATCCGTCCATGCCGTCGGATTTTCAGGGGTCCCGGGATTCGTACCGAACTACCCCTTGACCAACCCGGAGGCGGCCCCGGGCAATCCCGACGGATCTGCCTTCGGCGCCGGCCCCGGTTATTACACCTACGCGGGACCGTTTCCGGAGGACGTTATCTTCCGCAACGACATCAGGCGCACGGACAATCAGTTCGGCGTGTTTGCCGAGTTCGGTTTCGACCTGAACGAGCAGTTCGCGCTGACACTCGGCGCCCGCAACTACGAAATAGAGGTCGATCTCGAGGGCAGCGCCAATTCATCGTTCGGCAATTCTGCCGGCCCGGGGAGAACCGACGGGCAGCGATTCGGTACCAACATTTCGCAGAAGTTCGGGCCGGACAACCCGAATGACGCGCCCGACAAGGCCGTGGCCGAGGGCACGATTTTCAAGGCGACGCTCGGCTGGCGGCCGGCCCCTGCGCAGCTCTACTACGTTACGTTCTCTGAGGGCTTCCGGCCCGGCCTGCTGAATCGGCCGGGCGGTGCGCCAAGCGCCGACGGCAGCGGTTTCGTAGTGCCCAACGTGCTGGGAACCGACGAGGTTGTCAATTTCGAGGTGGGCATGAAGGCCGATTTCGGCAACGCCTTCCGGTTGAACGCGGCGCTGTTCCGCATCGATATCAAAAACCTGCAGACCACGATCTTCGATACCAGCATCGTCAACCTGTTCTTCTCGGATAACGCGGCCGACGCCGAGGTGAGCGGCCTGGAGGCGGACTTCACCTGGCTGCCGTCATGGGCCGACGGGCTGACGATCGCCGGCGCCGTGTCGTTTCTCAACACGGAGATCACGCGAAAGATCACCCCGACCAACGACGTGCGCGTCGGGGACGAACTCGCGTTCGCTCCAGGTTCCCAGGGCAACCTGCGGGCGCGGTATGAGTGGAGACTGCAGGCCAACGGGTGGACGGCGCACATCATGCCCATGATTACCTGGTCTGCGGATTCGTACAGCGACATCATCACCATCAACCGCGACCTGGTCGAAGGCTGGACAATGTTCGGCCTGACGGCCGGCGTGGCCAGCGATAGGTGGGCGGTGACGTTTTACGGCAACAACCTGACCGATGAACGCGCCGAGGTGTCGCGCTCTTTCGTGTTCGACAGGCAGAACGTCACCTACGCGCAACCCAGGACATTCGGCCTGCGCGCGAGCGTGAACTTCTGACCGACCCGGGGCCGGCAACAGGAACTGAGACTGCAGCCGCCTCACGGCGGTCCCGCCTTTGAGCAACACGCGCAAGCCTTCGACCACTTCTTCCCTATTTACATGGCTACCTATCCGCCCTCGAAAAAGCAACAAAGCCCCTGCCAATCAAGGACTTAAGCGTAATAGGAGCGTGATCTCAACCGGAAGTTCGAGCTAGAAGGGGTCGTCGCCGGCGACGGAAGCGCGTTGCATCTTGCGGTGTTGTGGGTAGTAATCCGCCAGCGCGTAATGCGATGTGCATCGGTTGTCCCAGATCGCCAGAGTGCCGACCCTCCACCTCAGCCGCACGCAGAATTCGGGCGATTCGATGTGCTGGTACAGGAATTCCAGCAGGTTTTCGCTTTCTTTCGGCGTGAAACCTTCGATGTGATCGGTGAAAAAGCGGTTGACGAACAGCGACTTGCGGCCGGTTCGCGGATGGGTCCTCACCAGCGGATGAGAAACCGGCGGGAATATTTCCTTGAATTCCTTCAGCTTTTCCTCGCTTTTCTCCCAGTTCCTTACGATCGGCTCGTAGTACCCGAGTATGGTGTGGGTGCAGGTCAGGCTGCCGAGTATCCGCTTCATTTCGTCCGAGAGGGATTCGTAGGCGCTGTAGTTGCAGGCCCACATCGTGTCGCCGCCGCCGTCGGGGACGACCAGCGCCTGCAGCATGTGCAGCGCCGGGGGTTGGGACAGGCCGGTCATGTCCTGGTGAAAGGTGTTCAGCGTGGGCGGCTTGCTCTTGTCGTTTTCGAGAAAGAGCAGCTCCCGGTACTTGTGCGCCAGCGCCGGTTGGACAAAGCTCTCGCCAAAGCGGCGGGAGAAATCGACGAGTTCTTCTCCGTTCAAGTCCTGGTTCCGGAAAAACAAAACCCTGTGTTCCAGTAGCCCTTGTTCAATCTCGTCGATCACATCCTGCGGAAGGTCCGGGGAAAGTTCGATCCCCGACACCTCCGCACCCAGCTTTGCGACTCGCTCAAATTCCATGATTCATTGATCCAGAAAATCGCGTGAGACCGCGGCCAGGCGGCTCGCGCCCACGTCGAACACGCCGTGGGTGAGATCGGGCATCTCGACCACCTTGACGTCGGCAATCAACTCGGCGGCGGCCCGGGAATTCTCCTGCAGATTGCCGTGCGTATTGGGCACCAGTGCCGGCTGCTGAACCAGCGGCAGGCGGTCTTCGGCCGGGTAGCTGAACACGCTGTGATACGCCCACCAGGAGTAGGGCCCCGATTGCAGGTGGTCGGCAAAGTGCGATGCGCCGCGCTGCAGCGATACATCCGGGTGACGGCCGGTCACCCAGAACTCCCAGATCTCCATCGCTTTCGCTCCATCTTCCGTGAGTTCTTTCGGCCTGGCGTACTGCTCGTACATTTCCTTGCGTTTCTCGCCCACATTGAACGGAATGCCCGGCAATACCAGCCGGCGCACGAGGTCCGGCCGGATGACCGCCAGCTCGGAGGCGATGAAGCACCCGGTGTGGTAGCCGATCACGTCCACGGCGCCCTGGCCGCCGGCCCCGTAGCCCAGCGCATCGAGCACATCGGCCGCCGTTCCCGCCAGCTCGATCATCGGCTGTGGCTCGGGCGGCGGGTCTGAGCGGCCGTAGCCCGGAGTATCCATGGCCATGACCAGCCGGTCCTTGCTCATCTCCAGCATGAAGTCGCGGAAGAAGTCCCCCGAAACCGCGGTCGGATGAAAGCACATCAGCGGAGTCTTCGCCGGTGCGCCGTCGAGCGCGCCCGCGATGTAAACGTGGACCTGGCCGAAGCGCCCGTCCACGTAGCGCCGGCGGATCCGTCGTGCGGCTGCTGAAACGCTGGCGGCGCGGGATTGCGCCGCGCCCGTGAGCGCCCAGACGTATGCAAGTGGTGCAGCCAGCATTGCCTGAACCAGCCGCCGGCGATGAATCCGTAGTTTGTTTCTCCGCACTGTATTCCCCTGGCGTCTCGCCCGGAATCCTCTAAGCGCAACCAAACGAATCTTATCAGGCAGCCGGATTCCCGGGGAAGACAAAGAACGGAGAATGGCGGCGCTCACAGGCAAAGTGTCGAGGTATTGAAATCGATTTCCCGACCGACGGTATAGCGGGTATGGTAGTGGCCGTGAATCAGGCCATTAGTCAAATGGGAAGAGTTGCCGGAGTTCTCTTCGCGCAATCGGCGCTCGCCTTTGCCTGCCTTGCGCAGGAGCAATCGGCGCCGGCCGAAACCCCCGGCATCACGGTCTTCCCGGCCGCTTTCTACGCCACCGGCGAACCGGTCAGCGCAATGGACGTGATCAATCGGACCCCCGGTTTCATTTTTGAGCGCGGAAACAACAACATGCGCGGCCTGGAAAGCGCCGCTGGAAACGTGCTGATCGATGGCCGCTGGCCGACGATCAAGGCCAATACGCTTCAGGAGGTGCTCACCAGCATTCCCTTCGCCGTCATCGAGCAGGTGGAAGTGATACGCGCGGACGCCGCGGACTTCGACACGATGGGACGCCAGGTCGTCGTGAACGTCGTTCGCAAGGCGGGCGGCAAATCGACCCTGATAACTGAAGCGGCCTTGAAAAAATACCCGGACAATGACCGGGACCTTGGCGGTTCCGCGCGTGTCGAGTACGCAAGGAGTTCCGGGCGCTTCAATTTCGATGCGAGCTTTGTCTACAAGTACGAACAATTCATGTGGGGTACGGGCGAGGGACCGTACACCCTTACGGCTGCGGATCCCGAGTCCTCGCTCAGTGGCCGGTTTGATAATGACGACTGGCACGAAAGCGTGCACGCTACGGCCACCGGCAACTACGCATGGGACCGTTTCGACCTGGGGCTGAACCTTACGGCCAAGAAGTCGACCCTGATTCTCGATCGGCTGGGCGACTACGCGACTGCGGCGGGTGAGCCGTACGATCAGGTCGTCGACATCGAGCGGGGGAACGACGTATTCGAGGTCGGTTCGGACATCTCGATCAATCTGGCCGCCAATCAGCGACTGAACGCCAAAATGCTCCACCGGCTGGAGTCGTTGGGCAGCGACTCGTACCTGCAGCTCGGGTCCCTGGAGACCCTGGCGGACGACGAATTCGACTGGTCCGAGACTGCGGCCCGCGCAATATACCGGTGGGACCTGTCGACGCCCCTGAGTCTGGAATTCGGGGTCGAGGCTGCCTTCAACGAGCTGGACAGTTTCGTCGAGGTCAACGTGGCCGACACCCCCATTGAACTGCCGAATGACAACCTTACGGTAGTGGAGGACCGCTATCAGGTGTTCGCCAAGGCCCTGGTCAGGGTCCGGCCCAACCTTTCATTCGAAGCCGGCCTGGAGTTCGAGAGATCGAGCCTGGAGCAAAGCGGCGACGCGAATCTCAGCAAGGAGTTCGACTACCTCACGCCGCGCCTGACGGCGACCTGGTCGATAAACAGCGCGACGGATGTCCGGCTGCGGGTGGAGAAAATCGTGGGGCAACTTGATTTCTACACTTTCGCGGCGTCGCCTTCGCTGGAGACGGGCATTTTGTCGGCCGGAAACGCCGGCCTGGAACCGGAAGAGTCAACCGAATACGAACTGCAATTCGAACGCCGGTTCTGGGGAAAGGGGTCTGCCATATTGACTTACACGCGTTACCGGCTGGAAAACGCGCTGGACTACGTGCCCGTTGGATTGGGCTTCGACGCGCTGGGCAATGCGGGCGGCGCGACCCGCGGCAAGTGGATATTGGTGACGAATATTCCCCTGGAACCGCTGGGTTGGAAAGGAGCCACGTGGCGGTCGAGGACCGTGCACTTCGATTCCCGGATCATCGATCCCTTTACCGGCGAAACACGGCGACGAACGGGCCGTGATTCGTTCGTGGGATTCATCGGCCTGACCTGGGAATTACCGCAATGGAATTCCGTGGTGGGGCTTGACGGATTCATCGGCTTCCAGGAGCGCTCCTACCGTATTTCGGAAGAGCGGCTGGTGCGGGAATCCCCCTTGCCAATGAATTTCTGGTGGGATCGGACCTTCGGTGAGGATCTCTCCGTTCGTTTTGAGATCATGAACCTTACGCCCGCGCGCCGCACGCGAACCCGGGAACTCTACGGAGCCGGCCGTTTGGGCGGCGCGATCTCCGCGGTAGAGGTACGCGAAACCGAGCAGGCGATGCACTTCATGCTGCGGATACGCAAGCGGTTCTAGCGCGCTTCGGTGAGCTCGAGCAGTTCCTCGTTGGCGCCGAGCAGCAGCGCCACGCGCTTCTCACCCACATCGCTGGGTCCGCGCAGCAGCATGGCGCCGGCTTCGCAGGCCTTCTCCAGCGTGGCGTCCAGGTCGCCCGCCTTGTAGCTGAACAGGTTCACGCCCAGCTTTCCGGGGCGCATGCGGCCGCTCAATCGCTTGCTCGGAACCCCGGCGAAATGCACAAACAGCAGCTTGCCGCTTGGTTCGCCCGGCGCGGACACCAGCAGGAAATGCATGCCGCTTGCGGAGGCGACGCCGGTCAGCCGGCGCGCAAGGTCCAGGTTCTCCTCGGGCACCCAGGCATCGGTTCCGGGCTCCAGGCCGAGCGCGTCGCAATAGAGCCTGCGGGCAGCATCCGGGTCTGTGCAGATGACTGAGGTCGTCGCAATCTCCGAGAAGCGGACGTCCGCAGGCAGCGCGCGCATCGACTCCGGCGGATGGCGATGGCCGATCATCAGCAGGGCGGGCACGCCGTCGGGGCCGGAGAACAGGCATTCCTCGCTCTCGATATCACCGACCTCGTAGCGAATCGGCTCCGAACGGAAGATGTAGCCGGCGCCGGTAATGGCCTCGACGGCTGCGCTCATTGGCAGCGGCACGTAGAAGTCGATCGCCTTGGGCCCGATGTCGGTGGAAGAATCGACCGCGCCCGCGCCATGATCAAGGCGCACGGCCTCGGTTGCGGCCGGGGTGTACTGGACCAGCCGCAGGTGGCCGGCCGGGTAGCCGCGGCAGGATAGTTCGACCAGCCGGGCGGATACGCCTGCCGGCAAGCCCCAGGCGTCCAGCAGAGCGCGCGGCGCCTCGGCGTCGCTGTCCACTTGCAGATTCATGACGTCGTGGAACAGGCCCAGCGACTCATCGATGCTGCTGACACCCACCGTGACCGAAGTCATTCCATATACGCTCATGCGCTCGCCTCCAGCAAGATTTGTAACGCGCCGCTGCCGGGCGCGCGAACCAGCATGGCGGGAACGGCGCCGGCGCCCGGCCATACGACTTCCTGCGGAGCGCTCACCACCTCGACCTTGAGATCTGCGCACTTTAGCCGTGTGTCTTCCAAATTTTCGACCGAGAATGCCTGGGCGAGGTAACCGATATTCGGCGGCTTCGCCCGGTCGATCAGCGAGGCACATTCGTAGTTGAGCGGCTGCGACAGGACCACCTTGCCGAACATGTGCGCGCCCTGCATAAACACTACCCGGGTCTTTGCGTCTTCCGGAAGGTTCAAGAGCCGGTTGGATTCGGGCGTTCCCAGTACTTCGTCGATCAGCGGTCCCATGTTCAGCACCTGGCCGTACCAGGCCATGGCCCGCTCGCAGGAATCCACGCCGTGCGAGGTGGTAACGATGGGCGTGAAACCGGCCGTCGTATAGCCGCGCTGCTCGACGTAGGCGCGCATCTGACCTACGCGGGTGGCCGGATCGCGGGTGGCCAACTCCACCAGGTTGATCGGCACGCGGTCCGGGCCTTCAAAGATGCCTTCAATCGGATCGCCCACGTCGGCGCCGAAGAAATGCTGCACCGGATCGGACCAGAGCACAAAACCGTCCTTCTTGAGGCCCATGAAGACGCTGTGAATGTCCGCGGTGTAGAAATTCAGATTGAACACACCGTAGGCGCGCACTATGCTGCGGTCGCGCACCTCCACAGGCGGCGCGCTCCCTTCCGGCAGGTGAAAGTCAAGCAGCAGCACCTGACCGACGGCTTCCTCTCCTTGTCCCAGCAGAATGGCGCGGGCGGAGCGAGTGCCATTCAGGTTCCAGAACCGGCGGAATTCCGGGCCGCCAAGCACCTCGTCGGCCAGCACCGACAAGCCGATGCGATCCTGGTAAAAGGCCTTTGACTTGTCGATGTCGCGGCAGCCTATGACGGCGGCCCGCAACGGCGATCCATTCGGCGCAATGATTTCCTCGGCCACGAATTCCCCCTCTTTGCTTTGCTTGGTCCGGCTGGCGGCGAACTAGTCTAAACCCCTTCGCCCGCGCCGAGTAATCTCGTCTTCTCAATCCGGGCGCGTAGTATGATTCTTGCCAACGGAGGAGCCCCGTCATGACCGATTACGTACGCCACGGCCTTCGCATCGAGCCCACCCGGGACGAGTTGTCGCGGCAGCGATTTGTTTGCGAAATGCGCCGCCACGTTCTGGGAGATCTCGCGCGTGAAATGCATTCCGCGTACGACCGGCGGGTGGAGCCGGCGATCAGGCGGGAACAGGGCGCGCCGCCGGAGGACGGTGTGCAGGTTCACAAGGCTATGCGCGGCGAGCGTGCGTATCGTTTCTATTCCGCGATGCGGGTGAATTGCCAGAAACTGGTGTGGCGGTCGGTCATTCCCACGGTCGAGCGCAATCTCGAAGATCTGAACCGCAAGGTAAATGCTGCCGCCGCCGCCGCCAACGGCAACGGATGCGGGGGTACTGTGCGGCTCAATCCGGATCTGAAGACCCCGCCGTACGTGGCTGACTTTGACGTGCACCTGATGCCGGGCTGCTATCACACCGAGTACGGCGAAGGCGACGTTGCTGCCGGCGCTGTTTACGACAACGGGACGGCTGTGCACAGCATGGGGCTGTTCGGCAGCGGCCGTGACGACATCGGCGGCTCCATCGCGCGGTTCATTTCGCTCAAATACCCGGACTTTCGGCCGCGCCGCATCCTGGATATGGGTTGCACCATCGGGTCCAACACGCTGCCATGGGCGCGCACCTACCCGGATGCGGACGTCTATGCGGTGGATGTGGCCGCGCCGCTTTTGCGTTACGCCCATGCGCGGGCGGAATCCCTGGGCTCGCGGGTGCACTTCCGGCAAATGGACGCGACCCGTTGCGATTTTGACGGCGAGGAAGGCTTCGACCTGGTGTGGTCTTCCATGTTCCTGCACGAATTACCGCCCAAGGGCGTACGCTCCGTGTTCAGCGAGGCCCACCGGCTGCTACGCAAGGGTGGGCTGATGCTGCACATGGAACTGCCGCCGAACTGCCGCACCGAGCCTTACGAAAGCTTTTTCTTCGATTGGGACAGCTACTACAACCAGGAGCCGTACTACAAGGCTTTTCGTGACATGCGCCCGGTCGATTGCTGTGCAGGGGCGGGATTCGACGAATCCGCCTTCGTGGAATTCACCATTCCCAGCCTCGCCCGCAACGGCGAGGCGGAACTGCAGGATTACGTGTCCGGCAAGGGCGTAACGGTGGATGAAAACACCGGACGGCTCGCCCCCTCCATCCGCTGGTATTGTTTCGGCGCCTGGAAATAGGGCCGGACCCTTGCCCAAGGATTCCCCGAAGACACGGCTTAGAGACTTGACGCGCGGCAAGGCGCCGCGTTTCTTCGACGTGCAGGGCGTGGACGAGCTGGTGTCCATCACTATGGGACTGGCGCAGGAGCTGTGGGCGGTGAAGGAACGGCTGGCAGCGATCGAGGCGCTCGGCAAGGACGGGATCAGCGCCGCCGCAGTGGAAGCCTACGAGTTCAGCGAGTCCGAGCGCGCGGCGCTCGACCGCAACCGCGCCGAGTTCATCGATCGAATCTACTTCGTGTTACGGGAAAGCGAAAAATAAAACCGCTCCAGATCGGAGCAACCGCAAGCTACGTGTTCCGATTCACGCTGGGAGCACGATTGAGTTCATTTCATGCTTCGGGTTGGCCTGCCGGGGACCACGAGTGTTTGTTCTTGATGCTGCCGCTTTTGCGCCTTGACACTCGAGGTTGGCTTAGCCTATAAGTGGGCCATACAGGACGGGCTGGGTGGCCTGTCCAGGGAACCTTCAGGGAGGACGGAAATGAACCAGGTTTCATTCGACACCCACGCGGCGATGCGAAGGCTTGGGCAAGCGGGGGCCTCAACCCCGCTAGCGGAGGCGGTGGTTGATATCGTGACCGAAGCGACGAGTTTGAACATGCAGATTGTCGAGGACCTGGCTTACCTCAAGTCGCAGATTGAGACCAACATGGCCACCAAGGCCGATATCGCAGCCTTGCGAGGCGACTCCGCAACCCTGCGCGCCGACACCAAGGCCGACATCGCAGCCTTGCGAGGCGACTCCGCAACCCTGCGCGCCGACACCAAGGCCGACATCGCAGGCTTGCGCGCCGACTTGTTCCGCGCGTTATGGATTCAAGGCGGGGTGCTGGCCGGGCTGATCCTGGCGCTTGCCGGGGTAATGCTGGGTTTTGCCGGAGTTGTTCTTACGGGTTCCTGACGGCGCCCGCGATGATGTAGTCCCAGTGCGCCTCCAGCAATGCTCCGGCCCGCGCAACGGGCGTCAGTAACGACAATGTGGCGCCTGCGCCCTCAAGTAACTCTCGACGTCTCACAGCCGCGCAGTGTATATGCCGATTGCGAGCTTTGCCTTTGCAGCTTCCTGAGATCGCCGCGCCTAAGCGTCGCTCGGGCGCCAGCGTCCCCGAGCGGCAAGCAGTTCGCGGGTGTATGAATGCCGAGGCGCGTTCAAGACCACCGAAACAGGCCCCTGCTCAACAATCCTGCCGTGACGCAGAACGATGACGCGGTCGCCGATCTCGGCGGCCATTGCCAGATCGTGCGTGATCAGCAGCAGCGCCAATTTGCGTTCTTCCCGGATATCGCGCAGCAGGGCCAGGATGCGCGCCTGGGTGCGGGTGTCCAACGCAGAAAGAGCCTCGTCGGCCAGCAGCAGTCGCGGGTTCATCGCCAGCGCGCGCGCCAAGGCGATTCGTTGGCGCTGGCCGCCGGAGAATGCCGCCGGTCGGCGGTCCATTCGCTCCGGCTCCAGACCCACGCGTTCCAGCAGACTGGCCACCCGGTGTGCTTGTTCCTGTCGGGCGCAGAGACGGTGTGTCCTTAGGGGTTCCGCCACGATACGCTCTATCGTCCACCTGGGATTGAGGCTGGAGTAGGGGTCCTGGAATACCATTTGCAGGTGGCGGGCCCGGCTTGCGGCGCTGGGCGCCTCGTTCTGCAAAGCCGGGAAGCTGAGTTGCCCGGGCGCAACCTTGATGACGCCTGCCAGCGCCCTCGCGATGGTGGTCTTGCCCGACCCGGACTCTCCCACCAGGCAAACGGTTTCATTTGCCCGAATCGAGAAATCAACGTTTTCCACCGCCGGTTTCCTGGCGCCCCGGTAGCGGATCGTAAGGCCTCGCAAGGCGGCCAGAGGTTGTCTCGACACATTGCGGGTGGTTCGCGCCGGGGAAGTCCCGCGCCTTCCCGGCAGCGCCTCAAGCAGGGAACGTGTGTGGTCGTGGCTGGGATTGAGAAACACATGCCGCGCCGGCCCATGTTCAACGACCCGCCCGCTGTGCATGACATAGAGGCGATCGCAGAATCGTGCGGCCAGCTCCAGATCGTGGGTAACCATCAGCAGGGTGTGGTGCTTTGCCCTGCGCTTCAACAGTTCAAGGATGCGTGACTGCACCGCCGCATCCAGCGAGGTGGTGGGCTCGTCGGCAATTAGCAGCGGGGGGCGGTTCATAAGCGCCAGGGCGATCATGATCCGCTGTCGCTGCCCCCCGGAGAACTGGTGCGGATACGCGCGCAAGGCCGACTCCGGCTCCGGCAGCTCAACTGAGCGCAAGGCTTCGATCGCTCTCACACGAGCTTGTCTTCGAGTCAGCCTGGAATGCCGCACGGCGCTCTCGATCAGCGCCGATCCGACCCGACGGACGGGGTTCAGTGAAGTCAGCGGATCCTGAAACACGAATCCGGCAAGGCGGCCTCGCAGCGGTCGCAAGGCGTCATCGTCAAGCGCGGTCAGTTCCTTGTCGCGCAGAAAAACGCTTCCGGAACTGATCACACCGGGCGAGGGGATCAGTCCGAGGACGGAAAGCGCCACCATTGACTTGCCGGCGCCGGATTCACCCACGAGTCCAACGATTTCTCCCTCGGCTGCCTCCAGCGATATGTCTTGAAGGACTCTCCCGCCCCGGGGGAAGTCCACGCACAGTCCGCGGATTTGCAGCAGTGAGTGTCCGGAGCTCATCTGCGAGCCCGGTCCAAAGCGCTCAGCCCGTCCCCCAAAAGATGGATGGACACGATCAGCAATGCGATCGCCGCAGCGGGAACGACCATCAGCCAGGGAGCGACGATGAGGAAATCGCGCGATTCCTGTAACAGGGCGCCCCAGGTGGGCACGCCCAGAGGCGCGCCCAGCCCCAGGAACGAAAGGGCGCTTTCAGCAACCAGCATGTCGGCGAAGTGAAAGGTGAAGACCACCGCCAGCACCGGGCGCAGTCCCGGCAGCAAGTGGCCCGCCAGGATACGCGGCGCGCTTACCGCCATGATGCGGGCTGCGGTGACGTAGTCTTGAGCCAGCAGTCGCAGGCTCTCCGCGTAGACTACGCGGGCGAAAACGGGCCAGCTCAACAGCCCCAGCGTGATGCTGAGCGGCAAGAATCCTCGGCCTGCCACCGCCACGATGATGATCGCCGCGACCAGCCCCGGAAAGGACAGCGTGGCGTCAACCAGTTGGTTGATTATGGTGCGGGGGTAGCCTTGGAACTGAGCCGCGCACATGCCCAGGGTTCCGCCTATCAGCAGCGCCAGCGTGCAGGAAACGCTGGCCACGCCCAGCGACCAGGGAAGGCCGGAGAGGACCCGCGACCACAGGTCCCGGCCAAGATTGTCGGTCCCCAGCCAGTGATCCGCCGTGCCCGCCGGCGCGAAGCGCTGGGCCAGGTCGCCCAACTGCGGGTCGTGCGTCTGTAGCGCTCCGCCCAGCGCCAGGAGCAGCACCCAGCCCAGCAGCGCCGCCGCGCCCAGGGCCAGTTGGGGCGACGCCTTAAGCGCCGCAAGCAACCGGTTCAGGGCCGTGGTCATTGGGTTGTCGGCCTGAGCCTTGGGTCTAACAGGCGCAGCAGGGCGTCCGCCAGGCTGTTGACCGCAAACACCAGCACCGCGACGACAAAGCAGATCGCCTGAAGCACCGGGAAATCCAGGGCCTGAGCCGAGCGAAGCAGCAACAGGCCGATGCCCGGCCACAGGAACAGGGTCTCGATCAGTACGACGCCGGATACCAGGAAGGCGAACTGCGTGCCGACCAGCGCCACAGCCGCCGGCAGGGCGGCGGGCAGCGCCTCTCTCCACAAAATGAACCGCATCGAGGCGCCGTTGGCGCGGGCGGTGCGTATGTAGTCCTCCTGCATCGCCTCGGCAACGCCGGCGCTGACCACTCGGCACAGCTTCGGCGCGAGGAAGAAGCCCAGCGAAATACTCGGCAGGATCCACGCTGCCGGCTGGGCGTAGCCGAGCGAGGGCAGCCAGCCGAGCCGCACCACGAAAATCTGGATGAGCACCAGCGCCACGACGAAGCCGGGGATGCCCTGTGCCACGGCAGTCAGCGCGGCGCCGAATCGGCGTGACGCGGCTTCGGGGTAAAGGCCGATCCAGGCGCCTGCCGGCACCGCGGTACACAGAGTCAGGGCCATGCTCAACACCGCCATCAGCAGCGTGGCCGGCAGTTGTTCCAGCACCATGAACAGGGCCGGCTGGCCGGTATAGAGCGAGACCCCGAAGTCGAGTTGCGCCATGCGCCCCAGCTGCACCAGGTAGCGCTGCCATGCGGGAAGATCGAGGCCGTATTCCGCACGGATACGTTCGATCAGCTCCGGCGTTGGATCCTCGCCGGCCAGCATCAGGGCTGGATCGCCGGCCAGTCCAAGCGCAACGAACAGCAGCGCGTTGACGCCCAGCAGCAGGATCAGCAACCGCGCGACGCGTTGCGCCAGGCCCGAAAACGACACTAGTTTCGTGTCACGCGGTAGAGCTGCGGCGCCCGGGTGCGCAAGCTGAAGCCGCGCATGCCGGGCCCGACAACCCACATGTGACCGTACTCCAGCAGCAGCAGGCTGGGGGCGCGCCGCCGGAACTCCAGGGCCAGTTCCTGCAGCAGGGCCTCCCTGCGTTGAGAGTCCATTTCACGGCCTGCGGCGACCAATCTTGCGTTGAGCGTCTCGTCGCAGAAGAACGGGCGGGTCTTGAGGCAGGAATATTGCTCCATGGGACGCAACGCGTCGTTATGCGGCGCGGTGTTCCAGGCGAGGGTAAAGGCCTCGGTGCGCCAGACGCCCTGGAAAAACTGGCGGATCCAGTCGGAGAACAGGGTCGACCGGAAAGCCATGTCGACGCCAACCGCCGCCAGGTCCTGCTGCACCTTGGCGAAGATTTCCAGGTCGTTGGGATAGGTGCCGGTCACGACCTGCACCTCCATCGAGAAACCCTGCGGGTAGCCTGCCTCGGCGAGCAGCGCCCGGGCCTTGCGTGGATCGTAGGGATAGGGCTTGATCCGCGGATTGTGGCCGAACACGCCAGGCGCCGATCCCTGGCTGGCCGGCGGCGCAAAGCCCTGAAGGATGTCTTCCGAGATTGCCCTTCGGTCCACGGCATGGTTGAGCGCCTGGCGAACGCGTACGTCTGCGATCGGCGAGTCGGAATGTCCGACCACGTCGAAGGCGAAGGCAACGATCTGCCGCAGGATATCGGCGTGGACCGTAAAGCCGCGGGTGTGAAAGACGTCGAGTTGCTCGGGGCGCAAAGACATGATGATGTCCAGTTGGCCGGACAGGGCCGCCTGCAAACGCGAAGCGTGGTCGCGCAGCGGATAGATCTCCACCCGGGAAATCCCGGGCGGCCGCCAGGCATACGGGTTGGCCGTCAGCGCCACCGCGCCGTTGCGGTTCTGCCAGTCCCGCAACTGGTACGAGCCCGTGCCCACGGGGGTTCGCGAAAAGCCCTGCCGGCCCAGTTCGCGCCAGGCCTGCGGGTCGACCATCATCGCGCTGGTCAGCCGGTTGGGCAGGATCGGGTCCGGTTCCCGGGTGGTGAAGATCAGCGTGCGGGCGTCGGGCGCCTCAACCTCGATGACCCGGCGCAGCTCCCAGCCTACCACCGTCGCCTGGCCCTCGACGCTTATCAGCCAGTCGAAAACCTCTTTTGCCGAGAAGGCGCTAAAGGGCCGGCCGTTGGCATAGCGCACGCCTTCGCGCAGCACGAAGCGCCACGTGTTGGGGTCCAGGTTCTCGTAACTCTCGGCAAGCAGCGGAACAATGCGTCCTTCTTCGTCGCTCTCGGTCAGCGGGTCGAAGATCTGGCGCCAGACCCAGTCGCCGGGGACTCCCAGGGTCCTGAACGGATCGCCGAAGCTGGCCGGCATGAGTGTCACCGCCACCCGTAACGGCACTTCCTCCGCGCATGCCCGAGGCGCTATGTTCGTTCCCCCCATGGCAAGAATGGCTGCCAGACAAAGCGCGGCTTTGGCAAGGCGCGAATTGCGGGTGTTTTTCTTCAGGCGAATTTCCAATCGGCTTTGCGCGGGACGCGCACATCCCTGCGACAGGCTCGGCCCGCAACGAGTATGCGCCGCTTGAGCGGCGTAGTCTATTATGGTCTTCAAGCGATTCCAGGGAGCGCACTGATGCCAGAACCCTTACGTGAAACGGCACCGGAGCCGGGAACCGCGGCCAATGTTTCGCGCCGTCATTTTCTGGGAGCGTTCGCGGCAGGGTCGGCCGGGGCGCTTCTGGCCGGGGGGGCGTCCAGGGTCGATGCCCGGGCGTCGATCGCGTCGATGGAGCAAGCGCAGGCGGAAGCGATGCCGGAAGAGGATTTCTGGGCGAAAGTGCGCCGCGAGTTCCTGGTCTCGGACGAACTCGCCTACTTGAACAGCGGGACCCTGGGTCCGATGCCCAAGTCGGTGTTCTACACCGTTGTCGACGGCTATCGGGCAATCGCCACCGACCCGGGCCGCGAGAACTCCCGCCAGACCAAGGCGCAGGAGGTCCTGCGCGATAAGCTGGCGGCATTCGTCAATGCCGACTTGGGCGAGGTCGCGCTGACACGCAATACCACCGAGGGGATGAGCTTTATCGCCAACGGCCTGGATCTCAAGTCCGGCGACGAGGTGCTGTGCTCCTTCCATGAACATCCGGGCGGACTGGAGCCCTGGAAGGTCAAGGCTCGCCGGCACGGCGTCGTCGTCAAGGAGCTGCCATTCCCGATACCGACACCGGACCCGGCGGACATCCTGAATCTCTTTGAGGACGCCATCACGCCGCGCACGAGAGTCATAAGCGTCAGCCATGTGACCTTTCCCACCGGTTGCATGCTGCCGGTAAGGGAGCTTGCCGCGCTGGCGCGGCCGCGCGGAATACTCACCGTCATCGATGGAGCACACGCGATCGGGATGCTGGACCTGGACATGCAGGATCTCGGCGCGGACTTTTACGCCTCGAGTCCCTACAAGTGGATGGGCGCGCCGGTCGGAACGGGTTTCCTGTTCTTGAGGCGCGAGTCGCAGGAGCGGGTCTGGCCGACGGTCGTCACTTCCGACTGGGACGACCTTCAGAGCGGCGCCAAACGCTTCGACCGCTTGAGCCAGCGGGCCGGACCACTGATGTTGGCCACGATCACGGCGCTTGATTTCCAGAATGCTATCGGCCGCGAGAGGATCGAACAGCGTGTCCGTGCGCTTGCCGGCCGCTTGCGCGAGAAGCTTGCGGAAATGCCGCAGGTGAAGGTGTACACCTCGGCCCACCCGGAACTCTGCTGCGGACTGATCGGATTTACGCTCGACGGATTCGAACGGCAAGCGGTGGTCGATGCCTTGTGGCGCCGTCATCACGTCTGGGTGCGCGAAACCGATTTGGGTCTGAATACGGTGCGCGCCTCGACCCATCACTACAACACCGAAGCGCAGGTGGACCGGCTGGCGGAGGGCCTGCGCGACATTCTGGCAAGGGGCGCGGCATGACCAAACCGACTTCACACACAATAGAACGCCGGGATTTCTTCGCCGGAGTTGCGGGCGGAGCGGCATTTGCCCTCGGCGCAACCATGCTCGGGGCGCAACGGGCCGAGGCCAACTGGGGGTTGATCGCGCCCGGGCCGGCTCCCGGGAACGACTTCGACGGGCGCAGCCTGGTCAACAAGCCCCGCGCGTACGAGGTGATGGAGAAAGAGGGCGTGGACGGGATCGTCGCGCTCAACCCCGTCAATGTGTTCTACCTCGGCAACTATTTTTCCTACGAAGTCCAGAAGCTGCGCACCATTCCCAGTTTCGCGGTAATGCCGCGGGATCCCGGCAAGCCTTCTTTCCTGGTTGTGGCTTCGACTGACTTGTGGTTCATCGCCAACGCCGAGCGGGAGTATCCCGAGATTATTCCGTACAGCGCCCCGGTGGCATGGGAGCAATACCGCGATCCGGATACCTGGAATCAGACGCCGGAAGCGTATGGCGGTAGCCTCCGGCCGAACCGTGAGGAGAGCCTGACCGATATCGAGCGCGGCTGGGTGGAGATGGAGCGCCGCTTCGAGAACCGGAAGGCGGCCACACCGGAATGGGCGCTGGTTCGCGCGCTTGAGGAAGCGGGGCTGGCGAAAGGCCGGGTAGCGGTCGACGACATGCGCATCGCCCACATTCTCGGCACTCTCGGACAGGACGCGGTTACTTGCGTGCCGGGCGATAACACCTTCCGCAAGATTCGCATGATCAAGTCGGAGGTGGAACTCGCGCACATGCGCGCTGCGGCGCGCGCCAACCAGGACGCTTGCATGGCGATGTTGCGGCAGATCGAAGTTGGCATGACCAAGGCGGACATAGACCAGCTATTCCTGCTGGAGGCAGCCAAACGCGCAGCGAAAGCGATTTGGATTGCAGTCGGCACCATCGGCGGCTTTCCCGAGGGGGAGGTTGTGCCGGGGCGTCCGATGATGGTCGACGCCGTGAGCCAGATCAATTTCTATCATGGCGATTTCGGCCGCACCTGGTGCGTCGGCGAACCTCGCAAGGATGTCCAGGATCGGGTCGGCATTCTTCGAACGGGTTACGGCGCGGCTCTGGATGCGCTGCGACCGGGTCTGAAATATTCGGAACTTCGGGCGCAGGCAGGCGAAGCCATGCGAAAGGCCAACAAAGTGCTCAGCGAGGCGGTATTCGGAGCCTCGCCGCATTCCGTTGGGTTGCAGCATACCGATCAGCCGTATCGGGACGGGCTGCCGTTCATGGTTTCCGATGATCTGACCTTTCAGGAAAACATGACGCTGACGATCGACATGCCCTCGCTGGAGATTGGCTGGGGCGGCGCCCACCTGGAAGACCTGATTGTAGTTACGAAAGACGGGTTCGAACCGCTGGCCACCATGGACGATCCGCTGGTCGTGATCTAGAAACATTCACCGAGGTCCACGCGGAGCTATTCCGGGAACGAGGGCATCTTACCCTCGTCGAGGGCGGGGACGCCCTCGTTCCCAGGGCGGGCGGGGACGCCTTCACTGTTCAATGCAAGTGGGCAGATGGCTTGGAAACGTCTATAATTCCGCGCCGTCAAGGGTTGGAGTTGATCGTGTCGATCTCGGTGTTTGAGGCCGCCAGGCCGGTGTTCAAAGGGCTGATTATTGCCGTGATGGTGATTCTCGGCGCTTTCATCGGCCATTGGGCGCACGGCGCCTGGTTGAACGACTACACCCCGGTCCAGCCGATCGAGTTCAGTCACCAGATTCATGCCGGGGACAACGAGATTCCCTGCCAGTATTGCCATTCCTGGGCCGACCGCTCGGCGACCGCCGGGGTGCCCAGCGTAGAGACCTGCGTGGGCTGCCACAAGGGCCTGAGCGAGGTCCGCAACAAGCCTGATGTCGAGAAGCTGTTTGACTACTGGGAGCAGGGCAAGGGGATTCCCTGGGTCAAGGTGCATGACACGCCGGACTTCGTCCATTTCCGCCACAAGCCGCACATACGCGCCGAGGTGGAGTGCCAGACCTGTCATGGGCCGGTGGAGGAAATGGCCCGCGTTACCCGCCGCGTGGACCTGAACGAGAATCTGCGCATGCCCTGGTGCATCGATTGCCACACCAAGGAAGAGGTCGCCAACGGCCGCGACTGCCTTACCTGCCATTATTGATGTCATGGTAAGCCGAAGGGACATATTCAAGTATGTGGGCGCCGGCGGTGTCGGCGTTGGCGCCGGCCTGTTGCTTGGAGAGGTAAATCAGCGGCCGCTGGAGACACTGTTCTCCACCCATATTCCCCCGGAAGATTTCTCACCGGGCATAGACACCTGGTACAACACCGTTTGCCGCATGTGTCCGGCCGGTTGTGGGATCTCGGTACGGGTACGCGAGGGACAGGTCAAGAAGATCGAGGGCAACCCCAACCATCCGGTAAGCCGCGGTGGGACCTGCGCCCTGGGCCAGGCCAGCCCTAATGCCTTGTACAACCCCGACCGCTTGCGTTTTCCCATGCGCACGGACGGGCAGGGCGGTTTCGGCGAGTCTTCCTGGGACGAAGCCTTCGAAGAGTTGGCCTCGCGGCTGGGCGCCTTGCAAACAGCCGGGATGGGCGAGCGCGTCTGGCTGCTGACCGGTGGCGCCCTGAGTTCCGGTGAGGAAGCACTGGATCGTTTCGCAGGCGCCCTGAACGCCAGGGTGCTGCGTCTTGGTCTGGATACGCCTGCCACCGAGCTGGCCGCGGCAAAAGCCATGTACGGTTTTGGCGGGCTCCCGCACTACGACATTGCACAGTCCGACCTTGTCGTTTCCTTTGGCGCCGACTTCCTCGGCGCCTGGCGCTCGCCAACCGCATATTCCAAGGCCTACGGGGAATTTCGCCGGGGTGGCCATGGCCGTCGCGGTTATCTCATCCAGATTGAACCGCGCATGTCGCTGACCGGCGCCAATGCCGACGAATGGCTTCCGGCGCGACCGGGAACCGAGGGCGCCCTCGCGCTTGCCCTGGCTGCTGAACTGCTGCGCCGTGGCCACGGCGATGAGCAATTGGAGTCCTGGGGCCATCTGACCGGCGCCATGAGTCTCGGCGAAGCGGCGCAGGCGGCGGATATTCCGTTGCAACGGCTGCAGGCGATTGCCGAGAGAATGGCGGCAGCCGAGGCGCCCCTGGTCCTGGGTGGCGGGGCGGTATCCGGCGGTGTGAACGCCACCGAGACGCTGACCTGCGTGGCGGCTCTGAACCGGGTTCTCGGCGCGACCGGAAAAACCGTCCGGCCGAACCTGGCGCATGCGCCTCGATACTCCGGCGTCGACGAGATTGAGGCCTTTGTTTCGGCCGCGGCCAACGGGGACGTTTCCCTGGTGCTGGTGGCCGGCGTCGACCCGCTCCACGACTTGCCAGGCACCCTGGGCTTACGCGGCGCGCTCGAGCGGGCCGAACTGGTGGTGGCGATGGATAGTTTCCCCAGCGACACGGCCAGCGCCGCCGATTGGATTCTGGCCACCGACACATTCCTCGAAACCTGGAACGATGACATTTCTTTTCCGGGCGCCGGCCAGCTGTCGGTTACCTTGCAGCAGCCGGCGCAGAAGCGCCTCTACGACACGCTTTCGGTTACCGACATCATTCTTGAGCTGGCGCGCCGCGCAGGCGGGGCGCTGGCCGAGGCATTGCCCTACCAGGACGCGCAAGCGTTTACCCGCGCGGAATGGGCCAAGGCCTGGAATTCAATGGGTCTTTCCGGAGACTTCGACGCCGGGTTCCGGCAGGTGCAGCAGGACGGCGTGTGGATCGCGGAACTGACGGAGGGATTGGCCGATCAATTCTCCACCGACGCGCCGGCGCCCACCAAAGCGCCCAAAGCAGAGTTTGCCGGCAACGAGTCCGAGCAACCTTTCATCCTGCATCCCTACCAGACCCAGGGCTTCCGCGAGGGCGTAGGCGCCAACCTGCCGTGGATCCAGGAGTTGCCGGACCCCTTGACCAGCGTTGCCTACGGCAGTTGGGCGGAGTTGAACCCCGCCACGGCCGAGGAACTCGACCTGAAGAACGGCGATCTGGTCGAATTGAGCTCTCAGGTCGGCGCGGTGACGGTTCCGGTGTTCGTTTACCCGGGCGTGCGTCCGGACGTCATCGCCATGCCGCTGGGACACGGCCACCAGGACAACGGACGCTATGCCCAGGGGCGGGGGGCCAACGCCGCTTCGCTGCTGGCGCCGGAACGCGACCGGAAAACCGGGGCGCTGGCCTGGGCGGCCACTCGCGTTGCGCTGCGCAAGACCGGCAAGCGCGTTCGCTTGACCAAGACCAGTGGTGTAAGCCGCACCCTGGGCAGGCCAATCCTCGGACCAGAGTAGGCCCATGAGCAAGATCACCGACAAACTGCGCGAGTACCGCACCCCCGGCTACTACAAGCAATTCGAATACCACTGGACGATGACCGTGGACCTGGACAGCTGTACCGGCTGCGAGGCCTGTGTGGTGGCCTGCCAGGCGGAAAACAACCTGCCGATCGTGGGCGAGAAGCGCATGCGCCAGGGCCGCGAGATGAAATGGATACGGA
The DNA here is from genome assembly GCA_965261845.1 of Candidatus Foliamicus sp. Lineage (GTDB taxonomy): Bacteria > Pseudomonadota > Gammaproteobacteria > Steroidobacterales > Foliamicaceae > Foliamicus. The sequence continues at coordinate 1,818,011 of OZ253475.1, read as the reverse complement.
TCGAGCGCTACTGGGATGACAGCAAGTATCCCGATGTGCGTCTGAATTTCATCCCGATGTTGTGCCAGCACTGCGATGAGGCGCCCTGTGAAATTGCCTGTCCGGTGTTTGCCACTTACCACAATCAGGACGGTCTCAACGCGCAGGTCTACAACCGCTGCATCGGCACCCGCACCTGTGCGGTGTACTGCCCCTACGAGGTGCGCTTCTTCAACTGGTTCACCTACACCTGGGACGAACCGCTGGAGCAGCAGCTCAATCCCGACGTGACCGTGCGTGAGAAGGGCGTCATGGAAAAGTGCACCTTCTGCGTGCAGCGCATCAATCGCGCCAAGGACCTGGCCCGCGACGAGGACCGGAAAGTGGTCGATGGCGAGGTTCAACCCGCCTGCGCCCAGGCCTGTCCCACCGATGCGATCGTGTTCGGCGACCGTAACGACCCGGACAGCGCGGTGTCGCGCAAGATGCAGGATCCCCGTGCCTACGAGGTGCTCAAGGAACTGAATACCGCGCCCAGCGTCATCTACTTGCAGAATGCGCGCGCGCCGCTGCCTGATAGCAGGGAAGAGAAAGACCACTCCGCAGAGTCCGACAGCCATGCAGCCTGGGAGCGGGGGCGTCCCGCCCTCGACACGAGAGGCGAGGCTCGGCCCCGCGAGTCCGGGGCAGGCGCGGCAAGCGGAGCGCCTGAGCCCATCAACGCCGGCAAAGCGGTGGCCTGACCATGTTGGCAACACGCGAGCAAATGTTCGATCACGGAGAGCCGAGTTACGCGGAGGTCAACCACGACGTAATCAAGGCGCTGACCACCACGACCTGGCGCTACTGGGTAACCCTGGGCATATCCGCCGGCACGGCGCTGCTGTTCTTCATGGCTCCCTGGATGTACCAGATCATGGTGGGTGTGGGCGCCGCGGGCATGAACCGCAACGCCATGTGGGGCACCTATCTGTCCAACTTCATTTTCTGGATCGGCTTGAGCCATTCCGGAACACTGCTGTCCGCCGTGCTGCACATCACCCAGTCGGATTGGCGCAAGTCGATCTACCGCAGCGCCGAGGCGATGACGCTGTTTTCGCTCATGACAGCTGCCATGTTTGTCATGGTGCACGTAGGCAGGGTCTGGTTCGTACACTGGACCTTCCCGGTCCCCAATCCGATGGAGCTGTGGCCGAACTTCCGCTCGCCGCTGATGTTCGACGTGATGGCCATCATGACCTATCTCACCGCCAGCAGCGTATTCATCTACATGGGTTCGCTGCCGGATTTCGCCGCGGTGCGGGACGCCTCCACCGGCCTGCGGCGGCGCATCTACGCGATCCTGTGCTTCGGCTGGCGCGGGACCGGCCATGAATGGCACACACTGGGCTGGGCCTACACCTTTTTCGCCGTGCTGGTGATCCCGCTGGCGGTTTCGGTGCATTCCATCGTGTCCTGGGACTTCGCCCTGTCCACGGTTCCAGGCCTGCACCAGACGATATTCGCGCCGTATTTCGTGTGCGGGGCCATCTACTCGGGCACGGCCGGCATCGTGACCGTAATGTGGATGCTGAGGCGGTTCATGGGATTCGGCCGCTATATCGGGCAGCTCCATATCGACAACCTTTCCAAGCTGCTGCTGGTCCTTTCGCTGATCTGGACCTACATCAACATCTGCGAGATGTTCACCGGCTGGTACAGCGGCACTTCGTACGAATACGAAGCGATCCTCTACAAGATCAAGGATGGCCCGTTCGCCTGGCTGTACTGGGAGATGATCACGTTCTGCGCGCTGGTTCCCCTGGCGCTGTTCTCACGCCGCGTGCGCACCAACTGGAACAAGATGCTGGTGGTTTCGATTCTGATCAACATCGGCATGCTTACCGAGCGTTTCATCATTGTGGCCAGTTCGCTGCCGCGCAAGTTCCTTCCCGACGTGTTCGGCGTGTATATCCCCAGCCTGGTTGAGATTTCCATAACCGTCGGCTCTTTTGCGATCTTCACGACCCTGTTCCTGTTGTTCGTGAAGATATTCCCGGCCGTATCCATCTACGAGGTCAAGGAAACGCTTATTCCGCTGCGCAAGAAGGCGGCCCATTCATGACATTGCTGGCCTCGTTCGTGCACGAAGATACCGCCCTTGAGGCCGCCCGGGCCCTGCGCGAGAAAGGCGTAGGCAGCTTCGAGTTGTTCTCTCCGATTCCCCTGCATGGGGCCGAGGAGGCCCTGGGGCTGGGCAAATCCTTGGTGCGCGTGTTCACCTTGCTGGGCACCATATTCGGAGCGATAGGCGGTTTTGCACTGTGTGTCTGGACCGCAACGAGGTTTATTCTTCCGACTGCCGGGCGGGCGGTGATCACGCTGCCCCCGTACCTGCTGATTACCTACGAGAGCACCATCCTGCTGGGTGTGGTAGCGACTCTGCTGGGCTTTTTCGTGGTAGGCCGATTCCCGGCCTGGAAAGACCGTGTATACCGGTCTTCGAGCAACGTGGACCGCTTCGTCATTGCCGTATCCGGTCCCGATAGCGGTCAGGCGGAGCAAATCTTAAGCGCCGCCGGCGCCGAGTCCATCGAAAAGGAGGGCGCCGCATGAACCGTCTTGCCCCCGGGAATGCCGGGAGCGAGGGCGTCTCGCCCTCGACGAGGGCAGGATGCCCTCGTTCCCAGGCTTGTTCCATGCAAGGGAGGAAGGGTTCCAGGTGACCCGTCTTGCCGTCATGCTGCTGCTCTGCGCCGCTCTCGCTGCTCCAGGCGCGCTGAATGCTTTGCCCTGGAACGACGACATGAAGGATCAGCCGAGCGTTAAGGCCCAGGCGACCGAGGTGGAGATGCCGGCGGAATCCGTTCCCAGCGACGGCGGTGAACTGGACGGTCCGGCGGACCTTCCGGAATTGGTGCGCGCCCGGCTATCGGCCGGAGAGCGACTCAGTGACCCGCTTCCCGCGGACGATGCCAACGAGGATCGCGGGCCGCTTATGTACGAGACCTACTGCCAGGTTTGCCATGGCGCCGCCGGCTCGGGCGACGGCAACGTCGGTCAGAAATACAACCCCGAGCCGATGGATCTGACCCTGCCGTACGTGCAGAACCAGCCGGACGGTCAGCTTTTCTACACGATCACGCATGGCGGAGTAGTGATGCCCAGCTACCGTTTTGCAATGTCGCAGGAAGACCGCTGGCGCATCGTGCGCTATCTGCGGACCGGCCTGCTTGAAGAAGCCGCGAAAGTTGCGGATGCCGGCGAAAGCGATTCGGGCGGCGAGACGGCAGCGGAATGAACACGCAAGGCGGCAAGGCTGCGATGGGCGGCAACGCCTTCCTGGCGACGCTGGGCTTTTTGGCCGGGTTGGCGGCTACGGCCTTTGTATTGCTGTTGACCATGGACACAGACGGCGAATTCCCCTGGGGTTTCGCCGTGGTGATGTGGATGTTTGTGCTGGGCCTGAGCCAGGCGGGCATTTGCTTTACCGCCGTCATGCGCTTGTGCAAGGCCGAATTTGCCCGGGTCTTCTATCGATTGGGCGAGGTAATGACCCTTGCCTTCCTGCCGTTCGCCTTTATCGGCTTTGCCCTGATATTCGCCTGCGGCCGCGAATCACTGTTCTATTGGCTGCATGGCGGCAGTCATGGGCATATGAGCCCGTGGCTGAACGAGGACCTGCTGCTGTGGCGCAACCTGGTGGCACTGGGGGCTTTCTACGGTCTGTCGGTGATGTATTTCCTGTGGGGCCTGCTGCCGGATGTGGGCGACGAGCGGGCCGAGAGCGGCAATCCGGTTTGCCGGGCCTGTTGGCGGGCGCTGGCTTCCTGGCGCGCTCGCGTTGACATGTTTTCGCTGCAGCGCCGTTTGTACTTCTCGTCCTTCTTCATCCTGTTCTTCTACGTGGTGTCCAACTCCTTCATTGCCTGGGATTTCGGCATGATGCTGATAGAGCACTATCACAGCACCGTGTTCCCGATGTACTTCATCCAGGGTATCAACCTGGCCGGCGCCGCCGCGCTGTTGTTGATGAGCGCGGTGCTGTGGCGCTGCGAAGGCCTGAAAGAGTCGTTCGACAGCGGCCGGCTCAAGCAGATGGGTATCCTCATTACCTCGTTCTGCCTGCTCTGGCTGTACATGTTCTGGGCGCAGTTCTTCGTGTCCTGGTTCGGCAACCTGCCGCACGAGTTCGGGCCTGTCTGGAAGCAGATGTACGGGCACTACCAGCCGTTCTTCTGGGTCATGGTGAGCTGCATGTTCTTCGTTCCCCTGCTATGCGGCATATTCGCCTGGTTCAAGCGTTCCTGGCCCGCCATGCTGGTCCTGTCCGGCCTTATCGTCGTCGGTTTCTGGATCAACCGCTACCTGATCGTGATGCCGGTGTTTGAGGACGCCCATGTTCCGTTCGCGGCGGTGTCCGAATGGTTCATTGCTCTGGCCGCCCTGGCCTCGTATTTCTTCCTTGTCCTGCTGATGTTCCGCAGCCTGCCCATGATCTCGCAATGGCAGGTCCGGCATTACGCCACCGAAGAGCAACTCGAAGCCGCCTGACCGAAAAACCCCGCGCCCCCCGGATCGGACCTGACGTGCTTCGGTAGCCGCGTTCGAGGGCGAGCCCCCCCCCCCCGCTCCTGGAGAATGCGCGTCCGGCAACCCAGGGACTGAGGACATCCTGTCCTCGACACGTCCGTTACCTTGAGCCGGAAATCGAGACTGTCTTCCCTTGTTCGAGGGCGGAGCCGGACAGATTGCGCGTTACAAACGCGGATCATTTCAATCAGCCGGGTGCTGACTTTCCATTGGCCGCAAGCTACGGGAGCCGCTACTGTTCGACTTCACTCAGCAGGCTCAGGAACTCGTCCTCGCTGCGGCAGGCCAGCGCCGCCTGCAGCGCCTCCGGAGCCAAGGCTGCGTCAACTTCTTTCAATCGGCGCGCGATAAGAGGGGTAAACGCAAGCCCCCGCGCTTCAAGCACCTGCCTGACATTGGCGTGCAGCATCTCGGCGTGGCCTTCAGCACGACCCTCGGCATGGCCCCTGACGCGGCTTGTCCGGCGCATCTCCCGCATGAACGGATGATCGTCCGGTCCCGTGCCTTCCGCTTCACCCATCGCCCGGCCCACGCGGCGCAGAGCCGCGACGGTCGCCCCGGACATGGATACGTCGTTTAGCCCCTTGTGAATTTCTTCCGCCGTCCAGCCCGGAAAGGCGCGGCTGGCCGGCGCTATGCGGAATGCTCCCTCCTCCCGAAGGTAGATCGTAAGACCCGGACGGAGCGACTTCGGACGGCTCGGCGCCGCCAGTTCCGGAACTTCCACCCACAACTCGGGGAAACCCCAGGATTCATACACCCCCAGCTTGCCGCGCCGAACGTCCGTGGTGTTGTCCACCTCCATAACCACGTCCGGGAACTCCCCACGCCCCACTTCCACGGAACCCCCGGTAAGAAGAACGTCCCTCCGCTCCAGGAACAGAATCTGGTCGCCCTGCATCAGGCCTCCCCATTCGCCGCGTGAGCCGCGTGAGCCGCGCAGCAGTAAATTCGTTCCGCCCAAGGGGTAGATGTCCGAACCTCGATCCTGCGCGATCAACGCGACCCGTTGCGCCAGCCGGGCCGCTTCCGCATCGTGCTCCATGTAAAGGGGCTCGCGCACCTCATCCAGGATCAGCATCATGTTGGGCACGGGGTTGCGCACCATGGCGATTTCGCTGGCTGCGTCCCAGTATTCGACCCGCGTCTCGCAGGTCTTGATGTCGCGGCGCGAAATATGCACCGGACGGCATCCGGGGAATTCGGGATAGCCAGCCGGAAGGCGCTCGATTGGAACGGCCGGAAGGCGCTCAATCAGGCTGGCCAGAATGCGCTCGGCCGAACTGGCCGGGGGACGTTCGTCCCGGCCCCCCACATCCGTGTCGGCTGAAGCCATGCCACGTTCAGGGAAGGTCACACGCAAACGCCAGCGCATGTTGTAACTTGATTTTGCCCTGATTCCACGCCCGGCGGCGGTCAGCGCCGCTGCTTGCTTCAGCGACTGATCGCTTTCATGTCAGCTTGGGTCGCTTCATCAAGGCGAGCAAGAATCCGAGTGATCTTGTTGACCCAAGCGTGCGGTATCCCTTGGCGTTCATCTTTCTGGAACAAGCGTTCGAGATCCTTCCAGTCTGGCCGTTGGCGGAGGACTCATCGCGGCGCTTGTCGTAACTTGATTTCGCTCTGACTCCATGTCCGGCGGTGGCCAGCGCTGCTGCTTGTTCCCAAGGTGCAGGTTTGTTTTGCCGCGCAAGGAATCCCCCAGGGGAAGAGGGCTTCCCAGCGCGCGACGCTGGGAACGAGGACATCCTGTCCTCGCCGAGGGCGGGGACGCCCTCGTTCCCAGGGGGGTCAGGAGAGGCTGCGGATCAGGGACTCGATTTCGCTGTCGGTTGGCGCTGGAGCGGTGGCGGGCGGGGCGCCGGATATGCGAGCTTCGGCGCGGTTGCCCATGGCGGCGAGGCGCCGTTTGCGGGCGCGAAACCGGCGTTGCGCCGTCTTGCCGAGGCCGCGTAGTTTGCTTCGCCGTGTCACCTCGTCTTCATCATCGGCGGGCGCTCCCGCAAAGCGCGGTTCAATGGTTATGCAATCCACCGGGCAGGGAGGCAGGCACAGGCCGCAGCCTACGCACTCGTCGTGAATGATCGTGTGGGTGAAGTTCCGGCTGCCGATGATCGCGTCCACGGGGCAGGCCGGCAGGCAGCGCGCGCAGCCCACGCATAGCGCCTCGTCGATTCGTGCTATTGAGGGCTGCACGGTGAAACGTTCCCCGGGTCAGCGGACTCGCATACCGGGTTCCGCGCCCTCGTCGGGAGACAGCAGAAACACGCGCGTGTCGCCTTCGCCGGCGGCCAGCACCATCCCTTCGGAGACGCCGAAACGCATCTTGCGGGGCTGCAGGTTCGCTACCAGAACCACCTTGCGCCCAACCAGTATGGCTGGAGCATAGGCGCCGGCAATCCCGGCAAACACCGTGCGGCCCTTGCCGCCGTCGTCCAGCGTGAGGCGCAGCAGCCGGTCGGCGCCGGGCACCCGTTCGGCTTTGGTGATGCGCGCAACGCGCAGGTCGGTGCGCAGGAATTCCTCGATTTCGATCGGTTCCGCACGCTCGGCGGCGAGGGTAGTTGCCGGTCCGCGGTTGGCTTCTACCAGCGCCTTCAGCGTCTTGATTGCCACGCGGCCCGCCAGGGGCTTGAATTTCTCGATCCCAGTGCCGAGCAGCGGCTGGTCCACCTCCTGCCAAACAAGTTCCGAGCGCAGGAATTCCGCCGCTTTGGACGCCATTCCCGGCAGCACCGGCGTGATATATGTCATCAGTACCCGAAACAGGTTGACACCTTGGGTGGCCACGGCCTGCATTTCATCCCGCCGGGCCGGGTCCTTGGCCAGCTCCCACGGCTTGTGCTCGTTAATCCACACGTTGGCACGATCCGCCAGGGCCATGATCAATCGCATTGCCTTTCCATATGCACGCGATTCGTACAATTCGCCGATCCGGTCCCGCTGTGCGGCAAATTCCTCGTACAGCGCCGGGTCATGCAGCCTGGGGCCGAGATTGCCGTCAAAGCTGCGTTCGATGAAGCTGGCGCAACGGCTGGCGATATTCACCAGCTTGCCCACCAGGTCGGAGTTGATGCGCGCGGCGAAGTCTTCCAGCTGCAGGTCGATGTCATCCAGGCCGGGGCCCAGCTTGGCGGCGTAGTAGTAGCGCAGGTACTCCGGATTCAGCTCGGCTGCCAGGTATTCGGCCGCGGTAATGAAGGTGCCGCGCGATTTGGACATTTTCTGCCCGTCCACGGTAAGAAACCCGTGCACGAAAACGCCGCTGGGCGTTCGCATGCCCGCGCCCAGGAGCACCGCCGGCCAGAACAGCGCGTGGAAGTAGAGGATGTCCTTGCCGATGAAGTGATACAGCTCGGTGTCGCTTTCGGCCCCGAAGTGGCGTTCAAACCGCTGCTCGCCTTCCTCATCCGGGCCGCACAGGTTCCTGAAGCTGGCCATGTAGCCCACCGGCGCGTCCAGCCAGACGTAGAAATACTTGCCTTTCTCGCCCGGCACTTCAAAGCCGAAATAGGGTTCGTCGCGGGTAATGTCCCAGTCCTTCAAGCCTTCCTTGAACCATTCGGCCAGCTTGTTGCGGGCGCCGCGGTCCAGGTTGCTGGCCTGCATCCAGGTCTTCAGCAGCGCCTCGAACTCGCTGAGCTTGAAGAACTTGTGTTCCGACTCCCGGGTCACCGGAGCGCGACCGCTCAGGATCGAGCGCGCGTTGACCAGTTCCGAGGGCGAATAGGTAGCGCCGCAGGCTACGCAGCTGTCTCCGTACTGGTCTTCCGCCCCGCAGGAGGGGCACTCGCCGCGCAGGTAGCGGTCGGGAAGAAACATGCCGGCTTGCTCATCGTAGGCCTGCTGAATGGTGCGGGTGCGAATAAAGCCGCGCTCGACCAGGCGCGTGTAGATCCGCTCCACCAGGGCGCGGTTTTCCGGCGAATGGGTTGTGTAGTAGTTGTCGAACTCAATGCCGAAGCCCTCAAAATCGCGCAGATGGGCTACCCGGCAGGACTCGGCCAGTTCCTCCGGACTTACGCCTTCTTCGCGCGCTTTCAGCATCGTTGGCGTGCCGTGCGCATCCGTGGCGCACACGAACGCACACTCGGAGCCCGACAACCGCTGATAGCGCACCCAGATGTCGGTCTGCACCATCTCCAGCAGGTTGCCGAGGTGAATCTGTCCGCTGGCGTACGGAAGCGCCGCGGTAACGAGGATTTTGCGAGACATCGCGCGAATTATCCCGCAATTGTCAGCCGGGCGTTACCAGCCGCAGGACTGGCCCTGGTTCTCGACCTCCAGCCAATCCATGAGCGGCTGAAAGTAGGCGATGATCGCCGAGGCGTCCATCTCGCGCTGCCCGGTCACGGCTTCCAGCGAGTCCTGCCACGGCTTGCGCGAGCCCTGCTCGAGCATCTTCCACAGCAGTGCGCCGGCATCCTTGTTCCCGTATATCGAGCACTCGTGCAGCGGTCCCTCAAAGCCGGCAGCGTCGCACAGCGCGCGCTGGAACTGGAATTGCAGAACGAACGCCAGGAAGTAGCGCGTATAGGGCGTATTACCCGGAATGTGATACTTCGCTCCCGGATCGAAGTTGTCTTCGCTGCGCTCGACCGGCGGGCGTATCCCCTGGTAGCGGGTGCGCAGGTCCCACCACGCCGCGTTGTAGTCTTCCGGCGCGATTTCACCGGAGAAAACGCCCCAGCGCCACTGGTCCATCAGCTTGCCGAACGGCAGGAAAGCGATCTTGTCCAGCGCCAGCTTCATCTGGGTATTGATCAGCGCCTCGTGGTTGTCCTTGACTTCTTCGACCAGTCCCAGGTTCTTCAGGAATGCGGGCGTCATCGACAGCGTGACCGTGTCGCCCACCGCCTCGTGAAAGCCGTCATGGGCCCCGGACTGGAAGATGATGGGCTGATCCCGGTAGGCGAGATAGTAAAAGATGTGCCCCAATTCGTGGTAGATCGTAAACAGGTTCTCCTGGGTGGGCTCGATACACATCTTGATGCGTACGTCGTCCTTGCCGTCCATGCTCCAGGCGCTGGCGTGGCAAACCACCTCCCGATCCTGCGGCTTGATCAGCAGGGAACGCTCCCAGAAGCTCGCGGGCAACTCGGGCATTCCAAGCGACACGAAGAAATCCTCGGCCAGCTCCGTCATGTGAACCGCGCCGTACTCCTGGTCCTGCATGGCCTGGGTAACGTTCAGTTCCGCGATTCCCGCGTACGGTTCGGCAAGATCGTAGATTTCACTCCAGGTTTGCGACCACATATTGCCCAGCAAATGTGCCGGGATGGGCTGTCCGGTGGGCACCTGCTCCTCGCCGTAAGCCTGCCGCAGCTTGTTCGCGGTGTAGCAATGGACCTGGTCGTACAGCGGCTCTACCTGCCCCCACAGCCGTTCCACTTCCTCGCGGAAATCGGCTACCGGCATGTCATAGCCCGAGCGCCACAACTCGCCCATGTCGTTGAATCCCAGTTCCTTGGCCCCTTCGTTGCCCAATTCCACGAACCGCTGATAGTCGCCACGAAACGGCGGCGAGATGGTACGCCAGCCGCGCCAGGCATTCAGCAGTTGGTCGTAGTCGCGGCTGTTGGCCATGATCTCACTGAGTTCTTCGAGGTCCCGGCAGCTTTCCGGGCCGTCCGGGCAATATTTCCCGCTCCCGTAAGCACCTTCCATGCGCGTCATGATTTCGGAAAGCTCGCGGCGCTTGGCGTCATCGTTGGGCGCCGGCAGCGTCGTGCCCCACTTGATCGAGTTGATGGCACGCTGGGTGACTGGATCCAGTTCCATACCGTCGTAGCGCTTGGCCCCCTCGACGGCGCTGCTCTGGAATTTGAGGCTGCGTTCCTGCGCCCGTGAAGCCAGCAGCGCGGTGTCCTGGTTGATGTAGGTCTGGTATGCCCAGCCCGCCGCGGCCCCTTCCAGGCGCATTTCCTCGTATTTTGCGCTGGTCTCCTCAACGAATTGCTCCGCGCTCTGCTCCGGCGCGCAGCCTGCGAGTAAGCCTGCGGAAACGGTCAGGGTCAACGCCGATACGAATGCTCGAGTTCTCACTGTTGATATTCCTCCGGGGTTGTCATGCATTTCTTCAATGGTTTGATGAATACGGCCAGAATCAGCCCGCTACCTGCAGTGGTCAGCACGATTTGCCAGTACAAGCCCGGCATGTCGCTTAAGGCGTTCGGATCGAATTCTCCGGCCACCAGCCCCGCGATCAAATTGCCCAGCGCCGCGCCCAGGAACCAGATACCCATCATCTGTCCCACGAACTTCTTGGGCGCCAGGCGGGTTACCGCCGACAGGCCTACCGGGCTCAAGCACAGCTCGCCTGTCGTGTGCAGCAGGTAGGTGAAGAACAACCAGGTGGGAAGCACCGGGTTGCCTTCCGCGACCAGGGTAGCCGCACCTATCATCACCACGAAGCCGAGTCCCAGTTGTATAAGGCCGAGCGCAAACTTCAGCGGTGTCGACGGGTCGAGATTGCGCCGCGCCAAGGCTGTCCAGAGCATCGCGAACAGTGGTCCTAAGACGATGATGAAGAAAGGATTGAGCGACTGGAACCACTCGGCAGGGAAGCTGAAGGCGCCAAACTCGCGGATCGTGTAACGCTCGGCGAACAGGTTGAGCGACGAGCCGGACTGCTCGAACCCGGCCCAGAACATGGCCGCCCCGAAGAACAGCACGATAATGCCGATTACCCGGTAGCGTTCATCGCGCGTAAGGCCGCCGAACAACAGCACAAACAGGAAGTAAAGAGCCGCCACTCCCACGATTACAAAAGTGCCGGCCTCCGCGATTGCGCGGGCGTTCAGTTCAATCGCGCCGCTCAGGGCGCCGACATATATCGAGGCCAGTGCGACCAATGCGGCAGCCACGCCCAGCCATACCCGCTTGCGGTACGCTGCCGATGCGGCATTCTCAGGACGTGCTCCCGCGAGGCCCAGGTAATGTTTGGTGTAGTAGAACTGGACCAGGCCCAGCAGCATGCCCACGCCCGCGGCCGCGAAGCCGTAGTGCCAGTTGTAATCGGCCAGCATTCCGCACACCAGCGGGCCCAGGAACGCGCCGACATTGATGCCCAGGTAATAGATCGTGAACCCGCCGTCGCGGCGCGGGTCGTTGGGCGCGTAGAGCTGGCCCACCATTGCGCTGATGTTGGGCTTGAGCAGGCCAGTACCCAAAACCACCAGAATCAGGCCGAGATAAAAGGAGGCCACGCTGGGTATGGCCAGCACGAAGTGGCCGAACATGATGATGATGCCGCCAATCCATACGGCGCGCTGTCCGCCGAGCAGGCGGTCCGCCAGCCAGCCTCCCGGCAACGCCACCAGGTACACGGCGGCCGTGTAGACGCCGTAAATTGCGGTGGCGATTTCGTCGGTCAGGCCCATGCCGCCTCTCCGGATCTGATCGACCATGAACAGAACCAGCAGGGCGCGCATGCCGTAGTAGCTCATGCGCTCCCACATTTCGGTAAAGAACAGGGTGGCCAGGCCACGCGGATGGTTGAAGATTGTTCGCATCGGCGCATTATATGCAGCGCGCTGTCATCGGGAACGGAGATTTGGCCTTGCTCCCTGTGGGTTGGCTGCCCGTAGCCTGGCAAACGGCGTCAACCTCTGGTACCAGGCGCGTAGGCCGGTGCAACCAATTGTGTCCACTTTAGCCAACGCTGGAGGATGTTGCGTGCTCTCATCACATTTTGCTAGCATTATGTGAAACCTACGCCACTTCAAGAAGGAGCAGCTTGATGAGTTCCACGACGATCACGGTGCGCGACATGGATCCGAAGGACAAATCCTGGATCAAACGCGAGGCGCGGCAGGTCGGTGTATCGATGGAGGAGTTCGTCCGCCGGCTCATTCACGACAAACGCGAGAAAGCGGAGCACTGCACGAAGCCTTCCGAAGCCTTCAAGCACTATTTCGGGCCAGACCACGGGGTTGAGTTACCGTTGCCTGAGCGCTACGGCTACCGGCCGGTTGATTTCAGCGACGCGAGCGAGGCGTGACGGTCCCTCTAACCTGGCTTCTTGATACGAACGTTGTTTCGGAGATGATGCGGCCGAATCCGGCGCCGCGGGTCGCCGGTTTTCTGGATTCGATCGCGGCGGGGCGAATCGCTCGATGGCCACCTGCCGGATGCCATGCTCGCGGGAACGGCGGTCAGTCGCGGGCTTGCCATTGTCACGCGAAACGCACGGGAGTTCCGCAACACCGGCGTTGAAGTGGTCAATCCTTGGACGGCCGCGTGGGCCGAGCGTTGAGTTTCGATATGGGGGCCGTCCACTGGCTGGTGCTCGGTAACGAATAAACGCGCCCACGATTGCATCGGCGCCACGCTACATCCGCGCTATCATTTCCGTCGCCGTGCAGGTTTTACTGGATTTTTTCTTTCTCGTACCGTTTCTGGTCGCCTATTCGCTGTGGGGAATGATTCCCGCGGTATGGGTACTGATGGGCGCCGTGATTGTGCAGCTTGGAGTGCAATGGCTGATTGGCGGTTCGTACAAGCCCAAGCCGATAACGCTGGGGGCCGCGGTGCTGGTCCTGGTGTTCGGGACCCTGACGGTGGTTCTCAAGGATCCGGTGTTCATCAAGTGGAAACCAACTGCGGTGTACTGGATGATGAGTCTTGCGCTGGTGATCGCGCGACTATGGAAACGCAAAGGCGTGGTTCACGCCCTGCTGGCGTCACAGGCCGAAGGCCTCTCGGCACTGCCGGCCCGCGCAGCGTCAAAGCTGGACTGGGCTTGGTTGGCGTTCTTGATGCTGATGAGTGGTCTTAACCTTTGGGTGGCGTACAACTTCAGCGAGTCCACCTGGGTGTATTTCAAGATATTCGGCCTTACCGGGCTTGTGCTCGTGTTCGGTATGTTGCAAGCCTTTTGGATGGTGCGATCAATGAAAGCGGCAGACAGCGAATGAGCGCCGAACGCCCCGCGCTGATTCGCGCAAGACTGCTGGAAGCCTTTGAACCTTGCGAGGTGGAGGTTCAAGACGACTCGCACCTGCACGCCGGACATGTCGGCGCTCGCGGGGGCGGCGGACACTATTCGGTGCGGATCGTAAGCGAAGAGTTTGACGGACTGGCGCCGCTGGCGCGTCATCGAAGGGTGTACGCGGCACTGGGGGAGATGATGGACGGGGCGATCCATGCGCTGGTGATCACCGCACTTACGCCGGAAGAGGCGGGTTGAGGGGGACCTCTTAGCCGGAGTGTGTCCCCTGGGAACGAGGGCATCCTGCCCTCGTCGAGGGCGAGACGCCCTCGTTCCCAGGGCTCTATGGCTCTTTTGAGTCCCGAGAATCGGCGGCGATGAAGCTCAGTATTACGTCCGCGTATTCGCCCGCTTTCTCGGGATCGTGAAGCGGGTGGCTGCCGGAGAATGTGTGTCCAACGGAACCGTCAACCAGGCCCAGGACCATTTCGTGACAGTTGTTCAATGGGTCTGTTTCCGCCGTAAGCGCCAGCGTGGGCGTATGGATTTTTCTCAGCGCTGCCTCCATGTCGTAGATCCTGAGCGCTTCGGCCGCGTCATCCATTTGCTGGGCCAGCATGCTGTCGATCACGGCGTCGCGGAGCAGCGCGGCCCCTTCGTCGTCAAGCTCGAATTTCGAGTCCCACATGCGCTGCAGCCACAGCGACCGCTCCCACACCCAGGCGATATGAGCACCGTCCTCCGTCCAGGACGGCGTGGGTTGCCGGGACACTTTGAGCACCTCGTCGCGAAAGGCGCGGTCCCATACCGGGCAGCCGTCCAGTACCAGTTGGGTGACGCGCTCGGGATGGCGCAGCGCGAGTTCTGCGGCGAACTCGGAAGAGACATGACCGCCTACGACGGCCGCAGTCTTGAGGCCGAGGCCGTCCATGACCGCGGCTATGTTGTCGGCATAGTCCTCCACCATCCAGGCAGCCGGGCGCGGATCCGATTGGCCGTAGCCCATGTGGTCGGGGGCGTAGCCCGCGTATCCCGCTTTGCTGAGCTTTTCCAGCACAGGGACGTACTGGCGGCTGGACGCCGGAGTCCAGTGCAGCAACAGGATCGGTGATCCCGAGCCGGCAGTCCTGACGTGAACGAACCCCGCAGGTGTCTCAATCAGCGTGCGGCGGATAGTCAAACTAGGCAGCGGCCTTTTGCGACACTCGCCGCCAGGTCACGGGAATGACCGAATCGGGAATGCGTTCGCCCTCTCTTAGCAGTTCGCTGCCCTCGAAAGGATTTTTTGCGGCCGTGGGATTGAACTGGTAGCGGATGTCGCTGCCGATCCACCGCAACGAGAACCCGAGGCGGCGTCCGGCCTTATCGGCGGTGCGGGGCCTGGACGCGTGAATCGTCTTCGGATGAATGATCAGCATGTCGCCCGCGCGGGCTTCCCAGACGCGGATGTCCGCGTCCGGCGCACTGACTCGCTCCAGCAGCTCCGACCACGGGTGAAAATTGGACGGCGCTTCCACGCCCTTGATCGCCCACGAACTGACATAGCGATGGGGGTCCTGATTGGAGCGGGCGAGCGTAAGCAGGGGAGCATTGTCGCGGCCCATATCGGTCAGAGCCACCCACATGGACGGGCTGTGCTGGCCTGAAAAGGGGAACAGGCACTCGTCGTTGTGCCAGGGCGTCGCCGTTCCCTCCTTGTTGCCTTCTTTCAGGAAGGTGCCGTCAACCCAGGCCCGCATTTCGTCCGAGCCGATCACGTCGGCAACGATCTCGGCACAGTCGCATTCCTCAACCAGCGCCTGCATTTCCGGTACCCGCCAATAGGCATTGACCAGCCGCGCATATCCGTCGTGGTCCTCGAATTCCACGTCGCGCATGGTCTCGTGGGGGCCGAATGTGACCGAGCCGTCACGCAGCCCGGCAACGACCGAATTGATCACCCGGTTCATCTTTTGGACCCAATCCGCTGAGAATACGCCCGGCACATGGGCCACGCCCACCTCCCTGTAGGCGTCGATGATTTCCCGCGTTACCTTGGGGTGCACGTCAATGGCCCCTACATGCTGTAGCTGACGCGCAAGCCGACGGTCAGCGGAATCGGACGGTAGCCGAAACCGGACGGCGCAAAGCCATTGAAGAAATCCACGTACAGATTGCCGTCGGTAACGGTATCGTCGTCCAGCAGGTTGTCCACGTAGAGCGCGGCGCGCAGACTCTCGCTGCGGACACCGAGCTGACCGTCCACCCGCCAATATTCAGGTTGCGTGGCCACGTTGGCCGACGAGACGAAGCGCTCGGAGGTGTAGCGTGCGCTCAAATCCACAAACCAGTCCCAGTTGCCCGTCAGGCTGGCCGTGTAGTTTCCGTTCAGATTGAACTGATGCTCGGGCAGGTCGGCCGGCTGATTGCCGTCCTTGATCAGGAGACAGGCTGGACGAGCGTAGGGCAGAAATTCGCCGCAGCCGCTTTCCCCGATCCGCGATGCGCTTGTGGAGATCACCCGGAAACTGTTGAACTCCCCGTTGATGTAGGTGTAGGCCCCGGACAGCGTCAATTCTTCCGACGCCCTCCAGTTCGCCTCGAACTCAAGGCCCCAGATCGTCGACTTGCCGGCGTTCTCGATCACGGGCTGCAACTGCTGCGCCTCTTCGTTGAAGATCTGGGACGAGACCTGCTGGTCGGTGTAATCCTGATAGAAGGCAGCCGTATTGAACGCCAGCGCGCCGCCCATCAGCAGGGCCTTGGCGCCGACTTCATACGACCACAGCGTTTCGCGGTCGAAGGGCCGGTCCAGCGAGAAGACCGCGCCGTCCTGGAAGCCGGAAGGTTTCACGCCCTTGCCGATCGCCCCATACAGGTTCAGGTTTTCATCGGGCCGGTAACTGAGCGCGACGCGCGGTATGGTGTACTTCTCCATGATTGTTTCGGAGTGATATCCGGTCACCGCTCCGAATGAGCTCAGTATCGGGGGCGTAGCGCCGCCGAGCGAGATCACGCCGAAGAAGAAATTGAACGGCGGGTCGAAGTCCAGGATGTGCTGGATTTCCTCGTCCGTGTAACGGACTTCGGCTGAAACGAACAGTTGTTCCGAAATCGCGTATTCCGACCAGGCGAAGACTGATGTGTGGTCGGTGTAGCGGCTTATGTGGCGGCCTTCGCCGTCGCGCGAGTCGTAGAAGGCGGCAACATCGGAATCGAAAATCGGTCCGCCGAGCGCCAGGCCGGTATCGTTACTGCCGAACTGATCAACGTCCTCCCTCCAGTACAAGGCCCCCAACAGCCACTGAAAGCGGCTCTCGGTTTGCGAAGAGATGCGGACTTCCTGACTGAGCTGAACGGTGTCATTGATCCGTTCGGTTTCCTGGAAAGCGCCCCTGACCATCCCATTAACCGAGCCGCTGACGAAATCATTGTCCTGGAAGATGTCGTCGTGCGAGTCCACCCAGCTGGTCAGCGACTTGAGTCCGAAGCTTCCGGCGTCCCAGTCGGCGATGACTGTGGCGCGGAAATACTCGGCATCCATACCTTTGTAGTCCTCGCCGGTCCGGTGGTTAATATCGAAGCCGATGGGGCCATCCACCAGCGGCCCCGAGAAGATCCGTGTGGTGGCTGGGTTTCCGGTGATCACGGCTTGCGCGCCCGCATCGAGATTCGCGTCGGTGTTGCCGTTGATCACGAACGCAGCCTGGGGCGCATAACTCTCGTCGGAGTATTCCACCCGCCCGTAAACGGAAAAGTTCTCGCTGGCCTGGAGCAGGAATGCGGCGGAAATGCCCATCCCGTCGCCACCGCCCACATAGTCGTCGGAAACCGTGTTCTTGTAAGAACCCCGCTCATCGAAGTAGTAGGCATTGATACGGACACCAAGTGAGTCTTCTACCAGCGGTGCGCCGCCTGAGACAGTGATTTCCTGGCCGGACTCGCTGTGCACCTCGAATCCGGCTTTGAGACTGGACTCGGTCAGACTCGGGCGCTTGGTGATGTAGTTCACGGCGCCGCCGAATGCGGAGCGCCCGTAGAGGGCGGCCTGCGGACCCTTGACGACCTCGATCCGCTCAATGTCCACCAGCCGCAGGCGGGCGAGGGTGCCGCCGCCGGCTACCTGAACGTTCTGCGATGAAATATCGATGTCGTCGATCAGCAGGCCAACGCTGTTGCGGCCCTGTTCCGCCTGCAGGCCGCGCAGGGCCGGGGCGTAGTCATTCTGCGTGACCGAGCGGTCGAAGGTCAGGCCGGGGACGATCTTGGCTATGTCCTGCAGGTTGCTGAGACCGAAATTCTCGATCTGCTCCTCCGTAATCGCGGTGATCGCGACCGGAATATCGAAAAGATTTTCCTCGCGCTTTCGTGCCGTGACGATGATTTCTTCCAGGACGACCTCCTGGGCCAATGCCGGCGTCTGAACGACCCCGAAGGGCAAAAGCGCGAGCGCGGTTGCCGCCAGCACTGGTTGTGCGTTGAACTTCCTCATGGGTATCTCCCGGCCGGTAAGCGGTTCAAAGCCGCCCGAATTGCGTGCGTCCCATATGCGCCGGCGCGGCGCAAAGTCCCCAATGTCCCCGATGCCGCGTGGAGCGATGACGTCCGCCTGCGATCATAACAGACCGCCAGGCTTGCACCTCTCAGCCCGCCGCGCCTGCTGCGGCCCGCAACGCCTTGAGCTTTTCTTCCGATCCCGCTTCCGTCGCCTCGGGCGCCGGCGATGGGTTTGCGCCCTTCCGTCTTTCCATGGAACCCCCTAGCGTCGTGTCATGCGTGTATCGTCGCATCAGAGCAAGCCTGACGTGTCCCTGCGGCGTTGCGGCCGACACTAGACTGTGGAGGGCAGTTTAGCCGCTCGGCCCGGGGGCGGAATCGCGCGAGCGGCCGCGCAGCGCCTTGAGCCTGTCTTCCGAAAGGTCGTACTTGAACAGGAAGACGAGGCTCAGCCCGTTTAGCGCGGCCGGCGTCAGGCCCGCGCCGATATAGATCGCGATGATGGCGCTTTGCGGCTGTTCGATCTGCAGGCCCTCCGTACCGGCCTGGTATCCGAACCAGCTCAGGAAATAGAGCGCCAGCGCCGGGCCGATCGCAAACGCCAGCTTTTCCACGGTCGAATAAAAGGAGGACAGGGTGCCCTCCCGGCGCATTCCCGTCTTGAGGTAGTCGTACTCGATGGCGTCCGGCAGCAGGGCCGGCCCCATGACCAGAATGCCAGCGGCGAAGATGCCCAGAAGGACCGCCCGGGTGAAGACGTACGACAGGGGATCGTCCGCCGTGGCCAACAGCCACGTCAACGTCACCAGCGCGTAACCGGCGGTGGAAGCCATGTAGGCGAGCCGCTTGCCGTACCGGCGGGAAGCCATGTTCCAGGCGGGAATGACCGCAAGGATTACCAGGCTGCTCGTATACAGGTACAGGGTCGTGAGTTGGTAGCTGAGCCCGAGGATCACGACCTTGAAGTACACCCCCGTCGCGGTTGAAAGCGACACCCCCAGCAACTGACAGAACTTGGCTCCGAGCAGAAGCACGAGCGGCCTGTTCCGGAACGCGGTGCGGATTTGCGTGCCGATCGAATAGGCATGCTCCTTTTGGGAAGTCTGTTTCGCCGGCGCTGTTCCGAAGAAGCAGTAGGCCGACCCCAGAAAAATGAGGATCGCGAACGCCCAGCCCATGGTTCCGTGAGCGGCCCGATCGTTTCCCAGCCATTGGACGATCGCAAACGAGGACACCGCGATCAGTGCGCCAATATTGAGGAACACAACCCGATACGACATCAGCGTCGTGCGTTCGTGGTAGCTGCCGGTCATCTCCGCGGGCATGGCCATGTACGGAATATTGAAAAGCGTGTAACCGGTATAGGTGACCAGCAGCGATCCCAGCACATAAGCGAAGAGCCACGCCTGCTTGTCGATGGCCGGAGGATTGAACACAAGCGCCAGCCCGATAGCGCTGATGAGGCCTCCCAGCATGAGGAACGGGCGCCGGCGGCCCCACCGCGTTGTCGCCCGGTCGCTGACGACACCCATCAGGGGGTCGGTCACCATGTCGTACAGCTTGGAGACCAGCAGCAGGGTAGCCGCCGCTCCCGCGCCTATGCCCAGAAAGTTGGTCATGAACGGAGCGAAGACACCGCCCATGGTATTCAGGATGATCGCCATGCCCATTGCGCCGGCGCCGAAGTTCATGCGCAGGCTTCGTGGGAGAGCGCCATCAACACGCGCGGAATCGTGCGGCGGTGAATTCCTGGTTTCCATTGCGTTGTCGGACAATTGACCGAAATCTACTGGTAGTCTAGCGGCTGGCTTTTTCGTCGGCACTTACAATCAGGCAATTTCTTCGGGAGGATGCGTGTCTCGGGACCTGGAAACGGCGGTTTTGGGAGTGGAGGCTCCGTTCGGCGGCTTGACGCTGGGCGAGGCCGGGGCCCGCGTTCGCGCGAGCAATGGAGGCCGCGCCATCGAGTTGACCGTGGGATTTCCCTGCGACGGGTTTGTGGAGGAGTTGCATGCGCGGGTTCGTGCAGTCACTTCTGCGGAAGAAGTGGTGGTTCGCACGGAGATCGCGGCGCACGCGGTTCCGCCGCAGGTGCAGAGGCTCGAGCAGGTCAGGAACATCATCGCGGTGGCATCGGCCAAGGGCGGCGTAGGCAAGTCTACCGTGGCGGCGAACCTGGCCGTCGGGCTGGCGATGGACGGCGCCGCCACCGGGATCCTGGATGCCGACATTTACGGTCCCAGCGTGCCGCGGATGCTGGGACTCGAGGGACAGCGCCCGCGCAGCGCCGACGGCAAGAGTTTCGAGCCCTTGCGCGCTCACGGCCTGCAGGCCAGTTCCATCGGCTTCCTGGTGGATACGCGCAGCCCGGTGGTGTGGCGCGGCCCCATGGTTACGCAGGCGCTCATGCAGTTGCTGGGGCAGACCCGCTGGGAAAGCCTGGATTACCTGATCGTGGACATGCCACCGGGAACCGGCGATATCCAGCTTACGCTTTCCCAGCGGGTTCCGCTTGCCGGCGCGGTGGTCGTGACCACGCCGCAGGAACTGGCCGTGGCCGATGCGCGCAAGGGCATCGCCATGTTCCGGAAGGTAAGCGTTCCGATCCTGGGCGTGGCGGAAAACATGAGTGCCTATATTTGCCCTCATTGCGGCCACAGCGACGCGCTGTTCGGAGAAGGTGGCGGGGAACGGCTCGCCCGGGAATTCGACCTGCCGCTGCTGGCGCGCCTGCCGCTGTCGGCGGACGTGCGGGCGGCTACCGATGACGGGCGGCTGGTGGCGCCCGGCGAACCGGATGAAGGCGGCCACTACCGGGCGCTCTCAAGAGCCACCGCGGCGCGTCTGGCCGGCCGCGCTCGAGGCGCGAGAACAGCGTTCCCCAAGATAGTAGTAGAGTCTGATTGATTGGCTATGGCCTGCAAAAGAAACACGCTGGGAACGAGGGCGTCCCCGCCCTCGACGAGGGCAGGATGCCCTCGTTCCCAGGGGTGGCACGGTGATGGCTGACAAAGAACAACTATTCGAAGGCCATGGCGGCGAGGCGAGCCTGGCGATCGTGTCCGGCGAGCCGTACGTGGAAGCGCCGGCGGACCTGTTCATTCCGCCGGAAGCCCTGCGGGTGTTCCTGCAGTCCTTTGAGGGGCCGCTGGATCTGTTGCTGTACCTGATTCGGCGCCACGATCTCGACATCATGGAAGTGCCGATTACAAGGATCTGCGAGCAATATGCGCAATACATCGAGTTGATGCGGGAGATGGAACTTGATTTGGCCGGCGAGTATCTCGTCATGGCCGCAACGCTGGCGGAGATCAAGTCACGCATGCTGCTGCCGCAATTGCCGTTTGAGGACGAGGACGAAGAGGACCCGCGCGGTCGGCTGTTCGAACGGCTATTGGAGTACGAGCGTTTGAAACAGCTGGCGACAAAGCTGGATGAGCTGCCCCGCCTGGAACGGGATGCGATGCAGGCGAACGTGGACGCGCTGGAGCAGCAACGCCCGCGCGAGTTGCCGCAGGCTACGCTTAATGAACTGGCGGTGGCCTACGCTCGCATTATCGAGCGCGTTCGCTTCCGGGTGGGCTGGGCGGTGCAGACCGAGCAATTGTCGGTGCGGGAGCGCATGTCGGACATACTCAAGCAGGTGTCCGGCCGGGAATTCAGCGAATTCACCGAATTGTTCGATATCGCCGAGGGGCGTATGGGCGCGGCCGTAACCTTTGCGGCGCTGTTGGAACTGGTTCGCGACAACGGCGTGCAGGCGGTTCAGAACGGCCCATACGCGCCGATCTATATCAGCGCGCCGGCCCCGCGGAAGGACGCGGGCAAGTGAACTCGGTGGATACGCGGAATCTGGTTGAGGCGGCGCTGCTGGGAGCCGGCCGGCCACTCAGCATGGACCAGTTACTGACCCTGTTCGATCCCCTGGAGGAGGTTGGTGAAGACGATGTCCTGAAGGCCCTGGGGGACATGGAGCGCGACTACACCAGCCGCGAAATCCAATTGAAGGAAGTGGCCGGCGGCTGGCGGGTTCAGACCGGCGTTGCTGCCGCCGAGCGGCTGGCGCGCCTGGAACGGTTCCGCCCCCCTAAGTTCTCACGCGCGCTGCTTGAGACCCTGGCCGCAATTGCCTACCGGCAGCCGATCACGCGCGCGGAAATCGAGGAATTGCGCGGTGTGCGTTTGAGCGGACACATCATGCGAACGCTCATGGAGCGCAACTGGATAGAGGTAGTGGGTCATCGCGAAACGCCGGGACGCCCGGCTTTGTATGGCACGACCAGGGACTTCATGCACTACTTCGGCCTCAAGCGCCTGGACGACCTGCCTTCCGCGGGCGAATTCGCCTCGCCCGACGATGCGCCAACCGCGGGGCCGCCAGGGGGCAGAAACGGCGTGCATGCGGAGAACGAGCAGGAACAGGGGTCCGGCCTCTTCGACGGCGAGCCCGCTGCCGGAGACCGGTCCTTCAACTCGGATTGATTCGGGTTCAGAAATACCTGGCCGACGCCGGCGTTGGCTCTCGGCGAAAAGTGGAAGGCTGGATCGCAGCCGGCCGCCTGAGCGTCAATGGCCGGCGCGCGGTTCCCGGGCTGCAGGTTGAGGGCAGCGAGAAGTTTCGCCTGGACGGCCGTTTGCTGTCGACTACGCCAATCAAGCGTACGGAAACCCGGGTTATCGCCTATAACAAGCCCGAGGGCGAGTTGGTTACGCGTGACCGGCACCACAAACATCCCTCCGTGTTTGCGGCGTTGCCTCGGCTCAAGGGACGCCGCTGGGTGGCGGTCGGCCGTCTTGACCTCAACTCCAGCGGATTGTTGCTGTTGACTACCGACGGTGACTTGGCGCACCGGCTTATGCATCCATCGTTCGGCATAGACCGCGAGTACCTGGTGCGAGTGCTTGGGCGGGCGAGCGCGAAGACGCTTCTCCGCCTCGCCGAGGGCGTCATGCTTGAGGACGGCAAGGCGCGATTCGACGAACTTGCGGAGCAGGGAGGTGGCGGAATCAACTGCTGGTACCGGGTAACCCTGCGCGAAGGCCGCCACCGCATCGTGCGCCGCCTGTGGAGTTCGCAGGGTCATGCCGTAAGCCGCCTGATCCGGATTCGTTATGGTCCGGTGCGCCTGCCGCGCGATCTGCCTCAGGGCCGGTGGCGCGAAATCCCCGCCAAGCAGGTAGCGCGCCTATAAGGCTGCCTTCGTAGTAAGGGCGTCGGAACGAGGGCATCTTGCCCTCGGCGAGGGCGGGACGCCCTCGTTCCCAGGGGGGCGTGCGGTGCACGTACCGCCGGTGTGTTATTGCTACGTTTCGGGCGCGCTCTCCTCTAAAGCGAACCTCGGGGCGCTACCCACTCTACATCCTGTTTTGTAACAGCTGCGATGGTATCGAAGTCCGAATCGTAGTGAAGCACGGTCATGCCGTCTGCTTCCGCTGCAGCCGCGATGATCAGGTCCGGTATTGGTAAACGGTGAAGCCCTCGACCGGCGAGCAATCCCTGCACCTCGATCGCCCGCTCGAATATGGCCTCGTTTAGTTCGATGCGCCGGTAGGCAAGCTCTCGCCGGAGGCGCGTGCGCGAATGGTCATGCTTGTTGCGAGTTGAGAAGAGAACCTCAAGATCGATGATTGCACATGTTGCTGCTTCGCCGGCCTCGATAATGGGTCCGATACGGGCCTGAACCCGAGGGTGCTCCATCCGTGCCAGCGCGCTCTTGGCGATCAGGTAAGGCATGGCGGATAACAGCTATCGAGTCAGGAGCGCCACGCTTTCGCCATGACCTCCCCATCCGAAAGATCGAGCCCGTCCATTTCCGCGAGCGCCCGAATTTCCTGACGCCGCACATCTCTGCGGACGACTTCTCGTAAGGCGCCGTCGATCGTCTCCTTGATAGACGCAGTGCCAAGCAAACTCTTCGCTTGTTCGATGAGTCGATCATCGATGTCCACGCTAGTCTTCCTCATGCCGTGCCTGCAAAGTAACTACAGCTCAATTATATCTCCACACAACTAAATTGATATCTTCAATATTCAGGGAAAGATATCTTCGCCTCTGCCTGCATGGAACAAACTGGGAACGAGGGCGTCTCGCCCTCGTCGAGGGCGGGACGCCCTCGCTCCCAGCTGTTCGCTGCGCGTCAGCGCAGCGGCGCCTGCTGCCAAAACTCCTGGTGAACCGGATGTCTCAATGAATGGGTTGTTCCTCAGACTTCTCTGTCCATCTCCACCAACGCTGAAGACATGCGTTGGCGACGCTGCCCCCTAACTCGTTGGCCGCCGGGGTGGCCAGCGCATGAAGCCGCAATTTGCTCTCGGTAAGAATGGGGCGCTCGTCAAGATACTGGTGTTCGGCCAGGTAATCCCGCAGCCGCTCGACGCTATCGATACGAAAACCCTTCAATCGCGGGTCCTGGCGGCCAGCCAGTACGGCGAGCAACTGTTCAGGGTCTCCAACGAGTTCCTTGGCAATGGCCGCCACAACGTCCACGTAACGTTCGGTCAGGATGCCGCTGTCATGCAATGTGTCGATATCAACGGGCCGCCCTCGCCCCTGTTTCCACAGCTCGCAAAAGACATCCAGCAGGTCCAGCCGCAAGCCGATCTGTTCAGCGGCAATCGATCGGGAGCCCAGCCTTTCAGCGAGCAGAGTGTCCGAAACCGTTTTCCACTGTCCGGCTCGCTCGATTCCGTTGGTCAGAAAATCGTGCAGCAATTCCATGTCGTCCCACAGAATGTAAAACATGTGCTGCTGCGCAAGACCGAGGGCCGGACGGAATGCCGGCACAGCCAGAGCCGCGCCATATTCCTCGGGCGACATGCCGCCGGGTGCGGGAATCGTCGGCGGGAGATCAACGGTGAGCGCCTGCGGGCCGCTGACTGTTTCCACGCCGGTGCGTATCCGGCCCAGGTCGATCGCGGCGGCGATCTCGCAACCCTCCTTGTCAAGCGCGTTGCGAATCCGGTCGACATCGAGCGGGTCGCTGGTGAGATAAAAGACCTGGCGGCCCTGGTCTCGCGCGACGCGCCCGAGACTTCGTACGATGGCTTCAAATCGCTGCGGGTCGCTCTGGTCGAGCGCCTCGTCGAGAAACAGTGGAAGAACCTTGCCCTGTTCCACCTCCTCGGCGAATGCGATACGCGCCGCCAGCAACAACTGCGCCCGAGTGCCGTCCGACAGTTCGTTGAGTTTACGATTTTTCCCGCGGACCAAATCCGTGGCGAAAAGCCGTGGAGAACCGTTACCCTTCTTAAGCCGCAATTCGTAGTTGTGGAATGTGAAGACGGAGAAATGAGACCGGGCCCGTTCGAAGATGCGGGGCATCCGGGTCTGTTCGTATTCCTGTTCGACGTCGCCGACCAGAAATTCCCCCGCCGTTGCAAACAGCGCTTCGTCGCGGAGGTCCTGCAAGTTTGCGCGGGATTCTTCGCGCGCCGCAATGAGATCCTGCACATTGTTGCCGTGCCTTGCCTGGTCCATGCGGGCGGTTACGTCAGCAATGCCGTTGCGCAAATTCCTTGCTTGAGGCGCGGCATCAGCCAGTTCCTCTCTGAGTTGTTCGAGGGACTGGCTGTCCAGATCGGAAAGTCCGGACTCGCCGGCTTTCTCGAGCTCGGTGCGATCGAGCTCGATCTGGCTTTTCAAGCCGGTCCTTTGGCTCGTCAGCTCGTGATATTGCGGCAACGCTTCGAGCAGTGATGCGAGGCCGTGCAAATCGCCGTCGCCCAGCCCCGCTTCCGCGTAGATCCGGCTGATCGAAGAGAGAGTTGAATCGCGATCGGCGTTGTTTCGCTCAAGTTGGCCCTTCGCCTTTCGTTGGTCGGCGAGCGCCTCTTCCAGTAGCGAGTTCCGATCCGAAAGCTTGTTCAGGCGAGCCTTGGCTGCCGCGGCGCCGTCAGGCTGTGGTTCGCCGTGCCGGTCCAGAATCTTCGCCAGTTCCGTCAGATTGGCCGTGTGGCTGTTTTCGAGGTGTTGCACCCTGCCTTTTGCGGCTTCGTATTCGCCGCGAGCCAGCCGCAACTGGTCGAGCGCCCGCGCAAAATCGACCAGTTCCGCGTCGGGCGGGAGCTTTTCAAGGCCTAGGGTGGCTTTCAACTCCCGTCTGCGGATTTCCAACGTGTTTTTGTCATCGACCAGACCGTTCAGCTGGTTCTCCAGCGACTTCCTTTCGACGTCGCGATCGCGCGCCCGCTCCACGGACGCCTCCCGCCTTGCGATCTTGCTCTCCAGGCTGCGCAATGCAGATCCCACGGAGGGACCATCCCACTGGGCGAGCTCTTCAAGTCCCAGGTTCTCATAGGTAGCCTGCGCAGCCAGTCCCCCGCCAAGCGAGCCGCGTTCATTGCCCGGAAACAATGCCGCCAGGCCGATTCCGGCGCCCATGCCTGCGATCGCGGCCAGTAACGGATCGATGAGATAGGCCAGCCCGGCGCCCGCCGACAGCAACGCGAACGCCAACACGAGCCAGGGCCACCGGTTGCGAAGCCTGACGGCAAGGGATTCGCGTTGAGGCGCGCGCAGCCAGGAACGCAGAGCCTCGGCCGCGTTCCGGAACTTCTCAAGATCCTTTTCGCCTTCTTCGGGAGGAGCGAAGCCCTCGAAAAGACGCAGCCTTTCCGTGATTGCGCCAACTCGGGTTTCATGCGAGTGACTGGCGCGAAGGAACTCAAAGAGTTCGCCGTGGTTGGGCAGGCTCAGGGCCCGGTTGTCGATATTTTCGCCGCCGATCGCGGCCAAAGCCGAGGCAAGCTTTATTCGGGCTTTCTCATGGTCGATTCTTGCTGCCTCGAGCACCTGTTCAGTTCGTACCAACTCGTCCGCCTGGTCGCGCCATGTTGCAAGGTCGGCCTTGTCCAGAGGGCTGGCAAGCCCGGACTCCTTCTGTTTTGTGCGCGCTTCATGCAACTCTCTTTCATGCTTGTGGGCACGCTCCTCCAGTGTGGTCAATTGTTTCTGGTGCTGCTCGACGTCACCGCACTCCTTGCCCGTCAGTTTCGCCAACTCGCCGGGCAGCGCCTTGAATTGTTCCTTGATCCCGGAAAGGTCTTTTCGGCGTTTTGCAAGTCCGATCGCGCGATCGACGTGCGTCAGGCGGCTGGCGGCGGTCTCCGCCTCGTCGAGTTGCGTCTTCAACTTCTCAAGCTGATCCACTCGCTGCTGGAGACCGGATTGTTCGGCCTCCGCCCTCTGGACGCCGGTCAGCGCATCATTGAACCTGTTCCGTTCGCGGCGGCTGCGGTTGCGCGTGACAGGGGGGAACAGGTCAGAAGCGATCCCGTCCAGGTCGAACCCGCCCGACATCTGGCGCCGAATCTCCAAGGCGATGTCGTCCGTGCTCTCCAGCGACGGGTCGACCAGATCCCGGAGGTGCAGAAAGAAGCAGCGGTCATTGTGCGACGAGGGAAGAATCGGCGAGACGTTGCCTTCATCGCCGCGGCTCCAGCGAACGGTTGATCCTTCCCGCTCCCCCCGCCAGGTTTCTCCGTCCCATTCGAATTCGCCGTTTACAGACGTTTTCCGGGAGGACCCACGATCGCCCCAGTACAGTCCCTCGACCGCGCGGCAAATGCTTGATTTGCCGATGCCGTTCGGCCCGAAAATGACGTGGATACCTGGTTCCGCCGCCTTGATTTCAAACGGTTGGCTTATACCGGGCAGCCTGTTGATGGCGAGTCGTTTGAGTATCACGATTGACTACTTGAATCCCGGCCGGAGAGCATCACGCTCAAGGCTGCCTTCCCTGACCGCAGGAGCAGGTCGCGCAAGGAATCCTCTGACACGGGATCGGTCGCATTACGGTGTTCCCTGACCGGATTCCAGATGTCCTGCCGGGCAATCTCGCTCAATCGCTCGCGTGCCCGGCCGAGAAGTTCCCTGGATTGCTCATGGTTCTGCCCGAGCAACAGCAGACGGTGCGCCAGCAGGCCGGCGGGATCGTCGCCGGATGCGATTTTCTCGAGGTCAAGATGCAATTCCATCGCGTCGACGATCCTGTTGAAGAAAACGACTGTGCCGTCAACGACCCGGACCATCGAATTCCGATCGCCGGCCGTGATCCACTTCTGGATGTCCTCATATGCGTTGCTCGCGCCGGTAAGAGTCACCCGAAGGCCGAGGGCGCGGGGAACCGGCCCGGCTTCCGCCAGCGCGTGGAGGCGCTGGCGCGCTACCGCCAGCAGCCGGTCGGGCACATCCTCGACATGATCGAGTCCGTCCATCGATACGGCGACGTTCTCCCACCGCACAGGCGCGAGGGGGACTTGCTTGAGGTTGATGGCGCCCTCATTGGATAACTTCAGTAGCCAAGGTCCATGCGGCCCCGTTTCCGAGGGATCAAGCCCGACCAGGGAACCGAGATAGCCGGACGGTCGAGCGCTGCCCGGCGCCGACAGCCCCTCGATCGACGGCTTGTGAATATGACCCAAGAGCCAGGCGTCGTAGCCCGTATCGTCCAGTTCGGTCTGCCGGATGGGCGCATAGCGCCCGCCAGATGCGCCGAGATCCCCGTGCAGCAGACCGATCCTCGGAACGGTAGGCGAGGGCGCCGGCAGCGGCTCGCGAAGCAGCAGCGCCAGCGGGCTCTGGCGCACGTAGGTCTCCCCGAACGACCAGCCAACCACCTGGGCAAAAGGGCTGTCATCTTTCGAAAGGGTGATCGCTTCCCAATGGCCGCCCGCGCCCAGCAGCGTGAAACCGTCGATGAGCGCTGCGAGCCTCGGCAGCGCCTCGACATCATGGTTGCCGGCAACGGCGATTACTTCGATTCCGGAGTCCAGCAGCCGCCGCGCGCTGTCCTCAAGAGGCGCCATGGCCTCGAACCGGGCATTGGTGCTTTCCACGACATCGCCCGCGAATAGCACCGCATCCACTTGCTGCTCGATCGCATAATCCACGGCAAGCCGCAGAGCCCCGGCGGGCGTCAGGTCGGCAGGGTCGATGCCCCAGGATGAAATCGCATCCGGCAGCCCCGAACAGGACGTGCCGAGGTGAACATCACCGATCGCAAGAATCAAAGCGCCATCGTTCATTCGGTTCGGTCAGGGCTGGGTCGTGAAATCGCAGCTATGGTAGCCCGCAAGTCCGGTCCGATCCTCCGAAGCGTCGCGACAGATGCACCCAGCAGACAGCGGTTTCGGCGCCATTTTCCGCCAGAGCCAGAACTACGCCGGAACCGTTCATGCCGCGCGTGGAGATGCCGACGGATTCTTCGCCGCGATCGCATGGTTGGCGAGCCAGGCCACGAGGTCCGCGGGCGCTTCCAGGGTGGCGTCCGCACCCCAGCTGCTCAAGTCTTCGTCGGGCGGAAAATAACCCCAGGATGCCGCCAGACCCATCATGCCCGCCGCGTGTGCCGCCTGAATGTCGCGCGCGTCGTCGCCGATCATGACGCAATTCGCCGGTTCCACCCCCAACCGGCCGGACGCGTGCAGCATGGGCTCGGGATGCGGTTTGGTATTTTCCGTGGTTCCGCCCGCCACCGCAACGGCGCACTCTTCCGCCAGGTTGAGTGCTTCAAGGAGGGGCAGCGTCAGATATTCCGGCTTATTGGTGACCACGCCCCATCGGATGCCTTGCCGCGCAAGATTATCCAGCACCCGGCGCATTCCCGGAAACAGCCGCGAACGCTCCGCCAGGCGCGCTGCGTACAACTTCAGGCAGTGCGCCTGTACGTCGGGATATTCCTCGCTTGAAATGAAATCGTCGCCGTAGGCTGCCGTCAGCAGTCCCCGCACGCCCCTGGAGACGTAGCTGCGCAACGTCTTGAAAGGCAGCGGCCGCCGGCCCCGCGCCCGCATCACGTCCTGGACGCAGCCCACCAGGTCGGGCGCTGTGTCCACCAGCGTCCCGTCCAGATCGAACAGCACGGCTTGGACCTTGCTTGCGGCGGCGCTCATGTCCCGGCGGCCCGTTTGAAGTGCGCGATGTAGTTCACATCAAGATTGCCGCCGCGCCGAAAGCTGCCATGCAGGGGATTGTAGTGAAGTCCGGTGAAGTCCTCTGCGCTCAGCCCGGCCGCCCGCGCCCAGGCTTCGAGCTCCGAGGGCCGGATGAACTTCTCGTAGCGGTGCGTTCCGCGCGGCAACAGCCTGAGCACGTATTCCGCTCCGACGATTCCCAGCGCGAACGCGTTGAAAGTACGGTTCAGCGTGGAGATCAGCACATGGCCGCCCGGACGTGCCAGCCGGCCCAACGCACTCATGAGTTGAGCGGGCCGCGGCACGTGCTCAAGCACTTCCAGGCAACAGACCACGTCGAATTGATCGTCGAGTTCCTCAGCCGTGCCTAGTTGATATTCGAGATTGGAAAAATCGCCGCCCGCGGCATGCAGGCGCGCCACTTCCAGCATCTCTTCCGTAGCATCCACACCGAGCACCGAATCCGCGCCCTCGGCTGCCAGGGACTCGCTCAGCAGGCCCCCTCCGCAGCCTACGTCCAGGCATCGCTTGCCCTTTAGCCCCCCGACGCGCTCGGAAATGTATTGGACCCGCACCGGGTTCATCGCGTGCAGTGGACGGTTCGGACCTTTGGGGTCCCACCATTGCGCGGCCATCGCGGCAAAGTGTTCCAACTCGGCCGCGTCGGCGTTTCGTTGTGCGTTCAATTCCGTCATTGTCCTTCTGCCGCCGATTATTCCTTCAGCCGGGCTCCAATTCGAGTCCCCCACTCCCGTGCCGCTGCCAGGATGCGGTCCTCATCGCTCCAAAGGAGCCTGCCATCCCGCAATAATTCTCTTCCACGTACCCAGACGTCGCTGACCTGAGATGAATTGCAGGCGTACGCTACTTGCGAGACCGCATCATAGACCGGCTGGGTATTGGGCGCAGACAAGTCCAGCGCCACGAGGTCCGCCGCCTTGCCGGGGCGCAGCGATCCGATCTCGCCGTCCAGGCCGAGCGCCCGGGCTCCCGCAAGCGTGGCCATTTCCAGAGCCTCCGTTGCGGAGACGGCCTCGGCATTGCCGGACACCGCCTTGGCGAGCAGGGCCGCGGTTTGCATTTCGCCAAGCAGGTCCAGGTCGTTGTTGCTGGCCGCGCTGTCGGTGCCCAGGGCCACGGTAACGCCGGCTGTATGCAGATCATGCACCGGGCAGAAGCCACTGGCGAGCTTCAGGTTCGATTGCGGGCAATGGACTACCGCGCAGCCCCGCTCGGCAAGCAGTTCGATTTCCGCGTCCTCAAGCTGGGTAGCGTGTACCGCCATCAGCCTTTCATTGACTACGCCCAATTCATCCAGGCGGGCCAGCGGCCGGCAGTCATGCCGCTCAAGCGATTCGGTAATCTCGGCTGCGGTTTCATGCACGTGAACGTGGATCGGCAGATCGCGCTCCTCCGCCAACTTTGCGCACAGCGCAAGACCCGCGTCATCGACCGAGTAGGGCGCGTGCGGTGCGATCGTAAAGGAAACGCCCGGCTCGCCCAGGTAGCGTCGGTACAGTTCTTCATTCTTGCGCAGTGATTCGTTCCGGTCCGCTGCCCAGCGGGTTGGAAAATCGATCATCGGCAGCCCGGCTGCGATTCGCACACCTCGGTGCAGCGCGGTTTCCACACCGGTTTCAGGGAAGAAATACATGTCGGCGAAGCAGGTCGTGCCCGAACGCACCATTTCCACCAGCGCCAGGTCGGTTCCGGCACGCACGTAGTCCACACTCAGATGTTGCGCCTCTGTCGGCCAGATATGCTGCTCAAGCCAGGTCTGCAACGCCAGGTCGTCCGCGTAGCCGCGTAGCAGGGTCAATCCGGCGTGGGTGTGGGCGTTGACCAGACCTGGAATGAGAATGTGGCTCGGCCTTTCGATTCGGGGCGTTTGCGGCCACCGGGAATCGGCTTCCGCGCGGGGAACCAGTCCCGTGATTTTCTCACCGCGCACCGCCACTGCGTGGTCCTCAAGCACTACTCCGGACGGCTCAACGGGGGCAATCCAGCGGGCCAAAACAATGAAATCGGGTGCTTGCATGCGCGGCGGCGGCAGGTAATAGAAAAACGTAGCAAAATTGTACCGTCGGCTGGCCCGGAAACGTATGCCTGCCGGAGTTTTCGCGGCAGGCTTGCCGCGCCCTCGCGCTGGGAGCGAGGGCATCCTGCCCTCGACGAGGGCGAGACGCCCTCGTTCCCAGGGTTGCTCCAGCTGCAGCCTGGGTCCTGGCCCCGGACTGCTAGACTACCGATAGCGCCACTACAGGGCAGGGCTTATGTGGATTCGCAAGAGTGACAAGGACCGGCGAGAGGACCGGTGCACACCCATTCCTACGCAGGTCGTCTCCAACGAGGAATACATTCCCATGCCGCAGACCGAGGACCAGCGGCGCTTGGAGCAGCGAATTTACGAATTGGCCGACGGCTTGGCCGCAAAGCGCAAGATGAGCCGCAGGCAGTACTTAAGGAGCGCCGGCGGCATGGCAGCGGCTTTCCTGGCGTTGAATGAGGTCTTCGGCCGGTATTTTCTGGTCGATTGGGCGGAGGCCGCCGACGCCGATTTCCAGGGCGATTCCTGGCCTGAATTCATATTCGACGCGCAGTTGCACCACGTGAAGGATGAAATATCTGGGCCGTTGGCGTTCCGCCGTCTGGCCGGCATGTTCAACCTCAATCCGGAACTCGTTGGTACCAGGCCGAAGCGCGGTGACTTGCACCTGGAGAATTTCACCAAAGAGGTGTTTCTCGATAGCGATACGGCGATGGGCATCATCAGCGGCGCCCCGATCGGCGAAGACAGGCACAATATTCTGCCTGTGGACCTGATGGTCAGGACGCGCCGGAAGATCAACGATCTGGCCGGGTCCCGGCGCATGCTGAGTCACGGTTTGGCGGCGCCCAACATGCCGGGCAGCCTGGAGGAGATCGAGCGCCAGGCCACCGAGCTCAAGGTGGATGGCTGGAAGTGCTATACGGGCGTGCCGATCAATCCCTGGCGTATGGATGACGAAGAAGTGGCCTATCCGTTCTACGAGCTCGCTCTCAAGCTCGGAATTACGAATATTTCGGTGCACAAGGGCCTGCCGATTACCGGAACCGATCCGGACTATTGCCGGCCCTGGGACATCCGCAAGGCGGCGCTGGACTGGCCCGATCTCACCTTTATCGTTTATCACTCAGGCTTCAAGAACCTTACCAATGAGCTCTCGGCCGGAGCCACGGGCATCGACGAAAACGGCTACCTTACTTGGACCACGGACATCGTGAAGGACCGCCTGGAAACGCCGGAAATGACCAACGTCTACATGGAGCTGGGCAGCGTTTTCGGCCACACGGCAATTACCCACCCGGAGATCTGCGGCCACCTGATGGGCCAGATTCTCAAGGCGTTCGGAAGCGATCGGGTGATCTGGGGCACCGATTCAATCTGGTGGGGTTCACCGCAATGGCAGATCGAGGCGTTCCGGCGGTTCGATATACCCGAGGCGTTGCAGGAAAAGCACGGATATCCTGCCTTGAGCCGCCAGGACAAGGAACTGATCCTGGGCCTGAACGCCGCAAAGCTGTATGACATCGATGTGTTCGCCGCCCTGCGGGACCTGCCAGGCGATACCTTGAGTCGTCTGAAGGCAGCCTATCGTGAACAGGGCGCCGAGCCCAGCAATACGCAGTACGGTTGGGTACACGAAGGGCCCCTGGAGGACGAATTGGAGCTACCCTGGAACGCAGCCATATGACCTCTAACTCTGGGACCGAGGGCGTCCCCGCCCTCGACGAGGGCAGGATGCCCTCGCTCCCCGCAATTCTGTTGCACGCCAGCTCCGAGGAAACGCAATGAGTAATTACAAGCACATCACAGTACGCCCCGTGACCGGCACGCTCGGCGCGGCGGTGACCGGTGCGGACCTGTCCCGGTCCCTGGACAACCAGACACTGGCGGAAATACGCGCCGCCTGGCTGGAGCACCAGGTACTGTTCTTCCGCGATCAGGAACTTAGCCCGCTGCAGCACGAAGCCTTTGCCGGCAATTTCGGCGAACTCACCAAGGCCGGCTTCATGCCCACGCTGGAAGGCACGTCGCACGTATTCGTGCAGGAATATCCGGGTCTCTACAGCCGCGACGTGACCGACATCACCTGGCATTGTGACGCGGCATTTCTGCCGGTTCCCACGCGTGGCTCCGTGCTTTATGCGCTGGATGTGCCGGAGGGCGCCGGGGACACGGTCTGGGCCAATATGTACGCAGCCTACGAGGACCTCTCCGACAGCATGCAGTCGTTCCTGTCGGGCCTGACCGCAGTGCATGACAACGCCTACCGCAACCTCGAAACCCTGATGACCAGGCTGGGTCCGGAGCAGTTTCTGGCGATGCGCAAGATGCTGCCGCCGTCGGAGCATCCCATGGTCCGCACGCACCCGGAGACCGGGCGCAAGTGCCTGTTCGTGAGTGAACTGATGACCTCACATATCAAGGGAATGAAGCCGCAAGAAAGCCGCATGCTGCTGGATTTCCTGTTCCAACACAGCACCCAGCCGGAGTTTCAGTGCCGGTTTTCCTGGGAAAACAACTCAGTGGCGTTCTGGGACAACCGCTGCACCATCCACAAGGGCGTATTCGACTTCGGCGACCGCCATCGCCTGATGCACCGCGTTTCCATCGACGACGACCACCCGCCCGCCTAGGAAACGCCGCGGCGCCTGGGCGTCTTCGCTGGGAACGAGGGCGTCCCGCCCTCGGCGAGGGCAAGATGCCCTCGCTCCCATGCGCATGACTCTCGATCCTTGCTAATTCAGCGAGGGAAGGGCGACGAACGTTCCGCCGTTACGCTCGCACAGCACGCGCATCAGGTTGGCGAAGCCAGAAGGGTTAGAGGATCCTGGTGTCGGGAACCCTACCGCATTAATTCGGACGAGACGGTTTCCGTGCCGGTCGGCTTTGTTTATTCGCTCGACATATCGAATCAGGGACTCAGCCGATGTCTCTTGAAAGTCGTCCCCAAACACGACGATGCTGATTTTCTTGGACTCTTCGTAGAAAGTGGAAATTGCACTCGCAATTCCTTGGGTCGGACTGGGAAAAGAAAAATCTCGCCAGTTCTCCAGCGCTCTAATAATCAAGCTACGGCGTGTCGGCGAATCGGGAATCCATCTGCCGGAGGAGGATGGAAACAAGTACGCGCCGTCTGCGTTCATGATCTGGATGCCCTTTATTTGCGGGTAGACCCTGAGCGTGTCCGTAAGTGTGCCCAATACTGCCCGCCATGCGTCTTTTCTCATACTGCCGGAAGAGTCAATTACGAAAACAAGGTACTCGCTGTCCACGGCGACGCCGGCCACGGTCGTGTCGGCGGGCTGCGACCTGTAATCGGCCAACAGGCGTTTCATTTCTTCCGTCAGGCTCTGTCGCGCAACCTGCAAATTGCCGGCCTCGTCTCTTCGCATGGCTGCGTTCTCCAGGGCGGCAATGTAGCGGTCCTCCGCATCCGCTAATTCAAGCCGCATCAGGTCGACGCGCCGCACCCGCTTGGCGGTCTCCTCAAGTAGCGGACCCAGCTCCCGTTTCAGGATCGATGTTTCGCTTCGCACCTCGAACAATTCACGTTCCAGCACCGGAATGAGTGTCTTGAGTTCGGCTCCGCCGCCTTTAGTGATCACTGGTTCCTGGACTTTCGTGATGACCAAGAGTAAGACGACAGCTCCGAAGCCACAGCAGACTACGTCCAGAAATGACAGAAGAGGACTCTGTTGGTCGCGTTGGATTCGTTTGGAAAGCACGGTCAGTGCGTCTCTTTGGCTGTCGATTAGGGAAGCGTGCTCATGTGGAGCATTTTGCATGGAACAAGCCTGGGAACGAGGGCGTCCCCGCCCTCGACGAGGGCGAGACGCCCTCGCTCCCAGCGTGTTCCCTGCGCGCCAGCGCAGCGGCGCCCGCTGCGAAAACTTCTAGTACGTAACGTTGCTTTGCCTGGTTAGTTGAGGGTGGGGAGGGCGACGAAGGTGCCGCAGTTACGCTCGCAAAGCACGCGCATCAGGTTGGCGAAACGGCTGGCCTGGCCGAAGGCGCCGCCCTGCAGCAGCACAGGAAAACCCACGCCGTGGATTCGCATGAGGCAGTTTCCGAACCGGTCAGCCTCGTTGATCCGCTCCACGTAGCGAACCAGGGACTCCGCCGAGCCCTGCGAAAAATCGTCGCCGAATACGTAAATGCTCACCTTCTTGGTTTCGTCATAGAAGGTGGCGATGGCTTCTACTATGCCTTCAGCCGGGCTGGAATCCGAATACGCCTGCCAATTGGCAATCGCCCGGATAATGGATTGCCGGCGAGTGGCCGAATCGGGGAGCCACCGGCGGGCGAAGGAGGAAAACAGGTATTGGCCTTCGTCGTTGAGCACCTGAATTCCCTTGACGGTGGGATAAACCCTTAAGGTTTCGCCTACCACCCGCTGCACCGCCTGCCAGGCGCCGCCCACCATGCTGCCGGAGGTGTCGATAACGAAAATGATGTACTCACTGTCCACCGGAATGCCGCCCACGGTGGTTTCGTTGGGCGCCGGCTTGTATTCAGCGAGCAGGCGCTCCATTTCTTCCGTAAGGCTCTGGCGCGCGGCCAGCAGATTGCCTGCTTCGTCACTGCCCTGCGCGGCAGTTTCGTGCGCGGCGAAATGGCGATCTTCCGCTTCCTCGACCTCCCGGCGGGTCACATCCACGCGCTTCACGCGCTCGGAGGTGTCCGCCCGCAGCGGCTCCAGATCGCGCCTGAGCACCGAGGATTCGCCCCGGATCTCGAACAGCTCGCGCTCCAGCATCAGGATCAGCCCTTCCAATTCTTCCCGGCTGCGTTCGATGATGACCGGTTCGTTGATCTTGGTGATGACCAATAGCAGGATCACGGCGCCGAAACCGCAGCACACCACGTCGAGAAACGACAGGTTCAGGCCCTGTTCTTCGCGCTTGGTCCGTTTGCCCAACATGGTCAGTCCGGCTTTTTGGGCGGCAGGGGGAAGAACATGCTGGTGCGTC
Source organism: Candidatus Foliamicus sp. (assembly GCA_965261845.1). Classification (GTDB taxonomy): domain Bacteria; phylum Pseudomonadota; class Gammaproteobacteria; order Steroidobacterales; family Foliamicaceae; genus Foliamicus. Next base: position 1,781,122 of record OZ253475.1, on the reverse strand, counting down.
GCATGTAATCTTCGTAACCGGGACGGGTGGCGGCCAGGTGTTTCTCAAGAATCGGCACGCCGGAAAATTTCAGCAACGCCCAGGTCATCAGGGCCGGGCCGAAAAATGCCCAGGCCGCTGCGTCAACTTCCGAGGCGCATAGCCAGATGCCCCACCACAAACAGGCGTTGCCGAAGTAGTTGGGGTGGCGGGTATAGCGCCACAGCCCGCTTTGCAGAACCTTGCCGCGGTTCTCAGGATCGGCCCTGAAGCGTTTGAGTTGCCGGTCACCCACCGCTTCGAACAGTACCCCCACGATCCATAGCACAAGCCCCGCAACTACCGGCCAGCCGAGCGTGATCGGGTCCTGGTACAGCTGTCCGAACTGAACGGGAAGGGAAACCAGCCACATGATGACGCCCTGGAGCAAGAAAACGACATACAGGCTGCGCAGGCCCCACGATTGTCCGCTCTCCTCCGCCTTCTTGCGCATCGCGACGTAGCGGGAATCCTCGCCGTGGCCGATGTTGCGCCGCCAGACATGCCAGCTGTAGCGCAGCGACCAGGCCGTGGTGAGCAGAGCCAGCAGAAAGGCGCGTGGCGAAACGCCGCCGGTGCGCCACAGGGTGGCCACAGCGATGAGCGCGAATCCCAGGCCCCAGAAAAGGTCCACGATGCTGGTGTCGCGCAGGCGCAGGCTGACCAGCCAGAGCACCAGCATGAGCCCAAGCACCAGCGCCAGGTTGCCCAGCAGAATCGTGGTAACGGAATCGTTCATGCGGTTATTCTATACAGCCGCTGCCGCATCGCAGGCGGCGGCAGTATTTGCATAGGAGGGAGGGTCCGATGAGATCGGTAATTCGAATTTGCGCGCCGCTGGTGGCCGGCGTTGTCCTTGTTGGCATGGCGCAGGCGGACACTGATCCGGAAGACGAAATCTTCCGGATCATGGACCGCCTGCTTGGCACAGTGACCGAATCCGACGCGGACGGGCACACGGGAGCCGCGGCAGATCTGGGCACTGCCGCGGGGCGGCTGGCGGCCTACCGCAAGATTCAATGCTCGCTCAATGACGGCAAGGAATCGTTTTTCTGGTGGACCGGCTCGGCCTATGGCCATGTACCCGGACAGCGGGACATCAAGCTGTTTCGCGTGGAGGGCATCAACGTGCGGCAGTGCGAGACTGTCCGGGACTACGAACGGGGAACGGGTTTTCGCATGGTCAGCCGGGAGATCCTGATCTACCAGGACCCGAACAGCGGCGAGTTGATCGATAGTTGGGAAAATCCCTATACCGGCGACACGGTCGAAGTGATCCATGTGGAGAACGATCCGGTAAACCAGCCGGCTCAATTCCCGCTGAGGAGAGACGGTTCCGAATATCAGCTTCCGATAGTGCGTCAGGGCGATAACTGGTGGTGGACGGCTGCGGTTCCGCTGTTCTATACCAATCCTTTGGCGGGCGATTTCCAGAAATACATCGGCGGTACCTATCACGCCACCGAGATGTTCAATTTCAAGGGCAGCGTAAGCGACCTGCTTGATGCGGAGAGCGACTCCGCGAACACTTTTGTGGGTTGGGTGCGCCTGGCGCAATGGCTGCCCTGGATGGAAATGGGCTCACGCGCCGGCAAGATGTATTTCCACGCCGGCGGCGCCAAGGTGGGCGGCTACGAAAACGTACCGGCGAGTCTTCGCGCCATCATGGAGGAGCGTTTTCGCCTGTATCGAAACGCCCCGCCTCTGGACGACGACCGGCCCAACGAGACCAGCTGGACCTACTTCAAGAAAGTCCTGGAAGCACGCAAGGAATAACAGTCCTGGGCACGGAGGGCTGGAAGCCCTCCGTGCTGGGAACGAGGGCGTCCCGCCCTCGCGCGAGGGCAAGATGCCCTCGCGCCCGGCCCCCAGGTCAGGTCAGAGCTGGCTTGCGTGTTCCAGCGCGTTGGCCTCGACCCATTTGGCAAAGTCCGGATGGGATGACAGGCCTTTCTCGTTGAAGGTGAACTCAAGACCGGCGAAATCCTCCGGGATCTTGTGCTGAATGCCGCGCGTGGCAAGCAGGTAGCCCACCATGATCACGTTGAGTCCGGCAGCGTTTGCCTCTTCGATCCAGCCCCGCATGGTATTCACGTTTGCGCCACGGACCTCCGGCGGCGCGTCGTCCTGGAAGTTGTAGGCCTTAACGTCGGCAAAGCCGCCATTAGCCTTTACGCGTTCCGCGTGCTTCGCAATCACCTTTAGTTCCGCCACGTTGTCCTCCGGCTCGGAGGGACCGTGACCCACGATCAGCACGAATTCGTTTTCCGGATTCTTGCTGATTTCCAGCGCGTGATCCAGCAGCATTTGCGAAGCCATCGGGTGGTCCCGCATCGGCTCGGCAAGCGTCATCGGCACGTTGGAAGTCATGCGCGGCGCATCAAGGTAGACCGCATCCTCGCGCTCGCCGAAATAAAAGGCCCACTGCTCGTAGACGGTTCCGTTGGCGGAGAGTGCCGCGGGGACACACACGATCTTCTGGGCGCCCGCCGCCTCCAGGTTATCGATCGCCGACTGAATGTGGTTGCCGTTCATCATCGCCATGCCGTAACCGACCGAGACCGGGTGCTGTTGGGCGAGTCCCATCAAGGAGTTGGCGAAGTAGGTATCGCCCGGTTCGAAAGCACCGTGCGTCAGCACGATGATACCGAGATCGCCCTTAAGCTCCTTGTCGCTGATATAACGATCGTAGGTGGGCGGCATGGCCATCATGTTGTCCATGATTTCCTTATTGCTCCAACTCCGATAGGTGAGAATCCTCTCGCGCAGAGTGTCGTACTCCTCCTGGCTGATGTCGTGGTCCATCCCGTCGTGGTCCATCCCGTCATGGTCCATCCCGTCATGGTCCATCCCGTCATGGTCCATCCCGTCGTGGTCCATCCCATCATGGTCCATCTCCTGATGGTCCATCTCCTGCGCTTGAGCCGCGCCAAAAACGACCAGGGTGCACACGCAAAATGCAGCGAGGCGCAAATTCCATCGGTTCATTTCCTAACTCCTTTGATTAAAGCCAAAAGTCACGAACGAGGCGAAAAGCATATCACTCTCGCCGTGTGTACGCTCATGCCTGCATCTTGGCAATCATCCGGTCGCCGAATTCGCTGCACTTGACCTTGGTGGCGCCATCCATCAGTCGGTGAAAGTCATAAGTCACGGTGCGATCGGCAATGACCGCGTTCATGGCGCCGATGATTTTCTCGGCGGCCTCGTTCCAGCCCAGATGCCGCAGCATCATTTCGCCGGAAAGAATCAGTGAGCCCGGGTTGACCATGTCCTTGTCGGCGTACTTGGGTGCGGTGCCGTGGGTAGCCTCGAACACCGCATGCCCGGTGTCGATATTGATATTGCCGCCGGGCGCGATGCCGATCCCGCCGACCTGGGCGGCCAGCGCGTCGGACAGGTAGTCGCCGTTCAAGTTGGTGGTGGCGATGACATCGAAACTGTGTGCCCGGGTAAGCACCTGCTGCAGGGCAATGTCGGCGATTGCGTCCTTTACCAGGACAGCGCCGCCGTCCAGAGCGGCTTTCTGCTCCGCGTTCGCCGCTTCCTCTCCGCGGCTTTCCTTGGTCCGATCCCACTGCCGCCAGGTGTAAAAGCGCTCGCCGTATTCGTTCTCGGCCAGCTCGTAGGCCCAGTTTCGGAACGCGCCCTCGGTGTACTTCATGATGTTGCCCTTGTGCACCAGGGTCACGCTGCGCCGGTTCTGCGCCAGGGCGTATTCCAGGGCCGCGCGCACCAGGCGCTGGGAGCCCTCACGCGAAACGGGTTTCAGGCCCACGCCGGAAGAGTCGGGAAAGCGCACTTTTGCATAGCGCTCGGGAAAGTGCTCCTTCATCAGCTCCAGAAAACGCTTCGTGTCCGCCTGGCCTTCCTCGAACTCCGCGCCGGCGTAAATGTCCTCCGTGTTCTCGCGGAAGATCACCATGTCCACCGCTCCAGGATCGCGCACCGGCGATGGCACTCCCTCGAACCAGCGCACCGGACGCTGGCAGACGTATAGATCCAGAAGCTGCCGGATGGCCACGTTAAGCGACCGAATACCGCCGCCCACCGGCGTGGTCAGTGGTCCCTTGATCGCGACCCTGTATTCGCGGATCGCATCGATCGTGGCGTCAGGCAGCCAGGAGTTGAATTTCTTCTGCGCCGCTTCACCGGCATAGATTTCCATCCACATCAACCGGCGTTTGTTCCCATAAGCTGTCGCGACCGCCGCGTCCAACACCCGAACCGTGGCTCGCCAGATGTCCCGTCCTGTCCCGTCGCCCCGGATAAAGGGAATGATGGGGCGGTCCGGCACGCGAAGGCCGGCGCCGCTCATTGTGATTTTCTCGCCTTGTTCCGGGATTTGCATTCCGCGAGTCCTTCTTAATAGACTTGATGCGCGCGCATTATCCGCGCCGGGCCGGGCAACGGCAACCTTGCGATACAGAATCCACCAGTGAAGCGATCTACCGTAAGGTTTCGGTAAGGCTTGCCCGGCACTATTCCAATCATTCTCTTAGACCGTTCCTAGCGCAGGCGGCTCTTGTCTGCGCTTGACCAGAGGGGGCACTATGTCATCCAGAAAACACTACGCCGGATTACCCGGATGTCTTCTCATCGCCGCCGTTATTGGCTGCACAACGATACTGGTCTCGCCTTACGCGCTTGGCCAGGAGCAGGAAGGCGATGAAGACGACGAGGCGCTGGAGATCAAAGGTGTAACCGTTACCGGTTCGCGGCTACGCGATACTCTCAGCGGCGCGCCGGTGTTTGTGTTGACCCGCGAGGACATCAAGCAGCGCGGTTTCGGTTCCTTTGAGGACGTGATACGTGCCCTGCCGCAGAATCACAGCACCGTGAACGCGGGCGCCGCACGCGACAATTCAATCAATTCGGTAGACGCAATGGGGCAATCCATGGTCAATCTACGCGGATTCGGCGTGTCATCCACCCTGGTGTTGGTCAACGGACGGCGCTGGCCGCAGGCTTCGAGCTTCGGCAACGGCGCCGCGAACATCAACGGCTTGCCGTTCAGCGCCATCGAGCGGGTGGAAGTGCTTACCGATGGCGCCTCGGCTATCTACGGCGCGGACGCCCAGGCTGGTGTGGTGAACTTCATCATGCGCGACGACTACCAGGGCGGGGAAACCCTGGTCCGCTACGACATGGCCGCGCATGAAGGCGATACCAGGCGAATCGAGCAGAATACGTCCATGAACTGGGAAGGGGGCCGCGCAACCTTATCTTTGAGCTTCTCGGAAAACGAGTCCATCGACAATAAGAAAGCCGGCTTCGTTACCTCCGACTACCGATCCAGAGGTGGCGGGGACAATCGGACACAGCCTGGCTCTATCGTTCACCGTGGCCAACCGGGCGTGGTCGGCTACGGGCTGCCGCTGGGCTTTTACAACGTCCTGATCGTGCCACTGGGCTCCTTGCCGCAGGGTGATGACGGCACAGGCGGCGTCTCTTCGAAGCTCTCGCCGGGAAACCTCGTGCCATGGGACAACGCCGCGCAGAGCGCCGGAGAAGCCACCTCCCATAGCGAGCGCTTGTCCGGATACTTGACTGTGGATCAGGATTTCTTCGCCGGCGCGCTCAACGTATTCGGAGAATTCAGCTTCGATTACTCGGAGTCCTGGGCGCACCGGGGATCGGCGAGTTATTCCGGCGCCGTGCCAGCCACCAATCCCTATAACGATATACCGCCCCATCCTGCCTTTTCTACCGTGGTTGCCTATGTGTTTGCCAACGAATACGCTGCGGGACTGTTGGACCCCATCAGCAACGACAGTGATCAGAACAACCGCCGGGTGACGCTGGGATTTCGCGCGGAACTTCCGTTCCGGGACTGGGTCGGCGATTTTTCCGCCACGCGGGGCAAGGAAGAATCGTGGTACCTGTACTACAACTTGGACTCCGATTTGCTGGCCGAGCGAATTGCCGGAGTGGACTCCGCCGGCAACCCGCTTCCCATCGACCAGGTTATCAACCCCTTCGGCGATGGCACGGCGCAGAGCCCTGCGGCAATGGCCGGCTTGGTGCAGCCATTCTACGGCGCAGGCGGCGCTCACCCCAATTGGAATTATTCCTGGCAGGATGATTACATTCTTTCATTGGACGGCAGTATTTTCACTCTACCGGGCGGCGAAGTCCGGCTGGCCGTCGGCGGCGAGAATCGCACGGAAACTCTGGATTATTCCGCCGACCAGTCCCGCAGCACCTTATTCTCCGTTACCGACCCGGAGCGCAAGATCAATTCGTTCTTTGCGGAGTTGGGAATTCCGCTGGTGGGGGAGAACAACCGCATGGGCGGCGTGCATTCCCTGGGAGTGAAGTTGGCCCTGCGCAGCGACGATTATTCGTTCTCCGGCCCCTTCGGAGGGCCCGGGTCGCCGTATACGGAGAAGACATTCGACAGTGTCTCGCCCAAGTTGGAACTGGCCTGGGCCCCCGTTTCCGTTCTGAAACTGCGGGCCTCCTGGGGAGAATCCTTCGTGCCTCCTGCGTCGAGTAGGCTGTTCGGGGTTGAGAACGGCCCATTCAATTGGCTTGCACTGGTAGATATCGAAAACCCACAACAGGGCGTGCTGTTCCCGGACGCATACTTCACCGGCAATTCGGACCTGGAGCCGGAAATTTCCGAGAGTCTGGCCGTGGGTTTCGATTGGACGCCCGGCGGCATGCTGGATGGGCTTTCCGTAAATGTCACCTGGTTTGACGTCGAGTTTACGGACAAGTTCGGTTCCGGTTTTTCGCTGGCCTTTGACGAGCCGGAGTTGTTCTTCCAGATTCCCAACGCGGTAATCCGTGACGCGCAAGGCAATATCTCGCGGGTCAATTTATTTACCGTGAACCTGGCCCAGCGGTTCAGCGAATACCTGGATGCTTCCGTGCGCTATCAATTCGATACGGCTCGTTGGGGCTCGCTTACATTCGGTGCGGACGCTACTTTCACGGCCAAGCTGCAGGACGTATCGGTTGCGGGCGCCACGCCCAATGATCTGCACGGCACCGTGGCCGGACCCGAGCGCTGGAAAGGGAGCGGTTATGTCAACTGGGCGCAAGGCGACGCCACGCTCAATCTCACTGCCAACTACTCCAGCAGTTACGCGGCGTTTAGCTATTTCGTGCAGGAGCGCGTCGAGAACTATCTGACCTTCGACCTCACCGGCAGCTACGACTTCGGCGACAGCGGCTGGACGATCTACGCGGGCGCCCGCAATATCACCAACAAGGAGTTCCCGTTCTATGACTCGGGATACCAGCCGTGGGATCCGCGTCGCGTGGATCCACGCGGCCGCGTCGTGCATCTGGAGATCCGCAAGACCTACAACTTGTTCTAGGGTGATTAGGGTGATGCGAGCCCCGAGAAGCCGTATGAGCAGACTCTCCGCGGCCATGCTGACTTGCCTGGCGCCTGCGGTAGGGCTGGCCGGCGGAATCCAGTTCTTCGAGGGCAGCTTTGAAGAGGCGTTGGCGCGCGCCGATGAAGAGGGCAAGCACGTCTTCGTGGACGTCTACACCACCTGGTGCGGGCCCTGCAAGATCATGGACGCGGTGGTGTTCCCAAGGGACGAAGTGGGCGAGTACTACAACGCGCGCTTCGTAAACGTGAAGCTGGACGCTGAGGACGAAACCATCAACGGTCCGGCGATTTCCGAGCGCTATGCCGTGGGCGCCTATCCCACCTACCTGTACCTCAATCCCGACGGCACGCAGGTGGGGCGCGCCCTGGGAGCACTTCCGCCGAGCCTGTTCGTGCAGGTGGCCGGACAGTTGACCGAGGGCGTGGACTCCGGCTTTTCCGAGCTTGAGGCCCGCTACGAGCAGGGTGACCGCGATCCTGCGTTTGTTCAGGATTACCTGTGGGCGGCGCAAGTGGACCTGGCGCTGTTCGAGGGCGACAGGATGCAGCGCTACGTGCGCAAGGATGCGCTCGACAAGGCGGCCGATGAGTACTTCAGCGAGCGCGACTATGCCGAGCTGCTCAACTCGCGGGACTTCGCGCTGATTGCGCACTACAAGGAAAAGAAACCGCGCGGCGATCCAGTCGTGGAGTTCGTCATTGACCACTACGACGCGTTTCTTGAGGCGGCGCCGGAGATCACGCTGGCTCGCCTGGTGCTGGAGATCAATTACTACGCAATGCTGGACGCGGCGCAGCAGGGCGATGAACAGTACCTGTCCTATCTCGATGACTTGAACGGATCGCTCAAGCCTGCAGCGGACTACATCGGTGGTCTTGAGCCGAACAGCGAACTGTTGTACGACTCACTGGCCGACCGGTCGCGCGGCGAGTACCTTTCGGCCGCCGGTCTATGGAATGAACTGCAAAGTCATGTCCAGAAGCTACTCGCCCGACCGGACGTGGACCGGGCTGGGGCACTGCGGTCGGCGGCCAGGTATCTTCAGCAGTCTCCCGAGCAGGAACAGCAGGACCTGGCGTTGGAATACGCCCGCGAAGCCTACCAACTGGATTCGGGCAATTGGGGGGCCGCGTTGAGCTATTCCTCGCTGCTGGCGGCGCGGGGTGATGCTCAGGAAGCCGAGAAAGTGCTGCAAGCAACTCTCGACAGTCTGGAGGGCAAAGAAGGCGTCACGCGATTCCGGGAGATCCTGCAGGGCCAAATGGACCGTATCCGGTAGTAGTGCGGGCACGCCATCGGGCGAGGTGTATCCAAAGTCAATAGGCTGTACACTTCGCAGCCACCAGTCGCAAGTTTCTTGGTGACCTATGCGGGCTGCAAATAGGAAACATGTCAGCGAGCGCGTGAGATCTGGGGGAGAACAAATTTCTCGCCGCATGCTTTCCCGATCCATCGCATGTTTGGCGCTTCTGGCGGCCTGCATTGCGCCGTCTGCACGGGCGGCCGACCTGGGCCAAGCGATTGCCGGCGGCAAGACCTCGCTCGGTTTTCGCTATCGTCTTGAGACCGTTTCGCAGGACGGAATCGATAAAGACGCCCTGGCCTCCACGGCCCGCGCCCGCCTGACCTGGAATTCAGCCGAAACGGACTCCCTGTCATTCGGTATCGAGACCGACTATTCGCTTATTCTTGGAATCGAGGACTTCAATTCGACCACCAACGGCAAGACCGCTTATCCGGTTGTGGCCGATCCCGACGGCTTTGACCTCAACCAGGCGTTCGTCAAGTACAAGCAGGACAATCTCACGCTTACCGTGGGCCGCCAGCGGATCAACCACGGCTCGCAGCGGTTCATCGGCGGCGTGGCCTACCGTCAGAACGAGCAAACCTACGACGGCCTGCGAATACAGACTTCCGCCGGTGCGTTGAACCTGGACTACGCCTATATCCATAACATCAACCGGATATTCGGTCCCGACGACGGGGCGCAACCGGGCGACTGGTACGGCAATTCGCATGCGTTTCGGGCGTCGCTGGCCGCCGCGCCGGGGCATACGCTTTCCGGTTACGCCTATCTGTGGGATTTTGAGAACGCCAACGGCCCCGCCAATTCCAACGCCACCTACGGCGTTGAGTATCAGGGAGTGTTTGATCCGTTAACCGTTACCGCTATGGTGTCGAGCCAGAGCGACCACGGTGATAACCCGGTGTCGTACAACGCCATGCACTATCTCATTCAGGGCGACCTGAAGCTGAGTGCAATTACCTTGACGGCCGCCTATGAAGTGTTGGGCAATGATGATGACGATAACTTGGCCCAATTCCGCCAATTCCGTTTCCCGGCCGCAACGCTGCACAAATTTCAAGGCTGGACCGATAAGTTCCTGATTCCACCCCTGACAGGCGTCAAGGATGCCTGGGTCAGCGTTACGGGCAAGGTGGCCGGAGCCACGGTGACCGGCGTTTACCACAAGTTTGATGCCTTCCAGCCTCTGACAATTCAATATGACTTTGGCGGCGGCATAGTGCCTGGAGCGGAATACAGGGATTTCGGTAGCGAAATCGGGCTTGCGATTACCTATCCGCTACGGGATAACCTGGGGTTGTTGTTCAAGATCGCCCATTATTCGGCGGAGGACTACGCCAGCGACACTACCAAAGCGTGGCTGATGTTCGACTGGAAGTGGTGATTGCCTGGACCGAGGGCGTCCCTGGGACCGAGGGCGTCCCTGGGACCGAGGGCGTCTCGCCCTCGACGAGGGCGGGGACGCCCTCGCTCCCAGGTTAGTCGCCGCTGCCTGAAGGAACCCGGATCCGGCGAACGAGCGCCCGTACCGGCTCAGGCGGCGCCGGGGTCAGCGCACTGACAACCAGCGTTACCGCCAGATTGATGGCCGCGCCCACCGCACCGATGCCCTCGGGGGAAATGCCGAACAGCCAGTTCTCCGGAACATTGGCGGCGAAGGGTTCTATGAACATGCCCTTGAAGTAGATGATGTAGCCCATCGTGAAGAGCAAACCGGAGAGCATTCCCGCGATCGCTCCCTGCTTGTTGACGCGCAGCGACAGAATTCCCAGCAGGATGGCGGGGAAGAGAGATGCGGCGGCCAGGCCGAATGCCAGCGCGACCACTTCTGCCACGAATCCTGGAGGGTTGTAGCCCAGGTAGCCGGCAAGAAGCACCGCCAGGCCCGCGCTGATCCGGCCGGCTCGCAGTTCCGCCCGGTCGGAGATGTTGCGCACGAATACGCTCTTGATCAGGTCGTGCGACACGGCCGCGGATATCACCAACAGCAGTCCCGCGGCGGTGGAAAGCGCGGCCGCAATACCGCCGGCGGCCACCAACGCTATGACCCAGTCCGGCAGACCGGCAATTTCCGGGTTGGCGAGCACCACGATGTCCCGGTCCACCGTCAGTTCGTTGCCGCGCCAGCCGTTCGCCTTGGCCCGCTCGGCAAACTCCGGATTCGCGTCGTTGTAGTACTGAATGCGGCCATCGCCGTTCTTGTCCTCGAAACGCAACAGGCCGGTGTCCTCCCAGGTACGAAACCAGGCTGGCCGGTCTTTGTAACTGAGGTTGGCGGTTTCCTCGAACACCGGCCCGGTCTGAATGGTCGTCGTAAGGTTGAGCCGGGCCAGCGCTCCCACGGCCGGCGCGGTCGTATAGAGAATGGCAATGAACAACAGGGCATATCCCGCGGAAGCCCGCGCATGGCGCACCTTTCTAACGGTAAAGAAACGCACCAGAACGTGAGGCAGCCCGGCAGTGCCGATCATTAAAGCCAGCGTTATGAAAAAAATGTCCACGGTGCTCTTCGACCCGCTGGTATAGGCGGAAAAGCCCAGATCGGTAACGATGCGATCGAGGGTCGCCAGCAAGCTGCCGCTGCCGTTGACCACCTCGCTGCCGAATGCTATCTGAGGCACTGCCACCCCAGTGACCTGCAAGGAGATAAATACCGCCGGCACCGTGTAAGCGAAGATCAGCACACAGTACTGCGCCACCTGCGTGTAGGTGATGCCTTTCATGCCGCCCAGCACCGCATAAAGAAAGACCACGGCCATGCCCACCGCAAGCCCGACGCTGATGTCCACGTTCAGAAAACGCGAGAACACAATACCCACGCCACGCATCTGTCCGGCCACGTAAGTGAACGAGATCACGATCAGGCAAATCACAGCTACGACCCGGGCCGCATCGGAGTAATAGCGCTCGCCGATGAATTCCGGGATCGTGAACTTGCCGAAACGGCGCAAATAGGGCGCGAGCAGTAGCGCCAGCAATACGTACCCTCCGGTCCAGCCCATCAGGTACACGGCACTGTCGTAGCCCAGGAACGCGATCAACCCGGCCATGGAAATGAACGAGGCCGCCGACATCCAGTCGGCCGCCGTAGCCATGCCGTTGGCCACCGGGTGCACGTGCTTGCCGGCCACGTAGAAGTCACCGGTAGTGCGCGCCTTGGACCAGAAAGCGATGCCGATATACAGCGCGAAAGAAAGCCCTACAACGATGTAGGTGAGCGTTTGAAGGTCCATCAGTCTTCGCGCACGCCGTGTTTCCTGTCGATACGCGCCATCAGAATGACGTAAACGAAGATCAGCACCAGGAAGCCGTACATGCTGCCCTGCTGTGCGAACCAGAACCCCAGTTTGAATCCGCCCAGCGCAAACTGGTTGAGGAAATCGACCAGCAGTACGCCACAACCGAACGAAATGGCGAACCACACAGCCAGCAGTATCGCCACCAGCCGCATATTCTCCCCCCAATACGAAAGCTTCTTCATCCCTTCACCTTGCTACCCCGGCTCGCTAGTTTACCGGCCCTGGGGAACGAGGGCGTCCCGCCCTCGACGAGGGCAGGAAGCCCTCGTTCCCCAAGGTTGCCGTTGGCGATCGGGAGTAGCTCGCGGTAAACGGCAGTATGTAGTGGTGTAGGCACCCCGGTTTGCAGCCCCATGTGGTGTATCGCTCCGGACAGCCATTCGATTTCCAGCCGGTTGCCTCGCTCCAGGTCGGTCAGCAACGAAGCCTTGCCTCCGTGAGCGAATACACGCTTGAGGGTATTGCGTGTGTCGGTCTCGATTCGCCGCGGTAGCGGAACGTCCAGTACGCGGGCCACTGCAAGCGCTTCCTGCAACGCGATCTCCAGCAGCCAGTGAAAGGCCGGGTTGTTTGCCAGGGCGTCAAAGCCCTGCCGGGTGGCCGCGTTAATCGAACTGGAGCAGGCCACCATCAGGAACTTGAGCCACAGCATGGTTGCCATTTCGGCATGCATCTCGGCGCCGATTATTGACCGGGAAAGCGCCGCATGCAGTTGTTGCAGACGCTCGCTGACGCCACCGCCCGGCTCAGCCAGGTTGATCTGCAGTGTGTCGCCCTCGCGCAGGATTACGCCCGGCTCAAGCAGTTTTGCGATTACCTGCACGGTTCCGGCAACCACCTTTCCGGAAGGAAGCATCCGGGCCGCGGTGGGTGGTGCGTCCAGGCCATTCTGCAGCGTGATGACGCAACCGCAGGAGGCCAACCAGCCGGCGTGAGCTTCTATTGCATTCACGAGGTCGTAGCGCTTGATGCACAACAATACGGCGTCGGCTGGCGCCTGGTCGGACGGATCGGAGGTCACTGCGATATGCTCGGCGTGGAAAGGGGCGGTCGCGTGCCTTACGGTCAGTCCGCTTCTCTCCAGCGCGCGCCGGCTCTCGCCTCGTGCCACGAACAATACGTCGTGGCCGGCGGCCAACAGAGCCGCTCCAAGACTGCCTCCCACGCCGCCGCCGCCGATGATTGCAAACCGCATGCGGGCTATACTGCCGGTTTGCCCGGCAAGGAACAACCACCCGCAAGAATGCCGACGGAAGACGCTCAAACAGCGCCGCGAAAGCTGCCTCCGGAATGGGCGGACCGAGCTCAAAAAGAGCTGAAGGGCGCCGATCCCGCCAGCCTGATCTGGGAAACACCCGAAGGCATCCCGGTGAAACCGCTGTACACGGTCGAGGATCTTGAGGGGCTGGAGCACACCCATGCCTTGCCCGGCGCGCCACCTTTCGTGCGGGGTCCGCGAGCCACCATGTACGCGGGCCGGCCATGGACGGTGCGTCAATACGCCGGCTTTTCCACCGCGGCGGACTCCAACGCGTTTTACAAGCGCAACATCGCCGCCGGCCAGACCGGCTTGAGCGTTGCCTTCGACCTGCCGACTCATCGCGGCTATGACTCGGACCACCCCCGCGCGCTGGGGGATGCAGGCAAGGCTGGGGTGGCGATCGATACCGTGGAGGACATGAAGCTTCTGTTCGACGGCATTTCGCTGCAACAAATGTCGGTGTCCATGACCATGAACGGCGCCGTATTGCCTGTGCTGGCCATGTACATCGTGGCGGCGGAAGAGCAAGGCGCTCAGCTCAACCAGCTCTCCGGGACCATGCAGAACGACATCCTGAAGGAATTCATGGTCCGCAACACCTACATCTATCCTCCCAAGCCCTCGATGCGGATCGTCGGGGACATCATCGCTTTCAGCGCCAGGAACATGCCGCGCTTCAACCCGATTTCCATTTCCGGCTACCACATGCTCGAGGCCGGCGCCACGGCGGTGCAGGAATTGGGCTACACGCTGGCCGACGGACTTGAATACGTGCGCGCGGCAATGAACGCCGGCCTGGAAGTGGACGAATTCGCCCCGCGCTTGAGTTTCTTCTTCGGCATCGGCATGAATTTCTTTATGGAAGCGGCCAAGCTGCGGGCTGCGCGGATGCTTTGGGCGGAGCTGATGCGCGAGCAGTTTGCGCCGCGCAATCCCCGATCGCTGATGTTGCGCACGCACTGCCAGACGTCCGGAGTGAGCCTGACCAGCCAGGATCCCTATAACAACGTTATTCGCACCACGGTTGAAGCGCTGGCCGCGGTACTGGGCGGCACCCAGTCCCTGCACACCAACAGCTTCGACGAGGCCCTGGCGCTGCCGACGGAACACTCGGCGCACATCGCGCGAAATACGCAGCTGGTGCTGCGCGAGGAAACCGGCGTTACCCGTGTTGCCGACCCGCTGGGAGGCTCATACTATGTGGAGAGCCTCACCGCTTCGCTGGCGGCGGGCGCCCGCGAACTGATCCGCGAAGTGGAAGACCTGGGCGGGATGACACGCGCGATCGAGGCGGGCGTTCCCAAGCTCCGCATCGAGGAGGCGGCGGCCCGCCGCCAGGCGCGGATCGAACGGGGCGAGGACGTGGTGGTGGGCGTCAACCGTTACCAGGTTGCAGATGATGCCGAGGTTGAACTGCTTGATATCGACAATCGCAAAGTGCGGGAGGGCCAGGTTCAGCGGATTGCGGAAGTCCGCGCCCAGCGAAACGATGCCGCTTTCCGTGCGGCCATCGAAGACCTTCGCAACGCGGCCTCGCAGGACGGGAACGATCTGGTTCCACCGGCGCTTCAGGCAGCACGGCGGCGCGCTACGGTCGGGGAGATCTCCGATGCGATGGAAGAGGTGTTCGGCCGCCATCGGGCCGTGTCGCAAACGGTGAGCGGTGTGTATGCAGGCGCTTACGAGGGCGATGCCACATTCGCCGCCCTGCAGGAAAGGGTGCGCGAGTTCGGCGAACGGGCGGGACGCCGCCCGAGGATACTGGTAGCCAAGCTCGGTCAGGACGGGCATGACCGCGGCGCTCGCGTAGTGGCCTCGGCGCTTGCCGATCTGGGCTTCGACGTGGACATCGGGCCGCTGTTCCAGACCCCGCAGGAGGTCGCCCGGCAGGCCGTTGAGAACGATGTGCACCTGGTGGGCATCTCCTCGCAGGCCGCGGGGCACCGGGAGCTGGCGCCGCGCATGATCGAGGCGCTGCGTGCGGAAGGCGCCGACGATGTCCGGGTTGTAATCGGCGGCATTATTCCCAAGCAGGATCGAAAGGCCCTGTTTAAGGCCGGCGTTGCGCTGATTTTCGAGCCCGGCGCCAACATTACCGCGGCGGCAGAGGAGATGCTGGCGCTGCTGGAGGGAGATCTCAAGTGAGCGATCGCAAGCGGATGCTACAGCGGCTGGAGGAGATGCGGGCCGCGTCACGCGCGGGCGGCGGCGAGGCGCGGGTGGAGCGGCAGCACAAGCGCGGAAAACTCACCGCGCGCGAGCGACTGGACGTGCTGCTGGACTCCGGAAGTTTTGAGGAATGGGACGCCTTTGTAGAGCATCGCTGCAGCGATTTCGGCATGGAAAAGCAGCGCATTCCGGGGGATGGCGTGATTTCCGGCCACGGTCGGATCAATGGCCGCCTGGTGTTCGTCTTCAGCCAGGATTTCACCGTGTTTGGAGGATCCCTGTCGGAAACCAACGCCCGCAAGATATGCAAGGTGATGGAGCAGGCCATCAAGGTCGGTGCGCCGATCATCGGCCTGAATGATTCCGGCGGCGCCCGTATTCAGGAAGGGGTGGCCTCCCTGGGCGGTTATGCCGACGTCTTTCAGCGCAACGTTCTGGCGTCAGGCGTGGTGCCCCAGCTTTCATTGGTCATGGGACCCTGCGCGGGCGGCGCCGTGTATTCGCCGGCCATTACCGACTTTATTTTCATGGTGCGCGGAACGTCGTATATGTTCGTCACCGGCCCGGACGTGGTGAAGACGGTCACGGCCGAAGAGATAACCGCCGAAGAGCTGGGCGGAGCGGATACCCACAATTCGCGTTCCGGAGTGGCCGATCGCGCCTTTGACGACGACGTGGAAACCCTGCGCATGGCCCGCACGCTGATGGGCTACCTGCCGTCGAGTAATCGTGAACGCCCCCCGGCGCGGCCGAGCGAGGATCCCGAAGACCGCGAAGAGCCTTCATTGAACAGCCTGGTGCCCACCGACCCGGCCAAGCCGTACGACATCAAGGAACTGATCTACAAGGTGTCCGACGAGGGCGAGTTCTTTGAAATACAGCCCGATTACGCGCGCAACATCGTTACCGGCTTTGTGCGGATCGGCGGCGAGACGATCGGAGTTGTGGCCAATCAGCCCGCGGTGCTGGCCGGCTGCCTGGACATCGAGGCTTCCGTCAAGGGCGCCCGTTTTGTTCGCTTCTGCGACGCTTTCTCGATCCCGCTGCTGACCCTGGTGGACGTTCCCGGATTCATGCCCGGATCGCAGCAGGAATACGGCGGCATCATCCGCCACGGCGCAAAGCTGCTGTACGCGTATGCGGAAGCCACCGTGCCCAAGGTCACGGTGATTACCCGCAAGGCCTATGGCGGCGCCTATGACGTGATGTCGTCCAAGCACTTGCGCGGTGACGTGAATCTCGCCTGGCCGAGCGCCGAGATTGCCGTTATGGGACCAAAGGGCGCAGTCGAAATCATCTTCCGCCAGGACCTGGGAGACGCGGAGAAGATTGCCGCGCGCACCGAGGAATACCGGCGCAAGTTTGCCCATCCTTATGTGGCGGCGGCGCGCGGCTACATCGATGACGTAATCGAGCCGCGGGTAACCCGGGCGCACCTTTGCCGGTCCTTCGCGATGCTCCGCAACAAGCGCATCAAGGACCCCTGGCGCAAGCACGGCAACATCCCCCTGTAGACCTATGCGCCTTCGGTTCCAGGAAGCTGCGTGGAAGACCCTGGGAACGAGGGCGTCCCGCCCTCGACGAGGGCGGGACGCCCTCGTTCCCGGCGTGTTCCCTGCGCGTCAGCGCAGCGGCGCGTGCTGCCAACACTCCCAGGATAAGGGCAGGATGCTCTCACTTCTGGCGTCATCTCTAAAGAACGAATGCGGATTACGAAGCTGCTGATTGCCAACCGCGGCGAAATTGCCTGCCGTGTGATGCGCGCCGCCAAGGCGCTCGGGATCCCCAGCGTGGCCGTGTATTCCGACGCCGACGCCGACGCATTGCATACACGCACTGCCGACGAGGCCGTGTGCATCGGCGGTCTGACCGCTGTTGAAAGCTACCTCGATGCCGACAAGATCATTGCCGCATGCAAACGTTCGGGGGCGGACGCGCTGCATCCGGGTTACGGCTTTCTCTCGGAAAACGCGGCATTCGCCGCGGCCGTCAAGGAAGCCGGGATTACGTTCGTGGGCCCGCCTGCCGAAGCGATTCGGCTCATGGGCGACAAGCTCGAGGCCAAGCGCATTGCCACCAGGGCCGGCGTTCCCACAATACCCGGCCGCCCGGAAGCGCTGGGCAGCGCCGGTGCCGCCGCCGAAGCGGCCGGCGCTATCGGCTACCCGGTGTTGCTCAAGGCGCAGGCAGGTGGCGGTGGCCGCGGCATGCGCATAGCGCGTGACGAGGCCGAATGCCGGGCGGGTTTCGAGCAGGCCGTGCGCGAGGCGCAGGCCGCCTTCGGCGACGGCCGCGTGTTCGTGGAGAAATACGTAGAACGCCCGCGCCACATCGAAGTGCAGATCCTTGCCGACAACCACGGGAACGTTGTGTACCTGGGCGAGCGCGAATGCTCGATCCAGCGGCGCCATCAGAAGGTCATTGAGGAGGCGCCTTCGCCGTTTGTAACCTCCGAACTGCGTGCCGCTATGGGTGAAGCCTCGGTGTCACTGGCCAAAGCCATCGGCTATCGCTCGGCCGGCACCGTGGAATTCGTCGTGGACGCTGAGGGCAGTTTTCATTTGCTGGAAATGAATACCCGCCTGCAGGTCGAGCACCCCGTCACCGAGTGGGTCGCCGGTATCGATCTGGTCCAATGGATGCTCCGCATTGCGGCCGGCGAGGCGCTGGACTTCGGCCAGGATGACGTGCGCCTGGAAGGCTGGGCCATGGAGGGGAGAATCTGTGCGGAAGATCCCGAGCGTGGCTTTCTGCCTTCCGCGGGGCGACTGGTCCGCTGGTTGCCGCCTTCGGAGGGCAGGATGCCTTCCATTCCAGGTTTGTGCCACGGGAGGCCATCGGCGCCCGGCAACCCGGACTCCGGCGCTTCTCCATACGTGCGGCTGGATAGCGGAGTGGAAGAGGGCGACGAGGCCTCCGTCTACTACGATTCCTTAATCGCCAAGCTGGTCGTATACGGCGATACGCGGGAGCAGGCCGCCGCTCGCCTGGCCTCGTCCCTGGACGGCTTCGCCGCCGAGGGCCCCGCCACCAATCTTTTGTTCCTCTCCTCCCTGGTCAGCCATCCGAGGTTCAAGGCCGGCGAACTCTCCACCGTTTTCATCGCCGAGGAATATCCGGATGGATTTGATCCGGCCGCGGCCTGTTCCAAGGAGATGGCTGAATTGCTGGGGGCCGTGGCGGTGCTGGCGCAGGACCGTTGCGGCCGTACTCTACCGGGTGATTGGACTGAGGCCGTGTTGATTTCCGGCGGGGATGAGACGCCGCTGGCCAGAAAGTGGGCGGACGGTGGCGTGAGCGTGTGCTTTGAGGAGCGCGTGTATGAATTGCGTAGCGGTTGGCGCCCGGGCCAGCCCATTGTTCACTGTGAAATTCGATTGCCGGACGGCGCCGACCTGACGGGAGGGCATCTGCATTTTCGCCTGCAGCACACTGGAATAAGCATAAGCGTGAGCCATGCAGGCGCGAAGCGCAGCTTCATTTTCCTGCCCCCGAGGTCGGCCCGAATGAAACGGCGGATGGCGCAGCGGCCGTCAAAAACCAGCATTCCCGCGCTCAACGCCCCCATGCCCGGCGTTCTGACCAAGTTGCGGGTAGAGGAAGGAGACCAGGTAAAGACCGGCGAGGAGATCGGGGTAATCGAAGCAATGAAAATGGAGAACAGTCTGCGCTCGCCTCGTGACGGGCGCATCCAGAGTATTGCCGTAGCGCAGGGCGACAACCTTGAGACCAACCAGATGATCCTGCGTTACGAATGACCGAAGGCATCGGAGCGTTGGCTGCAGGGGTGCTTGCCGGAGAGCGGCGAAGTCTGGCGCGGGCGCTCACCCTGGTGGAATCGGAGCGCGGGCAGGACCGCCGCACCGCGCAGGAGTTGCTTGCCCGGCTGGATGGTGCGGCGACTCCGGCTGTGCGGATTGGAATAACCGGTCCCCCCGGCGTCGGTAAATCGACTCTGATCGAGCAACTCGGCCTGCGATACGTTGAGGCGGGCAAGCGGGTGTGCGTGCTGGCGGTGGATCCGACTTCCTCGCGCACCGGCGGCTCCATCCTCGGCGACAAGACGCGAATGTCCGAGCTGGCCCGCAGCGCCGGTGTGTTTATTCGGCCCTCACCCACCGGGGACGGTAGCGGAGCGCTCAGCGCCCGCACCAGCCAGGCCCTCAAGGTGTTGGGTCATGGGCCCTTCGACTACCTGATACTGGAGACGGCCGGCTCGGGACAGGCCGACACCCGGGTTTCGGAGCTGGTGGACGTGCTGGTGCTGGTGTTGGCGCCGGGGGGCGGAGACGAGTTGCAGGGGATGAAGCGCGGAGTGCGGGAGCTGGCCGATCTGATCGTCGTCAACAAGGCCGATGGAGACATGCTCCAGCTGGCGAAGGCTACCGCGGCCGACTATTCGCGTTCGATCCCGGCCGTTGCGCGCGACGCGGGGGCCGTGACCTATTGCTCGGCGCTGGAGGGCACAGGCGTTGACGAACTGGCAACTCGGATCGGTGCATTGGCCGACGCGGCACCGCGCGCGCACGCACCGCGGGATGAGCCGGCTGGGGACGCCGCAGGGGCGATCGGACGGCTCAACCATGTTGCGCTGGCCACCTCCGATCTTGAGAAAGCCACGGCGTTCTATCGTGATGTTCTTGGCGCCGAGGTATCGGCGCCAAGGCCGATGCCGGAGCATGGTGTCACAACCGTCTTTGTGCGCTTGCCCAACGGGGCGCTGGAATTATTGGAGCCTTTGGGCAAAGGCTCGCCGGTGAGCGCTTTTCTGAAGCGCACGCCGGCGGGCGGTATGCATCACATCTGTTGCGAGGTGGATGACATTCTTGCGGCCCGCGATCGGCTGCGGGGCCATGGCGTTCGTATTCTCGGCGATGGCGAACCGAGCATCGGCGCGCATGGATTGCCGGTACTGTTTCTGCACCCCAAGGATTGCTTCGGGGTGCTCATCGAATTGGAGCAACGCTCCAGCTAAGGAGGCTGTTATGCCGTTTGTATTTGTGATTGTCGGAACCTTGCTGCTGGCATCGTCGGTGTTTCTGGGCGCCTACGGAACCCACGGACTCTATGAGGCCGGCGCCGCCGCCAGCGAGGTACGCGGCTGGGACTGGGCCAACCAGATGCACGTCGCGCATTCCCTGGGGCTGGTGGTGATTG
Source organism: Candidatus Foliamicus sp. (assembly GCA_965261845.1). Taxonomy (GTDB): domain Bacteria; phylum Pseudomonadota; class Gammaproteobacteria; order Steroidobacterales; family Foliamicaceae; genus Foliamicus. The sequence goes on along the minus strand of OZ253475.1, from coordinate 1,760,560 downwards.
GGCTGATGCTGCGGCGCCAGCCGGGCATCCTGTTCTACAAGCTGGCGGGCTGGCTGCTGATTGCGGGCGTGGTGCTGTTTTCGTTCACCATTTATCTGAAGACGCTGGGAGGCCCTGATCTGGCGTCGCTGACGCCCTATGGTGGAATGACGCTGGCGCTTGCGTGGCTGTGCGCCACCATCGGCGCCTGGTTCGACTTCCGATCGTGATTCATCCCCTGGAGCGAGGGCGTCCCGCCCTCGTCGAGGGCGAGACGCCCTCGCTCCCAGCATGTTCCCTGCGCGCCAGCGCAGCGGCGCCCGCTGCGAAAACTCCCAGCGCGTTCCCGCAAGCCCTCGTTCTCAGGGGTACGAACCGCAAAATATCTAGGTGGCGAGTGCTTGGGCGGAGGCTTCGTTGATGACCGCCTGGATTTCGGCTTGGTGGCCGGCGACGCGGCAGTATTTCTTCAGGATGCCTTGCAGGTTGGGACGTTTCTCGGCGGGTGTCTCGCCACGGCCGATGCCGCCGCCCAGTTCCAGGAAGGAAGTGACGCCGTTGTCCACCGCCCACTGCATGCAACCCACCCAGTTCACCGGATTGATGAGCTGAAAGAACAGCCGGGTTCGAATGGCTTCGGGTGCGGGATCGTGCGGTCGGGCCGTGTAGTTGGAAAGTACCGGGTAACGTGGAGCAGTAAACTCTGTCTCACCAAGCACTCCCCGGAACTCTCGTGCTGCCTTGACCATCAGGTAGGTATGAAAAGCTCCTTCGGTGGCGAGCGGCGTGCCGCGCTTGCGCGGGTAGTTCGCCGCCAGGTCCGCCGCGAGTTGCTCAAGATCCGCGTGGGTGCCGCCCACAACCGTCTGGCTCGGCAGATTCAAGCCGGATACCTGGCAGCAATACCGGTCGGCCAACAGCCGTGCTTCTTCGGCCTCCATGGCCAGCGCCAGCATGCCGCCTTCGCCGTATTCGCCCATAAGCCGTCCCCGCTCGCTTACCAGGCGTAGTCCGTCCTCGAAGCGCAACGCACCCGCGGCCACCAGCGCACTGTATTCACCGAGGCTGTGGCCGGCCGCCGCCAGCGGGGTCAGGTTTCCTCCCGTTTGTGCCTCAACGACCCGCAGGCAAGCGATGGAATGGGTCAGCAGAGCGGGCTGCGTATAACGGGTAAGGCCGATCTTTCCTCCGGGGTCCGCGAAGCTCAGCTCTCGCAGGTCATAGCCGAGCACGTCGCAGGCCTGGTCATACACTTCGCGCGCGGTTGCAAAGGATTGGTAGAGATCACTTCCCATCCCGGCGTACTGGGCGCCTTGGCCGGGGAAGACCAGCATCTTCGATTCCATGGGGTTTCCGCTCAGGCGGCTTTGGCCTGCAAGCGCGAGGCTTCCTCGCCGATGATTCTCAAGCCTTCAAAGACTGCATCGGTATCGCCGCACACGTTCACCCGTATGCACTCGCGGGAGTGGTTCCAGGGCGTGCGCAAGCCAGGGAAGAACTCGTGGCCCGAAAGAACCATCACGCCACGCGCCTTCAGGCGCCGGTACAAAGCGTGATTATCGTTGAGCCCGGGGAACCACAGCCAGAGGAACATCGAGCCCTCGGGCTTGTGGATGTAATAGTCGCATCCAGTCAGCGTCTCGTGGCAGAAACCCACCGCATCGGAAATCTTGCCCTGGTAGAAGGGCTTGATCAGATCGCGGCTGATCCGGAGCAGTTCGCGGTTCTCGAGCAAGGGCGCCACCATGGCAGCGCCTGCCGCGCCCACCGCCAACTGGCTCAGCGCATTGATCCGCCCCAGGATCTCTATCACTTCCTCGTTCGCCACCACAATGCCCGTGCGCAACGCGGGCAGGCCGATTTTCGACAGGCTCATGGTGAGTATGGTGTTCTCGTTCCAGCTCGGCTGCTCATTCACGTAAATCATGCCCGGGAAGGGGAAACCGTAGGCGTTGTCCAGGATCAGGGGCACTTCCCGCTCCCGTGCCACTGCATCCAGGCGGGCGAGTTCCGACTGACGGATCACGTTGCCTGTGGGGTTGGTGGGACGCGACACTACAATCGCTCCAATATCCTCGACTTGATCCAGCCCTTCCATACGCAGGCCATACTTGAATTGGCGATTCGGCAGCTTACGGATTAACGAGCGCCTTGACGCCACGTCCGCGTCATCGGCGAGCAGCCCCTTGTAGCCGATGTATTCGGGACACAGCGGAATGATGATCCGGCGCCTCTTGCCGCCGGGTCCCACACCGCCGAACAGGTTGAAGAGAAAATAGAAGCCGAGTTGGCTGCCCGGCGTTAGCGCTATGTTCTTCGCAGTCAGCGACCAGCCGTATTCGTCTCGCAGCAGGTCCGCCAGGGCCTCCCGGAAACGCGGGTCACCCAGAGGCTCGGAGTAAATCGAGGCGAAATTGTCGAAACGTGCCGGATCACCTGCGATCTCTGCCAGTTCGGTGCGGAACAATTCGGCCACTTCGGGAATAATGGCGGGGTTGCCGCCGCCGAGGCGATACACGGTGTCGAGCCCTGGAATGTTGCACGACATGTCTTCCATCAATTCCTTCGCGCCGCTGTGGGCATTGAAGGTTCTGACAAAATTGGAGTACTTCATTAAAACACCTTCTCAGTGCTTTGGCGGGTTGCGGGAAGCCTATGAAGCTTTCTTATCTACTTAACAGAAATGGGCGTACTTAAGGGGACTTCAAGCATAGCACAGCGGCGCGATTTTGCGCTCGCGCTGGTATTTCGCCGACCTAGCGAAGGGCATGGGAAACGACGCCTGGCTGCGTCCATCGGCGAGGCTCTCGCGCTGGAAGTCTGCCACTTCATGTTGCAGTGCGCCCTGGAGGATATTCGGGCCTGGCAGGGCCCGGTAGTCCTGGCCCCGGAACACACTGACGACCTCGCGTGGGCGAGGCAATTGCTTCTTTCTCATCCGCAAGCCGGCAGCAAGGCGAAGCTTGTGGTGCAGGGCCACGGCAACCTGGGCGTCCGCCTGCAGCGATTGGACCGTGCCTTGAAGGGCATGCGTTTCGGCCGGCGCATCTATATCGGCAGCGACGCTCCGGCCCTTGGCCTACGCCACTATCGGCGTGTTCTCAGGGGACTCCGAACCCATGACGTAGTGCTGGCGGATGCCCGCGACGGCGGCGTAACGATGATGGCGACCGGCAAAGGATGGCCTGGCCTGGCGGCTTTGCCCTGGGGTGCTCCGGGTCTGGCGGATGCGCTGAGCGCCGCTTGCCGAAAGGCCGGGCGGACAGTTCTTCGCTATCCGGGAGGCTTTGACGTGGACCGCGTCGAGGACCTGCGCCGGTTGCACCGGGCTCTTGAAGGCGACCCACGCCCTGCGCGCCGGCAACTGTTGCAGCTGCTTACAGAAAACGGATTGGGCTGATGGAGGTTTCCATCGTCATCCCGGTATTTCGTGACCGCCAAGCGCTCACACGAATGCTGGATGTATTGGGGGCGCTTGCGCCTCGGGCATCGGAGATCATTGTTGTGGAAGGCGAGGGCAGCGACCAGGGAAGGGCGTTGTGCGCCACCGCAGGTTGTCGCTACCTGGTATCGCCGGCCCGCCGAGGTGAGCAGATGGACCGGGGCGCGCGGGCCGCCCGCGGCGATGTCCTGTGGTTCCTGCACGCGGACGCCGACCCGCACCCGAAGTCCATAGCGGTGATCCGGGCCCATCTATCCGGGGGCGCGGTGGGAGGCTGGTTCCGTTTCGTGTTCAGTAAGGAGAGCTGCTGGCAGGCCCGGCTCCTGGCCTTGCTCATCAACCTGCGAGCAAGGATCGGGACACCCTACGGCGACCAGGGCCTATTCATGCACCGCGAGGCATATCAAGAGGCCGGAGGTTTTCCTCGACGCGCGCTGTTCGAGGAGCCGCCGTTGGTGCGGGAACTGCGCAAACTGGGCCGGTTTACGCCGGTGCGCACCGGGTTGGGCGTATCCGCGCGCCGCTGGAAGCGCGACGGCTGGTTCAGGCGCAGCCTGGCGAATCGCCTCCTGGCCGTGGCCTATATGTTGCGTTTTTCGCCGGAGGACCTTGCTCGACGCTATTTTCGGCGCGGCCGAAGGTAGCAAGGTGCGGGATCAGCTTGCGCTCAGGATCCTGGTTCGCAAATCCCGCCCAATCGCTCTGATAGACGCCATTCCTCGGGCCATTCCGAGGGTGCCGGGGGCCCGGGGAGATCAGCGCTTGGAGCGTTGGCAATGGCCGGGAGGGAATCCGGCGAAAGCGCTGAGGGTTCATAGTTGGGCGTAAGCGGTTCTGTCCATTCACCGTTGTTGGACGCACTGATCGCCGGCCCGCTGGGACGTTGGGGCGCCGGCCCGCCAGGACGTTTGGGAGCCGGAGAATCGGAGCCGCGCACGGCCCTTTTCGCCAATTCTCCGCCTACGTCCGCCGCCAGTTTGGTTCCCCTGGCTTCAGGGCTGTTCCGAATTGAGTCTATGGCCAATTCCTTGGCTCCGTCCCACGCCGCCTCGGCTAACTTCCCGGTGATCCTGCTCGCCAGGCCGGGCCCGGAGGATTGACCACGTTCCGATTCGGTTTCGCTTGGCGGCAGGTTCTCGCCTTGCGGAGTAACCCACGTTGCGGCCACCGGGGCGTTGTCCGTGGCAAGGCGATCGGCGGTCCCGGCCATTTTGCCGGTAGCCGTTCGCCCCGCATCTGCCGAGGGCAATTCCAGGCCGTCCGGCGAAACCCAGCTTCCCTGTGCGGTCGCGCTGGAATTGGTCTGCGAGGCGCTGCTTGTCTTCGGGCTGGACGGATCAAGCGGCGCGGACTCTGCCGCCTGGCGCCGTTCTTCGTCGTCAGCGAAGCGCAGGTTGTCCCGGTCCCTGATCTTGCTCAAAGGGGCGGCTTCGTCTGAAAGCGCCGGGACTGATTCATCGAGAATGATCAGGAAGTGCTGTGCAACCGTCGGCAGTTCCACTTCGGTGTCTTCAAGCAGGGTCCGTCCGTCCAGTCCTATTGCATCGTTGTAGAACTCCACGTTGGAGTCCTTCTCGATCCTCAGAACGCCGCCTTCCAGCGCAACGCCGGCGAACAGACCCTTGGATCGCGCCATCGCAACGATCTGGTTTTCGAGCTTGTTATCGGTGGCCGCGCCGGCGCTGCCGCCCAAGTCCCCGGCGGCATAGCCCGCGTCGGCGCCGACGGTGAATTGACCGCCCGATATCGCATCAACGGCCTTGGGGTCCTTGAATACGATCAGCAGTTGCGACATGGAAACGCCGAACTGCAGGCCGAAGCTGCCACTGGTGATCCGCACGAATGCCGGCTTGCTCCAGTCTCCGGACGCAAGGCGCGTCGCCAATACGCCTCGTCCATGCTTCACGCCGCCGAACAGCCCCACCTTCAGGAACTCCGGAAAAACAGCCAGCGCGTAGGCGTCTTTCAATATGCCGGGGGCTTCTTCGTCCAGGGAGCCACGGATTTCCTGAAGAATGGATGCGGAGTGCATCATTCTGTCGTCCAGCTTCTTGTCGGCGAGCAGCGGAGTCGCTAACAGAAACACGATCAGTCCAACAACTGACTTGCGCATCATCTTTGCCTTGGTAGTGGCGCTGTTGGTTCAGCAAATATATAGAATTTCATGGGTTTGTCAATGTTTACTACATCATTTCTCAAGCATTTGCCACGTACGGCGCACCGGATTCCTACAGCTGCGCCGAGCGTACCGAAGAGGAAGGTAAGTTGGTCGGGGTGACTGGATTTGAACCAGCGACTTCTGCCACCCGAGGACAGTGCTCTACCAGGCTGAGCTACACCCCGACCACAGGGCTGAACCGTTGGACTGCTAGTAGCCGCGTTCCGCCGCGAACCGCGCCAGCGACGTCAAGGTGTCACGGAAACCGTTCTTTGGCAGGACCGACAAGGCATCCACGGCGCGCTGCGAAGCTTCGCGCGCGCGCTCCGCTGCGTATTCTAGCGCTCCCGTGGCTTCGATCGCCTTCATCACCTCCGGCAGATTGTCCAGACCGCCGGTACGCAAGGCGTTGCGCAGCACCATCTGTTGGTCCGGAGCCCCCTCTCGCATGGCATACAGCAGCGGCAGAGTGGTCTTGCCTTCCTTCAGGTCGGTGCCGACATTCTTGCCGAACGCTTCCTCTCCGCCGGAGTAGTCCAGCGCGTCGTCGGTTATCTGGTAGGCCATGCCCAGCTCCAGGCCGTAGCGGGCGGCCGCCTCTTCTACGTCACGATCGGAATGCGCCAGGATTGCGCCTATGCGCGCGCAGGCCTCGAACAGGGAGGCGGTCTTGCGCCGAATTACTTCCAGGTATTGCTCTTCGGTAACTGCCAACTGATTCAGGTTCATCAGTTGCATGATTTCGCCTTCGGCAATCTGGTTGGTCGTGGATGCGAGCACTTCCACGGCGCGCCGTTCGTCCAGCAGCTCGACGATCAGCTGAAACGCACGCGAATAAAGGAAATCGCCAACCAGCACGCTGGCCGCGGGTCCGTGAAGAACATTGGCGGCGGACTGGCCGCGGCGCATTTCGGCCTCGTCAACGACGTCGTCGTGAAGCAGTGTGGCCGAGTGGATGTACTCCACGATGACGCCGGCGCGCACCTGCGGACCACCGGGAGCGCAGCCCAGGGCGCGGGCCACCAGTATCAGCAGCATGGGCCGGATGCGCTTGCCGCCGGAATTCAGAAGATACTGGGCCACCCTTCCGACCAGCGGCACGTCGCTGCGCAAATGGCCGTAGATCAGCCGATTGAGGAGGTTCCAGTCCTTCCCCACCAGCCGCAAGGCCTGCCGGAATACGTCCGAATTGGACACCGGGACAATGATATCAACTCGACGTGCAGGGAGCACCTCCGGCTAGAATGCACGCTCGCCAGGTTTGGAGCTTTTGGAAATGCATAGATGTCATCCATTACTAGCGGTTGCCCTGCTTGCCGCGAGTTGCGCGCCGCCGGCAAAAGTCGGTGTCGAATATCCGTCCACCACCCGTTCCGAACAGATGGACGAGTATTTCGGTGTTCAGGTTGCCGATCCCTACCGGTGGATGGAAGCGTTGGACGCTCAAGAAACTTCCGCGTGGGTCGAGGCGCAGAATGAGCTGTCCGTGCCGTACCTGGAGGCGCTGCCGCTCAGGGAGCGTCTGCGGGCGAGACTGACCGAGGTCTGGAACTATCCGCGCCGGTCAGCGCCATGGCGCAGCGGTCCCTGGTACTTCGAGTTTCGCAACGACGGTTTGCAGAACCATAGCGTGCTGTTCGTGCAAGAGGGATACCAGGGTGAAGCGAGGGTGCTGCTCGATCCCAATTCTTGGACCGAGGACGGAACCGTGAGTCTAGCGAGCAATTCCGTAAGCCCTGATGGTCGCTACATTGCTTATGCCAAATCGGACGGAGGGTCTGATTGGCGCGACTGGTACGTGCGCGAAATTGCGACCGGTGTGGATTTGCCGGACCACCTGACGTTTACCAAGTTCACCGGTGTTTCCTGGAACGCCGATGAGAGCGGCTTCTATTACAGCCGCTATCCTGCGAATGAGCAGGGCAGGGGCGACGATCAGAAGGCTGTTTCGGTCTACTTTCACGCCCTGGGAACGGACCAGGCCGACGATCCGCTGGTCCTTGCAATGCCGCCGGATGAAGGGCGCAACGCTTATGCGTCCGTAACCGAGGATGGTGAATACCTTGTGGTGGTTCTCCAGGAGGGCTACTTGAGCAACGCAGTGCATTACCGGCGCATGGACGAGCCGGATTCGGCCATCCGGCCACTGTTCAATGAATGGGACGCCATCTACCGATACCTCGCCAACGACGGCGAAACGTTCTTTTTCTCCACCAACAGGGACGCGCCCCGCCGCAAAGTGATTTCGGTGAACATCAATCGCCCGGATGAATGGACCGAAGTGATTCCACAGGGCGAGAATGTCTTGCTGAGAATCAGCGCAGTGGGCGGCCGCCTGATTGCTTCCTATCTCGAAGACGTGTTGCCGCTGGTGCGGGTGCATGAGCCCGACGGCGCCCTGGTGGAGGAGATCGAACTGCCTGGGGTCGGCGCCGTGCGGGGCTTCGGCGGACGCTGGGATGATCCGGAGACCTTCTACAGTTTTTCCGGCTTTACCAATCCCGGAGCCATTTACCGCTACGACGCAGGCAGTGGAGAAAGTTCCCTGCATTACCGCACCGAAACGCGGATCGACGGCTCGCAGTTTGTAACCCGGCAAGTCTTCTATGAGAGCAAGGACGGAACCCGCATTCCCATGTTCCTGGTGCATCACAAGGACCGGCAAGCGACCGGAGATCAGCCCACACTCCTGTATGGATACGGGGGATTCAATATTTCGCTTACGCCCGGCTACAGCAGCTCCCGGCTTGTTTGGCTGGAATTGGGCGGCATGGTTGCGATCCCCAACCTGCGCGGCGGAGGCGAGTACGGGCGCGAGTGGCACCTGGCGGGAACCCGCGAACGCAAGCAGAACGTGTTCGACGATTTCATTGCCGCCGCCGAGTGGCTGGTCGAGGAGGGCTATACGATGCCGTCGCGGCTGATCATTCAGGGCCGAAGCAACGGTGGCCTGCTGGTTGGCGCCGTGATGACGCAGCGGCCGGACCTGTTCGGGGCTGCCCTGCCGGGCGTGGGAGTGCTGGACATGCTTCGCTACCACACGCCCAGCGCCAACGCGCGGGCCTGGGCCGACGACTATGGTCTTTCCGAAAACGAGCCGGATTTCCAGGCGCAGTACGCCTACTCGCCGGTGCATCGCGTGGCTGAGGGCGCCTGCTATCCGCCCACACTGGTTACGACCGGCGACCATGACGATCGCGTGGCCCCCTGGCACAGTTACAAGTTTGCCGCGGAGCTTCAGCATGCCCAGGGCTGCGCGAACCCGGTCCTGATCCGGATTGAGACCCGGGCGGGACACGGCGCGGGCACCCCGACGTGGATGCGGATTGAAGACCTGGCCAATCAATTTGCGTTTGCCGCGGAGGCGGTTGGCCTTACCGGCGAGCCAGCCAGTGAGTAGCTTGCCCGTCCGGGGCCTCGAGCGGATATAATCGCGCCCCGGCGAGTCAAGGTTCTGGAGATTCCGGATGTTTGCGGTGATCAACACCGGCGGCAAGCAATATTGCGTAACCGAAGGTGAGCGGGTGCGCGTCGAGCGCCTCAGCGCGGATGTAGGCGACGAACTCAAGTTCGATGCCATGCTCATCGGTGGCGAAGAGGGGCAGGAGTCCCGTATCGGGACCAGCGTAGCGCCGGTGGGGCTGGTGCGCGCAACCGTTTGTGAGCATGGGCGGGCGCGCAAGATCGAGGTCATCAAGTTCAAACGGCGCAAGGACTATCGCCGGACGCTTGGGCACCGCCAGCAGTTCACGACCGTAGAGATAGCCGGCATCGAGCCGGCTGGGGCTTCAGGCGAGAAGACGCCGGCCAAGCAGGAAGGAAAGGAGAGTTGACGGATGGCGCATAAAAAAGCCGCGGGCAGTTCCCGCAACGGGCGTGATTCCGAATCCAAACGGCTGGGGATCAAGAAATACGGCGGCGAGAAAGTGCTGGCCGGCAATATTCTCGTGCGCCAGCGTGGAACCGCCTTTCATCCGGGCGCCAATGTTGGCCTGGGACGCGACCACACCCTGTTTGCGATCACCGACGGCATCGTCGAGTACGGGCGAAAAGGCCGCGGACATCGGCGCTGTGTGTCCATAGTCCCTTCCTAGAGACTCTTCCCCCCCTGGGAACGAGGGCATCCTGCCCTCGAAATAAAACGCCGCCAACGAGCGCATGTTCCCTGGGAGTTTTCGCAGCGGGCGCCGCTGCGCTGCCGCGCAGGGAACACGCTGGGAGCGAGGGCGTCTCGCCCTCGTCGAGGGCGGGACGCCCTCGTTCCCAGGGCTTGTTCCATGCAAGGAGAGCATCCTGTCCTCACAACAACCAAGACGCCCCTCACTCCAACCTGCACGCCGCCGAGATTGCCGCCAACTTGACCTCCCATCTCCTTCCCGCGTGGTAGTTTCTCGTGTTGCGAGCCAACCTTCTCCCAAAATGAGATTCTCCGACGAAGCCAAGATTCGCGTTCGCGCCGGCGACGGCGGCGACGGCTGTGTGAGCTTCCGGCGCGAAAGGTTCGTGCCGCTCGGTGGTCCTGACGGCGGCGACGGGGGTGACGGCGGAAACGTCACGCTGGTGTTGGAGGCCGGAATCAACACCCTGGCTGATTTCCGTGCCCGCAAGGTGTTTCGAGCCCGCAATGGAAGAGGCGGAGCAGGACGTGAACGCAGCGGCGCGGCCGGAGCCGACCTTGAGATTCCGGTGCCCGCCGGAACCCGCGTGACCGAGGCTGACACCCGCGAAATCCTGGGCGAATTGAGCGCGGATCTGACCGAGTTGCTGGTGGCGCGGGGAGGCCGCGGAGGCCGTGGCAATGTCCGTTTCAAATCCAGCGTAAACCGCGCCCCTCGTCAGCACACACCGGGCACCAAGGGCGAAGCGCGCAGCCTTGAACTGGAGTTGACGCTGCTGGCTGACGTGGGCCTTTTGGGATTGCCCAACGCCGGCAAGTCCACTTTGCTTCGGGCAGTATCCGAAGCGCGTCCCAAGGTTGCCGATTACCCCTTCACGACTCTGCATCCGCAACTCGGCGTAGTGGCGGTGGGACCGATGCAGAGTTTCGTAATGGCAGACATTCCGGGCCTTCTGCCGGGCGCAGCCGCCGGAATCGGCCTGGGGTCCCGCTTTCTTCGACATTTGCGCCGCACGCGACTCCTCTTGCACCTGGTCGACCTGTCAACTTCCGAGGGTGGAGTGGCCTCCACGGAAGCGCTGGCCGAGGCGGTGACCACGATTGCAGGCGAATTGGCCGCATTCGACGACCACCTGGCTCGCCTGGAGCGCTGGTTGGTCATCAATAAAGCCGACCTTGTGGCGCCGGACGATGCCGACCGTCTCAGTGCGGAGCTGGTGCGGCAGCTCGATTGGAAAGCGCCGGCATTTACGATTTCCGCATTGACCCGCGCAGGGACTAAAGCGCTGGCGGCGGCCGCCATGCAAAGACTCGAAGAACTGGAGAAAGACAATGATTCTTACGACCACACCGACAATTGAAGGCAAGTCCATCCGCGAGTATCGGGGCATCGTTACCGGCGAGGCGATTGTGGGCGCCAACATTTTCAAGGACCTGTTCGCCGGCATTCGCGACATCGTTGGCGGACGATCAGCCGCCTACGAGAAGGAACTGCGCCGGGCCCGTGAAACCGCGCTGGCCGAAATGTCCGAGGATGCCCGCACAAAGGGCGCAGAGGCCGTAGTCGGCATCGATCTCGATTACGAAGTCGTCGGCGCCGGTGGCAGCATGCTCATGGTGGCCGCCAGCGGCACCGCCGTAACCCTAAGCGCGCTACGCTGACCGCGCCCCCGGGAACGAGTGCATCCCGCCCTCGTTCCCGGCCTGTACACGCTTGCTTACGCGCCCGCCAGGGAACTTCCCCACGCGAATTTGAATAGAATCAGGGAGTTTATGATTCCAGCATAAACTCCCTGATTTCTCTATAAACGCCCATGGATCCCAGGTAATTCAGGCAATCAAGATTGACTGACGTAGTCAGTTATGACAACATAGCCGAGTGAGGGATTACACACGGCCAATTGGATGATTCATGCGTTTCAGAAAAAATCCAGGATCGGGATCAAAACTTCGAGAACTGAAATGAAACGGGTACGGGCAAGGCTGATCCAATTGAATAAGGAGCTGCTGCAATGAAAGAAAATGACTTCAAGCTGGTTCACGGGAGTGGGAACGTTTTCCGCGACTTCGATGATCCCGAGGCAGATCTGAAACAGGCAAAAGCGATTCTCGCGGCACGAATTATTGCGGTGCTTGATGCCCGGGAGCTCACGGTACGAAAAGCTGCGGGCATGACCGGATTCGCCGCCGCTGATTTCTCCCGGATACGCAACGCGAATCTCGGACGCTTCACTCTGGACCGATTGATGAAAATGCTCTCCGCCCTGGACCGCCGTATCAAAGTGACGGTTCATGTCAACCCAGAGCAATTTATGAGTCCGTCGCCCGGCTGATTCAACTATCAAGCAGCTCAGGCGTGGTATAGAGAGCGGCGAAAGCTTCGGGTAACGAAGTCTTCGAAGACCTCTTCCATGGGAAACAGCAAAGACAAATTCACATACCGCCCGGCGAAAGTCGTCAATCCCCGGTTGAACAGGAATAGCCCCACCCATTGCATCGCCGGCTCGTAGTGATGCATTGAGCGGTCCAGGCGATGCCTTCGCCAGTCGTCGAAGAAGTGCTCCTGCAGCAACGGGAAAACCTTGTTCTGGAAGGCTCTTGAGAGCTGTTCCATGTCGTTTACATCAAACAGACAGGTGTGCCCGATCTGGTGTTCCCGATCCAGCAAAGTGGCAATGCATTCGTTCATCGCCCGGAGCATTTTCCGGCACTTCACTCCGTCAGCATCTTCCGGAGTGAGTTCGTGATCCGTGTCCGCCGGCAGCGGCAGAACCTAGTCTGCAGTAAGGGCTCTCAGGCGCTTGTTGAGGCGGCTCTTGTGGCGGGCGGCTTTGTTGGGGTGGATGATGCCTTTGCCGGCCATGGAATCGATGACGGGCTTGGCTTCCTGGTAGGCGGCTGCGGATTGCTCCGCGTCGCCGGAATCCAGTGCGCGCACGGTCTTGGCGACGGCTGAGCGCAATTTAGAGCGCATCGACATGTTGCGCGAGCGACGATCGACGGCCTGACGGGCGCGCTTGGCGGCTTGTGCTGAGTTTGCCATGGGCGCGAATTGTGTCCGAAGGCCCTGGGGCTGTCAACACATGATGTACGAGCTCACTACATCCGGGACTGTGCTGGAACCATAGGTGGCTCATCCACAGTTCAGGCGGCCGTTCAGGTATGGCCCGCCTCCCGGCACAGCGCGTCGATGGCGATGTTGTAGTCCATGCGCTCGCCACCCCAGCCGCAGCGGGCGGTGTGGGCGTTGATGGCCAGGCCGCGCGCCGCATTGAACGCCGCCAGCCGCCGTGCCCCGCACACCGCGGAGGTGTTTCCGCGGAAACACCCGCTGTGCGTTCGGCCCGCCGGCGGGATCACCCGGCCATCCGGACACGTGAATTCGATCGCACCCTGGCGCACCCGAACGCCATAACCCCCCTCGTGCACCTGCCGGTGATGTTGAGAGCACAGGGTGACCAGATTGCCCAGGGCGGTCTCGCCCCCATCGGCCCAATGCCGGATGTGATGGGCGTGCACATGGCGGGAACGATCGCAGCCTGGAAAGCGGCAGCCGCCGTCGCGAACGCGCAGCGCGCGACGGATGGCGGGCGGCACGGCCCGGGTCCGGCGCCCGACCGCCAGCGGCTCGCCCTGCGCGCCTTTGACCACGCCCAGCAAGGCCCCGTCACAGCCCAGCCGCCGCGCCGTCTCCACCGCCACCTTACCGCCGTGTTCAAACGACGCGCCCGTGCTCTCCGGCACGTCACGCAGCGCGTCGTGGGCGATGTGCACCACCAGCTCGTGAGTACTGGCCGCCGAACCCAAACCGCCCCCGGCGAGAAATCGTTCGAGGATGTGCTCCAGCGCATCCGCACGCCGCTGACTGGCGCTCCGAGGAGGTGTTTCCGCGGAAGCGCCGCCCGGCGCCGCACCTCGCCATTGCCGCAGCACCGGTCGAGGGCCGGGTGTTTCCGCGGAAACACTTCCGCATACCGAATGCGCAGACTCGGCCGCTTCGGCGCGCTCGATGCCCCCGGGCTTGCCATTGCTTTGCGCCCCGGTTCCCTCGGTATCCTCGCCCCGCTCCTCAAGTTGTGCTTCTGCCGCTTCCAGCGCCTTGAGCAGCATTTCACCCACCTCCGGCGCAAGGCGGGCCTCAAGCCTCACGCTGCCGTCGCTCTCGCGCCGGTAGTCCAGGTAGCGCCGCTCGTGCACGGCTTCGGCCTCGTTGCGCTCATTCTCGCGCTGCACCCGCCGAAACCCCCGCACCGTGCGCTCCACATGCGCCGCCGTGCCGCGCAAGGCAATGTGCAGCAAGGTGTCCTCCGTCGCCGCTGTCGCCACCCGCGTGAGCGCGCGTACCTTCGAATACGACAGCCGGCCCTCGCCGAAGGCTTCCGCGATCTTCGGCAGCGATTCCAGGGCCCGCGCCGTGCGCACCTTCTCGCGCGCCGCCACCGGGCCGATGCCGCATTGCCAGCTCAGCCAATGGGCGCAACTCGCCACGCCGTGCTGGGCCCAGCCTTCCTTGTGGTCGAACTCTGTCAGCAGGGCCAGAAACTGCGCCGTGGCCGCGTTGATGTCCCCCCACAATTGGGTGATCTGTGCTTCCAGGGCGTCAAGGGTCTTTTCTTCGCGAGCCCGAGCGGCAATCCGGGCGTCGGCATCCATGTACACAAACCGCGCATCGCTGGCTGCTGGAAGCTCAAGAGCGACAACCGGAGGACGCTCAGCGTCGCAAACCAGGGCGCGGGAGGAAGTGCGGTGAAGGTCCATTTCGAGGCTCCGTTCAGTCCGTTGACGTGATCGGAACTATAGCATGAATCACCAGTATAATCAAGTCGTTACGGGCCTTTACGGGTTCACTCGGGGCCATCCTGAAGGCTGAGCCAAGTGTTTGATTGGTTCGCTACGCTCCCTTCGGGACAAAGGTGCGAAAGTCCCCCAACCCCAATCCCAGTCCCACTTGTATCTGAACCCGGACACATGAGATAAGTCTTGACCCTCAGGATTGCGCAGGGTCGCGGCGGCCTGTTATCGTGCCGCTTGTGCGGGCGGCAGCAGGCAGGCTGATCCCGTAGCGTCCAATTCGCGCCGTCGTAGTCGCAAGGAACCGCCATACGTTCCGAACTCCTAAGCCGCAATATCGCGATCCTGGTGCTTGCGCAGGCTGCCTCGGTTACGGGAACGGTCGCCGTCGTCACGATCGGCGGGATACTCGGCCGCAGTCTGGCGGCAAACCCGGCGCTGGCGACCTTGCCTTTGTCGCTGTTGATCGTCGCCACGGCGGTTTCCACGGTCATCGCGTCGTGGACCATGTCCCGCATTGGCCGGCCGCGTGGTTTTGCCGTAGGCGCAGCGATGGGCGCTGTGGGCGCCGCTTGCGTCATCGTCGCCGCCGTGGTCCACAGCTTCGCCTTGTTCTGTGCCGCCTCGATGTGTGTCGGTTGCGCCGCCGCTTTTTCTCAGCAGTACCGGTTTGCCGCCACGGAAAGCGTCAGTGCGGCTGCCGCGCCTACGGCGATCTCGATCGTGCTTTGCGGTTCTCTTGCTGGGGCCGTTCTGGGCCCCGAACTGGTGGCCGAAGGTGGGTCCTGGATTTCCGGCATCCGGTTCGGCGGCACTTTCGCGGTGATCGCGGTCTGCTATCTGGTCGCTGGCGGCGCTCTCCTGGGCCTGCGTTCTGTGCCTGCCGCGTCGAAGCACGAACCGATCGGCAGCATCCGCCCCCTGCGCACCATTGCGCGCGGCCGGCTATTCGTAGCCGCCGTTGCAGGAGCCGCGATCGGGCAGGGGGTCATGGCCTTCATGATGACCGCCGCGCCGCTGGCCATGCACGTCGTTGACCAGTACTCCGTGGAGGCAACGGCGAAGATCATCCAGTACCACGTGCTGGCCATGTATATCCCCTCGCTTCTTACCGGATTCCTTATCGGGCGCTTCGGTGTTGGACGCATCATGATGGTCGGCACCGTTTTGCTCGGCGCAACAATCGTTGCAGGGCTGGCCGGCCGGCACATCCTGCACTACGGCGCCGCCATGGTAGCGCTGGGGGTCGGCTGGAATTTCCTGTATGTCGGCGGCACAACGCTATTGGCGCGGACCCATCGTCCCGCGGAGCGCTTCCGCGTTCAGGCACTGAACGATTTCACCATCTTCGGTACGGCGGCGGTCGGATCGCTGAGTGCCGGTGTGGTCATGCAGCTCCTGGGCTGGGACGCAGTGCTTTACGCGTCACTTGCTCCCATTCTTGTCGCGGTCGCGGCCATTGCGTGGGCACGGCCGGCCCGTGAGGCCGCGGTCGCGCGTTGATATACTTCGCCCGCCGAAACCGAAGGGACCCCGTCCGGATGCGCTACCGACTGCTAATGGCTGCGGCCATCTCCTCTGGCACTCTGGCACTGTTATGTGCTTGCTCCCCAATGGCGGCCCGCTCAACAGCGGCTCCGCTGACTACGCCGCCCGTAGCAGAAATCCCGGCCGCCGGCCTGGTGCGCTATACGGAACAGCGCGAGCCCTGCGTGAACCGCAACCCATACCGCAACGCGTACTTCGGCGATCTGCATATACACACGTCCTATTCCTACGATGCGCTTCCTTTGGGTGTTACCACCACTCCCGCCGATGCCTACCGGTACGCCCGAGGAGAGGAAATCGTTCTGCCGCCCTACCAGGTGGGAGGCTCGGAGACAACGGTGCGGAAAATCGGCCCGCCGCTGGATTTCGCGGCGGTCACCGACCACTCGGAGTTCCTGGGCGAACTTGAACTTTGCGCGGACGAAAACAGTGCAGCGTACGGAAGTCAGAGCTGTGAGACATACCGCAAGGGCGGACCTCCTGCGATCCTGGTCATGGCCAGGGGACTAAGCCAGGATTTGCCGTCCCGGAATGCCGATATCTGCGGCGAGGACGGCCGCCTGTGCCTGGAGGCGTCGGCAAGCCGGTGGCGCCTCATCGGGCAAATGGCGGAAGAGGCCTACGATCGCTCATCCCGCTGTGAGTTCACGACCTTCGTGGCGTACGAGCACAGCGGTACGCCTGACAACAACCCGTATCACCGCAACGTGATCTTCCGTAACGGCCGGGTTCCTCGATTGCCGACTTCTTATTTCGAGGCGCCCACGGATATCGAACTTTGGGACCGGCTGACCAGCGACTGCCTTGAAGGCTTGCAAGGCTGCGACGTACTGGCGATCCCGCACAGCTCCAATCTCAGTTCCGGCACCTTGTTTTCTTCCCGTGTGGCCGGTTCCGATTCCCGCCAGGCAGCTGGTGAGTTGGCAGTCAGGCGCAACAGGCTGGAGCCCGTGATGGAGATCATTCAGCACAAGGGGAGTTCGGAGTGCTTCAATGGTTTTCCGGACATTTTGGGCGAGCCCGATTTGTTGTGTGAAATGGAGCAGCTCCGCCGGTACTATCGCGGCCTGCCGGCCGAAGGCAACGCGCCGCCGATTTGCGATGAGGGCGAGACCGGCCGTGGCGGCGCTTTGAATTTGGGATGCGTCTCGAAGAACGATTTCTTTCGCAGCATCCTGCTGACCGGCTTGCAGAACAAGCAGACGTCGGGCGTGAATCCGTTCAAGTTCGGCGTCATCGGTTCCACCGATAACCATCTTTCCACCGCGGGCGCCGTGGATGAGTCCGGCTGGCAGGGGCATAGCGTTTCGGAAATCGATATGACTGAGCGCCTGACGGCCAGCAGGGTGCATGCCAGCGGGCTCTACACGAACCCGGGCGGTTTGGCGGGAGTCTGGGCGGTGGAGAATTCGCGCGACGCGCTGTTCGACGCGCTGCAGCGGCGCGAAGTGTTCGGCACATCCGGCCCCCGCATCGGGCCACGATTCTTTGGGGGCTGGGAATTCCCGGATTCGGCGTGCGCATCGCCGGTGCGGGCCGGCTATGCGGGAGGAGTCCCGATGGGAGCAGACTTGCCGGAGCGAGCATCGAAGAGGGCCCCGCGATTCATCGCCATGGCCGAGCGTGACGCGGCCAGCGCGCCGCTGCTGCGCCTGCAGGTCATCAAGGGCTGGGTCGACGAGAGCGACCAGGCTCACTACAAGGTATACGACGTGGCGGGTGATGCTGAGTCCGCCGGCTCCATGGACCTTGATACAGGGGAATGGAACGGGCCCGGCCACGATTCGCTCTGCGCTGTGTTCGAAGACCCCGAGTTCGACCCGGGCCAACCGAGCTACTACTACCTGCGAGCGGTGGAAACGCCGTCGCTACGCTGGAGCTGGCGTCAGTGCCTGGAAATACCGCCCGAGCAGCGCCCGGCGGAGTGCGAAAACAGCGCGCCGAAGGTAATTCAGGAACTCGCCTGGACTTCCCCGATCTGGTACCTGCCGGAAGGCGAATAGAAGCGCTGCCCCTGGGCAAGAGGGCTTCCAGTCCTCGCATCAACGGATAAAATCGCCCGATGCCATATGCAATTCAAGTAGACCGGGCCGGCGGCCCGGAAGTCATGGAGTGGCGCGCCGTGGATACGGGCGCCCCCGGTCCGGGTCAGGTGCTGCTGCGCAACCGGGCCATAGGTTTCAATTTCATCGACATTTACTTCCGAACCGGGGTGTATCCCCTGGAGTATCCCAGCGGTCTGGGATCGGAGGGAGCCGGTGACGTCCTGGCGGTGGGCGAGGGCGTAAACGATATGAATCCCGGCGATCGGGTGGCTTATTGCACGCCGCCGGTGGGGGCGTACGCCGAAGAGCGGGTTTATCCGGCCGACCGCCTGGTGCCGCTTCCCGACGAAGTCGGCTACGAACATGCAGCCGCGATGATGCTGAAAGGGCTGACGAGCTGGTATCTCCTTCATCACAGCTATCCCGTGCAGGACGGCGACACGGTGCTCCTGTATGCCGCTGCCGGGGGAGTAGGGCAGATTGCCGGGCGTTGGGCGGCCTTGCTGGGCGCCCGCGTGATCGGTGTGGTGGGCAGCAGCGACAAGGTAGAGACAGCCCGTAACGCCGGCTGTGCCGAGGTGGTGCTGGGCGATGATCCCGACTTCGTCGAAAAGGTCCGCAAACTGAGCGGCGGCGGGGTGGCCGCGGTCTATGACTCGCTGGGCAAGGAATCGTTCATGCAGTCGCTGGATTGCCTGCGTCCCCTGGGCACGATGGTGACGTTCGGCAATGCGACCGGCCTGGTGGAGCCGATCGCGCCGATTGAACTGGCGCGCCGGGGCTCCTTGAAACTCACGCGACCGATTCTGTTCGACTTCGTCTCTACTCGGGAGAAACTGCGCGCTGCCGCGGCGACGCTGTTCGAACAGGTGGGCTCAGGAGGGCTCTCGATTCGGATCGGGCGGCGCTTTGCTCTGCAGGATGCCGCACAAGCACACCGCGATGCCGCGGCGCGCCGCACCATGGGCTCGACAATCCTTCTGCCTTGACCCGAGAAACACTGGGGCCGAGGGCTTCCAGCCCTCATTGAGCAAAAAGAAAGGGACTAATATGCTCGGGTTGACAGCGTCTCGTACGCATAGTAACTCGCAGCCTGAAATTGAAGAACTTGAACACCGCGCCGTGCTGGGACATTTTGCCCAAAGCGCAACGAACGCTGTGGGCGCGGCTTGTGAGCCTGGCTGGGGTCCGTGACATATTCGGCTGCAAATGCGCGACCAGTCAGCAGCGGGATAGTCTTAAGAATCTTCAGGACATTTGCGCGTTGCTGCGTCACGGGCTTTCGTTGGCCGAAGGACTGAGTTGCGCACGGGCCATTTACGGGAAATCGTTCAACCCGCGCATAACGCTGATGGCTTTGAGTTATCCGCCCGCGTTGGAAGGGCTGCCGGCGGAAGACGGCCAACTTCTTGCCCAAACGGTGGAAGCGATCACGAAGGTGCCCGCTGTAGCGGTTGCGCCGCTCGGACGCATTGGCGAAATTGCGCCCGGCAACCCTGTTTTGGGCCCGAGGTAGGAGCGCCAATGCCCGCTCGTTCTTCCCGTCTGCTTCGTCTCGCGCGCCACATCAACTGGTACGAACCACCTGAAACGGTGGCGGCGGACACACGCAAGCTCTTGAACGAGACCATGGCGCGCGGGTCCGACGTGGATATTGAAGAGGCCTGGGCGCTGTTTTCAAGGGAACAATTCATTGATGCCTACCGCCATGCAGCACCGGGATTGTTCTCACGCCGTCATTGGGCATACTGGGGTCTGATGCTGCTTGGAAATCCCGAAGCGCTGCCGTATCCGGTGCGGTATCCGGAGGTCGAATGGGAGTGGCCTGCATCCTTTCAGGACAGGCATCCGCCCAAACCCGCGACAGCCGATGACATCAACTGGATCGCGCCAGTTTGAGAATAGTCCCTGCGGCTTAGCCGTCTACCCTGCGTGGAGGGCGGGACGCCCTCGCTCCCAGGGGAGGGTGGACACGCTTTTGCTCAGGCGGGATGCCGTTCGGGGAAATACCTTGCTCCCGCGATCGTGCGGGAGCAAGGTACAAGTCGGTATCACCAGGAGAACTCCTTGGAGATATCCACGAAGGCGACACGCCGGCGGAAATCGACCTTCGAGGAATCGACGCCTGAATACGCGTCGAAGAACGGGAAATCGGCGTCAAAGATATTCTGCACGCCCGCCGTAATGCGCCAGCCGGACTCAGGAAGAACGTACGACCCTTGAAGGTCAACCGTCGTGTAGCCGTCCACATCTGTTCGCGATACGCCAGTATTGATGTTCTTGTAACTACCTTCGTGATTGATCGTCAGGTTGGCGCCCCAGGGTCCGCGTGACCAGTCCAGGTAGGCGCTGCCCTTCAAGTCGACAGGACCCTGATTTGTGCCTTCCTGCGCAACGGGATCAATACCGACCGCCGGGAGAGTTTCCAGTGTCAGCGTGTTCGTGCCGAGAATCCCCGCCGCGAATTCGCCCATCGCCGTGTCGAATGTATATCGCGCAACGAAGTCCACCGCCTCACTGGTCCTGGCGGACAAGTTGATTTTCTGCAAGGACAGGAAGGTCAGAACTCCGTTTGCATCGCGCCTGACTTGGTCCGGGAATTGTTGCCAATTCTCAAAGGCATACACCGGGGGCCAGCCAAAAGCCGCATCCAGGCTCCCGATCAGGTTCTCGAATTCGGTCTTGCTATACGTCAGGGAAAGATACAGCCCCGGCAGGTTCACGGGTGTGTATTCAAAACCGAGGGTGACCGTATCGGAGGTTTGGGGTTGCAGATCGGGATTTCCGCCAAGAACGGTAGTGGGAAATACCGACGCAAACGGTCCGCCAAACTCAACGGGGTTGAGTGGATCAAGAAACCGGAAAAACGTGTATTCGTTTCGTGGCCCGAACAATTCCGGCAGTGTGGCCGCCAGGAAAGCCTGGCCCCAAGTGGCACGCAGCTTGAGACTCTCCACCGGGTAATAGACCACGCCAAGTTTCGTCACGAAGTCGTCGTACGATCGGGTGCTTGCCGGTTGCAGAATGCCTTCGAAAGGTCCTGCGATCTCGTATTCGTCATAACGCCCGGCACCGTACAGCCTCAAACCATGGATGCCCGGGCGGGAGTTGGAGTCACCGATAAGCGGCACCGAAAGTTCGAAGAACCAGGCCGTGTTTTCCGACTCCGGAACGATTTCCGGAGCATCCGGAACACGGAACGTGAACGGATTCAACAGGAAGGAATCGAAGTCGAGCGTGTCCGTGCGTGCTTCAGTTCCCACGGCCAATTCAACGGGCCCGCCGGAAAGATCAAAAAGCGAACCGGCCAAACTCAAGCCGAAGACGTCCTGGCTGCCGTCTCGCGCACCTCGGGTGGCGTACGTCACAAACTCATCGAGCGTGGCCCGCTGTACGGTGCCGTCGCCGAACGGATTGATTGCTTCCGCAGGATCGCTGCTGGCAAGCGCCGCTTGAAATTCGGGGCCCCTGTAGTTGAAGGAACCTGGATAACCGCCGTAAGGATTATCACTGCCGCTATTGGCGGAAAAGGTCGCTGTCCAACCCTCAATGGGTGTCTCCCAGGTTAGCGAGGCGCTCAGATTCAAGCGCTCCAGGTCCGTCGTTCTGGCAAAAGGTATAACTTTGCCATCGGCGATTTCACGATTAAATACGTAGCCCATCCACACGTCCTCGCCAAATGGGTTGTAGTAGTTACTTGCAGGAACGGTACCGCTGAACGAAACGCCGGTGCCGTTCTGATAGGAGTCTTGCCGCGCGAAAGATCCAGACAAACTCAGCGTCAAGCTTTCGCCGAATTCTTGCGTCAGGCTTAAGTACGCAGACAGGTGCTCCGAAGTTGGAATCGCCTCGGCGGGAGCGGTAGCCCCACGCCCCTTGCGAAGCAGATTGAAGTTACCCGATTGGGTCACAAACTCCTCATTGGACACCCATATGATATCCTCCAGATTGATATTGGTGCCGTCGCCAGCGGGCAGGATTCCACGAGAGGTGTTCGGTGGCGCGATTGAGGGCGACCTGAGAAGGCCGGGTTGCGTCCAGCTAGAGGGGTAGATTCTGCCACCCTGCTCGCGGTAGTCCCCGGTTGTGTTAAGTCCCGCATCACCCGCAAATACGGCATCTTCGTCACGCCAATTGACGGACGCTGTCAGGTTGCCGGAACCCCATGACATTCCGAGAGTCTGCTCAACAACCTTTCGATGCCCGCCGGAACTGCTGTTCTCGTAGCGTATCGAAGATTCGGAGCCCCGGTAGTTCTTTTTCATGATGAAGTTGACCACGCCTCCAACCGCATCGGACCCATAAACGGCGCTGGCGCCGTCCGTCATTACTTCCACCCGCTCAATTGCGCTGAACGGGAGCGTGGCAATGTCGGTAAACGTGCCGCTCTCGGCGGGAGAAGCCGCAAGGCGCCTGCCGTTTACCAGCACCAGCGTGGATCCCTCTCCCAGGCCACGAAGATTGAGCGTGACCGAACCGATCTGGAATCGAGGCGACAGACCGTCGTAGCTTCCCCCGTTATTAATTCTGGTAAAGTTTTGCGGCAGATAGCGAACGATATCCTCGATGTTCGTCAAGCCCCGGGCGTCAATTTGTTCCCGGGTCAGTACGAAGACGGGAGAGGCCTCGGGTCCGCTCGGTAGCCGGGTGCCGGTAACCGTCTGTACTGCCAGTTCCAGGGCCTCGTCGGCCTGTGAATCCTCGTCGTCGGCGTCCTGAGCCAAGCCTATTGTCGGCGCGATGAGAATAAGAATGAATGCCGCAAGCCAGCGGCTATTGGTACGAGTGCGCATAGCGTGTCCCCTCCGTATGCCTCAATTGATCCCCGCAGGTAAAAAGGGCCACCGGGAGACGCACGAAACTTCGGAACCGCCAGCCCTTCCTACGCAAGCGAGCATATCACAGTATTGAGGATCCGTGTTGTCTCTTTACAAGTCACCCGAACTTATAAGTATAAGATATTGATATATATATATATATACTTTTCCTTGAAGGCAGATTGTCCGCTCTGCTACGGTCAGGGTCAGCCGTTGGGGCGCATGATGATCTTGCCGTCGCGCGCGGAGCCGGTGCGGGCGTCGTGAGCGAAGGCTACCTGCCATTGATCGAGGCTGTAGCGGGCGGCGATCTTGGCGCTCAGGCGGCCGTCGTCGGCCATCAGTGAAATTTCGTTCTGCACCCGGTCGATCTCCTCTTCGGTGCGGCTTGACAGGCAACGAACCGTGGAAATGCCGCACAGGCGGATGTCATGCAGGAACATCTGCCAGAAGTCGATCTGGCACGGCGCGTCGGTGAGCGTGCCGTAGCTGACGATCAGCCCCCCGTCCAGCCTTCGGATAAAACGGCTCAATGCGCCGCTCCAGCCGCTCCCAGGGAATCAGCCGGTCGATCTTCGCCAGGATTCAATACCCTTCATCTATGAGACATCCCTGAAGCTGAGAACCCAGGGTGCTGCAAATCAGGGTGCTGCAAATCCTGACAGCACAACGCTTGTTCAATATAATTCCATCTATGAAAGCTGACCACCACTTGCCCGTCCCGGAGGACACCACGCTCTGGCTGCAGGCATTGCCTGCAAGCGACGAACTAGCCAAGGTAGCGCGCTCCACCGACGACACGCGCCTGCCGCCAAGAGCGCGGCGTGGTCTTGGAATCTTTATTCGGCATCTCGCAGAGTTACGTTTCCCGCCGGTCTCTCGTCTTATTCTTTATGGGAGCCACGCACGGGATGATTTTCACCCGGACAGCGACGTGGACCTGGCGGTTGTGCTGGCTGGAGAGCCGCCTGAGGAGAATGCCGGCAGCGAAGCCTTGCGACTGACCCATGCGCTGACAGATGCCGACGTCGCCAGCTTTGACGAGACCCATATTCTCGTTGCGCCCGTTGTGCTGTGGGAGAGCGACCTGCTGCGACCGGAGAAACACCGGCGACCTTCGTTTTACAGGAATATTCTGGCGGATGGGATCCGCATTACCCCGGCACTATGAATGCCCGGCAGCAGCAGCGTTGGCGCAAGAGCGAGAGAGCATTAAAGGATGCGAAAAGAGCTTTGGCGGGAAATGACCCGTCTCCTAACAATGCTGCTAATCGGGCCTACTATGCAATGGAGCATGCTGTTCAAACCTTGATTCTGGGTGAGGAATCCAGTCCCCGAAAGAGCCATGAGGCTGTCCGCCATTTTCTGTCGGGCAACCTGGTGCGCACCGGCAAGCTGGATTCCAAATTCAACAAGCTCTATGTGCAAGTCGCAGAAACCCGTCTCCGGGCGGACTATGCGGAAGATGTCAGCTGGAACGACGCCAGCACCTCGGTAAATCAAGCCACGCAATTGATCGAAGCGATACAGCAAGTGTTATTCCCCGAGCAATCAAATGAGAACTCACGTGACGATGATCTGGAGGACCAATCGGACCCCGCGCCGCAGTAGGGCACCATCGAAGGATTCACTCGCAGCGCTCCCCCAAAATCCCGCCATTATTGTCCGCCCGTTCGAAAACGGTTGGAATTGCATTCCGCCATGATTTGTCCCCTGTGGCAAGGAAAATGCCAATCAGCTACCCCGAAAGCTAATTGGATAACCTAACAATCATCCCAAATTCACCTTACGGCAACCTAACCATTAAGACGTGGTTAGTGCACGAACACGTGTGATTTCGCGCGATTCTTGGGCGCAACGCCATGTAGACTTGACGGATGGACTGGATCGGACAGATCGCCCTTGCGATGCTTATCGTCGGCCTGTTTGCCTGGCTGCGCGCCGACCTGACTTCAATGCGAAAGGAGCTGCGGGGTGAACTGCAGAAACAGGTTACCGAGTTGCGGGGAGACATGCAGAAGCAGCGTGCCGAGCTGCGGGGTGACATCCAAGAGCAGGGCACGGAGTTGCGGGGTGACATATCGCTCCTTGGCAAGGAGGTGGCCGGGCTGCGCGAGCGGATGGCGCACATGGAAGGACTTCTCGAGGGTTTGCGCGACGCAGTGGCCGGCAAACGAGCTGCCTGAAAGGCCTCGCTCCCGGGATCAGCCGTTGGGGCGGACGATGATTTTGCCGTCGCGAGCGGAACCGGTGCGTCCGGCGTGCGCGAACGCTTCCCTCCACTGATCGAGGCTGTAGCGGGCGGCGATCTTGGCGCTCAGGCGGCCGTCCGCGGCCATCAGCGCGATTTCGTCTTGTAGCTGGTCGATTTCTTCTTCGCTGCGGCTCGCGAAGCAGCGCGTTGTGGACATGCCGCAAAGGCGGATGTCGTGCAGGAACATCTGCCAGAAATCGATCTGGCAGGGCTGGTCGGTCAGGGTCCCGTAATTCACGATCAACCCGCCGTCGGCCAGGCAGTTGGCCATGCGCATGACCGCTTCGCCTGCGATTGCATCGATCCCCAATCGAATCTCCGCGCCGCCCGTCGCCTCGCGAATGCGTTTCGGCAGGTCCGGCCCGTCCACTACGACCGCATCGGCGCCCAGATCCGTCAGTTCACCGCGGACTTCTTCACGGCGCACCAGATTGACAGTGCGAAAACCCCATTTCGCCGCAAGCACGATCAGGTAGCGGCCGACGTTGGAATTTGCCGCGTCCTGCAGCACCCAGTCGCCCTCGTCCAGCTCGACGAAGTCTTCCAGCAGCGTCCAGGCGGTAGCGCCGTTGATGTTGGACAGTACAAGCTGTTCGGCATCGCCGTCGGGGGCGCGGCGCATGCCCATGTCGTTCCTGTGCACGCGCACCAGTTCGGAAAACGTGCCGCAGCCCAGCGGCAGAAACACCCGGTCTCCCACTTCGTAACCGGCATCCGGACCGGTCGCCACGATGTGGCCCACGCCCTCGAAGCCGGGCGTGACGGGCAGAGGACGGCGCAAGGCGTCAATTCCCTGCACCAGCTTGATGTCGGCGATGTGCATCGCGCTGGCCTCGGTCCGGGCGATTACCTCGCCGGGACCGGGATCGCCAAGTTCGACTTCTTCGAGACGAACTACATCGGCCGGTTCGCCGCAGCGGTCGAACCTAAGCCGGCGTGTCCGCATCGGCGTCGGATCTCTCAAATCGTTCGAATAGTTCTTCGCTGATACCGAATTCCTGGCCCAGAGCCTGGAACAATGCTCCCGTGACCATCTTCTCGCCGCGTTCGCGCAGCGCACTCTCCACCTGGCCCGTGACCATCTTGTGCAGCGTTTTCGGCACCGCCTCAAGCATTCTCTTCGCGTCCCCGTCCCATTCCATCGCATCTGCCGCGGCAACTTCCTGCTCCGCTTCTTCCTCCACCGGCGGCACTTCGATATCCGGAGCATCGCCCAACACGTGCATTACCACGTCGCGCGTGGAGGTATGGAAGTAGTACTTGCGCTTCTCGTCGCCCAAGCCCACCGGCAGGTTCATGGCCGGCAGGCGTTCGGCGCGCGGCAGAGCGGCGAGGCCCTTGTCCATGACAATCGCCTCGATGGAGCCGATCACGTGGCCCTGGGTGCGGTTGAGTTCATACACCTGATCGACGGTGCACTCGATGATCTGCGGGCATTCGGCGATGCTGGGCGGCTTTACCTTGCGCGAGGGAATCATTGTGTAGCCGGTGTAGTCCAGCTCATTGGCGCCCTCGGGGTAGAAACGTGCGGTTTCCATCATGTCGTCCAGCGTGTCGTACTTAGGGCAGTTGATGACGAACTCGCCCGTGTCGCGGATGTTGAGGAAAGTATCGGACGTATTGCGGAAACCGAGCAGGATGCGCGGCGTCTTGTGCATCACGTCGTATTGCATGATGTGCGAATAGGCTCCGGCGTTCACGCGGCCGTGCTTGTCCAGCGTGGTGACGATGGTGATGAGCTTGGGGAAGATGAAGTAGTCCGAATACCAGAACGGCCGGACCCGCACCTCCTCCTTCTCGGGCAGGTTCTTGGCTTCTGTGTTCATGCCGGGGGAGTATAGCCGTCCTCGCGCGCGTGCGCCTTGAACTCAATATGGCCCGTTGGATTGCCCGGGATGCTATTCCGAGGGTGAGAATTCGTTTACGAATTGGCGTGGTGAAATCACCGACGTGCCGCTTGGTGGTCTCGTGTGAAGAAGCTGATCGCCGGTGATGATTCGGCTCTGCAGATGGCTCGCCAGCAGGGCCCACAGGTGCTGGTCGCCGGTATCGGGAGCGTCACTTGCCGCAGTGGGCTTGCGCCACATGGCATTGGCGACCAGATCGGCAAGCAGTCGATCAAGATCCTGGCTGCTCAGGCCATGCAGCCTGACCACGTTTGCGCGGCGCAGAACCGACGAATACTCGATCAGCAAATCTTCCGACATCAGGTAGACGAGATCACCATCAAGCATGGCGTCCAGGATCAGGGCCGGCGGGCTGTCTTTGTCGATACCGAGCAAACCGGAAACAACTACGTTAGTGTCAACCACACAAACTGGGGGAGTTATCGGGGCCTGCCGCATTTTCCATCCATGGGCTACAGACGCTCGGCAGCGCTAGCGTCCTTGCCGATAGCTCCTGGTTTCCGTGACGGCCAGGTCAGCCCCGTTAAACTGCCGGCTTTAATGGCCAACGCAAACAACAAGCAGGGGTTGCTGGGGTCCTGGTCTCTGGTCGCAGGGTTGACCACCGTATCCAGGGTGCTGGGTCTGGCCCGTGAGATCACTTTTGCGAGGTTTCTTGGGGCCGGTGTGGTCATGGATGCCTTTATCGTGGCGTTTCGCATTCCCAGCCTGTTCCGGCACTTTTTCGCCGAGGGTGCGCTGACGCAGAGTTTTGTCCCGGTTTATTCCGAACGGATGCAAACCGGGAGCACGGAAGAATTGCGGATCCTGCTGGGTCGGGTTGTCGGCACTGTGGGTAGCGTCGCGGCCCTGGTCTCGCTGGCCGGCGTGCTGTTTGCGCCGGTCTTCGTGTGGGTTTGCGCGCCGGGGTTCGCACTTGAAGGTGGTGAAGCCTACGAGCTCTCGGTGACGATGCTGCGCCGCACCTTCCCGTACCTGTTCTTCATCTCGATTACCGCGATGCTGGCGGCGGCGCTGAACGCCCACCGCAAGTTTGCTGCCGCGGCGTTTACTCCGGTGCTGATGAACTTGAGCCTGATTGCGGCGGCCAGCCTTTACGCCATGCAGGCCCAGCCGCAGGGCGCGGTGCTTGGCTGGGGCGTTTTGGTGGCCGGATTGGCGCAAATGCTGTTTCTGCTTGTGTTCGCACGGCGCACCTGCGGCGCGATCTTTCCGCGCTGGGGCTGGCGCGATTCAAGCGTGCGGCGGATCGCGAAGCTGATGGTCCCGGTCATCATCGGCTCGTCGGCGGCCCAGATAGGTGTGCTCCTCGACACGGTGCTGGCAACCACCTTTCTGGTCACCGGCAGCATTAGCTGGCTGCACTATTCCCAGCGCTTGATGGAGTTTCCGCTGGGCGTGTTCGGGGTGGCGCTGGCCACCGTGGCGCTGCCCAGGCTGTCGCGGCTGCACGCGGCCGGAGAGCGGGAGGAATACCTGGCTTCCACCGGCTGGGCGATCCGCTCGGGGCTGGCCATCTCGCTGCCGTGCGCCGCCGGCCTGTTCATTCTGGCGGAACCGATCATGGCCACGCTGTTCTTCGGCGGCAAGTTCAGTCTCGCCGACGTGCAAATGGCCGCGCTGAGCCTCAAGGCCTACGCCCTGGGCCTGCCCGGCCTGATCGGGATCAAGACGCTGGTGCCTTCGTACTTCGCTCGCCAGGACATGAAGACGCCGGTCCGGGTCGCGATTCTTGCGCTGGTCTGCAAGTTTGCCGTGACGCTGCCGCTGTTGTGGTTCTGGGTCGGACAGAGTCTGCCTGCGCCACACGCGCTGTTGGCCGGCGGCACGGCCTTGGCTGCCACCATTAATGGGGCGGCCCTGTGGTTGCTGTTCCGGCGCCAGGACCCGGAAGGCAAGCGAGGGGCGATATTCAAGCCGCTGCTGCGTATCGTGGTCGCGGCGGCGGTGATCTGCCTGCTCCTTGTGGAGTTTGCCCCGGATGCGGCCCGCTGGACCGAGGTCTCGTTCACGACCCGCTGTCTGTGGATGCTGGCCTGCGCAGGCGGCGCAGCGGTGGCGTATTTCGTTTGCCTGCACGTAACCGGTCACCGTTGGCGCAACGCGACCTGACGCCGGTTCGCGCCAGCCTTCTATAATTCGCGCCACCAAAGGAATTCAGCCCCGCGAGCGATGCTTCTACTTCGCCGTATCTCCAGCCTGCCGGCCCCACTTGACCACGGTTGCGTCGTTACGGTGGGCGGCTTCGACGGCATGCACCTGGGACACCTCGAAGTCCTGCGCCGGGTCCTTGAGGCCGCTGCCGAGCGGCAGTTGGCCGCGGTCGTGTGCAGCTTCGATCCTTCGCCCAAGGAATACCTGGCTGAGGGAGCGCCTCCGCCGCGGCTGATGACATTGCGAGAAAAATATGCTGCGCTCCGCTTTGCGGGAATCGACGCTTTGTACTGCCCGCCGTTCAACGAGACCATCCGACGGCTTTCTCCGGATGAGTTCATGCGTGGCGTGCTGGTCGATCTGCTTAGGGTGCGCTACGTGATCCAGGGCCCCAATTTTCGCTTTGGCTATCAGCGCCGCGGCGGTATGGATACGCTGCGGGAAGGCGGTGCGCAGCACGGTTTCGGCGTGCAACAGGCGCCGCCGGTTCGAGTGGACGGCAAGCGCGTATCCAGCAGCGGCGTGCGGCGGGCGTTGGCGGATTCCGACATGGGCCTGGCGGCGAGGCTGCTGGGACGTCCCTATTGCATGGGCGGGCGCGTCGTCAGAGGTCTGAATATCGGCGCCGCGCGGCTTGGATACCCCACCGCCAACATTCTGCTCAAGCGCCGCGTCAGTCCGTTGGACGGGATCTTCGCTGTGCGTGTGCATGGCGCGGCGGAGCGGCCCCTCGGCGGGGTGGCCAGCATCGGCTACCGGCCCACGGTGGGCGGCAAGGAGAAGATCCTGGAGGCGCATATTTTCGATTTCAGCGGAAACCTGTACGGCCGCTTCCTGGATGTGGAACTGGTGGCGAAGCTGCGTGATGAAGTACGGTTCGAAAATCTGGACGAATTACGTGTGCAGATGGACCGGGACGCAGATCAGGCCCGCGAACTCTTGCGCGCGGCCTAAGGCTTCGTCACACTTCCGTCTCAAGCACTCCCCGTTGTCATGGCTGACTACCGAGAAACTCTGAACCTGCCGCGTACGGCCTTTCCGATGCGGGCGAATCTTGCCCGCCGCGAGCCGCAGATGTTGCGCGAGTGGGAGAGCAGCGGGCGCTACCAGCGGATCCGCGAGAACATGGCGGGGCGGAGGAAATTCACGCTTCTGGACGGGCCGCCGTACGCCAACGGGTCGATTCATATCGGCCATGCCTACAACAAGATCCTCAAGGACATCATCGTCAAGTCCCGAATCCTGGACGGGTATGACGCCCCGTACGTGCCGGGATGGGATTGTCACGGCCTGCCCATCGAGGTGCGGGTGGAACGGCAACTCGGCCACAAGGCCGCTGCGCTGGATGGGGCGCGATTCCGGGAAGCATGCCGGCGCTACGCCGCCGGGCAAATCGAAGGCCAGCGCAAGGACTTCCGGCGCCTGGGCGTTCTGGGAGAATGGGAGCGGCCGTATCTGACCATGGCGCCCGGCTACGAAGCCAACCAGATTCGCGCCTTCGCCGAGATTTACGCCCGTGGCCATGTATATCGCGGCCATAAACCGGTCCACTGGTGCCTGGACTGCGGTTCGGCCCTGGCGGAAGCGGAGGTCGAGTACGAGAACAAGACCTCGATTGCCGTTGATGTGCGTTTCATGGCGCACGACCCCGCCGACTTCTACCGGCGGATTGATGCTGTGGAGGACAACGGCGCGCCCTTGTACATTCCCATCTGGACCACCACGCCCTGGACGCTGCCCGCCAACCGGGCGGTGGTCTTGAGCGACACTTTCGAATACCTGCTGCTGGAGGCGGTAATCGGCGGCCGGGCCGAGCGCCTGGTGGTGGCGCGGGGGCTCGCCGAAGTGGTGCTGCAGCGCTACGGGGCAGAGGGGGAAGTGTGCGAATTGGCATCGCTGAAGGGCGAGCAACTGGCGGGAGTCGACTTGCGCCATCCCTTCTACGACCGGCTGTCGCCCGTGCTGACGGCCGACTACGTCACGCTTGATGCCGGGACCGGAGCGGTCCATACGGCGCCTGCACATGGTATCGACGACTTTGCGCTGTGCCGGAAAGCCGGGCTGCCGCTCGACAATCCGCTTGGAACGGACGGCGTTTTCCTCCCCGGCGCCGAACTGGTGGGCGGATTGCATGTAGAGGCAGCCGACAAGCTGATCCCGGACTTTCTGGCCGAGCGGGACATGCTGCTCAACCGGGAGAACTATGAGCACAGCTATCCGCATTGCTGGCGCCACCACCGGCCGCTGTTGTTCACGGCCACGCCGCAGTGGTTTGTGGGGCTCGACCGGGCCGGCCTGCGCAAGGCGGCGGCGAGTGCTATCGAAGACGTCAATTGGTATCCGGGCTGGGCGCAGGAGCGGATAGCCGGAATGGTCGAGACGCGGCCTGACTGGTGCATTTCCCGCAGCCGCTCCTGGGGCGTTCCGCTACCCCTGTTCGTGGACCGCGAGAGCGGCGAGCCGCACCCCGAAGCGGCCCGGCTAATGGCGGATATCGCCACGCGCATGGACGAGAAAGGCATCGAGGCGTGGTTCGAACTCGACCCGGCGGAGTTGCTGGGGGACGAAGCGAAAAGCTACCGTAAAGTCACCGACGTTATGGACGTGTGGATGGATTCGGGGCTTGTGCATCGTTGTGTCGGCGCGGAGCATCCGGAAATAGAGAACCCCGCGGACCTGTACGTGGAGGGCTCGGACCAGCATCGCGGCTGGTTTCAGTCATCCCTGTTGACCTCCGTGGCCATGCACGGCCGGGCGCCGTATTACTCGGTCCTGACGCATGGCTTCGCGGTGGATGAGCACGGACGCAAGCAGTCCAAGTCGCTGGGCAATGTCGTGGACCCGCGGGAAGTGACCGACAAGCTCGGGGCGGACGTTCTGCGCCTGTGGGTATTGACCACCGATTACCGGCGCGAAATGAGCATTTCGCCCGACATCCTTACACGGGTGTCGGAGGCCTACCGGCGGCTGCGCAATACGGCGCGATTCCTGCTCGGCAACCTGCGCGGCTTCGACCCCGAACGGCATGCGCTGGCGCCCGGCAAGCTGGTGGATCTGGACCTGTGGGCGCTACGGCGGGCCGCGGAGCTGGACGAGGCCGTGTGGAAGCACTATCGCAATTACGAGTTTCACCCGATTTTCCAGATGGTGCATAACTTCTGCGTCGTCGACATGGGCAATTTCTACCTGGACGTGATCAAGGATCGGCTATACACCATGCCGGAGGACAGCTCGGGCCGGCGCTCCGCTCAGACCACTCTTTGGCACCTGGCCGAATGCCTGGCGCGCTGGCTGGCCCCGGTGCTCAGCTTTACCGCCGAGGAGTTCTGGCGCGAGATACCGGGGGATCGCCCCGAGTCGGTATTCATGTCCGATCCGTACGATCTGCCGGGACTGCCCGAGTGCCAGGCCGACTGGGACACTCTCCGGGAGGCCCGCTCGCGAGTGCTGGGGGTGGTGGAAGACGCGCGCCAGGCCGGCGAACTGGGGTCCTCGTTGGAAGCGGAACTCAGCGTGCCTGTGGATGCCGCCGCCTTGTCCTCCCTGGAGCAGCTCGGAGACGAATTGCGTTTCGTATTCATATCCGCGGCCGTGAAACTTGAGCCGGGAGAGGCGGATCAGGCGCCGGTGTGCCGTGCCAGCGGACATTCCAAATGTGAGCGCTGCTGGCACCGGGTTCCCATCCGCCCCGAAGGCGACAGCCACGAGGGACTTTGCGACCGCTGTGTGCTGAATCTCAGCGGTGCAGGCGAGGTTCGCGAATGGGCATGAGGACACTGCGATTTGGCTGGCTGCTTGCGATATCCGCCGGAGTGGTGGCGCTGGACCAGTTGGCGAAATGGCTGATCGCTGCGCGCCTGGTCGAATATGAGAGCATCGCTGTTCTTCCGTTCTTCGACCTGGTGCGCTGGCACAACACCGGGGCTGCGTTCGGTCTTCTTTCCGGCGCTTCGGGATGGCAGAACGGGCTGTTCCTGGTCCTGGGTCTGGCCCTGGTGGTGTACCTGGGATCGCTCATGCGCCAGGCCACGACCGGCGGGGATGCGTTCTGGGCGCTGGGCCTGGCGCTGATGACCGGTGGTGCGGTGGGCAATATCATCGATCGGGTAGCGCGCGGCTACGTACTCGATTTCGTGTCGCTGCATTACGGCGGCTGGGCCTTCCCCGCCTTCAACATCGCCGATTCGGCGATTACGGCCGGCGTCATTCTGGTGCTGTTCCACTTGCTGTTCCAGGGCCGCTCCACTCCGAAGAAATAACGCCGGCCCCCGCTGGGAACGAGGGCGTCCCGCCCTCGTCGAGGGCGGGACGCCCTCGTTCCCAGGCCCTCGGTCCAACGGAGGGCTTCGTCCCTACGGCCAGCATTCGCTGCTGCTGTC
Organism: Candidatus Foliamicus sp.; assembly: GCA_965261845.1. Classification (GTDB taxonomy): domain Bacteria; phylum Pseudomonadota; class Gammaproteobacteria; order Steroidobacterales; family Foliamicaceae; genus Foliamicus. The sequence continues at coordinate 1,726,969 of OZ253475.1, read as the reverse complement.
TTCGCCATCGGCAGTTTCGCTTGAGCGGCGGCCGGTAGAGTCCAGAGCAAAGAGCCGGCACTGTTCGTCGCCCGCTTGAGCGTTTTCGGGTTCGGCAAGCGCCCGCACCTCATATCCGACCGTCAAGTCGCCGCCAAGCGCGCGCAGGTCAAGCCGGTAGTAGCCTCGCTCCGTGCCGCTGACGCCCAGGCCCGAGGGGGCCGGCGTCGCCAAATCTCCGCTGCCGGCATAGCGGCTGTTCTCGAAGTAGAAACGCTCCTGCAGCACGGCAATCCGCATAAGTGCCTCGGTTGCGTCCAGACGCCGCGTTCGTTCCACCTGCCGGTTCCACAGAGGGATGGCGGTCGCCGCCAGCAATCCCAGGATGGCCAGCACAACCAACAGCTCGGTCAAGCTGAACCCGCGCCTGGCCGGCATCAGGTGGCCTCCTCGCGCCAATAGCGCCGGATTGGAGGACCAGCGGTCCCGTCCGGGCAACTATCCTCCTTCGCGCATATCGCAATTGCTTCCGGTAACGGGTCGTCCGTTGCGCCGGACGTCAACAACACAAAGCCAACCACTATCGGCGCCCGGGCCCGGTTCCCGGCGCGCCCTTCGGCGCTGATTTCGAAATGCAGGGCGCGTTGATGCTCCGGGCGCTTGTCCAAACCTGCCGGCACCGGAGTTGTCTCGACATGGGTTACGGTCCACTCGACGCAGCGTGAAGCGATCCGGCAGTAGCGGCCGGATTGCGCCGCGGCGATATTGAATCGGTCGTCGGCCAGCGCCATTCCGATTCCGGTGTGGGCCAATTGAACCGCCTCCGCGTACTCTCGGGAGTTGCGGACCTGTAGCCATTGCAGGGCGGCGTCGCCCTTGCCGGTCACCGCCATCAGGGACAGTGCCGCAAGCACCATGAGCACTGCGGCAAGCACAACGCCCCGCTCGGACTTGGCAGCTTCAACGGACATTGGCCACCACTTCACTGCCGCTGACCAGCAGGCGGCGGCGGGCATCGCTAAAGCGCCGGGCTGCACGGTCGGCGTACGCGTAGTTCCTGGCGTCCTGGTAGCCGGGCTCAATAGTGTCGCTGCGCAGTAGCACCCAGAACCGCACGGCCACAACACGCCCCGGCGACCCCGGATCCATCACCCGGTCGGCCCGGCCGTCGCCGTCGGTGTCTACCCCAAGCCGGACCTGAAGGTCCTCAACGCCGGAGAGGATTTCCTCGTCGCGCAGCAGCTTGCCGCTGATCAAGGTCTTGCGCCGCAGCGACGGCGTCTCGGAGTCATGGCTTGAGCGAGCCGAAACGTACCAGGCGTGGACCACCAGGTTACGCAGTTCGGTGCGGCCTTCCAGGGTAGGCGGCGTACTTGCCGCAAACACCACCGCTTCGCGCCGCGAAGAAAGTACCTGAAGCTTGCGCCCATCCACGCCGGAGGTGCTTAGATCCGCCCTGCGAATCTCAAGCAGGTCGGCGCCCGGTTGCCGCCGGTTCCGGTAGGGCGGGCAGGGCAAGGTCCACTCGTCGTTGCCGGCGGCCACGTAGTGATCCAGGCGCAAGGCCCAGTCCGTGGCATCGGCGCCGCCGCAGCGCACCGTCGCTCCCACCCCCAGGCGAATGGCTGCCGAATCGGCATGCAGTCCCCAGTAGCCCGCGGAGCGAATATCGGCGCGCAGCAGATCCAACACGAATCTTGCCTTTTCCTCCAGCTTGTGCAGGTTCTCGGCCGCTTGCGCGGCCTGGCGGAACTGCTGGGCCGAGGCGAATACGCCCAGCAACAACATGCTGGAAATCGCCAGGGAAACCAGCAACTCCGTCAGGCTGACGCCCCGCTGCCCGCTGGAAGCTTCGCTCATTGCCCTAGCCACATGACCAGTCGACCGGACTCGCCTGAACTCAGCGGCCACAGCAGTTCCACCCGGTACGCGGGCGGGGAGCCGCCCAGGGCCGCCGCCTCGGATTGCAGGCCAGGCAGCATGTCTGTAGCCTGCCGTTGCCACGCCCGGAAGTCGTCTTCGCCGAGCGCCCGGGGGTTTGCTTCAATGCGCGCTGCCAGGTCCTGCGCCAGCATGTCGGCCAGGAAATGGCTGTGTGCGGCGCGGCTTTCGCGCAGACGTTCGGTTATCAGCGCGCCGGCGCCCAACAAGCCCAGGCTGAACAGAGCCATGGCCAGCAGGCATTCGGCAAGGCTGAACCCGCCTTGCCGTTCAGCCGGGCGGGCAGGGCAGCGGGTCGCCATCGGTGGCGGTCGGGGACAGGCGCGGACGGCCCATGTTGTTGACGATAACGGCACGCGCCTCGCCGCTTCCGCGGCGGTCGCACAGGATCAGGGTGCCGTTGGTGGAGCGCCCGCGGAACGGCCGAAACACGAACTGGGTGCGGTTTGCGCTGATGGTCAAACCGGTCCGGCCTCGTAATCGATACAGGACCGCGCCTGGCGGCGGCGCGTAGGCCCCCGTTCGGCGAAGGCCGTCATGCACGATCCATCCGGCGCTCCAATCATCTTCGCCGCTGCACCGCCAACCGTCGGGGCTGGCGCACAGTGTTGTGTCGCTGCCGCTTTCGGCGGCTGTGCGGCGTGCGAAGTGCAGGCTGCGAATCAATCCGTTGATCGTTGTGCTCCGCTGCAGATTGAGCATTCCGGTTGCGAGAACGGGCTGGGTCAGGAGAACAGCAATGGCGCTTAGAGTCAGTGCGACCAGAATTTCCAAGAGCGTATAGCCACGCATCATGCGATCCCTTGCTACGCCGTTCCAGCAGGCGCGAACACAACAATAGGCAGTGGCGTCGCCGGGATGAACGGCCCAATTGCTCGTGTTCGTGGATAAATCCCGCAAACCGCGATTGCGATACAATCCGCCCGTTCAAGCGTAGCGGCAGGCGCTCACGTGCAAGGCTTTACACGGGGCTTCAGCCGCAGGCCGGACTCGCCGGAATAGCTCAGCTGGTAGAGCAACGCATTCGTAATGCGTAGGTCGTCAGTTCGAATCTGACTTCCGGCACCACCTTCATTTTTTCTCGAAGTCTTGCTTCTTGTATATGCATGTATATGCTATTGCACGGAAGAAGGTTATAGATGGATAGACAAATGAGTGTAAAGGAAGCTGCCAGAAGGCAATACGCTCGAATCATCGATGGTTCGGCTGAAAAGATCGGCGGCCTGAAATTGCCGAGTGAAGGATGGCTTACCTCCATGCGCAAGGCGCTTGGCATGTCCGCGCCGCAGCTTGCCCGCCGGGCGGGAGTGACCAAGGCCGCTATCTATCAAGCGGAGCGCAAAGAGCTTGAGGGCGGTGTCACTATCAGGCAGATGGAAAAACTTGCCGACTCGCTTGGCGGGCGCTTTGTTTACGCGATAGTGCCGAATGAAGGCAACGTAAGTGCGTGTGTGCGCGCTCAAGCGCGCGCAATTGCCGCAAGAATCATTCGCCGGGCCAGTTCACACATGGCCTTGGAGAAGCAATCCTTGCCGGACCATCAAGTTGTCCGGGAGATAGAACAGTTGGCAGACAAGCTTGCCCACGAAATGCCGCGTGATTTTTGGGACGAGGCATGACGTTCGAAGAACCTGAAGGAGCAACGCCACTTGATCCGGATGACATGGTCGGCCTGAGATTTCGTCACATCACTACGCGTGGCGAGTTGGATGAGCTGGAGCAGGCCAACATTGCACAGGGCTTGCTTTGGCTTCGGCGGAGTCGCAGCAGCGATATTCTGAGCGCTGATTTCGTCCGCACGCTTCACAAACAGCTATTTGGCGATGTGTGGGACTGGGCCGGAACCTTTCGACTGCGCGAAACGAACATTGGGGTTGCCCCATTTTCTATTGCGCCGCAACTCCACATGCTCTTGGGTGATGCTGGTGTTTGGGCGACAAACCGCGTCTTTGCGCCCCTGGAAGCGGCGGCGCGTTTTCATCACCGGATGGTTCAGATCCATCTGTTCCCGAACGGCAACGGCAGGCATGCTCGTATAGCAGCTGATGTGTACTTGGGGAGTTACTTTGATCACGCTGCCATCGAATGGGCCAGCGGCTTTGACTTGCAAGCAGACAATGCGCGCCGAGACGCCTATATGGGTGCGCTGAAATGCGCCGATCGGGGTGAATTTGATCCTCTGCTGAAATTTGTCGGATTACGATAGGTGCGGTTTCTCAGGAGTAGACGTTAGTGCGGCTAATCATTGGAATTTCGGGCGCCAGCGGCGTGATCTACGGCATTCGCCTGCTTGAAGCCCTGCGTGAAGCCCCGGAGGTGGAAACCCACCTGGTGCTGAGCAACGGCGGCAAGGTCAACATAGCGCTGGAATCCGACTGGAAGGTCCGGGATGTGGAGGCGCTGGCCGATGTGGTCTATTCCGACAGCGACGTGGCGGCCACTATTGCAAGCGGGTCGTTTCGCACCGGCGGCATGATCGTGGCGCCTTGCTCAATGAAGACGCTGTCCGCCATTGCCAACTCCTATGCGGCGAACCTCCTGGTCCGCGCGGCGGATGTGACGCTGAAGGAGAATCGCAAGCTGGTGCTTGTGCCTCGCGAGACTCCGCTGCACGCGGGGCATTTGCGTTTGATGCGTGAGGCGGCGCTGATGGGCGCCGTGGTGGCGCCGCCGGTTCCGGGTTTCTACGCCAGGCCGGAAACGGTGGACGACATCGTCAACCACAGTGTGGGCCGGATCATGGATCTCTTTGGCCTGGATACTGGCCTGGTGAGACGCTGGTCAGGCGGGAAGGAAGCTGGGAGGGGCTAACCTGGGGACGAGGTCATCCTGACCTCGTTGAGGGCGGGACGCCCTCGTTCCCGGGGTTGAGGGCGGGACGCCCTCGTTCCCGGGGGTTAGTGGCTGGGCGGGCGCCGTGAGCAGGTGGCCCAGTGGCGGATGCGCCATTCGCCATTCATCCGCTCGGCTACCAGAGTGCCCATTCCCTCTACGCTGCGCCTGTTTCCATCACGTGAGCCGGCGGCGTGATATGTGAATACGCCGTAGGAAAAATTGTCGTTGCCGTAAGCGTGCACCAGTTTTGCGCCGTATTCGACATCGTCAATCATCCCGATCTCCAGGCTCAGGTGGTTCTTGTAGTAGTCCTCCCAGCCGTAGTTCGGGAAACTGGATTCGATGATCAGGAACTCCTCGTCGGTGCGCATGCAGGCCTCAATTTCAGAGAGCTCGCCGTTCTCGATTCCCCTGGAATAGCGGTCCAGTAATTCCTGCAACTCGCGCTGCAGTCCGCTGAGCGACTCCGCGGGGCCGAGCACGGGCATGTCGGATATGGGGCGTAGCACCCACGCCGGCATTTCTCTTCCTTTTGGGGCGGCCATGATTCTTTCTCCTGTCGCAATGAGGCGGCGCCAACTTTACCGCAGCCTCGGCGGCCGGACCAGCCTGCAATTTGCGGGCTAGAATTGCGCGCCATGAACGAACGGAAAACTGCCATCGTGACCGGCTCGGCCACCGGTGTTGGCGCAGCTACGGCCGAACTCTTGGCGGCTCGCGGGTGCAACGTAGTAGTGAATTACACCCGCAGTGAGAAGGAGGCGTTCGCTACCGCCGCGCGCTGCAGCACCGCCGGTGTAGAGACGCGGGTAGTGCAGGCAGACGTGTCCGAAGACGCCGATTGCCGTGCCCTGGCGGCGGCTGCGATGGAAGCCTGGGGGCGCATTGACTACCTGGTCAACAACGCCGGCAGGACCAAATTCAACCCGTACTTCAAGCTGGACGGCATCAGCAAGCAGGATTTCCTGGACATATACGCGGTCAACGTCGTGGGTGCCTACCAGATGATCCGCGCAGTGGAACCGCATATGCGGGCGCTGGGCAGCGGCGCCGTGGTCAACAACTCCTCCATAGGAGGCATCACGGGTATCGCGTCGTCAATCCCCTACGCTGCCTCCAAGGCCGCGCTGAACCTGATGACCAAGTCCCTGGCCCATGTGCTCGGGCCGGAAATCCGCATCAACAGCGTCGCTCCCGGAATGATCAAGACCCGCTGGCTGCAAGGGGGAATGGGCGATGAGGCCTACCAGGGCATGCTGGACATGGCCAGTTCGATCCTGCCGCTGAAACAGGTCGCCGAGCCGCACCATGTCGCCGAGGTCATCGTGTGGTTCCTGGAAGGCGCCCCGCTTATTACCGGGGAAACCCTGATTGCCGATAGCGGAGTGCATCTCGGCCAACTGCCGCCGCTGTCCAGCGGCGAACCCGACTAGCAACCAGGACGAACCTCATTGCGGTGGCTTCGAGCCCGGAAACCGGCGCAAGTCTGGCGCAATTGAAGGAGCGGCTGCGGCTGCCGATCTTTGCCGCGCCCATGTTCCTGGTTTCCGGACCGGAACTGGTTATAGAGGCCTGCAAGGGGGGTGTGATCGGGGCGTTTCCTTCACTCAACGCACGGCCATTGAAAGCGCTGGAAGAATGGCTGCAGCGCATCTCCAGCGAATTGGCTGCCGCAGAACAGGATGATCCGGGCAAGATCGCGCCCTGGGCCGTCAACCTGATCGTGCACCGAAGCAACAAGCGGCTTGAAGACGATCTCAAACTCACGGTTCAATACCAGGCGCCTCTCGTCATCAGCTCCCTGGGAAGCCCAAGGTTGGTGCGCGAGGAGGTGCATTCCTATGGCGGGCTGCTGTATTGCGACGTCAACAGCCTCTTTTACGCGCGCAAGGCCGCCGACGCTGGGGCGGACGGCCTGATCCTGGTGGCGTCCGGCGCAGGTGGACACACCGGCATGATCACGCCGTTTGCGTTTCTGGCGGAAGTGCGCAAGTTCTTCGATGGCCCGATCGTTCTGGCCGGCGGTATCTCAACCGGAGCGGACATCGCGGCTGCAATCGCCATGGGCGCCGATTTCGCGTATGTCGGCACGCGCTTCATCGCCGCCCGGGAGAGCCACGCGTCAGACTCCTACAAACAGATGCTGGTGGACAGCGGTGTGGACGACCTGGTGCTTACCGCGTACTTCACCGGCGTCCCGGCCAACTACTTAAAGACCAGTGTCGAACAGGCCGGTATTGATCCCGCCGAATTGGGGCGGGCCAACCCCGACATCCAATTCGACAACGAGGAAAAGCGCTCGAAGGCCTGGCGTGACATCTGGTCGGCCGGGCAGGGGGTGGGTTCAGTCGAACGCGTGCTGTCTACAGCCGAGCTGATTACGGAACTGGAAGACGGCTATCGCAAGGCCATTACCCGGCTGACCGGGCGTTAGAGTGCCCCAGGATTGCGAGGATTTCGTCGCTGTTGGCAACGGACTCCCGGTAATGCTCACGGGCCTGCTCCTCGACTTTCCGGCCGTACGCGTCGACTCCGTCTTCCAGCGCCTTGGCCGTGCGGTCGCGTCGTGCGCGAACAATGTCGGCTGCCGTCTTACCCTCGTGGTTGGTGCTCTCGAGGTCCAGACCGCGATCTACGAACAGTGATACGACATCGACGTAACCGTAAGTCGCGGCCCAATGCAACATGTTCCAGCCGTTGGGGTCGGTTTGCTCAGGGTCCAGGCCGCGATCAAGAAACTCACCGAGCAAGGCAGGATCTCTCAGGAGTACAACCCCGCGGCCCAAGGTAAAGCGCTGGCTTGTGTTCGCCCGCAGGTCTGCCCCGGCTTCAAGCACAGCACGAACGCAACCGCCATCTTCAAGCCGGTACGAACGGGCAACCGAAAGATACATCGGCGTGGCGCCGTCCGGGTCAGGCCGGTTCAGGGCCTCCGGATCGTCCACCAGGGAGGCAAGGAAATCGTCGCATTTGCCCAGGCCGACCAGGTCTCGCGTCGTGGGTTGAGCGCCGTGTGCCAGCGCGAGTTCTATTTGGTCGTCTTGCCGGTAGTTCGGGCGGTTGAGTATCAGCGACAAGGGTGTCTGGCCATTCTCAAGGGGATCGGTCAACAGGCTCGGGTATGCCGCCAGCGCTGTGTTCATGTCATCAATGCGTCTGGAAAGGATGAAGTGGCGACGAAACTGGTCTTCTTCCAGGAGTTGCAGCGATACGTCCAGCGTTGATCGCCCGTCAATCAAGGCCTCGAGGTATTGCACGTAGATTTCTCTCGACTGCGGGCTGACGATACGGTCCTGCTCCTCGCCGTTGTTGAAAAAGAGGATGTGCGGCACACCGTTTACACCGAGCCGCTGGTAGATTTCCGGGTCTTCATCGATGTCCAGCTTGAAGACTTTCGCGCGTCCGGCCATCTCCGGGTAAAGGCCCATGATGATCGGATCCACCACCTTGCAGGGCACACACCAGGTGGCGGTGAAATCGACCAGGACCGGGACGTCTGACCGCAGCACTTCTTCGTCGAAGGTCTCGGTCGTGACGTAGGTGACCGTGGGCCCTGAGTCGCCAGGACTTGAGTCGTCCGTTGCGGCCACTTCGCCGCCGCCGCAGGCGACCAGGAGGAGCGACAAGGAGATTATCAGGATTGCGTTGCTGCGCATGATTGGTTTCCCGGAAATTCTGGAGAAAGCACCGAAAGCAGATGTTCATGCCGACAATGCATCAAGAGAACCATAGCCCAGTATCCTGACGGCAACCTGACATCATGCTGGAGCACGGACCGGTTCAGAACCCCGCTCGGCGGACTTGCCGAAAAACGGGGACAGCACGCTACGCCCCGGGCCAGCGCGGGTGGTGCAGGTCGATTACGTAATCGTGGGAATGCCGCGTGGGCTTGTGGCGGTGGGTATGGCTGTGCGGCTCCGGGCCGCTGCCGCGGTCGTGGGGGTGCTGGTGGTGCGCATCATGGAAGTGCTGATGCTTGTGTTCCACGGCGGTATGGTCGTGGGTGATTTCCTGCTTGTCCTTTTTCGGCCACAACCTGGCGCCCGTCACCGCCAGCACGATGCAGGTCAGTCCCAGGATCAGGCCGGCGGTCGGTAGCCCCAAGGCTGATCCCAGCCAGCCGGCAAGCGGATAGCCCACCAGCCATGCGGCGTGGGAAAGCGAGAAATGAGCCGAGAAATATGCCGGCAGATCGGCCGGATTGGAGGACCGATTAATTACCCGTCCGGCGGGCGTATAGACCCAGGATCCGCCCATTCCCATGAATACCCACACCACCAGCAAGGGCGCCAGCCCCGGCGCCAGGATCAGAAACAGGGCGGCCGAGCCCGCCAGGAGCGCTCCCCGGGTAATCAACTGCCGGCTGGCGATGCGGCGCAGGATCAATGGAGTCGTTAGCGCCGCAAGCATCGACCCGGCCCCGTAGGCCAGCATGGTTACGGCAACCAGAAAGTCCTCGCCGCCAAGCTCGGTGCGTACGTAGTCGACGTTATTGACCAGCACCGCGCCGCTGACCATGGCGGCGGCGAAGTAAAGCACCAGCAGGGCGCGCAGCCTGGGCGTGGCCAGGTACGATCGGATCCCGAAGGTAACCTCATCCATCTTTCCGCCGGTGCGTTCCACCGGTGCGACGGACGGAAGGCGAGTCACGATGATCAGTAGCGCCGAAATCAGGAAGGCGGCCGAGTTCAGCTCGAATAACAGTTCAAAGCCGCCGCCGGCGGCCATCAGGGTGATGGCCAGCATCATGCTGCCGACCGTTTCCAGGTCGTAGGCCATGCGGGTATAGGAAAGCGCCCGAGTGTAGGTTGCCGTATCCGGCAGCACGGTCGGGATGATTGCCTGAAACACGGGCTTGAAGGCCGCCGCCAGCGCTTGCACCGCAAAGATCAGCAGATAGATCTGCCACTCCTGCGTAACCAAAGGAAGCAGCAACACCAGCCCGGCGCGTAGCACATCGCTGGTCACCAGTATCGATTTGCGTGACGCCCGGTGGGCCAGGCCGCCGCAAATCGGCGCCAGGAACACGTAGGCGACCATTTTGATCGACAGCGCGGTGGCCAGCACCGGCGCCGCCTGGCCTCCCGTCATCCGGTAGGCCAGGAGCTGCAGTCCCACTGTGCTTAAGCCCGTTCCGATCAGGGCGATGACCTGGGCGGCGAACAGCCGCCGGAAACCCGCCGATCGAAACGGGTTGTCGTTCATTGGGAGGGTGTTATTACTCATTGTTAGCGCCCCTGGGAGCGAGGGCGGGACGCCCTCGTCGAGGGCGGGACGCCCTCGTTCCCGGCGTCGAGGGCGGGACGCCCTCGCTCCCAGCGGCGGCGCAGTTCCGTCTTCAGCACTTTGCCCTGCGGGCTTATGGGCAACTCTTCAACGATCCTCACCTGTTTGGGAATCTTGTAACGGGCCAGATTGGCCCGGCACTGCTCAAGCACCTCGTCGGCGGTCACTTGCATGTCCTTGCGGGGCAGGACCAGCGCCATGCCGACTTCGCCCCACTTGGGATCGGGCACCCCGATCACGCCCACCATGCTTACCGCCGGCATCTTTACGACCACGTGCTCAATTTCGGCCGGGTAGATGTTCTCGCCGCCGGAGATGAACATGTCCTTGAGCCGGTCCACGATTGTGAGCGTGCCCTTCTCGTCCATGTGGGCTGCGTCGCCGGTCTTGAACCAGCCGTTCACCCAGGACGCGGCGGTCAGTTCCGGATCACGCCAATAGCCTGGAGTAACGCCGGGGCCGCGGATCTGGATCTCGCCCACTTCGCCGCGCGGCAGTTCGTTTCCTTGCCCGTCACCCACCTGCACGTCCACATGCATCAGTGCTTGCCCGGCCGAGCCCAGCATCTCGCGGGCGCGATGCGGCGGAGTGAGCGCCACGCTGAAGCATTCGGTCAGGCCGTAAGACTGCGCCAGGGCAACGCCTTTCGCTTCCCAGGTTCGCAGCAATTCCATCGAAACCGGGGCGCTGCCGACGCCCAGGTGGATCAGGGTGGGGAAGCGGGCGTTGGCGAACTCAGGCAGCTCGCTCATCATCACATAGTGCGTGGGCACGCCGATGCAGTGGGTAATCCCCATGTCCGCATCCATCAGGTAGACCAGGCATTTTTCGGCGTCCCATCCGGGCATGACATACAGGCAGCCGCCGTAATGGAACAACGGCGTGGCAGCTGCGTTAAGACCGGCGGTGTGGAAGAGCGGCGCGTAGGTAAGGGTCGCGGTCTCGCGCGACACGCCCCCGTGCAGAGCCGCATGCAGCACGAAGTTGTAGGTCATGCGGTAGTTGTACATCACCCCCTTGGGGCGGCCGGTGGTGCCGGAGGTGTACATCAGGCAATTCAGGTCCTCGCCCGTGAGGTGTGGCATTACCGCTTCCGGCAAGTGATCCGTAATCAGCTTCTCGTGGTCGGACTCGTTATCAGTGCGGCGGATCAGCAAGGCGCCCTTGTCCCAGCCCTCGGCCAGGGTAAGGAATGGCTCGTCGCAAAACACGACCTTCGGCTCACCGTGGGCCAGCAGCGCGGAGACTTCCACCGGGTGCAGGCGCCAGTTCAACGGCATGAAGACCGCGCCCAATTTCCAGCAGGCGAACATGAGCTCGAAGAAATCGGTGCTGTTGGTGGCGATGATCGCTACCCGGTCGCCCTTGCGGACGCCGTGTTCCATGGCCAGCCCGGTAGCCAGGCGCGTACTGCGTTCATTGATTTGGGCGTAGGTGAATCGACGCCCGGTGCCCAGGTCCACGCAGGCCGGTGAATCGGCGTTGCAGCGGGCGTGATAGGCCAGCCAGTCGTAAATCCTGTCGCCCGCGTTGCTCAAATGACGCACCTTGTGCTTCGCCCGGGCTTTGCCCGTGGAAAGAAACGGTAAATTGCATTAGGCTGCGCGTTTACGCAAGTGCCGATGGGAGGAATGTTCATGGCATATGACGATTTTCGGGCTTTCCTGAACCTGCTTGATGAGCGCGGGGACCTGCGCCGCATAACGCATCCCCTGTCGGCGGCACTGGGTAACAAAGACCTGCAGCCGCTCATGGCGCTTCTGCACGCCGGCTCCAACCGCGCGCTGATGCTGGAGAATCTTACCGGCTACAACACGCCGGAAGTGCCCGTGGCGTTCAATCCTTACGGCTCGCGCGAGCGCACCGCCCTTTGCATCGACGAGGAGGATGTGCTTGAAGCCAAGCGCAAGCTCGCTCGCGTGCTCGCCGACCCCGCAGGCTGGCACAAGCCGGTGATGGTGGACCGGGAGAACGCACCGTGCAAGGAGGTGGTGATTCCAGAGGACGAGGTGTCGCTGGGCAAGCACATTCCGCACGTGTGGTTCGGAAAGGAGGGGCCGGCCTACATCACCAACGGCATCGCGATCACCAAGGACCCCGAAACCGGCGCCCGCAACGTGGGCTGGTACCGCTATACTCAACTCTGGAACGCCCAGCATCCGGCCGGCGGCAAGTATTCGCAGCACAACCAGGACCGCTCCCTGGCGGTGTTCGTCTACTGGAACCCGCCGATGAACCACGGCGGCCTGCACCTGGCCAAGGCGATAGCCGCCGGCAAGACCCTGGAAATAGCAATTGCCTGCAATTGCGACCCGGCCGTGCATCTGGCGTCGGCCACCGGCCTGCCGTTTGGCCAGGACGAGTACGACTTTGCCGGCGGGCTGCGCGGCAGCCCTGTGGAACTTGTCAAATGCGACACGGTGGACATCGAAGTTCCGGCCACCGCCGAGTACGTGCTTGAAGGCGAGTTCCTGCCTGGTCAGCAGGAGGAAATCGGCTGGCATTCCAACCCGTTGGGCTATTACGACAAGGTGCAGGTGTTCCCGCTCATGCAGGTGAACCACATCACTCATCGCAACAACCCGATCTGGCACTCGACCATGGAGATGGTCCCGCCGTTCGATCACAACTACCTGGCGCTGCTGCCGGTGGAAGGCGAGGTCCTGAGCGACCTGGGCCGCAAGATTCCCGAGGTCAAGGATGTGGTGGTGACGCCCAACATGACCTATATCGTGCAACTGAGTGTCGACGGCGCCACCAAGCCGCACTCGGAATTCGGCAAGTATGTGCTGCACGCCGTGTGGGGCGCGGCCGGGCGTTGGGGGCGCACTGCCAAGCTGGTAGTCGTGGTGGGACCGGATGTCGATCCGTACGACCTGAAATCGGTGGAGTGGGCGATCATGACCCGGGTGCAGCCGGTCTCGGACATTATCATGAACAAATCGGGGCAGGCGTTCGTGCTCGATCCATCGGCGCCGAAGTCGGCCCAGGGCGTGCCCGTGCAGTCCGAACAGATGGGCATCGACGCCACCATCAAGATCCCCGAACGGTTCATGGATTACCCGGAAGTCAGCCAGGCGGACCCCGCCGACGTGGCGGCCCTGGCCGAGCGGCTGGGTGACGCCCTGGATTGAGCGTTGTCCGCTTCGGTCGATCTCTCGAAGCTGCCCCGGCTGACCAGCCGCGAGGCGGTCGGCGGCGAGTTGATTGCGGTCGATGTGGAAGCGGGGCTGGCGGTAGCGCGCTACCACCCCCCGGGGCAACTCGCGAACCCCATCGGTTCGCTTCAGGGCGGTTATGCGCTGGCCATGCTGGACGACATCAGTGGCTCCACCACCTGGTTTGCCTGCGGAGAACGTCCTTTTACGACTGCGCAGATATCGGCAAACTTCCTGCAGGCGGTGCCGATGGGCGAGCCGCTGCTGGGTGAAGGCCGGATCGTGCATAAAGGGCGCCGCCAGGCCGTGGTCGAGGCGGAACTGAAGCGCGAAAAGGACCAGGCTGTGCTGGTACGGGCCACGGTGATGAACGTATTTCTGGGTAAGTAGGCAGGCCCTGCCCTGCCCAAGGCAATGGGAAACGTAATCGCCGGCCCGCCTATGGATACGGTGCGCCAGGATGTGCGCAGGGCGCTGCGCGAGGACATCGGCGAAGGTGATGTCTCCGCCGAGCTGTTGCCGGAGTCCGCCGTGGCGACTGCAGTGGCGGTTGCATGCGAGGAATGCGTGCTGTGCGGGCGCGATTGGTTCGACCAGGTGTTTCGTTCTCTCGATGAACGCATCGATGTCCGCTGGCACGTCGCCGAAGGCGGGCTTGCCGCAGCCGGCGAGGCGGTTTGCGAGTTGAGCGGCCCGGTGCGGGGTCTGCTAAGCGGCGAACGAACGGCCCTGAATTTCCTCCAGTTGCTCTCGGCGGTCGCGACCAGCGCCCGCAGCATGGCCGCAGCGCTGGCTGGATCGCGAGCTGTCCTTCTGGATACCCGCAAGACTATTCCGGGATTGCGCCAGGCGCAGAAGTACGCGGTACGGATGGGCGGTGGCAGCAATCACCGTATGGGCCTGTACGACGCGGTATTGCTGAAGGAAAACCACATCGCCGCCGCCGGGGGCGTGCGTGAGGCGCTGCTGCGTGCTTCACGGCGGGGCGGCAACTTGCCCGTTACCGTGGAAGTGCAGGATATGAACGAACTGGCCCAAGCGCTGGACGCCGGCGCACGCTGGGTGATGCTGGACAACTTCTCACTGGATCAGCTTGCCGCCGCGGTCGAGGAACGTGACCGCCGGGGCAGGGAGGTGCTGCTGGAAGCCTCCGGCGGAATCGGACCGCACAACCTGGCCGCCGTAGCCGCAACCGGCGTGGACCGCATCTCCGTCGGCGCCCTGACCAAGAACATCCGCGCCTGCGACTTCTCAATGCGCATCACATCCTGATAACCCCGGGAACGAGGGCGTCCCGCCCTCGACGAGGCCGGGACGGCCTCGCCCCCAGGCCTAAGGCCCTCCCTCCTGGGTTTAGAACATCATGCCGTGGCCCGCGCCCACCATGCTGGCCAGCATCGGGATTGACAACAGCGTGTTGGTGCGAGAGGCCAGAAATGCGGTGCGGCGGGACCTGTTGATTTCCTCGGCGCTGGCTTCCACCATCCCGAGAACCCGTTTCTGGTTGGGCCAGATGATGAGCCAAACGTTCAGCGCCATGATGGTGCCCAGCCAGCTGCCAACTCCAATCGTAAGGCCATACATGGCGTCGCCGCCGCCGGGCGTAAGGCCCAGGGAGAAAGCGTTAAAGAAATCGCCCCGGTGCAGCAAGAAGGTCGCACCCGCCAGCCAGGTGACCACCGCGCCCCACCGGAACCACCACAGCGCGCGCGGCGCAACGTAGCGGGTAATGGCCGCGCCGCTGGGGCCGCCGTCATCCGAAGCTGCCTCCGACAAGGCCGGAACCTGCACAAAGTTGAAGTAGTACAGCAATCCGATCCAGGTAATGCCGGCGAACACATGCAGCCAGATCAGAAACGCGTTGACCGCGTTGGCGCCGGCCATCGAACTGCCGGTAGCCGCCGCGATAAACATGATGACCAGAGAAATCACGAGGCCGCCTACGAGCGTGCCGGTAATGGTATTCAACGGGTTCATAACGACCCCTTCTACGTTAATTCCGAAGGGCTGATTGTGCCACAACTGAAAGCTATCAAGTTTCGGGAAGTGGCGGCACTCGGCCTCTGGTTCCTTTCCAGCTGGTTCGGCGACCTCGTTGGCCGCGAGGTCCCGCTGCTGTGGTCGTTCATCGGCCCCTTGTATGTCGCAGTCACCGGTGCCTGCGGCGTGCGCCTGTGGCGTTCCGCCGCATCATAAACAACCCGTCATTCAGGCCGATCTTCGTGGCCCGCCAGTGGATCCGCCACCGCACCGCTTCCGTCAATGAGCTCAGTGCGCGCTACAGTGTCCTCTGCCGCTCTTGTTCTACACGCCGGCCGGCGAACGCGGCGGCGCCGACAATCGAGTCCGCGACACCGACAGACCAAGCCCGAACCGGGCTCCTGCGACCGCTAGGCCGCCGCCCTTAGCCGGCTCTCCTGCCCGACGCGCCCGCACAGGAACGCCATCTGATCGGCCAGGATCTTCCGATTGTGCAGAATCAGTCCTTCCGCTGCGTTCGGCGCGTACGGCAACGCCAATAGCTTCCAGCCGATCTCCTCGGGCAGGTGGTTGTCCTTCCGCTGGTTACAGGCGCGGCAGGCCGTCACCGCGTTCTCCCAGCAGTCCGCGCCGCCGCGTGAAAGCGGTCGGACGTGGTCGCGCGTCAACAACCGCGACTTGAACTCCTCGCCGCAGTACATGCACATGAATTCATCGCGCCGGAACAGCCCGGGGTTGGTCAGCCCCGGCACCTTCGCCGCCGCCAATGTCGGATCCAGCGAACGCACCGCCACAATCGAGTTGACATCCCGGACCGTACGCAGCCCGGTGCGCCGGTTGGTGCCGCCCCGCAAGCGGATGACCTCGCTGCCCTGCTCCCAGCCAACCTGGTCGCGGCAGTACAAGAGCAGCCCTTCATAACGCGACACCCAACGGATCGGGCGGCCGGCGCGGTCGAGTTTCAAGATCATTGCGTTCATCAGTATTTCTTTGATTGGATGTTCTGCAACAACGAGGATTGTGTGAAATGCTTGCTACGCGACCCTGGACTCGAACCAGGAAACACCTGTATCTGAGACAGGTAGGTATGCCAATTCCCGTCAGACGGCCATGATATGAAGTGGCGTCCCGTATCCCTGATCTCCAGCCAAGCGACTTAAACCAGACTCGGCCACCTCTCCACATGGGGTGAGCCACCGGGGTCGAACCGGCATCGTCCAGGGTCACATCCTGGGGCTTTCCCGATTAAGCTACGCTCACCATCGTTTGGCGGAGGCTGAGGGGATCGAACCCCCACGTCGTTTCCGACATCACGGTTTTCAGGACCGATAAGCACGCCAACCTTGCGAGCCTCCTGAATGTGGAGCGGACGGCCGGCCTCGAACCGGCGCCTCCTGGCTCGACAGGCCAGCGCTCTACCGAATTAAGCTACCGCACCGAAAACCGCGTGATTCCCATTTTGTTTGCCATAGTGGGTCTCGTCTTGATCTGCGATCGTCACAGCAACCCACGGTGACATTCTGCCAATGCCTGACGTGCGCCACTTGGAAAGTCGAGCTAATCGCTATGCTCGCCGTATGGCCCGTCAAACCAGGGGAAGCAATCGCGGGGCGGCGACCGCCGGAAAGCCGGCCTGAACCGACGATCTCTGGATCATGAGTCCAGCGGGGACGGCCAACTCCCCCACCCCGCAACTGGCTGGCACGGCTGGACTCGAACCAGCACCATTCGGCTTAACAGGCCGACGTTCTACCATTGAACTACATGCCATGTCTGGCGGATCGGGGCCGAATCGAACGGCCGCCGCGCGGGTCTTCAGCCCGCCGCTCTACCTGCTGAGCTACCGATCCGAAACTGGTGGAGGGAGCTGGAGTCGAACCAGCACGGCACTGAGGCGCCTGGTTTACAGCCAGGGGAACCCGCCAATGTTCAGCCCCTCCGGAAACTGGAGCCGGTGACAAGGAATCGAACCTGCAACCTGCTGCTTACAAGGCAGCCGCTCTCCCATTTGAGCTACGCCGGCAAAGGGCGTCGGGGACAGGCGCGCTTGCGCACCGCCGAAATTGCGGCCGCCTCGTCTTCGACGAAGCGCTGCCCCGACATTCACACAATCCCCGTTGTTAAAGATCATTTACCGGGGAAACAAAAAACCCCGGTAGGTTCTTGAACCGACCAGGGCCTTTGGGGGGTGATCTGGAAGGTTCGTTTTGCAAAACCTTCCGACACCAATGTTGAGGAAGGCTTAGCGCATGGGTTCTCCATCATTGAAGCGATAGGAATCCACACTCAGGCGCATCGTCCGCAAACGCCATGCGTGTGCAGCCGCGCCGCCAGCTATCGCCGCGGTCGGTTGTCCGACCGATAAGGCGCCGGCGGCCAATCTGAACTGTGTTGATTTCCCGTTCATCGTGCTGGGTATTTTACACCGGGCCGGGCTCGCGTTCAACAACTTGTGTTAGGAACAAATAAACTGTCCGCACTTGTAACAAATGATCTGTCCGGTTCTGATACCGCCCATTTTGAGCGGAGGGTGGTAGGCGTCGACCGGATGTCACGCCGGAGAAATCAACTCGGCGGCCATCCAGGTCTTCGCGGCCAATGCTCATGGATTTCTTGCTTCTCTCCATGGTAGTCAACCAGGTAGAGACCTTAAGTACACTAAGCGTAGGTTGGATTTCCTTTCTAAAGGAGCAACAGAAATCGTATTCGATTACGCTTGCCGCGAGGAAAGCAACGCTCGCTTTACTGCGTCAGGCTCCCTTTGAATTACGCGCAAAAGGATCGCGGCCGGACCACTTACCTGTCGCGCTCCCTGTTCCCATTTGCAATAGCCTGACAAGCTCATGCCCATAAGCGGCGCCATCTGCGCCTGGGTTAACTTCACGCTTTCACGCACCTCGCGGGGCGCCACCGGCGTATGCAGGATTGCCGGGCCCACGCCCTTTGCGTGCGCAAGGGCTTCGCCTGAAGATTGGATCAGATGATCTGCAAAAATGCTCATTTCATCTCCTCCCAGGAATTCCTGATCGCTGCCGCCAGCCCCGAGAGTGGTCGTTTTTCTTTGTGTGTCAGCTCGCTCCTTTCCTCCTCGTTGAAGAGCTTGTTCGCTAGACGAGAGAACACCGCGGTCTCAGCTATGGTCTGCAACGGCATATTGTATAACCCATTGGGTTATCTCGATTCCGCCGCAATAGAGGCCCATGATCCGTGACAATTCCTGTACCCATCCTTGGCTCTGAGCCTTCCTCATCAAGCGCAACCGGGTCAAAGGGAAATTCTTGGTGCCTAAGGCGCTATGACGTGTTGTTTACGACTTCAGATGTGGCTGATTGCGATTTGGCGCCTGTCGGCGGCTCGGGCTGGGAGCGGCTCGACACCTTGCCGGACAGGACACCTTCAATGCGCGCCACGCGTTCGCTTAGCGTGCTCACGCGCTGGTCAAGGACGGTAATTCGCTCGCTTAAGGTTCCCAACTCCGCGCGCATCTCGGTGCGCAAATCCACAAACTCAAGGCGCGTGGAGTTCCACGTACCGAGAATCGCCAAGACAATGACGATGAAAGGAATATGCTTCTTCAATTCCATTTCCGCTCTCCATAGCATGCGCGCACCTTATCACGGAACTTGGGCTGCTCACTCACGCTCAAGCAATGCGGGCAGCATCGGGTCTCCGTGCGCAATGCATGAACGTGTCGGAGCGTAGCGACGCGGGGTTTGCCATCATTACTCCGAAGGCGTGGCATGCGTCGATTTGGCCGTTTATCCGCAAGTCATGGCGCATTTGACGGTAGCGTGTTGATTCCGCAACGGGCAGCGGCCCGGATGAGTGGCTTGTCCAGCGTCGCGAGTTCCAACCCGCGCCGCAGGGCTAGTTCGAGGTACGAGGCGTCGTAGGTCGTAAGTTTCTCGGAGCGGGCAAGCGCCAGTATCTCGCGCAAGGCGCGGCTCTCCGTTTCGGAGTCTGTGACAATCGGTAAACGATCCAGAAGGCCAAGGCATGCGGAAATCTGTGCGGCGGTGATGCGATTGCGCCGTTCCGCCGACGCCAGAACGTTGCCGATTTCCAGTCGCCAGAGACCGGGAACGTGAGCGCCGTCGTCCTTTAGCCGGTCCAGCAGGGCATCGGTCTGAGGTTTCGCTTCGTCTTCAAACAGCCAGGCGACGGCGATGGAGCAGTCGAGAACGAACGCGCTCATTGCCGGCCTTCGTCACGCAGTTGCTTCCAGTTCAGGCCACGAAGCTTCAGGTTGCAACGAAGTTTCAGCAACTCCTCGATAGCGCCTTCCGCGCCGGCCCGCTCGGCTTGCTCGGCGGGAACGAGCCGCGCGACGGGCCGGCCGCGTCGGGTGATGAGAACTTCTTCCCCAAGCGTGACTTTGTCAAGCAGCGAGGACAAATGTGTTTTCGCGTCGAACGCGCCAACCTCGATCATGTCTTGTGTTCCTAACAAACTAGTTTAATAAACTAGTATATTCAAAGGCAGAACTCTTGCAACCTTCGACTTGCCCAGGGCCCGCTCGGGCCGCTCGGTTTGGCGGTTGGCCTATAATTGCAAGGTTTCCTTCAAAGATCACACCAAGGGCCATGCAAGACAAGCAGTTAGAGCAACGTATCAGCACGCAGATCGGCGAGTTTCCCCTGCTGCTGTACATGAAAGGGTCGCCGGATTTTCCCCAATGCGGGTTCTCCGCGCAGGTCGTGGCGGCGCTCAGGCAATGCGGAAAACGTTTTGCCTACGTTGACATATTGCAGGACGGCGAGCTTCGCCAGGGCCTCAAGGAATTCTCGAACTGGCCCACTTTTCCGCAGCTCTACGTGAGCGGAGAACTGGTGGGCGGCGCCGATATCGTCACGCAGATGGCCCGCAGCGGGGAGCTGCAGGGCCTTGTCCAGGATCTGGACTAGCGGCCGTTCTCAGCGCAACGCAGGGTTGGATTGATCGTTGATCCGGTTGACCGCCTCGCAGAACAGTTGCGCGCAGCATTGGGCGTCATAGAGAGCCGAATGGGCGCGTTCCTCGTTCCATTCCAGGCCGGCGGCCTGGACGGCCAGGCTCATCACGGTCTGACCGAACATCGCCCCTCCCAGCGTGCAGGTGTCGAACACGCTGAACGAATGAAACGGGTTGCGCTTGATGCCGCTGCGCTTGATTGCCGCATTTAGCACGCCAAGGTCGAAATGCGCGTTGTGACCCACCAGGATGGCGCGTGAGCAACCTGTCGCTTTGAGCTCCCTTCGCACGACGCGGAATACGCGCCGCAAGGCTTCCCGTTCCGGCACCGCCGGCCGTAGCGGGTGGTGCGGCTTAATGCGGTTTATTTCCAGCGCTTTGTCTTCAATTACGGCGCCTTCGAAGGGCAGCACGTGGAGCCAGATGTGCTCAGACGGCGCCAGCTGGCCGTCATCGCCAACCGTGAACAGCACCGCGGAGATTTCCAGCAGCGCATGGATATCGGGCTGGACGCCGCCGGTCTCGACATCTACTGCTACCGGCATAAAGCCGCGAAAACGTTTTTTCAGGGACCAGGGAGCTTGCATGACACACGCCGGTTGGAGACGGCTACTTGAAACAATGATCTTGTCAGCCTGATTTTATGCCAGACGAACCTCAACTACGCGCCAATCCATTCCACGACAGTGACCCGCTGGAAACCCGGGAGTGGCTGGAATCCCTCGACTCGGTCCTGCGCACCCAGGGCCCGGAGCGCGCGGCATTCCTGCTTAATCGGATAATCGACCGGGCCCGGCGCTCCGGCGCGCATATGGCGTATGGCGTCAACACCGCTTACCTCAACACCATCAACCGGGCGGACCAGCCCGAATATCCCGGTGATGTGGCGTTGGAGCGGCGGATCGAGAACTACATCCGCTGGAACGCCATGGCAATGGTGGTTCACGCCAATCGCAAGAGCTCGGAATACGGCGGCCACATCGCCACCTATGCTTCCGCGGCGACGCTGTATGAAGTGGGCTTTAATCATTTCTGGCGCGCGCCCACCAAGGAGAACCGGGGCGACCTGGTGTATTTCCAGGGACATTCCTCGCCCGGGATTTACGCCCGCGCCTTCATGGAAGGGCGGCTGACCCGCGAGCAGCTCGCGCGGTTTCGCCAGGAAGTGGGAGGCGGCGGATTATCTTCCTATCCGCATCCCTGGCTGATGCCGGATTTCTGGCAGTTTCCTACCGTGTCCATGGGCCTGGGCGCAATGATGGCGATCTTTCAGGCGCGCTTCATGCGCTACCTGGAGCATCGCGGAATGGCCGACATGAGCGGCCGGCGGGTCTGGTGCATGCTTGGCGATGGCGAGATGGACGAGCCCGAATCGCTGGGCGCGATCACGGTGCCGGTTCGCGAGCGCCTGGACAACCTGGTGTTTGTGGTGAATTGCAATCTGCAGCGGCTGGACGGGCCGGTGCGGGGCAACGGCAAGATCATCCAGGAGCTGGAAGCGGCGTTCCTCGGGGCCGGCTGGAACGTAATCAAGGCGATCTGGGGATCACGCTGGGATCCGCTGCTGGCCCGCGATCACAATGGCTTGTTGCGCCGCCGCATGGAAGAGTGCGTGGACGGCGAATACCAGAACTGCAAGGCCTTCGGGGGCGAGTACACCCGCGAGAAGTTTTTCGGCGGTATCGAAGGGCTCAAGGACCTGGTGGCGCATATGTCCACCGAGGACATTGAGCTGCTGAACCGGGGCGGCCACGACCGGATGAAAATCTACGCCGCCTACGAGAGGGCAACGAAGCAGCAGGGCCGCCCGACGGTCATTCTGGCCAAAACCGTGAAAGGGTTCGGCATGGGCGAGGGCGGCGAGAGCCGCATGACCGCCCACCAGGCCAAGAAACTGGACCTGGCGGCGCTGCAGGAATTCCGCGACCGGTTCAATATTCCGGTCAGCGACGAGGCGCTAAAGCGCGGCGAGATTCCATTCCGCATGCCCGAAGAGGATAGCGAGGAAATGCGCTATCTCAAGGAGCGCCGCCGCCGGCTGGGCGGCTTCCTGCCGCAGCGGCTGACGAAGGCGCGCCGTCTCAAGGCGCCTGCGCTAAGTACCTTCAAGTCCGTTACCGGGGGAAGCGGCGCCCGCGAAATCTCCACCACCATGGCGCTGGTTCGCCTGTTGCAGATGCTGGTCAGGGACAAGGAACTGGGCAAGCACATCGTTCCCATCGTGCCCGACGAGGCGCGAACCTTCGGCATGGAGGGCATGTTCAAGCAGCTCGGGATTTACTCGTCGGTGGGCCAGCTCTATACGCCGCAGGATTCCGAGCAGTTGATGGGCTACCGGGAGGACCGCAAGGGGCAGATTCTCGAAGAGGGCATCAACGAGGCCGGCTCGTTCTGTTCATGGCTGGCCGCCGGCACCTCGTATTCCAACCACGGCCTGCCGATGATTCCGTTCTACGTCTTCTACTCGATGTTCGGATTTCAGCGGATCGGTGATTTCATCTGGGCGGGCGGCGATGCGCAGTCGCGGGGTTTTCTGATCGGCGGCACCGCGGGACGCACCACCCTGGCCGGCGAGGGCCTGCAGCATCAGGACGGCCACAGTCACCTGGCGGCGGCTACCGTCCCGAACTGCTTGTCGTACGACCCGGCCTACGCCTACGAATTGGCGGTGATCATCCAGGACGGGCTGCGGCGTATGGCCGAGCGGCAGGAAAACGTTTTCTACTACGTCACCACGATGAACGACAACTATCGGCAGCCCGCCATGCCGCGGGGTGCGCGCGAAGGCATTCTCAAGGGCATTTACCGGCTGCCTCCCGCGGAGGGCGCTTCGGAAGAGGGCGAACGGGTGCAGTTGTTTGGATCCGGCGCAATTCTCAACGAGGCGGTTGGCGCCGCTGCCTTGCTGCGCAAGGACTGCGGCATCGAGGCCGATGTCTGGTCGGTGACCAGCTACAACCAGCTGCGCCGCGACGGGATGGCTTGCGAACGCCACAACCGCCTCAACCCGGGCAAGGAACCACGCCGCCCGTACCTGGTCGAGGCGCTTGACGGCGCCAGCGGACCTTTTATCGCGGCGAGCGACTACATGGCGGCCTTGCCGGATTCGATTCGGCAGTGGGTTCCGGGCACCTATGTAACGCTGGGGACCGACGGCTTTGGCCGCAGCGATGCCCGTTCGGCCCTGCGCAACCATTTTGAGGTGGACTCGCGCTACATCGCCGCCGCCGCGCTCTACGCCCTGGCGGAAGACGGCCGGATGACGGCGAAAAAGGTCGCCGAGGCGATCAAGGCCTGGGATATCGACCCCGAGCGGGCCGATCCGGTTACCTTGTAGTGATTCAAGATAAGCGAAGTTAGCGCTATATAGCACCATATTAGCACCATATTAGAAGACGTTAGCAACACTTCCCTCAACTGAACGATGCCCGAAGCCCTTCAAGTACGCGTGCCCGGCCTGGGTGAGTTCTCCGACGTGGAAGTCGTGGAGATCGCAGTCTCTGCCGGTGACGAAGTGGCGGCCGGCGACCCCCTGATCACCCTGGAGACCGACAAGGCGGCCATGGATGTGCCGTCTCCGGTCGCAGGGCAGGTCCTGGCCTTGAAGGTTGCCGTGGGCGATAAGGTCAACGAGGGTGACGTCATCGCGGAGCTTGAAGACACCGGCGAACCGCAGGCAGCGGAGGCTGAAGCTGCCGCGGACAAGGCCGCAGCACCGCCTGCCGCCGCGGCTCCAGGCGCTCCTGCCCGAACCGCCCCGGCCGCGCAGGCGCCGGCTGCCGCCCAGCAGCTCGCTGCCACTGCCGGCACGCTGCCTCCGATTGATGAAGAAGGCTTTTCCAAGGCCCATGCTTCTCCCGCGGTGCGCAAGTTCGCGCGCGAACTGGGCGTCAACCTGGCTGCGGTCAAGGGCTCAGGCGAGAAAGGCCGGATCCGCAAGGCCGACGTCAAGGCCTGGGTCAAGCTGGCGCTGCAACAGGGAGCGCCGGGCGCCGGGCTGCCGCAGGTTCCCGAGGTGGACTTCTCGGCCCACGGCGAAATAGAAGTCGTGCCCCTGGGCCGGGTGCAAAAAATATCCGGACCGCGTCTCTGGGCAAGCTGGGTGAACCTACCGCACGTGACCCAGCATGACGAGGCCGACATCACCGAGGTGGAGCAGCGACGCAAGGCGCTGAAGGCCGAACTTGCCGCCGACGGCGTGCGCCTGACCATGCTGGCGTTCGTGGCCCGCGCCACGGTGCTGTGCCTGAAGGAATTCCCGGTGGTGAACTCCTCGCTAACCGACGGCGGCGCTTCGCTGGCGATGAAGAAATTCGTGCATCTGGGTTTTGCCGCGGATACCGACCGCGGCCTGCTGGTGCCGGTAATTCGCAACGCTGACAGGCTGGATATCGCCGGCTTGGCGCGCGCCTTTCAGGAGCTTTCCGCCAAGGCCCGCGAAGGCAAGCTCGCGCTGGATGAAATGCAGGGCGGCTCGTTCACGATCTCCAGCCTGGGCGGCATCGGCGGCACCGCGTTCACACCCATCATCAACGCGCCGGAAGTGGCGATCCTGGGAGTCTCGCGCGCCCGCATGGCGCCGGTGTTCAGCGACGGCGAATTCAAGCCGCGCCTCATGGCGCCGATGTCGCTGTCCTACGATCACCGCGTAATCGACGGCGCTACGGCCGTGCGTTTCACGACGCGGCTGTGCGCGTTGCTGGCGGACGCCGAGCGGCTTCTCGCACCGGTCACCGACCAGGACGATACGGAGAGCGAAGAGTGAAGACGCAACTGGCAGTGCTGGGTTCGGGCCCCGGGGGTTATACGGCGGCTTTTCGAGCCGCCGATCTCGGTCTGGAGGTCACCCTGGTGGAGCGCTATCCCACTTTGGGGGGCGTGTGCCTGAACGTGGGTTGTATTCCCTCCAAAGCCCTGCTGCACGTGGCCCGGGTAATGGGCGAGGCCGAGCATCTTGCGGAAGCGGGCATCGAGTATGCGGCGCCCCAGGTTGATTCCGCGGCCTCCCGCACCTGGGTAGAAGGTGTGGTGGGACGGCTGACCGGTGGCCTGGCCGGCATGGCGTCCAAACGCAAGGTTACCGTGCTGCAAGGCACAGGACGGTTTACCGGTCCCAGGGAACTGGCCGTGGAAACCGCCGAAGGCACGGAAAGCCTCACCTTCGAGCAATGCATCATCGCGGCCGGCTCGCAAAGCCGGGCGCTCCCGAACCTGCCGGACGACCCGCGCATCATGGACTCCACCGGCGCACTGCTGCTGGATGACATACCCGCGCGGTTATTGGTCATAGGCGGCGGCATCATCGGCCTGGAAATGGCCACCGTGTATGACGCGCTGGGCAGCGAGATCACGGTGGTGGAAGCGCTGGACCGGCTCATGCCGGGACCGGACGCGGATCTGCTGAAACCGCTGGAACGGCGCATCCGCAAGAGCTATGCGGCCATCCACACCGGCGTGATGGTCGCGTCGGCAAAGGCCACCAGCAAAGGAATCAAGGTATCTTTCGAAGGCGAGAAGGCGCCGGAAGCCGACACCTTCGACGGCGTGCTGGTTTCCGTGGGGCGAGTTCCGAACGGCGACAAGATTGGCGCGGACAAGGCCGGCGTTACTGTCGACGAGCGCGGTTTCATTCCCGTAGACAAGCAACTCCGCACCAACCAGCCGAATATATTCGCCGTCGGCGACATCGTCGGCCACCCCATGCTGGCTCACAAGGCCACCCACGAAGGCAAGGTCGCGGCCGAGGCCGCCGCCGGCATGAAAGTCGCCTTCGACGCCCGCGTGGTGCCGTCGGTGGCCTACACCGACCCCGAAGTCGCCTGGGTGGGCCTGACCGAAGCCGAAGCCCGCGAACAGGGCGTGGACTACGGCAAGGGCGTGTTCCCCTGGGCCGCCAGCGGCAGGGCCATCTCCATGCAACGCTCCGAAGGCATGACCAAGCTGCTGTTCGACGCCGAGGACGGTCGCATCATCGGCGGCGGCATCGTCGGCATAAACGCCGGCGACCTCATCTCAGAAGTCGCCCACGCCATCGAAATGGGCGCCGAAGCCGAAGACCTGGCGCTCACCATCCACCCGCACCCGACCCTGTCGGAATCCGTCGGCATGGCCGCCGAAGCCTACCTGGGCGTAATCACCGACCTCTACCTCCCCCGCCGCCCCCCGAACAAGGCATAACCCCCAAGTACCCCCCGGGAACGAGGGCGTCTCGCCCTCGCCACTGGCGGCAAGCCCTTCTCCGGGATCACACACCTGGCACAGCCTTTTGGATGGCCCTAAGTGAACTCGTAAAGGCCTGTAAAGACTTGATTTGACTGGTGATTCGTGCTATAGTTCCGATCACGTCAACGGACTGAACGGAGCCTCGAAATGGATCTTCACCGCACTTCCTCCCGCGCCCCTGTTTGCGACGCTGAGCGTCCTCCGAGTGGCGCTTTTGAGTTGCCGGCAGCCAGCGATGCACAGTTTTCGCACCCGGATGCCGACGTCCGGATTGCCGCCCGGGTTCGCGAAGAAAAGGCCCTTGACGCCCTGGAGGCACAGATCACCCGATTGTGGGGGAACATCAACGCGGCCACGGCGCAGTTTCTGGCCCTGCTGACAGAGTTCGACCGCAAGGAAGGCTGGGCCCAGCACGGCATAGCGAGTTGCGCCCATTGGCTGAGTTGGCAATGCGGCATCGGCCCGGTGGCGGCGCGCGAGAAGGTGCGCACGGCGCGGGCCCTGGAATCGCTGCCGAAGATCGCGGAAGCCTTCGGCGAGGGCCGGCTGTCGTATTCGAAGGTACGCGCGCTCACGCGGGTGGCGACAGCGGCGACGGAGGCCACCTTGCTGCACATTGCCTTGAACGGCACGGCGGCGCATGTGGAGCGGACGGTAGGGGGGTTTCGGCGGGTGCAGCGTGAGAATGAGCGCAACGAGGCCGAAGCCGTGCACGAGCGGCGCTACCTGGACTACCGGCGCGAGAGCGACGGCAGCGTGAGGCTTCAGGCCCGTCTGGCTCCGGAGGTGGGTGAAATGCTGCTCAAGGCGCTGGAAGCGGCGGAAGCACAACTTGAGGAGCGGGGCGAGGATACCGAGGGAACCGGGGCGCAAAGCAATGGCAAGCCCGGGGGCATCGAGCGCGCCGAAGCAGCCGAGTCTGCGCATTCGGCATGCGGAAGTGTTTCCGCGGAAACACCTCCTCGGAGCGCCAGTCAGCGGCGTGCGGACGCCCTGGAGCACATGGCCGAACGATTTCTCGCCGGGAAGTGTTCGGGTTCGGCGGCCAGTGCTCACGAGTTGGTGGTGCACATCGCCCACGATGCGCTGCGTGACGTGCCGGAGAGCACGGGCGCGTCGTTTGAACACGGCGGTAAGGTGGCGGTGGAGACGGCGCGGCGGCTGGGCTGTGACGGGGCCTTGCTGGGAGTGGTCAAAGGCGCGCAGGGCGAGCCGCTGGCGGTCGGGCGCCGGACCCGGGCGGTACCGCCGGCCATCCGTCGCGCGCTGCGCGTTCGCGACGGCGGCTACCGCTTCCCGGGCTGCGATCGTTCCCGCCATGTGCACGCCCATCACATCCGGCATTGGGCCGATGGGGGCGAGACCGCCCTGGGCAATCTGGTCACCCTGTGCTCTCAACATCACCGGCAGGTGCACGAGGGGGGTTATGGCGTTCGGGTGCGCCAGGGTGCGATCGAATTCACGTGTCCGGATGGCCGGGTGATCCCGCCGGCGGGCCGAACGCACAGCGGGTGTTTCCGCGGAAACACCTGTGCAGCCAGCGGGGCACGGCGGCTGGCGGCGTTCAATGCGGCGCGCGGCCTGGCCATCAACGCCCACACCGCCCGCTGCGGCTGGGGTGGCGAGCGCATGGACTACAACATCGCCATCGACGCGCTGTGCCGGGAGGCGGGGTATACCTGAATGGCCCATGGAATACCATGGCCAATACAGCCCTTTGCGCGCCGAAGCGCGAGGGCTGACAGAATTCGTGCATGCCTGGCTGCTGGAGCGGATCCCGAGCGCCTCCCTGAGTTGGTTAATGCTTACAATCGGTTTGCTATGAAACTCCTGCTCGACGGGTTGCGTTGCTTTCCGGCGATGGCTGTTCCAGTCATTGCCGGCGTCCTGTTGATCCTGTCGCCGGGTTCGGTGCATGCCGCCGATGAGAAATGTGCCAGGTGGAACACCAGGGAATTCTTCGAGAACGCTACAAGATCGCAAGTCGCAGAATGTCTCGAGTCGGGCGCGGAAAGCGACTCGGAGAACCGGGAAGGCGCGACGCCGTTGCACTTGGCGTCGGCGCATGGCGGCGACCCGGCAGTCATCGCTCTCCTGATCGAAGCCGGGGCAGACCCGAACGCCCCCGATGATTTTGGCGATACGCCCCTGCATGGCGCAGCGCGCCACAACGGCAATGCCGACATGACCGCCGCCTTGCTTGCCGCCGGCGCCGATCCTCGTGCGCGCGACGATTTCGACGAAACTCCCCTGCATGACGCAGCGAGGCGCAACGGGAATCCTGCTGTGATCCAGGCGCTGCTGTCTGCTGGCGCTGATCCCAAGGCGCGTGATGAGTTCGGTGAGACACCGTTGCACAGGGCAGCCAGGAACAGCAATCCTTCCATAACGCAAATCCTGATGGACGCTGGCGCTGATGTCGGCGCCAAGACCAATATGGGCGCAACGCCCCTGCATTGGGCGGCAAAGGTCAACGGGAATCCTGACATCGCCCGCATGCTGCTGGAGGACGGCGCCGACCCCAACGCCCGCGACGAGACCGGAGAAACCCCTCTTATCTGGGCTGTTCGCAAGAATACACTGGAGATGCTTGCCGTGCTGCTTCAGGCTGGCGCCGACCCCCAGGCACCGTCCTGGTCGAGAGAGACACCGTTGCACACCGTGGCGCGGCACGGAAGTGTTGGTATGGTCGCCGAACTACTCAAGGTTGGCGCCGATCCGCGAGCGCAAACGGCGAGCGGCGAAACGCCACTTCATTGGGCGGCGGAATTCAATGGTGATTCTGCCATGATTGGCCTTCTGCTGGATGCGGGCGCCGATCTTCACTCGCTTGATGAGTATGCCAACACGCCCTTGCACAGTGCGATGCGGAACAGGAATCCGGCTGTCGCGCGAGAGCTTCTCAATGCCGGCGCCGATCCGAAAGCCAGCAATCAGGGGAATACAACTCCCCTTCAGGCAGCAGCCGACCGGGAAGACCCAAGCTTTGCATCCATGCTCCTGGCTGTTGGCGCCGATCCTTCCAGTTTGTCTGTCTGGAACCGGACCCCTCTGCGTTGGGCGGCTCGCTCGAACTCCAATCCTGTCGTTCTGACCCGGCTGCTGGAGGCTGTGACCGAACCCAAGGCTCGCAAGGAGCTTGCCACAAAGCTCTTGTACTCGGCTGCGCATAACCCCAACCCTGCGGTGGCGCGCGTGCTTCTGGATGCCGGGGCGGATCCGAGCGGGACAAAGGAATTTATTCAAACTGCATTACACGTCGCTGCAAGAAGTGACAACGCCGGAGTCGTGGCCATGCTCCTGGATGCCGGCGCCGATGTGAGTGCTAGCGGCAGAATCAACAGAACAGCGTTGCACGAGGCCGCGGATTCAATTGGCGATAGTGCAATTGTCGAAATGTTGCTGGATGCCGGGGTGGACCCGAATGCGCGCGACGATTTGAGCAATACTGCCCTGCACCTGGCAGCCAGAAGTTCTACCCCCTCTGTGGTGGCTACCCTGATTGACCGGGGCGCCGATCCGAACCTGCGCAACTTTGAGGGCGCAACGCCCTTGCACAAGATTGATTCGGACCATGGCGCCGCGATGGCCACGGTCCTGCTGGAACGAGGCGCGGATCCGAATGCCCGGGACGATTCCGGAAAGACACCTCTTCATCGCGCTTCTCACAAGGGATCGGTCATTAACGGCGGTCGGATTCCGGACCGACGCGTGTTTCCCGTGGCGAATGTGTTGCTTCGTTTTGGCGCTGATCCGCTGGCTAAGGACAATTCCGGAGCAACACCCCGTTTTCGGGTCGTGAACGAAAGTGATCCGCCGATGGCCGCTTTACTGTTGAACCATGGCGCCGATCCGAACGTGCGCGATGAGAACGGTCGAACGGTCCTTCACCAAGCCGCATTGAGCCGGGAACCTGCGTTCATTACGGCACTGTTGCGCGCCGGCGCCGACCCGAATCTACGCGATGATCGCCAACGTACTGCGCTTCACCTGGCGGCGATGGACAACGACCATCCGAGTGTGATTACCATGCTGATCGATGCAGGGGCCGATCCCGGAGCGAAGGATTCCGATGGCAGGACTTCGTTGCACTACGTGCGGCGAAACCCTTGGCTGAATGCGACTGAAGTTGTGCGGCATTTGCAGCCGGCAGCGGAGCCAACCCAGGGCGGGCAAGGAGGCTCATGAATGACTCCAGTGCATAGAGCGCGCGCATTTGTCTTTCTGTTCTTGCCGCTGGCCGGCTCCGCGTCGGGCACGCCGCTCGACTGCGCATACTGGAACACCAGGGGGTTTTTTGAGCGCGCGGACGCCGCTCTGGTGCGTGAATGCCTTGCCGCCGGCTACGATCCCAATCAAACTGGCTATCGGGGCAGTACTGCCTTCGCTACGGCGGCGGCGGACCTGGCAGATCCCGCGGCATTGCAATCGCTGATCGACGCAGGAGCGGATGTCAATGCCCGGGACCAGGACGGCGAAGCTCCCATCCATAGTGCGGCCCGTTTCAATCCCAACCCCGCCGCGATCGCCGTTCTCCTTCGAGCTGGAGCCGACCCGAACGAACGCGACGGGTCCGGTAGTACTCCACTCCATTTCGCCGCGCGCAATGAAAACCCTTCGATAGTCAGGGCACTCCTGCAGGCCGGCGCAGATCCGAAAGCGCATGAAGACTACGGCATAACCCCGTTGCATGAGGCGGCAGAGCACAATATTCCCGAAATGACGCTCATGCTGCTTGCCGCCGGGGGCGATCCGAATGCCCGGGGCCATCTGGGCCAAACCCCATTGCACGACGCGGCCGAAGATAACCCCGATTTCGATGTGGTCCAGGCTCTCCTCAATGCCGGCGCCGACCCCAACGCACGTGACGAGAGAGGCGCTACTCCTCTTATGAGGGCAGCAGGCAAGAGGACTCACGAGGTGATTGCAATGTTGCTGGATGCCGGCGCCAACCCGCATATCCGGAACGATGAAGGCGAGACCGCGTTGCACCATGCGGCGACACAAAACGAATCTGCGGAAGTTTCCGCGACGCTTCTGAAGGCCGGCGCCGATCTGAATGCCCGGGATTCAGACGGAGCTACGCCCCTGCACGGTGCAGCCGAAAGCAATAAGAACGTAGCTGTGCTCGGCGTGCTCCTTGAGGCCGGCGCCGATCCGAATTCGCAGAATCCCGACGGAGATGCCGCCCTGCACACGGCGGCGCGCGGCGACGGGAATACTGCCGTGATAGTCGAACTGCTGGAGGCCGGCGCCGATCTGAGCCTGGTGAACGATCAGGGCAATACACCCCTGCATGAGGCCGCAAAGGCTGAAAACCACTCGGGGGTGCGCACGCTATTGTCTGCAGGCGCCGAGCCGAACCCACGCAACGACACCGGAAATACGCCCCTGCATTGGGCGGTAAGGGAGCGCGGGGGAGGCTCTGCTACTGCCCTGCTTTTTTTCGGCGCTGATCCGAACAGTGCTGATTTCCAGGGTGTCAGGCCCTTGCATTTTGCGGCCAGGAACAGACACTCGCCAGCTTCTGTGCTTACACTACTTGATGCGGGCGCTGAGCTTGAGGCGCGGGACAACCTCGGTGATTCTGCCTTGCACTACGCCATTCCTCGCGGCGAAATCTCCCGAACAAATCTTGCGCTCCTGAAAGCCGGCGCCGACCCGAACGCGCGCAACGATAGCGGCGCTACTCCATTGCATAGGGCGGTGACCCAGAACAATCTAAAGGTGGCTCGAGCGCTGCTGAATGCGGGCGCTGACCCGAATCTCACGGACACGTCCGGTGAAACCGCTTTGCACAAGGCCGCAGGAAATGTTCGTGGTGTTGATTCGCTCTACTCGCCAAATATTCTTGAACTTGAAATGATCGAAACGCTTGTGGATGCTGGAGCAGACATTCACGCCCGCGATGACTATGGCGGCACGCCCTTGCATTTGGCGGTGAGGCACAGCAATTGGACTGTGGCTGCTTCATTGCTGAATCGCGGCGCCGACGTCAATGCCCGGGATGAATTCGGAGAAACGCCGCTGTTCAGGGCCGCATACGACCAGTACCACTTTTCGCCAGTGCCCGCGGTACCCCTGGACACCATCGGAAATTTGAAGGAAAGAGGTGAAAACAGGCCGTCCGTCCTGCGCAAGGCGGCAGCACATGTGCATCCTGCCGTAATCGAATTATTACTGGATTCCGGCGCCGACCCGAATGCGAGAGATCAAGACCGAAAAATTCCGTGGGACTACGCGCAGACTAACGGCTTCATTCAGGGAAGCGATGCCTGGAATCGGCTGAAAGCTGCCAGCGAATAAGGGCACTCAAAACAGGTTTGTCGTGAATCCCACCAAGTCCAGGCATGACTGCATTGGTCGAATCGCCGGTGTTGCCGTCTTCGCGTTGCTGATCCTTGCGAATTTCGGCGCCGCCCTCGCCGATCCTCGGGATTGCGCTGACTGGAACACCTGGGAATTTTTCCAGAACGCGGACGCCGCCAAAGTGCGCGAGTGCCTGGCTTCCGGCGCGGACCCCAACGCGAGAGGCGAACACGGCTACACGCCCTTGCATTGGGCGGATGAGAGCAGCGAAGACGCTCAGGCGATATTCCGCGCTCTGATCGATGCCGGCGCCAATACAAACGCGGTTGCGAACGATGGCCGCACCCCGCTGCATTCGGTTATGTGGGGCGCGGATGACACTGCCGTGATCGAGATCCTGATTGAGGCGGGTGCCGACCTGAACCTACAAAAGGACTCCGGCGATACTCCCCTGCACTGGGCGGTAAAGTCCGAAAGTGATCCTGCGATCTGCGTCACGCTCTTGCAAGCCGGCGCGGATCCCAAGGCAAGAAATAGTTTGGGGGTAACCCCGCTGCATGACGCGGTAAGGAGCAAGCACGCTGCCGCCACGCTTGCCGTGCTGATTGACGCCGGCGCCGACGTGAACGTGCGAGATGAATTCGGCGACACGCCCCTGCATTGGGCAACGGAAAAGGAAGATTCCGCTCTGATCAGGGCGCTGATATCCGCCGGCGCCGATCCGCACGCGCGGGACAGGTGGGGCATTACACCCCTTGCAGCGGCGGCCTACTATGGCAATCCGTCTGGGACTGTTGTCCTATTGGATGCCGGTGCGGATCCGAATGCGCGGGACTTGAGAGGCGCTACACCTCTGCATCAGGTAGCGACATACAACCGCAATCCAGGCGTAATTGCCGCGCTCCTGGATGCCGGGGCCGATCCCACAGTGCGAGATGCGGATGGGGCCACCCCATTGCACGGCGCCGCGGCCGGCTCGGGAGGCGATATCTACATCATGGGAACGAGCGCCCGAGGAGATCGTTACAGGGACGACGGAGCGATCAACGATTACATAGCGAACATCATGCATGGGACAAAGCAGTACAGCCTCAACGCCGACATGCTTGCCCAGTTTCTGGATGCGGGCGCAGACCTTGAGGCGCGCGACGAGCACGGAGTGACGCCGCTGCATAAGGCAGCCGGCTGGAGTCGCAAGGCCAGCGTGATCGCCACGCTGCTGGATGCCGGCGCCGATCCCGCAGCGCGGGACAACTTTGGCAATGAGCCACTGCACGCGGCGGTGAGATACGGAAACAAGTCTCTTGTGGCGGCTCTGCTTGGCGCCGGCGCTGATCCGAATGCTCGAAACGACGGTGGCGAGACGCCCCTGCATAGAGCCGCGAAGCTCACAAAATATCCCGCAGTAATTGACGCGCTCGTGGATGCGGGCGCCGATCCGAACGCGCGAAGTGAGAGGGGCTATACGCCCCTGCACGAAGCGATGAGCCCCAAGGGAAATGGGGACGTGGTTGCGGCGCTGATTCGACGGGGCGCCGATCCGAACGCTCGCAATGATCGTGGGCGCACGCCGCTGCACCTGGAGGCCAATGACTGGAAAGGCGGGGAGACTGAGGTGCTTACGCTGCTGCTGGGTGCAGGCGCTGATCCGAACGCGCGCGACCGGAATGGCGCTACGCCTTTGGATAATGCGTTACGCGGAAACGGCAGTTCCGCGTTCACCGCCGCGCTTCGTAAGGCTGTCGAGACCTCCACCGAGCGGGATAAGAATGGGGAAACACCAGGAGAGAAGGACCAAGGCAACGTCAGCGCTGGAGAATCAGGTCAACCGCAACGCACGCCGCCGGCCCCCCAGGAAGCCGAGTCAGGACCGAGCGTAGCGCAGGGATCGTCCGCCGTCTTGCCGCTGTCGGGAGTTTGTGCCAACTGGAATACGCCCGAGTTCTTTCACAAGGCGGCGGCATCGCAAGTGCGCGACTGCCTGATTGCCGGCGCGGACCCGATGGCCCGTGCCGAACACCAAACCGCTCCTTTGCATCATGCGGCCTCGGTCAGCGAGGATCCGGGGGTATTCGAAGCGCTGCTGGACGCGGGTGCTGATCTGCACGTACGCAGCCAGCATGGCTATACGCCGCTGCATTTCGCGGTCTGGGGGAAGGTCCGATTGACGGCCGTCGCTGTGCTGCTGGAGGCTGGCGCCAACCCTGCGGCCGAGACTGATTTCGGCGCAACCCCCTTGCATTGGGTAGCAGAGACTCACGGTGATGTCGGCATCGCCTCCGCGCTGCTGAATGCTGGCGCCGATCCGAACGCACGCGACCGCGAGGGTTCTACGCCGCTGCATGAGGCGGCCAGAAAAGGAAATCTTGCGGTTATGGCTGCTTTACTGGAAGCAGGTGCGGACCCGAACGCGCAAGAGAACCAATTCGGTCATACGCCTCTGCATGGGGCAGCTGCAGAAGCTGCCGATCCCGCCTTACTGGATGTATTGATTGCCCATAATGCGCTTGTCGGCGCACGAGATGAGCTTGGCTCGAATGCACTGCACTATGCAGCTCGCAGTAGCGAGAATCCGGCCGTCGCCGCCGCGCTAATCGATGCGGGCCTGTCGGTCGCGGACCAGGACGAGCGTGGCCGCACGCCGCTGCATGTGGCGGCGTTCTTTCATAATCACGCCCTGGCGGCGATGCTGATTCGGGCGGGCGCTGATCCGGGCGCACGAGACGAGAGCGGCGCCACTCCGCTCCACCGAACGGCGGATAGCGGATTTGATCCTGCCGTCCTGGCGGTGGTAGATGAGCTATACAGGGCAGGGGGCGACCCGAATGCGCGTGACGATGACGGAGCGACTCCGCTCCATATAGCGGCGAGCCGCGATTCGCGGGCCAGAGTGGTCTATCAGAACGTCACTCCCGAGAAGCTGGCCGAGGAACTTGCCAACAGGGTGGCGATCCGTTACGCCATGATCCGCGCTTTCCTCAATTTGGGATCCGCCCCCAACGCCCGCGACGATGAAGGTGATACCCCCCTGCACAAGGCTGCCATGCGCAGCGACGATGGGGCGATAATCTCGGCGCTGATTGAAGCCGGCGCTGATCCGAACGCACTTGACCATGCCGGAAACAGGCCGCTCAAAATAGCAGTCGGGCGCAGTGGAAACTCTACCGTGGTCGCGGCTCTTCTCGCAGGAGGCGCCGACCCCAACGCCACCGACAGCGCTCAGTCAACCCCTTTGCATGACGCGGCCTCAGGCGCCGGAGATTTGGCCAATATTCTGGCGCTGCTTGACGCCGGCGCCAACCCGATGGCCAGGAACCGATCCGGCAATACGCCGCTGCATCTCCTGGACCGCGCCGAAAGCCCGGAGGCCGTCACTGTCCTTGTCGAACGAGGCGCCGATCCGAACGCGCGCAATCAGCGTGGCTCCACGCCTCTGCACGGCGTTGCCTCATTGAATAACAACCCTTCCGTTGTTTCCGCATTGATCGAAGCGGGCGCGGACCCCCACGCGCGCAATGACTTCGATTCAACGCCCCTGCATTCGGCCGCGCCCAACGTGAATTCCGCCGTGATCCGTGTGCTCCTGAATGCCGGCGCCGATCCGAACGCACTTGAGATTTCCGGGGATGCACCCCTGCACAACGCAGCGTCCAACAACCCGGATCCTGCTGTGATTAGCGCGCTGATTGCCGCCGGCGCCGATCCCAACGTGTGGGGAAGGGAGAACACTGCGCCGCTGCACATCGCAGCCCGGTGGGGGCGCTATCCAACTGTGATCGGCGCGCTGCTGGACGGCGGCGCTGATCCGATGGCGCTCGACGGCGAAGGAGAACTTCCCTATGAGAAGGCCCTGGAGAACGAGAACCTCGAAGGAACCGAGGAGCTGCAGCGGCTGAAGGATGCCACCGTACTCCAGGACCGCTAGCCGAGCACGCGGGAATTCTTCGAGAACGCCACCGTCTCGCGGGTCGCGGAATGCTTGGAGTCGGGGGCCGCCAACAATGCGCGAAACAAGCAGAAAGGGGACTGGTCAGTCCGCGAGCCAGCGGAGCAGGGGGACGATCGTGATAGCGAGAGCGGCGGCTGCCCAGAAGGTGACGGAACGCGCTGCGGAACGGAGGAGATCGGCGGCGATGCCCGGTGCTTGATACAGCCAGACGCTCAACCTATCCAGCATGCTCATGTCAACGCTACTGACGGTGACGCCGAGTTCCCAAAGGGCCGGAATGGCGAATATGGCGGCGATCAGCCCGCAGCCGCCCAGAATCAGCCAGCGAAGGCGCTCGCGGCGCCGGATACGCCCAAGGACGCTTTCGACAAACAGCGCATCCCGTTCGGGAAGAGCACTGGTGGCGGCGAACAGCGCCGCCAACTTGCGGTCTGCTGCTCGTTGTTTGTCAGCTTTCTTCATCGAACTGCTCCCGTACCTTTCGGCTGCCGCGGTGGATCAGTGACTTGACTGTTCCCACGGGAAGTCCGGTCAATTGGCTTACCTCCCCGTGCGAATAGCCGTAAGCATAATTCAGGACAACGACGGCGCGTTCCTGCCTGGACAGGATGGATAGCACGCGCCGCAGTTCCAAGGCGCTTTCCGGCTCGGCGGGCGGCGCGCTCTCGTGGTATGGAGTCGCCTCTGCTGCGAACCGCTCCATGAGCTCGTCCCGCCTTTTCCTGGAGCGGCGGCCTTGAAGAAACTCGTTGTATGCAATCTTCATGAGCCAGGGGCCAAACCGGGATGTGTCCTTCAGGCTGTCGATGCGGATCCAGGCGCGCACGAAGGCGTCCTGCGCCAGATCGTCCGCCTCGGCATGATCTCTGCAGAGGTGGCGCAGCCAGCCGCGCACCCGGCCCTGGTGTCGCGCAACCAATTCGCCGTACGCGGTGCGGTCGCCAAGCCGAGCGCGCAGCACGAACTGCTGATCGCTCTCCCGCATGACACGCTCCGCGGAAAAATTAATTGTCGTGGCGTGTCCGCAAGATCCACAAGACGGTCAATGCCAAGCCCATCAACAGGGGAATGGTCCCAATACCCATCAGAGGCCCCGTCGCGTCGTCGTCGCCGATGAAGTAACCGAAGGCCCCAATGCCCACTCCGATCGCGATCAGCATGACGCCGCGGCGCAAGTCCTGGTCCTTCCTGGGAGGCGGCTTCGGTCTGGATATGGTCTCCAGGACTTCCGCCGGCAATTCCTGGCCCTTCTCGATTGCGGTCCGAATCGTTTCCTGCAAATCGTTGCGCCGGCGATATTTCAGGTATTCGCTGACCGAGATTGTTCCGCCGATCACCAGGAACAGCACGATAGGAACCAGAATGCCTTCATCCATGAGATTCTCCTCACTTGAATTGTCTTGACATACTACCGATGCTACGCACGCTGCAATTGGATGCACAATCTCTACACGGGATACGTGTAACACGGAAACCGTGTTAATGTCCTCTTCTCGTTGAACGGGACCCAAGGCAATGAATCTGACAATTACGGTTGATAGAGAGGTGCTCAAGCGCGCGCGCATCCGCGCGCTTGAGCAAGACACTTCGGTGAACGCGGTGCTGAGGGAATACCTTGTGTCTTATGCAGGCATCGGAAACGGCAAGCGCAAGGCAATTGGCAAGCTGCTGCGCCTCTCCGAGCAAGCGGTTTCGATCCGGGGCGGAAACGCATGGACGCGAGACGACCTGCATGAGCGCTGAGTCCTGCTTTGTTGACACCAACGTCCTGGTGTATCTGTTTGACGCCGGCTCGCCCGGAAAACAGGAGCGTGCGCGTTCGCTTTTGGAAGAGGTTGGGGATAGCGCGATTGTGAGCATCCAGGTTCTTGGGGAGTTCTACCTTGCCGTTACTCGCAAGCTGGAGAGGCCGCTGCCGGAAGCTCAGGCGCAAGCCGCCGTGAATGCGCTTTGCGAGCTGCAGGTGCGCCCGCTGAACGAATCACTGTTAAAGGCGGCAATCCGGCGAAGCAGAGCCTCCAAGCTGTCCTATTGGGATGCCCTCATCGTAGAGACCGCGATTGAAG
Source organism: Candidatus Foliamicus sp. (assembly GCA_965261845.1). Classification (GTDB taxonomy): domain Bacteria; phylum Pseudomonadota; class Gammaproteobacteria; order Steroidobacterales; family Foliamicaceae; genus Foliamicus. The sequence goes on along the minus strand of OZ253475.1, from coordinate 1,688,294 downwards.
CGGAAGCGACGGTCTTGCTTTCGGAGGACATGCAGCACGGTCAGAGATTCGACGGAATGCGAGTGGTTAATCCGTTCCGATAAGCCCTGCCAGACGGCTACCCACGCGGGCTCAATTCGTCAGCCGGACGCCAGCTTGTGGGCTTGGCGGGTGGGCTCGGGGATACGGTAGCGGGGGGCGCAGTTCAACGTGAGCGCCACGGCTGTATCCAGGCTCATGCGGTGGCCGACGGAGACGTAAATGGGGCGCACGTCAGTTCGAGTGCGGACGACTGACCCGATTCGTTCTTCGCAGTCAACCAGCGGCGTCTGCGAACCACGGTCGCTGTCCGGTTCGTCGTGGGTGCCGATCAGGCGTGACTTGGCAGCTCCGATGGCCGGGATGTCCAGCAGCACGCCGAGGTGGCAGGCGATGCCGAAGCGTCTTGGGTGCGCCAGGCCCTGTCCGTCGCAGATCAGCAGGTCGGGGCGCTGCGGTAGAGCGCGCAGAGCCGCCAGCGCCGGCGGGCATTCCCGAAACGAGAGGAGGCCGGGGACGTAGGGGAAACGCAGTTCCGCGGTGATTACTACATAGTCCCTTACAGCGAGGGAGGGAAAGTCCAGCAGCACGGCGGCGGCGCGGCCGATGCCTTTCCTGATGCCGATATCCACGCCGGCGACGATGCGGATTTCTTCGAAGCGGTCTTCGGTTACGACGCGTTCGCGAAGCGATTCCTGGATGGCGCGGGCTTGGGCGGGTGAGACGTCCCAGGCGTGGGCCGGTGTGGTGTCGGCCCAGTGTCTGAAGTGTGGGCGTTGCATCTTGGCGTTTGTTGGTTTGGAGGTTGTCCTTTCTTACGAGGGCAGGATGCCCTCACTTGCATGGAACAACTTCGGGAACGAGGGCGTCTCGCCCTCGTCGAGGGCGAGACGCCCTCGTTCCCAGCGTGTTCCCGGCGGGCAGGGGTTATTGCCGGCGGTGGCGCCAGGCTTGGGCGATGTAGTGGTCCAGGCTCACGTAGCGGCCGCCGCCCAGGTAGAACAGGGCCAGCAGCATCACGAAGTAGGTCACGCCCAGCGCGACGCCGTTGTTCAGAATGGTCAGGCTGCCGAATTCGGTGAACCAGCCCGAGTCGGCGTGCAGCGTCTCTCCCTGATCGCGCAGGATCCGGCCGGCCTCACCAAGGCGCTCCCGCGCGGCGCCTACGTCTTCGCTGGGGAAAGGGCTGCGCGGGTCGGCGGTGATCTGCCAGCCGTTCTTCCAGTGAACCGTGGTCACGGCCACGGCCATGACCCCCATCAGCGGGATGCAGGTCAGCCGCGTGGCCAGCCCGAGAAGCAGCATCACGGCGCCCACGATTTCGGTCGCCGAGGCGAGAAACGCCATCAGTTCCGGCAGGGGATAGCCCAGTCTGTCGAAATACTGGGCCGTGAATTCAAGGCCCTTCTCCGAATGCCACTTGTTGGTCCCGGCAACCCAGAACACCGGCACCAGGTACGAACGAATCGCCAGCGGCGCCAGCCAATCGGCAAGCTGCAGGCGTTTTATCACGCTACAGGCTACTCGAACCACATCGTTGAGAAAATCACGCATGGCCGGGCAGAATAGCACAGTGTTCTAGGAGCTGATTGGACGGAATAGGGAACGAGAACAGGGTGCAAACGGGACCAGCCTTGCATGGAACAAGCCTGGGAACGAGGGCATCCTGCCCTCGTCGAGGGCGAGACGCCCTCGCTCCCAGCGTGTTCTCTGCGCGTCGGCGCAGCGGCGCCGGCTCAGAAGGTTCCCAGGGCATGTGCGGGGAGGGCGTTTAGCGGTAGGCGCCCAGGAGCACGCCGATTCGGTGGAAGCGGCGGAGTCCTGCCTCGCCCTGCTGCATCAGGGCCGGGCGAGAGTCGGGTGGCGCCTGCTCCAGCATGCTTTCGAGCAGTTCGCTGCCGGTAAGGCCGCCCTGGTCCAGAATTATTGCCAGGAGTCCGGCGGCGAGAACGCCGATTTCGTCCGTCTGCATGCGTCCGGCCCGGTCGCGTCGCAGAAGCAGGAAAGTCGGGCCTTCGGGGGGCAGATCATTCAGCTTGCCGTCTTTGCTGGTGTGGACCGGGTGGCGGAGCGTAAGCAGGCGAAGCAGGGGCGAGGGCGCCGGAACACCTGATACCACGTCGCCTTTCGGATCGATCTCCGGGTTTGGCGCCGGATCTGCCAGGTTGCGTAGTCTACGCTTTTCCGATTCATACAGGATCAACTCCCCCAGCCACGGCGGGTCATCCTCACGGCTTTTCCGGGCGGCCTGATACCAGCGTTGAAATTCGCCGGCCAGGCGCGGGAAATAGGGGGTTGCGGCGCGGTGTTCGCGCAGAAAACTCCGTATCAGGGCCGCGAACGCCTGCTTGCCCAATTGCTTTCGCGTAAACGGAAAGTTGGCTGCCAACAGGCGCGACACGTTGCCGAATACGAGTCGGCGGTAGATTTCGAGGCGCCGGTCTTCGGGGCCTTCCGGGGGCGGGTGGGCTTCCGGGTCGCGAAGGTGGGCGGTGAGCTGGCGCTGCAGCTGCTGGAAGTCAGCCTTCATTTTGCGTCCCCTGGGAGCGAGGGCGTCCCGCCCTCGTCGAGGACGGGACGTCCTCGCTCCCGGGGGAGGGCGAGACGCCCTCTTTCCCAGCTTCGAGGGCGGGACGCCCTCGTTCCCGGGTGTGTTGGACTTGCTTGATGCGGGTGACTTCGGCCAGTAGTTCGGGTAGGGGCGGCTGGTTGAAGTCGCGCTCGAGGACGGTGGGGCGGGGGCCGATGCGCTGGTAGGCGTATTCGAGCAGTTGCCAGACTTCTTCCTTGACCGTGGCGCCATGGGTATCGATCAGCAGGTCGGGAGCTTCGTCGTAGTGCCCTGCGGTGTGCAGGTACATGACTCGATCCGCAGGGACCGTGTCCAGAAACGCGAAGGGGTCAAATCCGTGGTTGATGCCGTTGACGTAGACGTTGTTGATGTCCAGCAGCAAACCGCAGTCGGCTTCGTTCAGCACCGCCGCCAGAAACTCCGCGTCGTCCATTTCCGCGCCCATGGAGGCGTAGTAGGACACGTTCTCCACCGCGATGCGCCTTCCCAGGATGTCCTGCACGCGGCGTATCCGCCCGGCCACGTAGTGAACTGCCTCGCCGGTATACGGAATCGGCAGCAGATCATAGAGCTGGCCGTCGTCGCTGGTGTAGCTCAGGTGTTCGGAATAGAGGCGCACACCGTACTCGTCCATCCAGGCGCCCACGTCGCGTACCAGCGATTCGTTGAGTGGGTGGGGGCCGCCCAGGGACAGCGAAAGGCCGTGTGCGATCACCGGCCAGCGTTCGGTGAAGAACGCAAGCTTTTTTCCCAGTGCGCCGCCGACTCCGATCCAGTTTTCGGGGGCGAGTTCAAAAAAGTCCACTTCTTCGGGCGGCTCGGCGGTAAACGGCTTGAGATAGGGGCGGCGGAGGCCAAGGCCGGCTCCGGAGATTCCGTTGATTGTGAGGGTCATTTGTTAGTTACGGTGTGCTGGGAACGAGGGCGTCCCGCCCTCGTCGAGGACGGGACGTCCTCGTTCCCAGGGGGGCAGGATGCCCTCGCTCCCAGGGGGGACATCCTCGCTCCGGATTCTACTCCTTGGGGCGTTTGCTTATGGGGTATTCGCACAGGTTGGCGATGGCGCATTCGCTGCAGCGGGGCTTGCGCGCCTGGCATATGTAGCGGCCGTGCAGGATGAGCCAGTGGTGGGCATGTTGCAGGTATTCCGCAGGGGTAAGCCGCATCAGCCGCTTTTCCACTTCCAGGACGTTCTTGCCGGGGGCGATGCGGGTGCGATTGGACAGGCGGAAGACGTGGGTATCAACAGCAATAACCGGCTCGCCGAAGGCTGTGTTGAGGATTACGTTGGCAGTCTTGCGCCCAACGCCGGGCAAGGCCTCAAGCGCTTCGCGCTCGCGCGGCACTTGCCCACCGTGCTGTTCGACAAGCATGCGGCAGCAGGCCACCAGGTTGGCGGCCTTGGCGTTGTAAAGTCCGATGCGCCGGATGTGCTTGCGGATGCCTGCTTCGCCCAACTCAAGCATGGCGCCGGGCGTATTCGCCTCGGCGAACAGCGTCTCGGTGGCCTTGTTTACGCTGACGTCGGTGGCCTGGGCCGACAAGACCACGGCCACCAGCAGTTCGAACGGCGAACCGTAGTCAAGCTCCGTCGTGGGGCGCGGATTTGCCCGGCTCAGACGCCGGAAGATCTCCGCTCGCTTTGCGGCGTTCAGCGCTTGGCCGTGACCAGTCCCGGCTGGCTGGCGTAGAACTCGGACATTTCGTTCAATTGCTCTTCGGTTAGCAAATTGAGGAAGGCGGCCATGGAAGGGTCGCTTCGTTCGCCTTCCAGGTACTGACGAATTGTCTCATTCAAGTAGTCGGCGTGCTGTCCGGCCAGGTGCGGAAATTCCGTAGTGGGGCCGACACCGGTTGGGCCATGGCAGGACGCGCAATAAATGCCGGACTCGGGCGGGGTGACCTGCGCATCCGCCTCAACCTCAGCCTCGTTCGCGAAGAAGGCGCCGATGTCCTGGAGGTCCTGTTCGCTCAGGTCGGCGGCCTGGGCGTGCATTCCGTCATGCTCGCGATCTTCGGCCGCGTAGCCCTTGAGCGCCTTGACAATGTAATTGGTGTTTTGCCCGCCCAGCCTTGGCACATGGTACGGCGGATAGGTCGTCATGTTGCCTTCAATTCCGTGGCAACCCAGGCAGGGATCGGCCAGTATCCGGCCACGCTCCGGGTCGCCCTCGGCGGCCAGTTGCGAAGAAAGGGCCGCGGTCAGCAGCAAGGCCGCCAGTTGCAGTTTGTTTTTCATGCTCACAGATGCCTCCGCTACAGCACGTATACGAAAAGGAACAGGCACACCCACACCACGTCAACGAAGTGCCAGTACCAGGACACGGCCTGGAAGCCGAAGTGTTCGTTGGGCGTGAAATGCCCGCGCAGAATGCGCAACCAGGTCACGGTCAGCATGATTGCGCCCAGGGTCACATGCGCGCCGTGGAAACCGGTCAGCATGAAGAAAGTGGAGCCGTAAATTCCGGTGCTGAGGCGCAGGTCGAGGTCCTGGTAGGCCTGTAGGTATTCTTCAACCTGGAAGAATATGAAGGCGCCGCCCAGCAGCACGGTCAGCAGGGTGCCGATATTGAGCAGTCTCCGGTTGTTGTTCTTCAGCGCGTGGTGGGCAATGGTGATCGTTACGCTGGATGTGAGCAGCAGGGCGGTATTCAGAAGCGGCACGCCGCCCCAGCCCATGGGCTCGAAATTGCCTTCCACATCGCCGCCCCACGGTCCGGGGCCGTTGGTGGGCCAATCGGACTCGTATCCGGGCCACAGCAGGCTGTTGGTGGCATCTCCGATCCCGTCGCCGCCCAGCCACGGCACCGCCAGCGTCCGGGCATAAAACAAGGCCCCGAAGAAGCAGACAAAAAACATGACTTCGGAAAAGATGAACCAGGCCATTCCCTGGCGGAAAGAACGGTCAACCCAGCCGCTGTAGAGGCCGGCGATGTTCTCCCGGATCACGGTTCCCAGCCAGCCGAACATCATCACGGTCAGTCCGGCCAGGCCCAGGAACAGCACCGGCCTGCCCGGCGCCGCTCCGTTCAGCCACAAGGCGCCACCCAAAGCCATGGCGAACATGGACACTGAGGCCACGATGGGCCAGGGGCTGCCGTGCGGTAAGTAGTATTCCGCCTTGGTCTTGGCCATTAGTTCCTCCTCAACCGGGCTCCGCGGTAAACAGGGTGTATGCCAGCGTCACGGTGTCGATGTGCGCCGGCAACTCTGGATTAATCGTGAAACGAAGCGGCAGGACCCGTTCCTCGTTGGCCGCGAACGGCTGCTCTTCGAAGCAGAAGCAAACCTGCTTGCTGAGGTGGCTTACGGCGTCCATCGGCCGCACGCTGGGGAGAGTCACCGAAATGACGTCCAGATCGAGCAGGTTGCGGGCCACGAAGTGAGTCTCTGCGGATCGCCCGGGCGTGACTTCGATGCGCAATGCCGCGGGCTGAAACTCCCAGGCCGCCTCGTTTGGTGTGGTGGCAAGGAATTCCACCGTCACCGTGCGATTCTCGTCAATCTCCAGGGCGTGGGCTACGCCGGCCGGCTCGGTGGCGCGGCTGAGACGCTCCGAATCCAGCCCGGTCAGTTCGCAAAACACCTCATACAGGGGCACCAGCAAGAAGGCGAAGGCAAACATTCCCGCCACTGCCCCGCCCAGCGTCAGCACCAGTCGCCGGTTGCCGCCGGCCCGCTTCATGCGCCGCTCCTCAGCCACTGGGCCAGGATGAAGCCGCCGTAGAACAGCATGGCCAGCAACACCAGCAGGACGGCGTGGACGCGTTTGCGGGCTCTGGGGTGCATAGGTCTTCTAAACGATCCGATTAGATCTTGGGCGCCGTCTCAAACGTGTGGTACGGCGCCGGCGAGGGAACCGTCCATTCCAGCCCCTGCGGATTGTCCCAGACCTCGGTGGTGGCCTTTTGGCCGCCGCGCACGCACTTGACGATCATCCACACCAGCAGCAGTTGCGAAAGGCCGAACCCGAACGCGCCGATCGTCGAGACCATGTTGAACTCGGTAAATTGCACGGCGTAGTCCGGAATGCGCCGCGGCATGCTGGCCAGCCCCAGGAAATGCTGCGGGAAGAACAATACGTTCACGAAGACGGCCGACAGCCAGAAGTGCCATTTGCCCAGGGTCTCGTTGTACATGTGCCCGGTCCACTTGGGCAGCCAGTAGTAGACCCCGGAAATCACCCCGAAAATGGCGCCCGGAACCAGTACGTAGTGGAAATGCGCCACCACGAAATAGGTGTCGTGGTACTCGATGTCCGCCGGGACCAGGGCCAGCATCAGGCCGGAGAACCCGCCGATGGTAAAGAGGATGACGAAGGCGAGGGCGAACAGCATCGGCGTCTCGAAGCTGATCGAACCGCGCCAGAGAGTCGCCACCCAGTTGAAAATCTTCACTCCGGTGGGCACCGCGATGAACATGGTGGAGATCATGAAGAACAGCAAGCCCGCCTGTGGCATGCCCACCGTGAACATGTGGTGCGCCCAAACGACATAGGAAAGAAACGCAATCGCCGAAGTCGCGATCACCATGGAGGTGTAGCCGAACAGCGGCTTGCGCGCAAAGGTGGGAATGACCTGCGAAATGATTCCAAAGGCCGGCAGGATCAGGATGTAAACCTCCGGGTGTCCGAAAAACCAGAAGATGTGCTGGAACATCACCGGGTCGCCGCCACCGGCCGCCAGGAAGAAACTGGTGTCGAAATAGCGGTCCGTAAGCAGCATGGTGATGGCGCCGGCCAGCACCGGCATGGCGCCGATCAGCAGGTAGGCGGTAATCAGCCAGGTCCACACGAACAGCGGCATCTTCATAAAGCCCATGCCCGGCGCACGCATGTTGGTGATGGTCACGATGATGTTGATCGCACCCAGGATCGAGGACGCGCCCAGCATGTGGAGCGAAAACACCACGAAGGGGAAGGCGTCTCCCGTCTGCAGGACCAGCGGTGGATACAGCGTCCAGCCGCCCGCCGGACCGCCCCCCGGCATGAATAGTGTTGACAGCAGCAGCAGGAAAGCCGGCGGCAGGATCCAGAAGCTCCAGTTGTTCATGCGCGGCAGGGCCATGTCGGGCGCGCCCACCATCAGCGGGATCTGCCAGTTGGCAAGGCCCACGAAGGCCGGCATCAGGGCGCCGAAGATCATCACCAGCGCGTGCATGGTGGTCATCTGGTTGAAGAAATGCGGGTCCACCAGTTGCAGGCCCGGCTGGAACAGCTCGGTGCGGATGATCAGCGCCATGGCGCCGCCCACCAGGAACATGATCAGGCTGAATACCAGGTACAGCGTGCCGATGTCCTTGTGATTGGTGGTGGTCAGCCACCGCCAGATTCCCGAGGCGTGCGGGCCGTCGTGATGCTCTTGTTCGTGGGTTGTATCGCTCATTTTCAGTAATACCCCGGTTATCGGGCGGTTGCGCCGCTGACGGCCGGCAAAGCTGCCTGGCTCATGATTGCTTCAGGTTGTTCCTCGTCGGATTGCGCGGCCACCCATGCGTCGAACTCTTCTTCCGGCAGGGCTTCCACCACGATCGGCATGAATCCGTGTCCGCGCCCGCAAAGTTCCGCGCACTGTCCGCGGTAAACACCCGGTTCCCTGATCCTGAACCAGGTCTCGTTGATCGTGCCGGGAACCGCATCGCGTTTCACGTAGAGTTCCGGCACCCACCAGGCGTGAATGACGTCGTTGGAAGTCAGCTGCAGCTTCACCTTGCGGTTGACCGGCACCACCATCCGATGGTCCACGTTGCGCAGGTAATTTTCGGCTTCATGCACGCTATGGTCCGAGTGCAATATCCCCGCTGCCTTGCTCGCTTCATCGATATTGCTGAAAAAGTCGATGTCGTGATCCAGGTACTCGTAGCGCCATTTCCACTGATAGCCGGTTACCAGGATCCTCAAGTCGGCTGATTGGGTGTCCTCCATTTCTATCAGCACCCGCGCGGTCGGAATCGCCAGGCCGACCAGGATAAGGACCGGAATCACGGTCCAGATGATTTCCGCCTTGGTGCTGTGGCTGAACTTGGCCGCCTGCGCGCCTTGCGACTTGCGGAACTTCACCAGCGAATAGCCGATCGCCCCGAACACGACCACGCCCATGACGATACAAACGATCAGGGCCATGTGGTGCAGGCCGCGCACTTTGTCCCCGAGTTCCGTGGCGCTGGCCGGAAAATCCAGAGCCCAATCCGCGGCCGCCGGACCGGCCGCGGCCAGCGCGGCTCCTGCCATTGCCAGGATCAGCCAACCCCTGTGTGCCTTGCTGTGTTTCATCAAACAGTCGCTCCTTACTTGTTCGGGGTAACCGGGGTGCGGGTCAATTCGCGCAAACGCCGGCACAACGATCGCCTTTCTTCCTCCGTCAGGCAGGCAGCCAGCTCGCAAGACGAGCCGCCTGCGCCCAAAAACAGGCGTCCAGGCAAGGCAGGGCTCGGTCCGGGTTCAATCCAGGCACGGGTCCAGGGCCGAGGGAATTCTACATGCTCTTGACGACCGGCATAACCCCGCCGCACGTGCACTTGGCGTTTGCCGAAACGAATGACTTCACGGTAGCCGCCCCGATGCACCGTAATCCCCAGGGCAATACCCAAAATCACCAGTTCCAGACCCGCAAACGGCAGGATCAGCCAGTAGCCTCTCAGGGCCCAGGCAACCGCCACCGGGAGCACCGGAAGCGTCATTGCAAGGAAAAGCAATACCGCGCCGCGACCGGTGAAATTGCAGTTGGGGCGGATGACGATGCGGGGGGCAGGCTTGCCGGTCTTCATCGCCTTGCAATTCTACCGGGATTGCTCTCCGCCTGGGACCGAGCCTGGGACCGAGCCTGGGACCGAGCCTGGGACCGAGCCTGGGACCGAGCCTGGGACCGAGCCTGGGACCGAGCCTGGGACCGAGGGCGTCTCGCCCTCGACGAGGGCAAGATGCCCTCGTTCCCAGTGTCGAGGGCGAGACGCCCTCGTTCCCAGGGTGGAGGGCGAGACGCCCTCGTTCCCAGGCGGTTGCACCCAGGATGGCGCCGGGTCGTTTGAATGTTCTATCCTTGCGGCCCCCACGCCACCTTTCCGGACTATGACACTACGCATTGCCGCCGCCTTGTTGCTTGTTGCATCGGGCCTTCAGGCCGACCAGCCGAATTTCTCCCCGCAAGACGTGTTCGCACTGGCCTATGCCAGCGATCCCCAGGTGAGCCCCGACGGCTCTTTCGTGGTCTACACGCACAACTTCATGGACATCATGGAGGACCGCCGCCGGTCCAATTTGTGGCGCATGGATATCGACGGCAAAAATGCGCGCCCGCTGACCACCGGCGCGGTAAATGATCGCGGCGCGCGCATCGCGCCTGACAACCGGCGGGTGGCGTATCTGTCCAGCGACGGTCGGGGCGTGCAGATTTTCGTGCGCTGGATCGACAGCGGCGAAACGTTGCAGCTTACCCGCCTGGATCGGGCGCCACGCAGCCTCGCCTGGTCGCCCGACGGCAAGTGGCTGGCGTTTGCGCTGCTGGCGCCTTCCAAGCCCCCGGTCATGGGCCAGTTGCCCGACAAGCCCAGGGGAGCGAACTGGGCCGAGCCGCCGGTGGTTGTGGAGCGCGCCGTGTTTCGCATGGACGGGGCAGGGGCCTTGCCGCACGGATATAGGCATGTATTCGTGGTCTCGGCACAGGGCGGTGCGCCCCGTCAACTCACGTCCGGTGACTACAACCACGGTGGCTCCATCGCCTGGTCGCCGGATAGCACAAGCATTTATTTCACCGGCAACCGCCACGAGGATGCAGAACTCAACCCGTCCAACACGGAAATCTATCGTGTAGGCATGGACGGCGGTGAGATCGTTGCCCTGACGGACCGCGAAGGCCCGGACAATCTGGTGTCCGTATCGCCGGACGGCGGGATGCTGGCGTGGACCGGCTATGACGAACGGATGCGCAGCTACCAGATTACCCGGCTCTACACAATGAACAGCGACGGCAGCGAGCGGCGGGAATTGCTGCCGGAGCTGGACCGGGACATATCCAGGCCTCGCTGGTCGGCCGACGGCAAGGGTTTGTATTTTGCCTACGACGACCAGGGGCTGACCAGGCTGGCGTATGTGGATTTGCGCGGCAAACTCACGGAAATCAGCAGCGAATTGGGCGGTCTGGCGCTGACGCGGCCCTACACCGGCGCGCAATTCTCGGTCGGTGGCGGCAACGCCTACGCGATTACCCGGGGCGATGCACTGTCGCCTGCCGATATCGCCGCCGGTCGGGGCCTGGCCGAGCCGAAACGCCTGACCCGGCTCAACGCCAATCTTCTTGACTACCGCGAACTCGGGCAAGTCGAGGAGTTCCGGTTCAAGTCGAAATTCGACGGCCAAGAGATTCATACCTGGGTGGTGTGGCCCCCCGGCTTCGACGCCGCAAAGAAATACCCGTTGCTGCTGGAGATTCACGGCGGCCCGCATGCTGCCTACGGCCCGCATTTTTCCGTGGAAGTGCAGTTGTACGCCGCGGCGGGTTACGTGGTCGTTTATGCCAACCCCAGGGGCAGTACCAGCTACGGCGAAGAATTCGGCAGCTATATCCACCACAACTACCCCAGCGAAGACTACGACGACCTGATGTCGGTGGTGGATGCGGTGATCGACCGCGGGGTCATCGACAGCGATCAGCTCTACGTGACCGGCGGCAGCGGCGGCGGGGTGCTGACCGCCTGGATTGTCGGCAAGACCGACCGGTTCCGTGCTGCGGTGGTGGCCAAGCCGGTGATCAACTGGATCAGCTTCGCCTTGAGCGCGGACCTGGCGCTGATGTTCTCCCGGTACTGGTTTCCCGCCATGCCCTGGGAGGATCCCATGGGCTATTGGGAGCGATCGCCGCTGTCGCTGGCCGGCAATGTCACTACGCCCACCATGCTGCTGACGGGCGAACAGGACTGGCGAACCCCCATGTGGGAATCCGAGCAGTACTACCAGGCGCTCAAGCTGCAAGGCGTGGAAACCGCGCTGGTGCGGATTCCGGGCGCTTCGCACAGCATTGCCGCGCGCCCCAGCCAGTTGGCGGCCAAGGTCAGCGCGGTGCTCGAATGGTTCGATCGGCACAGCGGCAAGGAAAGCGAGGAATAGGCGGCGTTCCACCGCCTTTTTGTTGAAGCTGGCACCTTTGCACAGCGCGCCTCATTTGGTACAGTTCGCGCCTGTCGCTGAAAGTGGCGGAAATCAAGTTTCGAACCATGAAAAGAGTCTTAGTGCTGTGCCTTTTGGCGTGGGCCGCCCCGCTGCAATCTTTCGGGGCCGAGCCGGACCTTGAGCGCGGCAAGCAGTTGTATTTCTTCTGTGGCACCTGCCACGGTCAGGCAGGCGAGGGCAGCGCCCCGTTGAATACGCCTGCCGCCGGCAAGCAGGACTCCTGGTATGTAGAGCGGCAGCTGGAAAATTACCGGGCCAACCTGCGCGGATATTTGAGCCCGGCTGAAGACATTTACGGTTTTCAGATGAAGAACATGGCGATCGCGCAGGTTCCGGATGAACAGTCGATTATCGATATGGCGGCCTATATGGAGTCCATGGCGCCACCCGAGTCGCTGCCCCTTACCGTGAACGGCGATCCGGAAGAGGGACGCAAGGTCTATGAAGCCACTTGCATAGCCTGCCATGGCGAGAATGGCGAGGGCTCGACCGTGCTAGGGGCGCCGCGGCTCTCCAACCAGCACGACTGGTATCTGCTGCGGCAGTTGAAGGACTTCCTGAGCGGCGCCCGCGGCTGGGAGCGCGACGACATTTTCGGCACCCAGATGCGCTATATGGCTCAGTTGCTGGATACCGAGCAGAAGCAAGTCGACGTGGTGGCCTACATCGCCACGTTCAAGTACACCGAACAGCGCGACTGATTCCTGGGAAGGAGGGCGTCCTGGGATGGAGGGCGTCTTCCTGGGATGGAGGGCGTCCCGCCCTCCATCGAGGGCGGGACGCCCTCGCTCCCAGGGGAGGGCGGGACGCCCTCGTTCCCAGAGGGCGGGACGCCCTCGCTCCCAGGGGCTACTTAAGCGCTTCGTAGACGAATTGTGCCGCGGCCAGGTCCTGGGCGGTGTTGCCGAGGCTCACGTAGAGCGTAATCTCGTGTTCATCGCGCCGGCCGTCGATCCGGCCGTCGATCAGGGCGCCGATTTCACCGCAGAGTTCTGCTTCCGACAACTTTCCTTCCTCTATTGCGAGCAGGATGTCGCCGGATTCCTGCATGGCAAAGCTGGTTATCTCGGTGAACACCCGCGCGCGGGCCAGCGTATCCCCGTCCGCTTCGCGCGTCTTCGGCGTATGCGAGCCCACCAGGTTGACGTGCGAGCCCGGCGCCAGCCAAGGGCTTTCGACAATGGGCTCCGTGGCGCTGCTCACGGCACAGACGATATCCGCGCCGCGTAGCGCTTCATGGGCCGTATCAACGGCGACAACGGTCAGCTGGTCGCCCGCATGACGGCCGGCAAAGTGCCTGGCTTTCTCGATACTCGGCCCCCATACGCGTACTTCACGCACAGGCCGCACGCAACACATCGCCTCAAGGTGGGTCTCGGCCTGCACGCCATAGCCCAGCAGCGCCAGGACCCGGGAATCCGGGCGGGCCAGCTCGCGGGTGGCGGCTCCGCTGGCAGCCGCGGTGCGTATGGCAGTGATCGAACCGCCATCGATCAACGCGGCCGGCGTGCCGGTATCCCGGTCGAACAGCACGATGCAGCCCTGTATTACCGGCAGGTCGCGGCTCGGATTGTCGGAATACAGGCTTATCAGCTTGGCGCCAAACGCGGACGGGATCTCGCCCGGCATCAGGCCCAGGACTCCCTTATCGTCGGCAACCGGAATAAACGACCGCAACGGAAGCCTGATCTCGCCCCGCGAGATTGCAGCTTGCGTATCCGCCATCAGGTCTATGCACGCGTCCATGCCGAGAACGCGCCGCACCCTCGGCGCGTCGATGAAGGGTACGCCGCTCAATCGACCGGGCTGTCCGGCGCTTTGCCCAGGTACAGCGAGGGTCCGTAGCTGTGCGCGCCGTCAACGTCCAGACGAACGCGGTAGCGGCCCGGCTCCGGAAAGGTCACGTCTTCCAGCGGCAAATTGAGTTGCGTTCGGGGCGGGGCTGAGGATCCCGGCGTTTCTTCCACTTCGCTGAATCCCTGGACGGTGAAGATCACCTTGTCGCCGGGATCCAGCAGCTCAATGAGAAACGGCACGCGCCCACGCTCGCCCTCATTCCAGCTCACCAGGCCGGCGAGCCGCATGCGCGGCTGGCGGGCCGGAAACGACGGCGCGCGCAACTCGTCGAATATGCCGCCGATTTCGAGCTGGCCGGACTTGTCGGAACCGGCCCGGTGGCAGAAAAAAAGTGTGCTCTCCATGTGCGCAGTGTACCCACCAAAAAGCATAAAATACGCCGGTCGATAGCGCGCGACTCTTGTGTCGGCCAGTGGAATCAGATACCGTTCGCGCCGGTTTGCCAGTGGAGCAGAGGAACAGAATGAAGCGTATTGGCTATTTAGTGATCAGTGCCGCCGCCATGGTCGCGGCGGGAACCGCCCAGGCCGCCGGTGACGCCGCCCGCGGACAGGCCGAATTTGAAGTATGTACCGTGTGCCACGGTGACAACGGCGAGGGCTTCGAGAAGTACGGCGCCCCCAGCATCGGCGGCCAGGAAGACTGGTACGTGATCACCACATTGAAGAATTTCCGCGCCGGCCTGCGCGCCAAGGACAACTGCGGCGTGGCCGATGTGGCCGGAACCCTGGCAAGGGCCAAGGCGCAGTCTCCCTCGTATGCCGACATCGAGACTGAATTGGCAAGCCATTTCGACGGCACGCTGCCCGCCGGTGGCGACTGCAGTCAGGCTTCAGCCGACGTCTACGGGCCGCTGATGCGGGCCATCTCCCTGACGCTGGCAGACGATCAGGCCGTCGAAGACCTGGCCGCCTACGTAACCTCCCTGTCACCGCCGATGCCGGCCGCGACGATCGAAGGCGACGTCACTGCCGGCACCACCGGCTACGCCACTTGCATTGCCTGCCACGGAATGAACGGCGAGGGCAACCAGTTGCTCAACGCGCCGGCCGTAGCAGGGCAGCATGACTGGTACACCGTGCGGCAGTTGGAGAACTACATCTCGGGAGTGCGCGGCAGCAATCCGGCCAATATTTTCGATACGCAGATGCGGCCCATGGCTATGATTCTGCCCACGCCCGCAGCAATCAACAACGTAACTGCCTACATCAACACCCTTCCCCAACCCAAGTAAACCGGCCGCGCGGATTTCACATAGTGGACTGAAACGCCGGGACAACCCGGCGCTTCGTTTTGTTGGCTAGGAAGCCTGCTTGAAGGGCGTGTGCTCGCCGGCGATTTCGGCGTAGCGCGCAACCTGTTTGCGTTCATCGGAGAGGAAGCCGGTCAGCGCGTCGGCGAATCCGGCGTGGCGTACCCAGTGCGTCGAGTATGACGTTTCGGGGCTGAATCCGCGCGCCAGTTTGTGCTCTCCTTGAACGCCGGGATCGAAGATACTCAGGCCTTCGCGGATGCAGTACTCGATCCCCTGGTAGTAGCAGGTCTCGAAGTGGAGGCTGTGGTAGTAGCCGGTGCTGCCCCAGTAGCGGCCATAGAGGGCGTTGTCGCTGCGGAAACAGATCGCCAGGGCGACCGCCTCGCCTTCGAGACGCGCCAGAAAGATCACCAGCGATTCGGGCAGGTCGCGCGCCACGCGTTCGAAGAAATCGTGGTTCAGGTACGGGTACTGTCCTCGTTTCAGATAGCTTGCCGCATACAGGGGATAGAGGTTCTCCCAGAGTTCCGGCGTCAGGTTGCCGCCGTGGAGTGTTTCAAATCGAATTCCCGCGTCCCGCACCCGCCGCCGTTCGCGATTGACCTTCTTGCGCTTGGCTGAACTGAAGGTCGCCAGGAAATCGGAGAAGTCCTTGTAGCCTTCATCTTTCCAGTGAAACTGGCAATCCGTGCGCAGCATCATGCCTTTCTCTTCCATCCATTCGGCGTCTTGCCGGGGCGGGAACAGGCAATGCAGCGAGCTGGCTTCCAGGCGCTCGGCGAGTTCCACGGCGCCGGCCAGCAACATGGACCGGGTCTCAGCAAGTTGATCGACAGATTCCTTGCCTATAAAGCGTGGTCCGGTCACCGGCGTGAAGGGGACCGCATTGAGCAACTTGGGATAGTAGTCGTGGCCGGCCCGCTGGTAGGCCGCCGCCCACGCCCAGTCGAACACGAACTCGCCCCTCGAATGACTCTTGAGGTACAGGGGCATCGCGCCGGTGGGCTTGTTCTTTTTGTCGAGCAACAAGAGATGGCAGGGTTGCCAGCCGGTTTTCGGTGCGGCGCACCCTGAGGCCTCCAGCGCGTGCAGGAACTCGTGGCGCAGGAACGGCTGCGAGCCGCCGGCCAAAGCATTCCAATCGCCGGCCGAGACCTCGTCGATCCTGTCAAGCACCCGTATCCGCACGGACTAAAGAGTAGCGCCAAACTCCCGTCGAGAGAACCCTGGGAGTTTTCGCAGCGGGCGCCGCTGCGCTGGGAGCGAGGGCGTCCCGCCCTCGACGAGGGCGGGACGCCCTCGTTCCCGGGGGAGGGCGGGACGCCCTCGTTCCCGGGTTAGAGGGGGTTGGCGTCGCAGAACTTCTCTGCGTCCAGCGCCGCCATGCAGCCGGTGCCTGCGGACGTGATAGCCTGGCGGTACACGGAATCAGCCACATCGCCGGCAGCGAAGACGCCGGGCACACTGGTGGCCGTGGCGCCCCCTGCGTCGCCGCCGTGCACGGTGAGATAGCCGCTATTGTGTTGAAGGGAGTCTACGAACAATTCCGTGGTGGGGTCATGGCCAATGGCGATGAACACCCCATCCACCTTGAGTTCCTCGAATACTCCCTCTTCCAGCGTGCTCTTTATCTTGAGGCCGGTTACCTGGTTACCGTCGCCAATGACTTTCTCTACCACCCGGTCCCATGCAATCGAGATCGGGCCGTCCGGACCGGCTCGTTCCATAAGCTGCTGCTGCATCATCTTTTCTGCGCGCAGCGCGTCGCGGCGATGCACGAGGGTAACGCTCGAGCAGATGTTCGACAGGTAAAGCGCTTCTTCAACGGCGGTGTTTCCGCCGCCGACCACGGCCACCGGCCGGCCCTTGAAGAAGAAGCCGTCGCAAGTGGCGCACGCCGACACGCCCTTGCCGCGGTAGTGCTGTTCGCTGTCGAGGCCGAGGTAGCGGGCCGTGGCGCCGGTGGCGATGATCAGGGATTCGGTCCGGTACTCGTCCAGCCCCCCTTTCAGCGTGAATGGCCGGCGTGACAGGTCCACCTCTTCGATATGGTCGTATTTCACCTCGGTACCCAGGCGCTCGGCGTGCTGGCGCAACTCTTCCATCAACTGCGGCCCCAACAATCCTTCCGCCCCCCCGGGCCAGTTGTCCACATCGGTGGTGGTCATCAACTGTCCGCCGGGCTCGCTGCCGGTGATCAGCACCGGAGTCATGTTGGCGCGCGCCCCGTATACGGCGGCGGAATAGCCGGCCGGACCGGAGCCCAGAATCAGGAGTCGGGAGATGGAATTCGGCATGCGCGCAAGTTTATCCGGGTTTGTATTCGGCGGGCACCCGAATAACATTAGGCGCGACGTGAAAGGAAAGGAGCGAACCTGGGTGGAACGCGCCCTGCGCGAGGGTGGCCTGTGGCTTAGCCTGGGCCTGGGCCTGCTGATGTTCGCTGCCTTGCTCAGCCATGTGCCCGAAGCCGCGTCAGCCGGACTTCCGGGCGCCAACCTCGTTGGTACGGCCGGCACCTGGTTTGCCAACTTCGGGTTCGACCTGGCCGGGCAGGCGTCGTACCTGTTTCCGGCGGCGATCATCGGATTCAGCGCCTGGTACCTGGCCCCTGCAAGGGCCCGCGAAGACTGGTCCTGGCCCGACGCCGGCGTGCGCGCCGGTGGCCTGGTGCTGGTGGTGGTTTGCGGCTGCGGCCTGCTGGAGTTGTCGGCCCGCGCGGACCTTGGCGGCGGCATCGTCGGAACCTGGCTCACGGACGCACTGAATCCTGTTCTGGACAGCATGGGCTCCGTCGTGGTCTTGCTGGCCCTTTGGATGACCGGCGTTACGCTGGTTACCAGCCTTTCCTGGTTGCGGCTGGCGGAAGGTACCGGGCGTTTGACGATCCGAGGCTTCGCGCTGTTGTGGCGGGGCTTGTGCGCGGGAATCCGAGCGCTGATGTCGCGGTTCGGCCCGGGCGACTACCGCAGGCCAACCACTCGACGGCGCACGAAAATCACCCGGCCCGCCCGCAAGAGGCCCGCCGCCGCCCGGGCGCGGCGTGCACAACAGGAACGCGAGAGCGCGGAGGTCGAACTTCCTTCCGGTGTTCGACTACCCTCACTCAGCCTGCTGTCGGATCCCCCGCCCGATACCGCAATGCAGTCGCAGGAGCATCTGCGCGGCCAGGCCAAGCGGCTGGAGGAAAAACTCCAGGAGTTCGGCGTGGGCGTAACCGTAGTCGCAGTATCGCCCGGGCCCGTCGTGACGCTGTTTGAAGTGCAGCCGGCCGCGGGCATTCGCGCCAGCCGGATTACCAGCCTTGCGCGAGACTTGTCGCGCTCACTGATGGCGCACAGCGTGCGGGTGGTCGAGTCGATGCCGGGCAAGTCCACCGTCGGGCTTGAAATCGCCAACAACGAGCGGATGCTGGTCACGCTGGGCGAGATTCTTCGGTCGCGCACCTATGCCAATGCCCAATCGATGCTGACGCTGGGCCTGGGCAAGGACATCGCCGGCGATCCGGTGGTGGCCGACCTGCTGAAGATGCCGCACCTGCTGGTGGCGGGCGCCACGGGTTCAGGCAAATCGGTGGCGATCAACGCGATGGTCTTGAGCCTGCTCTACAAGTCCACGCCGGAATCGGTGCGCCTGATCATGATCGATCCCAAGATGCTGGAGCTGTCCGTCTATGAGGGCATTCCGCACCTTCTGTGCCCGGTGGTCACCGACGTTACCCAGGCCGCCAACGCTTTACGTTGGTGCGTAGCCGAGATGGACCGCCGCTACCGCCTGATGTCCTGGGTCAAGACGCGCAGCGTGGAGGGTTACAACGACCGCCTGCAGGTGGCCCGTGACGCCGGCGCGCCGTTATGCGGACCACCGGAGAATGACGAGGACGAACAAGGCCCGGTATTGGAGCCGCTGCCGCGCATCGTGGTGGTGATCGACGAACTGGCCGACCTGATGATGGTGGTCGGCAAGAAGCTCGAACACCTTATCGCGCGCCTCACCCAGAAAGCCCGGGCTGCGGGACTGCACCTGATCGTGGCCACCCAGCGCCCCTCGGTGGACGTAATTACCGGCCTCATCAAGGCCAATATTCCCGCGCGGATCGCGTTTCGAGTTTCAGCGCAGGTCGATTCGCGCACCATCCTGGACCAGATGGGCGCCGAAACACTATTGGGCAAGGGCGACATGCTCTACCTGGCGTCGGGTTCCAGCGACCTGACCCGGGTCCACGGCGCATTCGTGGACGACGCCGAAGTGCTGAAAGTGGTCGCCGCCCTGAAACGCACCGGCGGCCCCAGCTACGACGAACAAGTCACCCTCGGTCCCGTGGAAACAGACGAGGCCGACGGCACCGCCGCAGACGGCGGCGAGGTAGACGAACTCTACTCCCAGGCCCGAGAAATCGTCACCGAAACCGGCCGAGCCTCAATCTCCTACGTACAACGCCGCCTCCGCGTAGGCTACAACCGCGCCGCCCGCCTAATCGAAGAACTGGAACGCGCCGGCGTAGTCTCCGCCCCCGACGGCCGCGGCGAACGCCGCGTAGCAATAGACGGCCCAGAATAATGCCCCCCTCTGCCTGGCTCCCACCCCCCCCCCTGGGAACGAGGGCGTCCCGCCCTCAAAACAAAAAGCCACCGCACACCCGCCAATGGCTAGCACTCACCTTCCTGCTCCCCACAACCCTAACCCTGGCCCAGAACCCCCCACCCGATACCCCCACTACCGCCCAGCAACCCGAAGCCACCTCGCCGCTACAACATTTCTTCTACGAAATCCAACACCTGCAGGCCGACTTCATACAACTGGAATTCGATCTCGACGGAATATTCCAACTCGAACGCACCGGCCGTCTATACCTATCTCGCCCCGGCCGCTTCCGTCTCGACTATCTGGAACCCGAAGAACTGATGATCTGGGTCAACGGCGAAAGCCTCTCCATGTTCGACAAGGAACTGGAGCAGGTAACCGTGTGGAAGCAGGCCAAGCGCCTTGGAAAATCCGCCGCCGCGCTGCTCGCCGGCGACGCTTCGATTCTTGAGAACTATGAAGTCAATGCCGCCGAACTCGAAGACGGCCTGCAATGGTTCGACCTGGCCTCCACAACTGCCGAAGAAGGGGACCTGCGCCTGGCTCTACGGGACAACCTGCCCGCGATCATCGAGTATTCCGACGATTTAGGCAGCCGCGTGCAAATGCAGCTCTATCGCCTGGACCTCAAGAACAAGCTCGACGACAAGCTGTTCAATCCCGAGATCCCACCCGGTGTAGATATATTCGAGGCGGTGGAATAGTGATCGATCCCAAGTTATTGCGCGAGCAGCCCGAAGCCGTGGCGAGCGGTCTGGCTCGCCGCGGCGCGCCCTTCGATGTGGCTGCCTACCGGACGCTGGACGCAAAGCGCAAGACGCTGCAAGTGCGTTCGGAAAAACTGCGCGCCGAACGCAACCGTCTTTCCAAGGAAATCGGCGCCGCCGCACGACAGGGCGGGGACGTCCAGCCGCTCAAGAACCAGGTAGCCGAAGCTGCGAAAGGGCTGACCCAGGCCGAAAACGAACTCAAGACGGTCCAGGAGGACTTGCGGGAGATTGAACTGGGCCTGCCCAATCTGCTCGAAGAGGCCGTCCCGGACGGCGCCGACGAAAGCGCCAATCACGAGATTAAGGCCTGGGGCGAACCGCGTTCAGCGGGCGACGCCGTCCGCGATCATGTGGCCCTGGGCGAAGCGCTGGGGCAGATGGACTTCGCCGCCGCCGCGCGCGTGGCCGGCGCCCGCTACACCGTGCTGCTCGGCGATCTGGCGCGGCTGCATCGCGCCCTTATCCAGTTCATGCTGGATATGCACCTCAATGAGCACGGCTACACCGAGGCCTACGTGCCTTACATCATTAACGCCAAATCGCTGGTGGGCACCGGCCAGCTCCCCAAGTTCGAGGAAGACCTGTTCGCCGTTCAGTCCGAACGGCCGTCCTACCTCGTGCCCACGGCTGAAGTGCCGCTGACCAACCTGGTGGCCGGTCAAATCGTGGACGAAGCCGAACTGCCGCTGAAATTCACCGCACACACCCCCTGTTTCCGCTCCGAAGCCGGCTCCTACGGCAAAGACACGCGCGGAATGTTGCGCCAGCACCAGTTCGAGAAAGTTGAACTGGTGCAAATCACCCATCCCGACCAATCAGCCGCAGCGCTTGAGGAACTTACCGGGCACGCCGAAGCCGTGCTGGAGCGGCTGGAGTTGCCCTACCGCAGAGTCGTCCTGTGCGCCGGCGACACCGGTTTCGCATCCGCCATGACCTACGACCTCGAAGTCTGGCTGCCCGGACAGAACCGCTACCGCGAAATCTCCTCCTGCAGCAACTGCAGGGACTTCCAGGCCCGGCGCATGAGCGCCCGCTGGCGCGGCAAGGACTCACGCGGCTTCCTACACACGCTGAACGGCTCCGGCGTGGCCGCCGGCCGCGCCCTGATCGCCGTCCTGGAAAACTACCAGCAGCCCGACGGCAGCATCGTCATTCCCGAGGCCCTGCGCCCCTGGATGGGCGGCGCGGATAAAATCTCTGCCTGATCTGATCCCTCAATCATCGGAGAGGTGGCAGAGTGGTCGAATGCGGAGGTCTTGAAAACCTCTGACGGTTTACGCCGTCCGTGGGTTCGAATCCCACCCTCTCCGTTTTTTTGTCCCTTTCTTAAGCAAAATAAATACCTAGAATTCAGTATTTTGCACATGCTTGAAGGTTGGCAATAGTCATGCAGAACGCTAAGAAAAGCCTAGGGCACTCAACAAACTTGCGGGAGGGCTCCGCACCGCCACACTTAGTGCCACTGATTTCTCCGGTGGTTGATACGATAGCGAGGCTACCTGCAACTCGCTACTACGGCAGTAAGCGTAAGTTACTTGGATGGATACATTCCAAGCTTAAGTCGTTGGAGTTTGATACCGCACTTGACCTTTTTGGCGGTACGGCTAGCGTTTCACAGCTACTTCGGGCAATGCGCAAGACTGTTACCTACAATAGAGCTGGTCCCGGTCTTTAAGACAGAGAGATAAGTGTAGGCTTTGCCCTAAGGCGGGGGGACCGCCAAATGGAGCGAAGAAAGAGTGAGGAGACCGAGAAGGAACCACAGGCCCCAGTTCAAGGCGCGAGTGGCGCTGGCGGCAGTGAAGGGCGAGAAGACACTGGCGGAGTTGTCGTCGCAGTTCGACGTGCACCCGAACCAGATCACGCAATGGAAGAGTCCGCTCCTGGAGCAAGCGGCGTCGGTATTCAACGGGGGGAGATCCCGGACCGAGGAGCCGGTGGATCTGAAGGCTTTGCACGCGAAGATCGGGGAGTTGGCGCTGGAGAACGATTTTTTAGAAAGCGCGCTCATCAAGGCGGGCATGCTGAGCGCAAAGCGATGATCGATCCGTGTCACAAGCTATCAATCAGCCGACAGGCGAAGATCCTCGAGATCTCGCGTTCGTCGGTTTACTACACGCCCCGGCCCGTGTCGCCGGCGGACTTGGAACGGATGAAGGCGATCGACCGGCTGCATCTGGAGGCACCCTATGCGGGGAGCCGGATGAGGAAGAAACTCCTTCGCGCTGAAGGCTTCAAGGTCGGGCGCCGCCATGTCAGGGCGCTGATGCGGACGATGGGCGTCGAGGCCTTGTATCGCAAGAAGAACACGTCGCGCCGACATCCGGGCCACGAGGTCTTTCCGTATCTGCTTGGAGGTCGAACGATCACCGAGGCCAATCAAGTCTGGGCGCTCGATATCACGTACATCCCGATGGCCCGCGGCTTCGTTTATTTCGTCGGCGTCATGGACTGGGCGACCCGGAGAATCTTGTCCTGGCGGTTCTCGACGACGCTAACGACGGACTTTTGTGTCGAGGCGCTGGAGGACGCGATTAACCGTTATGGGAAGCCTGAGGTCGTCAACACCGACCAGGGCAGCCAGTTCCGAGTGCGGCGTTCGTCGAGCTCGTGCACGGCCACGGAATCTCTCTCAGCATGGACGGCAAGGGGGCTTGGAAGGACAACGTCTTCATCGAGCGATTTTGGCGGACGCTGAAATACGAGGAAGTCTATTTGCGAGCCTATGAGAGCGTCTTGGCAGCGAGACAATCAATTACCCGGTATCTCGCGTTCTGCAATGGCCGTCGTCCGCATACCGCGAATGACGACTTAACGCCGGATGCGGCGTACTTTGGCGTGCTGTCGATTAACCAGGTAGCATAATCATGAAACCGCAAGGCCCATCACTTATCGACGACTGAAAAACTGTCCGAAAAAGCGGGACCCTCTCTCTACCGGCAGATGTCACTATGGCCCCAAACGCGTTAGGTGAGCCATGGGAGGCCGATCTCTATGACCGCTGGCCAATGGTTGTCAAGCTGTCGAATCGAGTGGAGGTTGAGTGGTTCCGTCGCGTACTGCCGATCAGCGAAACGAAAGCGACCGACATGGCCGTAAGCGGTATTGGAACAATCGCAGCAGCCCGGGTGCTGCCGAAAGATGGAGAAGCTTTTGTCGCGATTTCCATGTATGCAAGATGGATCAGACCACATGTTTCCACTCGATCGAGTTGGAAAGTAGGTTACGCGGACGGTTCGGCGCACCGGATCATCTCGGACCTGTCCGCCTTTATCGGCCACAAGAATCCCAACCGTCACCGGATTCTGGCAGCCGGCGACCTCAACACCATGTTTGGTGTCACGGAGGAAAACCCATTGGCTGATCCCCAAAGGGATCAAACGATCTTCGACCGGATGACTGCACTCGGCCTGGAGTTCATGGGTCCGGAATATCCGAATGGGAGGCAAGCGGAAACGCCAATAATGGGTCAGCCGAAGGACTCAAAGAGCGTTCCCACCTATCGCAAGGTCGGGGAGTCGCCCAAGATCGCAAATACACAACTGGATTACGTTTTTGCTTCGCGGGGATTCCACAGGGGGATACGAACCCGGGCCTTGAACGGCGTGGATGAATGGGGACCAAGCGATCATTGCCGGCTGTTGATCGAGATCTGACGGTCTACCCAAAAACTGTGCCACGGAGGATGTGATTTCTGACAAACTCTGAACCTGGAAGGAGGATGTCAGATGAAGCGCAAGCGCTACTCGGTAGAGCAGATCGTAGCGGCGGTTAGGCAGCATGATCTGGGAGTTTCGGCGGCGGACATCAACGCAATGGCGGCCCCGGCGTACCTGAGTGTGTCTCTGCGGGTGGTTCTCATGGCGTGGTCCTTCCCCCTCGGTGTTCTTTCGCCTGAGTATCCTCTGGATTCCCGGTCCAGGGAAATAGGACTAACTGCTTCGAAAAATCGTCAGATGTTTCTCGACCATCCGCCGGCGGGGTGAGACCGAACCAACAGACCGTCCGGGTAGGGGTATACTGAACTTGACCCGAGCCCTTGCTATGACTGCGCTCACGCCAAATCGAAGTCACAACCTAGGACCTCCGCCCGGAAGGGCGGCGGCAGTGGTTCGTGCGCGCTTGGCGGCGCAGCGTGGCGCTCTCCCGGATGTCCCTTGGCTGCGTTCGCTGCACAAGGCCTATGGCCTCGCGTCGACACCGCGCACCACGGACAACTTACGCTTGCCTTCTGTCGCCCGTCTTGGATTGCGGGCCTATGTCCGGAGCTTGGCGGCGATGCCACCCCCGGCCGTTGCTCTGATTTCGCGGCTGATCCTGTACGGGAGCTATGCGCGCGGCGATATTCGCGAGGAGAGCGATGTGGACGTGGCGCTCGTCCTAGCTGGCGACGCGCCGGAGGAGAACAAGGCCGGCGTTCGTCTCCGCACCATCTGGTCGCTTATTGATGCAGAAGACGATGTGTTGCATGCCATGTTTATCGACATCAGCCCGATAGTTGTATGGGAAAGCGAGCTTCGCGCCCCGGACACTCATTCGAATCCCTCCTTCGTGCGCAATATTCTGACCGAGGGCATTGAATTGACTACGGCGCTGTGACCGTCCCCACAGGCATTCAACTGGCGCAACAGTACCTCAAGACCGCCCGCAACAACTTGCGGGACGGAGATTCGAATAGCGCCTGCAATCGCGCCTACTATGCGTCGTTCAAGACATTGAAGGGAGTTCTGCACTTAGCTGGTGCGTCGGCCAAGACCCACAAAGGGGCAAGGGCGCTTTTCGCCCAGTACTTTCCCGACCTCAGCAGGGGCAATCGGACCAGCAGTAAGATCTTCGCCGCTCTCGAAAGGGCTCGTTTGGCAGCAGATTACGGCGACGAAGTTGTACCTGCCGAGGAGGCTTTGGATGCGGTTCTTAGGGCGGAAGGGTTCGTGACGGCGATTCTAGAGAAGTTTTTCCCCCAAGCCCTCGAACAAGTCGACGCGGCGCAGCCGTCCGCTGCGAAAGTACCGGACTCGACCGGGGAAGCGCAGCCCTAAGGCAAGTGATCTATACCGGAAACACGCTTGCCTGTCATATAGGCTGGAATGGCCCTTCCTTTTCGACGCGACCGCTTGAGCCTCGGAACCCGTTCTCCTGGCCAAAGGATGTCCTCGAAACGCAACGGTTGACGCGCAAAGCTTAGGCGCATCGCAGGCGTCTTCCCGTCTGTTCCGCCGTAAACGAAGTTGTTCACGCTTCGGAAGATTGCCAGGTATTTCTCCAGCATCCGGGGCTGTAGGGCGCGTAGCCGCGCCACACCCGGTTCTGTCCGCTGGAAGTGCCGACCGGACGCTCAAGAGCGGAGAACAGGCGGCGGGTTTTCATAAAGACATTGTTGATTCGCGCAAGCTCTGCCGTGACCGTTGCCCCGTAATCCAATCTCTTAAACGCTCAGGTCTCTTGCCTCGCGAGTAAAATCCCTTGCATCGCTCGTGCTCCGGCAGGTTTCGTCCGACAACATTCGTCCGACAACACGCTTGACGGCCGGAAAACCAGTATGTAGCATCGTGCATGTATTTGCTCCCCGCCTGATACGCCGAAAGGCCTCGGGCGGGGTTATTTTTTGCCAGGTAATCATTGACGAGTCCGCCGCAGATTAAACGTGCGGCCGTCTTCGTGGACGGCCAGAACCTCTTCTATGCTGCTCGAAATGCGTTTGGGTACACCTACCCAAATTACGATATTTCGGCTCTCGCCAAGAGAATCTGCAATCAGCAGAAATGGAAGCTGGCTCAGGTTCGGTTCTACACAGGCGTTCCTCGCGCCGATGATGACTCACGCTGGCATTCCTTCTGGACACACAAGCTCGCGGCGATGGGGCGGCAGGGAATCGTTGTGTATAGCAGGCCCCTTCGGTACCGAACTTCGGTACCGAAATCGAACAATAACCGTATCCGATGGGACGCAACATTCTTTTCTAACCCGAGAGGAGAAAGGTGTCGATGTACGAATCGCGATTGATCGAGACCTCTATGATCAGTGCCTCGACCAGCGAAACTACCACTTGAAACTCGCAGGGCCGTAAATTTAATCGCGAGCAGCGCTGCCAAGAAGGACATCGACCTCAATATCGGTGTCCTCAACGGTCAACTCGAAGGTCGGGAATTTGTCCTCGGCGACCTGTCCATCGTCGATTTCGCCATCGCCCCGTATCTGCTCGGTCGACACGGACAAGCGATCGACTACGCTGCGTTTCCCAACGTGCGGGCCTGGCTGGACCGCTGCAACCAGCTCGACGGCATCGTCGCGACGGTATTCAGACCAAGGAAGAAATGATCGCCAACGCGTTGCGTGAGACGAGTATTGGGGCGAAGGATCGCTCTAGCTGGCGTCCGGCAAGGCCGGGCGATTGCCCTCGGGCGCGTTGGCCGTTTTCCCTTGTGGCATTTGCAGCCGAATCCCCCGATACTCGGCATCCGCGTCTGTCTCAAATGCGTTGCAGGCGCGCAGCTGATCGAACGTCGGCTCCAATGCCTGCCACTGGACCGCGGCGGTGAACTGCTGTGCAAAGTCCAGCATGCGGATCTGCGGCTCCGCTGATGTTCGGTGGGATAAGGCGCGCAGCGCGGCAATGTAGTCGCCGCGATAAACCGTTGGGATCACAATGCGCTCTTCGCCCCCGGCGATCAACTCCGCATTCATCATTACGCGCGCCAACCGGCCGTTGCCGTCCGCGAAAGGATGAACCTCTGAGATCAAGAAGTGCATGAATACGGCGCGATGGAAAGGGGATTGCAGGTTGGCGTAGATATCAAACCCCTGCCTGAGGGTTCCGATCACGGCGTCCGGTGCGACAAACCCGGTTGAACCGGCCCGGTTAGTCTGAGACTTGAAGGAGCCGGGACTTGCTTCGGGGCGTGCTTGCATCGCTATGGCGTGGCGGTCCCTCAGAATCTCGATCAGCTCATCGGGCTTCTTCGGCGCCCGGCGCATTTCCGAGGGGTCGGACACAATTCGCCAAACTCCCAGGATATCGTGCGCATCCGCAGGTCGCTCCTGCGGAATATGTCCGCGGAATACGATATTTGCCGCTTCCTCGACCTCAAACTCCGTGCCTTCGATGTAGTTGGAAAAATAGGCTTCGAAGAACGCCAGCGTTGCACTGCCAATCCCATCGCGCGGCGCCGGAATCCGCGCCGCTGCCGGGTTATGCTGCAACGCTGCATATAGGCTCTCGAACAGCAGCGCGCGCTCCGGATCGTACGCTTGCCCACGAGCCCTGGCCTGTGCGATCGGCGCGGGCAACTTGGCCTCACGGGTGCCGGCCAAGGCGCCGACGATCTGATTGAATTCGGCCCATTGCTGCATTCGGCCCAGGGCCTCGGCCTCCCGCCGGGCCTCATCACGCAGCCGGTTGCACGCCTCGACACCCCCGGCGGCAAGCAGGCGCTCCAAGCGTTCCTCGATGACCTTTCGCGACACGGTGCGCGACAGCTTGCCACCGCTCGCTCGCGAGGGGCACAGGTTGTCCAAATAGGTGCGCGCTGCCGAACTCATATGCAAGGGCTGACCCATATAGGGACGATCGTTCTCGCCGGGGGGCGCGCCGCGGCGCACACGCAAGGTGGCGCCGGGCAATTGGATCGTCCGGCCGTGTGGCGCAACCAGGCAAACGGAGCCATCGGCCGCCGGCCGGCCTTCGAATGCGGTTCGATCAGCCACTACGGCGTTGGGGAAATAACCGGCAACAATGCCCCATAGATTTCGGCGCACGATGGCTTCGGGCGAATCCTCAAGATTGCGGGTGTAAAGCCGCGTGGCAAGCTTGCGCAAGCGTCCGTCGGCTACGCGGCGCGAAACCTCGGTGCTGATCCGCGCATTAGACACGAACGCCTCGGGCATCGAATCGACAATGCGGGCTGGGGTTTTTGGAGATGTATCAGGCATGATTGGGTCGGAAATGATGATAATCTGCGAATAAGACGCGAAATATGATGATTCTATAGCTTTAAGGCAGCGGATGGGGTGCGATGTCACCACGCGCCTCGCCGCACCGGCGAGCCATCCCGGCGCCCTGGAACGACTCCGGTCTTCGTGAATGGGCGAACGCCCGCGCCGGAAGCAGCAGTGTGCCTTGCCGGTCCATGTGTTTCCGAATCTCATCGGCCTGTTCGTTCGGAATCGGGTAGTGCCGAGCCTCCCGGCCCCATAAGGACGCCGCATCGCATACTTCCTCAACCGCCCGTAGCGCCGTAGCGCGCGGGATGGATGCGGTGCGCGCCAGATCCAACAGATCGTCCATCGTCGCCGGACCAGGTTCCGGTAGCAGCGACTCACTAGCCGCCAGATCTCCATAGGCCGAGGTCAGCATCAGGAACTGACGCAACGAAATCTCACCGCTCGTTTCGAACCGGCGAATCGTCGGCGCCGGCACGCCGCTGATCTCGCCGGCCTTTTGGCGGCTGTGCTTGCGGCTGCGGCGTAGCGTGCGCAGGCGCTTTCCCAGGGTTGTTCCATGCAAGAGTAAATACCCGATCCCCGTTCAGCAGGTTCACGGCGCCCAAATAAAACCCGGCCAGCGAGATTGGCGCCACTCGCGTGTCGCCGAGGCCTCGGCACAAGCCTTAAGCGCAAGCAGCGCCATGAGGCGCTTCGGTCTCAACCTCGTCAGTCCCTCGAAGATCTTGCCGAGGCTGCGAAAGGGCTACACCGAGGCCTACGTGCCTTACATCATCAACGCCAAGTCGCTGCTCGGCACCGGCCAGCTCCCCAAGTTCGAGGAAGACCTGTTCGCCGTTCAGTCCGAGCGGCCTTCCTACCTCGTGCCCACTGCTGAAGTGCCCCTGACCAACCTGGTGGCCGGTCAAATCGTGGACGAAGCCGAACTACCGCTGAAATTCACCGCACACACCCCCTGCTTCCGCTCCGAAGCCGGCTCCTACGGCAAGGACACGCGCGGAATGTTGCGCCAGCACCAGTTCGAGAAAGTTGAACTGGTGCAAATCACCCATCCCGACCAATCAGCCGCAGCGCTTGAGGAACTTACCGGGCACGCCGAAGCCGTGCTGGAGCGGCTGGAGTTGCCCTACCGCAGAGTCGTCCTGTGCGCCGGCGACACCGGTTTCGCATCCGCCATGACCTACGACCTCGAAGTCTGGCTGCCCGGACAGAACCGCTACCGCGAAATCTCCTCCTGCAGCAACTGCAGGGACTTCCAGGCCCGGCGCATGAGCGCCCGCTGGCGCGGCAAGGAGTCACGCGGCTTCGTACACACGCTGAACGGCTCCGGCGTGGCCGCCGGCCGCGCCCTGATCGCAGTGCTCGAAAACTACCAGCAACCCGACGGCAGCATCGTCATCCCCAAGGTCCTGCGCCCCTGGATGGGCGGCGCGGATAAAATCCCTGCCTGATCTGAGATCCCTTGATCATCGGAGAGGTGGCAGAGTGGTCGAATGCGGAGGTCTTGAAAACCTCTGACGGTTTACGCCGTCCGTGGGTTCGAATCCCACCCTCTCCGCCAAGTGATTTGTATAAGTGATTGTTATATAACATGTAATTGATTTTACAGTAATAGAGTTATTGCTTTTAGTATCACTTCTGGGCTTCTCTTCGGACGGGGGCCTTGGCAAGCTAGGGCATACCCGTAGTCGGAGGCATTCGCCTTGACAGGGAACACCCAACCATTTCCCGGAAACGGTGAGCGAAAAGAGTTCTGCCAGACTGTGATGGGCACCTGTGGGAGAATGGCAGGTGCTTGAGTCTTGGGGATCTCGGCATTGCAGAACAGGATCGTTGTTTGCGCCCTTGCCGCGTTCGCAGTCTTTCTTTTCGATGCAGCGATCGGGCAGGAAGAAGAGGTTCTGACCAACGCGGACGTTGTTGCGCTTTCCGAGGCGGAGCTGCCGGCGTCGGCAATTGCGGCAAAAATCAAGGCATCCAAGACGGATCTTGATACATCGGTGGAGCAGCCTGTGGCGCTCTCGAAGACGGGCGTCGATGGCGCCGTGATTGAGGCGATGGTCAATGCCAAGGGGCCTTCGCGCGCGCAGCCGCGCGCCGGGGCAAAGGGTTCCGGCGAAGCGGCGGCATCGCGGGACGATTCGCTGGAACGGGCAGCGCCGCAGCCCGGCGAGACCATGCGTCGTTCGAGGCCACCGGTTCCGCAACCGGGGGGTACTTTCTCGGACGCGCTTCAAGCGGGCGGGAGCGGCCCCGAGATGGTGGTGATTCCCGCCGGCAGTTTCCGGATGGGGTGCGTGTCGGGTCTGGATTGCGACGATGAAGAGAAGCCGGTTCACACCGTAACGATCGCGCAGCCTTTTGCCGTATCGAAGTATGAGATCACGTTTGAGGACTACGACCGCTTTACGTATCCGAACAAGGTGTATGACGAGGGCTGGGGCCGCGGCCGACGGCCGATCATCAACGTGACATGGAATGACGCGAAGGAGTATGTCGCGTGGCTGTCATCGCAGACCGGACAGACCTACCGCCTATTGACGGAGGCCGAATGGGAGTATGCGGCTCGTGCGGGCACTTCGACCAAGTACCATTTCGGCAACAGCGAATCGCAACTGTGTCGCTACGCCAATTTCTACGACACGACAGTCGGTTTTGACGATGCGCCGTGTTCGGACGGTGTTGGCGGGCAAACGGCCGTGGTTGGCCGCTATGCGGCCAATGCATATGGTTTGCATGACATGCATGGCAATGTATGGGAGTGGGTGGAGGACTGCTGGAATGATAGTTACTCGGGCGCTCCCTCGAATGGAGATGCCTGGCTCAGGGGAAATTGTGAACGTCGCGTTTTGCGCGGCGGCTCCTGGGACGTCGTCCCCTGGCACTTGCGCTCCGCGGAACGCGATTCCACCGGCGGCCGCCTCAGCGACTTCGGGTTCCGAGTTGCCCGGACACTCACCCCCTGAGTCTTTACCTCATTACATCTTGGGGGGATCAAAGGGGGGCTTGTGCCGCCCTGTGTCGAGGTTTGCGTGACATCCGAATCTAATCGTACGCGGGAGCGGTCTGGCGAGACGCCAAGGGCAGTTGATGGTCGACCTGCAGGTCCGAATCAAGCACGCGAAACCGGGCCGCTTTAGAGGCCCACTACCGCTTCATCCTGTGGCTGGTGCCGACCGTTGAACGGTTTCCGCGCAATCGCAAGTTCCTGATCGGTGACCGGATTCAAACGACGGCTCTGGACGTGTTGGAACGGCTGATCGAAGCCACCTACACGAAGAGGCGAGGAAGCTACTTGATGGCTGCCAACCTGGGTCTGGAAAAGCTGCGTTTCTTGATTCGGCTGGCGCGTGACTTGAAGATTCTGGATCTTCGCCGTTACGAATTCGCCGCTTACTTCAACTAGGGCGCACATCCAATCTTACTCGCTACCAATACCGTCGCGGCACACCGCGACGGGTAGTCGCTCTTGTGCTCAAACACGGGCTACACCGCCCGTTCCCGTCCCTTGGGAAAACATCTCGTTCTTCTGTCCATCGCTCCGTCCTTTCAAAGCATGGAGCCTCCGGGAAAGGCGAGGTGGTTCACCGCAAGTAAGTGGGCACACGCCTTATGATATCGGCGCAAGCCATGTTGACCCATTGTGGCTAATATGGGTTGGGCAGTTTCCTATATAGCTTCAGGCAATGGGCATAGGAGAACGATGAAGCGCATAATTCTCGCAGCACTGACGCTGTTTCTTGCCGTTGCCGGCCAGGCCGACCAGGCCGATGATACGGCTGAGCGCCAGTGGGTGGTTTTTAAACGCGACAATGGCGCCATTGAGGAAGGATTTCAGATCGACGGAAAAAGAGTCGGCCATTCCCGACAGTGCGCGGGCGTGTTCGCGGGTGCGGGAGGCGCTGGACCGTATCGTGTATGACACGGCAGCCCTGGAAGGCAATCCCTTGACCTTCAAGGAAGTCAAGGCGCTTCTAGACGGCGCTTCGGCAGCCAAGCACCGCGCCAGCGACCGCAAGCAGGTCCTGAACCAGGCGGCGAGCTGGATCAAACTGCTCCGCCAGGTGGGGGCGGGATCCTTCCGCTGCACGGTGGACAATTTCAAGGCGCTGCATGCGCTGGTGGCGCGGGAAGAAGCCCTGACCTGGGGAAAGTTCCGCGACGGCCCGGTCACCATTTCCGGCACGAAATACCGCCCGCCGCCGCATGAGGAACTTGAACAACGGTTTGAGGACGGGATGGCGAGGATCATGGGCATCGAGGAGACCCACGCCAAGGCGATGGCGGTATTTCTGTTGGCCGCGCGCAGCCAGTTCTTCTTTGACGGCAACAAGCGCACCGGACGCCTGATGTTGAATGGCATCCTGCTGAGTGCCGGACACGCTGCGATCTCGATACCGTTTCCGCGTCAACGCGAATTTGACGAGGCCATGCTGCGTTTCTACGAAACGGGCGACGGCCAGGAAATGATCCTGTTCCTGGCGTCGTGTTCGCTCGATCAGGACTTGCGTTGGGAAGTCTTTCCAGGGGATGCCCTCAATGGTGGGCTTGGCGGGCAACGGGACGTCAGATAGGAAACCAGGTTGATCCGTTCTTGTTACAAAACAAAGTCTTCGGCGAAGAGGGCAGGGCCGCGATGGTTGCCTCAAGCATGCAACCTTTGCCCCGGAAGCGAGGGTGCAGGTGATACGCGATTTCAGCGACAGGAGAAATGCTGTTTGAGAATTTATATATTGCTGAACTGACCGACCTGCAGTTGCGCTTTGCAACTGCACGTCACTTAGAAGGTCGGGCGCTACCCGGCCGGACTCGCATGATGTGCGGGGGGCGTCGCGGATAGAGGGCGGCACAGTCCGGATGCCGCCTGCGACGTGATATGCTCCGCGCCCTTTTTTGGTACGGCCTGGGCGGGAACGGCCCCGCGTCGGTGTACAAGGCGATTGCGCGATGAAACGGCGACAGCGGTCATTCCGAGCGATTTACGAAGCACAGTTGATGCGTCCTCTGCGGGACCTATCCGGTCGCCGCTCGCCAGCCAGCCCGGCGCGCGCCTGAACACACCGCCCGCTAACTATCCAGTATCCTTACACCCCAGCGTCGGCAAAGCCGGCCAACAAAACTGATGCATGAACGGGAACGACACAGGCCTGCAGACGAATCGCAACCGCCCCAAGTTCAGACTCATTTAAGTTTTGGAAAAGACTGCCCCAGGGCCTGGCTGAAGGCGTTGCCGGCAGCCTGAAACTGCGCGGCCACGTAGAACACGAAAGACACCAGAATGATGAGCGAGGCCACTTTCCGCGAAAGGCGCCTTAACTCATCATCGCCATCGCCCAGGAGTAACTCGGTCAGCGTAAGCGCGCCGGTCCGTTCGGCAATAACCCGCAGCCGCGGACCCACCCAGAACCAGTTGATGACATATCCCAGCACCACGCCGCCGCACAACCAGACCGCCGGCAGGCCCTGGGTAAGAGCAGGACCAGCTTGTAGGCAATCAGCGTGGCAATGATGGTCGCTTGACTACTCATAACTGTGGGCAATCGCGCGCGCAACAGCGATGGCGGTGCTCAATGCTGCGATCATCGCCAGTTCAGAACTTCCCACGCGCGGTAAGTTGAATCGCGTAGTGCGAAGGATCGCCGTTGTTGGAACGAACGCGCTCGCCATAGATCTCAATGCGTGACGCCAGGCGATGGGTGTCAAGGCGGGCCAGTTCCGCGCCCAGTCCAATTTGCGGCGGCGAACCCCCCATCTTGCGCAACTCTGCAAACGGCGTGAACAAGCCGCCGTTGTTCGACATTCTCATGCCGTATCCGACTCGCGTCTCAAGCGCCATCTCCATTTCCGAATCAGCCATGCCGAACACTTGAAGCCCCCGTTCTTGGCTCCACATGCCTTCGGCTCCCATAGGCATCTGCCCCCAGGTCGTCAAAGCCAGGATCGACAAGCCTTCTCCAGGAACCCCGAGATCGAAACTCGCCGCCAGACTGGCGCCCCAGCTTTCGAACTCCTCGGCCTCGTGAGCCAGCAGCACATTGCCTTGTGCCTGGATACCCAGGCCGGCCGGATGCATGTAATCCAGACTTACCGTCAGTTCGGCTCCAACACCCGTCTCTGCGCTTCCGCCATCCGCCAGCGCGCCAAGCTCCACGCTGCCCATCAGCATGGAGTCTTCCGTAAGCTCAAAAAGGCGCTGGCTCTCAACGGCCAGCCTGACGCGCAATGAGTCCGCTGTTACGCCTGCAAGGTCTTCCTGCTCCCCGGCCGTCATTTGCACAAAGAAAGCGTCCGCCTTAAGCGCTAAAGCGAAGCCGCCTTCGCCCAACAACTCTCGGCGCGACCCAAGCGCGGCCATTCGCATGTCAATGTCGGTTCCCTCCGCGCCGGTTCCGGCCGAGAAATTCGCAGTGCCCTGACCACCGCCCAACGTGACCCAGAAGTCCATGCTGACGCCCGGAGACCAGTACAAGTACGGATGGATACTGGTGAGCAGCAGGTCGGCCTGCCCTTCGCCCCACGAGCCATGGGCGAGTCGGTAGTTAACATCAGCCGTGCTGCGGCTTACGAAAACGCCCGTTAGCAGCTTTTCGCTCCAACTCCGGTCCAGCCCAATGTGACCGGCGAGGACCTCGCCGTCCATCGAAAAGTCGCTGCTTGGTCGGCCTTGAAAGCCGGTAATATTTCCGCGGCCCCACATGGCCCAGGTCCCAGGCCCACTCTCGCCATCAAGCGCCAACTCAAAGGAACTAACCGGTAATAGATCACGCGCGTCGGGCAGGATGTCAAGATTAAGGTATCCTCCTGCCAAACCGGTCCGTCTGACTAGTTCCCATGTTAGTCCGTCGGGATTCTCGGCATTCACGCCAATTACGTCCAGCGCGGCACGCACCCAGCCCGCGGCGCCTTCACCCTCTAATTCACCAAATCCCAAAGTGTCCAAGTCCAGATACTTGCCGGCCACCGTGGCATACGAACCGCCTATCCCAAAGCCCTGTGCGGTTCTTGCGCGCTCTCCCACCAGTTCAACTACGTTTTGACCGATCGAGCGCCCAAAGCCAGCTAGCACAAACTCCGCACTTCGAGCCTGCGCCTCGGCGCGCGCAAGCGCCTCTTTATCCACCTCTACGCCCGGTTCATCGTCGTCCTCGATCGTTATCGCCAAGCCGCCTTCGGGCATCACCGTAAGACCTGCCGTCTCCACGGTGCCCGTCAACGTCAAAGTTTCATTTTCCTCATCGATTTCATCGTCAACCGGTATCAGCGTGAATGTTTCCGTGCCTGCGGTCGCGTCCGATGCAATCGTCAGCCTAAAGTCCGCCACCTCATCGTAGTCGGCCCCCTCGACCGCGCTGTCACCGTCCATTCCTACCGAGACTGTAATCTCGATGGGCGCCGCGCGAGTTTGCCCGTCGAGATCTGCTGTGACCTTCACCATCGTGGCGCCAGCTTTCTCCCCGATCATGCCCGCTTCCAGATCCATGCTCAGCATGATGATTGCTTCCTCGTCCGCGGTCACGGCCGGGAAGGTGAGATTGATCTCGGTGGTATTACCGGCACTGTCGGTGATCGTAACCGTAGCTTCGGCAATGCTGGGGTTAGCGGAATCCGGGGCGCCGCCAATGACACCCGTGCTCGCGTCGATGCTCAGTCCCGTGGGCAGGCCGATGGCCTCGTAAGTGGCGATGCCGTCGTTGGCCGGCGGCGACGGGGTCATGGCCGTAATCCCGGTGCCGACAATCAGCGCCGCCGGCACCGTGTAGCTGGGCTCGACGGGCGCGGTGAGTTCCACAGTCAAAACACGCTGAATGTCGTTGGGGGGAGTGAAACCCGACTTGGTGGCGCTCACTGTCAGCTCGATACTGGCGCCGGTGATGTAATCTGCGTTGGCGGGGATACTGACTGACCAGGTGGCTGTCCGGTTCTCGACATCGGTTTCGGGCTCGGCGGACGTAGCGGTCAGCACGGTGTCGGCCAGAGCAACGGTAATTGTCACGCCGCTCTCGGTCCCGGTGTCGCCAGTGATCGTGAATCCGGCGGTGTGCTCGGCGATGTTGACGATGTTATCGCCAGCAATCGGAGCGAGGTTCAGGACCAGGGAATCGCTCAGCGTCTGGTCGCCCTTGGCCACCGCCGGGAATGGGATGTCCACCGTGCCACTGTTGCCCGCCGTGTCGCTCACAGTTACGGTTGCACTGGCGGTGCTCGCATCCGTCGTGTCCGGCGTGCCGCTGATCACGCCGCTGTTCGTGTCGAGGGTCAACCCCGACGGCAGGCCGGTGGCCGCATACACGTTAATACCGCTGCCGCCCGAAGGACTGATCGGGGTGATTGCAACGCCTACCTGCAACGACAAAGGCGCGCTGTAGGTCGGCGCCGTGGGCGCCGCCAGGTCCACCGTCAGCGTGCGCTGGACGTCGCTGGGAGCAGTGAACCCGGTCTTGGCGGCAGACACGGTCACAGCCACGCTCGCGCCGGTGATGTAGGTGGCATCGGCCGGAACCCTCACCGTCCAGGTCGCCGTGCCAGCGACATCCGCCGAAGTCGTGGTCAGCGTCTCACTGCCAACGTCCACCGTCACACCCACGCCGATCTCGGTCCCGGTGTCGCCGCTGATGTCAAACCCCGCCGCCTTCTCGGCAAGGTTGATGATGTTGTCGGTGGCAATGGCGCTCATGTTCAGCACCAGCACGCCCGCCGTCTGCACCGTCACCGTGTAGGTGGCAGTGCCCTCGTTGTAGTCATTGGTGCCTTCGGCGGTCGCCGTGATCCCGCAGCTGCCCGCGCCCACCAGCGTCAAGGCGCCGGTCGACGGGTCCACCGTGCAGACGGTGGCCGGTGTGGCCAAGTAGCTCACGTTGGTGACCGCGCCGCTGGGCGCAGTGACGGTTGGCGCAGTGTCCACCAGGGTGACTGAAGAAGCGCTGTACTGGAACCCGCTCAGGGTCTGATCGCCCTTGCCCACCGCCGGGAATGGGATATCCACCGTGGCGGGGTTGCCGGCGCTATCGGATACCGTCACCGTGGCATCGGCGGTGTTCGCATCGGCCGTGTCCGGCGTGCCGCCGATCGCTCCGGTGCCCGTGTCGAGGCTCAGCCCCGACGGCAGCCCCGTGGCGCTGTACTCGTCGATGCCGGCGCCACCGGTGGGATTCATCGCCGCGATCGCCTCGCCTACCTTCAGCGACAAAGGCGCGGTGTAGGTTGGCGCCGCCGGCGCCGTGAGGTCTACGGTGAGAGTGCGTTGTACGTCACCGGGCGCGGTGAACCCGGTCTTGGTCGCTGACACGGTCACATCGACGCTCGTGCCAGTAATGTACGACGCACCCGCCGGCACGCTTACCGACCAGGTCGCCGGATCCGCGGCCGCGGCCGCCGACGTCGCCGTCAGCTCCGTGGTGCCCACCGTCACCGTGACACTGACCCCGCCCTCCGATCCGGTGTTGCCGCCGATGCTGAACCCGGCCACCTTCTCGGCGATGTTCACCGTGTCGTCGGTGGCGATCGCGTCGAGGTTCAACGCCAGCGCGCCGACGGCCTGCACGGTCAGCGTAAAGTCGGCGGCGGCCTCGTTGTAGTGGTCGGTGCCTGCCGCCGTGGCGGTGATGACGCATTCCCCGGCGCCCTCCAGGGTGAGCGTACCGCTGGTCGGTTCGACGGTACACACCGTCAACGGCGTCGCCGAGTACGACACGGTCGTCTCCACGCCGCCCGGCGCCGTCACCGTCGGCGCAGCGGACCCGAAGGTCACCGAGGACGCGCTGTACTGGAACCCGCTCAGCGCCTGGTCGCCCTTGGCCACGGCAGGGAAGCTGATCGTCGCCGTCGCCTCGTTGCCGGCCGTGTCGCTCACCGTCACCGTGACGCTTGTGGTGTTGGCATCCGCCGTATCCGGCGTGCCGCCGATCGCTCCGGTGCCCGTGTCGAGGCTCAACCCCGACGGCAGGCCCGTGGCGCCGTACTCGTCGATGCCGACCCCGCCGCTGGGACTCATGGGGCTAATCGCCTCGCCCACCTTCAAGGATGTCGGCGCGGTATAGCCGGGCGCCGTCGGCGCGGTCAGATCCACCGTCAGGCTGCGCGTGATCGCACTGGGTGCGCTGAAGCCGATCTTCGAGGCGTTGACCTCGACAACCACGCTCGTGCCCGTGATGTACGACGCATTCGCCGGCACGCTCACCGACCAGGTCGCCGGATCCGCGTCCGCCGAGGTCGCCGTCAACTCCGTGCTGCCCACCGTCACCGTGACACTCACTCCACCCACCGAACCGGTGTCGCCGCCGATGGTGAACCCGGCGGCCTTCTCGGCGATGTTCACCGTGTTGTCACCGGCGACGGCGTTGAGGTTCAGCACCAGCGCGGCGGTGGGCTGCACCGTCACCGTGTAGCTCGCCGTCGCTTCGTTGTAGTCGTCGCTGCCCGCGGCGGTCGCGGTGACCACGCAGGTGCCCGCGCCCGCCAGGGTGAGCGCGCCCGTGGACGGGTCCACCCTGCACACCGTGGCGGGTGTGGCGGAGTAGCTGATTGTCGTCGCAGCGCCGCTGGGCGCGGTGACGGTGGGCACGGAGTTGCTCCCGTAGGTCACCGAGGACGCGCTGTACTGGAACCCGCTCAGCGCCTGGTCGCCCTTGGCCACGGCAGGGAAGCTGATCGTCGCCGTCGCCTCGTTGCCGGCCGTGTCGCTCACCGTCACCGTGACGCTTGTGGTGTTGGCATCCGCCGTATCCGGCGTGCCGCCGATCGCTCCGGTGCCCGTGTCGAGGCTCAACCCCGACGGCAGGCCCGTGGCGCCGTACTCGTCGATGCCGACCCCGCCGCTGGGACTCATGGGGCTGATCGCCTCGCCCACCTTCAAGGATGTCGGCGCGGTATAGCCGGGCGCCGTCGGCGCGGTCAGATCCACCGTCAGGCTGCGCGTGATCGCACTGGGTGCGCTGAAGCCGATCTTCGAGGCGTTGACCTCGACAACCACGCTCGTGCCCGTGATGTACGACGCATTCGCCGGCACGCTCACCGACCAGCGGGCTGTCCCCGCGTCATCCGCCGAGGTCGCGGTGAGCGTCCCGCTGCCGACTTGCACGGTCACCTCGACGCCGACCTCAGTCCCA
The DNA here is from genome assembly GCA_965261845.1 of Candidatus Foliamicus sp. Taxonomy (GTDB): domain Bacteria; phylum Pseudomonadota; class Gammaproteobacteria; order Steroidobacterales; family Foliamicaceae; genus Foliamicus. The sequence goes on along the minus strand of OZ253475.1, from coordinate 1,649,029 downwards.
GTGTCCCCGCCGATGTCGAATCCGGCGGCCTTCTCGGCGATGTTCACCGTGTTGTCACCGGCGACGGCGTTGAGGTTCAGCACCAGCGCGGCGGTGGGCTGCACCGTCACCGTGTAGCTCGCCGTCGCTTCGTTGTAGTCGTCGCTGCCCGCGGCGGTCGCGGTGACCACGCAGGTGCCCGCGCCCGCCAGGGTGAGCGCGCCCGTGGACGGGTCCACCCTGCATACCGTGGCGGGTGTGGCGGAGTAGCTGATTGTCGTCGCAGCGCCGCTGGGCGCGGTGACGGTGGGCACGGAGTTGCTCCCGTAGGTCACCGAGGACGCGCTGTACTGGAACCCGCTCAGCGCCTGGTCGCCCTTGGCCACGGCAGGGAAGCTGATCGTCGCCGTCGCCTCGTTGCCGGCCGTGTCGCTCACCGTCACCGTGACGCTTGTGGTGTTGGCATCCGCCGTATCCGGCGTGCCGCCGATCGCTCCGGTGCCCGTGTCGAGGCTCAACCCCGACGGCAGGCCCGTGGCGCCGTACTCGTCGATGCCGACCCCGCCGCTGGGACTCATGGGGCTGATCGCCTCGCCCACCTTCAAGGATGTCGGCGCGGTATAGCCGGGCGCCGTCGGCGCGGTCAGATCCACCGTCAGGCTGCGCGTGATCGCACTGGGTGCGCTGAAGCCGATCTTCGAGGCGTTGACCTCGACAACCACGCTCGTGCCCGTGATGTACGACGCATTCGCCGGCACGCTCACCGACCAGGTCGCCGGATCCGCGTCCGCCGAGGTCGCCGTCAACTCCGTGCTGCCCACCGTCACCGTGACACTCACTCCACCCACCGAACCGGTGTCGCCGCCGATGTCGAATCCGGCGGCCTTCTCGGCGATGTTCACCGTGTTGTCACCGGCGACGGCGTTGAGGTTCAGCACCAGCGCGGCGGTGGGCTGCACCGTCACCGTGTAGCTCGCCGTCGCTTCGTTGTAGTCGTCGCTGCCCGCGGCGGTCGCGGTGACCACGCAGGTGCCCGCGCCCGCCAGGGTGAGCGCGCCCGTGGACGGGTCCACCCTGCATACCGTGGCGGGTGTGGCGGAGTAGCTGATTGTCGTCGCAGCGCCGCTGGGCGCGGTGACGGTGGGCACGGAGTTGCTCCCGTAGGTCACCGAGGACGCGCTGTACTGGAACCCGCTCAGCGCCTGGTCGCCCTTGGCCACGGCAGGGAAGCTGATCGTCGCCGTCGCCTCGTTGCCGGCCGTGTCGCTCACCGTCACCGTGACGCTTGTGGTGTTGGCATCCGCCGTATCCGGCGTGCCGCCGATCGCTCCGGTGCCCGTGTCGAGGCTCAACCCCGACGGCAGGCCCGTGGCGCCGTACTCGTCGATGCCGACCCCGCCGCTGGGACTCATGGGGCTGATCGCCTCGCCCACCTTCAAGGATGTCGGCGCGGTATAGCCGGGCGCCGTCGGCGCGGTCAGATCCACCGTCAGGCTGCGCGTGATCGCACTGGGTGCGCTGAAGCCGATCTTCGAGGCGTTGACCTCGACAACCACGCTCGTGCCCGTGATGTACGACGCATTCGCCGGCACGCTCACCGACCAGGTCGCCGGATCCGCGTCCGCCGAGGTCGCCGTCAACTCCGTGCTGCCCACCGTCACCGTGACACTCACTCCACCCACCGAACCGGTGTCGCCGCCGATGGTGAACCCGGCGGCCTTCTCGGCGATGTTCACCGTGTTGTCACCGGCGACGGCGTTGAGGTTCAGCACCAGCGCGGCGGTGGGCTGCACCGTCACCGTGTAGCTCGCCGTCGCTTCGTTGTAGTCGTCGCTGCCCGCGGCGGTCGCGGTGACCACGCAGGTGCCCGCGCCCGCCAGGGTGAGCGCGCCCGTGGACGGGTCCACCCTGCATACCGTGGCGGGTGTGGCGGAGTAGCTGATTGTCGTCGCAGCGCCGCTGGGCGCGGTGACGGTGGGCACGGAGTTGCTCCCGTAGGTCACCGAGGACGCGCTGTACTGGAACCCGCTCAGCGCCTGGTCGCCCTTGGCCACGGCAGGGAAGCTGATCGTCGCCGTCGCCTCGTTGCCGGCCGTGTCGCTCACCGTCACCGTGACGCTTGTGGTGTTGGCATCCGCCGTATCCGGCGTGCCGCCGATCGCTCCGGTGCCCGTGTCGAGGCTCAACCCCGACGGCAGGCCCGTGGCGCCGTACTCGTCGATGCCGACCCCGCCGCTGGGACTCATGGGGCTGATCGCCTCGCCCACCTTCAAGGATGTCGGCGCGGTATAGCCGGGCGCCGTCGGCGCGGTCAGATCCACCGTCAGGCTGCGCGTGATCGCACTGGGTGCGCTGAAGCCGATCTTCGAGGCGTTGACCTCGACAACCACGCTCGTGCCCGTGATGTACGACGCATTCGCCGGCACGCTCACCGACCAGCGGGCTGTCCCCGCGTCATCCGCCGAGGTCGCGGTGAGCGTCCCGCTGCCGACTTGCACGGTCACCTCGACGCCGACCTCAGTCCCGGTGTCCCCGCCGATGGTGAACCCGGCGGCCTGCTCGGCGATGTTCACCGTGTTGTCACCGGCAATCACGCCGAGGTTCAGCACCAGCGCACCGGCGGGCTGCACCGTCACCGTGTAGCTCGCCGTCGCTTCGTTGTAGTCGTCGCTGCCCGCGGCGGTCGCGGTGACCACGCAGGTGCCCGCGCCCGCCAGGGTGAGCGCGCCCGTGGACGGGTCCACCCTGCATACCGTGGCGGGTGTGGCGGAGTAGCTGATTGTCGTCGCAGCGCCGCTGGGCGCGGTGACGGTGGGCACGGAGTTGCTCCCGTAGGTCACCGAGGACGCGCTGTACTGGAACCCGCTCAGCGCCTGGTCGCCCTTGGCCACGGCAGGGAAGCTGATCGTCGCCGTCGCCTCGTTGCCGGCCGTGTCGCTCACCGTCACCGTGACGCTTGTGGTGTTGGCATCCGCCGTATCCGGCGTGCCGCCGATCGCTCCGGTGCCCGTGTCGAGGCTCAACCCCGACGGCAGGCCCGTGGCGCCGTACTCGTCGATGCCGACCCCGCCGCTGGGACTCATGGGGCTGATCGCCTCGCCCACCTTCAAGGATGTCGGCGCGGTATAGCCGGGCGCCGTCGGCGCGGTCAGATCCACCGTCAGGCTGCGCGTGATCGCACTGGGTGCGCTGAAGCCGATCTTCGAGGCGTTGACCTCGACAACCACGCTCGTGCCCGTGATGTACGACGCATTCGCCGGCACGCTCACCGACCAGGTCGCCGGATCCGCGTCCGCCGAGGTCGCCGTCAACTCCGTGCTGCCCACCGTCACCGTGACACTCACTCCACCCACCGAACCGGTGTCGCCGCCGATGGTGAACCCGGCGGCCTTCTCGGCGATGTTCACCGTGTTGTCACCGGCGACGGCGTTGAGGTTCAGCACCAGCGCGGCGGTGGGCTGCACCGTCACCGTGTAGCTCGCCGTCGCTTCGTTGTAGTCGTCGCTGCCCGCGGCGGTCGCGGTGACCACGCAGGTGCCCGCGCCCGCCAGGGTGAGCGCGCCCGTGGACGGGTCCACCCTGCATACCGTGGCGGGTGTGGCGGAGTAGCTGATTGTCGTCGCAGCGCCGCTGGGCGCGGTGACGGTGGGCACGGAGTTGCTCCCGTAGGTCACCGAGGACGCGCTGTACTGGAACCCGCTCAGCGCCTGGTCGCCCTTGGCCACGGCAGGGAAGCTGATCGTCGCCGTCGCCTCGTTGCCGGCCGTGTCGCTCACCGTCACCGTGACGCTTGTGGTGTTGGCATCCGCCGTATCCGGCGTGCCGCCGATCGCTCCGGTGCCCGTGTCGAGGCTCAACCCCGACGGCAGGCCCGTGGCGCCGTACTCGTCGATGCCGACCCCGCCGCTGGGACTCATGGGGCTGATCGCCTCGCCCACCTTCAAGGATGTCGGCGCGGTATAGCCGGGCGCCGTCGGCGCGGTCAGATCCACCGTCAGGCTGCGCGTGATCGCACTGGGTGCGCTGAAGCCGATCTTCGAGGCGTTGACCTCGACAACCACGCTCGTGCCCGTGATGTACGACGCATTCGCCGGCACGCTCACCGACCAGGTCGCCGGATCCGCGTCCGCCGAGGTCGCCGTCAACTCCGTGCTGCCCACCGTCACCGTGACACTCACTCCACCCACCGAACCGGTGTCGCCGCCGATGGTGAACCCGGCGGCCTTCTCGGCGATGTTCACCGTGTTGTCACCGGCGACGGCGTTGAGGTTCAGCACCAGCGCGGCGGTGGGCTGCACCGTCACCGTGTAGCTCGCCGTCGCTTCGTTGTAGTCGTCGCTGCCCGCGGCGGTCGCGGTGACCACGCAGGTGCCCGCGCCCGCCAGGGTGAGCGCGCCCGTGGACGGGTCCACCCTGCATACCGTGGCGGGTGTGGCGGAGTAGCTGATTGTCGTCGCAGCGCCGCTGGGCGCGGTGACGGTGGGCACGGAGTTGCTCCCGTAGGTCACCGAGGACGCGCTGTACTGGAACCCGCTCAGCGCCTGGTCGCCCTTGGCCACGGCAGGGAAGCTGATCGTCGCCGTCGCCTCGTTGCCGGCCGTGTCGCTCACCGTCACCGTGACGCTTGTGGTGTTGGCATCCGCCGTATCCGGCGTGCCGCCGATCGCTCCGGTGCCCGTGTCGAGGCTCAACCCCGACGGCAGGCCCGTGGCGCCGTACTCGTCGATGCCGACCCCGCCGCTGGGACTCATGGGGCTGATCGCCTCGCCCACCTTCAAGGATGTCGGCGCGGTATAGCCGGGCGCCGTCGGCGCGGTCAGATCCACCGTCAGGCTGCGCGTGATCGCACTGGGTGCGCTGAAGCCGATCTTCGAGGCGTTGACCTCGACAACCACGCTCGTGCCCGTGATGTACGACGCATTCGCCGGCACGCTCACCGACCAGGTCGCCGGATCCGCGTCCGCCGAGGTCGCCGTCAACTCCGTGCTGCCCACCGTCACCGTGACACTCACTCCACCCACCGAACCGGTGTCGCCGCCGATGGTGAACCCGGCGGCCTTCTCGGCGATGTTCACCGTGTTGTCACCGGCGACGGCGTTGAGGTTCAGCACCAGCGCGGCGGTGGGCTGCACCGTCACCGTGTAGCTCGCCGTCGCTTCGTTGTAGTCGTCGCTGCCCGCGGCGGTCGCGGTGACCACGCAGGTGCCCGCGCCCGCCAGGGTGAGCGCGCCCGTGGACGGGTCCACCCTGCATACCGTGGCGGGTGTGGCGGAGTAGCTGATTGTCGTCGCAGCGCCGCTGGGCGCGGTGACGGTGGGCACGGAGTTGCTCCCGTAGGTCACCGAGGACGCGCTGTACTGGAACCCGCTCAGCGCCTGGTCGCCCTTGGCCACGGCAGGGAAGCTGATCGTCGCCGTCGCCTCGTTGCCGGCCGTGTCGCTCACCGTCACCGTGACGCTTGTGGTGTTGGCATCCGCCGTATCCGGCGTGCCGCCGATCGCTCCGGTGCCCGTGTCGAGGCTCAACCCCGACGGCAGGCCCGTGGCGCCGTACTCGTCGATGCCGACCCCGCCGCTGGGACTCATGGGGCTGATCGCCTCGCCCACCTTCAAGGATGTCGGCGCGGTATAGCCGGGCGCCGTCGGCGCGGTCAGATCCACCGTCAGGCTGCGCGTGATCGCACTGGGTGCGCTGAAGCCGATCTTCGAGGCGTTGACCTCGACAACCACGCTCGTGCCCGTGATGTACGACGCATTCGCCGGCACGCTCACCGACCAGGTCGCCGGATCCGCGTCCGCCGAGGTCGCCGTCAACTCCGTGCTGCCCACCGTCACCGTGACACTCACTCCACCCACCGAACCGGTGTCGCCGCCGATGGTGAACCCGGCGGCCTTCTCGGCGATGTTCACCGTGTTGTCACCGGCGACGGCGTTGAGGTTCAGCACCAGCGCGGCGGTGGGCTGCACCGTCACCGTGTAGCTCGCCGTCGCTTCGTTGTAGTCGTCGCTGCCCGCGGCGGTCGCGGTGACCACGCAGGTGCCCGCGCCCGCCAGGGTGAGCGCGCCCGTGGACGGGTCCACCCTGCATACCGTGGCGGGTGTGGCGGAGTAGCTGATTGTCGTCGCAGCGCCGCTGGGCGCGGTGACGGTGGGCACGGAGTTGCTCCCGTAGGTCACCGAGGACGCGCTGTACTGGAACCCGCTCAGCGCCTGGTCGCCCTTGGCCACGGCAGGGAAGCTGATCGTCGCCGTCGCCTCGTTGCCGGCCGTGTCGCTCACCGTCACCGTGACGCTTGTGGTGTTGGCATCCGCCGTATCCGGCGTGCCGCCGATCGCTCCGGTGCCCGTGTCGAGGCTCAACCCCGACGGCAGGCCCGTGGCGCTGTACTGGTTGATGCCGAGGCCGCCCGAAGGACTGATCGCGGGGATCGCAATGCCAACAGTAAGGGCAGCGGGCGCTGTGTAGGACGGCGCCGTCGGCGCCGACAGGTCAATAGTCAGGCTGCGCTGGACATCGCCGGGGGAAGTGTAGCCAGTCTTGGAAGCCGATACGGTTACATCCACGCTGGCGCCGGTGATGTAAGTGGCATCGGACGCTACGCTCACCGTCCAGGTCGCCGTGCCCGCGTCATCCGCAGAGGTGGTGGTCAGCGTCTCCGTGTCGATCTGCACCGTCACATCAACACCGCTCTCGGTACCGGTATCGCCGCTAATGTCAAACCCGGCGGCCTTCTCCGCGATGTTGATCGTGTTGTCGGTGGCAATGGCTTCGACGTTCAGCACCAGGGCGCGGGCCGCTTGTATGGTGAGATCGAACGTCGCGGTCGCCTCGTTGTAATCGTCGGTGCCTTCCGCCGTGGCGGTGATGGTGCAGGCGCCGGCGCCAACGAGGGTCAGCGCGCCGGTGGAGTCGTTGACGGTACAGACGGTGGACGGCGCGGCCGAGTAGGCCAAGGTCGTCTGCGCGCCGGTCGGAGCCGTCAGCGTCGGGGCCGCAGACCCGAACGTCACCGAAGAGGCGCTGTACTCAAACCCGGTCAGGGTCTGCTCGCCCTTGGCCACGACCGGGAAGGTGATATCCACCGTGTCGGTGTTGCCGGCGGCGTCGGAGACGGTCACCGTGGCGGTGGCGGTGGACGCGTCGGCGGTATCCGGGGTGCCGGTGATCTCGCCGGTGCTGGGGTTAAGGGTCAGGCCCGAGGGCAGCCCGGGGGGGGCGTAGGTGTCCACGCCGGCAGCGCCGGAGGGGCTGATCGTGGTGATCGCCTCGCCGACCTTCAGCGAGGACGGCGCGGTGTAGCTCGGCGCGGTGGGCGCGGTCAAGTCGACGGTCAGCGCGCGAGTCACCGTGGTGGCCGCGGTGTGGCCGGCCTTGGTGGCATCCACCGTCACCGTCACGCCGGACTCGGTGATATACGACGCGTTGGCGGCAACGTCCACCGACCAGGTGGCCGGGTTGTCGTCCGAGGAGGTGGCGCTCAGGGTGGTCTCACCGACCTTGACGGTGACGGTGACGCCGGTGACCGCGCCGGTGTCACCGCTGATACTGAACCCGGCGGCCTTCTCGGCGATGTTGATGATGTTGTCGTCGGCGATCGAGTCGAGGCTCAGCACCAGGGTGCCGGAGGCGCTGATGGTGAGATCGAACGTCGCGGTCGCCTCGTTGTAATCGTCGGTGCCTTCCGCCGTGGCGGTGATGGTGCAAGTGCCGGCGTTGACGAGGGTGAGCGCGCCGGTGGACGCATCCACCGTACAGGCGGTGGCCGGTTCGGCGGCGTAGCTTAGGTCGCCCACGGCGCCGGCCGGCGCAGTGATCGTGGGTGCGGTGTCGCCAAAGGCGATGCTGCTGGCGCTGTACTCAAACCCGGTCAGGGTCTGCTCGCCCTTGGCCACAAAGCGAAGCTGTAACGGCAGTTCTGCCGACTTGGTAAGCGAAAGACCATCGCTGAAAGGATTTCCAATAACATATTGAATGATATTGCTGCTCGGGAGTGCCGGCAAGGTGCCGATATCAGCTTCAGCGACAACATTGTTGCCTTGGTTTCGTGTAACGGAAAGAGACGAACTTGACTCCGCCGCACCCGTTGGAATTGTGATTGAAGACTCGCCGCCATCAATGGTGGCGTTGCTTACGCTGACGGGAAGAACAAGCTCAGAGGGTGCCCCGGCAGGAATCACAGCCTTGAACCTGCCTCGTCCGTCCGTCGCCAGGGAAACTGTCAACTCAAAGGGCTCCCCAGGATTGTTATCGAGTTTAATTTGAACGAGCGCCGAAAGCCCCACAAAAGAGCTATCCGGGAGCGCCGTCAATTGGTTATAGCTCAGGTCCAGTCGAGTCAAGGACGACAAATTAGCGAACACACCGGATGGCAGCGAGGTCAATCGGTTCGAACCCAACTCTAGTCTCGACAGGAAGGTTAACTGGTCAAAGACGCCAGGAGGCAGCGAGCTCAGACTGTTGGTAAATAGTTGCAAGACTGACAAGGACGTTAATTCGTCGAAAACGCCGGAGCGCAGCGAGGCCAAACCGTTATCGTTCAAGGTCAGGTTCGTCAGGGACGACAAGTCGTCGAAGACGCCGGAGCGCAGCGAGGCCAAACTGTTATCGTTCAAAAACAGCTTAGTCAGGAACGACAGATCGTCGAAGACGCCCGAGGGAAGCGAGGCCAAACTGTTATCGTTCAAGGACAGCAACGTCAGGGACGACAAGTCGTCGAAGACGCCGGAGCGCAGCGAGGCCAAACTGTTATCGTTCAAGGTCAGGTTCGTCAGGGACGACAGATCGTCGAAGACGCCCGAAGGAAGCGAGGCCAAACTGTTATCGTTCAAGGACAGCAACGTCAGGGACGACAAGTCGTCGAAAACGCCCGAGGGAAGCGAGGCCAATTGGTTGTTCGGCAGTTCCAGTACTTCCAGCGCCGATAATCCATCGAAAATCGTAGAAGGAAGCCCTGAAAGCTCGTTATGCGACAAGTCCAACTGCTCTAGACTTGAGAGACCCGCGAAGTCACCCGTCTTCAACGACGAGATGGACTTGTCCTCAAGATCCATTTGTGTAATTTGACTTAAGTGAGTTTGAGTAACCTGCCCGCAGTTCGATTGACTTCCGAGTCCTGCACGGAAGGTGATTTCCGTGGCTACTTGTGTTGTCCGTGAACAAACGCCCTGGTTGAGGTTCGTAGTCTGACGAATAGACACGCTTTGCCCAGCAACCGAGACAGTTCCCTCGCGGTCCGCGCCAGTACCGTTTGCGCTGACCGAAATCTTGACTTGAAAACTACCGTTGTTGTATCTCGCTGTATCAACCGAAAGGTGACTGCTATTGCTTGTCGCTTGCCAGGTACATTGCTCTTCCGCTTGGACACCAATGGCGACGACGCCGGCTTCGTTGGGAATCAGGGAACCAGTCGATGAAAGAGTGAATTGAGTGCAGTCATCGCTCCGCAAAGAACGGATTCTTACCCAATTTTCAACAAAGGTCAGCATTACATGCGCTGGGCCGTCTGCGCCGCGTGAGGTGTTAGTGGTAGGCACCCCTGTTGGGTCGCCGTTGTGGCTGAGCACTGGATTGGCAAACTTCATTATTGTCGGGCATGCCCAGCCGGCGTCATTGCATTGGGTGCTGTAGGCCATGATCGTCTTCCAGCGTTTATTCGTTGCCGCGCCTGCGTCAAACTGGCGCTGATTCACGTATCCGTAATGGTAGCCGTCCATCCCATCGTGACCAAGCACACGCATCAATTCATACCGATCATGGCCCGCTCCTAAGCAATGCCCAAGCTCATGGCTCACAAGGACGGAGGTATCGCCGGTAACCGTAGCTACGACAAACGGACAATTGGCAAACCCACCAGCTTCGCCAGTAAAATGGCCAATGAAGAGGACAAGGTCCGCAGAATATTGGTTGCGTAATTCATGTATTTCATCCATATTTCCATCGTCAGTTTGAGACATTTCCCTAGAAATATCGATTGCGCTTTTGGAGCCTTCGACGTAGGCTAACTCTTGCGTATGCGCTACCTCGAAAAAATAGGGAACCGCAGAAGACACCATAGCCTCTAAGACGTCACCAAAAATGGAATCAATCCGCGTTTCCATTGCACTCGCTCCGCCAGCTTCTCGCCGCGCCGCAGGCGAATAAACAACAAGCACACTGGGAAGATGTGCATCCAGCGGTTCGGGAAAACGCACGGACTGCGTATCCTTCGCATTGATGGGAGTACTGAGATAGGGAGTTTCGTAGGGTGCATGCGAAGGATGACTGTCCACCAATGATTCATCGAGTTGCCGGATCACGTGGGTGCCGAATCCGGTGGGTTGAATCGTGAACTTTTCCTCAAGCGTATTCACTCGGCCGACCACAAGGGGACCGTTCACAGTCAGGCTGAATTCGGAATACTCGATGCCGGCAAGATGACCGGAGAGGTGGTAACCTGTTCGTGTCGGCCGTACTTTCTTTATCCGGGCCTCATAGACAGCGTCGCCGAAGAGGTTAAGTGCAAGGGTCTGTTTCCCCCGGCGAGCCGATGCGATCTGCTGCAGATCGATTTCTGCAACACGGCTGCGCACGGTTTCACGCGCCTCCGCTATGCCAATTCTTGGAGAAAAGGCTACTTTTGGCTCCGTGAATACGCCAACCCCGTGATCGTGGCTCCCGGACGCATGTTCGTGGTTCCCAGGCACATGCTCGTGGCTCCCGGACGCATTTTCGTGGCTCTTCGCACAAGGCGCAATAAAGACAGTTGCGCACAGCAGCAACGTTCCCACGCAAAACGCAGGAGTCTGCCTCAATTTGGCACTAGGCGAAGCGCTGTGCTTTGCACAGCTCGAATCCGATCTCGGGGGAGCGTGTGCCACTCCTCGGACTCTTACAAACGAAGCCGCGAGAAAAAGGTCGTTCGGCACAAAACAACGGGGCGCACTTCATCCCTATAAGAAACGCCCCGTTGCAGGGACAACTTGAGGTATTTCCGCACCACAGTTTTCGACCCGATACCTAAGGAAAAGGAGGCCTACCGCGGCTCAAAATTCATGGCCACTAGAACCGCTTGCTGATCTCCACGTAGTACCGCAGGCCGCGACGTTGGAGCGTGCCTCGCGGAGCGCCGACATTGCCGCCGACAGGTTCCGGGTCCAGTGTTACCCGGCTGTACGACCTGAAGATATTCTTCATGCCGAAATCCAGGCGCATGTTCTGCAGCAGGATCGGGGCGGTCGGCCAGGCTTCGCTGATATCAACAGAAGCTCGCAAATCCACCGGTCTTGCAGGGTGGGTTCTCGCCTGAACCGGCACCATTATCTCTCCTGGGCCAGGATTTAAGCGAGTCGTGATTTCATAGCGCAGGCTGCTACGGGTCCGTCCGGTCAGGGCCAGCCGCCATCCGTTTCGCGCCCAGTAAGCGCTGGCCCAATAGCCCAGTCTCGACACCCAAAGGCCGACATGCTCCTCAGCCTCTACAGGATCGAAGGCGTTTATGTCCTCAAGATAACTTCGAGTCAGAGCTACGTTCGCCGAGAATCCGAATCTATTCCCGGCCCAGTCAAAGTCATGGTCAACGCGGAAGTCGAACCCGTCAGTATCGCTTCGGGCCACATTGCCTGGCCGGGTGTCATAGGTTGTAATCCGCCCGTCTTCATCCACGGTGTATTGCGTGCGAAATCGCTCAAAGGTGTCATCAAAGAGAACAGCCCCCAACACGTTTAGCTGTGCTATACGATTCACAAAGCTGGTTTCGTGATAATCAATGCTCAAGGCAAGCCCTTCCAACGAAGCGGGGCGAAACTCGATGCCGGCCGTTACGCTTGTTGACTCTTCGGGACTGAGGGTCGGGTTCCCGCCACGAATCCAATCTATGGCATAAATCGCAAATGAGCCTCCGCGAAAGTCAAGGACAATACCGGGCTCGATAGTCGGAAGGAAGAGCGCATATGCAATAGCCGGAGCCCTGTAACTCGTGGATTTGTTCAACCTGAATTTGACGGCTTCGCTTGGCCTATATGCCAGCCCGGCGCTCCACACATTGCTTTGATAGCCAGTCTGGGCTTCGCTGCCCGCGTTACTGGATCCACCGGTGCTTTCGTGCCGGGCGCTTACGGACAAATTCAGGTCGCGAACACCGGGCAAGGCATTACCCTTGGAAATGACGGGTACCAGTAGCTCGGCGAAGCCGGCCCGGATAGTGCGAGTGCCCTCCTGGGCAAAGCCTGAGTAAATCTTGTTACTTACCGGCGATGTTACTTGGATAACCCGGAGAAACGTGTTGCCATACTCAACGTCCAGCGAAGTCTTGCGCCATTCGCCCCCAGCAACGAACCGGACCGGACCTGCGGGAAGCGCAATCAAGCTGCCGCGAATGATCAGTTCGCTGCTTGCCAGCCGATTGGTGGTCGAACTCTCCTGGAGCGGGATATGAATATCGTCACTGTCCAGCAGAGCGGCATTGTTTGAATCAGTAAAGAAGGAACTGCCAAAGGCATTGAGCGCATTGGACGGGTCCGTGCGGTCATCTCCCACCAACTCGCCAAGCGCTTTGGGATTGATAACGTTTGTGGTCGTGGCCATGGACTCGCTGTCGGCAAAACGAGACCGGATACTCCAATCCCATTGATCGCCGATTCTTCCGTCCAGGTCAAAGTCCAGCGTCAGTCGTTCCCGTTCCCCGTTGGCCTCCTTTGGCCCGAAACCCGCAACGTGGGCATCAACCCTGACATCGGTTCCAAAAGGGTTGTAGGGATTTTCAGCCGCAACGTCGAAAGTGAAATTGCCCAGGGCCTCGCCAATATTGCTCTGAGTCGTTCTGGTCGCGTAGGTTACGCCCGCCTCCAAGTTCAACCAATCCGCAAACTCTTGGTTAATGCGGGCGCGAAACGTGTAACGGTCGCTACCAGGAGAAACCGAGATTGGCTCGTCAACGTCCTCGTTCGTACGGAAGATATTTGCTGAACCCACAAAATCCAGCAGCGTCAGGTTGGTGCCGGCCTGCCCCTCGGGAATCGTCACCCGATTCACCGTTTCGCCCGGAGCAATCGTGCCGGCCGCAATCGCCGCCGCCGTCAGGGCAGGACTGATTTCTGAAGGATTGACGGTAGTGCCCCTTCTTCCCCCACGAACATTGCCGGGGTATCCGTACGGTAGAACGCCAAGCAACCTGAGGTCGGCGGCGCTATAGCTCTGCGGCGTCGTCCGATACGCGTCAAAGCCCAGGCTCAGCCCTCCTTTGCCCCAGGTCGTGCCCCCATTCACGGAGAGGTTATCTTCCGTCAGGCCCCCGCCCGTCTGCGCCGTTCGACGCAGTCTGGCCTCCACAAAGTCATATTCCTTCAGGATAATGTTGACCACTCCGCCGATCGCGTCTGATCCATAAATCGAAGCGGCGCCGTCCATCTGAATCTCCACGCGCTCAATCATGCTGATTGGAAACTCCGATATATCAACGAATCCGCCGATCAATCCACTGTCCCCTACTCGTTTGCCATTCACCAGAACCAGCGTGGCGGACTCACCCAAACCGCGGAGATTGATTGTCGATGACCCATTGATGTTGGCGGTACCCAACATGCGCCCCGATAGATCGTCTCGATCGGCGTAGAGCTGAGTGCCAAGAAACTCGGTTGTTCCGTTGATGTTCTGGGGTAGTTCACGCAGAGCCTGCTCCAACGTCGGAGCGCCACTGTTTCTAAGATCCTCATTCGTGAGCGTAATTACTTGACCCGCCAACTGGCCGGGCTCCCTGGGAAGCCGCGAACCGGTCACCGTCTGCGCTCCCAGCTCCAGCGGCTCATCATCGCCATCCTCCTCTTCGGATTCCGGCTCATCATCGCCACCCTCCTCAGCGGTTTCCTGCATTTGGGCCAGCATCACCCCGCCACGCCGTGCTTCTTCCACTCCCTGCCGAGATGCTCCTTGGCGGGAACCGGCAGTCGTGGCGCTCGAGCCGGCCTTTACAACAAAGAAATCACCGGATTTGGGTTCGTAGACCAATCCTGTGCCGGCCAGCGTCGCTTCCAATGCCTGGTGGACCGAATGAGTGCCTCGCAACCCGGGCGACTGCGTCTTTGCCGTTGTTTGCGGCGAGAACAGAATCTGGACTTTGGCCGTATCGGCCAGTTGAAACAAGGCGCCATCGGTACGCTGCGGCTCGATGTCAAACGTGAATTGCTCGGTACTCGCGGCATCAGCCGTTGCCTGAAGCGTAAGCCCTGACACCAGGCAAGCGATGAACGCGAGGCTTAGCAGTGACTTGTGCCGGCGATTCGCTTTGGATTTTCCGGAAACGTGATGCATGGCTTTCCTCCCGTATTGACATGCACTTGTGGGCGGACGGCTCAGCGCCCGGCCGCAACGGCTCTATGTAAGTAAAACGTGCGAGCAGGCGAATCCCTCAATGGATTCTTGGAAATTAGCGGTTCGCTGCTGCGGGAGGTTCCATTGGGGTCTGCGATGCGGGCTCCATGCCCGGATTCGAGCCCACCAGCACGTACCGGTCGGAGTGGCGGATGACCGTGATGGGAATCACGTCTTCCAGGGCTATTAGAATCAGGTCAACGCGCTCCAGCATGAAGACGCCACTGATCGGCAGGTTCATAATGGCGTCGTCCTCAATCAGGATCTTGGCTTGGCTGTAGCGATTCAGCTCGGCTACGACCCGGAAGAGGGGCTCGGCGTTGAACCGCACGACTCCCTCACGCCAACTTTGAAGTTCCTCAATGACATCGGTATCCTGTTTGACTACCGGTTCATACCCATTGCCGAAGGTCGCCATGGTTCCGGCACGCAGAATCACATCGTTCGTGCCGACCCACTCGGTAAGTCCAGAGGGCGCAACAGTACTCGATTCGCCCGACGGGCGAAGTGCTTGGCGTTTATTCAGGGGGAAGCGCGTATCTTCCTTGCTGACCGCAACGGCACCCTCGATGACGGCAATCCTGATATCGTTGCCTGCGATCAGGACACTGAATTTCGTTCCGAGAACGGCGACAAGGCGCCCGCGAGCGGATACGGTCAATGGCCAGCGCGGGTCCTTTTCGATCTCAAAGAACACCTCACCGAAGTCCAGGATGATTCTGCGCTCGTTCGGCCCGTAGTCCACCAGAACGCGTGAGGCGGTATTCAATGTCAGGCGGCTACCGTCATTGAGCGTCACCATCCGTTGCTCACCGACAGCGGTTTCGTAGCTCGTGAGAGCTCGCCCATCGCCCGACCGTTCAAGAAAGGTAGCGGAGACTACGGATAGCGCTACAACTGCCACTATCGCGGCAGCAGCAATCCAGGCGTTAGGCTTGCGCCAGGCGTTGCGGAAGGTTGCCTGCATCCCGCTGGACGCAACCAGTTCCGGATCCGTACCAAGTTCGCCGACGGCATCCCATATCGCCAGAGTCTCGCTGTATGCCCGGCGATGAGCAGGGTCGGCTTCCAGCCAGCAAGAAAGGTCATCTTCGTCCTTTCCGGTCATTTCGCCGGAATACAGGCGGGCGACATACCAAGAGGCCTGTGCTTGAGGGCCGTTTATCCTTTTTTCCTTTCTCGCTTTCATTTCAGCACCAGGTTCCAGCTAGAGCTGTACACAGGAACGAATTTCCGCCAGCGCGCGCATGATGTGTTTCTCGACCATGCTGATCGATATGTTCATCTGTTCTGCGATTTCCCTGTAACTCAAATTCTCAAACCGGCTCAGAAGGAAGGCGCGCCGACAGCTAAAGGACAGCCTGAGGATTGCCTTTCTTATCGCGTTTAGGCTCTGGTGGGAAATGAGGATGTCTTCCGGCGACGGCATATGGTTCTCGTAGCCTTCTTCTTCGGCCAAACTCCGCTTCACTTCCTGTCGGATGCTATCGCGTCGGTATCGGTCCCTGATCAGATTCGTTGCAATCGAAAAAAGGTATGAGCGTGTCTGTGCTGCTCCCATCGACAACTTTTGGTCCAAATTGTCCAGCCTTGCCAACTTCACGTAGATGTCCTGAACCAGATCTTCATAGTCGGGATGATTGGCCAGTCGCGCTCTTAAGAAACGCCGGATTGCCGAACCGTGATCGCGGATCACCCGGCCGAGGAGATCCTCCCGCTTTGCCCGAGCCCGCCGCAGCGAAAAGTCAATGACGTTTGGCGTGTCCTTTGGCATAAACATTGCGCCTGCAGTTACCCGGGGCTCGTACATATAACGCACGAATTAGCGATGTCCTCAATCGTACGGAGAAAATGATCCTAGAATCTGGCATTCTCCAATATCCTGTAGTTCCAGATAACACCAGTTGCTCTTGATGCAGTCGCTCCGTCCGCCGTTAACTCCAGATCGGAGAAGGGCGTGTCTCCGGATAATTGCAATACCACATCGGACGAACTGCACTGGTGCCCTGCTGTTTCGCCGAACAGAAGGGAGTACCGCTCGCTTCCAGTGCCGACAAACATGCGCGTGCGCCGAGATGGAACGGCCTCGCATGCAAATAATGCGGAAATACTCAGCTTGCCATTGTCGAAAATAATGTCTGCGGTAATTCGTTCTCCCCCATTCTCCGGCTTTCGGGCAAGCGAACTTTGACCTTCAACCACAGCGAAGGCACTGTCCCGCATGAGCCGCGACAGTTCCCCGGACGAGGGCCCGAAAAAAAGCACTAATGACGCCCAATCGCCCGGTTCGCTGCCTGCTATTGCGAACGACGCGTTTTCCTTCGCAAGCGGGACAGCGACCACGGCAAAACCCTCGCTGGCATCGGTTCTTCCCGAGACAATTGATTGCGCGCATTTGTGAACAGAGAGCTGCAGCTCCCCGATGTGCTCTTCTCTAAACTTGCTCGGGCGAAAGTTGGGTCCGACGATAGGTTGAAGCGTGTCCCACTCCAGCGGGAAACCGACCGTAAACGACGAACATGCGGAGTCGGGGTTGGCCACCCAAGTCTCCAGCTGTGTACCGGAACTGCAGCTACATAACGGTGCGGCGATGAATGTGATGCCCACAATGCGGAGCAGTGCCCCCAACGGTAGTTGGCCGTTCGTTCGCCTGCGCAAATTGAGAAGCCTAACCAGCACGCAATATTCCTTTTTCAACCAGATGATCACTATATGCAATCATAGGCAACTCCACCACCCGTGAAGGAACTGTCGGCCTAACTGCATAGTGAGGGTCTCCCCATTCGACATGGCTCGGATTGTCGCGCTCATGATCTTGTTTGGCGTATCTATCAGTGCAACAAATCTTCTAGCGCGTCTCGTTGTTCTGCATGTTTTTTGGGATTGTGTTTCTTCAGCTTTTCCAGATTGAGCAGCTTCCACCGGACCGCTGGAAGATCCAAGGCGCGAGGCAGGCCAATTGGATCGAAATCCGGTTCAGCATCATGGAGCGAAAGGAGGAAGACCGAAACGTTTCCGGTTAGCTGCTTCCTTATGTCTGCGTGCAGCCGAACCTGATCGACATAGCGCTTATCCATCGATGCTGGCCGTGTCTTCGTCCGTTGGCACAAAGTCCTTGGGCACGTAGATTCTGTACGTCCGGTGGAGCCTGCCCCCTTCCACAAGCGCGCGTGGCCCCGAGCCGAAGCCGATCCTGGACGCATCCAGATACTTGCGCCACGGATGCCGGTATCTGTCCGCAAAGACGAAAAATAACCGTCGCACCTTGACGCTCCTGGAAAGCGCAAGCAGCGCCATGAGGCGCTTCGGTCTCAACGTCGTCAGTCCCTCGAAGATCTTGCCGAGGCTGCGAAAGGGCTACACCGAGTCCTACGTGCCTTACATCATTAACGCCAAATCGCTGCTGGGCACCGGCCAGCTCCCCAAGTTCGAGGAAGACCTGTTCGCCGTTCAGTCCGAGCGGCCTTCATACCTCGTGCCCACGGCTGAAGTGCCCCTAACCAACCTGGTGGCCGGTCAAATCGTGGACGAAGCCGAACTGCCGCTGAAATACACCGCACACACCCCCTGCTTCCGCTCCGAAGCCGGCTCCTACGGCAAGGACACGCGCGGAATGTTGCGCCAGCACCAGTTCGAGAAAGTGGAACTGGTGCAAATCACCCATCCCGACCAATCAGCCGCAGCGCTAGAGGAACTCACCGGCCACGCCGAAGCAGTACTGGAGCGGCTGGAGTTGCCCTATCGCCGGGTCGTCCTGTGCGCCGGCGACACCGGCTTCGCATCCGCCATGACCTACGACCTCGAAGTCTGGCTGCCCGGACAGAACCGCTACCGCGAAATCTCCTCCTGCAGCAACTGCAGGGACTTCCAGGCCCGGCGCATGAGCGCCCGCTGGCGCGGCAAGGACGCACGCGGCTTCGTACACACCCTCAACGGCTCCGGCGTAGCCGCCGGCCGCGCCCTGATCGCCGTGCTGGAAAACTACCAGCAACCCGACGGCAGCATTGTCATCCCCGAAGTCCTGCGCC
The DNA here is from genome assembly GCA_965261845.1 of Candidatus Foliamicus sp. Lineage (GTDB taxonomy): Bacteria > Pseudomonadota > Gammaproteobacteria > Steroidobacterales > Foliamicaceae > Foliamicus. The sequence goes on along the minus strand of OZ253475.1, from coordinate 1,630,679 downwards.
CCTGGATGGCCGGCGCGGATAAAATCCCTGCCTGATCTGATCCCTCAATCATCGGAGAGGTGGCAGAGTGGTCGAATGCGGAGGTCTTGAAAACCTCTGACGGTTTACGCCGTCCGTGGGTTCGAATCCCACCCTCTCCGTTTTTTAGAGCCGGTTCGAGTTTTGTTCCATGTAGTCCATGATCCCCTTGTAATTCAACCTCTTGACTTCTCACAATTGTGACGCTCAAAGGGATTCGGTGAGATTTGCTGCCTAACCCATGCTAGAAATGATGCGTGCCAGACGCAAAGCGAACTTCGCCGCGATATACGGGGCGCGGAACGGATGAGTCAAAACGAGGAAGCGATGTTGGATGACAAGCCCACGCAAGACGATCAGCAGTCAAAGTTGGCTCCCGATTCGGCGACAGTCACTCGGAATCTGGAAGGAGCAATTCAGAGGTTGGGGCCAGGGGAACCCCTAGTATTAAACGAAGGATTCCTCGTGAATGACGGCGGAATCTTGATCCTGAGTCAGTACGTTGACGTTGGGACCGAGAAGCTGCGTCACCGCCCCGAGGTCCTAGTGAAGTTCATCGAGAGTAAGTACGGGCTTGAGCACGCAAGCGACATTCAGTTGTCTGCCCCGCTCTGGTTCCGCAAGTACGGCGAGACGTTAATACAAGACGACCAAGAGGGTCGGGCACGGCGTGAAACGGAGACAGAAAGTCCTGCGCGATCCTTCGAAGAATACAGCCGTGAGCAGGAAAGGGCGTTGTCTTTTCTGGGGCAAGAGGGAGTAAAAATCAGAAACACGGAATCCCCGACCGTCCACAGGAATGCCCAGAGCATGACGCACGGAAGCAGTTCGTGGATTTACTGTACGTCCATTGCCGGGCCTCACGGGGAACAGATCGCGCAACGCCCCAAACTGCCTCACAGATACGACCACGAGACGGTCATTCGACAGCCAGGGAAGTTCGCCCTCGCACTTGGCGATATGTATGCCGACCAAGAAGGTCCTCAGCCAAAGCAGGGTCACTTCACGCATGCTGGAGGGGTCAGATCGCTGCATAGCAGTCAGTTTGTTCTCCACGGTCCGGTCTGGTACACAGACGATGTCTTCGGATTCCTTAAGTCACAGCAATCCGAACTCCTTCGCACCATTTACCCGCTCTTCGTGAAGCACAGCGAGTACCGTGATCAAAGAGAATACAGATTCGTCCTGCGTTGCGAAAATCCACTAGAGGCAGAGACGCTGCATCTGCGGATCTCTGGGGCGATGCGGGATGCATTGGCTCCCCCTCAATCCGTCAGCCGTGTGACCTTTGAGCCTCTGGAGGGCTCTCATGATGACGCTGCTTCGCTGAAGGTCTCGCCACCGTCATCAACCCATAAGACGATGACGCAAACTAGGAAAAAGTCGCGCAGGCAACGTCGGGCATTGAGTATTGGTGGCAAGGTTGCACAGGAGGAGATCATAACTTCGGAGCAGACCATCATGTTGACCACGAGGTTGCCCGCCGAAAGCGTAGGGCCTGATGGGAGCAGTTCTGAGGATCCGACGCCCGGTGAAGTCGAGGTGATTGAAACGGAGACTCGAGAACGCCTGATTGAAGGCTCGACCACCGACAGAACGACGGGTTGGAGCACAAGGGTATTCACGATTGCCGACACTTCGGATGCCAGCAAGCTCTTTACGCTCGAAGAGCGGGATCACGCGGAAGAACTCCTTGAGGCGGCGGGGCGGCCATTTGTGGCACCTTCAGCTTTGTCCCAGCAAGCAACTGAGGTTTTCAAGGATTTGGCGCGCCAAGCGTCGAATGTCAATCCAGAGGTCGAAGTGCAGATAATGAGTGCGTGCTGGAACAGTATTTGGGCAATCCTCAATCTTCAAGAGAACTTTGGCGACATTGTGGCGTCGGCGGGTATCGTGCATGACGAGTTCGTCGCGATCACGCTGGCGGAATCGGCTGATACCCGCGCGGAGGGAAAGATCCTTGTGGGTCCCCGGGGAACTTTCGCTTACATGCTGACTCGCGGAGATGAGCAACTCCCGGGACACGGAGGCGCCGCGAGTCGACTTTTCTTCTTCCCAGACGAAAAAGCGCGTGCTGCGTTTGAGGAATTTGGATGGCACCCTCTGGAGGAAGATCACCCTACTATAGAGGAATAGGTCTACCTGGACCGACCACGCCCGACCTATTCTGGGGTTACTGAGGGTCTCACCAGCGTAGTACGGCTCGGATTTCAGGAGAGCGGTCAATAGCAACGGGTAGGGATCATGATTAGAACGTCATTAAAGGGACCGGATGTTGAAGATTTTTCTTTGTCCAATCAGCACATGCTGAACACGGTCAGGATTTTGGCACAAAGAAAAAATGGCTTGAGGAGTGTAGGAACGGGGTTCATGCACAAGTTTTGTGAGATAGGCGGCGAAGCAATCCAATGCGTGGTTACGAACCGGCACGTTATTGCTGAATCAGTATCGTGCGAACTGGTTTTTCGCTCCCGGAAGTTAGACGCCACGGATGCCCCGGTAGTACCGAGCACAATTAGGTTTGAAGAGGGCTTTGAAGAACGATGGTTCAAACACCCTGATGACCATGCTGACTTGGCCGTTCTCCCTATTTCCAACGAGTTTAGGCAGATGCTCCAAAACGGCTACACGCCTTTATTCAAAGCCACGCAATTGTCCCAACTCGTGAATGACGACACCGCAGCTAAATTGAACGCAGTCGAAGAGATCCTTATGGTGGGCTATCCCAACGGTCTTTGGGACACGAAGAACAACTTGCCGATTGCACGGAGAGGCATAACGGCCTCGCCGGTGTCGGTTGATTGGAACGGAAGAAACGAATTCCTTATTGACTGTTCGGTCTATCCGGGTTCAAGCGGTTCGCCAATCTACTTGTTTAGCCCGTCGGGAACAAGATTGTCCCCGGAGCACAAGCTGCTTCCTACAAATCAGATCGTGCTGCTTGGCGTGGTGAAGTCAGTTTTCCTTCACAATGTACGCGGCGAGGTGCAAACAAGACCCGCGCCCACAATCAGTGAGGTAAAGGAAATACCCATTCCGAATGACTTGGGTATATGTACAAGGGCTGACGAACTGCTTTATTTTGAGGAACATTTCCAGGACGTCATGCAGCGCTAAAGTGACCGTTCCCCCGTAATCCGAGCCGTTTCGGATAATGCACTTGAAACTGATCGTTCCTGCGAACGTGAGCCATCTTGTATCGCAATCCCGCAGCTCCGGGGATCCAAGCACATGAGAATAGCGCGACGTATTGATGCCCTGATGGGGTGGTGTTATCAATTCCACCTGGTTCGGGAGATTGAGAGACGCTGGTATCGATCAGGGTTGTGGCGTTGGCTTTCTCAGCGCACAGGTCTCGGGCGGTACCGTCACAGGCCGTATCATCTATATGAGGTCGTTATTAGCAACGCTCGAGTGTGGTTCAAGTTGCAGGCCTCGTGTTGGTCATCGAAACAAGCCACAGGGTTCCTAGAAGCTCGGTTCAACGGAACCCAATATGTCAGCGCGGATGGGCGCCAACAGGTTACCCGGTTTCGGCTCTCCGACTGTTCAAGCCACGTAGCCAACTGGGAGTCAATCGTCGATCAACTTCCACCGGGGTGGAACGATGAAGAATACAGGATCGAAGGGTATCCTTACCCGTGGTGCGAAACACTGGCGGAGAGCTGCGATTGCCAGGGGACGAAAGGGCGATTGGACGAGGTGTTTTGTTCGGAGCTCGGCTCGCACGATGAGGCAGAAAAGCGAGCAGGCAGATCCGATAACGTCAGAGAGCAGTACCGAATCCGAAGAATGGAGGAGACTATCGCTCGACGGGATGAGGCCCAAAGGGCTGAGAAGCAGAAGATAAGGCACCAGTCGTCACGCCAGGGCACAGTTCTCAAGTCGGCCAGACGCACAGAAGAGGCTGGTGAGCGTAGAGGGGGTCATAGTCTGCCTGGCGAAGCCATCAATAGAATCAATCTATTGATTGCGAGGGGGCTCTACTGCGCAATCCACGGGCGGCACCACGCGTACGGCGACCAAACCATCCGGCAAACGATGGCAAGCCTAAATTCAGCTTGCAGGCAAATGGCGACTTGGCGGGCGCAAGAGCGAGCCACGGCAATGTCCAGAATCGGAGATATCGCCACACATTGGCTTCAAATGCATCAATCGGAGGAGTGCGCGGAAAGGTCCCTCAGGGGTGACGCCGATATCCCCGATATCGTATACAAGTACGTTCCCAAGAAACTCATCGGCAAAGGAGCGCCGATCAGCCTGCGCGCGACTCAGTTGCTGGCTTTGAACGACGATATGGAATGCAATGTCACAACGATGCGCGGCGGAAAAGAGGACGACTATCTCAAGTTTCTTGCTGTTGTTCAATCGAAGCTGGAGGAACACCTTGGTGTCTCGGTTCAATGGGATGAGCTACTGGAACGGTCTTTACAATTTGGCGACCTGAGGCTATCCACGTTCATTCAGGAATATTTGAACCCGCGGGTGGGTGTGGTGTCCTTTAGCACGGACATCTTGGTTCCCACGATGTGGGCGCATTACGCGAGGAATACCGGCATTGTGGTGGGCTACGACACTGAGGCGTTGAGGAATCTCGGTTTCGAGTTGAGACCGGTGGTCTATTCGGAATTGGCGCCTACCTACATCCCACAGGCGGGGGACTCCATCCGACTGGACTTCGTCGACCGGGAGCATGTACAACGTGAACTGAGACAAGGCCGAAGCTCTGAGGGACTTCGGATACTTACCAGCACAGAACTCGCGAAGATGGGAGAGGATTGGAAGTTACTGTCGCGCCTATTGCTGGTGAAGGGGATGTCGTGGGCATATGAGAAGGAAGTTCGGTTGCTGGTCGACCTGGAGCGGGCTCGCGACACAGGCAAGACTGACGTGAACGGGTACACGATCAAGGTAGTAGACCCTCCACCGGTGGCAATAAGGGAGATCTATCGGGGCGCGAACACGCAGGATGTCGACGTTAAACGTGCGGTTAAAGCTGTTGAATCTGCACGCGGCGGGAGCAAGAGTGGGTTATTTGTTGGCCGTCTTTCGTCGCACGCTTTCAGGATACAAAAGACCGGTGGGACTAAGCACTGACTTCGTGTCTTCGGATCCTCGCATCACCCAAAACGCTTGTAATGAGATAATGCATTACCTGCGAACAGTGCCAACTTGCGTATTCCACGGGATAGTTACCACTGATTCCACGCGAAAGTTACCACCCATTCCAGCGGAAAGTTACCGCTGATTCCAGGGGATAGTTACCGCCCGGAGCGTCACGACGCGGATGACGGACTGAGTACTCTGCCACCTTTCCAATACGGGAGGCGGTCAGATGCCGAGGTCGAGGTTATCCATGCGTCATATCAGAGAAGTTTTGCGTTTGAGGTGGGAGTTGGGGCTGAGTGTGCGGGCTACCGCGCGCGGTTGCGGTGCTGGCGGGGATTCTAACCATGGAACCAAATGTTCGGCGTGAGCGCTACGCGCGCCTTGAAGTTCGATGAGTACTGCCTACGTTTCGCCATGTCGATAGGCCCCTTTCGCCAATCGACTACACCTTAGGACATTGTGCAAATTTTGGGGTCCACTTCTGTCCGCTGCAAATCCTGACAGCACAATCGTCATGTCCAATATAATTCCATCTATGAGAGTCGATCATCACTTGCCCGTCCCGGAGGTCACCACCCTCTGGCTGCAGGCATTGCCTGCAAGCGACGAAGTGGCCAAGGTCGTGCGCTCAACCGACGACACGCGCCTGCCGCCAAAAGCGCGGCGGGGTCTTGGAATCTTTATTCAGCATCTCGCAGAGTTACGATTGCCGCCGGTCTCTCGCCTTATTCTTTATGGGAGCCACGCACGGGATGATTTTCGCCCGGACAGCGACGTGGACCTGGCGATTGTGCTGGCTGGAGTGCCGCCTGAGGAGAATGCCGGCAGCGAAGCCTTGCGACTGACCCATGCGCTGACAGATGCCGACGTCGCCAGCTTTGACGAGACCCATATTCTCGTTGCGCCCGTTGTGCTGTGGGAGAGCGACCTGCTGCGACCGGAGAAACACCGGCGACCTTCGTTTTACAGGAATATTCTGGCGGATGGGATCCGCATTACCCCGGCACTATGAATGCCCGGCAGCAGCAGCGTTGGCGCAAGAGCGAGAGAGCATTAAAGGATGCGAAAAGAGCTTTGGCGGGAAATGACCCGTCTCCTAACAATGCTGCTAATCGGGCCTACTATGCAATGGAGCATGCTGTTCAAACCTTGATTCTGGGTGAGGAATCCAGTCCCCGAAAGAGCCATGAGGCTGTCCGCCATTTTCTGTCGGGCAACCTGGTGCGCACCGGCAAGCTGGATTCCAAATTCAACAAGCTCTATGTGCAAGTCGCAGAAACCCGTCTCCGGGCGGACTATGCGGAAGATGTCAGCTGGAACGACGCCAACACTTCGGTAAATCAAGCCACGCAATTGATCGAAGCGATACAGCAAGTGTTATTCCCCGAGCAATCAAATGAGAACTCACTTGACGATGATCCGGAGGACCAATCGGACCTCGCGCCGCAGTAGGGCACCATCGAAGAATTCACTCGCACCGCTCCCCAAAAATCCCGCCATTATTGTCCCAAAGAGCGGAACGCCTACTTCCTTTTTCCCCCAGCTGTTCCTAAATATTAAGCGTTTTTTGCGCTCCGGACAGACTTGTCCTAAAGGGAACGGCTTGGTTAGGGAAACAGATTTAAGACGATGCGAGGGAACTCTCATCGGTATCCCGGGTATATTCCGAATTGCAATTGATTCGCAGGCCGCCCTGTCGGGCTTCCCACTGAATGTAATAGCCTGGAACAAATGCCGCGACCCGCATTGCGCAAATTTCAGAGTGCCGGCCCGCTCCGACCATGGCAAACCCGGCCCTTCTCCCGACCGGGATATGGCTACAAGGTGCATAGTACCAGCAAGGGGTCAACGCCGCCCATTCGATGTAAGTCCTGTGGCGGCAATCCACCATTGGAATCCAACGCCGGCATTTCGTCGAATCGCTGAAGAAGTACACTGGCGTTGTCAAACCAACTGGATTGGACCTATTGAAGCTTCAATCGAGGGCTCTCAGGCTGCGAGTTGGCGCCACTCGGCCAGGGCAGCGGTCCGGTGCTGTTTGAAAACGTCGCGGCGGGTGAGATGGCGTTGGTGGTTGAAGTGGTTATGGATCGAGGCATGGACAGCGGCGAATTTTTGCAGGGTCTTGATGTCCCTGAACCGCGCCATCGCCCCTTCCCGCCTTCGAAACGGTTGATGCGAGTTCTCCGCTGTTGAGCCAGCGCCGGCATTCCCGCCGCCCAGGATTTCCGAGCCCCTTCATCGCGGCTTGATAAGATCGAAGCCGGTCGGTAACCATTGACGACGGTCGTCCATACCGTTTCATCGTGCGCTTCAGGAACTTCAGTGCGGCTCGGCGATCCCGCCGCTTCGTGACAAAAACCTCAAGCACCTCGCCTTCGTGGTCGACAGCGCGCCATAGGTAATGTGTCTCACCGTTGATGCGAACAAACCCCTCATCAAGGTTCCAGCACCAGTTCGACCCATTGCGGCCGTGGACGCGCCTCCTCCTTATTTCAGCGGCAAACATCGGGCCGAAACGGTTCCACCAGAAACGCACCGTCTTGTGACAGATGTCGATGCCGCGTTCGAACAGGAGGTCTTCGACCTGGCGCAACGACAACGGATAGCGGATGTACATCATCACTGCGAGGCGGATGACCTCGGGCGAACTGTTGAAATTACGAAAGGGATGGTTCATGGCCGCAGGCTACGAGAGCTTGGATTCCGGTTCAAGCCGGTTTTCTCTGACAGTGCCGTGCGGAGAGCCGTCGATCTGAATCAACTCGCCGAAACACGCCCGCCGGGGACGCCGCTGATGGATCCGCAAACGGCGCCGGGACTTCGCTTTCCACAGCCCCTCGGCCAACATCCATTGGCGCAACGTCTCCGCCGACAGCCGATACCCGTGCGCCTCGGTCAGCTTCTCACACGCCAAGGTCGGACCAAAGTCCGCGTAGCGCTTCACCACCCAGTCCATGACCTCCCGGCGAATGCCCGCATCCATGGCGTTGTTGGGACGCCGCCCCCGGCGCCGGGAAACCAAACCCGTCGCGCCATCCTGCCGATACCGGCGCAACAGCCGCTTGACCTGCCGAACGCTCAACCCCAATTGCTCCGCCGCCTCGCGCTGCCGAAGACGCTTCGCTTCCAACTTTCGAACCATCGAAAGGCGATCTACCTCCTTGCCACTCATCAATACCTGCCCCCTTTGTCACAATCCAGACCCCCAAGTCGAAACAAAGGAGATATTTGTACCTTGAAAAAAGGGGACATCTCTGAATTGGAGAAAGGGGACATTACTGCTTTGGACTAACAGGCAGGATGAATCGCTTGCTATACTAGCTGGCGACTGATAAGTCGGGGTTGGGTAGAAGAAAGTAGAACGTGATGAAGAACAACACCTTAATCCTGATCCTGATTTCAGCATTTACGATTGGTGCCTGCGGCAGCAGCGGCGGGACCCAACAGCCACCTCCCCCTCCCCCGCCGGTCACCCCCCCTGGGCCGGTCACCCCCCCTGGGCCGGTCACTTCTCCCGGCATCCCTGACGCATCGGGGCTGACTGCGGCACAGGAGTCGCAGCGCACCACAATCGGCGATTCTCCCGAGTTCCAGGGCCAATGGAGCCTTTCGGATATCAAGGCGGACTACGCCTATGCGAGAGGCTATACGGGCGAAGGCGTGACCGTAGGAATCATTGACTCAGGCGTGGATTCCGGCCATGACGCGTTCGAAGGAAAACTTCACTCGCGGTCCGCCATCGCTTCCAACTCCTGCCCCAACGGCACTTGCTCGTTTAGCGCCATCCGGGACACGGCATCGCATGGGACCGCCGTCGGCGGCCTGATTGCCGCGGCAAAGCTGGGCAACTCGATGCATGGGGTTGCCTATGAGGCGGAATTGCTGGCTATCGGAATCCAGCTGGGAAGCGGCAGCGCCATCTATCAGCCCGTGGACTTGAGCAATGCCGCTTCGTTTCGCCGTCTGGATGAACAAGGCCAGGGAGTATATCGCCGCATAAGCGGCGCTACGCGAATCGTCAATCACAGTTTCGGCTACGAAGGCGTTGTGACGGACTATACGGCCAGCCAGTATCGCGCCGCCTTCGGGCGAACGATCGATAGCCTGCTGCAAGCGGGAACCGCTGATTCCGAAAAGATCATTCTGGTATGGTCAGCGGGAAACTCCTTCGGCAAGCGGGATGCCCAAGGGAATCTGGCTGATGCCTCCTCGCCCAATATCACCGCCGGCACGCCGCACCTTTTCCCTGAATTGAAGGGACACTTCGTGACCGTTGTGGCCACCCAATCCAACGGCACGCTTGCTTCGTATTCCAACGGCTGCGGCGTGGCCGCGGACTTTTGTATCGCAGCGCCCGGGCATGATGTAGTTGCACCCGCGGCTGGCAGTGAAAATGCATACATCAGGACTTCAGGAACGTCGTCGTCGGCTCCCCATGTAGCGGGCGCGCTGGCGCTTATGGAGGAAGCATTCCGCGGTCAGTTGGGTTCCACCGAGATGGTGACCCGCTTGTTGGCGGCCGCGGACAAGTCGGGCATATACGCGAACCGTGAGTTCTACGGCGAGGGACTGCTGGACGTAGAGAAAGCAACGCGCGCCATCGGTTCAATGCAAGCTGCACTCTCCGAGTCGTTGGACGGACCATCGCTGGGCCTCACGGGCAGCCGGATAGCGCCTGGAGCCGCCTGGGGCGACGCTTTGCAGCATGCTCTGGCCGGGCGCGAACTGGCGGTGTTCGACAGCCTGAACGCGCCGTTCTTCATTCCGATGCATTCCCTGACCGCCGATTGGTCATCGGATCCCCGGCTGAGACTGGATCGCAATTTCGATGACTTCATTCGCCACGCCTTTCCCGCAGCCTTGGAAAACAGCGTGGTATCGGGCGACTGGACGCTGGCCTCGGCATTCTCGCTCGGGAACGGATCCCTGCAAAGCAGTTCGCAAGAATGGAGCGCGCCGGTAGCCAACGCCTTTATTGCCCTGGGCGCGAACGGGTTGGGCATGTCGCGCGATGTGTTCAGGCTGGGCCGGAAAAGCCGCCTGCGCGCCGGCTTCTTCGTGCAACAAAGCGGAACGGAACGGGGAGAGCGTTTGGCGGCGCCGGGGCGGGCCGGTGGCGTACTGCTTGGATTGGATCATGGCGACAAGGGACGGCGACTCTCGGCGGAAATAGGTCATTTGCAGGAATCGGAGAGGCTGCTGGGCATGGGAGCCGTGGGGGCCTATGGGGGGCTTGCCGGAAACACCTGGTTCACCCGCCTGCAGGTTGAGCAGGACCTTGGCACTCACTGGAGCGTCATGGTTGTTGCGCAAGGCGGCCGGACCGAAGGGCAAGCGCAATCCGGCCTGTTTCAGGGCGGTCATGCGATTGTAAGCACGGCATACAGCGCGGGGCTCTATTGGGGCAAGCCAAGGCCCACTGGCTCCCACCGGTTCTGGCTCAGCCTGTCTCAACCTTTGCGTAACGAATCCGGCGGCCTGGAACTGGATTACCCGGCCGGCCGGACCCGCGCTGGGCAGGTCGTTCGCGAAACGGCATTCCTGAGAGCAGAGCCCTCCGGAAGGCAAATGGACCTTACGCTGGGCTATGCGGCAATGCTTCCCGGTACTGCGGCCAATGGCGCAGACTGGCGGATTCGCCTGGAAGCTTCGCGTTCCTATCAGCCCGGCCATCGCCTACAGGCGCGGCCGGAAAGCGCGTTATTTATCGGCTTGTCCCACGGCTTCTAAGAGCACCGGCAAGCGCTGGGAGCGAGAGGGCATCTTGCCCTCAACCTGGGAGTCTTCGCAGCAGCAGGCGCCGTTGCGCTGACGCGCAGGGAACAATGGAGCGAGGGCATCTTGCCCTCGTCGAGGGCGAGACGCCCTCGTTCCCAGGGAGGGCGAGACGCCCTCGTTCCCAGGGAGGGCGAGACGCCCTCGTTCCCAGGGAGGGCGAGACGCCCTCGTTCCCAGGGAGGGCGAGACGCCCTTGTTCCCGGGGGTATTCAAGCTGTCTATTGAGCGCCAGGAGCGGCGTCGCGCTCCACAGCCCGTACCCATACGCGGCCGTCCTCACCCAGCGGCGAGACTTCCAGACCCACTCCAATTATGTTGGCGTAAGCCTGCAGGCGTTGCCGCACCCAGATGTCATGGACTTCCGCCTCGGTCATATCATGCTGGCCAAGCCGGCGGGTCTGAGTAAGCACACGCGACCAGGGCGACTGCCAGGCGCGGTAACCCGGTTTGCTTCCCGTTTCAAACACCAACTGGTAATGGCAGGAGGTGCGGTCGACCATGCCCACCATCACCATTTCCAGGTCTCCGGTGCGCTCGTAGTGCTTGCGGATGCGCTTCAACAGCGGCTCAAGCGTCTCCACTTCATGGGCGATCAAGTCGTCGATCATCTCGCGGTCCTTGGCGAACTGCATTTGTGAGAGCAGCGCCTTTACGAGCGCATCATTGAGTTCATGCACGTAGGACTGATCTTCGTGCATGGTTTTCAGCACCACGCCCAACGCCAGTCCCAGCTCCTTCTCACGACCCTCAAGGCCGCTGCTCGCGCCGCTGAATTGCGCATCGCCGCTTGGCTGGGCCAGGCCCGCCGATGAGGCCGCCAGAGCGGCACAGGCAAGAAAAGCAAAAATTGTGTGTTTCATTTGAAACCTCTTACCAGGGAATGACCTTCCCGTCCACATTGATTGGCTCGCCGGGATCTTCCAGCGAAGCATTGGCGATAATCTCCGCCATTCCGGCGGCGTGCCTATTCCAGCGAAAATGTTGCGGTACCGGTTATGTTGCGGCAATCATTAGACGCGCTGTTTCTTGGGGGGCTTGAACTCTTTACAGCCTTCCACCATCGAGAGATATCGGTCAGCGCCCTTCGCTGAGGAGCGACTGCGATATCTCCAGCATCAGGCGGAAGCCGGAGCCAGCCGAGGCACGTTGAGGAATGTGGCCATCCACCAGCTTTGTCTGGTTGGCCACTTGGAGTTGACTCCAGGCGAGAGCGTACCCGTTTGCCAAGTTGAGGCGGCGGCGAGAAAGCAGTCGTGTCTGGCGCGACGCAGCCATCGCGAGCCGGCATTGCCCGCGCAATCGACGGCGTTTTTCAGCCATGCAGTTCAATGGTTGCGCTTTCTTGGCCGGCTGTTCGGCGCGATTGGCGCCCGGCAATCCCCGTGCCTGCATGCGTTCAGGCACAGCTTCGCGGTCCATCGGCTCACCGCCTGGTATCGGCAGGGCGCCGATGTGCAACGGCTCCTGCCGATCCTCTCGACCTATCTCGGTCATCAAGACCCGGCGGGCACCCAAGTCTATCTCTCGATGACGCCGCAGCTGCTGCAACAAGCCTCGCTGCGCTTCGAACGCTACGAAAGGGGAGGGAACGATGAGTGATATCCATCGGCTGGGCACTTGGCTCCGGCGTTTCCTCTGCGAACACATCGTGACCGAGCGCAACCTGGCCCGCAACACCCAGCAGAGCTACCGGGACACCTTCACGCTGTTGCTGCCGTTCGTCAGCCGCACGCCTGGAAAACCCGTTGACCGCCTGAGCGTACGCCACCTGACGGTCGGGCGCGTGCTGCAGTTCCTGGCCTATCTGGAAAACGGGCGCGGCTGCTCCGTACAGACCCGCAACCAGCGCCTGGCGGCGATCCGCTCCTTTGCCCGCTTCGTGGGCAGCCGCGATCCGGCCCATGTCGAATGGTGCGGCAGCATCCGTGCCATCGGGTCCAAGAAGGCCGCCCCACAACCGCTGACCTGGCTGACAAACGCCGAGGTGCAAGCCCTGCTTGACGTGCCAGACCGCACGACGCTTCGGGGACGGACCGAATACGCGCTTCTGCTGTTTCTCTACAATACCGGGGCGCGTGTATCCGAAGCGACGCAGTTGAGCGTGGGCGATGTGAAGGTCGGCCGCCCCGATGGGCGCCACTCGCTTGCAACCCTGCACGGGAAGGGCGCAAAGACGCGCCAATGCCCACTGTGGCCGCGCACCGAACGCGCGTTGGCCGAGTTGGTCGATGGTCGCGCGGCCGGTGATGCCGTCTTCCTCAGCCGCTACCGAAAACCGCTTACCCGGTTCGGGATCTACCGCCTCGTGCAGCGGTGTGCGGCCTGTGTGCCAGCGTTGGACGGGAGGAAAATCACGCCGCATGTGTTGAGGCATACGACCGCCTGTCACTTGGTGCGTGCGGGCGTGGACCTCAACACCATCCGTGCTTGGCTCGGCCATGTGAGCCTCAATACGACCAATATCTATGCCGGAATCGACCTTGAAATGAAGGCCAAGGCAGTGGCTCTCTGCGACACGACCAACCCGGGGCCCAACCGGCCATGGAAAGAGAACAAGGGCCTGATTGCCTTCCTGAAATCCCTATGAACGCAGAATATTATGTTGCGCCGATACGGGCTCCACCTGCGAGTTGGCAACAGTAATCCAGAACGCCGCAACATAACCGGCACCGCAACATATTCAGTGTTATGTTGAGCTCAACATAAATTGACGAGCTCGGCTACCTGCCCTTTGCCCAGGCCGGCGGCCAGTTGCTGTTCCATCTCATCAGCAAGCTCTATGAACGCACGTCCATCGCGGTGACCACGAACCTGGCCTTCGGGGAATGGCCCAGTGTGTTCGGCGACGCGAAAATGACCACGGCCCTGCTCGACCGGCTCACCCATCATTGCGACATCATCGAGACGGGCAACGAAAGTTGGCGGTTCAAGAACCGTTCCTGGTCGGCAAAGCACCCTACACGGCCCATTCGGACGGACCCGGCCACAATCACGATGGTCCGGCCAGACTTATCCATGTCTTGCACACCGCCCCACCATTATGTTTAAGGCACGCGGGTCCGTGCACAAGGCATGGATAAGTCTGCTGCTCAAGACTCCAACGCCGCCCCCAGAAGCCCGTTCGGGTGGGTCAATTTTGGACGCCGATAGTGGGTCAATATTCAATGCCGATTGACAAGAAACCCAACTCACCCCCAAATCCAGCCCCGTCCACCAAGTCGCTCACATGCTGCGAAAGATGACCTTCCGGCAGCCAATCCTGCAGACTCTCCGGCAACATCAGCAAGCGGACGCCGGGGTGTTCGCCGACTGATACGGGCGAAACGTCGTCGGCATCTCATTCCCCCTTGAACATACCATCCCTATTGTCGCAAATTGCTACGGCGCAGGCTCCTAGCATCGTTGAACAAGCTAGCGGAACTCTCGTGCCCTGCAGCGACGTGCGCCCAAAGGGCTAAGCAAACAGCCCTCAACAACACAGTCGATAAGATGCGATTGCGCTGGAGACCGCTAATCACTGCTACATACTCAGCTCGTAATCCGCAGTGGCTGATTCAATGCGGCGCCAAACTTACTGTACAAAATGGCCACTAGAACCGCTTGCTGATCTCCACGTAGTACCGCAGGCCGCGACGTTGGAGCGTGCCTCGCGGAGCGCCGACATTGCCGCCTACAGGTTCCGGGTCCAGTGTTACCCGGCTGTACGACCTGAAGATATTCTTCATGCCGAAATCCAGGCGCATGTTCTGCAGCAGGATCGGGGCGGTCGGCCAGGCTTCGCTGATATCAACAGAAGCTCGCAAATCCACCGGTCTTGCAGGGTGGGTTCTCGCCTGAACCGGCACCATTATCTCTCCTGGGCCAGGATTTAAGCGAGTCGTGATTTCATAGCGCAGGCTGCTACGGGTCCTTCCGGTCAGGGCCAGCCGCCATCCGTTTCGCGCCCAGTAAGCGCTGGCCCAATAGCCCAGTCTCGACACCCAAAGGCCGACATGCTCCTCAGCCTCTACAGGATCGAAGGCGTTTATGTCCTCAAGATAACTTCGAGTCAGCGCCACGTTTGCTGAAAAACCGAGTCCACTACCAGCCCAATCAAAGTCATAATCAACGCCGAAGTCGAACCCATCCGTATCGGTTCGGCCAACATTGTTTGGCCGGGCGTCGTAGAGTGCAATCCGCCCGTCTTCACCCAGGGTGTATTGGGTGCGAAATCGCGCAAAGGTGTCATCAAAGACGAGAGCCCCCGTCACGTTTAGCTGTGCTACGCGATTCACAAAGCTGGTTTCATGGAAATCGATACTCAAGGAAAGTCCTTGTACGGCAGCGGGCCGAAACTCGATTCCGGCCGTTACGCTCGTTGACTCTTCGGGACTCAAGGTCGGGTTCCCGCCACTAATCCAATCTATGGGATAAATCGCAAATGCGCCTCCTCGAAAGTCAAGGACAAAGGCGGGCACCACAGTCGGCAGGAAGAGAGCGTATGCGATGTCTGGAGCTCTATAACTCGTGGATTTGTTAAACCTGAATTTGACGGCTTCGCTTGGCCTATATACCAGCCCGGCGCTCCACACATTGCTTTGATACCGAGTCTGGGCTTCGCTGCCCGCGTTACTGGATCCATCGGCGCTTTCATGCCTTGCGCTTGCGGAAAAATTCAGGTCGCGAACACCGGGCAATGCGTTGCTCTTGGAAAAAACGGGTACCAGTAGCTCGGCGAAGCCGGCCCGGATGGTGCGAGTGCCCTCCTGGGCAAAGCCTGAGTAAATCTTGCTAGTTACCGGCGATGTTACTTGGATAACCCGGAGAAACGTGTTGCCATACTCAACGTCCAGCGAAGTCTTGCGCCATTCGCCCCCAGCAACGAACCGGACCGGACCTGCGGGAAGCGCAATCAAGCTGCCGCGAATGATCAGTTCGCTGCTTGCCATCCGATTGGTGGTGAAACTCTCCTGGAGCGGGATATGAATATCTTCACTGTCCAGCAGAACGGCATTGTTTGAATCAGTAAAGAAGGAACTGCCAAAGACATTGAGCGCATTGGACGGGTCCGTGCGGTCATCTCCCACCAACACGCCAAGCGCTTTGGGATTGATAACGTTTGTGGTCGTGGCCATGGACTCGCTGTCGTCAAAACGAGACCGGATACTCCAATCCCATTGATCGCCGATTCTTCCGTCCAGGTCAAAGTCCAGCGTCAGTCGTTCCCGTTCCCCGTTGGCCTCCTTTGGCCCGAAACCCGCAACGTGGGTGTCCACTCGCACATCGGTTCCAAAAGGGTTGTAGGGATTTTCAGCCGCAACGTTGAAAGTGAAATTGCCCAGGGCCTCGCCAATACTGCTCTGAGTCGTTCTGGGCGCGTAGGTTACGCCCGCCTCCAAGTTCAACCAATCCGCAAACTCCTGGCTAATGCGGGCGCGAAACGTGTAACGGTCACTACCGGGAGAAACTGAGATTGGCTCTTCAATGTCCTCGTTCGTACGGAAGGTATTAGCTGAACCCACAAAATCCAGCAGCGTCAGGTTCGTGCCGTCCTGTCCTTCGGGAATCGTCACCCGATTCACCCTTTCGCCCGGAGCAATCGTGCCGGCCGCAATCGCCGCCGCCGTCAGGGCAGGACTGATTTGTGAAGGATTGACGGTAGTGCCCCTGCGTCCCCCACGAACATTGCCGGGGTATCCGTACGGTAGAACGCCAAGCAATCTGAGGTCGGCGGCGCTATAGCTTTGCGGCGTCGTCCGATACGCGTCAAAGCCCAGGTTCAGCCCTCCTTTGCCCCAGGTCGTGCCCCCATTCACGGAGAGGTTATCTTCCGTCAGGCCCCCGCCCGTCCGCGCCGTTCGACGCAGTCTGGCCTCCACAAAGTCATATTCCTTCAGGATAATGTTGACCACTCCGCCGATCGCGTCTGATCCATAAATCGAAGCGGCGCCGTCCATCTGAATCTCCACGCGCTCAATCATGCTGACGGGAAACTCCGAAACATCAACAAATCCGCCCAGCAATCCACTGTCCCCTACTCGTTTGCCATTCACCAGAACCAGCGTGGCGGACTCACCCAAACCGCGGAGATTGATTGTCGATGACCCATTGATGTTGGCGGTACCCAACATGCGCCCCGATAGATCGTCTCGATCGGCGTAGAGCTGAGTGCCAAGAAACTCGGTTGTTCCGTTGATGTTCTGGGGTAGTTCACGCAGAGCCTGCTCCAACGTCGGAGCGCCACTGTTTCTAAGGTCCTCATTCGTGAGCGTAATTACTTGACCCGCCAACTGGCCGGGCTCCCTGGGAAGCCGCGAACCGGTCACCGTCTGCGGCGCAAGCTCTATCGGCTCATTCTCGTCCGCGGCCGCAGGTTCCTCCTCCTCCTCCTGGGCCTGTCGAACCACTACCAGGTTTTCCGACGCGTACTTGTACGTCAGGCCCGTGTCAGTCAATAAGGCCGCTAATGCGTCTTCAAACCGATATTCGCCCTTCAGCCCTTCCACTTCAACGTTCGCGCCGACCTCCTCGGCAAGCATGATCTGCACGCCCGAGGTTTTTGCGAGCATTACCAATGCCGAACCGGATTTCTGAGCCTTGATATCGAGTGTCAGCACCTCGCTGGACTGCGCCGAGGCGCCGGCCGCTGCGAACGCCAGTGCGGCCATAGCCACAGCCGGCAGCGCTTTCAGATTAAGGATTCGCAATGGATTGTTCATAGTCCCACCTTATGGAATGTGTCCTTGTTTCAGTTCCCCGCCGAAGCGGTAATCACGATCCGGTCGTAGTGTTTGGTAACCTTGATCGGCAGCACCAGCTCCAGGCCCTTGAGCGCGGAATCGATGTCATGGACGCTTACCGCCGAGTAAACGTTCAACTCCATGACCGAGGTGTCTTCAATCAGGATCTTCTTGCGCGAGTAGCGATTCAGCTCCTGAACGACCTTGTACAGTGGCTCCCGGTAAAAGCTGAGCATGCCGCCGCGCCAATCCTGGTACCGGTCCATGGACTCGGGCCGAAATGCCGTGAGCCGGTTGCGGCTTACGTCAAACTCGGCTACCCAGCCTGCCTCCACACGGTGCTGTCCGGGCGTGGAAATGACCACGGCCTGACCATCGACCGAGACCGGCGGCTGAGATGAGGAAACCTCATCTGTTACCTCATGGAACGCAACCGCTCCCTCTATCACCGCTAACTGGTAGTGCTCTGGACTCTTGCGGATATTGAAAGCCGTCCCTACCGCGGTGACGGACCAGACGCCCAGATCCACCGTAAAGGGACGCTCAGAATCTTCCGCCACCTCGAAATAGGCTTCGCCGCGCTCCAACAGGATCCTGCGAACCTGCTCGCTGTAGTCCACCACCAACTGACCTGCGGTATTGAGCGTGATTACGCTGCCGTCGTCCAGTTCTATGGTTTGCTGCTCGCCGATGCGGGTGAAATACTTTTGCAGGTGGCTGTCGTCCGGCCCGCGCCAGGGCGAGAAGTAAGTCAAGGCAGCGCCCATTGCCACAAGCAAACCGGCGGCAATGCCCAGTGCGAGCCTCCGTTTCGATCTACGTTCCTGGAGGAGTCGACGGCAGTCCCGGAGGATTTCCAGAGTCTCGCTATCTCCCGCCAATTCCTCCATACCAGCGAGAACTTCCAGCGAACCGTGAAACACTTCTCGATACTTTGGATCACCCCGCACACGGTTATGGATCGCTGCCGCTTCGGCTTCCGACAGCTGATCGGACCAAAGGTGCACCAACGCATGCTCCACGCCGCCGCCCATAATTTCTTGAAGGTTTCTCAGCACGACTTTTCTCCTGCGGCCTTGATCTTCTTCCGCGCTTCGCGGATCCGCCGCATCGCCCGCACCATGTACCGCTCGACTTGCCTCACCGTCACGCCCATGTGCAAGGCAATATCCTCGTAACTCATGTTGCCGAAGCGCTGCAAAACGAATGCCACTCTCCAATTCAGGCGCATGTCCTTTATGACGGACCTCATGGCTTCCAGTTCGAGTTGCGCCGCGACGATTCGCTCCGGCGTGCGCTCATCCATTCGCTCTTGCTCGATTTCCCGCTGCGCTGCTGCATAGGCGTTGCGAACCTGCAACTTGCGCTGCCTGTCCACGACCATGTTGTTAGCCATGGTTAATAGATACGAACGACTGCTACCGGTCGAATCAGACATCTTTTCTTCCAGCCGGTCCACGCCCATCAGCCGCGTGAAGAGTTCCTGCACCAGGTCCTCGATTTCCTCCTGCGGAACCGACCACCCCAGCAGGAAAAGGCGCAAGGCCTTGGCATGCCGATCAAACAGTTGCTCGACCAACTGCCGTCGCCCCGGCCTCTCGCGCGAAGCCAGGTCGATGATGTTGTCATTCCGGGGGGTAAACAAACGGCTCAAATAAGACTCCTCTATAAGAATCAACGTCCAAGACCCTTTCTCCCGCCCCCCCCTATTTCTTGTGCACAACGCCCGGAACGAGAGCGTTACCGTTTTGGGAAGGCTGAGTGTTCTTTTTTTTCCGGACACGGGCCGCGCGATAGGGCGGCCTATCGTTCTCTGTTATGAGGACGATTAATCAACTCAGCCCTTCAGTGGGCGTTGTCAAACTAACTGGATTGGACCTATTGAAGCTTTAATCGAGGGCTCTCAGGCTGCGAGTTGGCGCCACTCGGCCGGGGCAGCGGTCCGGTGCTGTTTGAAAACGTCGCGGCGGGTGAGATGGCGTTGGTGGTTGAAGTGGTTATGGATCGAGGCATGGACAGCGGCGAATTTTTGCAGGGTCTTGATGTCCCTGAACCGCGCCATAGGTAATGTGTCTCACCGTTGATGCGAACAAACCCCTCATCAAGGTTCCAGCGCCAGTTCGACCCATTGCGGCCGTGGACGCGCCTCCTCCTTATTTCAGCGGCAAACATCGGGCCGAAACGGTTCCACCAGAAACGCACCGTCTCGTGACAGATGTCGATGCCGCGTTCGAACAGGAGGTCTTCGACCTGGCGCAACGACAACGGATAGCGGATGTACATCATCACTGCGAGGCGGATGACCTCGGGCGAACTGTTGAAATAACGAAAGGGATTGTTCATGGCCGCAGGCTACGAGAGCCTGGATTCCGGTTCAAGCCGGTTTTCTCTGACAGTGCCCCCGGGGATGGTGGACACCTCCGAGCTTCAAAATGAGGCTTGCTCGAAGACCTCGGGGCTGACGCCGCTCGGGCTGAGGATTTTCTCACTTCGAATGGCCCAAGAATCGGGGAGCAGATCACTTCTTGAGCTCAGGGCAGGCATGACTGCCCTGAGCTCTTGGCCAGCTCGACCGGGGTTTTCAGACGAGTCCTTCAATCTCTCAGCATGCAGTGCTCCCGCCGACAGACTGTGCGCCTTGCGCAAGGCTTCATGGTTCCTGCGCCGTTTTTCAATCGTGTCTCGCGCAACCACGCCCACTGGGTCGCGAGGGGATATGAACCTTCGTTCCGCAGCGCTACCACCGCAGCAAACTGTTGAACTGCATGGCGTACTCGGGCGACTCCATCCCGTTCTCGCGCCGGGCGAACTCAAGATTCATCTCGACATTGGGGCTGGAGGTGAGCTTGACGCCCATGCGCAGCGACTGCGCCCCGCCGTCGGCCGCCTCGGCACCGAGGAACGGCACCCAGAGCGCATCGGCCTTGCCGCCTGCCAAGGCCTCACGGCCCCCGAACCCGTAGCCGATCTCGACCTGGAACCGCTGCCCCGCGTTCATCGCCGCGCCCCGCGCCAATTCGCTCGCGTCCTGCACCGACCATAACGATTGCACCCCGCCTTGCGTGGCGCCCCACGCGGAACCCAGGTTCATCGATAACCCGCGACCGTCGGATTGGGGCTGGTACCGGATCGAACCGCTAAGACCCCACTCCTCGTACTCGGTGTCCTCGTGGGCGAGCAACATCCGCCCCTTGACCTCGACCGTCAATAGCCCGGCGGCATAACCCAAACCGCCGCCGAGTTCGATCCCGGCGCCGGCCTCGGCATCGCCGCCGTCGTATCGCAGACCCGCCTCCAGCGTCGGCGTCAGTACCCCGCCGGATGCCAGTTGCATCGAGCCCGAACCTTCGAGCATCAACCGCACGCGGCTTGTCGCGCCCGCCGCTCCCATCAGGTTTTCCGTCGACTCCGAAACGGTGTTCGTCACCAGCGCATCGGATATGACGGCCAGCTCAAACGCGCCGAGCCGGGCCGAGCGCACGGACAACACCCCGCGCCCGCCGAACGCCGCCATGGCGGTGGTGAGACCAGTCTCGATGCCGGACTGGGCCCTCTCCGGCGTCAGCGTCATCCCGCCCACGCCGTAGCCGACCACGCCCCACAGGCCGCTGTGCTCATTGATCCGGTAATGAACGTAGGGATTGAGGCTCGTGAGCCGGCTCGTCACGGCGCCGCCCGCCGCCTCCGGGTGCGTGTAAAGGCCTTCGCCTTCGCTATACGAGACCGTCACGCCCGCCAGCCACCGGTTCCAGCGGCTGTCCACCCCGAGCACCGCCGTGGCCACTTCGCCGTCGATCGACAACGGACCGTCGGCGCCGCTGAACCATGTGGCCGCGGTCTCGCCCCACGCCGACCACTGCCCGAGCCAATCTGGTTGTTCGGGTTGCTCGCCGTCCTCGTCCAGGGGCCTTGCGTAGAAGAACGAACTGCCCATGAGCACGCCGCGCAGGTCCGCCGTCGGCAGACCGAGGCTGTTCATGAGCGCGGCCCGCGCGGAGCTGCGCCCTTCAAGACCCCCGCCCGCACGGTCGCCGCCCGCAGGATCGCCGCCTGCAAGTCTGCCGCCTGCAAGGCCGTCACCGGCAAGGCCGCCGCCCGCCGGGCCGCTGCCCTCAGCGGGACTGCGCCCGCCCATTAGGCTGCCTGAAACGTTGCTGCCCGCAGGGCTGCGCCCGGCAGAACCGCCGCCCGCAAATCTGCTGCCTGCAAGGCTGCTGCCCGCCAGGGCTTCGGCTCTGAGCCGGTCCATCCGCGCCCAAGTGCTTTCGTCCCGGAGCGCGGGGTTGCCGGTGGCGGTGGGATGGAACGCGCCACCCAGGGCATCCCGGCCCCTGAACAGGTTGTCCACCTGGCGGCCGCCGAGCGTGAAGTGCGTCTGCGGCACGCCGTCGCGCCACCGATCGGCGATCGCCTGGACAACATGGTCGGAGGCGGTCCGGCCGAACCGCGCCAGCCACGACTTGGGCATCGGGTCGGTATTGTTGATGGTCCCGGTCGCCTCGGCATCGGTGATCGCCGCCCCCCTGGCGTTGGACAGCACCAGCCTCATGGTCTCGCTACCCTCGTCGTGGGTGTCGTCAAGCACCCGGACCTCGACGGTCTTCAGCGTCTCACCGGGCTCGAAGGTCAGCGTGCCACTCTTCGTTTCATAGTCCTCCCCGGCGAACGCCGTGCCGTTACGCGTCTCATAGTCCACCATCACCCGCTCGGTGCCGGCCGGCTCCAGCACCACGTCGAAGAGCAGCGCCACCACCGCGTCGCGCTCCGCTTCCGCTGGCCTCGGCTCCCGCATCCAGGCATTCCGCGCGCTGAGCGCGGGAGTATCCTTTGCCAAACCCGTGTCCGCCACCCGCACCGTCACCTCGACGGGATCGCCCGCGACGTACCAGTAGCTGACCCCGCTGTCGCCCACGTCGATGGCGAACAGTTGCAGCGTGAGCGTGCGCGCGTCCGCCACGCCGTCGCCCGGCGGCGTCACGGTGCCCACCGAGAACTGCGGGTCCGCGCCCTCTCCGGAACGGGCATCGAAGGGAAAGGACATGAGCCTGAAACCGTGGTTCTGGGCCGACTCCTGCCCCGGCGCCGGATCCTCCATGCCGCTGTCGGTCATCCGCACGATCGCGTGCGCCAGCTCGTCGAAGCCGCCATCGCGCTGCACCTTGACCGTGAAGGGCGCGCCCTCGCGCGCCGAACCTGTCACCACGAGCCACATGGCGTGCAGCCCCCCGCGCACGCGGTACGCCTTGTGGCGCGCCGACGGGAAGGTCTCCGGCTCCGTGTCCCGGTCCTGGGAATCGCGGATCGTGGCGCCGTTGAGCGCGAGCTGCTGCACCTCGAGCCCGTCCGGGTCGTTGTCGCCCTTCTCCACCGTCCAGACGAAGGTCAGCTCCTGCGTGCCCGAGCCACCGGTGTAGCGAGCCCGGCGCTCGCGCCCGAAGACATCGAGCACCAGCTCGGGCTGCGCCCGGGAATCCGGATCGGGCGTCACCGTTACGTCCCTGCTGAAGGTGAGCGTGAAGGTAAGCGTTGCGCCCGGGCCGTGCACCGCCCCGTCCGGCACGGCCAAAAACGCCTCCTTGGTATAGAACGGCCCGTGCTCCTCACTCGCCCGGGGCGGCTCCGGAGAAATCGCGATCGACGTCACTCGCGGCGCGGTGTTGTCCACCAGGGGCGCAGTGTAGGTGGACGCGGCCTGCGTGGCGGCCGTGTTGCCGTTGCCCGCCGCATCCGTGGCCACGTCCGCCGCCACGTCCACCGTCACCGCGCCGTCCGCGGTTGGCGTGATCAGTGCCGTGAACGCCGTATCGCCCTCAGACCCCGTGAAGGCCGAGGCCGTGCCGTTGCCCACCGTGATGTCGCCCACCACGAACCCGTTCACCGGCTCCAGGAAGGTGATCGTCGCCGTGAAGGCGGCCGTGCTCGTCATCGGAACCCCGGTGATCGTCACCGTCGGCTTGGTGTTGTCGACGACATAGTCGTTGTCGGTCGCCCCTGTCGGCGTGGTGTTCGAAAGCGCGTTGTCGGCCGTGTCGGCGATGTCCTGGCCCGCGGCGAACGTGAGCGTCACCGTGGCGTTGCGGTCCGCCAGGTTGCCCCCGCTGACCGTCACGTCGTAGACCGTCGAGGCCGTTACCTCGCTGACCGCCGTCGGCGTCGCCGTCGTGCCGCTCACCTCGAAATCCATCGTATCCACGTTTTTCACGTCCTCGCTGAACGTCACCCGCCAGGTCAGGCTGTTGGCGTTGGTCGGTGACGACGACGGGGTCTGGCGCGCGATCGACGCCACCCGCGGCGCGGTGTTGTCGATCACCGGCGCGGTGTAGGTGGACGAGACCTGCGTGGCGGCCGTGTTGCCGTTGCCCGCCGCATCCGTGGCCACGTCCGCCGCCACGTCCACCGTCACCGCGCCGTCCGCGGTTGGCGTGATCAGTGCCGTGAACGCCGTATCGCCCTCAGACCCCGTGAAGGACGAGGCCGTGCCGTTGCCCACCGTGATGTCGCCCACCACGAACCCGTTCACCGGCTCCAGGAAGGTGATCGTCGCCGTGAAGGCGGCCGTGCTCGTCATCGGAACCCCCGTGATCGTCACCGTCGGCTTGGTGTTGTCGACGATATAGTCGATGTCGCTCGCCCCCGTCGGTGTGGTGTTCGAAAGCGCGTTGTCGGCCGTATCGACGATGTCCTGGCCCGCGGCGAACGCGAGCGTCACCGTGGCGTTGCGGTCCGCCAGGTTGCCCCCGCTGACCGTCACGTCGTAGACCGTCGAGGCCGTCACCTCGCTGACCGCCGTCGGTGTCGCCGTCGTGCCGGTGACCGCGAAGTCCATTGCATCCACGTTCGCCACGTCCTCGTTGAACGTCACCCGCCAGGTCAGGCTGTCGGCGTTGGTCGGTGACGACGACGGGGTCTGGCGCGCGATTGACGTCACTCGCGGCGCGGTGGAATCGAACACGGACGAGACCTGTGCGGCAGCCGTTGCCGTTGCCGGCCGCATGTGGCCACGTCCGCCGCCACGTGTCACCGCGCCGTCCGCGGTTGGCGTGATCAGTGCCGTGAACGCCGTATCGCCCTCAGACCCCGTGAAGGCCGAGGCCGTGCCGTTGCCCACCGTGATGTCGCCCACCACGAACCCGTTCACCGGCTCCAGGAAGGTGATCGTCGCCGTGAAGGCGGCCGTGCTCGTCATCGGAACCCCCGTGATCGTCACCGTCGGCTTGGTGTTGTCGACGACATAGTCGTTGTCGGTCGCCCCTGTCGGCGTGGTGTTCGAAAGCGCGTTGTCGGCCGTGTCGGCGATGTCCTGGCCCGCGGCGAACGTGAGCGTCACCGGGGCGTTGCGGTCCGCCAGGTTGCCCCCGCTGACCGTCACGTCGTAGACCGTCGAGGCCGTTACCTCGCTGACCGCCGTCGGCGTCGCCGTCGTGCCGCTCACCTCGAAATCCATTGCATCCACGTTTTTCACGTCCTCGTTGAACGTCACCCGCCAGGTCAGGCTGTCGGCGTTGGTCGGTGACGACGCGGGCGTCTGGCGCGCGATCGACGTCACTCGCGGCGCGGTGTTGTCGATCACCGGCGCGGTGTAGGTGGACGCGGCCTGTACGGCGGCCGTGTTGCCGTTGCCCGCCGCATCCGTGGCCACGTCCGCCGCCACGTCCACCGTCACCGCGCCGTCCGCGGTTGGCGTGATCAGCGCCGTGAACGCCATATCGCCATCAGACCCCGTGAAGGACGAGGCCGTCCCGTTGCCCACCGTGATGTCGCCCACCGCGAACCCGTTCACCGGCTCCAGGAAGGTGATCGTCGCCGTGAAGGCGGCCGTGCTCGTCATCGGAACCCCGGTGATCGTCACCGTCGGCTTGGTGTTGTCGACGACATAGGCGTTGTCGTTCGCCCCCGTCGGCGTGGTGTTCGAAAGCGCGTTGTCGGCCGTATCGGCGATGTTCTGGCCCGCGGCGAACGCGAGCGTCACCGTGGCGTTGCGGTCCGCCAGGTTGCCCCCGCTGACCGTCACGTCGTAGACCGTCGAGGCCGTCACCTCGCTGACCGCCGTCGGTGTCGCCGTCGTGCCGCTCATCTGGAAATCCATTGCATCCACGTTTTTCACGTCCTCGTCGAACGTCACCCGCCAGGTCAGGCTGTCGGCGTTGGTCGGTGACGACGCGGGCGTCTGGCGCGCGATCGACGTCACCCGCGGCGCGGTGTTGTCGATCACCGGCGCGGTGTAGGTGGACGAGACCTGCGTGGCGGCCGTGTTGCCGTTGCCCGCCGCATCCGTGGCCACGTCCGCCGCCACGTCCACCGTCACCGCGCCGTCCGCGGTTGGACTGATCAGCGCCGTGAACGCCATATCGCCATCAGACCCCGTGAAGGACGAGGCCGTGCCGTTGCCCACCGTGATGTCACCCACCACGAACCCGTTCACCGGCTCCAGGAAGGTGATCGTCGCCGTGAAGGCGGCCGTGCTCGTCATCGGAACCCCGGTGATCGTCACCGTCGGCTTCACGTTGTCGACGACATAGTCGTTGTCGGTCGCCCCTGTCGGCGTGGTGTTCGAAAGCGCGTTGCCGGCCGTATCGACGATGTTCTGGCCCGCGGCGAACGTGAGCGTCACCGTGGCGTTGCGGTCCGCCAGGTTGCCCCCGCTGACCGTCACGTCGTAGACCGTCGAGGCCGTTACCTCGCTGACCGCCGTCGGCGTCGCCGCCGTGCCGCTCACCTCGAAATCCGTCGCATCCACGTTCGCCACGTCCTCGTCGAACGTCACCCGCCAGGTCAGGCTGTCGGCGTTGGTCGGTGACGACGACGGGGTCTGGCGCGCGATCGACGTCACTCGCGGCGCGGTGTTGTCGATCACCGGCGCGGTGTAGGTGGACGCGGCCTGTGCGGCAGCCGTGTTGCCGTTGCCGGCCGCATCCGTGGCCACGTCCGCCGCCACGTCCACCGTCACCGCGCCGTCCGCGGTTGGCGTGATCAGTGCCGTGAACGCCGTATCGCCATCAGACCCCGTGAAGGCCGAGGCCGTGCCGTTGCCCACCGTGATGTCGCCCACCGCGAACCCGTTCACCGACTCCAGGAAGGTGATCGTCGCCGTGAAGGCGGCCGTGCTCGTCATCGGAACCCCGGTGATCGTCACCGTCGGCTTGGTGTTGTCGACGACATAGGCGTTGTCGTTCGCCCCCGTCGGCGTGGTGTTCGAAAGCGCGTTGTCGGCTGTGTCGGCGATGTTCTGGCCCGCGGCGAACGCGAGCGTCACCGTGGCGTTGCGGTCCGCCAGGTTGCCCCCGCTGACCGTCACGTCGTAGACCGTCGAGGCCGTCACCTCGCTGACCGCCGTCGGTGTCGCCGTCGTGCCGGTGACCGCGAAGTCCATTGCATCCACGTTTTTCACGTCCTCGTTGAACGTCACCCGCCAGGTCAGGCTGTCGGCGTTGGTCGGTGACGACGCGGGCGTCTGGCGCGCGATCGACGTCACCCGCGGCGCGGTGTTGTCCACCAGGGGCGCAGTGTAGGTGGACGCGGCCTGCGTGGCGGCCGTGTTGCCGTTGCCGGCCGCATCCGTGGCCACGTCCGCCGCCACGTCCACCGTCACCGCGCCGTCCGCGGTTGGCGTGATCAGCGCCGTGAACGCCGTATCGCCATCAGACCCCGTGAAGGCCGAGGCCGTGCCGTTGCCCACCGTGATGTCGCCCACCGCGAACCCGTTCACCGGCTCCAGGAAGGTGATCGTCGCCGTGAAGGCGGCCGTGCTCGTCATCGGAACCCCCGTGATCGTCACCGTCGGCTTGGTGTTGTCGACGACATAGGCGTTGTCGTTCGTCCCCGTCGGCGTGGTGTTCGAAAGCGCGTTGTCGGCCGTGTCGGCGATGTTCTGGCCCGCGGCGAACGCGAGCGTCACCGGGGCGTTGCGGTCCGCCAGGTTGCCCCCGCTGACCGTCACGTCGTAGACCGTCGAGGCCGTTACCTCGCTGACCGCCGTCGGTGTCGCCGTCGTGCCGCTCACCTCGAAATCCATTGCATCCACGTTTTTCACGTCCTCGTTGAACGTCACCCGCCAGGTCAGGCTGTCGGCGTTGGTCGGTGACGACGCGGGCGTCTGGCGCGCGATCGACGTCACTCGCGGCGCGGTGTTGTCGATCACCGGCGCGGTGTAGGTGGACGCGGCCTGTACGGCGGCCGTGTTGCCGTTGCCCGCCGCATCCGTGGCCACGTCCGCCGCCACGTCCACCGTCACCGCGCCGTCCGCGGTTGGCGTGATCAGCGCCGTGAACGCCATATCGCCATCAGACCCCGTGAAGGACGAGGCCGTCCCGTTGCCCACCGTGATGTCGCCCACCGCGAACCCGTTCACCGGCTCCAGGAAGGTGATCGTCGCCGTGAAGGCGGCCGTGCTCGTCATCGGAACCCCGGTGATCGTCACCGTCGGCTTGGTGTTGTCGACGACATAGGCGTTGTCGTTCGCCCCCGTCGGCGTGGTGTTCGAAAGCGCGTTGTCGGCCGTATCGGCGATGTTCTGGCCCGCGGCGAACGCGAGCGTCACCGTGGCGTCGAGGGCCGCCAGGTTGCCCCCGCTGACCGTCACGTCGTAGACCGTCGAGGCCGTCACCTCGCTGACCGCCGTCGGTGTCGCCGTCGTGCCGCTCATCTGGAAATCCATTGCATCCACGTTTTTCACGTCCTCGTTGAACGTCACCCGCCAGGTCAGGCTGTCGGCGTTGGTCGGTGACGACGACGGGGTCTGGCGCGCGATCGACGTCACCCGCGGCGCGGTGTTGTCGATCACCGGCGCAGTGTAGGTGGACGCGGCCTGCGTGGCGGCCGTGTTGCCGTTGCCCGCCGCATCCGTGGCCACGTCCGCCGCCACGTCCACCGTCACCGCGCCGTCCGCGGTTGGCGTGATCAGTGCCGTGAACGCCGTATCGCCCTCAGACCCCGTGAAGGCCGAGGCCGTGCCGTTGCCCACCGTGATGTCGCCCACCACGAACCCGTTCACCGGCTCCAGGAAGGTGATCGTCGCCGTGAAGGCGGCCGTGCTCGTCATCGGAACCCCGGTGATCGTCACCGTCGGCTTGGTGTTGTCGACGACATAGGCGTTGTCGTTCGCCCCTGTCGGCGTGGTGTTCGCCAGCGCGTTGCCGGCCGTATCGGCGATGTTCCGGCCCGCGGCGAACGCGAGCGTCACCGTGGCGTTGCGGTCCGCCAGGTTGCCCCCGCTGACCGTCACGTCGTAGACCGTCGAGGCCGTTACCTCGCTGACCGCCGTCGGCGTCGCCGTCGTGCCGCTCACCTCGAAATCCATCGTATCCACGTTTTTCACGTCCTCGCTGAACGTCACCCGCCAGGTCAGGCTGTTGGCGTTGGTCGGTGACGACGACGGGGTCTGGCGCGCGATCGACGCCACCCGCGGCGCGGTGTTGTCGATCACCGGCGCGGTGTAGGTGGACGAGACCTGCGTGGCGGCCGTGTTGCCGTTGCCCGCCGCATCCGTGGCCACGTCCGCCGCCACGTCCACCGTCACCGCGCCGTCCGCGGTTGGCGTGATCAGCGCCGTGAACGCCATATCGCCCTCAGACCCCGTGAAGGCCGCGGCCGTGCCGTTGCCCACCGTGATGTCGCCCACCACGAACCCGTTCACCGGCTCCAGGAAGGTGATCGTCGCCGTGAAGGCGGCCGTGCTCGTCATCGGAACCCCGGTGATCGTCACCGTCGGCTTGGTGTTGTCGACGACATAGTCGTTGTCGGTCGCCCCTGTCGGCGTGGTGTTCGAAAGCGCGTTGTCGGCCGTGTCGGCGATGTCCTGGCCCGCGGCGAACGTGAGCGTCACCGTGGCGTTGCGGTCCGCCAGGTTGCCCCCGCTGACCGTCACGTCGTAGACCGTCGAGGCCGTTACCTCGCTGACCGCCGTCGGCGTCGCCGTCGTGCCGCTCACCTCGAAATCCATCGTATCCACGTTTTTCACGTCCTCGCTGAACGTCACCCGCCAGGTCAGGCTGTTGGCGTTGGTCGGTGACGACGACGGGGTCTGGCGCGCGATCGACGCCACCCGCGGCGCGGTGTTGTCGATCACCGGCGCGGTGTAGGTGGACGAGACCTGCGTGGCGGTCGTGTTGTCGTTGCCCGCCGCATCCGTGGCCACGCCCGCCGCCACGTCCACCGTTACCGGGCCGTTCGCGGTTGGACTGATCAGCGCCGTGAACGCCGTATCGCCATCAGACCCCGTGAAGGACGCGGCCGTGCCGTTGCCCACCGTGATGTCGCCCACCACGAACCCGTTCACCGGCTCCAGGAAGGTGATCGTCGCCGTGAAGGCGGCCGTGCTTGTCATCGGAACCCCGGTGATCGTCACCGTCGGCTTGGTGTTGTCGACGACATAGTCGTTGTCGCTCGCCCCTGTCGGTGTGGTGTTCGAAAGCGCGTTGCCGACCGTATCGACGATGTTCCGGCCCGCGGCGAACGTGAGCGTCACCGTGGTGTTGCGGTCCGCCAGGTTGCCCCCGCTGACCGTCACGTCGTAGACCGTCGAGGCGGTTACCTCGCTGACGGCCGTCGGCGTCGCCGTCGTGCCGCTCACCTCGAAATCCATCGTATCCACGTTTTTCACGTCCTCGCTGAACGTCACCCGCCAGGTCAGGCTGTCGGCGTTGGTCGGTGACGACGCGGGCGTCTGGCGCGCGATCGACGTCACCCGCGGCGCGGTGGAGTCGAACACGGACGAGGCCTGTGCGGCGGCCGTGTTGCCGTTGCCCGCCGCATCCGTGGCCACGTCCGCCGCCACGTCCACCGTCACCGCGCCGTCCACGGTTGGCGTGATCAGTGCCGTGAACTCCGTATCGCCATCAGACCCCGTGAAGGACGAGGCCGTGCCGTTGCCCACCGTGATGTCGCCCACCACGAACCCGTTCACCGGCTCCAGGAAGGTGATCGTCGCCGTGAAGGCGGCCGTGCTCGTCATCGGAACCCCGGTGATCGTCACCGTCGGCTTGGTGTTGTCGACGACATAGTCGTTGTCGCTCGCCCCCGTCGGCGTGGTGTTCGAAAGCGCGTTGTCGGCCGTATCGACGATGTTCTGGCCCGCGGCGAACGTGAGCGTCACCGGGGCGTTGCGGTCCGCCAGGTTGCCCCCGCTGACCGTCACGTCGTAGACCGTCGAGGCCGTTACCTCGCTGACCGCCGTCGGCGTCGCCGTCGTGCCGCTCACCTCGAAATCCATTGCATCCACGTTTTTCACGTCCTCGTTGAACGTCACCCGCCAGGTCAGGCTGTCGGCGTTGGTCGGTGACGACGACGGGGTCTGGCGCGCGATCGACGTCACCCGCGGCGCGGTGGAGTCGAACACGGACGAGGCCTGTGCGGCGGCCGTGTTGCCGTTGCCCGCCGCATCCGTGGCCACGTCCGCCGCCACGTCCACCGTCACCGCGCCGTCCGCGGTTGGCGTGATCAGCGCCGTGAACGCCGTATCGCCATCAGACCCCGTGAAGGACGAGGCCGTGCCGTTGCCCACCGTGATGTCGCCCACCACGAACCCGTTCACCGTCTCCAGGAAGGTGATCGTCGCCGTGAAGGCGGCCGTGCTCGTCATCGGAACCCCGGTGATCGTCACCGTCGGCTTCACGTTGTCGACGGCATAGTCGTTGTCGGTCGCCCCCGTCGGCGTGGTGTTCGAAAGCGCGTTGCCGGCCGTATCGACGATGTTCTGGCCCGCGGCGAACGTGAGCGTCACCGTGGCGTTGCGGTCCGCCAGGTTGCCCCCGCTGACCGTCACGTCGTAGACCGTCGAGGCCGTTACCTCGCTGACCGCCGTCGGCGTCGCCGTCGTGCCGCTCACCTCGAAATCCATTGCATCCACGTTTTTCACGTCCTCGTTGAACGTCACCCGCCAGGTCAGGCTGTCGGCGTTGGTCGGTGACGACGCGGGCGTCTGGCGCGCGATCGACGTCACTCGCGGCGCGGTGTTGTCCACCAGGGGCGCGGTGTAGGTGGACGCGGCCTGCGTGGCGGTCGTGTTGTCGTTGCCCGCCGCATCCGTGGCCACGCCCGCCGCCACGTCCACCGTTACCGGGCCGTTCGCGGTTGGACTGATCAGCGCCGTGAACGCCGTATCGCCATCAGACCCCGTGAAGGACGCGGCCGTGCCGTTGCCCACCGTGATGTCGCCCACCACGAACCCGTTCACCGGCTCCAGGAAGGTGATCGTCGCCGTGAAGTCGGCCGTGCTCGTCATCGGAACCCCGGTGATCGTCACCGTCGGCTTGGTGTTGTCGACGACATAGTCGTTGTCGTTCGCCCCCGTCGGTGTGGTGTTCGAAAGAGCGTTGCCGACCGTATCGACGATGTTCCGGCCCGCGGCGAACGCGAGCGTCACCGGGGTGTTGCGGTCCGCCAGGTCGCCCCCGCTGACCGTCACGTCGTAGACCGTCGATGCCGTTACCTCGCTGACCGCCGTCGGCGTCGCCGTCGTGCCGTTCACCGCGAAGTCCGTTGCGTCCACGTTCTCCACGTCCTCGTTGAACGTCACCCGCCAGGTCAGGCTGTCGGCGTTGGTCGGTGACGACGACGGGGTCTGGCGCGCGATCGACGTCACTCGCGGCGCGGTGTTGTCCACCAGGGGCGCAGTGTAGGTGGACGCGGCCTGCGTGGCGGCCGTGTTGCCGTTGCCGGCCGCATCCGTGGCCACGTCCGCCGCCACGTCCACCGTCACCGCGCCGTCCGCGGTTGGCGTGATCAGTGCCGTGAACGCCGTATCGCCATCAGACCCCGTGAAGGCCGAGGCCGTGCCGTTGCCCACCGTGATGTCGCCCACCACGAACCCGTTCACCGGCTCCAGGAAGGTGATCGTCGCCGTGAAGGCGGCCGTGCTCGTCATCGGAACCCCCGTGATCGTCACCGTCGGCTTTGCGTTGTCGACGACATAGTCGTTGTCGTTCGCCCCTGTCGGCGTGGTGTTCGCCAGCGCGTTGCCGGCCGTATCGGCGATGTTCCGGCCCGCGGCGAACGTGAGCGTCACCGGGGCGTTGCGGTCCGCCAGGTTGCCCCCGCTGACCGTCACGTCGTAGACCGTCGAGGCCGTCACCTCGCTGACGGCCGTCGGCGTCGCCGTCGTGCCACTCACCTCGAAGTCCGTTGCGTCCACGTTCGCCACGTCCTCGTCGAACGTCACCCGCCAGGTCAGGCTGTCGGCGTTGGTCGGCGATGCCGTGGGGTCCTGGCGCTCGATCGACGTCACCCGCGGCGCGATGTCGAACACGGACGAGGCCTGCGCGGCGGCCGTGTTGCCGTTGCCCGCCGCATCCGTGGCCACGTCCGCCGCCACGTCCACCGTCACCGCGCCGTCCGCGGTTGGCGTGATCAGTGCCGTGAACGCCGTATCGCCATCAGACCCCGTGAAGGACGAGGCCGTGCCGTTGCCCACCGTGATGTCACCCACCGCGAACCCGTTCACCGGCTCCAGGAAGGTGATCGTCGCCGTGAAGGCGGCCGTGCTCGTCATCGGAACCCCGGTGATCGTCACCGTCGGCTTGGTGTTGTCGACGACATAGTCGTTGTCGGTCGCCCCTGTCGGCGTGGTGTTCGCCAGCGCGTTGCCGGCCGTATCGGCGATGTTCCGGCCCGCGGCGAACGTGAGCGTCACCGGGGCGTTGCGGTCCGCCAGGTTGCCCCCGCTGACCGTCACGTCGTAGACCGTCGAGGCGGTTACCTCGCTGACCGCCGTCGGCGTCGCCGTCGTGCCGCTCACCTCGAAATCCATCGTATCCACGTTCTCCATGTCCTCGCTGAACGTCACCCGCCAGGTCAGGCTGTCGGCGTTGGTCGGTGACGACGCGGGCGTCTGGCGCTCGATCGACGTCACCCGCGGCGCGATGTCGAACACGGACGAGGCCTGTGCGACGGCCGTGTTGCCGTTGCCCGCCGCATCCGTGGCCACGTCCGCCGCCACGTCCACCGTCACCGCGCCGTCCACGGTTGGCGTGATCAGTGCCGTGAACTCCGTATCGCCATCAGACCCCGTGAAGGACGAGGCCGTGCCGTTGCCCACCGTGATGTCGCCCACCACGAACCCGTTCACCGGCTCCAGGAAGGTGATCGTCGTCGTGAAGGCGGCCATCCCCGTCATCGGAACTCCCGTGATCGTCACCGTCGGCTTTGCGTTGTCGACGACATAGTCGTTGTCGTTCGCTCCCGTAGGCGTGGTGTTCGAAAGCGCATTGCCAGCCGTATCGGCGATGTCCTGGCCCGCGGCGAACGCGAGCGTCACCGGGGCGTCGAGGGCCGCCAGGTTGCCCCCGCTGACCGTCACGTCGTAGACCGTCGAGGCCGTTACCTCGCTGACCGCCGTCGGCGTCGCCGTCGTGCCGCTCACCTCGAAGTCCGTTGCGTCCACGTTCGCCACGTCCTCGTCGAACGTCACCCGCCAGGTCAGGCTGTCGGCGTTGGTCGGTGACGACGACGGGGTCTGGCGCGCGATCGACGTCACTCGCGGCGCGGTGTTGTCCACCACCCAGGTGCTCTCGTTCGCGCCGGTGGGCGCGGTGCTCGCCAGCGCGTGGCCGACCGGGTCATCGATGTCCTGGCCCGCGACGAAGGCAAGCGTCACCAAGGTGTTGAGGCTCCCCAGGTCGCCCCCGGCGGCCGTCACGTCATATTGGGCGGACGAACCCGCCACGGCGGCGGTCGTCAGCGCCGCGATCGTATTGCTCACCGTGAAATCCGTCTCATCCACGTTCTCCACGTCCTCGCTGAACGTCACCCGCCAGGTCAGGCTGCTGGCATTGGTCGGTGACGACGGCGTCTGGCGCTCTATGGAGACGACGCGCGGCGCGGTGTTGTCGACGACAAAGCCATTCTCGTTCGCGCCGGTCGGCGCGGTGCTCGCCAGCGCGTTGCCGGCCGGGTCATCGATGTCCTGGCCCGCGACGAACGCGAGCGTCACCGGGGCGTCGAGGCTCCCCAGGTTGCCCCCGCTGACCGTCACGTCGTAGACCGTCGAGGCCGTTACCTCGCTGACGGCCGTCGGCGTCGCCGTCGTGCCGCTCACCTCGAAGTCCGTTGCGTCCACGTTCTCCACGTCCTCGCTGAAGGTCACCCGCCAGGTCAGGCTGTCGGCGTTGGTCGGTGACGACGCGGGCGTCTGGCGCGCGATCGACGTCACTCGCGGCGCGGTGTTGTCCAGGGGCGCAGTGTAGGTGGACGAGGCCTGCGCGGCAGCCGTGTTGCCGTTGCCCATCGCATCCGTGGCCACGTCCGCCGCCACGTCCACCGTCACCGCGCCGTCCGCGGTTGGCGTGATCAGTGCCGTGAACGCCGTATCGCCCTCAGACCCCGTGAAGGCCGCGGCCGTGCCGTTGCCCACCGTGATGTCGCCCACCGCGAACCCGTTCACCGGCTCCAGGAAGGTGATCGTCGCCGTGAAGGCGGCCGTGCTCGTCATCGGAACCCCCGTGATCGTCACCGTCGGCTTTACGTTGTCGACGACATAGTCGTTGTCGTTCGCCCCCGTCGGCGTGGTGTTCGCCAGCGCGTTGCCGGCTGTGTCGGCGATGTCCTGGCCCGCGGCGAACGTGAGCGTCACCGTGGCGTCGAGGGCCGCCAGGTTGCCCCCGCTGACCGTCACGTCGTAGACCGTCGAGGCCGTTACCTCGCTGACCGCCGTCGGCGTCGCCGCCGTGCCGCTCACCTCGAAATCCGTCGCATCCACGTTCGCCACGTCCTCGTCGAACGTCACCCGCCAGGTCAGGCTGTCGGCGTTGGTCGGTGACGACGCGGGCGTCTGGCGCGCGATCGACGTCACTCGCGGCGCGGTGTTGTCCACCACCCAGGTGCTCTCGTTCGTTCCCGTCGGCGCGGTGCCGGCGAGCGCGGTGCCGTCCGTGTCGGCGATGTTCTGGCCCGTGGCAAACATGAGCGTCACCGGGGCGTCCAGACCCGCCAGATTGCCCCCGGAGGCCGTCACGTCATAGACCGTCGATGCCGTCACCTCGCTGACGGCCGTCGGCGTCGCCGTCGTGCCGCTCACCTGGAAATCCGTCGCGTCCACGTTCGACACGTCCTTGCTGAACGTCACCCGCCAGGTCAGGCTGTTGGCATTGGTCGGCGATGCCAACGGGTTCTGGCGCGCGATGGAGACGACATGTGGCGCAGCGTCGGCCTCAGTCGTGAAGTCTTCGACCTCGTTGTCCGTCCTGTCCGCGAGCTTGTTGTTGCTGCCCGAGTCGGGTTTATCGTACCTCACTGTCACCGTGTCGATGGACTCCACCGCTGCGCTCAGGGTCAGCGTCACCGCGGCGCCGCTGATGACAGGGGCTGCGCTCAGGGTGAGTGTTTCCTCGACGCTCTCTGCCGTTTTCATCACTGTGAAGGCGCTGTTTGCGAGCCCCGACGCCGCGCTTAGCGCCTCGCTGAAGGTGAGCACGACGGACGTCCCCGCCACGGAGATGTGGCTGAGTGTCGGAGCGACGGTGTCCCGGCTCGCGTAAACGGTTCGGTGCGCGTAATCGGACCAGTCGAGGCCGGTAGACGACCAATAATAATTGTGCACTAAACCAAGGTTGGTTCGCTGTCTTGCCGTTTTGAACAACAGTGCCCTGTCGCATACATGGGCGATGAGCGTGCGCTTTTCGTCGGCCGCGAGGTCCTTGTCGAGCATGATGGTCACCGCTCCGGTTCTGCTGACCGAAAATCTTTGCACCGTGTAGTTGCCGGTCCCGGTGTTGAGCGCAGTGTTGTCTAGACTGCCGAATGACCCGATGTTATCTGTGATGTATCCGAAGCTATGGGAAACTCCTAACGAGAATAATTCAGCGAGCCCTAGGTTTGCGCTCCATATCTGTGTCGCTCCGCCGACGTGGGTGGGCGCGGGGCATGCCCCCGCCGATCGGATAGTTCCCGTGGTGGGGAACGCTTCGCTGGTGATCGACGCCTCGAACCCTGCGTCGTCGTTGAAGGTCACCTCGACCCCGATCCGCCTCCCCACGTCGGCCGCGGCGAGGGTGTAGGTCGGTCCGGTTGCGATGTCGGGGGCGACGATGGTTCCTCCCGAGTCGAACCGCTTCCACCGGTAGGCTGCGCTCTCGGCGATCCTCGTGACGCCCTCGATGTCCTCGATCGCCGACAGATCGACGCTCAGCGTTGCCGGCACCCGGAACGCGTTCGGCGCGGTGACGATGGGAACACCCGTGGCCAGATCGTTGCTCGGTTCGACATCGATGGTCATCGTGTAGGCGTCTGCGCTCTCGTGGGGCCCATCGCTCACCCTGAAGCTGAAGCTTGCGTGGGCGGTCCCGTGCCCGTTCTCGGACGGCGAGTAGGTGAGCGTGCCGTTGTCGATCTGCGCCCTCGTGACCGAGGCTCCCGCATCCACGTTCGAGTCGGCGAGCTTGAGCGTGCCTGTCTCCGGTGCCGGCAGCGTCTGGATCGTCACGCTCTCGAGCCTTGCCCCGGCGTTCTCGTCGGCGAAGTTGAAGTCGGCGGCGGAAAACGTGTAGTCGGTGTCCTCGGTCGCGCCGACGGTGCTGTTCGACGCCGTGGGCACGGTGTTGTCCACCATCCAGGTATTGTCGTTCGTTCCCGTCGGCGCGGTGGTCGCCAGAACGTTGCCGACCGCATCCACGATGTCCTGGTCCGCGGCGAAGGAGAGCGTCACTGTGCCGTTCAGTTCCGCCAGGTCGCCTCCGGCGACCGTCACGTCATAGGCTAGGGACGAGCCCGCCACGGCGTTGGCCGTCAGCGTCGCCATCGTGCCGCTCACCTCGAAGTCCGCCACAGCCACGTTTGCCACCTCCTCGCTGAACGTCACCCGCCAGGTCAGGCTGTTGGCGTTGGTCGGCGATGCCGTGGGGTCCTGGCGCTCGATCGACGCCACGCCCGGTGCGATGTTGTCCACCACCCAGGTGCTCTCGTTCGTTCCCGTCGGCGCGGTGCCGGCGAGCGCGGTGCCGTCCGTGTCGGCGATGTTCTGGTCCGTGGCAAACATGAGCGTCACCGTAGCGTCCAGACCCGCCAGATTGCCCCCGGAGGCCGTCACGTCATAGACCGTCGATGCCGTCACCTCGCTGACGGCCGTCGGCGTCGCCGTCGTGCCGTCCACTGCGAAGTCCGTCGCATCCACGTTCGCCACGTCCTTGCTGAACGTCACCCGCCAGGTCAGGCTGCTGGCATTGATCGGCGATGCCGACGGGGTCTGGCGCGCGATGGAGACGACGTGTGGCGGAGCGTCGGCCTCAGTCGTGAAGTCTTCGACCTCGTTGTCCGTCCTGTCCGCGAGCTTGTTGTTGCTGCCCGAGTCGGGTTTATCGTACCTCACTGCCACCGTGTCGATGGACTCCACCGCTGCGCTCAGGGTCAACGTCACCGCGGCGCCGCTGATGACAGGGGCTGCGCTCAGGGTGAGTGTTTCCTCGACGCTCTGTGCCGTTTTCATCACTGTGAAGGCGCTGTTCGCGAGCCCCGACGCCGCGCTCAGCGTCTCGCTGAAGGTGAGCACGACGGACGTCCCCGCCACGGAGATGTGGCTGAGTGTCGGGGCGACGGTGTCTCGGCTCACGTAGACGGCTCGCTGCGCGTGATCGGACCAGTCGAGGCCGGTAGACGACCATTGATAGATGTTGCTACTCAGGCCTGCCGTTTTGAACAACAGTGCCCTGTCGCATACATGGGCGATGAGCGTGCGCTTTTCGTCGGCCGCGAGGGCCTTGTCGAGCTTGATGGCCACCGCTCCGTTTTCGCCGACCGAAAATCTTTGCACCGTGTAGTTGCCGGTCCCGGTGTTGAGCGCAGTGTTGTCCAGACTGCCCGCGCCGGGCCCAAAGAATCCGTATATCTCGAATCCCCCCGCGCTAACTTCAAGGAGCCCTACGTTTGCGCTCCATATCCGTGTCTCTCCGCCGGCGTGGCTGGGCGCAGGGCATGTCCCCGCCGATCGGATAGTTCCTGTGGTAGGGAACGCTGCGCTGGTGATCGACTCCTCGAACCCTTCGTCGTCGTTGAAGGTCACCTCGACCCCGATCCGCCTCCCCACATCGGCCGCGGCGAGGGTGTAGGTCGGTCCGGTTGCGATGTCGGGGGCGACGATGGTTCCTCCCGAGTCGAACCGCTTCCACCGGTAGGCTGCGCTCTCGGCGATCCTCGTGACGCCCTCGATGTCCTCGATCGCCGACAGATCGACGCTCAGCGTCGCCGGCACCCGGAACACGATCGGCACGGTGACGAGGGGCGCGCCCGTGGCCAGGTCGTTGGTCACCTCAACATCGATGGTCATCGTGTAGGCGTCTGCGCTCTCGTCGCGCCCGTCGCTTACCCTGAAGCTGAAGCTTGCGTGAGCGGCGCCGTGCCCGTTCTCGGATGGCGAGTAGGTGAGCGTGCCGTTGTCGATCTGCGCCCTCGTGACCGAGGCTCCCGCCCGCATGTTCGAGTCGGCGAGCCTGAGCGTGCCTGTCCCCAGTGTCGGCAGCGTCTCGATCGTAACGCTCTCGAGCCTCGCCCCGGCGTCCTCGTCGGCGAAGTTGAAGTCGGCGGCGGAAAACGTGTAGTCGGTGTCCTCGATCGCGCCGACCGTGCTGTTCGACGCCGTGGGCACGGTGTTGCCCGTGTTCGAGATCATCTCGCGCGTGAAGTCCGCCACCTCGTTGCCGAGCTTGTCGGCGAGCGTGTTGTCGGTGCCCACCTCTGGTTTCGTGTAGGTGATCTCCACGCCAATGTCGGTGGCCGCCACCGGCTCGGACAGGGTCAGGGTGACCGTCCGGCGGTTTATCCACGGAGTGCCGACGAGCGTCACCGTCTCCGTCATGTCGGGTCCGGTCATCCTCCTCACCGTGAACACGCTGTTCGTGAGGTTCGGGGCCGAGTCCAGATCCTCGTTGAAGGCGACCACCACGGACGTGGCGTCGACCGAGACCGCGCTGACCGTGGGCGGCGCGTTGTCCCGACTCAGCCAGAGCGTACGCTCTGCCTGGGTGGACCAGTCGAGGCCCGTCGAATCCCAGGTGTAGACATGGTTGTCGTTCAGGGTCGCCGCGCCGAAGGGAAAGGCTTCGTTGCATACGTGCAGGACGAACGTGCGCTTCTCCTCGGCGCTCAGGTCCTTGTCGAGGCTGAGCGTGAGCTGCTGGTTCGTGTCCACCGCGCTTGACTCGATTGCGTAGCTGCTACCCCCGGTGTTGAACATGTTGCCCGGCAGGCTGCCCGAGCCGGCCCCGAAGAATCCGAATGCGGTCGTCGCGCCGGTGTCCTTCTTGATCCCCACCTTCCCAGTCCAGCGCTGCGACGCCCCGCCGACGTAGGTGGGCGCGAGGCACACGCTTGCCGGCTCGATCGTTCTCCCGGCGGGAAACGTCGCGCTGGTGACGGTCTCTTCGAAGCCCGCGTCGTCGTTGAAGGTCACCTCGACCCTGATCTTCTTCCCCCGCTCGGCATCGGTCAGCGTGTAGGTCGCTTCGGTGCCGAGTTCGGTCTCGAAGCGCCTTCCGTTTGAGCTGAGCCGCATCCACCTGTACCGTGCGTTGACGGCGATGCTCGTCACGCCGTTCGGGTCGGTGATCGACGAGAGGTCCACGCCGAGCGTTGCCGGCACCCGGAACGCGTTCGGCGCGGTGATTGTCGGCGCTCCGCCTGCCGCCTCCTCGTCGTCGGTGATCGTGATGTGTGTTCCCGTCACCGTGAGGCCCGTCGCGCTCCCCGTCACCGAGACGGTCTCGGGTCCCTCGCGGATGTTGTCGTTCGTCGGTGTGAGAGTGAACCTCGATGTCGCACGCATCGATTGTGCCGGGATCGTCAGCGTCAGGTCGTCGACTACCTCGTAGTCCGTTCCCTGCGTCGCGCCATCGTCCGTGTGTCCGACCACAACGGTCACGATCGTCGCATCAGGGCGTATCGTCCCCTTCAGCCGCGCCGTCACCTCGACGCTCCTTGCGCCTGCGTTTTCGCCGATCGAGGCCGGGGATACCTCAAGCGCCACTTCCGACGGAGGTTCGTCGTCGACGATCGTCACTTGCGTCCCCGTCAACGTCAGCTCTCCGGCGCTTCCCGTCAGCGAGATCCTCTCGTCACCCTCCCCTTGCGTGTCGTTGGTCGGCGCCAGGGTGAAGCTTCCCGTCGCGCTCGTTGCGCCCGATCGGATCGTCATGTTCAGGTCCTCGACCGTGCGGTAGTCCACCCCGCTTGTCGCGCTGTCGTGCGCCGCGCCCACCGTGACCTCGATCGCTGTCGGCTCGCGCCGCGGGCCCCGGTCGAGCGACGCCGTCACGTTTACTGTCGTCGGGGAGCTTGACTCCGTGACCGACTGTGTGTCCACCGTGAGCCTGACTTCGCGTGAGAGGCCTTCGTCGTCCATCACCGTCGCGTCGATGCGGCCGGGATTGCCCACCCTGTAGCCGTTGTCG
The DNA here is from genome assembly GCA_965261845.1 of Candidatus Foliamicus sp. Lineage (GTDB taxonomy): Bacteria > Pseudomonadota > Gammaproteobacteria > Steroidobacterales > Foliamicaceae > Foliamicus. The sequence continues at coordinate 1,589,686 of OZ253475.1, read as the reverse complement.
GCGACGATCCTCGCCGTGACCGTCCCGTCGGGCTCACCGAATGTGTTGTCTGCCGTCTGGATGGACAGCGTCGCAATCCTGGCCCCGGGCGCGAAGGTGATCGTGCGTTCGCCTTCGTCCCCGGCGTCGATGAACTCGCCTGTCTCGCTCACCGACACCGTGACTTCGAGTTCCGCTGCCGTGCTCCCAGGGCGCCTCAGGCTGAGGGTCACGGCCTCCCCCTCTCTCACGGCCGTGCCGAGATGGCCCGAGACTGTCGGCTTCGCGCCTTCCCCGTCGTCGTCGCGGACTCTGGCCACCACGGTTGGTATCCTCACCCCTGCGTAGTCCCCGCTCTGCGAGCTGTGGTGGAACTCCGTTCTCTCGTCCGCTGCGTCGTCATCCTCACTCGCACTCACCGTGATCATCTGCGGTATGTCCCAGTTCCCGGCGGTGAACCCGACCGATGTCGGGTTTGCGTCCGTCTTGTAATTGAGGCTGTCCTTGTTCACATTGATAAACACGGTGCCCGTTGGCTGCGCCGCGAGCACGACCGCGTACTCGGCCGTTCCCCCCTCGTCCACCTCGATCGTCGTTGGAACGATCCGCACCCCGGGCCGGCCGCTGTAGTCGCTGACGTGGTCTGTGATCCCGACTGTCACGTGCGGCGCGATCACCGCATTCTCGCCGTAGTCTGCGCCCGTGACGGCGTGTGTGATCGTCACCGTCTCGTCGTCGGTATCGGCGTCGCGCTCCCCCGTGACGGTGAACGATTGCGGGGCCGTCCAGTTCGCAGGTGTGAACCTCATCACCGTCGGTGCGACCGATGCCGCGTGGTCGTCGCCGCTCGTCGGAGTGATCGTCACCTCGCTCGTCGGTTCGGTGGCCAGCCTCACCGAGTACGTGGCCGTATTGTCCTCCGTCACGTTGAGCGTAAGCGGTGCGATCTTCACTGCGCGCGCGTCCCCGTCGTCGTCGGTGACTATCACCGTCGCGGAGTCCGGCGCCGTGGCGCGGTAGGCTGCGGGCACGTCGGCATCGCGCTCGATCGCGACCGTCACTTTGCTGTCGGGCTCGTGGCTGCTGTCGCTAAGCGTCGCCAGCGTGAGTGTCGCGCTCGGCGATCCTGCGGCGAAGGTCGCCGTTCTCGGCAGCGCTCTGGGCAGCGTGTCGCCGGTCTCTCGGATCGAGACGTCGACAGTGAGTTCGTCGTCTGTGCTCCCTGTACGGCTGAGCGTGAAAGTTGCGTTTTCCCCCTCGCTGAAGAGTCCCGCGGAGGGGGTGATCGTGACCAAGGGCTTCTTGTCCTTGATCGTGATCGTCTTTGTGCTTCCGTGGGCCACGATTTCGTTAGTTGTCGACAGGATTTCGAGCCGGATCGTCATCGTCTCGTCGATTTCGAGTTTGTCGTCCTCCCGGCTGAATAATAGGGTTTGCGCCAAGTTTCCCCCGAAGAGCCACGTTCCGTCTGCTTGCGCGGTGACCACGACCGTGCTCAGCAGTACGCTGGTTCTTTGAAGACCGATAAATTGCGTAGTTGGGAAACCTATTCCAGAGTAATCTGCGCCCACCTTCGCCGTCCCGTTTTCCAGGCTGAGTCTGAATTCGACCTGGCCCCCAAACCCGTTCGATAAGGCGCCCACACGTACTGGCAGGAGTTGCCCTTCCACCATTTCCTTGTTTGCCACGATGAACATCTGCACGGTGAAGGTGTCATCCTCGCGCACGACGAGGCTGTCTCTCGATGCCGATCCGGGCGTGTAGCCTTCCCCCGTTGCGATCTGCACAGCGACGCGCACGTCGGACTGGTGAAGTTCGTCGTCTCTGCTCGGCAGGGACAGCGTTGCGTCGGAGGCGCCCGCTTGGAACGTCACGGCACTCGGCAGCGGCTCCTGCAGTCTGCGGGGCTCTTCGACCTCACTCCCGGTCCACTCCTGGCTTACCGCCACCTGAACGGTCAGCGCTTCCTCCAGGGCTCCCGTGCGTGTGAGCGTGAACACCGCGTTCTCGCTCTCGTCCACATCTGCCTCGGCGGCGATCGCCACCTCGGGCAAGAGTTCCTGGGCGTGCGTTGGCCCTCCCAGCAGCAGGCACGATGCCGCGACGACCACCAGGGCCGCTGCCGAGGCGATCCCCTGCCTCGGCTCGCCTCGATCCCTTCGTCGCGCCTGCGCTAGCGTTCCCTCGGTGCGTCGGAGGCCTTGGGCCACCAACGGGGTCGGGCCTTGGCTTCCGCTCGTCTCTTCATTCGCGGTCAGGCCCATATTCACGTCTAGCTGTGTAAACCCACCACGTTGTTCAGTCGGAGGTTGATGGATTGCATGGGTGGTTATTTCAGCCGGCGTGGGGCCGGTGCCCATTGTATCGGTTCAGCCGTAAGGGCAAATGCCCGGCACGCTGGCTGGACATGCCATAGGCGCGTGCATACGCCCATGCGCTTAGTGCGCTTTGGATGAAGCGTTCGGACTTGCCGTTGGTTCGCGGGGTGTAGGGGGCCAGGTTCGGATGTGACGCAGCTTCAGTCGCCGGCAGAGCTGTGCGAAGCGTTTCGAGCGGTAACAGGTGCTGTTGTCGCTCATCACACGGGTGAAGGTGACCCCGAGGGTATTGAAGTAGCGCAGCGCCGCAAGCAACGTCCGGCAGGCACTGGGTGCAGTCTCGTTGGGGGGATGCAGGCAAGGCTCACCCGGGAATGATCATCAATGGCCACACGCACGTATTCCCATCCGGCGCCGGGGGAGCCGGGGCGCCTGCGGTGCGGCTGATCTCGCGATACGTGCACCGAGCCCAGCGTAGCGCCTGAATCGCAGCGCGATGCGCCTCAACCCGCTGACGCAAATACGCCCGGTACGGATCCAACAACTGAGCCCGCGGCGACCGCGGACCGTAACTCGGCGCCGTCAAGCCGCGCTTGAGATACTTGCGCACCGTCTTGCGATCCAGGCCCGTACGCCGTGCAATCGCCGAGATTGATAACCCTTCTTGCCGTAACTCATGAATCACAAACAACTCTCCATTCCGAATCAAAATCCTGCCCTCGTTGCTGAATCGCATCCATGCTCTCGGGATCCGGATACGTCGGCAACCCTGCCGCCGAGATCAGCAACTGGGGATTTTTACTTCGGTAGAAATGGGGAGTATTACTTCAGCAGTGACAATGAGGAGCCCCCAACTATGGGGGCAAGTTCAAGTTAGGGCACAAAAAGAGCGGAGGTGATCCGTGAACTTGAATCGAGCCGGGTTTACCGGAGGCTAATTAGTTTGAGTGGAATGCCCCCGGTTTGGTAGACACTTCCGGGCTATGACCTGAGCATAGGAGGAAGTGCCATGAGCAACCAAAGATACAGCCCGGAATTCAAGGACGAAGCCGTCCGACAGGTCGTCGATCGCGGATATTCCGTGGCGGAAGTTTCGGAACGCCACGGCGTTTCAGCGCATAGCCTGTACAAGTGGGTGAAGGCGATAAAGCCGGACAAGACCGACGAGCAGGCTGCGGCCTTGGTCGAAGCGCGCAGTGAGGTTCTCAAGCTGCGTGCCCAGCTGAAGCGCGCCGAGGAGGAGCGCGACATCCTAAGAAAGGCCGCAAGGTACTTGGCTCAACACCCCGAGTGAAGTACCGGTTCATTCACGAACATCGACGTGAGCATGCCGTGCAGCGGATGTGCCGTTTGCTTGAAGTCGCACCCAGCGGCTTCTACGAATGGGTCAAACGACCGCTGTCCGATCGCGCCATTGAGGATCAGCGGCTGCTGGTACTGATCCGCGCCTCGTACACGGCCAGTGGGGGTGTCTATGGCTATCGTCGGGTACACCTGGACTTGCGCGAGATCGGAGAAGCCTGCGGCAAACATCGAGTGGCTCGCATCATGAAAGCCAATGACATCAAGGCCAGACACGGCTACAAGATCCCGCGTGGGATCTACGGCCGACCCTCGATCATCGCCCCGAATAAGCTGCAACGTAAGTTTACGGTCGATCATCCGGATCGCGCCTGGGTGACGGACATCACCTACATCCGCACCTGGCAGGGCTGGTTGCACCTCGCCGTCGTCATGGACCTGTTCGCCCGCAAGGTCGTCGGTTGGTCCATGCAACCGACCTTGGCAAAGGAACTCGTTGTCGACGCGATCCTGATGGCGGTCTGGCGAAGGAAACCCAAGCAGAAAGTCATCATCCATTCCGACCATGGGACGCAGTACGGCAGCAATGACTGGCTTCGGTTCTGCCGCCAGCATAACCTCGAGCCCAGCATGAGCCGGCGGGGCAACTGCTGGGACAATGCCGTTGTCGAGTCGTTCTTTGGCAGTTTGAAGAAAGAGAAGACCGAGAAACGGGTCTGCAAGACACGCGAAATGGCTCGCGCCGATATCTTCCATTACATCGAAGGGTATTGTCACGTTAACTATCCAGAGCGAAAAGAATTAGTCAATGCATTTCCTTCAGGCGCACGTCACCTGCTGATACATGTCAAGTGCTTCGGTTCGGAATCGCCGATAGTGATTTGCGCGCATTAAATGTCGCGGGATTGCAAGCAGGTTTCTCATCGTGCCGTGAACCGCCAGGAATCGCTGCGCCTGGCCCATCGATTTGAAGCCGCGCATCGTACGTTCGCGCTGTCGCGTCGGCTCATGTGAACGCTCGGCTCGATTTTTCGCGTACTGGCTCGTGTCATGGATTGTGTCCGGCATCACCTCGCGATGCGCGGCAGCGTAGCTTCTGAGTTTGTCGGTGACAAGCCGCCGAGGCGCTCGGCACTGTTGCTTGAGAAGCCTACGGAAGAACCGGACCGCGGCTTCCTTGTTCCGCCGTTTCTGGACCAGGACATCCAGGACCTGCCCATCCGGATCAACGGCCCGAAACAAATAATGCTGCTGTCCGTCGATCCGAATAAAGACTTCATCGACAAACCACCGATCGCCGCCTGGACCCGATCGTTTACGTAGCCTATTGGCATAGACCGGGCCGAATCGAATGCTCCAGCGCCGCACCGTTTCGTACGACACCTTGATTCCGCGTTCGGCCAGTAGATCTTCGACATCCCGATAACTGAGGCAGAAACGATAGTACAGTCATACTGCGTGGCGGATGATGTCCTGGGGAAACCGATGGCGGTGATACAAGGATTTTCTGAGTTTCATTCGTCCAGTGTCTCTAAACCGCACTTAATGTGACAATACCCTTCGAGCAGATGCCGACTCCCCGTCCACCATCGAACGAACAGGTTCTCATTGCCGATACCATCGACCGCAAGGCTCGGTTTGCGCACGATGCAATGCGAAATGCACGGTTACAGATAATTCTGGCAAATGAATTCCGCACACGCATGATCGCCGATGTGGTGACCGGAAAGCTCGATGTGCGTGCGTCCGCCGCTGCGGTAACCGACACCGAACTTTGCGCTTCGGACGACCGAAAACAGGCCCTTAATGCGGCAGCGGGTGACGGTGCCCACGAACTTGCGCCCGTTCTAAGCTAACCGTGCCCCGGCCTGCCCAGCCAAAGATATATCACATCGTCCACGTGGACCGGCTGGAGTCCATCGTCGAGGATCTTGTGCTTTGGTCCGACGCAATATTGCAACGCCGCGCACGGCCCGGAACGACAATCGGTATGAACATTATTAAGAGGCGGCGACTGACCAATCCGGTAAAGTGTTGTCCTGGACTTAGCGTAGGAGACTGTGTGCCGTTTTACTTCTGCCCGCGTTCCGTCATGCTCTACCTCATCCATAAGGCCAATCATCCCGAACTCGACTACCACGGTGGTCAAGGAGCTATCCTACACTTGGAATCGGATCTGAATACGGTGATAGCTTGGGCCGAACAACAAGAACGTCGATGGGCCTTTACCCTTTCCAATGCAGGTTCGAACTATTTCGAGGACCGTTGCGATTTAAGTCAATTGCATGAGGTCGATTGGGATGCTGTTCATGCTCGAAATTGGCAGGGCCGGACGGATGGAAAGCAGGCAGAGTTTTTGGTCGAGCATTCATTTCCCTTGAGTCTCGTTCAGCGCATAGGCGTTTGCACAATGCATGTTCAGGAGCAGGTGCGTGGCATCATACGCACGACCGAACATCGTCCTTCGGTCGAAATAAAGCCGGAGTGGTACTATTGATGCGAGGAGGGGGCCACCAATGATTCGCTTCACCACGGGTGACATTCTTACCGAGGATGCCGAGGCGCTGGTCAATACGGTGAATTGCGTGGGCATCATGGGGCGTGGAATCGCGCTCCAATTCAAGAAGACATTTCCCAAAAACTTCCGTGCGTACTCCGAAGCCTGTGGACGCGGTGATGTCCGGCCCGGTCGCATGTTTGTATTCGAGACAGGCGCGCTTACTAACCCCCGCTACATCATCAACTTCCCGACCAAACGGCACTGGCGTGGCAATAGCCGGATTGAGGACATCGATGCTGGATTGAAGGATCTCGCGAATGTGATTCGCACATGCAATATCCGCTCGATTGCCGTGCCGCCTCTCGGCAGCGGCCTCGGTGGTCTCGATTGGGGCAGCGTGCGTCCCCGAATCGAGAGGGCGCTGTGCCGCTTCAATCGGCTGGAATCCGTTGTTTTCGAGCCTCGTGAAAGCCGAGACAATGAAAAGATGGTGCGCGGGCACAATATTCCAAAAATGACTCCGGGTCGAGCGGCACTGATCGGACTAATGGATCGCTATCGCCGGGGGCTACTCGACCCCTTTGTGACATTGCTGGAAGTTCACAAGCTGATGTACTTCATGCAGGTTGCAGGCCAACGATTGCGTCTCATGTACACGCAGGGTCCCTATGGACCGTACGCCGAGAACTTACGGCATGTGCTCAATGAGGTTGAAGGCCATTTCTTATCCGGGTACGGCGACGGTGGAGATAGTCCTGACAAGCTGCTGGAACTTGTGCCGGGCGCCATCGAGGACGCGACCAGGAAGCTCCGCCGCTCGCCACGGACTCGGGAGCGATTTGACAGGGTCTCGGACCTAGTAAAGGGATTTGAATCGCCCTTCGGCTTAGAGCTGCTCTCTACGGTTCACTGGGTTTTGGAGCACGACAGGCCAGCTTCGCAGGACAGCCTTGTGTCTATGACCTATGCGTGGAGCGCTCGTAAGAAGCGCTTTTCGACCCGACAGGTGGTACTGGCAGCGCATTTGCTGCGAGAGAAGAGCTGGACAGACAACTCCTTGGATACTTCCACTCAATAGGGAAACAAGGATGACAGGCAAGCGTGCTGAGCCGTAGAACGAATTCTGATCAGAGGGTCTACCCACTTTCGAACAAAGACCTCTGCGGGCGTTGTCAAACTAACTGGATCGGACCTATTGAAGCTTCAATCGAGGGCTCTCAGGCTGCGAGTTGGCGCCACTCGGCCAGGGCAGCGGTCCGGTGCTGTTTGAAAACGTCGCGGCGGGTGAGATGGCGTTGGTGGTTGAAGTGGTTGTGGATCGAGGCATGGACAGCGGCGAATTTTTGCAGGCTCTTGATGTCCCTGAACCGCGCCATAGGTAATGTGTCTCACCGTTGATGCGAACAAACCCCTCATCAAGGTTCCAGCGCCAGTTCGACCCATTGCGGCCGTGGACGCGCCTCCTCCTTATTTCAGCGGCAAACATCGGGCCGAAACGGTTCCACCAGAAACGCACCGTCTTGTGACAGATGTCGATGCCGCGTTCGAACAGGAGGTCTTCGACCTGGCGCAACGACAACGGATAGCGGATGTACATCATCACTGCGAGGCGGATGACCTCGGGCGAACTGTTGAAATAACGAAAGGGATTGTTCATGGCCGCAGGCTACGAGAGCTTGGATTCCGGTTCAAGCCGGTTTTCTCTGACAGTGCACGGCGGTGATATTGGCGCTTTCCTTGGAACAGAGCATAAAGGCCATTGCCTTATATCGCGTGGGGAAGTATGCGAAGACGCACGATCTTAAGGATCTTTGGGAGAGCCTTGAGGAGCAAGATCGGAACGGAATTGAGTGCGAACTACAGCGCGTCAAGCAGCGGACTCATACGACGAAGCTTGGAGAAGGGAACGTAAAGGGGGCGCAGACGCAATTGTGCGCGTCCATGCGAAAACGTTCGAGATGGCGCGGTACTATCTGGAAGACCGGCCGGGCCAACCGCCGGTAGAACTGACGCACAACATCGATCTGTGGCAACTTGCGCTCGCTGCGTTCCTGTATGGGCAGCGGCATCTACCCGTGCCTGCCGGATACGCTGAGGATATCCGAGCAATGATTGGAGTGCCCCCGGGTCGAATCAGCTTGATATACTCGACACGCCACACCAAGAGTGGTTCGCGTCAGGGAGATTGGTGAATTATGAGAAGCAAAGAACTACTACAAATTAAGGATACCTTCATGGTCACCCTCGGGGTTGCTTGTATCTTCTTGTTGGGTTTTAAGATTGGATATGCCCGAAGTAAACTTGCCAATATTCAGGGAGTTTCCATAGATTGGTCAGACATCTTTTTTGGGCCAATATTCGCACTAGTAGTGATTGGTGGTTATTTCGTGGCAAGAACTCGTGCCAAGCAAGTATCCAATTCAGATTGACGATTGAGAGAAGTTTTGCTTGCATTTTCGCACGTATTGGACACGGCTAGTAAGACTCGGAACTGTATAACGTTTTCTTGCCGCGGACAGTTCTAGAAGTGGACCCCAAAGTTTGCACAATGTTCTAAGGTGTAGTCGATTGGCGTGAAATTGCTGTCTTTCTTGCTGTCCCGGCAATGAAGGACACCGTGTGCCCAAATAAAGCCCGGCCAGCGAGATTGGTGCTACACGCGTCCCGCCGAGGCCTCGGCACAAGTCTTTGTTGTCGCGCTCATGATCTTGTTTGGCGTGTATATCAGTGCAACAAATCTTCTAGCGCGTCTCGTTGTTCTGCATGTTTCTTGGGATTGTGTTTCTTCAGCTTTTCCAGATTGAGCAGCTTCCACCGGACCGCTGGAAGATCCAAGGCGCGAGGCAGGCCAATTGGATCGAAATCCGGTTCAGCATCATGGAGCGAAAGGAGGAAGACCGAAACGTTTCCTGTTAGCTGCTTCCTTATGTCTGCGTGCAGCCGAGCCTGATCGACATAGCGCTTATCCATCGATGCTGGCCGTGTCTCCGTCCGTTGGCACAAAGTCCTTGGGCACGTAGATTCTGTACGTCCGGTGGAGCCGGCCCCCTTTCACAAGCGCGCGTGGCCCCGAGCCGAAGCCGATCCTGGATGCATCCAGATACTTGCGCCACGGATGCCGGTATCTGTCCGCGAAGACGAAAAATAACCGTCGCACCTTGACGCTCCTGGAAAGCGCAAGCAGTGCCATGAGGCGCTTCGGTCTCAACGTCGTCAGTCCCTCGAAGATTTTGCCGAGGCTGGCGAAAGGGCTACACCGAGGCCTACGTGCCTTACATCGTCAACGCCAAGTCGCTGGTAGGCACCGGCAACCTCCCCAAGTTCGAGGAAGACCTGTTCGCCGTTCAGTCCGAACGGCCGTCCTACCTTGTGCCCACGGCTGAAGTGCCGCTGACCAACCTGGTGGCCGGTCAAATCGTGGACGAAGCCGAACTGCCGCTGAAATTCACCGTACACACCCCCTGTTTTCGCTCCGAAGCCGGCTCCTACGGCAAGGACACGCGCGGAATGTTGCGCCAGCACCAGTTCGAGAAAGTGGAACTGGTGCAAATCGCCCATCCCGACCAATCGGCAGCAGCGCTTGAGGAACTCACCGGGCACGCCGAAGCCGTGCTGGAACGGCTGGAATTACCCTACCGCAGGGTCGTCCTGTGCGCCGGCGACACAGGCTTCGCATCCGCCATGACCTACGACCTCGAAGTCTGGCTGCCCGGACAGAACCGCTACCGCGAAATCTCCTCCTGCAGCAACTGCAGGGACTTCCAGGCCCGGCGCATGAGCGCCCGCTGGCGCGGCAAGGACGCACGCGGCTTCGTACACACCCTCAACGGCTCCGGCGTAGCCGCCGGCCGCGCCCTGATCGCCGTGCTCGAAAACTACCAGCAACCCGACGGCAGCATCGTCATCCCCGAGGCCCTGCGCCCCTGGATGGGCGGCGCGGATAAAATCCCTGCCTGATCTGAGATCCCTAAATCATCGGAGAGGTGGCAGAGTGGTCGAATGCGGAGGTCTTGAAAACCTCTGACGGTTTACGCCGTCCGTGGGTTCGAATCCCACCCTCTCCGTTTTTTAGAGCCGGTTCGAGTTTTGTTCCATTCGGGAGCAAGAGATTCAATTCCGACACGATCTCCGTGCCTCCGTGCCATAGTCGAATAGCGTACGACCTTGGATTGATCCACAAAATAGTAGAATATCGCTGCTCATTGCTGTTGAGTATGGGGGCGATCTTGGAAAACAACATAGGCATGGAAATCCTGGTCATTCTTGCAATCCTGGCTGGGCCATTCATAGGAATATGGGCTCAAAATGCGCTCGATAAGAGGAGGCAATCTAAAGAGCGCAAATTAGATGTCTTCAAGACGCTCATGGCTACTCGGGCGGCGTCTCTCTCTGAAGAACATGTCCACGCGCTAAATCGAATTGACATTGAATTCAATGGAGCCAAAGAGAAGGAGGTGCGCAATGCGTGGTCTACGCTGCTGGATCATTTTGGTGAAAGCCCAAAACAACCCACTGTCCCCGGGGCCGGATCTTCACAGGCCGAGCGCGACCAGTACGAAAAGGAACAGCTGAAATACAACGGTGACTTTGCTCGATGGATTGAGCGTATGTATGACTTGCGAACTAAACTTCTATTGGAAATGGGCACTCTGCTTGACTACGATTTCAATGAGGTGCACATCAGAAAGGGTGCGTACAACCCGAGATGGCTTGAGGAAACGGGAATGACAGCACAATCAGCCCTTGTGGCAGCAAATGAAGTATTTACGGGGCAGCGTTGGCTTCCAATGTACATAGTCAACTGGCCTGAGCAGGAAGGTGGCGGGAACAATGACTGATCCCGATGAGAGAGGAAGGCAAACTCAATAGGCCGGACACTTCTCTCGATGCGAAGCTTTTTTGCTACGTGCCAACTGGAGCTTTACGATGTTCTCTTTCGAGCTGCTTAAGGCTGCAACGGCTTAAGGAAATAAGGACTCGTTCTTGATGGAGAAAACATTCGATCCAGCTGATTTCGTGAAATGTGTTGGGCATAGCCTAGTGGCCGCTTTCACCATGGCAAGGAAGGCGACCACACCCACCCTTATCGGTGATGCAATGGAATCGTCAGTTAGAGAAAGGCTGATGCAAATACTACCGAAAGGAATCGGGGTTGGCTCCGGTTGCGTCATTGATACCTTTGGTGGCACAAGCCGCCAAATGGACGTTGTTCTTTACGAGAAGGAGCAATGCTCCGTATTCTGTATCAACAAGAGTCCCAATACGACATATTTCCCGTGCGAGGGCGTCCTTGCTGTCGGAGAGGTCAAGAGCAGGATAGGGAAAAAAGAACTTACCGATAGTTTCAAGAAGATCAAATCCGTGAAGTCGCTACGAAGGGCCTTCGATAGCATCCAGGACGGACAACAGATGGAACAGATTGGTAGACCTTACGGCAATTATGATTCCTCTGTCGCATATAGTTTCGACTTGCACAACACGAACCTGGGAGACATCTTCGGCTTCGTCGTTGCCGGAGAGCCTGGCGCTCGGATTTCCTCTTACAAAACCGGCCCTTCGATTTCGCATTACTACGCTAGAAACGTCAACGCGTTAGGTAATGATGTGCTTTGCCCAGATATGGTCGTGTTCCTGAACGGAAACGTATTGATCCCAGTGACCGTAGATACCGAGAACGAAGTATCGGGAGACTATACCCCGACACGTTCTAACCGTTTGCTTCCGCACGCGATCATGCCTAAAGACTCCGAGTCTCCGTTCGGAGAGCTCCTTCAGGCGATCTGGTATCGCCATGAGCAAGGGCTCACGGCCCATATCCCTCTGAGCAGGTATATCCAGCACGACACCAACACAAAACCGCGTCCCAGATATGTTAGTTATGTCCACTGGGGGCCTGATAACCTAAAGCCCGGAAAATACACCAAGACACCAACCGACCATTTGAATCCTCAACGGACCCACCGCACAAAAAGCCTTCAACAAAGGTAGATATATGAAGGCGGCTATTTTGGGCCACTTTGTCTATTAGATAAGACATTGATATATAATGGTTTTTAATGATATATGCAACAAAATTCGAACCGGCTAGCTCTCCGTTTTTTTTCGAGCTGCGGGCGACGGTATTTTCCTGAGGCCGTGCCGGCCAGGAGTTGAGGCGAAATGGCATCCTTGACAAAGGAAAACGCTGTTTGGAATCCTTGCCTTCCCGCTAATCTGCGCGGTCGCGTTTAGGGTTAGCTGGACAATTGACTGGGCCCTCGGGAAAATTCGGCCACGATCAGAGAAATAGGAAGAAACGATGACAAGAGTGGTGTGCTGGAACATCAATGCGCAGCTGACGCCTTGGCAAGAGTTGTTCCGCATGGATGCGGATGTTGCACTATTGCAAGAGGTAAAGGCGATTCCGAAAGCGCTACCGGCAGATGTCGCTATGGCTCCAAACGCGTTAGGTGAGCCATGGGAGGCCGATCTCTATGACCGTTGGCCAATGGTTGTCAAGCTGTCGAACCGAGTGGAGGTCGAGTGGTTCCGTCGGGTGCTGCCGATCAGTGAGACGAAAGCGACCGAGATGGCTGTAAGCGGTATTGGAACAATCGCAGCAGCCCGAGTGCTGCCGAAAGATGGAGCAGCTTTTGTTGCGCTTTCCATGTATGCACGATGGATCAGACCACATGTTTCCACTCGATCGAGTTGGAAAGTAGGTTACGCGGACGGTTCGGCGCACCGGATCATCTCGGACCTGTCCGCCTTTATCGGCCACAAGAATCCCAACCGTCACCGGATTCTGGCAGCCGGCGACCTCAACACCATGTTTGGTGTCACGGAGGAAAACCCATTGGCTGATCCCCAAAGGGATCAAACGATCTTCGACCGGATGAATGCACTCGGCCTGGAGTTCATGGGTCCGGAATATCCGAATGGGAGGCAAGCGGAAACGCCAATAAAGGGCCAGCCGAAGGACTCAAAGAGCGTTCCCACCTATCGCAAGGTCGGGGAGTCGCCCAAGATCGCAAATACACAACTGGACTACGTTTTTTCTTCGCGGGGATTCCACAAGACGATTCGAACCCGGGCCTTGAACGGCGTGGATGAATGGGGACCAAGCGATCATTGCCGGCTGTTGATCGAGATCGACTGAGGACCTGGGTCGTGGAGTTTCAAATGGAGTTGAGGGTCTACCCATCCGAAACGGCTCGGATTGTGGGGGAACGGTCAATAAGGGCAGCGTGCTCGGATCAGGCCACACGGATCCGAGCACGCTGCGAAAGTACAATTGCCACCCATGACAGACCCTCTGCACATGCCGACGCACAAGACGTTGCGCGCATCCTACGCGCGCGAGCTGGTCGAGCAGCGCGTGGACGATGCGGGCAAACTAAGGGGCGTTCCGCGATCCATCAAGTCCCTGGCGCAAGGTTTGCCGAAGTGGCGGTCGGGTTATCTCCCCGAGGACGTCGACCCCTGGGTGTGGTCGGACCAGCATTTGGGGCATGCCAACATCATCGAGTATTGCAGCCGGCCGTTCAAGGATGCCGCCGAGATGGACGAGACGTTCTTCTCCGAGTGGGAAGCCACCGTGGGACCAGAGGACACGGTGGTGTTCGTGGGCGATCTGGCTATGGGGCAAGCTCTTCACAAAGGCACTTTCGACCGTGTCCGGGAAATGCCCGGAAAGCTGAAAATCCTGGTGCCGGGCAACCACGATGTTACGGCTCGGGGCGGAGTGCTGCGAGTTGAGGGCTTCGACGCCGTCTACGCCATGTTGTTCGCAGCGGGGGACCCGCAACTGGTGTTTACGCACGTTCCCCTGCGGGAGGTTCCGGACGGCTGGGTGAATATTCACGGGCACATCCATGACCGCGCCGCCACCAACACGCCGCACATCAACGTATCGGTAGAACAGCTGTACTTCGCGCCGGTGCGCTTGTCACGCTTGCGCCGGCTGGCGAGGTCGCTGGCGGCAAGGCGATATCCTTCAGGATCAACCACTCTGGAACGGCTGGAGGCGCTGGAAAGCGTCGGAATCGCGTAATGCGCACGGAGGGGCTACGATCCAAAATGCCGTTGTAGAGGGGAGGCCGCGCTCGTTTTCTGGCCTGTCTGACTAAGGGGAAAGATCAAGATCACTCCTAACTAACCTCAGATTCTCTATCTCCCCAAAATACTTGTGCTGCAATCTTGAGTAGAACTGAGGGGCTACATGTCGTATATACGATAAGTGACCTAGCAATGATGCTTCTTCTGCTTGGTTTAGTTTCTTCTTCTTGTATAGGGCAAGCAACAACCGAATGTGATCTTTCTGCTTTCTGTGAATCGTTATGTGTCCCTCAGAACATATTCTCAATCCAGTAACAAAGGCGGAACCGCTAGTGCTGCTGCCCATTTTTGTTTTTTCAGGGTTCAACCACAGTTTGGGCGAATCAGTATTTCGCACGAGCCTGACGATTGCATCATGGATTTCCTTGCAGATATTTCTCTTGTCGGTAGAAATCACCAAATCATCAGCGTAACGAGTGTAAATGGCATTTCCGTACTTATCACGATCAGCAAGAATACTCTGTATCTTCTTGTCTACATCATACATAACGATGTTGCTAACCACGGGCGAGCTGGGATAACCAATTGGGAGACAGTCGTGCTTATAGAAGCACGACTGGCGAACAAGATTCTTGGCATCATTTGTAAGTTCCCAGCCGGGATTCGTTCTCTCATGCCAAGTGCTGATAATAGGTTCAAGATCTCTCCATTTGATGGATGGGAAGAAGTTCTTGAAGTCCATTTTTAGGAAATATTGGTTATTCCTATGTCTAATTGCGTTCGACAAAATGGATTTCCCTTTGATATACGCCGCAGACGATTCGTGAATCGGTAACTTACTAAAGAGATTGGCTATCAGCCAATATTGAATGGTTTTTAGTTTCTTTGCGGGATGAAAAATCTCTCTTGAGCCACCGTTGCGTTTGGCAATGCGAAACTTCTTCACATGTATTCTAGAAACTGCAAGCGCTTCCTGAATGAACTTTTGTGGAATTCCCAGGTCAGTTGAGATTTTTTCCCGAATGTCCATATAGGCGCTCCGGATTGCACTTCGACATGTAATTTCTATAGATAGAGATTAGTTTGTGAGTATCAAATTTGTACTTGAAATATGGTTTGCGTAAGATACTTCTGTACAATTTATCATCATCATTTCTGGTTAGCGACTTAAGAGCTTCAAGAATTGCCATATGCTCTTGTACTTTGAAGGCTCGCGTTCCAAAAACTAATTTTAGTACTTCAACCAATTCCTTGTGCAATATGGGACCGCTGAAATACACTAGGTCATGCATCATCATTACTGACAATCTGCTAGGTCTCTTACTAGGGCCTGTTAACACTAATGGGCATGATTATGGTACGATTCATGGATGGAAATCACACCTGAGCAATACGAGAGCATTGCGCCCTGCCTTCCGTTGCAGCGCGGCAATGTTCGTCTTTCGAATCTTGAGGTGCTCAACGCCATCTTGTATGTTGCGGAGCACGGCTGCAAATGGCGCGGATTGCCGGCCCGGTTTGGCAACTGGCACACCATTTACACCCGGATGAACCGCTGGTCGAAGAACGGGGTGCTGGACCGGGTGTTTGAGCATTTGCAGCGCGAGCGAATCGTCCGCATCAAGCTGGAGGCGTTGTCGATGGACAGCACAGCGGTCAAGGTGCATCCGGACGGAACCGGGGCGCGAAAAAAAACGGCCCGCAATCGATCGGCAAGTCCCGCGGCGGCTGGACCACCAAGATTCATATGGTTGCCGCGGATGCTCGAACGGCTGTAACGTTCTCGCTTTCCCCAGGCCAGGCCCACGATGCGCCCGAAGGACGCAAGCTGCTCAATCGTCTGGGCAAGCAGAACGCCCCGCTTTGTCTACTTATGGACCGCGCATACGAAGGCGACGAAACACGCCAATTGGCTCTGGCGCTGGGATATACGCCCGTTGTTCCGCCGAAGAGAAAACGGCTTAATCCTTGGGAATACGACCGCGAGATGTATAAACGGCGCAACGAAATCGAGCGCCTGTTTCGCCGTTTGAAGGGATTCCGACGAATCTTCTCCCGCTTCGAGAAGCTCGATGTCATCTTCCTCGGATTCATCCTCTTCGCACTCACCTTCGAGGCACTGCGTTAGTGTTAACAGGCCCTAGTTAGATCGAAATCCTCCTTGCTTAGTTCAGAAGATGTTCTTCGGGGCGCTCCTTGTAAGAGTTTTGACAAGGGAGCGTAAACAGCTCCTATGGAATCAAGCCGGTGAACACCGTCTTGATTCATTCTGTATTGGATTACGTAATTTCTACCTGAAGCATCCTCGATTGCCTTCAGCGGTCCCATCTTGACAAATGATTGTGAATCCCTGAATTTGCTATCATTGATTACTATCAGTTTATTTCGTAGTTCGTGGTGAGAAAATGCCCCTAATTCAGTAAATGAGCTTACGCTTTCTAACACTATGATGATTTTGTCCGCAAACGAAGATAGCCTAGTTTCTATATCCAATATGTTGCTTTTTGTCTCTTCCTTCTGAAGGGTCGAGAACACATCCTCTGCTAAGAAGAATTGCGCGCGTGGAAGATTCTCTTTTGAAAACTCTATAAGAGCGCGTCGGCGTGCTGAGATTTCCGGTTTACTTGTATTGCTCTTATTTGCACCACAGAGAAGTACGAACATAGGCTCATCATGGGGAGCCCTAACTCCAGATTCAGATAACGTGCTTCCGAAGGATTTGAGACAACCCCTCAAAGTTCTATTACTTCGTATTATCTCTTCCACACTGAAATCGCCTACTCGAGCAAGCGTTGCTCCAACCTCGGAGCAATGTTGACTGACATTGCTCCGAGGTTGGAGTAACGCCAGAAAACCAAAAATTCAAGGCAGAATGTGACTCACATTCCGGTGGGCTTTCGCCCAACATTGCTAGGCGTCCCTAGAATACTACAAACTAGACCACCGAGAAGTCCGACAAGCCTCATTTTGAGGCCCGGAAGTGTCTACCAAACCGGGGGCACTCCACTCACAGCAAAGAGTCTCCGGAAATCCCTGGGCGGTTCATAGGAATTTTGATGTCGGTTTGCCTAAACTAGGTGTTGCCGGTTTATCATCGCCCAGCCATGGACAAGGGGCAGAGGCAAAGATGGTTTTGGTCAGCCGTCGGTGTAGCACAGCTTGTATGGGACCTATGGGAGATACTTAACGCGCTACGTGGACATCCCACCCTTATAGGTGATCTTCTCGGAAGTGAGTACTCCATCCAGATTTATGCGGCACTGGCGATCGGTGCGGCTTCCTGGATCGCTATGTGGAACTATCAGGTAATACGACGTGTTCTTGTTCGTCGGCGGGTTGGCAAGAACGCGAGGCGGCCGGAAAATCGATCTAAGCAAGTAGAAATATTGTTACAAACGGAGCTATTGAGAATAGATCGGGCGCCTATATTTCCTATGACAACACCGGCAGCTAGCGGATATATCGCAAGGGAGAACATTCGGCGCAAATTTTTCCATATGGGCGTCTTCGCGCCAGACTCAAATTCCAGCGATCAGATTTACTATGCATTTCTTGCAAACCAAAGGAGCCAATGACTGTCAACCAGCGCCTTATGGGTTAGGTTGCTTCATTACTACTTGTTACTGGTTTTTCGCTGAGTCCTTGCTCTTCTTCTAAAAACTTCCTCCTGACTTGAATAAGAGGCTTCAAAAGCAGTTAAATTGCAGGTTAGTTGGAAATTGGAATTAGACCATGCAAAAGCGTTGGCCAAGAGGATCGGAGTGGAGAATTTGGGACTTACATCTTCATAGTCCCGGCACAAAACTCAATGATCAATTTTCCTCTCGGGATGGAGACGTTTGGGACGAGTATTGCCGCAGGCTACATGAATCGAGGGTGCGCGTCTTTGGAATAACTGACTATTTTTCAGCCCACGGCTATTTTTCGGCCCGGGACAATTTTATTGAGCGCTATCCAGATTCCTGCAAGTTGCTATTGCCAAATATCGAACTGAGGACCAACGACGTAGTTAATCAAGCGCAGGAAGAGGTAAATGTTCATCTGATTTTCAATCCTTCTGCGCCAGAATTTGCGAATAGGATCAGGACTTTCCTACAATCTCTAAAGACGAACAAAACTGACATTTCTGACAGGCATATCAAGGCGTCAGAATTGCTTCACAGAAAGGACTTCGAGGAGGCATCTACAACCCGCGCTTTTATTCAAGAGGCCATTGAAGAAACATATGGCAAGGGTGCCGATTTGCTCGACACGCTGCTAATCGCCACCGCCGTGAACAATAACGGAATCCGTCCTGCTCGGGGAAGGCAACGTAAACTACTGATTACAGACGAACTCGATAAGTTCAGCGACGTTTTTTTCGGTAACGCGGGGAACACTGACTACTTTCTAAAAACTAATCGAGCTCAGGATGAGAGTGTCCTCACAGAACCCAAGCCGGTTCTTTCCGGATGTGATGCTCATTCTTTTTCGGATCTAGATACGCGTCTTGGAAAGCTAGTTTCTGATACTGCCACTGGCTTTCAGCTGGAACCAACTTGGATCAAAGCCGATCCTACATTTGACGGCCTCAAGCAGATCATCTTTGAGCCGGGGGATCGTGTATATATTGGAACCGAGCCAGCAGTCGAAAGGCGCGTCCGCCAGCACAAGACTAAGTATATTGAGTCACTCAGAATTACAAGCATCAAGGGATATCAAGGGCAACATGGAAGCTGGTTTGCCAGCGAGGAAATACTACTGGGAAAAGAACTAGTTGCCGTAATAGGAAATAAAGGCAGCGGCAAGAGTGCTGTCACGGACATAATTGGACTCTTGGGAAATAGTTACAACCAAACTTCGCGCGGGCCACACGGCAAGAAAGAGGAGTTGTTTTCTTTCCTAAACAGAGAGAAATTTCTAAGGAAAGGATTAGCAAAAAATTTCATCGGAGAGCTGGCTTGGCATGATAGCGACAAGGATAGCAAGCAGTTGAGTTCGGCGGTGGATCAGGACGCTCCTGAAAGGGTGGAATACTTGCCGCAGAAATACCTTGAGCGCATATGCGCCAACATTGAAGACGATGCTTTCAGAACAACACTAAATGAAGTGATTTTTCGCTACGTCAAGCCACAGAATCAGTTTGGGCAAAGTAACCTAGATGAACTAATAGCCCTCTTAGTAAGTCAATCTAGGGAGGAAATACAGGAGAGCCAGCACGGTCTGCATCTCGCTAACGAGAGGGTGGTTTCCGTAGTAAAGAAACTGACGACCGACTATCAGGAAAAGGTAAAAGAAAGGGTTGCCCTTAAAGAAAAGGAACTTGCAGCTCATGAATCCAATCGACCAGTCGAGGTCCCTAATCCTGGCGATTCAGAAGATAGTGCCGCCTCTGAGGAAGCTGCAAGAATTGAAGAGCTTAATGAGGAGATTGAATCGTGCAGCACGCAGATTCAACAGCTTGAGAAAGAACAAGGAGAGTGTAGCCAAGTTCTTCAGGCACTAGCTCAACTCAAACAAGCAATTGAACAAAAAGCAGCGGGCCTGCTGGGTCTCAAGGCACGGCACTCGATTATTCTAGATTCCTTAGGCCTTTCGTTTGAGCAAATTGTCAACCTAACGGTTGACTACAGCAAACTGGATGCACCTGTTTTGCAGAAGCAAGAGAGATTAGATCACATTGGGGATCTTTTGGCGCCTAGCGAGGAAACAGACCTTGAGTTTGCAATTGATGACGAGCCCGCCGCTGCGGCAGTAAAGGAGTCTGAGAGCATCGTTTGCAAAAAGGAGGATCTCGAAAGACAAAGGACACAACTATTGGAGCGGCAGGCAATGCCGGAGCGCGAGTATCAGAAGTATCAGACGGAATTGCGTAATTGGACAGCACAAAGGAATGCCATTATTGGTGACGACCAAGACCCTGCCAGCGATACCCTAAAGGGACTAGAAAGGGAGTTGCACAGGATAGAGAGCGTTTATCCGAGCAAACTCGCTAATGCAAGAGCAGAACAAGAAAGGATCAGTAAGGAGATTTTTCAGAAAAAGTGCGGGCTCAAGCGCTTCTATGAAGAGACCAAACGATCTATTGATACCGAGATTGCGAAATGCCGCGAAGATCTCGGGGACTATGCCATTTCAATTGAAGCTGGTCTGCGATTCGAACCATCCTTTGTTGAGGAATTCCTCCACTTTGTTAATCAGAATAAGCGGGGCACCTTTAATGGAATCGAAGAGGGCAAGTCTGTGCTCTTCGAACTATGCGACGAGGTCGATGATTGGGAGGATGAAGCACAGGTTTTTAGCGCTCTAGCCAACATCGTACGAGCGCTTCATGAGGATAAGCGTGAAAATCTACCGAGGGGGGATAATAGGACGCGGGATGTGTTTGGGCAGATGATCAATCAGCAACAACCTCTCGTTGATTTATACGACTACCTTTTTGGCCTTGACTATTTGAACACGAAGTACGACCTTAAAGTAGACCAAAAGGATCTAAGTGAACTATCGCCGGGAGAACGCGGGGGATTGCTGCTGGTCTTTTATCTAATGCTGGACAAAAGGGAGATTCCTCTCATCATCGACCAGCCGGAAGATAATTTAGACAATAAGAGTGTTTATGAAATCCTTGTCACCTTTATCAAGCAGGCGAAAAAGCGACGCCAAATTGTCCTTGTTACCCACAATCCAAACCTTGCTGTAGTAGCTGATGCGGAGCAGATAATTCACGTTTCCATAGACAAGACGCTTGGAACGAACGAATTCGATTTTTTTTCTGGGTCCATAGAATGCCCCAAAGTCAACCGTGCAGTCATAGACATACTCGAAGGCACGCTACCGGCATTCGACAACCGCAGATTGAAGTACATGCGGTAAACATTGGACAGTCTGCGTATTCCAGATGAAGTCTGCCACTGATTCCATTCGAAAGCTGCCACCCATTCCAGGCGAAGGCTGCCACTGATTCCAGAGCAAAGCTGCCACCTTGGCGGCCTGCTTTGAGGGGTTTTCGGGAGCGTATCGGCGCGGGATAACAAGCCGCTACTCTGCCTCCTTTTTATCTGGGAGGGGAAGATGCCGGCGAAGAGGTTATCGATGCGCAAGATCAGAGAGGTGTTGCGGCTCAAATGGGCCGTGGGGATGAGCAACCGCCGGACCGCGGTGAGTTGCGGCATTGGCCGCCCGACGGTGAGCGAGTACCTGCGGCGGGCCGAGTCGGCGGGCTTGGGCTGGCCTGTGCCTGCGGATATGAGTGATGCCCGTTTGGAGCGGCTGTTGTTTCCGCCGCCGCCGGATCTGCCGGCTTCGGCGCGGGGCATTCCGGACTGGGCCGAGGTTCACCGCCAACTCAAGCGCAAGGGTGTGACGCTGTTTTTGCTGTGGCAGGAGTATCGGGCGTCGTGTCCCGATGGCTACCAGTACAGCTGGTTCTGCGAGCGGTATCGCGCTTGGCGGGGCAAGCTGGATGTGGTCCTGGCGCATCACCACGTCCAGGCGGTTGCGCCAACGCCGAAAGTGCAGGCAGAAGGTGCTGTATTGATAACCGTTCGGATGCGCCGCCTTGTATTCGTCCCACAACAGTTGCAGTGTCACCCCCTTGCGCGTGAGCTCCCGATGCACCGCCGCCCAATCCGGTTCCGGCCGCGGCACGCGCGACGGGGGCAGCGGCGGAAACAGCCGCCGCTCCAACTGTGCATCGTCCAGCGACGCCGGCAACGGCCACGACAACCCGCTCGACTCGGCGCGGCGAAGATAGTTCGACACCGCCGGACGGCTTAAGCCGCAACTCCGCGCGATCCGCCGCACGCTGAACCCCAGCTCCCACTGCTGACGTAAGACTTCTCTGATTTGTCGCATGGATGATCTCAACCTCGGCATCTGACCGCCTCCCGTATTGGAAAAGCAGCAGGGTACTCAGTCCGTCATCCGCGTCGTAACGCCCTAGGGTGGCAACTTTGCCTTGGAATCAGTGGCAACCTTCGATTAGAACGGGTGGCAACTTCCGATTAGAACAACCGGCAACTTTCAATTAGAACAGGTGGCAACTTTCCCTTGGAATACGCATTCACCAGTCCATTGCTGCAACACGGGCCCGAGACGCTGGCCCTCATACTTGGGTTGGTCTGGGGAAATGGGCTTCGAGTGTTTGGCAACTGGCACGCCACTCCCGCGCCGGCAGAGGCCACGCTCCCGTTTCCTTTGCTGACATCTTCGGGTGGAGGCCGAGGGACTCGCCGAGTCGAATTAGCGCTCCAAGGATGGGGGCCGAGGTCCAAGCCGCGACCGCTCGCGGTCGCGGAGCTGGCGGAGTTGATGGAGAAATACGCCGATCTGCCGGATCAATCCCAACGCCGTCTGGCCCTGGCGCTACGCCGCCTGCGTGACAGCACCGAGAGAGTCGACGACGAGGACCGCGTTATCGACATGTGCATCGCGCTTGAAGCCTTGTTTGTGGACGAGGGAGAGTATCGCAACCAACGGAAGATCATCGCCAGACGAGGTTCCTGGTACTTCGCCGACTCTGGACGGGAGAGGGAACAAGCGCGGCGCGTCCTTAAGGATTTCTACGGCCTTCGCTCCGAGATCGTGCACGGCAGCCCCCCTGTCGGCCAAACACCCAGGGAGCAGGCCAGGGAGGAGAAACGACATGCCGGGTTGATCGCCGTCGTGATGGAGGTGGTGCGGGCCAGTCTCAAGGGCATGGTCGCCAAAGGAAGACCAGTGGACTGGGAGAAGAGCAAGGCTCCGGCATCCATCCGGCACGACCCGCCCCGCGACGAGTCAGAGATCCCCTCCGTGAAGTCCGATTCCTTAAGTTGGTCGGTAAAGGAGCAGAAGGAGATTGACCGGGCACTTGAACTCGAATGGAGGCCGACGGTTGACAAGGCTCCCCCGCCACCGCCCGGCACGGACATCACCATTCACCATGGCCTCGATCCGGAAACCGTCCAGGAATGCCGGCGGCAAGGAGGCCACTACGTGATCAGGCACCCGGCCGTGCTCTACATGGCTCACCCTAAGTGGCCGAAAGCAGCATCCGATCCGCTCGACGAACGCACGGAATACTACTGCGAGAAGGACGTGGAAAAGCATATGCAGTTGTGGCGTGAGGCGGCGACCGAGAAGAGGCTCACACAGTTCGAGCTTCCCTGCGACGCATCCATCTACCATCCCAGACACCGAAGGACATGGGCGCGGCCACTGCAGTAGATCGCGCTCCGTACACGGCCCCATCGCACGGAGTTGTCAGCAGCACTGTAAGGCCGCACAGCGGCGTCTACGGCTCTAGGAGCTTGCGCCATAGGATGTTTTCTGCTGGGCGCCCCGGGGGTTCGCAGGCAATGAAACGTCCGTTTGCCTCTTTCGAAGCGCCACGCGGGGTCATAGACCCGCAGGCGGGCGGCGAATGCCGGTGGATGAGCCCGCCGGCAGGACGGATTGGGGCCGAATTGCCCTTCTTCACGCCGCCGCCAGCCCATGCATCCGCTTTGTGTTCAACGCCAGGCACACCAAGGCCCACTCGCCCCGCGCTTGGTCCAGGCCGCGCACGCTGAAGCGGCGAAAACCCAGCAGGCGAGCCAGCGTTTCTCTACGACGCGAGATTCGTCGCCAAGAATAATCGCACGTTTGACTATGGGCGATTCTTCTCCGCTACCAAAAGCCTTCATTCCAGACTTTGCCACATCTGCCTAGACCAAATGGCCGACACTATTCGCATCACAGTGCCGGCGGTTATCGGCACTAAGTCGGCCACCCACGTATTCGAAGAGCTTATTGAGGCCGCTGAGAATACCTTACGGTCGGGGTCGCTGCGATCGCCAAGCGTAGGAGCATTGCCGAGAGCCGACGGTCCGAGCCCGGTCGATCACATTGCTGAATCCTTTCCCGAGTACGTTCTTGGTCCATCCAATCCGTTGACCTTTCTCGCCCCCGATATGCCATGCTCTTTTTTCAATGTCGATTAAGCTCCTAAGGAGTCCACATAGTCCGTGCTCCCGAGTGCGAGGCTTGCGTTGAGAGGTCCAGAAAACGGGAAGCAGATAATTAATATTCCAACAATTCGCCGCTTTTATTGGTTGACACAACTTGCACGAGGTGGTTGCCGGCTGCGATTAAGCGCAATATTTTTCGCAATGCGGTCGAGAGGGCCGTGGAATTCACAGTCCGCTGGGGGCATGTTTCCCGCTCGGCTGTTCTTTAGTTCAAGGGATTGAATGTGCTTTCTCTAAACACACGGTTTGGGTTCGGTTAAGAACCCAATAGAGCGCTATTTCATTCTCGGCCAGGCAGGGAATCAAGAATTGACTTGCGCTTAAGCGAATGCATGTTGACCTCGCACGGAGGGATGCTTGCCGATGACCTGTAAGGGGCCGATCACTATGTAAGACCCTTCCGTATCCTCGCGCGAGCTTCCACAAGGTCTCTCGCTCCCGTCTTGCGAAGTATGGCAGCCTTGTACGCAGGCAGGAGCGGTGTTCTGATTCCTTGATCGATGGCATTCCGGAGATAGCTGATTCCATCCTTCTTGGCGGCACCGGATTTACGTCGCGCACTCTTGATTGCCAAGTCGGCAAGATGGTCCGCGTTCAGCTTTTCGATATTCGCCCCAATTTTCGTGCAAAGAACCACATCGCAACCCTCACAGTTCTCGATGCACTCCACAATAACTTGATTTTTATCAGGATTTGCTGGCCGCGAGTACTGTTGTTCTGAGCATTCCCTTCGAGTCTCACGTCTCCACAGCAAGGTCTTCGCCTCTGCGAGGCTGATCGCGCTGTCGAGCACGAGTAGAACCCCATTCACTCGAGAGCCCTCGACATCGACTGGAATGAGGGTCGGAGCACCATCACGAGTGCTACTCGACCTCGCGAACTCGATTGAGAACGGCGTCCGGGCTCCACTGATTCTCTCGCGGATACGTGGACCGATCGCCTGGCCTGGCTCCTCAATCAAGGAGCCGAACGCGAGAATGGCTATGCGGGACATCGCCTACCTCCCAAATGTCACCCGGCGGACAATCCGAAAGGGAAATATATACTTGACTCCCACAAAAGATTACGGCTCAAGCCGCTTTGCAAATCGCTCAGCACGGGACGCGGCGGCGGCTGCCCGAATGACCCTCTGGCCAGCGAGACCTGAATCGCTTTCCCGCACGCGATTGTGAAATTCATCAGCCAATTGGTAGTATTCGCCCGCGAGTAGAGCCGCCACTTCTGCTGTTTCTCTATCTTTTGACACGGCAGCCATTTCAGCGCATAACTCGGCTGCATCCGCTGCTTCCGCAACCACATCATAAGCGAGATTGGCGGCGACCGTCCTAAACTCACTCTGCAGCCTCGACGATAAACCGGGGTTGCGGGAGCGCCACTCATACTCGGTTGAATACTTTAGGGAGGCGGCCACATTGAAAGGCGGCGTACTGCTTGTAAACTCCTCATCGTCTAAGTCGTCCGCCAAAAATCTTGTGCCGGCCATCAATAGCTTCGACGTGTTGATCAGCTCCTCATTCGCCGCCCTGCTCGCAACCCATTCGCCGCCCTTTTTGCGGAGTTCATCTTCATCAATGTCTTGCGCGATTGCCGCACTGGTAGCCAGAATTACCGATGCAAAAGCAAATGCTATTCGTTGCCGTAGATCGCCCAAACGGAGCGCATTTGGAAGGTTGGTCATCATTTTTCGGTGTCCTCCAGATCAAGGTGCGTAAACCGCTGAAGTCTGCCGCTTGTTCAATGTGAAGCCTGCCACCTGGACCGGGGCAAAGCTGCCACCGTTGGGTGCATCGCGACGCGGGTTTTGCATTATGGCCCGGGAGGGGCGTGATTCGTCAACTGGGTTTGTCGTTTTCGCATGGATTCTCCTTTCATGTTGATCTGGTAGGCGTTTTAGATCCTCCGGTCGAGTATGGCGTCGGCCAGGGTGGGGTCGCCGATGGCGGTGTGCCATTGGCTGGCCAATGGTTGTCAAGCTGTCGAACCGAGTGGAGGTCGAGTGGTTCCGTCGGGTGCTGCCGATCAGCAACATCACCAGTCGGCAGTGACGGTGGCCCACGCGGCGCCATCTGGCAATTGACGCCGCTTGTCGCACGACAGCGGGATAATCGGGCTCAGGAGAAAGCATGGGAATTGTGACTGATGTCGTTCTGCCGATAGCGCTTGCTTTCATCATGCTGGCGCTTGGGCTGGGGCTTACCTTCGACGATTTTGTCCGGGTGGCGCGTCGCCCGCGGGATTTCGCGGTCGGCGCGGCGTCGCAGATCATCGTGCTGCCGGCAGTCGCCTTTCTCCTCGCCAGCATCTGGCCCATGGCGCCGGAACTCGCCCTCGGGCTGATGATCATTGCTGCCGCCCCGGGCGGAGTGACCTCCAACCTCCTGACGGCATTTGCGCGTGGCGATGTCGCGCTGTCGATCTCGCTGACGGCGGTGATCAGCCTGCTGAGCGTAATCACCATCCCGTTTGTGGTCGTCTTCGCCTATGGCCATTTCATCGGCGAGCAGGCGATGCAGGACATCACGGTCGCCGACACGGCGATCAGCGTTTTCCTGATCGTCACCGTCCCGGTCGCGGTCGGCCTGCTGGTCCGTCGTTTTGCCGAGAGTATTGCACTGCGGATCGAACCGACGGCCCGCGCCGTGTCTGCCGTGCTGTTCGTTTTGGTGCTCGCGGGAGCCATCTACCAGGAACGCAGTAACCTCGCCACCTATTACGCCCAGGCTGGATTGGCGACTTTTGTCCTGAACCTGCTGATGATGGCGATTGCTTACCTGTTGGCGCGGCAGTTTGCCACCGGAGCGAAACAGCGAACGGCAATCGCGATTGAATGCGGGTTGCAGAACGGGACGCTTGCCATCACCATCGCAGTGCTCTTGTTCGGCGGCGGGCTTGCGACGGTGCCGGCTGCAACCTACAGCCTGACCATGTTCGTGACCGCGCTGATCTATGTCGCGGTGCTGCGGCGCACCCAGGGCACAGGCACTTGACGCGCGGGACTTCTTGTCCTGCCCAAGGCTGCGGGCTTATGGCCAGGACGAAAACTGATCGGGTATTCGACCACCGATACCCCCATCAGGAGGAAATAAAGGCAATACCATCGGCTGTCCTTGACTTTCGGAATGTCAGTCACTCAATCCATCGCATGTTGCTCGGATGGAGGGATCATTCCAAACATGCCATCGACCGACTACGCGTCTGCCAGGCCCAAGGGGCCTCTCAAGGGCGCCGCCTGGGCGCGACCCATGCGGCTCGGACTGCGGGGGGAATGGTCGATGATCAATGACGCATCTTTAGATATTGCGTGACAGAAAATCGCGGTACCCACGGTTCCGCCCGGACACGATTCATCAACTCCCAATAGATCGCACGTGCAACGGGTTTTTCTATTGCGCAAGGTATACGATACCCATACGCGACATCATCAATTCGATACCAAGCGCGCCGGTATTCGGGGAGGAGATACTCAAATATGGCCCATCGAATCTCATTCAGAAACTCCGCGATTTGGCTCAAGCTGTACATGAAACAGTCGTCGAAGAACCAGCTAAAAAAGTTGGGAATGGCAAGATATGACTGTTCCTCCGTGATTGTGTGGCCTGCCTCTTCTAGGAGTTTACGCAGGTGACGAGCATTGACGGACAGGCGCGGCAGACTGTGTTTTGCGATGTCACCACACATCTGGAGGTACCGGTAGCGCTGTACTAGGAGATCGGCATCCAGGTCGATATCCCCTAGATTGACATCGTCGGCTTGAAAAGATCCTTCAAGCCAATTTGCGAAGGCCTCAGTTTGGTCGCCAAGCCCCTCGACACTCTTGCCGAGGCACGGTGAATTGCATACCTGCCTGAGGTGGAAGATGTACGTGCGGTCGGTCGGGCAGGCGTTGGTTGGGGGCCGGCACAGTTCAAAGGGATTGGAATCGCCGCGGACACTGCCTACTTGCGAGAGGAAGTCGCGCAGGCGGATTAGGAAGAGCAAGGCATGCTCGCGCGTATGCGGTAGCAGCGTTGTGGGCTCGTCGCAGCGGAATCCGACTAACATGGACCGATTTACCATTCCGTCAATGTGTTGCCAAGCGGTGTTGAGGATTATGGTTTCGCGTTCAGTGACATTCATGAAGTAGCCGAATTGTTTGATTCCAGGAGTGAAATCCATTCTAGAATGTGAAAGACGGCACTCTTCGATTGCTGGCAGTCAATAATATGCGGAAGGGCATAGGTCAACCCTGTTGTGCGCCCGTGCTGCAGTACTCTTTGGCTACAAAGGGTGAAGTAGTTCCGCCCGCAAGGGTGCCGTTCTTCTTGATGTCTCGCTCGCGCTGATGGTCGGATCGGGCAAAACAAGAACTGCCTGTCGAAGGACCTGGTTATGCATCTTGTCCAGCTCGATGAACATCAGCGTCCGGCTCATGCCAAATGATGGCGGCGCCTTAATTGAGAGATACTGCTATCTGCGCTTCTCCCAAGCCCGCTCATGAATTATGCGCATACCGATCTCGCTGGACCTTGTTGAACTTCCGCAACGAGCATAGGTGATCGAAACGGAGGCGACGGTATTGTTCATGTCAAGGGCCAACCATCTGGTCGAATCGGCGAAGGAAAAGGCGTGCGGTCACGAGCGAAATCTGAAGCCTGAAGGTCGCGTCTTCTTCCTCGGAGAGGCCCGGGTGACCACCGTGGGGGTGCATTCTGCTCATCAATCCCTGAACGAATTGCGGCTTTTGGTTGTTGGGATGCCACTCGTTGTAGTCGACGAGCAGGAACGGTCGTTGAAGGTTGCCCAAATAATCCCGTTTCGCCTTACTGTCATCGCTGCCGGTATATCCTAAGCGGGTGGAGATTTCGTTGAGGTAGCCCTCATAGAAATTTCGCAGTTCCCCGTTGGCCGATGACCACTCCCCGCGATTGAACGCTGAGACGGCTCGTGTCAAATGCCCCGTGGCAACGGTGAAGCCGTGCCGATCCAACAAGGATGTGATTTCGCTCTCGGCTTCCCGAAAGTCCAGTTCGGGAACATCTGAAGGCAACATACGGACAAGCTCAAAAACCGTTTCGGTACGCCTGCTTGGCCAAGAGTTGCCTGAGTCGGCCTTTGCCTGAGTCGTGCGAACTTCAAACCCGTCAAACCGCAAACCGGCAACGAGCCTTTTCCAGGCAGCCGAACCTCTACTGTGCTCGGGAGCCGAAATCGCGAGTTCGACTAAAGCGCGGCTGAGGTGCACGCCTCCGCTCTCAGTCTGTACCTTTATTTCCTCCTCACACGCTATTCGCGCCAGGTCCGCAACGCGCGCTGATTTACTTGACGATCTGCACCTGCCCGATATCTGCCATTGAACTTCCATAACCTCCATGGCGCTGTGTGACATGAAATTCGAGATGACCTCAGCGGCAGCGACGATGGTCAAGCTATTGAACTCGGTCATGGTGTTCCTTTCGAGTCGCCAATGTGTGCGTAGAGTTGGAAGAGTGTCTCTGTCGTTCGGAGTAGTTACGGAATCGGCGACCGAATCGCATATAGCTGCCCTTCTTGCAGTAACCTTGCCCCCTCTTTTTGGGGAGATTATCTACCCTAGTTGCACGCGAACGACACTTCACATCCTTCGCTTGATAGTGGGTGATTTTCGGCACAGCCCGGTGCACGTACAAAGGGGTGGGTCAGATTGAGATCGACGTGCTGAACTAGTACCAGTGCAGGGTCAGGGATTCCGAATAAGCTGGCCCTTGCCGACCGTGTTTACAATCACCTGACCGTCGCCAGCATGCACAATAACTTGACCATTGGCTGCATGTAAGAAAACTTGACCCGACCCTGGATCTAGGTCAACCTTCCCACAACTAGGTTCCACGCGAAGAGTACCGTCGGGGTCGATCTCTATCGTTCTATCAGAATCGCGCGTTGACATAGTCTTATCCTTAGGCATATAAGTTCATTCGCTTTTCTTTAGAGTTGGCTTGACGCATTCCCAGATCACGCTGGGAAGTGCATCTTCGTTCGCCGCCGTGCATAGCAGCAATGCAAGATCGTTGACGCCCTCCAGGCTCTTGACGGCCTCCACTTCCCGATGGATACATATGATTCGTGCCACGGCATATTCATGAGCGCCCAAGCAATGATCCAGGACTTGCTGCGCCACGCGCTCGGCTTCGCGAATTGCTTCCGGTGTTTGCGCCTGCGAGGCCGATAGCGCGGCGGCACTGAGAATAACGGCGAACGCCGAGAGTACCTTACGCATTACGCATCCCCCTCCATCAGGCCAGCGAGCGAGGCCTTATTGCTATATGCTTGTTTTCAGCAAGGAGCAAGCAATGAGCAGGTGCCGCTCCTATCGCTCGAATCGCGACGAGATCACGCGCCCGCCGTTTCATCCGAGCTGCCATTATTGGCGATTAACTCTGCATAAGGCAACCGCCTGCCCATCAACCTCCTCGCCACGAAAGCCATCTGGACCGCGGTGTCCAGTTCACGAATGTCATACCGGCATGCGAACTCGTTGACGTAACGTTGCAATTGCTTCGGCGACAGGAAGCGTTTGATTTTTAAGATTTTCCAATCAGGACCGAAAAAAACTCTAACCGTATCCGAGGCACTTGCAAAAAGCAGAGGCTCAACCGGAGTGGAGCAAGCCTCGGACCTGCCCCTTCCCAACAGCTCGGATCCAGGGGAACGGTCATCCTTACCACGATTCCCTTGTGGTCTGCACCGACGTGCTTAAGCAATGGTCGAGCAGCTCTCGATAGTATTCATGCGCCTCCCCAGGCTGCGCGCCATGATGCGTCACCAATCGCTGATACAGGTTCTGCCTCAACTCCTTTTGTGGATCGGGCATTGTAGCGAGCATAGTCTCCATAACCATCCGCCGCGACTCATGCGTATCCGCTTGAAAGCTCTCGCTTTGAGAGCCTGTTGTCTCATATTGTTTAAGCAAGATAAGCGAGGCAGATATTTCAAGACAAGGCTGCACAACCCATACATCGAGAATATCTATTTCCTTCCCATGATCCTGCGCATGATCCGCCGCCCCCTATCGAAAGGGCCAGCCCCGCAACACCCGCGATAATCCATCGTGTCGTCATATCTGTTCCCCTTGCTATTGCTGATCTAGACATTATGGCCTTTCGCTGCGTTGTTGCGTGAGTGGTGAGCGGCGGGAGGCGGTGTTCGGGTACAGAGAGCGGTCTGCCTCCGTTACGGTAGGTTGCACGCTTAGCGTGCCGAGCTACATACAAAGCGCGCAAGGCGGCAATTTGCAAGAATCAGGAGGCAGACCGATGGAAGAATATATCACCACGTATGTGGGTTTGGACGTGCACAAGGACACGACCGCGATTGCGGTGGCGGGTCCGGGACCGGGGCGCGCGCGATTTGTGGGCACGGTGGGATCGCCAATAAGCGAGTTGCTCAAAGCGTTGGCCAAGCTCACCGCGCCCCAACGGCGCTATCTGCTGGAAATCCTCGAAGACCGCTACCAACGTCGATCCACCCTGGTCACCAGCCAACTGCCGGTCGAGCACTGGCACAAAACGATCGGCGAACCCACCCACGCCGACGCCATCCTCGACCGGCTCGTGCATAATGCTTACCGCATCGCGCTGAGAGGCGAATCCATGCGAAAACTCAACGCCAAGGGAGGTATGCGACTCAACGACAAGTCCTAATGTCAACGCCGCGCCGCTACGCTCCAGAAGGCCGCTACCATCGGTCGGAACAACTGGCCACTTTGCGCTGGAATGAGTGGCCACTTTGGCTTGGAACAACTGGCTACTTTGCGCTGGAATGAGTGGCTAATTTGCGTGGAATACGCAGCCTAAAATGTAGGAACGGCTGTGAGGAGGAGTAGTAATGCTAATTTTGCATGTAGTTTGGCGATGCAGTCTGGCAATAGTCGCGACGCTGGCGCTAGCTGTGCCGGGTCAGGCGCTAGAAGATGATGAATTTCGAGCGTATGTTGCCGCGCACGAAGCCAAACACGCCGCAGATGATGCGCGGGATGAACTGCGACTCGCCACAAAAGATGCGATCTTGGTCGGGGATTACTACGTGGATGCCGCGAATTTTCGTGAAGAGGCTGAGAGCCCAGGCACATACTCTCAAATTGCCCAGGCGGCGGAATTCGCTTCGGGAAACGCAGAATTGGCGTCCGACGCAGCCGAGAGGGCAGCAGAAAGAGCAGAGGGGGCTAGGGTTTACGCTATTCTTTCCGAAATGCGCGCCTCAGATGCCGCTGAATTTGCGCGTAAGGCCGCTACCGAGTTTGCGCGCGAGCAAGCGCGCGAAGCTAAGGAACAAGCGGAGCGAGCTTCCAATATAGCGAAAATTACAACTACCCAAGCCGAGGGCGCGGCAGAGTCCGCCGAGCAGACTAGGAAAGAAGCAGAACGCGCCCAACGTGCCGCTGACCGCGCGCGTTAATTGGGAAGTGGATGGACTGGAATCATTACAACAGAACGAAAACAACCGGATAGATTGGCCTAACGCCGTAACCCGCCTTAGTTGGGCGAGCGCCTGAAGCAAGCATTCCATACAGTTCGTGCCATTCGACCCGTTTCCCTCCTACACGCGACGCGCTCGCGGAGACCGAAAAGCAGGCCGACACTGCCGAGCGCGTGCGGGCCGAGCGCGAGGCGATGCATATTGACCACGAACTCCAACTCAGTACGTGACGGAATGCCAAGACTAGAGCGTAATATGCAGCTACCCAGTGGTACCGTCCTTTTGCTCAGATGAGGAGGCAAGGGCAAGAAAAAACAGTTGGCGCAAAATAGTGACCTAAGCTGTCTTCCACGAAATCGGCGGGTATTCAAACCTCAGGCGCAGTGAATTCTGTATTGGAGGGATTGTCACGTGTTAAAACTGGATTTGGGCGATTCACTGGTTTGGATGACAACCGCGGAAGACCTCTACGTTCGAAGCGCCTGTGCTGCACAATCTGGGAGCGGTTACCCCCAAAGCAATGAACTAAACGTAGCATCCGTTTGTGCAGGCTACGCGTTTGAACTTTTATTCAAGGTGCTAGTTAGAGCCTGCGGCGGCAAGCCTGCTGCTCAGCACCCGCCTAGGAAGGCGTACGAAGAGTTGAAGACATTGGCGGATAAGGAAGTGCGCAGTTCCGTGAATGAAATTCTCTTGCGGCACGGCTGGAACGATCCTGATCATCTCCTTACTTTCCTTGATGACCTTTGCAAAATTGACCGAAAATATTGGGGTTTACCCCCAAGTGGAGAGGGACCCAGAAGCAGCACTTTCCATGTAGGTGGTCGCAAGGCGTTTGACACACTTAGAAGGCTGCATCGGGACCTTACTGACCTTGCGCTAAGCAAGATTAGAGCGAACTCGGATGTTCAAGAAAACTGGCCAGGATTGCAGCAGCGTCAGATTGATAAGCCACGCCTTGCCTACCCGGAGTTGCAACTGGATGTGAAGACGATGCGAGAAAACAGAGGCAGGAAAGAATGAGAAACGCTCGGCTTACCGTTGTGAGCGAGTGCTTGTGACCGTTCCCCATAATACGAGCTTCTCACGTTTGTCAGAAAACGCATCCGAAGTGGCTCAGTTTTTGGCGTAGCCCCTCAATTTGAACTTCCTCCAACGTTGGAATTGCGATTTGGCAGCCCCTCACACACACGTGCATCCGTTGGTTACACTCGCCAGCATCAGAGACGCCGATTCAATTATCAGAGTGCAGCTCCTTCGCCCCCGGCGTTTAGCGCATGTGTGCCAAGCGCGTAATATGTCTGCCGCGCAAGTGCTCTTGGAATTTATTTTTCCGCATGCCGTCGACCAAGAGATACTGTAAGTACACCCCCTACATTCACCCTCCAATCCAAAAGCCGCCACCGTGTAATCCCGAATGCCAAAAGCAAACCAAACACCCGAACAGGCGGCGCGCGACATCATTGACGCGATGTTGGAGCAAGCTGGCTGGAAGGTCCAATCGAAGGACAGAATCGATTTCAGCGCTGGCCCCGGGATTGCCGTGCGTGAGTATCAGACGGACATCGGACCCGCCGACTACGTTCTCTTTGTCAACAAGAAAGCCGTCGGGGTTATCGAGGCCAAGCCGGAGAACTGGGGCCAAAACATCACGAAAGTCGAGAAGCAATCCAGCGGTTATGCCGCCACCAAGCTCAAGTGGCTGAACAATCAGGAGCCTTTGCCGTTCGTGTATGAATGCACTGGCGTGCTAACACGTTTCACCGATACGCGCGATCCAAATCCCCGCTCGCGCGAGATATTCTGCTTCCCTCGCCCGGAAACACTCCAACAGTGGCGCGACCAGCCAGCCTCGCTGCGCGCACGGCTCCAGAGGCTACCCGTCCTGGATCCCGCGGGACTCAGAAAATGCCAGGTCAGAGCAATAGAGAAGCTGGATAAATCCTTCCAGGAAAACCGCCCGCGCGCCCTCGTTCAAATGGCCACCGGCTCGGGCAAGACTCACGCGGCCATTACCTCGATCTACCGGCTACTCAAACATGCCGACGCCCAGCGCGTCCTGTTTCTCGTGGACACGCGGAATCTGGGTGAACAGGCCGAACAGGCGTTCATGGCCTACATGCCCAGCGACGACAACCGCAAGTTCACCGAGCTTTACAGTGTTCAGCGCCTCAAGTCGTCCTTTGTCAGCAGGGATAGCCAAGTCTGCATCAGCACCATCCAGCGCATGTACTCGCTCCTGCAGGGCCAGGAGTTGGACGAAGCTGCCGAAGAGGTCAATCCCGCAGAGCTGAAGGTTCGGCCCAAGAAACCGATGCCGGTGGTCTATAGCGGCAAGATTCCACCTGAGTTTTTCGATTTCATCGTCATCGACGAGTGTCATCGATCGATTTACAACCTGTGGCGTCAGGTGCTGGAATATTTCGACGCCTTTCTCATCGGTCTGACCGCCACGCCGGACAACCGCACCTATGGTTTCTTCAAGAAGAACGTGGTCAGTGAATACGGCCATGAGCAAGCGGTCGCCGATGGCGTCAATGTCGGCAACGAGATTTATGTCATCGAAACCGAGACCACCAAGCATGGCGGCCAACTCAAGCTGAATCAGCAGGTCGAGAAGCGGGAGCGATTGACGCGTCGCAGTCGCTGGGAGACTCAGGATGAGGATGTCACCTACGGCGTTCGGGAACTTGACCGCGATTTCGTCAATCCGGATCAGATACGCACCGTTGTCCGTACCTTCCGCGACAAGCTGCCGGCGATATTTCCGGGTCGCGGCGAAGTTCCGAAGACACTGGTCTTCGCCAAGACCGACAGCCACGCCGATGACATCATCCAGACCGTGCGCGAGGAATTCGGCCAGGGCAACGAGTTTTGCAAGAAGATCACCTACAGGACCAACGAAGACCCGAAATCCGTTCTGGCGCAATTCCGCAACGACTACTACCCGCGCATTGCCGTGACGGTGGACATGATCGCCACGGGCACCGACGTAAAGCCGCTCGAATGCCTGCTGTTCATGCGCGACGTTAGGAGCCGCAACTATTTCGAACAGATGAAGGGCCGCGGCGCCCGCACCCTCGACCATGACGATCTGAAGAAAGTCTCGCCCTCCGCCGCCAGCGGCAAGACCCACTATGTGATCGTTGATGCTGTCGGAGTCACGAAATCGCTGAAGACCGCGAGCCAGCCGCTGGACTCCAAGCCCTCCGTGCCGCTCAAGGATCTTGCGATGGGCGTGATGATGGGCGCTTGCGACGAAGACACTGTAAGTTCCCTTGCCGGACGTTTGGCCCGGCTCAATCAGCAACTCAATGCCACGGAGCAGGCGCGTGTCAAGGAAAAAGCCGGCGGGGTTGCGCTCACCACGATCATCGGCAATCTGCTGGCTGCCATCGATCCTGATCGCATATACGAGAAGGCTCTTGAGATCGAGCGCGAGTCGGTCGGCGACGAGGGATCGGCCGCCGCCTGCGACAGGGCGCGGCAGGAACTGGTGGGCGAGGCCGCCAGCGTTTTCAACGGCGAGCTGATCGAATCGATTGACTCCATTCGCCGCGACAAGGAACAGACCATCGACCATGAGGGCCTGGACGACTTGACCCGCGCCGGATGGGCTGGCGACGCCCAAAAGAACGCAGCAGCGATGGCGCAGGACTTTCGGCAATACCTGGAAGACAACCGTGACGAGATCGAAGCTCTGACCATCTTCTTTGACCAACCGCACCGTCGGAGCGAACTGACCTACGCCATGATCCGGGAAGTGTTCGACAGACTAAAAAGCGATATGCCTCGTCTGGCCCCGGTGCGAGTCTGGCAAGCCTACGCTCTACTTGACGAATACAAGGGCGATCAACCGGTTAGCGAGCTTACGGCGCTGGTGGCGTTGATCCGCCGCGTTTGCGGAATTGATGCAATGCTGGCGCCGTATCGGCTAACGGTCCGCCGCAATTTTCAGACCTGGATCATGGCGCGCCACAGCGGAAGCGGGGAGAAATTCAACGAAAAGCAGATGGCATGGCTGCACATGATCCGCGACCACATCATCACGTCCTTCCACGTCGACCGCAACGATCTTGACATGGCCCCGTTCGACAGCCAGGGCGGCATGGGGCAGATGTATAAGCTGTTCGGCGATCGGATGGATAGCGTGATTGACGAATTGAATGAGGCGCTGGCGGCTTAGATGACACTCAACGTCACAAGCATTCCAAAGGGCTGGGGCCCCGCATCACTTGATGCTGTGTGCCATGTTCGTGATTCTAGGCGAGTACCTGTAAACAAACATGAGCGCTCACAACGTATTGCCGGAAAATCAATCGGAGATCTCTATCCATACTACGGTGCAACGGGTCAAGTCGGACTAATCGATGACTTTATTTTCGAGGGCGAGCACATTCTCTTGGGCGAAGATGGCGCTCCATTTCTGGATCCTTTCAAAGACAAAGCTTATCTAGTGAACGGGAATTTCTGGGTCAATAATCATGCTCACATTCTCAGTTCGATCATCTCGAACAAGTACGTTCTGCATTACCTAAATCAGATTGACTATTCGGAACACGTAACAGGCACTACAAGACTTAAGCTTACTCAGGGCGCAGTTAGGCGATTACCCATTGTTGTTGCCCCCGCAGATGAACAACACCGCATCGTCGCCAAGATCGAGGAACTGTTTTCCGAACTGGACAAGGGCGTCGAGAATCTGGAGAAGGCGCGCGAGCAGCTCAAAGTCTACCGCCAAGCCGTCCTGAAACACGCCTTCGAAGGCAAGTTCACTGCGCAATGGCGTTCGCGCAATGCGGACCAACTCCAATCCCCTGCAACCCTCATCTCCCGTATCCGCCAAGAACGCGAAGCCCAACAGCGCCAACAGCTCACCGATTGGAAGGCTGCCGTTGGGCAATGGGAAGCCAAAGGGAAGGAGGGTAAGAAGCCAAGAAAGCCAAAGCACCTCAAATCATTTGTAAACTTGACGGACGGAGAGATCGGGAGTTTGGCAAGACTTCCCAGTAGCTGGCTTTGGCTGTTGGCCGAATCCGTAGGCACCATTCAACTCGGTCGCCAACGTTCTCCAAGAAACAGGTCGAAGGACTACCCAACGAAGTACATTCGAGCTGCGAACATCACGGAAAAAGGTTTGGACTTGGACGATGTTCTCGATATGGAGTTTGGTCCTCACGAATTGAGTGCGTACCGGTTGGAAAAGGGTGATCTAGTGCTTTCCGAAGCATCAGGAAGCGCAGCCCAAGTCGGAAAGCCAGCGATTTGGGACGATCAGATTCCGAACTGCTGTTTTCAGAACACGGTGATCCGACATCAACCATATTGCCGTGACCACTCGATTTATCTTCTTTGGCTGTATCGTTTCTATTACATTAGCGGGACATTTGCGCGAGCCGCAAGCGGCGTCGGAATCAATCACTTGAGTGCCTATAAGTTTGCGCGGCTCCCTCTCCCACTGTGTCCTGTCCTTGAACAAAAAGAAATTGTTCGACAGCTGGAGGAGAGATTCAAGGCGATACAGCGGAACGAAAGGGAGATTGAATCCGCTCTAGAGCAAGCAGGGGCGCTTCGCCAATCGATCCTGAAGAAAGCCTTCTCCGGTCAACTCGTTGCACAGAATCCCAATGACGAACCAGCCTCGGTACTGCTCGAACGGATCAAAACCAAAAAAGTAGCGCATTCTCAAAGCGCCAAGCTCCCCAACAAGCGCCAACGCGCCAAGGCACCGGCATGACGGGCAAACTTCCGATCAACCTTGATCATCTGCTTCGCCAGCGCACCGTCGAGGGCGAACGCATCGAGTACAAGGCCGGGTGGAATCCGAAGAGTGTGTTGCATGCGATCTGTGCCTTTGCCAACGACTTCCATAACTTGGGCGGCGGTTATGTGATATTGGGTGTCAAAGAGAAGAACGGGCGCCCGGTTCTGCCCCCGAAAGGGATCAGTTCCAAACATATCGACGCGATCCAGAATGAATTGCTGGATCTTGGGCATTCCGCCATGCGGCCCCATTACCATCCGCTCACGGCGACCTACAGTGTCAAGGGCCAAACCATCCTCGTGCTGTGGGCGCCCGGCGGCGAAACTCGCCCATACAAGGCCAGAGTGAGTCTGGCGAAAGGGCGGTCGGACTGGGGCTATTTCATTCGCAAGCACAGCAGTACCGTGCGCGCCAAGGACGCCGACGAACGCGAATTGCTCGCCCTGGCCGCTACTGTGCCCTTTGACGACCGCTATCGTCAGGCATCTTCGCCGGAAGATATTTCCTTTCGATTGATCGAGCAATTTCTGCGGGATGTGGGCAGCGATCTCGCCCCGGAAGCAGCCGAGCTTTCCTTGGCGACCCTGGGACGGCGCATGAACATAATCGGAGGGCCTTCGGAGGCTTCCTTTCCAAAGAATGTAGGGCTGCTCTTCTTTAACGGCCGCCCGCACCGTTTCTTCCCCGCAACCCAGGTTGATGTTGTTTGGTTTCCCGAAGGAGCCGGTGGTGACCGCTTTGAGGAAAAGGTCTTTCGAGGCCCGTTGTCGGTCATCTTACGCAATGCCATCGATTTCATTGCGAGTAACTACCTCAAGGAAACAGTGGTCAAGCACCCGCAGCAGGCGCAAGCCGAGCGATTCTGGAATTTTCCTCTTGCCGCTATCGAAGAGGCTCTGGTCAATGCGATCTATCACCGCTCGTATGAGGAGCGGGAGCCGGTCGAGGTGCGCATCACCCCGCAGGAACTGGCAATCCTGAGCTTTCCCGGCCCCGACCGGTCAATTCGAATGAGAGATCTGCGCGCGGGCCGGGCAATCAGCCGACGCTACCGTAACCGCCGCATCGGCGAATTCCTCAAAGAACTGGGTCTGGCCGAGGGTCGATCAACGGGAGTGCCAAAGATTCTGCGCGCCATGCGGGAAAACGGCTCGCCGGCTCCGGTGTTCGAAAGCGATAAGGACCGCACGTCGTTTCTTGTCCGGCTGCCGGTGCATGAAAAGGTTGGTCAAGAGGCGTCCGGTCAGGTCGCCGTACAAGATACCGGGCAAGTTACCGTACATGACGCCGTACAAGACACCATGCAAGATACCGGGCAAGACACCGTACAAGATACCGACCAAGTCACTGGCCAAGTCACCGATCAAGTCAATCAACTGCTTGCGGTCCTGAGTGGGGAGATGGGGCGCAACGAGTTGCAGGCAGCTCTGAAACTTGTCAACCGGAGCCATTTCACTACCGCCTATCTGAAGCCTGCCCTTGCAGCCGGCTTGATTGAGATGACCCTGCCCGACAAACCTACCAGCAGGAATCAGCGCTATCGGCGCACGGCCGCCGGCCAGGCCCTGGCTGATAGGACGAAAGGGAAGGGCGTCCCTGCATGAACACCGCCCCCATCGTTTCCAAGGTCTGGAGCTTCTGTCATACGCTGCGCGATGACGGGGTGGGCTACGGCGACTACCTGGAGCAACTCACCTACCTGATATTCCTCAAG
The DNA here is from genome assembly GCA_965261845.1 of Candidatus Foliamicus sp. Lineage (GTDB taxonomy): Bacteria > Pseudomonadota > Gammaproteobacteria > Steroidobacterales > Foliamicaceae > Foliamicus. The sequence continues at coordinate 1,549,674 of OZ253475.1, read as the reverse complement.
ATGGCGGATGAATACGCCAAGCCGCCCTACAACCGTGATGTAGGCATTCCCGCCGAACACAAGTGGACGAGCCTGAAATCAAGGAAGGGCGCGGAGCTGGAAGACCACTATGTCGCCACGCTGCGCGCGCTCGGCGCCAGGAAGGGCTTGCTGGGGCAGATTTTCACCAGCGCCCAGAACAAGATTCAGGACCCGGCAAAGCTGTATCGCCTCATCGCCATGGTTGACGACGCCGAGTGGGTCACCATGGGCGCGGACATCAAGGGCGACATTTACGAGAGCCTGCTGGAAAGAAATGCCGAGGACACCAAGTCGGGCGCGGGCCAGTATTTCACGCCTCGCGCCCTCATTCGCGCCATGGTCGAATGCGTGCGGCCCGAACCGGGCAAGCGCATCGCCGATCCGGCCTGCGGCACCGGCGGCTTCTTTCTGGCGGCATACGATTTCATCACCAATCCGGACAACTTCAAGCTCGATAAGGAGCAGAAGGCATTCTTGAAGTACGAAGCGTTTCATGGCAACGAGATTGTGGCCAACACGCGACGCCTGTGCCTGATGAACATGTTCCTGCACAACATCGGCGAGATCGAGGGCGGCGCACCGATATCGTCGAATGACTCTCTGGTCGCCGATGCCGGTGAACGCTACGATTACGTGCTGGCGAATCCGCCGTTCGGCAAGAAAAGTTCGATGAGCTTCACCAACGAGGAAGGGGAACAGGAAAAGGACGAACTGACCTACAACCGCCAGGATTTCTGGGCCACCACCTCAAACAAGCAACTCAATTTCGTGCAGCACATTCGCACGATGCTCAAGACCACCGGCCGCGCTGCCGTGGTCGTGCCCGATAACGTGCTGTTTGAAGGCGGCGCCGGCGAGACCATCCGCAAGAAGCTGCTGGACAACACCGACCTGCACACCATTCTGCGTCTGCCGACCGGCGTGTTTTACGCACAAGGCGTCAAGGCCAACGTGATCTTCTTCGACAACCACGAAGCCAGCCCGAATCCCTGGACGAAGCAGGTCTGGTACTACGACTACCGCACCAACATTCATCACACTTTGAAGAAAAAGCCGATGCGCTTCGAGCATCTGTCGGGCTTCATCGAATGCTACAACCCGCAGAACCGGCATCAGCGCAAGGCCACATGGGACGCGAAGGAGGCGCCGGAAGGCCGCTGGCGCAGCTACAGCTACGACGAACTCACAGCTCGCGACAAGACCAGCCTTGACATCTTCTGGCTCAAGGACAAGAGCCTGACGGACCTCGACAACCTGCCCGAGCCGGACATGCTGGCCGCAGAAATCATCGAGAATTTGGAGGCGGGCCTGAGCAGCTTCCGCGAAGTGCTCGCAGGTTTAGAGCGTTCGCCTGATCGTTGACAACTGCGGTGACAACGTCTGTCGCTTTCTTTGGGCGGCCATACAGGCGATACAAGCGGTTGATGACTGCGCATACGCGCGGTATGTTTCGCATTACGGTCGAGAGGGCTGTGGAATTCACGGTCCGCTGGGGACAGGTTCCCCACTCGGCTGTTCTTAGTTCAAGGGATTGAATGTACCTTCTCTATATTGACGGTTCGGGTTCGGTCAAGAACCCGAAAGAGCGCTATTTCTAAATTGGAGAAAAGGGGACATTACTGCTTTGGGCTACAAGATAATTCCCAGGAGTTGACTAGGGACAAGTGGCAGGCTAGAGTGTTGTTTGAGGCGCTGGAAGATTCCTGCCCTCCTTCCGAGGCCCGTACGCGAGTGCGGGCTTTCGTGTATTTGGATCTCTATTGACGCAGATCGCTTACCTTGACGAGTTCGGACACGTCGGCCCGTACGTTTCCCGAGACGACCCGAGGCACAACGACAGCCCGGTATTCGGATTAGCCGGATTCATTATGCCGGCGGATGAAGTGCGGGGCTTCGGGACTTGGTTCTTCCAGCGCAGGGGAAGCGATCAGGCGGCTCGACGCTTTCTGCGGCGAAGACCACGCTATCGCGGAGCGGTTTCTGCTGGCCCTGGACGAGCATCCGCAGCGCGCGGAACTTCTCACGGCTGCCGCCCGGGACATGTACGGCGGCGACGAACCGCGGCGGCAGTTGATCGAACCGCCGTTGCAGTTGGAGAGTCATCGCTATCAGACATTCAGGCTGCTGATTGGATAGCGGGCCTCGTCGGCCGTCTTGGGGCGATATGGACGGAGCCGGGCGCCTGGCCGGAGAATGTCGTATTTCGCCGTTACTTTGAAAGTCGGCTGACGAGAGTTCAGGTCAGGAGCGGAGTGAGGGGATGAGGATGGGGTTGCAGAACCCGGTGCCGGAAGTGTCTACCAAACCCGGGGCACTCCACTCAAGAATCGGAGCCTCCGGTAAACCCGGGCCGATTCACTTTCTATCACAACAGATTGCCCCCTTATTTGGTTGACCACCTTAAGGGGCGCGCATATGCTCTAAATCCTTGGACTCTCTCGCGGGTTGAACTAAATTGCTTGCGGACATAGCCATCTTTGATCAGAGCGGGCAGATCGCGGCGGTTGCCGAGATCAAGCGCCGGCTCGGAACTTCTTGTGACTGGGCGGCCCAGGTGCGGCGAAACCTGCTTGCGCACGATATCCGGTGCCTTGCCGATTACTTTTTGTTGATCACGCCGGATCGCTTGTATCTCTGGAAAGATGCCGGGAAGAATCCCGAAAAGGTTCCACCGACGCACGAGGCTGACATGCAGTCGGAATTTGCCCGTTATTTCGAGGGCGCCGGAATTGATCCGGACAATATCAGCGGTGCCGCATTCGAATTGCTTGTAGGCGCTTGGTTCGGCCATTTGACGCGATTAGAGGACGAGGCAAAGGATCTTGCCGCGAGTCGAAGCTGGCTTGCTGAAAGTGGATTGCTTTCGGTAGTCAAAGATGGGCACATCGAATATGAAGTACCGGTGTGAATGTCTACGTTGAATCCAACTTCGTCTTGGAGCTGGCTTTACTCCAGGAGCAAAGCAGAAGCTGTGAAGAAATCCTTAGTCTGGCCGAAGGTGGGCGTATTCAGCTTGTTGCACCTGCCTATTCACTGATTGAACCCTACGAAACGCTTATCCGGAGGGAAAAGGGCCGTCAGCGTATTGGGCTAGAGCTGAATAACCAGATTAAACAGATTGCTCGAAACAAAAAGCTAAAGACTGAACTTCACGATTTCGAAAACATAACGGCACTTCTTCTTCGCGCTGTTGAGGAAGATAAGAAGCGCCTCAAGTCGGTACGGTCCAGACTCTTGCAATCGGCTTGTGTTATAGCGATGGATGCATCAGTCTTGCGGGACGCGACAAAGTACGAGCAAGAACTGAAGTTGTCACCACAACCCGTATTTGCATCGCACTAATCTCTTGCTCCAGCGCAGCGCGCGACAGCCCCGAGACACACAAGGGAACCAGCGCGACCGGGAGCGCCGTTTGCTTTCGGTTAACGTTTTTCATAAACGGCAACACCTCTTACCTAGTCAACAATCATCGGAATCCTTCCCACATTAATAGCAAGTACCCGCTGGTTCGAGGATCTGGCGAAGGGGAACGCGGGCGGGCTGGTGGAATTCGCAATTGTCGTCCTCGCCAACATTCGGCTGGCGCAGTAGTTGGTTTTCACTCCCAACGGCCGGCAAGTAAACTGCATCGAGTAGCGGACTTGCAGCACTCTATCGCTTCAGAGCATGGATCTCGACGACCTGGTGGCATCCCATGACTAAGCCATTCTTGCCGGCGCGCAACGCAGCCGGCGCCGAGTGGATCGTCGCGGCCTTGCGCCAGGGAGCTTGGGCTTGCGTGTCCGGCGTGATTCCGAGCGGGTTCGAAGCGTATGCGGCCGTGCGCCATCGCGCGTACCGTTGCGTCTGCACTGAGCAAAACCTGGCGGATTTTCGCTCCGGCCGCGGACACTCCGTAGCGATCCGCTGGTCTGACGTCGCTGCATCGGATTTACCGGTCGTGTACGGCCGTGCCCTCTACGAGCAGTCTGGCGTCACCCGGTCGCGGCTGATGCAGTACCGCCGGCTAGCCGACGGACGGTGGATTGTGGACGAATTGGCGGGCGAGGACCTTGTTCCTTTGATTCGCAGCGGGGACGCCTGGATTGGGGGGCCCCGCGAAGGGTCGCTCGAACCGGACCTCGCGCGATCGCTGCAGGGCCTGCTCGCAATGGCCACGGAGAAACCGGATTCCTGCTGGTTCGGCATCTGGGAAGGGTACGGCCACCTGACGGAATCGCAACGCAAGGCGCCTTCGCTTGCCGCGCCGGAGCGGCGCTGGCACCTTTTTCGAGCCCCCCTCACCGCCATCGACCAATCCTTCTTCGACAACGACATCGAACATCTCTCCGCCAATCTTGTTTGGCCCGAAGATCGGAGCTGGTGCGTTGTCACGGATATCGATGCGGAAGCCACCTACGTCGGGGGCAGCGAAAAACTCGTCGCGGGGGTATTAGCGAATGCCGAACTTGAGGCTGAACGCGTGAGTCTGGACCCTCGCCTCGCCTCGCTTCGGGACGTGCTTCAACCGGTGGTGGACCCACCGCCCGGCGCCTCATTACGGCCGGGCTTTGAGGGGCGGGAATACCCGCCCGAGTGGCGTGTCTTCGAATCGCCGCGCTTCTTCGAACGGCCAACGGCCGACAACCTGATCGAATGGCTGCGCTCATTTCGAAGGTAACCAACCGGAGCCCACGCGGTACCATTTGGCAATCGACGCCGAATTCCGCACGACAGCAGGATAATCAGGTTCAGGAGAAAGCATGGGATTTGTGACTGATGTCGTTCTGCCGATAGCGCTTGCTTTCATCATGCTGGCGCTTGGGCTGGGGCTTACCTTCGATGATTTTGTCCGGGTGGTGCGTCGCCCGCGGGATTTCGCGGTCGGTGCAATGTCGCAGATCATCGTGCTGCCGGCAGTCGCCTTTCTCCTCGCCAGCATCTGGCCTATGGCGCCGGAACTCGCCCTCGGGCTGATGATCATTGCTGCCGCCCCGGGCGGAGTGACCTCCAACCTCCTGACGGCATTTGCGCGTGGCGATGTCGCGCTGTCGATCTCGCTGACAGCGGTGATCAGCCTGCTGAGCGTAATCACCATCCCGTTTGTGGTCGTCTTCGCCTATGGCCATTTCATCGGCGAGCAGGCGATGCAGGACATCACGGTCGCCGGCACGGCGATCAGCGTTTTCCTGATCGTCACCGTCCCGGTCTCGGTCGGCCTGCTTGTCCGACGTTATGCCGAGAGTTTTGCATTGCGGATCGAACCGTCGGCGCGTGCCGTGTCCGCCGTGCTGTTCGTGTTGGTGCTCGCGGGAGCCATCTTTCAGGAACGCGATAACCTCGTCACCTATTATTCCCAGGCCGGATTGGCTACTTTTACCCTGAACCTGCTGATGATGGCGATTGCTTACCTGTTGGCACGGCTGTTTGCCACCGGAGCGAAACAGCGAACGGCTATCGCGATTGAATGCGGGCTGCAGAACGGGACGCTTGCCATCACCATCGCAGTGCTCTTGTTCGGCGGCGGGCTTGCGACGGTGCCGGCTGCAACCTACAGCCTGACCATGTTCGTGACCGCGCTGATCTATGTCGCGGTGCTGCGGCGCACCCAGGGGGCCCTTCAGTCCTGACGGTTTCCCCGCCCGGAATGGTTCGGATTGCGGGGCAACGGTCAGCCTGGCGTGCGGAGTACGCTAACCTTTGACAACTGCGGTTGGGATCGGTTGCGGAAACATCATGACTGAATTGAGGAATCCATTGCAGAAGTGGCTTGGCTGCTTACTGCTGGTCACGGCAGGCTTGTTGACTGCAATTAATCTGTACTTTGCAGCGAATCCGGTGGCGGCAACGCCGCTGTTCAACTACGTTGACGTAGTTGTGCTGGTAGGGTTTGTAGCGACTATTGCCGAGATCATTCGCTCCAAAGGCGGGGCGGTTCCACTTTGCACCTTCGCCATAGCGGCACATCTGTACGCCTATAACTTCATCGCCAAGGTTTCGGAAACTGGGCTTGAGAACGCCACGATCTGGTTGCTGATTGACCCGGTCGTCGCCGCCTTGTTCCTCTACAAGGGGCTGCGGTATCTCAGAAATTCCTGATTGCCGCACGCCTCGGCTTGTAGGGCTTTATCGACAGGCTTGAGCCCCGCGCTTCTACTCCGACTTTGCAGTTCCTCCATGCGGTCGATTGCTTCTTCCATGGCGTCAAAACCCATGGCTTAAGTGCGCTTGGGCCGGCAAAGGGTATAGCGGGGAGCTGCGGCTCCCCGTTTTTTTAGAGGTGCGGATGAGCTTGGTTATCAGTGCTTTGGCACGTAGGTAGATAGTAGCGCTTGACACCATTAGTGAGGGGCACTATGGTCCGGGAGTGATACGGAGTTTCAGGGACGGCGACACCGAATCGGTAGCAAACCGCGAGCGATGCAGAAGATTTCCGATGCATATACAGCGTCGGGCACAGAGGAAGCTGATGATTTTGCACAATGCCAGGCAACTCGACGATTTGCGGATTCCGCCAGGGAACCGCCTTGAGGCACTTTCCGGCGACAGGAAAGATCCGCCGAGCCCATAACGCAGGAGAAGGAGAACAAGATGACCAAGGCAATAGCGGGCGGTGCTGCGAAGTTGCCTCCCATTCATCCCGGTGAAATTCTCAAGGAGGAATTTCTCCGTCCCCTGGGCGTCACGCAGTATCGGCTGGCGCAGGGCATTGGCGTGGATGCTCGGCGGATCAACGCGATTATTCACGGACAGAGGTCCATCACGGCGGAAACGGCGCTATTGTTCTCGCGTTTCTTCGGCAACTCCGCGGAGTTCTGGATGGGCCTTCAAAGCCAGTACGACCTGGAAAGGGAACAGGACCGGCTGGCTGACAGGCTCAATCGCCTGCCCGAGCATGGCGCCCAAGCTCCGGCCTGATCCATTTGTGTCGCTACGGAGAAGGGTAATCTCACGAGCGTGACCGGGCTCGCAATCTCCACGAAGGGCGGCTGCCTTGGCAAGTAGCTAAAGCAGTCAGCCGCGCTCTTTGTTCAGCATCTCGACGAATTCACGGTCGATCCCGGTGGCACCGCACAGGGCTCGAATCGCGGGGACTATCAGTGAAACGTAGCTTGTCGGGACAGATGTCCCCATGGGCGATCCTTGTCCTCGGCGTTTTGCTGACGGCCTTTCAGGCGACCGCTCAAGTTACGGCAACGCCGCACTTGCGTGGTTCCGGGAATGGCAAGGGCGCAACGATGCTCCCTGGGCACTGAATGCTGTGACAATCGACGGCGGTACCCACGCTGCAGACAGCCCGAACAGCTACCGCGTTGCGATGTCGTGGCTGTTCAAAAGGAACCGACAATGAATCGGTGCTGGCTGCGCAGATCGGCGTGTTTCTGCGGTAGCCAAACGGGTGCTTTTGCGTCATGACAGAACTGGATTCCGCCCTGGCAATGAAAGTAGGGGAGACGCTGGCGGCGCTTGGGGTATCACCTGGGTTTCTGGAGACTCGGAAACTCCCAATTTACGCCGATGCCGAGCGACTGGCCCTGGTGGAAATTGATGCGGCAGGCCAAAACTGGGAGGAAATCTTTCGTGTCTCCGCTCCTCCGGGTTGCAGTGAGCACCATACGGGTCGAGCAGTTGATATCGGAACACCGCACTGCAAAGTCCTTGACGAGGAATTTGAGCAGACTGAGGCGTTTGATTGGCTGGTCAGGTTCGCAGGGAAGTTCGGTTTCAGACTCTCATACCCACGAGGAAACAGCTGTGGCTATGCCTATGAACCTTGGCACTGGTGTTTCGTGAAAGACTTCCCGAGTCGCCCGGGAGAAACGAGTGCGGGATGAGCGTGCTCGATCCAGCGGATCAGAATTCGGCACCGTCTGGCTCTCCGTATAAGTTGCGAGTCAGGCCACCTTGGCCCACTCTTGATTTTGATAATACATCTGTTCTTTTTCGGCCGGCGGAATGTCGGTCTCCGCAGCACGCGGGCTGATATGTCTGGCACGCTCAACTCACTACAAAGCACCCAGCATCCAGGTGGATGACAGCGAGACCGTCGATCAGATCCGGGTGATCTGCGAGGAGTTCGAGACCTACGGCTTTCGGCGGGCCGGCGGCGCTACGCTTTCCTGCCATGCCTGCCGTAGGGGCTTAGCGCCGCGCTTCTTCCGCCTCGCGCATGCGCTGAGCCTCCTCTTCCTCTAGTTGTCGCTCGAATTCGAGCCTGCGCTTGGTCTCGTAGTACTCCCACATGCCCGCTACTCCTCGCTCGGCGACCACGCCATGAACCTCAAGCCACTGCGTTACTGTGGCTCCTTCGGCGTCTCGAAATTTCAGTTGCTCCGGCGTGGGCGACCGCAATAGAGTCCTGAGAGCTTCCCCTGCCTGCGGATGCCCCGACTCGGCCAACCCGAAGACCGCGTACTTGCTCAGCAGCAGATCGTATTCCGCGTAGGAATCCGCATACTGGACAACGCCCATCACGTTGCGCTCTCTCCATACGCTCGGTGTCAATCCTTCGACTAGATACTCCAAGGCGCGTTCATTTCCCGTGCGGTTGATCAGGTTCCCTAAAGACCTCAATGCTGTGTGACGTGCATTATTGTGGGCTCGGGAGATAGTCTGTGAGCCACCTTTCTCTATAAAGTCGATCAGTGCCCCAACCGCGCGCTCGTCGCCAACTATGCCAAGCAAGCGCGCAGCACGCGCCCAGTTCTCTTCTTCCGCGTCTGAGTTGAGCGCCTTGATTAGGGAAGGTACAGCTGTCGAATCGTACAGGGTCGACAACTCTCTGTATGAATACCCGTGAGCTGCTTGGCCTTGAATGTATGCACGAACATCCGGTTGCGTCTCTTGCTGCGAAGACACATTCGTTCCAAACGCGAGTGTCAGGAAAAGGACCGTGAGAGCAGACTGCCAATTCATAGAGGTTCTCTCATTGTCATGATTCAACTCGCAGGATGAACCACCCCGGCTTTCCCGGAGGCTCTGAATCAACCCGGGGCACTCCACTCAAGATCCGGAGCCTCCGGTAAACCCGGGTCGATTCACGTCCACATAGCCAATCTCTCCGTGGGTCAAAGAGAAAGTCGTTAGGTCCCCCTTCGTTTTGCTCTCCCATTCCGGCGGGCGCTCTTCCGCTGCCAGCGTTGCGCTGCTGCCGCTTTCTTGCGCGGCGCGCGCCGGTTGCGTTTCAAGCTCCCCGCCGGCGCTCGCCCGCTCTGGCGCAGTGTGCGCGGGCGCTGATTCGGCGGGAGCCTCCGGGCCTTCCGGGCCGCCTGCCAAGAATACGTACGCCGCAACCGCCAGCGCCGCTGCCGCCGGAATAGCAATCAAAGCAGACTTTTTCAACCCCTACCTCACTAGTTTAAGGCCCCTCATATCCGAGAAATTTCTCACTTTGAGTGGCCCAGAAATCGGGAAGCAGGTCAATTATCCTGAACCCAGGGAGTTTCTGATGATAGTTGCCCCATAATCCTGGAGGGTATTCCCATCCAGAATTAGTGTGGCTGATGTCAGCCTCTGCTCATGGTTGACGGGCGGCAGGTATTCGATCCAGGAATGGCGACTCGTTGCAACTCTTTGCCGGTGGAGGATTCGCCTGGCTGTAGTCGACCGTCAGATCTCCTTGTGAAGTAATCACGATGTCGATGTGGTCGTCGTAGGGCACATCCTCGCACCCTTTGATCCTTCCCCGGGGCCATTCTTTCGGACCTTCATGGTCGCCCCGATCGGTGCGGAGAATCCGCGAAGGAAGCACACCGGCCTCGATGTAGCGCTCCACGGTAGCCGTTCTGGGAAGATCGTATCTGTGTCCCGACGGGAAAATGACCCATTCCGGAGCAAAGCTCGCAAGGAACTGCGGAGAACTGGAGCTTATCGAACCGTGATGGGGAGCAATGATTACATCGGACTTGATCCTTACGGAATCTGAGTTATCAAGCATGTATTTTTCGGTTGCCAACGTCTGATCGCATTCGTCAATCTCATAGTGCTCACAGCCGATGGCATCGCCGGTGAACAACACGGACCTGCCGGCGAACTCGAGGCGAATCACTATGCTCCCCGAGTTGCGTGCATGGGCTGGTTGGAGCTCGCCCCATTCTTCCGGTGGCAGTGAAAAACCGGAAACCAGCGTCAGCGTTGTCGCTCCGAATTGAAACCGTGTTCCGACCGGAACATCCTGTTCGCTGAGGTCCAGCACTTCAGCACCCTCTGACCTGATCGCCTTGTCCGCTTCCTCCCAAATCGCTACGTTGTCCTGGAGTGCGGTCGCTTTCTTCCCGGGTCGAATGATTTTGCTGACCTGGTAGGCGCCGAGTATCTCCGACGCGCCCCCGATATGGTCCCCATCCACGTGACTAAGGACAATGAGGTCGATTACCTCTGAGCGAGGAATGAGTTGCCCGATTGCTTCCAGTGTCGCTCGCCCCTCCCAGGCCTCCCATCGCCCCGTGTCATAGACCAGGTAATGATGATCCGGCTCGCCCGATTCACCCGTGGCGGGCATTCTCGCAACAATTGCGTTGCCGTGGCCTACATCAAGGACGCGCACATGCAAGTCAGCGTCGTCGGCAACAGGCGCCTGCGCAAAGGCGTTTAGCGCAAACAGCGCCAGTGGGGCAAGTGTCCATGCCCATATCCGCTTGGCCTTCTGTCGCAGACCCTGATGTTCCCAGTCGCATTTGTGGAGCTTCGCAGCGGTGATTCCTCTTCGTGGCACGGCCGGATCCTCTTACTTGGCTCAAAGCAGCGGGATTGTAGCAAGGTGCTTCGCCGCATCCCCTTGATCTTCGCCCCATGAGCTGGCCCATTCGGGCTGAGAATTTTCCCATTGTGACGGAGCTGGACTTTCGGGGTAACGGTCAAACAGGTGGCCACTTTCGATTAGAACAGGTGGCTACCTTGCCTTGGAATACGCAAAGGTTTATTTTTGCTAGGTATTATGGCTAGTGAAATGATCAATCGTCGGCAATTTCTCATTGATGTGCATCCATTCTTTGGCTAATGGCTGCAATGAAAAACTTAGCCGAATTCGGGTTGCAAACTGAGGTAATCCTGGAGTGCCAATAGTTATCGTTTTAATGCTGCTGTGGGTTGGCACTCTTCTGGATATGGCATCCACTTACCTTATGGTAGTTGTCGTTAGCGACGAATTCAGAGAGGTAAATCAGAACTATCTCGCCGCCAACGGGGATTTCTTATTGGTGAATTTCTTAACAATTAATGGCGTATTTCTGCTTGTGTTTTCCTTGGCAACAATGTTTGCGCTGAGAAATCGGAACATGGTCAAGAAATACATACGGGAAACGGCACTTGGTGCACACGCCAAAGGAGAGTTGTCTTCAAAGAAGTACAGGGTTGTGATCGAATGGAGGCCGTTTGCCGTATACGCAAAAGAAGAGTTGACTTCAAAAAAGTACTGTAGAAAAGAAGACTTTGTATCCCATAAGAAGGTGGTTGCATCAGTTTCAACTTTAGTCGTTGTAGGGTCAGTTGGAGGAGCGCGTTTTCTGTTCTTTGTTAACAATTTGACGGAATACTATGGCTACTCAGGGTTTATGAGTCTATTTCTTCGGGCGTTCCCAGCAGTACATGAGCAGTTTGCTCTGGGTATTGTTTCTGCGATTGCTGTCATTGCTTTGTATCCAATTACCTATCTGCTGTTGCGATTAACAGCTAGATGAGGTTAATGAACCACCCCGGCTTTCCCGGAGGCTCTGAATCAACCTGGGGCACTCCAAACATAGCCCGAAAGTGTCCACCAAACCCGGGGCACTCCACTCACAACAAAGAGTCTCCGAAAATCCCGGGGCGGTTCAAGCACAGTCTTGGCGAGATATGAGAGTGCAAGATATAGATGAGCGCAAAATGAAAGCATCCAAGTTGAAGGAGTTCAAAATTGATGCATCTACACTGCTGCGCGAATTGACTAGCGAGGATGCCAGCTCCCTTAATGCGCTGGTCGATAGCAATCGGAAATACCTGAGGCAGTGGCTAACCTGGGTCGACATGCAGCAAGGGCCACATGATGCTGGGCAGTTCATCGAAGGCGCAAGAAATGACAATCAGGCGGGAGTTGCTTTGACTCTGGGTATTGAGCACCAGGGCGATATCGTAGGAATAATCGGATTCCATGAATTCGACAATGATAACCGTCAAACTTCAATGGGATACTGGATTTCTTCCTCCCATCAGGGAAAAGGAATCGTCTCGAGCAGCTGCGAGAGGTTGATTGAATACGCATTCACAGATCTCAGGCTGAACCGAGTGGTAATGAAAATCGCTGAAGACAATATTCGAAGCCGACAAGTGGCAGAACGCAATGGACTCGTTTGTGAGGGAACTTGCAGGCAGTCAGAATGGTTATACGACCACTTCGTGAATCAGGTAATCTACGCAACGGTGGCGGATCAGTGGTTAACTGACCGAGGCGTTGAATCTTAATAGGAGCATCGGGAACGTCAAACGTATGGATATTGTTGATATTCGGTTCGAATTGTCACGGTGACCGTTAGAGGTGGCGTTGCGTCAATGATCGTATCGCGTTCGAAATGACGATCTTTGATGATCTCGCGATCTTGAGTCAGACCCTGGTTGATTGATGCGGCGCGTCGTCGATGCACATCACCATCTCTGGGACCTCTGCGCCAACAATTATCCGTGGCTGATGGCGCGTGGTGTTACGCGCTTCTTCGGTGATCCGACGCCAATTCAGAAAGACTACCTGGTCGACGATCTGCGCAATGATGCCGCTAACTACGAGCTGGCCGCTTCCGTGCATGTGCAAGTGGGCGTTGCCCAGGGCAGCGAACTCAGCGAAACGGCCTGGTTGCAGGAGACAGGCGATCAGTACGGGTTGCCCTCGGCGATCGTGGCGTTCTGCGAACTCGATAGCGCTGACGCACCGAGGCATCTCGATGCTCAACTCAAATACTCGCGCCTGCGTGGCGTGCGCCAGATTGTCGGCCGCTCGGATGAAGAGGATGCGGTTAGCGGCAGCGGCCATCTCATTGATAAGCGCGTCTGGCAAGAGAATCTCGCCTTGTTGGGCGACCTCGGTCTGTCCTTCGATCTGCAACTGACGCCGAGCCAGGTGCCGCGCGTCGCCGAAGTGCTGGCCGATGCGTCGGCCACGCAGGTTGCGCTGTGTCATTGCGGCTCGCCGTGGGACCAGTCGCCAAAGGGCATCCAGTCCTGGCGCAACGGGCTGCGACTATTGGCAAGCCTGCCGAGTGTTCACTGCAAGATTTCAGGACTGGGCATGTTCGATCACGACTGGAGCGTGGATTCGATTCGTCCCATCGTTGAGTCCTGCATCGACATCTTTGGCGCAGAACGCTGCATGTTCGGCTCGAACTTCCCTGTCGACAAGCTACACGCGACCTACAGTCAGGTTTGGGGTGCGTATGAAAAGATCACCGAAGGTTTGGGCGATCTCACTCAGCAGAACCTGTTCGCTGATAACGCGCGGAATTTCTACCGGATCGATTGAGCAAGTGCGTTGGCGCCCGCCAGCAGGATTGACTGATCAGAGCTGAGTAAGAAAAGGCTCGCACCAGCCTCGCGCCATTCAGGAATCTCTGCCAGGTCGGGCGTAAACATGCCAACTGCAGTGCCCTCACTTCGGGCGGCGTCACAGATGCAGCGAACGGTTGCGATGACGTCTTTGTCCGATACACTTTTTTGCATGCCGACGGCAAGATCGGCCCGGCCTATGAACAGGCAATCCACGCCGTCAACGGCGGCGATTTGAGCCACATTCTCCAGTGCCGCGATGTCCTCGATCTGCACGATAACGGAAGTTTGTTGACGACTGTCCGCAATGTGATCCGCCATCGACTTGGTCGTGTAATTCGCGGCGCGCGGTGATCCGGCAAAACCGCGACCGCCGTCGCCGAAGTGTGACGCTTTGACGATCGCTGCCGCCTGCTCGGCGCTCGTCACATGTGGCACGACGATGCCGCTTGCGCCGCTGTCGAGCGCATTACGGATCTGGGTGGATGAGTCATCGGCGAGTCGTACAAGACTCGGCATGTCTGCGGCACGCAAGGCCGCGATGCAAGCATCGAGCTCGACGCGGCCAAAAGGCGCGTGCTCCGAATCAATCGCGATAGTGTCGAGATCCGAAAGGCCGAGAACTTCGGCGGCGATGGAAGACGGCGTCTTGAGGAAAGTGCCCATCAAGGGCTCACCATCGGTGAGCCGCTGGCGAAATGTGCCGGTACTGTTTGCCATCGAACTACCCCCAGAGCCTGTCGCTCGCAATCGCAGCGCCTTCGGCCATGCTTTTAAGTTTCGCGTACACAATATCCTGATCGACAGCGCCGAAACCAGCAAAAGTCGAAAATCCGCAGTCTGTTCCGGCGATGACGCGTTGGCGCCCGACGATGTCGGCGAAGCGGCAAATTCGTTCGGCAACGAGCTTAGGGTGTTCGACGAAGTTGATCGTCGAGTCGAGGACACCCGGTATCAGGATCAGATCGTCGGGTAAATCTGTGTTGGCAAACACCTCCCACTCGTGTGCATGCCGGGGATTGGATGACTCGAACAGCAGTGCGCCGATATTCGCCTGTAGCGCGATCGGCAATACCATTTCCATCGGTGCGTCGTGGTGATGCGGTCCTTCGTAATTGCCCCAGCAAACGTGCAGCCGCACGCGGTCCTTCGGGATACGACTTAGCGCGTGATTGAGTGCAGCGACATGCTCGGACGCCAGCGCGTGGTACTCCTCGTCGGACTTGTCCTTGAATAGCATGTGCCGGCCGAGGCCGAGATCCGGTGAGTCGAGCTGCAGTATCAACCCGGCATCTACGATGGCGTTGTACACCGGCGCCATCGCGTCGGCCAGTGCTGCGAGATAGGCCTCGTGAGAATCGTAGTGCTTGTTTGGCTGGAACAGCGCAATTACACCCGGTGCGGCGGCAAGCGCCTGCGCCGCCATGTCAGCAAAGTTATCAGTCGTCGTCGTATCGGCGTGAAAAACGGCTTGCCCGAATGAAGCGAGTTGCGGCTGCCACAGACGCTCGTCGCACATCATGCCGGGCAACAGCAAAATGTTCTCTGCCGGCATAGAGAGCGGTCTACGATTCGCTGCTAGCGAGACGTGCTGAGCCACCGCGAATTAGTGAGCCCGAAAAGGCGCGTTTCTCCGGCGAAAGCTCAGGATTCTCGATGCGCTCCAGCAGCATCGACGCAGCCGATTCGGTCATACGATGCACAGGCTGACGAACCGTGGTTACGTTATAGGCCGCATATCGCGCAGGGCCGACGCCGTCAAAGCCGACAATCGATATGTCTTCTGGCACCTTGAGTCCGAAGTTCTCGCGGGCCTCGTCGATGCAGCCAATCGCCATGACATCGTTTGCCGCAATAACAGCATCCGGTGGGTTGCCATGCTTTTGCACAAGTTCCGCGAAGCAGGCGCGGCCCGTTTCGTAGCCATAGTCACCGCCAACGTTTGTGACATCGGTGATGCCCTTTGCGGCGAGTTCGTCCATTGCACCCATCCTGCGTTCAATACTCACGACTGAATCACCAGGCCCTTCGACGACGCCGAACGACTTGTGCCCGGCGCTCACGAGCTCGTCAACGAGCCAGCGCTCGCCTTCCTGCTGGTCGCACCGTACCGAGCTAACAGGTTGATCTTTCGACGTCCGATTGTAGAAAACCACCGGGATGTTGGAGTTCTCGATCAATTGCAGCTGCTCCGGCGTGAACATAGCCGCGCTCAGGATGCCGTCAACCTGGTACTGCAACATTTGCTCCAGCGCTCTTCCCGTATCGCTCTCGTGCTCGAGCGCGAACAGCAGTACCCGAACGCCACGCTCGGAAAAGTGCTGTGTCAGTTGCACGAGCACTTCGGGGTAGTAGAGATTAGTCAGTTTGGAAATGACGACAGCGACCATGTTGGATTGCTGCGTGATAAGGCCGCGGGCAATGGCATTCGGTCGATAGCCCAGCTTGTCCGCCGCCGCCATGACGCGATTGCGCATCGCCTTCGACGCGCTTGCGCCGTCCTGAAAAACGCGCGATACCGCGGATTGCGACACGCCGGCAAGTTCGGCGACATCATAAGATGTGGCACGCTTGCGGCCAGACTTGTCGTTGTTATTGTTGGTTTTGGCGGCTTTTATCATTCGCTCGCAGCGTCCTGCGTCTCTTCCAATCCGCACCGATGCTAGGCAATAATGAATCCGCATGCAAACCGGAGATGGCAATGTCAGAGGGACTTGAAGGGCAGGTCGCGCTCGTTACAGGCGCCGGGCGCGGTATAGGCCGCGCTTGTGCCGAAGGTCTGGCCGATGCCGGAGCAAACGTGATTGCGGTTGCCAGATCCGAGGGCGATCTGGCCGAATTGAGCAAACATGCCTCAGGGAAGATCGAAACCTGGACGGCGGATGTCACCAGCGACGACTTTGTCGAGCGCATCGAGACGATCGACGGACTCAGTGTCCTGGTTAACAATGCCGGAGGCAATCGGCCTCAACCTTTCGTCGAGGTCGACACCGAGTCACTATCGCACCGTTTACCGCATGACCAAGCACGCAATCGAGGGGCTGACCAAGGCGATGGCCGTCGAGCTCGCACCCAATGGCATCCGCGTCAACACGGTCGCACCGACGTTTGTCGAAACGCCGCTGACCAGGCCGATGCTCGACGATCCCGGATTTCGGGACTTCGTTTTCGGCATGATTCCGCTCAAGAAACTCGCAACATATGACGACATCGTCGCTGCCGTTCTCTACCTCGTATCACCGGGTGCGGGGATGGTGACCGGACACAGCCTGAGAGTCGACGGCGGCTGGACCGCTCACTAGCGGTATTTGCATTCGAAGTACAAATCCGGTAGACCGTGACCCCCGTAAGTTTTCGTTTGTACGTCACTGGGGGTTGTTGTGGGGGATTTCGGCACACTGAACTGGACGATTCTCGTCGTCTATATCCTGTTGAACCTCTTGCTGGGCTGGGTCCTGAGCAAACGTGTCAACACTGCGGAAGACTTTTACCTCGGCCGCAGGACAACGCCGTGGTGGGCGATCGGCATATCGGTCATTGCAACCTACGTCAGCGCACTTTCGTTTCTTGGTGGTCCTGCGTGGTCGTACTCGGAAAGCTTTGCGGTTATCGCGATCCACCTGAACTACCCGATCGTCGTTTTCTTCGTCATTACTCTGTTCCTGCCGTTTTTCTTCAACAGCGGCGTCGCATCTATCTACGACTACATGGAGCGACGCTTCGGGCCGACATCGCGCATTGTTATTTCAGGCGTATTCCTGATCTCCCAGGCGTTGACCTCGGCGGCGATTCTTTACGCGACGTCACTCGTCATCAATTTCATTACCGGCATCGATGTCGAAATGGCGATCGTCATCGTGACCGTAGTAGCTTTGATCTACACAATGATGGGCGGCATAACGGCGGTTATCTGGACCGACGTAATACAGGCGGGCGTTCTGTTCGTTGGCGCGGGCATTATCCTTTACGCTTTGTTCGACAGCATGCCGGCACCGATTGGCGAAGTGCTGGCCGATCTCAAGGCACAGGGCAAGACAAACCCGCTGAACTTCTCGTTCGACCTTACCGTTGAGGCGACCGTCTGGTCCGGTGTCATAGCCATGTCAATTTTCCACATCACGGTCTACGGCGCCAACCAGATGATGGTGCAGCGGACGCTTGCCGCGAGAAACATAGGCGATGCCAAGAAGTCGTTTCTGCTCATGGGCTTCGTCGCGTTCTTCATCTATTTCCTGTTCTTCTTTCTCGGTATCCTGTTCTACGGCTACTACGGCGGCCAGGAGTTCGAGAATGGCAACACAATCATCCTGAGTTTCGCTGCTGACTACGGTATGACGGGTCTTATGGGCATCATTGCCGCCGCAATAGTTGCAGCTTCGATGTCCTCACTGGATTCGTCATTCAATTCGCTGGCAACGATTTCGACCGTCGATTTTTACGAGAAGTACTTCAAGAAAGGCGAGTCGCCGGAGCACTATCTGACAGTCTCACGGGCTTTCACGGTGTTCTGGGCAATCGTGATCATCATCCCGGCGATCATCTACTCGTCCTTCGAAGGTTCCGTGCTGCAGACACTGAGCAAGATCGGTTCCTACTTCGTCGGTGCCAAGCTGAGCATGTACGGCCTGGGCTTCTTCTCGAAGCAGACGACCGAGAAAGGTCTGCTGGTCGGAGTTGCCGTCGGCTTCGTGATGATCTGGTATCTCGCGACGCAGACTGACATTTCCTGGCCCTGGTACTGCCTGTTCGGCGGTACGGTGAATATCGTTACCGCTCTGATTGCGAGCCGGTTGATTGATGGCAAACAAACGGAGTGGTCGGAATACTCGATCAAGGGACAACAAAGGAAGTTCAAGGAGGAGGGCCTGCCCGAGAAAGAGGGCGGCTGGTACCTGGTACCCGGCAAGGTTGACAAGGTGAGTTACCTGTTGCTCGTGTTTTTCGCACTGACGATCGTGTTCCTGTTTCTTTTTGAACGACTGATTTAGGAGCGAAGTATGCGGTACGCATTTGTTCTGGTCCTGCTGTCGCTTATGTCGGCGACGGCGTGCTCGCAACCGACCGCGTCAATTTTCAGTGCAAATCCCGGGTCAGTTTTCGGTGCAAATCAACACAATTTCTGACTGCGAAGTATCAGTAATTGTGTATATAACTTATTGTTAAATATCGCCCGTTCCGCTATGAAGTGCAACACATGAGAGCTGTTGTTCCTTAAGGGATCGTTGGTTGTGTTGTCTGGAGTTTGAGAAGCGGCCAGGTGACGGCGATACTCTCCGATATCGAAGAAGGAGGGTATCCGATGGCCGATGGCTACCATCACCTGACCTACGGGTCACGATGCCAGATTTACGCGCTGAGGAAAAGCGGTCTGTCGATCCGTGGGGTAGCGCGAGCGCTTGAGGTGTCGGCCTCGACGGTGAGCCGCGAGTTGCGTCGCAACCGTGGTCGGCGGGGCTACCGGATGAAGCAGGCGCAGCGCTATGCGGCGTTGGCGACGCCTGGGTTCGGCAGGTGCAGGCGCTGCTCAACGGCCGTCCGCGCCGTGTTCTGGGCTACCGCACGCCGGCGGAAGTGTTTGGCGAGACCCTGGAGGCGGCCGGTGTTTCCCGTGCGATTCTCGGCGCGGCGGCGGGGCCGGATCCGCCGGCGTGGCCGGCTTGATCGGCCTGCCAGTCCCGTCCGCGGCCTTCGCAGGCGGCGGCCGGTTTTGCTGTGTACGGGTTGCAGCCCGCCGCCTCAGCCGGGCCGCGGCGACAGCGAAACCGGGTCCCGGGCGGTGCGTTTCTCCGCTCGGGCTATGCTGTTCGGGTCACGCCCGAACTCCGAAAAGCACCGCCCGAACCCCACCGGGTGCTATGCTGCGCTCCAACTCAGGAGAGAAATCACCGCCTGACAGGTGTTGCACTTCGGAGTGGAAGTGGCGTAATATTTTTCTTTGCGTTATGTGCGATATTTATCTAGATATTGCATTCGACGTCAAATTATCTTAAATTCTGTTTAGGGGACGTTAAATTTTAGCTTAATGTCTCGGGGAAATTCGAATGACACACCTAATTACAAAAGCGTCCATTCTCCTAATTATTGTTGTACCGTTGGCCTTGCCAGCAAATGCATTTGCGCAGGACGATTCTCGTGGTGATTTCGCGCTAGAGGAGATTATCGTCACAGCGCAGAGGCGCGAACAAAACCTGCAAGACATAGGAATTTCGGTCACCGCGCTCGACAGGGACGCCATCGATCGCGCAGGCATAACTGACATTTCGCGTATCGAACTTGTTACGCCAGGCGTAACCTACGGATCTATCGCTACAGATGCAAAGATCGCTATTCGCGGCGCCAATTCTAACAACACGTACCGGGACAATTCTTCAATCGCTGGCGCATTTATCGACGGCGTGTACCAGCCTCGTGCCGCTCAACAACGCCTCGGCTATTTCGATGTGGAGCGAATTGAGGTTTTGAAGGGTCCACAGGGCACCCTCTATGGACGCAATACGTTTGCGGGCGCTATAAATATCTATACGAACCGGCCATCTACCGATGAAGTTCAGGTTGGTGTGGACGTATCGGCCTCGCGCTTCAACAAGAATCGCGTCGAGTTATTCTACAACGCACCCATCAGTGATGACTTCGCAATTCGGGTGGCTGGTGTCGTTGAATCCAGCGATGGTTACGTCAAGAACATCGGAGCGGGCAAGAATCTTGGTATCGGTGATCAGCAAAGCTACCGGTTATCGGCTTATTGGTCGCCAAGTGATACTGTGGATGTGCTTGCCCGTTACACTTCCCTTCGTGAGGGCGGTACATCGGCCGGAATTTTTGCAGCAGAGGGGCTCTGTGTGCCTGTGAATTCTACGGGACTTACCGACATGCTGGGGACTGAAATCGATTGTACGAATCCGAAAGAAGGTTCTGCCGGGATTGATTCGGCTTTCGATCGCCCTTATGTGGTGAACTACAGCTGGGATTCTTTCCGCGATGTGACGTCGGACAATTTTACGCTTGATGTCAACTGGAATCTGGCATCAGTGGCCCTTAGGTCGATAACTTCGTACACCGATTTCACAAGCGCTTATACGAGCGGTGGTTTTCAGGGCTCACCTGGCCAAAAGGGTTTCTTCGATGAGCTTACGGAATCCGTTACCCAGGAAATCCAGCTCATTTCAACTGGCAATGACCGCTTGCAGTGGACACTAGGCGGCTATTATTCCGATGATTCGATTCTGGTGGGTTCTGCAAGTTTCGATACCGTGACTGTGGCCCCTCACACGATTACCGGAATGGACGATTTGGGCAATGTGATTACAACATATCATCCGACTGAGCTGATTGACCAATGGGGTGGTGGAGACTTTAGCGACGGCGATACATACCAGCAAATCGACACGGAGACCGTGGGCATATTTGGGCAGGCCGAATGGTCCATTACGGACAATGTCCGACTGATCGGCGGTCTTCGCCACAACGAGGAAACGAAGGATAGTGAGCGGATCAGCGGCGATTCGGGCTTCACGGCGGCTGATGCACCCTTCGGGTTCGTCGGATTAGTCGGCCGCCCGCTAGACGTTTATACGTATCCGCCGACTGGTGTCTGTGTCACTAAGAAGTCCTACGATAAGACCACCTGGCGTGCGGGAATTGAATGGGGTATTGGCGACAATGCGCTGCTCTATTCGAATGGTTCAACCGGTTTCCTCTCCGGCGGCCTGAATAGCAATTGTTCATCCTTTGATCAGCAGGATTCGCAAGCCATAGAAGTAGGATTTAAAAGCCGCTGGGCCGACAACAAAGTACAATTCAATGCGGCGTACTATCATAACGAGTATACCAACATGACGGCACAGGAGCTGATCTTCATTGAAGGTCGATGGTCAACGATCACGCTCAACGGTGGCGATGTCACCACAGATGGCGTCGAGCTCGAACTCATCTGGGTACCGACGGGAGAATTGATGATTACTGCCAATGCCTCATTCATGGACAATGAGTACGGCGAGTTCGGAGTCAGGAATCCATTCCAGTTGTTCGACGGCATCCAGGCCCGCGATGTCACTGACGAAAACGGGCTCCCTCTCAATGGCTTTGTCAGTCTTAAGGGAACGACGCCAGGGTGGTCACCCGATGTCACCTTGGGTCTAACTGCCGCGTACGACATAGATCTGGGTAGCAAGGGTCGGCTGACACCGTATATTCAGTTTTATTATTCGGACGATTATGCGACGGACGATGTTTCTCTCTATTCCACGCAATTCCAGGACTCATATACCAAGACAGATGTGCGCTTGACCTGGACGTCGGCGGATGAGCATTTATCGGTCAGCGGTTTTATTGAGAACATCGAGGATGAGGCCGTACTGGCGCGGACCAACACAGGCAGCGACGATCTGGTACAAGGCGGCTACCTCTATCCGCGGAACTACGGCTTGAAACTTACTTACAGGTACTAGACTAGACGCTGTCGTCCTCGCATGTCGATTACGCGACGCGAGTTCATGCGGTCAACTGCGATTGCGAGGGCAACGGCGCTGGGCTATCGCCAGCCAGAAGGTGCGTTGCTGCACCACTCCGGTCGCTGACCGCAATACACCAGCGATGACTTCCGCGATGTGCTTGAGAAGCACGGCATCGAGTGCAGCATGAGCGCTCGCGGTCACTGCTACGAGCGCGAAGCCTGCCCTTGGGGTACAACGCACCACTGGAGAGCTTCTTCTCACTGCTCAAGCGCGAGCGTGTAAGAGGTGTCACTTTGATGTCGCTGCAGGGACGCTTCGTGCCTGAACGAATCCTAAATTCGTCAACACATTCTTCTACTACAGTTGGGGTTCCACATGACATCAGGTAATGCCGTGCAAAGGTGCATGGACCGGGCGCGTCGGAATACTGTACTTTTCGCTCTGTTTGCCGCACCTCTTGCCGGATGCGCATCATTCCCGTCCAATCAGGTCCAGGGCAATCGTGCGGAAAACATCATCCTGTTTATCGGTGACGGCATGGGAGTTTCCACCGTAACAGCCGCGCGCATCTTTGATGGTCAGTCGCAGGGCAAGAGCGGTGAAGAGCATGTCTTGCCGTTCGAGCGCTTCGACCACGTGGCCCTGGTCAAGACGTACAACACTAACCAGCAAGTCGCCGATTCTGCTGGCACAGCAACAGCAATGTTCAGTGGCGCAAAGACCAAGGCCGGCGTCATTGGTATCGGACCTGAGGCCAGCCGGCGGAATTGCGAAGACGCTCTCCGGTACCCGTTGGAGTCAATCGGCGAAATCGCAAAGCGACGCGGCAAAAGCGTTGGCATCGTGACGACCGCCCGAGTTACGCACGCTACACCGGCGAGTTTGTATGCCCACGCCCCGGAACGCGACTGGGAGAGCGACAAGTACCTGCCCGTGGATGATTGGGCGCTGGGTTGTCGCGACATCGCCTGGCAACTGCTGAACTCGGAGCCGGACGGCGGCCTGGACATTGTTATGGGCGGTGGCCGTACGCAATTCTACGGCGCCGACCTTGGCGGCTCACGGCGCGCTGGGGACGACGATCTCGTCGGCACCTGGCTTGCAGGCGACCCGGCGCGGAGCTTTATCGACAACGCCGCTGCACTTGACGATATCCGGTCCGACCAGCAGGTTCTTGGTCTTTTCTCTCAGTCGCACATGACCTACGTCGCCCGACGTGGCGATGATACGACCGAGCCGACGCTGTCTCAAATGACAGCGGCAGCCATCGACCGTTTGGCCGCGAGGCCGGACGGTTATTTTCTGCTCGTCGAGGGCGGCCGCATCGATCACGGCCACCATATCGGCAGGCCGGCCTACGCAATGCTGGAGACGCAGGCCTTCGCCCGCGCTGTGGAAACGGCGTTAAAGAAGGTCGATCTCGATGATACGCTGATACTGGTTACCGCCGACCACTCTCATGTATTCACGATTGGCGGGTATCCTACCCGCGGAAATCCGATCCTGGGCTTGGTCGTAAGCAACGACACAACTGGCAAAGCCAACGCCGAACCGGCGCGGGCCGAGGACGGCAGTACGTATCGAACGGCGCAGTATGCAAACGGTCGTGGCGCAATAACCAGTTTGCCGCGGAAAGACCCTGAGCTCGGCGTCGATTCACTCGCTCAAGCACTCTTTTCCAGGCGCGCGATAGGAATTGATGGGTCTGTGAGTAACGATGAGACTCACGGTGGTGAGGACGTTGCGCTGTACGCCACCGGTGCCGGTGCGGATGGCGTTCGCGGTGTAATTGAACAGAACCTGATCTTCGACATTATGATGTCCGCCTTCAGTGGGTCGCCGGGCAAGTAATCTCCGACCACTCCCGGAGGCGCATCATCAATTTCAATGCCCAAGTAACGAACCGTACTGTCGCATCCCAAAAGCTGCCGTTGAGCTAAACTATCCCTCAACGGCAAGAAATGACTGCGATATCAAGCGGAGAAACAGGATGGCTGGTACCTCGTCCCCGGGAAGGTCGACAAAGTCAGCTACCTGTTGCTGGTGTTCTTCGCGTTGACGATCCTGTTCCTGTTTCTTTTTGAACGACTGATTTAGGAGCGAAGTATGCGGTACGCATTGGTTCTGGTCCTGCTGTCGCTTATGTCGGCGACGGCGTGCTCGAAGCCGGCGCCGAAGTCGATCGACGAACTCCGCGCGGCAGAAAGGAAAGTTTCTTTGGTTCTCGTCGGCGAGATCGACGGTGGCCGAGATCATTCGCTCCAAAGGCGGGGCGGTTCCACTTTGCACCTTCGCCGTAGCGGCACATCTGTACGCCTATAACTTCATCGCCAAGGTTTCGGAAACTGGGCTTGAGAACGCCACGATCTGGTTGCTGATTGACCCGGTCGTCGCCGCCTTGTTCCTCTACAAGGGGCTGCGGTATCTCAGAAATTCCTGATTGCCGCACGCCTCGGCTTGTAGGGCTTTATCGACAGGCTTGAGCCCCGCGCTTCTACTCCGGCTTTGCAGTTCCTCCATGCGGTCGATTGCTTCTTCCATGGCGTCAAAACCCATGGCTTAAGTGCGCTTAGGCCGGCAAAGGGTATAGCGGGGAGCTGCGGCTCCCCGTTTTTTTTGGAGGGCAGGATGCGGCGCCCCCGCCCTCAGATGCATCCCGGAAACATCGTCGAACAGAGATAGCAAAGGGCTTGCGTCGTGCCCATTATGGGCAATAATATGCCCGCAATGGGCAGGATGGCTTCAACACTCCCGGCCGGCGGCAAGGCGGTCCGTCGCTCAGACGCGCCGACCAGTCTTGCCGACGCGCTCTTTACCACTACCCAGCAGCGTGTTCTGGCGCTGCTGTTTGGCCAGCCGGCGCGCAGCTTCTTCGCCAGCGAACTGATCCGGCTTACCGGTTCGGGCTCCGGCGCCGTGCAGCGCGAGCTCAAGCGGCTGGTGTCAAGCGGCCTGGTTACTGTGAAGCGCATCGGCAGGCAAAAGCACTTCCAGGCGAACCCCGATTGCCCCGTCTTCGATGAGCTTTGCGCAATGGTGCGCAAGACCGTCGCCATGGTGGAGCCTATCCGGCAGGCTCTCGCGCCGCTCGCTGAGGGAATTGCGCTCGCTGTGGTCTACGGCTCCGTGGCGAAAGGCACGGACACCGCAAGTAGTGACATCGATCTTCTGGTCGTAGCCGACGATCTGACCTTGGAGGCGCTCTACACAGCGCTTGCGCCTGTCGAGGCGAGCCTTGCCCGCAAGATCAGCCCAACGCTCTACACCATTACGGAGTTCGACAGCAGGCGAGCCGCCGGCAACCCATTCCTGACCCGCGTGATCGAGGGCGAACACCTTGTGCTCATCGGAGGCGAAAATGTCGCGGGATGAACTCAAGAACCTTGCGCGGATCGGCAAACTCAAGCCGGAACCACCTGCGCGTGCCGAACTGGAAGGACTACTGCGCTCTGGCAGCCTGCGGCTCACTGATAGCCAGCGAGCCGAAATCAGCCTCGAAAGCCGATTCGACCTTGCTTACAACGCAACTCACGCCTTGGCGCTCGCAGCTCTGCGGGCCGAAGGCTACCGTGCCGATTCCCGCTACCTGGTCTTTCAATGCCTACAACACACTGCCGGTTTGTCGAATGCCCAGTGGCGTGTGCTGGACCAGGCTCACCGCAAGCGCAATCTGGCCGAGTACGAGGGCGAATTGGATGTGGACGAGCAACTGCTTGAAGCTATGCTTCGAGTGGCGCGGGAGGTAGAGCAGCGGGTAGCCGGTCTGATCGCGGGATAGCAGCATGCGGCGTACCATGAGAAAACACGATAAACCCCTAACGCCCAGGTAGATCGCGGCCGCCGAGGATCAGGATATGGACTTCAGCGACATTCCCGAGTTGGATGACGATTTTTGGCGGAATGCCGAACTGGTTGAGCCGGACCGCACGGAGCAGGTCACCTTGCGTGTCAAGCGTGCTGTCCTGGCAATGAAAGTGGGGGAGACGCTGACGGCGCTTGGGGTATCACCTGGGTTTCTGGAGACTCGGAGACTCCCAATGCACGCTGATGCCGAGCGACTGGCCCTGGTGTTTCGTGAAAGACTTCCCAAGTCGCCCGGGAGAAACGAGTGCGGGATGAGCGCGCTCGATCCAGCGGCTGGAGGGCCTCAGGGACCTCGTACTGATCGGCGACATGCCACCGGTGGAGAAAGAGGGCGAGTATTATCGGAAACTGGAAGTGTCGGCCATGGCGGCTTGACTCAAACTAATCAGCCTCCGGGAAACCCGGGGTGGTTCATTGTTTACGCCTGCACCACCTCAAATAATTCGCCGACGGCGCCGCGTAGAGTAAAGCCCTCGGGGCGCTCATTTTGCAAGTTGGGCATGGCGCCTTCACCGACCGGCTCAATGCCTGCCTCGGCACACATGGCACGGCATTTACTCACGTCATTAACTCTAAGGGTTAACATGGCGAGGCCGGTCTTATCCAAGGAGCAAGGGAAGATCGTGCCTGACTCGGCTTTCATTTCCCAGACTTCGATGCCCAGACCCGAGCCGACATTGCCCCACAGGAAATAGGTGCCCTTGGGCGCGCCGGTCAACTCGTCGACGTTTTCCTGGTAACACTCCATTTGCGATGTTCGTTTGAGACCGAACGCTTTCTCAAAAAAGGCGTTCACCGGGCGCTGATCAAGGGCTGTAATGGACGCGCTGCTAAAACCGTTATGGACTCCGACCGAACGCACTAACTGTTGATCGCTGCGGATGCTGGCCGTGATGAACATCTGTTCACCGCCGGGACCGAAGGGCGCATAGCTCATGGAATCCACGTCGGTGCCCCACATGGTGTTGCGGAAATAATAGTAGCGCGGTGGCGAAATCATGGGTGTACCGACACTGGCGAGTGCGTGATAGGACTCCGCTGCATCGCGGGTACCGCCTTCCATGACCATAAGGCCTGGATCATTGGGGCTGGAGTCTGGACGTGGCCGGATTGGTTTTGCGCCGGGCGGCGCTTCGAGAACGCGCACGGCCCGTCTAAAGCTCGGTTCCGGAACAGCC
The DNA here is from genome assembly GCA_965261845.1 of Candidatus Foliamicus sp. Taxonomy (GTDB): domain Bacteria; phylum Pseudomonadota; class Gammaproteobacteria; order Steroidobacterales; family Foliamicaceae; genus Foliamicus. The sequence goes on along the minus strand of OZ253475.1, from coordinate 1,522,670 downwards.
TTTCTGAACTCCTGTTCGGGCATGCTCAGTCCTTCCGGCATGGCCAAAAGCACATGACGGCGTCCGGCACTGCCGATCCCCGGCGCAGTACTGATTCCGTTTGGCAGCCGCTCGTCGCTTATGACGTCCATGCCGATGAGGTCACGATAAAAAGAGATGCTCGCATCCACATCGGGCGAGACGGTTGTGAAGACGGCAATCTTGGCTTCCAGTGGATTGGCGTCCGGTATGGGTGTGAAAAATTCACCAGTCACTTCCATGGGCTTGTCAGGCGCGGGGATTTGCTGGGCTGGTGATTGCGTCTGGGCCAATTGCGGCGCCGACAGGAAAGACCCTGCAGCCACGGCGGCCCCTGCTTTCAATGCAGCACGGCGATCGAGTTTTGACGGTGAGTGCATCGTGGTGAAGCTCCATATGAATTCTGATCGGGAAATGTGAACAGACGACGCATAATCGATTTAGGACGATCAGCGTAGTGACGTTTGGAAAGAGGTTACCCCCGGACAGTTGCGCGACCGCAACCGCCCGGGAGTTTATGTCCCAACTAAAAGCTATAGTTGGCGCGGATGCCGAACATGCGCTTGTCCGGTAAGCCGTAACGAATCTCTGTGTCAGCGGCGATGGTAAACAGCGCCTCAGGGCCTAGCGTGCCGGTTATCGCCGTCCTGTCATTCGTTAGATTCTTGACAAACGCTTCGACGCTGAGATCGTCTTTCCGGATACCAAGGCGGAGATTTACGTTTGTCTTGTCGCCGATCGATGCGCGATTGGCAAACGAGACCCAGAACGATCCGCGCCGGGTATAGTCAACGCGGCCATACCAGTCATAATCACCAAACAACCGGTCTGTGTATTGGCCCGACATTGACCAAGAGACCTTCGGTGCCTGCGGTAGACGGTTGCCCGTGCCATCGGTGCTGCCATAGACGTTGAGACAATGGCCGCAGGTGAAGACCTTGATGTTCGAATCCGTGTAACCGAATGTGGCTGACAGATTGAATTCCTCAGTCACTTGAAACTCAGCCTCAACCTCGGCCCCTTCAAGGTTGGCCGCACCAACGTTGGAGACAGCGGTGATCTGATTCACACCACCGGTCGGCAGGGTGAAGATGATGTTGATTGGCGTCTGGCCATTGCGCCAGAATTCCTTGTAGAGCGCAATTCTGGTTTGGGCCCGACCATCGAGCCATATCGACTTAAGGCCCACCTCAAAGTTGTCCAGTCGTTCTTGTTCGAAAGCTATGCCAACACCAAGTTCAGTAAACTGTGCCAAAACAGAGGGAGGCTGGATAGCCAGGTTGACGTTGAAACCGCCGGGCCGGAAACCCCGCGACCACAGGGCGTAGACCATTGAATCGTCGTTTATGTTGTAGTCAACCGTGACACGCGGTGAGAAACTGGTGAACGTTTCCTCGAACAACGGACCACCGCCGGGAATGAGCGCACCTTGCGAGGTCGTTAACGCCTGGCGTGTGATCTTGTCCCATTGATAACGAAGTTCACCGCTGACTGTGAGGTCATCCGTGACATCGTAGTAAACACCGCCGAAAAGGGCAGGCGTGCGGCTCTTGTTGAGCGTGGTGCTGGACAACACCAGATTACCAATCGGCGTAGTCCCATAAACACCGGCGCCACCGGGATTCGTAAACGCCAGGAAGTTTGCTCCAGCTAAGAATCTTAAGTCACGGTCTTCTGGTGAGGATACCCTTATCTCCTGGCTGAAGTCGCGATTTTTGCTCTGAACAACCACGTACCACAGGACCGTGGGTGGGACCCCGGGAATAATGCCAAAGAGCGGATTCGGTACATTCGTACTGTCGCGGAAGGACAACTGCGAATTCTGTTGGTTCTTCTCTCTGCGGAAGGCAGTGATTGACGTGAAGTTGTAGCCGTTCTCAAACTCGTAGTTGATCACCATATTGGACTGTAAGGAATCCCGCTTGAGACCGCCGTGCTGCAAATAGCGGGGGTCGAAGGCGGTGGGGAAACCAGCGACATTGTCAATCAGAGCTGCACGTACCGGCCCATCAATGATCCACCGCCCCGAAATATATTCCTCAGGGAACTGGTTTGCTGTTGGGATGTCGCCACAATACCAAAGCCCGCCGTTTTTCGTTCCGCCCAGATCACAGTTCATGTCGACTGGCGGTTTCATGGCGATTTGTGCCGGCGGACCGTCATCGTCACGGAATCGCGTGGCGTAAATCTTAACTTTCAGTTGGTCGGTGGGTGTAAATACGAGTTGGCCAGTCAGCGATAAGGTTGACTGCTGACCCAGTTTGACACCGGGTTCGGCGAAGTTGATGTATTGACCGCCTCTGTTTACATAATGCCCGGCGACGCGGAGTGCGAGGCGATCTTTTATGATTGGCCCCTCTACAGTGATTGAATTATCAGTGGAGCCGAAGCTGCTGTATTCGAGTTTCGCGCGTCCTTTGAATTCGTTTGCTGGATCCTTGGTGACGAAATTTATCGCACCGGAAAAAGTCGAACGGCCAAAGTATGCACTTTGTGGCCCTTTAAGAACCTCAATGCGTTCCAGATCGCTTATTTCAGGTGTTGCTCCACCGAGAACCGGCGCACTATCGACGAACAACAATCCCGGTGAAATGGAGAATCCACGGACGACGACTTGCTTACTGGAACGGTCGTTACGGCCCGACCCGCCACCAACTTGGGTGACGGAAAAAAGGCCCGGTGTGTACGCCGAAACTTCGGCTAGCGAATTGATGCCTGCAGCTTCAATCATTTCCGATGTGAACGCCGTAATCGCGAGCGGCACCTTCATCAAGTTTTCATCGCGTTTACGAGCTGTGACGACGATTTCTTCAAGCGCCAATTCTTGCGCCTGGGCGGACGCCCCGGCGGACGCCCCGTAATCCCCACCGAGCAAAAATGCGGCTGCCACCAAGAAAAGCTTTTTGTGATTCTTAATGATGGCCCCCTTCCTCTCCCGAGGAGAGCGATAATAAGAAAATTCGCATCATACAACGACTCCGGCAAATAATGTATAAGTGTACTACTGAACCACCCCCGGCTTTCCCGGAGGCTCTGAATCAACCTGGGGCACTCCAACTCAAGATCCGGAGCATCCGGTAAACCCGGGTTGATTCACTTGAGGCCTGGTGTAGTCCGAATTGCTCAATCAGGGACTAAATGGTCCGCTGGGAAATGAGCTATCAAGAAAATTCGAATAGCCCGGCCAGGCTGTGATGTGAGATCTGTCCAAGAACGATGGCACTGTTCGAACTGCTTGAGGATAAGTCCCGCTCAGAGCGTCTACGGTGTCATATTCATGTCGGGCGCCGGTGGGTCTTCAATAGGCCAGGGAGCGGGCACAGGGCGGGCCTCCATTCCGTCCCGGACCACACTCGCCATGAAATCCGCGTAAGTTTGTATGTGCTGATTCACACTGGCTGCTTCCAGCGCGTCCAAGTAGGCTTGTTTTCTTTCCGTGCGGACCATCGTCCAGGGGTATCCGCCGGACGCCAGCATTCCGTTCATGAGGAACCGCGCCATGCGGCCGTTGCCGTCCGGATAGGGATGGATGTAACCGAACAACCAGTGTCCAGCCGCCGCCCGCACGGCAGGCTCGGGCTCTTCCTCAAGCAGTTCGAACAATGCCATCATTGCCTGGGATACGATTTCCGGGCGCGGTGGTACATGGCGTGATCCTTGCAGGAACACAGCCTGATTGCGGTAGCCCGCCGGGCTGGCCGGCTCAAATACACCGGGAACCACGAACGGCTGAAAGAGTTGCAGATACCACAGGAAATGATCGCTCTTGAACTGAGTTCCCGCCCGAGCACCCTGGAGAATGCGGTGCGTGGTTTCCTGTACTGCCTGGAACGCCTGCCAATAGCCCCGCGCCGCCAAGGCATTCCGATCCTTGCGGTCGGACTCCACCGCCTCAGGATTCCAACTGCCCGTACGGACCCTTTGAATCAATTCCGGCGTTACTCGGTAGCCCTCGATAGACAGTGAGTGATAGGCGTCTTCTACATACACCTCCTGCATGTGCTTGAGGTGCCTGCGTTGGGATTCCTCGTCCATTGGTCTGTGAAGCGGTGGGTTCCATAGCGCGCGCAGAACTCCCAAAACGAGGCGTACCAGGGTGTTGTATCGTTCGGAGGCGTGGCCGGGTCGCCAAGCATGAGCCATCCCTTAATGATCGGGCGCAGAAAGCCGTTGCGCACCAGCCGCTCGCGGTGCTCGCGATCAAACTCTTCGGACCGGAAAACATGCCGGTCCTTCCCCCGCCGATCCTGCAAGATAGTCAGCGAGGCAGCCAGTTTTTCATTGGGTGAAACCATGGGATTGCTCAAGTAAGAAATTAACTGGATTTCAGGAAGGCAAAATGCACGGAAAAGAGTATGTAGTTTGGCATGGCTTCAAGTATATTCTGTGGCATGGCTTCAGGTATATCTTGCTTGCCATGAAGAAAGAATGCTCCTAGGGTGGGAGCGTTTATAGCGTCTTACGCTAAACGCTGAATGCACGCTGCATCGGGTTGGCTGCCTGCCCTTAGCGAAGTGAGGGTCTTCCCAAAAACCGGGCCCCGCAGGATGTGGTTTTTGACAAACTCTGGACAGAGAAGCAGGGAGAGAAATCGACGGTCAAGGTCCGCGGCCGCCTTGGCAAGTAGCTAGAGCAGTCAGTCGCGGTCCTTGTTCAGCATCTCGACGAATTCACGGTCGATCTCGGTGACACCGCGCTCGCGGGCCTGCTTGATGATTCCCTTGAGTACCGTCTTGATAAAGGGCTTGGGCACACCGGTCAGTTGCTTGCAGGCTTCGCGGGTGAACCGGACTTCTGGGTCGATGCGATTGGCTTCGTAGAGCACCGATTCTTCTTTGGGGCCTTTATCGGTTGGCGTCGGGAACCAGAAGGCGTTTTTTCTTTCGGCGAACCAGAACTTCTCGCCGTCTCGAAACCCGAACGTGATGGGCATGTTGGGCATGCGCCGGGTGCCGTTCTCGATATTCTTCGCCCAGGTTTCCTTCAATAGGATATTCTCAAGCCGGAGCACCAGGTACTCGGGCGTCTTGCCATCGTCCTTGATCCTGAACGACTCATCCCAGTGTGCTTCGTGCACTTGAAATGCTTCTTTGATGATTAGTGGGCAACCATCCGCCGATCCGCGTCCGGGCGTCGGACTCTCGATCAGCGTAAACGGGCTATCCGCCATTTTTTCCTCGGTGGTCTGGCCCGGATAGCCCAAACCAACGATCTTGCCCAGCTGCTTGCGGTTGAACTCGATGAAGTTCAACGCACACTTGGGATTGCGATGCAGGTTCGTCTCGGTATTCGATCCCTTGCGGCTGCAGACCAGGAATGAACGCTCCTTGATGACCTCAAGCGGAAGGGTCAGCTGATATGGACCGATATTGGTCGAACCATCTTCGCTGACGGTCGTTATCAATGAGAATGACGACGGCCAGTACGAGCTGGCCTGGTACCAGTTGTCGCGCATCGGGCTGTTGACGAACTTTTCATTGATCGTGTTGGGCCCAAATACCCGGTCCAGCAGTCCCATGGAATCTTCCCGCTTGTCAGAATTGATGTCGCGCCAGTCGGCTGGCTAACCCATGCGACGCGGCGCGAGTCTAGCAGATCGACAACTAAATGCCGGCGGATGAGGTAAATGGAAGGGACAGGCACTTGCCCAAATTCATCACCCCAATCCGTTTCAGAAGAATGGAGGAAAAATTGTGATTTCCTGTTCTCAGATGATAGTTATAGGATATCTTGCGCAAAGAATAGAGAGCGCAATTAAGCACAAGGTTTGATTATGAAACGCATAGCCGCCGCCGGGGACGGGACGCGGGTACTTGACCGCGGATCAGGATGTCATGGGTCCGATTACCTATGATGATTTGGCCATTCTCATGACACGCTGCGTAGGCAACTCCGCCTGTTATGGCAAAAGCTACCATGCCACCGACGACACCCTTTGGCCGGAGTACAACCATTGGCGTTGCAGGCGGTTTGCGACGACGGGGGATTTAGACGCCGAATGTGACCACTTGAGACCCATTAAAGGGTTTCCTGTCATGCCGCGACAATCGCACTAAGGTTAAGACGCAACGGTTGGTTTTCAGAGCGATCAGATCATCAAACCATCCTAAGGTAATAGGGGAACCATGCCGAGATCTTCGCTGACTCATACGCTATGCGCTACTGCAGCGATCGTCTTACTCGTCTCAACTGCGGCCACAGCTGCGCAGCGCGTGTTGATCATCGGTGGGGCCGGCCATTCGGGATCGGCAGTCGCCAGGATGCTGATCGACCGTGGTGATCACGTCACGGCGTTTGTCCGATCCACTACCGACCGTTCCAAACTGGAAGGCGTGCCCGTCGACTACGTGGTCGGCGACGCCATGAAGGCGGATGAAGTGGACGCCGCCCTCGAAGGCAAGCAATTCGATGTGATGTTCGAGACGGTGCAGGTCCGGCCCGGCTCCGAGTCAAGCTATACGCAGATGTACGAGAACTTCGTCCCCTGGGCGAAACGCATGGGCGTCAAGCAGTTCATCAGCATCGGCGGCGGCTGCGGCGACAACCCCAGGGAAGACTGCCCTCTGAGCCCGCCGCTGTATGAGCTGTCTCGGGACATGAATCAATCCGAACACATCCTCCGGGACTCCGGCGTGCCCTACACCATCATCCGTGTTGGCGCGCTGATTCCCTCCAACCCTTTTCATCCCGATGCCGAAAAGCGCAGCGGCACATCCTATATGACGACGGACCTGACCCGGTTCGGCGGGGTGCTGCGCGTCGATTTGAACGAGCAGATTGTTGCCTGCATTGGCGCCGAGCGCTGCCTCAACAAGACCTTCATCATCGATGATCCCACCATAAAACCGCAGTACGATCACTGGATCTGCAAGCGGGAAAATGAAGGTCCCGTCGTCTCCGGAGACAATCCAATTTGCGGCGAGATGCCGCGTGTCACCGAAGCACAGTTAAGAAGGAACCCATAACCATGCTGACCCGCCGAACCCTGCTCGCATCCGCCGGTACCGCTGCAACTGCGTTTTCCTTTTCCACTCGCACAGACGCTGCGTCACCGCTTCCGCAGCTGGAATTTCCAACGCCCGAGTCCCATGTCCGTGCGTTCGTCAAGATTCTGGCCAGCCTCGAAGACGACACCATCTTCCATATGTACAAGGGCACCATGGAGGCTGTGGTTCCCGGCCGTGCCCCGGTTCGGCTTGTCGACAGCACCACTGTCATTCGACGTCAGGTAGAAGTTCGGCCGGAAGGCCATCACATCAGCATATGGGAAGCCACCGTCTATCACGGGCAAGGCGAAACCGAACCGCTTGAGTCGTTCATCAATCCGCTCAACGGCCGCAGGGTGCGTCCTTTTCATCAACGCGAAGGCCGCGGTCAGGCCCTGTGGAAGGATCAGGGACCGCAATTCCTGCGCGCCGACGGTTCCCTGGTTTCCCGCTACGGCCCCGATAATCCGTTCACGTTGGAATGGTCGCAAGCCGGTGAACGGATCTGGACCTCGCGGTATTCCGCCGGCGTATACCTCAAGCACCCGCTCGATCCGGAGAACTGGCCGCTCGAATACGCCGGCCCGGAACTCTTGTACTCGGAAAAGACGACCAGCAACGGACTGGTGCGCGAACTCGCCGACCCGTCCATTGCCAGGGCGTCAGCCACCTATTCGCTCAATCAGTCCATGATCTGGTGGCCCTGGCTGCTCATGGGTCAGCAACCGGGCTTTCTCGTCTGGAACACCAACGGCATCAAACTCCCGAATCCGGATGCGATTTCATACTCGGACCGGAAACTGGTCGAGACGATTCATCCCACCATCTTTGGTTCTGAGGCGCCGTGGGAAGGGCGCGTGAATCTGTGGACGGATTACCCGCGGATGCGAACGCCGGAACGTTAAATTTCCACCGTCATGGCGTTGTAGCTGAACTCCGCTTCCATGCCGGCGGTGGGCGCCTTGGCCCGGTCCGTCGGGTCTGCGCTCATGTAAATCTTGCCGCGCTCATGCGATTGCACATGGAACTTGTTGGCCCGGGCGAGGCGTGCCCGCTCGTAGCGCAGGAAGGCCGCCCGCCAGTCCCCCTCCTCCGCTTCAAAGCAGCGGGCGAGGACCGCGGCGTCTTCAAAGGCCATACCCGCGCCCATGCCGTAGAAGGGCGTCATGGGATGGGCGGCATCGCCCAATAAGGTGACCCGTCCGGCGATCCAGCCGTTGAGCGGTTGGCGGCTGCAGAGCGCCCAGCGTAAACACCTCCCGCCGGGTGACGCCTTGATAATGCGCACGACATCTTCATGCCAGTCCCCAAACTCTTCCAGAACCTCGTCGATGTCCGTCTGCGCGTACCAGCTTTCCTCACCGATGTCGTCAGGCCGGTAAGCGTTGGCCACCCAGTTGATCCGGGTGCCCCGGCGCACGGGATAACGGGAAAACATCCTGCCTTCGGCCGGATAGGAGGCAAAGTGGGGCACATGACGGACCCCCGGCACTTTGGCGGCATCGACCAGGCCGCGCCATGCCATGTAGCCGGTGTACCGGGGTGGTTCCGTGGGAAACAGTTTGTCGCGCACCACGGACTTGAGACCATCACAGGCAATGACGATGTCGCGCCTGTCTGTCACGCCGTTGGCAAAACTCAAGGTCACGCCGCTGTCGTCCTGCTCGATGTCCGTGAGCCTGTGTCCGAGGCGAAGGGTGTCGCCCTCCTTGTTGAACGCGTCTTCAAGGACCTTATGTAGATCCGCCCGGTGCATATGCCGCGTCAGTGCACCTTGATTCTTGAGTGCCTCCTCCAGACTCCGCTCCCAATACAAGATCCGCGCGCCGGTCTTGTAGTGAAGCGTGCCGAATGTTGTGGAACCGCCGGCAAAGGATTCCGTTGCGTCTTCCAGGCCCAGACCATTGAGGACCATGTTGATGTTGGGCCCCGCGGTGATACCGGCGCCGATGTCCCCCAGAGCCGGCGCCTGCTCATAGACGGTGACGTTGTAACCGCGTTGCTGAAGCGCAACGGCAGCGGTCATGCCGCCCAGGCCGGCGCCGACGATTCCGATGTCCAGACTCGGGGCCATGCCTAAACCTCAAGCGTTGCTTTCATGATTGGCCTTGTCCGCTACCGCCGTCGAAAAACACCTCGTCATCCACCAGAAACGGCTCCTCCTGTTTGACCGTCTGGGGGTTGTAGAAAAACGCGTAGTTCAGCACCAGCGCGAGGGCGGCGAGGACCGCCAGACCGTAGCCGGGTTTTCTCATGTCGGGTTCTCACCTGTCAAGCACATGCGGCCCAATGTTGTAGTAACGTGCGGTCCTGTGCAATGAGTTCCAGGCAGCATGTGTGCTTGATGGCGCCGCTTTACATTCGGGGCTACGGCCGCTTGGAGCGCGTGACATCGATTTGTTTCAATCCGTTCAATTCGTACAAAATGTAATGTACTGATACAGGAAATCCCATGTCCAACCAGGTGCCCATCACGGAAATTCGCGAGAGATTTGCGGAAATCACAGGTCGCGTGCAGTTCACAGGGGAGCGAATTGCGATACAGAAACATGGCAAGACGGTTGCCGCTTTGGTGCCGCCTTCCGATCTGGAAGCATTGAGGACGCTTAAGCAACAGCTTGACTTGCTCGATGCCCTTGAAGCGCTTGCGGATTATCGCGAGAAGGCTGAAGTCAGCCTTGAGGATCTGAAGGCGAGCCTCGGCCTTTGACCTACCGCATCGTTTTCTCAAGGGCGGCGGAGAAAGACCTTTCTCGCAACTGCAGATGAACCAAGGCAAGCTGAACTCTCTGCGCATATTGATCCTACCTACGCTCTTGCTTGCGTTTTCGGCGTCATCCAAGCCAAGCGTAGACAGATGGTCCGCGGAACTTCAAGAAAAGGAACCTTTCGAGTCGCCATTCGTCACGTTTTTCTACTACGGGGAGAAAAAACTGTGTTTTGTGGCGTCAGCTCATGATCCGCGACGTGATTCCCCAACTTCTCGAACCATCGCAACGGTAATCCAGGAATGTGAACCGGAAATCCTGATACTGGAAGGACTTCCCCATTGGATTAGCGCAAGCGATCGGGAGTATTTCGTTCGTGAAGCGGAGAATTGTAAACAGAACCCCGGTTCTTATGAATGTGGGGAGTACCACTGGGCCATTGCTGAGGTCAAGGATTCGAAAACGGCCATATTGGGCGCCGAGCCTGTAGTCGCGCAGGAAATGGAGTTCATTGCCGAGCATAGTAACGGGAGGATAGGGCTTGAAGACTTTGTTGGATACGAAGTCTCGAGGATGATTATTCAAGCGAAGCGACAGGAAGACTTTCGCATTGAGGACGTTCCGGACATGGTTGTGAATAGTTTGGAATATCTGCGATCGGTCCTGCCGGATACTGATCAGTACGATGAAGCCAGCTACAAGAAGTGGCTGGAAGACGAGGTGGGACTCAGTTACTCGCAACTGGAGAATTCCTCATACGCACCGGGCAACGAAGAAGGGAGCAACCTGCTTCAACAGATGTCGTATCACTCAATGTTGACGCGTGACCACTTCGCGTTTGAAAGAATTCAGGAGCTGCTGAAGGAGGCGGACAGCATCTTTGTGATGTATGGAGCCTCTCACCTTGCAACGCTGCGCAGAGCGCTGACTGAGGACAGCACCCGCGTGGTCAACAAGAAGTACGAATAAAGACGATTTGCCTCAGGACACAGGGTCCAGTACCGAGCGTGGTCACCCAGCGACGACATTGTCCCTATAATGTAGGGACAATTGTGAGGGCAGGATGTGATGAATTTGATTGATCCCGACGTGTCTTCCAGCGAGAAGGCCACCGATAGCATTGAGATGCGGATTAAACCCAGTGTCAAGAGCGGCATCGTCAGGGCGGCTGAATTGATGGGGGTGCCGCTGACTGCATTTGTGCGTGCTTCGGCGATGCTGGAAGCCGAACGGGTCCTGCGTGATCATCAGACTACGGTTCTCTCGGCGCGCGATCAGCGCGCTTTGCTGGCGGCTCTCGACAATCCGCCGCCACCGACCAAGGCCGCGCTGGAAGCTGCGGCTCGATACCGGGCACGGATAGCCAATGCCGGTTGACGCAGAAAATCTACCGCGAGTTTTCATAGAACCATTTGAGCCGGCCCGCTATGAACGGGCCGAGTTTTCCTGCGGCGTGGCTCGTCTGGACAACTTTCTTCGCCTGAGCGCCAGGAAACAGCAGAAAGACGATTTCACTCGAGTGTTTGTTGCGGTCTCCGAAGGTTCCGGTCGGATCCTGGGGTATTACGCTTTGAACACGCACGCCGTGGGTATTGCAGAACTGGGCCGAAATCGTATGCGGCGCGCTCCAGGCCGCGCCAGCCTCCCGGCCCTGTATCTCTCGATGATTGCCGTAGACAAGAGTCAGCAGGGCAAGGGACTCGGAACCGATCTACTTATCGATGCGCTCCTCCGCGCATACAGAGTGTCGAAGGAAGTCGGACTCAAGCTGGTAATTCTGGATGTGATCGATGATGGCGGAGATTCGGCATTCCAGCGCCGCAAGGAGTTCTACCGTCGCATGGGCTTTGAGAGCTTCAGCGATCATCCGCAACGCATGTTCATAACCATCGGAACCATACGGAGTGTGTTTCCCGAGGACTTCTTCACAGCGAACGTGCAAGAATAGTCCCGCGCGCATCCATTATTTTCATCGAGAGTTCATGACCCCTGCTCAGACCGCGGTGCTCAACCAGCCCGACATGGACTTCGCAGAGAAGCGAATCGCGCTTGCCTGCGCGTTGCGCTGGGCGGCCCGCTTCGACCTGCATGAAGCGGTCGCCAACCACTTCAGTCTCGCCGTCGACAGGGCGGGCACCAGGTTCCTGATGAACCCGAAGGGCCGCCATTTCTCTCGTATCAGGGCAAGCGAGCTTCTGCTGCTTGATGCCGAAGATGGTGCGACGATGACGCGGCCGGATGCCCCGGATCCCACGGCCTGGGCACTGCACGGCAACATCCACCGGCATGTGCCGCATGCGCGCTGCGTGCTTCATGTTCACTCGAAATACGCGTCGGTGCTTGGCTGCCTCGCCGATCCGACGCTTCCGCCCATCGACATAAACGCGATGCGGTTTTGGGGAAGCGTTTGCATCGACGACGACTTCGACGGGATGAGTCTCGACGACGAGGCCGAGCGCATCGCCCGGCTATTGGGCGACAAGCCGATTCTTCTGATGCGCAACCACGGGTTGATGGTGATCGGCGAGACGGTTGCCCGGGCGTTCGACGATCTTTACTACTTCGAGCGCGCCTGTTCAACCTACATCACGGCTCTTCAGACCGGCCGTGAGCTACGCGTCGTTTCCGACGAAGTGGCGGCGAAGACGGCACGACAATGGCGTGACTATCCGGGTTTGGGCGAGGATCACTTTCGCGAGCTTCAGGCAATCCTGGACCGGGAAGCACCTTCCTATCGTCGCTGAGCATGCCGATCATGATTGCACGGCGCGACGCAATTGCCGTACCGACGGACGAAGGTCCAGGTTATCTGGAAATGCGCCTGCGCGAGCAGCGCGGAAATGACGGATGAGCGAGGAAAGACTTCTCCTTTACGATACGGTCGTAAAGCCCGAGTGGATCGACCACAACGGCCACATGAACGTCGCGTTCTTCGTGCTCGCTTTTGATGAAGCGACAGACGCCGCTTATGAGCATTGGGGCATCGGCCTGGACTACCCGGACACCAGCGGATGCTCGGTATTCACGTTGGGCATTAACGTCGACTACCTCGGCGAGCTGTTCGAAGGCGAAGCGATCCGCGTCGAGACGACGCTTGTCGACTACGACGCCAAGCGCATCCATTATTTTCATCGAATGATCGATGCGGGCAGCGGCAAGCTCGTTGCGACCAACGAGTGCCTGTGCATGAACGTCGACCTGACGTCCAGAAAGGCCGTGCCGTTCCAGGATTTCGTTGCTGAGAAGCTGGCGCGATTTGCCAGTGACGTCGAACCGCCGGAGGGCTTCGGCCGCAGGCTGCGCATCCGGCGTTCGTGACGAATTCGAGGTTTGATTTTGTTGTGGTCGGTGTCGGCTCGGCTGGATGTGCGGTGACTTTGACCTTTCCCACGTAATCCGAGCCATGTCGAATGGGGAGACCCTCAATAGACCCTCACCCGGTCCAGAGAAATAGGACTAACATTGCGGGAGATTTCGACACGCGCGCGCAGGACAGGCTCGAAGCATCATGAAACTCTATTCGTTCTCACCGACACCCAACAACCGCAAGGTCGAAGCGTTCATCAAGCACTTCGATCTGCCCGTCGAGATCCACTCGATGGGGTTCCGCGAACAGGAGAACAGGACGGAGGCCTACCTACGCATGAACCCGATGGGCAAGGCCCCGCTTTTGGTCGACGGCGATTTCTACCTGTGGGAATCGAATGCGATCCTGTGCTATCTCGCAACGCTGCACCCGGCCACGGGCATGTTGCCCGACGACCCTCAGGGCCGGGCGGATTGTGACCGCTGGCTCTACTGGCAGGCGTTCCACCTGATCAATACGATCATCGCCAAGCGCGCAAAGAGCAAGAGCAAGAGCAAGAGCGGCGATGCAAAGAGCACTGCCGAGAAGGACATCGAACTCAATATCGGTGTCCTCAACGGTCAACTCGAGGGTCGGGAATTCGTCCTCGGCGACCTGTCCATCGTCGATTTCGCCATCGCCCCGTATCTGCTCGGCCGACACGGCCAAGCGATCGACTACGATCGGTTTCCCAACGTGCGGGCCTGGCTGGATCGCTGCAACCAGCTTGACGGCATCGTCTCGACGGTGTTCAGACCAAGGAAGAAATGATCGCTAACGCGTTGCGTGAGACGAGTATTGGGAAAAGGGTTGGGCTGTAGGAAGGACCGGATTCGACGAAAAAAGCCTTTTTGTCGGTTCTCATCAGGTTGCTCTCTCACGCCCAGGAGGGATCGACGCTACCGATCCGTGAGTGACCTGCCTCCCGATTCTTAGGGCATTCGAAGTGAGCAAGTTCTGGATTAGGTCCTCAGTGAGTTAATTCAAGTGCTCGCGCAGCGGCGGCTCTATATTCCTGCAAATCCTGGTCAGTGAGATTTTCAGGTAATACCAAAGAATAGTGCCGTTCCCTGGCGATAGAAATCTGGTTGCCGGATTCTGAAAACTCGAATAGGGCGATCGACTTGTCACCCAGGAATTGAGTTGCAATCGGACGGGCAGTCAGTCTCCCGAATTTCTGCTCAGCCACGCGAAAGTCCTGCCAAATCTGAACGATGCTTAAGCGATCTGTGCCGCCTTTTGCCTGAACAGGAAGAATGTGATGACTTCCGTGTCTGTCGATGCCCACGTAGATTTCATCCGTTTCAACCTGCGCCTTGGATGACTTGGCGCCGCTCGAACCTTCAACTTGAATGCTTGTTCGCATGTGGCTTTGAAGCGAATAGCAAGCCATACCCGTGAAAATATCCAGCAGCCTGTTGTATCGGACTTTCGCCAGCAACGCCTGCTCGTCCGACATCGCGTAGCGGGAAATCAGTCCCGGTGTGGAGTCGGGAACCTTGATTTTGGTAAGTCCCGCTCGTGGTTCAATCTGGTTGACGGCTACCGGTCGAAAAGCATAGTAGCTTCTTCCGGCGGGAAATAGCGCCCATGTCATTCCTGCCGGCGCAAGCTGGTCGATCTCGGCTGGCATCTCGGTTCGATATCGAATCGAATAAACAATATCTCCTAGATTTTTCGGCACGTCCAGGCCAAGGTCGCGAGCTGCTTCCGCGAGTTCCGAGCGAGCAAAACAAACCTCGGTCGATCCATCTTTGAAGTTGCGGCGGAACACTCACTTGATGATGTCCAGGTAGCGGTTCTGCGGTATGTCGCGGTTTTCAGGCATTGAAATCACCCGGGCCAACGCAAGAGCAGGACTTCTTCACGCAGCTGCTCACCGGTAGCCGTTGCATGACGGGTACGGAACAGATCGATTCCCTCTAATTCGTACCCTTGCGACACCGCTACCTCCGCCAGTAACTTGGCCGTTCGGATCATCACGCGCAAGTAGGAAGCCTGATCGCCAACCACGTAGGCAAGGCGCGCGCCAGGCCGAAGCGTTCTTGAAAGGCTTTCAAAGTGTCGGGCCATGCCGCCGAAATAGAGCTTGGTAACCCGGTGATAGGCCCTCTCAAATCCGGAGTCCTTGCCAAGGGCTATTCTTCGAGCCTCAATTTCCTCGGCAATCCTGGCGATGTTCCGGTTTGAACGGATCCACTTGTCGTCTTCGTCCCCCTTATAGACTCCCCGGGTATTCGAGCGCACCAAGCGCTGCTTCAGGGAACGTAGCTGAGGCTGATTCTCGATAAAACCCAGCAAGACGGACTCAAGGCGAACAATTCGCAAATAGTCCTTCTCGTTCGGGTAAGGAGGGGAACAAATCACTGCGTCAACGCTTTGCGGGTCGAGCAGTGTGCCAATATCGCGCGCGTCGCCGGAAAGCGCATTCGCCGGGGTTTCGCTTATCGCAGATAAGACGCGTAGGTCGTTCGCCATGTGCCAGACTTGGCTCAGCCAGGAACCAACTACAGGAGCGTCCTGCTTGATGACCCCAACGCCAACCTCCGGCCCGAATCGCAAATTCCCGATTTCCGACGGCAAGAGCTTGGCCAACGCAAGCAACTCATGGCGGTAATAGGGGGAGGACTGCTCCTGTTCCAAAACCTCAATGAGGGTGAGAACCTTGTGAAGTGGCAGCGGACTGATCGATCCTTTCAATAGCAGTTTTTGCGTCGTCTCCGGCAACGACCGAAGGCTCGCTTCACTACGAGCGTCCTGGTTTTCGTGAGGATCATCGCTGATGCCTTCGCGCTCAAGCGATGCCAACACGCGCTCCGCCACGTGTTCGGCATGAGCTTTGAGGCGATCAGGATTCGGACTCCAATCCACCTTGATCTGCGATGCGAGCAAGGCCAATGGAACTGCCTCGATACCCACTGCCGGTATTCCGAGTTTCTTCCCTTCCACTATGGTCGTGCCGGTGCCGCAAAACGGGTCCAGGAGCAGCGAATCGGAACTCAGTTCAAACCGATCTGCGTAGTCGCGAACCAGGTGCGGCGGGAACGAAAGGACAAACCGGTACCAGTCGTGCGCCGGCCGGTCACTTGGTAAAAGGTTGTTCTTTGCTCCATTTCGCTGCGGCGCAACCGAAGTGGCGGGCTGCCGGGGCATCCGTTGCCCTTCAAAGAGCTCCTGCTGGTTAGCGCGCATCCCTTAAGGACCGGTCGGGATGCTGGACACGCGTCGAGGCATGGGTTTGATTCTAGACCAAACACTGCTCCGGCAGGAAGTAGAAATTCGGTAGATTCCCCGCCTTCTTGGCTTTTGCTGGTGTAGTCGAAAACAGTTGATCGAAGCGGAATCATCTCGCCTACGGTCAATGGCTGATACTTAGACGCCGGCGATCTTGGCTGGCCGCTAGACTCGCGCCATGGGCGCGCTCTACGACACGATCGGAGGCGGTTATGCACGCATCCGCAAGGCTGATCCGCGCATGGCAAAGGCCATATTGCGCGCGTTGGGCGACAATGATTCCGTAGTCAATGTCGGTGCCGGAGCGGGCTCGTATGAGCCGCTCGACAAGCGTGTCGTCGCGGTTGAACCCTCGATGACGATGATCGCTCAACGCCCGGCCGGGTCAGCTCCGGTGGTGCAGGTGAGTGCGACGTCGTTGCCGTTCAAGAATGACAGCTTTGATGCGGGTCTTGCGGTCTTGTCCGTCCACCACTGCCCCGATCAAGAGCAAGGGCTCCGAGAGTTACGGCGCGTCTCGCGCGATCGGGTCGTCGTGATGACCTGGGACCGAGATTCGCCGGGATTCTGGTTGACCGATACTTTCCGGAGATTCTTGATATCGATCGACCGCTATTCCCTGCGGTCAGCGATTTCGCGGGCGCGCTCGGGCCGGCGACGGTGGAGACCATCCCGATCCCGCACGATTGCACCGACGGCTTTCTCGGCGCGAACTGGCGCCGCCAGTCTTCGATCAGTTGCGCGGATGACCTCAGGCGAACTATTGAAATTACGAAAAGGATTGTGCGTCATCGGAGGCTAGGGGGCCTCACTCTTCAACTCAAGCCGAATAAAGTCTGACAAAGACCTGAACGCCGTGTATTATGCTTTTTCATTCTCCCGCCCAGTTGGTCTGACAATGCACTTGTCGGACAGTCTATTCCAATACGGAAATGAGCCTGAACCGGGGTGATGAGGAGGAGTCAGTAGGGTTTGGATTCGAGGGATTGAAAAGGGAGTCGTAATGATGCCTTGACGGAGTCGGATCCGGCAACAGGGCGGTGGACGGGTTGGATCAAGCCGGCATCGGCGATTTCCATGAACTGTCAAAGCTTATTCCTGGTCTGGACTATCATGGCGTTACGGCGACAGCCGGACGCATCAATCCGCAAGTCCGCTTCCGCGGTATGAATCAGCAAATCATTACGCCCTCGACTCAAGTGGGTGCTCTTTTTTGGGATGGGTCTTACATCGCCGCCGGTGGCGGCTTTTTGCCGATCACGGACGTGGAGCGCGTTGAAGTGATCAAGGGCCCGCAAACCGCGTACTTCGGGCGCAACACCTTTTCCGGCGCCATCAACTATATTCCCAGACTCCCCGGAGACGAATGGGAAGCCGATGTAACGCTTCAATTTTCACCATCCCAAAACGATGAATACATCGTTAGCGTCGGCGTCGGAGGTCCGATCACGGACAGAGTAGGCGTGCGCCTCTATGCCGGCTACGAGCAAAATGCCGGAGATTTCAATTTTCAGGATGGCAAGCCCTTCGGTGTTCAGAAAGATCTCACCTTGAACGGCACGCTGATATTTGATGCCACGGAAGACTTACGTCTGAAACTTACCGGGTACTTTGTCGACGCGGAGGATGGCGGCGTCAACGGCGGTGTTGATTCCAGGCTGCACGGCACTCCGACCGGCGAATGTAATCGCACCTACACGGGCGAGTATCTGAATCCGGCCTCGCGCGAACGGACTCCATTTACCCGTGTTATCAGCAGCGATTTCACCGGGTCTGCCTTATGGTGCGGTGATTACCCCACCGGTGAGAACATCACGTTCGGCATAACCCGGACCCCGACGGATGCCCAGTTAATTGCCGGCGGGGCCAATCGTCGCTCCATATTGACCACTATTCACCCGCTACTTCAGCAGTATGACATCCTGAAGACACCGGAAAACAAGTTGGGTGGCTTGAACCGGACTTACCGTGTTCAATTGAGCGGCGAATACGACATTGGCGATCACACGCTGTCATTCCAGGGTTCGCGGGCGGAAACTGGATCCCTTAACCTCGTCGACTTCTGGTATGGCATTCCATCAGTCCCCGGCACGGCCTTTATAGTCGGCAATCAACTTGTCGTGCAGGAAAACTATTACGAGGCCCGGATCACCTCGCCGCAAGATCAACGGCTCCGGTATCTCGTTGGCATAAGCGACTATTCGCAGCGCTATCGGCTTGGCCGTGCCCCGACCGTGGCAGAGTTGGATCCGAACGCGGCCGTTGGCGCAACGGTGGACTTCCAGAACAATGGGACTACGGCACTGTTTGCATCGCTTGACTACGACCTCACCGAGGATCTGACCTTATCGGCGGAAGTTCGCTACACCGATGAAGAATCGCTGGCGATTTTACAGGGGAACCCCAATGCTGCTTGTTCATTCTCACCTGTGTGTGATGAACTGAACGAATACACGGATTTCATTCCCAGGGTGATTCTCAGCTACACGCCGTTTGATGGGGCAACCACCTACTTCAGCTATTCCTACAGTTCCTTGCTTGGTGTTGCGACGCAAGCTGGATTCGTCAACAGTGTTGCGCCGGAAATCATCCCTGCCGATCAGTTGGACGCACTGGGTCTGCACACAGCGCCCCAGGAGAACACGCAATTTGAACTCGGTTGGAAACAGCAGATGGACAATTGGGCCTTTACCGCTGCCGTCTATTACATTGACTGGAAAAACCAACCCTTCGCATCCGTCATTTTGCTTCCCACAGGCGGCACGACATCCTTCCGGGGGCCAGGTGATTCCAAATACAAGGGTTTCGATTTTGAAGCACAAGGCAATCTGACGGATTGGTTCAACATTCGCGGAACACTCACTTTTGTGGATGCGGTAATGACCTCGTTCTCTTCGCGTGGGTCGAATGAGTTTTCAGTGCTCGGATCGGGCGCCTTGTCCGTCGTCAACGATGGCAATGAGGCGCGCAACACGCCAAAATGGACAATGTCCTTAAGCCCAAGAATTCTCGGTGAATTCGGCGAACGGGAATGGTTCTTCCGCACCGATTTCTTCTACGAGAGTCCAAAGTGGGCGGACTACTCGGAATGGAACCGAACGAAACAAATATTCAGAATCAATGCCCGCGCGGGAATCGATTTGACCGAAAACAGCACCCTTGAAGTTTTTTGTACTAATCTCACCGACAATAAAGTGTTGCCCAACACCAACGGAACGACCACCGGTCCCGGGGGCAGCCGCAAGGCTTTCACAGCGATGTACCCAAGGCGGGAATTTGGTGTGCGCTTGAAGGCGTCCTTCTAGTCCTCATGTTCCACAAAATACTTTGAAGGCCGGTCTTGGGCGTCCCTTCCATTTGCCTTTACCGCTGGTATTCGTGGTGCAGTGATCTGTTCCCAGGATTTCGGTCCGCCTGGATTGAGGGGCTCCTCAAAAGGCCGTAAATTCGCTACGGAACTGGCACGGAAATAGGGGCTCTTCGGCACCGAGAGTTTTGCCACGTCCAATGGCCCAATTTTCGGGAAGCAGGCCACAACTTCAGGGCCGAGTGGTTAGGGATGACGCCGCCGGGATGCTGCCGGGAATGCGTGATGTTGATTTGTTACATTGGTGCTTGCAGCCGCCCGACGAGGTGATGTCTATGAGCGGCTCCGTCAGCGCTTGAGATAGAAGGGCTACCGCCACTACCAGAGACTTTTCAATGGTTCGGGGGATCGGGCAGCGGCGTGGTCAGGAGCGGATGCGGCCTGGACATGGAGCCATTGCAGTCGTGAGCGGCGGAAGAGCGGATTCACCGAGCATGCAACCTCGAATGCGAAACCCGCATCAATATCCAGGAGGACAAGTCTTGGAGGAGTAGCAGAAGTGAATTGCCAAAGACTTGCTGTAGCAAGCCTGACGGTCTCCAAAACCAAAATGGCTTGGACTACGGGGGAACGGTCACGGACACGTGCGCGTGCGGTTCTCGTGGCCGCGGTTACCTACTTGGTTTTCGGATTATCCTTTGGTGCGACTGCACAGGGCGCGGGCATTCAGGCCGAACAGGTTCTCACTGAGCCCATGACGGGCAATAGGGGCACGCGGGAGCGTGTCGAAGTTGGCCGGTGGTTGCAGGACGAGCGGGGCCGCACAAGGTACGACTTCGATGAATGGACGCATATCGTTGACCCGGTCGCGCGGGTCGAGTGGAAGGCGAACTCGAAACGCGGCTACTTCAGCGCGCATGAGCTCAGTCTGGAGCAAGCCAGGAACGCCGTCGCGGCACTGGAGCCACTTGGCGGACAGGGCATAGACGGGATGTCCACGACCGACCTGGGTACGCGTGAGGTCAATGGGTTCCTTTGTGATGGGGCCCTGCACGAAATCGTCAACTCCCGCCGCGGCCTTACGATACGCTTCGAGTTGGAGGAGTGGTTTACCAACGCTTTTGGGTTTCCTCTTCGTGTGAAGCGTGTATTTCGTATGCATGGTCGAGGCGGGGAGAGCACAACGGAGTTGCGCAATATCGTCCTGCTGAAGGACGACAGTTTTGAGGAGCACTTCCGGCCGAACAAGGACTGGAGGGAAGTCGATGGTGAAGTGGAGCGCATCAACACCGGCCGCATGGGCTTTTTTGCCAAAGAAGCAAAGTACGGGGCGACCACTCGAATCGGGCGTCGGTCGGACCGAAGACCACCATCCAGGGATCCCTTCGAGAATTTACGTAAGAGCACGCCCTGAGCGTCTGCTCCACGCCGTCGCCAACAATGCGGGAACCGCAAGCAGGATGTTCGCCTCGCTTTCGGAATGAACAACATTTTCAAGTCGTACCGCAAAGTGACGCTGGATCCCGAACCCTATGGAGGCCTTGAAGGCGCTCCGCGAGGTACGCTAGGCGCGCGCGGTCAGAGGTATTACGTCGAGATCAGCAAAATATTCTGAGTCGCATGCTGCCAGCTGCCATAGGTTGGCGAACCACGATGGCTTGGCAAACACGACACGGCGCACCCGCATGGGGGACACACACGGATGCGCCGGTCGTGAAAACGGTTTGCGTTCTCCGGCTGGAAGCTGAAGCTGATCGTGACGCCATACTTTCTCGGTTCGCCTTAATCGTCTGGCGCTAAGCGTCGCGCCGAGGAGCGCCAGCAACGTAACCGGTTGATGCGGCCGTTGCCGCCTCAATGGCGTCGTTCTCTTCGCGCTTGCGCAAATCAATGAATCCCACTGATGCAGCAGCGAGGATCAGCAATATGCCGGCCAGATGGATTGCATTGGGAGCGCTGCCGCCCAGCCAGGTATCGAAATAAAGCGGTACCGAAAGGGTTTGGATGATCATGGGCACCACGATGAACATGTTGAAAATGCCCATGTAGATTCCGGTCTTTTCCTTCGGCAGGAAACTGGCCAGCATCACGTAGGTTATTCCCATCGTGCTTGCCCAATACAGGCCGATTCCCAGCATGGGGACAAAGAGCAACGTTGTATCCCCGATTAGCGGCACAAGGAATATCCCGATACCACCGCATGCGGTGCAGAAGCCGTGGATCCGTTTCGGGCCCAGTTTGTTTGCGAAGGGCACCAGGGCAAACCCTGCAACGAAGGCCACCAGAAAATAGAAAGCCGCCATCCTGCCCCAAAGCAAGGATGCGTCGACAAGACCCGCTTCGAAGCTCTCAGCATCCGGGAATACCGAGGTTGCCAGGCACAGTGGCATGTACTGCAAGTAAACGAAATTTGCGTACCAGCTCAAGAGCATCATTGGCCCCATCTGCCGCATCGGCCGCGGCATGGCTGATATGGCCTCTTTGAGATCGACAAATGCTGCCTTGAGCCCCCTGGGCGAACTCAGAATATTGGCGCGCTCTTCCGCACTTAGCGGGATCTCCTTGGTGGTCCTCACCGTCCACAGGATCGATCCAATCATCACGATGGCGCCAATAAAGAACGCCAGAAAGGTCGTAACCGGAATCCCATTCGCGCCCACAGCCGACTTGTGGATGCCAAAGAGTATGAGCAAGGTAG
This sequence comes from Candidatus Foliamicus sp., assembly GCA_965261845.1. Taxonomy (GTDB): domain Bacteria; phylum Pseudomonadota; class Gammaproteobacteria; order Steroidobacterales; family Foliamicaceae; genus Foliamicus. The sequence goes on along the minus strand of OZ253475.1, from coordinate 1,500,373 downwards.
GCGTCAGAAAGGCCAGGAAAGCGCCGAGGCCCGAAAAGGCGCTCTGAACGAGGTAGCCCAGATTGTGCTGCGATGTGTCGAGTTTGTCGCTTACGAAGGCCCGATAGGGCTCCATCGTTGTGTTGGCGCCCACATCGAGAATCCACAGAACGCTGGCCGCCATCCACAGCGCGGCGCTGAACGGCATGATGAAGAGGCACACACTTGCCATGATGGCGCCGATAAGGAAATACGGCGTCCTCCGCCCCAGACGGCTGACGGTCTTGTCGCTCAGCGCCCCGACCAACGGTTGCACCACCAGTCCGGTAACCGGCCCCGCCAACCAGAGCAGGGGAATCTGGCTGGGCTCCGCGCCCAGGAAGGAATAGATGGGCGTCATGTTGGCCGATTGCAGACCGAAAGCGTATTGAAGCCCGAAAAAGCCAACGTTCATGTTGACAATCTGGAAAACGCTCAATCTTGGTTTTGCAACTAGCACATATGAGTCGCCCATGCAGCGAACTGGCGTTTCTTCACCCTAGAACTGGTATCTCAGGCTGAGCACACTGGACCTTCCGCTGATCACTCTGGCCCGAACGATATCACCCACATTGGCCGTGCTGTCTTCGGCCTCGGTTATCACGAATTCGTCGGTCAGATTATTGATGTTCAGAGAAATCGACAATGCATCATTGATTCGGTAAAGACCAAACAGGTTCATCAGCAAATAGCCTCCCTGCTCGAGTTGGTTATTGTCCCCGATAAAGAAGCTCGTGGATCCCTGCAGAGTCGCACCGATCGAGAACGCGTCCCTTGAGTATTCGGGCGTCAATGTATAAATCACAGATGCCTGTCGCCGGGGGGTATTGCCAACTACCGATTGGTCGTTTGCATCCGCCACTATTTCGGCGTCGGTCCAGGTCATGTTGCCGCTGATTCTGAAATCTCCAATCCGGTATGCACCTTCCAACTCGATGCCCTTGGCGGTGTATTCGCGAACGAACACCGAGCCGCTGGTGAACTCCGCCTGGGTCTCTTCCGTGTCCGTATTGAAGAAGGTGGCAAAGAAATCAAGATTGTCCCGGATGGACTTATAACCCACTTCAATCTGCGTCACTTGATCATCGGGATCATCCACCGGCGTACCGTCGGCTCTCAAGGCTCCCGGTATTTGCAAGAGGCGATCGGCAACGGCTCGATGCCCGACGCCGTAACGTGCGAAGAAACTCTGGTTGTCCGCAAAGGCCCAGTTTCCTCCCAGGGAATAAGACATGTAGCTGTGGTCATAATCAATCCGCTGCCCGGGGCCGACAGCCACTGCCAGGCCCAGGGATTCAAACGGTTCAATCAAGTTGTTTCGATTCAAGTCGAAACCGCCGGGGCTGCCGCAACAAGAGTCAACAAGCTGACCGACCGCATCGACGGAATCCCGCCGGATACTGGCATCGAAGCTGAATTGATCGAAGTCGACACCGATGTTGGCATAGGGCGCCAGAATGTCGTACTCAAGGTCCCACGCGAACGACAGCAGTCCCGGCCACCAGACTCCGTTCTCGGCTACGGCGCGGTCGTCCGCAGTGCCCGCCATGCCGTCGGGCCCGGGCGAGGAGACATTCAGCAGGGACGCATCGCGACCGCCGAGTTCCTTCATCCAGAATTGCCAGGCGCCCCAGTTGATCCTGATATCCTGCTTGGACGTATAGATACCAAACGTTACGGTTGCATCATCATTGAGTTGTTTGGCCAATTTCAAGTCGTTCACCGTAATGTCCTGGCTTAGGATATCCGCATCGAACACCAACACGTTTGCTGTGAGGCCCGAGTACGGCTGTCCCGCGTTGGAGCCATTGGCGTATGTTACGGAGGTTGCGCATGACTCAGCGGCGGGGATGGGGCGCCCGGCAGTGGTAGGGTCAGCGGGATTTACCTGAAATCCGCTACAAAGAGCGTCGCCCCGGGCTTGGGCGCCTATTGCTGATCCACCGTCAATGAACTCGGAAATCGTGCCGCCGCTGATTGCGGAGGTCCTGAACCTGTTGCTTATGTTCCAGCTGTCGCCAACGTCTGAAACGAATTCGACCCCAAAGCTGCTGACTTTGGACGCGACACCGTCACTGAAACTGCGCTCCAGACGGTTCCCGAACGCATCGAAAGTTGTAAAGGTGCTGTTCAGGGATGACTCGATGGTTTGGCTGGAGCCGTCAAACGCGGATAAAGCGCCGAATTTCCCGTCACCGTCAAACCTTGCAGGGGCAGCGTGGTAAGTGATGACATTGTCGTCGAGTCGCTTGGCATAGAACCGCAGGTAACCGTGGTCAAGGTCCTTGGTTACATTGAGCTTGAGTTGATAGCCCGATTCGGCGTTGAAGCCTGCGTCCCGAATGCCCTCACCCTCGCGCACAAAGCCGCCGACATGAAACCGCAAGCTATCGTTTAATGGTTGCCCATAGTCGAAATCCACGCGTTGATGCTGGTAATCCAGGCCGTAAGTCACACCAACGCTGCCGCCTGCCTCCTCGCCGGTCTTGCTGATCAGGTGGATGATCCCCCCGGGTGAATTGCTGGCGAAGGTTGACGCCGAACCACCGCGAATGGATTCGATGCGGTCGAGACTGAAATCTGCTCGAACGTATTGGTCGGCATTGCCGAAATTCACATCACCGAATTCCTGCACGGGCAGGCCGTCTTCATGGATTTGCATGAACTTGGAACCGCCCGTCGCCAAGGGGATGCCTCGAACGGTCATATTTGCGTTGGCTTGGCCACCCGAACTCTCCGAGCGAATGCCGGGGAGGCTGCGGAAGATTTCCGCGGTTGATCGAGACGCAAGCTTGTATGTTTCCGCCGCTTCGAAAGAGGTTACCGAGACACTGCTGTCCAGTTTTGCGGTGGGCCTTGCCACGCCGGTAACCAATATTTCTTCCAGGACGGGGCTGTCCCCTGTTTCTTGCGCATGAACACCAACACAACACGCCGCCATCAAGAAATAAATTGGATGCAGAAAGAGCCAGTGGCATTTTTTCCGGAAGTTTGGGTGACAAGACTCCATCACTATTTCCTCCACCTGTCGCTTTTCATGCCATCCTAGCAAAGTATGCAACCGGTTGCAAGCCGTATGGGATCGGCAAGTCTACAAGGCATTTCCGGTTGGTGCGCCCGGCTGGATTGGAGTCGCGTTACAATCCCTCGGCGTTGAGCGACAAGTGTCAACCGGGGGGCAAAAGGGCAGGTGTCACGCAATACATCACGCAGCCGCAAACGGGCGATGCGCATGCAGGAGATCGCCGACCTTGCAGGCGTATCCAAGTCCACGGTATCGCGGGCATTGTCCGCAAGCCCCCTGATATCGGATCGCACCCGCGAGAGCATTGTTGAAATTGCGCGGCAACATCGCTACCGCGTCAACAAGAAGGCACGGGACTTTCAATCGAGCTCGGTTCTTACCATAGCCGTAGTCGTAGCCGAGCCCAACCCGACAGAATGGTCCTTTTCGGATCCATTCTTCCTGCAGCTTTTGGGATGCATTGCAAACGAGTTGGACCGACGCGGTCACGAACTGCTACTGGCCAACATACGCTTGAGTATTGACGAGTGGATCAAGCGACATGTGATCCGGGGTAAGTGCGACGGCGCAATCATTGTCGGCCAGGGACATAGCCATGAGCAGATCAATTCTCATGTCGATACCGCTGCGCCGTTCGTCGTATGGGGCGGAAAAATTGAGGGCCAGAACTACTGCACGGTCGGAAGTGACAACCGCTACGGCGGTTTCCTGGCCACTCAACACCTACTGGGCCAGGGTCGATCGAAGATCTGCTTTGTCGGTCAGCGCGAGATGCCTGAACTGAGGCTGAGGTATTCGGGTTATAAGGATGCCCATCTCGAGCAGCGCCTGGCCGTGGATCCGGCGCTTGCGGTTCGTACCGGTGTTTCGAGTTCGGTGGCGCAACATGTGTTTGGCGAGTTTCTCAAGGGCCGGCCGGATATTGATGCGGTGGTCGCGACGTCCGACGTTGTAGCGCTGGGTGTCATGCGGGCAATCCTGAAGACCGGACGGCGAATTCCTGAGGATGTCGCGGTCGTAGGCTACGACGATATTGAAGTTGCGCAGTCAATGTCGCCTTCACTGTCCACTATTCGCCAAGACCAATCTGAGGGTGCAAGACAACTCGTGATGAAGCTGCTCAAGATGGTTGACGGGTTGAATGTTCGGCCGAAAATTATTCAGCCGGAGCTCGTTGTTCGCGAGTCCAGCCAACCGGGTCACGCCTCCCGCGAATAACTATTTCCGGCCGCGGCGCGGCCAAGGCGATCCTGTTATTTCGCTGCTGGCCCAGCAGCGGTCAGGTTTTCTATTCCATCAAAACCAGTCGCGACTTTTTGCCCGCCGTTCCGGGAACAGCGCAACTTGAATTCCCTGGAGGCCAGGTTGACATACATCTCCGCCCAGTGCGGCCCGTTCTCTCTTCGCAGGATCAATTCCTTGTCTGAGCAGTCGCCAAGGACAAATTCGCCGTCGAATGCCGGATGCGAGTTTCGAAATCGAATCAGATCAAGAAGCTTCGCAACCACCGGCTTCTCAAGATGCCGTCGAATCTCCGAAAGATCGTAGCGGCGGCGATTGACGTCGCGGCCGCTGCCGGTCCTCTTGAATTCCGCCATATCATTGTTTCCGGCCAATAGCCCGACGTAATAGACCTGCGGAATTCCTGGCGCAAAAAACTGGATGAGCCTGGATATCAGATAGTCGTTTTCCATGCCGCCCAACGCATCAAGAAACGTGCAATTGACCTGATAGCTGTCCAGATTGAATTTTCCTTCCCCGGTCGCGCGGCGACTCGCCCCCTTGCTGTTCAAGTGAATTGACTCTACCAGGCGTGCGATTGCCGATTGGGACAGGAGGCCGGCGAGCGATGGGGCCTGTGCATCTCTTGCGACATCGATCATGCCTATCCCATCATGGGTATCGAGAACGCTGATGCAATTCCGGGGACAGATCGAGAACCAGTGCTTGATTGCACGCGAGCTTCGACTGAACAGGGAGTGGAGTATGAGAGGCGGCAAGGCGAAGTCATACACCCAATCGGCGACTTTCGCGACTTCAATTTGCTTGCTGTAGTGGGAATGAACCTCGACTAAGACGTCCATACCGAATTCATGCGCATCGTTGGACAGCTGCCTGATGAGATCAAATGTTTCCGGAAGCATGAAGCAACTGGCGCCACGCCGTTTGATGGCGTAACCAATCGCATCCAGGCGAAGCACCGAAATTCCCGATGCCGCAAAGGTCTCCATGATGTTTCGGAGATACTCTCGACCTGCCGTTGTTTCGAGGTCGATGTCGATCTGGTCGGGTGTGAATGTTGTCCAAAGCAGCCGTTTGCTTCCATCCTTGAAAGACTTGATCGAGAACGGCAGCCGCGGCCGCGGGCTATAAATCGACAAGATTTCCTTACTTGTCGCCCCTTCCGGAAATATGCCGTCGAACGACACGAAAAGGTCCGCGTGTTCCGACTCGTCTCCAAAGGTCAGGTAATCCTGGAATTGCGGCGAGTCTGACGAAATATGATTCACGATCAAATCGGCAATTACGTTCGTGTGCCGTGAAATGGCCAAGACGTCGTCCCAATTGCCCAGCCGCTCGTCCACTCTTGTGTGGTCGATGGGATCGAAGCCGGTATCGGCGCCGTCGAAAGGGTAGAAAAAAGGCAACAGGTGAACGCCGCTGAACAGGCCTTGCAACTCCCCGGTCAGGAGATTGCCGAAATCTTGAAGCGCATCGGCGCCAAAGCGATCGACGTACGTGATCAACTGAACCTTGTTTTTCAACCCTACAAGTCCTCCCTTGCGACCCGGCTGTAGCTCCGGGGCTAATGAGTTTCCGTTTTTCGTCTGCCGCTGATAGCGTTTCGATCCGCCCGGGGATCGTGCAAAATGCTATCGCATTATGCAATCGGTTGCAATTTGGTATTAGGATACTCTCCGGTAGGAGATGAACCGCCGCATAACCACGGGTATGCGGCGATTTGGGAGGCCAGAATTCTTACAGCACGCGACACCGATTGACGTTGATGCATCCTGCAAGTGACACATCGAACGTGATTCTGGGTATCGACCTTGGAACCACGACTATCAGTTTGCTGGCGCTGGACGCCGTTTCCGGAGAGGTCGTGGATGTGCGAACGGTTGCCAACACGGCCAACGGCTCAGCCCCGGTATCCGGCCGGCATGAACAAGACGCTTGCGTCATCATCGGTATCGCAAAGAAGCTGTTGGCCGGGACCGTGAGAACGCTACGCAGGAGCTGCTCCGATTCCATGCGCATTTGCGCAGTTGTCGTAACCGGCCAGATGCACGGAATTGTCCTGGTGAACTCGGAGAATGAACCGGTAAGTCGCCTCATTACATGGCGGGACCAGCGCGGAAAAGACGCAAAGGCGGTCTTGGCAGTTTCACGAAACAGGGTGATTTCGAAACGCTGCGGATGCCGGCTGCAACCGGGTTACGGCTTCACGACCTTGCATCATTTGATCCTCGAAGAAAGAAAACTCTCCTCGCATCTCGAAGCCGGCGAAATTCGCATCTGCAGTATTTCGGATCTCCTTGTGGCCACGCTAAGCGATGTCCTTGTCACGGACATGAGCATGGCAGCGAGTTGGGGCGGCCTTGATCTGCAAAGTAATTTCTGGGACCGTGACCTCCTGGAGCAGTTGCGGATTCCATTGGCCGCGCTTCCGCCCATAAGACAGTCCGCGGAACCGATACGCGTCGTAACAGCCGAAGTATCCGACGAATTGGGCATTGATGCGGGTGCCGTGGTGTGTGCTGGCATCGGGGATCATCAGGCAAGTGTGCTGGCGTGCCGACCCATTCAGCTCCGATCCTGCGTCATAAACATTGGGACGGGCAGCCAGCTGTCGATGATTTTCGAGCCATTTCAGGACCTTGCCGACCTGGAGACGCGGCCTCTCTTCGGGACCCGGAAGATGGTTACCGGCACCGGGCTTTGCGGGGGTTGGTCCTACGATTACCTGGCGGACTTCCTGGCCTCCGCAGTCGCCGAAACGGCCCAGGCCACGCCTTCGAAGGAGTCAATCTACGGGCTCATGAACGAGCTTGGCGGCAAAGCGCCGATGGACGCGGGTGGTCTTGTCGTCGACCCGCGGTTTCTGGGTAGTCGACACAACGGAGTACCGAGAGGCTCGATCTCGGGAATTGACGCCGGCAATCTGACGCCCGGAAACCTGGTCCGGGCCATGGCCAACGGAATCGTTTCCGAACTGCATGCCTACTATGCGCGGGCAGACCTGAAAGCGAAAACCTTGTATGCAACCGGCAACGCAATTCGTTTGAGCTCGTTGCTGGCCGAAGCCATCTTCGATCGGTGGGGGATTCAGCCGAAAATGATCGAACACACGGAAGAGGCGGCGTACGGCGCAACGTGCGCCGCGGCGGTTCAACTGGGCTACCAGCAGGAGGAATGGCTAATTGACTAGACGAAAGACCCTTTGCTTTCTCCGCCATGCGGCGTTGCAAAATAGCTCGGATTACAGGGGAACGGTCGGGAGGACCTCGCTCGCAAAAGACTAATGGGAAAATCCTCAGCCCGAATGGAGCGGTTTATCGGGCAAAGATCGCATGAGATACTCTGGCAAGAGAACCCCGAGGGGAAAGGACCATACCATGACAATCACCCGCAGAGACACACTCAAGTACACAGGGGCCGCCATTGCGGTGATGTCCGGATCCCGTGCCGCCTCCGCTGAGACGCGGGCGGAAAGCAACCCTTATGCAGTCAGGTCCGGGCCCATGCCCGTGCCCTATGTGCCGAGGCGCGGATATGCGGACGGACCCTTCGGACAGGTTCACTTCCGCGACACCGGTGAAGGAAGGCCCTTGATTCTGTGCCCCCAGGCGCCCATGACCTCGCGCCAGTTCGAAAATGTCTACGAACCCCTTGCGCGCCGTGGAGTCCGGGCCATCGGCGTTGATTCGCCCGGTTTCGGGGAATCGGACCCTACGCCCTTTGTGCCCACGGTTAGTGACTGGGCCGAGGCGGTACCTGCTGTGCTCGACCATCTGGGCATCGAAAAGGCCGACGTACTCGGCCACCATACCGGGAGCATGGTGGCGACGGAAGTGGCGATCCTGTTTCCGGAAAGAGTGAACAAGCTCGTCATCAACGGTCCTTTGCCCATGAGCGAGGAAGAACGTAGCAATTACCTTGAATTCGTCGAGGAAGGAGAGATCAACTTCGTTCACCAGACCGACGGCAGCCATTTGCAGGACGCCTTCGCCAGCCGCTACAGCATGTATGTCGACGGCGGAGCAACTCCCGACCCGGAGACTATCACCCGGTATACAGTGGAGCGCTTTCAGGGTTACGCGCCGTTCTGGACGGGTCACCACGCGGCATTTATCTATGATCACAATGCAGCTCTCGTGGACGTCATGGTTCCCACCCTGATCCTCACCAACACAGGCGATGATATCTACGAGAACGCCAAGCTGGCCGCGCAGATACGTACCGACTTCGCCTATACAGAACTGCAAGGCGGCGGCATCGACATCGTCGATCAGATGCCCGAAGAATGGGCCGACGCGGTGGTGAACTTTCTAACCGGCCCTGGCTGATCGATCAGCCTTCCCGGGCTTGACCATGACACTTTCACTCAAAGCAAAAAGGAACTCGATCTCGGGTATCGATTGATTGTCGCCCGCGCCCCGCCGACGCCAGCAAATTAAAGAGCGCGACGGCAATCTGGCGAGTCCGCCTGGGCGATTGGCGGGTGCGCTATACGATCAAAGATGAGCAACTACTTGTGTTGGTGCTTGCAGCCGCCCGGCGAGGCGATGTCTATGAGTGGCTCCGCCAACGCCTGAGATAGACGGTCCCCTCACAACTGAGGGTCTCCACATCCATAAAGGATCGGATTGCGGCGGAATGTTCAATTGACCCAAGGAATGAACTTGATTTGCTGGTGCGAGGTCGCACCTACCTGGCATCCGCCGTGCAGTGACAGCGCTCGATGTATGGGTGCTAGACTCACAAGGTCGCCTGTGACCCGCTTGTCTTGAGATAACTGAAATGGAATCGCAAACGTCGAAGAAAAAGCTCAAATCCCGCTTCTTCACAAGGCTATTGTTCATTATTGGGAGCATCGTCATAGCGTGGGGCGTTCTGGGAGGAATCGCTAGGGTTGTTATGGCAATCACGCTGTCAGAATCCTCCGTTTATTCTGGAGTCTCGAACTTTCAGATGTTCGCACTAGTCCCGTATTTTCTGCTGGTCCACGTTGCCGCTGGCGCAGCCTGTTTGGGAATGGGCAAGGCAATTCAAATACTTGAGGAGATTCGCACCGCCGCCTGATTCCGGAATCGCATCTCGGCGGAAAGCGATATTGATGGGGTGGCGATTGGGCCCTTAGCGTCGCGAACTTCAGATGGAAGCGCCCGCCGACGGGCGGTCGTACACCTGTGGGGTCAGTGTGCGCGGAACCATTCGGCTAATTCTGTTTCTCTGATCCGGCCGGCGGCGACGCCTTCCATGAGCCGGACTGCGTCCATGCGGTGAAAGCGGAGGACTTCGCCGTTGTCGGCCAGGAACAGGCGGGCTATGACCCAAGCGGTGCGTTTGTTGCCGTCCAGGAAGCCGTGGTTCCTGGCTATTGAGCAGGCGTAAGCGGCTGCGAGTCGGGCGGCGTCGGGGTCTTCGTGGCTGGCAATCTGCAGGGGGCGATTCAACGCGGAGAGGATCGCTCCCTCGTCCCGCACATCGTCCAGGCCTCCGTGCTCGGCAATTTGGCGGTCGTGCACGGCAAACACGACGGCGCCGGATACCCAGCGCCAGGGCGCCGGGCCTCCAGTGCTCATTTGGCTAGCTGCCGCAGTACCTCGCGGTCGTCGTGCATGATTTGGTCGGCCTGCTCCATCTGGCGCGCGAATTCGGGATCGTACGGTGTCAAGCGGTAGCCGCCCGGTGCTTCCGTCAAGTACAGACGGTCGCCCTTTTCCACCCGCAGCCGGGCCATGGCCTCTTTGGTAAGAATAATTCCGGAAGAGGCGCCGACGGTCGTGATCTTGAAAACGGGCATGATCCCTCCTCTATATAATCGTTATTATATACCCGCTGATCTTGAGCGGAATTTACCGACGACCAATCCCGCTGTTGCGCCAGGCGCCAATGGAGCGCTGGAGCAGAAAGAGGAATGACGGAACCGCAAACAGGATCGGAATCGCTGAATCTCCCTTGAAGGCGCCCCCTTGAATCAGGGTTGCTGCGGCGAGCAGCAACAGCACGTTGAGCGCAATAACACTTGTGGCGATTTGCGTTGGGCGACCCGGGGCTAGTTTCTTGAACCAGGCCAGGATAATCAGCACGATGGAGACTGGGTGAAACAGGTAGAGCGTCAGCAGGAACACGATCAGTTCAAAGCTGAACTCGCCGACCCCCTGCAGGGCAAACAGCGTGACGGGAAAAATGAGCGCGGCCAGCCCGGCCGTCGCCAGCGTCAATGCTCGCAGAACTTTCTCAACGAAGTACATGGCAAGGGGCTCGCTCAGGCCTTCCTGAATCGCCAGCCGTACATGGTACGCCCGCAAAATCGGATCATTGTCCGCTCGTAATTCAGCATCGTTGGCAGATTCCCGTTCTTAACGCGTTTCCCGCCAGTGGTGGCAGGCGACGCGATGTGCCGGCGAGACGTTCTCGGTTGGCGGTGTCGCGCGCGCGCATTCGGGCGTGGCGATCGGGCAGCGGGTGCGGAATACGCAGCCCGAGGGCGGGTCCAGCGCCGACGGTATTTCGGCCGGCAGGATGGCGGCCAATTCGGGCGGGCTCCGGTCGGGATCGGCGTCGGGAATGGCGTCGATCAGCGCCCGGCTGTAGGGATGCCGGGCATTTTCAAACAGCTCGTCGCGCCGCCCGATTTCCATCAGCCTGCCGAGATACAGCACCATCACCCGATGCGACATGTAGCGCACGACCGAGAGGTCGTGGCTGATGAACAGTATGGCGATGCCTGTTTCCCGCTGCAGTCGGCGAAGCAGGTTGCAGATCTGCGCCTGTATCGAGACGTCGAGCGCGCTGACCGGTTCGTCGCAGACGAGTAGCTTCGGCTCGCTAATCATGGCGCGTGCGATGCTGATGCGCTGGCATTGTCCGGAGCTGAACTCGTTCGGATAGCGTCGCATCATTTCCGGCCTCAAGCCCACTCGCTCGAAGATGGCTGCTACCGCAACCTGGCGCTCTCCGGCGGACATGTCCGCCGCGTGTACACGCAGCGGCTCACCTACGATCTCTCCGACCGGCATTCGCGGGTTCAAGGCGGACAGCGGGTCCTGAAACACGATCTGAAGTTCGCTGCGCAGTTTCGTCATCGTCACGGCATCCGTACGCGACAAATCAGCGCCGCGCCAGATAACGCGTCCCGCTGAAGGCGTGATCAGTTGCAGGATCGCCTTCCCGAGCGAGGTCTTGCCGCAACCCGTTTCGCCGACGATGCCCAGTGTTTCGCCCCCGGAAAGCTCGAAGCTGACATCGCTGACTGCGCGCAGTGTCCGGGTGCGTCCGCCGAATGCCCCGCTGCGCGGCCGTTCATAGTCGACGCACAGCGACTCGACTTCAAGCAGCGGCCCGCTCACGTTGTATTCAGGTGGCAGGCGGCTGCATGTCGCCCTTGGGTCGGGTCCAGCAGCGGACGCTCGCTCAGGCAGCGATTCATCACCTGCGGGCAGCGTTCGGCGAAGGCGCAGCCGCGCGGCATCGCATGCGCATCGGGCGGCTGGCCGGGAATCGCCGGCAAATCCGTCGCGGGATCCGTGGCGAGGCTGGGCAGCGAGGCGAGGAGACCTACCGTGTACGGGTGCTTCGGCGCCCTGAACACTTCTCGCGTGGTTCCGGATTCCATCAGCCGGCCGTTGTACAGAATCATGATGCGATCGCAAAGACCTGCGGCGACGGCGAGGTCGTGCGTGATCAGCACGATCGAAGTATTCACGTCACGTCTCAATTCCGCGAGCAGCCCGAGTATCTGGGCCTGGATCGTCACGTCGAGCGCGGTCGTAGGTTCGTCGGCAATCAGCAGATCGGGACGACAGATCATTGCGAGCGCGATCATCACGCGCTGGCGCATGCCGCCCGACAATTCAAACGGGTAGGCGTCGATGCAGCGTTCCGGGTCGGGCATACGGACCGTTTCGAGCATTTCCAGCGCTTTTGCGCGCGCCTTGCGCGCGTTCATGCCGAGATGGCGCCGCGCGGCTTCCTCGAGTTGCCGGCCGACGCGCATGGTGGGTGTGAGCCCGGACAGCGCATCCTGGAACACCATGGCGATGCGCCTGCCGCGAAGCCTGTCGAGTTCCCGGCGCGGGGCATCAAGAATTTCGCGTCCACGATAGCGCACGGAACCCGCTGTTCGCGCGTTGTCCGCGAGCAGTCCCAGAACGGCGAGAAATGTCTGGCTTTTGCCGGAGCCCGATTCGCCGACGACCCCGAGGCATTCGCCTTCGGCCATTTCGAAAGACAGGTTGCGAACGGCGGTCAGCTCGGCATCTCCGACATCGAAGCGGACGCTTAAGTCGCGAATCTCGAGCAGCGAGCTCATTGCCGGGCGCTAGTGGTAGGAGGGGTCGAGCGCATCACGCAGCCCGTCGCCGATGAAGTTGAAGCAGAACATCGTGATTGCCAGCAGCGTCGCCGGAAACAGTATCAGCCATGGGGCGGTATCGAGCTGGCCGGCGGCCTGCGAGATCAGCAGCCCCCAGCTGGTCAGGGGCTCCTGGACGCCCAGCCCGATGAAGCTCAGGTAGCTTTCCACCAGGATATTGGTGGGAATCAGCAGCGTTACGTAGACCACGACCGGACCGGCGACGTTCGGAAGGATGTGGCGCCGCAGGATCGCCGGTCTCGACAGCCCGATCGCGACCGCCGACTCGACGTACTCCTTTGCTTTGACGCTGAGTGTCTGCCCGCGAACGATGCGCGAAAGCGTCAGCCATTCGACTGCGCCGATGGCGACGAATATCAGGAAGATGTTGCGGCCGAACACGGTGACGAGAATGATGATGAAGAACAGCAGCGGCAGCGAATACAGGACATCGACGATGCGCATCATGAACCCGTCGGTGCGGCCGCCGGCGAAGCCCGCGATGGCGCCGTAGCCGACCCCGATGCCGAGCGCCACCAGCGTCGTCATCAGGCCAATCGTCAGCGAAATGCGGCCCGCGTAGAACACGCGCACGAAAATGTCCCGGCCGTTGGCGTCGGTACCGAACCAGTGCCAGTTGTCGAAACTCGGCGCCAGGAGGATATTCTCCCAGGAAGCCTCTTCGACCGCGTGCGGCCAGAATGCCGGTATCAACGCAGAGGCGGCCGCAATGGCAAGCAGCACGCCGATGCTGCCCATCGCGGCGCGGTTACGCCGAAACCGCCGCCCGGCCTGGCGCCAGAGCGAACCGGACCGGCTGCCGGCCGCCGCCCGGCCGAGCTCCGGCGACTGCAACAGTCCGTCCACGCTCACCGGTAGGTCCTCCGCACACGCGGGTCCAGGGCCGCGTAGGCAAGATCCGACAGGAGATTCAGCAGGATGATCAGCGCGCCGTAGACAATGACGATCGCCATGACCAGCGGGTAGTCGCGATTCAGCGCGCCCTGGATGAAGTAACGGCCAACGCCCGGCAGGTCGAATATCAGCTCGATGACGAGCGACCCGGTCATGATGCCGGCCAGTGCCGGACCGAGGTAGCCGACCAGCGGTATCGCCGCCGACTGCAGCACGTGGTTCACTACGACCTGCCGTTCAGGCAGACCCTTTGCACGAGCCGTGCGAACGAAGTTGGCGCGCATTACCTCGAGCATTCCGCCGCGCATCAGCCGGGCAATGATCGCGAGCTGCGGTAACGCCAGCGCGACGACCGGCAGCACCATGTTGGCGGCCGCGCCATCGTTCCAGCCGGCCACAGGCAGAAGTTTCAGGTAGAGCCCGAAGAACAGCGCGAGGATGGGCGCCGTGACGAAAGAGGGTATTGCGATACCGGTCATCGCCAGCGTCATGGTCGCGTGATCGAAGATTCGATTGTGACGCAGCGCGGCCAGGATCCCGCAGGTTCCGCCGATCAGCAGGGCGACGAGCATCGCAGTGAAGCCGAGCTTTGCGCTGACCGGAAGCCCTATCGCAATGAGCTCCGTTACATCGAAATCCTCATAGACCAGCGACGGGCCGAAATCGCCCTGCAACACGTTAGTGAGATAGATTCGATATTGCTCCAGCAGCGGCTTGTCGAGCCCATAGGCATGGCGCAGACTTTCGAGCACTTCGGGCTCGAGGTCCGATTGCGAATCGAAAGGTCCACCGGGCGCCGCACGCATCAGGAAAAACGAAGCGGTCGCAATCGCGAGCAGTGTCGGTATTGCAACGGCGAGTCGCCTGAATGTGAATGCGAGCATCGAAATTGAGGATCAGCGCCGGGATGCGTTCACCGGAGCATAGCAGCCCCCCTGGGGACAATGCTGGGAACGAGGGCGGGACGCCCTCGCTCCCAGCGTGTTTCCTGCGCGTCAGCGCCGCGGCGCCTGCTGCGAAAACTCCCAGGGTTACTCGCGCCAGGCGTAACGGCTGGGGGTGACGCCGCGCGAGTTCGGCGCAAAGCCGCGAATGTCGCGTGCCAACAGGTAGCGGTGCACCGTGAAGAATAACGGCAGCACGGGATAGTCTGCCAGCGCGTTCACTTCCGCTTCACGAAACGCCGCCCGGCGCGCATCCCCATCGAGCAGCGCCTCCGCCCGGGCGATCAGCCGATCGACGCTCGCATTGCGGTACCCCGAATGATTGTTCGGATTGTCCGATTCGATCAGGCCAAGAAACGTTTCGGGGTCGTCCGTGGGGGAGTACCAGATGAACCGCGATGCGGTGAAATCTCCCGTGCGCACCGAGCGGTGCAGCGTGCCGAAGTCGGTGTGCAGCAGTTCCACGTTGACGCCGATTTCACGCCAGGTCGCCTGCAGCGCGACTGCGATACGGCGTTCTTCTTCCAGCGGTTCATAGCGCAGTTCGAACTCCAGCGGCCGGTTGGAGTCGTAACCGGCGGATTCGAGCAGGGCGCGCGCTTCAGCCAGCCGCTCGGGCATCGGCTGATTGACGTAATCGGGCGCCGGCGAGTCGTAGCCGTTTACCGCGTGCGGCGTCAGTGAGTAGGCGGGAGGGACGCCGATCACCATGATCCGGTTCACGATCTGCCGCCGGTCCACGCTGATTGACAGCGCGCGGCGCGCGCGAACATCATCGAACGGCGGCTTGCGATGATTGAAAAGGATATAGCTGATACCGAGCGCGGGCCACACTTTCAGCTGGCCGGGCAGGTTTTCTTCTATCCATTTCATGCGGTCGGGCGGGAACAGCAGCAGAAAATCGAGTTCGCCTGCGAGGAATCGACGCATGGCCGTCTCGGCGTTGGTCGTCGGGTAGTACTGGACGTTCTGCATTCGAACGCCATCGGCTGCGTAATAGTGAGGATTCTTCTCGAGCGTCAGGTGCGACTGCGGCACCCATTCGACGAGACGGTAAGGTCCGCTGGAAAGCAGCCGTCCGGGACGCGACCAGCGGCGGCCGTGTTCTTCGATGACTTCACGCGGCACGGGCGCCGCGGCGAAACTGCCCAGCTTTTCGAGCAATGACGCGTCGGGGTGTTCGAGCTTGAAAACGATCGTCCGATCGTCCTCGGCTCGGACACCGAGTTCCGCCGGATCGAGGTCACCGCTCAAGATGCTTCTCGCATTCTTGACCGAATAGAAGAATGGCCCGTGGCGCGTGCGAGTGCCGGGAGTCAGAAGCCGACGCATGGAGTAAACGAAATCATCTGCGCCTAGCGCCGAACCGTCGGACCACTTGAGATTCTCGCGCAGGTGAAAACGATAGGTCAGGCCGTCCGAACTGACGTCCCAGGCCTCGGCGGCGCCGGCGATCAGCCGGCCGGCGGCATCGAAAGTGGTCAGCCCGGTGTTGAGATCACGCAGAATCGCCGACGCGTTGCCGGATGCGACTTGTGGATCGAGACTGTTCGGTTCGCCGGCCGAGGCACGGCGCAGCGTGTCCGCCGTCACGCCCGTAACCTGCAGCAGCGCCGCGCCTGCGATCAGCGCTGTTCTGAAGGTTGACATCGGCCGGCTCAGGCAGCGGCAGTCCGTGCGTCGTTCGCCAGCAGCTTCGCGACGTCGTTCTCCACGGCCGTGCCGACGAAGAAATCCGGATCCATGCTCGCGAAGAGACGCGCGGGATTGTGGAACACGAAAGCGGCGAAATCGTCGCCGCTCAGCAAGCCGTCGTCGACCAGTTCATGCGCTTCGATCAGTACGCTGGACATGTCGGTGACATCCCAGTGGCCGAAGTCCGACGAGAACATCGCCTTGAGTTTCCGCCCGCCCGGCAACAGCCGCGTGTCGAACGCGGTCGCATTCATCCGGTCGTCGGCCTCGCAGCCATAGTAGAAGTTCGGCACCAGCCGATCGAGCAGGTCGTCGATGCTCTTGACGTTGGCTGCCGCGAAATCGTCGACGCCGTCGCTCTCCGTTACGTTTCTTAAGATAGCGCCCGGCGGCAGGCGTCCGGACAGAACCTCGCCGCCGTACTGCTTGAACAGCGATTCGAGAAGCTCCCGGTCGATCTTCGCCGGGTTGAACTGTTCGATTGCTTCTACGTTGCGTTTTTCCCATCGCTCCTTCAAGTCGCAGACGAGACTCGCGCCCCAGGCAACGCCGCATTCCAGGAAGGCAAAATTCAGGTCGGGGAAGCGGTTGGTCACGCCACCGAAAAAAAGCGCCTTGGCAAACGCGTGACCGGCATCGGCGAAGTGCCCGGTCTGGTTGTACATGTAGTTGCTGATGGAACGGCGCATGCCGATGCCCTGTCCAACCGCGTGGGCCGTCACCGGAATCTTCAATTCCATGCAACGCTGCCAGAGCGGGTCGTAATCGTAGATGCTGTCGATGGCCAGCGTGTCGACCCAGAACGCGTAGGGCCTGAGTTCCGGGTCGCGCTCCGCGACCGCGCCGATCGGGCGTTTCACAAGGTTTATGAACATCGGCACCTTGAAGTTCAGTTCCTCGATTGCGTAGTTGAGTTCCTCAATGGCTTCCTCGGGCGTGTGGCATGGAATAACCGCCGCCGGCGTTATTCGGTCCTCGACGCCCCGGTAGATGTCCGCCATCATCATGTTGTGGGCTCGGCAGGCCGCGCGGCGAATCTCGTCGTCGGGGAGATCGGGCAGCAGGAAACCGATCGTGGGGTAAACGACCGCGTAATCGATGCCCATTTCAGGAAGCCGTTCGTGCATCAGCCTGGGCAGCATCGCGGTCGCCAGGTCGCGTGTATTCTCAGTGGGCGCCGCCCAGAAGGCGGGTCGAATGAGGTTGTGGTGGCGGCGCTGTGCGTGGTCCATGTCGTACCAGCTCAGGCTGTTCTGGCGACGGAAACTCGCAAAGGTTTTCTGGGACATTTCCGGCCCGCCCACCTGCTTCAGGTAATCGAAAATCACCGGAAACAGTTCAACCATGTGTCCGTCCGTGTCGATGACGGGGTGGTTCAGACGCGCGCGAAGCTCGCTTGACCGTGAAGTTCTCGCTTTGCTCATGGCTTTGTACTCCATTCCACTCCAGGTAACTCTACACGTTGCGTGGAAAGTAACACGCGCTGGGAACGAGGACATCCTGTCCTCGTGGAGGGCTGGAAGCCCTCCTTCCCAGCGTTGTTGCATGCTGACCCGCAGGGAACGAGGACATCCTGTCCTCGTGGAGAGCCTGTCCCCGACCTCGATCGGGGAGCTGGAAGCCCTCCTTCCCAGCGTTGTTGCCTGCGGCGGAGTTGAGCGTTCCGAGTCGCCCCCATCCTCTTGTGTTTCCTGTGCGAGAATGGGTGGTGCTTGGCTCCGGGGGCTCGCTCATGAAGAAGATGTTGGCGCTGTGCGCCCTTACCGCGTTCGTAATGATTCTTGCGGAGATGGCGGCAGGGCAGGAACCGGGGGATACCTTCTCGGACGCCCTCCAGGCGGGCGGGCGCGGCTCCGAGATGGTGGTCATTCCCGCCGGCAAATTCGAGATGGGCTGCGTATCGGGTCAGGAATGCTACGAAGATGAGATGCCGGTGCACAGCGTAACGATCTCGCAGCCTTTTGCCGTTTCGAAGTATGAGATCACGTTTGAGGATTACGACCGCCTTACGCATCCGATCGAAGTGGATGACGAGGGCTGGGGGCGCGGGCGACAGCCGATCATGAATGTGTCATGGAATGACGCCAGGGAATATGTGGCCTGGTTGTCGTCGCAGACTGGACAGACCTACCGCCTGTTGACGGAGGCCGAATGGGAATATGCAGCCCGGGCGGGGTCGACGACCCAATTCAGTTGGGGTAACGAAATTGGTCAGGAAAGAGCCAATTGTGGAGGCTGCAGCACGCAATGGGACTTTGTGCAGACCGCCCCGGTGGGATCTTTCGCGGCCAATGCGTTTGGCTTGCACGACATGCATGGAAATGTATGGGAGTGGGTTGATGACTGCTGGAATGACAGTTATTCGGGCGCTCCCGCAAATGGAGATGCGTGGCACGGCGGCGATTGCCCGCAGCGTATTTTGCGCGGCGGCTCCTACGACGACTTTCCCTATGACCTGCGCTCCGCGGTTCGCTTCGGGAACGCCGCCGGCGACCGCAGCAGCAGCCTCGGTATCCGCGTTGCCCGGACACTCACCCCCTGAATCTCTACATCTTTACCTTGCTGGGGGTTCCAACCGGGGCGTACTACGCCCCCCGTGGATAGCTACTCGTTTGCCGCCAGCCGCTTCTCGCTCTGGCGTCTTGAGTAGTTGATCCAGTTGCGTCCGTTGAAATTCTTCTCGCGCTTCCCGAGTTCCTTCAACACGGAAATACGAACCCGTAGGGCGCCCGGGTGATCAGGGCCGACAGCCAGCGCCGCATCGGCGAGATTCAGGCTTTCCACTAGCTGCCCCTTGTTTTCCAGCTCCAGGGCGCGCGACACGACCTCGTCGGCGCCGCCGGCCAGCGCTACCAGTTCACGGGTTTTTACGTCGGGGGATTCCGACAGCAAGGTGGCCGGACTGCCATCGAACCAGCCCGCATAGCCGTGAAAGATGCCGCGCACGCTCCAACTCACGGCGCCATAAGACTCCTCAATCTCGAACCTCTCCGGAAGTTGAACCTCGCGCATCACGGTATAGACATCCTTGCCCTCATTGAGTCCGCGCACGGTCGCGTCATGGACGTACTCAATCGCGTCACGATATTCCCCCAGGGTCTCTTGAATGTAATCCTTGCCCTTCAGCGGCGGCGCGTGCGCGACCAGCACCAGATCGGGGTCCAGCTCCAGAACCCTGTCGATGGACGTGACATAGTCGAGCGCAAATCGTGGTGGGGCGCCTCTCACTGCGGCGATGTTCGGAAAACTGCTGTAATAGTTGTCGCCGATGAAAGCCGCCTTCAGCTCCGGAATCCACACGGTCGAGTGGTCCCAGGTTTCTCCCGGCGTGTGCAGCATGCGAAATGTCAGCCCACCGAATTCGAATTCATACTCGTGATCGAAAAGGACTGTCGTCGGAATCTCGGCGGCGAAATTGCCCTTGGACTCGATCTTCCTCGGCGGGGCGATGACCTCGGTACCCTCTTCTTTCCACAGATGGATGCCGCCTACGTGATCTTCGTGCGCGTGGGTCAGAAGGATGTATCCCACCGGCGCCGAACTGATCTTTCGCAGTGCTTCATAGTGGCGCGGCGCGGCATCCCGCGTGGATGTGTCAATGACCACGTTGCCCTGTTCGGTGACGACCAGGAAAGTTCGACTCATGTCGGTCGCCATATAGATTTGGTCGGTGACTTTGACGGCCTTGACGGTTCGCGCCAGGCCGGCTGGACTAACCGAAATCAATAGAGCCAGCAAAGCACCACCGCAAATGGCGCGGCGACGAGCGGCCTTTCCCATGAGTTCAAGTTTCCGGAATGGTGTTTTCATGATATTTACTCCGGTGGGTCTCCACTTCATAAGCCCGATTCGACCTCACGATATACTTACTCTCATGTAATGGCGGAGGGGGTTCCCCTTCTTTATGGCCTGACGCTATCCTATTCGGCCTCACCGGTCTCTCGATGAGATCTCGCTCCTGGAATTCAAGGCCCGATGGGCCGAACGAAGGTCAGAAATTCGCTAGCGAACTGGCACGGAAAAAGGGGGCCCCTCAAAACGTCAGAAACTCGCTGACGCGGTGGACCGAGGAAAGGGGGCCCTTCATACTGATACTTGCCTAGAATTCAAGAATCTCAGTGAATGCTGTTCCAAGCTCGTGTGCGCGATCGCCGCTCCAGGCGCCTAAAAATGTGGCAACGGCGCGCGAATAAAGGCAACTGCCTCATTCAATGCCTCTATGCCGACTCCTACCCACCCGCTTTGAGACATAAAGCCGTGCAAGACGCCGGGGTAGCAGGACAAGACCGTTGGAACATTGGCCTCCTGAAGCCGTCTTGCATAGTGTGCCCCTTCGTCTCGGAGGAGATCGTACTCTGCGACGATTACCAGTGCGGGTGGCAAATCGGAAAAGTCCTCTGCAAGAATGGGACTTAGGCGCAAATCCTGGTAGCCGTCTTCGCCCTTTACGTACATAGACAGGAATTGCCGCATCAGCACGTTTGAAAGACCATACTCGTCCGTCTCTCCATAGAGCCGCTTGGACTCATATTCTGAGTCGTGTGCGGTTAGCGCAACGCTCGGGCAAAAGAGCAATTGCTTCCATACCTTGCGATCCGGATGCTGCTTCGCCAAGTGACACACCACGGCTGCTAAATTGCCGCCTGCGCTTTCCCCAGCTACACATATCTTCCCCGGTGCGCCACCCATTTCATGAGCATTGTCGATGGCCCAGCAGAATGCCGCGAATGCGTCTTCGACGGCTCCAGGGAACTCGTGTTCCGGCGCCAATCTGTAGTCAACGCTTACCACAATTGCTATCCCATACCGGCAAGCGTATCGACAGAAGTTGTCGTAGAGGTCAAGATCGCCAAGCACCCATCCACCTCCGTGAAATGCCACTACGACGGGCAGGTCACGCATTTTCTCGGACTCAGCTGGCCAGTAAATGCGTACCGGAATCGGACCATTCGGGCCGTCTATTGATTGATTTTTCTCCAGCCGAACATCAACCTGCGGGATATCCCAGGCAGCACTTGCCTCCTTTGACGCTTTACGAAGTTCGGCTATGTCAGCGACGCTCAAATCTATAGTGTCAAGCTGGCTCAGAAAGCGTTGCGAAGCTTTGTCCAGAGGCATGTCATTCTCCAGGAATTTCGATCGCTGCTTCTTGTGAAATACCCATAAGCGCTTGCGCGCAAATTGCTGCCATTTGCATTACACGACAGAGCCCACCAGCGTGCCAAGGGCAAAGCACATTGGTGGGCTTGTCTTACGAATAGACTGCGCGCGCAGGCTAGAAGCTGAAGCTAACCGTGACCCCATACTCTCGGGGTTCACTATAGCCGCCGGCCGCGTAGCCGGTAAACGCAGTGAAATCGAGAGACTGTTTGAGGTAGAGCTCGTCCGTAAGGTTCCTGCCCCACAGCGCAATACTCCAATCCTCGTCATACGGCTGGTAAACGATGCGCGCGTTCCAAAGCCCCAAGGCTTCCTGGAACGTGAACGGAGTTCGAACAGCGATGAAATCAATGTCACTCCGATAGCTGTAGTCGACACGGGTCGTCAGTTGCCCGCTCTTGAGCGGCGCGTAGTGCTCCAGAGCCGCGGACCCCGACCATTCGGGTGTGAATGTGTATGCACTGTCCACGGTAATACTTGCGCCCGGAGCGATTTCCACGAATTTCGCATTTGTATAGCCCACATTGGCCTCGACAGAGAACCCATTGCCTACAACGGCCGTGAATTCCACTTCCAATCCAGAAATCTCCACTTCACCGGCGTTCTCAATAACACTGATGATGTCCCCTGATGCAAGAGCTCTGACGGTGGTCAGTTGCCGATCCTCGTAATCCGAGAAATAGATCGATGAATTCAAACGTAACCTGTCGTTGAGAAACTGGGATTTCCAACCAATTTCGTAGCTGGTGACAAACTCCGGATCATATGCGTTAAGGGAAGCGGGAGAGGAAGCTCGCCCATTGATGCCGCCGCTTCTGAAGCCGCGTGAGATGGATGCGTACAACAAGCTGCTATCAGAAAGCTGGTAGTCCAATGCAATCGTTGGCGAAAGTGCGTCCCAATCATTCTTGGTATTCGTGAGAGGCAAGATCGAGAAAGTGCCCTCTGGATCCGCTAGCAGGTTCCGAATTCCCACGGAAACGTCCTTCTCGTCGTAGCTGTACCTCAGGCCACCCGACAGCCTGTACTGCTCCGAGACATCGAAGGATAGATGCCCGAACGCGGCATACGACCGGGATTCCTGAAAGACGGTTTGACCGTTATTCAGACCGATAAACGGGATATACAAATCTTCTACATACTCTGACGATTCTTCAAAATAATAGGCGCCTGCAGTCCACTGAACCCGCTGATCCCACGAGGTTCCCTCAACACGAATTTCCTGGCTGAACTGATCCGACTCGATCGCAGCATCCAATCCCGCGATGTCGGCAGGTGAGGCGTCGCCGTCAAAAGAAAAAGTAGCTTCCATATCACGGTAGCCGCTGACACTTACCAGTCTCGTATCCTCATTGATTTGCCAGTCGAGCTTCGCCGAATATCCGTTGACCGTGAGAGGCGCCGCTGTTGTGAATGTACCTTCCGTTTCGTACGGGTTGCTATTGGCAGCCGGCACATTCTCGTCGTACAGCGCGGCATCCGGACCCAGTTCACCCGACGTGACCATCGCATTATGAATCGCTGCCAACGGGGCATCCGGATTCACATCCAATAGCGAGAATGGATAACTGCTGTCATTTCCGTCGGTAGCGTCGACAGTAAGGTCGATAGTTAAGGATTCTGAGGGCAACCAGCGCAGAGCGCCTCGCGCAGCGACTGTGTCCTTTCCCGCTATGCAATCTCCGTTGTTTGCCAGCCTCGAGAGACAATCTCTCCTGAGGCTCAACAAACTACCTCGCACGAACAGTTTGTCATCCACTATTGGCCTGTCAATTGCCGCTCTGATCCCAACCCGTTCATCATTTCCATAGGTGAAAGACAGATCGGCCGACGGTTCAGTCGAAGGCGAGGCTGTAATGATGTTGATCGCCCCGCCTATCGTGTTTCGGCCAAACAACGTGCCTTGCGGTCCTCGAAGCACCTCAACACGTTCTACGTCAAGCAGATCAAAAACGCTGCCTTGCACTCGCCCCAAATAAATTCCGTCGACGTAGGTGCCCACCGCCGGATCAAGCGTATTGAATTGATCGGCCTCGCCAATACCCCGAATATAGACAATTCCCTGGTTCGGACTCACTCCAGCTGTATTGACCATCAGGTTTGGAGTGAATCGGGATAGATCCTGTATTGAGCTCACCAACTTCATTTCAAGCTCGTTCTTGCCAAATGCGGACACCGATATCGGTACGGACTGAAGGCTTTCTTCGCGTCTGCGCGCGACAACTACAATTTCATCGAGCCGTTCCACGGCGCCATCGCCCCGTTCGGAATCGCCTTGAGCAAATGCGCCACCCGCAATAAACCAGCACACGAGTCCGACGAGTGTGCGCGACATGACTATTGTTACCTGCTTCATTTCGCAGGCCTCCTGGAACGAATTGTGAGAGTGGTTGTGATCAAAAAAAAGCACTGGCGCCTGACGCGTACGCAAGAACCATTTCACCGGAGACTAGCACAATATGCAACCGGTTGCAAGACAGATAATGCAACCATTTGCAGTCGTCCGGGTTCCGCACTCTACCCCGACTAAACTGCGCGCCTGGTTACATTAGAATGTCATCGCAGGGGAGGATGTCGGCGACCGAAAAGTCAATGCAAGATTAGAAGACTCGTGACATGCAAACCACTATATGGCCGAAAACGGCCAATACGAATGCAGGATATCGCAGCCTTGGCCGGCGTTTCAAAATCCACCGTATCCCGGGCATTGTCCGCAAGCCCTTTGATCTCCGAGAGCGCGCGCGAATCCATTCTTCAAATCGCGCGGCAACAAGGCTACCGCCTAAACAAGAAAGCACGGGATTTTCGTTCGAGCTCGGCGCTTACCATAGCTGTCGTCGTGGCCGAGCCGAAACCCACGGAGTGGTCTTTCACTGATCCGTTCTTCTTACAGCTCTTGGGATGCATCGCGAACGTGCTGGACAGACGCGGTCACGAGCTGCTGCTTGCCAACATTCGCGTGAGTATTGATGAGTGGATTCAGCGACATGTGGTTCGAGGCAAGTGCGACGGGGCAATAGTTATCGGCCAGGGCCATAGTCATGAGCAGATCAATTCCCTGGTCGATGCCGCTGCACCACTCGTTGTGTGGGGCGGCAAACTTGAAGGCCAGAATTACTGTACCGTCGGTAGTGACAATCGGTATGGTGGGTACCTGGCAACTCAACACTTGCTGAGCCAGGGTCGATCGATGATCTGTTTCGTCGGTCAGCGCGAGATGCCTGAGCTCAGACTCCGGTACTCCGGCTATCAGGACGCCCATTGTGAGAAGGGCGTGCTCCCAGATTCCTCGCTTGCGGTCCGTGCCGGAGTATCGAGTACGGTCGCGCAACTCGCGTTTGGCGAGCTTCTCGAGAAACGACCGGATGTTGATGCGGTAGCAGCGACGTCCGACGTTGTCGCGTTGGGCGTCATGCGGGCTATCCTAAAGACCGGGCGTCGAATTCCTGAGGATGTGGCTGTCGTAGGCTACGATGATATTGCTATTGCACAGTCGATGTCCCTTTCACTATCCACTGTTCGTCAAGACTATTCTGAGGGTGCAAAACATCTTGTTACAAAGTCACTCAAAATGATTGATGGAGGTAACGTTCGTCCAAAGATTATCCAGCCGCAGCTGGTTGTTCGTGAATCCAGCGATCCCGGTCATTCCCCCAGGAAATGACTTGTTGGGCATGCGGCACGACCGAAGCCATCCCCCCATTTCTTGACCATTCAAGCCGCCGTCACATTTCGTGATCCACTAAGACGATGGACGACTTTGCTCGCGCCGTCCCCGGAACAGCTCACAGTAAATTCTTTTGACGCCAAATCAACATGAAGTTCCGCCCAGTGTTGCGCATTTTCTCTTCTCAGAATCAACTCCTTCTCCAAGCTGTCTCGAAGGACAAACTTGCCGTCAAACGCGGGATGAGAATTGCGAAATCGAATAACATCAAGCAGCTTCGAAACCACAGGTTTCTTGAGATCCTGGCGAATCTCCGAAAGATCGAAGTTACGGCGATTGACGTCGCGGCCGCTTCCGGTTCTTCTGAACTCCGTCATATCATTCTCGCCCGCTAGTAGCCCGACGTAGTACACCTGTGGGATTCCTGGTGCGAAGAGCTGGATTAGCCTGGCTATCAAGTAGTCGTTTTCAATGCCGCCCAACGCGTCAAAGTACGTGCAGTTGACCTGGTAGCTGTCCAAATTCAATTTGCCGTCGCCCGTCGCGCTGCGACTTGACCCGTTGCTGTTCAAGTGGATTGTCTCTACCAGACGTGCGGATTCCGTTGGAGACAAAAGGCCGCCTAGCGACGGGTCTTGTGCGTCCGCGGCGACATCAGTGATGCCTATCCCGTCATGCGTATCGAGGACGGTAACGCTATTTCCGGGACAAATGGACAACCATTTCTTGATAGCACGCGAACTTCCAGCGAAAAGGGAGTGGAGGATGAGGGGAGGCAAGGCGAAGTCGTACACCCAATCCGAAACCCTTGCGATTTCAATTTGTTTGCTGTAGTGGGAGTGAATTTCGACGAGAACCTCGATACCGAATTTGTGCGCTTGGTCCGAGATGTCCCTAATAAGTTCGAATGTTTCCGGGAGCATGAAGCAATTCGTGCCACGACGCTTTACGGCATACCCAATCGCGTCCAGACGAACCACCGACACGCCCGATACTGCAAACTTCTTCAGGATATTTTTGAGATACCGTCGACCTCGCGCTGTTTCCAGGTCAATATCGATTTGTTCGGACGTAAATGTTGTCCACAATAGTCGCTTGCTTCCATCCTTGAGTGTCTTTATCGAAAAGGGCAGCTGCGGCCGCGGACGATAAATTGACAAGATGTCCTTACTGGTGGCCCCTCCCGGAAATACCCTGTCGTACGAGACGAACAACTCCGCGTGCTCTGATTCGTCGCCGCCAATCATGTAATCCTGGAATTGTGGCGAGCTTGACGAAATGTGATTGACGATCAGATCGGCCACTACGTTTGTGTGGCGTGAAATTGCCCGTACATCGTCCCAATTTCCCAGTCGTTCATCGACTCTCAAGTGGTCGATCGGATCGAAACCCGTATCGACGCCGTCAAACGCGTAGAAAAACGGCAATAGGTGAATACCACCAAAGAGACCTTGTAACTCGCGGGTCAGAAGGCTATCCAGATCTCGAAGCGTGCCGGCGCCAAAGCGATCGACGTACGCAATCAACTGAACTTTATTCTTCAACCCCACGAATCCCTTAAGTTGCTAGACGCTTGTCTGCGTTTGTCATTTGGAATATTGGCGCGTATCGGCAGGCGACCGATACGTGAAATAGAACCCGGCGGTATTCGCATCGTCCGGCCCTTGGTAAGCGCCACATTGCCAACGACTTTTTCGAGGCCTTGCGATTCATTCACGCATCAGTCAATATGCTATCGAATTATGCAACCGGTTGCAACAAGGTGCTGGAAACCAATCAGAACCCGCAAAGATGCATCCTAGAGAAAGAACATCGAACATCATTCTGAGTATCGACCTCGGTACTACGACCATTGGTTCGGTGGCGCTGGATGCCGACTCCGGCGCCGTCGTCGATCTACGAACAGTTGCCAATACTGCCAACGGTTCAAATCAGACGCCTGACCAGCACGAGCAAGACGCTTGCCTCATACTCAAGATCGCAAAGACACAACTTGCAGAGACGGTGAAGTCGCTGCAGAAGAACTTCTCCCGTGCGATGTGTATTCGCGCAGTTACCGTCACGGGTCAGATGCATGGAATCGTCCTCGTCGACTCCGACAATAGACCTGCAAGCGGTCTCCTGACCTGGCGAGACCAGCGTGCAAAAGGCGCAAGAGCCGTCCTGGAACTCTCAAGAAATGCCGTGATATCGAAACGTTGCGGTTGCCGCCTTCAACCCGGTTACGGCTTCACGACCCTGCACCAATTAATCCTTGAGGACAAGAGGCTTTCCAGGTATCTGGAAGCCGGCGAAATCCGCATTTGTGGCATCGCAGACCTGTTGGTGGCCGCTCTTTGCGATGTGCTTGTTACGGACATCACCATGGCGGCGAGTTGGGGCGGTCTGAATCTTCGGAGTCGATTCTGGGATAGGGACATACTGGAAAACTTGCAGATTCCGCCATGCGCTCTTCCGCCATTAAGGCAGCCCGCAGAACCATTGCGCCGAATATCTTCCGGAGTTGCTGATGAATTAGGCATTGATTGTGGTGCAGTCGTCTGTGCCGGTATTGGTGATCACCAGGCGAGTGTCTTGGCGTGCCGACCCATTGGGCGCCGTTCATGCGTCGTGAACATTGGGACAGGTAGCCAGGTATCCGTGATCATCGAGCAATTGACGAAGATTGCCGGCTTGGAGACGCGCCCCCTTTTCGGAACTCGAGCAATGGTTGCGGGTACGGGTCTCTGCGGAGGTTGGTCGTACGACTACTTGGCGGACTTCTTGACGTCGGTTCTTACTGAAACCACCCCGAGGAAGCCCCCGAAGGAGTTGATTTACAGGGTTATGAATGAGGCTGGCAGCAAAGCGCCAACGAATGCCAATGGCCTTGTCGTTGACCCGCGATTCCTTGGTAGCCGACACAAGGAAGGAGTACGGGGCTCAATTTCAGGCATTGACGCCAACAATCTGACGCCAGGAAACCTCGTCCGAGCCATGGCCAACGGAATAGTCGGCGAACTGCATGCCTACTATGCGCTTACGGGTCAAGAGACAAAGACCCTATATGCAACCGGCAATGCAATTCGGCTGAGTCCGTTGCTGATCGAAGCAATTGTTGATCGATGGGGGATTCAGCCGGAAATCCTCCCGCACACGGAAGAAGCCGCCTATGGCGCCGCGTGCGCCGCGGCGGTTCAATTGGGTTCCCAACAAGAACAGTGGCTATTTGACGCGAAGTAAGGTGCTTTATACGCCCTCCGCTCTTCAACAGCGATATTCGATTCGATTGATGGTGCTCCAATGTTCAAAGAAAAAGTTGCAGTTAGTTCGTTGCTGAATCGAGACCGAGTCAACATGCCCCTGGGCAATCGGTTCATGCTGTTCTTCGGCACAGGGCAAGTCATTGAAGTGCTCATAACCGGTGTTGTCGGTATTTTTCTCCTTTTCTATTTGACTGCCGTTTGCGGGCTTTCCCCGGACGCCGCCGGCCTCGTATTGTTTCTTTCATTGGCCATTGACGCGGTTGCCGACCCGGTAATCGGCGCCACCTCCGACGGCCTGAAATCCCGTTGGGGTAGACGCCATCCACTCATGATCGGTGGGCTCATCGTTTTACCTGTCACGATCCTTGCGATTTTCGTGATCCCGGTAGGGGTTCCTGCCCATTGGATGTTTGCCTACGTACTGGTCTTCAACATTCTAATGAGGGTTTCGACCTCCTTTTTCATCCTGCCTTATGCGGCGTTAATGGCCGAATTCTCCAGCGACTACCAGGAGCGGTCGCGAATGATGATATTCAGGCTGATATTTGCCGTAGTCGCGATGGCGATTGCTTTGGCGCTGTCCTTTGGCGTCTTCTTCAATAAAGAGGACGCATTGTCGCAAGCGTCACCGTATGTGCCCTTTGCTCTGCTGATTGCAGCTTTGGTTCTCGTGGCGGGCTTGACGTCGACTTTTGGAACCCTGTCCGCCGCAAAGCGGCTTCAGCGCCCAATCGAGACGCATCCGCCAATGACGCGGTTTTTCCAAGAGATCTTTCAGCTTTTTAAGAATCCATCATTTTTGTTTCTGTTTCTTGGGGCATTGGTTTTCCTTACGGCAATGGGGTTTGTAAACGCCATAAACCTGCACGCATTGAGATACTTCTGGAATTTGACACCGGAACAAATACAAATGCCGACCGTGGCGCAACCGGTCGGAATGTTGATCAGTATCCCATTGTCCATGTGGTTTACCAAAATCCTCGAAAAGCGCTCGATCATGCTGGTTGTAATCGCATCTTTTTCGCTTGCCTACGGTTTGCCCTTACTGTTCGTCAACGCCGGAGTATTGCAGGTTACCGGGCCCGCGGCTATCTTGGTAGTTGTCAATAGTGGTCTATTCGCAGGCGCTGGAGCGGGCCTTAGTTTTGTTGCATTCGGATCGATGGTTGCAGATGCAGTGGATGAGCATGACTTTCTCTTTAACATTCGGCGTGAAGGCCTATACTTTGCGGCGCTTATCTTTGGCGGCAAGACCGCCACGGGTCTTGGCGGGATGATGGCTGGAATTGGACTCAAGTTGATTGGTTTTCCAACTGATCCCGATAGTGCCGCGGGTACTGCACAACTAACGCCACAAGTAATCGAATCGCTGGGGTTGCTGTGGGGGCCAGGTTTCGCCATTTGTATGGCGCTATCCGCGCCGTTTTTTGTTGCCTACAAGCTTGACCGGGAGCAACATTTGCGAATTCTGGATGCCATCCGAACCAGAGATGCTGTCGCAATATCCTAGACAGGTTGATGGGCCAAGGCGCTGTATTGTTCCCAGGCGCATTCGGAGCAGATGTATTGGCGGTTTCGCTTCAAAGCCTGCTTTTCTTTGCTGCCCTACTTAGGAGGGGCGAGATCAAGCTACCGGAATGATCCACGACTACGTAAAGAGAATTCTCACGTCGCAGGTCTACGATGTCGCTCGGGAAACGCCGCTTGAGGCGGCGCCCAAACTCTCCGGGCGGCTCGCAAACCAGATTCTTCTCAAGCGCGAGGATCTTCAGCCCGTGTTCTCTTTCAAGGTGCGCGGCGCCTACAACAAGATCGCGGGCCTCACCGAAGCCGCAAGGGCACGCGGAGTGGTCGCGGCTTCTGCAGGCAACCACGCGCAGGGCGTCGCTCTTGCGGCAAGGCGGCTACAAATTGAAGCACTCATCGTGATGCCCAGAACCACGCCGGAGATCAAAGTGGAATCGGTACGCGCCCTTGAGGCAACCGTCTTGCTGCGCGGAAATAACTACGACGAAGCTTGTGAGGTCGCAAAACGGAAGGCGCGGGAACTCGGCAGGACATTAATTCATCCCTATGACGACGTTGACGTGATCGCAGGCCAAGGCACGGTCGGCATGGAGATCCTGCGTCAAGGTCCCGAGCGCCTCGATGCAATTTTCGTTCCGGTCGGGGGTGGTGGTCTCATTGCCGGCATCGCCGTGTATGTCAAAGCATTGCGTCCGGCAGTTCGGATTGTTGGCGTGGAGCCTCAGGATTCGGCGTGCATGTATCACGCACTCCAGGCCGGCGAACGAGTGGTGCTGAATGAGGTTGGCCTGTTTACCGACGGCGTAGCTGTGCGCCAAGTCGGGCGGGAGCCATTTCGTATCGCGCGCGAGTGCGTCGATGAGGTCGTAACGGTCAGCATCGACGAGATCTGTTCGGCCGTTAAGGACATATTTGACGACACTCGATCGATTGCCGAACCGGCCGGTGCGTTATCACTGGCAGGGCTGAAGCGTTACGTGGCCAGAGAGCGCGTAACCGGCGCAGCGCTGGTAGCCGTCGTCAGCGGCGCCAATGTCAACTTTGAGCGTCTGCGACAGATTGGAGAACTGGCGGACATCGGCGAACAACGTGAGGCGCTTCTTGGGGTCACCATCCCGGAGCGTCCCGGGAGCTTTGGTGAGTTCTGTCGGGTCATCGGGCAGCGGTCGATCACCGAGTTCAACTATCGCTATGCAGATTCACAAGAGGCGCATGTGTTCGTGGGCGTTGCGTTGCGGAACGGCAGGTCGGACAAGGCCGGATTGATAGCGCACCTGCGCAAGCATCACTACAAGGTTGCGGACCTGTCCGACAATGAGATGGCCAAGATACATGTGCGGTACATGGTCGGTGGAAGGGCATACGGCACGGGCAACGAGCGGCTCTATCGTTTCGAGTTTCCCGAGCATCCGGGTGCATTGCTGCGCTTTCTAACGCGCATGGGTAACCGCTGGAACATTAGCCTTTTCCATTATCGAAGTCACGGCGCCGCGCACGGAAAGGTGTTGGCAGGAATCCAGGTACCCGCTGAGGATGCACATCAATTGCACACGTTCCTTGGCGAACTCGGCTATCCGTTTCACGAGGAGGCGAACAATCCGGCTTACGAACTGTTCTTGGGGTCAGCCAGCCTCCAGGCTGCGGGTTCCCGATGAACTCAAACGACAAAAGGTCAGGCTGCTTCCAGGCCAGGTCGTCGGCGCGCGTCTATGACGCGTTGCCGGCTTCGCTGCGCGATGACGTGCGCACGCTCGGATCTGTGCTGGGCAAGGTCGTCGCTGAGGATCGCGGGCCGGAGTTCTTGCACAAGATCGAGGAAATCCGCGCGTTGGCCAAACGGGCGCGAAGTGGCGGCGAAGAGAATTGGGAAGCATTGCGTGCCTGTCTGCGATCACTGCCGGACGAATCACTGGTTGATATAGCCCGGGCATTCAATCAGTTCCTCAATCTCGCAAACATCGCAGAGCAGCAATACCACGCCTTGCCCGAAGTGTATTCTCCGGTTGGCGAATGGGATGGGCTGATTCGCCGAACCGCCGGATTCAGAGCGTCCTGCCTTGAGGGCTTGCGCGTTGAGCTCGTGCTTACGGCGCACCCCACCGAGGTCCTCCGCCGCACGATGATCCGTAAGTACGATGCGATCGCAACTGCGCTGGCAGAGGAGCCCGAGAGCACGCGCAGCACAGCACTTGAGCGATTGATCGCCGAAGTCTGGCATACCAACGAAGTCCGATGGCGTCGACCTACGCCGCTTGATGAGGCCAAGTGGGGGTTTGCGGTCATAGAAAATTCTCTTTGGGACGCCGTTCCAATGGCGATGCGGGCCGCGGACGAGGCGCTTGTCGGCCGCGGTCTGCCTCCGGTCGCTCCTTCGGTGATGCCGATTCGTTTTGCTTCGTGGATGGGCGGAGATCGGGACGGTAACCCCAACGTTACGGCGAGCGTAACGGCCGCAACACTCAAGCTGGCCCGATGGATGGCGGCGGATCTGTTCATTCGCGATGTTCAGCATTTGGTCGGTGCGCTTTCGATGAGCCGGGCAACACCGGAATTCAGAAAGATCGCACAACAATCCAAGGAGCCCTACCGGGCAGTGCTGAGGAAGTTGCGGCGGCGCCTGTACGCGACTCGGGACTGGGCCGAAGATCGCGCCAGTTGGTCCCAGGAAGTCCTCAATACCAATGAAGACCTGCGGAGACCTCTGGATCAGTGTTACCAATCGCTATGCGCCTGCGGACTAAACACCATCGCCAATGGCGCGCTGCTTGATACGTTGCGGCGCGCCCACTGCTTCGGCATCACGCTGATTGATCTGGACCTGCGGCAGCACGCGGATCAGCATACGCAAGTCTTCGATGAGTTGCACTGTTTTCTTGACCCGCAATCCGTGCCCTTCTCCGAGTGGGAAGAGAATGAGAAGCAGGCGTTTCTGTTGCGGGAACTTACTGGCCGGCGCCCACTTTTCCCGCAGGATTGGCCGATGTCCGAGGCGGTAGGAGAGGTGCTGGAAACGTTTCGGACCATAAGCCGCGCCGGCAGCGCAGGCATCGGATCGTACATTATTTCCATGTCTGCGCGGCCCAGCGATGTCCTGCAGGTCGCGCTCCTGCTCCGCGCCCATGGTTGCGACAAGCCCCTTCGGATCACTCCGCTTTTTGAGACGCTGGACGATCTTCAACGGGCGCCCGCGATTATCGACGAGCTGTTCTCAATTGGCTGGTACCGCGCAAGCCTGCGGGCGTCCGGGAATCGTCAACAGGTCATGATCGGATATTCCGATTCAGCCAAGGACGCAGGACCATTGGCCGCTGCCTGGGCGCAATATCGGGCCCAGGAAGGTCTTGTGAAGGTAGCAGGCAAGCATGGCGTTGACATTACTCTCTTCCATGGACGGGGCGGCGCGGTCGGGCGTGGCGGAGGTCCCGCCCATCACGCAATCCGCGCGCAACCTCCGGGCTCCGTAAATGGATTCTTGCGGGTGACGGAACAAGGCGAGATGATCCGCTTCAAGCTGGGCGCTCCCGCCATCGCTGTGGAAACGATTACCCGATACCTGGTAGCGACGCTGGAGGCAACGCTGGCGCCCCCCGGCGCGCCGGACGCGTTTGCACGGAAAGCCATGGACGATATGGCGTCCCGCGCCCTGCGGGCCTACCGGGAGATTGTGGAGGATACGCCGGATTTCGTTCCAATGTTCCAGGCACTGACGCCGGAACGCGAACTTGCCGAATTGGCCTTGGGTAGCCGGCCCAGCCGCCGGGAGCCCTCTACCGATATTGAAAGCTTGCGGGCCATTCCCTGGGTTTTTGCGTGGACACAGATTCGTTTGATGATCCCGGGCTGGTTGGGGAGCGAGGAGGCGCTCGGTTACCTGCTCAAACGCCGCGGGCTCTTTGACCAACTGAGCGAATGGCCTTTCTTCCGCATGCAAATCGACCTGCTGGAGCTAATGGCGACCAAGGCGGAGCCCAGGCTGGTCGATTGTTACGTTTCACGCCTGACTGACACGGTTCAACGCAAGTTAGCCCAATCCCTGACTAAGCGGCTGAGTCGGCTGCGTTCGACAATCCTGGAGCTTCGTGGAACGAATTCGTTGCTGGCGGACCAGCCGCAACTTAGGGATTCTCTTCAGGTACGTAACACCTACCTGGATCCGCTGCATCTGCTGCAAGCGGAATTGCTCTATCGAATTAGGGACAAGCGAGACAACAGCCAGGCGATCAAGCAATCGCTGAAGGTCACAATGGCGGGCATCGCCAGCGGACTGCGTAACAGTGGCTAGCTGTGATCTCTCAGTAGGTCGTTCCTTCGGGCAATGGGGCCGGATCACGACGCAATATTTCTCAGCGTGCCGTGCCGGGCAGGGCCGGCAACCGAATACTTCAAGCCGCAGCTCGTCGGGGTTGCGCGCACAATGATGCGCCACTGCCCAAAGACACAGGGAGCGACTATTGATTGAATACCTGCGAACCGGGCATTCGCTATGATGGAGGAATTGGAGGCGCTTCCCACTGCCGCACCCGATTTTCCCCTTAATTGGAGAAGGAAAGAATGAAGAAACTTGCTGTTATTGCCGCGGTGCTGCCGGCGGCGCTAGCTGTTGTGGCTTGTGTCGTGCTGGCTGGCTGTTCCCCCGATTCGGGGGATACGAACGAAGCCGCACCCGCGCAAGAGCAGGAGGTTTCAGACGATTTGCCCGCTGCTGCGGCAAACCTGCCTCCCGCTCAAGCTGCCGGTGACGCCGTGCGTGGGGAGGCCGAGTTTGCTGTTTGCGCCGTATGCCACGGCGACCAGGGCGAAGGTTTCGAAGAGTATGGGGCGCCGCGCATTGGGGGTCAGGAAGACTGGTATGTGAGCACCTCGCTGAGTAATTTCCGCAAAGGCTTGAGGGCCAGGGACAATTGCGATGTCGCGGACGTGGCCGGCACGCTGGAGCGGGCCATGGCGCAATCACCGGGCTACGCGGACATCGAGTCCGAACTGGCCGGCCATTTCAACGGCGGGCTGCCCTCCGGCGGGGCCTGCAGCCAGTCTTCCCCCGACGTCTACGGCCCGTTGATGCGCGCGATTGCCCTGACTCTGGCCGACGACCAGGCGGTTGCGGACTTGGCCGCCTACGTTACGACCCTGTCGCCGCCGCCCGCGCCGGCAACCATGGAAGGCGACGCGACCGCCGGTCAGGGCGGTTACGCTACGTGCATTGCCTGCCACGGGGAGAGGGGTGACGGCGTGCCTGAACTAAATTCGCCCGGACTGGCGGGCCAGCACGATTGGTACACTGTGCGTCAGTTGCAGAATTACATTTCCGGCGTTCGGGGCGCCGACCCGGCCAATATTCTTGACACGCAGATGCGGTCCATGGCCACGGTTCTGCCGACGCCCAAGGCGCTGAACGACGTAGCCGCCTACATCAATACATTCAGCTCCGGCGAATAGCTTTGGCCGAGATTGACCGGGTCGTCCGGGACACGTAACCTTGCCGGCATGAACTGGAGAATCCGCCTGCAAGTTCTCCGCCATTCAATGCAGTATTTCCATTCCCGATAGCGTGCGTCCATGAGTTACCTGGTTCTGGCGCGCAAGTGGCGGCCGCGCAAGTTCTCCGAAGTGCGAGGGCAGCCGCATGCGGTGCGTGCGCTATCCAATGCGATTAGCGCCGAGAAGGTGCATCACGCCTGGCTGTTCGCGGGAAC
Organism: Candidatus Foliamicus sp.; assembly: GCA_965261845.1. Lineage (GTDB taxonomy): Bacteria > Pseudomonadota > Gammaproteobacteria > Steroidobacterales > Foliamicaceae > Foliamicus. The sequence goes on along the minus strand of OZ253475.1, from coordinate 1,464,901 downwards.
CCGGGGAGTGGGCAAGACCACGCTGGCGCGGATTCTTGCCGCGGCGCTGAACTGTGAGAAGGGTGCGGCGCCCGAACCCTGTGGGGAGTGTGCGAATTGCGAGAGTATTCAGGAAGGCCGCTTTGTGGACCTGATGGAAGTGGATGCGGCTTCGCGCACCAAGGTGGAGCAGACTCGCGAACTGCTGGAGAACGTGCAGTACGCGCCTACGTCGGGCCGCTACAAGATCTACCTGATCGATGAAGCGCACATGCTGAGTGCTTCATCGTTCAATGCGCTGTTGAAGACACTGGAGGAGCCGCCTCCGCACGTCAAATTCCTGCTCGCTACCACCGAGCCGCGGCGCCTTCCGGTGACGGTGCTGTCGCGCTGCCTGCAGATCAACCTGCGGTCCATGGACAGCGAGACGATTACCGATCAGCTTTCGGCCATTTGCAAGGGTGAGGACGTTAGCGCCGAGCCGGGAGCGCTGGGCCGCCTGGCGCGAGCCGCCAACGGCAGCATGCGCGATGCCTTGAGTTTGCTTGACCAGGCAATAGCCTATGGCGCCGACGCCGTGCGCGAGACGGACGTGGCCGACATGCTCGGCGGCGCGGACCAGCCGAGCATTATTCATCTGCTCAATGCACTTGCGGCCGGCGACGGCGACGCGCTACTGAACGGCGCAGGGGAACTGCGCGAACGTCTCGCCGATCCGGCCAATATCCTGGCCGAGATGGCGACGGCCTTGCAGCGCCTGGCGCTGTTGCAGGCGGTGGGGGCCGAGATTCTCGATGAAGATGACGAGTCGGAAATGCTTGTGCCGCTGGCGGAAGCGGTTCCGGCCGACCAGGTGCAATTGTGGTATGAAATCGCGATTCAAGGGCGCAATACCTTGCCTCTGGCCCCTGATCCGGGCCTCGGCCTTGAAATGACGCTGCTTCGCATGCTCGCATTTCGCCCGGAGTCACCCTTGAACCAGACCGCCCGGCGGGAACCGGCGGAAGCACCAAGGCCGCGCGCGACGGAAGGGCCCCCGCCGCGGATGCAACGGCCAGCGCCCCCACCTGCGAAGGCAGCGCAGGAGTTACCGGTTGATAGCAGCGCGCCGTCCGCCCCGTCACCGGAAACCAGCGCGCCGTCCGCCCCGCCACCCGAAACCAGCGCACCGTCCGCGGCGCCTTCGGAGCCGGTGGAAAGCAGCGCTATCACTTCGCCTCCTGCAGAGCCGGTCAAGAGCACAGCGCGTGCTGCGCCTGCTGCACTACCCGTCGAAAGCAGCGCGCCGCCTGCGCCGCCTCCGGAGCCGCTTGAGGAGCAAGAACACGCGGAGCGGTCTTCCCGGACCGTTGCGAGCGGGCCCTTGAGTCCGGAACACTGGCCCCAAACGGTGGAGAAGCTGGACCTGGACGGTCTCTGTGGAGAAATCGCCGCGCACAGCGAGTTGGCGGAGGCGGCAGACGGGTGCATTCGCCTGCGTCTCGATGGCGAACATGAGAACCTTCTTACGGTCGAGGCCCGCCAGGAGTTACGCGCTGCATTGCTTGCGGCGCTGCCGGCCTTCCACGAGGTTGAAATTGAAATTGCCGCCGCCGGCGAAGGGGTGACTCTGGCTCGCAAGAAGCGGGAGGCAGAGCGCCGGCGCCAGCAGCAAGCCGAACGGGAATTCAAGGAGGATCCCTTCGTTCAGGCATCGCTTAAGGGATTCGATGCGGAGATTGAATCTGGATCCGTTCGGCCGGTCGATTCCGCCGAGGCCCAGTCCAAGCTGTGACCGCGAAGGTCTTTCCGCCGCGGCTTGCGGAACTGCTGGAAGCGCTGAAGTTCCTGCCGGGCGTGGGCCCGAGGTCCGCGGAACGCATGGTCTTGCACATGTTCGCGCGCCAGCCGGAAGGCGCGAGGCGCCTGGCACGTAGCCTGACTGAGGCGCTTACCGCGGTGCGGCCCTGTTCGCGCTGCGGAATGTTGGCCGACGGGGACCTGTGCCTGATCTGCCAATCCGCGGGCCGTGATCCAACCCAGTTGTGCGTAGTGGAATCGCCCTCGGACTTGGCCGCGGTAGAAGCATCGGCCGCCTATCGCGGCCTGTTTTTCGTGTTGTCGGGCCGGCTTTCACCCCTGGACGGGATCGGTCCTGAAGAATTGGGCCTTGATCGGCTGGAAAAGCGCCTGGAAGAAAACGTGGTCAAGGAACTCATTCTGGCCACCAGCGCAACGATAGAGGGCGAGGCCACAGCCGCCTATCTGGCCCAGATGGCGCACCGCCTGGGGATCAGGGCAACGCGGATTGCCCAGGGAGTGCCGCAGGGCGGCGAGTTGAGTTACGTGGATTCCGGGACGCTGTCGTCCGCGCTTGCTCAGCGCAGGGCGGTGGATTAGATGGGCGCGCCTGGGAACGAGGGCGTCTCGCCCTCGCGGAGGGCGAGACGCCCTCCCTCCCAGTGGAGGTTTGATATGAGTAGGAATTACGAATCCACCATGCAGCCGTTCGCGCCCGGCGACATTTTTCTCGGTTGCACGCTGCTGAACGATCCTGATGACGATCACGCCGGAATCGGCCGCATTCTTCAGTACGACGCCGATTGCCGGCCCAAGGGAATCCTATACACGGAGGGCACTCGCCACCTGGTTGGCGGCCTTGCCTTTGACCGCCTGGGCCTGCTGTGGGCCTTTGAGGATCTTAAGGTCATTCACGTGGCCCCGGCAACGGGGCGCCAGTTGCCGGAGAGCGAATTTCTGCCGCGGGTTTACCGCAGCGCCAGTTTTTCGAGTGACGGCAGCGTCTATTTGGGTGAGCATATGTGCGCGGAAGCGCCTCCGCCCGGAATCGAGCAGCTCACGACAGTTGATTTCCCGCGGATTCCAGACAGCGGCGTGCTGGGCTACGGCAATATCTACCGCTACAACGCCGATTGGGAACTGGACAGGGAATTCGAGGTGGAGAATGCCCCCGAGCCGACCCGCTTCAAGGGGGTGACGCACTCTACGCTGCATCCCGGCGAGCGGTTCATCACCTATACCACCGAGCTCGGCAAGCGGGTGATGCGCTATGACGTCAAGGAAGACCGGCAGCTAGAAGACCTGGTGACCTATCCGGGGAAGGACATCAGCAACGGTCTGTTTGCGATCGCGGTGCGCTACCTGCCGGACGGAAGGCTGCTGCTCACCCGCGGACAGACCATGGAAATTCTGGACGAGGAGGGCAGGGTGATGCGCGAATACGCGCTGCCGGAGTACGGCTGGTCGGATGTTTCCTGCTGCGCGGATCCACGCTACGCACTGGTGAGCAATATTTTCAGCGGCATCGTGCTGAAGGTCGATCTCGAAACCGGCGAATTCGTCGGGCGCATCGACACCGGCCAGCGGAAGCCGCTGCGCGCGCTGGCCGGCGTAGCCGAATATCCGGGGCGCAGCAGCTAGCCGAGTTCTTCGAATTCGCGCAACAGCGCCAGGTAGCCGGCGTGCCGGCCGCCGGGCAGCTTTCCTGCCGCAACCGCCTGGAGCACTTCGCATCCCGGCTCGTTGCGGTGGCGGCAATTGGCGAACCGGCACTTGGCGGCGAATGGGGCGAATTCCGGGAAGCCCGCGCTCAAGTCAGCGTAGTCGCGGAGCGCCGGCATCAGCGACCGCACGCCGGGCAAATCCATGAGGCGCCCCCCGGCGGGCAGGGAATACATAGCCGCGGAAGCCGTGGTGTGGCGTCCGCGGCTCGCCCTGACCGACAGGGCCCCTGCAGTTGCCGCTTCGCGCCCCAACAGGGCGTTGATCAGCGTGGACTTTCCGGCGCCGGACTGGCCCGCGAATACGGTGATGTGCCCCCTGAGCCGGCGCTTCAACCGCCTGATCCCTTTTCCGACCAGCGCGCTAACCGGCACGATCTCGAATCCGGCATCGTGGTATTCGCGCAGGCGCCTGGGTTGTTTCCCGCTGAGATCGGTCTTGTTCCAGATAACCAGCGCTTCGGCCTGCGCGGCGGCGCACAGCAGTCGATCAACCAATTCGTAGTCGGGCGCCGGCTTCGGCGCAGCCATGATCGCCAGCAGCGAGAAATTAGCTGCTACGACTTCGGTTCGGCCGCTTGGTGCGGTCCGCGCCAACTCGTTGCGGCGCGGCAGGATGGCGCGCAGCAGCGCCGGGGAGTCATCGGCGCGGACTTCGAACCGCACTTCATCTCCGCACACCGGCTTGTGGCGGCGACTTGGCGCCAGGTACGGAAGTTCTTCCCCGGCCGCTGTTTCGATTCGTCCGCGCCGTCCGTGGCAGGCGGTAACCAATCCCCAATCTTGGAAGTCTTGTGGAACAGGTGCCTTATTCGGCATATTGAGACTACAATCCGCGCCCGAATGATTCAGGAGGCCGTTTTGGGCAGTACAGACTCACGACTGGTTTGGATCGACCTGGAAATGACCGGGCTGGATCCCTTGCGCGACCAAATTATCGAGATCGCTACCGTGGTAACCGACGGTAATCTTGAGACCGTGGCCGAGGGGCCGAATATCGTCATCCATCAGCCGCGCTCGGTGATGTACGAAATGGACGACTGGAACACCCGGCATCACACGGCTTCCGGGTTGTTCAACGAGGTGCTGTCCAGCCGGACCAGTACCGAGGAGGCCGAACGGTCCACGCTGGAATTCCTCAAACAGCATTGTCTGCCCAAGATTTCACCGATGTGCGGCGCCAGCATCTGCCAGGATCGGCGCTTTTTGTCCCGCGCCATGCCGGATCTCGCCGCGTTCTTCCATTACCGCAACCTCGACGTAAGCAGCGTCAAGATTCTCGGCAGCCTCTGGCGTCCCGAAGCGCTGGAGGGAGTGGAGAAAGACGATCGGCACCGGGCGAGAAGCGACATCCTTGCCTCGATCGCCGAGCTCAGGCACTACCGCACAACGATGTTTGGCCTAAAAGGCGGCGGCGGCGAATAGCCCGACTACCGAGATAAAACCAACCCCCCAGGCCACTGACCGCGACGTGGACTTGTCCGCGATATAGAAGACCCCGTGCAGGGTGCGCGCGACTACGAATGTGCCCGCCAGCCAATCCACCGCGGTCTGATTCGCATCGACATAGTGCGCAATCAGCACGGCCGCGGCGAACGGTGCAAACGCTTCCCAGGCATTGGTCTGCGCCCACAAGGCACGCTGCCTCCAGCCTTCCTGCGCTTCCATCCAGACCCGGGGCCGGGAATTGTCATAGGTCGCAAATCCCCATTTTGACGCGCCTGCCCAGGCAAGGGGCAGACACATGGCTACGAAAACACACCAGAAAGCAAAGGTCATGACTGGGTCCTCAAGTCGCCATCACGGCTTCGGCGCCGGCATTGGCCTTATGCCGTCTAAAGAACCAGACCAGTCCCGCTGCGAACGCCAGGCCGATCAACGCGTTGGTCAAGGGAAACTCGAAGGGTCTGATCCAGGGTTCCCGGTACAACTGCCACGCTGAGCCCGATTCGACGCAAAACCAGAAGATGTTGGCGCAGGGAACCGCGTAGCGAAGCGCGGCTGCCGGCTGCGGCATGGTCGGCATGCGGAAAAACAAAAGCCACATCGCCCACAAGAACACCGCAATGACGGCCCCGATCGTCGCGGTATGCTCAGGACCCAGAATCCGCGGGTCGAAAAGGACAAGGATCAGCACGTAGAAGAACCAGTTCAGCATGATCACTTCCAGCGCCACGATGCGGGAGTATTGGCGCTTGTAGCCTGCAGTCCGGCGCCCGGGCGTGAGCTTTAAGTTGCGGTGAAACCACATGAACATGCGGCAATGAGTGTCTTTGTTGGAACCCAGCCAGATCAGCAGGGCGATCAGGAACACGCCCGTGGCCTGCAGCAGAAGCAGGTTGGCTGTAAACAGTTCCACGCCCATGTACATCAGCGGCTCGGGGTTGAGCCAATGGCCGAGAAACTCCAGCGAGCCTTCCATCCAGCCCAGCCAGATCAGGCCGCCTCCCATGAAACCGAGCACAGTGGCGGGAAGTTCCTCGCTCCTGAATCCTTTCCACACCAGAATCCAGCCGGCCAGGCCGATCAGGAAGCTCAGCAGGTACTTGGATACCGTACCCAGCAAGCTGAACTCCAGCACCATCAGCGCGTGCGCCAGCGGCGTCCAGAGCAGTACGGTGACCCAGGCCATCAGGCCCAACAAGGGCGGCCTCATCAGTGCTCCGTTGGTTGCCTTCAAGAGTGCAGTCATTGCCTTCCCCCAGCACAATAAAGTTCGGTAGCCGAGATTACTCTCGCCGTCTTTCGGGCGCAAGCGGTTTGGACTCTGCTATATTCCGGTTTCTCATGCTTACGCTCGCACGTGTCTCCCAGCAACTGGCCCCGGCCATGCTACTCGGCAATCAGCCGCTGGGTCTGGGCGCGCTGATCGACATGTACGAACGCAACTACGCCGGCCTGTGGCGGCTGTTCGGTCACGCGTTGAGGCAGCCGGGTTGGCACGTCTCGCACAGCCCCGTCAACGGCGAACTGCATCTGGAGGTGGAACTGAGGTCGGCGTTTACCACCGTGCTGCGCATGACCTACCTCTTCCCGCAGGAGGGCGATGGCGAACCGGAGCCTGACTTGATCGTGAACCTTTACCAGGATGCGCGGGTGGCCGAAGTGGCCTACTGGTCGCAGCGCTACGGGGCTTTCCAGGCCAGGCCGCGCAGCTTTACGGATTGTTGGCGGCGAAACCGTGTCCTGGGCAAGTGGCTTGAGTTCCTGACGGACTCACACCACGGGCCGGTGCAATCACGGCTGGCGGCGCAGCCGCCGTTTCACTGCAAGGAGCTGTTGGCGGCTGCCGGCGGAGAAGTAGAAGCAACCTGAAGGCGAACAAGGTCCGCTGCGACCTCTGAGGCCTGCTCCAGAGCAACATCGGGCAGGTCCATTTCACGCAGCTCTTCCAAGCTCTCTATCGCCGGCAAGTCATTTTCCTGGAGCCACTCGTTGGTCATCGCCAGCCTCTGCGCCCGGCGCATGGCCTGATCTTCCCGCCGCCGGTCAAGATGAATCGGCTCGGACTCGCGTTCGGTCATTTCCTGTATGGCCTTGATGCGGCTCAGCAGCATGCGCCAATCGGAATCTTCCGACTCCCGTTTCTCATGGTTCGCCGTCAACAGGGTCAAGGTGGCGCCGTCAACCGTTTGGCCCGGGAAGTTCGTTTTCCGGATCGTGTCCCAGGGCAGCGCGTTTTCACTGGCGCTTTCGCCGATCTCCTCCGTGATGAGCCGATCCGGAAGCGTCGCGACCGCCGCCGGCAGCGTAATGTCCGGGGAAACGCCCCGGTGTTGCGTGCTTTCGCCGGTCACCCGGTAGTACTTGCCGATGGTAAGGGTCAGGCGCCCGGGCATAGGTTCACCTCTGCGCCGAATCGAAAAGATATGCTGTACCGTACCCTTGCCGAAGGTGCGCTGCCCCACCACAACGCCCCGTCCGTAATCCTGAATCGCCGCCGCCAGGATTTCCGAGGCCGATGCGCTCAGGCGGTCAACAAGCACCACCAGGGGGCCGTCCCATACCGGCGGTTGCACGCGGTTCGGCAGCACCTGCGGCCGCTCACCGGTTTCGCGCACCTGCACCACGGGTCCTTTGCCCACAAACAGCCCGGCCAGCGATATCGCCTCGCTTAAATGGCCGCCGCCATTGTGCCGCAAGTCGAGGATCAGGCTCTCCGCGCCCTCGGATTTGAGCTCTTCGATAAGGCGTTTCACGTCGCGGGTCGAACTGGGGTAGTCCTCCAGCCCCGCGTCGCGACCTTCCATATCAAAGTAAAAATTCGCGATCCGGATGACGCCGACGTTGACGTTCTCGCCATTCCGTTCGGTAGTCAGCAATTCTTTCTCTGCGCCTTGAAGGCGTACGCGGCCTCGCGTCAGCTCAAGCAGAAAGGAGTCGCTGCCCGCAGCTTCTCCGCCCGGCAGGATTCTTAACACAACCGGTGTGTCGGCAGGCCCGCGGATCAGCTCAACGACATCATCCAGCTGCCACCCCACTACGTCGATCAGTTCACCGCCGGCTGAACCGTCTACGCCCGTGATGCGGTCCCCGGCGCGCAGCCGGCCGTCTTGCTCGGCGGGCCCGCCGGAAAGCACTTCCTGTACCAGCACGTAATCGTCCACTATCCCCAGCGACGCACCAACACCGTAATAGGCGCGGCTCATCTGAATGCGGTACTCCTCAAAATTATTGGGAGAGAAGTAGTTGGAATGGGGGTCCAGGGTACGGGTAAACGCGTTCATGTAGGCTGCGAAAACGTCGTCCGAATCCTGCCCGAACAAGGACTTGCGTTGTCGGTCATAGCGCTTGCGCAACGCTTCGACTGCTTCTTCGTAGCTGCGGTCGTCCAGCACCAGGTTGATGAGTTCGTGCCGAACCCGGTTTCGCCATAGGTCCTCCATTTCCGCATGGCTGGCGGGACGCGGTGTTTCCTCCCGATCCAGAATCCAGGCCCGGTCCGTATTGAGATTCGGTTCGGTGTCCATGTATTCCAGGGCAAAATCGAAGTAGCTGGTCATGCGCTTCCGAAACAGCCGGTAAATATCGAATATCGGATCCAGCTGGCCGAGCCGCATCGCGTCGTCCAGACGGTCGCCGTAGATCCTGAGGAAATAGGCCTCCTGGTTCCTGAGGAAGTACAGGCGCTGACCATCCAGCAGGTCGATAAATCTGCGCAAGGCGGCTTCCGACAGGCTGTCGTCCACCTCAATCTGCTCATAGTGCTTGCGTTCGGAGTAGAGCACGACGCCCCTGGCCGTGTCGCGATGGCTATCGGCGATACGCAGCGGTTCAGGCGACTCGTCGGAAGTGGCGAGGGCCAGCGAGGCGCCGCCAAGCGCCAGCGCACTCAGCAGCAAGCCCGGAAAACGCCTTGGCGTCCTGGTTGGTTCAGTTCGGCGCGCAGTTATGATTCGCATAGTTGAATTAAGGTAATTCGCCCGGCGGATCATACCAGCAGCATGCGCCCCTTCGGAATTCTTCTCGGAATATTTCTCGGCAGTTGCCTGTCGATCTTCGCTGGCCTTGCGATTGTCTGTTTTACCTTCTGGGTGATCATGGAAGACTATCCCCGGCTCGAGGCCGAGCTGCCCCTGCTTGCTCTGACCACGGCGATGTTCGGGGGCTGCACCATACTCGGAGGCATGGGCATGTGGGGACACTTGCGCCAGGCCTCATGGCGGTGGGCGCCGCTGTGCCTGTTCTGGATCTCGCTTGCCAGCGTGGGCGTATATTTCTGGCCTGATTAGCGACGGTATTTCCTCACTAACGAAGGTATTTCCTCCACAGGAAAAGACCGATCCAGGCGATCTGGAACATCAGTAGCGGTCCCAGGAGGAAAATCAGCCCGGCGCTGCCGAGATGGGCCGCATCGCCGTAGATGCTGCCCCACAACGCCAGCAATCCTCCGGGATCGGGATATTTACCAAGCGCCTTGCCGCCAAACCAGTAGAGAAAGACCGGGCCGGCCAGCAAGCCCACCACCAGCGCGCTTGCCGAGCCGAGGACCCAGGACAGGGGCAGTTTCTTCAGTAGTTCCACAGCTTCCTAGATTGTCCGCAACAGGGATTAGAATGCAACTCCAATTGGGATTCCTCGGGAGGAGGCAGCATGACCAAGGGTAAAGGCATTGACCGCAGGCGTTTGCTGAGAGGCGCGGCACTGGCGGGTTTGACGGCTGCCACGGGCGGCGGTATGGCGCGGCGCGCGCTGGCCGCGGAAGCGGGCGGCAGCGGCGAAGTGGCCGTGAACCAGGACGGCACTTACGAAACGGTTCCGCTGGCCGGCGACAATGTCCGCCTGTGCGTAGTGCAGTCGGTGGTGCGGCCGGTCGATGAAAAGAACCCCGGTCCCGGCAAGCGCAGGAACCTGAACCACATGCTGGACCTGATCGATATGGCGCAGGCTTCGGGCCTTCCCAAGGACATCCTGTTCTTCCACGAATTCCCGATCACCGGGTTTCGTTTTCACTGGAACCGCGACGACGTACAACGGATAGCAATTGAGGTGCCGGGCGAAGAGACCGAGGAAATTTCCAAGCGCGCCAGGAAATACGGCTGCTTTATCGTTTTCGGCAGCTATGTTAAGGACCAGGACTGGCCGGGCCACAATCTGTCGATCACTTCCATCATCGGTGATCAGGGCGAAGTGCTGGCGCGGCACTGGAAGGCGCGCAACATCAAGGGCGTGTTCCAGGCCGGCGACCGCAGTATCGAACTGATGACCACCACGATCTACAACGTTCTTGACGAATATGTGGAAATGTATGGCGAGGACGAAGTGATCTCGGTTACCCGCACCAAGTTCGGCAACATCTCCACGACCGCGGTGCAACGCGAACCCGAGTTGATCCGGGCCTACGCATTGAAGGGCTGCGAGCTGATGCTGCGCACCGCCACCGGTGGCTTCAACCACCTGGACGTGCGTTCCGGCGCCATGCATAACGGCATCTATTCCGCCCTGGTCAATAACGCCCACTCGCCCGGCACCCGTGGTGTGTTCGGCGACACCGGCGGGGGCGGATCAGGAATCTGGGGACCGCGGGGCGAGGCCCTGGCCGAAGCAAGAAGCGGCTTTGAACAGCCGGTTGCCGCCACCATTCCTTTGGCGGCATATCGGGCCCGCAACCGTATTCCGGACGTGCACTGGGACCTTTACCGGCCGGTATACGAGCGCTACTTGCCGAAATTCGGGCCGAACCTGTTCTCGGACTACCTGCCCACCGACCTGGACGATGCCGGGAGCTACCTGGCGGACAAGTCGCGCTGGAAGTAAGCCGCTGGAGGCCGCCCTGGGGACGAGGGCATCTCTCCCTGGGAACGAGGGCGTCCCGCCCTCGACGAGGGCGGGACGCCCTCGTTCCCAGGGTCATCCCCGCGAAAGCGGGAATCCCCATGCCTTACGCGCCGGGATCAGCCCAGGTCGAGGTAGTCGCGCAACTGGCCGGCGAGACTGTCGCAGGCTTTCTCGCGGGTGCGGGCGATGATCGGAATCGGGATCACCAGCGCGGGGATCACCGAGGTGCCGCGCACATTGGCCTTCATTTCGCCTCTGTCGCTCTGGTCGCTCATGTCCCACACAGAGGCGGAATATTCGGAGTTGTTCTGCCACCAGGCCAGGCCGAAACATCCCGCTCCGCCCGGTCCCGCGGCGCAGGAGAGACTGCCGCCACTGCCTTCGCGCATGGTTTGCCCGCTTAGCCACACCATGTAGCGCACACCCTTGCGACGGATGGCCTCATCTACGCCAGGGCGGCCCATGAAATCGCTCAAGTCTTCACTTTCGCTTGGCATGGTGCGCGGTTCAAGCCAGGGGTACAGATCATCGACAAATTTGCGCTCCTCGATCACGCGGGCGCGTTTCTTACCGGACCGAATCTTCTTCGACACACACCGAACAAATTCTTCTTCGGTCCGGTTGCCGGCAAGGTAGCTGGTCCTGAGCAGCACCAGGGATTCGGCTTCTTCATCGGCAATAGCCCCGGCGGGCGCCAGTCCCGCAAACAGGCTGAGCATTGCGGCGGTCGCGGCCAGGTGGATCAGTCGCGCGGCGTTCTTGCGGTTATTCATGTTTCGCTCCCGATTAGAGCAAGAATAGCAGCATCCTGCACGATTTCCTGCGTCAGTGTGGCGCCGGCGTCGCGGAGCGCGTATTCGGCGGCCTCGCTCAAGCTCCTGCCCAGGCCGCCGGACTTGCGCGAACCCTCGCCGTAGCCGGGAATTGTGAGCGTCGTCAGCGGAGCGCCGTCGCCGTCGGTGATCCGCACATTGAACTCAATCCAGGCCGCGGGCACGTCGACCTTGGACCGCCCCGGCACCCCGAACTCAAAACGCAGGATTTCCGGCGCGATAATCAGGTCGGGCGCCTGCCCTTCGGTGTCCGTGGCAACCAGCTGCAAGGATGCGCCGAGCACGCTGTTCAGCATGCGCATGGATGGCCGCCCCAGCGCAATCGTCCAGCGAGTGGTGTCCATGGCCTCTTCGATGTGCGAGAACTCGCGGAGACTGGGGGAGTACTGCACTTGCGCGGTAAGCGGCAGGCGTTGGGTCATCGGCGTAGGAAAGTCGGGGCTCAAGTTGACTGTGCCGCCGCAGCCCGCAACGCCGATGGCGAGCACGACTACTGTCGGTGCAGCCCACGATTGAACCCCGGAAAAGCCGCTTCTAGCCACATGCTTGAGTATACTCCCCGAACCCACGCGGTGGGTTCTCAAGGCGGACCTAAGAATATGGAATCTTTTCTCAATCAGGCCCAGGCAGAGGGTGTCCCGCCGATCACCCGCGGACGGCAGGTGGCGCGTCGGCTGGGCTCTACAAAGGAGATGTGCGATCTGCTGCTGGGGCTGGTGCTGAGGGAAGAAAAGACCTGCACCTATTCCCTGGTGCAGTTTCTTGAAAAAGAGGGCGGCCTTCTGGAGCCCGGAGACCGGATCGTGTTTCTGGATGCCGACAAGGGCCCCCGCTGCCTGGTAGAGCTGGACGCCTGCGAGCAATTGCCGTTCAACAAGGTTGCGGCGCGGCATACGGCCGGGGAGGGACCCGCCGCGCGCGATGTGAAGGTCTGGAGGGATATTCACAGAGCCTACTGGGGCACATGGCTGGAAACCCGGGGGCAGAGTTTTCACGAAGAAGTGCCGGTTATGTGGCAATCGTTCCGCCTCCTGTATCCCCGCGGGGAGTCCTCGAACAGCGCATGAACATTTCGGCCCACCCCCTGGGAACGAGGGCGTCTCGCCCTCGACGAGGGCAGGATGCCCTCGTTCCCGGCGTCTTTGCAGAACGACGCCGCTTCCCCTCGCTAAGAGCAACGCATGAACTTTAGCGACATCTGGCCCGCCGTGACCGCATGGCTTTGGGAATACCGGTTGGCGGGAGGAGTGCTGACCGTAGCGGCCCTGGCAGTGGCCGCTCTCCTGGCCGATTGGCTGGCCCGGCGCGTGATTGCTTCGGCAATTCGCAGGGCCATGCAATCCTCCAGGGAGGGTGCGCTCAGAACCGCTCTGTTGGAATCCCGGGTACTGCTGCGTTTCTCCCACCTGGCGCCGGCGCTGGTGATGCTTTTTGGGCTGCATGCCGCGCAGCCCCTGCTCGGAGAGATTGCCGGCCAAGTGCTCGGCGTGCTGGCCTTTGCCGGGGTGGTCCTGGCGGTGATCATCGGCATTGTGGCTGCGCTTACGGCCATAAGCCTCTATCTGCAGAAAAAGCCGGGCAGCCATGCCCGCCTGCCGCTGAAGGGTTACACGCAGGCGTTCTCGCTGTTGCTCTACGCCATTGGCGGCCTGGTGATCGTGGCCTACGCGGCCGAGGTGTCCATCTGGCTGCTGTTGAGCAGTCTGGGAGCGCTTACGGCGGTGCTGTTGCTGGTGTTCCGCGACACCTTGCTGTCGGTAATGGCCAGCATCCAGATTTCCGTCAACGACATCGTGCGCGTCGGCGACTGGGTGGAGATGCCCTCGCACACCGTCGATGGCGACGTGATCGATATCGCCTTGCATACCGTGACGGTGCGCAACTGGGACAAGACCCTGAGCACCGTTCCCACGCATGACTTCATTGCCGGGTCGTTCAAGAATTGGCGGGGGATGAGCGAGGGCGGGGCGCGCCGGATCAAGCGCTCGGTGTATATCGACATGGCCACGGTGCGGTTTCTTGAAGCCGAAGAAATCGAACGGTTCTCCAAGTTCAAGCTGCTGGCCGACTACATTCCGGCGCGGCACCGCGAACTCTCCGACTACAACCGCCGCATCGGCGCCGAAGAACTGCCCGTCAACCTGCGGCGCCTGACCAATGTCGGCACCTTCCGTGCCTATTTGTTCAACTACATCAAGAACCATCCCAAGATTCATCCTGAGCGCACTACGCTGGTCCGGCAGCTTCAGCCGGGCCCCGACGGGCTCCCGATCGAGATCTATTGTTTTGCCGCGACCACCGATTGGCTGGCATACGAGGATTTACAATCCGATCTGTTCGACCACTTTCTGGCCGTGGCGCCGGAATTCGGTCTGAGTGTTTTCCAACGCGCCTCAGGGCGCGACTTGCGTATAAGCGCCCGGCCGGTGGTCAGCTAGATAATTGACATCCTGGGAACGAGGGCGTCCCGCCCTCGGCGAAGGCGGGGACGCCTTCGGTCCCAGCGGAAAAGAGAGTAAACCATGTTCCTGAATTCAGCTCTAAACAGCCTCGTCAGCCGCCGCGGTTTCGTTGGCGGAACCGTGGGTGGATTGGCCGCGGCCGGCCTGACGGCCTGCGGCGTTCCAGACGCCACAGACGGCGCGGGCGGCAGCTCTCCTGGGAGCGAGGGCGTCCCGCCCTCGACCCGAGCCGGCGGGCTGGACCTGAGCAACCCGGCCGACAATCTCTATGCCTTCGGCAAAATCTGGGGCACCTACGCCGAGAAGCCCGTTTACAGCGGCTTCCAGGGGGTGCAGTTCGCCCGCATCGGCGTGAACAAGCTAGTGCCCCTGTTCGGTTACGTCGGCTTCGGCAACATCCAATGCAAGATCGACGAGAACGGCCACTTGTGGTTGCGCGGCACGGAGGCCGGTTATTTCACCGATCTGGCCAGCGGCGAAATCATCGACCATTGGGACAATCCCTACAGCGGCGAGAGGGTGGAGGTGTTCCCCTTTATCAGTGATCGCTTTCGCGGCCGCCTCACCGAAGAAATGCCGCGTTTTTCGTTGGGCAACGCCCCGGACGACAACACCCTGATGAATGCGGCCGACGCCCGCCCCCGTGAGGACGGCAAGATTCCCTTCGTGCTGCCTTTCCAGAAGTTTCATGATCAGTATCTTCTGGCCTGGGAATACGCTCACGAGTACACCAACCCGGTCACGCCCGAAGCATGGCCCAAGGCGTCAACGGGTCCGAAAATCAATCCGTCCGAGCACTTTATCTTCTACATTCCGGCGGCTGGCCTGGAGGATCGCAGCTTGCCGTCGGTGCGTTTTCACGCCGGTTTCATGCGCACGTCGCCGTGGTGGCCCTGGATGCGCATGGGGCAGACGCCGGTGCGCGAAACCGGCGCGCTTTTCGGGCGCATGCACAGTTTCAAGATAACCGGTGAGCTCGATAATATTCCGCGCGTAGTGCTGGAGCGACTGGAGCGCGACCGCCCGGACATTCTTGAGCCGCAAACCGACTGGGCAGACACGCAACCAGACGGCACCTGGGAGGCGTTTGCAGAGGAAGTGCCTCCCGAAGTCTAGCCGGACCCTGGGGCCATCCTGGGACCGAGGGCGTCCCGCCCTCGACCCAAGAGCGTCTTGCTGCAATCAACTTGCAGCCACGCCCATGCGCAGGCTCCTACCCCTCGCCGAATTCGCGGACGTTGGGCCGGTAGCCCACCGGGTCGGGGTGCAGCAGTAGCTCGCAATTGGGGAATTCAACGCGGATGCGTTCCTCTACATCGTCCAGGATCGTGTGTGCCTCGCTCAGGCTCAGCGTGGCATCCAGCAAGACATGAAACTGCACGATGTAGTTCGCTCCGCCGTGGCGAGTCTTGAGGTCGTGGATGTCAACAACCTGGGGATGGCTTTCGGCCAGGCGCACGATCTTGTCCCGGTCTTCATCCGGGATCTCCCGGTCCATCAGGATGTCCAGCGCCTGCCTGGCGATCTTCCAGACGCCGAACAGTAAGTACGCGATTACGGCCGCTGCAACCAGCGGATCGGCCAGCCGGCCCCACGCCGTAGCTGACACCGCGATGGCCGCCGCCACGCCTAGATTGATCGCCAGGTCGGTCTTGTAATGCATGGCATCCGCCGCGATTGCCGCCGACCCCGTGCGCTCGCGCACGTAGCGCTGGATGCTCACCAACACCAGGGTGAGCGCCACCGAAACCAACATGACACCAACGCCAATCGGAGCCTGCTCGACCTCCGCAGGATTCAGCAGCCTTTGGCTTGCTTCCTTCACTACGTAGAGCGCCGAGGCCGCTATGATCACCGATTGCGCCAGTGCCGCCAGGCCTTCCGCTTTCCCGTGTCCGAATCGATGCTCGCGATCCGCGGGTTTCAATGACACACTCACTGCGAAAAAGGTGATCAGCGAGGCCAACACGTCCAGGCCTGAATCAACCAGGGAGCTAAGCAGCGACACGGAATCCGTGATTCGCCACGCCCAGGCCTTCAGCGCCACCAGTATCAAAGCGGTGCTGACCGATGCGTAGGTGGCCAGCCGTAATAAACGGACCCGTGCGGCGCCGGTGGCGGTGCTAGTCATGAGATTTGAACGGCATGGCTTGTGACGAGGATTCCGCTTTGGGCGTTACGTTACGCGCTTGCTACTCGCGTACAATACCTGACATGGGGGCGACATGGCTTCGACGTGGGCTGTGAGACCCTTGGTGTGCATGCCGAGGAGCAGGGTTCCTCGTAAATCCGCCTGCAAAAACTATAGTTGCCAACGACGACAACTTCGCTCTAGCGGCTTGACCGCTAGCGTCTCTGCCAGGATTGCCTGTGGCTCGGTAGAGGCGTCGCTAGCACAGGATCGCCCGTAGAACCGATTGGCGCCTACGAGTTAAGAGTTAGCTGATCACAACAGCGATTTAGTCCTGCCCGTCGGCGAGTCGTTGAAAATCTGGCGCGGCTAAGCATGTAGAGCTCCTTGGGCAGTAGCGCTTGCGGACGCGGGTTCGATTCCCGCCGCCTCCACAATCCCATTTTCCGCGCGCTTGCGAAATTCCGGCCTTCGAGCGTAAGTAATTGATGCAAAAGGGGATTTGTATGACGTTGTAAAGTTTCCAACCCGGGGATCCGTGGTAGCTTTTACCGTGTCATGTTGGAAAACGCGTTGGAACAGGCAAGGAAGCGGCTAAGGGTGCCAGAGGGCAGATGGGCTGTCTTCCCGTGGTTGTTACAGCATCGCACGAGCTATGCGCAATGGGCCGCCTGACGGACCTTCAGGCGCTCACGCTCACTCGCCCTGGATTGCATGGTGACGGCGATACGCTGTATCTGAGGGTATCGCCGGGGGGAACAAAATCATGGGTGCAGCGCCTTTCCATAAAAGGGCGACGGCGTGATTTGGGACTGGGACCGTATCCGCGCGTAAGTCTTGTCGAGGCGCGCCACCGCGCGATGGGGAACCGGTTGAGGGTCTGGGAAGGACACGACATCTTCAAGGAGAGGAAGCGGCGCAAACACGTCCCGACCTTTGAAGAAGCCACCCGGCGTGTGTATGACTTAAACCGGCCCCGGTGGAGCAACGAGAGTCATGCGCGCGGGTGGATCCAGACCTTGCTGCGTCATGCCTTTCCTGAGTTGGCGACGCTGCGCGTGGACAGCATTAAACGGCACGATGTCTTGCGAGTGTATTGTCACGTTAACTATCCAGAGCGAAAAGAATTAGTCACTGCATTTCCTTCAGACGCACGTCACCTGCTGGTACATGTCAAATGCTTCGGTTCGGAATAGTCGATAGTGTTTTGCGCGCATTAGATGTCGCGGAATGGCAAACAGGTTTCTCATCGTGCCGTGAACCGCCAGGAATCGCTGCGCCTGGCCCATCGATTTGAAGCCGCGCATCGTGCGTTCACGCTGCCGCGTCGGCTCATGTGAAAGTTCGGCTCGATTGTTCGCGTACTGACTCGTGTCATGGATTGTGTCCGGCATCACCTCGCGATGCGCGGGAGCGTAGCTTCTGAGTTTGTCGGTGACAAGCCGCCGAGGCGCTCGGCACGGTTGCTTGAGAAGCCTACGGAAGAACCGGACCGCGGCGGCCTTGTTCCGCCGTTTCTGGACCAGGACATCCAGGACCTGCCCATCCGGATCAACGGCCCGAAACAAATAATGCTGCTGTCCGTCGATCCGAATAAAGACTTCATCGACAAACCACCGATCGCCGCCTGGACCCGATCGTTTACGTAGCCTATTGGCATAGACCGGGCCAAATCGAATGCACCAGCGCCGCACCGTTTCGTACGACACGTTGATTCCGCGTTCGGCCAGTAGATCTTCGACATCCCGATAACTGAGGCAGAAACGATAGTACAGCCATACTGCGTGGCGGATGATGTCCTGGGGAAACCGATGGCGGTGATACAAGGATTATCTGAGTTTCATTCGTCCAGTGTCTCTAAACCGCACTTAATGTGACAATACCGCGCCATGGCCAGCAACGGATTCCAACCGTACGGGAACGAGCAGCTTGGCGGGTTTTTCCGCAGCCTGTTCAGCGATCCGCGCGCCGTGGGCGCCGTTGTGCCGAGCGGCCCATCACTGGGCCGGCTCATGGCTCGCGGCTGCGAGGCCGGCGCGCGCGTTGTCGAGGTGGGGGCGGGAACGGGCGCGCTGACCAGGGCGATCCTCAATACGGGCGTATCCGAAAGGGACCTCTGCCTGGTGGAGAGTGACGAGAGGTTCGTCAAAATCCTCAGGGAACGCTTCCCCGGCGCCCGCACCGTGCAAGGTGACGCCACATCGCTCGGCGAGCATATGGAGGATCTGATGGGCCGCGCCGATTTCATCATCAGCGGCTTGCCGCTGCTTCTGTTTTCGGATGCCAGAAAGCGTCGGCTGCTAGCTGCGGCCTTCAGGCTGCTTGACGAGGGTGGAGCCTTTCATCAGTTCACCTATGGTGGCGTCTGCCCCGTCGCCAGGCGCATGCTCGACGGCCTCGGACTCAGGGCATCGTGTCTCGGAGTCGCCGCGTTAAATGTGCCCCCGGCATTCGTCTATCGAATCCAGCGCACATAGCCCTGCGAGGCATTGTCAAACCAACTGGATTGGACCTATTGAAGCTTCAATCGAGGGCTCTCAGGCTGCGATTTGGCGCCACTCGGCCAGGGCAGCGCTCCGGTGCTGCTTGAAAACGTCGCGGCGGGTGAGATGGCGTTGGTGGTTGAAGTGGTTATGGATCGAGGCATGGACAGCGGCGAATTTTTGCAGGCTCTTGATGTTCCTGAACCGCGCCATCGCCCCTTCCCGCCTTCGAAACGGTTGATGCGAGTTCTCGGCTGTTGAGCCAGCGCCGGCATTCCTGCCGCCCAGGATTTCCGAGCCCCTTCATCGCGGCTTGATAAGATCGAAGCCGGTCGGTAACGATTGACGACGGTCGTCCATACCGTTTCATCGTGCGCTTCAGGAACTTCAGTGCGGCTCGGCGATCCCGCCGCTTCGTGACAAAAACCTCAAGCACCTCGCCTTCGTGGTCGACAGCGCGCCATAGGTAATGTGTCTCACCGTTGATGCGAACAAACCCCTCATCAAGGTTCCAGCACCAGTTCGACCCATTGCGGCCGTGGACGCGCCTCCTCCTTATTTCAGCGGCAAACATCGGGCCGAAACGGTTCCACCAGAAACGCACCGTCTCGTGACAGATGTCGATGCCGCGTTCGAACAGGAGGTCTTCGACCTGGCGCAACGACAACGGATAGCGGATGTACATCATCACTGCGAGGCGGATGACCTCGGGCGAACTGTTGAAATTACGAAAGGGATTGTTCATTGCCGCAGGCAACGAGAGCTTGGATTCCGGTTCAAGCCGGTTTTCTCTGACAGTGCCCTCTTGAGGGTTAGTGTTAAGTTCAGAGCAATGCGTGCATATGCGCAGGATCCGATTCAGGAGAGGTGGGTGATCCGGTTTCTGAAGGAGCACCACGAGGGGCCGTAGCCAAGGAGCCCGGCCTCTTGAGGGTTTCGCCGACCGCGTTCTATTGCTGTAGCGCGTGGCACACCCATGCGGGAGATCCGGGCTCACCGGGAGGCGCACTATGGGGTTGCGGTATCGTCGAACCTGATGAGGCACGTTACCGACCCGTTGCTCGGGGAGTCGCAGGAATGGCGGAACCACACCCCGGGACCGGGTATATCCGGTAGTGGTATTCTTCGGTGCGGTACGGGCTAAGATCTGCGACGAGGATGTGGTGTGCGCCACGGAGAGGACTCACATGGTAAAGATCGGGACGTTCATGGTGCTGGTCCTGCTGACGGCAGGATGCGGCACGACCGTCCCGGTCATCGTTGGATCCAGTCCCGCGAAAGCCAAAAGGGCGTGCTTGGCAATCAACGAGGCCATGAACCACTCATTGACGGAAGAAGACGTCGCTTGGTGCGAGCGCAATCTGCCGAACTGGTACGCCGAGAGTCGCTTTTCAAGAGCCGATCCCGCCGACCAATATGACGGAGAAGCCCAGCTTGCGTACTTCAGGCAACGGATGGTGGGGTGCAAACGGGCGGCAGACCGCTATGAGCAGAAGGGCCTGGACCGGCGCAACATGTTGATGGTTTGTCTGGTGATCTCCAGACGCTGAACACTGTCAGATTAGGGTATTCACCTGCCGTTCTCTACCGACTTCAACGACGCGAAAGGTGCTGACGGGGCATGTGCAGGATGGATTCAGGCGCGGCCTGCAGGAAGTTGCAAGGGGGTAACCGTTCGGGTTCTGGGGTGAGCGTGCTCACGGTGACTGATGGCAGTGCGCTCGGGTTATTTGATGGGATCGACTCGTTAACCGGAGCGATGGCGGGCCGGGTGTGGCGATGGACACCGTGTGCGCGGTAGGGCGGTTCCCGTGACCGGTTCCGTGGAATCGCTAGGGTGTCGGGGAACCGGGATCTGGGAACCGCGTGAGGTCCGGGCGGGGTGTGGGCAGGGTGTCGCGAGGCCGTCGGCGGGTCAAGCGGCTTCGCCGCTCCTTCGCTCCGCTACGGCTCTCGGTCAACACCGGGTTCGGCAGTTCCTGGGCCTCGTCGACGAGCAACAGGGGCCGCATGCGGGTATCTTCGAGATGGGCGAGCCAGCGCTGGCGCAAGCCCTTGAAGCCGGCAGCCGTCGCGGACGCGGTGCTTGCAGGTCAACGCCCTATCAGGCCGCCGCCCGCGGCGCGACCGCACCCAGCTCATCGATCCGGTCGGCGATGCGCTGTGCGGGTTCGCGGAGCTGCTCGACGGTCCAGTCCGCTGCGTAACCTTCGGTCACGTCGCTTGGGCGGCCGCTGTCAGACTAAATTTAGTTCACCGACAGAATCTACAGTCGAAGATGCTCAGGCTGCGAGTTGGCGCCACTCGGCCAAAGCGGTGGCCCGAAGCTGTTTGAAGATCTGGCGGCGGTTGAGATGGCGTTGATGGTTGAAGTGGTTATAGATCGACGAGTGGACCGCGGCGAACTTCTGCGGGGTCTTGATATCCGGAAATCGCGCCATCGCCCCTTCTCGCCTTCGAAACGGGAGATGCGAGTTCTCAGCTCGGTTGTTCAGCCAGCGCCGGAGCGCTGCCCTGGCCGAGTGGCGCCAACTCGCAGCCTGAGAGCCCTCGATTGAAGCTTCAATAGGTCCAATCCAGTTGGTTTGACAACGCCCTATATTGACTGCCTGGAGTGGGCATACGATACGGTTACTGATACTTCAGTCCAACAGGGGTCATATAACCCACGGCACTACCCGCCACAGCAGACAACGACAACGACAACAACGCGCGAAGTGCCTTCCAAAGCGGAAGAGGAACGTTGCCGGTTGGACTTCGAGCGGTGCCAGCGAGGCTGCCTTGATGTGGAAAATGAGGCCGACACCTTCTCCCAAGACCCCTCCGGACGTGATTAAGGAGTTCTAGCGAGCGGGAAGGCGAAGAGCGTGCAACCTGCCCGTGTGGGATCGGCGGACCGGATGCACGGTTGATTTTCCTGGCTTTGGCGGGAGGCCTACCCGTGGCCGGTGCTGGTCCAAGATTGGGGCTTCGGATAAAATTGTCCTCAGCTAAATTCATCCATTCAAGAGGACAAAATCAACACGATTCCACACCCCCACGGCGCAGTGTATGACGCGCACCATTGGGTCTGTGTAGCAGACTACCCGGCGACCTGTAGTTGTGGCAAAGGGATCACTCCCGGCGAAATTTGCCACGTTTACGAAAAGAGTAGCGCTGAGCCCATCCTCTGTCGAGATTGCGCGACAGCACGGCCTAATCTCCCCGCTATCAATCCCAATGAAATCGCCCAAAGTTTGAGCGACGTAATCCCGCGCCTAACCTGATCACGCGGCCAGTTTCGCGACTAGTTATTCCTGCCCCCGATCCCCTTCGATCGAGCTGCAATACCCGCAGAGACGAAACACCTTACCCGAGGATTATCAAATGCAAAATTGGCAAAGGTCAGGCGGAAGAACCTAGACGGCAGTGAGTACGAAGCTGCTGTGAACACTGCACTAGTTCGATACGTTATTTCCCAAGATTCGGGCACGTATATCGAATTCGATGATGCACAAGATCCCATGAATCAAGCAGTTGCTCCCATTGGGATTGATTCTCCAGAGGAACGGTCAATTGCGGCCTGTGGGGATTAGGCCCAAAGGGATATCGTAGCTACCGGTATTGGAGTTTCAAGCAGTGTTACAAAATATGGGAAAATTGACATGATGCGTGTTATTCGCGCTTTGATGTGCATCTTCTTCTGGCCTTTCTATTCAGGGCCAAGTAAGAAGGAGTGAGCAATGAATGTGAGCGTCTTCCCTTATCCTTACCCACGAGTGATGTGATTTCTGAAATTTACCGCATTTGGGTCTTTTCAGGCGGGATTTGACCGAGCGGCCAAGCGTCACGTGTGCGGATTGTGAAAAAGCAGTGCGGTGCCAGTCATCCGCGTTGGAACAAGAGTGGGGATGTAAATTCGAGGCAGACAAAAAGTGTTGATAAAACAACATGATATGAGTTGTTGCAACTCCGCCGCCTCCACCACCTCTTTATGCCGCCCAAGGCGGTCGGAAGAATGCTTGAGAATTCAAGAAATATCGCGATCGCGTTCGTCCTATGCTTCTTTCTTACAGCGGCTGCCGCCACTCAGGAGGATTCGGACGAGGCTGCATGGCCGTTAGAGGAGGCGATTGCAGCTTTTGCCGATCGCGAAGGTGATCATGCCCGCGCTCTTCCAATCATTGAACAGGCGGCGAACGAGGGCGACAGCAAAGCGCAGAATGCGCTATGCAGCGCCTACCGATTCGGCATCGGTGTTTCCAAAGATAAGGTAGCGGCCTTCGGCTGGTGCCTGGCATCGGGTGAACAAGGCGAGCTCGAAGCGCTGTTTTCGGCGGGCGAAATGTGTGGCGCCAGCGAACAGGTTGCCGGTAAAGCACTAGCGCTCAGCTGGTATCGCAAAGCCGCCGAAGCCGGGCAAAAGTCCGAAATCACGTTACCCCGAAGCGCTATGAATGGCCCCTATGATGGGCTCAGACTTCTCGCCGGGCAAGGCTTTGCCGCCGCTGCCGAGAAGATCCAAGCCGCGGCGGAGCAGGGCGACGCGGAAGCGCAACGCAACCTCGGTCAAATGTATGCCTACGGGCAAGGGAAAAAGCAAGACTTCGCGATGGCGTTTGAGTGGATAAGCAAGGTGGCGGCGACGGATATTATTTCAGCGATCACCGGTTTTCGCGAATTGGCGAGTCTGGGGCACCTTCCCGCGCTTGCATGGATTCGCGAATTGGCCGAGCTTGGAGATACTGAGGCCCAAATCGGACTGGGCGACATGCATGCGTCCGGGGAAGGCGTAGCGCGGGACGACAGCAAGGCGGCCGAGTGGTTCTACCGGGCGGCCGAACAAGGAAATCGCCTGGCGCGGACCCGCCTTTATGCGGACGCGAGAAACAGGAATGCCAATGCTCGCGAACGCTTGAGCGCATTTGCGAAGCAAGGAGATGCAGAAGCTCAATGGATGCTCGGTTGGAGTTATGTTCCCTGGGACAAGGCCGCGGCTGTCGAGTGGTTTCGCATGGCGGCGGAGCAAGACCATGCCGGAGCACAGTCCAAGCTCGCAGATCTCCTGGAAGATTCTACGGCAGACCTTGCTGAGGCTATTGAGTGGCTACGGCGGGCGGCTGAGCAAGGTGATCAGACCGCACAGTTCAACCTTGCGGTGAGCTATCAATACGGCATTCGCGGGTTCCCAAAGGACAAGGCCGCGGCCGCGGAGTGGTGGCGCAAGTCGGCCGAGCAGGGTGATGCACATTCGCAATGGAGCATCGGCATTATCTACGCCATGGGCCATGGCGTTTCGAGAGATCTGGTACAAGCATATGCCTGGTTGCGCGCTGCTGGGGAGCAGGACTCCATACCGCTCGTGAATTTCAGTGAACTGGCCTATTGGTTGGGCGTGGATCCGGAGCCTGAGGCGATACTTGAAGAATTCGAGAAACGCGCTGCACGCATGCTGGGTCCCGATAAGTTTGCCGAGGCGGAAACGCTCTCGAAGGAATATGTGGAGCGGTACGTATATCCGTACCAGTGCGGTTTGCAAACGGATGTTGATTGAATGTGAGGGAGTAAGAGCCTCGGAATTTCGTTCGACCAGCTTTTCCTGCAATGTAAACCAGCGTGAGTAAAGATGTGGGAATAAGCGAATTGGATCTGCTGTAAAGTTAAATTAAATCAAGAGCTTTTGTCTTATTTTCTAATCCTGAAACGGAGTCAGTAGCAAAAGTTCCAGGTCCTTTCCTTGTGTGTGGCGATTGGATCAGCGGTAGCGTGGCCGACGCCGATTTCCACTATTCCGATCATTGCCGTCATTCATCGTTCGACCGACTCAGAGTGCGCCGAACACATGCAATCTCAGCCAGGCTAACCACGATGAGAACTGCCACGATGCCCCACAGAAAGCCGGACCCTCTTGCGGCAAGAGAGAGGTCTCCGAAAAGTAGCCAAGCTGCAAGCGCCAGGGCTGCACAGAGATTGATCACGACCGCTCCACCAAGCCCCAGACCACGTCCGCCAGCACGGTCCGTTCCCTTCTCCATCCAAAGCGCAATGCCAATTCCAATCAGCACGGCGCCAAGGATGCCCGGATAGAATGCCGAGCCGGCTTGCGGAAGCTCAAGAAAGGAAACGAGGTCTCTTGGGAAGACCACCAGGAGCGCACCCAGTAACAGGTTGATGAGGCTGTCTATGCTGAGCCATAGAGAGCGTCTACGGAGTTTCATTTGACCTCTACCGGTTTCGAATACGTCTCCAGGGGGCCGCGGGACCACGGCCAGTGGACACTGCGAGCCTACCATCTCAGAAGTCGCATCGCACGTGGCCCGGATTATGAGGAGACCCTCATTGCCAACCAGGTTGATATACTGATGAATGGTTGCCCAATCTGACAGATTGTCCGATCAGGGGTCATCCAGATTGCAACTTTGATTGACTATTGTCGATAGACACCATACACTCTGCCGGTGATCAAATCGTTTCGGCATCGCGGCCTGAAAGAACTGTATGAGGGAGGACGCTCCGCGCGGGTGGCACCGGGAAACGTGGCGAAACTCCTGCGTATCTTGACAGCGCTGGACCGGAGCAGCAGCCCAACCGGGATGGATCTTCCCGGCTTTCGGCTCCATCCGCTCAAAGGTCGCTTGAACGGTCATCATGCGGTTTCCGTATCAGCCAACTGGCGGGTGACCTTTCGGTTCGAAGACGGACACGCAGTGGATGTCGACTATCTGGATTACCACTAGGAGGTCCTGACATGGCAATGACGAACCCGGTGCATCCTGGCGCCATCGTGCGAGAAGACTGCTTGAAACCATTGGCCTTATCGGTTTCCGAAGGAGCACGGCGACTCGGTGTCGGACGTCAGACGCTTTCCCATCTGGTCAATGAAAAGGCGTCCGTTTCCATCGAAATGGCTTACCGACTGTCAAAAGCATTCGGCTCTACACCCGAAACATGGCTTGGCATGCAGTTGGCCTTTGATCTTGCCCAGTCGCGCGACCTGGAACATAAGATCAAGGTCGAGCGCATCGTCGCCGCATAGATTGCGATCGATCAGCACACTGCGCTTACTAACGATTGAGGGTCTCCCCTGGAATTGGGCCACGTTGGATCCGATTTCTGTCCTTTGCCGCAATTGGCTCATTTCGGGCAGACTTTGACCGAGCGGCCGAGCGTCACCTGTGCGGATTCTCAACAAGCAGTCTGGTGCCGGATATTCGCGTTGGAAAAATAGGGGATTGAAGAATTCGAGGTAGACAAAACACCTTCATAAACCAATAGGTTATTTTCCATTGCAACTCCATCGTCGTCTACCAATAATCCTTGCGTTGGCAGAAAGGCGGTGTCGTCGTTGCGAGCTTTGCATGGTGCGAATCAACTCTTTGTGGATTCCGGCGATTTCGAGGCTTCCCTGGTCTGACTTGTGAAAGCCGAGCGTGCGCAGATGGTGTCTGATCTTTCGTCTTAGAGACGCCTCGCGCGCGGATTACGGTAATGACCGTATGCCGTCCACTCCTCACGTTGCTCATCATTCGGGCCGGTTCAGCACGCTGCAGGAAAAGCTCCGACTTGCGGACTCAAAGGGGGTGATATAGCGTGCAGTTGTGCTGACCATTCGCGGAGTGGACAGCACGCCCATCGGGCTGGTCCTTGCGACTTTGATCTTCTGCCCGCGATCTTGCTGCGCAACGCGGAATAGGTACCCTCGCCGAGGCGACACGAGTTGATGGAAACATTCTCGCGCATCGACCTCACAGTCCGAGTTCGGCGTGCGATCCAATGCGAACGAGCCGGAGCGTTCGTGCATCTGGCTTCTGGTAGATAAGCACCAGATCCGGTCTAAGGTGGCAGTCACGGAAGTCGGCCCACAGGCCGCTGAGCGCATGGTCATGGTGGTGTGGTTCAAGCACATCGTCGCTGGCAAGAGCCTGTACGATTACGGCCAGTCGTTCATCGAGGTCGGCGCGATGACGACCGCGGGACTCCCGCTTGTAGTCGCGCTTGAATTGACGCGTCCGCTCAACCGTCCGCATGCAGGTCGTCGAGAAGACTCTGAACGTCGTCGAACCGCGCAAGGTTGCCGGCTCGCGCCTCCTGCATGGCGGCGATGGTTTCGGCATTGGGGATGAGCGGCGCGAATGGCAGCGCTTTCTCTCTCGCGACCCGCGTTAGCAGAAGTCGAACGGCGTCGGAGACAGTCAGGCCTATAGCGGCCAAG
This sequence comes from Candidatus Foliamicus sp., assembly GCA_965261845.1. Lineage (GTDB taxonomy): Bacteria > Pseudomonadota > Gammaproteobacteria > Steroidobacterales > Foliamicaceae > Foliamicus. The sequence goes on along the minus strand of OZ253475.1, from coordinate 1,438,044 downwards.
ACTACGGAAGCCTGTTCCTTGACGTCCTTGTTGACGCGCGCCTGAACGAGTTGATTGGCCATGCTAGTCAACCTGAGTGATTGGAACCTTGTATTACATTGTCATGCAAAAAGACCATTATTTCAAGTCGGGTGTAGAGAGCTGTAGAGAGCACATAAACTGTCCGTATTTGCAACTAATGATCTGTCCGGCATTGCAGTTGCCCTTCAGGTCTGAGGGGCTCCCAATCCAAAATGGCTCGGATTAAGGGGGAACGGTCAATTGCGGCCTGTGGGGATCAGGCCAAAGGGGATATCGTAGCTACCGGGAATGGAGTTTCCAGCAGTGTTGCAACCTATGGGGAAATTGACATGATGCGTGTTATTCGCGCTTTGATGTATATCTTCTTCTGGCCTTTCTATTCAGGGTCAAGCAAGAAGGAGTGAGCAATGAATGTGAGGGTCTCCCCTTATCCTTGCCCAGGAGTGATGCGATTTCTGAAATTTTCCGCAATTGGGTCTTTTCGGGCATTCTTGGACCGACCCAACAAGTGTCGCTCGTTCGGATTTTGTAAGAACCGCCTGGCGCCAGTCACCCGCGTTGGAACAAATGTGGGGAAGAAAATTCGAGGTAGACAAAACACGGTTATAAAACAATAAGATACAACCTATTGCAACTCCGCCGCCTCCACCACTTTGCTCTCCTGCGCCCTTGGGAATTTCTCGTCTTAGAGCGTAAGCAATTGACGAAAAGGGCATTTTTGTGACGCCCCTTGCGTGGGAATGTCCACATGAGCCGACATGGACCACGCGCATTTCCTGCCGCAACCGAAAGGTCGCATGAATTACTTGCCGGACAACTTAGAATGCCGATTAGAGGACTTTTACCCGCGCCGGTGACACCCATGAAACACCTTGCTCTCGCCATTGCATTGATCGCTGCGCCTCTTACGGCGGTTGCGCAAGACCCCTCGCAGATCAGCCTGGACGATCTTCGCAAAAAATACGCCGATGACGGTACCCGGTTCGTGACCATCGACGGCGCCGATATTCACTACCGCGATGAAGGGCAAGGCCCGGTTGTCGTGCTGCTTCACGCCTCGTATTTCAATCTTGTCACCTGGGACCAGGTGGCGGAAGAACTTGGAACCAGCTACCGGGTCATTCGATTCGATTTTCCGAATGTGGGACTAAGCGGGCCGGAGACCAAACAACCACCGGGCGGCAAGTTCAACCTGATTGAGCGCAATGTGGAGATCGTCAGCGGGCTCGTTGAGAATCTCGATCTCGAACAATTTGCCCTGATCGCGACGTCCAGCGGAGGCAGCGTAGGATTCCGTTACGCGGCGCAATTCCCCCAACGCGTTAGACGACTTGTGCTCATCAATTCCGCCGGCATGCCTCGAACAGCGCGGACAGACCCAAACCGGGCACGCTCGGATACCGCGCAATGGGCAGATATGCCGGTTAAACCCCGTGAGTTCTGGGAGTATTCGGTTAACCAGAATTTTCCTTCTGACGCTGACGCGCCGGGTTGGCTGATTGATCTGGCGTACGACGTCAACCGACGCACGGAAATGACGCCCTTCTCAAAATACTTTTTTAAGACCGGCGATCCCCAAACCATCCTTTCCAGGATACAAGCGCCGACATTAATCATGTGGGGCATGGCTAACCCGACCGTCGTGCACCTGGAAGCGGATGTCATTGAACATTGGATGACATCCGCCCCGACCTTCCTCAAGAAATATGAAGGACTTGGGCACTACCCCTATATCGAAGCCCCGGAACAGGTGATCCCGGACATTGCACAGTTTCTCGCCGGCGCATGGGACGACAAGTTAAGGCAAACACAACGGGTCAAGGTGACGCGTTAGTGAACGCTCTCGTCCTTGACGATCGCATCCATTAGACCTGTACCTTTATTCGCGCTCGTTCTGGGTGTCCTGTGCGGCACGGGTTCTGCCGCGGAAAACCCCGACACCATTCTCATCAATGGCGATGTCATCACACTGACCGGTCCTGACAATGGCGATTTCGCGGAAGCCGTCGCTATTTCCGGTGAGCGTATTTCTGCAGTCGGTACCAGTGAAGACATTGGCAGACTCGCCGGACCTCAGACCGAGGTCATAGATCTGGATGGATCGGCCGTGCTGCCCGGTTTCATCGATGCACACGGGCACTTTCCAGGCTCGGGTCTGATCGCCCGCCACTTTGTTGATCTCAACAGCTCGCCCATCGGAACCGTCAAGACCATCGACGACATCGTTGCGCGCCTGGCGTCGCGGGCCGCGGAGACACCGAAAGGAGAGTGGATTCAAGGGCGCGGTTACGACGATACCCTGGTGGCGGAGATGCGCCACCCCAACCGGTGGGACTTGGACCGGGCATCCACCGACCATCCCATATTTATCGGCCATATTTCGGGACATCTCGGTGTGGGCAACAGTCTGGCCATGGAGATGGCGGGTGTTACCCGTGACACTCCCCAGCCTTTCGGCGGAAAAATACGCATGGACGATGTCTCGGGCGAACCCAATGGGGTTCTTGAGGAGCCACCGGCCATGAACCGGGTCAGTCGTTTGCTGCCGCAGTTTTCCGAGGATGATCTGGTCGATGCGGTTGCCCACGCAGCACGTGAGTATGCCGCGATGGGCGTTACTACAGCACAACAGGGGGCCACCGCTCCCAACGGCGCCGATTTATTCGTGCGCGCTTATCGGGAAGGACGCTTGCCGATCCGTGTCCATGTCTGGCCGGTGATCCAGGCTATGGTGGGCGTCATCGAAAACGGCAATGTTCTAGATCATCCCGATGCGGACGGTATGGTGTCGTACCGGGCGGTGAAGGGCTTTGCCGACGGGTCGATCCAAGGCTACACCGGTTATCTCTCCCAGCCTTATCACAGCCATACCCACAGCGATCCCGGTTACAGGGGATATCCACGAATGGACCGGGAAGCCCTCGCGGCTCAAATTCAAACTGTTCATGCCGCGGGCTACCAAGTGGCTGTGCATGGCAACGGTGATGCCGCCATCGACGATATCCTGTACGCGTTTGAACGTGCCTTCGAAGCCGCTCCCCGCAACGACACCCGGCATATCATCATCCATGCCCAAATGGCGCGAGATGACCAGCTCGATCGCATGAAAGCAATGGGGCTGATCCCGTCTTTCTTCAATTTACACACTTACTATTGGGGCGATCGCCATTGGGACATCTTTATGGGCCCCGCGCGGGCATCGCGGATGAGTCCGGTTGCCTCCGCCGTTGAACGAGGGCTGGTCTATACCCTGCACGCCGATACGCCCGTGGTGCCGATGGAGCCCATGCGTGTGGTGTGGTCAGCGGTAAACCGGATTTCTTCAGGTGGCCGCGTGATTGGCGAGGCCCAACGTATATCCGTGCTCGAGGCGTTGAAGGGCATCACTCTCTATGCTGCCTATCAATCGTTCGAGGAAAATGAGAAGGGCACGATTGAAACGGGTAAGCTGGCTGACTTGGTGGTCCTGGACCGCAATCCGCTGGAGGCGCCACCACTGGATCTCGACGATATAGGTGTGTTGCGCACCATCGTCGGCGGCAGAACCGTATTTGAGCGGTAGAGGTTCTAACGGAAAGGCCGGTCAGTTGTCTCCGGCTTGGGGAAGACATTGTCAAAGGAAACAGCATTCACATGAACCATCGTAATGTGCGCGGCAAGATCGCCTATATTTTTGATCCTGAAGGAGAACGGCGTGACTTCGGTCGGGAATGGTGGTCGGTCACCTTCCACGAAGACGGCCAGCGCACCCTTCGGGCCCATTGTGAAATCGAACCCGGTGTTGTCGCCGACCGGTCCGTTCTACGGGAAACGATTTATACGACGGACCCCGATTACCATCCGCTGGACTGTTTTGTCCGCTTGCATGAAAGCGGCAGGTTTCTGGGCAGCGGCTGGTTTCGTTTCACCGATGGCGGCGCCGAGTGCGAAGCGGTGAATGTCACGGCCGGACGCACAAGTCAGCGCATGGATCTCACCACGCCGCCTCTGTCTTTCGGAGCGCATCCCGTGTCCTGCGACGTGCTCCACTGCGCCCGCTTCGATCACTCCTTGCGAAAGAACCCGCAACCGTGCCGTGGCGTGCTGATGTCGTCCCGCGAGCATGACGGATGTTCAGGGCCCAACCTGTGCACCACGAATTTCGACCTGGAATACGTAGGGCGCGAGGAGATCACGGTCCCGGCCGGGACCTTCGAAACCGATCATTACCGGTTCCTGCTCGACTATCACCCTACCGAGGACTTGTGGTGCACCACCGATGGGTTTCTGTTCGTCAAGATCACCGTTGGCGGATACATGAACGCCCATTTCGATCTGATCGAATACGAAGAGGAATACTAGGGAGGAAATTATGCAGTCAACTATGCTGGCGTCGCTGCAGGCGATCATATTTTTGGGAATGGCAATGACCATAGCTGAACACTCCATTGGCTCGGCACAAGCTGCCGAGCCAGACGACATTGCTGCCGTGGAGGCCGTGATTCACGACACCGCGGAACGATGGAACTCACAGGATTTCTCAACCGTGCTGGAGCTGTGGGATTCCGATCAGGAAGTGCCCTTCTATCTTGCCGAAGAGCAGGATGACTGGCTCATCGGCTGGGAGCAGCTGCGGGCCTATCTCGATCCGCCACGGCCAAGCCCGGTGGTGGAAGGCCTGCGCGAGGAGATGTATGACATTTCAGTCAAGTTCATCGCCGATGATCTCGCCATTGCCGCATGGCGCATGCACTTCGAAATGAAAATACGGGGCAAAGCCCCGATTGGAGAGGAGGTCCGGGTTAGCGCGGTCCTACGCAGGAAACCGGAAGGATGGCGCTATATCCATTGGGCCGAATCCCCCATGACGGCCATGGTCTATATCGAAAAACTCTTCCAACGCGATGTGGATCACGAAAAGTTCGCGCCCATGATTGAACGGTCACGCGCAAGACGGGCCGCCTCGCAATAGATCTCAATCACTTCGCATCCCTGGGCGAGTCAAAGCAATTGGCTTTGTTGGATTACGATTACCCTTGTGTCCTGGCAACCAGTTCAAGCAAATGAGGTTAACGGCCCTCGCCTCGTTCCAGCAACTTTCGCACGGTGGGTTCAAAGCCGGTCAAACCCGTGGCTCTTCCCACCGCCAGGGCCTCTTCTATTGATTTGCCATCGAGGTAATAGGCGCCCAGGGCATATACAGCCCCGACCCGATTGCCACTGCCGCAATGGAGTAATACGGGCGCCTTGGTCTGATTGACGGCAGAGCGCAAATTTGATGCCGTGGCGGCGGTCAGACCGTTCTTGATGCCGACCGGAATATTGACAAAGGTGAAGCCCAGTTCTTCCGCCATTGCCCGTTCGTCGTAGCCAGCGTCTTCGCCCTCGGTGCGCAAGCTGATAATGGTGCCGAAGCCCAAGCCCTTAAGCGCGGCAAGGTCTTCCGGCGAAGGCTGCCCACCGGTAAGCACACGCCCTTGCGCATTTTGGGGATTGCTTAGGCTGAGAGTCGACAAATCAGCCTCGGAGAGTGGAGAGCCCACGTTTCCACTGCTCGCGCATGCAGCCAAAACGAGCACCAGACACGCGGAGAAATGTTGTCGCATCATTAGATACCTCCTAAGCAAGTTTCCCACCTATTCCTTGAGAGAGGCCCATCCGCACAAAGTAATAGAAGTTTCGTACCTGAATCAAGTGGTTGAGGGTTGCCCAGGGGCAAGAGCAAGACCAGCATGATGGCGGAGAGCGCGTCCGCGTAGCGTTTGACACGTATCGCCAGAGTGCGGGTGACTTCGTTGCTGTCAGGCGCCCGGGCCAGACGCAGCGCATACATGGCCGGAAGCTCGATGCCGGCAATGACGGCGAACACCGCAATGTGCAGGAAACGAGAAACGCTCGCGGCGGTCATGGTTTGCCGCTGTTCCTTTGCCTGTGGGCAGTTGTGCTTTCTATGCCGCCTCGCCGTTTACCGCTTGCTCGATGGCCTTGGACGCCGCATCCAGGTCGTGACCGCGCAAAACGATCACGCCGTCCTTGTCGATCACGACATAGGTCGGATATCCCGGGATACGCCACGACATCTGGAAATCGCTGTCGACGCCGATATGCCAGTGTTCCCAGGGCATGGATTCGTCTTCCAGAAAGTCGGTCACCGTCTCCACTTCGGCATCCACGCTTATCCCGAGAATCGTGAATTGATTGTCGGCATATCCCTCCTGCAGTTCGCGCAGTTTGGGCAGCCCGGCGATGCACGGACCGCACCATGTCGCCCAGAAGTCCATGAGAACCACCTTGCCGTCGTACGCGGAAAGGCTGTCCTCGGCTCCGTCCAGACGTTTACCCGCCTCATCCGCAACCGTCGCGCCCACCACGGTGTGGCGAATACCGTGGACGAGTGAGGCTTCCGCATCGGCGAGCGTTCTACTCACCGGCTCGCCGTCGACCTTGGCCTTCTTCACGAACTCTTCGTCTTCAACCTCCGCGCTCAAGCCGGTCGCCATCTCCAGGGCTCGCTCGCGACGCGATTCCCGCTCCGCCCGATCCATGGACGGCTGGTTCACGGCTTCTACCAACCCCTTTGCCCCGAAGTAACGCGCCGTAGCACGGACCACGGGATCGTCAGCGCTCGACGCCATGTCCGCCAGGAACTCGTCGAAGGGCTCGGACTTTCCGCTGGGTCGCGCGTTGTCCAAATTCTTCAGCAGGTCCGGCCATTCCTCAAAATCCGGAAAGTTGTCGGCCAGGGCTTGCGCAGCCTTGAGCATGCCGAATGGGTTCCGTGTAGTCGGGTCGATCAGGAAATCGGCTGCTTCGCGGGTCTTCTCGTGATCGGGACCGGCGTCGAGGATGGCCTGTGCCGCCGCCGTCGCTAGCAGTGACTTCGGAGGCTCGACGAATGTGAACGGTTTTCCCTCATTTTCGGGTGACTTGAACGCCTCCCTGCGCGCTTCGTCTTCCTCTTGCCACTTCTTGAAGTCTTCTTTGTACGTCTCCACGACCGACCAGTCCGCGCCGGCCATACGCCGGACCGCAGCATTGGCAAACTCGACGTCGCTTGCCGCGGTAGGCGACAGGCCCTGCGTATGTTCTATGAGGAAACTCGCGGCGTCGATTGCATGCTCTCCCCCGCTGTCGGCCAGCGCCCGGGCCGCGGTCACGGCCAGCACGATGTCGGGATGCTCGCCGCGCTCCTCGGTGCGCCGCCGTTCCTTTTCTTCCGACGAGGCGTCCGACCGGCTAATCTCGCTATCCCGCTTATGCCAGGCCCGGTCCAGGTCCATATACGCCTGCACCAGCTTCCAGTTGTGTTGCTCAACCTGCTCGCGGGCATCGCCCTGGGCATCTTCGTCTGCTTTGTCGGCCACTTCGCAGGCGGGAACGGCGAACAGTAGCGTGGCCGCGAGGGTGAGGAGGAAAGGACTTGAGTGTTTGCCTGTGTTTAAGGTCGTCATGATGAAATCTCCGAGGGCGCCAACAACGTTTCGGCTCGTGGTGACCCTTCTTGCGGGTCGCGCAAATATGCGTTTTCCATGCCTGTAGGCACCCGATCCGAGTCTAGCACGACGGCCCCGCGCGCGAACTGAATTTACGCACTTTCGAGTGCTGTGTGCCGGGTTTGCTTGTATCAGACAAGACTGCCATGCTTACAGGGGCGAGTGTTTCCGGAGCGAGAGATGAAACGGTTTATTCCGGCCCTTGTGCTGGCGCTGGTTGCGGGGCAATCCCCGGCCCAATCCGGCCCGGCGGTATGGATTGATCAAGGAGGGCTGATCGGTCTCACGGAAGAAGGCATTCACAAGTTCCGGAATATTCCTTTTGCCGCGCCACCGGTAGGCGAATTGCGCTGGCGGCCTGCGCAGCCTGCCCTTGGGTGGGAAGGCGCCCGGGACGCCACGACGTTCGGCAACGTATGTCCTCAGTCCTTGATTCCCGGTTTTACCAGAGAGGCTTTGCAAGACCGGCCTTTGGATGAGGATTGTCTGCAACTCAATGTCTGGACTCCGAGTCTCAAACCGGAAGAACCCCTCCCGGTAATGATTTGGGTGTTGCCGGGCGGGTTTTCTGTGGGCGATGCGAGCATGCCCAAATACGACGGATCGGAACTTGCCCGGCAAGGCGTAGTGGTCGTGACGTTCAACTACCGTCTCGGTTACCTCGGCCAGTTTGCCCACCCGGCCCTAAGCGCGGTGGAACCGGAAAATGCCATCGGCAATTACTATCTGTCGGACCAGGTCGCGGCCCTGACCTGGGTGCGCGACAACATTGCCGCTTTTGGGGGCGATTCAGGGAACGTGACCATCTTCGGAATGTCGGCAGGCGGCGTATCGGTGAACTACCTGCTTGCATTGCCCTCGGCACGGGGGCTGTTTCACAAGGCAATCTCGCAGAGCTCCAATGTCCGGCCTTACCGGCCCCGGCATATCTCCGAGGACCGGCCTGCGCGGCCGGCCCTGGAAACTGAAGGCCTGGCGATGGCCCGATCCGCCAAAATTGAGGGGGCGGGCGGGGAGCTTGTCTCTGCACTACGGGCGCTTTCCTGGCAAGCGGTCTTCGATATTCAGCGGAAACACGCCCGTAGGTCGCTCAACCCCGCAGTCGACGGAACCTATCTACCCGAAGCCTTGGGTCCGGTGTTTGCGGAGGGCCGCCAACACCCCGTGCCCTACCTGACCGGCGCAACCAGTTGGGAAGGCAGTCTGCTCCTGCGGTTCGACACCGCTGACGCTATGCTCAATGCGCTGGGTTTGAGCCGGGACGAGATTCGTGACCTGTACGGGGAAGTGGATGATCGGACGATACTTGACAATCTGCAATTCGACTCTTTCTTCGGCTCACAACGATGGCTGGCCAGGCGTCACGCCAAAGCGGGCCTGCCCACCTTTCTTTACCGATTCGACTATGTGAACGAGCAGCAGTTCGGCACGCTTACCGGCGCCCGCCATGGGGCAGAGACGGAATACGTTTTCAAGACCCTGGACAAGCAGACGGGGGCCGCGCCCACTGAGAAAGATTGGGCCATGAGCGACCTTGTCAGCGCCTATTGGGTGAGCTTCGCCAAGACCGGCAACCCCAATGGCGCCACCCGCCCGCGGTGGCCGCTGCAAACGGAAGAATCAGATATCCTCCTGGACTTCGGGCAAAACGGAGTGACACCGAAGATCAAGTTCGAAGAGCGGCGCATGCAGTTCATGGAGGACCGCTATCGCCCGGATCGGATGTAAGCACTCTGTATTCCCGGACTTGGACTGGCTCCGCGGCGCAGAACCGACTTTGGCGTGCGGGTGAACTACTCGTTCTGAGCGCAGCCTGGGCAATAGAACCGGCGGACGCCGGTGGAATACAGGCCGCGTTCGCCAATCCGGTTGTCGAGCTCTAGCTACAGGAGGTCCAGAACTCGCTCGGGTGGCCTTCCCACGACCGCCCTGGCGCCTGCAATGAAGATGGGCCGCTCTATGAGAATGGGATGCGCCGCCATGGCTCGAATCCGGTCTTCATCTGACACATCCGCGCCCTTCAGTCCGAGTTCGCGACAGGTGGACTCCGAGCGTCGCATGAGTTCGAGCGGCGTCATGCCGAGCTTGCTCAGGAGGTCCCGGAGCGTCGCTTCATCGGGTGGGGTTTCGAGATAGCGTACTACTTCGAAATCTGCGTTCCGTTCTTGCAAGAGGGCGAGCGCGGCGCGCGATTTGGAACAGCGTGGGTTGTGGTAGAGCAGGGCCATGGCGACTTCAGGTCCTCATATACGGTGCAGGCAAATGGTACGCGTTTCGGGCGCGCCGTTCATCCTCGCCGGCGGGCCTTGGTGGCCGGGCCCGTTGTCCGGGGTTTGGAGAAATCCGCTTCTTCCTCCAGTTCGCCCGTAGGGTTTGGACGGGCGGTTGTAAAGGCCTTCGTCCAATCGCCCAATCGACTCTGGAAGTCGGGCCAGTCGCGCAAGTCCTCGCGGTCGCGGTACATGGTGAACGGCCGGATTGTGCTTTCGTAGAAGTCGACCATCGCATGGGGGCGGTACTGGGTGGACTCATAGCGATTCCAATGGCGCACCTGGTCCAGCGGACGGCGGTAGCGGCGGTACTGCCCCTTGACCGGGTAGCCGATGGGGATGGTGCCGTAGGCTTTCATCCAGGCCGGATAGCCGAGCAGGCCGGCCAGTTCGCGGTTGATGCTGTCCTCGCCACCGCCGGACAACCACGCGGACGTGAGCCCCTCGGCGGTTACGCCCAACTGGATGTTCTGGATCGCGGCGCCCAGCGAGCACAGGAAGATGGCTTCGTTGTTGTCCTGATATTCGCGCTCCCATTCTTCGCTGGTTGGTTGCGGGAAGCAGACTTTCCAGCGGGGATCGCCGAGCACGATGATGATCGCGACTGTGTTCTTGAGGTATTCCTTCCCGACTGCCGGGAAGCCCCTGGCATGATCGATCAGGCGGCGGGCCTGGTGAAGGAAAACCTGGCGGACGGCCTCGCGCATCTCGGGATCCTCGATGACGATGAAATCCCAGCATTGGCTGTTGGCGCCCGAGGGCGCCCAGCGCCCGCAGTCCACGATCCGATCGAGCACATCGCGGTCGACGGCACGGCCGGGAAGGAACTTGCGGGTGCTGCGGCGCTGCTCTATGACACTCTTGAAGTCGGATTGGGGCTTGTTTTCCATCGTTTCCTGCCTATCGGAGTGGGGTTCATGGCGCCGAAGGATTATCGCTTCAGGAAGTCCAGCAGTGCCTGATAGTGGGTCCTGTCGTCCGGCGCAGATCCAAACAGGTCCACCTCACTCCAGCCGTGCCCCGCTTCCTGCTGCACATGGAGCACCGCAAGAACGTTGGCCTGGCGAGCCCGGCTCGCTGTCTTCTCGGCTGCCGCCAAGGTGACTATGGAGTCATCGGCTCCATGAAGCGCCCACAACGGCGGGCCTCCATGCGTGAAGGGGAGCCCGGGCGCCGCTCCCCACAGGGATACGACTACCGCCGGGCGTTCGTCGTCCGTGGCCAGTTCGTAGGCCGCCACCAGAGCGGCGAATGCGCCGGCCGATGAGCCGCCGAGTGCGATGCTCTCGGGATCCAATCCCAGCTCCGGCGCCCGCCCCCGAAGGACGCGCCAGGCTGCCAGCGCGTCTTCCGCCGCGGCGGCGCAGGCGGTGATGCGACCCTGAAGGATGGCTTGCGCTTCCTCGTCGCTGCTTCCACCTGCCAGGATGCGGGGAAGCCATATCTCCGTGGCAGCCCCGGCCATCAGGGCCACGGCGTCGGGCTCCGGCTTCGGATCGTCCTGAAGCAGCCGATAGTCCGGGCTTACGACGGTGATTCCGTCTTGCGCGAGCCGCAACGCCAGGTCCACCAGTCCCGCGTTGGTCCGAGACCCACGCCGGCAGCCACCGCCATGCAGAAAAATGAGTGATCGCCCGGTCCCGGCATCCGCCGTGTAAATGTCCCAGTAGAGGGGCTTCACGCCGCCTTCAACGGCACCCTCGCCGTACAGTTCCGTGCGTATTTCGCCCGCCGCAGCCGTTGTGCAGGCCGCTGTGAGAATTCCTGCCATCGTGATCGCTGCACATTTCATGATTTCCTCTCCCTTGCGCCGGACTCGGGTCAACATCCTACCGGTATGCAGTGTGTCACTTGAGAAACACGCTCACTCCTGGCAGCTCCCGCAGGTCACATCCCGCACGGGCTCGTGTCCGGCAAGATCAGCGACCCAGTCCCTGAAGGCAGTGCCGCACACGGTGGCCGTGTGCTCCGTATTGCTGCTGTTGCGAGTCGCCTCTATTGCGCCGCCAAGGTTGGTCGTGCCGTCCAGAAACTGGACGGTTGCCGGATTTGCGATGGACTTGCTGAAGGTGAGTTCTACGGCCAGCGTGTCGCCGGCGTTGAGGTAGGTCTCGCCATCCGCAGTCATCTCGCCGGTGTAGGTAACTTCGGTGGAAGAGATCACAGGGGGCGTGCCTGGCGGCGGTGGCCCGGGCCCGGTGGAGTCTCCGCCGCCGCCACCACCGCAACCCGCCAGGAGCAGGACGGTGAAGTGGGTCAGAAACGCGACGTCCAGAGGACGATGGGAAAGGAGTGACCTGGGAGGTGGCATCTTGGGCGTTGCAGCCTATCATGCGCCGGAAGGCTTACAAACAGCCCATCGCGCGGCGCATTGTAAACTCTCCCCATCCAGCGTAGGGCTTTGAGTTCATGCAGTACTTGGATAGGCTTCGTGACGCTTCTCATTGGCGGGCAGTAGCGGGTCGGACCGCAATGGTTGTGGCTCTTGCTGCTCCCGCATGCTGGCCGGCGATTGCGCATGCGGAAAGCGCGCCCGAGGCCTACAAGACGGAATCGGGACCGCACAGGATTCAAGTGATCGACAATCACATCCTGCCGTCGGAAACCGGCCAGCGAAGCTTGCGGGCGCGCATCGCGTTTCCGCAAGGCGAGGGACAGTTTCCGCTTGTAGTGTTCTCGCATGGCTTCGCTTGCTATCGCGAAAACTATTCCGGATTGACGGACCACTGGGCCTCGCACGGTTATGTCGTCGTACAGCCGGAACACCCTGACAGCCCAACGTCGCAACGCAAGCTCAGCGCGCGGGATGCCACCAGCCTGCACTACACTCGGATTTCCGACGTAACACGCGTGCGGGACGCGCTGTTTGCGCCGGGACAGGATATCCCCGGACTGACCGGCCGTATCGACTACGGCCGCAAAGTGATTGCGGGACATTCCTTCGGCGCCATGATCACGCAGATCATCTGGGGTCAACCCTTGAAGGACCGGCGCAGTTCCGAGAGCGTGAGCTACGCGCTGGACTTCGATGCTGCAATCGTAATGAGCGGCCCGGGGCCGATGCCGCAGATGGCCGACGGGGCCTTCACGGAGTTGTCGGGCCCGTTGCTGGTAACGGGCGGCACCCGCGATACGCGCAATGCAGGCGATGGTGTCATCCAGCCCTGGGAGTGGCGCATGTTGTCTTACGAACTAAGCCCTCCGGGAAACAAGTTCTCGGTGGTGCTTGAGGAAGGCGATCATTACCTGGGTGGATTGATCTGTCGCGAGGATCGGGGTGGGCCGAAGAACCGTGGCGGCGCGCAGGACACCGAGGGATTGAGGGTCCTGGCCGGCGTTACGACCGCTTTCCTGGACGCCTGGCTGAATAACGATGCAGCCGCCAGGCGCTTCCTCGAGGAATTTGAGCAACACGCGGGAATAACCGGCGGACGCGCCCGCTTTGCCCGGAGATAAGCGCGACTGCGCACCCTGCATCCTTGAACGCACTCGTGATAAGCGCACCGACCAGCCCCGATACTGAGGACAAAACTATGCCGCTCTCCTATCTCAAGCGAAACATTGTTGTGATTTTCGCGCTTTCCCTCCTTGGATGTTCCGGTGAGCCTGTGCAGATGGGCGTTGAAGTCGACGGGGAAAGGCTTGCCGTTATCGATATGCATCTGCATACAGGAACCTGGGAAGGGTCGCCGCCGCGCTTCAAGAAACGCCTCTCGAGCCGCGTGCCCACCGGCCTGAAATGGACCATGAAGATGTTCATGGACAGACGCCTGTCGGGTGGCAGTATTCTCGGCACGCTCGACGAGGCCGGGGTCAGCGCCGGCGGGGTATTTGCGCTTTGGAGTCCGGCCACCACGGGCATCGCCACCAACGATTACGTAGCCGAGCAGGTCGCGGTGGATCCCGATCGCCTGTTTGGCTTCGCGAGCCTGCGGGTCGACCACTGGAATCAGGACAGCGCCGACCAGTTGCATCAGATGGAAGAAGCAATCGAAAAGTACGGCATGCGCGGCATCAAGATTGCCCACGGACACCAGCAGTTTCGCATGGACGACGAGAGGTTCTATGGGATCTACGAAATAGCGGAGCGGCAGGGCACTCCCATGTACCTTCACACTGGTACCAGCCCGAATCCGGGCACACGCACCGAACCTCCCTATTGCGATCCCGCCTACCTGGAGGACGCCATTCGCCGCTATCCCGATGCGGTTTTCATACTCGGCCACTCCGGCTACGACAGTTTCAACCGGGCGCTGACCCATACCGACTCGGCAATCGACCTCGCCGCACGTTATCCCAACGTTTACCTGGAACCGGGCGCGCTGGGCGCTGAGCGGGCGGAGCATGTGCTGCACGATTACCTGGAGCGAATCCGGGCGGGTGGCGTGGTAGAGAAGTTGCTGTACGGATCCGACGGCCCGCAGCTTCCCGGTTACGTCAAATCACACCTTGAGGCATTTGTTGCGGGAATGCAGGCGGTTGGTTATACGACCGACGAGATGCGGCTGATCCTGGCCGATAATTTCACCCGTGTCTTCGGAATGCCGAAGATCGTTCTGGAGGATCAGGAGTCATGATCAGGCAGCGAATCATGCAGGCCAACAGTTTTCGCAGCGCGCGCCGTTGCGCTGGCCCCCGGGGAACAATGGAGCGAGGGCATCTTGCCCTCGTCGAGGGCGGGACGCCCTCGTTCCCAGCGTTGTCTCATGCACGCGCCTGGTTTTTCTTCTTTCCCACGATGCGCGCCATGCGCAGGACGGCGCCGGTCTTTCTCGCCGTACTGTGTTTCGGCTGCAGCGAAGAGCCCCCTCCAGCGCCGCTTTCCGTCGAACTCACGGTGGCGATAGCAGCTACCGAGGAAATCGACCCGGCGGCAAACGTGTACCTGTCCGTTCATCACGCATGGAGTGGCGCCGGGGAACTGCGCTATCCAATGGAGATCGTCGATCGCTGGGAGACGAATCTGGGATCCTCGAGCTTCAGCTTCGACTACCCGGTCGATGGGGGTGAGGGCCTGGTCGTGTATGCATGGGTCGATTCCGACGGCGATGGAATCAACTGCACTCCCATGAACCGCGGGGACCTGGCCGATCTGGTTGAGATCGAAGAGTTTCCGTCGGAACAGGTTTCGGCGTCGTTGTTCCTGGAAATACCATGCGCGGGACCCGATTGGTTCTTTCCAGGGTCAGAACCGGCAAAGGCTGCGATAACGGGCCCAGGCACCGTGTGCGATGGCGAGTCCTTGCCAAAAGGAAAAGTCGTAGCAGCAATGTTGCCAATTAGGTTGTCGTCCAACATTGCATCTTCCCAACCCTGGAGGCTTCCCGCCTTCCTGGCCGCAATAGACTCGTCCAATTGCGGGCGAGCCGTTCATTCTCGCCGGCGTGCCTTGGTGGCCGGGCCCGTTGTCCGGGGTTTCGAGAAATCCGCTTCTTCCTCCAGTTCGCCGCCCGGGTTTGGGTGTGCGGTAGCAAAGGCTTTCTTCCAATTGCCCAATCGACTCTGGAAGTCGGGCCAGTCGCGCAAGTCCTCGCGATAACGGTTCTGAAATCGTTAGGGGGCTTCTCACTCACCTTCCTCCACCTGCCCACATTAGTTCGAGCGATACTATGCCAACCCCATGGCGTGCGTGTAATCGGATCGGGATCGGTCTTGAAACCACCGGCTAAACGCTGAATATACAACTTGCAAACCATCAGGGAAACGAGCAGGGAATATACAGCCATCATAAAACGGAGTGGCAAATGGTGGATTGGCTGGATTGAGGAAGTTCCTGGTGTGAACTGCCAGGAACGCACACGTCAGGAATTGCGCCAAAGCCTTGCTCAAACAGTAGCCGTACGGCCGGTTCCCTGACCTCCGGGGACTGCCGCACAGTCCCGTCCGCGGCAGCTAATGGCCCAACCTAGCCAATTTTCCTTGCACACTAGCCGTCAGCAGAGTTGTTTCGAAGTCCCCGCGCCGCATACTTCTAGCCACAGTAGCGATTAGCACAGGTTGAGCTACAGGAGGTTGAACGACCATGAGCCGGAAGTTGTTCAGTGAATGGGTTTGGGGTTTGCGGCGATATAGGCATACGCCTGCGGCAATCGTGGCGGTGGTACTTTGCCTGCCGGTAATGGGGCCGGCGTCAGGGCAGGAAGCGGTGCTGGAAGAGATTCTGGTCACCGCCAGGAAACGCACCGAAAGCGTTCAGGATGTGCCGGAGTCGATTACGGTCTTTTCCGCTTCGCTGATTGAGGATGCCGGAATAACGCGGATCAAGGACGTGGCGGACCTTACGCCCAACCTTGTTCTGCGGCAGTCCTATCGGATGGGGGTAGTCAATCTTTCCGCCAGGGGGCTGGCGGCGCCCCAGCAGGGCGACTCCCCACTGGTCGTGAATTTTGACGGAGTGCAGGCCCCGGCGCAGGATTTTATCAACCAGGATCTGTTTGACATTGAGCGCATTGAAGTGCTCAAAGGGCCGCAGGGTGCGCTGTATGGTGCTGGTGCGATCGCGGGCGCCATCAACATTATTACCAAACCACCCACAAATGAGCGTGAAGGCTTCGCCAAGTTTCGGGTCGCGAACAAGGACGCATGGCGGCTTGTGGGAAGCCTGTCCGGTCCGGTTACCGACGACCGGGTCTATTATCGCCTTGCGGGCGTGTACCAGAAAAGGGACGGCTACATCCGCAACAGTCTTACGGGCGATCTGCTCGATTTCCTGGACGAAGCGGTGATTCGTGGCGGCCTGTTCTTCGATCTGGAGAAACTAAGGATTGATCTTCGCGCTTCCGTTACCGAGACCTCCGCCGGAGCTTCGTTTTATGAGTCTTTCCCGCTTCTTCCGGATCCTGTTGCCGAGATAGACAGTCTCTTCGGAGGGCCTCTGGGGCGCCTGGGAAGCGATATCTCCGCCGCGACCTTCAAGAACCACAGCAATGTTCAGACCGAGGAAGAAAGAGACATTGTTACAGCGTCCGTGAAAGTGGACTACGAATTCAAAAACGGCGTGTTCACGTCCGTGACAGGATACAACGATAGTACGCAGTTCGATTACGGCGATCTTGATTTTCAGCCCGGCGACGTCCTGATCCAGGATGTGCGCTTTGACGTTCAGGTGTTCAATCAGGAGTTCCGCTTCGCTTCCGATCCCACAAAGCGATTCCGCTGGGTGGGTGGCGCCTTTTACCAGCAACGCGAGATTTTCAATCAGGTTTTGGTCATCCTGGGGGACTTCACCGCCGGTCCGCGTTCTATTGCCCGGAGCATGGCGCAGCCGGGGAACTCCGTTCTTACCGACACCCGCGACTTGTTTGACAGCGATGCAATCGGTGTGTTCCTGAGCACCAACTATGACCTTACCGACAGGCTGGTGCTGACGGCTGCGGCTCGCTGGGACGAGGTCAATATCGATACGCGTTACGTAGGCGAGGATGCGAACCTGATCAGCCTTCCGAACGCAAGCGCTTCGGCCTCCTTCGGCAAGTTTCAACCGAAACTCAATCTGGCGTACGCTGCAAGAGACAACCTTCTGGTATATGTGGATCTCGCACGCGGATTCCGCTCCGGAGTCCCCAATCCCACTTCGGCCTACGCCGGAGGCCTGCCTCGCTTTATTGAGCCGGAAATTGCCGACACGCTAGAGGTTGGGATCAAGAGCAATTTCTGGAATAACCGGGCATTGCTCAATGCCGGCGTGTTCCGGAGCGCCGTAGACAACCGGCACCACTATTTCTACGGGGCGGCGCTGCAGAGCATGGCTACCTTCGGAGAAGCGCGGGTCACCGGTGTCGAAGTCGAATTCCGCGCACTTTTGAGCGATCTCCTGAGCGCGGACTTGAGCGTCGGCCTGATGAACGCCGAAATAACTTCCGATGAGATTACCCATTACCGCGATTTCACTACGGGCGAGGTCGCGCTGACTGTGAACAACAAGGGCAATACGCTTCCCGATACGCCGGAGGCAAGTTTCAACCTGGCGCTGAGCTACG
Organism: Candidatus Foliamicus sp.; assembly: GCA_965261845.1. GTDB lineage: Bacteria > Pseudomonadota > Gammaproteobacteria > Steroidobacterales > Foliamicaceae > Foliamicus. Next base: position 1,420,302 of record OZ253475.1, on the reverse strand, counting down.
AGCGCCCGACGGCTAACGGCCGCGTATTTTTTGCTCGGGCCGGCTACCGTTACGTGGACAAGATGTATTTCGACACCGAGAATTTCATCGAGAACGCCGGCGCCAGCGGCTATGTGGACCTGCGCCTGGGGCTCCGCGGCGAGAAGTGGGATTTCGTGCTTTTCGGGCGCAATCTGACGGACGAGAGGAATTACTCGAACTACGCCTATTCCGGTCTTCAGGGAAATTACCTTCCCAACCGTCCGAGAACATACGGAGTGGACATTCAGTTTAGATTCTGAAACAGATTGCCGGCCAGCATCGGCCAGGACCGGCCAGGACCGGGCTGGCCGCTTTCCTTAGCGGTGAGGCGTGCATCCTACCGGCTTGGCGTTGTACTCTAGCAGCATGTCGAAAAGGCTGCGGCAAAACGGAGCCAATGGTGATCTGGACGGCTTTTATCTGTCGTCTCATCTCCGCCCGCCCCAATACAGCATTGGGCTCGTCGAACGCCCTCGGCTTATTGCCGCGCTTGACGGCTCCGCTGAGAGGAGGCTGGTGCTGGTCCATGCCCCTGCGGGTTTCGGCAAGACCACAGTCCTTTATCAGTGGATCAGCCGCCTCAAGACGACGTCTGCGATTGTGAGCTGGTTAAGCGCCGGTCAGGAAGACGTTGATCCGTACCGTTTCGTATATCACTTGCAGTGCGCCATCGCCACAGCCAACGGGAACTCCTTTCCGCTGGACAGTCTGGCGGATCGGTCGTTTCAAGAGCGCAGCCTGCAGGCTGACGTCGATAAGCTTCTTGCTTTGCTGGTTTCCGACAAGAGTCGGCTGGTGCTTGTTATTGACGACTATCATCTCGCCGAGTCGGAGACCAACAACCGGATTCTTGATGAGGTTGTGAAGTCCTTAAGGCCGCCAGCCACGCTGGTCATCAGCAGCCGAGCAAGACCCGCCTTATCCTTGCCGTACTTCAAGTGTCAGGGACTGCTCGAATCACTTGACGCCGTGTCGCTTCGGTTTTCGCAGACGGAATGCTCCGAACTGTTTGCCGGCGCGGATCTCGAAGCAGTTGCGGAAGACATTTTCCACCAATCGGGCGGATGGCCCATGGCGCTGCAGCTGGCCAAACTCTGGCTGCGCGAACGAAACTGCGCTATTGGTCAGCCCGGCATGATTGATGCTGATGCCGCGGGAATCACCGAATACTTAAGCGGTGAAATCCTCAAGCAACTCCCCGATGAAGTGTCCGGCATGATCACCGATACGTCCATCCTGGAGCGCGTGAATGGAGATATTGCCAACTACGTTACCGGGCGGAGCGATTGCTGGTCGCTGATTGGAAATCTGGACTCTTTGGACGCGCTCATTGCGCCGATTGGAGGCAAGGGCGGGTGGTTTCGCTATCACCAGTTGTTTCGGGAGACTCTGCAGGGCCGTCTGGCACGCTGCGGCCGTGAGCGCATCACCGATCTGAACCTTCGGGCCAGCGAATGGTTTGAAGACCATGGCGACATTGAACAGGCCGCCGCGCATGCTTCACAGGCGGGATCTCCGAGCCGGGTAGCCGCGATCATTGAATCTGCCGGGGCGGTGCGGATCGGTTTGACCCGGGGGATGCCTGTTTTGCGCCGGGTGTTGCAGCACTTGTCCGCCAAGGAAATTTACGCGCACCCTCGGCTTCATCTCGCCAGGATCTGGCTGCTGGCGAAACAGGGGAAGGTAGAAATTGCGCGGCGCCAATATGACCAATATATGGATGGCCGGGAGGACGGGCCCGGAAACACTCTGAAACCCTGTTCTCACACGGAGAAAGAATCGCTCTTTGTAGGCCTGATGCTCACGGAGGTCTATGAGGACAAGGATTTCGGTCAGGCGGGTATCGAACGAATCGAATCCATGGCCCAGGACGCCTCCGCCGTTGATCACTGGTTTCAGGGCTGGGTGAACAATCTGCTCTGTGTGATGTACACGCGGAAGGGAAATCTGCGAAACGCGATGGCCGTAACCGATCAGGCGATGTTTCACTACCGGCAGGTCGGCTCGGACTATGGACAGGTGTGGATGCTGTTGCATGGTGCCCTCGTGAGCCTCCTCGACGGCCGTTTGCGCAAGGCCGCAGAGTCAATTGTGAAGGCCTCCAGGCAGGCTAGCGCCGAGTTCGCGACCGACCGTGGGCTGATCAGCATTGTGCGCATCGTCGAAAGTGTGGTGCTGCTCGAGCAGAACAGGATTGGCCGAGCGTCCGAGCAGATATTCGATGCTCTGAAGGCTGCCGAGAAAGCTGAAGGATGGGTGGAAATCTTCGTTCAGGGATACGGTGCGTCCATTGAACTTGCCTATTTGCATGATGGATTTGAAGGGGCCTCGCAAGAAATAGACCGGGCGCAGCAGATCGCCCGTAGCCGCCGGCTGCCGCGCCTCGGGCAAGCCATTACCTTGCTGAAAATAGAGGTATTGACGATCGATGGCCGGCTGAATGAGGCGGAGCAACTCGCCCGGCGCCATCGCCTGTCGGTTGAGTCTGATCCTGATCTTGGCGCCGATGGATGGCGTGACCGTGTGCGCAAGGCGATTGTGTTGTCCCGCCTGGCAATCTATGCAGGAGAAGGCGCAAGGGCGGCGAAGACTCTGGCCGAGTATCTTGCGGATGCCGAGCGCCATCGACGGCGACGGGCGGTGATGGAATTAGCCCTCATGTTGGCGATGGCGGAGCATGAGCTGGGAAGAAAAGAGCAGTGTGTCGGATCTTTACGCAAGGCCTTGCACCTTGCTGTAACGGAGGGATACCGGCAAGTATTCGCGCGCGAGGGCAAGCTCATGGCGCGCATGGTGGGGTCTGTCGTTCGGCAGTCCGGCGTGTCGTCAATGAGTGAAGGTACCGTGACCTTCTTGGCGAGACTCATTACCCGGGTCAAGAATCCGTCGGGTCTTGCTCCATCCAATCGGACGTCCGGCATTCTTACGGCAAAGGAGTTGGCGGTTCTGGATGAATCCGCCCGAGGTAACGCCAACAAGGTGATTGCCCGCAACCTGGAAATCTCGGTTGCTACCGTCAAGTTTCATTTGAGCAATATCTACCGGAAGCTGGGAGTGGGGAACCGAACCATGGCCGTTGCGGTAGCCAGAGAAAAGAACATCCTGTAGGCATTTGACCTGCCCGGCAGATCTTTGAATCGACGGGATTGCTGCACTGGCCACATTTGGAGCGTTTCTGACCGTTCGCATAGTTGGATGCCGACGATAACCCCGCATACTTCAGGTAGTTGTTGCGGACAGAGTAGCGCACGTGCAATTAGGAGTGGATGTTGGCGGCACTAATACCGATGCTGCGCTCATCCAGCACGGCAAGGTATTGGCATCCGTCAAGACTCCAACTACCGCGGACGTTTCAAACGGGATTGTTGGCGCTATCCGAAGGGTGTTGGACGCCGTCTCCGCGCCGAGGAACGCGATCGAAACAATTGTCATCGGAACCACGCATTTCACCAACGCATTTGTTGAGCGAAAAGGGCTCAATAAAGTAGGAATCATTCGGCTGTGCCTTCCCGCAGCAAGCGACTTGGCGCCGATGTCCGGGTGGCCGCCGGAGCTCCGCGGCTGCCTGGGTGACAGCGCCTACCTCCTGCCGGGCGGGTACGAGTTTGATGGGCGTGAAATTGCGCCCTTTGATGAAACGGCCGTGCGTGCCGCCGCGCGGCAGACCAAGGCGGCAGGCCTGCCAGGTATAGCGATTTCATCCGTGTGCTCTCCCATCAATAGCAGCATGGAGCGGCGGGCGGCGGAGATCGTTCGCGAGGAACTACCTGACGCTGCGATTACCCTGTCGAGTGACATTGGACGTATCGGTCTGGTCGAGCGCGAGAACGCCACCATTATGAATGCGTCCATGGCGCTTCTGTCAAAACAGGTTATCGGGGGCATTCGCGACGCTCTGGTCAGCCTTGGGCTCGCTGCGCCTTTCTGTCTGAGTCAGAATGACGGGACGCTGATGGATGCGGATTACGCCGAACGCTTTCCTGTGCTGACTTTCGCTTCCGGTCCCAGCAACAGTATTCGGGGAGCCGCCTATCTTTCCGGTATCCGGAACGGAATTGTCGTGGACATAGGGGGCACTACCACGGATGTCGGGGCCTTGGTCAGGGGATATCCGAGGGAATCGACGTTGCCGGCGGACATTGGCGGCGTGCGCACAAATTTCCGGATGCCGGATGTGGTTTCCATTGGCCTGGGCGGGGGAAGCTTGGTGACCCAAGCACCCGAGTTGCGCATCGGTCCCGCTTCGGTGGGCTTTCAATTGACTGAAAAAGCCAGGGTTTTTGGAGGCGACACGCTCACCGCGACCGATATTGTGGTGGCGGCGGGACTCAAGGATATCGGTGACCGGTCGCGGGTGGGAAGCCTGAAACCGGTGCTGATCGACGCAGCCCTCGCCCGCATGAACCGGATGATCGAGGACGTAATCGATACCGTAAAGATATCGGCCGGCGACGTGCCGGTCGTATTGGTCGGGGGTGGAGCCATTGTAGTCTCGGGTGACTTGCGCGGCGTGAACCGGGTTGTAGTTCCGGAACACGCTGGTGAGGCGAACGCAATCGGGGCGGCAATGGCCCAGGTTGGAAGCCTGATTGATCGGGTATACGTGCATTGGAGCAAAGAGCGGGGACAGCGCCTCGAGGAAATCAGGCGAGAGGCGGTGCAACGAGTGGTAGAGGCCGGAGGCGATGCGGGAAAGGCTGAGATCGTAGAGATAGAAGAGGTTCCATTGTCCTACAGCGGAAACGACGCGGCCAGGGTTCGAATCAAGGCGGTCAGCGAAAGGGCCACCGCCACGACACGGCTTCAGGCCAAGCTCGTCGGCTGAGGGTTTGTCGGCAGGCGCCTGTGTCGAATAGTGCTGGCCGGCTCGTCTTGGGCATCGAAGACTTGCCCGACTTTGTTCGCGGAGCGGCGTTTCTCGGCGCGGGCGGTGGGGGTGATCCGTATATTGGCCACCTGATGCTTCAGCAGCAAATGGAACGCAGCGGCACGTTGCGCATCGTGTCCCCTGAGGAGTTGGCCAACGACGAGTTTGTCGCATCGGTAGCCTGCATGGGAGCGCCAACGGTAATGACCGAAAAGCTCCCGAGCATCGCCGCACTTGAGCTTGCGCTGCGGGCGCTCGAAGAGCATGCCGGCCGCAGGGCCTCGGCCGTAATCCCCCTGGAGATCGGTGGAATCAATGCAACGATACCCCTGGTTCTGGCAGGCAAACTTGATTTACCGGTCGTCAACGCTGACGGCATGGGGCGGGCTTTTCCGGAAATTCAGATGGTGACTTTCGGCGTTTACGGTTGTTCTCTTTCCCCGGCGGTGGTTACCAACGAGCGCGGGGATATCGTTATGGTTCACTCCGATGACAACAAACAGTGTGAAAATCTGGCGCGGAGTGTAGTCACGCAAATGGGCGGAATGGCCCATATCGCGCTCTATCCCATGTCGGGCGCCGATGTGAAACGCACGGGCCTGCCGGGCACGCTGAGCCTGGCTCTCGAAATCGGGCGAAGTATCGGTTCGTTGCGTTCCACTGGCCGTGATCCTTTCGACTCGCTGTTTGAGACGCTGGGAAGATGCCGGCCAAAGCGGCATTGTGACATTCTGTTTGAGGGCAAGGTGGTGGACGTGGTTCGAAGAACCGAGGGTGGGTTCAACGTGGGTTCGGTCAGGTTGCATAGCATAAGCGGTGACGAAAGCGAGTTTGAAGTTCAATTCCAAAACGAGAACATTGTGGCGTTGAAAGACGGGCGAACGGTAGCGATCGTGCCGGATCTGATCGTCGTGCTGGACCGAGAAACGGCGGACCCCGTCACCGCGGAGCAGGTCAAGTACGGTCAACGCGTAAAGGTAGTAGGGGTAACGGTTCCCGGCCGGATGACAACGCCCGAGGCGCTTGCGGTCTTTGGTCCTTCCGCTTTTTCGCTGGATGCGGTATATCAGCCTTTTCCGGAATTGCGCAGGTAACGCGGGGATGGCGAATCTTGAACGCCTGACGGACGATTACTCACGCAGCCCGGTGCCGCACGAAGCGGGTGTAAGCGGTGTGCGTATTGCCATGGTAATCGTCGGCTTTGCGATTACCTTGCCGCTCATGCTGACCGGGTCAAAATTGGGGCTGGCACTGGGTTTGCGTGATGCGCTGACGGCCTTCCTGGCGGGCGGCCTGATTCTTGCGCTTATCGGCGTGGGGACTTCGGTTGTAGCGGCGCGGACCAGGCTTTCCACCTACAAGATTCTGGAATTCTCCTTCGGCCGCTTGGGTGCAAAGTATGTGAGCGGGCTGCTGGCGCTGACGCTGTTCGGCTGGTACGGCGTGACTGCCGCGCTTTTCGGTCAAGCGCTCGGCAGCGCGGCGGTGGATTTCTACGGACTGCCTGTAAGTTTCGCCGCTGGAACAATCGTAGGTAGCGTCCTCATGGTTGCCATTACCGTATTCGGTTTCAAGGCGCTGGATCGGCTGTCCATTTTTGCTGTCCCCTTACTGGCGGTGTTCCTTGCAATCGCCGTGATGCAGTCGCTGGAGGGCATGAATATGCGTGTAGGGGTGGACGGAGGCGACACGAGCCTTGGTGTGTCGATTTCCATGGTTGCGGGAACCTACATCGTGGGTGTTGTATTGGTGCCCGACTTGTGCCGGTACGCGAGGTCGGTAGGTCACGCCGTGTTCGCGGTCGTTGTGGCCCTGGCCCTGGGATTGCCATTGATATTGGGCGCCGCGGCAATCCCGAGCCTTGCTACAAAGCAAGCGGATCTGGTCGAGATCATGCTGAAGCTTGGCCTGGGCTTGCCGGCGCTCTTTGTGATCGTCTTTGCGACCTGGACAAGTAATGCAAACAACCTGTACTCCATGTCATTGGGCTTGGCCGCGATATTCGAAAGGGCCGCAAAGTGGAAACTTACGGTGGCTGCGGGTTTCATCGGGACTCTGGTTGCCGTGGCCGGAATCACCGATATCTTCCTGCCGTTCCTGCTGGTGCTTGGCGTAGCGATTCCGCCTATTGCGGGCATTTACCTGGCGGATTATTTTGTCGTTCAAGGCAGGGCGATCTACGAGAGCGGGAATCCTCAATTGTTGAGCCGCGCCAATTTTGCTGCGTTTTCCGCCTGGCTGATCGCCGCGGGAATTGGCGTGCTGACCAGCAATGGATGGGTGCTGCTAACGCGGATACCGGCGTGTGACTCCTTCCTGGCAGCCGCGATACTCTATATCGCGTTTTGCAAGCTGCGGCATTTCCATCGCCATTGACATCCGCTCCCAAGTTGCCCTCCGGCAAACAGGCTCTGCAGAATGACAGCTCACATCCGCAGGAAGTCGAGCAGTGATTGGTAGCGGGTCTTGCCGTCGGGCCCGGTTTCAAGCAGGTCCACCTCGCTCCAACCGTGGCCGGCTTCCTGCTGCACATTAAGCGTGGCCCATACGTTGGCCTGGCGTGCCCGGTTCGCGGTTGTGGTTGCCGCTGCCAAAGTCACTATGGAATCATCCGCCCCATGCAGCGCCCACAGCGGCGGGCCTCCATGGGTGAAGGGGAGTCCGGGAGCTGCTCCCCACAGGGAAATGACCGCCCACGGGCGTTCATCGTCCGAGGCCAGTTCGTAGGCCGCGACAAGGGAAGCGATTGCGCCGGCCGATGAGCCGCCAAGGGCGATGCGCTCGGGGTCCAATCCAAGCTCCGGCGCCCGGTTGCGAAGGGCGCGCCATGCCGCCAGAGCGTCTTCAGCCGCTGCTGCGCAGGCGGTGACGCGAGTCTGAAGGATTTCCTGTGCGGCCTCTCCGCTGTTGCCACTCGCTTCAATACGGGGAAGCCAGATATCCGTGGCCGCTTCCGCCATGCTCGCTATGGAGCCCGGTTCCGGCGCGGGATTGTCGGCAAGCAAACGATAGTCGGGGCTTACAACGGTGATACCGTCCAGCGCCAGCTGCTGCGCCAGCTCAACCAGATGCGGGTCGGTTCGTGATCCGCCCCGGCAGCCGCCGCCGTGCAGCAGAACCAGCGCTTGCCCTTCGCTTGGGGCCACGGCGGCGTAGATGTCCCAGTAGAGGACTTTCGAGCCTTCGCCGGTGGCGCCCTCGGCGTAAATTTCCGTATGTATTTCGCCCGCTGTGGCCGAAATGCACGCTCCCGCCAGGGCGGCCACTAACGCGATCTTGGCAAACTTGCTCATTTGGTTTCCTTGCTATTGGCAGTTCCCGCAGGAACGGTCCTGGATGGACCTGCGTTCAGCGTGGTCGGCGACCCAGTCCCGAATGTTGGTTGCACACACGGAGGCAGTGTAGAACCGTGGATAGCCCAGAATGGTGTGGCTGGTCCCGCAGTCGATATACGCCCTGAAACTGGTTGCTTCCGCGCGGATTTCAGCATTGTTGGCGTCAAGCGATGGACGCAGGCTGCTTACGGGCAGGCCTGCGAGGGACAGAAACAACTTTTGGGTCCCATCTTCTTCCGCATCGTAGCGGGCCAGGCGAAACTCGGGGTAGGCTTTGCCGGCGGCAATATACAGCTGCTGAAAGTCGAACGTAGCGGACGTCAGCTGGGAAAACGCCGGCGTTTGGGTGAGGTACTGCACGGTGCCCCAGTTATCGCCTTGTGTTTGGGACCTCCCGTATCCGCCGGCGCCGTCACCCAGTTGCGTAACGGGCACGTCCGGGTAGCGCTCGGCGAGCTTGACCGCGTAGTAGGGGGATGGGATCGCCCCGGCGCTGGACCCGCTCACAAAGATGGACTCAAGCGCATCGAAGGTTTCGGCGGCGTGTTCGACCGCCGCCATTCCGTTGGCGAAGCCGCGATGATGGATCGTGAGCGAGGAGCCATCGGTGCCTGGGTAGTCTCGGTCATTGTCGCCCAAATGCACGTCGCCTGTGCAGTAGGGAACGAACACGACCGAGTGGTTGCGGAACGGATTCTGCGCGCGGTCGTAATCAAAGATGCCTTCAGTCCGAAGATCATCTATGGAATCCAAATCGTCGAGGTTGTTGATGTAGCTTGAGGAGTTGGGATCGCAGGTAGAGCGCGACCAACAGGCGCCGCCGCCCTGCAGGAAGAAGAGCAGTCGCGCGGGGTCGTTCTCGCGGACATAGAAGTGAAAGTCGCTGCCGTCCGCACACATGGTGTCTCCGCCGGGGCGAATCACCTCCCAGACCGGTTCGGAGCCTATCGATACCGAAAATGTGTCGCCATCGGCCGAGGCGGTGCTGTCGTTTCCGGCCAGGTCCGCGGCAGCGGCCGTGGGCACGCGCACGGTTACCGTTGCGGCGCTTGCAGCCGGCGTCACCGTTGCGGTGTAGCGGGTCTTGCTGCTGCCGTCCGCCGCCGGGCTTTGCGCCGTACCGCCGGTAACCAGCAAGTCCTCCGCGCTATCAAAGCCGGTGACGTCCTCGCTGAAAGTAACGGTTACTTCAAAAGCGCCCAACTGCACACTGTCCGGCCCGGCGATGCTTGCCACGGTAGGCGCCGTTGTGTCGATGGCGGTGTTGGAAATGTCCGCGGCAGCCCGGTTCGCCAGCGCCGCTCCGCCGCTGTCGGTAAGCTCGCTCTCGTTGGTCACGTCGTATTTCAGGCTGCCCGAGGCCACGGTGTCGCCATTGACTGCCGTGTAGGTGGCCGTGTGCTCCGTGTTGGCGCTGTTGCGGGTCGCGGTTATTGCACCACCGAGGTTTGTCGTGCCGTCCAGGAACTGCACGGTTGCCGAGTTCGCGATGGACTCGCTGAAGGTGAGTTCTACCGCCACCGTGTCGCCGGCATTCAAGTAGGTCACGCCATCGGCCAAGAGTTCGCCGGTGTAGGTGATTTCCGTGGAGGAAATCGTCGGGGCAGTATTCGGCGGTGGTGGTGGTGGCGGCGGTGGCGGAGGCCCGGAGGAATCCCCGCCGCCCCCTCCGCACGCCGCCAGGAGCAGAGCGCCGAGGCAGGCCAGGATTGGCGCGCCTGCGGGGCCGCACGAAGATTCTGGTTTGGTAAGCACTACGTGCTATTATGCCTGCGCCGTAGAAAATTGTGTTGGGACAAGAACCTCACATATGCCCAGAAGTAAGACGCTGTTCCCCACCAAGAGACTCTTTATGCTGTCTTTTTAGGGGCTATTTTCCACCCAGAGGTGCGACCAGCCTTCTATGGCGCACGCTTGCATGGAACAACCCGGGAACGAGGGCATCTTGCCCTCGACGAGGGCTGGAAGCCCTCGGTCCCAGCGTGTTCCCTGCGGTCAGCGCAGCGGGAACCGCTGTGACCACTCCTAGGCGCCACTGGCGCTACTCGCTTTTGGGGTTTGCACGTGTATGGTCACGATATCGGTGTCGTGGTATTGCTGGTGGTGCACCGAAGAGGCGAGATGACGCAGCAGGCGAAGCGATACTTCCTGTTCCACGGCAACGGAGGAGGCCTGCTCGGGGAGTAGTGCAATGCGATCCTCCATGTTTTCTTCGCCGGGCGTGGCGATGAACTCCAATACCGTTCCGCCGCCTTCCCTGCGAGCGATCAGCAGCAAGTGGCGCTGCGCGGGTTGTTCCTCGCCGCGATGTTCGATCAGCGTCAGCAGTGTTTCTTCGCTGGCCGCTTGCAGGCGGCTCGCCATCGCTTTGTCCCAGCCGCTGCGCACGGCAAAGGCCTGGAGAAACTTCCTGATCGCCGGAAGGGCTGAGACATCGCACACGGCCTTCAGCCGCCTGCGGCGGGGGCCTGTCAACTCCACGAACAGAGTCATCAGTATGGCCGTCAGGCCGCCGGCCGTCATTCCATTTTCCAGCATGCCTCCCGCAAACCCCGAGAAATACTCGGGGAAAATCACGCCGTTCTGAAAACCGACTCCGATCCAGAATGAGGTCCCGCAAATCAGGCCCCTGCGATAGTCCAGACCGCCACGGAAAACTGTCCTTATGCCAGTCCAAAAAAGCGAGGACATAATGACGATGAGAAAGGCTGCGATAACGGGACCAGGCACCGCCAGGAGCACGGCAAGCGTCTTGGGGAGAAACGCCAGAGCAATAATTATTGCGCCAGTGGCAATTCCGGCTCCGCGAGCGGCTATTCCCGTAAGCTCGGTGACCGCCACACTGCCGGTCCTGGCCACGTTCGGGACTGTCCCCATGAGACCGGCAAGCAGGTTGCCGACTCCATGCGCGGCGGCGGCGCCCTGAACCGCTCGAAAATCGACCGCCCTGGGCTTGCGCCAGGAGATATTCTGCATGAGGATCGAAGCGCCAATTGTCTGGCTGGAGGTAATCACGCTCACCAACGCGAATGCCGGAACCAGCGACCAGAAAGCCGGCCCGAATTCGAGATCGAGGCCTGGCCACCCGGCTTTCGGAAGGCTCACCCAGGACGCGTTGGCGACCAGATCCGCATCGTAGATACCAAACAGCCCCGCAACTGCAGCGCCGGCGCCGATACCGATTACGGGCGCCCAAAGGCGCCATGCACCGGATGCCCTTAAGGCAACGCAGACGATAACGAGTGCGGCGGTCAGAGCGCTTAGCGGAGCAGCGAAGCTCGAGGCGTCGCTGGACGTTTCCTTGAGCAAACCGAAAGCGACAGGGGTCACGGTGACCGGCAGGAGCATGGCGAAGGTGCCCGCCACTGTCGGGGTCAAAACCCGGCGGAACAGCGACAGGCGTGCGGAAAGCGCAAACTGAAAAAGCGACGCAACGGCGGTGAGAGTGGCGAGCATCGCCAAACCGCCCTCCGCGACGGCTGTAACGCTTACCGCGATGGCAGTTCCGGATGTTCCCATCACGAGCGGATAACCCGACCCGATCCGGCCCAGGCGAACCGCTTGCAGGATCGTTGTGGCGCCATTGATCGCGACTGAGGCGAACACGGCCCATACCAGCATTGCATCGGTCCCGCCGGCGGCCCGCACGATGACCGTGGGAATCAGGACGATGCTGGAGATGGTGAGCATGGCCCGCTGTAGGCCGGCGCCAAGAGCGAGCGGCATGGGAAGCCTCTCGTTCGGTTGGTAGCGAATAGTCACGGGCGGATTGCGGTCGCTGGCCGCCCCTCTTGGCGGTCGTCACGGGCTGGCCCGCGTAATCGCTGCATCAGGGATTGCCGCGCGCCCAAACCGCACACGCAAAGTTGGCGCCGCTAGGCTTCACCGGCGCTACTTGCTTTTGGGGCTTCCACATGAATCGTCACGATGTCGGTATCGTGGTATTGCTGGTGGTGCACCGAAGACGCGAGATGACGGAGCAGGCGAAGCGATACTTCCTGTTCGACGGCAGCCGAGGAGGTCTGTTCGGCCAGCAGCGCAATGCGGTCCTCCACGTTGCCTTCGCCGGGCGTAGCGATGAACTCCAGCACGGCTTCACCGCCCTCCTTGCGCGCGATCAGCAGCAAGCGGCGCTTTGCGCTTTCTTCTTCGCCGCGATGATCCAGCAGCGTCAGCAGGGTTTCTTCGCTGGCGGCTTCCAGACGGCTGGTCATCGCCTTGTCCCAGCCGCTGCGCGCCGCGAAGGTCTTGAGAAACTTCATGATCTTCGGTAACGCCGAGACCCCGAAGTCCGCCTGAATCCGGCTGCGCCGGGGCGCGGTCAGTTCGACGAAAAGCGTCATCACAACGGCCGTCAAGCCACCGGCGGTCATTCCGTTTTCCAGCATGCCGCCGGCGAAATCGGAGAAAAATTCCGGAAATATCACGCCGGCCTGAAACCCGGTTCCGACCCAGAACGAGACACCGCAAATCAAGCCGTTGCGGTAGTTCATCCCGTCCTGGATGATCAGTTTTATCCCCACGATGAAAAGCATCGCCATGAGCACGATGACGTAGGCTGCCGCGACCGGCCCGGGTATTGCCAGGATCAGGGCCAGGGCCTTGGGCAGAAGGGCGACTACTACGAAAACCGCGCCAACCGCGATCCCGACGCGTCGGGCCGCGACGCCGGTGAGCTCGGTAACCGAGACGCTGGTGGAATAGGTGGTGTTCGGCACGGTCCCGGCGAGGCCCGACAACAGGTTGCCTATTCCGTCAGCACCCACCGCCCCCTGAACGGCCCGAAAATCCGGCGCCCGGGGTTTGCGCCATGACACCCGCTGGATAGCAAGACCATCGCCTATCGTCTCGATGGCGCCGACTAAGGTCGCAAAGACGAAAGCGGGAAGCAGCGCCCAGAAAGCCGGCCCGAATTGAAGATCGAGTCCCGGCCAATTACCCTCCGGCAATCCGATCCATTGCGCCCCGGCGACGCGGGCCATGTCGTATATGCCGAAATATCCGGCAATAAGCGAGCCCGCCACAACGCCGGTCATTGGCGCCCAAAGCCGCAACGCCGACCTTCCCCTAAGTGCAATAACGAGGATGACCAGCAGGGTAACAACCAAGCTCAGGGGCGCCGCCAAAGCTGGCGTGTCCTGCGGCACATCCTCGATCATGTCGAAGGCTATCGGCATGACCGTAACCGCGATCAGCATGATTACGGTTCCTGACACGGTTGGCGTCAGAATGCGGCGCAGCAGCGAGAGCCGGCCTGAAAGCACGAACTGGAACAGGGAAGACACCAACACCAAGGTAGCCAGGAGTGCCGGGCCGCCTTGCTTGATTGCGGCAATGCATACCGCGATGAAGGTGGCTGACGTGCCCATGACCAGTACGTAACCCGACCCGAAACGGCCAACCCGGATAGCCTGCAATAGGGTGGTAAGGCCGCTGATTGCGACCGCGGCGAATACCGCCCACGACAGATAGGATTCGCTTCCGCCCCCGGCCCGAATAACGATTGCCGGGGTCAGGACGATCCCGGCAATGCAGAGTACCGCAAACTGCAGTCCAAGGCCCAGGGCGAGGGGTGCGGGCAGCTTCTCGTTCGGCTCGTAGCGGACGTTGGTGGTGTGGTTTCCGGACTTGTCGGTCATGGAGAACCCCCCTCTCTCCTGGTGCCCGCTATATTTTGCACGAATTCGATCGTGCTACCGGCCTGGCTCGCTGATCAGCGGCTCAGGAGTCGCTTGACAGTAACCGCCAGCGTGAGGTCACGCGGTCCGCCGAAACTGTTGGTGTTGGTGAAGTCGGGATCCTGCGCGTGAAAAGGGTGCGTGTCGTAGTTCCCCGTGTCTTCAAAATCGCCACTTGCCGCGTAGGTCAGTTTCAATCCCAGCAGCAGGTTCGCGCCCAGGCGGTAGTCGGCGCCCGCGTACAGTCGCCAGGCAAACCGCGTTTCGCGGAAATCGCCGTTCTGGGTGGAGTTGTAATAGGACAGCGGCGGATCGTAGGTTCCGCCCGCCGGGTCGCGATAATCGCTGGAAAAAGACACTCCCGCCATCTCCAGGGAAGCGACGCCAATGCCGGCGCCGAAATAGGGGGAAATCCGGGCCCAGGCGCCGGGGAAGTCGTAGTAGGCGTTGAGCAGGATCGAACGGGAGTTGAAGTTGTCGACGGAGGCCTGGCTTCCTGACGAGACGGTCCCGCCGGGACGCGGGAGTATGGGTGACCCGTCGTAGTAGCCGATGCCCTTGAACACCTGCGTGGCTTCGTTCCTGTGCTGAGATATAGCCAGTTCCAGGCGGGCGCGTCCGAAAATACGCCCGGCATGGATCTCGAACGCGGCGCCGCTGTCCAGGTCAATGTCGTAGCGCCACCGATATCCCGAAACGGCGGGCATGGGGTCCTGATCAAAGCACGCTTCATCGGGATAGCAGGTGCCTTCCCGGTTCCAGCCTTCCTGGTCTAACGTGGATCCCCAATTTCCGCCCAGGCTCGCCCCGAGGTACCAGCCCTTACTCAGTGCGCCCGAACTGTCATTCTGCGCGGCTGCGGTGGAAAACAGCGCAATGGCCGCAATGACGCTGGCGATTGAGCGGAAAAGTAGCGCGCGACACATCGATAGAGTCCTCTGGGAATAGGCTCGCCGGGGTGCGAGGCCCGAATATTCTACTGTCGTGTCCCGCCTGTATCGTCGCATCAGAGCGGGCGTAGCGTGCCCCGGCAGCGTCTTGCATGGGCACGCCTGGGAGCGAGGGCGTCCCGCCCTCGACGAGGGCGGGACGCCCTCGCTCCCAGCGTGTTCCCTGCGGGCAGCGCCGGCGCGGCCTCGCGGCTCACGATCGGCCCTGAGCCGAATGGCGCGCAAGGCGCTGCTTTTCCCTCTGCCAATCGCGCTCCTGGTCCACCCGGCGCTTGTCGTATTGCTTGCGGCCCCGTCCCAGGCCAATGCGCAGCTTCGCGCGCGGTCCGCCCCAGTACAGCGACAGCGGCACCAGGGTGAGTCCGCGTTGCTGCACTTTTCCGGCCAGCCGGTCGATTTGCCTGCGGTGCATCAGCAATTTGCGGCTGCGGTCGGCGACCGCGGGAGGATGCGCGCTTGCGTTGGGCAGGGGCGCGAAGTTGGCGCCCACCAGCCAGGCTTCCTGCTCCTTTATGGCGACATAGGCCTCCACCAGGCTGGCGCGGTTGGCGCGCAGGGCCTTGACTTCCCAGCCCAGCAGAGCGAGCCCCGCGTCGAATTCTTCCATGATTTCGAAATTGCGGTAGGCTCGCCGGTTTGCGGCGATACGTCCGGGTTGCGTTTTGCGTGCCATGGTGGGTAGTTCATTCTGCGGCGCAGCAGGCGCCTTCAGCCAGAGCAGTACAATAACGCCGCTGCGCGCAAAATGGATCGCGCAGATTCCGGCGTCATGGGGCGAGCTGAATTAACCGCCATTTGCGCGACACCATACCAATGCAGCGAGGCCGTTTCCTGTGCGGCAGCGTGGCCGACTCACGCCGGCTGCTTAATGGCAGATGCGTGAGATATACCGAGAAGCCTTGACGGCTTGTTCACCCGAGACCGTTTTCGATCTTGTGGCCGCCGTGGGGGACTATCCGCGCTTCCTGCGCGGCTGTGTGGGTGCGGAAGTGCATCGGCAGGACGAGCACGAGGCGCTGGCCAGCCTGGACTTGCGTGGCGGTGTTTTCCGCCAGCGTCTGACGACCCTGAACCGAATGGAGCGGCCCCACCGCCTGGTGATGAACTTAAGCGAAGGGCCGTTTCGGCGTCTGCAGGGAGAATGGCGCTTTGATCCGGTCGGCTCGGGCTGCCGGGTCTCGTTGCGAATTCAGTTCGAGTTCGACAGCAAGGCCCGGGAAATGTTGCTGAGTCAGAGCTTTGAAGCCTTGTGTAACCGCCTGGTTCAGGATTTTCTCAAGCGAGCGAAAGTGATCCAGTCCCGGAATGGGTGACGAGCTTGGCATCGAAGTGAGTTACGCCGTGCCGGGCGCACAGCGCGTGCTGCCGCTGCGGATAGCGCAGGATTGCACGGCGCGCCAGGCAGTCAGGCTTTCGTGTATGGCGGCCTTGTTCCCGGAAATCGATGCTGAAACCTGCCCGATCGGAGTGTTCGGTACCAGAGTCGATGATGACTACCGGCCTAAGAATGGCGATCGGCTTGAGATTTACCGGCCCTTGGAGAACGATCCGATGGACGCACGCCGCCGGGCGGCAGCCGAGGCTATTCCTCCGGCACAGTGTTAATGTCGATTGAGCTTACGCCCTCTTCGGAAAAGCGAATAACAACGATCCGGCGCTCAGTCTCCAGGGTTCCGCTGGTAAACACGTAGTCCCAGCGTTCGGCGTGAAAAGGATCGCGGACCGTGGGCGTGCCCAGCAGGTAAGCGACCTGGTCACGTGTCATTCCGATCTCGACTTTCTCGACATCACCGGCGTCAATGATCGAGCCCTGGAAGACCGTGACCTTGTAGACACAGCCGGCCAGCAAGGCGCAAGCGGCCGCGGCCAGGGACAGTCGGCGCCATTGTTGAGAATGCTTCATAGCGGGGGCGCAGTATAGCAGCCGAGGGGCTTGCCCGGCTCTCCCCGTCAGCGCCGTTTGCGGACGTACAGCACCAGGCTGTGGTCGATCAACTCATACCCCGCCGTCCGGGCTATTTCCTTCTGCAGGCGCTCGATCTCCTCGTTGACAAACTCCATGACCTGGCCGGATTCCACGCAAATCATGTGATCGTGATGATCGCCCGAGTCGAGCTCAAATACCGAATGGCCGCTCTCGAAGTTGTGGCGGGTGACCAGCCCCGCCTGCTCGAACTGCGTCAGCACGCGGTAAATCGTGGCCAGCGGGACTTCGTTGTCATCGGCCGCCAGCTGCAGGTAGATATCGTCGGCGCTCAGGTGGCGCTCGATGCTTTGCGCCAGAACCCTGAAAATGCTCAGGCGCGGCTGGGTGACCTTGAGCCCTACCGCTTGCAGGTTCTTGCGTGGAATGTTTCTCTTCATTTGCCTGTGGCGGCCACGCCGCCTTGTAGCCCGGCGTTTTCGGAGGATTGCCAGACACCGCCGCGGGAGAGCATCTCTTCAGCATGGGCAAGCGTGCGCGGCGTGATTTCCACGCCCCCAAGCATACGCGCTACTTCACGCACACGCTCGCTGTCTTTGAGTTGCGCGGAAACCGTCCGGGTCCCTCCGTCCCGAACCACCTTGGTGACGCGAATTTGTTTGCCCGCCCGGCTGGCGACCTGCGGCAAGTGGGTTACGCAGAGAACCTGGCCCCGCTTACCGAGTTCCGCAAGTCCGGCGCCCACGACCTCGGCTACTCGGCCGCCGATTCCGGAATCGACCTCGTCGAAGATCATGGTCGGCGGCTGGCGGGCTCCGATCGCCGCCAGTTGGATGGCCAAACCGATTCGCGCCAATTCGCCTCCCGATGCGTATCGCGCCAGGGGGCGCGCGGCCTGACCGGGGTTGAGCGCCACGAGAAATTCCGCCCGGTCGCGCCCTCGGCGGCTGATATTGCCCGACTCGACAAGGTGTACGGACAGGCGACCGCCCTCCATGGCCAGGCCTTGCATACGATCCGATACAACCTGGGCAAATTCCAAAGCGATCCGGCCGCGGGCCTCGGAAAGAGCGGCTGCGCGAGTATCCGCTTCTACGCGCAGCGCATCCCGACTGGCCCGGGCCTTGAGGAGTTGTTCGTCCAGTGTTGCCAGTCCTTCCTTCTCAGCCCTCAATTCGCCGGCCAGGTCCGGCAGTTCCTCCGGGGCCTTGCCATGTTTACGCGCCACGCCCAGCAAGGCCTGGCGGCGTTGCTCGATTTCATCCAGGCTGCCGTCGTCTTCATCCAGGTCCAGTCCCAGGTGCTGGATCGTGGCCACCGCTTCCTCCACCATGACCTCGGATTCGCCCAGCAGCCGCGCCGCCTCCATCAGCTGCGGCTCGAAGGCGGCGGCTCCCTCAATTTCCTGGCGGGCCGATGCAAGCGCGCTGCCGGCCGATGGCTCGCTCTCCCTTAAGGTGTGCAGTGCGCTTCCCATGGCTGCCAGCAAACGCGCGCGATTGGCCAGGCGCAGGCGCACACGGTTCAATTCAGCAAGCTCGCCCGACTGGGGACTCAGGGCCTCGAGTTCGTTGATCCAACTGGAGAGCAGTTCCAATCGCGCGGCCCGTTCCCCGGCGCGTTGCGTGAGCGCTTCGCATTGGTGCTCGGCCTGCCGCAAGGCGGCAAAGGTGCCGGCAAATTCGCGCACGGATTCGGTCAGCCCGCCGTACTCGTCCAGGATCCGCAATTGCGCGCCGGTGTGCAGCAGTGCCTGATGGGCCTTCTGCCCGCAGATATCGACCAGGCAGGCGCCGATTTCGCGCAGTCTTTGCGCCGGAACCGGCACGCCGTTGAGGGATCCGCGCGACCCGCCGTCGGCCCGGATCACGCGCCGCATGATGCACTCTTCGTACAGGTCGTGTTCCTCCGCCCACGGGGGCAGCGGCGTGCCGGCAGGGATTTCGAAACAGGCGGTGATGTCGGCCTGCTTGGACCCTGTGCGCACCTGCCTTGAGTCGGCGCGCTCGCCGGTAGCGAGAGCCAGTGCTTCCACCAGGATGGACTTTCCCGCCCCGGTCTCGCCGGTTAGGGCGGTAAATCCCGGCTCCATGTCCAACTCCGCCGTATCGACAACCGCCAGGTTTCGGATCGCCAGGTGGGTCAGCATCTTGGGTTGATCAGCCCTGGTGTCGTGTCACGACACTAGTCCTTGGTGGCCGGACCCTTGGCCCAATTCAGTTTTTCCCTCAGCACCGAAAAGTAGTTGTAGTCGGTGGGATGGATCAGCTCAAGCCTGTGCGAGGAACGTGAAACGTGGAGTGTCTGCCCATGCTCCAGAACGCCCAGGTCGATTCCGTCGCAAGTGACGGCTGCGTTGACCCCGGTATCTGTAGGAATGGAAAGCGAGAGTTTGGCGCTGCCGGGTATGACCAGGGGGCGGTCGTCCAGTTTGTGAGGACAGATCGGCACCATGACGGTGGCATCAAGGCGCGGGTCGACGATCGGACCGCCGCAGCTCATTGCGTAGGCGGTGGAACCGGTAGGCGTGGCGGCGATGAACCCGTCGCCACGGTGGGTAGCGATATGGCGCCCGTCTACGGTCGTGGACAGCTCCAGGATGCGCGCACCGCCGCTGCGATGCGCGACTACATCATTCAGCGCCGTAGCCCGCAGGTCCTTTCCCTGGCGCCGGGTCAGCCGGGCGCCCAGGAGCATGCGGCGCTCCGAGAAGTACTGTCCGCCAAGCAGGGAGGCCAGTTCCGATTCGAATCTTTGCTGGCCCAGGTCTGCAAGAAACCCCAGCCTGCCCAGATTTACGCCCAGCAGGGGCGTCTTGCGCCGCACCGCAGTCTGCGCGGCTCGCAGCATGGCGCCGTCACCACCCATGGCGATGATCAATTGAGCGCCTTCGGCGGCAGGCCCGTCTCCGAGTTCATTCGACAGCGAGGCCGAGCAACCGAGCCGTTCAAGGTGGGCGGCCAATTCGGTGGCCGCCTGCGCAATCGGTTCATGGCCTTTGCGCGCAAGTATCGCCACTCGCTGAAATTGAATCTGCGGCATTTCCGGAATCTCTATTCGTGGCTCTTGCGGCGGGCGTTTGCGCCTTGAAAAAGAGGATTAATGCACCATAGTACTCGTGCATGGAACACATTGCACCGAGAGTCTGGGAACGAGGGCATCCTGCCCTCGACGAGGGCGAGACGCCCTCGCTCCATTCACTTTAGGGGAACTCGTGGATGAGTAGACGGAAGAAAACCGAAGTAGCAGAGGACACCGCCGCGCCGGATACGGCGGACAGCGCGGAAAATTTCGAGCCGGATGATCCGGCGGTGGAAATAGAGCGCCTTACGCTCGCCCTAAACCATCAGCACGAAGCGCACTTGAGGGCGGTGGCAGAAGCCGAGAATATTCGCCGGCGCGCTCAAAGGGAAGTCAGCGAGGCTTACGGGCGGGGACAGCGGCAGATCGTGCGGGAATTGCTCGTGGCCGTGGACAGCCTGGAGCTCGGATTGGGTTCCGCGGAATCAGCCACGGCCGAAAGCCTTCTGGAAGGACAGCGCGCCACATTGCGGCAATTGCAAAGCGCACTGGAGCCGTTCGGGGTGGAAGCGGTGGAGCCGGCGGGAGAACCCTTCGATCCCGAGCGCCATGAGGCGGTGGGTCTTCAGGCGTCCGATGCGGTCGATACGGACTGCGTGATCTCGGTAATGCAGAAGGGTTATCTCATGCAGGGCCGGCTGCTGCGCGCAGCCCGGGTGGTGGTTTGCTCGGGGCCGCCCCAAGCGCCACAAGAAGAATCCGGCGGGAAAGACCAAATGGATTGAATTGCACGCCTTGAATCCTCATATCGGGTAAAGGCAAGCAAGACACTGGAGTTCATGGAGAAGTACGCATGGGCAAAATAATCGGCATAGACCTGGGGACCACGAATTCCTGCGTGGCCGTAATGGACGGTCAGCAAGGTAAAGTCATTGAGAACTCCGAAGGCGATCGCACCACGCCATCCGTGGTGGCCTTCGCCAAGGATGGCCAGGTGCTGGTTGGGCAATCGGCCAAGCGCCAGGCGATAACCAATCCCACCAACACCCTGTACGCCATCAAGCGCCTGATCGGCCGGCGATTCAAAGACAAAGTGGTGCAGCGCGATATCGAGATGGTGCCGTACAAGCTGGTCGGGTCGGACAACGGCGACGCCTGGGTGGAGGCCAATGGCCGCAAGATCGCTCCGCCGGAAATTTCCGCGCGAGTGCTGCAGAAGATGAAGAAGACCGCCGAGGATTACCTGGGCGAGGACGTCACTGAGGCCGTAATCACGGTGCCGGCGTATTTCAACGACTCCCAGCGACAGGCGACCAAGGATGCCGGCAAGATCGCAGGGCTGGAGGTCAAGCGCATCATCAACGAGCCGACCGCGGCTGCGCTGGCCTACGGAATGGGCCAGCAGCGCGGCGACCGCAAGATTGCCGTCTATGACCTGGGCGGCGGCACCTTCGATATCTCGCTTATCGAGATTGCCGAGATTGACGGCGAGACGCAGTTCGAGGTGCTGGCCACCAACGGCGACACCTTCCTGGGCGGCGAGGACTTCGACAACCGCTTGATTGACTACTTGTCCGGGGAGTTCGAGAAAGAGCAGGGCGTGGATGTCCGCAAGGATCCGCTGGCCCTGCAGCGTCTCAAGGAGGCCGCCGAGAAAGCCAAGATCGAGCTGTCTTCGCAGCAGCAAACCGAAATCAACCTGCCGTTCATTACCGCGGATGCATCCGGCCCCAAGCATTTGAACATCCGGCTCACCCGGGCCAAGCTGGAGGCGCTGGTGGAAGATCTGATCGCCCGCACCATCGAACCCTGCCGCACGGCGCTGGCCGATGCAGGCCTTTCGGTGGGCGACATCAACGACGTGATCCTGGTCGGCGGTCAGATTCGCATGCCCAAGGTGCAGGAGGCAGTCCGGGACTTTTTCGGCCGCGATCCGCGCAAGGACGTGAATCCCGACGAGGCCGTGGCCCTGGGCGCCGCCATCCAGGCCGGCGTGCTGTCGGGCGCCGTGCGCGACGTGCTGCTGCTGGACGTAACGCCGCTATCGCTCGGCATCGAGACGCTGGGCCAGGTGATGACTCGCCTGATCGACAAGAACACCACCATACCCACGCGCGCCAACCAGGTGTTTTCGACCGCCGATGACGGCCAATCCGCCGTAACCATTCATGTGCTGCAAGGCGAGCGCCAGCGGGCCTCGGACAACAAGTCGCTGGGGCGTTTCGACCTCACCGATATTCCTCCGGCGCCGCGCGGCGTTCCGCAGATCGAGGTCACCTTCGATATCGACGCCAACGGCATTCTCAACGTTTCGGCCAAGGACAAGGCCACCGGGCGCGAGCAGAAGATCGTGATCAAGGCTTCCAGCGGGCTGGCGGACAAGGAGATCGAACGCATGGTGCAGGAGGCCGAAATGCATGCCGAGGAAGACCTCAAGTTCCGCGAGCTGGTGGACGTGCGCAACCAGGCCGACGGCCTGGTGCATTCCAGCGAGAAGGCGCTTTCGGACCTGGGTGACAAGGTGCAGCCGGAAGAGCGGGCGAGCATCGAATCGGCGATCGCCGACCTGAAGACCGCACTCAAGGGCGACGACAAGGCTGTGATCGAGGCCAAGAGCCGGGCGTTGTCGGAAGCGGCGGGCGGAATGGCGCAGCGGGTGTACCAGGAACAGGCGCAGGAAGCGGGAGACGCTGACGGAACCGGTGAGAACACGGATGCGGGCGGCGACGCCGCCGACGTGACCGATGCGGAGTTCGAGGACGTAACTCCGGACGATCAGAAGAAGTCCGCCTGAAACGCGCGCGGCCGGTGCATTTCGCGCGATTCCGCCGCGACTGACGGGCGCGTTGCGCCGGTACGGGAATGACTTAAGTGGCTGAACGGGACTACTACGAAGTCCTGGGCGTGGATCGCGAAGCGTCGGAGGCTGATCTAAAGAAGGCGTTTCGGCGCCTCGCCATGCGCTATCACCCGGACCGGAATCCCGACCAGAGCGACGAAACCGCGAATCAGTTCAAGGAGGCCAAGCGCGCCTACGAAGTATTGAGCGACAGCCAGAAACGCGCCGCCTATGATCAATTCGGCCATGCCGGTGTGGAGGCGGGCGCGGGCGGCGGGTCGTCCGATCCCTTCAACACCATATTCGGCGATATATTCGGCGAAGTGTTTGGTGGCCGGCGCGGCGCAGGCAGCCAACCCCGCCGCGGAGCTCACCTGCGCTACCGTCTTGACCTGGACTTCACCCAGGCCATATTCGGCGACGATGTGCGGATCACGATTCCGCGCACCGTGGCCTGCTCAACTTGCGCCGGCTCCGGCTCTCGTCCCGGCACGGGAATGAGCACCTGCGGGCGTTGCGGAGGCAGCGGGCAGACTCAGGTTCGCCAGGGGATCTTCTCGATCCGGCAGACCTGCGGGGCCTGTGGCGGCGACGGGCGGGTAGTGTCCGACCCCTGCCGCGACTGTTCCGGCAAGGGCGTGGTTGGCAAGAGTGAAGAGATTTCGCTGAAAATTCCGCCGGGAGTGGATACCGGCGACCGCTCCCGGGTCCGCGGCAAGGGCAATGCGGGGCAGCGTGGCGGGCCTGCCGGAGACCTTATGGTGGAAATGCAGGTCCGGCCTCATACCTTATTTGAACGTGATGGCGCCAATTTGCACTGCCGCTTTCCTTTAAGCTTTACGACCGCAGCTTTAGGTGGAGAGGTGGAAGTGCCTACGCTGACCGGATCCGTGAATCTAAAAGTCCCTGCCGGCACGCAGTCGGGCCGTATTTTTCGCCTGCGCGGCCGCGGCGTGAAGCCGGCGCGCGGCGGGCGCAAGGGCGACTTGTTTTGCCACATGGAAGTGGAGACGCCGGTGGATTTGAAGCGGAACCAGAAGCGCATGCTCGAGGAATTCGCCAAAGAGGTTGAACGCGGCGGTGATCGGCAGCAACCGCGCCGGGCAAAATGGCTGGATTGGGCTGTCAGGAAAGAACAACGCTCGGGAAGGCGGAGCCCATGAAGATCAGTTTGCTGGGCGCCAGCGGGCGCATGGGCCGCGAGTTGCTGGCGCGGGTGGACGCCGCGGAGGATCTCCAGCTTGCCGGGGCATTGGCCGCGCCGGACGACCCGTGGATCGGCCTGGACGCCGGCCTGGCCGCCAGGCTTGACGCTACCGGCGTCATCATTACGAGTTCGCCTGAGGACTGCATTTCGGGCGCGGATGTGGCCCTGGATTTTTCTTCCGCCGCCATGACCGGCGAGATCGCCGCAGCTTGCGCCGATGCCGGCTGTGCGCTGGTGGAGGGTGTGACGGGAATAAGCGCCGGCGGACAGTCGGCCCTTGAACACGCCTCGCGGAAAGTGGCCGTGCTGCAAGCCAGCAACATGAGCCTGGGCGTGTATGTACTGGATAACCTGTTGCGCCGGGCGGCCGCGCAACTGGGCGAAGACTACGATCTCGAGATTGTTGAAACGCATCATCGCGGCAAGGCAGACGCGCCTTCGGGTACTGCGCTGCAACTCGGCCGTGCGGCGGCTGCGGCGCGCGGCCGTGAGTTCTCCGAAGTGGCGGTTTTTCAGCGCCACGGCCAGACCGGGCCGCGCGCAAAGGGGTCGATCGGGTTCAGCGCGGTTCGCGGCGGCGGTTTTTCGGGCAATCATTCGGTGTTGCTGGCCGGCAACGACGAAGTGCTCGAATTGCGCCACCAGAGCTTGAGCCGGGGAGTATTTGCCGCCGGCGCGTTGCGCGCGGCGCGCTGGGTTGTGGGCCGGCCGCCCGGAATGTACGATTTATCTTCCGTGATGGCGTCTCAGCAGTGACCCCGGCGGTGCTAGCCCTGGCGGGCGGGGCCGTATTTCGAGGCTGGTCGATCGGCGCCGAGGGGGAGTCCCAGGGCGAAGTGGTATTCAACACCGCCATGACCGGTTACCAGGAAATTCTGACCGATCCTTCCTACTGCCGCCAGATCATCACGTTGACGGTCCCCCACGTGGGGAATACCGGCGCCAACCGGGAGGACTACGAATCCGACCGCGTGTATGCGTCGGGATTGATCATCCGGGACTTGCCGGTGGCCGAAAGCAACTGGCGCAAGGACACCTCTTTCTCCGATTTTCTTTGTGATGAGGGCACCGTGGCGATCGCCGGCGTAGATACCCGGCGCCTGACCCGCATCCTGCGTGAACAGGGGGCCCAGCCCGGCTGCATTCTTACCGGGTCGGAAGGCAGCGAGGAAGCCCTGGCCAAGGCCCGCGCCGCTCCCGAAATCGTTGGCATGGACCTGGCGCGTGTAGTTACCACGGCCGAGGCCTACGAGTGGCCGGTGGATGGCGCGGATTCCGGGTCGGGCTGCATCGTGGCCTACGACTATGGAATCAAGCGCAATATTCTTCGTTCACTGGCCCGCCTGGGGCGCCGTGTAACCGTGCTGCCGGCCGAAGCGCCGGCCTCCGAGGCCCTGGCGCTGAGACCGGCTGGTATTTTCCTCTCCAACGGGCCGGGAGATCCGGAGGCCTGCCTGTATGCCATTGAAGCAGTTCACGAAATTCTTGACTCGGGAACGCCCATACTGGGTATCTGCCTGGGGCATCAATTGTTGGGTCTGGCTTGCGGCGCCCAGACAGTAAAGATGAAATTTGGACATCACGGC
The DNA here is from genome assembly GCA_965261845.1 of Candidatus Foliamicus sp. Taxonomy (GTDB): domain Bacteria; phylum Pseudomonadota; class Gammaproteobacteria; order Steroidobacterales; family Foliamicaceae; genus Foliamicus. The sequence goes on along the minus strand of OZ253475.1, from coordinate 1,394,874 downwards.
GCCAATCATCCTATTGTCGATCTGGATAATGGCGAAGTAGCAATCAGCAGTCAGAATCACGGCTTTGCGGTGGAAGAGGCCAGCTTGCCTGATTGCCTGCGCGCCACGCACCGCTCGCTGTTCGATGGAACCCTGCAGGGCCTGGCGCATCGCAGCCGGCCCGCCATCAGCTTTCAGGGCCATCCGGAGGCCAGCCCCGGACCGCATGACCTTGGCTACGTCTTCGAACGCTTTGCAGGGCTGATGCAACGCCATGCCTCGTAGGGACGATCTCGAGAGCGTATTGATAATCGGCGCGGGCCCGATCGTAATCGGACAGGCCTGCGAGTTTGATTATTCCGGCGTGCAGGCATGCAAGGCCCTGCGTGAAGAGGGCTACCGCGTGGTCCTGGCAAATTCCAACCCCGCCACCATCATGACCGACCCGGAAACCGCTGACGCGGTATATATCGAGCCGGTCAACGCCCGTTCGCTGGCCGCGGTGATCGAGCGCGAGCGCCCCGACGCGCTATTGCCCACCATGGGCGGCCAGACGGGTCTGAACACGGCCCTGGAACTGGCCAGAACGGGCGTTCTGGAACAGTTTGGGGTGGAGCTGATCGGCGCCCGCAGCGATGTGATCGATAAAGCCGAGGACCGGGAGCGATTTCGCGACGCGATGCTGTCCATCGGCCTGGAAACACCCCGCTCGCAGATGGTGCGCAGTGTCGCCGAGGGCAGGGAGGCAATCTCCGGGATCGGCTATCCGGCGATCATCCGTCCTTCCTTTACCCTGGGCGGGGTTGGAGGCGGCGTGGCGCGCACTCCCGCCGAGTTCGAGGACGCGATGGCGCGGGCGCTGGATGCGTCGCCCAGCCACTCGGCGCTGGTCGAAGAGTCGCTACTGGGCTGGAAGGAATTCGAGATGGAGGTGGTGCGCGACCGGCGCGACAACTGCATCATCGTGTGCTCGATCGAAAACGTCGATCCCATGGGCATCCACACCGGGGATTCGATTACTGTGGCGCCTGCGCTGACCCTGACCGACAAGGAATACCAGCGCATGCGTGACGCGGCGATCGCAGTCTTGAGGGAAATCGGCGTGGATACGGGCGGTTCCAACGTGCAATTCGCGATCCATCCGGACAATGGGCGGATGGTGGTGATCGAAATGAACCCCAGGGTATCTCGCTCGTCGGCGCTGGCCTCGAAGGCAACCGGATTCCCGATCGCCAAGGTGGCCGCCAAGCTGGCGGTGGGCTATACCCTGGACGAGCTGCGCAACGAGATTACTGCCGGGCGCACGCCGGCATCCTTCGAGCCGGCTATCGACTACATCGTGACCAAGGCGCCCCGGTTCGCGTTCGAGAAGTTCCCGCGCGCCGATGCGCGGCTCACCACCCAGATGAAATCAGTCGGCGAGGCCATGTCGCTCGGGCGAACCTTCCAGGAGTCGCTGCAGAAGGCGCTGCGCAGCCTCGAAATCGGCATCGACGGCTTGTGCGAACGGGTGGATCCGGCCAGCCCGGATGCGCGAGCCACGGTGGGAGAGGAGTTGCGCACGGCCGGGGCGGAACGCCTCCTTTACATGGCCGATGCACTGCGGCTGGGCATGATGGAAAGTGAGATTGTGGAATTGTCGCGGATCGATCCCTGGTTTGTGGGGCAGATCGCCGACCTGGTGCGCGAGGAACAGAAAGTCAGGGAAGCCGGTTGGGAGGCCTTGAGCGACGACTGGCTCATGAGGCTTAAGCGCAAGGGCTTTGCCGACAGCCGTTTGGCCTGCTTGCTGGGCGTTACGGAATCGCAGATGACCGATCGCCGTCGGGCGGCGGGGATTCGCCCGGTCTACAAGCGGGTGGACAGTTGCGCGGCCGAGTTTCCGACCTCCACCGCCTACATGTATTCAAGCTACGAGGAGGAATGCGAGGCCGAGCCTTCCGACCGGCCCAAGATCATGATTCTCGGCGGTGGCCCCAACCGGATCGGGCAGGGCATCGAGTTCGACTATTGCTGCGTGCATGCCGCGCTGGCGTTGCGTGACGCGGGTTTCGAAACCATCATGGTGAACTGCAATCCGGAGACCGTCTCCACCGACTACGACACCTCCGACAAGCTGTATTTCGAGCCCCTGACCGTCGAAGACGTTATGGAGATCGTCGAACGCGAGAAGCCCCAGGGCGTGATCGTTCAGTACGGCGGCCAGACTCCGCTCAGGATTGCCCGGGCCCTGGAAAGTGCCGGCGCGCCGATTATCGGCACCTCGCCGGAATCCATAGACCGGGCTGAAGACCGGGAGCGGTTCAAGGACCTGCTGGGCGAGCTGGGCTTGAAGCAGCCGGAGAATCGCACCGCCCGGTCGGTTGAAGAGGCCGTGAAGCTGGCGCGCGAACTGGAGTATCCGCTCATGCTGCGGCCTTCCTACGTGCTTGGCGGGCGAGCCATGGACGTGATCTACGGCGAGGAAGAGCTGCTCCGCTATATGGCCGAAGCCGTGGCGGTGTCCAACGACAGTCCGGTGTTGCTGGACGAGTTTCTCCCCAGGGCGGTGGAATTCGATGTGGACGCCATTTACGACGGCGAGCAGGTGCTGATCGGCGGAATCATGGAGCACATCGAGCAGGCCGGCGTGCATTCGGGGGATTCCGCCTGTTGCCTGCCTCCGGCCACCGCCAGTGAAGAGGTTCAGCAGGAACTGGCAAGACAGACCGGGCTCCTGGCCCGGGCGTTGGGCGTAAGCGGGCTCATGAACGTGCAGTTCGCCATACAGGACGGCGAGATCTACGTTCTGGAGGTCAATCCGCGGGCCTCCCGCAGCGTGCCGTACGTGTCCAAGGCGGTAGGTATGCAACTGGCCAAGGTGGCGGCGCTGGTCATGGTGGGGCGCACTCTCCGCGAACAGGGAGTAGGCGACCCTCCGCGCCCGGCCTATTTTTCGGTCAAGCAGTCGGTATTTCCGTTTTCCCGCTTCCCCGGCGCCGATCCGATTCTCGGGCCGGAAATGAAGTCCACCGGCGAGGTAATGGGCGTGGGAACCAGTTTTGCCGAGGCTTACGCCCGTGCCCAGGAGGGCGCCGGGGTGGCGCTGACACAGGGCGGGGCGGCCCTGCTGTCGCTGCGCGACGCGGACAAGCCCGCTTCCGTGGACTTGGCGCGCATGTTGGAACAGAATGGATTCGACCTGATCGCAACCCACGGCACGGCCAGTTTTCTGGCCCGGCATGGGGTGTCCTGCAAGCGCATCAACAAGGTGCGCGAAGGCCGCCCGCACATCGTTGATCTGATTCGCAACGACGAGGTCGACCTGATCGTCAACACTACGGAAGGACGTGCCTCCATCCTGGAGTCGCACGAAATCAGGTCCGAGGCGGTGCGCAAGAACGTGACCTATTTCACCACCCTGGCGGCGGCCGATGCCGCTTGCCGGGCAATCGAGCATTTCGGCGCAGGAACGGTGTCGCGGCTCCAGGACCTGCATGAGAGGATTGCCACATGACGCAAGTGCCTATGACGCGCGCCGGTGAAACGGCGCTACGCGAGGAACTCAAGCGGCTGAGGAACAAGGAACGCCCGCGCCTGGCGCGGGCAATCGGCGAGGCGCGCGAACACGGCGATCTGCGCGAGAACGCCGAGTACCACGCCGCCAAGGAGCAACAGGGACTGGCCGAGGCGCGCATCCGCCATATCGAGGCCCGCCTGGGGCATGCCCGGGTGATCGAGCTGGCCCGGATTCCGCACGACGGGCGGGTAGTGTTCGGGGTGACGGTGGAACTCAAGAACCTCGATGGCGGCAGCGACGTCCGCTACCAGATCGTTGGCGAAGATGAGGCCAGAGTTCGGGACGACGCGATCTCCTTCGTGTCGCCTATGGCTCGATCGCTGATCGGCAAGTACGCAGGCGATGAAGTGGAGATCACTGCTCCCAGTGGTGTCAAGCGCTTTGAGATTCTTGCCGTTGAGTATTGTTAAAGATATATATATCCATTGCTTACATATAATATCTCGAAATGTTGTGAAGAAGAGAGCAGGCGAATGGGCGGATCATTGGACCCAGCGGGCAAAAGCCGAAGGCTGGCGGTCGCGGGCTGCGTTCAAGCTTGCGGAACTGGATCGTCGTGACCGGCTGCTGGCCCGCGGAGCCCGGGTTGTGGATCTGGGCGCGGCGCCCGGGGGCTGGAGTCAGTATGCAGCCCGCAAGGTGGCTCCCGGGGGAACGGTGGTGGCTGTGGACATCGAACCGATGAAGGCGCTTGAGGGTGTCTGCGTGCTGCGTGGCGACGTCACAAGCGATGCAATTCTGGCTAGAGTGCGTGACGTCCTTGACGGGCCGGCCGATGTCGTAATCTCGGACCTGGCGCCGCGGCTAAGCGGGAACCGGGACGCCGACCAGGCCCGATCCATGGAACTGGCCGAGATGGCCCTTGAGGCGGCCCTGGAGTTGCTGCGGCCTGGCGGTGCGTTTGTGGCCAAGCTTTTTCAAGGCAGCGGCTTTGAGGAATTCGTGGCCGGCGCTCGGGGGCGGCTGTCCAGGGTGCGTTTGCGGACGCCCTCGGCGTCGAGGCGGGCCAGCCGCGAGACCTACCTGGTAGGCCAGGCATGAAACCACTGGTTGAAGCATTCTGGGACCCGGAGACCCATTCCGTGTCGTACGTGGTCAGTGATCCGGCAACCGGACGCGCCGCGCTGATCGACCCGCTGCTCGAGTTCGATCGGTCTTCGGGTAAAACCAGCCGCAGGCACGTTGAACGCGCAATTGCAGCGGTGGAAAGCGCCGGGCTTGGCCTTGACTGGATCATCGAGACCCACGTCCATGCCGACCACTTGAGTGCCGCGCAGTACGTCAAGGAGCGGCTGGGAGGACGCTTGGGAATATCCGCCGGAGTGACGTCAGTGCAGCAGCATTTCGGCGACTTATTCAATCTTGACGATGATTTCGCGGCTGATGGCTCCGAATTCGATCACCTGTTTTCCGATCTTGAGCGGTTCCGCCTGGGCGAGATAGAAGCATTCGTCATGCACACGCCCGGACACACATCGGCATGCGCCTGCTACGTCTTTGGCGATGCGGCTTTTGTGGGCGATACGCTGCTGATGCCGGACGCCGGAACCGGGAGATGCGACTTTCCCGGCGGTTCCCCAACCCTGCTGCATGATTCATTGCAGCGGATTCTTGCGCTGGATCCCAATACGCGGGTGTTCGTGGGTCACGATGACGGGGCGGGCGGCAAGCGTGCGGTTGCCTGGCAAAGCACGGTCGCCGAGCAACGCGGGGACAACATTTACTGCCGGGACGGCATCTCGCGCGACGAGTACATTGCCCGGCGCCGGGAACGCGACGCGGGTTTGTCGACACCTCGCCTGATGCTTCCGGCCCTGCAGGTGAATATTCGGGGCGGGCGGCTGCCGCCGGCGGAGGCCAACGGGCGCCGCTACTTGAAGATTCCGCTGAACGTCCTCAAATAAGAGAAGTGTGAAACTGGCCGGTCAACGGCGGTGAAAACCGGTTTTGCTACAATTCGATAGCCAATCGGGACGCGCAGCCCCTGTTCCACATGAATCCAAGGAGAAGCCGGATGAGCTTGAGAATCAACGACGAGGCGCCTGACTTCAGCGCCCGGACCACCGAAGGAGAAATCCGTTTCCACGACTGGATCGGCGACGGCTGGGTGATTTTGTTTTCCCATCCCAAGGACTTCACACCGGTCTGCACCACGGAACTCGGCTACATGGCGGGGCTCAAGCCCGAGTTCGACAAACGCAATGCAAAGGTGATCGGACTCAGCGTCGATCCGGTTACCGATCACAAGGAATGGGTCAAGGATATCGAGGAGACCCAGGGGCATGCCGTCAACTATCCGCTGATCGGCGATTCCAGGCTGGAAGTCGCCAAGCTCTACGACATGCTGCCGGCCTCCGACGGCGACCAATCGAAAGGGCGTACACCCGCCGATAACGCCACCGTTCGCTCGGTGTTCATCATCGGGCCGGACAAACGGATCAAGGCGATGCTGATCTATCCCATGAGCACCGGGCGAAATTTTGACGAAGTTCTGAGGCTTCTGGACTCCTGCCAGCTTACTGCTGCACACCAGGTGGCCACGCCCGTCAACTGGAACTGGGGCGAGGATGTCATCATCGTTCCGGCAGTTTCCAACGAACAGGCCAAGGAAAAGTTTCCCGACGGTTGGGAAGCGCCCAAGCCCTATTTGCGGATCGTGCCGCAACCGAAATGAAGTCAGGGCCGCAATCAGGTGACGAAACGCTGGCGGGCAGGATCTCGTGTGCTGTCCCGCGGGCCGGACTATTCGTGTAAGGTTGTGGGTTGAGGCCGAACAGTTCCCCCCGATTGATGTAAGCAATGAGCAAGTTGACCAAGAATCTCTTTTTGTGGCTGGTGATCGCACTCGCCCTGATGATGTTGCTGCAGCCTCTCAACAACCGTAATAGCCCCGAGGTTGAGGAGATCAATTTTTCGGAATTCCTGGAGTTGTCGCAAAACGGTAGCGTCAAGGAGGTTGAAATCCTTGAAGACCGCACCATAAAGGGCACACAGGTCAGCGGGCAGGAGTTCGTAACCTACAGCCCGCCATCCACCGACAATTCCGAGTTGGTGCGCGACCTGACCGCCAGCAAGGCGGTCGTGCATTCTCCCAAGCCGAAGTCGGAGAACGCCTGGCTGTCATTCCTGCTCAATCTCCTGCCGTTTCTGCTGCTGATCGGTATCTGGCTGTATTTCATGCGCCAGATGCAAGGCGGCGGCGTCGGCGGCCGGGGTGGCGCCATGTCGTTCGGGCGCAGCCGTGCCCGGCTTCTGAATCCGGACCAGACGCCGGTGACCTTCGAAGACGTCGCCGGGGTGGAAGAGGCCAAGGAAGAGGTTGCCGAGGTGGTCGAATTCCTCAAGGACCCCTCCCGTTTTCAGCGTTTGGGCGGCAAAATCCCCAAGGGCGTGCTGATGGTGGGCCCGCCGGGCACCGGCAAGACGCTGCTGGCGCGCGCCATCGCGGGCGAAGCCGAGGCGCCGTTCTTCACGATTTCCGGTTCCGATTTCGTCGAAATGTTCGTGGGCGTGGGTGCATCGCGGGTGCGCGACATGTTCGAACAGGCCAAGAAACAAGCGCCCTGCATCATCTTCATCGACGAGATTGATGCGGTAGGACGCCACCGCGGCGCCGGGCTGGGCGGCGGCCACGACGAGCGCGAGCAGACACTCAACCAGTTGCTGGTGGAAATGGACGGCTTCGCGGGCAGCGACGGCACTATCGTCATCGCCGCCACCAACCGTCCGGACGTGCTGGATCCCGCGTTGCTGCGCCCCGGGCGTTTCGACCGCCAGGTGGTCGTGCCGCTGCCCGACATTCGCGGGCGCGAATTGATCCTGAAGGTCCACATGCGCAAGGTCCCGATGCACGAGAGCGTTTCAGCCAATACACTGGCGCGCGGCACGCCGGGATTCTCGGGCGCCGATCTCGCCAATCTCGTCAACGAGGCAACCCTGCTTGCCGGACGGACAGGGGCTCGCTCGGTAACCATGGACGAATTCGAGCAAGCCAAGGACAAGATCCTGATGGGCACCGAACGGAAGTCCATGGTGATGAGCCCCGAGGAGCGCAAGCTCACTGCTTACCATGAATCCGGACATGCCGTCGTGGGCCTGAACGTGCCCGAGCACGACCCGGTGCACAAGGTCACCATCATTCCACGCGGACGGGCGCTGGGCGTGACCATGTTTCTACCTGAAGCCGACCGCCATAGCCATACCAGGCAGCGCCTGATCAGCCAGATCACCAGCCTGTTCGGCGGCCGGGTGGCTGAGGAGCTGGTGTTCGGCAAGGATGCGGTGACTACCGGAGCAGCCAACGATATCGAGCGCGCCACGGCGATCGCGCGCAACATGGTTACCAAGTGGGGCCTTTCCAAGCGTTTGGGCCCGCTGACCTACAGTGAGGAGGACGGCGAAGTGTTTCTGGGCCGAACGGTAACCCAGCACAAGCAGGTATCGGACGCCACGGTACACGCCATTGATAAGGAAGTGCGCGAGCTGATTGACAGTGCCTACGAGCGTGCCAGGACGATTCTCACAACCAACATGGTCCTACTGCACGCCATGGCCGAAGCGCTGCTGAAGTACGAGACCCTTGGTCAGCTGCAGATCAAAGAGATCTTTGACGGGAAGGAGCCCAGTCCCCCTTCCGGCTGGAATCAGCAGGACAACAAGAAGAAGACCACGCGCAAGAAACGCAAGCGACCGCCGGCAGCCGACATCGGCAAACCAGCCGAACAGCACTAGTTAAGTAAAATCAAATTCTTATCGCTGTATCCTGATTAATTTTTCAGGATCAATGAACATGACGGGCGCCTAGTGAGCAAGACGAAGGTCTACTACAACAGTGCTTGCCCTGTGTGCGACGCGGGCATCAGGTATCAGCGGCGAAGGCTTGAAGATGGCTCGGCCGAAATCGAATGGATAGATGTGCACTGCTGCAACGAGGCGGTGGCGGACATAGACGCGAACCTTGAGTTCGTTCGAGAGCGTTTACACGTCGTTGATGAGCAAGGGACTGTCCACGTGGGGTCTGAAGCGTTCGCCGAGTTATGGGGCAAGACCCAGGGTCAGAAGGCCCTTTCCAGATTGGTTCGGGTCCCAGGTCTTCGGACGCTTTCGAGGGGGCTCTACAACGGATTCGCGAGATTGCTGTATCGATGGAACCGCAGGAATCGGCGCTGGTAGCGTGATCAGGCAACTGATGCCGGGATCGGCAAGCCGGTAAACAGCACGGAAGCAATCAAGTCAGAGATCGGCCGCGATTTCCTGAATTGTTTTCCAGGCGGAATGAACATGCCTGGCCTCGGTCCGGGTCTGGCCGATGGAAAAGCGGATGACCATGCGGCCGTCCACCGAGCCACGGGTCAGATACAGGCGCCCGTCTGCGTTGATGGCCTGAAGCAGCCGTTCGTTGAGCAGGTCCATCGATTCAGGGTTGGCTCCGCGCGGGGCGTAGCGCCAGGTGATCAGCGCCAGGTTGGGGCCAGTGACCAGTTCGAAATCTTCGGCGGCCTGAATCTCGTTTGCCAGTTCCCTGGTCCAGCGGATGTGTGAGCGGATCTTTTCCCGCAGGCCTTCGGCGCCGAAGGAGCGAATCACGAACCAAAGCTTGAGCGCCCGGAACCTCCGGCCCAGCGATACTCCGTAATCCCGGTACTCGGTGATCTTCTCATCGCGGGTGTTCTGCAGATACACGGGATCGATCGACAGCGAACGCTGAAGCGATTCCGGGTCCTTGAGGAAGTGCGCGGAGCAGTCGAAGTTGGTGAACATCCACTTGTGGGGATTGAACACGAAGGAATCGGCCTGCTCCATGCCATCCAGCAGGTGGCGATATTCCGGAAGTATCAGGGCGCTGCCGGCCCAGGCCGCGTCAACGTGCAGATAGACGTCCTCGCGGCGGCAGATATCGCCGATTTCCGCCAGCGGATCCACGGCGCCCGTACCCGTGGTTCCCATCGTGACGACCACGCATGCCGGCGTTCTGCCCGCTTGCCGGTCGGCCTCGATTGCCTGGGCCAGGGCAGCGGGAATCATTCGTTGCTGTGAATCGGTTTCGATGCTGTGAATGCAGTCCAGCGGAAACCCGGCAATCCGGGCGCCTTTGTGGACCGATGAATTGGCTTCCCCGGAGGTATAGAAGGCCAGCTTGTCGAGACCTGACTGCTCGCGTGCTTTTTCGCGAGCGGCCAGCATTGCGCACAGCGTTGCGCCCGAGGCGGAGTCCTGGATCACGCCTCGCCAGCTATTCGGCAGTCCCAGCAGCTCCTGCAGCCACTGCATCATGCGCGCCTCCAGCTCGTTGGCGGCCGGGGAGGTTTCCCAGAGCATGCATTGGGCCGCGATTCCCGCGGTCAGCATTTCCGCCAGCACCGATGGAGGGCTGGAGTTGGCGGGGAAAAAGGCGAAAAAGGAGGGGTGCTGCCAGTGGGTGATGCCCGGCGGGATCAACCGGCGGAAGTCCTGCAGGATGCGCTCCATGGACTCGGCCTGCTCCGGCGCGTTGGTGGGAAGCGCGCCAAGCAGGTCCCCGGGTTGCGCCCTGGAGCGCACCGGGTAGCGCTCCACCGTTTCGAAATAGTCGGCAATCCAGTCCGCCACCTCGTGAGCGTGGCGCCGGAAAGCTGCGGTATCCAGGCAATCAGTCATCGTCGTCGAACCACTCGTCAAGTTCGGCGCCGTGAAGTTCCATGATGGCGTGCTCATTGAAGGCGCGATACGCTACCCAGTGGCTGATTTTGTCCTGCAGCACCAGTTCCTGTTCCGCATCCGCCGCGCCCAGCGACTTGCGGTACTTCAGAATCATGTCTGCCGCGTAGTCGTTGCAGCGCTTGAGAAAATCCTCGACGATCCGCTTTTTCTCGCTTGCCGTGGCCATGCAATCCTCCGTTCAGTTTGGCCGATATACTACGCCGTGGTGTTTTTTACTGCTTGCCCATGACTGCCTATCCAGACCTAGAGACCTACCGCCGCAGCCTGTTCGATTACGAGGACGAATTACTCGGCGGCATCATGCCCGCGGCGGTTGAGCGCGGAATGCCCGATATTTCCGTCAATGCCGAGACCGGGCAGGCGCTGAATCTGTTGGCGCGCCTTATCGGAGCGCGCAGGATTCTGGAATTCGGAACCCTGGCCGGCTATTCCGGTATCTGGCTGGCGCGCGCCCTGCCTCCCGACGGTCTGCTGGTGACAAATGAAAGGGAACCCCTGCACGCCGAAGTCGCCGGCGAGAACTTTCGCCGTGCCGGCGTGGAGGATCGGGTCAGGATTGTCTTGGGCGGAGCACTGGACGTGATGCCGCAGCTTGCCGAATACGCGCCTTTCGACCTGGTCTTTATCGATACCGCCAAGGAAATCTACAGCGACGCTCTGGATTTCGCCCTTGAGCATACGCGGACCGGCGGTCTGATCCTTGGCGACAACACCAATTGTTTCGGCCATGGCCACGAGGAACTGGCTCCCAATCATCCCGCTTACGGTATTCAGGTCTTCAACCAACGCATTGCAACAGACAAACGGCTGCAATCCATGATTGTTCCGGTGGGATCCTGGCTTTCCGTATCGCGGGTCCTCGCGTGACACGACACTAGTGCCTTCCGAATGACCGGCCGCCGTCTGCCGGCGGGCATCCTCCTTGCCGCGCTGGCGTGTTTCTACGCCCCGCGCGGCCAGCTCGCGGAGGTCCTCAAGGCCGCTGAAGGTGTGTATGCGGCGATCGGCTTCGGGCCCTCGAACTCTGTTGTGATCGTGGGCCAGGATGCGCTGATTCTGGTTGATGCGCATCACTCCGGCGCTGCAGCTCAAGAAGCGGCCGCCGCCTATCGCGAAGTAGTGGATCTGCCTTTTGCCGCGGTGGTTTACACCCATGGCGACCGGAGCCATGTGGCCGGCGCGGCGGCGTTTACCGGCCGCTTCTTCCTTCCCGACATTTACGCCCACGGCAACTTCAGGCTCCGCCGCAGCGTCGTCGGCGTCGAGGCGCGCAAGCGCCGGCAGCGGCAGAAGGGCCTGCTGCTGGAGGAGGAGCAACGCTCCGCCACGCTGATCGATCCCTTGCCGCAGGATGAAGGCCCGGGGGATCGCTATCTGGCCCCCGACAAGCTGATCTACGGTGACCGCTATCGCGTGCACATCGCAGGCGTGCATCTGGAGCTGATCGCCGCCCCGGGGGAGACGCAGGATCAACTCTACGTGTGGTTGCCCCGGCGCAAGGTGCTGATAAGCGGCGGTAATTTTTATTCAGCCTTCCCCGGCGACCTCGCTGGCATCGGCGACTACGGCGCGGACCTCGAGGAGTGGGCCCGCAGCCTGGATCGCATGCGTGCGGAAAAGGCCGAAGTGCTGATTCCAGGTCATACCCGGCCATTGTTCGGCGCGGCCGTGATCGACCGTGCGCTTGGCGACTATGCCGCGGCGCTTCGCTTTGTGCGCGACAAAACCTTGCGGGGCATCGACGCAGGCCTGGGCCCCGACGACCTGGCTGCTGTGATACGCCTGCCCGGGGAACTTGCCGGCAGTCCGGTGCTGGCGCAGACCCACGGCGCCCTGGAATGGGCAGTGCGCTCGGTTTATGCGCGTCACATGGGCTGGTTTGACGGCAAACCCGGCAGCCTCGTTCCACTGCCTCCGCGGACTCTGGCCTGGCGATTGCACGAACTGGCCGGCGGAAATATATCGCTGGATCAGGCACTGGACAGCGCGCTGTTGCTTACCGATTACCGCTGGGCGGCCTTTCTCGCCGACCAGCTGATGGAGATCGAGCCCACCGAGACGCGCCATTTCGAACGCAAGGCGCTAGCTCTTGAGGGCATGGCGCAAGGCCTCGAAAACCCCCAGGCGCGCAACTTCCTGCTGTCCGCCGCCAAGGAATTGCGCCTCAACGCCCCTTAAGTTCAGCGTCCCGCAGCGCCGGCGGGTAGTGAAAAGCCGGGACCGAGGGCTCCCCGCTGGGAACGAGGGCGTCCCGCCCTCGATGGAGGGCGGGACGCCCTCCCTCCCAAGTCTCACCCGGGTGCTATACGGCGCTAAACTTAAAGGTTCAGTGAGAAGCGTGTGAAGATGGTTGAGCAGAGTATGCGCGGGCTGTTCCGCCTGGGCTGCAAGCTGCTGAGGCCGTTCTTCAACGACCCGGAGCGATCGGTGAAGACCTATGTGTATATGGCGGCGTCCTCGATGGTGACGAACGAGAACGGCAAGTATTGGGAGCACCTGGTCACCAGGGAAAGTTCTCCGGCCTCCTATGACCGCTCGGAAATGAAGCGGCTGTGGAGTTGGAGCGAGCAGGCCGTGGGATTGGACCCGTGGCCGGATGGAGGCGCTGTTTGAGTACACAGCTTGAGTCCTTGACCGGAATATCCCGCCCGGCGCCGGATCGTAGCTGGCCGCTTGCGGCGCTTGCGCACCCCGGCGTTCATGAGTTTCTGGGGGGGCGGGGCGCCGGCCGGGCGGCCGCGCTTTCGCTGTTTATGTGTTGCGCCGCGGAGCTGCCGGGCGCATCGGAATTACGCCTGGTATGGGTTCAGACCCGTGCCGCTTCCCGCCGCTGGGGATTGCCCTGCGGCGAGGGACTGGAATCCATCGGACTTGACCCCCGCAGCGTGCTGTTCGTTGAGCCGGAGAATGAACGCGAGTTGCTCTGGTCCCTGGAGCAGGCTCTGGATTGCTCCGGATTGCTGGCGGTGGTGGGCTGTTTGCCCGGAGTGGAGCGGCATTACGGCTTTACCGCTTCGCGGCGGCTGTCACTGCGCGCCCTGCGCGGCGGATCGAGGGTTTTTCTGGCGCGCGGCGCCCGGCTTCGCGAGGCCACCTCGGCTCAGACCCGCTGGCGGGTGGAGCCGGCGCCGAGCGCACCCTCCGGCCTCGTCTGGCGTGGATTTGAATTGCCCGGTGCGCGAAGCTGGCGCGTGAGCCTTGCGCGGGCCCCGGGCTGGACACCTGGAGCATGGAACATCGAGTGGAGCGAGCATGAGAATCGCTTGCGTATGGCTGCATCGCCTGCTGAAGCGAGCACCGTCCGCGCCGCCGGCTGAATCGGCGGAGCGGCTGCGCGCAGAGCGCCTTGAGCGCCTGGCGCACGCGTGCTGGCGTTTCACGCCCAGGATTGCGCTTGCGCCCCCGGACGGTCTTTTTCTGGATATTTCCGGTTCCATCGGCCTGTTCGGCGGCGAACGCAGGCTGCTTGAGGAGGTGTTGGCGGAGCTGGAACGCAGCGGCGAGCCGGCTCGAGTGTTCCTGGCGGACACCCCTGGCGCCGCCTGGGCCGGTGTGCGCGCCGCTTCCGAGTCCTTGGCCGTTCTGCTGCCGGGCGCCGGCCTTAAGTCCATGAGCCCCTGGCCGGTCGAAACGCTGCGGCTCGATGCGGAAACTTGCGCTATCTTGCGGGAACTGGGCCTGGACACGATCGGCGCCCTGGAGCAAATTCCGCCGGAATCCCTTCAGGTCCGTTTCGGCGCCGAGACGGCGCTGCGTTTGAAGCAGGCGGCAGGCCTCGCCCTCGAGCCCCTGGACTACCTGCCGCCGCCTCGGGAATTCAAGGCGCGGTTGGAATTTGAAAGCCCCGTGGTGTTCAAACAGCCACTGCAGGCGGCAATTGGCGAACTGACCGTTCAGCTTTGCGATCAATTGTCCGCCGCGGGCGTGGGTTCACGGCATTTTGAACTGGGCCTGCACCGCTCGGACGGCCAGTGCATAAGGCACAGCTTGCGCACCGCGCGGCTCATTCAGCCGGCGCCGCAACTTGCGGAGCTATTGGATGAAAAATTGCAGGCGAACCGGCCGGAAACGGATCACGGGGTGGGCTTCGACGCCGTCAGCCTGCTTGCATACGACACCGAGCCGGTGGTTGCCGAACAGGCGGATTGGCTTTCGGGCGCCTCCTCGGGAAACCTCAAGGGCGATTTCGCCCGCCTGGTGGATCGGCTTTGCAATCGCCTGGGTCCCGAAGCGGTTCGGATGTCGGTGCCGGAAGCCAGCCATTTGCCTGAGCGGCGGTGGCGTCTTGTGTCAGCACTGGATTACCGGCCCAAGGAGCTTCTTTTCGAGGGGCACAAGAAGGCCTTGCGCGCTCCGCTATTGTTGCTGGAAGAGGCCGAGCCAGTGGATGCGGCCGCCACGGTGGCTGGCGGCCCACCGGCCTGGATACGCTGGCGGCGCAGCCGCTACTCATTGGTGCGGGCCCAGGGTCCCAGGCGGATATTGCCGGAATGGTGGCGTGGGGACGAGCGAGGCGACCGCGAATACTGGCTGGTGGAGGACGACCGCGGTCGTTGCTTCTATCTGTACTGCAAGCGGCGGCCCGGTGAACAGTCCTCCCGCTGGCACGTGCAGGCGCTGGCTGCCTGATCGGCACGCCGTAAGGGCCCGATGAAACCTGCCTACGCCGAGCTGGCGGCGGCGAGCAACTTCTCCTTTCTTCGCGGCGCATCGCACCCGCGGGAAATCATCTCGCGGGCCGCGGAACTGGGTCTTGAAGCGATCGGTCTGGCTGATTGCAACAGCGTCTCCGGGGTGGTGCGGGCCCATGCCGCGGCGCGTGAAGCGGGGATCCGCTTTCTGCCCGGTGCGCGCCTTAAGCCGCGCGATGGCCCGGAGGTCATTTGCTACCCGAGCGACCGTGCCGCCTGGGGAAGGCTCTGCCGCCTGCTCACGCTGGGCAAGCGCCGCGCCGTCAAGGGTCAATGCGAATTCAGCCTGACGGAACTTTGCGCGCATGCCAAAGGACAGCTGCTGCTGGTAATCCCGCCCCGGAATCAAATCGAAGTCCCTGGCTTGCTTCGCCTTGGCAACGCCGGCGCCGAGAGGGTGGGCCTGGCCGCGCCGCTGTGGTTCGACGGCGGAGACGCGCGCCGGCTGCAGCGCCTTGAAGGACTGGCGAAGCAATGGTCCATACCCATGGTGGCGGTAGCGGATGCCTGGATGCATGCGCCGGAGCGCAAGTCGGTCGCCGACGTGCTGGCGTGCGTGCGTGAGGGCGTAACGATAGATACCGCGGGATTCCGGCTCGAGGCCAACGCCGAGCGGCACCTGCGCAGCGCCGCTGAAATGTTTCGCTTGTACGAGGGATATGAGCACGCCGTGGCCCGTAGCGTGGAACTGGCTGCAGTCTCAAGTTTCAGCCTGGACGAGCTCCGCTATGAATACCCCGACGAGCAGGCGCCCGAAGGCTATACACGCCAGCTTTGGCTGGAGCAATTGACCTGGGATTCAGCCGCCGAGCGCTATCCGCAGGGTATTCCTCAGCGGGTTCGGGAAATGATCTCGCATGAGCTTGAGCTGATCGGCGAGTTGGATTACGCGCCTTATTTCCTGACCATCCACGACCTGGTGCGCCACGCCAGGAAAGAAGGAATTCTTTGCCAGGGCCGGGGCAGCGCGGCCAACTCGGCAGTGTGCTACTGCCTCGGCATTACGGCCGTGGATCCGGAAAAAATCGACCTGCTGTTCGAGCGCTTTATTTCCAGCGATCGCGGAGAACCTCCGGACATTGATGTCGACTTTGAACATGAGCGGCGCGAGGAGGTCATTCAATACCTGTATCGGCGCTACGGCCGCGAGCGCGCGGGATTGACGGCCACCGTCATTCACTACCGGCCGCGCAGCGCCCTGCGCGAAACCGGCAAGGCGCTGGGATTGCCGCATGCAACCCTGGATGCGCTGGCCGGGCGCATCTGGGGACGGGAAGGCGGGTGGCCGGATGAAGCCCGCCTGCGGGCCCTGGGCCTGGACCCGGAACACCCGCGGCTGCGCGCAACAATCGAACTGGCCGGGGAGCTGGTCGGGTTTCCACGCCATCTTTCGCAGCATCCGGGCGGCATGGTATTGACCAGCGGGCGGCTGGACGAAGTGGCGCCCATCTCGAATGCGGCGATGGCCGGCCGCACCATGATCGAATGGGACAAGAACGACCTCGACGACCTGGGCATGCTCAAGGTGGACGTGTTGGCCCTTGGGATGCTTACCTGCCTTCGTAAGTGCCTGCACTTGCTTCAGCGTCACTATGACCGGCAACTGACGCTGGCTTCCATACCTTCCGAGGACCCGGGCGTATACGAGATGCTTTGCCGGGCCGACTCGATAGGGGTTTTTCAGGTGGAAAGCCGGGCCCAGATGAGCTTTCTTCCCCGCATGCGGCCGCGTTGTTTCTACGACCTGGTGATCGAGGTAGCCATCGTGCGCCCGGGACCGATCCAGGGTGACATGGTGCATCCGTATCTGCGCCGCAGGCACGGCAAGGAACCGGTTGCCTACCCATCGGAGGAATTGCGCCGGGTTCTGGCCAATACCCTGGGCGTGCCGCTGTTCCAGGAACAGGCCATGCGCATAGCCGTGGTGGCGGCCGGTTTTACGCCGGCGCAGGCGGACGCCCTGCGTCGCTCGATGGCAACTTTCCGGCATGCCGGCACGGTGAAAGAGTTTCGCGACAAGTTTGTCGGCGGAATGAAGGAGCGTGGTTATACCCCGGAGTTCGCGGAACGCTGCTTCAGCCAGATCGAGGGATTCGGGGAATACGGCTTCCCGGAAAGCCATGCCGCGTCGTTTGCGATCCTGGTGTATGCCTCAGCGTGGTTCAAGCATCACTACCCGGACGTGTTCGCCTGCGCCCTGCTCAACAGCCAGCCGATGGGCTTTTATGCACCGGCGCAAATTGTCCGTGATGCTCGCGATCACGGTGTCGATGTATTGCCGGTCGACGTGAATGAGAGCGACGTGGACTCGATCCTGGCGCCGGATAGCGACGGCAGGCTCGTGCTCCGCCTGGGATTGCGCCAGGTGCGCGGCTTGAGCTCGGCGGCGGCGGAACGATTGGTAAGCGAGAGGGAGGCCGGATATGCCGACATACCCGCCTTGCGCCGCCGCTCCCTGCTTGACAGGGGCGCGCTGCGTTGCCTCGCGCGGGCCGATGCTTTCGCCTCCATGGGACTTGCAGGCCGGCGTGCCCTCTGGGAGGTGGAGCGATTACCGGCAGGCAAGCCTTTGCCGCTGTTTTCCTCGGAGGGCCTGGACGAATTGCCTGGCGAGCAGCCCGCACCGCTGCCGGAAGAGCCGCCGGGCGAGCGGGTCCTGCGGGACTACGGCGCGCTGGGCTTGAGTCTCAAGGGCCACCCGCTGGCGTTTGCACGGGCGCAACTGAGCGCAGCGGGATACTGGACCGCGGCAATGATTGCCGAGGCCGCTGCCGGAGAATTGTGCGCCGCCGCCGGCCTGGTCCTGGTCCGGCAAGCGCCCCAGAGTGCCGAAGGGGTCGTGTTTCTCACCCTGGAGGACGAGACCGGCGTGGTGAACGTAGTGACCTGGCCCGGTGTGTTCCAGCGCTACCGCGACACACTGATGTCATCCGTGCTACTGGGCGTTCGCGGCGAGGTGCAGCGCGAGAACGATGTTATTCATCTTGTGGCCCGCCGGATGGAAAACCTGTCGGAATTGCTGGGTTCCCTGGGTTCCGCGCCGGTGGCGGCGCCGCACACGGCGCGCCTTACGCCCCGCCTGGGGCGCGCCTGAAGTCCCGGTTGCGCCCGGAATTTTGCTACAATGCGCCGGTTTAAGAGCGAGCGGCATTTCAGCCGCGGGACCATTTTCCATGGTAGGCATACGGCTATCCCGTCACGGGGCCAAGAAACGGCCTTTTTATCACA
Organism: Candidatus Foliamicus sp.; assembly: GCA_965261845.1. Lineage (GTDB taxonomy): Bacteria > Pseudomonadota > Gammaproteobacteria > Steroidobacterales > Foliamicaceae > Foliamicus. The sequence continues at coordinate 1,376,718 of OZ253475.1, read as the reverse complement.
TCGTAGTGACCGACCGGCGCAACAAGCGCAACGGGCGGTTTATCGAGCGTCTCGGTTTCTACAACCCGATCGCCACCGGGGGCGAGCAGCTGCTGAAACTGTCGCTGGATCGCGTCGACTACTGGTTGGGGCAGGGCGCCCAGCCTTCCGAGCGGGTACGGCAACTGATCCGCCGCCGCCGCATGGAAGGCAGTGCGGTGGCCGAGGCGCCGCAGGAAGTTGCTACTGAGGCGGCCTCGGTCACCGAGGAAGCGGCTCCGGCCGAGGAGGCAGCTCCAGCCGCGGAGGCAGCTCCAGCTGAGGAAGCAGCTCCAGCCGCGGAGGCAGCTCCAGCTGAGGAAGCAGCTCCAGCCGCGGAGGCAGCTCCAGCTGAGGAAGCAACTCCAGCCGCGGAGGCAGCTCCAGCTGAGGAAGCAGCTCCAGCCGCGGAGGCAGCTCCAGCTGGGGAAGCAGCTCCAGCCGCGGAGGCAGCTCCAGCTGAGGAAGCAACTCCAGCCGAGGAGCCAGCTCCAGCCGAGGAAGCCGCCGCAAATGAAGTAGAGGCTGAGATAGCGGAAGCTGCGGCTCCCGAGGCAGTGGAGGAAGCTGCCGCCGAGGAAACAGCACAAGGGCAGGAAGCTGAGGCAGAGGTCGCCGCTTCGGAAGAAGCAGGTACCGAAGAAGCAGAGGTAGAGGCCGCCGCCGCGGAAGACGAGGCAACCGATGAGGCCACGCCAGCCGACAAAGGCGGACAGGAAAATGGCGAAGACGCCACTCAAATTGAAAAGGACTCCGGCTGAATCGAAACAGCCGGAGCGCGCTTCCCGCGAAGCGACATTGATTCCAATGGGCCGCCTGGGTGCGGCTCACGGATTGGCGGGCTGGTTGCGGGTGGTTTCCTACGCCGACCCCCCGCAGCAACTGCAAAATTACCGTCACTGGACCCTGCTGGTGAATGATCAGCACAAAGAAGTGACCTTGCAGAGCTTTCGGGCGGCCGGCAGCGGACTTGCATGCCGGCTTGAGGACATCGAAACCCGGGAAGCGGCCGAAGCCCTCAACGGGGCGGAAATCCATGTGAGTCGCGCAGCGCTGGCGCCGGCCGGCAAGGATGAATGGTATTGGGCCGATCTCAAAGGCCTGGAAGTGCGCAATCTCTCCGGTGAGCACCTGGGCGCCGTAAGCGGCCTGATGGCCACCGGGGCCAACGACGTGCTGATCGTCGAGGGGGATCGGCGCCGGCTGATCCCGTTCCTGCCCGGCAGCCGGGTACGCGAGGTCAATCTCGCCGAGCGCCGGCTGCTTGTGGACTGGGACGCGGCGGATTAGCGGCGGGTAGACGAAGCCATGCATATCACCACTGTGTGTCTGCACCCCCAAATGGTCCTTGATGCGTTCAAGGGCGGTGTTTGCGGGCGCGCGCTGGAATCCGGCGTAGCTTCGCTTCGCTGTGTGAACCCCCGCGATTTCGCCGGCAAGCCGCACCGCAGCGTGGATGACCGCCCGTACGGTGGCGGTCCGGGCATGGTTCTCAGACCCGAGCCGTTGTTGGCGGCGGTGCGGGCCGCACGCGCCGAAGCGCCTGCAGGCACGCCGGTCATCTTTCTTACTCCCCAGGGAGAGCGCTTTACCCAGCAACGCGCGCAGGAAATGGCTGCCGGCGCCGGCCTGCTGCTGGTAGCGGGACGTTACGAGGGGTTTGACGAGCGGGTGGTGGAAATGGAAGCGGACCAGGAGTTGTCGCTGGGTGACTTCGTCTTAAGCGGTGGTGAATTGGCCGCTTGCGTCGTAATTGATGCGGTAGTGCGCTTGCTGCCCGGGGCACTCGGAGACGAGCGATCGGCCGAGGAAGACTCATTTTCCTCTGGCCTTCTGGATTTTCCGCAGTACACTCGTCCCTCGATAGTGGAAGGCCGGGCGGCGCCCGAGGTTCTTCTGGGCGGCAATCATGATCAGGTACGCACCTGGCGGCTCAAGCAGTCCTTGGGGCGGACCTGGATGCGCCGGCCGGAATTGCTTGCCGAGCGGCGCCTGAACGAACAGGAAAGCAGTCTTCTGGAGGAATTCCAGACCGAAACAGGCAGCGCATTTGGACACCAGGCCGGTTCAGCCGGGGACCCTAGGGAACATTAGAATACGAGAATAGAACGATGAGCAACATCATTGAGCAATTGGAAGCGGAGCAGCTCCGCACCGATCTTCCGGAGTTTTCTCCGGGAGACACGGTAATCGTGCAGGTTCGGGTGCGCGAAGGTCAGCGCCAGCGTTTGCAGGCCTTCGAGGGCGTCGTGATCGCAAAGCGAAACCGCGGCCTCAATTCGTCGTTCACCGTGCGCAAGATTTCGCACGGTGAAGGGGTTGAGCGGGTGTTTCAGACCCACAGCCCGATGATCGCCGGGGTAACAGTCAAGCGCCGCGGAGACGTGCGCCGCGCCAAGCTTTATTACCTCCGGCAGCGGCGCGGGCGGAGCGCGAGGATTCGCGAAAAACTGTGAGGGCCGCGCGCCTAGCTCTTGCTCTTGCGGCAATTGTCCTGGCGGGCTGTGGTTCACTGATCCGATCCGCCACGGACGGTCTGGCCGAACAATTGGGTGATGCGGTTCTCGGGCACGACGATCCGGAGTTGGTCCGGGAAGCCACGCCCACGCTACTGATCCTGATCGACAGTCTGGCGGACGAGGACGCCGGCGCCGGCGTGCTGGGCTCGGCAGCGCAGCTGTATGCCGCCTACGGTGTTGTGTTCGTCAACGACCCCCAACGGTCACGCAAGTTAACCGGGCGAGCCTACGTCTACGGCAAGCGAGCCTTGTGCGCCGCGGACCGCGCCGGCTGTGGCGTGGAGCAGCTGGGTTACAAGGAGTACGAGGCCCGAATCGGCGAATTCCCGCCCGCCCAGGCTCAATCCTTGTACGACTACGCCATAGGCTACCTGGCCTGGATCCAGGCCCGCGCCGACTATGACGCGCTGGCGCAATTGCCGCGCCTGCAACTGGTGCTTCAGCGTCTGCTTGCGGTCGCGCCCGCGAAACTCCGCGGTCGTGCCCACATGTATATGGGCACGCTGCAGTGCCTGCGTCCGGCTTCCCTGGGTGGCGACCCCGAAGCAGGCATACGCAATTTTGAAGAAGCCTTGCGCATTACCGGGCGCAAGGACTTGAGCATGCAGGTGGAATATGCGCGCAACTGCGCGCGGCTGCTGTACGAACGCGAGTTGCACGACCGGTTGCTGGAAGAAGTGCTGAGCGCCGAGGCCGAGCAACCGGGGCTTACGCTCTTCAACAATCTTGCCAAGGCCGACGCCGCGGAATTGCTGAGCTCTGCCGATGATTATTTCTGAGATGGGTTGGAAGGCCCGAGGAGCCCTGTTGCTGGCCACGCTGCTGGCCGCGGGGCCGGTTTGGTCGCAGAAGCTCAAGATAGCCACCGTAACTCCCGAGGGATCGGCATGGATGCGGGACATGCGGGCGGCTGAGGCGGAGATTGCCGAACGCACCGATGGGCAGGTCAAGGTGAAGTTTTACGGCAGCGGCAATATGGGCGACGACCTCAGGGTCTTGCGCAAGATTCGGACCGGCCAACTGAACGGGGCCGTGCTTACTTCCAGCGCGCTGGCCGAAAGGTATCCGGAAATGCTGCAGTACGGATTGCCGCTGCTGTTTCGATCCAGGGGCGAGATGCTCCATGTGCGCGAGCAGATCGACCCCATACTCGCCGATGGTCTGCGCGACAAGGGTTACGAGTCCTTCGGCTTTGGCAGCCTGGGTTTTGCCCTCATCATGTCGAGCGAGAAGCCGATAGTAACGCTGCAGGATGCGCGGGGTTTGAAGATCTGGGTGCCGGATGGCGACAAGCTCAGCGAGCAGGCTATGCGTACGGTGGGCCTTGCGCCGGTATTGCTGCCGATCTCCGATGTGCTGATCGGCTTGCAGACGGGTCTGGTGGACGTGACCGCCACGCCGCCTTCCGGGGCGATTCTGCTGCAATGGCATACGCGGTTGCGTTATGTGACTGATATTCCTGTCGCGTTCGCTTATGGTCTTCTGGCCATGGACAAACGGGTGTTCCAACAGTTGTCTCAAGACAATCAGGCGATCGTTCGGGAAGTCTTCTCCCGTATGTCGGCGCAGCTGGACCGCCGGGACGCGCAGGACAACGCCGAAGCGAGCAGGGCCCTTAAGGATTCCGGTCTGGAGTATCTTAAGCCTTCCCCCGAAGAGGTTGAGAGTTGGCGGCAGGCCTTCAAGCGGATATATCCGGAACTTGTTCGGGAAGCGCGCATGTCGCCGAAATTGCATGCCCGGATCATGGAATTGCTCGAGGAGTTCCGTGCCGATCAAGGGACCGGCTGAAGCGTAGTTCCCGATGCTGGGCAAGGCCGCGAGGGTTGCAGGGAGGGCGCTGACAGGCCTGCTGGCTTCGTTCCTGACGGCAATGCTGCTGCTGGCGGCAGCGCAGATTCTGTGGCGCAACGCCTTTCGCATGTCAATTCCTCATGGCGAGGAACTGCTCGAATGGCTGGTGCTCTGGATCGCAATGCTGGGGGCCATGGCAGCCAGCGCCGGAAGCCGCCACATCACGATCGATGCACTCTCGCACTTACTCTCGGACTCCGCGCGGCGCTGGGCCGGAATCGCGGTCCAGTTCTTCGCGATGGTCACTTGCCTGGTGCTCCTGTTCATAACCGGAGCCTATTGGATTGACACAATGGGCTATGGGGAAATCACCCTTGGTGACGTCCCGCGTTGGATTCTCGAAGTCATCCTTCCCGTGGCCTTTGCCGTTATGGCCGGCGCACATTGCAGTCACATGATCTCGCTGCTGCGTTTCGGGCGGTTGGCCGGAGCCTCCGGCGCCGATGTCACGACAAGGGGCGACTAAGCCGCATGCACTGGTTCCTTCTCGCCCTCCTGGCCGTTCTGGGCGTGCCGCTGTTCGCGGTCATTGCCGGCGGCGCAATTATCGGATATCTGCAGGCTGATATTCCCCTGGCGTCGATTGCCGTAGAGATACTAGGCGTGGCGACCCTGCCGACGCTGGTCGCCATTCCCCTGTTCTGTTTTGCCGGCTACATACTGGCGGAAAGCCCGGCCCCGAAGCTGCTGGTACGCCTCAGCGAAGCATTGGTCGGCTGGATGCCCGGCGGACTGGCGATATTCGCGCTTGCGGTATGCGCGCTGTTCACGGCATTCACCGGAGCCTCCGGAATCACCATCATCGCCATGGGCGCATTGTTGTACCCGGCGCTGAAACAGGCGCGATATTCCGAGCGGTTCTCCCTTGGGCTGGTTACCACCGGCGGTAGCCTGGGCCTGTTGTTCGCTCCTTCATTACCACTGATACTTTATGGCGTCGTCTCCGAGACCCGGATCGATTCCCTGTTCCGGGCCGGAGTGCTGCCCGGCCTGCTCATGATTGTCCTGCTGTCGGCATACTGCCTTTGGGTGAATCGCAGCGAGCGTCAGCCCCTGACCAGTTTCGACTGGCGCGAAGTCGGGGGCGCCTTCAAGGCGGCCGGGTGGGAACTGCCGCTGCCCGTTATTGTCCTCGGCGGAATCTATTCAGGTTACTTTGCGATCTCGGAAGCGGCGGCGGTCACGGCGCTGTACGTGGTCATTGTTGAAGTCTTTATCCGCCGGGCGATTCCGCTTTCGCGTCTGCCGGTGATCATGCGCGATTCGATGACCCTGGTTGGCGGGATACTGCTGATCCTCGCGGTTTCATTGGCCTCCACCAACCTGATGATCGATGCCGAAGTGCCTCAACGCCTGTTGTCGGTGATCGGCGAAGTGGTAAGCGGTCCGCTGTCGTTCATGCTCGCCCTGTTGGTGTTCCTGCTGATCCTGGGTGCATTCCTGGACATATTTTCCGCAATAGTCCTGGTGGTGCCGCTGATCCTTCCGATCGCCGCCCAATTCGGCGTGCATCCGGTTCACTTGGGGATCGTATTCCTGGCAACCATGCAACTCGGATACCTCACGCCCCCGGTGGGCCTGAACCTGTTTATTGCCAGCTACCGGTTCGATCAGCCCATCGTGCGCGTCTACCTGGCCAGCTTGCCGTTCCTGCTCGTGCTCATGGCGGCAGTCCTGCTGATCGCCTTCTGGCCCTCGCTTTCTCTTTGGATGATTGGAACATGAAACTGAAAACAACCTTTACTCTCTTCGTGCTGACGGCATTGCTGGCCGGCGCCGGTCAGGCCCGGGCGGATTTTGACCTCGGCGCCATTCGTTTGCCGGAGGGCTTCGAGATCGAGGAATACGTAACCGGCGTCAAGAACGCCCGTGGACTGGCCATCGGGGAGAACGGCACGCTGTTCATCGGCACCCGCGCCGCAGGCAAGGTCTACGCAGTGCGAGATCCAGGCGGGCCGGACCAGGAGATCATTGAGCTTGCCAAAGATCTCATCATGCCGAATGGCGTGGCGGTGCGCGGTTCATCACTGTTCGTAGCGGAAGTGCATCGCATCCTCGAATATCAGGACGTGGAAGCGCGGCTGGGGCAGTCCAATCGACCGAAGGTCTTTCATGACGGCCTGCCGACCGCCCGGCATCACGGCTGGCGGGCGATGGGCTTCGCCCCCGATGGCTGGCTGTACGTGGCGGTGGGCGCCCCCTGCAATGTCTGCGCCAGCTACGCCACGATCGAGCGGATTCCGCCCCAGGGTGGAGAGCGCGAAGTCTGGGCCCGCGGGGTGCGCAACAGTGTGGGCCTTGCCTGGCACCCGGAGACCGGCGAGTTGTGGTTTACCGAAAACGGGCGGGACCTCATGGGCGACGATATTCCACCCTGTGAACTCAATCATGCACCGCGTGCCGGGATGCACTTCGGTTTTCCGTTCTGCCACGGAACGGATATCGCCGACCCGGATCCGCAGTGGGGCGGTCTGGGCGAATGCGCCGCGGCAACGCCGCCGGCGCAGGAGCTGGGACCCCATGTGGCGCCGGTGGGACTTTCGTTCTACACCGGCGACGCTTTTCCGGCCGAATACAAAGGGCGCCTGTTCATTGCCGAGCATGGCAGCTGGAACCGCAGCAACAAGATCGGCTACCGGGTGATGATGCTGGAATTTGAGGGCGATGAGGTCGTGAGCTACGAACCGTTTGCGGAGGGTTGGCTGAGCGGCGAGGAAACACTCGGCAGGCCTGCGTACGTCCTTGTGGATCGCGACGGCAATCTCCTGATCAGCGATGACCACCGCGGCGTGATCTACCGGGTGAAATACACCGGAACCTGATCGGCAACAGCCGTAAGCGGCGCTTGCATGGAAGAACCCTGGGAACGAGGGCGTCTCGCCCTCGACGAGGGCAGGATGCCCTCGCTCCCAGCGTGTTCCCCGCGCGTCAGCCTAGCGGCACCCGCTGCGAAAACTCGTAGCTGAAAGGCGCGATGCCGTAAACTATGCGCCCTCAAACAGCAGGCACCGTAATAAATTAGGAGAAAGTAATCGTGGTGAAGAAATTTTTTCGCTACCTCTGGTCGGGTATAGACGGTTTTCGCAAAGTCATCCACCTGGTCCTGATGATTTTCGTGTTCGTGTTGATGTTGGCGGCGCTGGGATCGGGTAGTTCCCCGACCAAGATCACGTCGGGCACCGTTTTACTGTTGAATCCATCGGGCGTATTGGTACACGAACTCAAGGCCGGCGAGCTGGACCTGGAATTGCAGCGCATGAGCGGTGATTCGGCACCCGAGACGCTGGTTCGGGACGTGGTGCGGGCGCTTGAGCATGCCGCCGAGGATGATCGAATTGCCGCCGTGTTGGTGGATACTCAGAACCTTGCCGGCGGCGGATTTACCAAGTTTCAGGACATTGCCGCCGCGATGCGCGAGTTCCGGGCCTCGGGTAAGCCGATGATCAGCTATGCCCGCTCCTACAGCCAATCGGATTACCTGCTGGCAGCGCAGGCCGATGAGGTGTTCGTACATGACCTGGGCGGTGTGGACATTCGTGGCTTAGGACGATGGCGCTATTTCTACGGCGAGGCATTAAAGAAACTCGGAATTGACGCACATGTCTTCCGGGTGGGCGAATACAAGTCTTTCGTCGAGCCCTATTTCCGCAACAGCATGTCGGAAGAGGACCGCCGGAGTGCGGAGCAGTGGCTGGGGGTTCTTTGGGACCTTTACAAGCAGGAGGTCAGCGAGGTTCGCGGACTCGCTCCGGATGCATTGGATCAGTATGCGGCGGGCCTGACTGAGGCCCTGGAGGAAGCGGAGGGCGACCTGGCGAAGGTTAACGTCGAAGCTGGCCTGATCGACGAGATTCACAACGAAGACACGTTTTCGGCGTACATGGAAGAACGCTTCGGCGACCCTGACGACGGGGACTACAACAAGGTTTCCTTTGGCGACTATCTCGAGACGGCTGATCGCGAGAACCCTCCGTACAAGGATGACGACAACAATGTTGCGGTCGTTGCCGTTGTGGGCTCGATTGTTGATGGCAGCGCCAGTCCGGGCACGGCGGGCGGTGACAGCATCGCCAAGCTGGTTCGTCACGCCGCAGAAGAGGAATCCATTCAAGCCCTGGTGTTGCAGGTCGACAGTCCGGGCGGAAGCGCTTTTGCATCCGAGGTGGTTTTGGCTGCCGTGTCGACCGTAACCGAAGCCGGCAAGCCCGTCGTGGTCTCGATGAGCAGCGTGGCCGCTTCCGGGGGCTACTACGTCTCGGCCAAGGCCGATGAAATCTGGGCCTACCCCGGAACCATCACGGGATCAATCGGAGTCGGGACCGTAGCTTTTACGGCGCCACAGCTGTTCGAACGTATTGGTTTGTCCCAGGACGGCCTGGGAACCACCCCGCTGTCGGAACTTACGCTCGAGGGCAGGGACCTGCAAGATGATGCCCGCAGACAAATCACGGCGCAGATTGACCGGGTCTACGATCGATTTGTAGGCCACGTCTCGCTGGGGCGGGCCATGACCTTTGAGGAAGTAGACGCAATCGGCCGTGGGCGGGTCTGGGCCGGCGCGGACGCTGCAACGCAGAACCTGGTGGACAACCTGGGGGGCCTGGAAGACGCGATTGCCAGCGCCGCTGCTCTGGCCGGACTGGAAGAAGGGGAGTACGGTACGAAGCGCATCAAACGCAAGCGGCCCTTCTTTACCGGCTTTAACGACTTTCTGCAGGTGCGCTGGGCCAGGCTGAAATCTCGGCTGGGTTTCCGGACCGAGCAGGACCGTTTCATGGACGCCGTGCAGCAGGCGCGCCGGACCATTAACGTTGAGATGGAACGGCTGGCGCTGTTCAACGATCCGCGCGGCTACTACTACCTGTGCGGAGACTGCTCGGTTCAGTAGGCGGATTCGCGAATGGCCTTGCAGGTATTGACAACGGGTAGTGCAGTGCTGGCGCGCAAGGAACGATGGAGCGAGCGCATCTTGCCCTCGTCGAGGGCGAGACGCCCTCGTTCCCAGGGTTTTTCCATGCAAGTCCTGCAGGATTATTGGAATTGCGTTTGTAGATGCTGGTAGCGAAAGACATTACATACAGCTATTGGGGGCAGGTTGAACCCGCTGTAAACCAGGCCAGCGTGCAGGTCGCGCCCGGCAGTATCGTTGCCCTGGTCGGGCCCAACGGCGCCGGCAAGACCACGCTGATCCAGTGCCTTGCGGGCCTGTTTGAACCGCACGGCGGTTGCGTCACCCGGGACGGCGTCGACATCAACAACGACCTGCGCCGGCATCGGGCGCAGACCGGGTTCCTCTCGGAGCACTACGGGCTGTATTCCGGATTGACCGCACGCCAAAGCATGGAATATGCAGCGCAGTCCCGGGCACGCGCTTTTCCGGAACTGCTTTCTCCAGCCGCGCGCACTGAAGCAATCGAACAGGTCGCTGAAGAGTGCATGGTCGCGAACCTCCTGGATAAGGAGCTGGACTCGCTGTCGCGCGGCCAGCGGCAATTGCTGGCCATTGCCGAAGTGGAAGTTTCCCGTCCTCCGCTGCTGCTGCTCGACGAACCCGCGTCGGGACTGGATCCGGATCACCGCGAGCAACTGGCCGCGAGGCTTGGGAAGCTGGGCGACGAAGGCCGTTCAATCCTGGTTTCGTCGCACATCCTGGCCGAACTGGAGGAATATGCCACCGACCTGGTGGTGATGCAGGAAGGTGCAACGCTTCCGCAACGCAGCGGATTGTCACCGGGCAGCCTGCGCGACGTATATCACGAGTTGCGCGAACAGGCTCGTGGGGGAAGCAATGACTGAACTGCTGGCTCGCCTGAATCCGGAACTGTTGCGGGGTTGGCGCGCCGAATCCACCCATTTGCGCCTGGCGATAACGCTGCTCCTGTCACTGGGTGTGGCCTGGTGTATCCAACTTGCCTGGGATTGGAGAGCCGTGGGGAATGTCGGGGCATTTGCTTTCGGGGTCTTCAGCTTTGTGGTTACGCCCATCCGAATCGTGGGCGCGATAGCGGAAGAACATACCCGCCACACCTGGCAGCGCCAGCGCATGAGCGCCTTGAGCCCGACCCAGTTAATGCTGGGCAAGGCTTTCGGCGCCACCGCCCTGACCGACCTGGCGGCGCTTTGCGCCCTGGTCTGCTGGGGGCTGGGCGTATACATGCCGTCCGAAATTCTGGTCAACGTAGGGCCGGGGATACCTGCCGAGCAGCTTGAGGAAATGATGCAGCGGCAGCGATCGGGTTTTCCTCTTGACGCCTGGCTGATGGTCTGCGCCAATCTGTTCGCGCGCTTCCTCGCCCTGGCCCTGGCGATCCGCAATTGCGATCGTTCGAGGGCGGCCCGGGGGCGCTCCTTTGTGGTCGCGATCCTGCTGGCCTTGCTGTTGAGCGGCCCGCTGATGGCTTTGCGGCAAGCGCTTATAGGGCCGCTGGCGTTTGAGACCGATGTGGCGCCCTCTTGGTTCGGTATTTTGCCGGTGGACAGCGACGCCTTCTGGGCGGCAAGCGGGCTCCTGTTCGTCGCAATGGCGGCATGCTGGTGCTGGTGCGCCGCGCGCGAGACCCTGAGCAGAGGCCGCTTTGCCGTTGAGGCTGTGGTGATTGGACTTGGTGTCGGACTTTGGTGGGCCGGTATGGCCTATGCGATGGGAGGCACAGCGGGCAGCGCCGGAGATTTAACACTGATTGAAGCGGGTTACGGCCCCGGGCGGACAGCTATCGCGGCATTGCTTCTGATACTGGTCGCAATCGCGTACTTGTGGGGGGTGGCTGAACGCGTGGACCGGAGAAGGGCACGCAAATTCCTGGCTGCTCCCAGCCTGAGAGCTGCACCGGCCTGGCTGCTGATTCTGTCTCTGGCGGCCGCTACCGTCGTAGTGCACCTGATTTCGGGCTTGTTCTCAACGGATGCAGAGCTCGGCTATATGCAACAGAATTTCTGGGTCGTCAGCCTGCTCGGGTTCCTTGTGCGGGACATGGGGATACTTTTCCTGGTGCTGTCGGGCCGGGTGCGCCGCTGGCCTGAATTGGCTGCGCTGGCCTCCTGGCTGGTGCTGGGGCTGTTCATACCCGGCGCCTTGAACGGCGCCGATGCTGTGGTGGGAGGGTTTGAACTTTACATATTGTTCTCGCCGATCGCGACAGACGAAGCGACCGGCAACTTGATCATCGGCACGATTTCCGCCTGGCTGCAGGCCGGGTTAATGATAATGTGGCTGGCCAGTCGCGGCCGCTCGGAGGTTGGATAGAAATATGTCACCGGCAACACGCAGAGCTTTTATCGGGGGGGCCGTTGCTGCGGCCGGAATGCAGGGCGCCGTAGCGCATGAGCGACCGGAGGATAGTGTGCTGTTTGTCCTGGTTCACGGCACGGGCCACGGCGGCTGGTGCTGGAAATTCGTGCGCGAAATCCTTGAGCAACAGGGCCACCGGGTCTATACGCCGACGCTTACCGGCTGTGGCGAACGCGCCCATTTGCTTCACCCTGATATCGGGCTGGAGACCCACATCATGGATATCGTCAACACCCTGGTGTGGGAAGAACTCGAGAACGTGGTGCTGGTGGGTCATTCTTACGGCGGTTTGGTGATTTCCGGTGTAGCGGACCGAGAGAAGGCGCGCATGCGCCATCTGGTTTATCTGGACGCGATCGTTCCGCGCGACGGGGAGAGCCTGCTCACGGCGCGCCGGGACGTCAGCGTTGAGGATATCGCCGCCGACCAGGAGCGGCTTCGCCGCATTGCGCCCGACGGCAATTACGTCGTGGGTTTTGCCGGCGAGCGCTTCGGGATTCCGCCGGAACCAGCCGATGTTCTGGCCTGGGTGAACCGCCGGCTTACCCCGCACCCGCTGAAGAGTTGGCTGGACCCGGTCAAGTTCGAAAACGGAGGCGAGGAAGGTGTGCCGTGCACCTTCATCAACTGCACTGAGCCTTCAATGCCGGGCAGCGGACTGAACAATCACGCCAAATTCGCGCAGGAAAGCCCGGACTGGCGCTACGAGGAACTGAAGACCGGCCACGACGCCATGGTCACGGAACCGCAGGCCTGCGCGGACCTGTTCCTGGCCGCCGCCCGATCCTCCTAGTGATGGAACGAGGGCGTCCCGCCCTCGTCGAGGACGGGACGTCCTCGTTCCCAGCGGGGGACGCCCTCGCGCTGCTTGCTCCATGCAGACATCCACGGAACGGAGATAAGGAATGACGTTTGTCCTGGTTCATGGCACGGGCCACGGTGGCTGGTGTTGGAAACTGGTGCGAGAAATCCTTGAGGGGCAGGGGCACCGCGTTTACACGCCCACCCTGACCGGCTGTGGCGAGCGTTCCCATCTGCTTCACCCCGACATCGGACTGGAAACCCACATCATGGATGTCGTCAACACGCTGGAATTCGAAGAACTCAGGGAGGTGGTGCTGGTGGGTCATTCCTACGGCGGGTGTGTGATTTCCGGCGTGGCGGACCAGGCAAAGGCAAGGTTGAGGCACCTGGTGTACCTGGACACAGTTGTTTTGCGTGATGGTGAGAGCCTGGTTTCTTCCCGCAGGCAAATCAGCATCGAGGAACAGGATGCGGACATTGAGCGCAGGCGTCGCATGTCGCCGGATGGAAAGTACATTGTGGCCCGTTCAGGCGCCATTTACGGCATTCCACCCGATCCGCCGGAAGTCCTCGCCTGGGTGGACCGGCGGCTTACTCCACATCCCCTCAGGAGTTGGCTGGATCCGGTGCGGTTGGAGAACGGGGGAGAAGAGGGAGTGCCGAGAACATTCATTCGCTGCACCAACCCTGAAATGCCCTACAGCGGAATAAGGGACAACGCCCGATTCGCAAAGGAGCACCCGGATTGGAGGTATGAGGAACTGGAGACCGGCCACGACGCCATGGTGACGGAACCGCAAACTTGCGCCGAGCTTTTTATCGCTGCCGCGCGATCTTCCAAGTAAGCCAACGGATCGAGGGCATCCTGACCTCCCTGGGAACGAGGGCGTCCCGTCCTCGTCGAGGGCGAGACGCCCTCGTTCCCAGGGGGTTACATGTTGCGGCGGTATTGACCGCCCACCTCGAAGAGGGCGTCGGTGATCTGGCCCAGGGAGCAGCAGCGAACCGCGTCGATCAGGACTTCAAATACGTTCTCGTCGCTCATAACGGCGCTGCGGAGTCGCTCGAGCATTGCCGGGGCATCATTCGCGTGGGTCTTGTGAAACGCTTTCAGGCGCCGAATCTGGCCTTCTTTCTCCGCCGTGGTGGAGCGGGCCAGGGGGATGCTGGTGGAAACCGTGTCCGATGGTTCGTCGGGCAGGAAGGTATTCACTCCGATAATCGGCAGGCTTCCGTCATGCTTGCGCTGCTCGTAGTCCAGAGACTCGTCCTGGATTCTGCCGCGTTGATAGCCCGTTTCCATGGCGCCCAGCACGCCGCCGCGTTCGGACAATCGCTCGAACTCGCGTAGCACCTGTTCTTCCACCAGGTCCGTGAGCTCCTCGATCACGAATGCGCCCTGGTTGGGATTTTCGTTCTTTGTCAGCCCCCATTCGCGATTGATGATGAGTTGTATCGCCACCGCCCGCCGCACGCTTTCCTGGGTGGGCGTGGTGATGGCTTCGTCATAGGCGTTGGTGTGCTGGCTGTTGCAGTTGTCGTAGGCCCCGATCAGCGCCTGCAGGGTGGTGCGAATGTCGTTGAACTCGATTTCCTGGGCATGCAGGGAGCGTCCCGACGTCTGCACGTGATACTTGAGTTTCTGGCTTCGCTCATTGGCGCCGTAGCGGTCGCGCATGGCCACCGCCCAGATGCGCCGCGCGACCCGGCCGAGCACGGAATACTCGGGGTCCATGCCGTTGGAGAAGAAGAATGAGAAATTCGCGGCGAACTCATTGATATTCATGCCCCGCGCGAGGTAGGCCTCAACGTAGGTGAAGCCGTTGGCCAGGGTGAAGGCCAGTTGGCTGATCGGGTTGGCCCCGGCCTCGGCAATGTGATAGCCGGAAATTGAAACGGAATAAAAATGCCGGACCTGGTTGCGGGTGAAATATTCTTGAACGTCGCCCATCATCCTCAGGCTGAACTCGGTGGAAAAGATGCAGGTGTTCTGACCCTGATCTTCCTTGAGGATGTCCGCCTGCACCGTGCCGCGCACCCGCCTCAGCGCATCAGCCTTGATCTCTGCTGCTTCTGTGGAGTCTGCCTCACGCCCGTTCCCGGACTCGAAAACATCCAGTTGCTGGTCGATGGCCGTATTCAGAAACATGGCCAGGATGGTGGGCGCGGGACCGTTGATGGTCATGGAAACGGAGGTGGTTGGATTGCACAACTCGAATCCCCGGTAGAGCACCTTCATGTCTTCCAAGGTGGCGATCGAAACGCCCGAGTTTCCAACCTTTCCGTAGATGTCGGGGCGGGGATCCGGATCGAAGCCGTAGAGCGTGACCGAGTCGAACGCCGTCGACAGGCGCTTTGCCTGGGAATGCCGCGAGAGATAGTGAAACCGGCGGTTGGTGCGCGCGGGGTCACCTTCTCCGGCGAACATTCGCAAGGGGTCTTCGCCGGTGCGCTTGAATGGAAACACGCCCGCGGTGAACGGAAAGCGCCCGGGCAGGTTCTCTCGCATCAGCCAGCCAAGGAGATCTCCGTCGTCGCTGTAGCGGGGCAGGGCCACTTTGCGCAATTCGCTGCCGGAGAGCGTGGTATAGGTCAGTGAAGTGCGGACTTGTCCCCGGCTAGAGTCCTGCCGAAATTCCTTACCAGAGTAGGCGCTGCGAACGGCCGGCCATTCGTCCAGCAGGGCGCGCGCTTCGCCGTCCAGAGCTGCTTCACGCTCGCTTGCCAGCGATTCAAGCCGGACTCCTGTCTCTTCCGTTGCGCTGCCGTTGGCCTCCTTAAGAATACGCAGTGCTTCGCCAAGCCTTTGCCGTTCGCGGGCGAGGGAGCTTTGACGGGTGACGCGATCGTGATAGGCGCGGACCGTCTCGGCGATTTCAGCCAGGTAGCGGGTCCGCCCGCCTGGAATGACCGCGGCTGCGCGCGAAGAAACCCTGGTTTGGGCCGGCGCTATGAGGGGCTGTCCCCAGGCATCGAGCGTGGAAGCGAAGCCCTTCTCACGCAGCGTTTCGAGCAGACCGTGGAACAGGGCCGTGACGCCGTTGTCATTGACTCGCGATGCGATGGCTCCGTAAACGGGCATTGCCTCCGGTTTGGTACCGAACGCTTCCCGGTTGCGGATCATCTGCTTGCGCACATCCCTCAATGCGTCCGCCGCGCCCTTACGGTCGAACTTGTTGATCGCCACGACATCGGCAAAATCCAGCATGTCGATCTTTTCCAACTGGGTGGCTGCTCCGAATTCCGGCGTCATCACGTACAGGCTTGTGTCCACGCAGGAGGTTATGGCGGCGTCTCCCTGTCCGATTCCCGAGGTCTCAACGATGATCAGGTCGAAACCGGCAAGCTGCGTCGCCGTGAGGATTTCGGGCAGTTTGTGGGGGATTTCGCGGCCCGATGCGCGGCTGCCCAGCGAACGCATGAAAATGCCCGGATGTCCGATTGCGTTCATACGAATGCGATCGCCCAGCAGCGCCCCGCCGGTGCGCCGGCGCGTAGGGTCCACGGCGATAACGGCAATCCGCAGGCGGTTGTCGAAACCGATACGAAAACGCCGCACCAGTTCATCGGTAAGCGAAGACTTGCCTGATCCGCCGGTGCCGGTAATGCCCAGTATCGGCGCTGCGCGCGCCGCTGCGGGCCAATCGGCCGTATCCGTCAATCCTCGCTCGATGCAGGTAATGGCGCGGCTCAGCGCGCCGAAATCCCCGGACTGCAGACCTTCCATGGAAACCCGAAGCCGGTCTTTATTCAGGGCTTTGCGGGCCTTGCGAAAGACATCCACCACCATGCCCTTCAATCCCATCTTCTGGCCGTCTTCCGGCGTATAGATGCGGGTTATGCCGTACTCGTGCAGCTGTCTGACTTCTTCCGGGATGATGACGCCGCCGCCACCGCCGAAAATCCGGACATGGCCTGCGCCTCGCTCGCGCAGAGTGTCGAGTGCATAGCGGAAATACTCGAGGTGCCCTCCCTGGTAGGAACTGAGCGCGATTGCGTGCACGTCCTCCTGGATGGCGGCGCTTACGACCTCCTCGACCGAGCGGTTGTGGCCGAGATGAACGACCTCGGCACCGGCCGCCTGCAACAGGCGCCGCACCACGTTGATCGCGGCGTCATGACCGTCAAACAGACTCGCGGCGGTTACGAATCTGAGCGGGAATCTGTTCTTGACGGAAGCTCTGGAAAAGCCTTTCTTACTCTGTGGTTCAGCGTGCGCATCCATGTCAATTCCTGCATACATCCACCCATACGTTCTCCAATCTCACACATATCGTAGCAGACGCAAGCATCCGCTCGGCATCCGCTGGGAGTTCCGCAGCAGGCTTCGCTGCGCTGACGCGCAGGGAACACCCTGGGAACGAGGGCGTCCCGCCCTCGTCGAGGGCGGGACGCCCTCGTTCCCAGGGTTGTTCCATGCAAGGCGAGGGCGGGACGCCCTCGTTCCCAGGGTTTAGTGGCTCACATCAATCCAGCTTCGAGCTGGGCCGCTTCGGACATCATGCTCTGATTCCAGGGCGGGTCGAACACCAGTTCCACCGACACCTCCTTGATGGTGGGAATAATGCCGATTTTCTCGCGCACGTCCTCCACCAGGATTTCACCCATCCCACAGCCGGGCGCCGTAAGCGTCATTTCCACCGCTACGTTGCGTTCGCCGTCTTCGCGCCCCTTGACTTCGCAGAAATACACCAGTCCCAGGTCGACAATGTTCACCGGGATTTCCGGGTCGTAACAGGTCTTCATCTGCTCCCACACCAAGGCCTCCACGTCCGAGTCGCCTGCGTTCGCCGGCAGTTTCGGGGGCTCCACGGGTTTCTTGCCCAGCGCACCGGCATCAGCCCCGGCTATACGGTATAGCCAGCCGTCCACGTAGACCGTAAAGCTGCCGCCCAGCGACTGGGTGATGAACACCAGTTGTCCGGCGCGCAACTGCGCTTCTTCGCCGGCGGGAATAATGACCGCCTTGCAGTCGCGGGTCAGCGTGACCGGTTCGCTCTGGTTGCCGAACATCGAGTTACTCCGTGCTCACTGTGGTTGGTTCGCGGTCCAGCGCGGCGGTGAGGGTTCTCCACGGCAGGGTGACGCAGCGAATACGGGAGGGGTAGGCGCGAACGCTTCCCAGCGCCACGATGTCGCCCAGGTTGCTCAGACCGTCTTCGACTCCCGGATGAAATGCGCCGAGTACCTGCTCCGAGCGGCGGCGCGCTTCTTGCGCCGTCTCGCCGCCCAGCAATTCCGTCATCATCGACGCCGAAGCCAGGCAGATGGCGCATCCGGAGGCCTGGAAACTCAGCTCGGCAATAAATGCTGGGAGCGAGGGCGGGACGCCCTCGATGGAGGGCGGGACGCCCTCCATCCCAGGGGCCAGGCTGCTCTCTATCCCAGGGGAAGGGGATTCGCGCAGGTACACGGTGACCTTGTCGCCGCACAGGGGGTTGAATCCTTCGGCTACCCGGTCGGCGGCTTCGATTACGTGGAAATTGCGCGGCGAGCGGCAGTGCTCAAGCACGGTGCGTTGATACAGGCTTTGCAGGTCCGCGCCCATCGTTTCAGCCGAACAGTTTCCGGGCGGTTGCTATCCCTTCCGCCAGCCGGTCCACCTCGTCGTGGGTGTTGTAGAAGGCAAACGATGCGCGCGCAGTACCGGGCAGGCCAAATCGATCCATAAGAGGCATGGCGCAATGGTGACCGGCGCGGATAGCGATGCCTTCGTGGTCGAGGATGGTGCCCAGGTCATGCGGATGAATGTCCTTGATCACGAACGACACAACCGCGGACTTGGGCTCCGCCGTGCCGATGATCCTTAGGCCGGGAATGGCCTGCAAGCGCTCCGTAGCATGCCGCAACAGGGCGTGCTCCAGCGCCGCCAGGCGCTCCAGCCCCTGTTCGGCCAGGTAGTCGATGGCCGTACCCAGGCCGATGGCGCCGGAGATGTTGGGGGTCCCGGCTTCAAACTTATGCGGCGGATCGTTGTAGGTGGTGCCGTCAAAGCGAACTTCGAGGATCATCTCCCCTCCGCCAAGGAACGGCGGCAGGTCATTCAGCCAGGGTTTGCGTGCATACAGCGCCCCGATACCGGTGGGCGCGTACATCTTGTGCCCCGACAGAGCGTAGAAGTCGCAGTCCAGTTCCTGCACGTCCAGGGAAATATGCCCGGCGGCCTGGGCGCCGTCGATGAGAACCGGAACGCCGGATTGCCGCGCCAGCCGGCAAATCTCCTCAACCGGGTTGATCACGCCGAGCGCATTGGATACGTGGGTCACCGCAATCAACTTGAGATTGCGGCCGATGAGCCCACGAAATGCCTCAAGGTCGAGTTCTCCCGAGTCCAGCACCGGGGCTACCCGAATACGGGCTCCGGTACGCTGGCATAGCTGCTGCCAGGGCACGATATTGGAATGGTGCTCCATCTCCGTTAGCAGGATTTCGGAATCGGCGTCCAGGCGGGCATCCATACAGCGGGCCACAAGGTTGATCGATTCCGTTGCTCCGCGGGTAAACACGATTTCTTCGCTGGCAGCCGCATTCAGCCAGCCTTGGGTTCGTTCGCGGGCCGCCTCGAAGGCGGCAGTGGCCCGGTCGGATCGCGAGTGCACTCCGCGGTGCACATTGGCATGCATTTCGATTTCGTAATGGGTGACCGCATCCATGACCGCCTGCGGCCGCTGGGTGGAGGCGGCGTTATCCAGGTAGGCCAGCGGCTTTTCATGCACGCGGGTAGCAAGGCTGGGGAAGTCGCCGCGCAGCCGTTCCACCGAGAGCGGTTCCGGGACCGCGGCGAGACGGGCGGTGGCGCTGCTCATGATGCTCAGGCCGCCAGCCTTTGCGGCTCGGCGGCGGCAAAAGCCCGGCTCAGCATGGCTGTGGCCATTGCCCCTGCCTCGGCCAGCTCGATGGCGTCGCTGATCCGGGAGGCAAATGCCCTTACCAGCATTGCGCGGGCCTGATGCGGCGACAGGCCGCGAGTCATCAGATAGAACAGCGCCGCTTCATCCAGCGCGCCGGTAGCCGCACCGTGCGCGCATTGCACCTCATCGGCGTACACCTCAAGCTCGGGGCGAGTCTCCATGCGTGCGGACTCGTCCAGCAGCAGGTTGTCGTTGCGGAGCCGGGCGTTAGCGCCCTGGCCGTCCGTGCCGATGAGGATTTTTCCGGTGAATTGACCGTTGCCCTTGGCGCTCAGAACGCAACGGCAGAGACTCTCGCTATCGGCGTGCCGCGCGTGGTGGGCGATTTCCAGGTCCAGCTCGGACCTCCTGCCCGGCTCCACCATCATCAGCGCCCCATGCTGGAAACGCGAGCGCGGGCCTTCCATGCGGGTGTGCAATAGCTCGCGGTCGCTGGCCGCGCCGCAGCCCACCCGGGTGTAATCGAGATGCGCTTCATCGGCCAGTCGAACCCGCCGTTCGATCTCGAAACGGCCTTCGCCGTCATCGTCCACCACCGCCACGTGACGCATGATGGCGCCGGGCGCAAGCTCCAGATCTACCCGCAAGCGGGTGACCGAGGCGCCGTTGCCGTGGTGAAGTTCCTGTAAATCCAGCGCGCTGCCGGGCTCAAGAAATATTCGCAGGGCCTGAGTTTGGGGCGTTCCCGCGCGATGGTCGATGCGCAAAACTTCCGAGCGCCGCTGCCCGGAGGGAACGATGATCTCGACAACTTCGGCGCTCATGCCGCCTCCGGCAGAAAGGCTTCGTAGCCCGAGGCTTCCAATTCACCCACCAGTTCGGCGTTGCCGGAGCGGGCGATCCGGCCTGCTGTCAACACGTGGACCTTATCCGGCGACACAAGGTTCAGAATTCGCTCGTAGTGCGTGATCAGCACGAACGCCCGTTTTCCGTCGCGCAAGGCGCGAATACCTGCCGCGACTACCTTCAGGGCGTCGATGTCCAGCCCCGAGTCGGTCTCGTCCAACACTGCAAGGCGCGGCTTGAGCACCGCCAGCTGAAGGATCTCATTACGCTTCTTCTCGCCGCCCGAGAAGCCCTCGTTGACGCCGCGCTTCAGAAGCTCGGGCTTGAGCTTGAGCCGGGCTGCTTCCTGACGGGCCTGTTTCAGGAAGGCCGCGGCGTTGATCTCCGGCTGTCCCGCGGCCTTGCGTTGCGCATTCACGGCAGAGCGCAGCAGGTACATATTGCTCACTCCGGGAATTTCTACCGGGTATTGGAATCCTAGAAACAGTCCGCTGCAGGCACGCTCTTCCGGGCTCATGTCGAGCAGGTCCTTGCCGTCCATCAATACGCTGCCGCCGGTAACCTCGTAGCCGTCGCGCCCGGCCAGCGTTTGCGCCAGGGTGCTCTTGCCGGCGCCGTTAGGCCCCATGATCGCGTGCACTTCCCCGGCCCCGACCTGAAGTGACAGGCCGCTCAAGATTTCCTTGTCCTCGACGCTGACTTTGAGGTCGCGGATGTCGAGCAAGGGCGCGCTCATCCGATCGCCCCTTCCAGACTGACGTTCATCAGCGCCTGCGCCTCCACGGCGAATTCCATCGGCAACATATTGAATACCTGCTTGCAAAAGCCGTTGACGATCAGGTTGACCGCATCCTCTTCGCCCAGGCCGCGCTGGCGGCAGTAGAACAACTGGTCCTCGGAGATCCGCGAGGTGGTGGCTTCATGCTCCACTACGGCTTGCGGATGAGCGATGTCCATGTGCGGGAAGGTATGGGCGCCGCAGTCGTGGCCGATCAGAAGCGAGTCGCATTGGGTGCGATTGCGGGCCCCTTCGGCCCTGGGAAAAATCTTGACCAGGCCGCGATAGGTGTTCTGCGCGTGGCCGGCTGAGATTCCCTTGCTGAGGATGTTGCTGCTGGTGTTGCGGCCGATGTGGATCATCTTGGTGCCGGTATCGGCTTGCTGATAGTTATTGGTAACGGCCACTGAATAGAACTCTCCAGTGGAGTTGTCGCCGCGCAAAATGCAACTGGGGTATTTCCAGGTGATGGCCGATCCGGCTTCCACCTGGGTCCAGGAAATTGACGAGTTGTCGCCTCGGCAGTCGCCGCGCTTGGTGACGAAGTTATAGATACCACCGCGTCCCTGTTCGTCGCCGGGATACCAGTTCTGCACGGTGGAATACTTGATCCGGGCGTCCTTGAGCGCTACCAGTTCCACTACCGCGGCATGCAGCTGGTTCTCATCGCGCATCGGCGCGGTACAGCCTTCCAGGTAGCTGACCTCGCTGCCTTCGTCGGCGATGATCAGGGTGCGTTCGAATTGGCCGGTGTTCTGCTCGTTGATGCGGAAATAGGTGGAGAGTTCCATCGGGCAGCGGGTGTTCTTCGGGATGTAGACGAACGAGCCGTCGGTGAATACCGCTGAATTCAGCGCCGCAAAATAGTTGTCGCGGTACGGCACCACGCTGCCCAGATACTTGCGCACCAGTTCCGGGTGCTCGCGGACTGCCTCGGAGAACGAGCAGAAAATCACGCCGGCCTCGGCCAGGCGGCTCTTGAAGGTGGTCGTAACTGACACGCTGTCGAAAACCGCATCCACCGCCACGCCGGCAAGGCGGGCCCGCTCATGCAGCGGAATGCCCAGCTTGTCATAGGTCTCCAACAAGCGCGGGTCCACCTCGTCCAGGCTCTTGGGCGCGTCTTTGGCGGGGCCGGGCGCGGAGTAATAGGAAATCGACTGGTAATCGATCGGCGGGATGTTCAGCTTGGCCCAGGAGGGTTCCTTCGCCTCACGCCAATAGCGGAACGCACGTAAGCGCCAGTCGAGCAGGAATTCAGGCTCTCCCTTGCGCGCGGAAATCACGCGAATAACGTCTTCGTCCAGCCCGGGGGGCAGGGTGTCGGACTCGATGTCGGTGACAAAGCCGTGCCGGTACTTCTGCTGCAGCAGCTCGCGCACTTCCGGATTGCGGTCGGTGACCTGGTTCATCGTCCCATCCTCGCGGTCATATCCGCCGCCAGCTTCGGTGTGCGGAAGCTCGGCGCGGATCGCCTGAGGTCAGCCAGCGTAACTTCAGTCAGCGCGCCCCGAATCGCGCGATTAATCTGCTGCCAGGCGCCGCCCACGGAGCAGAAAGACTCCAGCTCGCATTGACTTTCGGAATGGCTGCATTCGGTAAGCGCCATGGGGCCTTCCAGCGCTTCGAGGATCTCCGTGGCACAGATGTCGCTCGCAGGCCGCGCGAGGCGGTAACCGCCCGTTGCGCCACGTTCGGAACGCACCAGGCCGCCGCCGGCCAATTGCTTCAGCAGCTTCTGCGCCGTGGGCAGCCTGAGCCCGGTTGCCTTGGCAATGCGCGTGGCGGAAAGCGATTGTTCGTCGCCCTGGGCCAGACAGCCAAGGATCATGGTCCCGTAGTCGGTAAGCCTGCTTACTCTGAGCATTCTGCGGCTCCTTTTCTATACAGGACTATTTTAGTCCAAAATAACCACAATGTTGTTGGGCTCGGCTGGTTCATGCTCCCAAGTCATGAGGAGACAGCCCGCTACAATGGGTAAGGCACGGATCGTGAGGCATTGAAGAAACAAAGCAAATCGGGCACTACGCGGATGCTCACCGCTGTCCTCCTGCTTGCTCTTGGGCCGACGATGGCGGAAGAGACACCGCTGCGGCGGCCGATGGCTTACGTTGTTTGCGGTGGCGACTACTACGACCAGCACAGCAAGGTGTATCGAGTGGACCTGCAGGCGGGTGCGTTGCACGGGGTATCGGATTCGATCGACTGGCTGGGTAATGCGGAAAAACTGTCATTCGATCCTGTCCGCTCGCGTCTGTATATCGCCAGCATGCGGGGAAGGTCAAACCTCTATTGGCCGGTGACTGCTGTACAGGTAAAGGGCGGTACATTTGAGGTTGTCCGGCGCTTCTCCACTGCGCTCGACGATACGCTATCTCGCGGGGCGGGTGAGACTCGAACAATGAAGTCGGGCGAGACCGATTCGCGCCCCCCTAATACGAACATGAACGAGGCCTACGAGATTGTCGTCTCGCGGGATGGCAAGCACGTGGCGGCTATCTGGCCGGGCGGCGAGCGGACGCGAAAGGAGAATGGGCAGGAGATTGCCCAGCGTTGGCCAGGGGGAGTCTCGGTAATCGACGTGCAAACGGGCGATCGTGCAACCACCTATCTCGAAGAAAACCAGGGCCTGCATCCGCCCTGGAGAAAGATTGAGGGCCCCTTTATCAGGGTGCATGGTTCGGGACGTCTTCAGGCCTTTGATCGGAACACCGGGAGGATAATCTCGGAATTTAACATTCAGGAAATTACAGGATTAGCTACACATTACGGCGGCGTCTTGTGGAGTCAGCCTCCGGTGCTGGACGACGGGAAGACAATTGTTCTGAACATGAGATGCTATGAGCGCGCTGCAGAAAAGGATGGGTCGAATTGTCTCCCGCCCACGCCCAATGAAGGGCCGAACATAATCGAACACACGTACGTAGTCCTGATCGACGCCATTCAGCAGACCGAGGTGACACGCACCGAAGTGGGCGTCGACTGCAGCAATCCGGCGCTGGCGTACGAATAGTCACGCGATGCCGCTCGCCAGCCTTACTGCAAATGTTCAATTGAAAGCGAGCCGATCTCATAACCGCCGTTGAAGGAGGGTTCGACAGCATAGCTCGAAACGATGGAGTCATCCTTGACTACATACAATCGCCCTCGTTCCGCGCCCACGTACAACGTACCGTTTTCGCGGAGAATATCTGTAATCACGTGCTTGATCGGGTAGATTCGTGTCTCGCCGTATACTCGATCGTAGCGAAGCAGGCCACCGCTGTGACTCGCTCCTTCCGGGTGGTCGGCAAGTCCCATCCAGACCGCGCCTTCCTCAACGAGGATCGCCGTGGTGGACCAATCCGCGATCTCGGGAAGCCGAATGAACTCATATTGGCGCCGCACAATGTCGAAGAAACCTAGCGTCCCCACTCCCGTATAGCCTTCGCCGTCATCGAAGCTCGTGCCGAACCACAGGCGAGTCTTGTGTAGAGAAAATGCGTCGATGGATTCGTGAACAGTGTAGCTGTCGATATCACGAGCGTACGCCGGGTGTCTTTCCTGAAAATCCCGCCGGTATCGGCCCAGGTCTTCCGGCATTGATTGGGGCAGAGGGTACGTTGCAAAGGAATCCCCGTCCTGTACGGCGATTCCCGAAAGGGACCCGTAATGTCCGCGAGAATTCACAGTTCCGAGAGGAAAATCAAATGTCCAGAGCGGAGGCGCGGAGGCGGCTTGCACGAAGCACGACGGGCGGGTCAGTGGAGTTATCGACGAATCAAGCAGGCCATCTTCGCGGATCGGACTCTGCCTCAAGGTCCGGCATTCCGCCGCTGGTCCTTGCATGGTTGCGATGGCCACCTTGCGATCGATTCCGTAAACTAATTCCGGCTCTCCTGGAGAGAATTGCGCCACAATGGCCTCATCCCGGTTGGGGCTGAATCGCCGATGCTCTGTTATCCAATAAACCGCATTGTCCGCCACCAATTCCCATCGGGAATCAGGATTGCTTTCGTCCACGATTGCAACCACGACCGAATCGTCCTCCCTGACCAATTCATGGTGCCACCAGTCGGGACGCGGCTCGCTGTGGCGAATCTCAACAGCAATCGTCCGGACTCCCTCCACGGAAACGGCGGCAATTCGCTCTACCGTGCGCGTATCCGGGGACTCTTCCGTTTCGAGACGCGGAGCTTCAGGCGCCGTAGCTACGACGGCAGGCAACCAGCCGATCAAGAGCGCCAAGACTCGCGGATAAAGGGCACCTACCACGGAGCGTGACATTAATGGTGCAGTACCTCTGATCTTGCCAACAGTATAGGCAAGAAAATTCACACCGGATTGAAGAACTGATCGCATTGACCAGGGAGCTTTATATGGTAATTAAGGCCCGTAAATACCCTTTGTTTAGATAAAATGGAACACATGGACCTGTTGGAAGATCTGATCAGGGACCCTTTTGGAGCCGCCGCAACCCGCGAGTTGTGCCGCAGAGGCGGGCTTTTTGAGCCGGGCCGGCTGTACAGGCGCATCGAAATCAGCGATACGCTGCGAAAGGAATTTGTCCGGCAGGGCGGGACTTCCGGCACCACGAACGCCGACGTGGCTACCGTGTTGAAGAAGTGGCTCCTGACGCGCGCCAGCCCCTTTCGCAGAGAAATGCGGGGGCGCTACCGGTTCCTTGGTTTTGAGAGTGACACGATGCAAAACCCGGGCACGGGTGTTGGAGGGTACGCTGTGCGTGATGCCCCGGTGGATGACGGCCCAACTCCGGAACTCGAAATCGGCGCTGGCCCTTGCGAGGTGTACGCCTGGTGTATACCCGGGTACAGAGTAAGCGGCGGCGGTCGCTGGCCGATAAAAGTTGGCCGGGCCGGAACCGAAGGATTCAAAGGCCGGTTGCGCGACTTTCGGAAAAACCTTCCGGAGAGGCCCCGCTACCTGCTGCGCCTTGGGTGCGCCGGTGATGCTGAAGCGCGCAGAAGGGAGAGGCTGCTGCGTGCGTGGTTCACAGACCGCGGGCAACAGCTTGAGGAGGCATGGGGGAATGAATGGTTTCTGACCAATCCCGGCGAGATTGACGAAGCGATACAACACCTCATGGGGGCGGAGCTGCATGTCGGCAGCACAGATCTCCATGAAGAGGAACGGAAATTTGCAGAGGTGTTCAAAGACGTCACGGACGAAGACTGGGCACAGCTTCCAGACGACCTGAGCGATCGGCTTGACGAGTATCTGTATGACATCTATCTGCGATGAAGACCGTTTTCGCTGACACTGCCTATTGGATTGCCATGGCCCGGCCACGCGATCAATGGCGCTCGGCGGCCCGGAATGCGCTGCGGCAGTTGGGACAAATCAGGATCGTCACGACCGACGAAGTCCTGACCGAGTTCCTTACCAGTCTATCCCAGGGAGGGCCACGGGTTCGTCTGGCCGCCGCTCGCAGGGTGCGGGCGCTCCAGTCTGATTCCAGCGTGCGCATCATGCCGCAGTCCAGAGCGTCGTTTAGCAAGGCGCTGGATCGCTACGAAGCGCGTGGCGACAAGGGCTACAGTCTTCAGGATTGCGTGTCGATGAACGTCATGGAGGCCCAATCGATTACCGGGATTCTGACCAACGATCATCATTTTGAGCAGCAAGGATTCACCGTGCTCATGAAGCGGGACGACCCTCGTTCTTCGCAAGCCAATAAGGAGGGTTAAGAGTGGTGTTTGAGACTATTGCCCAGGTTCCGGAAACGAAGTTGAGTAACTAACCTTCCCTCGATTAAGGAAGAATGCGGCGGACGAATTCGCCGGCCTTCATGATGATGGGGATGTTGGCGACGTCGCGGAACAGGCCCAGGTTCTTCATCGGGTCGTCGTCAAGAACAAGCAGGTCGGCGTGGGCTTGTGGGGCGATGCAGCCCAAATTGCCTTCTTCGCGCAGGATTTCGGCGTTGATCGACGTGGCTGAACGTAGTACTTCGAGCGGGGAGTGGACCTCGCCCCGGTATTCCAGTTCTGCGCCTTGCAGTTTCATGTATTCGTGGCCGAGAAGGTCGGAGCCGAGGCCGAGTTTCACGCCGTGGCGGGCGCAGGTCTCCATGGCGCTGAGCATTGTTTCGTGCACACGCAGGATCTTGCCGTGGCTGCTCGGTGGCAGGCCGAGCTGGTCGGAGAAGTCCCGGATCACGTGCATGACTGACAGTGTGGGCACCACGTAGGCGCCGGCCTCGATGATGGCGGTGGCCGTGTCGTCGAGGATTTCGGAGCCGTGCTCGATGGTTCGCACTCCCAGTTCCGCACAGCGGCGGGCGCCGTCGTCGGTGTGGCAGTGCGCCATTACGTAGGTGCGGCGCGAGGCGGCTTCTTCGACTGCTGCGCGAACCTCTTCGTCGGAGTATTGCGGCATCCATAAGGGATCGGTGGGCGAAACCACGCCGCCGGAGATGAAGATCTTGATCTGGTGCGCGCCTTTGCGCAGCTCTTCGCGCACTGCCTTGCGTACTTCGTCGGGGCCGTCGGCGGTGACCGTGAGGCTGCCCATGTAGGCGCAGGCGCAGGCCGAAGCTTCGATCTGGTCGCCGGGGCGCATGTCGCCGTGACCGCCGGTCTGCGACAGGGCGCGGCCCGGGTAGAACAGGCGAGGCCCTTCGATCAATCCCTGCTCCAGCGCCATCCACAGTCCGATGTCGCCGCCGGCCGCATCACGAATGGTGGTAAAGCCTCTATGAAGGGTATCGCGCATTGTCTTTGCGCCGTGTTGGGCCAGCAATTCGCGCGGCATCCGGTCGAGTTCGTAGAAGCTGAAGCTCACGCCGTAGGCATGAAAATGGCAGTCGATCAGTCCGGGCATCAGCACTCGTGAACCGCAATCAACGACCTCAGCACCATCGGGCGGCTTGCCGCTCATTGGCGCCAGCGCCTTGATCCGGCCGTCTTCAATCACGACACGGTGGTCTTCAATGTAATCCGGGTCGTGGCCGTCGAATATTCGGCAGTTTTCAAATACGGTGATGGTCATTGGGGATGCTCTTGGTTGTAGTGGGATGAGGTCAGAAAGTCTTTTCGGCAGTGCAGATTATCACCCAGGTGCTCCCGCCGTTGGAGCGAGGGCATCCTGCCCTCGTCGAGGGCGAGACGCCCTCGTTCCCAGCGGGAGGGTGGCGGGTTTTTGGGGGAATGAATACACTACACGCGACAACAGGGAGATCAGCAGATGACGAGCGCAAATCTTGCCGCAGTAGCACAAGCCATGGTCGCGCCGGGCAAGGGCATCCTGGCGGCCGACGAGAGCACGCCCACGATTGGCAAACGGTTTGCGGGCATAGGCGTGAAATCCACTGAATCGCTGCGCCGCGACTATCGCGCAATGCTTTTTTCCGAGCCATCGGCGGACCAGTACATCAGCGGGGTGATCCTGTTTGATGAAACCTTGCGGCAATCCATGCCCGACGGACAGCCGATTCCGCAATACCTGGCGGATCGCGGCATGATTCCGGGAATCAAGGTGGACAAAGGCGCCAAACCACAGGCCGGGTGCCCTGGCGAAAAGGTCACCGAGGGACTGGACGGACTACGCGAGCGGATTGCCGAGTACCGGGGCCTGGGCGCGCAATTCGCCAAGTGGCGGGCGGTAATCGCCATCGGTGAAGGGGCGCCCAGCGATTGCTGTGTGCATGGCAACGCCCACGCGCTGGCCCGCTACGCGGCCTTGTGCCAGGAGGGCGGCCTGGTTCCCATCGTGGAGCCGGAAGTGCTGATGGACGGACCGCATCCGATTTCCCGGTGCGAGCAGGTCACCAACGAGGTGCTTGACCAGGTTTTCGACGAACTGGAACGCCAACGGGTCGAGCTGGAAGGAATTGTGCTCAAGCCCAACATGGTGGTCTCCGGAAGCGAATGTCCCGCTCAGGCGGGCGTGGAAGAAGTTGCGGAAGCTACTCTGCGCACACTCAAAGCGCATGTGCCGGCGGACGTGCCGGGAATCGCCTTCCTGTCCGGAGGGCAATCAGCCGAAGATGCTACCGCCCATCTCAGCGCGATGAACGCGCGTGGGCCGCATCCCTGGCAGGTTTCCTTCTCCTATGGGCGGGCGCTTCAGGCGCCGGCTCTGGCGGCGTGGGGGGGCAGGGCGGATCGACTGGTTGATGCGCAGCGCGCTTTCGGTATGCGCGCGCGCCTCAATGGACTGGCTCGGAGCGGTGAGTATCGCCCGGAACTGGAAGCGGCTTAGGAACGAGGGGATAGGAGCGAGGGCAAAGGAGCGAGGGCATCCTGCCCTCGTAGAGGGCGGGGACGCCCTCTTTCCCAGGGAGGGCGAGACGCCCTCTTTCCCAGGGAGGGCGAGACGCCCTCTTTCCCAGGTGTTCAGCTAGCTTCGCGCTGCGCGGAAGGCGTAGTAGAGCAGCAGGTAAGCCACTATCGAGCCGGCCAGACCGGCCAGTGCAGGCACCAGCCATTCGGGCGCGAAGAAGTAGCTCAATAATCCGAGGGGATAGGCCAGCAGCGCGGCCCAATTCACCATGGGTAGGCGTGAATCGTCGCCGGCATCCATACGGCCCCGCTCGACAAAATAGTAGTGCGCGATGACCGGGCCGATGAGTGGCGGAACGATGATGGCCAGCGTTCCAATCCAGGCCAGGAAATACTGGTATATCCCCAATCCCAGGACGGTTCCGAGGAGACCACAGATCACCGTCATGACGCGCCGTGGCCGGCGCATGATGCTCGACGTTTGAATGACCGGAAGATACAGGTTGGCGTCGCCGGTGGTCCAAAGCGCTACGCTCATGCCGATGACGCCCAGCATGGCGATCCAACCGGCCTGTTCGAGAAGGTAGGAAGTGAAGTCGCCATTGCCGCCGTACACAACGCTTCCCAGCGCGCCCACAATCTGCAGGAACCACTGGGCGATGATCAGCACGATGAATGGAATGGCGATCGCTACCCAGGCGCGCTTGGCGAAACGAGTGTATTCGGCCATCACCACCGCACCCACGATCCAGGAGCCGATGACGGCGTTGACGCCGTCGAGAACGCTCATCGGGCTCTCCGAACCTGCGGCCTTGTCGGCGGATAGCGCCAGAAAGGCTTCCCAGCCGCCGGCTTGTCCCACGTTCAAGTTGATTGAATACAGGCCGACTGCCACCAGAATGACCACCGAGGGCACGCTGACCCATTCGAGCGCCTTAACGCCGAAGTAGGTGGTTACAGTGAACAGGATGCCGGCAAGCAGCGCAATCGTATAGAACTGTGGGGAATCAAAATCCTGGGCCCAGGCAAAGCCGAAAGCTCCCACCACGATTCCCTGCCAGCCGATAGTCAGCAGGGCGATGAACAGCACCGGCAGATAGGCGCCGATTCGGCCGTATACCAATCGATACAGCAGGCCGCTGTTGCAGGCGGTCTTGTAGCCCATGTAGCCGACTACCGCCCCGATTGCGAAGTTGGCCAGGTTGCCGTAAAAGGACGCCTGGATTGCGTCGGGCCAGAAACTCATCCCCTTGCCCAAGGCACCGCCCGTCAGCAGCCCGGTAACGAGAAAACCCCATCCGAACGCGAGCGTCAGCAACGGTAGCGTGTTGCGGCGCTGGCTGTCGCTGAGCGGCGTCAGCGGGTTGTCGGCGCTTAGCTGTTCCTCCCTCGAATCCAAGGTCCACCAATTCCTGAAGCGATTCTTCATTTCCAGGTATCCCCCTTATCCTCGGCGATCCGATGAGTCCTCATCGGTTTCTTCGTCTTCCCTTTCGCGCTTGTGGCCTTTTTCGGCCATCATTTCAATCTGCTCCAGGCGCGCCTCTATGCGGCTGCGGCGCACGTCGTCGGCATGCTCGGCGGCTCTCAGGGCAAGCTGCAATTGCGTGTGTGCGCCATTGATGTTGCGGCGCATGAGTTCGTACTCGGCCATGAAGTAATGCGCATCGGCCACCTGGCCGGATTCCCCGCTGGCCTGGGCGAGCAACCGCGTGGTCTCGGCGCTGAGTTTGTCTCCGATCAGATACTCCATGAGAAGTTGCCGGGCGTGCGGAGCCTGTCCCTCCGCAATAAGCACTTCCGCAAACCGATGGGCCACGCTGGTGTTGCCCGGAAACAGCCTCAGGGCATCATCGAATTCGCGTCGCGCGTCGGCCGAGTTGCCGGCGGCCGCGCTGGCGCGTGCCGCGGCGATGCGCAAGGGAATGGAGTTCGGATACTCGGCCTGGAGGTTACGCAGAATCCCCAGCGCCTCGCCCGGCATGCCCGCCTCCATCAGCGCCAGCGCCTCTCCATAGAACTTTCCGGCAACCGCCGGTGTCTCTTGCAGGGGCTGCGAGCGGAATTGCCGCAGCGCTTCTTCGGGACTGCCGCTGCCCAGGAGTCGTGCCTGAGCACGGGCCAGGTAGTAGTTGAGGCTGCTGTCGACCTGCCGCATCATGTGCGGTGCGATGCGGCCACGCGCCTCTGCGATACGGTTCAAACTGACCGGGTGGGTGCGCAGAAATTCGGGGACCGCCGCTGAGGAGAGCGGCTCCTTGCGCGACATGGTCTCGAAGAACGACGGGAGTCCGCGCGGATCGAAATCAGCCGCGTACAAAGTGCCGATTCCGATTCGGTCGGCCTCATGCTCGTGCGCCCGGGTGAAGTTGATCCTCTGCTGCATTGCCATTCCCTGGCTGGCCATCAGCGCGCCCTGCATCATGTCGCCGCCGCCGCCCAGCAAACCGCCTACCACCAGGGCGCCGATCAGCATCGCTGTGGACATGATTCCGGTTCCGCGCATGGCCTGGATCTGACGCGAGATATGCTGCTGCGTCACGTGGGCGACTTCATGCGCCAGCACGCCGGCCAGTTCGCTCTCGTTGGCGGTCGCTTCGATCAGACCCGTGTGAACGCCGATATAACCGCCGGGTAAAGCGAACGCGTTGATGGATGGATCCTTGACCACGAAGAAGTGAAAACGGTAGTCGCCGTCCTGAGCCCGGTAGGCCAGCCGCCCGCCTACGTCAGCCACGTATTCATTGATTTCCGGGTCGGTGACCAGCATTCCTGCGCGGCGAATCTGTTCGATTACGTTGAGCGAGATTTCCTGTTCCTGTTCGCGCGACAGGGCCGTGTCTGCGAGGCTGCCCATGTCCGGCAGGTTCTGTCCCGCCTGACCCTGGGCCGCGGCCGGAAGGGTCTGCAAACCAAACAGCACCAAGAACACCGTGCAAGCGGCGCGTTGCGCTGTGGAATGCGGCGCGGTCTTCACAAGGAGCGAACGGCCTCCAGCACTTCATCGGCATGTCCCTTTACCTTGACC
Organism: Candidatus Foliamicus sp.; assembly: GCA_965261845.1. GTDB lineage: Bacteria > Pseudomonadota > Gammaproteobacteria > Steroidobacterales > Foliamicaceae > Foliamicus. The sequence continues at coordinate 1,344,510 of OZ253475.1, read as the reverse complement.
TTGCGCCACTCGCGCCGCAGCACGCCATCCTCGTCAATCAGAAAGGTAGCGCGGTCGACGCCCATGTATTTTCGCCCGTACATGCTTTTCTCGACGATCACTCCATAGGCGTTGCAAAGCGTCTCATCGGGATCCGAAAGCAGGTCGAAAGTGAAGTCGAACTTGGCGCGGAAGTTGTTGTGCGAACGGATGGATTCGCGCGATACGCCCAGTATCAAGGCGTTCGCCGCGCTGAAATCCTCGTGCAGGTCGCGGAAGTTCTGCCCCTCCAGCGTGCATCCCGGGGTGTTGTCCTTGGGATAGAAATACAGCACCAGTTTTCGTCCCTTCAGGTCGCTCAATTGCTGCTGCCCGCCGCTGGTGCTGGCGGAATCGAAGTCCGGCGCCGGCGCGCCGATCCGGGTAGTGCTCATTTCAATCCTCGTTGCAAGTATTCAAAGCGACCGCGCTGCGCCGCCGCGCAGATGGAGCGAGGGCATCCTGCCCTCGACGAGGGCGAGACGCCCTCGTTCCAGTTGGTTTCTCTCAAGACGCTCATTCTTCGCTAGCCGTGAATCGGTTCGATGACGGCATCCAGGTTGTTTTTGTCGCAGAAATCATGAAATTCCTCGCGTAGCACCGCAATGCCTACCTCGCGTGGCACATGCACTTCCAGACGAACCGCCAGCATCGCCGCACCCGTACTTGGGGCATTGTAGCGCCGCGCATGAACCTCGGCGACGGCCAGTTCGCGGCGTGCGAAAAAGCTCACCAGCGCCAACACGAGGTTATCGCGTTCCAGCGCCACAGCCTCCACATGATACGGCGCTGCCGGCGTCTGCTCATCGCGCGGCTCGGTATCGCTGACGGAAATGTGACAGCCTGTTCGCTTGCCGAAACGCTCCAACGCGGAGCGAACCTTGTTGGTCGTGTGCCAGTTTCCTTCCACCAGGAGCAGGGCGCCGAAGCTGTTCCCGAGCCGCGTCATGCGTGCGTCGCGAATGTCTCCTCCGGCTTCGCTGACGACCTCGCTAAGCTCCCGCGCGGATGCGTTTTCCAGGGCGCCCAGAGCCGAGATTGCCAGTAGTTTTTCCATGCTACGGTTAGCTTACACGAACCCCCTCTATCGGCATGCAAACCAAAGATGCATTCAGTCGAACGGTCACATCGGCGCTCAGCAATCGGAGCCAGGAGAAGTTTGCAACACCAGGCGGGATAAAATGTCGCGCCGTTATGCGTGGAAGCCTTGTAGCCCTTGTGACACCCATGAGCGCCACCGGCGCCGTGGACTATGCGGCCGTGGATCGGCTGATCGATTGGCACGTCGAGGCAGGCACCAGCGCCCTCGTGATTGCCGGCACCACCGGTGAGGGGGCCACCCTGACCCACGCCGAGCACGCCGAGCTCATTTGCCATGCGGCGCGGCAAGCCGGCGGACGCATCCCGGTCGTCGCCGGCACCGGTTCCAATTCCACGGCCCAGACCATCGCTCTCTCACAAGAAGTGGCCGGCGCCGATATCGTCGCGTACCTGGTTGTAACGCCTTATTACAACAAGCCGACCCAGGAGGGAATGGTGCTGCACTTCAGCGCCATTGCCGATGCCGTCGAGCGGCCGCTGATCCTCTACAATGTTCCCGGGCGGACCGGAGTGGATTTGCTGCCCGAGACTATTGGCCGCCTGGCCGAGCACCCACGGATCGGGGCGTGCAAGGAAGCTACCGGGGAGGTCGAACGAGTAGCGCGCCTGCGGGCGCTTTGCGGAGAGGGATTTGCGTTGTACAGTGGCGATGATGCAACAGCCAGGGCTTTCATACTTGCCGGAGGCGACGGCGTGATCTCGGTTACCGCCAATGTCGCGCCTCGGGAGATGGGCGCGATGTGTACGGCCGCCATGGGAGGTGATGCCGACGGCGCTCTGCGATTGGATGCGCCCCTTGCGGCTTTGCATGATGAGTTGTTCGTGGAATCCAATCCGATTCCGGTGAAATGGGCGCTGCACCGCATGGACAGAATCGGAGCCGCCATCCGCTTACCGCTGACTGTGTTGTCAGAGCCTAATCGGGACCGGGTTGAGAGTGCCATGGCGCAAGCTGGAGTATTGTCGTGAACCGTTGGGCTACCGCGGCAGGCATGGTTGCAATGACCTGTATGGTGCATGGCTGCGGGCTTTTCGGCGGCGGCCTTGCTCCGTGCGAAAAGCCGCAGATGTACCAGGATGCCGAGGTGTCCAATCCGCTAATCGCTCCTGAAGGCCTGGAAACCCCGCAGGCCTTCGGCAATCTTGAGATTCCCGAAGGCGAAGTGCAGAGCGGACAACCCAGGCGCAATAATGGATCCTGCCTGGAAGAACCGCCACAAGTAGACAAACCGGAATCAGGATAGTGGCGGCGTTAGGGAGAGGTGGCCGAGTGGACGAAGGCGCCTGATTGGAGTTCAGGTATACGGTATTCCCGTATCGTGGGTTCGAATCCCACCCTCTCCGCCATAGCCGGTCCGGATTTTGTTGTATGGGGCGGTCCATCATGGCGGATTAATCCCGCAATTGTTTAGTGCGCCCCTAGTGCCGTGTCACGCTGAACCGGCGAAAACCCAGCGCCTGCTTGATCCACCCGTTGGGCGCTTCCGACAGCCACTTGCGCCGGGCGTAGCGTGCCCGGCCTTCGGGCGTGGCCAGCTTCGCCGCCATCCGTGCCCGCGCTGGATGCGCCTTGGCCTCAACGATCGCCTTCAGCCGATCTTCCCGCCGCTTCAACTCCTCCGGCAACATCAGTAAGCGGACGCCGGGGCGTTCGCCGGCTGATACGGGCGAAGCGTCGTCGCCATCTCATTCCCCCTTCAACATACAATCCCTATAGTCGTAAATTCCCACGGCGCAGGCTCCTGGCGCGAGTTTGCAATGAGCGTCGGGTATTTGCTGCGGAATTTGACAAATGAGAATACTTCTTGTTGAAGATGAGATTGAGCTCGCAAAAAACACGGCCAAGTTCTTGCGGGAGCACGATTTCGACGTCGATCTGGCGGAATCCGTATCAATTGCCTGGGCATCGCTCCGCGAAATCGACTATTCAATCGTACTCCTGGACCGCCGTTTGCCCGATGGCGACGGGCTAAGCTTAATCGTAAAGGCGCAATCAATGACCGAATTGCCGCGATTTCTCGTGCTTTCGGCATTGGGGGATGTCGACGATCGGGTCGCTGGTTTGGATTCAGGGGCGGGAGACTACATTGTCAAGCCGTTCGAGCCGAAAGAGTTATTGGCGCGGATTCGGGCGATGTTGAGAATTCCGCGCTCGAGCAATCAAGCTCGCGCCGAGATTGGTGGCCTTGAGTATGATCGAGCGGGCCGACTGTTTCGTGTGAACGGAAAAATATTTGACCTTCGGCGGCGCGAATTTGTCATCCTTGAACTGCTGGTAACCAAACCGGAACAAATTGTGCGGCGGTCTGAAATTATCGATCGTGTGTACGGTTTTGACGAGCCACCATTGTCGAACGCGCTGGCATCGCACCTGTCGCGGATTCGGAAACGGCTCAAAGAGACTGATGCGGGCCTATATATTAAAACCGCACGAGGCTTGGGCTACATGCTTACGGAGGATACCGACGGGTGAGCCAATCAACTAAGAAAGGATGGTACTCGCTTCGGTGGCGGATTCAGCTACTAGCAGCTGTGTCGACGCTTTTCATCGCGTTCGTAGCCACGGCAGGGACTTGGATAATTTCGCATACGTTGGTTCACGACCCTCAAAGAGAAGCAACGAACCGTGTCATTGGTGCGGCTCTCGTGCTATCGAATCCCCATAGTTCGGAGGAGATGACACGGGATGCGACATCGCAGTTGAAGGTGATGATGCGGCGAAACCCTGACGCCTGGTATTACGTCAGTGCTTTTGATTCAGTTTATTCCAGTGCGCCCGGCGATCCACGATTCATGGACCAAATAGTTGGGCAAAACGTTGCGCTTTCATCTGGCGCCGACGATTCGTTGCGCTGCAATGTATTGCCGGTACGAATTTGGGCTGGCGACGACGCCGGTTCGGGGATTGTCCAGATGGGCGGCTGCGGCGACACGGCGTACTACCTGGAAGTACAAGGAATTCGCACCGATTTGCCGTTCTGGAATCATATCTGGGACATAGTCAAGCTGACTTTGCTGGAAGGCGATATGGCGACCGTGCGCGCAGTACCCCTGGTATTGTTGACAGTATTGATGCTTGGAGCATTCGGCCTGCTGTTTGGTTCGCTTATGAACCGAGTTCGAGAAGTCTCCAAAGCGGCGTCGCAGATTGGTGTCGGTGGTCATCATATCTTACTCCCCGAGGACAACCTGCCGATCGAGATTGCGCCAATGGTCCAGGCGATCAATCGCGCCATCGGTCGGCTCGAGTCAGCGAGCGAGCAACAGGCAATGTTTGTGGCTGCCGCAGCACACGAACTTAGGACGCCGTTGGCCGTTCATCGATCCAAAATCGAGGAACTCGATGATTCGGAACTTAAGGAAAAACTTGCACTGGACGTCCAGCAGATGGGGTCCATGATCACGCAACTATTGACACTCGCGAGAGTCGGAACGCTGGAAGATCAGTTCACTGAACTCCGGCTGGCAAATGTAGTGGAGGACATCTGTGTAGAACGCGGCCGGGCGGTACTTCAGGCAGGCAAAGAATTGACGTTTGAGTCGACCGACAACAACTCCCTTGTATTCGGCGAACGCGAGTCTATCAAGAGCGTGATTGCAAACCTCATAGACAATGCGCTGTCGTTTACACCGAAAGGAAAGACGATTCACGTACGCGTCGACGGCAACCGAGCAACAGTCAGGGATGAAGGACCAGGTGTTGCGCAAGGCGACAAGGACCAGATATTCGAGCCATTCTTTAAGAATCCACCCAATAAACGCGGCCATGGTCTGGGGTTGGCCATCGTCGCCGCAATTATGCGTATTCACAAAGGATCCGTTAGTACTTACAACGAGCCCAAAGGAGGCGCAGTATTCAAGGTCGAATTTCCTGGTGATGCGCTCGATCCCTGAATATTTTTTTGTTGTCCGGCAATTCAAGGTTCCTGTAACGGTCATTCCGTAGGATTGTCAGGTGATAGGGTCAGTCAATGGGCCAATAACCTTGCGAAACTCACTGGGGAGGCCGATGAACGTTCGATACTTCATTCGCTGTGCGAAAAGACGTACAGCACAAAAAAACAGATTATTTTTCGCCGCAATATTGTGTGCGGTAGGTATGGCTCCGTATTCTTCCATTGCACAAGACGATGCAAGCGCCTTGGCCGACACGGACGAAGATACTCTTGAGCCGATAGTTGTTACCGGCAGTCGGCTGACCAGTGCTCACCGGACCTCGCCGGTCATCGTCATCGATCGAGACTCCATCGATGCACGAGGATTTACGACGGCCGAGGACATCATCGCGAGCATTCCGCAGAATTTCTCGACCATCAATCGGGCGCGGGGTATCTCGCAACCGGTCGGCGGTGACGGAATTCCCGTCGGCAGTTTCGGGCAGGGCGAAGCAGCAGCCGACCTGCGCGGGCTGGGAAGCAATGCCACGCTGGTCCTGATTAATGGGCGCCGTTCGGTTGGATCGGCCGGGTTCAACGGCACGCAGGTCAATTTGTCGAAAATTCCCGCCGCCGCGATCGAGCGCGTCGAGGTGCTACTCGATGGTGCATCGGCAACCTACGGCTCAGATGCGCTCGGCGGCGTGATCAACTTTATTCTGAAAAAAGACTACGAGGGCGCCACAACGACGCTGTCCTACCAAAACAGCTCGACGGAGTCCGACAAGTTTGAGATCAGCCAGCTTGCTGGTTTCGGTTGGGACACGGGTAACCTGACCGCCACGGTCGTCCACAGCAAAACCGATCCAGTCATCACCGCAGAAACGGGCTTTACCACCCTGGATTACACAAGTCGGGGGGGGCCGGACGCGCGCAACACGTTCTTGACGCAGCCCGGAAATGTATTTGGATTTGGCTCACTGCCGGCCGATTTCGACGGCACGTCCTTTACGTTCTTTGACTTGAGCCCACTCAATATTGTGCCCGCGGACAACGTGCCATTGCAGCAGACAGCCGAAGTGGAGAGCTTGGCATTGACCGTTTTTTTTGAGCAGCGCTTCGGCGAGTCGTCGAGCTTTTTCACCGAGATCTACGTATCGGAGGGCGATACGACGTCGCAGCTGAACGCGCCATTTTTTATCGGTCTGGTCCAACCCTGGGATCCGGTCAACATGACCGGAAATCCGCTCAATACGCTCGGATTTCCGGTGTTCGTTGGGTCGTATCTACTTTCCGAGACGAATGCTGGATTGATTCCTTACGGCGGCACGGAAAACGACTCAAAGGACCTGACGCTCAATGCGGGTTTCTTGACAGAGCTCGGCGATAGCGGCTGGGTATTGGATGTCGCCGCTGGTTACGGCAGTTCCGAAAATCAAGCACTTTCAATTGGCTACGACATCTTTGGCAATACGATCCTTGCGGACCGGATTAACCCGTTTGGTAACGGTACGGCGCAGAATATTGATGCCGTGCTGGACTCCTATGGTGTTGTCTTCGACCGAACGCGTAAATCGCGTTTGGGCAATATTAATGGCCACGTTGTCGGCGAAGTATTTGAGCTTCCGGCGGGCGCATGGGAGGTGGTGCTTGGCGCTGAATACCGGAGCGAAGAACTGGACCAAAGCGCGGACGAGATTGGTCTTCTCAATGGCACGCTTGCGGACACAAAACCCAAGCAAACCGTCACAGCGCTATTCTTCGAAAATTCAATCCCGTTAGCTGAGACTGTCAATGCTGTCGTGCAGGGCCGATGGGAAGAATACGAGGTTGATTCCAGTGCACCGCCACCACTCGATGGTCAGCCAAGGCCTGTTAGCCCCGCACTTGAAGCGATTCTGAGTGGGCCGATTAACGGTCGGACTTTGAGCAATTTCAGCCCGAGGCTGGCGGTCAGGTGGGACGCGACCGAGACATTCAGCTTGCGGGCGAGCTGGGGCGAGTCGTTCAAGGCGCCAAACCTGACTCAGGTGGTGGGAGCATATGTTCAGGCGCTCACGCCCGGTACATTCCCGCTATTTGATCCTGTTCAGGGGACTGTGGCATTCCCATTCTCCGACCGTAGCGGCAATCCGTCGCTGGAGCCGGAATTTGCGACAACAATCAATGTTGGATTCGACTGGAGTCCCAGTGCCATTCAGGGCCTGCAGATATCTTTGAACTATTCTGACGTTGAGTACGAAGACAGAATTACGGCCAACCCGCTTTCAGCATTTGGATTCGACCATATTCTTGCCAACCCACAGCTGTTTCCAGGGTTCGCTGCACGTGACCCGGTGACAAACGATCTGGTCAGCCTGACGCTCTTTCCGATCAATGTGGCCCAACGAAATGTTGAAAGTGTGGATTTCGCGATCGGCTATTCCTGGAACAATGGCGCCGGTGATTTTTCCGTTCGGCTTGATGGTGTCCGAACGATAACGTTCGAAGACATTATCGCCCCCGGCGAAACGCCTCTGGAGGGTCTTGGCACGAGTAGCAGCCCGAACGAACTGGTGGGGACATTCTCTTTCGAATGGCTGCGTGATAACTACAGTGTCCGACTATTCGGAAACCACACCGACAGCTACCGGAATACCGAAGCACCTGTTGCGTTCTCTGCTTTTTACGCTGAAGCGCCGACCATTGGCAGCTATACAACCTGGGACTTTTCTGCGAACTACACGTTTGAGCGAGCGCAAATCGACCTTACCGTCGGTGCCCGCAATCTGTTCGATCGTGAGTTCCCGTTTGCTGCTGGATTCGGCGGGCCATTCGATCTTCGTCGCATCGACACGCGTGGTCGAGTTATTTTCGCAACACTGCGCAAAGACTTCGACTTTTAGTCCAGGGTGATACGACATGGTATTGACGAATCGGCAGGCCGCTGACAAAGCAAAAATCAGATCGATTCGGCTGGCAGTGCTGTTGGCGCTGCCAGCCGTATTTTTCCTGAGCGCATGTGCGGAACGGGATGATGCCGAACCTGGAATCGTCGCCGGCGCGCAAGGGATTGAGTTATTTGACGGCAGTTACGAAAATGCGCTTGCAAAGGCCTCGGCGGAAGACAAGCTGGTCATGGTGGACGTCTACACGACCTGGTGTGCACCCTGCAAGATGATGGACCTGAATGTGTTTACGGATCCCGGTGTAGGTTCGTACTTCAACGATAATTTCGTCGTCATCAAGCGTGACCAGGAAGCCGAGGTGTTTGACGGTCCCGAGTTGGCGGGGCCAAACAGCGTCGAAGTGCTGCCGACCTATCTGATCCTCAATGGAAACGGTGAGCACGTTGACAAAGGCTTCGGCTATTTTGAGCCAGATGCGTTCGTCAGATTCGGCCGCAAGATGCGAGGCGAAACCGACACGCTTTTTGCAGAAATGTCAGCGCGTTACGAAAGTGGCGAGCGCGACCTGGATTTCGTTCGCGCTTATCTGGTGCTCGCCAGCAATAATGTGCCCGGAACACAGCGCTCGAAAGAAGGCTGGCTGTTCAGTTTCAAACAGGGGAAAAATTACGAGGCGTACAAGGCCCGCCGAAATCTGAGCGATACCATTAATCGCGAGGACTTCGCGTTAATCTGGACGTACGAATCGGGCCCTAAGCGGGATCCGAAAACCGTCAAATTCGTCACAGACAACTATGCTCGCTTTGTCGAGGTTGTCCCGGAGACCAGCGTGGCCGTCTACCTTCTCGAAGATATCAAGAGCACGGTTGCCGAAAAGGCACGGGCGGGAGACTCGTCTTATGTAGACGATATTGCCAGACTTGATGGCGATCTTGCAGCGGCTTACAGCGTTCAGTTGGAAACCGTGCACAATAAGTACCTTTACAAGGAATATTTCGAGAAACTCGGTCAACTCCACTATGAGCCAACCCAGCAGGATTGGGAAGCTTTGTACGCGTCGACCGAGGAAATGCTGGCGCAGAAGGGACAGGCGGTTACTGCTCAGGACTATACCGCGGCGATGCAACAGTTTGAACGGGCGCCCGATCCCGAATGGCGTCGGAAGTCAATGCACTACGCAAAAAAAGCCCTTGAACTGGAACCTGCGCCGATGGTGGCGATGACTTATATGTATCACCTGCAACAAGCGGGAGACGGCGAAGCTGCGGTGCAGTTGGGTCACAAGATATTGGCGGGCCGGGAATTGGACGACGGCGTTGATGAGCGTGCGTGGGATTTGTTCGAGCTTACGCTGTTTCAGCTTGAGACGGAGCTCATTCAGTAGTGCGATGTTAGCGCGTGCGTCGAGTATTCGTGCGCTTTTTAGTACATGGAAACTTCATATGTGCGTCTGTGCCGAACTACGGCAAGAGGAATGAATTCGTTATGGATATCAAGAACAATTACCTGGCAATAGTGACCTGTGCCATCGTTTCGCTAGCTCTGAATGGTTGCGGAGCCGAGCAGGAAAACAAGCAGATGACGGAAGCATCAGGTGGAATGGTGTTCGTCGAGGGCAATTTTGCCGACGTGCTCGCGATGGCACAGGAACGAGATCTTCCGATTTTCGTCGACGTTTACACGGAGTGGTGTGGCCCGTGCAAGGTAATGGTCGCCGATGTTTTCTCGCGAGACGATGTCGGCGAGTACTACAACGCGAATTACATTAACTGGAAGATCGATGCCGAGGATCCGGACTCCGACGGTCCGGCGTTCGCTGAAAAGTATGGTGCGTTCGGGTTTCCGAGCTATTTGTACATGGATAAGAACGGAGAGCTTATGCGCCGCCGCAATGGATTGATGGATCCCGCTGTGTTCATTGCGGTTGGGAAGTCTGTTCTCGGTGAAGATCCGGCCATTGAGTTTCAGATGGTTGCGGATCGGTACGAAGCCGGAGATCGCGATGCCGACCTGGTTCGCAGCTACATTCTCGAGGGGGCCAAAGTAATGGCCAATTTCGAATTGCCCGCCATACCGGAAGAGCAGGCCCTGGGTGGAAAAATTGTGGCGGCGCTGCACGAGTACGTGAACAGCCATCCACCGTCTCAGTTAGTGACTGAGGATGATTTTCAGATTCTCAAAAGCAACCTTGGCGCTACATTGAAACTTAGTCGAGGTCACGAATATATCGAATATATGATCGACCACTATGACGAATATGTCGCTGTCCTCCCGAACGAGGAGGAGTTCGGCACATTCTTGATGAACGCCAATTACACGGGTATTAACGACGCTGGCGCCGCAGGCAATCGGGAGTTGTTCGAAGAATACGTCAAAGACATCGACACGAAGCTGGCTAAAGCGTACGCCTTCAACGACGCGGACATTGTTGATCCGGTCAAAGTCCTGACATCTTTGGGTGAACAGGAGCACGCGATGTCGCAGGGGGACTTCGCCGGTTACTTGAAGCACGGTTGGGACTTTGTGATGGAAGGCAAAGAACTCCTGGGTGCGTCTCAGTTTCTTATCTACTATCGCCGGTTGCGTATGACGGAGGGCGGCGAGGAGTTCTACCCCGAGACCGAGAAGTTCATCAAGTACGCGTACGAGAATTTCTACAATTCGTACGTGGCAACAGATTACGGTCACTTTATGGCGACAATGGGCGAGAAAGAAAAGGCTCGCGAGTTTTACGCCCAGGCGCTCGCGGAATTTGAGGAAATGGGTGGCGACCGCGGACAATTCATGATCGATCGATTTACCCAAGAGATGAAGGAGCTTGGCCTGTGAGCGGTTTGCGTGTAATCGCCGCTTTGCTGGTTGCAGTTTTTCTTGCGGCTTGCAGTGCGGGCGAGAGAGCGGAAGTTGTTGACGAATCTGGAATCGTGTTCTTTGAGGGTTCTTTTGATGCCGCTCTCGAAAAGGCAGGGGCCGAAGACAAACTGGTCTTCGTCGATGTCTATACGAGTTGGTGCGGTCCGTGCAAACTCATGGATCTGAACGTCTTTCCACGCGCAGATGTTGGTGCCTATTACAACGAGCACTTTGTTAATTTCAAACTGGACGCGGAAGATTTTTCGATACGTGGCCCGGAATTGACGAACATATACGGTGTCTCGGCCTATCCAAGCTATTTGTACATCAAACCTGACGGAACGTTGCAATATTCCGTTGGCGGTACGTTCAAACCCGAGTTGTTCATTGCGGTTGCAAGAGAGGCAATGGGCGAGGAACGCCAGGTGTTTGCCGCGCTTGAGAAAAAATACGATACCGGTGATCGAGATCGCGACCTCGTCAAAGACTATCTGGTAGAGGGCCGATACGTGCTAACAACTGAGTCGTTCTCGGGAGAGTCGGTGACAGCTGCCTTTATGCAGCCGGAATATATGGCGCGCCGCGCAGCACTGACTGCAGCATTTAATGAGTATGTTGACAGCGTCGAGCCAGAATCACTTATCAATGCGGAAGATTTCGATCTTTTCAGCAGTTTCCTGTCGAGCGTTCCTCGAGAGAATGAGTGGATCGAGTTTGTGGTGCAACACTACGATGCGTACGCGCAAGTAGTCGAGGAGTCTCGCATAGCCTTTCTCGTACTTGAGAGCATAAAGGTTTCTGTCGCTCTATCATCCCGTCAAGGCGATGCCGACTATACCCGCTATATCGATCAACTGGATGGCGAATTAGCGCGCGCCTACGAAATCCAGATTACCGAAATTGAAAATGACTACCTCTACAAGTCCTATCTTGAGAAACTGGGCCGAAATTCCTACCTCGCCGCCACCAAAGCATGGGACGTCATGCTCGCCGAAACGGATGAGAAGATTGCAGCTGCGGGAGATACCTTAACCGGGTCGGACTACACCAGTTTCGCGATGCACCTCTCCATGGCCGACACGCCCGAAATTCAACAACGCGCCCTTGAGCTCAGTGCGAAAGCGTATTCGATGGAGCCGACGGCCAAAATTGCATCGACGTACATGGGTATCTTGGGTCGCCTGGGCGAAACGGATCGTGCCGTTGAGGTTGGCGAAGAAGTGCTGAGTCGCGACGATACACGGGGAACAGATCCGACTTTCGAGAGGAGCATTGTAAGAATGCTGGAAATTTTCAAGTCGGGACCTGCCGAATCAGGCTAGGCGAGTTCAGCAGTGACACCTGGATTGGGATCAACAGCGCAGCGCTGAGACGCGCAGGCCATGGATATACGGCCCAGCGCATTGAGCAGGATATGGAGGCGGACCCGGATGTGTGCCGGACTTTTGCGCGCGTGCGGGAATGCTTTCCCTCGCGCGCACGTGAGACCGAGATGCGCCGGGTTAACGCGGAGCGGCTCGCAGTGGCAAGCCGCTCCACTATTTGATGTAGACGGTGTGCTGTCTTCGGCTGGCAGGAGAAGTACAATAACAACTTGAATCAAGCGCCGTATTGGAACATTCTGCCGTCGGCTCAACAGCGCCTCTGGGCACGGCTTGAGGGTTTGCCGGAGCATTTTGTGCTGTATGGCGGCACTGCGTTGGCGCTGCAACTCGGGCACCGCAGCAGCGTGGATTTTGATTTCTTCAGTTCGCGCCCGTTGGTCCCCCGGCAGCTGCGCGAGCAACTGGATTTCTTGGCCGGGAGCAAGATTACCCAAGAAGAACGCAACACTCTGACAGTGCAGGTTGGCACGGAAGACGGCCCAGTGTCGGTGAGTTTCTTTGGGGGACTTAAATTGAGAACCGTCAAGAGCCCGCTGGAGTTTGCGCCCGGCGTGCGGATTGCGGACGTGTGCGATGTATTCGGTTGCAAGTGCGCCACGATTCAGAAGCGTCGGAGCAGCAAGGACCTGGCAGATATTTGCGCCGTGTTGCGCCAAACCGGACTGTCGCTGCCGAAGGGGCTCGGCTTCGCGAAAACGATTTATGGGGAACAATTCAATCCATACATCACGCTACGCATGTTGAGTTATCCGCCGGCGCTGGAGGGGTTGTCCCCGGCCGACCGGCGACAGCTTGAAAAGGCGGTTGAATCCGTCGATGTGGGCAACATTCCCTGTCCGGCTCCGAGGGGTCTGATCGGTCTTGTTGCTCCCGTGATGCCCAACGCTCATCCAGATACCGATCCTCCACCGTGTCTGATTCCCACGCCCGACTGATCCGCTTGGCGCGCAACGTCAATTGGTATGAGCCGCCGAAAGATGTGGCTGCCAAACCCCGCCAACTCTTGACCGAAACGATGGCCCGCGGTTCGGTCGACGACATCCTGGAGGCTCAGGCGCTGTTTTCCGAGGAACAGTTCCGGGATGCCTACCGCAATGCCCCACCGGGCCTGTTCGACCGGCGCAACTGGGCCTACTGGGGATTGAAGCTGTTGGGATCTCCGGTGGCGCTGCCGTTTCCGGTGCTGAACCCGGATGTGGACTGGGAGTGGCCCGAGTCCTTCCAGGACAACACGCCGCTAGAACCCACAACGGCGGATGATATCAACGAGATGGCGTCTTAGCGGTTCTTGGAGGACACGTTGCCGGGCTTGCCCTGACGGCGGGCGCGATTCCCGCTCATGGCCAGATGGCATCCAATCCAATAGAGCTATCGCTTGGCGCCGACTGGTATGGGTACGGCGGTGTCGGCTCGTTCCGTTATTCGCACGGAAATACGCCGGAAGTTGTCGAGACGGCGCATCGTGTCCTTGATCGACGATTCCCGATTGATTTTGGTCAATTGGATTCGGTCGAAGAAACCGATCTTGTGATCGTCGGCGCCGGAATGGCCGGATTGGGCGCGGCGCTTGAGTTCTCGCAGCAACGCCGGGATGGACAGACCTGCATCATGCTGGACAACCATCCCATGATCGGCGGCGAGGCGAAGGAAAACGAGTTCCTTGTGAACGGCGAACGGCTGATTGCACCGCAAGGCGCCAACGGTTTTTTCGTGCCGGAATTAGCGGACGATATCAGTGTTGCCAGCAGTGATCCTTACTACTATGCCGCCCTCAACATACCGCGAGAATTCACCTATCCTGGTTGGTCGAAAGACAACACGCCCCTGGGTTTCTGCCAGGATAACTACGGTTACCTGGTGGCCGGATTGCAGCACAACACCAGTGTCGGACACTTTTTCAGCAAGGGCGGCGACGGGACGGGTTCCTGGGCCGTCGATATGTTTCAGCAACAGCTTGCCAATACGCCGCTTTCCCACGCGTCGCGAAAAGATCTTCTTGCGTGGTTTCAGTCGGGGGCCACTCGCCGTTTCGATTCGCCGGATCAGGCGCGGCGCGTGCTTGACACAATGTCCTATCAGGAGTTTCTCAGCAACGAGTTGCAGCTCGGTGAAGAGGGAATACGCTACGCGGACCTGTTCCTCGCATCCGCGTGCGGGCTGGGGAGCGACAGCGTGTCGGCGTACGCCGCCTACCAGTTGCCGATGCCGGGCCTCTTCGGGCTTATGCCGGAGGGCATCCGGCGCGTCTCGTTTCCCGGTGGAAATTCCGGCTTCGTCCGGTATTTTCTGAAACGCCTGATCCCCGACGCTATCCAAGGCGGGGCGAGTTTCAAAGACATCATTACCCGCCCGATCAACCCCGGCGCTTTGGATCGAGCAGGTCAACCGATACGCATGCGGACGAGTTCGACGGCAATGTATGTTTCGCACGACGGCGCCGCGAGCGAAGCTGGCTCCGTTTCCGTGGTTTATGTACGTAACGGGAGATACCACGGAATCAAAGCCAAGGCGGTAGTAATGGCATCAGGGAGCTGGATCAATCGATACATCGTTCATGACTTGCCTTCGTCTTATCGCGAGGCTTGCGAGAGTTTTCTGCACGCGCCATTTCTGGTCGCGAACGTCGCGTTAACGAATTGGCGTTTTCTGTACAAACTCGGCATAACCGCCGCTGATGCGACTGTTCGGCACGGCTGGATTCGATCCGAGCGTCGATGTGGCAGGCGTCATACTCAATCGCTGGGGTCACGCCTACTCGGTCCCGTATCCCGGATTCTATGGCGGCGCAAATGACTCGGCGCCGCGCGATACGCTTCGGGAGAACTACGGGCGCATTGCGTTTGCCCATTCCGAACTGGACGGCCTGCAGCACTATGGACCAGCGGCGGACGAAGGACGCAGGGCATATCAGCAATTGGCCAACGCCCTCTGACGCTCCGACGATGCCATTTGTGGTTCGCAGGCTGAGGGTGTCTGCCTCCGGGAATTTGTGTAGGCTATCTGTCGATGACCACATGGGTGGTACCTGACTCCGGGGGTTTCGATCATGAAGAAGGTCTTGGCAATGTTCGCTCTGGCCGCTTTCGCAATGATTCTTGCTGAGGTAGCGGCGGCGCAGCCGGATGAGATGTTGCAGGGTTCGAGCCCTCCGCTGCCTCAGCCGGGGGATACTTTCTCGGACGCGCTTCAGGCGGGCGGGAGCGGCCCTGAGATGGTAGTGATTCCCGCCGGCAGTTTCCGGATGGGCTGCGTGTCGGGTCAGGAATGCTACGAAGATGAGAAGCCGGTACACACCGTATCCTTCTCGCAGCCTTTTGCCGTGTCGAAGCATGAGATCACGTTCGAGGATTACGACCGCTTTGCGGATCCGGCCAAGGTGGATGACGAAGGCTGGGGCCGCGGGCGACGCCCGATCATCAATGTGTCATGGAATGACGCCAGGGAATACGTGGCCTGGTTGTCGTCGCAGTCTGGACAGACTTACCGGCTATTGACGGAAGCCGAATGGGAATACGCGGCCCGGGCGGGGTCGACGACCCAATTCACCTGGGGGAACGAAATTGGTCAGGGAAGAGCCAATTGTGGTGGCTGTACCACCCAATGGGACTTTGTGCAGACCGCCCCGGTGGGATCTTTCGCGGCCAATGCGTTTGGCTTGCACGAAATGCATGGCAATGTATGGGAGTGGGTCGAGGACTGCTGGAACGAGAATTATTCCGGCGCCCCTGCGAATGGAGATGCCTGGCTCAGCGGCGACTGCTCGCAGCGAGTCTTGCGCGGCGGCTCCCACGACGACTTTCCGTATGACCTGCGCTCCGCGGTCCGCTTCGCGAGCGCCGCCGACGACCGCAGTCCGAGCCTTGGTTTCCGAGTGGCCCGATTACTTGCCCGGAGCACGGTGGCGCTTCTCCGTTAGATGCGAACTCAAGTGGTGGTTCTTGCAATTTCCAACTTCCATGTCTCCAATTGATTCGTTTGAGTACTAGAAAGGGCTGACCGAAGTCTCCGCTTCGAATATTCCGTTGCGGCCGAGGTAAGGGGACGAATCCTTCGCGTAGTACCTGGCTCGTGTCACCCGATCACGGTCGTAAGGCGGCGTGAACAGATCGATCATGCGCGTGAACCTGCTGGCTTTGAGAGTATGGATATTGCCCTTGTCGACCGTCAGCGCGGCAGTGTCTCCGGCGGTCATGTCAAGATGGCGAGCGAACCGTAGCAGTGGATTGCCGTTCCCCGCCGTTTCTTTGAGCCTGTCGTAGTGATCGACGACCACGCGACCGGTCGTGCAATAGGCTACGCCCGTCATATCGGGATGATCGTGCAGGGGAATCTCCTCGCCCGGTTCGAACTCCAGCATCGAAACCATGAACTGGCTCTCGTAATGCATGGAGCGGATCTCCGGAAAATCCGTGTTCAGGTCTTTATAACGTTCGATGTACTCGACGATCTTCTGGTCATCCAGGCGCAATCGACGAACCAAACGCTGAGTGTCCGCCGTATACCTGTCCTGATCCCAGCGGTCCGCAAACTGTGTCTTCGACAGCTCATGGCATAACTCGAGAAACCGCTCCCAGCTGACCGACTCCGATTCCTTTGCCAACACGGTTCGAGTAAGCGACCCGTAGGCAGCGAGAGCAAGTAACGCGTTGCCGGACATGGCAATGGCGGCACGGCGAGTGATTCTGCCCATGTTCCCTATCTCCTCAGTGAGTCTCGGTTTCGGCTATCTTTGCAGGCTCGCCTTACAGGAACCTTGACTACTGTTGCACAGATCAAAGAAATCCGTGCGGCAGCAGGACAGGCGGGCCAGAACCGCCCACCATGCAGTTGACTCTCACGCCTTTGCAGGCAATCCTTTGCTTCTCGAAGCCTTCGAACATCAGTGACCACCTCCTTGCCGGGACTTTGCCTTGTCTTCGGTTTTGCCCGAGTTTGCCCTTTAGGCAGTTTGTGCCTGGAGACTTCTCGTCAGCCCAAACACATTAAGATGCCGGAGAATTCGCTGCGTTCATGATGCCCAGGAGGTTGATGTAGTGAGCATAAACCCGGAACTGTTGCCTTTTCTCGATCAATTCCCACAGTTGGAGTTGACGAAAGAAAATCTCAGGCAGACGCGACGTGAATTGAACCGGATGTCGCTGGAGGCCGCGGCCATGATTGAGGGATACGATCAAGTCAGTGTTGCTGACGAGACAATTGCTGGACCATCCGCCAATCAGACCCTGCGACTTCGACTGTATTCGAGCCCCGATGCGCCCGGATCGCGGCCGTGCCTCTTGTGGATCCACGGCGGCGGCTACATTCTGGGTTGTCCCGAGATGGACGAGTTGCTTTTGTGCCGCATGGTCGATGAGCTCGGCTGTCTGATTGTTTCGGTCGACTATCGGTTGGCGCCCGAGCACCCTTATCCGGCGGCTCTCGACGACTGCGATGCTGCGTTGGGCTGGATTCTTGAGAATGCCGACGCGCTTTCCCTAGACACGCAATCGCTCGCGCTCGGCGGCGCCAGCGCCGGCGGTGGCCTGGCGGCTGCGCTGGCCTTGCGGTGCCGGGACCAACGGCCGGGCGCCATTACGTATCAATGCCTCATTTATCCGATGCTCGATCACCGCAACGTAAGAGCCGCGCGCGAAGCTGCTGCTGACTTCTGGCTGTGGGGCCGGGACCACAACCGATTCGCATGGGAAGTCTATTTGAGTCCCAACGACTTCTCTCAAAGGGTCTCCCCGTTCGCATCACCGGCGAGAGCGCAACAACTCGATGGCCTGCCACCAACTTATCTGTGCATCGGCGATCAGGACCTGTTCTACGAAGAATCTCTCGACTACGCAAGCCGCCTGCGCGCGAGCAACGTGCCGGTTGACCTGCACAAAGTCCCGGGCGCGCCACATGGCTTCGACAGGCTACCGACTCGATTAGGCGAACAGGAGTTGCGCCGCCGCTTCAAAGCGCTCGCGCAACATTTCGCATCCCACGGCTAAACCGTCCCGCTGGGAACGAGGGCGTCCCGCCCTCGACGAGGGCGGGACGCCCTCGTTCCCAAGGGGATGTCGCCAGAATAATGTGTACGCTATCTCTTAGGGACCGAAATCGGCTCAGCCATCGGCACTGATTCACCATGCACAAGATAACCAGGAGCGGGCTACCGCTGGTCATGCTGATTGTTGCGCTCAACGCTTGCGGGAAACGGGGCGAACGTACGGTCGAGGAGTACCCTGTCGTTGAGGATCCCGGCTGGCCTACGTATGCCGGCCAGGAGGGCGGCACGCGTTATTCTCCGCTGAATCAGATCAATCGCTCCAATGTGGGCGATCTCGAGATTGCCTGGACCTACAACACCGGGCACCTGGAACGGTTGCCGCATCTGTACGGCACGGTGGGCTTTCAGGTGACGCCCATACTCTTGCCGGAAGAGGCAGGGAACCACCTGGTGTTGTGCGATCCGTTCAACCGGATCATTGCGCTGGATCCAGCATCCGGGCAGGAGCGGTGGGAGTTTGACCCTGAGATCGATCTCACGCCCTATGCCGGGCGTTTCAATTGCCGCGGCGTGACCTACTGGAACGATCCGGAAGCGCTGGAAGATGGGGCCTGTGCTCACCGCATACTGCTGGCCACGAACGACCGGCGCCTGGCGGCCATCGATGCCCGCAATGGCGCGTCCTGCACGGACTTCGGGGAGAACGGCTTTGTCGACGTGACGCCGGTCATCATGCAGTTGCAGCCGACCAACCAGCTCCTCACGATGCAGCTGAACTCTCCGGTCGCGGTCGTCAACGGCGTCATCATCGTCGGCGGCACCGCGGACAAGTTCAAGGACGCCAGTTCCATGAACGGCGCAGTGCGCGCCTTCAGTGCCCGCACCGGCGAGCACTTGTGGACATTCGACACGCTGAAGCGCGAACCGCAGGACGACCCGGAGAGCACGGCTTATCACGTCGGCGGCGCCAACGCCTGGATCAACATGACCTGGGACAGCGCGCACGACCTGGTGTTCATTCCAACGGCCAGTCCTGCTCCCAATTTCTATGGCGGCAACAGGCCCGGCAACAACCTGTATGCGAACTCCCTGATCGTGCTTCGCGCTGCGACGGGTGAACTTGTCTGGCACTACCAGGTCCTGCATCACGACCTGTGGGACTGGGACCTGCCCACCAGCCCCATCCTGGCCGAGATCACGCACGACGGGGAACAGGTGCCGGTGGTAATGCAACTGACCAAGCAGGGCATGGTGTTCACCTTCCATCGCTATACCGGCGAGCCTTTCTTCGAGATCGAGGAACGGCCCGTGCCCACGGACGGAATGCCGGATGACGAGGTATCGCCGACGCAGCCGTTTCCGGTGAAGCCACCGCCACTGGTCCGGCAGGGAATCTCGCCGGAGGACGCCTGGGGCATCACCCTGTATGACAAGAACAAGTGCCGCGAAATGATCGAATCGATGCGACACGGTCCAATCTACACGCCACCCAGCACGACCACTACCCTGATGATGCCGAACGTCGGCGGCGGCATGAACTGGGGCGGGGGCGCCTTCGATCCCGACGGGAATATCCTGGTAACACCCGTTGGCCAGACTCCCTACCGGGTCCGACTGATACCCAACGAAGACATCGATCCGGAAGCAGCCCGCGTTCCTACATCGGGACTGCCGATCGGGCCGCCCGGGTTCATTAAGGGGACGGACTACGGCCTGGAGCAAGGGCCTCTTGTCTCTCCGTTCATGATGCCGTGCACCAAGCCTCCGTGGGCCAAACTGGTGGCGGTCGATATGCGTGAAGGAACGATCAAGTGGGAAGTTCCTTTAGGTCTTATTGACAAGCTGGCGCCGATCCCCGTTCCGTTTCGCTGGGGAACGCCATTTGCAGGCGGGCCGGTCGCAACGGGCGGCGGCCTGGTCTTCATCGGCGCTACGGCTGACGAGCGGTTCCGGGCCTATGACACCGAGACCGGCGAGCTGCTATGGGAGTTCGAAGGCCCCACATCCGCCAACGCCACGCCCATGACCTACATGGACGGCGGCAAACAGTTCGTGGTGGTCGCGACGGGCGGGCACAACTGGGTGTATCCGTACAAGAAAGGCGACTCGGTTGTGGCCTACAGTCTGCCGGACTGATACGTGAGGTTGTTGTGAATGGTACGCTGGGAACGAGGGCGTCCCGCCCTCGACGAGGGCGGGACGCCCTCGTTCCCAGGGGGGGAATTGAGGAGGTTCCAGGACGTTATGGAAGCAGGGTTTTGGCTTAACAAGTGGGAGCTGGGCGAGACCGGTTTTCACCAGGAATCGATCAACGAGGCGCTGCAGGCCTGGTGGCCGAAGGTCGAAGCGCCGGCGGGCGGGGCCGTGTTGGTGCCGCTGTGCGGGAAGTCCCTGGATATGTGCTGGCTGGCGGAGCAGGGGCATACGGTAGTTGGCGTGGAGGTCAGCCCGCTGGCCTGCGAGGCGTTTTTTGACGGACTGAAGCTCAAGCCGCGCATTTCTCGAGTCGGGGCATTGCGTAGCCTTACTTCCGGACCCTACTGCATCCTGAACGGCGATTTCTTTTCCGCCACCGCGGAAGACCTCGGCCCGGTCAATGCTTTCTACGACCGGGCAGCACTGGTAGCGATGCCACCGGCAATGCAGAAGAAATACACACGGCAGCTGCTGAGCCTGTTGCCACTCGGCGCGGTGGGCCTGATCAATTGCCTCGAATATCCGCCGGACACCATGGACGGACCACCGTTTTCAATCGGCGCGGCGCAATTGCGCGAATTACTTGGACCAGAGTGCCGGTTAAGGCGACTGTCCACCAAGGAAGTCAACACCGAGGGCACGGCGCTGGAAGGACGCGGCCTTGTGGGCTTTGCCGAGACCTCTTATGGCGTGCGCGTAGGGCCGTAGGTCTGGCTTGCTTGCATGGAACACCCCTGGGAACGAGGGCGTCCCGCCCTCGACGAGGGCGGGACGCCCTCGCTCCCAGCGTCTTCCCTGCGCGTCAGCGTAGCGGCGCCCGCTGTTAAAACTCATAGCGCGGTCCGTCCAGCGTAGTGTCCTCCGGGTAACTCACTTCATACTGGTGGACTATTCGCCAGCGTTCGCCGGGCGTGAGTTCCTTGCGCCAGGCAAGCACTCCGGGACGGTCATCCAGGTCCTTTTCATCCGGCGCCGAGGCGCTGCGCGGGACGGAAACTTCTATCCGCTCGTCACGCGGCACAGGGTAGTAGTCAATTACTTCCACTGATGTGGCCCGCGAGTGGCGATTGACGATTTCAAACAGGAAATCGGTCAACTCGGCATTGCGTGACGCGAAGAACCCCTCGCTGCCTTTTTCTCCACCCTTATCGATAACGAGCACCTCGACCTGGCGGTCCGGGCCCATGGGCAGCACGGCGTCGGCTCCCGGAAGCAGTTCCGGTAGTTCGGCAAGACCGGCGTAGGCGCCGTCCACGAATACTCGCATTGGCCCGCTGAACAAGGGCGTTTCGCTGTCCTGCGTGAACCGAGCGGTAAGGTAGGCGCTATCGTTCTTACGGGGTGTTGTGCGAGTTACAAGCGCAACGGTGAAACGATATCCGGTAAGCGGAACGGATTGCTCCTGATCCGCTTCGTTGGCAACGTCGGCTCGCTCGGACGCCTGATAGATCACCGCGTATCGGTTCGGACTCACGCTGGCTGCCGTCACAACTATTTCTTCCAAGGCCTGCATTGGCTGAAACACTCGCCTATCTCGCATGGCAGCCTCGCGTTCCGCGGAGCGAGGGTCCCGCAAATCCAGAAATTCGCTGTCCTGCCCGGGCGCCTGCATTGCGCCGCCGGGATTACCGGTGGACAGCGTGAGTTCCACGTCCTGCCAGTCTTCGCTGGTTGTCTGGCTGACTTGCGCTTCGTGGGTAAGGCGTAGTTCGGAGGAGGCGGTATCCAGGTACGCGGCATAGGTGGAGCGCCATCTTGCTTGTCGCTGGAAGTAGGTAACGCGCAGGTTGGTCTCAAGCGCCGATGGGGACGCCAGCGAAATCAACAATCGGACTGAATCTGCGCGCCGGTCAAGCTTGTTCTCCAGTTCCCGCTCCAGTACCGAGAGGTCCTTTTGCACTTCACGCCGGGATTTGCGTGCGTCCCGCTTCCTTAGCATGGCTCCGCTGGCGCCTTTGCCGATCGAGTCCAGGGCCTGCTGCCAGGAGGCGATATCCGCCTGGCCGGTTGCCGCTTCACTGCGTTCGTTGACGGCGTAGCCCTGCGCCAGCCCCTCAAGAAACTTCAACTGCAACTCCGCCGCGGCGATCTCGTCGTCGATTGCGGCGATTGTGTCCTTTGTTTGGGTAATGGCTTCTCCCAGGCGCTGAACTTCCGCATCGTAGGCCTCGCGCTGTTCCAGCATATCCAGCCGGATGGAGCGCACTTCGACCGAATCTGCTTCGACCATTGCCTGAATGCGGCTCAAGCCGATATCGCCCGGAAAACCGTCGAGGATCACGGTGTTGGAACCGGGCGTAAGCGTTATGCGGGCTACGCGGGTGACTTCGGCGCCGCGGGGGTAGACGGTAACCGCATCGATATGGGACTCAAGCGCTGCTGCGACCGGTGTGTTGAGGGAAGCTGTCGCCACGAGGGCAGTGGCGATAGCCAGGAATCTCGCGTTCATAGGACTTTCTCCTGTTGCAAATTGCATTTTGCCGGAAACTTCCCGGCGTTGGTTTCCCCTATAGAGCACTCAGTGAAAATGAAACGGGGAAGTCGACACGCAATTCGTCTTCTGTTATTGATGCCGGAAAGGCCGGCAAGGGTTGCGCCCGTTCCAGCATTCGCAAGACCGCGGCATCCAGTGCTTCGACGCCCGAACTCTTGCTGATGCTGAAGTCTGCAACGCTGCCGTCGCGCCGAATAAGCAGCGAGAGCGTGGCCGTGCCTTCCTGGCGGGCGCGGCGGGCCGCCATGGGGTAGTGCTTGTAGCGGTTCATCTGTGCGGCCAGGGTCGCGTAGTATGCTGCCTGACGGCCGGGGGAACCCCCCGCGCGTGGCGAATCTCCCGATCCGGAGGACTGACGCCTCTGGGTAACGGCATCCTCTCCGCTACCGCCTCCTTCCGAAGGCGCCGTTTCGCGTAGCTCGGCTGCGGGCTCGCTTTCGGGCGGCTCCGGCGTTTGTTCAATAGTCTCGGTCTGCACGGCCACCTCAGTTACCTGTTGAGCCGGTTCCGGCTCCGGCGGAGGCGGTTCGGGTTGCGGTTCGGTAGGTTCAGGGGGTGGTGGCTCCGGGGCCTGTTCGGGTGGCTGCTCGACTATATCGCTCGCGTCCGAGATCTCCGTCGATTCACCCATGTCTCCCAGCAGACCAAGGCCGATTTCGATTCCTCCCTGGCCTTCTCCGGCAGCGCCGTAACGATTGAGCCCGGCCATGCCCACAACCAATAGAAAATGGATTGCCACCGCCGTGCAGATGGCAGCGCTCCACTGCAACAGCTTTGTTTCGGTGCGCACCTGCGCTATCCAGCGGATGCGTCTGCTATTGACTCGGTTGCCAGCGATACCCGCAGAAGGCCGGCGGCGCGAAGACGGGCAAGAACCAGCCGCAGTTCGGTAGCCGGCAGGGAAGCGTCGGCCTTGACCAGCACACGAACGCTTTGCGGGTCTGCGGCCGTCTCCAGGAGGCGGCGAATCTCGCCGGCAAGCTGTTCGCGCCGCAACGGCCTATCGTTCAGGAAAAGGGACTGGCGGGCGGTAATCAGCAAGGTGGCCGTATATTCTCCCTGGGCCGCGCGGCTCAAGGACTCCGGTGGTTCCATGCGGATTGCATCCGAGCGTTGGATCTGCCCTGCAATCATGAAGAATGCCAGCATCAGGAACACCACGTTGATCAGCGGGATCATGCTGTTGTCCTGGGATGGCGGTTCGCGCCGCCTGTAGAGGTTCATTGCGTTGCCTCCGCAAGCGACAGGTTTTGCGCTCCGGCCAGTGTCAGGCGGTCCAGCAGCGTAACCAGCGCCTGGGTGCTGACGCCCGGCGCCGTGTCAAGGGCGTAAGCGGCCTGGCGATCGTCAGCAATCAGTTCACGCAGCGCTTCGGAATCCCCAGAGGCGTAGCGAAGGCCTTGGTAAGAAATCAATCCGTCCTCGGATTCCAGGCGGATGACCTTCAATGCCTGGGCCGAGGGTTCGGAATCAGGCGTTGGAAAATTCACCGGAAGCTCCCGTGCTCGAATCAGGCTGGTGGACAGCATGAAGAACAGCAACAGGATGAAGACGACGTCGATCAGCGGGACCATGCTGATGGCGCGCCGCCGCCGCCGAATCAGTTGGTCAAGCCGCATCTGGAACAGAGGTGGAAGGGCCTGCTTTTTCTCTTGCGCCCCTGCTGTTATAGAGCGTGAAAACCTGGGTTACGGCGTCGTTGATCTGTTCGGCGACTCGTTGAGCCTTGCGATCCATCCAGTTGTAGGCGGCCATCACCGGAATCGCAATGGACAGGCCCATGGCCGTGGTCAGCAAGGCCTGCCAGATGCCGCCGGACAATACCGACGGATCAACCTGGCTGCCGGCAGCCTCCATCGCCCGAAAGGCGGCGATCATGCCCAGCACGGTGCCCAACAGCCCAAGAAGAGGGGTGAGCGTGCCAATAACTTCCAGCGCCGGCAGATGGGAACGCAAGTCCTTTAGTTTGGCCAACGCCACGCGCTCCAGCTCTTCCCTGAGCGTTGCCTGGTCGGCATTTCCTCGTGCCAACTCGCGCATCGCCAGCGCAACGATGTCCGAACTGAAGCGTTCGGTCTTGAGCATCGGCCATGCCTGTTTGTGCTGTCCCTGTCGCCAGGCCGAAAGGGCCTGTGGCAGCTCCTCGTTATGTTCGGGACGCAAGCGGAAGAACTGCCAGAGTTTCAGCACCACCACGCTGAGCGCGCCGATGGAAATCGCCAGCAACAACCACACCACCGGTCCCCCTGTATCCAGGAAGGCCGCGATGCGCGCCAGGATACTCTCGGAACCGTTCATAGCGTGCCTGGGAACGAGGGCGTCCCGCCCTCGACGAGGGCGGGACGCCCTCGTTCCCAACGATCTTCCATCACGTCACGCCAGCGTGCAGGCTAGAAGTAGCGCATTCCCACTTCCATCCAGAAGCGCCGGCCCTTCGTGTTCCTCTGTCGCGTGGAGAGCCGCCGGGTCTCCATATCCACCACCCGGTCGAGCAGATTGTGGATTTCGAACCGGGCGTAGACTTCCGAACCGTCGGTGAGCATGCGGCTCCACTGAATGCGCGAATTGATGGTGAACAGGCCGCTGAATTCGTGATCCTCGAAGATGTCGTAACGGGCTCCGGTGTCTGGACTCTCATAGTTCTCACCCGAATCGCGGGCCACGGTTCCACCCCGCCGCACGATGTAGAAATTCGACCAGGTAAGTCCCCATTTCGGAATCGCAGTGACGGAATTCAACCGAACGCTCAGCGGCACGTTGTAGTCCCAAGCCGGCAATTCCTCAGGCGGAATAAGCGCACCCTGGTAGTAGATCAGGTCGGTCTCCAGGGTCTCATCGTAACTTTCGTATTGGTGGCGATTACCCTCGGTGTCGCGGTAGCCCAGGCCCAAGGTAAAGCGCGTTTCCGACGGGCCAATAACCAGCGCCGTGCTATTAGTCAGTTCGAGGGTGGCGCTTCGCGTGGAGCTGCGGCCGTTGTTGTTGTAATAGAGCAGCCCATCCTCTTCGCGCTGGCGCGATACTCCCTTACGGCTCTCGCGGGTCAGCAACTGAAGCTTGCCTTCGAAGGGGCCGATTCTCTGGCGCCAGCCCAGAGAAATCTCGTCGGAATAGGGCGTCTCTAAATCTACGGCGCCGCTGCGGTTATCGAATGTCCGGTGGGTACACTGGGCGAACTCAGGTCTGGAGCAAGGCATTTCCTGACCGGGCCGACCGGTAAATCTCGTGAGATACGAGTATATTTCCCTCCAGGCCCAAATCGCGTCGTTCAATTGGTAGCGGAAGAAGCTCCGCCCGTAATAGCGGCTGGCGCCCGCCGTGAGTTCTCCGCTGCCGTCCTCAAACGGCGCCCAGGCAAAGGTGATGCGCGGCGAAACGTCAAAGTTCTCGAGAAAACTGCCCCAGTCCCCTCGCAACCCCAGGTTGATCTGCCACGCACCGATGTCAATGCGGTCTTCCGCGTAGACAGACAATTCGTTGTAGGTCAGGTCGACTTTGCCCGCGTACCAGTAGGAAAGTCCGCCGAACCTCTCATCCCCTGGACCACTGGTCCCGCTGCCGTCCTGATCCACACAACCATCGCCTGGCCTAAGGTCTTTGATGCAGTCGTACCGTTCAAATGTAATATCTTCGGGGCGTTCATAGTGGCTGCGTGTATTGCGATACTCACCGCCAACTGTGATGGTATGTTCACGGCCAGCTAGATTGATGGGATCAAGGCTCCATTTCGGCTTAAGGGCGACGCGGGTCTGCTCTTGCTGCATATCCCCGAAGGCGCCCTCATACTGAGACTCGGTGCGCTCAAGGGACTCGTGGCTCGTAAAGAAGCTCACCTCGCTGTCGAGCGAATCGGACACGCGGTCAAACGTGAGTTTCAGGTTCAGCGCGCCGGCAACAAGCGTTCTGCCCAGGTCCACGGTGAATCCGTAACCTTCGTGATCTTTCTTGAAAGCGCCGGTGTACGAGGTGGAAGTAACGCCGTCATGCCGTCGTGTCGAGTAGCGAAAGGAAAGGCCTGCGTCGGTATTGCCCAGCCTGGTGTCCAACCGGCCCACAAGGTTGTCGATATGGTCCTCGTACTCGACCATCCGCACGATGCCCGTGCGCCCCACCCCATACTGCTGCGCAAAGCGGGACTGATGGCGGGTCAAGCCCAGGGTGAGTCCCAGATTGTCTCCCAGGCCCTGCTGCAGGCTGATTCCGAAGTTGGTTTTCTGGTAATCGGGCGTATAGACGCCGTTGAACCTGTCATTGGAGGTGATGTCGTCCTCCGTAACATGGAGCTCTTCCCATTCGTCCCGCTGCATGCCGAAATGCCAGGAGAAGGTGTCTTCTCCCTGGTAGGCCTTGATTTTGGCCGAAACCACGCCGCCGGTGAATCCGCCGTATTCCACAGGGATGTTGCTGTCGTACACCTCCACCTTGTCGAGTAGTTCCACGTTCAGGTAGTAGCCTTGCGGCGAACTTCCGCTTATTGGTTCAACCAGGCTGGGTATGCTGAAGACATCGCCGGTGCCGTTATTGCGTGAAATCCGGCGTGGAACCGCAGGATCGATATCATTGGTCGTGTCTGCGCCGTCGATCAGAAACAGGTTCTGGTAGTACAACTGGCCATGGATCGAGATTTCCGCCGGGCGGAGCGTCCCCGCGCCTGCGGAAAGGTCATCGTTGCGGGAAAATTCCACCGCCGGGTTCATGCGCAGCAAATCGGCCAGGTCTCCCTGTCCCGTGGGCATGTTCTCAATAAACTCGGAGTTGTATTCGCTGCGCCCCTGCTGCACGCGCAACTCAGGGGCCTCTACCTCAATGGGGACAACCAGGGCCTCTTCTTCCGGTTCGTCGCCGTCCTGCTGGGCATCCTGTTCCTGGGCGAAGAGCGGTTGAACCGTAAAGGGTAAGCAGACCAACAGAATGGCCGGAAATCTGTGAAGATGAATATTCATGTTTCTTTCCCTCCCGGGGAAAGTGCTCAGCGCAGGGCGCTGGATTGGGATTCGGTCTGCAAGCGGTGGGCGGATGCATCGAATCCGGGGAGCTTGGGAGGCTCCACAAATGAGGGGCGCCGGCTTAAGGTATCGAGAAAGGCTTCGAGAGCGGCCAGTTCGCTGCTGTCCAAAGCCAATGGGCGGACCAGCGGCGATAGCTCGGGGGCGCCGGGCCTTGGGCGGGCGGAGAAGGTGATGCCATGGTTATACATACGCAGGATGCCCGTGAAGTCCGTAAACAGGCCGCTATGCATCCATGGCCCGGTATTACGGACATTGCGTAGTGTTGGGGTACGAAACTTGCCCCGATCTTCGGGTTTTCCGGTGACTTCGAACCTCCCAAGATCCTCGAACCGTCTTCCATAGTAACTCAAGCCGGTGTGATGGAGGCTTCCGTCGGAAAAGCGCGGGCCGTTGTGGCAGTTCATGCAGCGCGCGCTGGTGCGGAACAAATGCAGGCCTTCGATCTCCTGGTCCGTCAGCCGCTCGTAGTCTCCACGCACGAAACGGTCGAAGCGGCTGGACGACCAGACAATGGAGCGCACGTAGGACGCAAGCGCCTCGGCTAAGCGCTGCGGGGTGATCTCGGGAGACTCGAACGCTTCGCCAAATGCATCCGGATAGCCGTCCGTATCCTTGAGCCTCAAGATGATGGCCGGTATTTCCGCGTTCATTTCCTCTGGACTCCGGATCGGCTGAAGCGCCAGTTCCAGCAGCCCCTGCGCGCGGCCGTCCCAGAACAGGTGATCGAAATAAGCTGCGTTGAGCAGCGTCATGGCGTTGCGGCTTCCTGCAAAGCGGTCATGCCCGGCGGCTACTCTGCGGCCGTCGCCCCAGCCCAACTGGACGTCGTGACAACTAACGCAGGCGACCTGACCTGAGCCGGACAGACGCGGATCGAAGAACAGCAGTTTCCCTAGCTGTTCAGCAGCAGGCGTGTGCCAGGAGACCGGCAGTAGCGGGGGCAGGGGGCCGATTTCCTCGGCCTGCACGCCGTCGTCAACCACAAAGGGTGGCCATTGGCTGGGCGGAAGCCGATATTGTTCCGCCAGGCTTGACCCATCCTGCGCCTGCACTCCATTCAGCGTTACCAGGCACAAGATCAGGAGTCCCACTCGCATCGCCTTCATCCTACCTGATGCCCCGACGACATCGGCCGGCGTGCAAGCTTTGACGCGGCGCTGGAGTAATGCAGGACTTTACGCTTCAGCTTGCGGGCCGAGGTAAGGATTGCGTAAGCCTGATGATGGACAATATGGAACACGGTTGACTCTTGGAGAGACGTGACATGCGAAGAAACAGCCTTTTTTTGATGGGAACCCTCTTGGCCGCAAGCGTGGCCTGTGCGGATGAAATGAGTTTTCCGGTGCTGACGCCGGCGGATATTCCGGGGGCCCCGAAGCTGAGCGCGCCGTTCCTGGTGATGGCCGGCGACATGCCGGTTCTGACCGAAAAGCATGGCTTGGCGGCGCCGGCGCTGTGGGACTGGAACGGCGACGGCAAGCGTGACCTGCTGGTGGGCGAGTTCGAGACTAATTCGGAGCCCAAATTTCCGATGGGTGCTGACGGTTCCACAATCCGTGTCTATCTGAATGTTGGCACGGATTCCGAGCCGAGGTATACCGAAGAGTTCGAGTGGGCGCGGGATACCGAAGGCACCATCATGGAGATTCCACAGTGGTGTTGCATCGGTCTTACGCCCATGTTCTACGACCTGGACGACGATGGCCATCAGGACATGATCACGGGCCAGTACCACCCGGGCGAGGTTACGTGGTATAGGGGTAACGCCGATGGCTTCCTGCCGGGCCGAACGTTGCCGCAGGAAGGCGATCCGGCCTCGAACGGCCAACCCGACTGGGGAAACTACGAGGGCGAACCGGGCGACATCGGCACGTTTGAATACTGGGTGTACACCTCAGCCACCTTCGGCGATCTGGATGATGACGGCGACTACGACCTGATCGTGGGCGGCGGCGGCGGACTACGGGTCAGCGAGAATATCGGCGGACCCATGAATCCCAGCTTCGGGGTGCGCCAATTGTTGCTGGACGTCAACGGGCAGCCGCTGCAAACACGTCCGTACACGGAGAGCGAGGTTCAATACATGCAAACCGGTCTCCGCATGACGCCGTCGGGCGACGGCAAGCCCAACCCGCTGGCGGTCGACTGGGATCAGGACGGTGTGCTCGACCTGCTGGTGACTGATTCCTACCGCACCTCGAACAGCCGGGCGGTTTCGTTCTTCCGTGGCGTGAAGACACCGGACGGCCATCGCTTCGAGCCGGGAATTGACCTGTTGCCGGCCGAAGGGGGTGCGAAGGCGCTCCCGGGAAGTGGACAACGTGTGTATGTGGATGACTGGAATGCAGATGGCATCAATGACCTGATCATCGGCGCCAGCGTGGCGACGGTCAACGGCAGTGAGTTCAGTGACGAGTTGTCGTGGGAATGGGAAGACGTCAATAAGGTGGAGAGTGCGGGGAAGGACCCGGGCTTATATCCCCCGCGTCCACGCCCGACGCTGGAGTCACAGCGCGCCATGTTTGAGGAAATCGCTACTGATCGTGCAGCAGAAGGTATAACGTTTCAAGTTCCCAGTGACGAGCAATTGATGGAACAACTGCCGTTTCAACAGGAATGGTGGGACAAGGACATCGGCCGGCTGTATGACATGGGCAAGGAGTATTGGCTCACCATGCGTCACCAGGGCCGGGTCTACGTGATGCTGGGCAGCAAGGATGCGCAGCCCGCGCCGATGGTTGCCGGCAATATCGAGGCGGCCCCGGATGCCGCAGGTGGCAATAAAGCGAACTCTGCTTCGGCTGAAGCCCCGGATGCGTCCTTCTCGCCGGTCTCGGTCCGGGTGGACCCGATGGTCGTGCTGGAGACGGGCCGCACAGCGGATGTCAATGTTCAGCTTGACATGCAGGACGGTTGGTACATCTATGCTTCGACCGGTCGCAACGTTGGGCAGGGCATGAAAGAAACCAGCGTCAGCTTTAGCGTGCCCGATGGATTGGATGCTGCCGGCGCGGTCAAGAGGCCGCCATTTCGGTTCAAGGGTTCATACGATGTGCACATGGGCACAGGAGTTACCTGGGGGCAGCCGATCGAGGCTGCAGCCGGCACCTTGCCCGGGTTGTACGAGGTGAGCGCTGAGGTTACTTACCAGACCTGCAAGGACGACTTGTGCCTGCTGCCGCAAACGGAAACTGTTAAGACGCGGGTGCTGGTGCAATAGGCTGGGGAACGAGGGCCTGCTGGGAACGAGGGCGTCCCGCACCCTGGGAACGAGGGCATCTTGCCCTCGACGAGGGCGGGACGCCCTCGCTCCCAGCGAAGGCTGCCCTCGACGAGGGCGGGACGCCCTCGTTCCCAGCGAAGGCTGCCCTCTCTCCCAGGGAGGGGTTAGAACTGAAGGGCGAAGCTGGCGCCGCCGCCTTTCAGGTTGGTGGCGTTTACGCTGCCGCCGTGCAGCGCCATGATGGAACGGGTGATGGCAAGGCCCAGTCCGTGGCCGCGGCGGTTGGGCGGGTTCTTGGCGAAGGGGCGGAAGATGTTCTCCAGTTCCTTGTCCGGTATGCCGGGGCCCTGATCGCGGACCGTAATTTTCTTCCGCGGACCCACCTGCACTTCAAGCCGTTGGCCGGACTTGCTGAAGGAAAGCGCGTTGTCCACCAGGTTGGCCAGTGCGACTCTGAGCAAGCGTTCGTCGCCACGCACCTGCACTGATTCCCCGTTCGCGTCCAGATCGATTTCCACACCCTTGTCGATCACAAGCGGCGCCCGTTCGGCTACAACGTTCCTGGCAACTGAGACAAGATCTACGGTTGCGGAAGGCCTGCCCGTGTTACGCACGCTCATAAGACGCAGCAGCTGCTCAACCAGGCGAGTCATTCGCCGAAGATCGGCCTTCAGGTCCTCCTTGTCCGGCCCGTCCGGCAGGTTCTCGAGGCGAGTTCGGACTATCGCCAGCGGAGTACGCAGTTCGTGCGCCGCCGCGGCAAGGAAGAAAGCCTGTTCCTCGTTGGCTTCGTCAATTCGCCCAATCATGCTGTTGATGGCGCGCACCATCGGCAATATTTCGGCAGGCAGGCCTTTTTCGGGCAGGCTATGGCTGGGAGCCTGTGGGTCGAGTGATTGCGCTACGCTCGCCAGGCGCCGCAGCGAACGTACCAGGACATAGAGCAGGCAAAGCACTCCCAGCAAGATGGCGCCGCCGACGGCCAGGTACCTGCTCGACGCTGACCAGAAAAGGAAGAGATTCCGCCCGCCCAGCCAACCGGTCGCTCGCTCTATGGGAAATTCCACCCCACCGATTTCATAATAGTATTCCTGCCCTTCGTACAGCCGGTAACTGGACATGCCTACGGCAGCGCCTTCGCTAAAGTTGAAACTGGCAAATGAACTCGCGGGCGTATAGTCGTTTGTTGCTGATTCTTCCTTACTGGACCACAACTCGGAATCAGAGAAAACGCTTGACCAGCGAGGGGGCGCTCCAATCTGCATCTCTTCGGTGCCTCGCCGAACGTAGAGGCGGAACTGGCTGTTTGCCGCCATCACTTCGCGCATATCTTCAGCGTCCGCGATCGTGCTCAAGGGCTCTTCGGAGTTGTTCAGCACTCGGAACATACTGCTGCTTGCGAGGTAAAGGGTGCTTAGTTTGGGATCGGGACGCTCCATGGTGAGTATTGGCAGAAACACGAAATAGGCCAGCGCCAGCAGTAGCAACGCCAGAGACAGCAGTGTGGTCTGTCCCACCAGCGATCGGAATATGGGGGGAATGCGCCGTGCTTTCTTCATGATTCTTCCCTCAACATGTAGCCAACCCCGCGCACGGTGTGGATTCTTACGCCGCAGGCACGGTCAGCTATGGATTTACGCAGGCGTGACATATGCGACTCCAGCGTGTTGGATTCGTATTGCTCATCGTATCCGTACATGGCCTTCTCCAGCACCTCACGACTGACTACACGGTTGGCGGAATGCATGAGCTGCTCAAGGATCACCATCTCACGGCGGGGCAGGACAAACGTCTCGTTACCAACTTCGAAATTGCGCGAATCACAATCCAGTCTTAGTCCGCCTATCTCCAGAACTTTACCGACTTCCGGCGCCGGCCGCCGTTCCGCTGCGCGAATCCGCGCTAACAACTCCTCCGGTTCAAACGGCTTGACCATGTAATCGTCTGCCCCGAGGTCCAGCCCCTCGATCCGTTCCTGCAGTTCCCCCAGCGCGGACAGCACCAGGAACTTGCAGGTCAGGTTGTTGGCTTGCGCGAAATGGATCAACTCCACGCCATCGCCGTCCGGCAGGCGCCGGTCAAGCAGGACAATTTCGTATTGGCTGTTGTGCAGCGCGGACCGCGCTACGGACAGGTTCTCGGCTATGTCCACGATGTAGTTATGGCGCCGCAGCAGACGCTGGGTGGCGGTGGCCAGATCGGGTTCGTCTTCAACGAGCAGGATTTTCATGGGGTGTAGGGGTTTGTGTGGAGGAAGTTGGGGCGAGGGCGTCCCGCCCTCGTCGAGGGCGGGACGCCCTCGTTCCCAGGGGGAGGTGTTTGTTCTTGTGTCATTGCTGAGACTAATATCGCTCCAAAGCATTATCGCAACCTTACGTCGCCTATTTCGGGAGCCCTCACTTTTCCGTTGGTATTTGTGGTGGGCAAGCCCCGATTTGGTCGGGTGTCCGCAGTACAATGCGTCCGCCCGATTGACCATTCAAGACGATGAAGAGAGTACTTGTAATCCGCAACGTAAGTTACGAGACCGAGGGCATGCTCGAAGGACTTCTTCGCGACGCAGGGCTTGATCTCAATATCGTGGATTTTCAACAGGACGCCACGGCTGAGCCGAGCCTTGACGGGCATGCCGGCCTGGTAGTGATGGGCGGGCCTATGGGCGCCAACGATACGGATCGTTTTCCGTATTTGTTGCAGGTTGAGCGCTTGTGCGCAGAGGCAATGGATCGCTCGGTGCCCCTGGTAGGAGTTTGCCTGGGGGCGCAAATCATTGGCAAGATCCTGGGCAGCGAGGTATACCCCAATCCCGTGAAGGAAGTAGGGTGGTACGACCTCACAACAACCCATGCGGCTGCCGAAGATCCCCTGTTTTCCGGGCTTGATTCACGCGAAGTCGTATTGCAATGGCATGGAGATACCTTTGACTTGCCGGAAGGGGCCGTTCTCCTGGCCTCCTCTCCCGATTGCGTCAACCAGGCATTTCGCTATGGCGAGAACGGCTACGCAATCCAGTTTCATCTTGAGATTGTTGAGTCGATGATCAGGGAATGGGTTCGACGGGATGCGGCGCGCGGTTGGTTGGGCCAGGATGGACGCATGAGCGCAGACAGGATTCTTGCCGATACGATGACCTACATGGACCGCTCGGAAGAAATCGGCCGGCGCGTATATTCGTGTTTTGCCCATCTGATTGCTGCCTGAGATTCCTTACGGTCAGGCAATGCATGTAGTGATTGTCGGCTGTGGCGTTATCGGCGTCACCACGGCCTGGTTTCTGATCCAGGCCGGCGTCCGGGTGACCGTAGTGGAGCGCCGGGAGGGTCCGGCGCTGGAAACCAGCTTCGCCAATGCCAGCATGCTGACGCCGAGCCTGTCGGCGCCGTGGAACTCACCGGGGGTGTGGCTCAAGCTTCTGAAATACCTGGGGCGCAAGGAGGCTGCTCTACTCGTCAGGCCGGCTGCGTTTCCCGGACTGCTGCACTGGGGTTACCGGTTCTTGCGTAACAGCCGATCCAAATACCACGAGAATAATCTTCGAAAGAATTTAAGATTATGCAATTATTCAATTGAAATAATGAAGGAATTACGGGCCGAAACCGCAGTCGAGTATGAGGCTGATCTTTCGGGAGTCATGGAAGTGTGCCGGGCAGAAGCTTCGATGCGCAGCGGGAGGGAGCGCGCCCGAGTTCTCGGAGCCGATCAGGTTCCGACCCGGGAACTGAGTCCCGCCGCGGTGGTGGAAATGGAGCCCGCCCTGGCTCCCATACAGCAGCAGTTGGTGGGCGGTTTCTATTTTCCGGCGGATGAAGTCGGCGACGCCTACAAGTTCAGCTGCAACCTTCAGCGGCATGCCGCCAAGCACGGCGCAGTGTTTCGCTTTGGGGAACCCGCCACGGAAGTACTGGCGGAGCGGGCAGGGGTCCACGGTGTAGGCTTGGATAGTGGCGAAGAGATTGAGGCGGATCATGTTGTCGTTGCCGCAGGCAGTTACACACCAGGGCTTGTGCGCCCCCTGGGTGTTCGCGTGCCCGTTTGTCCCGCCAAGGGTTACTCCCTCACCACGCCCATGCCCGAAGGATTGCCGGCTCTAAGTCACGCGGTGCTGGATGACGGCTACAAGGCTGGCGTGGTGCCGTTGGGCGGAAGTCGTATTCGCGTTGCAGGGACGGTGGAATTCACCGGTTTCAACCAGGAACTCTCGCCCGAGCGGGTGGCCAACCTGCGCAATCTTCTCGCCGGAGTTCTTCCGCGCCACGCCGAGCGTATCCCGGTGGAAGAAATGCGCCCCTGGTGCGGCCTGCGCCCGGCTTCCCCGGACGGGGTGCCCATCGTCGGCGCCAGCGGCCTGGACGGCCTGTCCCTGGCTACCGGGCACGGACACCTTGGATGGTCGATGGCGGCCGGAACCGGCAAGGCGCTGGCGCAGCAATTGCTAGGCGAGCAACAGGATTTCCCGCTGGCGGACTACCAATTGGCGAGGTTCGGTTGATGTTTGAGGCGCGTAAGCTCAAGCGTTGCTACAACCTGGAAGACCTGCGCAAGGTGGCGCGCAAGCGCCTTCCTTCCCCGATGTATCACTATCTTCGGGGCGGCGCTGACGACGAACGTTCGCTTCAAAACAACACGGCTGCGTTTGACAACTATGAACTGCTGCCGCGCTACCTGGTCAACGTGGAGAAGGTGGACGCGAGCGTAACGGTGCTCGGCCAGGAGCTGGAGTGGCCGCTATTCTGCTCCCCCACGGGCATGTCGCGGATTTTTCACCATGAGGGCGAGGTCGGCGCGGTGCGCGCGGCCCATCGTTCGGGGACCATGTATACGCTCTCGACCTTGGGATCGACCAGCATTGAGGATGTGGCCGCCGCCAGCGAGGGGCCGCGTATGTTCCAGATCTACGTGCTTAAGGATCCGGGTCTGAACCGGGAGTTCATCGAGCGATGCAAGGAGGCGAATTACTCGGCGCTGTGCCTGACGGTGGATGTTCCGGTTGGGGGCAACCGGGAGCGCGACTACCACACCGGCATGACGGTTCCCCCGAAACTTACCCTGATGAGTCGGCTTGACGTGGCCCGCCACCTGACATGGTCCTATCACTATGTTCGCTCGGGACCCGCGGTTATGGCTAATTTTGCTCACCGGATAAAGGATAGCGACGACACCAACCTGATGGGCTATGTCGGACGCCAATTCGATAATACGGTGGACTGGGACGACGCCGCGCGCATGATCGAACAGTGGGGCGGGCCATTCGCCATCAAGGGCGTCATGTGCGCCGAGGACGCCCGACGGTCGGTAGAGGCCGGCGCCAGCGCGGTAATGCTGTCCAATCACGGGGGACGCCAATTGGACAGCGTGCCCGCGCCGGTTGATCTTGTGCGGGAAGTTCGCGACACCATCGGCGGCGACGCCGAAGTGATTGTGGATGGCGGAGTGAGGCGGGGCACGCACGTGCTCAAGGCGCTGGCACTGGGCGCCACCGCCTGTTCCACCGGTCGAGGTTACCTGTACGGTCTTGGGGCCGGCGGCGAAGCCGGCGTGGGTCGTGCCTTGCAGATTCTTCGCGAGGAAGTGGAGCGAGACCTGGCCCTGCTGGGCTGTGTTCGCGCCCGCGACCTGGATCAGCGATTTGTGCGGGAGGTCAGACGTCAAGGAGCAATGCGATGACAAAGCATGAACCCCCTTCACTCGGTGAAATTCGCGCATACCGGGAAGTGGTCAGAGATCGCGTGGTGCGCACGCCGGTGCACGAATGGCGCGGCGCGGCCATTCAGCAGTTGGCGCCGGACATGCGGATATCCGTGAAGTTCGAACTGTTGCAGATGACCGGCACATTCAAGGCCCGTGGCGCCCTGGCCTGGATGCTGTCTTTGCCCAGGGAACAACTCGATAAGGGCGTGACTGCGGTAAGCGCTGGAAACCATGCCATTGCGGTGGCCTGGGCGGCGCACGTCATGGGTGCTTCAGCTCATGTCGTGATAGTTTCGCCGGCCAACCCGGCGCGAGTCCAGCAGGCGCGCGCCTGGGGCGCAAAGGTGGAGTTGATCGACAACGCGGACGCCGCCTTTGACCGGGCCATGAACATCGAACGCGAGGAAGGACGGACCCTGGTGCATCCGTTCGAGGGCCACCCCATCGCGATCGGTACCGGCTCGCTGGCTATGGAGTGGCTGGAGCAAGCCCCGAATATGGACGCGCTGGTGATACCCGTGGGTGGTGGCGGGCTGATTGCCGGCATAGCCGCGGCGGCAAAACGAATACGGCCCGAAATCAGTGTGTATGGGGCCGAACCCGTGGGCGCCGACTCCATGTTCCAGAGCCTGGCCCAGGAAGAGCCGGCTAAAGCGTCCCGGCGTGATTCGATTGCCGACAGCCTGCGGGCTCCGAATGCACGTGAATACAGCTTTGCGCTGACCAGCCGTTACATGGATGACCTGGGACAGGTGACCGACGATCAAATACGCGATGCCATGCGGCTGATTTTGCGCGAGTTGAAGATGATGGTAGAGCCCGCCTGCGCCACTGCCACAGCAGCGGCTTTGGGCCCACTGCGCGAACGCCTGCAGGACAAGTCCGCGGGGGTGCTGCTGTGCGGATCAAATATTGATCTGGCCACCTTCGAGCGCCTCCTCGGCTGAGAAAACACTTCGCTGGGAACGAGGGCGTCCCGCCCTCGGAGGACAGAATGTCCTCCCTCCCGGGAACGGCCGTATCCCGTCAGTAATTGAGGGCCAGTGTTCGGGGTTGGCCGAATGCGGGCAGGCTGATCAGGTGAAGGCGTCCGGGGCCGAATTCGGCGAACTCCAGGGCGCCCGCGTCCCATTCCGCCAGCAGGGCCGACGCCAGACTCTTGGGGGCCACGATGACCACGACCCTACCGCGGTATTGTCTCACTACCCCACGCGCGAAGCCGGCGGGCTCCTCGATCAAAACGTCGGCAATGGGCTCCTGGAGCCGTTCGGCCAGTATGCGTACGGTTTCACGCTCAGGCTCGCCCCCGGCGCTTAGGACTCCGCCCAGCAACTCCGGTGTGGTGAGATCTCCCACCAGTCGACTCAACGCTTTGGAGCTCGCTTTTCCTGCCGCGCTCAGCGATGCGGAATCACCGTCCTGTCGCTCAGCTGCTGTCAGTAGCAGCACAGTGGTAGTGGCCTCGCTGCCCTGCAGGCGCCAAAACAGAACCAGAACGCCGGCAAGGAATACGGCGACCAGCAGGTTGCGGTATCGCGGGCGCATAGATTGTCAGCTTCTCGCGGGCACGGACATGAGGCCGATGGTACTACTCTGATCGACGTAAAATAAACACCGTTGCGGAACCGTTTCCGGAAAAGCGAGGCAACTCGGTGTCTGATTGGTACATGTTCATCATGGATAACCTTGGCGCAGTCGCTGCTATTGCTCTCGTGCTCTTCAACATCGTTGCCTGGGTCGTTCGGCGGGTTCGCCAGAAACGTGAACAGGAGCGTTACGGGCAGTATCCTCCAGCCGTGCGATCAGGCCGTTTGAGCTACGAAGAATACAAAAAGCGACGCGACGGCTGATTCGTGCATCAAATATGGAAACGGCTGCTCGGTCTGTCGCCGGTGGTATGCTTATTCAACTTACGTGGATAGACCAATAGACATGAAAACTTCAGTTCGCATATTGGGTATTTGCTTAGCGCTGTCCGCGGGGCTGGTTCTCGGAAGTTGCCAGACCGTCGGCGGGGTTTCTTCACCGTCGGGCGGCTCCTCAGTACCCATGCCTTCGCCCAGCGGTAGTTCCGGGTCATCCGGCGGTTCGGCGGGCTCTTCGGGCGGCTCGATGGGCTCTTCCGGAGGTTCGAGCGGTTCTATGGGTGGCTCGATGGGTTCTTCCGGGGGTTCAATGGGTTCCGCAGGTGGCTCGATGGGTTCTTCCGGGGGTTCAATGGGTTCCGCAGGTGGCTCGATGGGTTCTTCCGGGGGTTCAATGGGTTCCGCAGGTGGTTCGATGGGTTCTTCCGGGGGTTCGATGGGTTCCGCAGGTGGTTCGATGGGCTCTTCCGGGGGTTCGATGGGTTCCGCAGGTGGTTCGATGGGCTCTTCCGGGGGTTCGATGGGTTCCGCAGGTGGTTCGATGGGCTCTTCCGGGGGTTCGATGGGTTCCGCAGGTGGTTCGATGGGCTCTTCCAGGGGTTCAATGGGTTCCGCAGGTGGTTCGATGGGCTCTTCCAGGGGTTCAATGGGTTCCGCAGGTGGTTCGATGGGCTCTTCCAGGGGTTCAATGGGTTCCGCAGGTGGTTCAAAGGGTTCTTCAGGCTCCGCCGGGGATTCAGCAGGAAATTCCAGGGGAACAGCCGGCAGTTCAGCGGGATCGGCTGGTGGTTCTGCGGGTGCGCAGGGCGGCAGGATGGGAACCGGAGGTGGAATCGGCGGCGGACAGGCCAGTGGCGCAGGCGGCTCGGGCGATCCCGAAGGCACTTTGCGCGAGTCCATGGAGGGATACGATCGTGAAATCGCTCGTGAGCGCGACGCTATGGCTACATCCGGGCACGGCATGGCAGGTGGTAGCGGCGGCATGGGCGGCATGACGGGTGAGGCCGGTGGCGGTGGCGGACCTATGGTGACTATTCCCAGCATGTCCGGCGGCGCATCCGGCGGTAGCCAGGGTGAAGGTGGCGAGTCCGCCGGCAACAGGTCCGGCGGTCGCGGCAGTGGTGGCGGAAGCGGCGGCGAAGGCGGTTTGCAGGACGGAGACGGCGGCGAAGCAGGTGACCAACCCGAGTCGAAGATTGAGATTCCGGAAGATATTGCCAAAGCCACGGGTAATGAAGACCAGGTGGCACGGCAGATACGCGAGGCGGCGGAACAGGAAGAGAACCCCCGTATTCGTGATGCTTTGTGGGACGAATATCGCAAGCACATGGGACTGAAATCGGTGAGATCGAAGTGAACAGAACAACAACCTTCTTCGGAATGGCCGCGTGCGTTGTGCTGTTGTCGGCATGTACAACGGCGCGCGAGATTCAGTACACCCAAGTGGGCCTGAAGCGCGCCGAGACCGAAATCGCCCAGGAACAGCTGCTCAACGTGGGCATCCTGGTATTCGATCCTGGTTTACCCGAGGACTTGAGTGCCCAGGAAATGAATCAAAAGCTGATTTTTCCGGAAATTCGGCGCGCCGAGGCGCGTTACATGCCGTTTCACCTGAAGAACACGCTGGAAGCTACGGGTTATTGGGGCGCCGTGAGTGTTCTCCCCGAGTTCAGCCCGGTTGCTGACATCCTTATTTCAGCACGGATCGATGAGTCGGACGGCTACAGTGCGCAACTGCACGTTGCCGCCTGGGACGCGTCGGCCAGGGAGTGGTTTAACAAGACCTATGAAATGCTGGTGGCGGAGCAAGCCTACATCCGCAATACCGGTCCCGGTCAGGATCCCTACCAGAATATTTACAACCGGATCGCGAACGATCTGCTGCAGGCCCGCGCACAACTCAGCAGCGCCGAGGTGCAGCGCGTTAGGGAGATCAGCGATTTGCGCTACGGATTAGGCTTGGTGCCGGAGGCCTTCAAGGGCTACATGGAGCAGACCAGGGATGGGCAATACCGGGTCAAGAGGTTGCCGGCCGAGGACGAACCCATGGTGGCCCGTATGCGCGAGGTGCGAGAGCGGGAGTATGCGCTGATCGATGCTGTGAATGAGCACTACGCGAACCTGTACTACGGTCTGGATCAGCCCTACGCCGACTGGCGGCGGATGGCGCGCGAAGGCCGCTTGAGCTACGAGGAAATGCGCAGATCGGCCAATACCCGCATGTTGCTGGGAATACTCGGCATCCTGGGCGCGATCGCCTACGAGGGCAGTGGTGGAGACAACATGGGCGTTACCACTACGATGGTGCAGGGCGGCTTCATGGGCATTCAGTCAAGCCTTTCGCGCCGCGAGGAGGCCAAGATGCACGCCGAGGCGTTGCGCGAAGTGGGCGAGTCCTTCGATGCCGAGGCCGAACCGATGGTGGTGGAGCTGGAGGGTCAGACCCGGCGGCTGACCGGATCCGCTGAGGAACGGTTCCGCGAGTGGCGCCGCTTGCTCAAGCAAATCTACACCCGTGAGACCGGCGACCTTGAGATGCCCGGCGCCGAAGCCTTCCAGGAAACAACCCAACCGGATTCCTGAGCGCGAACTGGTCGGTCCAGGGACTGTATTGCCATCGCCCGGCCGGCGAACTCGCCTGCTGTCGTACGTATCATTTGCCTTGCGGTGAGGCGCAAATGCTGGTGTGCGTAACAATTCCATGAAGAAACCACGCGAGGGTGGGATGCTGACGTCCCGGTTTCGGCTGGTTCGCCTGCTGGGCGAGGGTGGGCTTGGCGAAGTCTGGCTTGCTGAAGATGTCCGGGACGGGCGCCAAACGGCATTGAAGCTGCTGGGAAGCAAGTTTTGCCGAGAACCTGCGCACGTGGACTTTTTCCAGCGCGAGTTCTCCGTGGCCCAGTCTCTTGTTCATCCGGCCATTGTTCGGCCGGGGGAGTTCTTTTCCGAAGACGGATGCCATTTCTTCACCATGCCGGTCATGCCGGGAGGCCACATCGGCGCGACCGGGGCCGCCTCGTGGGGCGAAATTGCGCGGTGGCTCCTGCCGGTTTGCGATGCGCTTGCTTATGCGCACCGGAAGGGCGTCGTGCATGGGGACATCAAGCCTCAGAATATTCTCCTGGACGGGTCCGGGGCCGCCCGTCTTGCTGATTTCGGCGCAGCCCGATTGCCGGAAGCACCTTTCGACCAGAGGGTTCGCAAGCCGGGAGGTTCGCTCGCCTACATGAGCCCGCAACAACTGGAGGGCCGGCCTGCCGAAGTCAGCGATGACGTCTATGCGCTGGGATGTGTTTTCTACCAGTTGTTCTGCGGATTTTCTCCGTTTGCGCCGGATATTTCCGAAGAAACGATTCTCGGCGGCCAGCTTGCGGCGCCCAAAGCAGCGGACGGTTTTCCTGAGCTTCCCGATGCTGTTTCCGAACTGGTCATCGCAATGCTGGCGCGTGATGAGGCGCGACGGCCGTTAACCATGCAAGCTGTTCGGGGTGCGCTGGAAGAAATTCTTGGCGATTCCACCACTGCAGGCCAGCCGGGGGAGGCCGCTGCTATCGTTGCGCGGGCCCGCAATCGCCCCGCGGACGGAGCGCCCGCCGGGATGCTGGAACGGCGCTCCGGGGTTCCCATGTGGCTGGCTTACGTACTCGGGGCGCTGTTGCTGGCGGTAGCGGTATCGCTTTTTGTGGCCTTGCCTCGCTTCGCCGAGGAGAACGCCGCCAAGCGTCCGCCTCCGTCGAGTGTTGTGCAAGGACCTGAAGCGCCTCAAGAGGACAGGCAACTGTTGAGGATTCAGCGCGACGCCGCGGATGAAGCCATGGGTGACATGCTTCAGGACCGCAATTACCTGGCCACACTGCAGCCGGCCCTGTGGTCGGGAGGTGCGTGGGAGCAGGCGCTTGCACAAGAACAAGAGGCGGATGATTCGTACCGTCGCCGCGCATACACCGACGCCCAGGTGGGGTACCGCACGGCGGGTGACATGCTGCGCCAATTGCGTGAGCAGGCGCCGGAGATCGGGCGCGAATCGCTTGAGCAGGCGCAGCAAGCGATCGAATCCGGCGACCAGGCCAGCGCTGTGGAGGCTTTGGAAAAGGCCGGAATTTTGTTG
Organism: Candidatus Foliamicus sp.; assembly: GCA_965261845.1. Taxonomy (GTDB): domain Bacteria; phylum Pseudomonadota; class Gammaproteobacteria; order Steroidobacterales; family Foliamicaceae; genus Foliamicus. Next base: position 1,301,827 of record OZ253475.1, on the reverse strand, counting down.
GGAGAAACCGAGGCCGCCGTGGACCTGGCAAGGCGCCGCGCAAGGAAGCTGCCGGAAGTCATGCAGGCTTTGGAGAAGGCGCGGGCTGTGCGCAGGGACGGAAGCCTCGAGGATCAAAGGCAAGCCTGGCAAAGGGTAATTCAGCTCGACCCTGAGCGGGAGTCTGCGCGCAGGGAACTGGCGGCGGTGAACGCGGCCCTTGATCAGCAGTTGTTCAACTCGCGGATGTCGCGAGGGCATGCGGCGTTGGGCGATGGGGATCTCACCTCGGCGCGCGCGGCGTTTGAAGCAGCGAAAAAGCAGCGCCCGGGCGATCCTTCACCCCCCGAGGCGCTGACCGCACTGGAGTTGGAGGAACGCGGCCAGCGCCTGGCGGAACTGCAAGCCGGGGCGATTGCCGGAAAGTTCCGCGAGGACTGGCGCGCGGCGGCGGCCAATTATCAAGACATGCTGAAGATCGACGCCAATATTGTCGCTGCCCAAAAGGGGCTGGCGGAAGCGCAGCGCCGAGCACTCCTGGACGACGAGTTGGAGAACACTATTGCCAACGCCCAGGGGCTGAATCGCGAAGATGCCTGGCAACGCGGGAAACGACTGCTGGAAGAAGCCGGTGCCATACCGAACCCCGGGCTGCGGCTAAGCGGCCAGATTGCAGGTCTGGAAAAAGTATTAACGGTGGCGGCCACCCCGGCGCTCGTGCGTTTACGGTCCGATGGGCTTACCCAGGTGACCATTTATCACGTGGGCCGATTGGGAAGTTTCGATAATCGGGTGATGCAGCTTCGGCCCGGCGCCTATACGGCGATCGGCACCCGAGATGGCTATCGAGACGTGCGCCGCGATTTCGTAGTCGCTCCGGAGGGCCTTGCCGATCCGCTGGTTCTCGTCTGCACCGATCCTATCTGATGCAGCGCGCTTCCCGCCAAGCCGGGCTCCAGGACATCCTGCCTCAACGCCGGGAACGAGGGCGTCCCCGCCCTCGACGAGGGCAGGATGCCCTCGTTCCCAGGGTCCTCTCTCCAACGCGTGAAATATGGCCGCTAAAGTAACCATCGCGCTACCCGAGGGGGAGCGCATCCTGAGGGCGGATGAGCTGCCGATTCTGCTGGGCAGCGGCGCCGGCTCGCATATTCGCCTTCCCGGCCCGGCGAGCGCCCCGCCGGCCGCAAGTATCAATCTTCTCGACGAGCGCGCCCTGGTGCAGTGCTATGCGGGAATCTCCGGCCTGCAGCTGAACGGCGAGGCGATCAGCGGAGCCAGGTGGCTCAAGGAAGGGGACCGGCTGTCTATCGCGGGAGTCGAAGTAACTCTCGAAGCCGCTACCGCTGACTCGCTTCGACTCCGGGTGGAATACCTGGCGCGGGCCTGGGATACCCGGCCTCCTGAAATAGCCCCAGACGATGAAGGAAAGCCTGCGGTCCCACTGCGCCCGTCCCGATCCGAACCCATCTCCTCTCGCGCGCCCAAGGCCCGGTTCTGGCTGCGCCTGGCGGTAGGCCTTATGTTGGCGGTTCTTGGCGCCTGCACCATTTTTGTGTTCACCGCCGACGGCGTGTTGATCGAAGTTGAGCCGGCGGAAGCCCAGGTGCAGGTTGACGCGACTAGGCCGAAACCTCATGTCGGCCCCCGCTACCTGCTATGGAGCGGCGAATACCGGGTGCGCGCTGAACTCGATAGGTATTACCCCCTGGATGAGGAGATTGAAGTTCTGGGCGTCGGCGGAGAAGAGTTTCGCTTTGCCATGCAGCTCTTGCCCGGCCGGGTGGTCGTTGAGTCAGTCGGCGAATCGGAGATCCGTATAGAGGGAATCGAGGGAGCTTTCTACCCTGGGGAGGAAATAGAGCTGGATCCTGGAACCTACGTTGTGAACGTGAGTGCGGTCCGCTATAAGGACTTCAACGCTCCGCTGGTTGTCAGCGGCGGCGGTGATGTGGAGCCGTTCACGGTGGAATTGGAGCCGGACTGGGCGGAGATCGCGGTGAGCAGCGAGCCGGCAGGGGCTGTGGTACGCACCGAAGGCAAAGTTATGGGTGAAACGCCGGCAACCGTGGAATTGCTCTCCGGGGAGCGGGTGCTCTCGCTCGCCAAGCCGGGCTTTGCAACGCACAGGGAACAACTGGCCGTGGTGGCAGGCGAACCTCAAGTCTTGCCGTCGATTCGGCTGCAGCCCGCAGCCGGCGTGCTGAAGGTGCGAACCGAGCCACCGGGCGCCAGCATCACGGTGGACGGGAATTTCCGCGGCGGCTCGCCGGCCACGTTGGAAGTAAGCCCTGATCGCGCGCATCGCGTGGTGGTCTCGCGGGCAGGATATGAATCGCAGGAACGCAGCGTTCGGCTGGGCCGTGGCGAGCAGCAATCGCTGAGTGTTTCTCTCAAGCCGCGGCTGGGCAGAATTCGCGTAATGAGCCGTCCCCCAAGCGCTGAAGTGCTGGTGAATGGGAAGACTGCCGGTAGCACACCCATAGACCTGGAGCTGCCATCCACGGAGCACACTCTGGAACTGAGGCTCGAAGGGTACCAGGCCGATACCCGGGAAGTCATTCCCCAGCCTGCCTATCCGCAGGAAATCGCCGTCGACTTGCTTACGCCGCAGCAGGCGAGAATGGCGGCCGAGCCGAGCGAGGTCCAGACGTCGCAGGGCGCCAGGATGGTATTGCTGTTTCCGGGGGAATTCGAGATGGGATCGCAACGCGGTTCCCAGGGATGGCGCAACAACGAGGTGCGGCGCAAGGTGCGCATCACCAAGCGCTACTATCTTGGCGTCAAGGAAGTAAGCAACAAGGAGTATCGGGAGCTTGTGCCTTCGCATACCTCCGGGGCTGAGCGCTACAGGTCGCTCACCAACGACACCAGCCCGGCGGTTAATGTGGACTGGCAAGCCGCCGCCGCGTACTGCAATTGGTTGAGCTCGCAAGAAAACCTGCCGCTCCAGTACGAGACCCGCGCCGGCCGCCTGCGCCCGGTTGCCGAACCGGGGACCGGCTATCGCTTGCCCACGGAAGCGGAATGGGTCTGGGCGGCCCGCTACGGCGGGGGGGTAGGGGATTCACGTTATCCCTGGGGCCAGCGCATGCCCCCCACAGCCCGTTCCGGGAATTTTGCCGACCAATCAGCCAGCGGTATGGTAACCATCACCTTGAGCGGCTACAACGACAATTTCCCCTTTACCTCCCCGGCCGGCTCGTTCTTGCCAAACGCCATGGGGTTCTACGATCTTGGCGGCAACGCATCCGAATGGATGGACGATTTCTATGGCACGGACACCCTGTATCCCAACTTCGAAGTGAACCCGCGCGGCCCGGCAGAAGGGCGCTTCCACGTGATCCGGGGGGCAAGCTGGCTGCACGGAACTTTGCGGGAACTGCGTTGGGCGTATCGCGACTTTGGTGATGAAGAGCGTATCGATGTAGGATTCCGTCTAGCACGATACGCTGAACTGCAGGAACCGGAATGAAAAAGATACCCGGAGTCATAGCCATCATTGCCTTGGCAGTTGGGCTGACCTGGGCTGCTCAAAGGGCAGGCGAGTGGCTGGGCTTCTCCCAACAGGACACTGCCGACGCGGAAGCCGTGAGTGAGGTTGAAGCGCCCATCGAATCCGCTGCCGCTGCCCCGGATGGGGCTGAAGCCGAAGAAACTCAGGAAACGCAGGATCAGCCGGCGAGGGTCGAAGTGTCTGCCGAAGTAGCCTCCATCGAAGAAGACCTGGCACGGATCGAGGAAGCGCTGGAAAGCGGGGAAGTGTTGGAGGAGTTTACTCCCTCCGAACCATTGTCTGCCGACAACCCCGTGACCTGGCCCACCGACATCTGAATGGCACTTGATATAGCTTGCTTGAGAAAAACTTACGGGTTTGATCAGGCGCGAAGTCGAATTCTGTGGTCCAGGCCGAGGCTGCGCGCCAGGGATCTCAGCCGGCGTTGAACCGTGTCGCCCACCAGGATATGGGCGCCTTCCGGGCACCTGAGGGTTAGCTGTTTTGAGTCTCGCGTCAGCCGAAACTGCTCAAGCACGCTAACGGCTCCGCCTGAGATGGTATAGGCCAATCGCATTGCCAGGCCGACGTTTGAAGCCTGACGCTTCTCTTCCTTGCCAAGGAGTTTGTCGAGTCCAAGTCGTTTCAGCGTTGATTGCAACGCGCTATGACGGGAGGCGACCGCAAGGGCCAGTATGATCCGTTCACGGTGGCTGGCGCCGGTCAGCGGCATACGCAAAATACGCAGGAATACCTGCTCGGCGCGATAGTCGGGGTGTTCGGACCAGCCAATGTCGGAGAGGTGGCAGGCAGCCAGCCTCAGTCTCTCGGGCGTTGTCCCGTCCAATGCAGGTGCTATCCAGTCAGCCAGAAATTCGCCTTGGGAAATTCCCCTGCCCATGCGCAAAGCAGCTGTTTCGCATATTGCAAGCAAAGGGTCCAGCCGCCGTTCTTTCTCAGGCAAGGCTTCGAACAGGCAGCCCTCGCGCAGGCCGTTGGCCGAGAACACCACCTGCTTTGCGCCGGAACGCTCCAACAGGCAATTCAACACAACTGCAGCTAACGGCAAGGTTTCCAGCCGCTCGCTACGCAATCCCTTGGCGGACATCAGCCGTTCGCGTGACCAAAGGACCAGCGACTCGCAAAAATCCACGGCCCTTTCAGCATCCAGGGTGTAGTGGTGAACGACATGCAGGGGGTAGCCGGTTTCGTCCATGTGAATTCTCGCCAGCGCACGCCAGGCGCCTCCTACCAGGTAGAGAGAACGGTTGTGAGCTTCCTTCAGCCAGCTGAGATCAGCCAGACGTTGCTGAACAACCGACGTGCTTTCCGCCAGAGATACATCGCCGTTCCTGCGGACCGTCCCCAGCGGTAGCGAAACGCGCTGGCCGATCCGACCCCTATTGACCAGCGTAAGCTCAAGGCTGGCGCCGCCAAGATCAGCGGCGACACCACTTGCCTCCGGTAGCGCGCTTACAACACCGTGCGCGGAAGCCTCCGCCTCTCTATCTCCGGACAGCAGACCAACCGACAGTGAGCATTCACGGCGCACGGCTTCGAGGAATTCGGGACCGTTGCTGGCCTCGCGCACCGCGGCGGTGGCTACGGCTCGTATTTCCCGCACACCCATTTGCGGGCAGAGCTGCGCGAACCGGTGCAGGCTCTCCATTGCCAGCCGCATGGCTTTGCCCGGCATTCTGCCGGTGCGGTCGAGTCCGCGGCCCAGGCCGCACAACACTTTCTCGTTGAAGATCGGCAGCGGCGCCCGGCCGCCGTTCTCGTATACCACCAGGCGGACGGAGTTCGAGCCCACGTCGATAACCGCCACCGGCGCCTCGCTTGGGGTGGCGGGGCTGGTTCGGAGTACGCCCGGCACGAGCGGTTATACGGCGGCTTTAACCAGTGTGGGCCGGGGTTTGTCTTCCGCCGATGCAGATCCCCCCGCTTCGGCAAAGAGTTCGCCAGGCATGGCGGGCCGCGAGTCACGTAGCGCGCTGCCTCGGCCCGACAGACTGGGGTTGGTCATGAACCATGTGTGAGCACTGAAACTCTCGGGACTGCGGGGCAGGCGGCGATACTCACCGTCGGGACCCAGCTGCCAGCTTTGCATTTCGTCGATGCGATTGGCCATCATGACCTGTTCCAGGAGCTGCCGTTTCACCGTTTCATTCTCGATCGGCACCAGCGACTCAACCCGGCGGTGCAGGTTGCGGGGCATCCAGTCCGCGGACGAGAGATAGACCTTGCTCTCGGTGGAAGGCAATGCGTGTCCGGCCCCGAAGCAGAGAATTCGGGAATGCTCGAGGAATCTGCCGATCATGCTGCGGACCAGGATATTTTCCGACATGTCGGGCACGCCGGGCCGGAGACAGCAGATGCCGCGCACATACAGTTCGATCTTCACGCCTGCCTGGCTTGCTCGGTAGAGACAATCAATGATTTCAGGGTCCACCAGCGAGTTGAGCTTGGCCCAGATTTCCGCCGGCCCGCCCGCCCGGGCGTGGGCTATTTCGTCTTCGATCAGCTCCACCAGAACGTTCTTTAGCTGCGCGGGAGCGTAGACCAGCTTTTCCATTCCCTCCGGCGTGGCATAGCCGGTCATGTAGTTGAACAGCTTGGCCGTGTCCCGGCCGAGAGCGGCATCGCAGGTGAAGAAGCTGAGATCCGCATACACCCGCGCGTTGACGGGGTGGTAATTGCCGGTGCCGAAGTGGGTATAGGTGCGCAGTTCGCCGCCTTCGCGCCTGACCACCAGCGACACCTTGGCATGGGTCTTCAGTTCGACGAAACCGTATACCACCTGAACGCCGGCCCGCTCCATCTCGCGCGCCCAGCGGATGTTCGCGGCTTCGTCGAAACGCGCCCTGAGTTCCACCATCGCGGTGACCAGCTTCCCGGCTTCGGCGGCGGCGATCAGCGCTTCCACGATTGGCGAGTCTTCCGATGTGCGGTACAGAGCCTGTTTTATCGCCACAACCGCGGGGTCGGCCGTGGCGCGGCGCAGGAATTGCACCACCACGTCAAAGCTCTCGTAAGGGTGCTGAACCACGAAGTCCTTGGCGCGGATGGCCGTAAGGATGTCGCCGCCGTATTCCCGTACCCGCTCGGGGTAGCGCACGTTCAGGGGTTCGTGCTGCAGGTCGCGCCGCTGGTCGGTAATGATCTGCTTGATGTCCGCCAGGCCCAGCATTCCGTCGATATTGAAGACGTGGGCATGTGAGGCATTGAACGCCTTGAGAACAAACCGGCGGAAGTTCCTGGGCATTCCGGCGGCCACTTCCACCCGGATGACGTTGCCCCGCCTGCGGCGCAGCAATGCGGTCTCAAAGGTCCGAACCAGGTCCTCGGCTTCATCGTCGATCTCCAGATCGCTGTCGCGGCTGATCCGGAATATCCCGTGGCCAAGAATCTCCATGCCCGGGAACAGCCGCTTGAAATTTTGCGCGATGATCTCCTCAACCACGACAAACCGCAAAGGCTTGCCCGGCACTCGAACGAAGCGCTCAACCTGCTGCGGAACCAGCACCAGGCCGTTGAATTCCCGCTTGTCCTGTGGCCGCTTGAGCCGCAGAACGTAAACAAGAAAGCCGGTCTGAATGAAGGGGAAGGGATGCGCGGGATCCACGGCCTGCGGGGTCAGCACCGGAAACAGCTGGTTCTCAAACCATCGCGAAAGCCACTCCTGGCCGCGATTGCCGAGATCTTCGGGCTTCACGACCGCCACACCGGCCTCCCGGCATTCGTCGAGCAATTCGGCGCTCAGTTGTGATTGGGCCTTCAGCAGTTTCTTTACCTGCTCGCGGATGGCCTGCAGTTGCTCGCTGGGTTGCAGGCCATCGTCACTGAGCTTGGTAACGCCTGCCGCTACCTGGGCCATCAGGCCCGCGGCCCGCACCATATAGAACTCGTCCAGGTTACTAGCCGATATGGACAGGAACCGTACGCGTTCCAGCACCGGGTGGCTTTCGTTGGCCGCTTCTTCCAGTACGCGGGTGTTGAATTGCAGCCAGGACAACTCCCGGTTGATCAGCCGGGCGCCTGCGCGCTCGGCCTCGTTCAGCGCCCGCGGTTTAGTGCCGGACGCCACTACTACCTCGCTCCCAGCGTCGAGGGCGTCTCGCCCTCGACGCTGGGAGCGAGGGCGTCTCGCCCTCGACGAGGGCAGGATGCCCTCCTTCCCGGAAAGGGGCTGACGCGTGGAATGTGTTTCATGATCGGAGTAGCATACAGGACTCATGAGGATTTTGACTCGACTCAAGGTGGCCTCCAGGCCCCCGCGTGCGAAGGCGTGACGCGCTTATGGTTGCTCCGACACGCCAAGGCTGGACCGTATTCCGCCGACGACTTCGGCCGCGCTCTGGCGCCCCGGGGGCGCCGCAACGCGCCGGCAATGGGCGAGAAGCTGGCGGCTGTCGGATGCGCGCCGCAACGCGTGCTTTGTTCGGCCGGCCGGCGAGCGGTGGAGACCATGTGCGGGGTACTGCCGTGGTTGCCTGCCGACCTCAGCGTGGAAGTCATGCACCGCCTGTACACCTTCAGCCCGGGGACGGTGCTGCAGTGCCTGCGCGAGTTGCCCGAAAGCCTAGGCGACGTCATGGTGGTCGGGCACAATCCGGCGTTGCAGGAATTGGCCCTGTACCTGGCCGGCCAGGGCGAAGAGGATGCCTTGGCGGTCTTGCACGGCAAGTTTCCTACCTGCGCGGTTGCCGAACTCGAATTTTCCGAGTCGCCCCACGCAAAGGATTGGGCCGCGGGCAGCGCATTCCTGCGCCGCGTTCTTACGCCGAGGCCACCTGGATCGAAGAGCGGAGCCCATCCTTGATTATTCGTACCTTAAGGTGCGACAATCTCGCATATGGACGGAACGGAATTCGTCAGGCGCGCCAGGAGATACGCCAGGAGTGTTGACACGTTTTTTCGCTTTGATCCACGGCGAGGCAAAGGTAGCCATGGGATTCTGTATCTCGGTGAGCAGCGCACAGTAGTCAAACGTGGAGAGATTAAACCGGGAGCATTTCGTAGCATGCTTAAGCAGCTGGGCATTCCAAAGGAGAAGTTCTGATGCAATACGCCTACCCCTGCGTATTGACCCCTGAGGCCGGCGGCGGATATTCCGTCAGTTTTCCGGATGTTCCGGAAGCCATAACATGCGGCGAGAACCACGTCGATGCCCTTTCGATGGCCGAGGATGCGCTTGTGGCTGCTCTGGGCGCATACATAAGCTGTAAAGAAGATATTCCGCTTCCGAGTCCCGCAACTGACGGACAATCGCTCGTTGCCGTCCCGCCGATAATTGCAGCCAAGACGGCGCTTTACATTGCAATGCGCCGAAAAGGACTGACCCAGGTCGCGCTTGCGCACCGTCTTGGACTTAGCGAGAGCGCCGTGCGTAAACTGTTGAATCCCGGCCATCGTTCTCATATCGGCCAGATCGAGAAAGCACTGCGCGCCGTAGGCCGTGGCCTGGTGGTTCGCGACCGGGCTGCCTGACCCGATCTTTACGAAAATGTACAGGATTTTTGGACTGCGGAGAGCTTTGAACACGCTGGGAACGAGGGCGTCTCGCCCTCGACGAGGGCGGGGACGCCCTCGTTCCCGGCGGCGAGGGCGAGACGCCCTCGTTCCCAGCGCCGGTGGCCATGCTCCTTACTCTGGTACGAAATTAGGCGGCAAGCCATGAGAAGGCAGTTACCCGTAGAGTTCGTTTTCCAGCTGTTCTCGCTGTTCCTGGCGGTGATCCTGGTGCATGCCATGTACGTTGCTTGGGTTCGCCCACAGGCCAACGCGGTGCTGGAAGAGCAGCGAATTCTTCTCGAGCAGGACGGGGAGTACGTCCCGGAACGCTCCCTGTATGTGATCGTGCGCGACTTTGAGCAGGAAGCCTGCCTGATCCTGGCGCTTTGGGCCCTGGCGATCATGGGCTACAAGGCGCGGGGAGCGCTGCGCGAGCGCTCCCTGTTGCAGCGCGACCTGTTGCCGCTGGCTGAAGGGGTCAGGATCCTGCCCGAGGATACGCGCGAGCACGCCCGGCAGTTGCGGGCGTTGCCTGAAACGCAGCAACGATTGCTGCTGCCTAGGGTGTTGCTGAGCGCGCTGCAGCGCTTCGGCGCCACGGGTAATGTGCAGGACGTGTCATCGGCCACCCAGACGCTCGTTAACGCTGAGGCCGAGCGCCTGGAGTCGGAATTGTCGATGATCCGATATATCGCATGGGCGATACCCTCGATTGGTTTTATCGGAACCGTTCGCGGTATCGGTGAAGCGCTGGCGCTAGCCTATCGGGCCGTGGAAGGCGATATCAGCGGGGTGACCGAGAGTCTGGGCGTGGCGTTTAATTCCACGTTCTTTGCGTTGCTGGTCAGCATATTCATCATGTTCCTGGTCCATCAACTTCAATTGCTGCAGGAGCGCCTGGTGTTCGAAACGGCAGACTACTGTGACGATCGGCTGATCCGGCGCCTGCAGGGCGATTGAGCCGTAGGCAGCCGGCATGGCGCTGGTCGCCCTGGAAGTAAACGGCGCGGCGCTGGTGGGCGCCACCGCGCAGGGAGTGTTGTTCAATGAGCCGGGCGTGGCGCTGGTTGACAAGCGCCGCGTATGCTTCGGGCGCGAGGCGGCCGCCCAGGCGCGGCTGAACCCCGGTCAAAGTTACGATAACTACTGGGAGATGCTGTCGGACGAGCCGCTTCCCAGGCCGGCGCGGGGTTTTCGCAGCTACGCCGACCTGGCCCACGGTCAGTTGCAGGAACTTCGAAAGCGCTTCGGACAGTCGGCGACCGCAATTGACGGGGTCATCCTGGTGATCCCTGCCGGCACCGGCGACGAGCGCCTGGCGCTGCTTCTCGGAATAGCTGAAGAAGCCGGACTGCGGGTTGCCGGCCTGGTCGAAAGCGGAGTGGCGGCGGTGCGTGGAATTCCTCCGGATCGTTCCTGTCTGCATATGGAAACCACCTCCGAGCGCATGATAGTTTCGCGTCTGGAGCAGCGTGGCGGCCGGGTATACGGCGAAGAAGTATTGTTCAACGGCCGGCCCGGCTTGCGTCACTTGCGCGCCGCCATGACCCAATACATAGCGGGCCGTCTTGTGGCTGCTTCGCGTTTTGACCCTCTGGAGCTGCCCGCTACGGAGCAGGAACTGGCCGACCAGTTGGATACATGGCTTGAGGCGGTAGTGTCGGGCGGCGAGTTGAAGATCGAACTCGGCGGCGCGCCGATTCCCGCCGGGGCAGTCTTGCGGCGTGAAGAGTTCATGGCGGCGCTGGAGCGGCAGTTGGCGCCGCTGGGCAATCGTCTGCGTTCCTGGTGCGCTGGACCGCAACCCACCGAAATCCAGCTTGCCGGGTCCCTGGCGGCTGCTCCGGGTTGTGCCGGCGTGTTTGAGCGCATGCTGTCGTCTGAAGTGCAGGTTCTTCCGCCGGGTGCGGCGGCGCTTGGCGCTCTTGCGCGCTTCAGGCCGCGAGGCGAGTCCAGGGAGCGCTACGTGCTGCAGCGCTCGCTTCCGGCAATTGATTCACCGAAGGAGACTGGCGCCTCGAAATTCACTCGCTCCCAATCCAAGGGCGTGGAAGGCAGGGCGAGCGAGGGCGTGAACAGTAGTCCGCCGCCGCCCACGCACCTGGTGCAGGACGGCCGGGCATGGCGCATCAATGCAACCGGCCTGCACGTGGGTTCGTCTCCGCAAGCGGGAGGCATGGCGATTGTGCTTTCTCCCGAGGCGGGGATTTCACGCGACCACTGCACCGTGATCCTGGAGGACGAACAGGTTGTACTGCACGACCACAGCCGCTACGGCACCGGCCTGAACGGCGCCCCGGTCGTGGAGTCGGCCCCCTTGCGAGGCGGCGATGTAGTCAGCGTGGGTCCCGTGGAGTTTCTCGTGGCGTGCGAGGTAAGCAGCGATGGCTCGTAGGCCGTTCCATGTCTTCAGCATGTCCTTTCTGGACATCATCTCCTGTGGCTTTGGTGCGGTTGTGCTGTTCTTTGTCATCATCAACGCCCAGGTGCGCCTGCGGGCCGACGCCCTGCGGATTGATTTGCTCAGCGAATCCACTCTCCTTGAAGAGGAAGTTCTTGAGGGGCGCAAGGACCTGTTGCAGCTTCGCGGTGAACGCGACGTTCTGGAAGACCAGCGCGCGGCGGCGATTGAAGAATTGCGCAAACTGCGTGTGCGTCTGGCCGCGCTGCTGGCGGAGTTGGCTGAGTTTGAACGCCTCGGCACGCAGAGCCAGGAATCCATTGAGAAATTGCGCGCCGATGTTGACCGTTTAAATCAATTGCAGGAGCAGTTGGAGGCCAGGATCGCTGAGGCAGAGGAAGGCACAGGCCAGCGATTGCGTGGCTTCGAGGGGCAGGGCGCTCGCCAGTACCTTACCGGCATGCAAATGGGCGGCAGCCATGTCCTGATCCTCGTTGACGCCTCGGCCAGTATGCTCGGGCGCACCTATATCGACGTGTTGCGCTTCCGCCTGATGGACGAGGAGCTCAAGCCGCGCGCGCCCAAGTGGCTGCAAGTGGTCAACTCGGTGGATTGGATCACTACGCGGCTATCTCCGCAGCAGCAGTTTCAGGTGTATATCTATGGCGAGGAACACCGCAGTATTCTCGAAGGGACTGACGGCGAATGGCTGGTCGTGGGTGACGGAGGCCTTGTCACCGAAGCGATTGAGGCCCTACGCAGCCATGCTCCAGAGGGCGGCACCAGTATGCACGCGGCGGTGCGGGCCGTTCGGGGAATGGATCCGTGGCCGGTTAACGTGTTCCTGCTCACCGACGGGCTTCCCACGCAAGGCGAAAGACCGCCGTCCCGAGTGGGCTGGGTGGGCCCCCGCACCCGCGAAAGCCACTTCAGTCGCGCGGTGCGTGACTTGCCGCCACGCATTCCAATTAATGTGCTCTTCTATCCGATGGACGGTGATCCCGCCGCGACCGGCCATTACTGGATGTTGGCTTCGCGGTCGCGCGGCTCCTTTATCAGCGTTTCCCGAGACTGGCCCTAAACCCTGACCTGGGAACGAGGGCGTCTCGCCCTCGACGAGGGCATCCTGCCCTCGAAATGCGGAAGACGCACTTGCTTAAGCTTAGCCAGTACGAAACAAGTATAGTATCGATAGTGGTATCATATCAGCGCGCAAGGAGACGCCCTTGGACCTTGACACGTTGCGACGCAATCCAGGAGGAGTGCGCTTCCGCGATCTTTGCAGGACTGGAGAAGCGGAGTGGTTGACCATTACACCTATCGAGTTACCTGGTCCGCCGAAGACCGCGAACATGTCGCTCTTTGCGCCGAATTTCCGTCACTCAGTTGGCTGGCCTCTACTCCACAAGGCGCCCTGACCGGGATTCGGAAGCTGGTAGGTGAAGTGCTGGCGGATATGCACACTGCTGGCGAATTGCCGCCTGAGCCGCTTGCCGACCGGGCATTTAGCGGTAAGTTCGTGGTACGCATCCCGCCTGCGATGCACCGCGAACTGTCCATCAAGGCGGCAGAGGAAGGCGTGAGCCTGAATCGCCTTGTTAGTTCCCGCCTGGGCCGCTGAACCGGAAACATGCGGGATAATGCACGCGCCGGGAGAGCGGCAGCATGAATTTGCAGTTGGATGGAAAGGTAGCGTTGATTACGGGGGCCACCGGGGGCCTCGGCGCGGCCTGTGCGCGCGAGTTGGCCCAAGAGGGCGCCAAGCTGTTTCTTACCGCCCGCACGGAAGGCGCACTGGTGGAGCTGGCCGAGAGCCTGCGGGGAAAAGATGGCGATGCAGTGAGGTGGCTGGCTGCCGATTTGACTTCGCCTGAGGCTGCAAAGGCCGTTAGCACAGCCGCAGGCAATACGTATGGAAGGATCGACATTCTGGTGAACAGCGCGGGCGCGTCGGCCGGCGGCCTGTTCTGGGAAATTCCTGATTCGGTGTGGGAAGACAGCATGGCGCTTAAATTCATGGGCACGGTGCGCATGATTCGCGCCGTTTTGCCGGGCATGATCGATAGGCGCTACGGCCGGATTGTGACTCTGGTGGGCAACTCGGGGCGCGAACCCGATCCTCGCCTCTTGCCCAGCGCCGCTGCGAACGCCGGGCTGCTGGCTGTGACCGCCGGGCTGGCGCGCGAGGTCGCCCAATACGGTGTGGTCATCAACGCCGTAAATCCGGGACCCACGCGGACAGGCCGCTGGGAAGCGATGATGGAAGCCTTCGCCGCCCGCAGTGGAAAGACACCCCAGGAAGAAGAACAGCCTTATCTGAGCGCAATTCCGCAAGGACGGCTGGGGGATGCCGCCGAGATTGCCCGGCTGGTGGCATTCCTGGCCAGCGATGCCGCCCCGCACATCACCGGCCGCTCAATAACGGCCGATGGCGGCGCCTCCAGGGCTATTCTGTGAAGATGCACGTACCCTCCCCTGGGAACGAGGGCGTCCCGCCCTCGACGAGGGCAAGATGCCCTCGTTCCCGGCGGTAATTCGAAACTAACGGACATGGATAAAGAACAACTAACCGAAATTCGCGAAGCGGTGCGCGCGGTCTGCCGGGATTTTCCGGGCGAGTACTGGCGCGACCTGGATCGCGATCGGGCCTATCCAACCGAGTTCACGCGCGCCATGACCGAGAGCGGTTTCCTGGGCGCCTTGATACCGGAACAATATGGCGGCAGCGGTCTCGGGCTGGTGGCAGCCACCGCGATTCTGGAGCAAATACACCACTCAGGCTGCAACGCCGGAGCCTGCCACGCGCAGATGTACACCATGGGCACGGTGCTGCGGTATGGCAGCGACGAACAAAAACAGCGTTGGCTGCCCGCCATTGCGTCCGGCGAATTGCGCCTGCAGGCATTTGGGGTGACCGAGCCCGGCAGTGGAACCGATACCCTGGCGCTGCGGACCACGGCCAAGAGGGAGAACGGCGAATACGTCGTTACCGGTCAGAAAATCTGGACCTCGCGCGCCGAGCATTCCGACCTGATGGTGCTGCTGGCGCGCACGACGCCGCGCGAGGAGGTGGCTCGCCGTACCGAGGGCCTGTCGGTGCTCATGGTGGATATGCGCGATGCGCCAGGCTTAAGCATCACGCCCATCCGCACGATGATGAACCACGCCACAACGCAGGTCTTCCTTGACGAAGTGCGGGTGCCAGCGGAGAATTTGATCGGCAAGGAAGGGCAGGGCTTTCGTTACATTCTTGACGGGATGAACGCCGAGCGCACCCTGATCGCCGGTGAATGTATTGGCGACGGGCGCTGGTTCATCGACAAGGCCGCGGCCTACGCCGGTGAACGGGAGGTGTTCGGCCGTCCCATCGGGCGCAACCAGGGCGTACAGTTTCCGATCGCCCGTGCCTATGCTTCCGTCGAGGCGGCAGCGCTCATGGTGACGGACGCAGCAGACAAGTTTGACCAGGGCCTGTCCACCGGCAAGGAAGCCAATATGGCCAAGCTGCTCGCCTCCGAGGCCGCCTGGGAGGCGGCCGAAGCCTGTGTTCAGACCTTCGGCGGGTTCGGATTCGCCGAGGAATACGACGTGGAGCGCAAATTCAGAGAAACCCGCCTGTACCAGGTCGCGCCGGTCTCCACCAACATGATCCTGAGCTACCTCGGCCAGCACGTCCTCGGCATGCCCCGCTCCTACTAGCTGGGAACGAGGGCGGGACGCCCTCGTTCCCAAGGTGGTCTAGAACGACTTGTGGATATTCAGACGATAGGAACGCCCCTGTGTCCACTCGTAGGCAGAGTTCAGGTTCGCTCTGGCCGTCCAGGTTATGCCCGTATTCGGATCCAGTGCGGTCGTTTTCGAGAATGTATTGGTGATGTTGTTGATCGTCAGGGTTGTGATGAGGCCCTCCGTCCATGCGGGGGCGTCAAACAGCGTGTCCTGGCCAAAATCGTAGGACAGCACCAGGTCGTAGATGGTGGCCGGTTCGGTAATGCGATGCTCATTGGTGAGGCGCAGAATGGTTGTATCGTCTGCTCCTTTTACGTTAAGACTCATAAATACACCACCGTTCGCCCATGTGAACTGCATGTTGGTCTGGTGCCGGGGAATCGGCAGAAGCGACGTACCTTCCTCCCCAGTATCGTCACGCTGCCCAACGAGGTCATGCACTACCTTTGAGATGGGAGTCTGCTGGACGTCAAAGCTATTGGTGTACGAGCGCCTTAGCAAAATGCCGAAGTCGTGGGCGCCTCGCTCCCATTCGTAGCGCAACTCGTAATCCATGCCGGACCGGTTGACGGCGTAGCTGTTGATCCAACGGTCATCTATAACGTAAATGTCGTCGTCTGGAAGATAGGTAATGTTGGGAGGCAGCTGATTCAGGTCCTCAACAATCGGCACGCTAAGCTTGACAATGCGGTTCGTGAAATCCGTGTCGCTCCAGCTCACCTTCAAGAACAGACCCGGTAGGAATGGGGGTGTGAACTCGCCGGTGAGGTTAATGTTGTCGGCAGTTTCGGGAACCAATCCATCGTTACCACCCTGGTAGCGGATAACGTTCCCGGTTTGAACGGCAAAGCCGGGGTCTTCGTCGATCACGTAGACGAAAAGACCTGTTGGCAATCTGCGCGTTTGTGAAAGCAACTGGTTGAGCTGCGGCGCGACAAAGGAAGTGCTGAAATTCCCCCTGAACCGCACCCTGGCGCCGGGCTCGTAGACCAGCCCGGCGCTCCAGGTGAATTCGCTTCCGGGATCTGCTGCGTCCACTGCGGTACTCTGGCCGCTCTCGCCTTGGCGATATTCCACTTGCACATCCGAATACGAATCGTAGCGACCCGAAAAGGTCAGATTCAGGCGACGCACTCCCGCCATGGCGTTGTTCGAACCAATCAGCGGAATCAATCCTTCCAAAAACCCGGAGTTGTTGTCGCGGCTGATGCGCGTATTGAAATTACCGGTACCCGTGGGCGTGCCGAAATCAAGGAAATCGCCGGCAAGGAACTCCTTGAAGGAATCCAGCACATCTTCTCGGAAGTCGTATCCAACGACCAGCGCCACCGGACCACCCGGGGCGTTGAACAGGTTGCCGCGCGCCAAGGCTTCAAATTGCGTCTGCTCATTCTTTGAGCCCGCGTATTCGTTGGGGCGGATATTTTGGCTGGTGTCGCCAAAAGGATTGGTGGGTTCAGGCGGCTGGCCGAAAATGGTGCACACGCCTATGAAAAAACGGTTAGGCACATAGGTGTAGTTCCAGCCGCCCAATTCCGTCATCCAGGCTTCGCACTGCGCTTCGGTAATACGAATCGCGATACCTATCCGCGCTCCCGTTACGCCGTCGCTGGCGAGCCCACTGAGAAAAGCAGGATCAGTGCGGTTGTGCCACACAGTGTCTTCTTCCTTACGCGATGAGCTGTACTCCGCTTGCCAGGTCCAACTTCCCAGCGAGCCCGAGGCGCCCAGCCTGGCAAACATCTCATCCCTTTCCGATTCAAACGATTTCGCGGGTTGGTCCAAGAGAAAGCCGACAAGGCTCACCTGCACACCGAAGGGGTTGAAGGGATTATTTGCGTGCAGAGTCGCCGGGCTCAATGCGTTCATCCCGTTCATGGAATTGGAATCCTTCCTTACCCAGCGAACGTTGGCATGCAGAGCAAATGCATCCGAGATTTGCTGATCCACGCCCAGCTGCACGACGTTGTAACTCTGTTCCGGCCGCAGGCTGTAGCCTACGTCGGCTTCCTCACGCCAGTCTTGTTCGCCAAACAGGTCAATTGAATTGATATCGTCCGTGTATTGGAAGCCCCGCGGCAGGGTTACGTCCGCGTGGCAGGTGGCGGACGCTTTACTGCCTGGGTCGAGCGCGAGGTATTCCGCATGCGTGACTTTGCTGCCGTCAGCCAGTACCCAGAGGACGGGTAGCTGGGCAAGAGGATTTGCCCGATTTGGGGGTGGTGGGCATGCGTCATTGGTGCGGTGGGCGTAGGCCCGAAATTGCGGTCCGGGCGCTGTGTTCTTGACTGTTGGGGCGGACCGGTTCAGGTCGGTGCGTAAAGGGCTGATAATCGCATCCCGCTCGGAGGCGTCCAATCCGGTATCACGGAAATATTCGTAACTCAGGTTGGCTCGGCCTCCCGACCAGGCAATACCCGCAGCCAGGCTTGCCCTGGTTTCGTCATAGCCGCTCTTGTGCGGGCGACCGTACTCGAGGTCGAGTTCCAGTCCGGAATAGTCCTGCCGGGTAATGATATTGACCACGCCGCCAACGGCGTCCGATCCGTACACCGCGGACGCCCCGTCAAGCAGAATTTCAATGCGATCTACCATGGAGAGCGGAATGGTGGAGATGTCGGTGACCCCGCCCAGGACGCCGCTATAGCCAACCCGGCGCCCATCCACCAGAATTAGCGTGGATTCGCTACCCAGTCCGCGCAGATTCACGCTCGCTGCGCCGGTCCGGTTACCTGCGGTGTTGAACTCGGAAAAAAAGTCCTCGTGGGTGGGATTCGTGTTTTGGGGTAATTGGCGAAGCAATCGCGCCAGGGTGAGTTCTCCACTCGCTCTAATATCATCGCGGTCCAGCACGATGAGATTGCCGGAGATCTCCGACGGCGAGCGGCTGAGCCGGCTTCCGGTTACCCGGACGTCCTGTAGCTCCAGAGCCTCCTCTTCATCCTCCGCGGCCTCCTGAGCCGACGCGAGGTTCAAGCTGAGTAGCAACCCGGTCAAGGTAGCCAATATCAGGGGAATCAGAAAGTGAGACTTGCGCCAAATGTACAGGCGTGCGCTTGCAGAGATTGCCATGGTGTGTCTACTTAATTGTCGCCAGAGAACCGCAATATAGCACGCTCATTCTTGCGAATTGTGGCAGATAGAGTCTATTGGTGGGGAAGACTGTCTCTTGCTGGGTACAAATGAGTGAGAATCTTGTCCCAACCAAAGTGTCTACGGCGGAGGCTCCCATGAAACAACCTGGGAACGAGGGCGTCCCGCCCTCGACGAGGGCGGGACGCCCTCGTTCCCAGGGTTGAGGGCAGGATGCCCTCGATCCCGTGATGACGGACATGCCCGATGCGCCGGCCTTGAGCATCACCCTCATCCGCACCATGATGAATCACGCCACCACTCAGGTATTCATCCCGATTGCGCGGGCCTACCCGTCGGTTGAAGCAGCATCGCTCCTACTGACGGAAGCCTCCGTTGGGACGGAGGACATCTTGTCCTCCCCGAGGGCTGGCGGCGCCC
This sequence comes from Candidatus Foliamicus sp., assembly GCA_965261845.1. GTDB lineage: Bacteria > Pseudomonadota > Gammaproteobacteria > Steroidobacterales > Foliamicaceae > Foliamicus. The sequence goes on along the minus strand of OZ253475.1, from coordinate 1,283,195 downwards.
AGGGGCGTCCTCGCCTTCACTGTGCTCAGGCGGTGATGAGTGTGAACCTGACGAACCAGAGCATGATCCCCATCAGCGCTACAATCAGCCCCGCCATTCCCATGCTCTGAACCCAAAGCGCACGATAGAGATCCTTCTTGGTGATCATGTCGCTTTCCACGTACGACTTGAAGCTCGCCAGGTCGCTCTGCACGACCTTCAAGTCCCCTCTCACGCCCGCCAGGTCCGCCTTCAACTCCCCCTTCACGCCCGCCAGGTCTGTTTTCAACTCCCCCTTCACGCCCGCCAGGTCTGTTTTCATGCCTGCCAGGTCCGCCTTCACGCCCGCCAGGTCGGCCTTCGACTCGCTCTTCACGCTCTCCAGGTCGGCCTTGCTGGCAGTGTTGGTTTCACCCTGGTGCTTGAGGTACGCCAGATCCTCAAGGATTCGCGTATTGATGCGGGTTGCTTCAGCCACCGTTTCTACTACCGCCTGCGCCAAACGGCTGGAAGCGCCTGCCTGAACAAGCCTCCGTGCCGCCGCGTGGGTATCAAACGAAACTTGCTCCATGTCTCCAACCTCCTTGTAACTCCGCGAACCGGCCAACCCCGGCCGGTTACCTTGTACCTGCTTTATAGCTTGCTTGGCCTGGGCCTGTCAAGCGATTCGGAATGGCTGCTTTCGATCGCGGCTTGTTCCATGAAAGCCTGCGCCATAGAATGCGGCCTGCACTTTATAGTGGGTAATAGACCATAAAAAACAGAATATTGAGTCTATTCGTGGGCAAAACTATCTTTTTAAGGCCACAAAATAGGATATTGTCCCAAAACAATTTTCTACGCCGTAGGTTTCCAGCGGCCGAAAGTCAGCATGACGCTTTGCCGAAAGGGGCCGAATGCGTTCATTAAGCTACTTGAAAGCCCCTATTTCTTGCGCCAAGTTGTGCGGTTATGATAGGTAGCATTCGGCACAAGGCGCTCAGAAATTACTGGCATAAAGGTCAATCCGGGAGGCTGAACGCTGAATGGCTACCGAGATTGCGCCGAACTTCTCCTGGCTCTGCAAGACGCCGAAGAACCGAGGGGAATGAAGTATCCCGGATCAAATTTTCATCCCTTGAGGGGTGATCGGAAAGGCGAATATTCCGTTCGCCTCACTGCCAATGTTCGCATTGCCTTTGGGTGGGATCGCAAAGGCGCCACGAACGTGAATGTCGAGGACTATCATCGATGCTTGCCAGACACGGGTCTATAGAACCAATGCATCCCGGGGAGCTGCTGCGGGAGGATATTCTTCCAGCGCTTTCCATGAGTGAACATGCCTTGGCGGATGCTCTGAAAATATCCAGCCAGACGCTGAACGGAATCCTCAATGAGGAGCAGTCTGTTACGCCGGAGATGGCGGTGAGTTTCGGGGAGCTATTCGGAAACGGCGCCGGATTCTGGGTAAACCTTCAACGAACCTACGATGAAGTGGCGGCGAACCGCATACATCCTGCCGGCGCCGCACCCACTCACGATAGAGAGGCAAAATCGGATGCTGACGCTCAAACTGTATCGGCCAAGGAAACAGTCGCCGGTCCTGGGTTTTGAACTGCGCTTAGAGGTGGGCTAAGGGGGTAGTGCCACGTTCTTGATCCGATCCCCCTCGCGCTTTGTCGGCGCCTCCTTCCTCCGGGGCGCGAGTGCAATGCCATCAATCCATGCCGCCTGTTTCTCGTTGAAGCTTTCGCCATGCGAGTTGTTGGCCACCATCGCATCATCGGGGTTTGTGATAGTGTTGGCGAACGTGCTCCAAGGCAGTGCCGCGTAGTGCGATGGCGAAGTCGATTTGAGGGGACGTGAATGCAAGCACGAGTGCGGACGATTGCCGGGTTTAGTGGATTCATCGCGGCTGCGATGGTGGCGGCCTGCGGTGGGTCGGGTTCCAGCGAGCCGCCGGCCCCACCACCGCCACCCCAAAACAGCGCGCCGACGATCACGATGAGTGCCACGGCGTCAGTTGAAGAAAACGTTGCGGGCGCGGTAATCACTTCGGTGACCACCAGCGATGCCGACGGCGACACGGTTACGGTTAGCGTGGATAACGAACGGTTTGAAGTGACGGGCGGCAACCTCAAGTTAAAGGACACGGAATTCCTCGACTACGAGGCCAATTCTTCGATAGAAGTCACGGTTACGGCCAGTGACGGAGACGATTCCACTACCGCGACCATTACCATCACCGTCAATGACGTGACGACGTCTGTGCAATTTACAAACGCTACGGACGCGTTCGGGATTTTGTTTTTGCGCGGCTACGCGCCAACCGGCGTGGACAGCGAATTTGCTCAGGACGCCGACGTGCGCGAATTCGCCGGCGGCGTGGCCGCGGGAGACTATAACGACGACGGATGGGTGGATCTGTTCATCGTGCGGGGCGACATCGGCCCCAACCTGCTGTACCGCAACAAAGGCGACGGCACCTTTGAGGATGTCGCCGCCGATGCTGGTTTGGCCTACACCAAGTCCGCAACCGAGAACTATCGCAACAGCGGGCCGGGTTTCGCCGATATGGACGGCGATGGCTATCTGGACCTGTTCATAGGGGGACTTGAGGGCGATCCCGCGAAGATATACCGCAACAATGGCGACGGCACTTTCGAAGACGTCACCGCTGGATCGGGACTGGAGGCGATGAACGCCCGCTACACGATTTCATCCGCCTTCGGCGATTACGACCTCGACGGCGACCTGGACATGTTTCTCGCTCACTGGGGCACACCAAGAGAAGTTGGCGCTCAGGTTAATACCGAAAATCTGTGGCAGAACGTCACGGAAGGTGGCGTGATTCGTTTTGCTGATGTAAGCCTGGCGTCTGGCATCTCGCCGAGCATCATTGACGATGACCCGCAGGAGTCGTTCGGCGAACCTAATCGCTATGACTACACCTTCAGCCCCACGTTCGCGCGAATCACCAATGATCGCTATCCGGACCTGGTGATCGCCAGCGACTTTCGTACCTCGCGGTATTACACCAACGATGGCGACGACACATTCACCGACACTACGAACCGCGACGTGATCATCGACCGTAACGGCATGGGCTCGACGTTGGGGGATTACGACGGCGACGGCGACCTCGACTGGTTCGTAAGTTCCATCTGGACCGATCCGGAGATCCGGACGGAAAAATTTTTCACAGTGGGCAATCGCTTGTACCGCAACGACGGCGGTGAGTTTGCGGACGTGACCGTGGAGGCAGGAGTGCGTGATGGAGGTTGGGGATGGGGATCCTGCTTCGCCGATTTCGACAATGATGGCAACCTGGATCTTTACCATACCAATGGTTGGCCGCACGTGGAGCAATTCACGGCCTACAGTTTTGATACCGACACCAGCCGGCTGTTCATGTCCGACGGCGAGGGTGTGTTCACGGAGCTCTCACGGGAGGCCGGCATCGTCGACAATGAGCGTGGTCATGGGATCGTGTGCGGCGACTTCGACAACGACGGCGACGTGGACATCTTCCAGATGCACCGCAACGAGGTCAACGCCGGCACACTCTGGCGCAACGATTCGTCGGAAAATAACTATTTGCGGGTCAAACTCAACGGCCGTGCGCCCAACACGGCCGCAGCGGGGGCGCGGATCACGCTAACTGTCAACGGCGAAAATCAGCTGCGCGAAATCATGATCGGCAGCAACTTCACGTCGCAAAACCCCCTGGTGCAAGTGTTCGGCTTAGGCAGCAACACCCAGGCCAACGTAACGGTGGAATGGCCCCCTGACGATCAAGACCCCGACGGTCAAACCACCATGATGCCCAACGTGGAGGCCAACAAGCTACTTACGATCGCGCATCCGTTGCGTGCTAACTAGCGCTATTTTCTGAGTCTTGTTCCTCGCTTGCGGGGGGCGCGATGCCGTCGATCAGTTCGGCGAGCTTCTCATTGAGCTTTTCGCCGCGCAGGTTCCTGGCCACCATCACGCCATCGGAGTCCAGCAGGAAGTTCATGGGTATTCCCAATACTCCAAACTGCTCCGGAACGGGGCTGTCGTAGGCCAGTAAATCGCTGGTATTGATCCAGGGAATTCCGTCTTCTTCGCTGGCTTCGGCCCAGTCGTCGCCGTCGTCGTCGAGCGAGAAGGCGAAGACCTCAAATCCCTTGGGACCATAATTTTCATAACTGGCGATGAGATTCGGGTTCTCGGCCCGGCAAGGACCGCACCAGGATGCCCAGAATTCGATCAAGGTGTACTGGTTAGCGGTGCGCGCGTCCTGCAGGTGATAGTCCAGCCCGTCCAGCCCGACGCTGGAGAAGTCCTCAATTTGTGCGCCTTCTTTCAGAGCAGCGGCGGCGGCCCGCATCCTTATGCCCTGACTGACTCTGCTATGCATGGCCATCAGCGCGGGGTGTTCGCCTACTTCAGCCTTCAAAGCATCCAGCCGTGTGAGGGCATCCTGGCCGCCCATTCCGCCCATCAGCACCGCATAGAGACTCGCCAGCGGGTCTTCTTCGGATTCCGCGATGGCGCGCAGAGCATCATTACGAACCTTGTACTGTGCGTTGTAGAGGTCCCACGATTCCTTCTGGATCTCCTCAAAACCTTCGTCGCCTTCTTCCATGTCACTGCGCCTGGCCATCACGTCCCTGTACGCGGCGATTGCCTGCTGATATTCCTCACTGTCCTGCCAACTGGCAACGACCTGCTGGTTGTAGGTTCCGCCGCGCGCCCTAAGCCCCGATACTTTTCCTGTGTATTCGATGGCAATGTCGCCCGGCTCCAGGATGAACTGCACCGACCCTTTGCTGTTTTCCTCGCTGTCATAGACGACCAGTCGAACCACTGCGCCGTCGCCGAATTCCCCGCTCAGGGAGAATTCACCATTGGTGAGCACCACGCGGCTGATTTCTTCGGTGCCGCCGAGAACAGCCGTTCCCTGGGTGAGGGCGACCTCGCCTTCTTCAAGCAGCTCCGCCACATTGCCGGAAATGGTGTATTCGGGCGCCGTCTCTTGCGGATCTGCGCAGCCAGCCAGCACCGTGGCTGCCCACGCAATGAGCAGGAGTGAGGGCAGCAAGGTGCCGGAGACAGTTGGCTGAGAATGCTTGGCGTTCATTTGTATTCTCCCGGGGGAAGTGTTTGTTCAGGTTTGGGCGGATTTCCTGATCAGTTTAACGTGACGCAAGTCCCTTGGCCACAAGCTTTCCGTTGGGGTCGGGCAAGAAATTGGCTGCGCAGTCAGCTCGATCATCCTCTTGGGCAATAGCCAGCATCTTTAGATCGCACTTGAGGTCCAACGTCAATATTACGGACACAATTCCGGGCCGGCGCCGATTGAGTGGAGAACAGCAACTGCGCGGCATGCTTGGTCAAGGGTCTGTGATAGTGTTGGCGATCCAAGCACCGGTTCGGCCGGATGGCGCGGCGTTGGGTTCAACTCGGGAGGCATGAATGGTGGCAGAGATGCTTAGGGTATCCAGGCCTGGTGCGGTTCTCGCAGCTGTCTTGTTGGCGGCATGCGGAGGCTCGGGTTCCAGCGATCCTCCCGAGCCTCCTGCGCCTCAAAACAGAGCACCGACCCTGGAGGTAATTGCGAGACCTTCTGTCGACGAGAGAGTCGCAGGCGCAGTTGTTACTTCGGTCCGTACCAGTGACGCGGATGGAGATACCGTCGAAGTCAGCGTGAGTGATGAGCGATTTGAGGTCAGCGGGGGCAATCTCAAGCTGAAGGAAGCTGAGTCGCTGGATTTTGAGGATGGTTCCTCGATAGAAATCACTCTTACAGCCAGCGACGGCGAGGAATCCGTGAGCCAAACAGTTACCATTATCGTCAACAAGTTTGAGGTAATGGTGGAATTCAACAACGCCACCGAGGCATCCGGGATTTTCTTCACACGTGGCTACAAGGGAGCCTCAACCGTCAGCGAGTATGGGAAGGACGCTGACGTGCACGAGTTTGGTGGCGGAGTGGCTGCCGGTGATTATGACAACGACGGACTGGTAGATCTTTTTGTGGTTCGCGGTGACATCGGGCCGAACCTCTTGTATCGAAACCTGGGCAACAACAGCTTTGAAGATGTCGCCGCTCAGGCCGGCGTCGCAAACACCAAGTCTGCAACCGAGAACCATCCGCACAGCGGTCCTGGTTTTGCCGATATGGATGGGGATGGGGACCTGGACTTGTTCATCGGTGGCATAGAAGGGGCTCCCGCGCGAGTTTTCCGAAATAACGGCGACGGATCGTTCTCTGATGCTACGGAAGGTTCGGGAATGGATTCCCTGACCGCCCGCTACACGATTTCTTCCGCCTTTGGTGACTACGATCTCGACGGCGACCTGGATATGTTTCTTGCCCACTGGGGATTGCAACGAGACCCCGACACAGAATCAACCGAAAGCCTTTGGCGCAACGATTCGGCAAGCGGCGTAATCCGGTTTACCGACGTGAGCCGTGCGTCGGGTATTGCTACAGGAATCCTTGAAGGCAACCCGATTGAGCTGGGTACCGACAAGGTGCACGATTACACTTTCAGCCCGACCTTTGCGCGCATTAACGATGACCGTTATCCGGATATCGTGGTCGCAGCCGACTTCAAGACCTCCCGGTATCTGGTCAACAATGGCGACGGTACATTTGACAACCGCACGGACCGCGACGTAATCGTTGACGGCAACGGCATGGGGTCCGCCGTGGGCGATTACGACGGCGATGGTGACCTGGACTGGTTCGTAAGCTCAATCTGGACTGATCCCGATATAGAGGGTAACCAGACATTCCGGTTCGGGAATCGGTTATATCGGAATGATGCAGGTGTCTTTGCGGACGTAACGGAAGAAGTGGGCGTGCATGATGGCAGCTGGGGCTGGGGGTCCTGCTTTGCGGACTTCGATAACGATGGGCACCTTGATCTGTATCACACGAACGGCTGGCCTCCCACGGAGCAGTATCAGGAATTTGAGTTTGAGATAGATCAAAGTCGGCTTTTCATGTCGAACGGAAAGGGCCTGTTCTTTGAACGCGCGGCAGATGCCGGCGTAGCGGACCAGGAACGCGGCCATGGCATCATCTGCGGGGATCTGGACAATGACGGCGACGTGGACATCTTTCAGATGCACCGGAATGCTGACAACGCCGGTACTTTCTGGCGGAACGACACGGCAACAAACAACTACCTGCGTGTGAAGCTTAATGGTCTTGCTCCCAACACCGCTGCTGCCGGAGCGCGAATAACGCTGACCATTGATGGAGTCGAGCAGATGCGGGAAATCACTATCGGCAGCAATTACACGTCGCAGAATCCCTTGGTGCAGGTTTTCGGGTTGGGAACCAGTGCTCAAGCCGAGATCGAGGTCGAATGGCCGGATGGCGCGAGCACGCCGAGCAGGACCGTGTCCGCCAATCAGCTCATTACCTTCAATCATCCCGACCGCTCCCCGTAGGGGCGACGAGGTTGGCTGTCTCAGCGAGGGCAGGATGCCCTCGCTCCCAGAGAAGTCTATGACTCTGCTGGTTGTTCCAGTGGTTCCTTCGCGTCCTCGGCGGGCGTGGCGATACCGGTGATCAGTTTCGCCACCTTGTCGTCCAGCCTTTCGCCGCGCAGGTCCTTGGTCACGATCACGCCATCGGCATCGACCAGGAAGTTGGCGGGAATCCGGCCAAAAGAACTGCGCCCGGCACTACCGCTTTGGGCAGTGCCGGGCGCAGCATTACTTGACGGCTGTTCAACCTCAAGCGTTATGTTGCTCCAAGCGCTAGAACGACTTGTGGATGTTCAGCCGATACGAACGTCCTTGGGTCCACTCGTAGAAGGGATTCAGCAGATACTCGGTGCGTTCTCCCGTCTCGGGGTTCAAGCTGGAGTTTCCCGCAAAGACGTTCGTGAGATTATTGACCGCAACCGTAACATCCCAGCCATTGAGCCAGGCTGGCGCATCGAACAAAGGATCGTTGCCGAATTCATAGCCTATTACGAGGTCGTAGTTGGTAGCAGGTTCGGTGATGTAGACCGTAGTGGCGGTTTGCATTCTCCTGGTCTCGTCGGCGCCCTGAACGTCAATGCTCATGAAAAGGCCGCCCCGCGTCCATGTGAATTGCGCGCTGGTCTGATGTTTGGGAACGGGCGGCAAGACCGTATCGGACGAGCCCGTATCGTCGCGAGTGGTAACCAGATCATGCACCACGCCGCTGGCCGGGTCGATCGCCACACGGAACTTGTTGGTGTACGAACGCCTTACCGTAATACCGAAGTCGCTCATACCCGACTGCCACTCGTAGCGCAATTCATAGTCCATACCGGAACGTTCAATCGAAGCGATGTTGATCCATCTCGTATCAATGATGTAGGTATCATCCGCCGGATTATGTAATACGTTCGAAGGCAAGTCGCCAAGATCGACGATGGGCAGCCCGAGCTTGGCAATGCGGTTGACGTACTCGGTGTCGCTCCATGCCGCCTTGAAGAAAATCCCTGGCAGGAAGGCCGGCGAGAACTCGCCCGATAGGCCCATGCTGTCGGCAGTTTCGGGGGTAAGCGTTTCATTGCCGCCCTGATACTGGAAAACACCGTCACACTTCTGCGCAATGGCGCCGGTGTCGCCTTCCCTGTAATGCCATAGGCATACAGCCGGCGTATACACGACCTGGGACAGAAGTTGGCCCAATTGCGGCGCAACGAACGAAGTGGAGTAGTTGGTCCGCAGGCGAACGCTGTCGTTGGGGCTGTAAACGACGCCGCCACTCCAGGTGAACTCACTTCCGGGATCTGCCGCGTCAAGCGTCCCCGCATCGTTGCTCGCGGTCTGCCGATAGTCCACTTCGACGTTAGAGTAGGAATCATAGCGACCGGAGACCGTAAGACTGAGGCGCTGCACTCCGGGCATGGCGTTGTCTGACCCGACCAGCGGGATCAGGCCTTCGAAGAAAGCCGCGTGATTGTCCCGGCTGACTTTTGTGTCAAAGGTCGTGTTTGATGAGTTGGTGACGGGGGCGGTCCCTCGAAGAACGCTCAAGCCTCCCTCGGAGTACGAATCCAACAGATCGTTGCGGAAGTCGTAGCCGACCACCAAGGCGATCGCTCCGCCTGGCGCGTTGAACAATTCACCGCGTGCAAGGGCTTCGAACTGCATCTGCTCGTTCTTCGAACCGAAGTCCTGTCCCGGGATGATGTAAGGGTTGACGTCGGCAAACGGGTTGATCGGATCCGGGGCAGCGCCGAGGATCGTACAATTGCCGCCGAAGAATGAACTGTAGTTGAAGCTTGTGCCCCCGACTTCTGCTACTTTGGCTGCGCATTCGTCCCGGGAGATCCCGCTGAAACCTGCAATTCGGGTCGGCGTAACTCCATCGGAATTCACTCCGCTGCTCCACGCCCGATCCAGATTGTTGAAGCGTGTAGTGTCCGATTCACTTGTTGAACTGCTGAGCTCCGCCTGCCAGGTCCACGTTCCCAGTGTGCCTTCGAGCCCAATCCGAGCGAACAAGTCCTTCCCTTCGGATTCAAATAGTTGCGCAGGGGTATCAACCGCCAATCCTTGAAGGCTTACCCACCGGCCGAACGGGTTGAAGGGGTTGCCCTGGTGCAGCCTGACGTCAAACCGATTGTGTCCGTTCTCTGAATTGGTGTCTTTCTGTGCGTATCGAAGGTTGGCATGGAGGGTTAGCGAATCTGAAATGTCCTGATCAATACCCACGTTGACCGTGTCGTAGCGCTGTTCAGGCCGCAGACTTACGCCGACTTCTGAAGCTTCGCCCCAATCCTGTTCCCCAAACAGGCCAACCGATTGCAAGCCGTCGGTGTGCTGGAAACCAAGCGGAAGTGTGAAATCGTTCACGCAAGTGGCCATGGCCTGGGTTTCAGCGCCCAACGCGTTGTATTCGCTGATCGTGAGCAGGCGGCTATCGAGTTCCCACAAGATCGCAGTAACTCCGTTGCACGAATCGTTGAAAAAGTTCGTGTAAACGCGAGGCTGCGGGCCCGGCTCGGTATTCTTTTGCCCTTGCGTATTGAGGCGGGCGCCTTCGGTGAGGGAATCGCGCAAGGAACTTTCCAGGCCCGAATCGCGAAAATACTCGTAACTCACATTGGCTCTGCCGCCGTCCCAGGCAAACCCCGTTGCCACGCTTGCACGGTATTCGTCGTAGCCGCTCCTGTGCGGGCGGCCGTAATTGAAGTCCAGTTCAACGCCTGCGTAATCCTTTCTGGTAATGATGTTGACCACACCGCCAACGGCATCCGAACCGTAAACGGCGGACGCGCCGTCGAGCAGGATTTCAATTCGTTCAACCATTGATAAAGGTATGGTGGAGATGTCGGTGACGCCCCCAAAGAGACCGCTATAACCCACGCGTCGGCCGTCCACTAGAATCAGCGTAGATTCGCTGCCCAAGCTGCGCAGGTTTACTGTCGAAGCACCGGTCTTGTTCGTGGTGCCATTGAAGTCGGATCCGAAAGTCTCGTTGGTGGCATTGACGTTCTGAGGAAGTTGGCGCAGCACTCTCGCAAGAGTCAGCTCACCGGAAGCTCGAATCGCTTCCCGGTCCAACACAACCAGATTGCCGGACAGTTCGGAAGGTGGACGGTTCAAACGGCTGCCGGTGACCTTGACGTCACGCAGCTCCAAGGCTTCTTCGTCTTCCTCGTCCGCATCTTCCTGGGCAAGCGCAAAGTTCATGCTGAGCGCCAACCCGGTGAAAATCGCCAGCATCCAGGAGCAGGCCAAGCCCGCTTTGCCCCAAGAGTGGCCATAGTGTTTATCGGAATGTTCCATGTTGTTTCTCCTCAGTGCAACGTAGAGCCTGAAAAATGCGTCCCCGTTAGCATGCCCACTATACACTCTCGGAGGGCTGAAATGGACGGCGGAATGGGATTGGCCGGGGGTGTGGCGTACGTATAGGAAACAAGCGTTTAGTCGTCTTTTGCGGCGGCGCCTGGAATGAGTCCGCCCACCATGGGTTCTAAAATCAAGTTGTGCAGCGCCGCCGCTTTTGCCTGATTTTTACGGCCCCTCATGCGGGTCATGGACTTCGCCGCCGCTATTGGGCCGGACGATCCCAATCTCATGCTCGGGAAGTGCAGCGCCGGCGGGGTGGCCCAGGCGTGCCCGGAAGGCGGCGAGCGTCAGTATCGGCACGGCAAATGTCTCGCTCAGGTCCAGCAGATCCTTGTCACCGGTGATCAAGGCATCGGCCCTGGCGGTCAGCGCCAGTTCCAGAAACGGGCGGTCGAAAGGGTCGCGGCAATCGGGAACCTTGATACGCTTCGGCGCCGTGACAGTGTCGCACCACGGCAAATAGTCGCCCAGCAGGTCTTCGCGTTCATCGTTTGTCAGGCGAAACTTGGGATAGGACAGAACCCGGATCAGTTCCTCCATGGTGTCTCGGCTCACCACGGGACCGATCGCGTCCGATTGCCATGCTGATCGCAGCCAGGATAAGGTGCCCGCGTGAAATAGCAGAGCCGAAAGCACGACATTGGTGTCGAGCACTGTGCGGGGCGGGGTCATGCGCCGGACTTGCCCCTGTCGCGCGCCCAGGATATGGCGTCGGCTACGTCGTCCTCCGTAATCCCCAGCTCGGATAGCTTGGCTCGCACGCCGTCGGACCGATTGATCCGCACGGGCGTCAGCACGATACGCCCGTTGTCCTCGGTTACGTCGAAATATTCCGTGCTGCGACACGAAGCGAGCACTGCCTTGGGCAAAGTCAACTGATTCTTGGATGTCAGCTTGGCAAGCATGGTCAATCCTCGGGTAAGGAAACAAGGATGTAAGGATACAGTACTCTGACGGGGCGCTAAAGGGGCCGGGGGGTAAGGAGTCTTGCAGCGGCGCGGTCCAATTTTTTCAGTTGACGTGTCAGTCCGAGTTGGGCTATAAGGGTGTTGGCTAAACAAGGACGGTCACGGAGGCTGGTTCAGATGGATTTCATGGAGGATAGGTCATGTCTGACTTTACATTCGATACGCATGCCGAGATACGGAAACTTGAACAGAGCGGCATTCCCGTTCCCCATGCGGAGGCGGTAGTCGATATGGTGACCAGAGCGCCGATCAATACGCAGATGGCCGAGGGCCTGAGGCGCTTGGAGCGCCTGGAGCAGCACATTGAGACGAATATGGCCACCAAGGCTGACCTCGCAACGATGCGCACCGAGACTAAGGCCGGCCTGACGGCCCTGCGCGCTGACTTGTATCGCGCGCTATGGCTTCAAGGCGGGGCGCTCGCGGGGTTGATACTGGTGCTCGCGGGATACGCTCTGACCTCGTAACCAATGAATCAGCCTTGGCAGTCAGCGCCAGTTCCAGAAATGGACGATCGTCAAGTTGCGGTGCTTTTTCGACAAGCGTGGATGTACGCCGGAGGCGTAGCCCAAGCGGGTGCGAAATGCGGCAGGGCAGCCGTTTCCGCAGGAAGTTCCGGTTAAAGCGTTTCCAGACCCAGATGCTCCTTGATTGGATCAAAGTCCCGGTCGGAATGGAGCAGAATATGCCTGTTCTCCATGCAAAAGGTTGCGATCAGCATGTCGATGGTCTTGCGCACCGTCACCCCCTTGGCGCGAAGGGTGCGGTAGTTGCCGGCGCTGACCAGGGCGATGTCCCGGCCCACCATGGGTTCGAATATAAGGGTGTCCAGGGCCGTGCGCGCTCTACGAACGTCGTGATCGGAGCGAAAGCCTTGTAAGACCTGTGCGAGGACAAGGTCGCCGATGACAATTGGCTCCAGGCCGAGAATGTCATCGAGCAGCGCGGTTTCTCGAGTCTGAACACCGTTGAAGTAATCAATCCAGACGGAGGAATCGACCACGATCACCGGTCGCGCCGCATTTCGTCAAGCGAGCCTTCCCAAAGTAGCTTTCCACGCAAGCGCCGGACTCGGCCTTGCGCCCGGGTTTGCACGAGCAGGCGCAATGCTTCCTCAACGGCGGCCCGCTTGGTCTTGAATCCACCCGCCTTCAACGCTTCCGCCATCAGCTTGTCATTGATCTCGATATTGGTACGCATCGCAGCCTCTCATGTGTATTATCACAAGAATTATACACATTCGAAACAGGGCAGATAGTCCCCAATCAGGGCTTGGATGACCTTGAAAATTTGTATCTCGCGGAGCAGCGGTTGATCAATATTCGTGCAGGCAAGACCCAAGCTGTGCCACTCGCAGAAGCGATGAGGCCCTATGGAATGGAGGGTTGAGTTTGACCCCGCAGCAAAGCGGGAGTCAGGGAAGATCGACCCACAGATAGGGCGGGGCCATGCGCCAGACTTGCCCCACTCTGATGGCGTGCTTAAGGGGCCAGCGGGTAAGGAGCCTTCCAACGGGGCGGTGCGATTTTTTCAGTTGACGTGTCAGTCCGAACTGGGCTATAAGGGTGTTGGCTAAACAAGGATGGTCACGGAGGCTGGTCCAGATAGATTTCATGGAGGATAGGTCATGTCTGACTTTACATTCGATACGCATGCCGAGATACGGAAACTTGAACAGAGCGGCATTCCCGTTCCCCATGCGGAGGCGGTAGTCGATATGGTGACCAGAGCGCCGATCAATACACAGGTGGCCGAGGGCCTGAGGCGCTTGGAGCGCCTGGAGCAGCACCTTGAGACAAACATGGCAACCAGGGCCGATCTCGCGGCCGTAGCCGCCAATCTGGAGCGCCTGGAGCGGCACGTTGAGACGAATATGGCCACCAAAGCTGACCTCGCAACGATGCGCACCGAGACTAAGGCCGGCCTGACGGCCCTGCGCGCTGACTTGTATCGCGCGCTATGGCTTCAAGGCGGGGCGCTCGCGGGGTTGATACTGGTGCTCGCGGGATACGCTCTGACCTCGTAACGCCGCGCAAAAAGGGGCGAGGAAAGGCCAAGCCGCGTTGTCCTGATTGATGGGGAATGCCGCTTGTTCTGACCCGTGAAGTGGTAGAATTGCAACTGTCTGAATTGTTTCGCGCCGCCTTTGTCGCGGCGCGTTTTGTGCATGGCTGGCCCCGCCCCTGAAATTGTCCCCGTAAAGCTCGAAGAAGAGATGCGCCGGTCCTACTTGGACTACGCGATGTCCGTCATCGTGGGGCGCGCTCTTCCGGACGTTCGCGACGGTCTCAAACCGGTCCACAGGCGCATTCTGCATGCCATGCGGGAGCTCGGAAACCTGCATGACCGGCCGTACAAGAAATCGGCCCGGATTGTCGGCGACGTCATAGGCCGCTATCACCCGCATGGCGATACGGCCGTGTATGACGCAATCGTTCGGATGGCGCAGGAGTTCTCGCTGCGCTATCCGTTGGTGGACGGGCAGGGTAACTTCGGTTCGGTGGACGGGGACTCGCCGGCCGCCATGCGCTACACGGAAATTCGCATGGCGCCGATCGCCACCCTGATGCTGGCGGATATCGATCGCGATACGGTCGATTTCGTTGATAACTATGATGGCGCGGAGAGCGAGCCCACCGTGCTGCCCGCCCGTCTCCCCAACCTGCTGGTGAACGGGGCGTCCGGCATTGCCGTGGGGATGGCTACCAATATCCCGCCCCACAATCTGCGGGAAGTGATCGATGCGGCGCTGGCCTTGAGCAGCGACCCGGAAATCGGAATCGCGGAGTTAATGGGATATGTGCCTGCGCCGGACTTTCCGACCGCGGCGATGATCGTGGGCGAGACCGGCATGACCGAGGCCTACAACACCGGGCGCGGAAGCATTCTGATGCGGGCGCGCGCCGAGGTGGAAGAGGGGTCGGCGCGCAACTCGATCGTGATCACCGAGCTTCCCTACCGGGTCAACAAGGCCCGCTGCGTAGAGAAGATAGCGGTTCTGGCGCGCAAGAAGCAGATTCCGGGCATTCACGAGGTTCGCGACGAATCCGACAAGGACGGAATGCGCATGGTGGTGGAGCTGCGGCGCGACGCCGTTCCGGACATTGTTCTAAACAACCTGTACCGGCGCACCCCGCTGGAGTCCACTTTCGGGATCAACATGGTGGCGCTGTGCGGAGGACGCCCGCAGCTGCTGAATCTCAAGGAAATGCTCGAGCATTTCCTCGCTCACCGCCGCGACGTGGTTACTCGCCGCAGCGTTCACGATCTTCGCCGGTCCAAGGCGCGCGCGCATGTCCTGGAGGGACTGACCGTGGCGCTGGCCAATATCGATGAGGTCGTGGCCCTGATCAAGGCTTCGCAAAACGCCCAGGAAGCCCGCGAGGCCCTTAGCGCGCGAATCTGGGCGCCGGGCGCGGTGCGCGGCATGCTGGAGCGGGCCGAGGCCGGCCCGGTGGAACTGCCCAACCTGAGCGACCGGGGTTATCGCCTTACCGACCGTCAGGCGCGAGCGATCCTCGAACTGCGTCTGCAGCGCCTGACGGGTCTGGAGCAGGAGGCCATCCTCAAGGAGTACGCCGGCCTGCTGAAGACGATGCAGGAACTGACCGAAATCCTGCGTGATCCGGACCGCCTCTTGGAGGTGGTTCGCGATGAACTGGTCGAGTTGCGCGCTGAGTATGGCGACGAGCGGCGGACCGAAATCATTGCCGATTACAGCCGTACCGCCGACGAGGATCTGATTCCACGCCGCGAGCTGCTGGTAACGCTGTCCTGGCGCGGCTATGTAAAGACGCAGGAACTGGAGACTTTCCGCACCCAGGGACGCGGAGGCCGAGGCAAGCGCGGCGCGTCGGTGGGTCAGGAGGATCTCATCGATCAACTCTTCGTCGCACAGTCTCATTCCACCCTGCTGTGCTTTACCGATCGCGCCCGGGTATTTCAGCTCAGGCCCTTTGAGATCCCGACCCAGAGTCGCGAGACCCGGGGGCTGCCTATCGCCAACTTGTTGCCGGGGCTGGAAGAGGGCGAGCGGGTCAATTCCGTTTTGCCGGTGGAATCCTTTGACCACGGCCGATTCGTGTTCATGGCCACCCGCCGTGGCCGGGTCAAGAAGACCCGTCTGGACGCCTTTGCCAGGATTCGCCGGACTGGAATCTACGCATTGAGCCTGAAAGGCGACGACCGGTTGGTGGAAGCGGCGATTACCGATGGTGACAGCGACGTCATCCTGTTGGCCAACAATGGCCGCGCCGCCCGCTTCTCGGAGCAGACCGTGCGCCCGATGGGACGAACCGCAAGGGGCGTGATCGGCCAGCGCCTGAAGAAGAAACCAAGGGTAGTGGCGGCATTGATCGTCAGTGCGGAGGATGCCGAGCGCGAAGACGTTTGGGTGCTGCAGGCCACCACCGAAGGATTTGGCAAACGGACCGTTGTGAGCGAATTTCCGCGCAAGGGCAGGGGGGCGCAGGGGGTGATTTCCATCCGCACGGAGGGCCGTAACGGCCAATTGATCGGCGCCGCACTGGTCCGGTCGGGCCATGAGGCAATGCTCATGACGGCAGGCGGCACGTTGCTGCGCACGGCGGTTGACGACGTGTCGGTGCAGGGCCGGTATTCGCATGGGGTTCGCCTGATGCGACCGGACGAAGGCGACCAGGTCGCGGTGTCATGCACACTGGCAGTGGATCAGGGGGAAGAAGAAGCTGACGGCTTAAGCCCGGATCGAGTGGCCGGCGAAAATGTCGAATGAATGGCGTGGGGAGGTAGGGCGTCCTCCCGGGAACGAGGGCGTCCTCCTGGGAACGAGGGCGTCCCGCCCTCGACGAGGGCGAGATGCCCTCCTTCCCAGGGGCGAGGGCGAGACGCCCTCGTTCCCAGCGGATTGAGAATGCCCAGGGTCTATAACTTCAGCGCCGGGCCGGCGGGCCTGCCGCTTCCCGTTCTCGAACAAGCCCGCGACGAGCTGCTCAGCTGGCAGGGACGCGGACTGTCGGTAATGGAGGACAGCCACCGGGGGCGGCCGTTCGTTGAACTGGCCGAGCAATCCGAGCGGGACTTGCGCTCTCTCCTTTCTATTCCCGACGAATATGCGGTTCTGTTCATGCAGGGCGGCGCCACCCTGCAATTTGCTTCGATTCCCATGACATTGGCTCGGGAAGGTCAGGGCGTCGACTACCTCATCACCGGGCACTGGGGCCGCAAGGCTTCCTCGGAAGCAGCCAAGCTGCGTCCCATGCGGGTGGTTGCCGACGGCGAGGCCCTCGGTTACCAATCGGTCCCGGCGCAGGATGAATGGGCGCCTGGAAATGACGCGGCGTATCTGCACTACACGGCGAATGAAACCCTGCATGGCCTGGAGATTGACCCGCCGCCCGAGGTGGACTATGCGCCCCTGGTGTGTGATATGTCGTCCACGCTTCTTTCGCGGCCGATTCCCGTGGAGCGATTCGGGCTGATTTATGCCTGCGCCCAGAAGAACATCGGTCCCGCCGGAGTTACCGTGGTCATCATGCGGCCGGATTTGATGGAGCGAGTGCCGGCGGACACGCCGCTGGCATTTAATTACCGGAAGATCGGGGCCGCCGGATCGATGCTGAACACACCGGCGACTTTTTCCTGGTATGTGGCCTCTCTGGTGTTCCGGTGGGTGATCCGCCAGGGCGGTCTGGCCGGCATGGCCGAACGTAACCGGCGCAAGGTAGAACTCTTGTATAACTACATCGACGGTTCGGATTTCTATGCCAATCCGGTGAATCCCAGATGGCGCTCCTGGATGAACGTGCCGTTTACTCTCGCTGATTCCGCCCTGGATGGACAGTTCCTCAAGACTTCCGGGGAACAGGGTCTTTACGGACTGAAGGGGCATCGCGCCGTTGGGGGAATGCGCGCCTCGATTTACAACGCGATGCCGGAGGAAGGCGTCCAGGCGCTGGTGAGCTTCATGGAGGAATTCGAGCGCAGGGCTTGATGAATTGACTTGGCACCCGCTTCGAGGGCAGGATGCCCCCGCCGGGAACGAGGGCATCTTGTCCTCGTCGAGGGCGAGACGCCCTCGGTCCCAGGGAAGCCCTCGGCCCCAGGGTGCTGTTAAGGCCGATAGAGAACATGTTCAATATTCGCATCTACAACAACCTTGCCAACGAAGGGCTGGCGCGACTCCCGTCGGATCGCTACGTGGCTCCCTCAGACCACGATGCCCCGGACGGGATACTGTTGCGCTCGCAGAATCTACACACGGTGGAGATTCCCGATAGCGTGCAGGTTGTGGCGCGAGCCGGCGCGGGCGTCAACAACATCCCCGTCGATGCCCTGGCGGAGCGCGGCGTGCCGGTGCTGAATACGCCGGGGGCCAACGCAAATGCGGTCAAGGAAGTGGTTGTGGCCGGCATGCTGTTGGCGGCTCGAAACCTGTTGCCGGCATGGGACCACCTGCGCGGATTGGATTTGCCTGCCGATGAACTGCGCAAGGCGGTCGAGGCGCACAAGAAGCAATTCGCCGGCCGCGAGCTGGACGGCAGGGTGATGGGCGTGGTCGGACTGGGCGCAGTCGGCGTAAAGGTGGCCAACACGGCCGTGGCGCTGGGGATGCGGGTATTCGGCTTTGATCCCGGGCTGGCCCTGGACCGGGCCTGGGAGCTATCGGCCCAGGTCGGCAAGGGACGCAGCCTTGAGCACGTTTTCGCCGGCGCCGATTTCGTCAGTATTCACGTGCCGCTGATTGACGCGACCCGTGATCTGGTGGACGGCAAGCTGATCCGCAGTATGTGCAAAGGCGCCGTGCTGCTGAATTTTGCCCGTGGCGGCATTGTGAATACCGAAGCGGTAATTGAGGCCCTGGATTCCGGCTGGTTGTCAGCCTACGTGTGCGATTTTCCGGGGCCCGAATTGCTTCGTCACCCCAAGGCGATTCTGCTCCCGCATCTCGGTGCTTCCACTTCCGAGGCCGAGGTCAACTGTGCGGTGGTCGCCGCCGAGAACCTGCGTGCCTACCTGGAGGACGGCAACGTGCGCGGATCAGTGAATTTCCCGGTCATCGACCTGCCCAGGCGCGATGGCTACCGGCTGACAATCGCCAATGCGAACGTCCCCCGGATCATAGCCAATATTTCGGCCCTGCTTGCGGAAGAAAACCTTAATATCGAGTACATGATGAACATGTCTCGTGGTGAGCTGGCCTACACCATGCTGGATCTCAACGACCAGGCCCCGGCTGCGGCCCTGCAGCGTCTTCGTGCGATAGAAGGCATCCTGCGGGTCCGGGACCTGGGGCGGCCTACCTAGTTCTCTATGGGAAGGCGCTTCTGAAGTCCTGGCGCGTCAGTCTCTCAGGTAAGCCGCCGGCGTCTGAGCCTTTCCGGGTTCCGGGGGACAAGTCGATCTCCCACCGTGCCGTCATGCTGGCGGCGCTGGCGGATGGAGAGAGTGAAATCGTCAACTTTCTGCCGGGCAGCGATTGTCGGGCCACCGCAGCAGTACTTGAGAACCTCGGCGTCCCTATTTCCTGGCTGGCGCCGGACCGATTGCTGGTGCGCGGAGGAGCGCCGCTTCGCTCTCCCGGCGGGCCATTGGATTGCGGCAACTCGGGAACTGGAATGCGCCTGCTGGCCGGCTTGTTGGCGGGCCGGGGCATAGCGGCGGAATTACATGGCGACGCATCATTGAGCCGCCGGCCCATGCGCCGGGTAATCGACCCTCTCACAAGGATGGGAGCCAGTATCGAGGCACTGGGAGATGGCGGTCGGCCGCCGTTGCGCATTGGTGTGAATTCCGGCCTGGCAGGAATTTCGTACACCCTGCCCATGCCCAGCGCACAGGTGAAGTCAGCCATCTTGCTTGCCGGCCTGAACGCCAAGGGCGAGACCTGCGTGCAGGAATCCACACCGACCCGAGATCACACGGAAAGGATGTTGCCGAGTTTCGGTGTCTACATCGAGCGCACCAATGGGCGCGCCTGCCTGACGGGACAACAGCCCTTGCGGGCCACGAGGATCAACGTTCCGGGTGACTTCTCGTCCGCCGCTTTCCTGTTGCTGGCGGGAGTGATTGGCCGTTGCAAAGTGCACGTGGAATCGGTGGGCGTGAATACCGGGCGCTCAGGATTTCTGCGACTCCTGGGTCATATGGGCGCCCGTTTTGAGTTTGTGGCCCGGCGGTCCCAAGGCGCCGAGCCAGTGGCCAATCTCGCCGCGGTTCCCAGTGTGTTGCAGGGGACGCTGCTGCCTGCGGAACTGGTCCCGTCGGCCATCGATGAGATGCCGGCAGTCTTCGCCGCTGCGGCCTGCGCGATGGGAGAAACGGAGATTGAGGGGGCTGCCGAGTTGCGGGTGAAGGAGAGTGACCGGATCACGGCGATGGTTGCCGGACTGAAGTCACTTGGGGTGGTGTGTGAAGAGACTCGCCATGGAGCGCGCATACGCGGGGGGGCCGTAGGTGGCGGGGAGGTGGATAGTTACGGGGATCATCGCGTGGCGATGGCATTCTCAATCCTCGCCCTGGTGTCCGACGGGCCAATCGTGGTTCGCGGCGTGGAGTCCGTGGATACCTCTTTTCCGGGGTTTGCCGACACGGTTGCGCAACTGGGATTGAATCTTGAGCCGGTTTCTTAGCTGGGGGCGAAGGCCTCTTGTCCTTGACGCCGGGAACGAGGGCGTCCCGCCCTCAACTCCGGGAACGAGGGCGTCCCGCCCTCAACTCCGGGAGCGAGGGCGTCCCGCCCTCGTTCCCAGGGGGGATGCCGTGGTTCCGTCATGACTGATGTACCGGTAATTGCGATCGACGGCCCGGCAGGCGCCGGCAAGGGCGTGGTGGCACGCTACCTGGCCGAACGCCTGGGCTGGTGGCGTCTCGAAAGCGGGGCGCTGTACAGGGCGTCCGCCCTGGCCCTGCTTGGCGCAGGCCTTGTTGAGTCCGATGAAGAGCAGATTGCAGGATACCTGGCAGATTGCCACCTCGGTTTTGAGGCCCAAGCAGGAGCCGATATCGTTTATCTGAATGGTAAGGATGTAAGCACCACAATCCGCAGCGAAGAAGTGGGCGTGGCGGCTTCCCGCATAGCCCCACTTCCCGCAGTCCGGCGGATCCTGCTTCCGTGGCAGCGTTCCTTTCGGCGTGAGCCGGGCCTGGTGGCGGAAGGACGGGATATGGCTTCGGTGGTTTTTCCTGACGCGCTGCTGCAGATTTACCTGACCGCGTCACCGGAGAAACGCGCCAGGCGTCGCCATAAACAATTGAAGCAAAAGGGAATAGATGCTAATATTCACAACTTGATCCGCGATCTGACGGAGCGTGACCGCCGTGATTCGGTTCGCACGCTGGCGCCGCTTAAAGTGGTTCGTCACGCGGTGGTGCTGGACACCACGGCGATGGGTGTCCGGCAAAGCAAACTTGCAGCTTGGCGCCTTGTAACGGACGTATGGCCGGAACTGGCGGTCAAGTAGCGGATCAGCATTGGCGCCGGCCAGGATGGCGGGCGCGTGACATAGCAACCGCGAGCGTCGCTGGATTGCACGCACGTATGACATTGGGGCCCTGAATGGCAGAAAGTTTTGCAGAGTTGGTCGAGGCCAATCTCGCTGACAAGAATTTCCGGCCGGGAGAGATTCTCTCGGCGCAAGTGATCGACATTTCACCGGAAATAGTTACCGTAAGCGCCGGCTTGAAGTCCGAGGCGCTGATCCCCGCCAGTCAATTCATGGATGAGACCGGCGATCTCGAAGTGGATATAGGAGATGAGGTTGAAGTAGCCCTGGATTCCATGGAGGACGGATTCGGCGAGACCCGCCTGTCCAGGGAGCGAGCCAAGCGCACTCGCGTTTGGGAGCGGCTGGAATCCGCATTCGAACAGGAAGAGATCGTCCAGGGCGCCATCAGCGGACGCGTCAAGGGCGGTTTCACCGTCGACTTGTCCAACGTGCGGGCCTTCCTGCCGGGATCGCTGGTGGATATGCACCCGATTCGCGACACGACCTACCTGGAAGGGCGCAAACTCGAGTTCAAGGTCATCAAGCTGGATCGCCGCCGCAACAACGTAGTTGTGTCCAGGCGGGCGGTGATCGAGGAACTGCACAGCGCCGAACGTGCTGCATTGCTGGACAGCCTTGAAGAAGGACAGGTAGTCAAGGGCGTGGTCAAGAACCTTACCGAGTACGGCGCGTTTGTCGATCTCGGCGGGATTGACGGACTGCTGCATGTGACCGACATGGCCTGGCGGCGCGTGAAGCATCCGTCTGAGGTGGTCCAGGTCGGGGAGGAGCTTCAGGTGAAGATTCTCCGCTTTGACAGTGAACGTAATCGTGTTTCACTGGGGCTCAAGCAACTTGGCGACGACCCCTGGGTAGACATCGGGCGGCGCTATCCTCCGCACACGCGGCTGTTCGGAAAAGTCACCAATGTGGCCGACTATGGTTGCTTCGTGCAGATCGAGGAAGGCGTGGAAGGCCTGGTGCACGTGTCCGAAATGGACTGGACCAGCAAGAACGTAAACCCCGGCAAGATCGCCCACGTCGGCCAGGAAGTAGAGGTCATGGTCCTGGATATCAACGAGGAGCGGCGCCGGGTTTCGCTGGGACTGAAACAGTGCCTGGAGAACCCGTGGCAGGACTTCGCCAACAAATTCAAGAAGGACGACCGGGTTACCGGCAAGGTCCGTTCCATGACCGACTTCGGAATATTCATCGGCCTGGAAGGCAGTATTGACGGCCTGGTTCATCTTTCGGATCTTTCCTGGGACCTGCCCGGCGAGGAAGCCGTGCGGAACTACAGAAAGGGCCAGGAAGTCGAGGCCATCGTGCTTTCGGTGGACGCCGACCGGGAACGCATATCGCTGGGTATCCGGCAGTTGCAGGGGGACCCGCTGGCCGAGTTCCTCAAGGATCATCCCAAGGGAAGTGTGGCTACCGCCGTCGTCACCTCGGTAGATCAGCGCATGATCGAACTGGAACTGGCCGAAGGCGTCCAGGGACGGATGCGTGCCGCGGAACTTTCCCGTGAGCATGTGGACGATGCACGCATGCGGGTGAAGATGGGTCAGTCCATCGAGGCTCGAATCGTCGGCATAGACAGAAAGACCCGAGTGGTTTCGCTGTCGGTGCGTGCGAAGGAGGAGCAGGCGGAAGCCCAGGCCTTGCGTGATTACGAGGCGGAAGTGGGTGATCGGATCAAGGGTGCAACCCTTGGCGAACTCTTGCGCAGCCAGCAACAGCAGGGTAGCGAAGACGCGGAGGAATAAATGGAGACAGCGGAAGCCAGGATCGAAGCAGTCACTCGCCGGGCAGTTTCAAAGGCGAGTATTCACGGCGGCCGCGCTGCGTTGGCGCGTAAGGAACACGCCGGGAGCGAGGGCGTCCCGCCCTCGTCGACGGCAAGATGCCCTCGACCCAAATTGTTCCCTGCGGCGGCGTAATGAGTTCACCGGCGTCAGGCAATGCAATCACGCGTTCCGAGCTGGTTCGGATCGTTACCCGTAAACTGTTGGAAGACGAGCGCTTCAGCTATTTCTCTTCGTCCGATCTTGAAGCATCGGTCAAACACGTAATTGACCTGATGGGGCAAACACTTGCCACCGGGGGCGGTATCGAGATTCGGGGATTCGGCAGTTTTGGTCTCAGCTACCGCCGGGCGCGCATAGGGCGCAATCCCCGCACCGGCCAGGCAGTTGCGCTTCCGAGCAAATATGTCCCCAAGTTTCGGCCGGGAAAGCGTCTTCGCGAAAGAGTCAACGCGGCGGCCATAGCCAGCGCTTCGAAGGGATCGGGCTAGCTGGGCCGAGTAGAGTCGGGCCTGCACCTCTATGAAAGTCACGCGCTGGCTGAAACGCGGGACTTATGTGCTGCTGCTGGCGCTTGTGGTTGCGCCGGCGGTTATCCTGGCGCTGCTGAATCGGGGTGACGTGCATCTGGATCTGGCTTTCGCCGAAGTGGTCCTGTCCAAGCCTCTGGCGTTTACCGTTGCGTTCGGTCTGGGGTGGCTTTTCGGCCTGCTGTGTGCAGGCGGCGCCCTGGTCAAACGGCGCGCAAGTCAGAAGAAAGTCCGGCAAGACTCCAAAGGAACCGCTCCGACGGAAAGCTGAGGACAGTCAATGCCTCCCGATCTTCTGGTCTCGCTAGCGGGCATCATATTTCTCGGGGTCGGTGTTGGCTATTGGTACGGCCGCTCCGGGGATTCCAACCGAGGTCTGCACTGGCGATTTCGGGAGTACGCGGAGGACCTGCCCCGGCGTTCCGAAAAGGCCGTAGCGGCGTATCTCCGCGAGGCGGAGAAAGATCGAAGCGAGCCTGGCGCCGCTTTTGAGCTGGCTGCCTATTTTCGTTCCGGGGGCGACTGGCGCAGAGCACTTCAGATCCATGAATCACTGGCATCCAGGGAAGATCTTGATGCCGCAACGCGCGCCCATGCCGGGCTGGAGATCGGGGATGACTATCGGGCCGCCGGAATGCTCGATCGGGCCGAGGAAGCCTATGCCCGAACCGCCGAGTTTCTTCCGCTGCGCTTGAATGCCCTGGAGCGGCAACTGGGCGTATGCGAACTATTGTCTGCCTGGGATCGGGCAGTGAACGTGGCCGAGCAAGTGCGACAGGAGGACGCTGCCTTGGGATCGCGGCTCCGTTGCCACTACCTTTGCGAGTTGGCGGCTCTAGCCGTTCGCGAAGGAGATCTGCGCCAGGCACGCAGTTGCTGGCGCAAGGCAGCACGCCGCGGCGGTAGTACGGCGCGGCTGCTGGTTGATCGCGCCGTGCTGGACGCCGGAAACCCGGTCAGTAGCTTGGCTGTTGCAGGCCGAAACCCCGATGTGGCCGTGTTGATCCTGTTGGGATTGTCCAAACATCTTGACGTTACCGAAGACGAATTGAATCAGCTGATGCACAGACAAGTTACCGAAACGCCGGTCATTAGCCGCTCCCTTGCCTGCAGCGTTCTGATTGCTCCGGAACTGTTGTGCGCGACCTCCGCCGAATGCCTGTTCGAAGCGCTGCAGGACGCGCTGCCCGCGTACGCGAAGATGTATGCCTCGGGTAGGCCTGCAGATTTCACCCGGAGTTCTCTCAGGAGGCTAAGCGAGGACCTGCAGAAGGCAACCGGAGGCCCCCCGGGGTGGCGCTGTACGGTGTGCGGCAGCCAGCACGAAGCCCACAATTGGCGCTGTGCGGAATGTGGCGCCTGGGAATCAGCCCGGCTAATCTCTCCTCTTTCGCCCTGAACTCACCCGCCGATCCTATGTTGACGAACACGGGGGCTTTCGGCGTTTCTCTTCTCTGATCGGCCATTCAGACTTTCGGCCTGTTTCCGTTCCGAAATGGAACGGATCATCGACACAGAGGAGACGCATTCATGAACAAGTGGATCATAGCGGTCATTGCCGCCCTGACGCCTATCCTGGTGTTCGCCGGGCCCGTGAACGTGAACAAGGCAGATGCTGAGACTATCGCTCGCGAATTGCAGGGAGTCGGGCCGTCGAAGGCACGCGCTATCGTGGAATATCGCGAGACAAACGGGCCCTTCGAATCGGTTAACGACCTGTTAAAGGTTCAAGGAATCGGTCCTAAGGTATTAGAAGATAACAGGAAGAACATACTTCTAGAGGACGATGACGAGAATGGGCCTGACGATTCTTCCTGATCGTTTCAGGCCTGGAGCCTGACTGGACACCCCCCTCCCTGAGCAAGGGCTTGCGGCAGGTTTATCCTGCCGCCTTTTTTTCGGCTGTTGGAGGCGACGGAAGCGCACCGCTCTTGATGTGCAGATCACGCTGCGGATAAGGGATTTCGACGCCGTTGTCCCGGAAAAGCCGCCACGCCTCAAGCATCACATCGCTTTTTACATTGGATACGCCACTGTTGGCATCCTGGATCCAGAACCGGATCTCCAGCTCGATCGCTGAATCCCCGAAGGCCTTTACCAGGCAGCGGGGAGCAGGATCGGAGAGTACGCGTAGTTGACTGCTGGCCGCCTCCCTTCCCAGCCGTGTGGCCAGCTCCAGGTCGGTGCTGTAGTGGACGCCCACCGGCACCCGTAGACGGGTATTGGCATCGGAATGGGTCCAGTTCGAAACCGGTTCGGTAATAAGCGTTTCGTTTGGAATCAGGTGTTCAATGCCGTCGCGGGTAATGATGGAAACATAGCGGGCTCCCAGCTTGTTCACCCAGCCGTAGGTGTTCTCCACCGTGATCACATCGCCTGGCTTGATCGACTTGTCCATCAGCAGGATGACGCCGCTTATCAGGTTGGAGACAATCTTCTGCAGGCCGAAACCGATTCCGAAGCCCACCGCACCACCGATGATTGCCAAGGCTGTCAGGTCGATGCCCGCCGTGCTAATGGAGATCAGTATCGCGAGGACGTAGAGACCGGTGCGCATTGTCTTGTTGAGAAGCACCCGACCCGCCGGCGATACCCAGTTAGCCTCCTTGAGTTGATCCTCCGTAACGCGGGATATGAATGCGGCCAGGCTCAGGAGCACCGCCAACAGCAGCGCAGTCGTGAGGACCTGATACAAACTCAGATTGAAATCGCCCAGGCTCAGAGTGAAATCCGGTCCTTTCAGCGTCTCGATGGTCTTGCCGAGCAAGCCCCGGATGCTCAGCACGGCCATGCCGAAAGCAATGACCGCGGTTACCCGGGACAGCATGGGGTTGCGAATCAGGCGCGATACCAGGCGGACCACAATCCAGGCAAGTAGCAGGCTCTCGAAAATCTCGAGAATCCACGCGTTCACACCAAGGGCAAAGTAGATTCCAAACAGAATGCTGAGAAGAACAAACCAGATCAGTGGCCAGACAAGCGGCTCCAGAACACGGCGCGTTCTCTCCCAACCCGGACGCGTTTCGCACCACGTGGCGATGGCAGGATGCATCCGCCGGCTGATCAGAAGTGCGCAAACAAACAACGCGCCGGCAAGGGCAAGCTGGGAAGAGCTCTCCAGCGCTGTAACACCCTCGGGGAGAAGCGCGAGGACTTTGTTCCAGGCGGACTGCAGCAGTGCCTTCAGTGGATCCACTGAGCCTGCCGCCAATAGATGTCAGTCTTCAATCGATACTCGACGGGGAGGTTGGCTCCCCGGGCCGGACTCGAACCAGCGACAAATTGGTTAACAGCCAACCGCTCTACCAACTGAGCTACCGGGGAAGCGCTGCGGAATTTTAGCCGCAACGGGCCGCTCATGCGAGCAGGCGCCTGATTCGCCGCATCGCTTCTTCGAGGTCGTCCATGCCGCAGGCGAAGGAAAAACGCAAATGTCCTTCGGCGCCGAAAGCAGCGCCGGGCACCAGCGCGACCTCGGCCTCCGACAGGATCAACTCCGCCATCTCCGTGTCGTTCTTCAAACCCTTGGCCCGGATTGCTTCTCGGGCATCGGCAAACACATAGAAGGCGCCCTGGGTGGGCGCACAGCGTATTCCCGGAAGGGCGTTGACCGCCTCATACATGTATTCATAGCGTTCCATAAAGGCGTTGCGCATGGTGGTAAGTATCGATTGGTCGCCTTCGAGAGCAGCGACGGCGGCCGCCTGCGAGATGCTGCATGGATTGGAGGTGCTCTGACTGCAAAGCTTGCGCATGGCGTTGACCAGGTCCACGTTCGCCGCGGCGTAGCCGATTCGCCATCCGGTCATCGCGAATGCCTTGGAAACGCCGTTTATGGTGACGATCCGATCCTGCATCCCGGTCCAGACCTGGGCGGGCGTCAACCAGGTCGCGTCCCCCCAGTAGATATGCTCGTAGATATCATCGGACACGGCCACAATCTGGTCATGCCCGGCCAGAACCTCGCCGAGAGCCTGGAGTTCCGAACGCGTAAAGCTCACGCCCGTGGGATTGTTTGGCGTGTTGAAGAAAATCAATCGGGTCCGTTCGGTGATCGCGTCCTCGACTTGTTCGGGCGTAACCTTGTAATTGTCCTCAAGTCCGGCGGAAACGATGACCGGCTCGCCATCGCACAGCTTTACGATGTCAGGGTAGGAGACCCAGTACGGCGCCAATATGATCGCTTCGTCGCCCGGGTTCAGCAGCGCAGCACAGACGTTATAGAGCACCTGCTTGGCGCCGGCGCCGACGGAAATTTCGGCGGGCTCGAAGTCAAGGCCGTTGTCGCGTTGGAACTTGTTGCAGATGGCGCGCTTAAGCGCCGGGGTGCCGTCGGCCGCGGTGTATCGGGTGTCGCCGGCTTCCATCGCTTCAACCGCGGCGGCGCAAACGTGCGCGGGGGTGTCGAAGTCCGGTTCTCCGGCGCTCAGGCTGAGGACGTCCCGCCCGGCCGCCCGCATTTCCCGGGCCAGAGTGGATACGGCAATCGTGGCCGAAGGCTTTACGCGCTGCACTCGTGCGGAAAGCTGGATGGTACTCATTGATATGCCTGCTGCTAGTCTTGAGTGTGTATTTTATCGCCCCCTGGGAACGAGGGCATCCTGCCCTCGTCACCCCGAACGGATATCTTATCGGCCGCGTTTGCCACTGGAATGCTACAGTGCCGAAATGAACAAGGACTACTTCGATTTGCAGGCTGATTTTGAGTTGGCCGGGGACCAACCGCAGGCCGTCGATGCCTTGTGCGAGGGGCTGGAGCAGGGCCTCGCCCGGCAGACTCTGCTCGGCGTGACCGGCTCAGGCAAGACCTATTCCCTGGCCAACCTGGTGTCCCGTCAGCAGCGGCCGGCCCTGGTGCTGGCGCCGAACAAGACGCTTGCGGCGCAACTCTACGGGGAGTTTCGGGACTTCTTTCCCCGCAACCGGGTGGAGTACTTCGTGTCGTATTACGACTACTACCAGCCCGAAGCCTACGTTCCCACCACCGATACCTATATCGAGAAGGACGCCTCGATCAACCGCCATATCGAACAGATGCGGCTGTCGGCCACCAAGGCGCTGATGGAGCGCAAGGACACCATCGTGGTGGCTACAGTGTCCGCGATTTACGGGCTGGGCGACCCGGAAACCTACTTTCAGATGATCCTGCACCTGGTACGGGGAGACCGGGTCAATCAACGGGACCTCCTCAGGCGCCTGGCGGACCTTCAGTACACCCGCAACGAGGCGGAACTGCGCCAGGGAACCTTTCGGGTGCGTGGAGAAGTCCTGGATATATTCCCGGCCGAATCGGAGCGCGACGCGGTCCGGGTGCAGCTGTTCGATGACGAAATCGAGGATATTCGTTTCTTTGATCCGCTGACGGGCGAGATGGCCCGGCGTGTTCCGCGAGTAACGATCTATCCCAAGACTCACTACGTCACTCCCCGCGAGACGCTGGAAGGAGCGATTGACAAGATCAAGAAGGAACTGCGTGAGCGCCTGAACGTGCTGCGCTCGGAACAAAAGCTGGTGGAAGCGCAGCGCCTGGAGCAACGAACCCTGTTCGACATTGAGATGATGCTGGAAGTTGGCTACTGCACCGGGATTGAGAACTACAGCCGCTATCTTTCCGGGCGCAACCCGGGCGAGCCGCCGCCCTGCCTGTTCGACTACGTGCCGGCCAATGCCTTGCTCTTTGTAGACGAAAGCCACGTGACGCTGCCGCAGTTGGGCGGCATGTTCCGGGGCGACCGCTCGCGCAAGGAAACCCTGGTTCAATACGGATTCCGCCTGCCCTCGGCGCTCGACAACCGGCCCTTGAGATTCGAGGAATTCGAGCGTATTTCACCCCAGACCATCTATGTCTCAGCGACGCCGGGGGCGTTTGAGCACGAGCATTCCGATGCTCTGGTTGAGCAGGTCGTGCGTCCCACCGGTCTGGTCGATCCGCAGGTCGACGTGCGGCCGGCGTCACGCCAGGTGGATGATGTCCTGTCCGAGATCGCCTTGCGGGTGGAACGCAAGGAACGCGTCCTGATTACCACGCTGACCAAGAGAATGTCCGAGGACCTGACGGAATTCCTGGAAGAACATGGCGTTCGCGTGCGCTACCTGCACTCCGACATCGATACGGTGGAAAGGGTGGAAATCATCCGCGACTTGCGCCTGGGGGTTTTTGACGTACTGGTGGGCATCAACCTGTTGCGGGAGGGGCTGGACATGCCGGAAGTGTCGCTGGTGGCCATTTTCGACGCCGACAAGCAAGGCTTCCTGCGCTCCGAGCGTTCGCTGATTCAGACCATAGGCCGCGCGGCGCGCAATTTGAACGGCAGGGCCATCCTGTATGCCGACAAGAGCACCGGCGCGATCCGCGGGGCGCTGGAGGAAACCGACCGCCGCCGCGGCAGGCAACTGGAATTCAACCGGGAGCGAGGCATAAAGCCGCGTGGAATTCAAAAGGACGTGGCCGACATCATGGAGGGTGCGGTGGTCAGGGGACGCAACCGGCGCCGGCCGGCGCGGATGGTGGCGGAAAGGGTGTCCGAGTACCGCGCGCTGACGCCGGAACAGGTGATGAAGAAGATCAAGCAGCTCGAGAAGCGCATGTACCGGCATGCGCAGGACCTGGAATTCGAGGAGGCTGCGGCGCTGCGCGACGAAGTCATGCTGCTGCGCCGCGACGGCCTGGGTATTCCCGAGCCGGATCGCGAGTTAGCTTCCTGAGGCGCGATGACAGGCCCCTGGGAACGAGGGCGTTCCGCCCTCGAAAGTGGCTACCCCCTGGGAACGAGGGCGTCCCGCCCTCGACGCACAAAGCACTATGCGCCGGATGCGGCAAGATCAGCACGCCGCACAGGCCGCCTAAACTATAATTTCCTCAAGACCTTGCCCTACAAGTGAAGCAGATGAAGATCATCCGATGTGTATTGCCGGCCTTGCTGTTGCTGGTTCCCTTTGCGCTGTATTCCGCCGATAGCGTGGACGCGGAGGCCGACATCGCCCAGCTGAAAGAGAAATACGCCAACGCGGACGAGGTGCGCGTTACTCCGGTTTCGGGCCTGTATGAGTTGCGCTTCGGATATCGCCTGGCTTACGTGGAAGCCTCCGGGCGCTTTGGGTTCCTGGGCTCCGGGGACCTTGAGGATGTTTCCTCCGGCACCAACCTGTCGGAGGAGCGGCGCGCGGAATTGCGGCGTGAACTGATGGCGAGCCTGGATGAATGGGACACGCTGGATTTTCTTCCCGAAGACACCCAGCACGAACTACTCGTCTTCACCGACGTGGATTGCGGCTATTGCCGAAGATTGCACCAGCAGATGGCCGACTACCACCAACTGGGGATCGGTGTGCGTTACCTGGCTTTCCCGCGCTCCGGCCCGGATACCGATACCTGGAGCACCATGCAGTCCATCTGGTGCGCCGATGACCGCTCCGCGGCCCTGACTCGGGCCAAGGTGGGTGGATTTACGCCGGAACGCAAATGCGATTCAGCATCCGTCAAGCGGCACTTTGACCTGGGCCGGGACATCGGCCTGTCCGGGACCCCAGCGCTGGTTACCGCGACCGGCCGCCTGATTCCGGGCTATATGCCGCCCGACCGCCTGGCCGCGATGCTGAACGAGGAGCAGCAAGCCGAATAAAAAAAAATCCTGCTCATGGCAACGGGGATGAGCGCCGAGCTGCGTCTTGGCGACGCGGCGTGTAGGTGAGAGGAGTGTAAAGGGTAAAGGTTGAAACAATTCGCGCTCTCCTCTATAGTCTGACTTGGTCAGACTATACAAAGGAGTGAACGGATGGAATTGATGCTTACACTCAGTGACGCCAAGGCGCGCCTGTCGGAAATCGTCAAGAAGGCGGTTGATGGCGAGGAGTTTGTTATCACCCGGATGGGGAAGCCGGCAGTCAGGATTAGCCGCTACGAACCCAGGCGCAGCGTTCCGGGAATCGGCGACTTGGAAGGCCAAGTTCGGATAGCAGATGATTTTGACCGCTGGCCTCCCGAGATGGAAGAGGCGCTCGGCCTTGCGGACCCCAAATGAGATATCTGCTCGATACCCATATTTTGCTGTGGGCTCGCGCCGCGCCGGGCAATCTATCGAGAGATGTGTTGGCGATTCTTCAATCGGCTGACAATGAGCTTTACGTCAGCGTGGCGACGCTGTGGGAATGTGCAATCAAGGCCTCAATCGGAAAACTGGAGGTACCGGCTGATTTCTATCGCATTGTGGCCAGCGACTACCACATAGTCACTGTGGAAGTCGCGCACCTTGAGGCCTATGCCAAACTTCCCATGCACCATCGGGACCCATTCGACCGCATGCTGATTGCGCAAGCCCAACTCTCCAGCCTGATTCTGCTTACCCAAGACAGGAATATCGGCCGTTACGACGTTTCTATGATCGTGAACTAACTGGCTGGGGGATGCCCGATAACCTTGCCGTGGAACTATCTGTAACTTTGGCTGGATTTGGGGAGTTCTCGCAACGGGCGCCGCTGCTCTGGCACGCAGGGAACACGCTGGGAGCAAGGGCATCCTGCCCTCGTTCCCAGGATTGTTTCATGCAAGTGTCTTCGGTTGGCGCGCAGGCGGAGTCAGCGCTCCAGGTATTTGAGCTTTTCCGATACCTCGCGCCAGTCGTCGGCGTCGGGAGGCGGCTCGCCGGCTTCGGTGATCACCGGCCAGTCCTGCGATAACTCCGCGTTAAGTTCCAGGAAGTCTTCCTGGCCGGGCGGAATCTCATCTTCGGACACGATCGCGTCAACCGGACACTCCGGCTCGCACAGGGTGCAATCGATGCACTCTTCGGGGTCGATTACAAGCATATTGGGGCCTTCGTGAAAGCAGTCCACCGGACAGACTTCCACGCAATCCATCAATTTACACTTAATGCAGCTTTCGAGAACCAGAAAAGTCATTGGCGTAGTGTTGCGTCGGTTGTTTCCCTAACCTGCTAATGATAATCAATTCGGGGCGTCGGGGTGCACCGCGTCCAGCATCAATCCGTTGCTGGAACCATCCAGGTAGCGGCGCAGCGCGATTATGCCGCTTCGAAAAGCGATATTTTCGAAGGGGATTTCGCTTGGCGCAAACAGGCGGGTCTCGAGCGATTCCAGGCCGGGCGCGAACCTGCCGTCTATCACTTCGCCGCGGAAGAAAAAGTGCACCTGTCCGGCGCGCGGCAGGTCCACAATCGAAAACAATTCACCCAGGCGGATTTCCGCGCAGGCTTCCTCGCGGGTCTCCCTTAGCGCCGCCTCTTCCAGGGTCTCGTTCAGCTCCATGAAGCCGGCAGGAACGGTCCAATAGCCGAGCCGTGGGTCAATCGCGCGGCGGCACAGGAGAATGCGCCCGTCGTGTTCCGCCACGCAGCCGACCACCGGAATGGGATTGCGGTAATGGACGAAGTTGCATACCGGGCACACTTCCCGTTCCCGGTCCTCACCCGGGGGAATGATGCGCCTGACCGGCGCGCCGCATTGGCTGCAGAACTTATTCGGGGGAACAGGCAAAGGGGATTCCGCAGGGAGTTTGTTCGCGTCTGGAGAAGGTCAATAGTTCCTATTTCGGATGGTGCCGGGAGCGAGACTCGAACTCGCACGGGTTTTACCCCGCCGGATTTTGAGTCCGGTGCGTCTACCAATTCCGCCATCCCGGCGCCGGAACGGAAGGATACACTAGTGTCCTGTTCTGCAACCTTTAGTACGGGAATCGCATCTATCAAGGCATGTCGGGTTTTGCCAACAAGACCATTGATCCGGCATTCGTTCGCAGCGCTCAGCGTGGCGACATGAAGGCCCACGAGATCATTTACCGGCAATTTTCCGGCCCCGTGTACACGCTTGCGTTACGAATGACCGGTTCGCGCGTGGTTGCCGAAGACATTCTTCAGGAGAGTTTTGTGGAAGTGCTGCGAGGCATCGCCAAGTTTCGGGGAGAAGCCTCCCTGGCCACCTGGATTCGGCGTATTGCCGTGTCCCGGTGCCTGATGTACATGCGCGCCGCATGGACCCGCCGCAGGCAACTCTTCTCCGAGATAGTCGGCGAGGACGGAACCTACGAGATCCCGGTCAATGAGGACACTCCTGAATTGGCCATGGACCTGGAAGCGGCGCTGGACATCTTGTCGCCCACCGCTCGCGCAGTGGTGTGGCTGCACGACGTGGAGGGCTTTACGCATAAGGAAATCGCCGAAATGATGAATAAGACCCGTAGTTTTTCCAAATCGCAATTGGCACGCGCGCACAAGCGGCTGAGGGTGCGCCTTGGCCCCTCCATTGAGCCTTCCGCGCGGCCGGTTCGGCAGGCGATGATCGCCTGAAGGAGCGCAAATGAACAGTAGCAATATCGTGGCTAAAGACCTGGCGGCCAGCGCTGAAATCGCTGCAGCGCTGCGGGGCATGCCGCAGAAGAGCCCGCCGGAAGGTGGCTGGAAGCGCGTGCTGCAGCGCTATGCAGCTGAGCAACAGTCACAGTCGCAGAGACGCCGTTATTGGGGTGGCGGATTGGCGGTGGCCGCCAGCATTGCGGTGGCCGTGGTTGGTCTGCGGCTCGGAGCCGGGGTGTTTTTCGGCGGGCCGGAAACCGGCGGAGATGTTGATGCCGAACTGAGAGGGACTTTTCCAGAGAGCGCCACGGCCGGTGACGAGTTGGTGGGCGGAGCCATGCTGGCGCTGGAGGAGCAAGTCGCGCAGATGGACATGGACGCGCTGATCGCCTTTTCCCGGTTCCAGGAAGAGCGTCTGCGGGCGCTTCCCGTAGTGAGCCAGCCGGGTCGCGTGCTGGAAGTGGATGCCTTCGGTCTGGTCACCGAACTTGAGGACCAGATCGCGCTGCTGGACGAAGGCTTTATCCCGGCCTCGCTCAATTCGGACGACCGGACCGTTCCTCGCAGGTTGCTTCAGGAGCGGGCCATGCTCATGGACGATTTGTTTTCAATACGCCGCGCCGAAGCTGCGCAGGCAGGCTTCATGTATGCGGATTTTTGATAGTCCCGCAGACCGACAGGAGACAGCAAGAATGAAACAACTAGTGGCAAGGGCATTGCTTTGTTTGGTAATCGCCCCATTGGCGCTGCAGGCCCAACCTCGCGAAGAGGCCGTTGAAGAGCATCAGGTGATGCGATTTGAGTTCCCCGGTGCGGGACAACAAGTCATTCTCCAGATGCGCGCAAGAGGCGCACGCCTGGGTATCAGTCTCGAAACCTGGGCGGAGGGCGCTGTTGAAGGGCTACAGGTGCTTTCGGTTTCGCCGGGCGGACCTGCCGAACAATCAGGATTGCGATCCGGAGACTTGCTGATCACGATTGACGGAGAATCGCTGGCAAGCGACAGCGGTCAGGAATCGTACCAACGTCTTCGTGAAGTGCTTGCCGGGGTCAAGCCGGGCGGCGATGTTTCTATCGGATACCGCCGTGGCGAAGAAGAGCTGCAAATGCAAGTGGTCACCAGCTCCTGGGAACAGTTGGTTGCGGACCAAGTTGGGGTGCAAGGCATGCGTCTTGAGGACAGTTCCAGTATGCGGTTCGGGCGCATGGCGGGGCGGATTGGCAATTGGGCGCGAGGCATGAACAACCCCAGTGGCAGAGGACGCAATTTGGACGTCGAAGTTGACGTTGACGAGGATGGACAGGAGCGCAGGATAGTGCGCATCCTCCGTGACGCTTCCGAACCTCTGGAGTTCTACGACATGGCCTCGAGGTTGGGAGGCCTGCAGATCACGGAGTTGACGCCTGCCTTGGGCGAGTACTTCGGCACCGAGCATGGCTTGTTGGTGGTCAGGGCGCCCCGCGACGAAGAGGTTCCCCTGGAAGACGGCGATGTAATTCAGAAGATCGGCGGGCGTGACTTCAAGGATGCTCGCCAGGCCACGCGCATTCTCCGTTCTTATGAGCCAGGAGAGAAGGTGGAATTGGAAGTGCTCCGGCACAAGCGCCGCAAGGACATCAGCTTCGTATTGCCTGAACGTTCCCGAGAGTTGATCCGGGGTCGCTTCATAGCTCCTTCGGCACCGGCCACCCCGGCGCCGCCATCTCGACCGGGTAGTTAAGCGGAAATAACCCGCCTCGCGCTTTCCCTACAATGCGCGGGTGCGGCCTGAAGACTTCACCTACCTCGCGCCCGAGGAACTGATTGCGCAGCAGCCCCTTGGAGACAGGGGGGCCAGCAGGCTCTTGCACCTTCCGGTAAGCGGCGGTCCCCGCGACCGGAGATTTGCCGGCCTCCCGGAGCTGCTTGAGCCCGGCGATCTGATGGTTGTTAACGACACCGCGGTCCTTCCTGCGCGGTTGTTTGGCCACAAGGAAAGCGGCGCCAGGATCGAAATGCTGCTGGAGCGCCTGCTCGATCTCAACTGCGCACTGGTGCAATTGCGCTCCAACCGTTCACCGCGTTCAGGCCAGGAATTGGTGTTCGAGGGTGGAGCGCGGGCCAGGGTCGCCGGCCGCCAGGGTGCTTTCTTCGTGTTGGAGTTCGAGTGCGAACTCATGCCCCATCTGCAGCGACACGGTCATGTGCCGCTACCGCCGTATATCCGGCGTGGGGACCGGCCTGCGGACCGTGAGGATTATCAGACCATTTTCGCCAGACATTCCGGTGCGGTCGCGGCGCCCACCGCGGGGCTGCATTTCCAACAGGCTCTGTTGCGGGCCCTTGAGGAGAAAGGAGTGGGCGTGTCGCGCATCACCCTTCACGTTGGAGCGGGCACATTCAAACCGGTAGGTAAAGAGCAGTTACGGCGCGCTGAGCTCCACGCCGAGTTCTTGCACGTATCCGCGAGCGTGTGCCGGAAGATTCAGGAATGCCGCGAACACGGTGGACGCGTATGCGCTGTCGGAACGACCGTAACCCGCGCCCTGGAAACCGCGGCGCGGCATGGAGAGCTAAAACCGTTCAAGGGTGAGACACGACTCTTTATCATGCCCGGCTTCAAGTTTCAGGTGGTGGACCTGCTGGTGACAAACTTTCATTTGCCGGAATCTTCCCTGCTCATGCTCGTGTGCGCCTTTGCGGGCCGTGAGCCGGTGCTGAACGCGTATGAGCATGCGGTGAGGCAGCGTTACCGGCTGTTCAGCTATGGCGATGCCATGCTGCTTGAGCGTCGCGAGGCGGCTGGGTGAAGTTTTCCATCAGCACCACCTGCGGAGACGCCCGAAATGGGCGCCTGGTGTTCAAGCGCGGCGCGGTGAACACTCCGGCGTTCATGCCGGTCGGCACGTATGGCGCGGTGCGTGCGGTCTCGGTGGAAGACTTGCGTGAGCTCGGGGCCGAAATGATCCTGGCCAACGCCTTTCACCTGATGTTGCGGCCGGGAGAAAAACTGGTTGAGGAACTGGGTGGCCTGCACGAGTTCGGCCGCTGGCAGGGACCGATCCTGACCGATTCCGGCGGCTTTCAGGCGTTCAGCCTGGCCAAGGGAAGGGGAATAAGCGAACAGGGACTGGAATTACGCTCGCCGATCGATGGGTCGCCCGTGCACCTGGACCCCGAGACCTGCATGCGGGTCCAGGCGCGTCTGGGCAGCGATGTGCACATGGTTCTGGACGAATGCACGCCT
This sequence comes from Candidatus Foliamicus sp., assembly GCA_965261845.1. Taxonomy (GTDB): domain Bacteria; phylum Pseudomonadota; class Gammaproteobacteria; order Steroidobacterales; family Foliamicaceae; genus Foliamicus. The sequence goes on along the minus strand of OZ253475.1, from coordinate 1,246,097 downwards.
TATCCCGCCGATCAGGATCAGGCCCGCGCGTCGATGCTGCGCTCGATGCGCTGGGCGGCGCGCTCAAGGGCAGCTTTTTATGCCGAGAACGGTGGAGAAGCCGTTTTCGGCATCGTGCAGGGAGGCATGTATCACGATCTCCGGCGCGAGTCTCTGGAACGGCTGGAAGAACTGGATTTTCCGGGACTCGGCATAGGCGGCCTGTCGGTGGGCGAAAGCGCCGAGTTGCGCGGCGCCGTGCTTGAGGCGCTCTGCCGGCACATGCCGGAACGCAAACCGCGCTACCTCATGGGTGTAGGCAAGCCCGAAGACATCGTGGAAGCCGTTCGTTTGGGCGTGGATATGTTCGATTGCGTCATGCCGACCCGCAATGCACGCAACGGGCAATTGTTTACCCGCCGCGGGCCGATACGGATCCGTAATCAACGCTACCGCAACGACCCCGAACCCATCGACCCCGGGTGTGAGTGCTTTACCTGCCGCAACTACAGCCGTGCCTATCTGCGCCACCTGGATGCATGCGGAGAAACATTGGGCTTGCGCCTGAACTCGCTGCACAACCTGCATTTTTACCTGGGCTTGATGCGGCGCTTGCGGGAATCCATCGAAGCCGGCGCGCTGGGGCAGTTCTCGCCCTACGACTTGTAGACGAACCGCTGTTTTCCCTTGCTCATGCCTGCCATGGAACGAGGACATTCTGTCCTCGTCGAGGGCGGGACGCCCTCATTCCCAGCTTCGAGGGCGGGACGCCCTCGCTCCCAGCTTCGAGGGCGGGACGCCCTCGTTCCCAGGGGCGGGATGTGCGATAATTTGCGGCCAAGTTTGAATTACCAACGGACCCTTCAGTCATGCTTCTCGACATTCTGATTTCCCCGGCCTGGGCCCAGCAAGGGGGAGAGTCCCCCAGTATGCTGCCGATGATTTTCACCATGGTGCTGATCTTCGCGGTCATGTATTTCATGGTGATCCGCCCACAATCCAAGCGCACCAAGCAGCACCGGGCTCTGGTGGCCAGTCTGGCGGAAGGCGACGAAGTGCTGGCTTCCGGAGGCCTGGTAGGCCGCATTACCGATGTGGCGGAGCAGTTCGTGACCGTGGAGATAGCCAGGGAAGTGCAGGTGAAAGTCCAGCGGCACAGCGTGAGTGCAGTACTTCCCAAGGGCACCATCAAGAGCATCTGACTGCTGCCCGGGCGCGCCGGCGCCCCCTTCCCGCATGAATCGCTATCCTCTCTGGAAAAACCTGCTTGTGCTCATCGCCGTTGTCGGCGGCGGCCTGATTGCGTTGCCCAATATCTACGGCGACGATCCTGCCGTGCTGGTATCACGGGAAGACGAGCGCGAGATCCTTGAGGTCGAGGTTGACGCCGCCCGGCAGGCGCTGTTTGTCGCCGGGATCGAGCATCTCGGCGTGCTGGAAGGCGAAAAGTCGATCCTGATTCGATTCGATTCCGTGGACACGCAACTCAGCGCCGGGGATTTGCTGCGTGATGAACTCGGGCCCCGATACGTGTTCGCGCTGACTCTGATGCCCCGAACACCCGACTGGCTCGCGGCGCTTGGGCTTAGACCCATGAGTCTGGGGCTGGACTTGCGCGGCGGCGTGCATTTTCTGTTTGAGGTCGATACCGGGACCGCCGTGCGCCAGCGGGTGGAAGGCTACGCCGACGTTTTCAGCCGGAGGCTTCGGGACGAAGGCATACGGCGCACGGTTCAGGCCTTGGAGGACCGGGTGCGGGTCGAACTGCGCCGCGCCGAAGACCTTGAGCAGGCGGAAGAGTTGCTGGCCGACCTGGAGCCGGAGCTGGAATACGAATCAGGCCTTGACGGTGACGGCGCGTGGATTACCGCCGTCTTGAGCGATGCACGCTTGCGGGAGCTGCGTGACAACGCCATCATCCAGAACGTCACCATCCTGCGGAACCGCGTTAACGAGTTGGGCGTCGCCGAGCCGGTGGTCCAACGGCAGGGGCAGGAGCGCATCGTGGTCCAGCTGCCGGGCGTGCAGGACCCGGCCCAGGCCGCACGGATCCTGGACTCAACCGCAACAGTGGAGTTTCGCCTGGTTTGCTACGGAGAGAACGCCACCGAGGCGGCGCGCCTGGGCCGGGCGCCGATTGGTTGCGAACTGTTGTTTGATGAATCGGGCCTGCCGGTACTCGTCAGGCGGGCGGTAATTGCCGCGGGTGGGCAGCTTGTGGACGCCCGGCAGGGATTCGCCGAGGACGGGCAGCCAGCGGTGCATGTGACGTTGGACGGCCGTGGCGCGGATTCCATGCTGGAAACCACCCAGGACAATCTGCAAAGGCCCATGGCGGTGGTTTTCGTCGAGCAGAAGCGCGAACAGGACGAGCGCGGCGAAGCTGTTACCCGTGAATACCGGAAGGTCATCAATGAAGCCAACATCCGGGGCGTGTTCTCGAGCCGATTCCAGATTACCGGTCTGAATGTCCTGGAAGCGCGTGATCTTGCCTTGCTGCTTCGGGCCGGGGCGCTCTCGGCGCCGATCTTCAAGGTCGAGGAGCGCACTGTAGGACCGTCTCTCGGTCAGGACAATATCGACCAGGGTATGCGCGCCATCATTGTCGGGCTGCTACTGGTGGTGTTGTTTATCAGCATCTACTACCGGGTGTTCGGAATGATCGCCACCCTGGCGCTCGGCGCCAACCTCGTGTTCATCGTGGCGCTGCTGTCTTTGCTGCAGGCTTCACTGACCTTGCCGGGCATCGCCGGCATTGTTCTTACGGTCGGCATGGCGGTGGATGCCAACGTGCTGATTTTCGAGCGTATCCGCGAGGAGTTGCGCAGCGGCAATTCGCCTCAGGCCAGCATTCGCGCGGGCTACGAAAAGGCCCTGGTTACGATTGCCGATGCCAATATCACCACCTTGATCGCGGCGCTGGTGCTGTTTACTTTCGGCACCGGCCCGATCAAGGGCTTCGCAGTGACGCTTTCGCTGGGCATTCTCATGTCCATGTTCACTGCCATTGTCGGTACCCGGGCAGTAGTCAATCTCATCTACGGGAGGCGGCGGCTCAGCCGCCTGGCGGTGTAAGCATGGAACTGTTGCACATGCGCCGCGACATCGACTTTTTCGGCCGCCGCCGGATCGCCACGGTTATTTCTTTGGCCCTGGTGATTATTTCCATTGCATCCCTGGGCTGGCGCGGGCTCAACATGGGGATCGATTTCACCGGCGGAGTCCTGCTCGAAGTCGGCTACGAAACCGACGCAGACCTCGGCGCCATTCGCTCTCGGCTGGCGGGAGCGGACTACGGCAATGCCCAGGTGCAGAATTTCGGCGCCGCCCGCGATGTGCTGATCCGGATCCTTCCGCGCGAAGGTGTGGACGCCAAGGGGCAGGGCGAAGAGATACTTGGCGTGCTGCGTGCCGGCGGGAAGCAGGTGGACCTGCGGCGGGCGGAATTCGTCGGCCCGCAGGTTGGCAAGGAACTAACCGAAAGGGGCGGCCTGGCGGTGCTGTTTGCCCTGCTGATGATCCTTCTCTACGTCATGTTCCGCTTTCAGTGGAAGTTTGCGGTCGGCTCGGTTGCCGCGCTGGCGCATGACGTCACCATCATTCTGGGCGTGTTCTCCGTTTTTCAGCTGCCCTTCGATCTAACCATACTGGCGGCCGCGCTTGCCGTTATCGGCTATTCATTGAATGACACCATCGTCGTATTTGACCGCATTCGCGAGAACTTTCGGCGGATCCGCAGCGGCGACGCGGAAACCATAATGAATACATCCGTCAACCAGATGCTTGGCCGGACCATCATTACCAGCCTCACAACGCTGCTGGTGCTGGTGGCGCTGTTCCTGTTTGGAGGCGAGGCCCTGAAAGGGTTCTCCTCGGCCCTGATTATCGGTGTGGTCGTGGGTACCTACTCGTCCATCTATATCGCCGGCAACACGGCGCTGGCGCTGGATGTCAGTACCGTGGACCTGATGCCTCCCAAGAAAGAAACTGGGAATGACGGCGCAGTAACCTGATATAAAATCAGGTAATTCAATGTCTTACCTGGATTCTCTATAGATACTATCAAATAATTCCTTGAGCCGGGTATAGACCTTGGGCGTTCCGGCCAGAACGTGTCCGGTGGTCATGCAATCCGTATCCACTTCCAGTCCGGATATCCAGCCGCCCGCTTCCTCAATCAGCAGGGCGCCCGCGGCGATGTCCCAGGGCTTGAGTCCGAACTCCCAGAAGCCATCCAGCCGTCCAGCCGCCACGTAGGCCAGGTCCAGCGCCGCGGAGCCGGCGCGCCGCAGTCCCGAGGTGCGGCGCATTACCTGGCGCATCATGCGCATGTACACGTCCACCCATTCAAGGTTGCGCCGGTAGGGAAAGCCCGTTCCGATCAGGCTGCCCGCCAGGGTTTCCTGGCGACTTACGCGGATACGCCTTTCATTCATGCGGGCGCCGCCTCCCCGCGTACAGGTAAACAATTCCTGCCGTAGCGGGTCATAAATCACGCCGAGCTTTAATTCACCCCGGTGGCGCAAAGCCAGCGACACGCAGAACACCGGAAACCGATGAACATAGTTGGTAGTGCCGTCGAGCGGATCGATGATCCATTCATACTCGCTGGTACCATGCGATCCACTTTCTTCGCCAAGAAAGGCGTGGTCGGGGTAGCCGGTTCTAATGTGCTCTATGATGATCCGCTCGGCGGCTTCATCAACCTCGGTGACCAGTTCGTTCGGGCTCTTGCTGCGCACCGTCAGGGATTCAATCCGATCAGCGTAACGCAGTGCCATGTCACCGGCCCGGCGGGCGGCAGCGGTGGCGGTGTTGAGCAGGGGCATCATGGCGGCTTGCTACCTGGTTAGCTTGGCAGGGTTGAGGGTGCGGAGCGAGGCACGCGCTTTAGGCCCAAAGCGGCGCGATTACGGAGTGTAATGACTCGTTTACGCCGGGAGTACAGCCCGCTGCACGTCCGGATACGCTTGGATATCGCTGGAGGCAATTCTTGAGAACTCCTGGTAGCGGTCCATTTCCATCGAGTATTCCTCGAAGGTATGCGGGTGCCATAAGCGCCGGGGGAGGTAATCGAGATCGCCGCCATATACGTGCAGCGCGACAGCCGGCTCGTTGGTCGCACATTCGGCCACGTGAATGGTATCCACGTTCATCCGGAAGACCGAGCCGGGCTTCAAAAGGACTTCACCGGTCTTATCCAGCCCGTGACGGCTGCAGCGGCGGTAGAGGGTGTTTCTCTCGTGCCCGGTCAGCATAAGAATTGCGGCCCAGGTGGAGTGGTCGTGGGGCGGTGTGCGCAGGCCGGGGCAAAAACATATCCGCATCATCGTGAGATTGGGGGACCGATAGAAAATCTGGCGATCCGGCGCGTCTTTGGAACTGTCGCAGGCGCAGAATTCCAGCGCTTCGTAGACATCGTCAAGCCGGCAGCACAAGTCGTCAAGCATGCCGCGGACGGCGGAACAGGGATTCGGCCCGGTTGCGGCTCTGGCGCCTTGTTCAACGAGATCGAATACGTGCAAGTTGAATTCCCGAACGCGTGACCATTAAACCCGTTATTGTAATGCCAACAAATTGGTATCCTACGATCCTGTTTACCAGTTCTTGCGCCCTGAGCACCAAATGTCCGAGACCACTCTGATTTACATGGATTACGCTGCGTCCACGCCGGTGGATCCACGGGTGGCGGCGCGCATGAGCATGCTGCTCTCCCAGGGGCCGCATGCCAATCCGTCGTCTCATCATGCCAGCGGAGCGGCGGCGGCGGATCTGATTGCGAGTGCCGCCGGTGAGGTTGCCGATCTTGTGGGCGTTACGCCCGCGGAGGTGATATTCACGTCCGGTGCGACCGAGTCCGTAGGCCTGGCAGTCATCGGCGTGGCCCGCTATCGGTGCCGCGAGGGGCGCCATGTCATAACCGGCTTAACCGAGCACCCGGCCGGCTTGAAGTCCTGCCTGGCGCTCAAACAGGAGGGTTTTGAGGTTACCTGCCTGGAGCCTGATAGCAGCGGCGTAATCACGCCGCTGGCGTTACGCTCCGCGCTGCGGCCCGACACCGTGCTTGTTTCCCTTATGCACGTCAACAACGAAATCGGTGTAGTCCAGGACGTTGCCGAATTCGGCCGAATTTGCACCGATCACGGTGCCTGGCTGCACGTCGATGCGGCTCAAAGCGCAGGGAAGCTGCCTTTGAAAATGCGTGACCAGAAAATTGACCTTCTATCGCTTACCGCACACAAGATGTACGGACCGAAAGGAGCGGGCGCGCTATGCACCAATCGGGAACGGATCCCAAGAATCGAACCACTGCTGTATGGCGGCGGTCAGCAGCGCTCGCTGCGGCCCGGAACGCTTCCCACTCATCAGATTGTGGGATTGGGGGTGGCCTGCGATCTGGCGAAGGAGGACTTGAGCGCTGAAAGCAAACGGATAAGCGCCTTGAGGGATCGCCTCTGGCGGGGCCTTGGGAAATCCGGGGATGTCTTGCTTAACGGTGCACAGGCGCCGCGCGCGCCCGGGATTGTCAGCGTTAGCGTTAGGGGAGTAGAGGGAAGCAACCTGGTAAGCCGGCTTGGTGGCGTTGTGTTCTCGCTGGGCTCGGCTTGCTCCAGGGCCGATGAAGAGCCATCGGCAGTTTTGCGTTGCCTGGGCCGGTCACCGCTGGTAGCGGCGAGTACCGTGCGATTCAGTATGGGGCGGTTTAGTACAGAGGAAGATGTTGACGAGGTAATTGAGATATTTGGAAAGGCTGTGTCCTCTTTACGCACATTGGCAGCTAACAGCCCAGCGTTCCGGGATGGCGCCGGCTGTATCACCACGGGTGAGGCCGGACGGCGCAGCGCCGGGACCTGGGTTCGCCTTGAGGCGCGCTGGGAAGGAAAATCAGTAGTGGAAACGGCTTTCCGTGTGCTCGGTCCGCCGATTCTTCAGGCTGCCGCCCGTAGCGGCGCCGACGCCCTGAAGCGTTACGGCAGTGAGTTGGCGGTGGCTGAATGGGCTCGAAGTCTCAGAACGGAGCTCAATACGCCTCCAGAATCGCGTTCCTTGCTGTTATTTGCCCAGGACGCCTTGCAAGCCTGCCTGCGGGGCGAGGATAATTGACCCGATTCGTTATTGACCAGGTGAACTTATGACTTTGTGCCTAACGCCCCGCGCCGAAGAAAGGGTGCTGGAGTATCTTCGCCGCCGCGGCAGTGGTGTGGGCTTGCGCGTAGGCGTTACCGAGACCGGATGCTCCGGGTATTCGTATGTTCTCGATTACGCGGATGAAGTGAAAAGCGGCGACGTGGTGATGAAACAGAATGAGCTGAACATTGTTGTGGCGCGCGAATGTCTGCCCCTGTTGGAGGGAACCGAAGTTGACTTCATCCAGAAGGACCTGAATGAGCAGTTCGTGTTCACCAACCCCAACGCCACGGGCGAATGTGGCTGCGGAGAGAGTTTTACGGTATGAGCGAACGGACTCTGTCGATTATCAAACCTGACGGCGTTGCCCGGGGCCTTATCGGAGAGATCTACAAACGCTTCGAGGCATCCGGCCTGCAAATCATCGCCGCCCGCATGCTGCGTCTCGATGCCCAGCAGGCACGCCGGTTCTACCTGGTGCATCGCGAACGGCCGTTCTATGACGACCTGGTGGACTATATGACCTCCGGCCCCATCATGGTTCAGGTTCTCGAGGGCGAAGGAGCGATACAGCGGAATCGCGAAATGATGGGGGCTACCGACCCCGCAAATGCCGCCGCAGGGACCGTGCGGGGGGACTACGGCGAAAACGTGGAACGCAACGTAGTACATGGGTCCGACGGGCCCGCAACGGCCAGGGAGGAAATCGGCTTTTTCTTCCAGCGTAGCGACCTGCATTCTCACTGAGACTTAATGCCCAACAGCGCTTCACTCCTGGGTTTGCCGCGCGCCGAACTGGAAGATTGGTTCGTATCGCGCGGGGAGGCTGCTTTCCGGGCGCGGCAGCTGATGCGGTGGTTGTATCACCGCGGCGAGATGGAGCCGGGCCGGATGACCGACATGACTTTGTCCTTGCGCGAGTCGCTGGTGGACACGGCCGGCCTGGAGTTGCCGGGAATCCTCGAGCGCCGGCATTCGGACGACGGCACCCGCAAGTGGTTGCTGGACGTGGGCGGCGGGCAGGTAATCGAAACCGTATTCATTCCCGAGTGCGGCCGCGGAACATTATGCGTGTCCTCCCAGGTGGGTTGCGCGGTGAACTGCCCGTTCTGCGCCACCGGACAAATGGGCTTCAGCCGAAATCTGAGCGCCGGCGAAATCGTTGCCCAGACCCTGATTGCCCGCCGCGAGCTCGAGCTCGAGCCTGAGGGCCGGTCGATTACCAATATTGTGTTCATGGGCATGGGCGAGCCGCTGGCCAATTTTCGCGAAGTTACCCGGGCAGCCTCAATCTTTGTCGATCACCTGGGGCTGGGTTTATCGAGGCGGCGCGTTACCTTGAGTACCAGCGGAATTACTCCGCGTATCCGCAAATTGGGCAGCGTTTCCCGGGTCGCACTGGCCCTATCCCTGCACGCTCCGAACGACGAATTGCGCAACTACCTGGTGCCACTGAACAAACGCTACCCGCTCGGTCCCTTGCTGAACGCCTGTTGGGATTACGCTCGAGACACGGAAAGCCGCGAAGTGACCTTTGAGTACGTGATGCTGGACGGCGTGAACGACCAGCCCCATCAGGCAAGGGCGCTTGCCCGGCTGCTGCGCAACCGTCCGGCCAAGCTCAACCTCATTCCCTACAACCAGGTCAGGGGAGCGCCCTTCAAGTGTTCCCGCCGCGAGGTAATCGACCGCTTTCGGCAAATCATGCTGGACGCCGGCGTCATGACCATTACCCGCAAGACGCGCGGCGAGGATATCGACGCGGCCTGCGGGCAGTTGCGGGGCACGGTGTTGAACGGGATGAGCGTGCCGGCTGAAATGAGGGCCCGGGCATGAAAGGGGCTGGCGCTTTTCTGTTCGCCCTGCTGGCCTCTGGCTGCCAGGCGAGCATGGTTGACAATCCCCAGGCTGCGGCCTTGAATCTGGAGCTGGGCGCCTCTTATCTGAGCCAGGGCCGCCTGGAACTCGCCCGTGACAAGCTGACCCGGGCAACCCGGCAGGATCCCGGTTCTTCGGAGGCGCATCGGGTTCTGGGCATGGTTTTCGAGAGCCTGAATGATGCGGCCAGGGCCGAGAATCACTATCGGCGGGCGGTACGCCTTGCTCCCAGGGATGTTGAAGCTCTCAACAGTCTTGGCGTTTTCCAGTGCCTTCAGACCGGAAATCCCAGCCAGGGGCTGGAAGTGCTCAAACGGGCGGCAAGAGAGGCATCGGATGCGCGCCGGGTCGAGGTTTACACCAACTGCGGGCTCTGCGAACTGCCGCAAGACAGCGCGAACGCTCAGCGGTGGTTCCGACTGGCGTTGGAACTTGATCCCCGGCACGAACCGGCTCGGTTGTTCCTTGAAAGCCTTGGTGCGCACAATTAACCAGGAGAGTTGTTGAGATGGCAGATCCCACCCAAAATCCGGCCGGTTCCTATGGTGAACGATTGCAGTCCGCACGCCGGGCCCAGATGATTACCGTGGAGGACGTGGCGCAGGAATTGCGCTTGTCCACCGATGCCGTGAACGCCCTGGAGGCCGAACAAATCGAGATGTTCGGTGCGCACGCCCACGTGGTCGGGCATTTGCGCTGCTATTGCAAGCTCTTGAGTATCGACGCGGATGAACTGGTGACTGACTACCGCAGGAAGTATCCGGATTGGGACCGCCTTCCGGCCAAGGTTGGGCTGGTGCCCACGCGGGTCCAGCACTGGGGTCGTTTGAAGCTGGTGACCTGGATACTGGTAGTTGCGGCTGCTTGCCTGGTTGCCTACCAATTCTGGGGTGACCTCTTCCTGGGTTGGTTCTCGGACTAGGCCCTGCCGCGCTATCGGAGGCGGCGTATGCCCGGGAGATCCGTGCAATCGGTTCGCGGCGTGCAGGACTTGCTGCCTGACGATGCCGCTGTCTGGCGTTCCGCAGAAGAGGCCGTGTGCGCAACGCTGGAGGCCGGCGGCTACCGTGAGTTCCGCGTGCCGATACTGGAGCACACCGAACTCTTCCAGCGATCGGTGGGCGAACACACGGACATTGTGCAAAAGGAGATGTACACGCTGGAAGGAAGCAAGGGCCAGACCATCACGCTACGCCCGGAGGCCACTGCGGGAATCGTAAGAGCGGCCCTGGAGCATGGATTGCACCGCGGCCGTAACCGCCTCTGGTGCGTGGGCCCGATGTTTCGGCGGGAGCGGCCGCAGCGGGGCCGGCTCAGGCAATTCCACCAATTTGACGTAGAAGCCATCGGCTACGCGGGACCTGATATCGACGCGGAATTGATCGCGCTTGCGGCGCGCATTTTCCGCAAGCTGGGTGTGCAAGGACTAACGCTGGAGATCAACAGCCTGGGTGGCTCGAAATGCCGCCAGGCCCACCGCGATCGACTTCAGGAGTATTTTCGCGATCACTTCAAGGCCCTGGATGGGGATAGCCGGCGGCGGCTGGATGCCAACCCACTTCGCATTCTGGACAGTCGCAACCCCGAAATGGCCGGGCTGATTGCCGATGCGCCGGACATTGCGGAATTCTTCGAGACCGAATCCGCCGAGCATTTCTCGCAATTGCAGTCGCTGCTGTCGGCGATTGAATTGCCGTTTCAGGTCAATTCGCGGCTGGTTCGCGGGATTGATTACTACAGCAGGACCGTATTCGAATTCCTGACCGACAAGCTGGGCGCGCAGAATGCGGTGTGTGCAGGCGGCCGCTATGACGGGCTGGTGGAGCAGCTGGGAGGCCCGCCTACGCCTGCAATCGGCTGGGCCATGGGCGTTGAACGGCTGCTGGAATTGGCGTCCTTGGAGGCGCCCGCACGCCCGGCCCGGGCCTACCTGGTAGTGCTGGGCGGGATTGAGGTGCAGCAGGCCGGCCTTGAGTTGGCGGAGAAGCTGCGCGATAAATGCCCCGCGGTGCAGGTGGAAATGCACTGCGGCGGCGGTGGCGCCCGCGCCCAGTTGCGCCACGCAAGCCGGTCCGGAGCCCGATATGCGTTGCTGATCGGCGAACGAGAGATTGCCGAAGGAATTGTCGGTCTCAAGGATCTGCGCCGGGAGGGCGAGCAGGAAAATATCCCGCTTGCAGAGATTATCAGTGTTCTTCAGGCCCGCTCCGAACGTACAATTCACGGCCATGGATGAATTCCTTACCGATCAACAGCAGGCCGCGCGGGTTCGCGGTTGGCTGCGCGAGTATGCTCCGTCCGCGATCGTCGCCCTGGTGCTGGGTCTGGGAGGCTACTTCGGCTTCGGTCAATGGCAGGACCGCAAGGCGGAGCAAGCGGCGGTGGCATCCGATCTGTACCAAATGTTCGAGGACGCCCTGGAATCAAATAATCCCGATTCCGCCAGGGAGTTGCAGCAACGCCTCGTCGCTGGCTATGAGGGTAGTGGTTATGCCGATCATGCTCACTTGCGGATGGCCAAGGAATACGTCGATACCACTCAGCCTTCCCTGGCCGTCGAGGAGTTGAAGAGCGTGATTGCAACTTCCAGTGACGGGGACCTGCGGCAATTGGCGCGCCTGCGCCTGGCGCGGGTCTATTTGTATATGGATCTGCCCGAAGAGGGGCTGGAAGTCCTGCAGACGGAAGTCCCTTCTTCCGCCTGGGAACAATTGACCGAAGACATGCGGGGTGATCTGCATAAGGCACTGGGGCAGATAGAAGAGGCCCGGACCGCATACCAGGCTGTGTTGGAACGCACCGGGCAGGTTGATGCCGGCTGGATCCGCCTGAAACTCGACCACCTCGGGGCGGCGGCGATTTCCCGACCGGGAGATCAGCCGGAGGGTTCCGGCCAGGTTCCCGAAACCGATCAAGCGCCGGAGGTGGACCAGGTGACAGAAGGAGACGACGGAGCGGATGCAGATGCGTCAACTGCGGCGCAGGAATGAAACCGGTTCTTGAAGAAGTGACCCGGCGAGCCTGCAGAATTGCCCTGGCTGTTGCGGTAGCGGCGCTGCCTGCCGCCGGCTGCGGCATATTCGGAGGAGACGACGAGAGCGATGCGCGCCAGCCGCGCGAACTGGAAGAATTCAGCGAGCAGTTCCGGGTTCGGCGTGTGTGGTCGAGCAAGGTCGGCGACGGCGGCGGAGAACTCAGACTGGCTCTGCGTCTGGATGGCGACGGCTCCAGAATCTATGCGGCGTCCGTGGATGGCGCTGTGCACGCGTTCGATGCCGAGAACGGCAATCGCCGCTGGCAACAGGACACGAAGCTCAGGCTGTCCGCCGGCCCCACCGTAGGAGAGGACCGGGTAGCCCTGGGATCTTCGGGGGGCTGGATTGTGGTGCTGAACGCTTCTACCGGCTCAGAGGAATGGCGCGCCTACGTCAAGGGCGAAATCCTTGCGGCGCCGGCTATCGGCGGCGGACGGCTGTTCGTGCGGACGGTGCACGGATTCCTGTACGCGTTCAGTCTGGCTACGGGACAGGAACTCTGGTCGGTCTCCCAAAGCATGCCGAGACTCAGCCTGCGAGGCACTTCCGCGCCGGTGCTACGGGCCCAACTGGTGATTTGCGGATTCGACAACGGTCGCCTGACAGCGTATCAGCAGATCGACGGGGCGAAAGCCTGGGACGTCCCCCTGGCAGCACCGGCGGGGCGCAACGAATTGGAGCGCCTGGTGGACCTGAATGGCGAAGTGCAGGTGGTGGGAAATGACGTCTACGTGGCTGGCTATAACGGCCTGCTTACGTCGGTAGCGGCCGAGTCCGGGGAACTGCTCTGGTCACGCGACTTTTCCGGCTATAACGGCCTGGTTGTGGACACAAACAATGTCTATTCGGTCAGCGAGAACGGCAACGTAAACGCCTACGCACGCACCGGGGGCACACCCTTGTGGAGCGTCGATGCGCTCGGCTACCGTGACCTGTCCAGGCCGGCGCTGTTTGCCGCACACGTCATGGTTGGCGACCTGGAAGGCTATCTGCATGGTTTCAATGTTTTCACCGGGAAGCTCGAAGCGAGAACACGCGCCGGGAACAGCCGTATCGGGTCCCAACCGCTCGTGATGGGCCAAATGCTCTACGCGCTTACCGTTTCCGGTGAATTGACCGCCTGGCGGGCCGTCTCCGAAGCTGGGTCCTGACCAGCGGGCATGAGGAAGCTTCGCCATGCTACCGGTCGTGGCCCTTACCGGGCGGCCCAATGTAGGCAAGTCAACGCTGTTCAACCGGCTGGCCGGTAAGCGCGAAGCCTTAGTTGCCGATTATCCGGGTCTTACCCGGGACCGCCGCCACAGCCTGGCGAGCCTGGCCGGCCGGCGGGTGATCCTGGTGGACACCCCTGGCGTGGGGGAGGCTGGGGTGTGGGGCGACACGCACCGCAGGCAGTTTGACCTGGCGCTCGCAGAAAGCGACGTGGCAGTCCTGCTCACCGATGCGCGCGAGGGCCTTTGCGGCGCTGACGAGGCGACATCCGGCTGGATACGCGAGTCAGGCTGCGAAGTCATCCTGGCGGTTAACAAGTCCGAAGGCCAGGTCCCGGAAATAGGCGTGGCGGAATTTCACGCGCTGGGCATCCCCGATCCGATGGCGATTTCGGCGCTGCGCGGCGACGGGATTGCGGCACTGGCCGAACGCCTGGCGCAGCTCCTGCCGGAAGCCACGGAATCTGAAGCCACAGACTCCGGGCGCACGCGTATCGCCATTGTCGGCCGTCCGAATGTAGGCAAGTCAACGCTGGTGAACCGCTACCTGGGAGAGGAGCGAATGCTGGTGCGGGATGAGGCCGGCACGACTCGGGACAGTGTCCCACTGGATTTCATGTTCGGCGAACAGCCCTGCACCCTGGTGGATACGGCGGGCATCCGGCGCCGGACCCGCGTCGATCCCGGCCCCGAGCGTCTGTCGGTTACCCAGGCCCTGCAGGCGATCGAGCTGGCGGATGCCGTGATGATCCTGCTCGACGCCCGCGAAGGCGCCACGGAGCAGGATCTTAGATTGATTGCCCTGGCACTGGACCGGGGAAGAGCGATGGTGATTGGCGTGAATCAATGGGACCGGATCGCAGCGGAAGATCGTGCGCGGGTCAACGACAAGTTGGCGCGGCAATTGAACTTTCTCGACTTCGTGGATATTCACCGGGTTTCCGCGCTACGCGGGTGGCAGGTTGGGCGTATGCTGGAGAGTGCCTTGACGGGCGTGAAGGCGGCCGGGCGAAATCTGTCCACCGGAAAGCTCAACGCCGTATTGCGCAAAGCACTGGAAGAACACCCAACGCCTCGCCGTGGGGGCCGCAGGATTCGGCTCAACTATGCACACCAGGGAGGCAAAAGGCCTCCGGTAATCGTTATTCACGGCCGCCAGACCGATCATCTGCCGGCCGGTTTCCGCCGCTACCTTGCGCGCCGAATCCGCCAGCAATTCGGTTTGCACGGGACACCGTTGCGCATCGAACTGCGCAGCGGACCCAATCCCTACGTCGATACGTCAGTCTGACAGCGTGCGGCCGTGGATGCGGGCCTTGAGGGTCCCGCGAGCCAGCCGGGCCTCGATGTCGCTTCCGTCTGCGGCCGCGGCTGCATCCGCGAGTACCCGTCCGTCGGGACCGGTAACGATTGCATAGCCGCGATTGAGGGTGTTCTGGGGCCCCAGGCCCCGAAGGGCCGAGCGGGCGACTTCCAGGCGTTGGCAAGCGGTTTGCAGCCGCTTGCCAACGGCCGAAACCAAAAGGGGCGCGAGCCATTCCGTTCTCATCGAAAGTCTGCCGGCCATCTCCTGCGGGGATCCGGCCAGCAATCGGGCAGTAAGCCCAGCCAGGGCCTGGGAGCCCGTCCCGGGTAGCCGCCTGGCGCCGGTCCGCAGTCGCTCGTACAGCTCATCCAGGCGCTGGCCGCATTGCATCAGACGGGCCGGGGGTCCGGCCCGATTCAGCCTTCCCAGCATTTGCTCCAGCGACCGCCCCTGTCCGACGAGCAGGGACAGCGCCGCCTGCTGAATGCTGTTGCCGGCCCGCTCTACGCGCCGCAGCCAATCGGTCGCGTCCGGCGTGGCGATTTCCGCGGCCTGGGACGGTGTTGCAGCCCGCCGGTCGGAGACAAAATCGGCAATGGTGTAATCGGTCTCGTGGCCTACGCCGCTGATTAACGGCACCGGAAAAGCAGCAATGAGTCGCGCCAGGTATTCATCGTTGAAGGTGGCCAAATCCTCGAGATCGCCGCCTCCGCGGGCCAGGATCACGAGGTCGCAGGCCCCGTGTTCAATGACTGCGCGCAGCGCGGCCATGATCTGTTCCGCCGCCCCAACCCCCTGCACCTGGGTGTGGAAGAGCACCACCGGCAGGGCCGGAAAGCGGGTGCGCAATACCGTAACCACGTCCCGGGCGGCGGCGCTTTCCCGCGAACTGACCAGGCCGATGCAACTTGGCAGGCGGGGGAGGGGATGCTTGCGCTCCTCGTCGAACAGGCCTTCGTCCTTGAGTTTGCGCTTTAGCGCCTCGAACTGCTGAAGCAGCTTGCCGACGCCGGTTTCCTGCATTTCCGAGACGATGAGCTGGTAACTGCTGCGCGGCGTATAGGCCTGAACCTGTCCGGTGGCGATGACCCGTTGCCCGTCTGCCGGCTGGAAAGTGAGCCTGCGGTTGGAGGTGGCGAACATTGCGCAATGAATCAGGGCGTCTTCATCTTTCAGCTTGAAGTACATGTGACGGCCCCGGTAGTGGCTGAAGTCGGCGATCTCGCCTTCCACCCGAACTGCCGCAAATTCATTCCGCAGGCGTGCCGCTATGAGTTGAACCAGTTGGCCTACTTGCAGCAATGGCGCGTCTTCGGCCTTTTCTCCGGCCCCGAGGTTTACCACTTCGCCACGCATTTGTAAGATGATAGCTTGTTGCGCAATTGGTTCGATCCATGCGAATCATCCAGGAAGCCCTGACTTTCGACGATGTTCTCCTAGCGCCTGCCTATTCGGAGGTCCTGCCCAGGGAAGTAAGCCTGGCCACCTCCGCGGCGCGCGGTATTGAACTCAACATCCCGGTGATGTCCGCGGCCATGGATACGGTGACCGAATCCGCGCTGGCGATCGCGTTGGCCAAGGAGGGGGGCTTGGGCGTCATTCACAAGAACATGACGCCGGAACTCCAGGCCCGGCACGTCGCCATAGTCAAGAAATACGCTTCAGGCGTCGTTGCTCACCCGATTACCGTCAGCGCCGACAAGAGTGTGCGGGAGGTGCTGGATATCACCCGCCGCAACAATATCTCAGGCTTGCCGGTGGAGGAAAGGGGCAGGTTGACAGGAATTGTTACCAACCGGGACTTGCGGTTCGAGACCCGGCTGGATCGGCCGGTACGCGAAGTGATGACACCGGAAGAACGCCTGGTGACGGTTCAGGAGAACCCTGACGAAGAAGAAGTCCTGACGCTGCTGCACAAGCACCGGATCGAGAAGGTGCTGGTGGTGGACGAGAATTTCCAGCTCAAGGGCTTGATTACCGCCAAGGACTTCCAGAAAGCCAGTGATTTCCCGCACGCCTGCAAGGATGAACGGGGCGCCTTGCGGGTGGCGGCTGCGGTCGGCGCGGGCGCCGACACCGAAGAACGGGCCGCGCTGCTTAGCGACGCCGGGGTTGATGTGCTGGTCGTGGATACGGCCCACGGTCACAGCCGCGGGGTAGTTGAGCGGGTCAAATGGCTGCGTTCGAATTATCCGGAAATGCGCCTGATTGCCGGCAACGTGGTCAGCGGCGAGGGCGCCGAAGCGTTGATCAAGGCGGGCGTGGATGGCGTCAAGGCGGGAGTTGGACCGGGCTCCATTTGCACGACACGTATTGTCGCCGGCGTTGGCGTGCCGCAGATCACCGCCGTCGCGGAAGTCTCGGCTGCCGCTGCGAAGCATGACATACCGGTCATTTCGGATGGCGGCATACGGTATTCCGGCGATATCGCCAAGGCGATTGCCGCAGGGGCCCATTGCGCCATGATCGGCAGCCTGTTCGCCGGGACGGAAGAGGCGCCCGGCGAAGTGGAGCTGTATCAGGGCCGCTCCTACAAGTCGTACCGGGGCATGGGTTCGCTGGGGGCCATGTCCAAGCAATATGGCTCCTCGGACCGCTACATGCAGGACTCCACCGAGCAACTCGAGAAGCTGGTCCCCGAGGGTATTGAGGGGCGGGTGCCGTACAAGGGCAGCCTGGTGACCATCGTTCAGCAAATGACCGGTGGACTGCGGGCGGCCATGGGGTATACGGGCTGTGCGTCGATAAACGAATTACGCACCAAGGCGAAGTTTGTGCGCATCACCGGCGCGGGAATAAGAGAGAGTCATGTCCACGACGTCGCAATCACCAAGGAGGCCCCCAACTACCGGGCTGGCCGCGCGTGACACAGGGACGGATCCTGATCCTTGATTTTGGATCCCAGACGACCCAGCTGATTGCCCGCCGGATTCGCGATGCGGGCGTGTATTCCGAAATCATGCCCTGGGATGCCGGTGAAGAGACGGTGCGGGACTTTGACCCGGCCGGCATCGTTCTGTCCGGCGGCCCTCAATCGGTTACCGAAGGGCGCACGCCCCGGGCGCCCGGATGCGTTTTCGAACTGGGCAAGCCGGTGCTGGGGATCTGTTACGGCATGCAGACGCTTGCCGCACAGTTGGGAGGCAGCGTGGAGATCGGTGACAGCGCCGAATTCGGTCCCGCCGATATTCGGGTGATAGCCGACAACGCCTTGCTTTCCGGGCTTTCCGACCAACCGCTGGAAGTGTGGATGAGCCACGGCGACCGTGTGAACTACCTGCCTGAAGGGTTCGACGCCATCGCCGAGAGCGAAAATGCTCCCCTGGCTGCGATCGCCGATCCGGACCGCCGGATGTACGGCGTGCAGTTTCATCCGGAGGTTACCCACACGTTTCACGGACAGCGAATGATCGAGCGATTCGTGCATGAAATCTGCGGCCTGGGGCGCGATTGGGCGCCGGGAGCCATTGCCGAGAGCGCGATCGAGCAGATTCGCCTGGATGCGCCGCGGGGGAACGTGCTGCTGGCCTTGTCCGGAGGCGTCGATTCGTCGGTGCTGTCGGTGCTGCTTCAAAAGGCCGTGGGGGATCGACTGCACTGCGTGCTGGTGGATCACGGGCTGCTGCGCTTGAACGAAGCCGAACAGGTTGTGGAAACCCTCGGCCGCGCAGGCGTTCAGGTGGCGGTAGTCGATGCTCGCGAACCTATGTTCGCCGCGCTTGAGGGTTTGAGCGACCCGGAGCAAAAGCGCAAGGCCATAGGACGCAGCTTTATCGAGGTGTTCGAGGAGGAAGCGGCGCGGATACCCGGCGTGGAGTGGCTGGCCCAGGGCACGATCTATCCGGATGTGATTGAGTCGGCGGCGGCTCACACCGGCAAGGCCCATTTGATCAAGTCCCACCATAACGTCGGTGGCCTGCCCGAACGGATGAAGCTCAAGCTCCTGGAACCCCTGCGACTGTTGTTCAAGGATGAAGTCCGCAAAGTAGGGCTGGAGTTGGGCCTGCCGGAAGACCTGATCGGCCGGCATCCTTTCCCTGGACCCGGCCTTGCGGTGCGGGTCCTGGGCGAAGTGCATCCGGAACCGGTCGAGCAATTGCGGCAAGCGGACCACATCTTTACTTCGGAGTTGCATACCTCCGGCTGGTATGACCGTGTGGCCCAGGCGTTTGCCGTATTTCTGCCGTCGCGCAGCGTCGCCGTGAAGGGGGATGGGCGCCGTTACGAGCCGGTCATCGCGTTGCGCTGCGTCAATACCACCGATTTCATGACCGCCAACCCCAGCCGTTTACCCATGGAGCTGCTGGAAAGGGTGGCCGGGCGCATTGTCAATGAAGTGCCGGGCATATCACGCGTAACTTACGATATTTCCTCCAAGCCGCCCGCTACCATCGAGTGGGAATGACCACGTCGTCGCCGCGCCGCGATGATGAGCGCCACATGCGGCGCGCTCTGGAACTGGCGCAGGAGGCCGGCCGGGCAGGGGAAGTTCCGGTTGGCGCAGTTGTAGTCCTTGAGGGGCGATCCGTGGGCGAGGGGCGCAATCGAATGGTCGGCTCCGGGGACCCAAGCGCTCATGCCGAAATCGAAGCCATCCGTTCCGCCTGTGCTGCGGTTGACAACTATCGCTTGCCCGGAGCGGAGGTTTTCACGACGCTGGAGCCCTGTCCCATGTGCGCAGGGGCGCTGGTACTGGCAAGGGTAAAGCGCATCGTGTTCGCGGCCCACGACCCAAAATCAGGAGCGGCCGGCAGCGTGCTGGATCTCGTGCGCAGTCCTCATCTGAATCATCAATGCGAAGTGCATGCCGGACTGATGGCCGAGGAATCCGCTGAACTACTGCGTTCTTTCTTTCGCCCGAAGCGCGATTGAGTTCCACGCCTCTTGCGCACCCGCCGGCTTGCATGGAACAACCTGGGAACGAGGGCGTCCCCGCCCTCGACGAAGGCAGGATGCCCTCGCTTGCATGGAACAAGCCTGGGAGCGAGGGCGTCTCGCCCTCGTCGAGGGCGAGACGCCCTCGCTCCATTGTTCCCTGCGCGTCAGCGCAGCGGCGCCTCCTGGCAGAACTCCTAAGGGCCGCACTTGGATATCATAAGAGCACTTGTTTGTTTGTAGCCCAGGTGTTTCCCTCAAGAGCAAAGGCATTGGTTCCGACGGTACCAGGAGCTGGAGTAGCGCTCCTGACCGTGGTTCTGGTGGGCTGTAGCGGGGATCTCTCGCCGCTGCCGCTGGTCGGCACTCTGGAAAGGGACCGCGTGGAGCTGATTGCCGAGTTCCAGGAGCCCATAGTTGAAGTCCTGGTTGTGGAAGGCCAATCGGTTAGTGCGGGACAGGTCCTGCTGCGCCAGGATGGAGCGCGTGTGGATCAGGATTTGAAAGCCGCCCAGGCAGCGGTTGATGGGGCCCGTCAGCTCCTTGCCGGGTTGGTGCGCGGCCCGCGGGAAGAAGCCATACGGGCGGCTCGCGCCCGTTTCAATGGAGCACAGGATATTCTCCAGGTGAGCACCCGTGAGCATCTGCGTCTGAAAGACCTGGCGGAACAGAACATTGCCAGTCAGACGGACATGGATCGCGCCTTGCGTGCGGTGGAAGTGGCCCGTACCGATGGGGAGGCGCTGGGCGCCGTGCTGGAGGACCTGCTCGACGGCGCAACCGTGGAAGAGCTGGGTCAGGCGGAAGCCGCCGTCTCCGAGGCGCAAGCCCGGCTGGAGCGGCTGCGCATCAGCGCGGAGCGTCTGGAAGTTCTCGCGCCCAGGGATGGAACACTTGAAGCTCTGCCCTATAAATTGGGAGAACGTCCGCCGCCGGGTGCCACTTTGGTGGTATTGCTGGCCAGCGACACTCTGCATGCACGGATATATGTGCCTGAGCCCCTTCGGGCCCGAGTGCATGCGGGCCTGGCAGCTCGACTCGAAGTGGACGGGATTGCCGGGCAGATTGACGGCACAGTCAGTTTCATTTCCTCCGAGGCGGCGTTTACACCCTACTTTTCACTTACCCAGCGCGATCGAAGCCGTCTTGCGTACCTGGCAAAAGTGGCCGTGAGTGATCAGGCCTCCCGGAAATTGCCTGCAGGATTGCCGGTAGAGGTGGATTTTCCATCCCTGAGGTGAACGCGAGCGATTTCGCCATTTCCTGCCGCGGCCTGACCCGCCGGTTCGGCCAGGTAACGGCCGTTAGCGATCTGAATCTGGACATCCCTCCGGGACGCATATTCGGTTTTCTGGGGCCCAACGGATCAGGCAAGTCCACCACCATGCGTCTGTTGTGCGGCCTGCTGGCGCCTACGGAGGGTACAGCAATCGTGCTGGGATGCCGGGTGCCGGAAGAGGCCGAGAAACTGCGTCTGCAGATGGGCTACATGACTCAGAAATTCTCGCTCTACGAAGACCTGACCGTATTGGAGAACCTGCGGTTCGTGGCCCGGGTCTTTGATCTCGGGCTCCGTCGCATGAAGGAACGAATTAACGCCAACAGCCGCCGCTACGAATTGACGGCCCTGCATTCCCGTTTGGCGGGCACCTTGAGTGGCGGCGAGAAACAACGTCTGGCTCTGGCCGCAGTGACCCTGCACAAACCAAGACTGTTGCTGCTGGACGAACCCACCAGCGCGGTTGATCCTCAAAGCCGCCGGGATTTCTGGGACAGCCTGTTTGAGTTGGCTGACGACGGTGTCACGATACTGGTTTCGACCCATTTCATGGACGAAGCCGAGCGCTGCCACCGCCTTACATTTCTCAATGAAGGCGTAATGGTTCGCGAAGGCGCTCCGCATGAGTTGATGAACCGTCTTGAAGCACTGACGGTGGAAATCGCCACCGAGATGCCCCGGCGCACGCGGGCAATACTCGAAGAGCGATCCTGGGTGCGGGCGGTAACGCAGCTTGGCAATCGTCTGCGCGTCATGCTGCGGCCTGACGTGGAAGATCCGGCCGACCGGGTGCAGCTGCTGATCGACAAGGCCAATCTCGATGGAGTGGCGCACCGCACTCCAGCCACGCTGGAAGACGTGTTCGTGGCGGCCACCGGATTTCGCAAAGGATCGCTCTAGTGTCGCGCCTTTGGAACGCCTTTACTGCCCTGACTACGGGCATGTGGCGGGTGTTCGTCATTGTGATGTCGGGGCTGTGGCGGGCATTCGCCATTCTGGTGACCGGTCTTTGGCGGGCCTTTGTTGTCGTGATCTCCGGATTGTGGCGGGGGTTTGTAATTACGCTTTCCTGGGTACCGCAGACCTTCGCGATAGTGCGGTTCTGGCTGCGGCGGACCTCCGCAATCGTGGACAAGGAGATGCGGCAATTGGCCAGGGAGCGACTGACCCTTGGCATGATTATTGGTTTGCCGTTGCTCCAGGTTCTGTTGTTCGGGTATGCGATCAATACCGACGTTCGGCACCTGCGCGCGGGCATAGTCGATCATGCCGCTACTTCGATGTCCCGGCAGCTGGCCAATGGGCTTGAGGCCAGCCAGGTCGTGGACTTTGTGCAGCGATCCGGGGAGGTAGGCAAACTTCTGGAAGGTATGCGCCGGGGCGAACTGCGCATCATTCTTTATATCCCCGCGGATTTTGAGCGTCGATTGAGCGACGGGACCCGCCCGCTGGCGCAGCTGCTGGTTGACGGGACCGATCCGGCGATCGTGAACGTGGCTCAGCGGATTGCCGATTTCGCGCCGTCCGGCCGCGGTGCAAAGGTTGATGCCAGCGCGGCGCTGGCGGTGCGCACCTACTACAACCCGGAGCGGCGCTCATCGGTGCAAATCGTCCCGGCCCTGGTGGGCGTGATCCTCAATCTCGCAATGATGGTGTTTACCGCCCTGGCCGTGGTCCGCGAGCGTGAACGCGGCAACCTGGAATTCCTGATCACGACTCCGGTAAGAAATTATGAACTGATGCTGGGCAAGATTACACCCTACATCCTGATCGGGCTGGCCCAGGTCACCATTGTCTTTTTCGTGGGAAGCTGGCTGTTTCGAGTACCCATGGCCGGTTCGCTGGTCGATCTGTATCTTGGCAGCCTGCTGTTTGTGGCCGCCACGCTTGGGGTGGGTCTTACGATCTCCACCTTTGCCAGGTCGCAGTTTCAGGCGGTCCAGATTGCGTTCTTTTTTCTGCTGCCGACACTGCTGCTTTCGGGGTTCATGTTTCCCTTCAACGGCATGCCGAAGGCGGCGCAATGGATTGCCTATCTGTTTCCACTCACGCACTTCGTGGAGGTGCTGCGTGGCGTGATACTGCGCGGGGCGACGCTGGCGGAAATGTCGACCCAGGTCTACGCGTTGCTGGCATTGTTCGCGCTCACAATGCTGATCGCCGTCCTCCGCTTCACCAAGCGCCTCGACTGATCGGCAACATATAATCCGTCCCCGGAGGGATGCCGGAGAGGCCTAACGGCGCTGATTCGAAATCAGATGGGGGCGATTCGCCCCACGTGGGTTCGAATCCCACTCCCTCCGTACCAATAACTCCCTTTTTTCTGCGCTCAAAAGCCTGTGCATCATTCCGGGGCGATAGTTGCCCCGGCCGCATTGAAGCTTCCAAGAAGAGGTCTATGACGGCCATTTGAATACGCTATTTGGATGGAAGAAACGATAGGGAACCGATCGAATCTGTACAATAGCGGCGCTCTTGCCCACAACCGTTTTGTGGTAGGAAATTGCCTTTGTGACAGCCGTACCGAATGCGCCGCCGGGCGCGCCGCGCCGATCTGATCGTCTCTTGCGCCTTGAGTCTGCAGCGATCCTGGCGCTACGCCGGGCCGCGACGGCTTGCCGGCGGCCCGCAATGCTGTTCTCGGCGGGGAAGGACTCCTGCGTAATGCTGCATCTGGCGCTAAAGGCGTTCGCGCCGTCCGCTGTGCCGTTTCCGTTGCTTAACGTTGATACCAACTGGAAATTCCCGGAGACCTATCCGTTTCGTGATCGAACCGCTGACGCCGCGGGCATGAAACTCATCGTTCAGGTTAACCGCGAAGGCGCAGCGCGCGGGATCGGGCCCTTCACCCATGGCGCGAAGGAACACACCCGTGTAATGAAAAGCGACGCGCTGGACCAGGCTCTGCAGGAATACGGCTTTGACGCCCTGATCGACGGAGCGCGGGGCGATGAGGAACGCTTTCGAGCCAGGGGGCGGGTACGTCTTTCCAATTCCCGATCCAGGGACCACCAAAAAGTCGGCGGTGGCGGGCCGACGCGGGTCTTTCCGTTGGCTGAATTCAACGAGTTGGACGTTTGGCGCTATATCGCGCTTGAGGGGATCGAAGTTCCGGCGCTCTACTTCGCGGCCTTGCGCCCGGTGGTGGAACGCGGCGGCCTGCTGATTGTTCGGGCCGACCCACGCATGGAGCTTAAGGAGGGGGAGGAAGAAAAGATGCGTAGCGTGCGCTTTCGCACGCTGGGCTGCTGGCCACTTACCGGCGCAGTGGAGTCGGTGGCGGCGGACCTGCCGGGGGTCTTGCGGGAAGTCCGGCAAGCCGGTGCTTCCGAGCGGCTGGACCGCTTGATCGATCAGGACGGCGGCCCGCCGGCCGACGACCAGGGCGCCTATTTCTGATGTCTTCCGGGAAGGGCTCGCTTCGGCCGTGCGTGTTGTGGCTTACCGGCCTGCCGGCCGCCGGCAAGACCACGCTGGCCGGCGCACTGGCAAGCCGTTTGAGAAACCTGGGCCTCCCCGTGTGCGTTCTCGACGGCGACGACTTGCGCCGCGGCCTCAACGCCGATCTTGGGTTCAGCGAAGCCGATCGCGACGAGAACGTGCGCCGGACGGCAGAGGTCGCGCGGCTGTTGCTGGACGCTGAGGTATTCGTGGTGGCGGCGTTGATCTCGCCGTTTCGCGCGGGTCGAAAGCAGGCGCGACAGAGGATCGGGGCCGGCCGGTTCGTGGAGGTTTTTGTTGACGCGCCGCTGGAAGTGTGCCAACAACGCGATCCCAAGCAGCTCTACGCCAAGGCGCGCGCCGGCGAAATCGCCGGTCTGACCGGGTTCGATGCCCCCTACGAGGCGCCAAGAAGCCCGGCGCTTCATCTGTGCTCCGATAAGGACTCGCCCAACGCGCTGGCCGACCAGGTCATCCGTTACATCAGCGACGCTGGGCGGCGGTAATCGCGCGGAAGCACCGGCGACCCGGATCGCGTTTCGCCAGGGGCCGGTCGATGCCCAAGCACCAAACTCAGGTCTGGATGGCCAATTCCTCGCGCAGCCCCTTGAAGAGACCGACGCACATGCACAGCAACACCAGGGTGAAAGGCAGGCCCACCGAAAGAGTCAGCGCCTGCAGCGACGCCATGCCGCCGCCAAGCATCAGCGCCATCGCGGCCAGGCCGGCGAGCAGGCACCAGAAGACGCGTTGCTGCACCGGCGCGTCCATCTTGCCGCCAGCCGTAATGGTGTCCATCACCAATGAACCCGAGTCGGCCGAGGTGACGAAAAAGATCGTTATCAGCAACACGCTAACGGCGGAGACCAGTCCCGTCAACGGCAATTGCTCGAGCATTTTGAACAGGGCCAGTTCGGGTACTGACTCCGCCACGCCCGTATATCCGGTGGAAAAGTACTGCTCCACCGCGGCGCCGCCAAACGTCGCCATCCACAGGATGCCGATGATCGTCGGGATGATCAGCACCCAGGTAATGAACTCGCGCACGGTGCGGCCGTAGCTGACGCGGGCGATGAACATGCCGACGAAGGGCGCCCAGGCAATCCACCAGGCCCAGTAGAAAGTCGTCCAGTCATGCAGAAAAGCCAGGTCTTCGCGGCCGATCCAGTTGCTCAATGCCGGCAGGTAGTAGAGGTAATCGACGGGCGCTTTGGCTATCGTCCCGAGAATGGCCAGCGTCGGCCCCGCGATCAGGACGAACAGCCACAGCAGCCCCGCGAGCCCCATGTTGATCCAGCTCAGGCGCTTGACGCCCTTGTCCAGCCCGGCGATGACGGACACTAGCGCGATGGCGATGATGACGATGATCAGGATGATCCGGGTAGCGGTGACGGCCGGGATTCCAAACAGGTATTGCAATCCGCCGGCGATCTGTTCGGCGCCGAAGCCCAGCGATACCGCGAGCCCGAACAGGGTGGCCAGCACCGCGACGATATCCACCACGTGACCAAAGGGCCCCCACACGGACTTGCCGATCAGCGGGTAGAACGCCGAACGCAAGGTGAGAGGCATGCCGCGATTGAAACAAAAGAAGGCCAGCGACAAGCCGGCCACCGCGTAGACCGCCCATGCGTGCAGGCCCCAATGCATAATCGCGGCGGACATGCCCACGGCGCGGGCGGCTTTGGCGTCGGCGGGGTCGATGCCCAGCGGAGGCGCCAGGGTGTGGGTCACAGGCTCCAGGACGCCGAAGAACATCAGGCCAATGCCCACCCCGGCCGCGAACAGCATCGCCAGCCACGCGAGATAGCCGTAATGGGGTGCGGCGTCCTTACCGCCAAGGCGAATCCGTCCCAGAGGTGACAGGGCGAGCGCGAGGCTGAACACTACAAAGATGTTCACCGCGCTGAGAAAAAACCAATCGAAGGTTACGGTGGTCCAGACCCTCAAGTCGGCGAACAAGGCCGTCGCCTGCTGCGGGAACAGCAAGGTGCCGATCACGAGCATTACCACCAGCAGCCCGGAAACGATGAAGACCGGGTTATGGATGTCGAGATTCAGGAAGCGGATATTCTGCTCGCCGATCTTGTGGCCGATATCCGCAACTGCCGGCTTGATCAAGACCGCGTCTGCACGGTTGCTGTTGGTCTCGTTCTTACTCATACCATGACAATAGCTGGCAGTCCGGTGCGTGCCGGGGACTCGCGGGTCAGACCCCGAAGTGGCGGCGGACGTCTTCGCCCAGCGCGTCCTTCAGCGGATCGAGCCAGGGCTCGTAGTTGCGCCAGTAGTCCAGCCCCGACGTGAATATCGGCTGGCGAACCTGTTCGGAACTCGGCGTGCGCACCGCCCGGTCGGTGCGGTGAAAGCTCAGGCAGCCCGGTTCAAATTCGAGTCCGCAGTGGTCGAGGATTCGACGGACCTGGGTTTCCAGGTCACCCACCACGTTTTCGTACTGGACACGCAGCACCTTGCCGGGGAGTACCGCGTCCCAGTGATCCATGAGTTCGACGTAATTGCGATAGTACTGCCCGAGGTCCGCCAGGTCATAGGTAAATTGCTGGCCTTCGGCGAACAGCTGCTTGTAGCCGCTGAAACCGCAGGCCATGGGATGGCGCCTGGCGTCGATGATCTTCGCGTTGGGCAGTATCAGGTGAATCAGTCCAATGTGGCGGAAGTTGTTCGGCATCTTGTCGACGAAAAACGGCGCGCTCCGGCGGTGAATCCGCGTGTCGTCGATGTACTGCTGCCCGAACTGGTGGAGTTCCTCATCGGACAGCGCCGCCAGGATCCCGGGATAGTCGGGCTCGGTCCCGCTGCGTCCGCGCCGCCGCAATTGCTGCGACAACGACAGGATGTTCGGCAGTTCCAGGGTGCCGTCGACCCTGGAATGAGACGAGAGGATCTGTTCCAGCAGGGTTGAACCGGCCCGCGGCAATCCGACGACGAAAATCGGATCGCCTGCAGAATGCCCCGCCCTGGTACCGCGCGACAGCATCTCGGCGGTACACACTCGGTGCTGGGCCTGCAGTTCCTCCGTCATCTTGTCCGCATCGTAGGTACTTGTAGTCTTCTTGGAGCGGTTGCCTTGCTCGTAGCAACGTAACGAGGTCTCGAAGTCGTTGCGGTCTTCGTAGGCTTTGCCCAGGGCGAAGTTCAGATGTACGCGGTCGGCATGGGGCAGATCATCGTTGCGCGCCTGCGCATGCATCCGCTCGAGTTCGCGGTCGCTGAACGAGTAGATCTTCAGGTTGGACAGCGAATACCAGGCTTCGCCGTAGCGCGGCTGACTCACGAGCGCCGCCCGGTAGGAGGCAACAGCCTTGTCGTACTGGCCGTGTGTCTTGAACGCGTGGCCCTTCGATGTGAGCGTGACCGGATCCCCGGGGATCTGCTCCAGCACCCGGTCGAAAAGGTTAAGTGCTTCCTCGAAGTCGCCGGTCTGCATGCATTCGATCGCGTAGATGGACTGGAACTGCGGATTGTCGGGTGAGGTCTCAAGCAGCCTTTGGGCCTGCTCGAGGGCCTGGCCGGATTTCTGACGTTTCCTGAGAGCCTGGATGTAATCGACATGCACCCGCACGTTCTTCGGATCCAACCGGTGTGCGGACTCGAGCAGGAACTCGGCGTCCGCCAGGACGCCAAAGCGGATGCCGATGTCGGCCAGTAGCCGCATTGCCTCCACGTGGTGGGGCACCTTTTGCAGAAATTTTCGGCACAGGTCCTCCGCCTTGAGCAACTTGCCCTGGCTCACCAGGTCGAGAACGATGACGAGAGGTTGTGGCAGCCGCTGCAGGTAGTCCAGTTGCGCCCTGGCTTGCGCCGACTCCCGGCCGCGTCCGCGGCGGGTCAGGATATCCAGTTGCCCCCGCCAGCTCGCCACCAGCGCCGGGTTGAACCGGCAGGCCCGAGAATACGCTTGGAGCGCACGGTCGGGCCGGCCCATGTCGCGGTACGCGTGGCCCTCCTCCTGGTGCGCCCGGCCGTTCTCGGGCGCGAGGGCTCTCAGCCTGGCAAGCTTCAACAGCGCCGCGTCGAACTCCCGCCGGTAGCGGCGGCAGACTGCGCTCATGTACAGCGCGTCGGTGTGGTCCGGTTCGTCGTGGAGGATGACATCGAGGTCGGCCAGCGCCTGCTCGTATTGTTTGGCTACGATCCTGGTCTGGATCGCAGCCAGCGCAGGCTTGTCCGGGCCCCGTTTGTGCGCTGGTGTGTGGCTGCCCTTAGCACGGGGTTCGCGATCGCCGCGAGAGGCGGGTTGCTCGGGACGCTCAAGACGATTGGCGCGTTCGGAACGGCCGGACGCAACAACTGCATCCCCCGGAGGGGATGCAGTCTCAGTTCCTGTTGCCGGCCCCGGGTCGGTCAGAAGTTCACGCTCGCGCGTAGGCCGAATGTCCTGGGTTGCGCGTAGGTTACGTTCTGCCTGTCGAATACGAAAGAGCGCGACACCTCGGCGCGTTCATCGGTCAGGTTGTTGCCGTAAAACGTCACCGCCCACCTATCGCTGGCCACGCCGGCCGTCAGGCCGAGCATTGTCCAGCCTTCGACCAGGTCGCGGTTGATGGTGATGATGTCGCTGTACGAATCCGCAGACCAGGTAATCATGGGCATGATGTGCGCCGTCCACCCGTTGGCCTGCAGTCTCCACTCATACCGCGCCCGCAGGTTGCCCTGGGAACCTGGAGCGAACGCAAGTTCGTCCCCGACGCGCACGTCGTTGGTCGGGGTGATCTTTCGCGTGATCTCCGTGTTGAGAAACGACACGGCGCCGGCGATCGTCAGCCCGTCGGCCCATGACGGCAGCCAGGTGAAGTCCGCCTCCAGGCCGCTCACCTCGGCGTCGGCCGCGTTATCCGAGAAGAACAGGTTGACGATGCTGGTATCGAAGATCGTGGTCTGCAGGTTTTTGATATCGATGCGGAACAGCGCCGCGTTCAACCGGAAGGCGTTGCCGAAATCGGCCTTCATGCCCACCTCGAAATTGACAACCTCGTCGGTTCCCAGCACGTTGGGCACTACGAAACCGCTGCCGTCGGCGCTCGGCGCACCGCCCGGCCGATTCAGCAGGCCGGGCCGGAAGCCCTCAGAGAACGTAACGTAGTAGAGCTGTGCAGGGGCCGGCGTCCAGCCGAGCGTCGCCTTGAAAATCGTGCCCTCGGCCACGGCCTTGTCGGGCGCGTCATTCGGGTTGTCCGGCCCGAACTTCTGCGAAATGTTGGTACCGAATCGCTGCCCGTCGGTTCTCCCCGGGCCGGCAGAATTGCCGAACGATGAATTGGCGCTGCCCTCGAGATCGACCTCTATTTCGTAGTTGCGGGCGCCGAGTGTCAGCGCGAACTGCTCGTTCAGGTCGAAACCGAACTCGGCAAACACGCCGAACTGATTGTCCGTGCGCCTGATGTCGTTGCGGAAGATAACGTCCTCCGGAAACGGTCCCGCGTAGGTGTAATAACCGGGGCCGGCGCCGAAGGCAGATCCGTCGGGATTGCCCGGGGCCGCCTCCGGGTTGGTCAAGGGGTAGTTCGGTACGAATCCCGGGACCCCTGAAAATCCGACGGCATGGACGGATCCGGGATAGGTGAAATCATTGAGCTCAAGGAGTTCCAGTTCGCTGGAGAATACACCGCCCTGCAGGCGCCAGCGCCTCGACTGGTCGGTGGCGAACCGGATCTCGTGGGTCTTGACGTCGAGTTTGTTGCTGCTGTCCACGTACATCAGGGGCGTATGGCACCTGCCGGACCCAGGGACCGTTGTGCTCGCGTAATAGACGTTGTAGTAATCGCAGATGTAGTACGGCAAATACTGGCCCACGAACAGGTAGTCGGTGTAGTCGACGATCTGGTCCGACTCCCGATCCGTGAACGCACCGGTGTAGATGACCTCAAGCTGATCGAACATGGCCCGCAGCGTCCACGCCGTGTTGTCGAACGTGTCGAAGATGCCTTCGTCCACGAAGCGGGTGATTTCAAGGTCGCCGACCTCGGGATTCGCGAAGAACACGCCGTCCGCCTCGGTTTCCTGCGTCGTGTGGGAGAGGAGCAGCGACCAGTTATCGTTGATCTCCCAATGGCCCGAGAACCGCGCTCCCGTGTACTGGACATCGTTGATATTTTCGTCCGCGATGTTGCTGTTGTCTTCCGAAATGAACTCTATGCCGGAGAGATCGGCTCCCGCACGGAATCCGGCGCGAAAACTGGCGACGGGCACGCCGTTCTGGCGCACCGTGCCCTCGGGCCTCCACCGTGCGCTCCCGCTTGCGTCCCTTGTGCCGGCGACATTGTCTATCCACCCGCCCTTGCTGTCGGAGTACACGACGCCCCGCAGGCCGAGATTTTCACTCAAGGGCATATTCAGCATCAGTTCGACGTTCCCGCCGCCATCGCCGCCGCTGATCGTGTTCGCGCCGAGCTTCACCGAGCCGTACATTCCGGTCAGATCCGGCTTGTTCGTGATCAGGCGGACATTGCCGGCCTGCGAACTGGCGCCGTACAACGTACCTTGGGGACCGGAGAGTACCTCGATGCGCGCCAGATCCGCCGCGTACACGTCGAGATTGCGGCCCGGGTGCGCCAATGGCTGCTCGTCCAGGTAAAAGGCCACGTTGGGTGCCAGGCCGGCCACGCCGGCGACCGTCAGGTTCGGCGTGGTCGATGCGACTCCGCGGATATAGATGGTGTTCTGACCCGGTCCGCTGCCGCCGGCGGTCACGCTTGGCAATTGCAGCACGTAGTCCGAGAAAGTAGTGACCCCTAGCTCATCGATCTCGCGGGAGCCCAGGGCGGTCACGGCCAGAGGAACATCCTGTAGTGATTCCTGAACGCGCCTCGCGGTAACCACAATCTCGTCGAGCATCCGCCCGCCGGCATCCTCTTGCGCCGCAACCGGCGCGCCGACCAGCGCCGCCGCTACGGCGGCGGATAACACGGTATGTTTCGTTTGAAAATAAACAGGCATGGTGTCAACTCCCCTGGCGGCTCAATCTTGATCCCCGACACCTATCATAACCAATCGTTGCGCCGCCTGTTTCGGAGGAGTGCAGGAAGGCCTCCCGGCCAGGGCGTTTGCCGCATTTCCATGCAACGTGTACGTCGTCAAAACCTTTCGGACAGAAAGGGCTTGGATTCAAGAGAGTAACCGGCTCATCTGGTTTCCTTCAAGCCACCTTGTTCTGACGGTGCCGCCGACGGCGCTCGTTCTTCATCGATCGGTGCCAGCGTTCGATCTTGCCCCTGGGTCATCGGGTGATACGACTTGCCCCGTAGCCAATGACTTTCAAGTGCGTAAAGTCGGTCTGCCACAATTGATTCACCCGGGTAGTTGGATGTTGCAACCGATCCGCCGCCTGCGCCACGATGAACACGGGGCTTGCAACCAAGGGACAATGCGGAACCATCAACTGCTGATCAATAGCCACTGACCATTGATTGGGCAGAAACCGGCGGCTAATTGATTTCGTCCTCTCCCGTCTAGCTCTTTGTATAGAATGGTTCATGAAGAGCCGCTCCCGCCGTGACAGCATTCAGGTGGCTTGAATGCTGTTGGAGATTGGGGCGCCCTTACAGGAGAGAATCGATGATGCAACCCCGTCTCCTCACTGTGGCAATGCTGGTGGTCGTTGCCGTGGGCTTTCGCCTGTTGCCGTATTTGCTAAATACGCTCGGCGTTCCGATTGACCCGGAGAACACGCTTTACCCCTGGAATTTCTCACCGATCCTGCCGTTGTGCGTGTTCGGTGCAGCCTGCTTCTCCAAACGGGCCGTTGCCTACCTGGCGCCGATTGCGATCTACCTTGCCGGGGACCTCGGCATCTGGGCGATCTCCGGGCGTGCCGACTGGGCCTTCTATGCGGATCAGCCGATTACTTATCTATCCGTGGCCCTGGTCGTTACCTGCGGGTTCATAGCTCGTTCGCAGCACTCCTGGCAAAGAATCGCGGCAGCCGGGCTGGGTTCAGCGGTCCTGTTCTTCGTCGTCTCGAATTTCGGCACCTGGGCTTTAGGGGGCGGCATTCGGTATCCGATGACAGGAGCCGGGCTTGTTGAGTGTTACGTCATGGCCATCCCGTTCTTCCGGAATACGTTGATCAGCATGGGGGTATTCCTGCCGCTGCTCTTCAGCCCCCTCTCACTGCGATTACCGGCGCAAGCGGCGGCCATTCGAACAGCGTAAGCCTTGACCGGACCGATGAGCGAACCCAGGATCGTATCGCTCATCGCCAGCGCTACCGAGATTGTCGCTGCGCTGGGATTTGAGAAGCGGCTGGTAGGCTGTTCCCACGAATGCGATTTCCCGCCGTCAATCGCCGCGGTACCTGTTTGTTCTTCCTCGAAGATCGATGCGCAGGCCTCCAGCCTGCAGATCGACACCCAGGTCCGAGCGCTGGTCGATCAGGCGCTTTCCGTATATCGCGTGGACGCGGAGCTATTGGACCGTCTCGCTCCAACCGTAATCATTACCCAGACCCAGTGCGAAGTGTGCGCGGTGAGTCTCTCCGACGTGCAGCAAGCGGTGGGGAAACTGGTTTCCTCCCGCCCGCAGATCGTGTCCCTGGCGCCGATGGATCTCGATGACGTTTGGCAGGACATCATTCATGTCGCCACCACGCTGAATGAGGCCGGAAAAGGCAGGGAACTCGTCGATCATCTGGTCGGGAGACTGAAGAAACTCAAGGCAGAAACCGAGTTGTTATCGGAGCGTCCTTCGATTGCCTGCATTGAGTGGATCGACCCACTGATGTTCGCGGGAAACTGGCTGCCCAAACTGGTTGATATTGCCGGCGGAGAAATCATGCTGGGGGAGGCCGGGCGCCATTCCGGCTATTTCGACATCGACCAGTTGGCGGACCATGACCCCGACGTCATCGCGATCATGCCATGCGGCTTCGATATCCCGCGATCCGTCAGCGAGATGCCCGCGCTGGCTTCACATCCCACATGGACGCAGTTATCGGCCGTGCGCAACGGGAAAGTGTTTGTTACCGACGGCAATCAATACTTCAATCGCCCGGGCCCCCGACTGGTGGAATCAGCGGAGATTCTGGCCGAATTGCTCCACCCGGAAACACTCGACTTCGGCCACCAGGGCAGCGGCTGGATACGCTGGTCCGAGGGTAATCTTGAGTCCCCGGCCAAGCACAGCTAGTTGCTGCGCACGCCCAGGAGTTCGACCTCAAAGATCAGGGTTGCGCCCGGGCCGATCAAGTTACCCGCGCCCCGGTCGCCATAGGCCAGTTCGGGCGGGATATACAGCATCCACTTGTCGCCCACCTGCATGAGTTGCAGGGCTTCCGTCCAGCCCTGAATCAAACGGTTCACGGGAAACTCGGCCGGTTCGCCCCGCTGGACCGAACTGTCGAAGACGGTGCCGTCCAGCAGCGTTCCGGTGTAATGCACGGTTGCCAGGTCGGTAAGTCCGGGCATTGCCCCGTCCCCCGACACCATTACTTCATATTGCAATCCCGACGCGGTTGTCGTAACCCCGTCGCGCACTCCATTTGTAGCCAGGAAGGCCTGTCTTGAATCATTCATGCCGGCATTATCCGCGACCGCCGTTGCCGAGGCGTCTGTTACATCCTCCGTTTCATTCTGCGCCTCCTTTGAACCGCAGCCTGCGGCCAAACCGGCAACAGCCAGGCATGCGAGAGTGGCTCTGATAGCTTCAGCAATCTTCATGTTTATCCTTGGGCGGCCAGGCCGCCAGTTGTCGTCCGGCAATTTGAACTGAGCAGCATGCAAGAAATCAACGCGATCGTAGTGCGAGCCACAGCGGATTTCCTCCATCGGCATTGTTTGATCAATCGTGCAAACAGGTAGGGACAAAGGCCCTGTTTGCCTTGCCGGAAGGCAGCCTAGCATACCTTCATGAACCATTCGTTGAAGCCGCGGTCCCGGCAGGGGTTAGAGTTTAAGGGATGATCGTCTTGGGCGCGCTGCGTCTCTAAGGGGGGCTTGCGATCCGGCAGCGTTTCATGAGAATTGTCTGGGCGTGTGCAGCAGTTCAGGCAGGAATGCTGGCAACGCCGACTCTTGCACAGGATAGTGCAGACCAATCGGCCGTGATTGAAGAGATCGTGGTGGTCGGCACGGCCATTCGGGGGACACCGATCGACGAACCGTACGCGGTGTCGGTGGTGGACCGGGAGCAGCTCGAGCAGCAGGGTTCGCCGCTCATGGTGGACCTGTTCAAGAACCTGGGGGCCAGTAACGGTGTTGTGGGTGAGCGCTCCGGCTGGTACAACTCCAGCCTGCCCAGCTACGTAAACCATGTGTCCTCCTACAAGGACGATGGAGCCCATGACGGCTATGGCGGTGTTCCGGTCGAAAGCTTCACCGTTGACAGCTTCACCACCTGGGACTTGAGCCTGCAATGGCGCCTGCCCAATCAAGGCTTGAACCTTACACTGACGGCCCTGAACCTGACCGACGAAGAGCCTCCGTTCGCCAATGTGGAGCATGCCTACGACGGCATGACTCACAACCCCAAGGGTCGGCGGCAAAAGTTGATCCTGCGCTACCGGCCCGGAGGAGAGTAGGGCCCTTAGAGCAGCGCGCCGGGCAAGAAGTTGCGTGACTAGCGGCGGCGTCCGATTTGATCGGGGGAAACGCTGGCTTCCCTGGTGCGCTTCTTGCGGCGGCGCGAGCGTAGCCGGCGAAACAGTATCGCCCCGGCCACCGCCGCAACGATGAGCAAGGCCAGCCACTCTTGCAGTCCAGTGCTCATCGGGCGAGCTGATAAGTAAGCATGCCGGCAAGCCAGGCAAAAGCCGTCATGTATGCCCAGGCTCCCACAGCCCAGCGCCAGCTGTTGGACTCTCTTCCAATGACCGCCACCGTCGAGACGCATTGCAGGGCAAAGGTATAGAACACCAACAGCCCCAGGGCCATGGCCAGCGTAAACACCGGTCGTCCGTCCGGCCAGCGAGATTCGCGCAGACGTTCCTGTAACCGGGCGCTCTCGTCACCCTCGGAGCCGAGTGCGTAGATCGTTCCCATTACGCCGATTACCACTTCGCGGGCCGGGAACCCGGCGACCACCGCGGCTGACACCCGCCAATCCCAGCCCAGCGGCCTGAAAGCCGGCTCAATGAACTTGCCGATACGCCCCAGGAGGCTGTATTCCAACTGGGCTGCTCGTTCTTGGGCGTTGAGTCGGCGGATCTGAGCTTGAAGCCCGACTTCGCTTGGTGCCGTAGTAACGACCGCCGCACGCTTGTCCGTGAAGTCCTGCACAATCGCGTTGGAGCGCGGAAAATAGCCAAGCGCCCAGACCATCAGGCAGGCCGCCGCGATCACAGTCCCTGCCCGGGTGAGAAATACCCGGATCCGGGCCATTAATTTGAGGCCCAGAACGCGGCTGTTGGGCCAGCGAAACGGAGGCATTTCCATAATGAATGGGGCTCCCGCGCCCCGCAGCGCGACCCGGCGGGTGAGAAAGGCGCTCGTGGCGCCTCCCGCGATGCCCAGCAGGTACAGCCCCAACAAGAGCAGTCCATGGAGATTGATCCACCCGTTCAGGTAGTGCGCCGTAGGCACGAAACCGGAGATCAGAAGCGCATAAACGGGAAGCCTGGCTGAGCATGTCATCAACGGAATTGCCACGATCGTGGCGAGCCGGGCCCTGGGGTCGCCGATCGCGCGCGTGGCCATGATTGCGGGCACTGCGCAGGCAAAGCCCGAGAGCAGTGGAATGAACGACTGTCCCGAGAGCCCGCAGATTCGCAACAGCCGGTCCATCAGAAAGGAGGCGCGGGCCATATAGCCGCAGTCCTCCAGGAACAGCACCAGCGCGAACAGAAACACGATTTGCGGGACGAAGACGATTACCGCACCTACTCCGGACCAGAGCCCGTCGATCAGCAAGCTGGCCAGGGCGCCGGGGGGAAGCCGCTGAAGGGCATACGCGCCCGCCTGTTCGAAAAACAGGCTGATTGCATCCATCAGCGGTGCAGCCCAGGCGAACACCGCTTGAAATACGGCGCTCATCACAGCAAAAAATACAACCAGCCCAAGCACAGGGTGGCTCACCGCCCGCTCAAGCCAGCCCGACCGAGCGTGATCTTCAGCCATTCCTCCGCCTGTTACTGACGCAAGCCACCCATCCACCTGCCTATAGCGCCGCTGGGCTTCGCGGGTTTGAAGGCTGCCTTCACCACTCGCCCGGCGCGCATCGTGGCGAGCGCTATTCAGGACCTCAAGCATTTCCTGCCCGCCTTCCGCGACCAGTCTCCGTTCAAATTCGCCCCCCTCATCGATGATGGCGCGCTCAAGAGACGGGATAGCCGTGCTGAAGCCTTCCAACCGGCGCTGCAGGCTTTCCGCCGCCTCGCGTACTTCCGGCATGACCAGGCTTTGCGCAGGAGCAGGATCAGCGAAAATTTTCTCGAGCGCCGATCGGAGACCAACCAGTCCCTTGCCGCGATTTGCCGTCATCGGTGTAACCGGTACTTTGAGCTGCCTGGAAAGCTCCGAGGGATCTATCTTCAGCCCCCGCCCGTGTGCTACGTCCTGCATGTTCAGGGCAACCGCAACGGGGAGACCAAGTTCTCGCGCCTGGGAAAAGAGATACAGGCTGCGCCGCAGGTTTGTGGCATCCACGACCAGCAGCAATGCGCTCGGACGAGGGAGCCCCTTGGCCATTCCAAGCACGACATCAAGTGTAATTCCCGACTCCGGACCGTCTGCCGCCAGGGAATAAGTGCCCGGCAAATCGACCAGCGCAATCTCTTGCTGCTCCAGTCGCGCTACACCTGTAATCCTCTCTACCGTGACGCCCGGGTAATTGCCGGTCTTTTGACGCAGACCGGTAAGACGGTTGAAGACGGTG
Organism: Candidatus Foliamicus sp.; assembly: GCA_965261845.1. GTDB lineage: Bacteria > Pseudomonadota > Gammaproteobacteria > Steroidobacterales > Foliamicaceae > Foliamicus. The sequence continues at coordinate 1,209,140 of OZ253475.1, read as the reverse complement.
CTCTTACCGGTATTGGGACATCCCAGAACCGCGATCAGGCGACGGCCGGACACAGAAAAGGTTCAACACGAAGTTTCAAGGGCACTTACGCGGACAATGCGCGATTGCTCGCGTCTCAGGCAGAGCGGGTGACCGCCAGCCGAAATCTCCAGGGGATCGCCCCCCAGCCCGCGCCGCAAGATCTGGACACGCACGCCGGGAACCAGGCCCAGGGTCAATAGTTCCCGGGCAACCCTGCCTTCGCCTTGTATGGCGCGAATCCTGCTGCCGGCGCCGGTGGGCAGTTCGTCCAGAGCGATATCTTTCGCCAATTTACAAATGCCGATAATCTTAAGTGTTTGTGAGTCTAACATAAATGCAAATCATTATCATTCGCACATTATTTCCATGCCGAGGCATTGGAAATCGGGCCACTCCGGTATAATTCCCACACTTATGGCGGCCAAGCCTCTCTATCGAATCAGCTTCCTCAACCTGGGCAAGGTGTATGAGATGTACGCCCGCGGTGTATCTCAGGGAAGCATGTTCGGATTCATCGAGGTGGATGGGCTGGAATTCGGCAAACGCACATCCCTCGTTGTGGACCCCGGCGAGGAAAAGATCAAGTCGGAATTTGCCGGTGTCCTGCGCACCTACATTCCCATGCATTGTGTTCTGCGGATCGACGAGGTCGATAAGCGCGGCGTAAGCAAGATTTCCTCGGCGGAGGATGGCAACGTGACCCAGTTCCCGGCGCCGATCTATGCGCCCGGAGGCTCCGGCTCCGAGTAAGGGGAATGCTGGCGCTTACCGGTTCCGGCGCACTCTCCCCGTTTCGACGCAAACAACTCTTGGGCCGTTTACGGACCCGGGACCCCGGCGTGCGGGAAATGGGCGCCAGTTTCCTGCACCTGGTGAGCATGGATCGCCAACCGGGCGAGGCCGAACTGCAGCGATTGCGGGAACTGCTGAGCTACGGGCCGGACTGGCCGCAGCCGGGAATTGATGGCTCAGAGACGCTCCTGTTGGCAGTTCCGCGGCCCGGCAGCATTTCACCCTGGTCGACAAAGGCCACCGAAATCGCAAGGCTTTGCGGGTTTCCGGAATTGCACCGCATCGAGCGCGCCGTGCGCTATCGGATTGCTGTTGACGGTCCTTTAGGAAACGACGCCAAAGCCGAGCTGTTCGACCGAATGACCCAGCAGTTGGTCCCGGAGGATGGCTCTCTTGATGAGTTGTTTGCCCCGGAACCATCTCAAGCTCCGGGTACGGTTCCATTGCTCTTGCAAGGCCGCTCCGCACTGGAGCAGGCCAACCGGCAAATGGCCCTGGCATTGTCCGCGGAGGAGATCAACTACCTGGAAAAGGGATTCAGGGAACTGGGACGCGATCCAACCGACGCCGAGCTGATGATGTTTGCCCAGGTCAATTCCGAGCACTGCCGCCACAAGATTTTCAACGCCGATTGGTGGGACGGAGAGCAGAAACTCCCCCAGTCCCTTTTTGACCTGATTCGGAAGACTTCCGCGGACAGTCCCCACGGCCTGCTTTCGGCCTACGTGGACAACGCTGCGGTAATTGCAGGCGGTCCCGCCACACGGCTTTTTGTACGCGGTCCGCAGCGTGAGTACGCCTGTGTGGAAGAGCCTGCGCACACCTGTATCAAGGTGGAGACGCACAATCATCCCACCGCCATTTCGCCGTTTCCGGGCGCCGCCACGGGCGCTGGTGGTGAAATCCGCGACGGCGCCGCTACCGGTCGGGGGGCGCGGCCCAAGGCCGGCATGACCGGGTTTTCGGTTTCCGATCTCAGGGTCCCGGACTACGCTCAGCCCTGGGAGAACAGACTCGAACGCCCTCAGCGATTGGCTTCGCCCCTTCAGATCATGCTTGAGGCGCCGATCGGGGCAGCTTCTTTCAACAATGAATTCGGCCGCCCCGCGGTGCTGGGCTATTTCCGCTGCTTTGAACAAGCCGGGAAAGACCATTGGGGCTATCACAAACCCATCATGATTGCCGGTGGCGTGAGCGCCGTGCGCGAGCCGGACGTTCACAAGCAAAAGGCCCCGCCGGGGACCCTGGTGGTGGTGCTGGGCGGTCCGGCCATGCGGATCGGGGTGGGGGGCGGTTCGGCGTCCTCTCGGGGCAGCGGCGCGGATCACGAAGAACTGGACTATGCCTCGGTGCAGCGGGGCAACGCCGAAATGCAGCGCCGCGCCCAGGAAGTCATTGACCGCTGCTGCGAGTTGGGTCTGGTGGGAGCCTGCGAAAACCCGGTCATTTCTATCCATGACGTTGGCGCCGGCGGCCTCGCGAATGCCATTCCCGAACTGTTGCAGGACAGTGGGCGGGGCGCCGACCTGTCTTATACGGCAATCCCGTCCGCGGATCCCGGCATGTCACCGCTTGAGACCTGGTGCAACGAGGCGCAGGAACGCTACATGCTGGCGGTGGATGCAGGGCGCATGGGGGAATTCGAAGCGATTTGCGCGCGTGAGCGCTGCCCGTGGTCGGTCCTGGGGCGGATGGACGATGACGGGCAAATACGGCTGGTTCGCGATGATGGACAGGCTCCGCCCGTCGATCTGCCGCTCGACTTCCTCTTTGGTGGAGCTTCAAGTGCAACCATGCGCTGGTCCGCCCGGCCCCCTCAGGCGGGAGCGCTGGAACTGGACGGCATCGAAGTACGCGAGGCGATCAACCGCGTGCTGGCAATGCCGGCAGTTGCGGACAAGTCGTTCCTGATTCACATTGGCGATCGAACCGTGGGCGGACTCGTGGCCCGCGATCAACTGATCGGGCCCTGGCAGGTGCCGGTCAGCGATGTCGCGGTGACCGCCCGGGATTTTTTTGGCTATGCCGGTGAAGCCATGGCGGTAGGAGAGCGCACGCCGGTGGCGGTCATCGATTCGGCCGCCGCATGCCGACTCGCCCTGGCCGAAGCGTTGACGAATATCGTCTCCGCGGATATCAGCCAGGCCTCTGACGTGCGCATTTCCGCCAATTGGATGGCTGCGCCGGGCGATCCGGGTCAGGCTGCGGCTTTACGGACCGGCGTCGAGGCGCTTTCGGCCTGTTGCCGGGAATTGGGGGTGGCGGCCCCGGTAGGCAAGGATTCCCTGTCCATGCAGACATCCTGGAGCGATTACGGTGGAAACGAGCACACCGTTACCGCCCCGGTCTCGCTGGTGGTTACCGCGTTTGCTCCGGTGGCGGACCTGCGCCGCACCCTCACGCCGGAACTGGTGGACCGACCCGGCACACGGCTTGTTCTGTTGGACCTGTCCATGGGTCGCGATCGGCTGGGCGCCAGTTGCCTGGCCCAGGCCTACGGGCGCGCCGGCGGAGAGCCGGCGGATCTGGACGATCCGCGATTGCTGCGGGCGCTGGTCAAGACGGTTCGGGTCCTGGCACGCGAAGGAATTGCGCTGGCATGGCACGACCGGTCGGACGGCGGGTTGTTCGTTACCCTGTGCGAAATGGCTTTTGCCGGCCGCCTGGGGTTGCGCATCAGGCTGCCGGTTTCCAACCGCAGTGCCCTGCTGGGCCGGCTCTTCGCGGAGGAGCCCGGGGGCGTGCTTCAAGTGGACGCCAAACAATTGGGGCGAGTGCGGGAATTGTGCCTTGAACAGGGCCTGGGCGGATGCCTGGTGGACCTGGGGGAAGTTCTGCCCTCGGCGCGGGGATCCCTCCGCCCGCGTCAAATTGAAATTCGAAGCGACCGGGACATTCTGGAACTGGATCGAGTGGACCTGCATCGCTGTTGGTCGGAATTGAGCTACCGCATGCAGGCAGCGCGAGACAATCCCAAGACCTCAGGAGAGCAATACCGCAGCGTCCTGAATGAGCAAGACCCAGGGCTTACCGCCGTCACCGGTCATCCTCCCCAAGTATTCTCCAGGGCGCCGGCTGGCGGAGCCCGGCCGCGGGTGGCGGTCTTGCGTGAGCAAGGCATTAACGGCCAGGCGGAAATGGCTGCCGCGTTTACCCAGGCGGGTTTCCTGGCCGTGGACGTGCATATGTCGGACATCCTTGGCGGCAGCCAGGATCTGGGTGATTTTCAGGGATTGGCGGCCTGCGGCGGCTTTTCTTACGGGGATGTGTTGGGTGCGGGCGGCGGTTGGGCGCGATCTATCCTGATGAATGAACGGGCCCGGAAGGTCTTTGCCCGCTATTTCGAATCGCCGGACCGGTTTACGCTCGGTGTTTGCAACGGTTGCCAGATGCTGAGCCTCATTTCGGAACTGATCCCCGGCTGTGAACACTGGCCGCGCTTTACCCGCAATCGCTCGGAACAGTTCGAGGCGCGCTTGAGCATGGTCCGGGTCGAGCGCAGCCCTTCCTTGTTGCTGGAGGGCATGGATAACACGCTGTTGTTGATCGCCACCTCGCACGGGGAAGGACGGGCTGAATTCACTTCACCTGAGCAACTCAGGCTTTGTGAGGAAACCGGGATGACGGCATGCCGGTTCGTTAACGGCGACGGCGAGCCGACCGAAACGTATCCCGCCAACCCCAACGGTTCACCCGGAGGTCTTGCCGGCCTGACGTCCCGTGACGGGCGCGTAACCGCGTTGATGCCGCACCCGGAGCGCGTGTTCCGAGCCGTGCAGCACTCATGGCATCCGTCACACTGGGAAGAGCATGGCCCGTGGATGCGCATGTTCCGGAACGCGCGTTCCCTGATCGGTTGATTGTTGCCTGTGCTTCCGACCCTGGTCATGGGCGGCAGGAAGCTATCCGACTACGGATGGCCGGGCAACCACCCGTTCGGATTGGATCGGCATGCCGCGTTTGAGGAGGCTTTGGCGAAGCTGGATCCAGGCGCTGCAATACGGATCGAATCAGCCGGAAAGGCCAGCAGGGAGGAATTGGAACGCTTCCATAGCCGGGAGTACCTTGAGTTTGCGCAGCGTCGCTGTGACGAGGACAGCGGTTTCCTGGATGGGGGCGACACGCCGGCGCGCCGCGGTCTGTATGAGGCCGCAAGGTTTGTGGTCGGCGCCGCGCTCCATGCGACCGAACGGATCATGACGGAGCAGGCAGCCAATGCGTTTGTTCCGATCGGGGGCCTTCACCATGCCGGCCGGAGTCATGCCGCCGGCTTTTGTGTGTTGAACGACATCGGCGTAGTGATCGAGACATTGCGCAGCGTTTACGGAATCCAGCGAATCGGCTATGTGGATATCGACGTGCATCACGGCGACGGCGTCTACTACGCCTATGAAGAGGATCCTGGGCTTTTCTTCGCAGACATTCACGAGGACGGCCGCTGGCAATACCCCGGTACCGGCGCGGAGCATGAACAAGGCCGGGGCGCCGGGCGCGGCGCCAAGATCAACATTTGCCTTCAGCCCGGCGACGGCGACGCCAAGTTCTTGACCGCCTTCAGGAGAGTGGAAGAACACCTTAAAGCTAATCCGCCTGAGTTCATACTGCTGCAATGCGGCGCCGATGGCTTGGCCGGCGATCCGCTGGGCAAGCTGAACTACAGCGCCAACTCGCACGTTCATGCCACGCGACGCTTGTGTGCGCTCGCGCATTCGGTATGCAAGGGGCGAATCTTGGCAATGGGCGGTGGGGGTTACTCACGCGCCAATCTGGCTTCGGCATGGACCGGGGTGGTCAAGAGCCTCATGGATGGAAAGTCGGCCCTTGAATGAGTCCCAAACCCGGTACACTTGCCGGTTGCGGGTTGAGTCCGCCACCGACAGTGATCCCATTCCTGCAACGCTGATGTGAATATCGGAGACCTATGGCCACTGAGCATCCCGAAATCGCTGAATTCGACCCCAGGCTTGCCGCGGCGCTGGACGCGGAAGTACGCCGCCAGGAGGATTTCGTAGAGCTGATCGCCTCGGAGAACTATGCCAGCCGCCGCGTGATGGAAGCGCAGGGCTCGGTGCTTACCAACAAATACGCCGAAGGTTATCCCGGGCGCCGCTACTACGGAGGCTGCGAGCACGTGGATGTGGCCGAATCACTCGCCATCGAGCGGGCCACCCGCCTGTTCGGAGCGGACTACGTTAACGTGCAACCCCATTCGGGCACCCAGGCCAACACCGCGGCCTATCTGGCGCTTCTGAAGCCGGGTGAGGGAATTCTCGGTATGGATCTCAGTCATGGGGGCCACCTTACCCATGGTTCGCCGGTAAACATTTCCGGCAAGCTGTTCAAGGTATCGAGCTATGGCCTGGATCCGCAAACGGAATTGATCGACTACAACCAGTTGCGCGACCAGGCCCTGAAGCACCGCCCTCAAATGATCGTGGGTGGCTTTTCGGCCTATTCGCGAGTGGCCGATTGGGGCATCTTCCGCGAGGTGGCCGATGAGATCGGCGCCTACCTGATGGTGGACATGGCGCACGTAGCCGGCCTCGTCGCAGTCGATGAGTATCCCAACCCTACGCCTTTGGCTGATGTGGTGACCACTACGACGCACAAGACTTTGCGGGGACCCAGGGGCGGCCTGATCCTGGCGCGGGAGAACCCCGCAATTACCAAGCGGCTGCGATCCCTGGTGTTTCCCGGAACCCAGGGTGGACCGCTGATGCACGTCATCGCCGCCAAGGCGGTGGCGTTCAAAGAGGCGCTGCAGCCGGAGTTCCGCGACTACCAGCGACAGGTCAAGCGCAACGCCGCGGCCCTTGCCGACGGTCTGAGCAAAAAGGGTCTACGGATCGTGTCGGGCAAGACCGAAAACCACATGTTCCTTGTGGACCTGGGAGAGACAGGGGTGACCGGCGCCGAGGCTGAAGCCGCGCTCGACCGGGCCAATATCACCGTCAACAAGAACACCGTGCCGAATGATCCTCGCCCTCCCATGGTGACCAGCGGACTTCGCCTGGGAACCCCCGCGTGCACCACCCGCGGCTTCGGCGATGAGGAAATCGAAATGCTTGTGGATTCGATTGCCTCCGTCGTAGCTGGTCCAGGGGACGAAGCGCTGATCAAACAAGTACAGGCGCGGGTCCTGGAAACCTGCCGCCGCTTTCCGGTGTATGCCTGAGTGAACCAACCCGGGCGCACCGTGGAAGCCGGCCCGCCCGCTGCAAACGATGCTGACCGGCGCTGGATGAAAGAGGCGCTGGAGATCGCTCGTCGTGGCCTTAATACCACCGAGCCCAACCCGCGCGTTGGCTGCCTGCTGGTTAACAACAATGACTGCGTGGGTAGCGGATGGCATCGTCGAGCAGGTGAAGAACACGCCGAGAAGCTGGCCCTGGAAGACGCTGGGAGCGACGCCAGAGGCGCCACCTGCTACGTGACCCTGGAGCCCTGCTCGCATACCGGTCGGACCGGCCCCTGCGCGGACGCACTGGTGGAAGCGGGCGTAGCTCGGGTGGTTTGTGCAAGCGGCGACCCGAACCCGAGGGTGCAAGGCGCCGGTGAGCGGCGCTTGCGCGAGGCGGGCGTTGAGTTCTTGAACAGTGTCCTTACAGCTGAGGCGCGGGAACTGAATCCCGGTTATTTTTCCCGCTGGGAACGTGGCCGCCCCTGGGTGCGTGTGAAGCTGGCCGCCAGCCTGGATGGGCGCACCGCTCTGGCAAACCGCAAGAGCCAATGGATCACTTCCCGGGAGGCGCGCCGTGACGGGCACGGCTGGCGTGCCCGCAGCTCAGCCATACTCACCGGAATCGGCACCCTGCTGGCTGACGATCCACGCCTGGATGCCAGGCGCGACGACCTGGGGGACATAAGGCCTCCGGCCCGCGTAGTGCTGGACTCCACCCTTAGAACGCCAGCCACGGCTCGCGTGTTTTCGCGCCCAGGCAGGGTCTTGGTGCTGCATTGCGCGCCGGAGAACGAGGTCAGCCGGCGCCGAATCATGCAATTGCAGGAGGCCGGCGCCGACGTTCGAAGGTTGCCCGCTACAAACGAAGGGCAGGTGGCGCTGCCGGCGGTCATGGGACTTCTCGCGGACCTGGAATTCAATGAGGTCCAGGTGGAAGCAGGTGCTTTGCTGTGCGGCGCTCTGCTGGACGAAGGGCTCATTGACGAGGTGCTGCTGTACACCGCTCCCGTGTTACTGGGAGACGGTGCGATGGGACTTTTCCGGATGGCGCCGCTCACGGACATGGAGGATCGTCCCGCGTTCAAGGTGCTGGAAGCGGGCCGGGTGGGGCCCGATGTGCGCCTGGTGCTGACACCCAGGGGGAAAACCCGGAACGAGGGCGTCCCCGCCCTCGACGAGGGCAGGATGCCCTCGTTCCCAGGGAGTTCCCAGCGCGTCAGCGCAGCGGTGCCTGCTGCGAAAACTCCCAGGGAGAATTGACATGTTCACGGGCATTGTTCAAAGCATCGGCACTGTTATCAACGTGAACAAGCATGCGAGCGGCGATCGACGCATGCGTATCGCCGTCCCGGACGTTGCCGGGCAATTGCTCAATCCAGGCGCCAGCCTGTGCGTGAGCGGTGTGTGCCTTACGATCGTCACTGCGGCTGGCGGAGAGGTCTCCATGGATGTATCGGCGCGTACGCTTGCCGATACCACGCTGGGGCAGTGGCTGGCCGGCAGGACGGTGAATCTGGAACCTGCGCTGACCGTCGGTGACGCTCTGGGTGGGCACTTCGTCATGGGTCACGTCGATGGCGTGGCGGAAGTAACGGAATGCCGCAAGGACGGCCGCTCCGTGGCCCTTGCCGTATCCGCTCCAGGCAACTTGATGCGATTGATCGCGCCGAAGGGATCGGTTGCCCTGGACGGCGTCAGCCTGACAGTCAATGACGTTGATTCAAAAGGCTTTTGCGTCAACCTGGTGCCGCATACACTTGAGGAAACCACGCTCTCCGATTGCAGAACCGGCAGCCTGCTCAATCTCGAAGTCGATATCATTGCGCGCTACGCAGCGCGCTTGCTGGGGCGATAAGCCATCATGTTTTCGAGTACCGAAGAAATTATCGAAGAAATCGGCGCCGGCCGCATGGTCATCATTGTGGATGACGAGGACCGGGAGAATGAGGGCGACCTGGTAATGGCCGCCTCCAGCGTCACCGCATCGGATATCAACTACATGAGCCTGCACGGGCGCGGGCTTATCTGCCTGACTGTGACTCCCGAGCATTGCCGGCAGCTGCGCCTGCCCCTGATGGTGGCGGATACCAACGTCCAGCGCAGCACCAATTTCACCATTTCCATTGAGGCGGCAGAGGGCGTAACTACCGGAATTTCGGCCCACGACCGCGCCCACACCATCCGCGTGGCCGCCGCGCTCGATGCACGGCCCGAGGATCTGCGCCAACCGGGTCACGTCTTCCCGGTCATGGCGCAGCCCGGCGGGGTGCTCAGCCGGGCCGGCCATACCGAGGCGGGCTGCGATCTGGCCCGGCTTGCCGGCTTGCCGCCCTCGGCAGCAATCGTGGAAATCCTCAATGAGGACGGCAGCATGGCGCGGCGGCCGCAATTGGAAAGGTTCGCCGCCGAGCGCGACCTGAAGATCGGCAGTATTGCCGACCTGATCCGCTACCGCCTGGCCAAGGACAAGTTTGTTGAACGGCTGGAAGAGCGAACGGCCCACACCCGGTATGGCCCCTGCCGGTTGATCGCCTACGAAGATCAGGTTGCTCGAACGGTGCACCTGGCATTTGTGCATGGCAACCTGCAAGGGGCTGATGCGCCGCTGGTGCGGGTCCATGTGCATAACACGCTACGCGACGCGGCAGGCATCGATGCGGACCTGGGTTGGCCGTTTGAAGCCGCCCTGAAAGAAATCTACGAATCAACCGCGGGGGTAGCCGTCTTGCTCTGCTACGAAGAATCGCCGCGCAGCATGATGGCGTCAGTGGCAGCGCTGAAGGGGCAGTCCAGGTCGAGCGGGGAAAGCGCGAGCGACCTGAGAACAATCGGTGTCGGCGCGCAGATTCTTCGCGATCTGGGCGTCAGGCGCATGCGTGTGCTGGGTGCTCCCAGGACTATCCATGCCCTTTCCGGTTTCGGCCTGGAAGTCGTCGAGTTTGTCGGCCCGCGAGATTGAACGTCCATGGCCACCGGCACAGCGAAACCGAAAGTCCTGATCGTTACGGCGGAGTACTACCAGGACTTCGCCGGGCGTTTGGAGCAGGGAGCTGTTGGATCACTCCTGGAGGCAGGTGTGCCGGAGCACCGCATACTGATGCGGCGCGTTCCGGGATGCTGGGAACTTCCGCTTGCTGCCCGGCGGCTGATCCGACGCCACGGACCCGACGCTGTGGTGGCCCTCGGAATCCTTATACGCGGTGAAACGGATCACTATGAACACATTGCCCGAGAAACCTGTGCGGGGCTGATGCGCGTAAGCCTTGAGGAAGGAGTGCACGTTGCGCTGGGTGTGCTTACCTGCGGTAATCGCTCGCAGGCGGAAGAGCGCTGTGGCATGCAAGGCAACAAGGCCAACAAGGGTCGGGAGGCCGCCCAGGCTGTGCTGCACATGATCACTGAAGACCAGGGATAGCCGATGCGTTGGGAACGCCGCCGAAGGGCGCGCCGGCTCCTGGTACAAGCTCTGTACCAGCAACAACTCACTGGAGATGCAGCGGAGGAAATTGAGGCCCAATTCCGCCGCCGTGCGGACTTCCAAAAGGCGGACATTGGGTTTTTCCTGGAAATCCTGGACGAAGTCTGTCGCCGGAACAGCGAACTGGATCAGGAAATCGCCGCTGCCAGCGATATTCCCCCCGATCGGATTGATCCGGTGGAACGGGCGATACTCTGGAGCGCTGTCGCTGAGCTGCAAACCACCGGAGCCAGCAACGCCGTAGTGATCAACGAGGCGATCGAGCTGTCCCGAGAGTTCGGGGCAGAGCAAGGCTATCGCTTCGTGAATGCAGTGCTGGACCGCTGGGTCAAGGCAGGTCTACCGAAGAAGGAAACGCCGAATTCAAAAGGCGATGCATAAGCCATCGACGGAAGACCGCTTGATTGAAGCACTGTTTGCGCGCCATGCGGCCGACGGCGAAAACGTCTTGATCGGGCCGGGCGACGACGCCGCAATGGTGCGCTGCCCCGAGGGCGAGCAACTCCTGATTACGACTGACACGCTCAATGAGGGCGTGCATTTTCCGATCGGTATATCGGCACACTCGATCGGCCACCGCGCATTGGCGGTGAGTCTCAGTGATCTGGCGGCGATGGGGGCGCGTCCGCTGTGGGCCGTGGTGACCTTATCGGTCCCATCAGTGAACGAGAAATGGCTAAAGGAATTTGCCGATGGGCTTTTCGCACTGGCGAACCATTTTGACCTGCGTGTTGTTGGCGGAGATTTCGCACGTGGCCCGCTCAATGTGACCGTAACCGCGCATGGCAGTGCAAGAGCGAAAAACACGCTGCGACGCAGTGGCGCAAACGCCGGAGACGGCATCTGGGTATCAGGATTCCTGGGCGATGCCGCCGCCGGCCTGAAGCTGCTTGAGTCCCACTGGGAACGAGGGCAACCTGCCTTCGCCGAGGGCGAGAGCGTCATTCCCGCGGAAGCCGGAACGCCTTCGCAACGCCCCCCCGAAGAGGAAGCTCTGATGCAGCGCTTCTGCTATCCGCAGCCACGTGTGCAACTAGGCAGACAGTTGGCCGGCATCGCAAGCGCCTGCATGGACCTTTCCGACGGTCTGCTGCTGGACTTACCGCGGCTGTTGCGAAAATGCCAATTGGGCGCAAAGGTCATGACGGAACAGTTGCCTTTGTCGAATGAGTTGCAGGCGGTCGCTGATACCCAAGAGGCAATGACGCTGGCCTTGAACGGTGGCGACGATTACGAGTTGTGTTTTACCGTCGCTTCGGAAGATGAGCACCGGTTGGCGCCGCTCTCGGCGGATCTAGCCATTTCCCGGATCGGTGAACTGCATGAGGGAGAGGGTCTTGTAAGCACCCTTCAGGGTTCAATCTGGCAACCTTCGCATTCGGGATTCGCACATTTTTCATGATTGACCGGGTCGTTCGACTGGCAGGTTCCGGACTGGGACTGGGCTTTCTACCTTTTGCGCCGGGCACCTGGGGCTCCCTTGGCGGGGTATTGCTCTGGTGGGCCACGCTTCCCCTGGGGCGCTGGATACAAGCCTTGCTACTCATTCTGGCCATAGTGCCGACTGTGTTTGTGTGCGGTTCCTGTGCCAGAAGAGCAGGTCAGGAGGACCCTTCCTTCGTTGTCCTCGACGAGGTCCTGGGGATGTTCCTTGCATTGCTGTTTCTCAGTCCCTCCTGGGAGTGGGTTGCTGCGGCATTTGTGTTGTTTCGGCTTCTGGATATCTTCAAACCATGGCCTGTCCGGAGCATGGAGCGGCACTTCTCAGGTGGGGCGGGTATCCTCCTGGATGACCTGATGGCAGGGGGCATATCGGGATTTATTATTATTATATTTCAAGTGGTTATTGTTAATATCTAATGATTAATGTGAAGAGATCGACAGGTGCGATCATCGCCATCGTTACGGTCATTCACGCCTTGAGTCCTCTAGCCATGCAGATCTTTCTTCCGGCGTTGCCGGCGATAAGATCCAGCTTCTCAGTCACAGTGGCCGACACCCAGTGGGTAGTCACCGGGTTCTCCGTGGCGCTGGCTGTTTCGATGTTGGCTTACGGGCCGATCTCGGATCGCTATGGGCGCCGCCGGGTGGTCCTGTTGGGGCTGACTGTTTTCCTGATCGGCTCCGCCATCAGCTACTGGGCGGAATCGCTGGAGATTCTGGTGCTGGGCCGAATCGTACAGGCCATCGGGGTTGCGGCAGGTTCCACCATGGGCCGCGCGGTCGCGGCGGATGTCATTCCACCCGAAGAGCTTGCGAGAGCCGTGAGTTTCATGACTATGGGGCTGGTAATGGGACCGATGCTGGCGCCGGTCATTGCCGGTTACCTGGTGTCCTCGGTAGGCTGGCGGAGCATTCCCTTGCTGCTCGGGGCGATCTCCGCGGTGTTATTACTGATGGCGCTGAAGTGGATGCCGGAGACCCACAAGCCCAGCAAACGTTCCACCAGCCCAACAGCCGGAAATAGCGAGCCGACAAGTGGGATTTCCCTGTTTCTCAGCCCCTGGTTCGCCGGTCACCTGATCATCCTGGTAGCAGTCCAAGTGGGCGTGTTCGGATTCCTTTCCGCTTCGTCGTACCTGGTCATCGATCTACTGGGGTATGAGCCTTTCCAATTCGGCTATGTGTTCATTTATCTGACCTGCGGCTATCTGTTGGGCAATGCCTTTTCCGGGCTGGGCCGCTTGAAAGGGCCGGGCCTCCTGGCTTGCGCGGTTTGCTCCTACGGCGCCGGCGCCGGCCTGATGCTGGCGCTGGCGCTGAACGGTGTCGTGAATCTTTACTCCATCGTCGGCCCGGCCATACTGCTGACCTTCGCCAATGGCGTCTCCCAGCCGCAATGTATGGCTGCAGCCCTTTCCGCCGTCCCGCAACGGCGCGGCGCTGCCTCCAGCGTGACCGGGTTCTCGCAAATCATGGCCGGCGGGGCAGGCTTTCAGATTGTCGGCTGGCTGCCAAGCGGCACCCCGGTTCCGATGACCTGGCTCATCTGTATCTGCGCGCTTGTAGCCGCGATCGGCGTTGCTACCATTTCCCGCAAACCCCTGCGCACGTAAGCGTCCCGGCCACTGGGAGCGAGGGCGTCCCGCCCTCGTCGAGGGCGGGACGCCCTCGCTCCCAGCGTGTTCCCTGCGCGCCAGCGCAGCGGCGCCCGCTGCGAAAACTCCAAGGGTTATTCCGCAATGATCGGGTTCACCAGGCTGCCGATGCCCTCAACACTTACTTCAACCGTGTCGCCTGGCTTGACATCCGACAAGCCATGAGGCGTTCCCGTCGAAATAATCGTGCCGGCCGCCAGCGTCATGAATTGCGAGAACCACTCGATCAATGCCGGGATGCCGAAGATGAGGTCACGGGTGTTGCCGTTCTGGCGTAACTCGCCATTCACCCGGGTCTGAATGGACAGTTCATGCGGATTGGGAACATCAGCCGCGTCAACGATCCAGGGGCCCACCGGGCCGAAAGTATCAAAGCCCTTGGCCTTGATCGGAGGCCGATAGAAATTGCCCACGAAATCGCGGACCGTAAAGTCGTTGCATACCGTATATCCGGACACGTAATCCATCGCCTCATCGCGTTGAACGCGGCGCGCCTTGCGCCCGATCACAACGCCCAGTTCACCCTCGTAGTGCATGTACTTGACTCCTGCCGGCCGCACCACCGGAGTCAGATGCCCCACAACCGAAGACGGGTTCTTGATGAAGGGAATGGGCTCCTTGGGTAATTCAGCGAAATTCAGTTCCCGGGCGTGATCCGCAAAATTCAGCGCCAGGCCATAGATCGCCGTGTGGGCAGGGGGCAGCCAGCGCCACTCGCTCGGAGTCAGCCGCTGTCCCTCCAAATCGCGAAAACCGCCGTCTTCATCCACCGTTACTTGCAGGGCTCTTGCGTCTACTTCTATACATGCGGTCTTCATGCCAGTTCACTCTCCAGTCGGGTAAAGAACTCAAGGGATTGGGGATTCGCCAGGGCCTTGCGATTTGCAATCGGGCGACCGTGAATCAGCTCGCGCACCGCCAGTTCACTGATCTTTCCGCTAACCGTTCGAGGCAGGTCCGGGGCAAAGATAATCTTCGCCGGAACGTGCCGCGGGCTGGCCTGACGCCGTAATTCACTTCGCACCTTGTCCTTGATCCCCTCGGGAAATCGTGCGTCCTCGCGCACCCGCAGGAACAATACGATGCGAGTGTCGCCGTCATACTCCTGGCCCACAGCGAGTGCCTCTTCGACTTCATCCAAGGCTTCAACCACACGGTAAATCTCCGCCGTGCCGATGCGATTGCCACGGGGATTGAGGGCCGCATCGGAGCGGCCATAGATGATCATGCCTCCGGTTGCGGTGATTTCCGCAAAGTCGCCATGCGTCCACACGCCGGGAAACCGGTCGAAGTAGGCCCGTTGATATTTCTCGCCGCGGGCATCGTTCAGGAAACACAGCGGCATGGAGGGGAAGGGGCGGGTGCAAACCAGTTCACCCGGCTGTTCCCGCACCGGGTTTCCTTCATTGTCGAATATATCCACGGCCATGCCCAACGCCCGGCAGGGCATCTCGCCCCGGTAGACGCTGAGCATCGGATTGCCGGCGATGAAACAGCCCAGCAACTCCGTGCCGCCGGCTATGGACGCCAGCATTACATCGCTTGAGACCTCGCGGTATACGTAGTCGAAGCTCTGCGGCGCAAGCGGCGAGCCGGTTGACAATAACACTCGGAGCTCAGTGAGATCGAACTCGGCGCCGGGGCGTACTCGCGAGTTTTCCATGTTTTTGAGATACGCGGCGCTGGCGCCGAAAATGTTCACGCCCTCATCGGCGCAAATCTTCCACAAGGCGTCCGGGGAAGGATGCAGCGGAGATCCTTCGTACAACAACAGGGTGCAGCCCGTTGCCAGACCGCTTGCCAGCCAGTTCCACATCATCCAGCCGCAATTCGTCAGGTAATAGAAAGTGTCGTCGGGTGTAAGTCCGACATGCAATCGGTGTTCTTTTGCGTGCTGGAGCAGCGCACCGCCGGCGCGATGGACGATGCATTTGGGTGCGCCGGTGGTTCCGGAAGAAAACACGACGTAGAGCGGATGATCGAATGGCAGCTGCACAAACTCGGGCGTTGCAGGGGCGCCGAATTCCGGATAGGCAACGGCGTTTTTGTTGGTCGGCATAGACTTGTCGTCCCCGAGGTTGGCCACCAGTACCGTTGCCAGCAGCCCCGGCAAACCCTCGCGGATTTTCTCAAGCTCGGCAAGGCGGGAGATCGGACGGCCTCGCCAGAAATAGCCATCCGCCCCAAGCAGAACTTTTGGCTTAAGCATGCCGAAGCGCTCAAGAACAGCCGGGACCCCAAACTCCTGGGAACAGGAACTGAACACCGCCCCCATGCTCGCCGCCGCCAGCATGAACACGACTGATTCGGGACGATTGGGCATCCAGGCCGCCACGGTGTCGCCCCGGCGCACGCCCAGACCAACCAGCCCGGCCGCGACGCGTCCCACTTCCCGGCGCAATTCCCCGTAGCTCATTTCCATCCTGCGGCCGGTTTCGTCGAGATAGATAAGGGCGCAGCGCGAATCCTCCTGCCAAAGCAGGTTCTCCGCAAAGTTCAGTCGGGCGCCCGGGAACCACCGGGCGTCCTGCATCCTCTCCCCCTGTGTGAGGACCGTATCCCACTCCTTACTGGCCCTGATCCCGCAGAACCGCCACAGCCGGGCCCAGAACTCGTCGAGCTTATCGACTGACCATTGATGCAGGGCAGGGTAGTCGGAATGCCCCGACTCGCGCATGAAGCCGGCCATGGCGCTGGCGCGCGCCTGTTCGGGCGAAGGCGTCCAAAGGCAAGTGCTCACGACGCAATTATCGCCTCAGAGAAACCTGGGAAGGAGGGCATCCTGCCCTCGACTATCAACTGGATTTGTCGCCCCTTCCGCTCAAGCGAGAGTTTCGCGAGCGGAAAGCCAGGTAGCCTGATTTATTGCCCGGCGGCGAATAGGGTGAAAATCCCTCCGATCATGGTCACAACAATCGCGATGCTGCCGGTTAGAATCGCACGAAGAATGGAGTTCTTGGCCTGTTCGATCTTCGACTCAATCCTCGCTTCCAACGCGCTCAGATCCCCCTTCGTCGCGAAGTCTTCGCCCCGCAGGCCGGCAACCTGAGCGATGGCCTCCGCATGTTTCCGATCCATGCCAGCCTCTTGCAGCGATCGCGCGGCCTGCAGCGTGTCCAAGGCGACGGAGGTCATGGCTGAAGTATAGCGCGCTGCAATCCACCCCCTTAAGCAAAAAAGGGCTGGGATCAAGCAGATTTTCCTGCCAGTCGCTCCTCGGCGCAGAACGCACCGGGTTGCAGCGTGACAGGATATCCTGGAGGCACGCTCACCCGCCTCCAGGGCGGGTGAGCAGTTGTTGCGAACTAGAAGCTCCAGTCCACCTGAACGCCGATGCTGCGCAAGTCCTGCGGCGCTACCATCACGCCGTGGATGTTGAACATGAAGCCGGTGAACCTTGTGAAGTTCGTATTTCGCACCGCCCCGACCCAGGTGTCCTGCTCAAGAGCATTGTTGACGAATAACTCCACGCGAAAATTGTCACTCTCGACTCCGGCTCGCAGATTAGTCAGCCAATAGCCATCAAGCCGGGCCAGATTGCCCCCGTTGCCTGCCCAGGTCTTGCCGTAGTACATGAAATCGCCGCGGGCGAAGAAATCCCAATCTGCATTAAGCGTGTCGGTGTAGGTCAGGTTGGTGTTGCCCATCAACTCCGGGTAACGACCTGACTGATTCCCAGCCAGGTTGCGGCTGCCGGTGATGTCCTGCACGAAGGTTGCGGCAAACGTGGTGTATTCGTTGTCCTGCCAGCCCACGTTGGCGCCGAGCATCCAGTTGTCGCTGAGCGCCCAGGAACTTTCCATCTCAATTCCCCACAGGTTCGAGTCACCCGGGAAATTGAATTCCAGCGTGCGAGGCTGCTGTTGCGGACCGGCCACGCCGTCGCGCATGCTCACATCCGGGTCGTCCTGGTAATAGACCACAAAGTTCGTAAACAACTGGGCCACCCACTTGTAGTAGTAGACCGCGGCGCTGATTTGACCGCGCCCGTCCAGCAAAGAGGCCTTGATGCCTATTTCGAACGCATCCAATTCCTGGGTAGGGGTTGATTCCCCGGCTTCAGGAGCCTTGCGCACAATCTGATCGTATTCGGAATCCGTACTGGGCTGACCGGTTTCGCGGTCAACATAGGGCTCTCTGAAAGCTTCTCGAGAAGCGTTGATCAGGTTCGTATTCAACACGCCCGGCAATACACCTTTTGAGAAGCTGGCGTAGACGTTGGTGTTGTCGTTGGGCTGCCAGCGAAGAATCACGCGCGGAACGAGTTCGTTGTAATCCGCGCCGAGACCGCCGGTAATGCGCTCGTCGGCCATGTAACGCGCTTCAAGGTCCAGTGCAAACTGGTCTCCCAAAGGAAATGTGGCGGCGGCGAAGATCCCCCGCGTCTTTGCCGTTTCACCTTGCGTGGGTGGTAGGGAGACGAAGAGTGGGCCAAAACAGCCGGCGGCCTCAGGAAAGAAGCAGGCCACCACGACGTCACCGCCCACGCCGGACAAGGCGATCTCCTGCTTGAAGTAACTGGCGCCCACCAGCCAACTGATGCGGCTGTCGGGCGAGGAGCTTAGGCGCAACTCCGCACCCCTATCCTCGTTTCTTTGTGGATCGGAGGTGTAAAAGGACTCGAAGTCAGTCATGTCGAAATCGCGGATCCAATTCACGCCATGATCGTTGTAGGAGGCCTTGAAAGACAGCGCCATCCCGTTGCCCAGTGCGTAGTCCATTTCAAGGCTGGAGCGGAATATTTCCCGGCTCATACCCATAGAGTCACGATCCGGCACGCCGCTGAGCGTAGTGTTTTCAACAAGGTTCTGCACCAGCCAGTTCGAGCAGTCCTCCGGGCATCTCGTGGGGTGGGTAATACGCGTGAAAATTGCCGGGTACAGCGAGGTATTCACTGAGATCGCCGGCGCACCAGGCTGACCGGGATTGGGGATTTTCCCGCAAACGTATTGCCTGGGGGAAAGGGTGGCGATATTGCCGTCGTTGTCCGGGCGCCGGATGGTGGTGCCGGTGCAGGTGTCGTAGTCAGAGCCAGGCAAATAGGCGACGGCCGGAGGCCCGTCGTCATCCTCGTGGAAAAAGACACGCAGCCGGGCGCTGAAACTGTCGCTTGGCGTAGCAAACAGCGTAAGGCTCGCGGATTGCGAGGATTCCTTGCCCAATTCACCGCCGTCATTGGCGATGTACATGGCGCCCTTGTTGTAATGGTTCAAGCCGATTTGATACCCAAGCCGGTTCTCCACCAGCGGGCCACCAAAGCTGGCGGCAACGTTCGTCTGGTCAAACTGCCCGGCGGATACCCGCACCTTGCCGGAAAATTCCGTCAGGCTGGGATTGAGAGTGACATAATTGATGGCACCTGAAAACGTGTTGCGGCCAAAGAACGCGGATTGCGGGCCCTTGATAACTTCCACCCGCTCCACTTCCAGAAGTGGAATGGACTGCGAACCACCCGTCACATACACGCCGTCCACGAACAGGCCTGCAAGTTGCTGGTGAGGTGATCCCCTGGGCGGAGACATGCCGCGGAAGCGGATAACGGTGTTTTGCCGCCCCGGTCTGTTGCTTGCTATATTGTCCTGGAAGGATAGCCCTGTGGTCTGCAGCGAAATATCCCCCAGGGTCTCAATGCCGGCGCGGCTGATATCCTCGGCCGTGAAAACCGTGATCGATAGCGGCGCTTCAAGCAGGGATTCGTCACGCTTACGGGCCGTGACGATGATTTCTTCGAGTTCCTGCGCGGACGTGCCGAGCGGAATGCAAAGTGCAAATACAGGAATGGCGGCGCCAAGCAGGCGCCAGCGGAGTGTTTGAGCCATAAAATACCCTCCCAAGCAGGCGTTTTCGAGACCGCGCGGGATAATAGCATGCACCGCAGATTCTGGCTATTTTGGCCCTGCCAATAACCAAGGCAAGGTCATGCCACGAACGCTTCCCGTTCCGGTCGAGATCAAGCCCTGAAAAGTGATGGACGTGTACACTTCCGAGGCAATGAGCGCACGGGAAAGCATGGAATTCGACGTCATCGTAGTCGGTGGCGGCCCCTGCGGCCTGTCCGCCTCCATCCGGCTGGCGCAGCTTGCTCAGAAAGAAGGGCGCGAACTCAATATCTGCCTGCTGGAAAAAAGCGCGGAGATCGGCGCGCATATCGTTTCCGGCGCGGTTCTGGAGTCGCGTGCCCTGGACGAACTTCTGCCCGGTTGGCAGGACCGGGGCGGCCCCCCGGCCACTCCGGTTGAGACCGACGACTTTCATTATCTGCTGTCATCGAACCGGTCGTTACGACTTCCGGGCATGTTCATTCCGTACCCGATGCGCAATCACGGCAATTTCATCGTAAGCCTGGGGGCGCTTTGCCAGTGGCTGGGGGAGCAGGCCGAGAACCTGGGCATCAACGTCTTTCCCGGCTATCCGGCCTCGGAAGTGCTGTACGAGAACGGGCGCGTCGTGGGTGTTGCAACCGGCCAGATGGGGCGCTCGCGGGATGGAGAGGAAAAGCCGGGCTACGACCCTGGGATCGAGTTGCGCGCTCCATACACGATATTCGCGGAGGGATGCCGGGGCAGCCTGGGGAAGGAACTGATGGGCCGCTTTGATCTTCGCAAGGACAGCGATCCGCAGCACTACGGCATCGGCGTAAAAGAGGTCTGGCGCGTGCCTGAAGAAAAGCACCGTCCGGGCGCTGTGGTACATACGCTTGGCTGGCCGCTGGGGCAGACTACCGAAGGCGGCGGTTTTCTGTATCACGCGCACGATGGGCTGATCTACCTGGGCTTCATTGTGGCCCTGAACTACAGCAACCCGCACCTGGATCCGTTTCAGGAATTCCAGCGCTGGAAGCACCATCCACGCATCCGCGCCGTGATTGAGGACGGTGAGCGGATTTCCTGGGGAGCAAGGGCGGTCAACAAGGGTGGCCTGCAATCGTTGCCGAAACTGACTTTCCCCGGGGGAATGCTGGCGGGATGCGAGGCCGGTTTCCTCAATGGCGCCAAGATCAAGGGCAACCATACGGCCATGAAAACAGGCATGCTCGCGGCTGAAGCGGTCTTTGAGGCGCTATCAAGCGAGACTCCGCCGCAAGCCCCGATTGACTATGAACGCAAGGTAGAGGAATCCTGGGTGCATGACGAACTACGGCAGGCACGCAACTTCGGGCCTGCGCAGCACCGTTTCGGCCTGCTAGGGGGCTCGGTGTTCACCTGGCTGGACCTCAATGTTTTTCGTGGCAGGCTTCCGTTCACGCTCCACAATCGCAAGCCGGATCATGCGTCCCTGCTACCCGCATCCAGGGCTCGGCGCATCGACTACCCCAAACCGGACGGCAAGCTGAGCTTTGACCGCCTGTCGTCGGTATATCTGTCGGCCACCAATCATGAAGAGGACCAGCCCTGCCACCTGGTGCTGGCGGATTCCGAGATTCCAATTCGCGACAATCTGCCGCAATTTGAGGAACCGGCGCAGCGCTATTGCCCGGCAGCGGTGTATGAGGTAACGCGGGAGGGAGGCGCGCCGCGCTTCGTTATCAACGCCCAGAACTGCATTCATTGCAAGACCTGCGACATCAAGGACCCGGCGCAGAACATCAACTGGGTCACGCCGGAGGGCGGAGGGGGGCCGAACTACGCCGGAATGTAGCCCTGGGGGTATCGCTGCGGGTGCCGTTGCGGTGAAGCGTAAGAAACAATGGAACGAGGGCATCCTGCCCTCGCCGAGGGCAGGATGCCCTCGTTCCCAGCTAGGGGACCTCGACTGCGGCGGCGACGGCCTCGCCGCCGCCGATACACAGGGCCGCGATGCCGCGCCCACCGCCGCGGTCCTGAAGTGCGTGGATCAGCGTGACCAGAATGCGGGCGCCGCTGGCCCCGATCGGGTGGCCGAGGGCACAAGCGCCGCCGCGCACATTGACTCTGTCATGCGGCAGGCCCAGATCGTGCATTGCCGCCATGGTGACGCAGGCAAACGCTTCATTGATTTCGAACAAATCCACATCGGCTACCTTCCAACCCACCTCTTCAAGGAGTTTCCCGATCGCCGGTCCAGGAGCGGTAGTAAACCATTCAGGGGCCTGTGCGTGAGTTGCGTGACCGACCAACCGCGCCATTGGGTCCAGGCCAAGGCTCCCGGATTGGTCGGCGCTCAGCATGAGCAAGGCGGCGGCGCCGTCGGAAATGGAGGAACTGGAGGCGGCGGTTACGGTTCCGTCGCGCGCAAATGCCGGGCGCATACCTGGAATCCTGCCCAGATCGCAACGTCCTGGCTCCTCATCCTCATAAACTCTGAAGGTCTTGTCACGGCGCGAAAAGGTGACCTCGATGATTTCCCGCGCGAACACTTCGCTGGAATCCAACGCTCGCGTGACCGACTCGGTCGCAAAGGCATCCTGCTCCCGGCGGCTGAATTGGTAGCGCCGGGCGGTTTCCTCGGCGAAATGGCCCATCATCTGACCATCGTAGGGATTCTGCAGACCGTCGAGGAACATGTGATCGCGTAATTCCTTGTGCCCCATTCTCAGTCCATCGCGGGCCTTCTCCACCAGGTAAGGGGCATTGGACATGGATTCCATTCCGCCCGCCACAATGATCATTCCCGGATCCGCGAGGATTCGATCATGCGCCAGCATTGCCGAGAACAGTCCGGATCCGCAGACCTTGCTGATCGTAGCGCAGGAAGTAGCGGTGTCCAGGCCGGCCGCCAGGGCGGCCTGACGCGCGGGCGCCTGGCCGAGCCCGGCGGGCAATACGCAGCCCATCAGCACTTCGCTGATTTCTTCCGCTGACTGCCCTGTATCTTTCAGGCATGCTCGAATAGCCGCCGCGCCCAGGGCAGTAGCCGTAACCGGGGACAAGGCGCCCAGCATGGCGCCGATGGGCGTGCGCCGCGCTGCGGCGATGACTGTGCTTCTTTGGCTCATAAGACGATGCAAGAGATAATCCTTCCCAACTAGTGATCCAGATATGTTATTTTGGCAGCCTGGAAAAGGGTAGGTAGGGGAAACATGACTTATTCCGCTTTCAAGATTCCGGCTGGAGCCAGATTCACGCCGGTCGTCCTGGGCCTTCTATTGTGCGCCGGTTCCGCAACCGGGGACGAGCGCGTCAATGAAATGCTGCGGGTGCAGCAGGGCGCTACAGCAGCCGACAAGCAGGCGCAGACCCAAATAAACGGCCTGGCGGACGCAACCCAGGAGGCGGTCAGCGAATATCGCGTGCGCCTGCAGGAGCTCGACCGTACCCGGCGCTACAACCACAATCTGCAGGGCCTGGTAAACGACCAGGAACGGGAAGAGGCGTCCCTGACGCGGCAAATCAACGAGTTCGGCGATCTGGAGCAGGGCATTGTTCCGCTCCTGTTGGACATGATCGACGACCTCGACCGTTTCATCCAACTGGACGTGCCGTTTCAGATGGAACAGCGGCGCGGCAATATCACCCGCCTTCGTGATCTGATGGATCGGTCCGACGTCAGCATTGCCGAAAAGTATCGCCAGGTCATGGGCAGTTATCAGGTGGAAACGCTCATCGGCCGCAATATGGAGTCCTATCCCGGAGAACTGGATATAGGCGGGATCAGGCGCAAGGTGGACTTTCTGCGCGTGGGCCGAGTGCTCCTGGCCTACCAGACGCCCGACCGGGAAGAAACGGGGTACTGGGACAAGCAGGCGGGCGAGTGGCGTGCATTGGACAATAGTTATCGCAGCCCGATTACCCAGGGGATACGCATGGCGCGCCGGCTGGTGCCGCCCGACATTCTCACCCTGCCGGTCGCAGCGCCGCAAGGAGGCCAGTCATGAACCGCTTGATTGGTATGACTGCCGCGGCCCTGTTCCTGGTCGGTCCGGCGGGCGCTCAGGAGGAACCGCAGCCGGCGACAGTGATCGAGCCGGCCGACACGGTGCTGGAACTGCTTGATTTGGTGCGCGCGGAGGCCCGTGAAGGGACGATCATGAATCGTGAGCGCGTGGAGCAGTTCCGCCAGACGCGCGACGAGCGCCAGCGCATGCTCGAGGAAGTGTCCCGGGAACTGGCGGCGGAAGATCGTCTCAGCACTCAGCTGAACCAGCGTTTCGAGCAGAACGAAGTGGATCTTTCCGAACTTGAGGGACGCCTTGAGATACGAATCGGTAATTTCGGAGAACTGTTTGGCGTAGTACGGGATGTCGCCGGCGACACGGTCGCATCGGTGCTCACGTCGCTGGTTTCTGCTCAGTATCCGGATCGCGCCAATCTCGCGCGTGAAATGGCCGAGGCAAAAGAGCTGCCCAGTCTGGAAGATCTGCGCGGCCTGCAGTTGATGCTGCTTGAGGAGATGGCGCAATCGGGACAAGTGGTGCGCTTCAACGCGGGGATCACTGATCCGGCCGGGCGGCCAACGCAAGGAGAAGTGGTCCGTGTGGGCACCTTCAACCTCGTTCACGACGGCAAGTTCCTGACCCGTAACTCGGAAACCGCGGCCCTGCAAATTCTGCCCCGCCAACCCGCGGGACGCTATGTCAACATGGCCGAGGACCTGGGCGAGGCCACGTCGGGCATTGTGGAGATGGCGGTCGATCCCTCGCGCGGACAACTGCTGGGACTGCTGATTCAGGCGCCGGACCTCGGGGAGCGTATTCAGCAGGGAGGATACGTCGGCTACACGATCATCGGCATGGGCTTTATCGGCCTGCTGATCGCCTTATGGCGGCTGGTGGTGCTACAGGGCGCCGGCCGGCGGATACGGGCACAGCTTCGTAGTTCGGAGGCCAAGAAGGACAACGCCCTGGGGCGGATCCTCACGGTCTACGAAGAGCATCGAAGCGGGAACCTGGACGCTCTGGCGCTGAAACTCGATGAAGCCATCATGCGCGAGGCGCCGGTTCTTGAGCGCTATCAGGGGATCCTGAAGGTATTCGCCGCCGTTGCCCCGTTGCTGGGCCTGCTCGGCACCGTGGTCGGCATGATCATCACCTTCCAGCAATTGACCCTGTTTGGCACCGGTGATCCCAAACTGATGGCCGGCGGCATATCTCAAGCTCTTATTACGACGGTATTGGGACTGATCGTCGCCATTCCTCTGGTCCTTCTGCACAGCGTGGTTTCGAGTTCCAGCCAGGGACTGGTGGAAATCCTGGAAGAGCAGAGCGCCGGGTTGATCGCGCGCAAGGCTGAAGGAGACGCAGACAAGGAAGCGTCATAGCTGCCGGAACGATTGGACCATGACCTTCCTGATTGACTCCTGGGTTTCGATCAGAGGCTTTTTTGAGCTGGGGGGCCCCGTGCTGTACGCCATCCTCGGCGTAACCATGTTGATGTGGACTCTGATTGTGGAACGCCTGTGGTATTTCTTCGGCGTTCTGCCGGAGGAAATGCGCAACGCCCGGCAACTCTGGGAAAACGGGAAGCGCGACGGGTCATGGTTTGCAACCAATATCCGGCGGCTGATTCTTTCCGAAGTCGGCCTGGGCGCAAAGCGCAATCTGGGGCTGATTCAAACGCTCATGCAGATTCTGCCTCTTCTGGGCCTCCTGGGCACGGTTTGGGGCATGATCCAGGTGTTCGAGATCATGACCGTGTTCGGCACCGGCAACGCGCGTTTGATGGCAGGCGGCGTATCGCAGGCCACCATACCCACGATGTCCGGTCTGGTCGCGGCGCTATCGGGACTGTACTTGTCGGCCTGGCTACGGCAGCGCGCCAAACTCAAGATGGAGGAGCTGGAGGACGTGCTGGAAATGCAATTTGACCAAGGCTCTCAGAACCAGAAATGATTGAGCGCAAACATCGCAAACGGGCGGCGGAAGAGGCCGAGATCAACATCACGCCGATGCTGGACATCGTATTCATCATGTTGATTTTCTTCATTGTCACGACTTCCTTCGTAAAGGAACTCGGAGTGGATCTCGACCGTCCATCAAACGCGCCGGTCACGGAGGAGAAGCGTTCCGAGGTCATCCCGGTTCGCATTGAAGCCAATGGACAAATCTTTGTTGAGGACCGTCTGGTGAACGTTGGAGCGGTGCGGGCCAATATTGTTACCGGCCTTGCCGCCAAGCCGAACGCCACCGTGGTCGTGATTGCGGACCGCAACGCGGATTCCGGCTACATCGTAACGGTCGTTGATCAGGCTCGTGTAGCGGGCGCCGGGAAGGTTTCGCTGGCGGCCGCGTCGCGCTAGGGGAGCAGGTAATGCCGCAGATACGAAGGCGTAAACCGGAAGAAGAGGGCGAGATCAACATCACGCCGATGCTGGATATCGTGTTCATCATGCTGATCTTCTTCATCGTTACTACTTCATTCGTGAAGGAACCCGGCATCAACCCGTCGCGGCCGTTCGCGCAAACGGCGGCGACCAAGGAGCGAGGCAACATCATGATCGCGGTTTCGGATAGCGATCAGATATGGATGGACAAGAAGCGGGTAGAACTCCACGGCATTCGACAGTTAGTTGAAGCCGCAAGGGCGGAGAACCCGGAAAGCAGCGTTATCATCGTAGCCGACCAGGCTGCGTCGACCGGCATGGTGATCGACCTGATGGATAATGTGCGAGCTGCCGGCGTGACCAGCATTGCTTTAGCTGCGGAGGGAGTGGACTAGTGATGAACCAGACAAGATGGCGCATGGTTGGATCGATCATCGGCGGTGTATTTGTAGCACTTCTGCTGTTTCTGTTCATGAATACCCTGATTAGTGGCGGGAAGGGCCAGCAGGGTGCGGCCACCGCAGGACAGATCGTGGACCTGATCCGCGTGCAGGAGGAGGAAATCGTGCAGACCAAGCGGCGTGTTCGGCCCAAGAAACCGCCACCGCCCAAGGATCCTCCGCCACCGCCCAAACTCAAGGTTTCCAACGAGGAAAAGCCGCAGAAGAATCCGATGCGTATCGATCTTCCCAAGATTGACGTTTCGGGCGCCGCCGGCGGTGGGCCGTTCATCGGTGCCTGGGACCCCGGCGATCCCGCGGCCGAAGGCGAAGCAATTCCGATCGTGCGCATCGATCCCCAGTACCCGCGCGAGGCTCTGATGGACGGCACTGAGGGATACGTCAAGTTTGAAGTGCTGATCGGCCCCGACGGCAGTGTGCTGGACGTAAAGGTAACCGAGGCGGCGCCCGGCCGAATTTTCGTTCGTAACGCGGTGCGCGCGGTGCGTCGCTGGAAATTCAAGCCACGCGTAGTTGACGGAGTTGCGGTCGAGCGCTGGGCCAGGACCAGCATCGTGTTCGAGCTGGATAGCTGAGGCCGAAGGCAGCGTTAGGCTTCTAGCATTTTCCTGAGATGGGTGGGTCGCCGATGAGAAATGCAGCATGGCGCCGGGGCGCCTCGATAGCGGGTGGAGTTTTCGTCGCGCTGGCGCTGTTCTTGTTGATGACGGTCCTTATCGACGGCGGGCAGGGCCAGCCGGGTACAGCCACGGCGGGGCAGATCGTGGATCTGATTCACGTGCAGGAAGAGGATAAGGTGCGCCGCACGGTTCGTGTCCGTCCAAAAATGCCGCCGCGCAAGGAACCTCCGCCTCCCGTAAGAATCACGCGATCCAGTGTCATTGAGCCGCAAAGGGAACCGATACGTATCGATCTCCCAACGATCGGCGTATCGGGCGGCGGGCCGATCATCGGGCCCTGGAAACCCGGCGCCCCTGCGGCCGAGGGCGAAGCCATTCCGATCCAGCGTGTTGACCCCCAGTATCCGCAGCAAGCGCTGATAGACGGCGCCGAGGGCTACGTCAAGTTTAAAATACTCATTGGCACTGACGGCAGGGTGCTGGATGTAAGGGTAACCGAGGCAGCGCCCGGCCGAATTTTCGTGCGTAGCGCAGTGCGCGCAGTGCGTCGCTGGAAGTTCAAGCCACGCGTAGTTGACGGGGTCCCGGTCGAGCGCTGGGCCAGGACCAGCATCGTGTTCGAGTTGGACAATTGGACAACTAAATGAGTAAACACCTTATTGCGGTACTGGCTTTGGCGTTGCTGGCGCCGCTGGCGGCGGCACAGGACGACTACGCCGATCTGCCGGCCTGGCATCCGCTTCGGCCGGACCGTGTTGCCGAAGAACGCGAAGAAACATCCGGTCAGATGAGCGAAAGCTTTTACCGGCGTTTGTCCCGCGCTCACGAACTGCTGGACGAAGATAATCTGACCGAGGCCGTGGACTTGCTGGACCGAGTCCGCGCCGACCGTATTGGGGACTATGAAGCTGCTCAGCTCTACCAGACCTACGGCTTTATCTACTCGCAACTGGAACGGGAAGAGGAAGCTTTCGAAGCCTTCGAGAAGTGCCTGGAGTTGGACGCATTGCCGACTTACGTCCAGCAGGGCATCGTGTATTCGGTAGCGGGCTACTATGCGGGCAAGGACCGCTACCAGAAATCCAACGACACCCTGCTGCGCTGGTTCCGCTACGAAGCGGAGCCCATTGCCGATGCATACATCCTCGTGGGCGCCAATTTCGCCCAGCGGGAAATGATGGCTGAGGCTTTGCCGTACGTGGTTCGCGCCAACCAGTTGGCGAAGGAACCCAGCGAGAACTGGCGCAATCTGCAACTGGCCATCCACGTTGAGTTGGGCCAGTTTGCCCAGGCCATAGAGTTGTTGAAGAGCAATATAGCTATCTGGCCGGATACTTTGCGCTACTACCTGGTTCTTTCCAGTCTGAACATGGAGCTCGAAAGCGATGAGGGCGCTCTCGCCGCACTGGCGATTCCCTGGTATCGCGGAATTCTGGTGAAAGAAGTGGACATTGTTAACCTGGTGCGGCTTAACCTGTTTCTGGAGAATCCCGCCCGGGCCGGCTTGGTCCTGAGCGAGGCGATAGAACGCGGTTACGTAGAAGAAAACTCCGAGAATCTCCGCCTGCTGCTGAGTTCCTGGACCATGGCGCGGGAAATGGAACGCGCCGTGGATACGATCGATAAGCTGGCGGCGATTTCCGAGGATGGCGAGTATTACCATCGCAAGGCCATGTTGCTGAATGAGACCGGCGAATGGGAGGGGGTGGTGGAATCCTGCCGCCTGGCATTGGAGAAGGGCGGACTGGAACGCCCGGACGAAGTCTGGGTGCTGCTCGGTGTATCCCTGGCGGAACTGCGGCGCTTTGATGAGGCGATAGAATCGTTCGAGAGCGCCAAGAAAAGCGGCAATGAAAATATTCGCCGCAACGCCAATGCCTGGATTGACTACGTCAAGGATCGCAGGGGGGACAGTTCCTGATCTGAGACCCGCAACGGATCTGCGGCGGCCGCGCACAGCGGCCTCCAATAACGCTAACAGGCTCTGGTCTTTCTCAACGCGGTGTCCATCGCTTCCCGGCACTGTTCGGAAAGTTGCTCTGCCTGGCGCAAGCGAGATCCGCTCCCCGAAGTCCGTAT
The DNA here is from genome assembly GCA_965261845.1 of Candidatus Foliamicus sp. Lineage (GTDB taxonomy): Bacteria > Pseudomonadota > Gammaproteobacteria > Steroidobacterales > Foliamicaceae > Foliamicus. Next base: position 1,180,233 of record OZ253475.1, on the reverse strand, counting down.
TGGCGCCAGAAAACGCACGTCAATATGCGACGGCGTGAACAGCCATGAACCGGAGGGCAAGAGGCGGCGGCAGCCTGTAATAACCATTGGCACGACCGGCAAGCCTCCGGAGGAGGAGGCGGCAAAGGCCCCCGTGTGAAACGGCAGCAATTCCCGTTCGGGCCGGAAGGTCCCTTCCGGAAAGATCGCCAATGATTGCCCGGTTCGCGCGGCACGCAGCATGCCTCGAAGGTCGGCGACACGCCCTCCGCTCTGTTCCCGCTCCACGAATATGCTCCCAATGCGGCCCAGCATACGGCCGGCCAATGGCACTTTTTGCATTTCCCTCTTTATCACCAGGCGAAATCGGGTTGGCAGTACGGCGCAAAGCAGAAACCCATCGGCAAAACTTGCGTGATTGGCTGCAACCACGCAGGCCTCCGGGGGCAGGTTTTCGAGCCCGCGCACCGCAGGCCAGGCGCCTCCCAGGCGGAAGATGAGCCGGGCGGCGGCGCGGGCGCATTTTCGGCAACGTTGCTCCCCGGGGAGAACCAATATCGCCAGCGAGGCCAACAATGCTATCGTGCCAAAGACAATCCAGCCCCAAAGCGTATAGGGATATACCAGCAATCGGGTCATGGGCGGAGATTCTATGGCTGAGTCAAGTGTGATTGATCGCTTTCTTGACGCGATGTGGTCGGAGCAGGGCCTTTCGCAAAATACGCTAGCGGCCTACGGTGCGGATCTTAGAGTGCTGCATCGCTGGCTCGGGAAACAGGGTAGAACTTTGGAGAATGCGCGCAAGGGAGACTTGCTTGCGTTCATCAGTAGCCGGGCCGCCGGTGGCATCCACGTCCGAACATTGTCGCGGCAATTGTCTACAGCACGCCGTTTCTACGGCTACCTGATGCGGGAAGGGCTCATCAGCCGCGATCCTTCCGGGCAGATCGCCAACCCCCGAATGGGCCGCCCGCTTCCCCACACCCTGTCGGAATCCGAGGTGGAGCGACTACTGGACGCGCCGCCGTTGGACAATCCACTCGGGATCCGTGACCGGTGCATGCTCGAAGTGCTGTATGCGACCGGGTTGCGTGTCAGTGAATTGGTGAACCTGGCCCTGGGGCAAGTAAGTCTCGCCAGCGGGGTCCTGCGGGTACGCGGCAAAGGCTCCAAGGAACGCCTGACTCCCCTGGGCGAAGAAGCGGCCGATTGGTTGCGCAAGTTCATGGATCACGCGCGACCGGACATTCTCGGGGATCGCGTCAGCGATGCGCTGTTTCCTACTCGCAGAGGCAAAGCCATGACACGCCAGGCATTCTGGCAAAGGCTGCGCAAGCACAGCGCTGCGGCAGGTGTTACCGAACACGTCACGCCACACAGCTTGCGCCACGCCTTTGCTACTCATCTCCTGGATCATGGCGCGGACTTACGGGTGGTACAGCTCTTGCTCGGTCACAGCAGCCTGTCCACAACCCAGATCTACACCCAGGTCGCGCGTAAGCGTCTACGCGATCTGCACCGCCGCCATCACCCCCGCGCTTAGCAATCCGCGGCGAAACTCCGGGGTGAAAAGGAATGGGAGCGAGTACATCTCTCCTGGGGACGAGGGCATCCTGCCCTCGTCGAGGGCGAGACGCCCTCGTTCCCAGGATGTACTCGCTCCCAAGGGGGAGCTCCGGGCGCGATACAGGTTAGTCGAGGGTAAGTACCAGCTTGCCCTGGGTGAGGTTGTCCTCCATCAGGGCATGGGCTTGGGCCGCTTGCTCCAACGGAAAGCAGCGTTGCACCACGGGTCGTAACTGGCCCGATTCAAGAAGAGGCCACAAGTGCTTTCTTACCGCCCTTGCAATAGCGGCCTTCTCCTCCGTGGTGCGAGGGCGCAGCGTGGAGCCCGTTATCCATAGCCTCGAAAGCATGATTCTGCGCAAATCAAACTCGGCCTGCGCCCCGCCCAGCGCTGCAATCAGCACCAGCCGCCCTCCACGCTTGAGGCTGCGCAGATTGTCACGCAGGTACGGTGCTCCCACCATGCACAGGATCACATCCGCACCCGTACCGCCGGCAGCCTCCTTGAAGGTCTCGGCCCAATTCTCCGTTCGATAACATGCACCTGCCCAAGCTCCCAGCCCCAGGCAGAACTTAACCTTGTCAACTGTACCGGCGGTTACGAAAACTCGTGCGCCGAGGGCTGTGGCGATCTGTATGGACGTTGTCCCGATCCCGCCTGCGCCGCCATGTACCAGAAGGGTGTCACCAGCCTCCAGTCGGCCCGAATCAACCAGGTTGGTCCAAACCGTGAACCAGGTCTCGGGAATTGCCGCTGCCTCCACCATGGACACGCCTGCCGGCACCGGCAGGCAATGTACCGCCGGGACCGAACAATACTCCGCGTAGCCCCCGCCTGGCAGTAGGGCACATACGCGCCCGCCCACCGCAGGTGACTTCACACCCGGGCCCAGCGCCTCGACGTGACCCGCAACTTCAAGGCCCGGCCAGTCCGGCGCTCCTTTCGGAGGCGGATATTGCCCCCGGCGCTGCATACAATCGGGCCGGTTGACGCCCGCCGCCGCAACCCGCACTAGCACTTCGCCCGGGCCCGGCGTCGGCCGCGGACGCTGTTCTACAACCAGCGTTTCCGGTCCTCCCGGCCTGGATATGGCTACGACGCGCATGAAATTCAAAGCAGTCTGAAACGGGCCCTTGCGACACCGGCTTGTGGCCGGCAGTATAGCCCCCGCTTGCCTGTGCGGCTTGAATCATCGAAGATAGACAAATGACAAAACATTCGGTAGGCAAGATTGATGTCGTGACCCTGCACAGGGACGCCCGGGACACCCTGGGGCGTCTGTTGCGGGACCTGCGGATTTCGGTAATGGACCGATGCAATTTCCGCTGTCCCTACTGCATGCCCGAGGATATTTACGACCGGAATTTTCGTTTCCTGTTGAGTAAGCAGAGGCTGTCGTTTGTCGAAATCGTGCGACTTGCGCGGCTGTTTGTGCGGCTGGGCGCAAGCAAATTGCGGATCACGGGCGGTGAGCCGCTATTGCGCGCCGGTCTGGCTGATCTGGTTGGAGATCTTTCCCGCCTCGACGGGGTGCAGGATGTCGCTCTGACAACCAACGGCGTTCTGCTGGCGCAGCATGCTGCTCAGCTCACCGCCGCCGGCCTGGACCGAGTGACAGTAAGCCTGGATGCCGTGGACGAGGAGCTTTTCCGGCGCATGAGCGGGGGGCGGGGCCGCCTGCAGTCCGTGCTTGATGGCATTGCCGAGGCGCGCTCCGCCGGACTGAACCCGATCAAGGTCAACGCGGTTGTCCAGCGCGGCGTCAACGACCACCATGTGCTGAAACTGGTCGAGCACTTCCGGGGGACCGGAATGATCTTAAGGTTCATCGAGTATATGGACGTGGGCACGATCAACAACTGGAACGTGTCGCAGACCGTGCCCGCCGCTGAGATTGTGGACAGGATTCATCAACGCTGGCCATTGCGGGCTTTGGGGGCCAATTACCACGGTGAAGTAGCCAGGCGTTACGCCTTCGCGGACGGGCAGGGTGAACTGGGATTCGTCACATCGGTAACGCAGCCGTTTTGCGGTTCCTGCAATCGCGCCCGCTTGTCCTCGGACGGCCGCCTCTATACCTGCCTGTTTGCCTCACAGGGACTGGACCTCCGTGGCCCCATGCGGGATGGGGCCAGCGACGAGGCGCTGTTTGAATTGATCCGAACCTGTTGGACCCGCCGGAAAGACCGTTACAGCGAGTTACGAACGTCCAACGCAAACGAGGACAATTCGCAGGAAAAAGTGGAGATGTACTACATCGGCGGATAGCCAGGAACTTGCGTTATCATTCGACGCTTGGCGCTAAGGGGGACACGGCATTGGCGCGTTTGCAGGGGTTTCTTTGCGCAACGGCAATCGTTGCGCTAGTGGCAATCGCAAAGCCTGCGGCAGGGCAGGAAGATCCGGCGGTGACAGCAAACCTTGCGGTAACCACCGACTACGTATTTCGCGGTTATACGCAAACCGGCGAGGATGCCGCCGTGCAGGGAGGCGTGGACTGGGCCGACCCAAGCGGATGGTATATCGGCGCCTGGGCATCCAATATTGATTTCGGCCCCGGAGATGACGCTTCCATGGAAGTGGACCTCTACGGCGGATACGCGTGGCAAGTCAACGATGTGAGCTACGACCTGGGAGTGATTTACTACGCCTATCCCGGCGCTGACGAAATGTCCGGCTATGACTTTGTCGAAGCTTATTTCAGCCTTGGGTATGACCTCAAAGCCGTTTCGCTTTCGGCCGCGGTAAATTTCACGCCGGACAACTTTGGAGAAACGGGCAATGGCTGGTACCTCAACGGCGGGCTCAGCAGGGCGCTCTCGGAATCTTTGAGTGTGGATGCGAATGTCGGCTTCTACCAGGTTACGCCCGATTTCGGTGAAGATTACCTCGATTGGAACCTGGGCCTTAGTTATTCCTTTTCGCGCTTTGCGATGGACTTGCGCTACCACGACACGGATGCGCCGGATTGCGCCGGCGCCTGCGATACACGCGTTGTGCTGAGCTTGTCGACGGGCTTCTAGGTTTGCCGCGTGCGGGCACACATCCGCTGAGTCAGCGGGATTTGTTTCGGGTCACCCGCCGGTCAGCGCGGCCTGCTCGCCCGCCTGTCGGGTGGCCAATTGCTCTGGGGAGAGATTCATGAAAACACCGACAGCTTATCGGCGCTGCGCCTGGGCATTGGCTTGCCTGGCGGGATTGGCCGGATTGGCCGGATTGATGTTCCTGCTGCCCATTGCCCGAGCGGATGCAGCGGCGCAAACGGACTTTGTCCTGAACACATTCGCGTTTCTGATCTGGGGCGCCCTGATCATGTGGATGTGCGCCGGCTTCACGATGCTGGAGGCCGGTTCGGTGCGAACCAAGAACGCTTCCGTTATCTGCCTTAAGAACATCGGCCTCTATGCGATAGCCGGGATAACGTTTTATTTCGTGGGCTACAACCTGATGTATTTGGATGTTGGAAATATCATCGGCACGCTCACATTCGGCTACGGACCGTCGGCGGAGGAAATCACGCTGCTGACAGCCGTAGGGGAAGAGGCGCCCGCAGCGGAGATTGCAGCGGCGGCGGAAGCGGTGGCGGGAAACCAGTACTCCGTCATGTCCGATTGGTTCTTTCAGATGGTCTTTGTGGCGACAACCGCATCCATAGTGTCCGGAACATTGGCGGAAAGGGTAAAACTATGGTCCTTCTTCGTCTTTACCGTGATCCTGACCGCGGTCATTTATCCGGTGGTCGGGGCGTGGACCTGGGGCGGCGGCTGGTTGAGCGAAATGGGCTTCAGCGATTTTGCAGGATCCAGCATCGTGCACTCAACTGGCGGCTGGGCAGCCCTGGCGGGCGCACTGGTAGTAGGTCCGCGACTTGGAAAGTACCGTTCCGACGGAAGCGTGAAGATCACGCCACCTTCCAACGTACCCGCCGTCACGCTGGGCGTTTTCATTCTGTGGTTGGGCTGGTTCGGGTTTAACGGCGGCTCGCAATTGGCGCTCGGCGGCGTGGAGAATGCCGTGGCCATGAGCATCGTTCTGGTCAATACAAATCTGGCCGCTGCCGGGGGCGTCCTGGCGTCCTTGATTGTGTCTCGTCCATTGCTCAAGCGGGTTGACTTGCTGGCAGTTCTGAACGGAGCCATTGCCGGCCTGGTGTCTATCACCGCCGGGCCTGACGTGCTGCCACACTCCATGGCCTTGCTGATCGGCGCCGTAGGCGGTGTGATTTGCACTGCCGGACTGGTGCTTCTGGAGCGGCTGCGGATAGACGATGTGGTCGGCGCCGTGCCTGCTCACCTCTTCGCGGGCGTTTGGGGCACCCTGGCGGTTTGCATTGCCGGAAATCACAGCTTCGGAATACAATTGCTGGGTGTGGTCTCAATAGGAGGCTTCGTTTTTGGTGCTTCGTGGCTGTCCTGGACGCTGATTGAAAAGACAATGGGGGCACGGGTCTCAGAGACCGTGGAGGAATTGGGCCAGGATGCGGCTGAATTGGGGATAGAAGCCTATCCAGAATTTGTGCTGATGCCCGATAGCGATTGACGAATGCGCTGTGGTACGATTGCCAAGTTGCCGAACAGGCCGTGAAACCTAACATCAGGAGCAAGAATGGATATCCCTATTGAGCGCAACAACGGAACCCTGATTGCCACCCCTTCCGGGCGCATTGATGGCTTTAACGCCCAGGATTTCCACCAGACCCTGACTGGCGCGATCAGCGGCGACGACACGGCTATTCTGGTGGACATGAGCGGGTTGAATTACATCAGCAGCGCCGGATTGCGGGCCGTTCTCATGATTGCCAAGGCGCTCTGGCAGCGCAAGGCCAAGTTCATGTTGTGCTCATTGACGGGGTCTATCGGCGAAGTCTTCAAGATGAGCGGGTTCGACAAGATTATCGAGATTCACGACAGCAAGGACGCTGCACTGGAAACGCTCAACTAGGGCCTGTTACGGGTCAGCAAACCAGCTCCGGCAACTGAACCAACAAGCCTGATCAGGCGCTCTCCTCGACCTCCAGGGAAACCGGCAGCCGTACAATCATTTCAGTCCCTTCGCCGGGCTCCGTATCGACGGAAATTTCGCCGCCATGCTGGCGCACAATATCGTTGGACAGCGCCAGGCCCAGACCGGTCCCCTGATCCGTAGGTTTGGTGGTGAAGAAAGGATTGAAAATCTTTCCAAGAACCTCGTCGGGAATACCCCCGCCATTGTCGCGAATCGAAACCTCAACGGACTTCGGTGTGCGCCGGGTACTCAAACTGAGCTTCGGCTCGTAGGAATCATTATTTGCTTCGGCAGCCTCGCGTAAACGCCGGTCATGCGTGGCATGGCAGGCATTCGTTACCATGTTCAGAAACACCCGACCGAGATCCTGGGAAACCACGTTCAGTTCCTTCACATCCTCGCTGTAGGCTTCCTCAATGGTGAGATTGAAATCGGTATCGCTGGCGCGAGCTGCGTGGTAGGCAAGTCGTGCGTGTTCCTCTAGCAGGGAATTGATGTTTGTGGGCTGCGCGTCGCCTGAGCCGCCGCCCATCTTGAGCATGTCCTTTACGATCCTGTTGGCGCGTTGGCCGTGATGCCGAATCCGGCCAAGATTGGAGTTGAGATCCCCGCAGATGTCTTCAAACAGGCCCTTATCATCGTCGCTTGGATTTCCATTGCCGCCCTTCATGACGTCTTGCAGTTCTTCTACCAATTCCACGGAAACTTCCGAGAAGTTCTTTACAAAATTCAATGGATTCTGGATCTCATGCGCGACCCCGGCAGTTAATTCTCCCAATTCCGCGAGTTTCTCCCGCATTACCATCTGGTCCTGCGCTTTCTTGAGGTCCTCCAGCACCTGCTCCAGCTCTTCGTTCTTGTCCCGTAACTCTTGCGCCATTCGTTCGACCAGATCCAATCGTTGCGCCTTCAGCGAAGCTTCCCGAAAAATCTCCAGCGCCGCAGCCATATCGGCAACCTCATCGCGGCCGCTGACATCGACCCTGGTCTTCAAATCACCCGCAGCCATGCGCCGCATCCGGCCTGACAAGCCCTCCAGGCGCCGCAACAGCCCGCCAACGAACAAAGACCCCACGAGAACCGCGGCCAGTATCGCCACCGCCGTTACGCTCAACAGAAGGGTTCGGCCCGTATCTATCGCTTCATTGGCCGTCGCGGTAGAGGCTTGCGCGCTGTCGCGCGCGCCGCGGACCATACTCTGCGCAGCGGCGCCCAACTCGATCTCCAGGCTGCGGCTGTCGAGCAGCAGACGTCTTTCCTTTTCGGCCAGATCAAGTTCCCGCCGGCGAAGGGCGAAACCGGCGTCCTCGCCGCTTCCCAACAGGTGCAATCGATCGGTAATTTTCTTAAGGTCCTCCGGCTCGGGAGCATCGCGCAACGCGCCAAGGTTGCGCGAAATTGCTTCCGAAGCCGACTCAAAGCTCTCCAGTAGCGGCTCCAGCAACTGTGGATCAGCAACATTGAAGGCTCTATCCAGCATTTGCACGGAGTTATCCACATTGACTTTCAGGTCGGCGAGGCGTCGATAGCGTGCAAGCGCCTGTTCGGACATGTGCTGCTCACGGGCCGCCTGCTGCGACTCAAGATCCCGGTACCCGGTAATGGTGAAGAAGTATTGGTCGTCTATGGCCGGCCCCAGTATGCGCTGCAACCGCTCATGCAGTACCGGCACTTCCTGTTGCAGTTCGCGGGTCCGGTCGGCAATCAGAAATCTCTCCTCCACCGAACGTTCCAGCTGTTCAATATTGGCGAGCAAGGCGCCGGCCCGCTCGCGCATTTGCTGAATCCCCGGCTCATCGCTTGCCTGGGCCTCCAGGGCATCGATTCGAGACTCAAAATCCTCCCGATTCCTGGCTATGGACTCTCGCACGCCCGCCAGCTCTTCCAGGGTGGCCGCTGCGGCCAGGCGCGGCGCGGCCGCTACCAGGGCGCCGCTTTGCTCCGCCACCGCAAACGCGCCGGTAATCTTGGGAAGGCTCCGGTCCACAACGTCGCGCTGGACATCCGCTACCGTGTTGAAGGCAAACCAGCTGTTCAAACTTGCAAGCATGAACAGCAGCAGGGCCGCGCTGATGCCTATGTACATCCGGCCCGATATCTTGTGCCGCTTTTCAAGAATTCGGGATATGCGAGTCTTCAGTGTTTCGCCCCCTTTATTTGAGGCAGAGTTCATTGCCGGGCGGGCGGCGAGGAAACCGGTAGATACTGGCCTTGGGGGCTCACTGTGGTGAGGTACACCGCATCCGATCCCTGATAGTCATCCGGCCCGAATTCCAGCACGAAACCGCCCAGATCAATACGTCCCCCGGCGCGCAGCTGCGGAAGCACCTGGTCCCTCTGCGGATTCGGCCCGCACTGCTGCATCGCGGCAATGGCCAGGCGCCCGGCCAGATAGCCCTCCAATGAGACAAATCCCGGTTCCGCCGCGGGAGATGTTGTTTGTAACGCCTTGCGGTACTGCTCCACAATGGGCAGTGAATTGCCGAGCAACGGCGGCACCACCTGGGTCATCAGAAGGCCGGCGCCATCCAGGCTCTCCGGGCTCAGGCTTCGGGTCAGCGCGTTGCCCCCGGCGAACGACGTGGTCATGTAGACCAGGTCGAGCTTGAGCTTGCTGGCCCAATTCACAAAGGCCGCTACGGGCGTCGGAGCCCCGACAATAATGACGGCTTCCGGCTGGCCTTCGATCACATCAAGCAAAGTGGTCTTGACGGCAGTCGTGTTTCTTGGGTAAACCGCCGTCGCCACCGGTTCCAGGTTCCTCCGCTCCATGGCAAGCTGTGCTCCCCGAAATCCAGCTCGGCCGAAGGAGTCATCCTGGTAGGCCACCGCAATACGCGTGAGGCCGTTCCGGGTAAGAAACACCATCATTGCCTCGGTTTCCTGGTAATACGAAGCGCGAAGGTTGACCACGTTCCGCCATTGCCCGTCGCGCAGGAACGGCGCCCCGGTAAAGGGCGCGATATACGGAACCCCCTCGGCGGCCGCCACCGGTACGGAAGAACGGGCGGTTGGCGTACCGACTGCGCCGATCAGCGCAAATACCTGGTGATCGTTGATCAATTTGCGCACGTTCGCGATAGCGGCCTCAGGCTCGTAGCCATCATCCAGGGAAATCAGTTCCAACCGGCGACCATGCACACCCCCATTCTCGTTGGCCTCGAAGAATGCCGCCTCGATACCGGCGCGCATCCCCTCTCCCAGCGCGCTCGCCGGGCCGCTGAATGCGGCCGATTGCCCAAACAGAATGCGGTCCGGATCATCCTCCTGTTGGGCCGCCGCGCCGGCCCAAGCGGCCAGTCCCAGCAGAACAAGCAGTGGACGCCTAGCCTGCATTTCTCACGATGGCAGCCGCATCACCAGAGTAAGCCGATTATGGTTGCTGTCCCTCGTGTACTTGACCTCGTCCATCATCTCCCGCACCAGGTGAACGCCCAGGCCACCGATCGGGCGCTCCTCTATGCCCGACGATACATCGGGGACCGGAGTCTCACTAAGGGGGTCGAAGGGTTTGGCTTCGTCGATGAATTCAATCGTAAGCGCGCCATCCTCGGAGTTCAGCCGGAATTCCATTTCCTTGGAATCGTCTTGCCCGTAACCGTGATCAATGATGTTCAGCCCGATTTCTTCAACCACCAGCTTTACCTTGAAGACGACTTCGTCGGGCCACTGTTCTCGCCGGGCCATTTCGTCGATTGCCTGTTCCACCATCTGCAATTGCGCATGACTGGCAGCGACACAGAGGGCGATTTTGCCGCTCATGATTGCGCTTCCTCGCGCAGCAGCACAAGGCAGGTAATGTCGTCGGACTGTGAACGATTTCGGGCAAATTCCCTGACCGCCTCGAAAACGGCATCATTGGCCTTGCGTGCGCTCAGCAGCGCGGAGCCTGCAAAAACAGCCTGCAAGCGGTCCATGCCGAATTCTTCGCTATCAACGTTTTCAGCTTCGGAAACGCCGTCGGTGTACATGAGCAGGGCCTCGCCCGGATGCAGCGTTACCTCGTCCGAGGTGAATTCGAAATTGGGCGCCACGCCCAGAGCAATGCCGCCGGTCAGCGGCAGCACACTTGAGCTCCCGTCCTTATGTACGATCAGCGGCGGATTGTGCCCGCCGTTGGCAAAGTTCACCAGTCCGGTGCCGGGATCGAATACCGCGTAGAACAGGGTAACGAACATGTTCGAGTCGTTGCCGTCCTGCAACTGATCGTTGACAACCCTAACAACCATTCCCGGATCCTCGCAGCCGACCGCCGCGCCCTTTAGCAGCGTACGGCTGGACATCATGAACAGGGCCGCGGGGATGCCCTTGTCGGACACGTCTGCAATGGCAATGCCGATGCGATCCTGCCCCAGCCGAATGATGTCAAAGAAATCGCCCCCCACGTTTCGGGCCGGCGCCATACTGCCGTACAGCTGATATTGTTCGTTCTTGGGAAACTCCTTCGGGAGGATGGATTGCTGCATGCTGTTGGCCACGTCCAGCTCGCTCTGCAAGGTCAGTAGCTTGTCCCGCGACGCCTCCACCTCGCGCCACATCTCAAGCTGACGCAATCCACGATCTATGGTGACTCTCAAGTCGTCGAAATCAATTGGCTTGGTTACGAAATCGAAAGCCCCGCGATTCATGGCCTTGCGAATATTCTTCATGTCCCCATAGGCTGAGATCACCACCGATCTGAGGTCGGTGTTCACATCGGGAATCTTCTCCAGCAGCGTCAAACCGTCCATGCGGGGCATATTGATATCGGACAGCACCAGGTCGATGTCCTTATGCTCAACGAGCGTTTCCAGAGCTTCCACTCCGTCCCCGGCGAACAGGAACGAGTATTCGCCCGAGCGAATTTCACGGCGCATTCTTTGCCGGACCAGCTGCTCGAGATCCGGCTCGTCGTCCACCATCAGAATCTTATGCTGCGCTTGCATCTCAAATCAGCCTGCCCGTGTCGGCGAAAGTGCATGAATTGTATATGGGGCGGGGATCGGATCTACCTGGCTTCACGCGGCCAGCATTCTCTGGACCGCCTGGCGGGCACGTCCGGCGACCTCCGGCGCTATATGCACTTCGGGCTGGAGGGTTTCCAGGGTCCTCAGAATCTTCGGCAGGGTAATGCGCTTCATGTGAGGGCAGAGATTGCAAGGACGTACAAACTCTACATCCGGATGCTCTACCGCTACGTTATCGCTCATCGAACACTCCGTGACCATCACCACCCGCTTGGGCTTGTGCTCGCCCACGTAGCGGATCATCGCTGAGGTCGAACCCACGAAGTCGGCCTCGGACAGTACGTCGGGCGGGCACTCGGGATGCGCAATGACCTGAATGCCCCTATGCGAGCCGCGGTAGGCGCGTATTTCCTCGGCCGTGAACCGCTCATGGACTTCGCAACTTCCCTCCCAGAGAATGATCTCGACGTCGGTCTTGCTTGCCACGTAGCGCCCCAGATACCCGTCGGGAAGAAAGATGACCCGGTCCGTACCCAGGGATTCCACAATCTGAACCGCGTTCGCCGAGGTGCAACAGATGTCCGATTCCGCTTTGACCTCCGCGGAGGTATTGACGTAGGTCACAACGGGAACGCCTGGATATTTCTGTTTCAGCAGGCGCACGTCCTCGCCGGTAATCCCTTCTGCCAGGGAACATCCGGCCCTTAAGTCCGGGATCAATACGGATTTCTCGGGGGCCAGTAATTTTGCGGTCTCGGCCATGAAGTGGACGCCGCACATGAGGATAACGCGAGCCTCTGATTCCGCGCCGCAGCGCGCCAGTTCGAGCGAGTCCCCGGAGAAATCCGCAACACCATGAAAGATCTCGGGCGTCTGGTAGTTGTGAACCAGTAACACAGCGTCGCGCTGCTGCTTGAGTTCATTGATGCGGGCGATATATGGCGCGTGGAGCGGCCATTCCACGTCCGGGATCACATCCGACAGGCGTGCCCTGATCGGCGCCGTCAAGCGTTGAACTTCGGGGGTGAATTCCAACGCGCCAATGGTTTGAGTCTGCATTGAACACCTCTATCAGTGGGGAGTGTAATGCTACGAGTGAGCATAACCCATGTCAAGTTGTTTGGCAGCATGGCTTTCGACAACTTGGACAGGCCCTACAATGACGGCGTGACCGAATCGATCAGCGTTGAGCTCAGCGCGGTTGTTCTTGCCGTGTTGGACAATGAGCCTCACGTATTGGCCTTATCCGACCATGGCAACGCGCGATTGCCTTCAGATCGCTTGCGGGGAATGCGCGATCAAACACTGGAGTTCGGCGCCAGGCGTTTGCTTCGACGCCAGGTAGGGCTGGAGCCCGCCTGGCTGGAACAGCTCTACACCTTTGGCGACCGGCGGCGCAACTTTTGGCCGCGCAGCCCCGGTCGTACGATTACGGTGGCTTACCTGGCGCTGATACGTGACGATCTGTGCACCCCGGCAGGACAGTGGCGCGGGTGTTACGAGTTTTTCCCCTGGGAGGATCAGCGCCTCAAAATCAATTCAACGGACCAAATCCACCAGGGCCTGCAAGCGTGGAGGAGGCGTGCTCGCGCCGATGCAACACGGCAGGCGAGAACAGAGCGCATTGACCACTGCCTGGGTCTGGGCAAGGCTGGCTGGACCCCGGATCTGGTGCTGGAGCGGTATGAGCTCATCTATGAAGCGGGACTGGTAGCCGAGGCCTGGCGCGATCGAGGTTCCGATGCCCCGGCGGAGCGTACTCTGAGCGGCGATTGCATGGCGCTGGACCACCGGCGAATTCTCGCCACCGCCCTTGGCCGCATGCGCGGTAAGCTGCGCTATCGGCCGCTTGTGTTTGAACTGATGCCCGAGAAATTCACGCTGTACGAGCTGCAGCGGGTGATCGAAGCGATTACTGGCCGCGGTCTGCACAAACAGAATTTCCGACGCATGGTCGCCAATCAGCGGCTGGTGGAGGAAACCGGCGTACGCAAGGCGGATACCGGCGGGCGGCCGGCGCGGCTCTACCGGTTCCGTCCCGAAGTCCTGGCGGAGCGCCGCTCGGCCGGGGTCCTGTCCTGATACGTCTCTCCCGGATGGCCCGCGCAACCGCTGTGATCGTGTATATTCTTCGCGTTCCGGACATAGGCGCGTAGCTCAGGGGTTAGAGCACTTGCTTGACATGCAAGGGGTCGGTGGTTCAATTCCACTCGCGCCTACCATGCCCTCGATGGAGGGCATCTTGCCCTCCATCGAGGGCGTGACGGCCTCGCTTCCCCCGGAGGGCAGGAAGCCCCTCCCCCAGCAACGCCGCCGGGGAGAAATCCGTAGACTAGCGAAGTAACCGCTCAACGCAGTTGCTTACTGGACAACACACTGGAATGCACCCTTCGCCATTCGACGGATTTCATTACGCAGTTCGCGATTGGTTTGAGGCGTCGTTCGAACAGCCCACGGAAGTTCAGGCCGGCGCCTGGCCGGCGATCGCCTCCGGCAGTCACGCTCTGCTGGCTGCGCCCACCGGCTCGGGCAAGACCCTGGCGGGGTTCCTGGCGGTTATCGACAACCTGTTGCGACGCAACCGGAAGGCTGAACTGCCCGACCGGACGCAGGTCGTCTACGTATCGCCGCTACGGGCCTTGTCGAACGACGTGCACCGCAACCTGGAGCTTCCCCTAGCCGGCATAGACCTCAGGTTGCAGGAGTCGGGGAAACCCGCGTCCGGGATAACCGTGGGTCTGCGCACCGGTGACAGCTCCGCGGCCGACCGCCGGCGTCTGCTCAAGAAGCCGCCGCACATCCTGGTGACCACCCCGGAATCGCTGTACCTCCTGCTGACTGCTAGCGGTGGGCGGGGCATGCTTTCTGACGTAGGCACTGTGATCCTGGACGAGCTGCACGCGCTGGCGGGAGGCAAGCGCGGGGCCCACCTTGCGCTAACGCTGGAACGGCTCGAGATGCTGACCCGAAAGCCTTTGCGGCGCATTGGAATGTCCGCTACGCAGAGGCCCCTGGACCGCATGGCGCACTTCCTGTTGGGCGCCCGCAAGGAGGATTGCGCCATCATTGATGCGGGCGCCGCGCGTGACCGGGACCTGGCGCTGGAACTGCCGGGCTCGCCCCTGCAGGCCGTGATGCCGCTTGAAGTGTGGTCCGAAGTCTATGACCGCCTGGCTGATCTGGTGCGGGAGCACAATTCCACCCTGGTGTTCGTCAACACCCGGCGCCTGTGCGAGCGCGCCGCGCGGCATTTGAGCGAGCGACTGGGCGAGGAAGCGGTGGCCTCCCACCACGGCAGCATGTCGAAACACCATCGCAAGTCGGCCGAGGAACGACTGAAGGCCGGCCGCTTGAAGGTCCTGATTGCCACGGCATCGCTGGAACTGGGTATCGATATCGGTTCCGTGGACCTCGTTTGCCAGTTGGGTTCTCCGCGCGGGATATCGGTATTCCTGCAGCGAGTCGGGCGATCCGGACACGCCGTAGGGGAAACACCCAAGGGGCGTCTGTTTCCACTGACCCGGGGCGAATTGGTCGAGAGCCTCGCATTGCTGAAAGCGGCGGCGAACAATGAACTGGAGGAGATCCGGATCCCTGCCGGCGCCCATGATGTCCTGGCCCAGCAGATCGTAGCGGAAGGTGCCTGTGGTGACCGCGACGTCGGAGAATTGCATGCAGCGTTCTCGCGCGCCTGGCCGTATCGGCATCTTGGCCGCAGGGAGTTCGAACGGGTCGCGAAGATGCTCGCCGATGGTTACTCCACCCGCCGGGGACGATCCGGCGCTTACCTGCACTACGACAGCGTGCGGAGGGAACTGCGGCCACGCAGGTCCGCACGCATTACGGCGCTGACCAACGGCGGAACCATTCCCGATCAATTTGACTATGACGTTGTGCTGGCTCCATCCGAAACCCGTATCGGCACGCTGAACGAAGATTTTGCGTTCGAGAGCCTTCCGGGCGACATTTTCCAACTCGGCAACGCGTCCTACCGGATCCTGCGTGTCACATCCGGCAAGGTATACGCGGAGGACGCACACGGTGCGCCCCCAACCATCCCGTTCTGGTTTGGCGAAGCTCCCGGACGCAGCAGTGAGTTATCCCGGCGAGTGGCGAAACTTCTCGATGGCGTGAATGACCGCCTGGCCAATGGCAGAGGGGCGGAAGCCTGGTTGGAGCAAATTCCGGGTGGCTCCGTTGAAGCGGCGCGGCAGACCGTGGAGTTCCTGGCGGCGGCACGAGCGACCCTGGGTGTCTTGCCGGGCGCCGGACGCTTCGTGATCGAGCGGTTCCTGGATGAACTGGGCGACATGCATGTGGTGATTCATTCGCCCCTGGGGTCGCGGCTGAATCGAGCCTGGGGGCTTGCGCTGCGGAAACGCATCTGCCGCAAGTTCAACATTGAGCCTCAAGCGGCGGCTCTGGACGACAGCATCGTCATTTCGCTTGGGCCTGGACACAGCTTCCCGCTCAAGGACATCGCAGGCTGGCTTAATTCGTCCTCGGTGCGCGATGTCCTGGTTCAAGCGGTGCTGGATTCGCCCATGTTTCCGACGCGCTGGCGATGGGCCGCCACCACCGCGCTGGCGATCCTCCGCAACCGCAATGGCGAACGCCGCCCGGCGCAGTTTCAGCGTGGCGACGCCGAGGACCTGATGGTGGCGTTGTTCCCGGATCTCGTGGCCTGTGCCGAGAACCTCACCGGGAACCGGGAGATACCCGACCATCCCCTCGTCAAGCAGACACTCACCGACTGCCTTGAGGAGTTGATGGATGTCGACGGTTTGCTCGCGCTCCTGCAATCCCTTGAAAGCGGTGAGGCACAAATACACTTTGCCGAACCGGCGGCAGCCTCGATACTGGCCCAGGAAGTCATCACCGCCAAACCCTACGCATTCCTGGATGACGTGCCGGCCGAGGAGAGGCGAACCCAGGCCATTCGAACCCGTCACTTGCTGGGCGTCGAAGACGCGGCACAGCTGGCGCGTCCGGATCCGCAGGCGATTGCCAATGTGTGCGCCGAAGTCTGGCCTCGGCCGCGCGACGCGGATGAATTGCACGATGCGCTCAATCTGGCTGGATTCCTGACCGCAACGGAACTGGGCGACCACGAAGCCCTGGTTGATGAACTTGCTGCACAGGGACGATCCGTGCAGGTTGCCGCGCCGAGTGGCCAGGTCCTGTGGGGCTGCATCGAGCGCCGCGAAGAGTTGCTCGCCTGCTGTAATTCGTCCGGCGACAGCCTTGCCGCTGCGGCCCGGGAGCTCCTGCGCAGCCGCCTGGAAATACTGGGGCCGGTTACGGCCGGGGAACTGTCCGCTCCCCTGGGCCTGACTCCGGCGGATACAGCCATCGCCCTGACCACGCTGGAAAGCGAGGGCTTTGTCGTGCGCGGTCACTTCCGCACCGCTGCCGGGACTGAAGAGGAAGGGCGGGAGGAATGGTGCGAACGGGGGCTATTGGCACGCATACATCGGCGCACGCTCAAGTCACTTCGACAGCAAGTCCGGCCGGTAAGCGCAGCCGAATTCACATCTTTCCTGTTCCGCTGGCAGGGCCTGTACGGCGAACGTCGCCAAGGCCCCGAAAGCCTGCGCCTGGCGCTGCAGAGGCTGGAAGGTTGCGCCGCGCCGGCCGCCACCTGGGAACGCAGCGTATTACCGGCGCGCGTAACCGATTATTCCCCCCCGATGCTGGACCAGGTGCTGGCATCGGGAGAGTGGCTGTGGAAGCGCGCTGAACCGTCCTCGGGAAGGTCGCGTGGGCGCCTGGCGGCTAACACACCCATTTGCCTCTTGCGACGGGAATGCTGGGATTATTGGCCGCTGGGGCCGGGACGCGGCGAACGGCTGCCCTTCGGCGCGCAGGCGGTGTACGACGCCCTACGGGAAGGTGGAGCTGATTTCTTCCAGGGTCTGTTGCGCACTACGGGAATGTTGCGCAGTCAAATCGAAATGGCCCTGGGGGAACTTGCGGCCAGCGGCCTGGTGACCTCGGACAACTTTACCGGCCTAAGGGCGTTGACGACCCGGGCGGACAAACGACCGCGCTTCGGCAGTTTGCGGGCTCGGCTGGCCGGGGTGCAGGCAGCCGGCCGTTGGTCGGTGCTGACTTCACCCGGGGAAAGCCGGATCGATGAAGAGCAGCGAGTTCAATACCTGGCCGAAGCCATGATCCGACGCTACGGCATCGTGTTTCGCGCTTTGCTGGCGCGCGAGCGGGGGCTGCCGCCCTGGCGCTCCTGGTTGCGGGTGTACCGCCGCCTGGA
Source organism: Candidatus Foliamicus sp. (assembly GCA_965261845.1). Lineage (GTDB taxonomy): Bacteria > Pseudomonadota > Gammaproteobacteria > Steroidobacterales > Foliamicaceae > Foliamicus. The sequence continues at coordinate 1,162,469 of OZ253475.1, read as the reverse complement.
GGCCCGGGGCGAATTGCGGGGCGGACGATTTGTCAGCGGATTCAGCGGTGAGCAATTTGCGTCGCCTGCCGCCGTCGATGAATTGCGGGCAATGCGGCGATCTGGTTCAGGGGTATCAAGGGTACGGATTGCCAGTACCGACCCGTTCAATTTGACCGGGGTATTGTCGCCAATGCGAATTCCTGCACAGCCGCGGAACTGGATCGATTTCGTCAACGGCGAACCGGAAATACAACCCGAAAAGGGCAAATCCGCCTTTAGCGCTTGATGGCATAGAATCGAGCGCCAAAACCGGAGGGGAATATGAGCCAGGAAATTCTTCAGGAGCTATCCGAACTGCTGGGAAGCGACTACGTCATTACGGATGATGCGGAACGCCGCTACTTCACGATGGACGTGTACAACGCGCGAGAAATGCCGTTGGCAGTGATACAGCCGGGCACCGTGGAAGAATTGCAGAAAGCTGCGCGTATCGCACTCAACAACAACGTGGCGCTGGTGCCCCGGGGGGGAGGCGCGTCGTACACGGATGGCTATCTGCCTACGCGGGCGCGTTCACTGCTGGTTGAAACGTCACGGCTGAACCGAATCGTGGAGATCAATGCCACGGATATGTACGTAACCGTGGAGCCGGCGGTCACCTGGGAGCGCCTCAACGCCGCCTTGGCCAAAGAAAAGCTCCGCACGCCTTTCTGGGGACCGTTCTCGGGCCTGAAGGCTACGGTAGGCGGTTCCACATCGCAAAACTCGGCGAGCATGGGTTCCGGCAACTACGGACTGTCCGCCGAATCGGTGCTTTCCTTCGACGTAGTGCTGGGCAACGGAGAACTGCTGCGTACCGGGTCGGCCGCCATCAGTACCTCGGTCCCGTTCTTTCGTTGGTACGGGCCGGATCTGACGGGGCTGTTTACCGGAGACACGGGCGCGATGGGCATTAAGACGCGCATTACCTTGAGGCTGATCAAGCGTCCCACGCGCACCGGCACGGCGTCGTTCGGTTTCGATACCTTCGAAGGAATGTCCTCCGGCATGTCCGCGGTGGCGCGCCTCGGGGTGGTGGCGGACAACTACGGCCTGGATCCAAAACTGCAGCAGGGCCAACTCACCAAGACCGAAACCGCCGACCAGGCCCGCGCCGTGTGGAACGTAACCCGGGATTCCAGCAATCCCTTCGAGGCGGTCAGCCGGCTGACACGGATGGCGCTGGCGGGCAAACGATTTTTCTCCGGCTTCAGCCATTCCGCGCACTATGTCGTGGAGGGCCACAGCGCCAGCGAGGTCAACTCCAAGCTGAAACTGGTGCGTGAAACGATGCGGCCGCACGGCACCGAAATAGCCAATACCGTACCCACCGTACTCCGTTCCATGCCTTTTATTCCCATGTATTCCGTTCTTGGCGTCAACGGCGAACGATGGGTGCCCCTGCACGGAATCATGCCGTTTTCCAAAGTGCCCGAGTTTCGCCGCTTGCTGATGGCCGTGTACGAGGAGAACGCCGAGCGTATGAAGGAATTGCGCGTCGACAAAGGCGCCATGTTCATGACCATCAACTCCAACGCGTTTCTTTATGAGCCGGTGTTCTACTGGGAGGACAGCCAGACGGTTTTTCATAAGCGGTTCATGCCCAAGGATTACCTGGCAACGCTGCCGGAGCACGCAGAAAACCCGGAGGGTCGGGCGCTGGTGGAAGAACTGCGCCAGCGTATTCTGGATCTCTTCTGGCAGGTGGGAGCCAGCCACCTGCAAATCGGCAAGACCTATCCCTACCTGCGAGGGCGGCAACCTGAAGCGGAGCGCCTTTTGCGAGCGTTCAAGGACAGCGTGGATCCCAACAACCTGATGAATCCGGGAGCTCTGGGCCTGGACGCATCCTGACCTGCCGCCTGGCACACCTGGCCGTGCAACGATTCCCTGAGGCTGTCCGCAACACTCTAGCTGCGTTGCCTGGGAGCGAGGGCGTCCCGCCCTCGACGAGGGCGGGACGCCCTCGCTCCTCAACCCCTCGCTCCTCAACCCCTCGCTCCTCAACCCCTCGCTCCTCAACCCCTCGCTCCTCAACCCCTCGCTCCTCAACCCCTCGCTCCTCAACCCCTCGCTCCCGGCACCCTCGCTCTCAGGCTCCGTGGCTCCTGTGCTTGTTGTTTTGTTGCATCTGGGCCACGGCGCAAGCGCAGGACGACGATGCCCAACGGGTTATCGGGGTGCTGTTCGTGATCCACGGTGGAGCCGAGGACTGGAGCGAACGAGGGTCGTTCGACACCGCCGCGCAGCTGTTTTCCTACGATCACAATAGTCCCGTCTACCAGCGGTTTCTCTGGGACCCGCGAATCTGGCCCCGGTTCATGCAGTTCGGCAACGGTCCCAAGGAGTCGCTCAAGTACGGATTCGAATACGAGAGGATTGGGGGCCCGAGCCCGTTCTATCGCATTACCCGTTCGCAGATGGGCATGCTGGAGGAGGAACTGGCGGCGCGTTCTGAGGATCTCGGCGTACGGTTCGTGGTCGATATGGCGTCATGGATGGCCGCCGACCCGAAGCACCACCCCTGGCCGAGATTGGTGTACGGCCCGGGAAGCCCTCAAGGGCAGCCGCTCACCTGGTGTGGGCCTGAGGATGCTCCGTGGGCCGAGTGCGATCCCCAACGGCATAACGTAGATGGGCCCATCCCTCGTCTGCTGGCGCAGGGGGTGACGGAAATACTGGCAGTGGACATGACCGTCGGCGGTCCCCGGTTTTCCAAGACGCATGACGTGATAAACACACTGCGCCTTCGCCTGGCCGCCGAGGCCGGCGAAGACAGCGAGCCGATACCGCTGCGCTGGCTGAACGATCCCACAGACCTGATGCGCGACTCCTATCCGGCGGATCCGGGGGGATGGACGCGTTCCCTGGGGCCACCCACCGCCGATCGCAGCGTCGCACTCAAAGGGCGTCCCAACCCGATTGTGGCCTCACCAATCCTGGCTTTGCTGCATGCGGAAGGCATCTCGCATCGGTTCAACCCCCAAGTTGCGGAAGGCGACACCGGTATCGTGCTGTTGGGCCACGCCTTGCGGCGCTACGACGAATATTTCGACCCGAAGATCGACGATACGCTCGCGCTGCATCGAATGATCGAGCTGGAGTTGCTGCGCCTTTACCCGGAACTCAAGCAGCGCCGGATTGTGGGCGCCTGGGCCGGCGACATGGTAACCAACGAGCAAATGCCGCCATCGGCCGCCGGCCGCCTTGAGCGGAGCCGCCCCATGCGCGGTGAAAACCTCGGATACGCGTCGCTCTATGAACAACCCGGAGTGCACCCCGAAGGCAAGTGGGGATTTCGTTACTGGGAGGCGCTGGATTTCCTGCGCGAAGAAGGCGTCAAACACATCGTTGTGGCGTTTCCCCAGATCGTGGCCGATTCAGTGCTCAACCTCGTAGAGGTGCCCAACCAGATCGGCAAGGAAGTCGGTTATCGCACCTGGCTGGACTACGACGACGGAGACTACACACGCTATCCGGAGGTAGGGAGTCCGTTCGCCGACTATTGGGGCGTGTGGGTGAATACCGAGTGCCTGGACGGCGAATCCAAAGTCCCTTGCTGCCTGGAACTGGGCGGCTGTGCCGACGGACGAAGCTATCCGCCGAAACGGCAAACGCCTTCCGACCGCCGGCGCAACGACATGGATCCATCCCTGGGCTTCGACGTGCCTGCATACGGACATCTGGGCTACGACCCGGCTGAAGGCAAACCGTCTTCCAACCAGCCGGTGCAGCAACAGTACCGGGGCAGCTGGGCAATGTGGCGCCCCCCCAACGATGACCCGCGCATGGGCGCGCTTATGGCAAAAGTAGTGCTGGATGCCGTTCGTACACCGTGAGCCCATCGGTGTCGGGCCGCAAAGGGAGCAATGGAACGAGGGCGTCCCGCCCTCGTCGAGGGCGGGACGCCCTCGTTCCCAGCGTTACGGCTAAAAGAAATGAGCAAGCGCGCTAACCTCAGCCGCCGGGAGTTGTTTGCCGGCGCCGCTGGGCTTGCCGTGTTCGGCTCTCCCTGGGTGTCGCTCGCGGAGCAGCAGCCTACGGCACTTACCGGGCTCTCCACGCCACGAGACCACTTATTGGCATTGATTCGCCTTCAAGCCAGCCTGCGCGAGGAGGATGTGCCCTGGTGGTACAGCGGCATCATTTACGGGGTCGAAGAAGGCCGGCCACCGCGCCCCCTGTTCGGATTCGAAGGGATGGAAATGTATTGGATGCGCCACCTGGACGGCGAGGAATTCGAATTGATCGGACACACGGTGTCGTTCCTGCGGAATGCCTACAACGGCGAATGGCTGCGCGAGTGGCGCAATCCCTATACCGGGGAACTGCTTGTGGCGCCGGCAGCCGTGCAGGGAGGAGGCGCCGGCAGGGGCTTCAATTATTCGGTGAAAGGCATACGGCCGACGGCGTTTATCTCGCAGATGCCGGAGCGACCACCCGCTTACCGGATCATCGCCGGAGGAGGGCAGGTCTGGCTCAGCAAGGAGACCGAATACCCGCCGGGCATGCAACAGCCCCGATTGCAGCGCCAAACCTTGCACTGCCCGCTGCAACAATTCAACGACTCCGGCATGGAGCGCCTGGACACCCAATTTGCCTCAACCGTGTTCATGCCTTGGCGGGACTGGATGAACATGGGTGACCACAGCGGCCACATGATCTGGCACGCAGCCGGCCTCAAGCTGGCTTCAGTTGACGCGCTTCCCGCCGACTACCGGCAGCGTTTGGAAGCTGAATACCCGGACAAGCTCTCAGCCCGCCCCGCAACGTAAGACCGGAAAACTCAGGCAAATGCCCTCCTTGGCCGCTCGCGGAAATTAACAGGTCGCGGGTACAATATCCGGACCCTTAGCAAGTTCTTGCCCAGCTCCATGTCCGAGTATCGGCCCCCCGTCGATGAAATGCTGTTTATCCTGGAATCCGTCGCTGAAATGGACGGTGTTGCAGGGTTACCGGGTTGCGAAATGCTGTCCGCGGAACTGGCCCGTTCGGTAATGGATGAGGCCGGAGACCTGGCCGCCAATGTGCTTGCGCCGTTGAACGCCAAAGGCGACCAGACCGGCGCCAGGGTCGCGAATGGCAGCGTGCAAGTGCCGGACAGCTTCCGCGAGGCTTACGAGGCTTTTGTGGATGGAGGTTGGGGGGGCATATCCGCACCCGAGGAGTATGGAGGCCAGGGATTGCCCCAGCTCATCTCCATGCCGGTACAGGAAATGTGGCAATCCGCCAACCTGGCCTGGTCGCTCTGCCCCCTGTTGAGCCAGGGTGCGTTGCATGCCTTGGAGCTATATGCCAGCGATGAATTACGCCGGCAATTCCTGCCTCGATTGGTAAGCGGAGAGTGGACCGGCACCATGAATCTGACCGAGCCGCAGGCCGGCTCCGACCTCGGACTGGTGCGCAGTCAGGCAAAGCCGGAGAACGGCCACTACCGGATCAGCGGGCAGAAGATTTTCATCACCTTCGGTGATCACGACATGACCGGGAACATTCTTCACCTGGTGCTCGCGCGCGTGCCGGACGCGCCCCAGGGCACTCGGGGCCTGTCCCTGTTCCTGGTACCCAAGCGGATTCCGGACAAGAATGGCGGCGCGGGCGAGCTCAATAATGTGCGTGCGGTGTCCGTGGAGCACAAACTTGGGCTCCATGCCAGTCCGACCTGCGTCATGAGTTACGAAGATGCCGTTGGCTACCTCGTGGGCCAGGAGAACCAGGGCCTGCCGCACATGTTCGCGATGATGAACGATGCACGCGTTTCCGTGGGACTGCAGGGTGTTGCGGTATCGGAGCGGGCCTATCAGCAAGCGCTGGAGTACGCCCGGAATCGCTTGCAGGGCAAGACTCCGGGGAGCCAGGAAACCGTTCCCATCGTTCGGCATCCCGACGTGCGGCGCATGCTCATGGAAATGAAGTCGCAGATTTTTGCGATGCGTTCGCTGGCCTATATGGCCGGCATGCACACGGACTACGCTCGCCGGCACCCGGACCAGGACCGGCGCGCCCATCACCAGCGGCGGCTGGATCTGCTTACCCCGATCGTAAAGGGCTGGATCTGCGAGGTCGGCATCGAACTGACGTCAATTGGAATACAGATTCACGGCGGCATGGGCTACGTCGAAGAAACCGGGGCTGCCCAGCACTATCGCGATGCACGCATCACGACCATTTACGAGGGAACCTCCGGTATACAGGCCGGCGACCTGGTGGGCCGCAAGATGATTCGCGACAAGGGCAGGGCGCTGCGCGAATTGCTGAGTGAGATGCAGGATACGCTAGACAAAATGGATGTGCTTCCGGCCGACGACCAGGTGATTGGCGCGGCGCTCAAGGAGGGACTCGCGGAAACCAATGCGGTGGTTGCATGGTTTTTCGGTGAGATGGGCAACCAGGAGGACCTACCCGGAGCCGCGGCCTTTAACCTGATGATGCTGCTGGGGTATCTGTGCGGCGGCTGGCTACACGCCCGCGCCGCCCTCGTCGCGGGGGGTGCCGGCAACGACCCCGTAACGGAAGCGCGACGCGTAAGCGCACGCTTCTATGCGGAGAACTTCATGCCTCAGGTCACCGCGCGGGCTCGCCGCGTTCGCGCCGGCGCTACCAGTACCATGGCGCTCAGTCCCGAGCAGTTCTGACATGCGATTCGCCACCAAGCAGATTCATGCAGGCGCCGAGCCCGATCCAACGACCGGGTCGGTGCTGCCGCCCATCTACCAGTCCACGACATTTGCCCAGCCTTCCGTGGACGAGTACATGTCCAAGGGCTATTCGTATTCACGTAGCGGCAATCCAACCGTAAAGGCCCTGGAGAAACGTCTCACGGGACTCGAAGACGGTGTGGATTGCACCTGCTTTTCCACCGGCATGGCGGCGGTCAGCGCAGTCTTGCATGCCTTCCTGAACGCAGGTGATCATGCACTGGTCTCGCAGGTTGCCTACGGTGGCACCTACCGGGTATGCACGCAGGTTTTCGCGCGATTCGGGGTCCTTTTCACGTTTGTGGATACTGCCGATCCCGATGCGGTACGCGCCGCAATCACGCCTCGGACAAAGCTCTTGCTGACCGAAACGCCGGCCAATCCCACACTGGCGCTCAGCGACATCGCCGCCTTGTCGGAAATCGCCCGCGATAACGGCCTGGTCCATGTCGTGGACAACACTTTCCTGTCGCCGTACTACCAGCAACCGCTGGCGCTGGGAGCGGACATTTCATTGCACAGCACCACCAAGTACCTGGACGGCCACAATGCGACAGTGGGCGGGGCTCTGGTCGCCGCGAGCGCGGAGCTGGACGAGAAGGTGCGGTTTGTTCAGAACGCCACCGGCAGCATCATGTCGCCCATGGTTGCCTGGCTTACGTTGCAGGGCGTGAAGACGCTTACCGTGCGCATGGACAAACAGTCGGCCAGCGCTATGGCAATCGCGCAATACCTGAGCGAGCACCCGGCGGTGGTCGAAGTCTGTTACCCCGGGCTGGCGTCGTTTGCCCAGCACGAACTTGCCAGCCGCCAGGCAACCGGATTCGGCGCCATGCTCTGGTGCGAACTGAAAGGCGGCCTTGAGGCCGGCAAGAACCTGATGGACCGGGTTCAACTCTGGACGCTGGCGGAGAACCTGGGCGCCGTGGAATCCCTGATCACACACCCCGTTACCATGACCCACGCGGATGTCGATCCGGAGGAACGCCGAAGGGTAGGCTTGCGCGACGGGCTGGTCCGCTTGTCCGTGGGCCTGGAAGACCCTGAAGATCTGATCGAAGATATTGACGCAGCCCTTTCGGCAAACTGATCGGCAAGCCCATTGGGAGTTTTCGCAGCGGGCGCCGCTGCGCTGGCGCGCAGCGAACACGCTGGGAGCGAGGGCGTCTCGCCCTCGACGAGGGCAGGATGCCCTCGTTCCGTTGGTAGCCTCTTATCGGCACTTAAGACGCGGCCTATAATCGGCCGAGGGACGGGAGGCAGTTGTGCTGCAAGCAATCAACCTGAGGAAGAGCTACGGGAACAACGAAGCTCTAAGAGGGCTGAATTTGACTGTAGAGAGCGGCGACATCTACTGCCTGCTCGGCGCCAACGGCGCCGGGAAGACCACCACCATCAGCCTCTTCCTCAACTTCATTCAGCCCGATGGCGGCACCGCGAGTGTGTGCGGCCTGGACGTGACCGAACAGCCGCTTGAGACAAAGAAACTGCTGGCCTACATTCCCGAGCAGGTCATGCTCTACGGAAACCTGACTGCATTGGAGAACCTGCGTTATTTCGCCCAGCTTGGCGGTCATGACTATTCCCGGGAAGACTATCGCGCTTTCCTGCACCGTGTGGGTTTGCAGCCGGAGGCGGTGGACCGGCGAGTCAAGACCTATTCCAAGGGAATGCGCCAGAAAGTGGGAGTTGCCATTGCGCTTGCCAAGCAAGCCAGGGTATTGCTCCTCGACGAGCCCACCGCGGGTCTGGACCCCAAGGCCAGCAACGAGTTCTCGCAGCTACTGCTGAAACTCAAGTCGGACGGCGCCGCCATCCTGATGGCCACCCACGACCTGTTCCGCGCCAAGGAAACCGGCACCCGCATCGGCATCATGAAGGAAGGACGGCTGGTGGAGGAACTGAGCACGGATGAAGTCTCCCACGCGGACGTGGAGCAGATTTATCTTCAGCACATGCACGCCGGCAGCCACTACTTGCAGGAGGGCAGGGAACCCGGCAACAAGTGAGGCAATTCTTATGATCGCAACCATAGCACGCAAGGAATTCTCGGAAATCGTGCGCGACGGACGGTTCAAGTGGACCGCCGCCATCATGGCGCTGCTGCTGCTTACCGCACTGATGGCCGGTTACCAGAAGTACAGCGCCTACATGGACACGCAGCGCATCGCGCAGGGCCAGACCAACAGCCAGTGGTTCAACCAGGGCGACAAGAATCCGCATGCGGGAGCCCACTACGGAAACTACGCGTTCAAACCCGCCGGCCCGTTGGCGTTCTTTGACAATGGCATCAACAACTACACAGGCACAGCCGTTTTCATGGAGGCGCACAAGCAGAACTTCGCCATCGGGCGTCCGGCCACCGACCAGAGCTCCATCGGACGTTTCGGCGACTTAAGCGGAGCCATGACCCTGCAGCTACTGATGCCGCTGCTGATCATCTTCCTGGGGTTCACTGCATTTTCCGGGGAACGCGAAAGTGGCACGCTCCGCCAGGTCATGAGCATGGGAGTCAGCAACCGGCAGCTGTTGTGGGGCAAGGCTGCGGGAATCGCCGTGGCGGTCCTTCTGGTGCTTGTCCCCTGCATACTCGTGGGAGCGATCGCGCTTTCGCTGGCTGACCTGCCCACCGCCGGGGAATCGATGGGTCCGCGAGTCGCGCTGATGACCGGCGCGTATCTCTTGTATGGCGCCGTTTTCCTGTTCCTCACGCTTGCCGTCTCGGCATGGTCGATGAAAGCCCGTACCGCGCTGATGATCCTGGTCGGTTTCTGGGCGCTTGCGGGCTTCCTGGCGCCCAAGGCTGCCAGCGAAATCTCCAAGGCCGTGCACCCGACGCCGGCCTTCGGGCAATGGATGGCGGAGATGCGCACGCACCAGATGCGCGGCTACGACGGCGTGCCGTCGTTCGTTCGTTTCCAGCAGGAAAGCAAGGAGGTTTTCGCGCAATACGGGGCCGAAACGGCTGCCGAACTGCCGGTGTATGTGGGCGCATTGCGTCTACAGAAGTTCGAGGAATACGATTTCCCTGTTTTCGACCAGCATTTCGGCCGGCTGCGCGACGCTTATACGAATCAGCGGCGTTTGCAGGACCAAATCGGATTCCTGGCTCCGACCCTTTCGCTACGCTCTATTTCGATGGCGCTGGCCGGAACTGACCTGATCCGTCACATTGATTTCGTTGACAGCGCGGAAACCTACCGGCGGAAAATGGTAACGACGATCAACGACTATCTGGGCACGGCCGCAATGGATGCCAATGCCAGGTTCGGTTCAGGCGGTTCCATGATCGCCGATGAGGCCGTCTTCAAGCTGGTGCCGCCCTTCGATTTCCAATCCAGGGGCTTGCAGGCGACGTTGCTCGAGCACTTGGGCAACTTCCTCGTGCTCCTGCTCTGGCTGGCGGCATCCGTGGCTCTTGCCCTATGGGGGGTTCGCCGCCTCAGGGTGGAGGAAGACTGATGAAAACGATAATCATTTCCCACGAAACCCGCCAGCTCTTTCGTTCCGGGGCATTCCGGTCCCTTCTCATCCTGGTTGCCGGAGCCATTGCCTTCGGGGCATGGGCCGGCCAGCGTTCCATTGAGCGCCAGGCTGAAGGAGCCGCGGCAGCAACGGCGTTTGAGGACGGCCGGCGCGCGAAAATGCGCGGAGATACCCAGCGATACGAGGCGCAGGTCCTGGCCGAAGGGGGCGAGTATCAATTCGCATCCGCCCGGCACGCCCCGGGAGCAGGCCCCCCGCAAGGCACCAATGCCGGCGCCGTTGGCGCGGAAACAGCCAACTACGTCAGCCTGCCCCCCACCGGCCTGGCGTCGTTTTCGATCGGCCAGAGCGACATTCAATTGTCGTACGTGCCCGTCTCGATGAATCCCACGATGACGATTACCAAAGACATTGAACTGGAAAACCCGGTCAATCTGATGACCGGTTCCTTCGACATCGCATTCGTCGTGATCTTTCTGTTGCCGATCTTTATCCTCGCGATCAGCTACGACCTGCTCTCCAGCGAGAAGGAGCGGGGCACGCTGGCGATGATCCTGGCCCATCCGATTTCGCTTAAGGAACTCATGGCGTCGAAGATCATTGCCCGGGCCGGCGTATTGCTGGCGGCCGTACTGGCGCTGGGCCTGATTTCGCTCCTGACGGTGGGTACCGACCTGGGCTCGTCCGATACCTGGGCGCGTTTCGGCCTGTGGACGGGGGCGACCCTGCTATACGCATTTTTCTGGTTCGCCATGGCGGTGATGGTCAACGTTTACGGCAAGAACTCGGCGGCAAACGGCATCGCGCTGGCAGCGGTCTGGCTGGCGCTGGTGGTGGTGGTGCCGACGCTTGTCAGCATGTTGGCCACAACGAACTATCCGACGCCGTCGCGGATGGAGTTGATTACCGCGGCCCGGGACGCCCAGACGGAGGCGCAGAAGAACTACATGGCCCGACTCGACGAGTATTACTACGACCACCTGGAACTGGTTCCCGAAGGCAGTGAGAAAGCAACGGATTTTCTGACCGTGGCGATGGCCAACAGGAATGCGCAGGATAAGGCGGTGCGGCCCTTGTACGACCAGTTTCAGGCGCAACTAAATCTACAGGAGAGCCTCGTACAGCGCTTTCAGTTCATTTCGCCCGCCATCATGATGCAGTTGGCGTTGAACGAGATTTCGGGTACGAGCGCGGACCGTTACGAACATTTCCTGAACCAGGTGTATATCTTCCATGCCCAGTGGCGGGAATACTTCACCGTGAAGTTCCTGGAACGGTACCCGCTCAAGCCCGCGGATTACGACGCCTTTCCGGCGTTCGAGTACCGGGAAGAGCCCTTCGGCACGGTCCTGATGCGCTTGGCGCCTTCCCTGCTGGGGATTCTTGTGCTCCTGACAGGCGCTATCCTGATCCCGTTCCTGCGGCTTCGGCGCTACCAGGTCGCCACCTCATAGTCCCCCGTGCCCCCGGCAACGAGGGCGGCTGCGCTCGGTGCTCTGGGTAGTGGGACCGTATTGTTCGCCATGGCCATGTTGGCTGACACCATTGAACTTTACCGGCTGGACGCTGCCAAGCTCGCTGATTTTCGGTCTGAGGCGTCGACGCGACACTAAAGGCGGAATAAGCCAAGAGCGTTGGATGAAAGCAGTTTGTCCTGGGTTGATGCCTCCAGATCACCTCGCTTGGCTAACGCTTGCCGATACATGATCGTGTCCCCGATGTCGCCGGGGTGGCCGTAGTCGCTCGAGGCCATCAGGCGATCTTCTCCGAGGTAACGCATGATATGTGGCAGGTCCTCATGAACTTCGCAAGTGAAATAGAAATTGTGCTGCTGGAGTTTTTCCTGCGCAAATTCCATCAGCTCCTCGGGACTCAAACGCACATGTAGCGCGGTTTGTAACGCAGGGGCAACCCAGGTGCAGCCTGACTCAAAAAAACCAAAGCGGAGGTTCGGAAACTTGGCAGGTAGTTTGCTGTTAAGGAGCACCGAGAAGGCAAGGTAGTTGGGGCTATCCGAAATGAATCGATTGAACCCGGCCCCGTCTCGGCTCTGGATCGACTCAAACGCCGGGCTCCCGTGGCCGATATGCACGCAGATGGGCAAGTCCAGATCGGCGGCGGCCGAGTAGACCGGATCGAAATCCGAATGATCCAGAAATTTATCGCCTTCCAGTCCCCGAAATAGCACACCGACGGCCCCCTGTTCCCCAAAGGCGCGCATATCTTTGACTGTTTCTTCGGGATTCTTGAGGGACGGTACGAAAATCCACCGCAGGCGCCCGCCGGATTCGCTGCAGCGATCCCCATCCATCGGTTGTAAGCCCGGGTCAGCGCGAGTTCGGCACGGGGCCGAGTGCAGCGAATGTTGAGAAAAAGGCTGGAAAAAATCACTTCGGTATCGACTTGTTGACGGTCCATGTCTTCGAGTCGCGCAGGGACGTCCTCGAGCGTAATGGCGCTTGACGTAAATTCGCCGTTTGAATGCTGGGCGATAAATTCAGGATTGTGTTTTCCGTACAGGAAATTGTCGATCACCCAAAATTCCTTGGTCGAACCGCCCGCAAAATGGGCATTGATCGTAGCGCCCAATTGCTTGCGCAGAATCGAGGGGCGAAACTCCTCATCTCCGGACGACAAGAGATCCCAAACCGAGGAAGGCTCCACGACATGGGTATCCGCATCTATGATTTTCATAAGCGCCTCCTATTGCGCAATGATGCATTCGCGCAAGCGTCGGATCCGGAATCATCAATAGAGATGCTTACGCTGCTTGCAGCGATTCGACGATCAAGCCGCGAAGTTCGCGGCGCCGAACAACTTGAGAGCGTTGTGGCTAAGAATACGCATTTTCTGATCTTCCGTAACATCCTCCCGCGCCTTCAGTTTGTGCTGAACGAGAACGGAGTCATCCACGTCGCCGGGATGGCCGAAATCACTACCGATAACGAGATTATCGTCGCCGGCATATTGCAGAATGAGTGGCAATTCCTCGTGTTCTTCACAGGTGACATACAGATTGCGCTCCCGCATCACCGACTGCGTGAAAGCCTTGCGGTCACGATCGTCGCGGACCTTATGCGCCTGTACCACGAGATAGGTCAGCCATGACGAACCGATCTCGAAGAAACCGAACCTGAGCTTGGGAAACGCCGTCGATATCTCACTCGTCGCGAGTGCGGTGAACGACATCAGCGTTGGCACAGACATGTGAAACCGGGATGGGCGATTCTCTGTGTTGCGCCTGATCTGCTGGAATGCCGGGCTGGCATTGCCGATGTGGACACAGATCGGAAGGTCGAGATCTTCTGCAACGCGGTAGATAGGATAAAAGTCCGGGTGGTCGACGGGCCGGTTGCCTTCGAGTCCCCGCAGATGTATGCCGACAGCACCGCGCTCTCGGCACCAGGCGATCTCCTCCAGCGTCTCGTCCATGCGCTTCAGCGCCGGCTGCATTACCCAGCGTAGGCGCCCGTTGCTGCCGCTGCAACGCTCGGCGAGGAAGCGGTTGTAGGCACGGGAGAGCGCCAGCTCCGCGGCGGGAGACTCGGGCGCGAGTACCAGGAACAGGCTCGGGAAGATCACATGTATGTCGACGCCTTGCTGGTCCATGGCTCTCAGACGCTCGTCAGGATCCGTCATGCCGAGGGCTCCAGGCTTGACCTCTCCGCCGGAGAATTCCTCGATCATCTCCAGACTCGTGCGGGCGTACAATTGACCGTCGATGACCCACACGGAGGTCATGGGCGCCTGGATTGGCGGAACAATGATCCCCTCGGCCAGTTCGATAGCCTGAGGGCAATGAATCCGCTCTTTTTCGGTCATATGCTCCCAGATCGCGGCAGTCTCGATCAGGTGCGTATCGGCGTCGATAATTTTTGCTGTCATTTGGAATCCACTGAGTTGAGGAACTTCTCAAGATCGGCGGTAAACAGATCCGGATCCTCCCACATGGGAAAATGTCCGAATTGAGGATAGTTGATGATCGTCAGTGGCGCTTGATTGAATCTTTCAATAGTGGCATCGAGGGTCTGGTAAATAACTGTATCCTGTTCGCACCATTGCAATAACACGGGTACCGTCACCCTCTCCGCGAGCGCCCCGACGTCAGTGGTGCGGAACAGTTCGACATTGGATGCGATGTATTCCCTTTGGCGTTGCGCTGCCCCCGGCAGATTGTTGGCGTCGTAAATCATGTCGACCATCTCGTCAGGAGGTGAGAAACCCGGCGGTGTGGTGTCTTCGAGGACGAGTCGCCACCAGTACTTGGAGTGATAATCCGGCAGGAAGCGGCTGTGGAACCAAGCCATGGCCCGGATGCGCCAGTCGACTTTCCGGGTCTGGCTCGGTCGCTTAAGCGGCAAAACCGACAGCGCCATGGCCCGTACCCGGCCGGGGTAACGCGTGTAATAGTCAAGCGCGACGTTAACGCCGTTTGACGTTGCGAGGATCGTAAAGGGCTCCAGGTTGAGGTGCTCAACCAGTCCGGCAACGATGTCGGCAGCCCGCGCCGTGGTCAGAATTCCCCTGGGGTCGGGCTCTGTAAAGCCGTAGGGCGGCCAGTCCAGCCGGACGATCCGATAGCGGTCCATCAGCCGGTCCGCCACCGGGCTCCATTCATGCATATTCAGGATGCTGCCGTGGAGCATCAGAACTACGGGGCCGCTGCCTTCACTACGCACGTGGACGTTGACGCCGTCGATATTCACGAAGGTTGAGGGGGCCGCTGCCCACCGTGCCCGAACGGCCTCGTAGTCTGTGTACCACCAGCCGATGCGCATGGACCCTACGAACGCGACCAACGCGACTGCGATCACGACAACAACGGAGATTATTCGCCCCAACAGGCTCATACCGTGATCACCGGGGCGCCGATTTCATGTAGTGGCTCTGCGCCCTCAGCCGTGATCAGCATCAGATCCTCAATATGCGCGGAACCGCCGACACCTGTGCTCATGACCGGGCAATCGACGCTGAGTATCATGTTTTCACGCAATGTCAGGTCCAGCTTTCCGTAAAAGCCCCCCGCATCGCGGCCTGGCTCATCCGTGTGCATCAGCCCTACGCTGTGCGGACCGATTCCGACAGCAACATCGAAACCCCCTTTGCGCACTGCTTCATGTCCCAGCGCGACAATGTCGCTATAGCGCATACCTGGTTGCAATCGTTCACGGATTGACTGCCACGCATGTTCGACGGCTTGCGCTGCCCTCCGCGCAGCAGGCATCGGCTCGCCGACAAACACGGTACGCGCGTAATCGCCGTGGTAGTGGTGAGAATGGCTGACTCCGTCGATGAAGAACGCCTGCCCGTCCGAGATGACGCCATCTGACAACTCGGAAGACACCCGATCGACGTTGAGAAAGAGGGCGCGATTGCCGAGCCGGGCTGCCTCGACCTCGAACAGATGCTGCAGTTCGGCGTGGCTCACCCCTGCGCGCACGGCGTGGCCGACCGCGTTGACCGCGCCGACATTGGCGATCGCGGCGCGCCGCATCAACCGGATTTCCAGCGGAGACTTGACCAGTCGAATCCAGCGCAGGATGTTATCGCCCGGCACAATATTGCCAGGATGGTCGTGGCGTTCGCAGACTGCCGCGGTGACGACATGATCGCAGGCGATGCGGCCCGTCCAGAGTCCCATCTCCTTCATCGCGCGTACGAGGGCTGCTCCGGCGTCGACACTTGTGCCGCGGGCTGCCGTAATCGCATTGAGCGCCTGGCGTCGCCGCAGCTCGACAGGCGACAACGGCGCCTGTTTGCGGTCGGGGAATTCCGGCCCCAGCGCGTCCGGCGGCAGCAGGGCGTCACTGTGGCTATTGTCGTCCGCCTCCTGGTACAGGTAGACCTGAACATCGTTCGTGAAACCACCGTCGACGTAGGTGTAATAGTAGATAAAACGGGAGGCCACGAGGCCCGGTTTCTGTCGCGTATCTCGTGACAACACTGCAAAAGTGGTCGGTGGTTGCCCCACACGCGTATTGCCTATTTGGGGCCAGTATCCCAGCAGGTGGTACACGTTGACCGGTTTCCCGAGCACGAGGCCCTGGAGGTCGAATTCGTTCATGACCTCGTAGGCGCGCTCAAGATTCATCGGCCCATGCTCGCGGATCAGGCGAGTGAGTTCTGCGTCCTCGCTGCGGAGATCGTTCCAGATGGCTGTCTCTGATGCAGTCACTATTTCCCGCTTGTCACACATCCTTAGCATATCACCCACCAGGCTTCCGAGGAGAACATGCCTTCTAACCTATTGAATCTGTTCAATAATTAAACTGGACAGTAGTGTTAGCATATTATGACGACGTTCCGGACCGGAGACCACGGTGAACGAAATTGAACGCCAGTTTGTCGCATTGCGCGAGGGACAGTTGCATCTGCGGCGTCTTGAGGCGCCCGCTAACGACACAAATCTACCTGTGCCAGCTGCCTTGCTGCTTCACCCGTCACCAGCATCGTCGTGGTTTATGCAAGGCCTGATGATGGAATTGCGAAAGGCCGGCTGCAATGCAGCGCTGATTGCACCCGACACACTCGGAAACGGCGACTCGGCGCCACCCGGTATCGATCGCCCCGGCATTGCCTATTTCGCCGACAGTATGCGTCGCATGATCGACGAGCTTGCGCTCGATCGCGTGGATTTGTACGGATCCCATACCGGTGCGCGGATCGCGTGTGAGTTCGCTGCAGCCTACCCGGATCGGGTTCGACGGGTCGTCCTCGACGGCATCGTCGAGTACGGCGACGACATGCGTAATGCCATCATCGAGAACTACGCGCCGCGCATTGAACCGGATGAGTTCGGGCGGCATTTCATCTGGGCATTCAATTTCGTTCGCGACCAGGCACTGCATTTTCCGTGGTTCATGCGCCACCCGGAGCACCGCCTCAGTGTGCCCGTGCCGCCCGCGGCGGTCCTTCACCGAGCTGCGCTCGACGTGCTGAAGGCACTCGATACCTACGCGGACCCATACATCGCGGCCTTCGAGTACCGAGCCTATGAGCGCATGCCAAACGTGGAGGCGCCCGTGCTGCTCCTGAAGGCGGATAGCGAATTGCCGGTGCTGCAAGCCGCTGTCGCGAAGGCAGCGAGTCTGTTGCGCGATGCTCATATCGCAACGGTAACTGGCGGCGACACGGCCAAAGCCAAGGCGATCGCTGGCTTCCTGGCTACTGAACAATGAGCGCCGACGCGCGCCTCCAAGCCAACGAAAAGCGGCTGAGCCTGGCAACCTGCCTGGGTTTCGGCGTCGGTACCGTTGGGGTGTCGATCATGATCAATACCGTAACGGCGTACTACCCGGCATACATGTCTACGGTACTCGGCCAGTCGACCGAGATAGCCGGCATCCTGCTGATGCTGTCTAAACTTTACGACGCAGTCGCTGATATCGTGATTGGTGTGATGAGCGACCGGACGCGCTCGCGCTGGGGGCGTCGCCGGCCATATCTCCTGGCCGGTGCTTTCGTATCGGCCGCGTCATTCGTGATGTTGTTCGCGCCCTCGTCGATGAGTGGCGGCGTGTTGTGGGCCTATATGCTCGCGGCGCTCATCCTCCATTCGACGGGTTATTCACTCTTCAACGTGCCTTACATGGCAATGCCGTCGGAAATGTGCGACAGCTTCGACGAGCGCACGCGACTACTGTCATTCCGCACGCTTTTCGTATCCCTCGGCCAGTTATTCGCGCTCGCGGCTACGGCTGCGCTCATCGAGTCCGGAGGCGGGGGCGCGTTGGGGTACCGCATCATGGCAGCGGTGATGACGCTCATCATTTTCAGCGCCATGTTCTCCTCTTTTCTCGGTACGGCCAGCGCCCGCGCGATCGGGCCGAGCGAGGGTGCCGGAAACAGGCTGTCGTGGACCCAAGTCGTCCAACTCTTCCGCAATCGCCCATTTGCAATGTTGGTGGGAGCGAAGATTTTCCAGTTCCTCGGTTTCGCCAGCGTTGCGACCACCGGACTACTGTTCATGTTGAACGTGCTGAAAATCGGTTACATAGGGCAAATTCATTTCGCAGTCAGCCTCAACATTACTGTGGCGCTGGCGATGCCCCTATGTGTCCGTCTCGGCAAGACGATCGGCAAGCGCAAGACGTATCTTCTCGGCGTGTTGTTTTTTTGCGCGAGCGCCCTGAGCTGGCTGCTGGCCGACGAAACGATCACCGTCTACGGCATTTGGGCACGCGGGCTGATATCCGGGTTCGGCTCGGGCGCGCTGATACTGATGTCAGTTTCCATGCTCGGAGATACTATGGCGTACGACCGCCGCGTATCGGGTATTCATCGCGAAGGGCTCATGTCGAGCGTCATCGCCTTCGTGGAGAAGGGTTCCTTTGCGCTCGGCCTGGCGCTCGCAGGCATGTTGCTGAACTGGGTCGGCTACGTGCCAACGACCGGAGGGGAACTGGTCGACCAACCCGCCTCAGCCGTCCAGGGCTTATATCTGGGCTTCGCTGTGATCCCGGCGCTCATGTTCCTCGCGAATGGTGTTTTTCTCTATTTCTATGACCTCGACGAAGACAAGTTCCTTACGGCGGAACGGGCAGAGGGCTCGATGATGTGAGTATCGGAATCGATGATCGGCATTATCATGTTGATATGAAAATCGCCGGAAGGATTGTTCTGGTTGTTTTCGCGATTACCCTGACCTTCGTCGGAGCCGCGCGAATAGGAATACTCGAGGATTCCGTGCGGACCGCCCGGGATGCCCTTACGTTCATCAACACCGGCGCGGGTGGGGATGCGTGTATAGCGCCCGCAAATCATCACATGGAGAGCATCGGATAACCCTGGCACCGCAACGATTTGCCATTTTGGGGTGCGGGCGAATCGCGGATTCCCACGCCACGGCGATCGCCGCCCTTCCAGGCCAAGCTCAACTGATATCCGTTGCGGATTCGGATCGCGGCAGGGCGGCAGGACTGGCGCGAAAATTCGGGGTGCCTTCAGTTGTCGAGAGTCTGGACGAGCTATTGGCATTGCCGGGCGTTGACTCGGTAATCGTCTGCACACCCAACGCCTTACACGCTGAGCAAGCCATCCAGGCGCTGTCTGCTGGAAAACATGTTCTGGTAGAGAAACCGATGGCAGAGAATGTGGCGGATGCGAAGCGAATGGCGCACGCTGCCGAGAAATCGAAACGCATACTTGCCATTGGTCATACTTTTCGGCATACGAACGCTATTCGTTACCATCAGGATCATCGTCAAGAGTTCGGTCGCCTGCGGGCAATTGAGGTCTCGTTGTGCGTGCATTGGGACGGACCTCAAGCAGATTGGTGGCGAACTCGCTCGCGCAGGGAAGGGTTGATCTTGTCCCTGTTGGCGCCCCATGCGCTGGACTTCGTGCAACTGATCGTGGGACAGGATCCGTTGATGGTGCATTGCCAGGCCGCCCGCTTTCAATCCGGATGGCAAGGTGAGGACGAAGCGATGATACTGCGTCGCTACCCGGATGGTTGTCTCGCCGGTATTCACGTCTCCTACAACCAATCCTTCGTCATCGATCGCAAGACTTTGCACTACGAGAACGCACTTCTGCGCATCGAGAACGGCGATGAACTTTGGATCGATGATCGGCTGGTGATGGGGGAGAGCGCTAAAGGCGCTCAGCGAATGGGACAAAAAAACCTGCAGCCCGTGTTCGAAACCCAACTAAGGGAATTCCTACTGGCGGTCAATGGCGAGCACAACCGTGCCGTATTGCACGACGAGGGTGTAAGACTCACCGACTTGCTGGCCCGCATCCTGGCGGATGCCAACCGCAACGCTACGGCGAAGTGATCGTCAACGGGTAGAGGTCGGTGTAGCAGCCTCAAGGTATGCAGCAACTATCTTCGCAAACCTTATCGGAGATTCCAGGGGAGGGTAGTGGCCCACGTCCGGCATGAACACGGTCGACACCTGAGTATTTTCAAGATAGCTGGCCAGCGTTCCTGCCGCTGCCGGTATCAGCAGCGCGTCGCGGCCACCCCAGATCAGGAGCGCCGGTGCGCGGACGCTGGCCATCGCCTTCCTGGCTTTCTCGTGATCGGCAACGAGTCCGATCATTGCGATTGGGTTGGGCTCCTTCACCCGCCGGTTGAAATCAAAGTATTCGCGGCGTGTCTGCTCCGAAATCCGCCGGGGGTCTCCATTGTAGAAATCCAGGAAAAGGTTGATGAAATTTTCCGATTCGAATCCCGTTTCCATGAATTCCTCTAGCGCTTCCTCGAATTCAGGCGGATGGTCAACATGGTCGGTCGTGACCGGGTCCGACGGGGAATTCGACATGATCAGCCGGTTCACCCGGTCCGGGTAGGCGGCCGCGAGGTACATGCAGGTCGTGCCTCCGCTGGAAACTCCAACGCAGGTTACCTGGCGGACTCCTGCGTGATCCAGCAGCCCGGCAGCCAGGTCCGCCGGTTCCAGGCGATTGACGGCTTCGTCGGACACCGGCCCTGACAGGCCGTTAGGCGGCAGGTCGTATCGGATCACCCGATAGCGATCGAGGAGTTCCGGCGCCACTCGGTCCCAGGTGCGTAGCGTGCTCCGCGAGCCGTGAATCATCAGGATGGCCGGACCCTCGCCCTGGTCCTTGTAGTAAACCTCAACCCCACCGATCTCTGCGATCCGCCCATCCGGATCGCCATACTTCTGCCGCAGCGACTCAAGGGTGAGACGCTTATCGGCGAATTCGTCCGCCAAGCCGGGAAGGGGAAATGACGGAACCACCAGCATGCATAGCACCGTGGCCAGGCAGAGTTTTCGGTTCATTGCGAAGCCTGTCTGAAAAAGCAGTTTGAGCGTGCCGTTCTGGTTGTCGGATACTCGCCGGGCACAAATCAACGTTTTTGCCCAATGTGATCGCGATGCCGAAAAGTATATGCCAAAATTCGAACTTGTCTGTGGCTCGATCCCGCTTGGAGGCAACGACGCCTTGGGCGGGTGAGAGCTTTAACGTTAAAGGGAGGGCATCAGTGAATCAATACCGCGCTCGGGAGATATCAGGCGGGAGTTCTCCCTGTACCCCATGAAAGGATTCGTGAAGGCACAGGTCTCGCACTCGGTGCTGCACCCGGACTGGATTGCAGCGGAAGCAGCGCGCCGTTACCCACTGAGCGGCAAGGTTGACGGCTTCCTCTTATATAGAGGCATGAACGATGTCTATCTGATCAATGACCGGGTTTCCCGCTATGCGCTACGTGTGTGGCGGAAAAGCTGGCGCGATGTCGATATTGTCCAGGTCGAACTCGAGTTCCTGGATTACTTGCGGCGACGAAACTTCCCGGCGTCCACACCGTTGCGCACGCGCAGCGGTGAACTCTATTTCAAGGTGGACTCCCCCGAAGGAGTACGCGCCCTGGCGCTGTATACCTGGGCGCCGGGACGGAAATTCGGCGAAGCGCTTCGGGAGGAAACGGCCGAATGTATCGGCGCATTGTTCGCGGAAATGCATCTTTTGGGTCTCGAGTACCTTGGTGATCAGCAAGTGTCGACCGACGAAGTGGTGAATTTCATGGTCAACCTGCCGCCACTGCTGGATTTTCTTCATGATCGGCCTGACGATGCCCGCTACTACGAGAAGCTTGCCCCAAGGCTCGTCGAGCGTCTGGGGCAGCTTGCGCAAGAGTCTGTTCCGCTAGGATTGTGTCATCGGGATTTTCATCCGAGCAACGTTCACGTGAATGAAGACGGCCAAATCACGTTTTTGGATTTCGATGCCGCGGGTCACGACTTCCTCATGCAGGACGTGAAGAATTTCACGTGGGGTAACCTGTTCTACGATTTCGCACCCGTTTACGGTGAGGCATTCGAGCGAGGCTACGCTTCGGTGCGCCCCTTTACGGATGCCGAGCTTGAGCACTCGGAACTATTTCTGCTGGCAAAAGCCTTCCGCCTTATAGCGGGCATGGCGCACAGTTCCATGGCCGTGGGTCGGGGAACGCTCCGCTTTCGCAATCTTGACTGGTTCAGCACTTATATCCGCGACCGCGCCCGCAACGTGGAACTCTAGTGCCGTGTCTGGCCTTGGCATCCGTGCTTTTTTTGCGGCGGCCCGCGCACTACGTGATGATCAACATTCCGCAATTGGAGAAATGAAATGAGTAGCAATTCGATATCCGAGCCATGGGACATGATCGTGGTCGGCGCCGGAACGACGGGCATCCCGGCAGCAGCCATGGGGGCGAAACGCGGCGGGCGGGTTTTGCTTATCGACGCAGCGGAGAGAATAGGTGGAACGCTACTCGTGGGCTTTGGGCAGCTTAGCGCAGCCGGCACCCGCCTGCAGGCAGAGAAAGGCATCGAAGATTCACCCCAGCAGCACCTGGAAGAGGCGATTCGCATCAGTCGCGGCACGATTGACCCGGTGCTCGCCAAGCTGAGTATCTTTAACGCCGGCGAAACTTTTGACTGGATGATGGAGCGCGGTTTCGATGTCCAACCCCAATGCCCGGCAATCGAGAGTGCTCACGAACCTTACGATGTGGCGCGCTACTACTGGGGGAATGACTTCGGCCAGTCGATCCTGGACGTGCTTGAACCCGCGATGCGCGAGCAGGAAGCTCGAGGACTTGTCAAAGTCCTCACCAGCACAAGGGTGATTGGTCTGCTTCAGGATCGCCAGGGTGTAGTGACCGGCGTTGAGCTCGTCGATGCGGCGGGCAGGGAAGCTTCGGTCGAGGGGAGCAACGTCGTGCTGGCATGCGGGGGGTACGCGGCCAACCCAAAGATGTTTCGGCGCCTTTGCGGCTACAGGCTTTTCGTTAATGGCGCCTATGAATTCGCCCAGGGCGACGGCCACGATCTTGCGGTTGCTGCGGGTGGATACCTGCGCGGGCGCGAAAAGTATCTCTCCAACTTTGGTTGGCTGCTCGACGACGGCCCACATCCTAAAGCAATCATTGGCCGGGCGAATACCTATCCTGAATCGCGGCAACCCTGGGAGATCTATGTGAATGCCTACGGGCGACGCTTCGTGAGGGAAGACGAACCCAGCATTGATGTTCGCGAACACTCGCTGCTTGATCAACCGGAATTGAGGTACTGGATCGTTTTCGACGACGCCATCTTCCAGCAGGCGCCGCCGATCGTTTATGACTCGTCTCGCGAGCAGATGGCAGCATCTTTCAATACCCGAGAGATTTTCCGCAAGGCTGACAGTCTGGAGTTGCTCGCCAGTGACATCGGCGTACCGGGCGAGGCCCTCACAAATACGGTCGCGGAATTCAATGCCGGTGTCGCAAAGGGCAGGGATGCACTGGGTCGATCCCATTTGCCCGCTCCGATCGAAAAACCGCCGTTTTATGCCATCCGCCAGCAAGGCGGGTCGGTCAGTTCGACCGTGGGTGTTGCGGTCAACGAGAAGCTACAGGTCATCCGTCCGGATGGCGGGGCAATCCCTGGCCTGTACGCTGCGGGCGAGATCCTGGGGTCCGGGCAGCTTCAGGGCAACGCATTCGTTGGCGGGATGATGGCCACACCTTGCATAGTTTTTGGCCGCTTGCTGGGAGAGCGGCTGGTGGAATTTTGATGCGGCGTAGAACGCTCATCGGGGGCTTGATCGGCGGCGCGATGGTGACACGCGGGAAACTGATAAACGCCGCAATGGCGAAGGGAGAAGATACGGTGAAGACCGGCAAGGCCCGTTACGCGGGTGTGGGAGAGAAATGGACAGGCGCTCCAGCCCTGGCGGGCGGGAAGGGCTATGCGCAGTGCCGGCTGGGAGCGTTGCATTACCGCCATTTGCGCGCGCGCTCCGACGACGAGCGCAAGCCGGCAATACTGCTACTGCATCAAACGCCGTTCGGCTTTGCAGAGTGGGTAGACATACAACCGCGTCTGGCCGATTTGGGTCATGACACGATCGCGCCGGATAACCCGGGTTACGGGATGTCGGATCCGCCACCGGACTCGGTAACGATCGCCGATCTTGCGGACAACCTTGTCGATCTACTTAACCATCTGAACGTGAGGCGGGTTGCGGTAGCCGGGCATCACACCGGCGCTGCAATTGCCGCATCTTTCGCGGCGCGCCATCCTGACCGCACCGCTTGCGCCGTGCTGCATGGTTGTCCGGTGTATGACGCGGCGGAGCGGGAGTCTCGGCTCGCGCAACCTCCGCCACAGGTCGCGCTGCGGGAGGACGGTTCGCACATGGCGAACATATTTACTGCAATTCACGCTCGCGCGCCAATTCCGCGGGCGCTTTCGACGGCCACCTGGGGGACACTGGGCGCCTGGTGGGCCGGCTTCGACACACCCACCTATCAGGCTGTTTTCGCGAACGACATGGCGGCGGATGTGGACAGGATTCGCGTGCCTGCTCGAATCCTCACGGACAGCGGCGACAGCCTTCACGAGCAGGACAGGCGGGTAGCCGGCCGACGGGCTGACTTCAGCCTGGAGGTCTTTTCCGACGGCGGTTCGTTCTCATTGATGCTGGATCCGAACAGGTGGGCCGAGCGGGTTAGGGCCTTTGTCTCGGATGCTTCCCCTATCGGCAGCGGTTAGCCGGTCGAAAAAGGTCATCGCGTTGCGCGCACTATCCGACCCGCAGTCCAGCGGCATGATGTGTCCACAATCCGCGACGATCTCCAGGTCCTTATCGGCGGACGCCAAAACCTCCAGTCCATATCGGCCGACGATTTCCGCGGGTCGCTCGTGATCGTTATCGGACCAAAGCAGTAGCGTAGGAACTGACATGCGCCTGAGATTTTCGATTGTCTGTTTCGATCGCAGGGCCGGATCCTGGTACGTGGCCGGTGGCATGCGCTGAACCCTGTTGTTCAGTTCCGACCACTCGCGAGCGAGATCGTCCGTGACTTTCTCGTCATTTTCGAAATTAATGAGCAGAACCTGGCGCCAGAATTCCTGTGAGCGCCAACCTTTCAGCCAGGGATCTATCGCCAACAAGAAGCGCAACGTGGCCGAGCGCTCCGAGTGTCCCGTATAAGGCCCAACGGCTATGTTGCTTAGTATCAGGCCACCGACCTGCTCCGGGTGGCTCGCGGCATAAGCGGTTCCTGCCATCCCGGCGCTCGATGTCGCCACCAGAAAGAAACGCTCCAGCCCAAGCGTTTTGCGTAGCGCTGCGATAATGCGTAGTTCCTGTTCATTTCCGGCTCGCCCTGCAGGCGCTGGTCCGGACAAGCCCATGCGTGGGCGATCGAAACGAATAACCCGGTAACGTGGGCTCAGTGCCTCGACCCACTCGTCCCAATTGCGCAAGCTGCCAAAGGTGCCATGCACGAGCACAACAGCGGGACCCTGACCCTGGTCGGTGAAATGCACAGCCTGCCCATCGATAGTTACAAATTGGGATTCCGCCAATTCGTAACGGGCGCGTAAGGAAACATCATCCGGCGTTAACCATCCAGCACGGGCGGAGACCAAGAATGCAGCGATGCCTGATATCAAAATCACGGCGACGATGCTCAGGCGGCGAATCAGTTTCGTCATGGACTGGCCCGCATTCTGCACCAGTTCGCGCGATCGTGCGATAAACCTCTGGTCTCACAGGAGTCTCCTGTTTTGCCCAGAGCTACACTTTGCTGTGCACCTGCGCTTTGGGGGTTCATTGTTCCCTATGCACCTACATGATCAATGGCTCTTCCACGTGTGTCTGCAGACAGCCCCTGAAAGCCTCATCCGGAGGTAGATCCACGTTCCACAGGCGCGCCATCACTCTCTCACCGGTCATCCCGTTGGTTGCGTCCGTGCACATCCACACGGCCGCCGGCACGATGATATCGCCGGGCAGAAGGCGGCCACCGGCACGCTCGCCGACAACGCCGGGGACCATATCCGGTGTGATCAACTCGGTATCCGCGGGACCCCCGGGCAACAGGATATTCACGTCGATACCGGTGCCCTTCAGCTCGCCTGCCCAGCACCGATGCGTGGTTTCGAGCGCTGCTTTCGAAGACCCGTAAACGGAATTTCCTGGCCGGACCATATTGAGCAGGCTGGTGGAGACGGATATCACCTTGCCGAAATTCCGCTTCAACATGTGCGGCATCGCCGCTTTCGTCATGTAAAAGACGCCGAACAGGTTGGCCTCAAGAATGGCGCGGAATTGCTGTTCCGTTACTTCGTAGAACGGCGTGATCGTCGAGAACTTGTCTCCAAATTCTCCGTATGATCGACCGGCGTTGTTGATCAGGACGTCGATGCGGCCGAATGCACGAACTGTTTCTTCCACCGCGCGGGCGCAATCCTCGGGCCGGGTTACGTCTCCCGCGACTGCAATGCACCGGCCGGACCCCGCGATGCGGTGCGCTTGGTCAAGGACAGTCGCCA
Organism: Candidatus Foliamicus sp.; assembly: GCA_965261845.1. GTDB lineage: Bacteria > Pseudomonadota > Gammaproteobacteria > Steroidobacterales > Foliamicaceae > Foliamicus. The sequence goes on along the minus strand of OZ253475.1, from coordinate 1,135,987 downwards.
AGGTACCGCTGTTGCGCCCGGTTAAGGTCACTTGTGCGCCGGCGCGCAGCAATTCCCGCGCCATGAACCAACCGAAGCCCCGGCTGCTGCCGGTAATGATGACGACGCGGTCTTCAAGTGACGAATGATGCAAGGCCTTCAAGGCGCTCTCGGACCAGGTTCCGCGTGACCCAGCGCCTGCTGGCCCACTTAGGGGCAACATGGCAGGCCCATTAAGCAAAGGAAGTCGGTTCGATTCATGTTTTTGGTTCTCATTAGGGTTTCGCCTGCCTTGTTGCTCCTGGTTACCTGCGCGATCCGGGAACCTCACTTTCACCTTAGCCACACACTATTAGCGAGTCTGGCGCCAGCGTGAAGCCCGGAGTATATAGAAGCGAAATTTGCCGTGTTAATTTATGAGTCCATTTGGGAGGACAATCCAATGGACACAAAGTCGTACACGCGTTCGTGTCTGATAACCATCCTGGCAAGCGCCGTTTTTCTGGTTGCATTCGACGTAATCGCACAAGAGATTCGACTTGAGGAGATCATCGTTACGGCAGAACGCCGCGAGGCGGACATTCAGGATACGCCGGTCGCCGTCACCGCCCTGACTTCAGTGACACTCGACAACCTGCAGGTTACCAACACGCTTGAACTGGATCGCACGGTTCCCAATCTATCCGTTCGGGAGTTATCGGCGAATCCTTCCACTTTCAATATTTCCCTGAGGGGCAACACGGAGTCCGTGGGCGGCTTGTCGGTGTCGGAATCGAATGTGGGAGTCTATGTCGACGGCATTTATCGGGGCCGTCTTGCAGGCGCCAATCTGACTTTCAATGACATTGAACGCATTGAAGTGCTGCGTGGGCCCCAGGGCACCCTGTACGGACGGAACACGATTGCCGGCGCAATCAAGATTGTGAGCCGGCAACCCGGTGACGAGTCCTGGGTTGATGTCAGCGCCGGCTACGGCGACTGGGACCACACGGAATTCAAGGGTTCTATCGGGGGACCGATCGTTGACCACACCTGGGCTGCATCTTTCTCCATGCTTTACATGGAAAACGAAGGCTACAAATTCAACCGCGCCATCGGGGAAGACGTGGGGGCGATGGAGAATGTCGCCGGCCGTGTGATCCTAAACTATCTTGGTTCCGATACGCTGGATATGACGTTAACGGCGTTCGTTGCATCCGATGACAACGACGGATTCATACCTACATCGGCCACCTATGGCGGCTCGCCGCCCACCACTTCGCAGGCAGTTTTTGCCACGGGAAACATCTATACCAGTCAATCCACGACGCCGAGTCAAGGCAAGACTGACCAGTGGAGTATCACGTTGGATATTTCCTACGACGCCGGCGCGTTCGAGTTTCGATCAATTACGGGCTATATGGATCTCGAGGACCTGTTTCGCGCGGATTTCACGGGTGGACAGGAATTCTCTCCCGGAGTTTACGGGGCGGGTTTTGACCGAACCGCCGTCGCCAATCACGATCAGTTTACCCAGGAGTTTCAGCTGCTCGGAACCACGGCCGGGGAACGCCTCGACTGGTTGGCAGGCCTCTTTTACTTCACGGAAGCGGGCGATCAGGTCATTAACGACAAGTTCGGAACTTTCCCCCTGCTGCCCACCACTTTCGACCTCAAGACCGACAGTTATGCGGTATTCGGCCAGCTCAGCTATCAGTGGAACAGCAAGGTCAGCATTGTCGGAGGTCTGCGCTACACACAAGACAGCAAATCGATGGATGCGACGATCCAGGATGGATTATTCGTTTTTCCGGTGACTTTGGCGGCAGTCAGCCTGGATGAGGACTTTTCGTCCATTTCGCCCAAGCTCGGCGTGGATGTCCAAGTGAACGACGATACCCTGGCTTACGCCTATGTTGCGCACGGCTTCAAGGGTGGCGGCTTCAACGGCTTGGCTGTGGGGAATCCCCAGATTCTGGCCTCGCCCTATAACGAAGAAACGGTGTGGACGCTCGAGGGAGGCATCAAGACGGACCTGCTTGATAATCGACTCAGGATCAATGCCGCGGTCTTCTATAACCAATACGACGACATTCAGATGACGGCCATCATCGACGTCGCATCCTTCTCTTTCGCGGAGCAGAACGTGGGCAAGGCCACCGTCCTGGGATTGGAGATCGAGGCGAGCGCCCGTTTGAGCGAGGGCCTGCGCGTTTTCGGAAACGTTGGCTTCATGACCGACAGGTACGGCCGGCTGGATCCACTGAGCAGCGCGGCACAGAATAATGCTGGCGATCTGCCATCGACGCCGGCGGCTACAGGCATGGTGGGATTCTCCTACGAGCAACCCATTTCGGCCTCCGGAGCGGACCTGAAGCTTAAGATCGGCGCCGACATTGGTTACGTGGGTGACCACTTCGGGGAAGTAACGAACAGTGTCCTGATCGAAGCCTATTCCCAACTCAATGCATACGTCGCAATTGGAGCCAACGACGATCGATGGCAGCTGCGCCTGGCCGGAAAGAACGTGACCGATGAGCAGGATCTCGTATTCGGTTCGACATCCACGACCGGTTCAACGGCGGGACCACCAAGGTTCTGGCTTCTGAGCGCCCGGCTGCGGTATTAGCCGTTAGATACCGAACGCCCTGTCCAATCCAGGCATACTTGGGCTTTGAGGTTCCGGCACCGGTTCCGTTGCGGATGATCCGCATCGGGATTATCTTGGACTGGTGTTCTACTTTCTCCTGACACCAAGATGCCCGATAACAATGCTCCGGCACTAGCGGATTCCACCGTGCCGACACCAGATGAGCTGGCCTCCGCCGCCGAGGCGCTCGCTCCGCTTGTTCGTGAGAATGCCGCGCGCTCCGAGCAGCTGCGCGACCCTGCCCCCGAGGTCGTCAAAGCGCTGAAGACGGCCGGGCTTCACAAACTGTACAGGCCCCGCCGCTACGGGGGCTACGGTCTCGACTGGGGCCCTCATTTCACCGTAAGCGAGCGCCTCGCGCGCGAATGTGGATCAACCGGGTGGCTGGTGTCGCTGGTCTTTTCCCACGTGATGTTCGTAGGCCGATTTCTGCCGGAAGCTCAAGAGGAGTTCTTTGCCAGCGCCGGAGACGACGCCGTGCTGGCGAGCGGCTCCGCCGGCGGAGGCGCCATTCGCCGCGACGGTTCCCACTGGCAGCTGACGGGACGATGGGCGTTCGTCAGCGGCGTGAACGTAGCAAGCGGCGTGATGGTCACTGCCCGCGAAGATCCCAAAGGCGGGATTTCGCACTTCGCATTACTGCTCCCGGGCGAGTATCGCGTCCACGACACCTGGAATGTCGAGGGCCTTCGCGGTACCGGCAGCCATGACGTCTCGGTCGATCATGTGCTTGTGCCGGCACGGCGCGTTGTGACCATTGAGGAGTTTGCCAGCATGGATCCGCCGGGCGCCGCGATAGCAGAAAGCTACGTACATCGCGTTCGTACTTTCCCCTATCAGAGAAGCTGGTTTCTGGGGCCGCTGCTCGGCGCGGCGCGGGGGGCGCTGGAATCCTATTGCGCGCAGACCCGGGCTCGCACCGGAAGGCTCTTTGGCGAATCGATCGTGTCGCAAGTCCCGGTTCAGGTCCGCGTCGGAGAAGCGTGCGCAAAGCTCGATGCCGCAGAGTTGCTGTTCGAGGAAGTGATCAGGGACCTTCATGCCGCCGGCGCTGCAGGCGAGGAGATTGTCGGCGAGCGGCTGCTGCGCATGTGGCGGCTCGTGACATTCGGGTCGCGGCTTTGCGCGTCCACGGCGGATTCCCTGGCGGCCATGATGGGCGTCACGGGGCAAAAGGCGTCCAATCCCGTACAGCGGCTGTATCGCGATTGCCGTGCTGTAGCCACGCACATCGAGCTCAACTGGGATCAAACCATTGCGCCGACGGGCAAGTTTCGGCTTGGCGTTCCGACCGGAGACCCTTTGATCGACGTTGGGACGGCCTCAACGAACTCCTCGCCAACTCTCGGGAAGCAGATCTGATGACCTTGTCCCTGCCGCGGGTCGCGCTCGGCTGCATGAGCTTCGGCTCCAGCGCCTGGAGGCCCTGGGTACTCGATGAACAGGAGTCTCTGGAGTTACTCGCCCGGGCACTCGAGCTGGGCGTCACCTTTTTCGATACCGCCAACGTGTACTCCACCGGGCGCAGCGAGCGTGTGCTTGGGCGCATGTTGCGCGAGTCTGCGGCGCGCGAGCGCGTCATGATCGCAACCAAGCTCTATTTCCCGGTCGGTGACGGCGAGTTCGGTCTTTCGGCCCGCAACGTGCGTGCATCTTGCGAGGCATCGCTGCGACGGTTGGGTGTCGAGACCATCGATCTGCTGCAGATACACCTCTACGACGATGCAACCCCCGTCGAAGAAACGATGGAAGCACTCGGCCGGCTGGTGCGGGAGGGCAAGGTGCGCCACCTGGGAGCGTCCAATCTTCGCGCCTGGCAGCTGGCCAAGATGAATTTCACGGCCCGGGCAAACGGTTGGCCCGAGTTCGAGACCGTGCAGGTCCACTACAACCTGCTTTATCGCGAGGAAGAGCGTGAACTCCTTCCGTTCTGCATGGACCAGGGCATCGCCGCATTGCCCTGGAGCCCGCTCGCACGCGGGCGGCTTGCGCGTCCGCGTGCTCCCTTATCTACTCCCCGTGGCAGGACGGACGATGTCGCGGACACAATGTATGGTCCGCCGCGTGACAGGGTGCTGGATGTGCTGGCGCAGGTGTCGGAGGAGTACGGCATCAAACCCGCCTACGCAGCCCTGGCCTGGCTGTGGACTCGGCCATGCGTGACGACCCCGGTAGTCGGCGCGACCCGCCTCGGACACATCGAGGATGCGCTGGCCGCGGCCGATACGGTGCTACCCGATGCGATGCTGAGGAAGCTTGAGGACGCCTATAGCACCCGTCCCTACATGGGGCTGCCGGACACGGCCAATAACCAAACCGTACTGGAAGCTTTAGATTGACAACTGGATCCACGAATGCTCATTGACGCACTTCTCGTTATCCATATCGCTGTACTCGGGTACTGGCTGGGGGCCGAGTTCGTCATCAACAGCGAATTCCGTTTTGTCTGCCGGGCGGCATCCATGCCCTTTGAGGAGCGCAAACGCTTGATGGAGCATGTCATGGACGTCGATCAGCACGTCCGCTATGCGCTGGTGCTCCAGGCAGGTCTGGGAACCATTCTTGCGGCGTTATTGGGCTACTTCCCCGGCGGTTCGGCACTGGCATGGATGGCAGGCTTTGCCACACTGTTCTGGCTGGCGTTCGTCGAGGTCATTCATCGATTAAGGCTTGGCGCCGCCGGGAAACGACTGGCGTTTCTGGACCGCCTGATCCGTCATGTCCTGCTGGCGGTACTGGTCGTGGGCGGCCTTGCCGGGGTCTACGGGGCCAATTCACTTCCGAGCTGGCTGGCCTGGAAGCTTGTTCTGTTCGGCGCTGTCATCGCCTGCGGCATCGGCATCCGCTACTACATCATCCGGTTCTTCGGCATATGGCGGCAAATCGAAGCAGAAGGCTCCAACTCCTTGCGCGAAAGCGCAATCCGCAAGAACTACGCGACCGGCACCTCGCTGCTGGGATTGCTTTGGCTGTGCATTGCCGCAATCGTCGTGCTGTCGCTCGTCAAGCCCGGAACCTGAGGGCGGGACACGACACTAGCGGTGGTGAAGTTCCAGGATGTCGCCGTCGCGTATAAGGTGGCGAGGGCTGACCTGCTGGCCGTCATATACCTGCTCGCCCCAGATCCGGGCGAAACGCAGGCTTCCGGCGATGTCCTTGTGGACCAGCGTGGCCAGGTCGCTGACGGTAGCGCCGTGGCGAAGAGTGAAGGGACGGCCCAGATCGGGCGGCTTGCCCGGGGTCTTGGTGTAGGCACGCACCACTCCCAGGCCCCGGAACAGGAATTTGGGAATGGCCGCCAGGTTATCTCCGCTGTTTGCCGACACAAGCACCTCGGGGTACCCGTGTTTTCTGCGTAGTTCGCTCAACACTTTCTCGTGGTTGCCGAGATCACTCTTATTGGCCACCAGCAGGGCAGGGAGGCGTATGCGGAAGAGATCCTCGAATGTTTCCTGCTTTCGCACCTGGCGTTTCTTGCGGCGTGGCTTGCGCGAATCCGGCAGGCCTGGCCATTCGGCTACCAGGCTGACCCGCTTTTCGGCCATCTTCTCAAGAACAACCTCAAGTTCCTCGGCACAGTCGGGCGATGCGATGTCCACAACCAGAAGCGCAGCATCAGCCGGCTGTAGCGCGGTTCCAAGCCAGGGCTGCATGCGCTCGTGCGCGACCGGCGGGAGGTCAACCAGTTGAAAGTGAATATCGTTGTACGGCGCCATACCCGGAATCGGGGTCTCGGTGGTGTGCGGCCAGGCGCCCACGGTGGAGTGCGATCCGGTCAGGGCGGAGTGCAGCATGGATTTTCCGGCGTTGGGCGCTCCCAGCAGCGCGACCTGGGCCGCCCCTTCGCGGCGAACCGCATGCGCTGGCCCGGAACGCGCGCCTCCCTTGCGCGGCGCGGACAGTTCCGTGCTGAGCTGCTTGATGCGGGTCTTGATATCCGCCTGAACATGTTCGGTGCCTTTGTGCTTGGGAATCAGGCGCAGCATCTCCCGCAAGCAACGCAGCCGGTCCGACGGTTCCCTGGCTGCGCGGAACGCCTGTTCGGCTTTCTTGTATTCGGGCGAGACGTTGGTGGGCATCGCGGCGGAGAGTTTACCCTTGGAGCCTTCCTTAAAGGATAATGGCGGCCATGATCGGAAAGAGCGGGCTTTTCCACGTCATAGACACCCGGCAATTCGAGCGGCGAATGCTCGACCGACTTTGCCGGCTGGCCACCCATATACGAACCCTGGCAAAAACCCGGGGCGGCGCAGGAAAATTGCAGAAGTTGGCGCCCGATCGCCGCGCCATGCTTTATTTCACCCAGCCCTCAACGCGAACCTTTCTTTCCTTCAACAGCGCCTGTCACATCCTTGGCATGCAAACCAGCGAAATTCGCAATCCCTCCATTTCATCCGAAGTAAAGGGAGAAAGTTTCGAAGACAGCATCCGCACCTTCAGTTCCTACGCGGACGTGATCATCATGCGCACTCCGGAAGGGGGAAAGGCGGCGCGCGCCGCCGAACTGATGGACTCTATCCCGCGTCCCGTTCCGGTGATCAACGCCGGCAGCGGACCGGACCAGCATCCGACCCAGGCGTTACTGGACATATACACACTGGAGCGCAGCTTCGAGCACCGCGGCGGAATCGACGGCAAGACGATCGCAATGATGGGCGACTTGCGGCGTGGCCGTACGGTGCGTTCGCTCAGTTACCTGATGAAGAACTACAAGGATGTGCGCTTGCGGTTCGTTGCGCCCCCGGGGTTCGAGATCCGGCAGGACATTCTTGATCACCTCGATGAACACGGAGTGGCCTACCAGTCCACCAGCCTTCTGGATGACGTCGCAGCCGAGTTGGACGCCTTGTACGTCACCCGTCTGCAGTCGGAGTATGACGATGCAGAGGAACCGGAAGGCGCCGACTACACTGCCTACGCTATCGGCCCCGAACAATTGCAGAGCTTCGCCGGCGAAGCGATCATCATGCACCCGCTTCCACGCGGCCCGGAACTTGATCCGGCGATCGATAACGACCCGCGAGTGATGTACTGGCGTCAGGAACGCAACGGCATGTGGATGCGGGTTGCATTGCTTGCGACGATTTTCGGCCTCGACCGCGAGCTGGATGTGGATTAATAGTGATAAAGAAGTTAGCTTTTGGCTTTATTAGCCTGTTTTTGCTAGTAATCTGCACTACCATAATCGCCTTTGTTTGGGTTCGAAACGATAATATTCCCGAGCGGGGAGGAATGTCCGGCGAGAGCCTTGCGTTAGCAGTGCTTGACGCTCCCGTGACGGTCAAACGAGACCGCTACGGTGTTCCGTATATCTACGCCCAATCACTGGCCGACGTGATCCGCGCACAGGGGTTTGTGACTGCCCAGGATCGGCTGACACAAATATTGGTGATGCGCGAGGCGGTCAATGGCAGGCTGGCAGCACTGATAGGAACCAGGGGGTTCACCAATGATCTGGTGGTCCGATCAATCGGGATCAATCGACTGGCGAAACGTTTTGCTGCTCGCCTGGAATCTCCCAGCCTCGAGCTGCACGATTGGTATCTGCAGGGCCTCAACACTTACATTGCTACACAGTCGGATGAATTCCCGCTAATGGTGCGCCTGTTCGGCAAATCACCAGCGCCGCTTACGCCACAGGACATTGTCGCGCTGTATCTCTTTCAGGCTTGGCTATTGACCGAGAACTGGCAATCCGAATTGCTGGCGCAGTTGCTCGCCGATCATTTGGGATGGGAAGCTGCCTCGCAGATTTCTGTGTTGAGCTACAACCCGGATGACGGCAGCGAGTGGTCGTCGGACTACCCGCCGGCGCCCAACGCCCCGACAAGAAAACCTACCGGGCTGTTGACCACCCCGACATTACCGGGCGGCGGTTCGAACAGCTGGGCAATGTCCGGCCAGCGCTCCGCCCGAGGTGCGCCGATACTGGCGAACGACCCACACCTTGATACGCGCCAGCTGCCTGGCATCTGGCACCCGATTGCACTGATTACCCCGGACTGGCGCGCCGTGGGAGCGGCAGGCGCAGGCTGGCCGGGACTGGCCGTGGGGCGATCGAGCCATATTGCATGGGGCGTAACCAACGCGACCGCTGACACTGCCGATCTGTTCATTGAGAAGGACGATCCGGAACGCGAGGAACATTATCTTGAAGGTGATCAATCGTTTCCTTATGAGACCGTAAAGGAAACCATTCGGGTGCGGGATGATGATGCGCCGGACGGCTATCGTGATTGGCCGCTCCGAGTTCGGCACACGCACCGAGGGCCCTTGATCAATCCCGTGATTTGGGGCTTCTCTTCCAAGACGCCGGATCGGCGAATGTCGCTGCGCTGGAGCGTGGCGGAGAACCTTGGGAACCGGATCGGCATCGATCGGCTGATGCTGGCGAAAGACGTTTTCGAGGCCGGCGAGGCGATACGCGATGTAGTGGGAGCGCTCAATTACAACGTGGTGGATACCAAAGGGAACATCGCCCATTTCACAGCCGGCCACGTCCCGATTCGCCGCCGGGGAGACGGCTCTATTCCGTTGCCCGTGCTCGACAGTCACGACAATTGGTTGGGCTTCGTGCCGTTTGAACAAGCCCCATCTTCGCTGAATCCGCCGCGTGGGTGGGTGGGGAACGCCAATCACCGAACGGTGAGCGGAAGTTTTGACGGCAACTGGAGCAGTTATTCAGCCCCGTCCTGGCGTTATCGCCGCATGCAGGAATTATTCGGAGGTACGGCGGTACTGTCCGCCGAGGACCATTGGGCGGCAATCACCGATACGCTGAATACCTTTGCCCGCGACATCGCTCCCGTCATTGTGGGCGCGCTCGGAAACAACCCACAGACGCAAGCCGCCGCGGACATGTTGCGAAACTGGGATTACCGTGACGATTCGGATCAGCCGGCGCCAGCGTTGTTTCAGATGGTGATCCGGAAATTGGTCCGAAGGATATTTGCCGACGAATTCGACAACGAAGATATTGCTGGCGACGTCCCCCGCAGTTTTGGTGACTTAGGCCCAAATCTTGTGGAACGCTACACATGGTCGCTCTACTTCTGGCAGGAACGGGTACACCGGATGCTGCTGGCCGGAGAATCCGAATGGTTCGACGTCAAGTCAACACCCGAGCGTGAGAACCTGAGAGATCTGATCCGAATGGCGGCGCGTGATTCGTGGTCGGAATTGCAAAGGCGGTTGGGGAAGGACCCGGAACGGTGGCGGTGGGGCGACCTTAGCCGCCTGAAATTCTCGAACCCAGCCCAGGTGCCGGGCACTCTCGCGAATCGCTTCCTTGGAGGTGGCGACTTCCCGGGCGCCGGGTCTGCGGAAACCTTGCAAGGCGCCTTCATGACAGGCCAAACTCGCTTCGATATCCTGGCCATTGATTCCTTACGATTCGTGGCTGACCTGGGTGATCCGGACAAGGTGCTGGCGGTCATTCCGGGGGGTGTCAGCGGGAGGCTGTTCGATCCGCATCTGAACGATCAATTGCCTGTCTGGCTGTCGGGCGAAGTCAACTACTGGTGGTTCTCCGACGAAGCAATTTCCTCCAACACCCAGCGCGAGCTCAAGCTGGAACCATGATCAGTCGGGAATCGGGGCCGGTGGCCCTGGGCAGTTTGACTCCGGCCTGACCTGGAAGAGCTTACACGCGGAACGACAGAGGTCGAGAATGCTGAGAAAGATTGCGATTTCATTCGCCGTTTTGGCATTGGCCATTGTGTTGTGCCTGGCCGCGGGTCTCACCTGGATCCGCAGCAGCAACCTGCCGGACCGAGGTGGCACCCTGGATGAACCGGTGACCTTGAAGATCCTCGACGCCGGTGTCCGCGTGAAGCGGGACCGCCACGCCATTCCCTACATCTACGCCGAGTCCCTGGCCGACGCAATTCGGATTCAGGGGTTTGTGACCGCGCAGGACCGCCTGTCGCAAATACTGCTGACCCGGGAGTTGGTCAACGGGCGGTTGGCGGAACAGATCGGCGAGGCCGGACTACGCAGCGACATTCTGATCCGGGTGATTGGACTGAACCGGCTGGGCAGGACCTGGGCGGCGCAATTGGAATCACCCAGCCTCGAGTTGCATGAATGGTATCTGCAGGGCGTAAACGCCTATATCGCAACCAGAGAAGATGAATTCCCGCTGGCGGTGCGGCTCTCTCCGGAGCCACCGAGGCCGTTCACACTGGAGGACCTGACCGCTCAATACCTGTTCCTGGCCTTCAACAGCACCGGCAACTGGCGCAGCGAGTTACTGAGCCAGGCCCTGGTGGATCACCTCGGGGCCGAGCGGGCGGCCGAAATCTCCATGCTTACCGTCAACCCGGACGACGGCAGCGAGTGGGCCTCTGATTACAGCCTGGCGGCAAACCCGGTGGCGCTCCCGGCATCCGGGGCCTTTCCGCAACTGCCCGAACCGGCGGATGGATCCAACAGCTGGGCGATGTCCGGCCCGCGATCCGCCGGCGGCGCACCCATACTGGCCAACGATCCGCATATCGACGCGCGCCGATTGCCCGGCATCTGGCATCCCGTGGGCCTGATTACTCCCGAATGGCGCGCGGTAGGCGCCGCGGGCGCGGGTTTCCCGGGGCTGGGGATAGGGCGCTCGGACCATATTGCATGGGGCGTGACCAACGCCTATTCCGATGTGGCCGACCTGTTCATCGAGCAGGAGGACCCCGAACGTGAAGGGCACTACCTGGAAGGCGAAGAATCACTTCCATTCCAGGTAGTTGAGGAGACTATCCGGGTGCGGGACCGCGGCGCGCCGGGCGGCTACCGCGAACAGACCCTCACGATTCGCTATACGCAGAGGGGGCCGGTGATTTCCGACCATGGCCTGACCATCGAGGATGGCCGCTTGTACTCACTGCGCTGGAGTGTCGCTGAGAACGTCGCCGCCCAGACCCAGATTGGACTTGGGAGAATCATGCTTGCGGAAGATGCGCAGCAAGCCCGCGAAATCATCCGGCAAGTCAATGCGCCAATTAACTACACCGTGGCGGACACCAAGGGCAATATCGCGCACTACACGGCCGGCCATGTGCCGATTCGGCGCAGAGGCGACGGCGCGCTGCCGGTTCCGGTGCAAAGTTCTGATGACGAGTGGCTCGGGTTTATCCCCTTCGACCAGGCGCCTGCATCGCTGAATCCTCCACGAGGCTGGGTAGGCAACGCCAACCACCGTACCGTCGGCGGCGATTTCCAGGGCAACTGGACCAGCTATGCTGCCGCGTCCTGGCGTTACCGGCGCATGCAGGAGTTATTCAGCGACAATGGAGTGCTTGACAGCAACGATCATTGGGCGGCTATTGTAGACACCCTGAACCCGATGGCCAGGGACCTCGTGCCGCTCATGGTGCGGGCGCTGGAGACCGAACCGGACACCCGGGCCGCGGCCGATATATTGCGGGAATGGGATAACTTCGACGAGCCGGATCTGGCGGCGCCGGCGCTTTTTCAGGCCATGATGCGGAGCCTGGTGATGCGGGTATTTGAGGATGAACTGGGCGCAGAATTGGCGCGCCAATACGCGTCCGACATCTACTATTGGCAGGAGCGCCTGCAGCGCAATCTGCTGGCGGGTGAATGGCAGTGGTTCGACGACCGCCGAACGGAACCGATCGAAGACCGTGACTCGCTATTCCGGGCAGCAGCCCGCGATGCCTGGATTGAGTTGCAATCGCGATTGGGTCCCGATCCGGAAGAATGGCGGTGGGGTGATTTGAGCCGGCTGAAGTTTCATAACCCCTGGGTGCCCGGCGCACTGGCGGACCGACTGCTGGGCGGGGGCGATTTCCCCGGAAGGGGCTCCGGTGAAACGTTGGGCAGAGGACGCTTTCCCGGCCTTGGGAATTACGATCCCCGGGTGATCGACTCGCTGAGGTTCGTGGCTGACCTGGCCGATGAGGACAAAGTGCTCGCAGTTATCCCGGGTGGCGTCAGTTCGAGGCTTTTTGATCCGCACCTGAATGACCAATTGCCCGTTTGGCTGACAGGCGAGATCGGCTATTGGTGGTTTTCGGACAAGGCAATTGCCGCCGACACGAAGCAGGAAATGAGGTTTAGCCCATGAAGAGACTTGTAAAATTTGTCTTGGCGCCCACGGTCTGTTTCGTTGCGGCTTCATCCTTCGCGTTCGGCCAGGACCTCGACGGGGAACCGATCTGCGACACGGGCCTGTATGAAATCCGGGCGGATTACGCTGGCGCGCGAGTGAACGCCTGCCGGGTCTTCAACCCGCGCGGCGTGATTCTGACGATCGAACCCGAAGATCCGCCTCCCATCAATCCCAGTCCCTGGTACGGTTTCCACCTGCGTCCCAAGAATGCAGGCGAGCTGGGAACTATCGTGGTGACTCTGCGCTATACCGCAAGCCGGCACCGCTATTGGCCCAAAGTCAGCAGCGACGGTGTCAACTGGACCCGTCTACCGGAGCCCAATTGGCTTGCGCATGAAGACGGGCGGGCAACCCTGGAGCTCAAGCCCGGGCCGGAAGGGCTGTATGTTTCGGCGCAAGAAAACCTGGGCCTCGATTTCTACGCGTCATGGCGCACGGCAACCGCCGAGCGCCATGAAGGACTTGAGTGGCGGAGCATTGGCCAATCCGAGGGCGGCCGTGAGATTATTGCCGCGCAAACGGAACCGGATGCTCCCGATTACCTGCTGCTGATAGGCCGTCAGCATCCGCCGGAAGCACCCGGCGCGTTGATGTATACGGCCTTCGTCGAACGCCTGTTGCGGGACCGCGAGCGTGCGTGCGCGAACCCAGGCTCAGTGAAGTGCGACTTTTATCGGCAGCACAATCTCGTTTTGATCCCGAACCTCAATCCCGATGGAGTGGCAGGGGGGCATTGGCGCCACAACCAGCGCGGCACGGACCTCAATCGCGATTGGGGCTCATTCCGGCAAAGCGAGACGCAAGCCGTCGAGCGACTGCTCGATGAGCTGAACGGCTCGGGCAAGCAGATGAACCTGATGCTGGACTTCCATGGAACCTGGCGAAATTTGTTCTATGTGCAGAGTCCGGACGATGTGACCGACCCGCCGGCATTTGCTCCCCGCTGGCTGCGGCTGGCGCGCGCCAGCGGTTCAGCCTATGACTTTGAAGAAGCGCCGAGGCCTGTGTCGGAAACCACGAATGCAAAAAACTACTTCTATCGCCGCTACTCAGTGCCCTCAATTACCGTAGAAACCGGTGATGACACGGACCGGAAAGAAATCGCCGCCACTGCCCGGGTATTAGCCGATGCGATGGTGACTGTGCTGGGCGGACAGAATGGACCGCTGGGCCGCCGCCGTGGCGCTTCCTGCCCGGATTTCTTCTGCTACCTGGTGGAAGCCAACAAAGCGTCTTTGGTCATGCTGCGCGAAGAGGGGCTGATCAACCGCAGGCAGGCGCAGAAGATCGCCGGGGGCATCGTTGAACTTAACACCGAGCAACAGGCGCCGGGGGCGGCCAGAACAGCCAATTACCTGAATTTCGAACAACGGCTGATCGAACTGGTGGACCAGAGCGTCAGCAACCTTCACCTGGGGCGCTCCCGTCAGGACCTGCACGGCGTGGTGCGCCGCATGCTGGTGCGCGACCGGTGGCTGGCGCTGATGAACGGCGCCCTGGACGCGCGCGCGGCGGTACTGGCGCTGGCGGAACAAGAAGCCCAGACGCCTATCCCCGCGTACACCCATGGAGTGCAGGCCCAGCCTACGACCCTTGGGCATTACCTGCTGGCGTTCTCGGCCTCCCTGGAACGCGACGCCGAGCGTTTCAGGCAAGGGTATGCGCGCATGAACCAAAGCCCGCTCGGCTCCGCGGCGCTCGGCACTTCCGGCTTTCAATTGAACCGGGTGCGTTTGGCTGATCTGCTCGGGTTCGCGGCGCCCGTGGAAAACAGCTACGACGCCAATTTGGTGTCATCCGGCGACCTGCGCCGTGAACTGGGAAATATCCTCGCGCTTTCGGCCATCCCAATCGGCCAGTTGGTCGAGAACCTGCACACCCAGTACCACAACCCCAGGCCCTGGATACTCCTGGACCAATCGGCGGTCAGCATCAGCACCATCATGCCGCAGAAACGCAACCCGCGGCCCCTGGACCGGGTCCGTACTCAAGCCAGCCTCGTGATTGGCGGCGCGCAGACACAGATGCTGCTGGCCCATAACACCAATACCGGCATGCACGACTACCGGACCCGGGAACCGATCCTGCTTCTGGCAGACAACGCAGAGCTGATGTATCAACGCCACACGCAACTGATCGGGCTGTTGCGGGTGGACCGAAAGCGGGCGTTGGAGGAATTGCAGCGCGGCTTCTCGACCATGACCGAGGTTGCCGACATGCTGGTCCGCGAAGCCGGGTTGCCGTTCCGCGACGCCCATCACTATGCATCGGCGCTAACCGATTACGGGCGCTCCAACCAACGCCAGGCGGGTTCGCTGACCGACGAGGAGTTGCAGGACATCTACCGGCAAGCCATGGGCGAACGGCTTCCCGTTCCGGTCGAAAAAGTGCGCCGGGCGATGGATCCCGCCGCGATGCTATCGCAGCGCAAGGGTCTGGGCGGCCCGCAGGCGCAAGAGGTGTCGCGCATGTTGCGCGCTCATCAGGATTCCCTGGCTGAAGATCAGGCCTGGCTGGGCGATGCCAACGAACAACTTCTGAACGCGTCCCTCGGCCTGCACATGGCTTTTTCCGAACTGGTCCCGCCGGCCGAGTAGGCCCCGCCTGGGAACGAGGGCGTCCCGCCCTCGTCGAGGGCAAGATGCCCTCGTTCCCAGGGTGCTCTACCTAAGCGACAGCAGCCCGCCAGTACCGCGAATCCGCTGCGAATATTCCCACCCCCAAGCTACAATACGCACTTTCCTGGGGAAAAAAATGCTCACACGCAACAAGATCGCTGCATGGGTGGCGGCTTCCTTATTCCTTTCCGGTGGCATCCAGGGTTTCGCCCAGGAGGCTGAAGATCAGGAAATAGAAGAAATCGTGGTCACCGGCAGCCACATCAAGGGCGCCAACATTACCGGCGCTTTGCCCGTGTCGGTGATCAGCTCCGAAGAAATCGAAGCCATGGGCGTGGACTCGGGTGACGAGTTGATGCAGTTCATTCCCGAGCAGGGTCAGAACTTCTTCAACGAAGCCGAGAATATCAGCGGTGGCGTGAATTCCGCCCGCGGCGACATCGGCGCCTTCAATCTGCGCAGCCTCGGAACCGGAAATACGCTGGTGCTGTTCAACGGCCGCCGGGTGGTGAACGCCGCCAGCTAC
The DNA here is from genome assembly GCA_965261845.1 of Candidatus Foliamicus sp. Lineage (GTDB taxonomy): Bacteria > Pseudomonadota > Gammaproteobacteria > Steroidobacterales > Foliamicaceae > Foliamicus. The sequence goes on along the minus strand of OZ253475.1, from coordinate 1,120,115 downwards.
CAGACCGAGGAAGTAGGCGGTAGTTTCGTTCCTGTGAACACGGCCAACACGCAGACGATTCCGATTTACGGCATGGACCGGGTGGAAATCCTAAAGGACGGAGCGTCGGCGCTGTACGGCGCGGATGCAGTGGCCGGGGTGGTCAACTACGTCGTCAAAAAGGACATCGACCGTTTGCGGGTCTATTTACGTCATGGGGAGTACGACAATGTCAGCCGCAAGACGGAGCGCGTCGCACTGGAGTGGGGTGATTTCTTCAATGGTGATCGAACCCACGTCGGAGTGCTGGCCAACTACTACACTCGCGACCGCGTCAGCGCGCATGAAGACGAGCGCTGGGCCGACGCGGACTTCCGCCGGCGAGTGCCCGCCGACTCACCCTGGGCTGGCGATCTGCGTTTTCGCAACAACAGCGCCAACTCCATTTACGGCCAATTCGACGTTCGCGCCAGTGCCCGCAGTACCGGCTTGCGCAACACGCTGACCGACGGCAGCGGGGAATTCGAGACTTTCCCCTCCGGTCACGAGGACTGCGACTGGGACCTGGGCTATGGGACCTGCGGAGCGATCGACGGAAACGGCACCTACCGGCACAACCTCAACGAGACCCGCGATCTTTCTTCCGACCTCAAGCGGGGAAACGTGTTCATCTTTCTCAACCATGAGTTCGAGAACGGCATGGAGAGCTTTTCGGAGCTGTTGTATTACATGTCGGACACGCACCTTTACCGCCACGCTTCAGCGCCTTTCAGCACGGTAAAACTGCGGGTAGGCGCCGAAAACTACTACAACCCCTTTGGCCCGTGCGGATCTCCCAACCGCTTGCCTGATTCGGTCATTCCGAATGTTCCTTGTAGCGGATTGGAGCTGGAAATCGATAACTACCGGTTTACCCAAGTCCCCCGTATCGTGGAAAACGACGGCAATGTGTTTCGAGTGCTGCAGGGTCTTAGAGGTGAGGCCGGCAAGTGGGACTGGGAAGGCGCGCTGGTATGGTCGCGCGCCGAGAAAGACGACCTGACCCGTAACCGGACTTCTAATTTGCTTATGGTGGAGGCCCTGTCGGACCCGACAGGCGCGGCCTACAACCCCTTCAGCGGTGGCGTGAACAGCAATATCGAACGCGCCCTGGTGGACGTTTACCGGAACAACGCAACTACGCTTGCGATGGGCGATTTCCAGATGTCCACTCCGGATTTATTCAATCTGCCCTGGGGTCCAGCAGGCGGTGTAGTCGGGGTGGAGTATCGCCGCGAGACGTTTGAGGATGACCGCGACCCGCGGCTCGATGGAACGCATGTCTTCACCGACTTCCAGGGAGACACCTTTCCCTACGTGTCCGACGTGGTCAATTCCAGCCCCACGCCGGACAACACCGGTAGCCGAAACGTCACGTCGCTGTTTACCGAGTTGCAATTGCCCTTGATGAATAACATCGACGTGCAGCTGGCGGCTCGCTACGAGAACTTCTCCGACGTGGGAAGCTCCGTGGTGGGCAAATTCGCGGCCGGCTGGCAGATTGCGCCCACCGTGCTGCTGCGCGGCTCGTGGTCGCAGGCCTTCCGGGCACCCAACCTGATCACCATCAACGAAGTCATCGTTGCGCGACAGAACACCCGCACCGACTATGCTTGCTTTTATGCCGCAAACAACGGCGGCGATCCGGAACAGGACACGCTGGACTGCAGAAACAGTACGCAGCGCATCGCGCAGGGCAGCAAACTGCTCGAACCCGAGCAATCCGACAACTATTCCTTCGGGATCGCGGTTCAGCCCCTGGATACGCTAACGCTGACGCTGGATTTCTGGTCAATCGAGAAAGAAGACACGATCGGACTTTTGGGCGAAGAGAACCACACGGTGCTGGATCTCCTGTTGCGCTTGCAGCAAGGCGCCGGAAATTGCAGCGCTTCAGTCGGAAACCCGGCCGTGGTTCGCGTAACGGAGCCCGACCCCGAAGAGGCCGCAATTTACGAGGCTGCAGGGATCTGCCCGGCCGGCCTGATTCGCTACATCGACGACAACTACACCAACCTGGATAAGCGAACCCTGAAGGGCTGGGATGTCAGTCTTCGCTACTCATTGGAAACGTCGGCGGGGGATTTCAGCCTGAGCTATCTCGCTTCCTTCCTGAGCAAGTTTGACCAGGTGCCCGGCGGACGTGCGGCCGATTTGGTGGCGGCGAAGGAGGCCGGTGTCATTCCGGCGAGTATTCCGGTTGCCGGCTTTGATGACCTGTTGCAGAAAGACGGTAATCAGAAAGCGCGCCAAACACTGTTCCTCTCGTGGCGCAAGAACGCAATGGGGGCATCATTGTCCGGCCGGCACCTGGGAACGTTTTACCAGAACTCGCTGACCTTGGACGACGGCACACAGTATTGGATTCCCTCAGTCACAACCTGGAACGGCACCGTCGATTACCGTTGGGAGATGTATGACCGGGACTGGCGCGTGCGCCTGGGGGTGAACAACCTCTTCGACAAGCGCGCGCCGCTTGCGGATCGATATTTCGGCTTTTTTGCCGACGCCCACCAGGGTATTGAGTACGGTCGCAACTACTACTTGCAGTTGCGCATGACACAGGGCGACTAGGCCGAGCTGCCTGACGCTATAGCGTCAGCGACCAGGTCCACGAAGTCCGCCTCGGTGCGGACTGCCTGCGCCGCTCGGGCGGGCACCGTATAGCCGTGTTCATTCGCCAGCTCGGCGTACAGGGGGCGGCGGTGCGCGATCAAACGCGGGAAGGCCCATAAGGAGAAGTCGTCCGGCAGGGCTTCAACCATGCTGGCCAATTCACGTTCAGCAAGATATTCGGGTAGCCGGCGGCGCAGAAATTCGGGCGAGTAGTACATCGGCTTGGGATCCTGCCGGGCCCGCTCCACCAGTTTTTCCTCATCGTCGGCCGATGCTTCCAGGTACAGAATCACCGTGTGCTTGACCAGGGTCTCGAGTGCGCCCGGGTCGCCGAGTTCGCAAATGCTGCCGCCGGCGTCATTTACGAAATGCCGGTAGCCGTAGATTCGTTCGGCCTTTTCGATAAACGATGCCACGTCACGCATGGCGTTGACCTCGGCCCGGCGGTGCAACTCCTGGCGGCGGCGAAATTCCTCTAAAGGGAGACCGCCTCGCTCTGGATCACCCGGCTTACCGAGGAAGGTGGAAATGGGACGCAGGTTTTGTACCGTAATGTTGCTTTCAATGTAAATGGAATCGCTGCGTAGCAGGTCGCGCAGAAAGGGCACCTCCATGGCGCGCAGCTTGATGTTGTCCAGAATAGGCTCGCGCAGGTATTGAGTGCCGATCCGGTAGTCGCCGGAATAGATGAACCAGCGTGTCTCCGGCAGCCGATTGGCGAGCACAGTCTTGCCCACACCGGACATTCCCATCAAAGTCACCGCCTTGCAGCGTGCCTTGCGAAACTTATCGGCCGACATTCGCATGGCGCGATTGTATTCCGTGTGCGAGCTCCCAAGAATGTCCTCAAGCCGATGATGCGGTTGCGCCGGCCATCCGACTCTGGCTTAAAATGTCGCCCCTTTACATCTTCCGGGAGGACAACAATGAGTATTGAAAAAGGGCAGGCTATGCCAGAAGGCGCGTTTGGCGTCATGACCGACAGCGGACCAGGCCGGATCACTACCGGCGAATTGTTCAGCGGCAAGAAAGTGATGCTGTTTTCGGTGCCCGGCGCATTCACGCCTACCTGCTCGAACGAACACCTGCCGGGCTACGTGAACAACGCCGGGGCCTTGCATGCAAAAGGCGTCGACCAGATCGCCTGCATTGCGGTCAACGATGTATTCGTCATGGACGCCTGGGGCCGTTCAGCCGGCGCCGGGGATTCAGTCATGATGCTGGCCGACGGCAACGGCGAATACGCCCGCGCGCTGGGCCTGGAACTCGACGCTTCGGGCTTCGGCATGGGCATGCGTGGCCAGCGCTTCTCGATTGTCGTGGATGATGGCGTGGCTACCGAGTTGAACGTGGAAGAAGGCGGCGGCTTGAGCTGTTCAGCGGCGGAAGCAGCACTGGCGCAACTTTGAGCGTCCCTTCCAGCCAGCGGTGCGTTCGGCTGTGCCGCATCCCCGAGGGGGCGCCGAAGACCACCGACTTTGAGCTTGGCGAAGCTCCGGTGGAGCGCCCGGGGGAGGGTGAATTCCTCTCGCGAACGCTGTATCTCTCGCTGGATCCGTATTTGCGGGGAGTGATCTCCGGGCGCCATCTGTACGCAGAAAAAGTCGGCCCGGGAGATATCATGCCGGGGCGCACCGTGGCGCAGGTTGTGGAATCCAGGCACCCGGACTTCGCTCCCGGGGACTTTGCAGTGTGTTCCAACGGCTGGCAGGAATACGGACTAAGCACCGGCGCGGTGGATTTACGCAAGCTGGACCCGGATGCGGCGCCCATCAGCACCGCCATAGGGATTCTTGGAATGCCGGGCCTCACGGCCTGGGCAGGCCTGCTGCACCTTGGAGAACCCATGCCCGGAGAGACCGTATTGGTCTCGGCGGCGTGCGGCCCGGTTGGCTCCATGGTGGGCCAATTGGCGCGTATTGCCGGCTGCCGCGCCGTGGGGATTGCGGGAGGAGCGGAGAAATGCGCGATCGTCAAGGATGAATTCGGCTTTGCCGAATGTGTCGACTACAAGTCCGGTGTTCTGGCCGACAAACTGGGCGAGGCCTGCCCAGAAGGTGTTGACGTGTATTTCGACAACGTCGGGGGCGACGTTCTGACTGCGGCGATGGGCCACCTGGCCCTGGGTGCGCGAGTGGTGTTGTGCGGAATGATGAGCGGCTACAACAACACCGGGCCTCCGCCCCCCGGACCCAGCCTCATTCCGCTGGTGATGGCGCGAGCCACCGTTCGAGGACTGGTGGTGTATGACCACGAGGACAAGCAAGAAGATTTCCTGCGTGCCTGCACCGGCTGGCTAAAGGAAGGCCGGATACGGTTTAGAGAGGACGTTGCCCAAGGTATTGACCAAGCCCCGGAAGCATTCTGCAGGTTGATGCGGGGGCAGAACGTGGGCAAGGCGCTGGTACAAGTGGCTTGATATCGGCCAGCGTGCAGCAGGAGCTGCTCACTTTCTGGTTCGAAGAATCAGGGCCGGAATTGTGGTTCGCAAAGAACGACGAGTTCGACCAAACGATCCGCACGCGTTTCTTGTCCCACTACCAGGCCGCTCGGCTGGGCAGGTACGACCAATGGCGTAGCAAGGGGACGGGTTGCGTCGCCTTATGCTTGCTGCTGGACCAATTCCCGCGGAACCTGTTCCGTAATGACCCGAGCGCCTTCGCGACTGATGATCAGGCGTTGGGTATTGCCCGGCTCGCGGTCGAGAAGGGCCTGGATAGGGAACCGGGCATGACCAGGGAAATGCGCAAGTTCCTGTACCTGCCCTTTGAACACAGCGAGGATCTTGACGACCAGCGGCTTTGTTTGAAGCTGATGGCCGAGCGTCTGGAACCCCACGGGGAAGACGTGGCATGGGCGCGCAAGCACCTGGTCATCATTGAGCGCTTCGGGCGTTTCCCCCACCGCAACGAGGCGCTGGGGCGCCGGTCAACACCGGAAGAACTGGAATTCCTGAAAGGCCCCGACTCCAGCTTCTAGGAACCCCTGGGAACGAGGGCGTCCCGCCCTCGACGAGGACAGGATGTCCTCGCTCCCAGCGTCGAGGGCGGGACGCCCTCGTTCCCGGGCTCTCAGGCGTCAGATTGCGCCGGGAAAGGGCAGGAGTCTTCTTTTTCCACCAAATCAAAAGTAAACAGCATCTTGGCCATTCCGGTCAGCACCGCCATCACCATACCCAGTTCCATGATCTCCGCCGGACTGAAGTGCTTCTTCAATCTCGAGTGCAAGGCCGCATCAAGCGCACCGGATGGATTGGTCAAAACCATTTGATCGGCGAGCGCGAGGGCGGCCCGCTCGCGCTCGGAGAACGGGCCGCTTTCATACTCGTGCAGCTTGTCGATTTGTTCCTGGCTTACTCCCGCTTCCAGCGCGTCGGGGCGGTTCCCCTGGTTGCAGAAACGGCAGCCGTGGGTGGTGGACAGTCGCAAGCGGGCCAATTCCTTGATCACCCGCTCCACGCGGCCGCCCCGGAACAAGCGGGCATAGAACTCGCCGTACCAGTCGTACAGTTCCGGCGCGTGCGCCATGACCTCAAACCACGTGGCGTCCCCGCGCAGAGCCATGGATCGTTCCCATCCATGCCGGATATGCTCCGGCATATCCTCCGGAGCGATGCGCGGCAATTGAGGTTGCGGCATTGACTACCCGAACATCGGGGTGGCAATGCCCTGAAGGGCATGCATGAGGTTGCCGACGGCCTCCGCCGCTTCCGGCGCGCCGGGCTTGAAGATTCCCAGGAAGGCTTCCACTATCAGACCGGCCCAGATCGTGAACACCCAGGGGCGCACGCGATGGATGCTGCGTTTCATCGCGTCGTCCTGCTCCGTGGTAATCGAGCCCTGGCCAAGCGCTCTGACGCCGGCAATGAACCCGGGGATATAGATGCGAATCATGACGCCGCACAGAACCATGAACGCAAATACGATCAGCTTGGGCGCGAGCCAGGGCGCTGCATCCAGCCGTTCGTTGGAAACGGACCACCACACGGAAGCCACGATCGCAACGATCAGGAACCAACGGAACCACAGATCCAGCTTGGTCAGCATAGGCATGAAGCTGGCGTTGTGCTTGAAGTGCATGACCAGCAGCACGGTAAACCAGACCGGGCCCAGCACAACGATCATTGCGTATTGCCAGGGCGGATGAGATACCCCTACGTATTCCGAGAGAATGCCCCCCACGGTAAGCATCATGCTCAGGCACAAGCGCGGCAAGAGGTCGATCCACAGCATGATGCGCGACGCCATGAACCTTTGGTCCGGGGTGTTCGAGCGGTTGAGGATCATGCGAGTCGAATAAAACACACCTATGTCGCCGCCAAGCCAGTAAGCAAACAACACCAGGTGAATAATCAGCCAGATCGTGTGGGCGAGATTGCCTTCTGCTCCATTCATGAACTTTCCCTCCGATAATTCGGCGCATAGTCTAACCTCCATTGGGAACGAGGGCATCTTGCCCTCGTCGAGGGCTGGAAGCCCTCGTTACCAGGAGACGGCTTCGCATCAAGCGGGTTAGAATTCGCCGTCCCCAGCCGGCAATGGAGATTTGGCGGAAAGATGCGCAAGGTAATGGTTACGCTCAAACGCGTTGTGGATTACAACGTGCGCGTGCGCGTCAAGCCCGACGGCAGCGGTATGGCAACCGAAGGCCTGAAGATGAGCATCAACCCCTTCGACGAGATCGCCCTGGAAGAGGCATTGCGCATGCGGGAGCGGGGCGAGGCCGGCGAGATTCTGGCGGTGGCGATCGGCGGCGGTGAATGCCAGCAACAGCTACGCACCGGCCTGGCCATGGGGGCGGATCGGGCGCTGTTGCTGAAATGCGAAGGCGAGGTGGAGCCCCTGGCCGCCGCTGGAATACTGCTTGAGGTAATACGCCGGGAAGAGCCCGATATCGTGATCCTGGGCAAGCAGGCGATCGACAACGACTGCAACCAGACCGGCCAGATGCTGGCCACGCTCTGGGGCCGTCCGCAGGCTACCTTTGCATCCGAAGTGCACTTAAACGGCAATACGGCCCGGGTAACCCGCGAGGTGGATGCCGGCCTGGAAACCCTTGAGGTCGATTTGCCGGCCGTGATTACCACCGACCTGCGGCTGAACGAACCTCGCTACATCAAGTTGCCCGACATCATGAAGGCCCGGCGCAAGCCGCTGGAGATTCTTGCGGTGGATGACCTCGGCCTGGATGCGCCGCCTGCTCTGAATTCGCTCGGCTACGAAGCGCCTGAGCAAAGACAGAAAGGCGTGCTGGTGGACGATGTGCCGGCCCTGGTGGGAATGCTGCGGGAACGCGGCCTGGTGAGCTGAGGTGACGGCGTGAGCAAAGTACTGGTAGTTGCCGAACACGACGGTCAGGCGCTGCACGCAAGTGTGGCGCGCGTGGTCAATTGTGGATTGGCGATCAACGCTGAAGCAGTGGATGTGGCGATCCTGGGCCGGGACTGCGGCGGCATCGCCCAGCAGGCAGCAACAATAGCCGGGGTTTCCCGGGTGCTATGCGTGAGCCGCGAGGAGAACGCACAGGCCCTCGCTGCGATACAGGCGCCCCAGGTGGCTGCGCTGGCCCGCATGGGCTTTAGCCACGTCCTGGGGCCGTCCACGACCTTCGGCAAAGACCTGATGCCGCGGGTAGCGGCATTGCTGGGAGTGCCTCAAGTCAGCGACATCATGAGCGTTGAAGGCGAGCGTCAATTCAAGCGACCGATCTACGCAGGCAATGCCGTACTAACCGTGGAGGCGCCGGCTGACCACATCGTTGTTGGCACGGCACGCCTTGCTTCCTGGCCGGCCGCGGCCGAAGGAGGTGAGGCCGGGATTGAGGAAGTGAGCCTCGACGTTGAGTTGCCGGAACACACCAGGTGGGTGGAACTCAAGTCCGCGGATTCGGAACGCCCGGACCTGCAAAGCGCCGACGTGGTCGTGTCAGGGGGACGCGCCCTGGGCAGTTCGGAGAATTTCTCGATCCTTTACCAGCTGGCGGATCGATTGGGGGCCGCGGTGGGAGCCTCGCGCGCGGCGGTGGACGCAGGCTATGTTTCAAACGACATGCAGGTCGGGCAGACCGGCAAAATCATCGCACCGGGCTTGTATTTCGCCGTGGGCATTTCCGGCGCCATCCAGCACCTGACCGGAATCAAGGATGCCGGAGTGATCGTGGCGATCAACAAGGATCCGGAGGCGCCGATCTTTGAGATCGCGGACATCGGCCTGGTCGGGGATTTGTTTGCTATTGTTCCGGAACTGGAAGCCGCGCTGGAGAATTCCTGAATGGCCGCATTGCTGGTAACCCCTGCCGAACTGCACGCCGCAATCGAGGCCGGTGAGGCCCGGGCTGTGGATTGCCGCTTCGACCTCATGAATCCGGCCGGAGGGCGGGCTCTGTGGGATGCCGGTCATATTCCCGGAGCTCCGTATGCGGATCTCGACCACGATCTGGCCGGACATGCGTCGCGGGAAGGCGGGCGCCATCCGCTGCCGGATCCCGCCGATTTCGCCGCCACCCTGGGAAGCTGGGGCATTACTCCGGATACGCTGGTGGTGGCATACGACAACCTCGGCTGCGCAATCGCCGGGCGGTTGTGGTGGATGCTGAACTGGATGGGCCACGAGCGCGCGGGACTGTTGGATGGAGGAATGCAGGCCTGGGAAGCGGAGAATCGGCCGCAGGAAAGCGGCCCGCCGCTTATCGAAGCAACCGAATATCCCCTCGGAGGTAACCGCCGTCCGGTCGTAAGCCTGCCGGAAGTGGAGCGTGCCGTGCTGACCGGCGATATGCGGATGCTGGACGCAAGAGACGCCGCCCGCTACCAGGGCGTTTCGGAGCCGTTGGACGCCCAGGCAGGCCATGTGCCTGGCGCCGTCAACGCGTTCTTCCGTGATAACCTCGATGCCAGCGGCCGGTTCCTGCCGCCCGACGAACTGCACAAGCGCTATCTCGAATTGCTGGACGGCGTTGATCCCGCCGAGGCGTGCGTAATGTGCGGATCCGGCGTGACCGCCTGCCACGATCTTTTCGCCTTGGAATTGGCCGGATTGCAGGGCGCGGCCCTGTATCCGGGCTCCTGGAGCGAGTGGTCCCAATCGAATAGTCGCCCGGTGGCCCGTGGACCGGCCCCGGGGGGAGTGGACACATGAACAAGCGCGACACACTTGCAAGCCCTGGGAACGAGGGCATCCTGCCCTCGGCAATCCGATGCCGGCCTGTGGTCCTGCCAGCTGTCATTGCGGCCTTGACAAGCATGTTGCTCATTTCCTGCACCGGCACAGGCGGAGAAAGGTCGGCCGCATCCGCGCCCTCAAGATTCGCCCGTTTCCCGCACAGCGCAGCGAATTCCGATTGCTTTTACCAGCAGCGCGTCGATAACTTCGAAGTGCTGAACGATAGCAACATGCTCGTTTTCGATGGCCGCAGGCGCGTGTATCACGTGGAGGTGTCACCTCCGTCCATGGATCTTCGCCATGCCTACGGCATCCAGTTCTCCTCAACCACCGGGCGAGTGTGCGGGAATCCCGGGGAGCGCCTGCTGGTGCGGAACGGCTCGTTCTCCCGCTTCCCGCTTTCCGTAACCGGCGTCTACCGGCTGGACGAAGCCACACAAACCGCAGTCCGTGCTCACTTTGGCCAGACCACACCCCTGCCGCCGCCCCCGGAAGATGAGGACGCCGAGGCCGTGGAGGAGCTGATTACCGACCTTGAAGAGGCAGCCGGCGATTCCGGCCAGGAATCCCCACCCGACGCCTCCGGCGAAGATCAGGAGAACTGAAAATGGATTGCGTAATTGTGCTTTTCAATCTCAAGGAAAACGCCGACCCCGCCGAATACCAGGCGTGGGCGCGCAGCCGCGACCTGGTGGAAGTCAACCGGCTGCCGTCGGTGGACCGCTTCCGTGTATTGCGCTCGGTGGGCCTTTTGGGGGGCACTGATGAACCTCCCTATCAGTATGTAGAAGTAATCGACCTCAACAGCATGGAGAAATTCGGCCAAGACATCCAATCGGCCGTTGTGGGTGAACTAGCCGGAGAGTTTCGCCAATTCGCCGCCAATCCCGTATTCATCCACTGCCAGGACCTGTAGTTAGCAGGGTGAGCGGCAAGGGCCCGGCAAAGGGCCCGGCAAAGGGCCGCGTTGTGCGGCGCTCAGGTGGACGTTACTACGAAGAGTTTCGCAAAGGCGATGTGTACGAGCATTCCCCGGCCCGCACCCTGACCGAGACCGACAACACCTGGTTCACGCTGATGACCATGAACACCCATCCGCTGCACTTCGACAAAGAGTACGGCGCACGGTCCGAATTCGGCCGGCGGCTGATAGTCAGCACGCTGACGCTCTCGGTCCTGGTTGGAATGAGCGTATCGGACGTCAGCGAGAAGGCCCTTGCCAACCTGGGCTGGACGGACATTCGCCTGCCTCATCCGCTGTTTATCGGCGATACCCTGTACGGGTCATCCGAGGTGCTGCGAAAAAGGCCCTCGAAATCGCGACCGACCGCCGGAATCGTTACGGTGCGCACCACCGGCCGCAACCAGAATGGCGACATCGTGTGCCTATTCGATCGAACCGTGCTTGTGCCGCGGCGCGGACACGCTGTGATGGATTGATTGTGTACTCGCGTGACACGATACCAGCCGCGGCCTGGCCGCGAATTGCAACCTGAACGGGAGGACCCTTAAATGAGCGACATTCTTCAAGTTGACCATGTGAACTATCACGGCCGTATTACTTACTTGAGCAAGAAACCGGACCGTATGGACCAGGAACGGGGCCGGGAGAGATTCACCATCACCGTTCATTCCGACGGGCACCGAACCTGCATGGCGCAAAGCGAAATCGACGACCGCCCGAGCGTCATGCGCAACACAGCGCTGACCCTGGACGAAGCCTGGCATCCGCTGGACTGTTTCGTGCGCATTTCGGTCGGCGACCGGTTCATGGGCAGCGGCTGGTTCCGTTTCTCGGAAGATGAGGCCGAGTGCGAAACCTACACGGCAATCGAAGGCCGCGTAACCCAGAAGATGAGTTTGGCCGAGCGGCCCCGCGCATTTGTCGATCACGCCATCATCTGCGATGCCTGGGTGCTAAGCATGTTCGACTTGAGCAAGGGACCCGGCGTCCAGAGATTCCCTCAACTGCTGCTGTCATCGCCCGATCATCGCGGCGCGACCGGCCCCCTGCTGTTCAGCATCGCCCCCGCTATCGAATACGTAGGCGAAGAGAAGATCACTGTGGGCGCGGGCGAGTTTGACGCCTTGCATTTTCGTTTCGGCGAAACGGCCGGATTGCCTAACGAACACCCCAAGTACGACGTCTGGTGTACCGCCGACGGCCATTACATTTTCCTGCGCGGGGCCGTGTACGGCTACATGATGACTTACTACGAACTCACCGACCTGGAGATAGAACATAGATAAAGGTGACGTAAATGACCTGGGAGTTTTCGCACCGGGCGCCGTTGCGCTGACGCACCGGGAACAGGCTGGGAACGAGGGCATCCTGCCCTCGTCGAGGGCGGGACGCCCTCGTTCCCGGGGCTTCTCCATTTGCCTGGCCATGCTTGCAGGCTTCGCGTGTTTGATGCCCACGGGCTCAGTTCTGGCACAGGGAGAGGACTCCACGCCCACCGAGCGCAATGCGCTGGTGATCGCCGAGCTGCTTACGCGCGTTTACGACAACTACAACCAGGTCTATTTCGACCGGCGCATCGGTTATCCGGAAGACGAGCGGCACGATCGCCTGGAGATTCGCGTGAATCGGGTCGGCGGGGCTGATTCCATGCTCCTGGCCTACCGCGAATTTGCCGGCGGCGATTACTCTCAGCTCATGCGTGCCGGCGCACTGGCGCTTGCGCCCGATAACGAGCGGCAAGCTACGCGGATGGAAGTCTGGGACCGTTCGGTTGAAGGCCTGGATCCCATGGACGAGGGTGGGAGAGTAACCCAGCGCCCGGAAGGCCCGCCGGATTGCGTTGTCTACTGGACTCGTGAGGCAGCGCAGTTCCGGGGGCAGGCGGAAGGTGAATGTCCCGTATGGGCATCCGAATCGGTGCTGGGTCAACAGCAATTGTGGCTTACGGCGCCGGGAGGTCGGGCGCACCCGGGCGGCGCCTACAAGCTGCACGCGGCCCGCATGATGAGCTGCTACATCGATGTCCCCGGCGTAAGCGGCGGCCGGGATGAGGAATACAAGCGTTGGGACGGATTGATGGTGCATGACCGTGGCGGCTCGGCGCGCATAACCACAAACGACGGCAGGCAACTGGGTATCCGGCTATCGAATGTCGATTGGCCGCTGAACAACTACAACGAGGCCTTCACACGCGACGTGCTGGTGCTGTACGTGCTCGAGTATATGGGCGACGAAATCAAGTCGCACGGCTACATCTTCACCGAACCGAGCGCCGAACGAATCGGCATCAACCTGTACTGGATGATGTCCTACTGCTACATGCAGTCCAACACCACAGTTCGCCCATTCATGTAAGTCGTTGCGCTCGCAAGCATCAGTATTCGAAGATACCAACTGCCTGGCAAACCACTCGTCACCCGTTCAAAAGAAATGGCCGACAAGAGAATACTGATAATTGTCGGTCCAAATGGCGCCGGCAAGACAACGTTTGCAACGGAATTCTTGCCGAATGAGGCTGACCGCCCGTACTTCGTCAACGCCGACCTCATAGCTGCAGGGCTGAGCCCATTCAATCCGGCCCCACTAGCGGTCCAGGCAGGCAAATTGATGGTAAAGCAAATCCGGGAACACGCGGAAAAGGGGCGCAGTTTTGCCTTTGAGACCGCTCTGAGTGGTCGGCGCTATGCCCGCTGGATTCCCGAATGGCGAAATGGGGGCTATCGCGTAAAACTCTTCTTCCTCAAGTTACCAACACCTGAAATGGCGATTGAACGCGTTGCACAGCGGGTTGCGGAGGGAGGGCACGATGTGCCGGAAGAGGCCATTCGCCGGAGATTCCACGCGGGCTGGCGGAACTTCGATCAGGTGTTCAAGAAGATAGTCGATGATTGGGCCGTGTACGATAATTCGGGCAACACTCCACTACTGGTAGACGAGGCCATCGGGACGTGAAAGCACCGGAACAACCCAGGAGCGGCAGTAGCAGCGATCCGGATTTCGCCGGCGCGGAGGCGGCCTTGCGCCGGGCGGCGCGGCGCGCGCGGCAGCGAGCCAACGTATCCCGAATGGCCGGAGCGACACATGTTCGCGACGTTGGGAAACTGAGCTTTTCTCAAGCACAAGGTTACGAAGAACTTCCAGGGCCGTTAAAGCTCGAAGAATTGAGCAATAGCGCCCGCACGCAGATTTGGAATCTTCTCTACTCTTTTCTGGAGAATTCCACACAAGACGGTATGCCCGGGCGATACCTTACTGGCGCCTGGGAAAAAATTCTAAGGAAGATGCATTGTTTCTTTGATGACCTGGCTCTGGACGATTGGCGCAATGGCCTCAATGGAAATCGAACAGAGCTTCGTGGGCATATCGAGCACGATTCATTCAACCGTGTATTCGATCGTCTTCAGTTCATCATGCGTAATGGTAATTGTCCGCTACAGTTTGTTCACGACCTAAAGCGTGTGTTTGAGACTTGTGGGCTGGCCTACACCATCGACTCAGGCCCACCACCAACAATCTTTCCGGTGACCACCTCGGTAGAGGGAACTGCGCTGATCGAGTCCCTGCAAACGCTGCGCCAAGCCGGGTTGCCAGCGAGCACCTCTCACTTGCAATGTGCTGCGCAGAGTATTAGTCAGCGGGATTGGGCCGGGGGAGTCCGGGAGAGCATCCATGCCGTGGAGTCCGTTGCACGAAGAATCGATCCTAAAGCTTCTCGTACGCTTGGCCCTGCCCTGGAGTCTATTGAGAGACAGGGGACTCTTCATGTAACGCTCAAGACGGCATTCAGCAAGCTCTACGGATACACCTCGAGCCAACAAGGTATTCGGCATGCGCTGTTGGATCGTGAAAGCTCAGATGTAGGACTGGACGAATCCGTCTTTATGCTGGGAGCTTGCGCATCCTTCGCCAGTTACCTTTGGCGCAAACACGTTGCAAATGGGAAAATCGAGATTGGGTAACAAGTGCATTGCAATGGGTTTGACCCGCTGGCCTTCAAATAACTGTCTGGAAGTAAGCAGAGTGGCCTTGGCCCAATTGATCGGAAGACTGCTGTCTTGCACCTTTGCTTTCTTGATTTTGATCGGGACATCGATTGCCGCGGACGGCGATGGGTTTGTGGAATGGGTTACGCCGGCTACGCCGGTCGCCCGGCCGCGAAGCGACGAAGAGAAAGCGCTGGGCATTGAGCAGGGGAGGCCCCCGCCTGCGCCGGAGTTCTTGCAGCCTGCGCTGGACTCTGCCTTGCCCGCCTACCGGCCGCACAATGAGAGGTCTCTGCGCGGGCGTTTAAGAGCGGCGGCCTCCGATATCCTTCCCGGTCTGGTTCATGCCTGGATAACGGAATTCCAAGC
Source organism: Candidatus Foliamicus sp. (assembly GCA_965261845.1). Classification (GTDB taxonomy): domain Bacteria; phylum Pseudomonadota; class Gammaproteobacteria; order Steroidobacterales; family Foliamicaceae; genus Foliamicus. The sequence goes on along the minus strand of OZ253475.1, from coordinate 1,105,005 downwards.
CTTTTTTCCAGACATCGAGATTGACCTGTCGCCGCCTTATGCCGGCAGCCTTGGCGCCCTGGAACTCATAGAAGGCAACATTGATCTGGCCTTTGTTTCCCGAGAACTGAAGCCTACCGATATAGCAAGCTTCCAGGAAGAATTTGAATATCCGCCGCTAAGCATTCCAATCGTTGGCGGTTCCTATCGTCACTATGGGTTCCTCGATGCGCTGGCGGTCTTTGTTCATGAGAGCAATCCACTAAAGGAAATATCGCTAAAGCTGTTGGACGCGACGTTCTCGACTACCCTCCATAGGGGCGGCGCCGCGGTTGAGACCTGGGGTGATTTAGGGCTGACAGGCGACTGGGCGAATCGGCCGGTGAACCGCTATGGGGTCAAACCGTGGAACGGCTTTGAAGAATTCTTCAGGCAAAGGGTTCTCAATGCCGGCGGCCGGCGCGGCGAATGGCGCACTGACGTGAATTTCGACAAGCTGGTATTCCCGACTGCCGGACGAGTCGCTCTGGATCCGAACGCGATCGGGTATACCGGCATCGCTTACCTGAACGCGCCGGTGAGGATATTGCCGATACGAGCGGCTGGAAAGGGTCCGGTCCTGGCGCCGAGTTACGACAACGTGGCATCGGCGGCGTATCCGTTGAGCCGGCTGATATACCTTAACTTCAATCGGCCCCCGGGCGAGCCGGTGCCTGCAGCAATCGCAGAGTTTGTCCGCTTCATATTGAGCGCGCAGGGGCAGCAACTGGTACTGGAGCATGGGGTGTTTCTCCCGCTGCGCGCGAAACAAGTTGTGGAAAGCCTGGAGTACCTGGATTAGGTCCTAGCGGTCGTCAGTCCCGGCCTCATCCATGGGGTTGATGAAATCCTCGATAAAGTAGGCGGACAAGTCCGTGCGACTGTCCAGGCCGGCTTTCCTGTAGATGGATTGCGCCTGCTGGCGCACGGTTCGCTCGCTGGTCACACGGAGGTCCGCGATTTCCTGCAGCCGCAAGCCCTTAAGCAGCAGCAATGCAATTTCTTTTTCAGCGGCAGTCAGTCCCCACTTCTCAAAGTCCGCCTGTATGTGCTGCATCCGGCCCCACAACGCTTCGTGGAGCTTTTCTGTTTGAATCTCCGCGGCGCCTTCCGCAACCTCCAGGGCAGCCGACAATTTCACTACCTGGCGGCGGGAACGAAATCGTTGCAGAAAGGCAATGCCGGCAAGACCGATCACGACGGCAAGCAGAACCACCAGCCAGGTATAACGCCGCCAGATCACACGCAACAAGTAGCTCCGATCAACCCGGTAAGGCTGGACGGAAAGTTCGGGCAGCAAACGGGCCAGGTTGTATTGCGACTGAAGAAAAGAATCGAACGAATCACCGGATAGGTACGCGTGGCTCCAGTGATAACGACTAAGGGCCGCAGCCCAGGCCGGGCTGGTGGCCATTTGATCGAACATCGCCACAAGTCGTTGTTCTTGCTCCGCGCTGATGCCTGGAGGCGCGAAAACAGCCCGCCAATTGGTGAGCGCAATATCAATGCCCATCTCCTTGAGCGTGGGAACCTGCACGTCCGGCAGGCGTTGCTCGGCGGACAGTGCCAGCGCCCGCAAATGGCCGGCATCGATGAGGTCCTCCAATTCGCTATAGTCGCTGATCCCGACCGCGGCAGTCCCGGCTACCAGCGAAGCACCCACGTCGCTGCCGCCGGGATGCGCCTGGTAATGCACTCGAGCAGGATCAATCTCCAGGGACTTGGCCAGACTGCGCAGCAACATCTGATCCGGGCCGCCCAGCGACCCGCCGGTCCAGATCAGCGAGTTGGGGCTGGACTCAAACCGAAGGATCAAATCATCCATGTCCCTGATCGAAGAAGACACGGGGACGACGATTGTTGCGCCGGTCTGGGTAAGTCGGGCAATCGGGGTGGCATCCAGAAGAGAAACACTGGCTCGATTCGGATTCTCCGCACCTACCGTAAACATGCCGCCAATGAAAAGCGCCGCGCCATCGCCTCGGCGTCCTTCCACGAATTGGGCCAGGCCGATCAGGCCGCCCGCGCCGGGACTGTGCGAAATCCGCACGTTGCGGGCGAAGCCTTCCTGTTCCAGCGTTCTCTTGACTGCCTGCGCAGTCAGATCCCAACCACCTCCCGGCACTGCGGGAACTACGATATCCAGCGTATCGAAGAATTCAGAGGACTGAGCGGCAGCGGGCGCCGTGTGAACCAGCGCTACAAAAAGAAAAAGGACCGCGGCAAGGTCTGGTCCAAGGAAGGTTGTGTTGCGCGGACGCACCATCGCCCGCATATTGAACCACAAAAGCTTTCGGTGCAGCGCATCTACGCGAATTCACGGCGTTTTGCCGATTCTGCGCGCGGGCCCGGCTATCGCCAGACCCGTATGCGGTGTCAGGGACTCGAAGAAATAACCGTTCAGCTGCCGAAGTTCTTGGTCACCGACAGCACGTAACCGCGGGGAGCGCCGGGCACTATGCGCCGGTCATTGCTGCCGCTCACGTAGTAGTTTTCGTCGAACACGTTGCCGATCTTCAGTGTTCCACTAAACAAGGGGTGGTCGTAGTAGAACACGACATCGGCCACGAAGTAATCAGGCAATTGCAAGCGGCTACCCGTTCTGGGAAGTTCACCGAACCGCTGATCCGCATACGTCAAACCGAACCCAAGGCCCAGCTGCTCGGTCACCTGAACGCGGTTCCAGATGCTGGCGGTATTCTCGGGTGCGTTACGCAGTTGCATACCGACTACGGCCGGACTTCTGCTCTCGGTCAAAGTCGCGTCAGCATAGGCAAACCCCGCGATGAGTTGCCAGTTTTCCGTAACGCTGGCATTCACCTCAACCTCAAAACCCTGGCTCTCCTCCGCACCGGACAAGACGTAGACACTGCCGCGGACCCGGTTGAGCACGTTCTTCTTCTCAATGGAGAATATCGACAGGGTTGCAGTCGCGCGCCCGTCAAGCAAGTCGGCCTTGACGCCGGCCTCAATCTGGCGGCCTTCTTCCGGTGGAAAATCGCGGTTGCCGTCCGCATCCGTGCGATCCGGACGCGGTGGATTGAAGGATTCCGACCAACTGGCGTACAGGGACCAGTTGTCGTTGGGCTGATATATCAGCCCCGCCATGGGGACGAGGTCATCCCCGTCGGTCTGCTGGTCCGCCCGCACGCCGCGCTGGTCTTCTTCCATCGCCTCAAAACTCTCGAAGCGAACGCCCAGCACAGCCTTCCAGTGTTCCGACAAGGTGATCTGATCCTGCAGGTAGAAACCGCCGGCGTCGAAGGTTATCAAGCGATGAGAGCTGGGAACTGCCGCACGCGCAACGCCGACTCCATACACCGGATTGTAGATATCGATATCCAGAGTCGCGTTGCCGGCGTCGAAATTCTTACGCTCAAAGTTGCTGGTCTCCTGCCCGCCGTTGAAGCCGATCAGAACGCTATGCTCAACGCCGCCAAGCGTGGGCGTCCACGCCAGGTTGGTGTCTATGAACGTGTATTCGCGGATGTTGAGCTGGTTCCGGTCCCGGCGTCTTAGAGTCGTTGCGTTGCGAAAGCTCAAGTTCTCCCATCCCACGGCGGAGTCCTCGTGATCCACATAACGGAAATTGGTGCGCCAATTGAGTTCGTCGCTGATCGCGTGATCAACGGTGAGAGCTACGGAATAGCCGGTTTCCGGCTGGATGTCGTCGGGCTCCTGGTACCGGGTCGTTCTGTCCGCGATCAGATTGAAGTCGCGACTCGGCGCAACCAGGAAATTATCCAGAGCGTGATCTTCATCCCGATACTCCAGCGCGAGCGTGGCGCTGGTGCGTTCACTCGGAAGCCAGGTTAGCGAGGCTACTCCATAGCTGCTTTCCGAGAAACCGTTGTCGCGGAATCCCTTGGTGTCTTCCAACTCGCCAACAAAGCGGTACAGCACGGTGCCCGAGTCATTGAGCGGGCCGGTGGAATCCAGGGAAGCCGTCATACCAAGTGTATCGCCGATGTCAGCGTCGTAGGCGTCGGCGCGAAGCTTGAACTGGCTGCGGGATTCGCGTTCCGGTTTCTTGGTGACAATGTTGATGAAACCGCCGGGCTGCACCCGCCCGTAAAGCACCGACATGGGACCCTTTACGACTTCAATCCGCTGGGTATTGACTGTCGGCGGGGAGCCGAATCGCACGGCCAGTCCGGGTAACCCGTCAGTCTGCATGGAATTCCGGTCCGCTCCGCCGGAGGAAAACCCGCGTATCGAGATGTCGTAGCCGGTATTTCCGGCCCGCTGCACCCCGGCCATGTAGTTGTACAGATCGGCGATACGAGTCGTTTCAATACCCTCCATGAAGGCTTGGGTATACGACGAGATCGTGATGGGGACATCCCGTAGCGGGACGTTGCTCTTCAGCCCGCTGTAGCCGTCCGGCGCGATGAAGCGTCCGGTAACCACGATTTCCTCAATTTCGTCATCCGTTTGAGCCGCCGCAAAGGTAGAAACCAGCAACAAGCCGGCGCAGGTGACGGCTCTTGTAACTCGTGAGCATTGATCCATGGTGTTCCCCTCAATGCCGGCCGCAATCCAGCCGACTTTCATGCCACACTAATCCTGCCAGCCTGCAAGCACGCGTGTATCCGACAGACATCTTAGTCTTATCCGTCATTAGTCCTATGCGCACGGCATTGCAGGCCCAAGGCTTGGTCGCTTTGACGGATTGCCTGAAAGAAACTGTTTGATAGCTTGTAACCTGTTCCCCAGTCCTTGAACCGGCCTGGGCTCAATGATCTTGAATACAGAGGCTTGTGGCTATGACAGGAAAACACTTTATTCACGCTCCCGTATTGGGCAGCATATTGATATGCATCGCTTGGCCCGGACACTTGATGAGCCAGGATGCCCCACCGAAGACTCCTGCGCAGTTCGTGATGCAGGCAGTGCCGGAAACCACCCTTGCCGAAGCTCCCGTGGGGTCAGCGGTAGAGCGGCGAATTCGGATGACCGACAGGGCCCGACAGGCCTACGACTTTGAGTTCGATCTCAGCGGCTTGCCGCCGTATGTCCCCAGCAAGGAAGTTGTCGAAACGGTCCGCCTTTGGGGCAACAACTACATCGGTGATTCGGGCCTGGCCGAGCGTTGGTGTGAAGGGTTCCGGAAATTTCACTCCGGCGCGAACTGCCAACTCGTCCTGCCGACGGCGGCCGTGGCCGCGCCATCGCTGTATTTCGGGCTTGCGGATGTCTCCATGAACCATGAGCTTACGTTCTATGACTACCTCTCGCACGTACGGATTCTGGGTTACGAACCTACGGGGTTTTCCATCGTTACGGGTTCCTACGATGTCAGAGGCTGGCAGAACTCGCTGGCTATCGTGGTGCACAACGACAATCCGCTGAGCAGCATCACGATGGATCAGCTTGACGGTGTATTCGGTTCCGAGCGCGCCGGGGGCTGGGACGGCGCCAGGTGGAATCCCGAATACGCCCGTGGACCGGAAAAGAACATTCGCAGCTGGGGTGAACTGGGCCTGACCGGCGACTGGGCCGATAAGGCGATCAACACCTACGGCTACAGCCTGCGTTACGCCACCTCGCTGGAATTCTCCAACAGAGTTTTAAGTTCCAGCGACAAGTGGAATGAAAACCTGCTTGCCTATGGAAACTACATTGCGCCGGATGGAACGCGGACAAACCAGGCCGACAGAATTTCAATGGATTTGCAGAACGATCCGCAGGGCATTGCCTATATCCGCTGGCGCCCGGGCTTTGCCGGTCAATTAAAGGTGCTGGCGCTGGCCAAGAAATCGAACGGCCCCTATTTCGAATTCACCGTGGAAAATGTCCAGGCCCGCCGTTACCCGTTATGGGGCGATCAGTTGTTCTGGGTGAGTGTCAAACCCGGCGAGAGAATGGCCCCCAAGGCGGCTGAATTCATCCGCTTCGTACTCAGCCGCGAGGGCCAGCAACTGATTATGGAAGACGGCAAGTATTTCCCGCTTCCGGCGAACGCGGCGAGGGAGCAGCTGGCAAGACTGGCTGAGCTGGAGTAACGCAGATGGCAATAAGAACAGCAATAGCCGCCCTTTCCCTACTCGCAATGGCGGGCGGCGCCCAAGCGGCGGATATCGGCATGGAGACAGTAGCGCCTTCTTATCAGGCGCAAACAAGTCTCAAGGGGAGTTTGCGCATTCTGGGAAGCGAACTGAAGGGCTCGGTGGATCTGCTGGCCGGACAATTCACCCAATTCCATCCGGACGTCAGGGTGGCGACCAGTCACATCCCCAGCAGCGAAGGCGGCATTGCCGGACTCTACCTGGGGGTATCCGATCTGGCGCCCATGGGCGACGACGCAAAAATCACCGACCTGATGCCTTTCTACAACACCTTCGGATACCTGCCCCTGGAGGTATCGGTTGCGACCGGAGGATACGAAAAGCGGGGCTCCCTGTTTGCCTGGGCCATCGTTGTCAACCGGAACAACCCGCTGGAGAGTATTTCCGTTGAGCAGATCAAGCATGTGTTCGGCGGAGAGCGTACCGGAGGTTGGGAGATTGACGGCAACAACTACAGGTTTACCGCCAGGCACGCCGTAAATCGCAAGCACCTGATTCGCACCTGGGACCAATTGGGACTGACCGGCGACTACAAGGGAAGAGAAATCGAGACCTTCGGGTACGCTTCTCCCGGGTTCGCGACAGCTATCGAGCGACATCTGTTCAACTGGTCAAAGAAGTGGAACCCCAACCTTCGGGAATATGTGGAGGCCAAGCAAACCGGGGCAGGGGAGGACGGCTACGCAGTTGCCAGCGAACGCCCACTGGAGGACCTTGAAAAGGACGAATTCTCGATCGGCATAGCAGCGTTGATGCATGTGAAGCGCTACGCCAACGTCAAGGTCCTGGCCGTCTCACACACCGACGATAGCGAGCCAGTCACTCTTACGCCCGAGAACGTCGCCAATCGGCGCTACCCGCTCATCCGGGACGCGTACATATATGTGAACAAGCTTCCGGGGCGGCAACTCGATCCCATCGTGCGCGAGTTCCTGCGTTTTTGTCTCAGTCGGGAAGGGCAGGAAACGATTGCGAATGCAGGCTACTACTACCCGCTCACCCGTGAATATCTCAATGAGCAATTGAAGAAACTCGACTGAACGCAATGCCTTACCCGGCCCCGCATTCCACGGCATCGCCAGCTGCTGCTCCGGGCCGGCGCCATATGCCTGCCTACTTTCAACGGGCCGGACAGACCAGGAAGGCAAGGAGGATCGTTGTTGCGGCTATCTGCTCACTCCTGGCAACGCCATCCTTCGGCAGTCCTTCGGCTGAGGAAACAGTGGAACCCGATCCAACGCTTCTTCCAGACGAGAGCGGGTTTCCCGATAAGGCAATTACGCTGCTGGTGGGGGCCAATCCCGGCGGAGGCTGGGATCAGCTTGCGCGACTCATGCAACATATCCTGGTGAGCGAAGATATTTCGCCGGTGCCCGTGGAGGTAATCAATCGCGGCGGCGCCGGCGGGGCTATCGGCCTGGCGGAGTTGGCTACCAAGCACCGGCGCAACGGCAACATAGTCATGGTAGCCGGCAGCACGCTGGCAAGCGCCACGATTTCTCACGGAAGCCGCTTTTCCATGCTCGACACCGTGCCGCTCGCCCGCATTATCAGCGAGTACGACGTAGTAGCCGTGCCGATTGACTCTCCGTATCAGTCCATGCAGGAACTGGTTGAACGATTGCGTGCTGATCCGGAGTCCGTTGTTTGGGGTGGTGGCTCTGCAGCCAGCGTTGATCACATTCTGGTCGGTCTGATTGCGCAGGCGGCCGGGGTGGACCCGAGAAGAATCACCTATGTCGCGTTCGCCGGTGGCGGAGAAGCGTCAGCGGCCGTGATGGGCGGCCAGGTCACGGCGGGGGTATCCGGGCTTGCCGAATGGAAGGACCTGGCCGAGGCGGGCCGCATGCGCCTGTTGGCCGTTTCCTCCGCGGAGCGTATCGACGGAATAGACATACCTACCATTCGCGAAACTGGCCTGGACGTAGTTGTGGAGAATTGGCGTTGCCTGATTCTTCCGCCTGGAGTGCGCAATTCCGAGCACGAGTGGCTACTGGCAGCCATCCAGGCGATGAGGTCCACCGATAACTGGTCCGAGTTACTGGAAAACTACCATTGGTCGGACCGCTTTCTTGCCGGACCGGATTTTGAAGCATTCCTTCATCGGGAAATGATCAATACGGCCAAAATTCTGCAAGACCTGGGTCTCGGCCAGGGTGGCAAGAGCCATACCGCAGTCGGACCCTACGTATTTCCCGCCGTCACTGTAGGTGGGGCATTTCTGTTCGGCGCTGTAATGGCAGGGCAGGCATTCAGGCGGCGGCGCCTGCTCCATGCGGCTGCAGTCCCGCCAAGTCAGGATGCCGGCGAAACCGACCCGGAAAGTTCCCCGTCATGGCGTCGCTTTGCGGCCGGCGCTGCCGCCAGTCTGGCCTATATTCTGCTGCTGCCGTCGGTGGGATTCCTGTTCATTACGCCGGTGTTTCTGGTCATCCAATCACGCATTATCGGCAGCCGCAAGATCGTTCGAGACATCGTTGTAAGCGTGTTGCTGACCACGGGAGCGGCGGCCATATTCACCTACGTCCTGAACGTGGAAATACCTTAGGGCCCGGCGGGATGGGTAACGAGCTCTCGAGCCTGGGGGGCCTCGGCGCGGGTTTCGCCGCGGCGCTGGCGCCCGTCAATCTTCTCTACGGCCTCCTGGGAGTTGTCTTGGGAACCGCGACTGGAGTGTTGCCCGGTCTCGGCCCCGCAGTGGCGATCTCATTATTGCTGCCGTTGACTTTTGGGCTGGATCCAATCGCCGCGTTCATCATGTTCGGCGGCATTTACTACGGGGCCATGTACGGAGGAGCAAAAACCGCAATTCTCGTCAATACGCCTGGCTGTTCGGCCTCTGTAGTCTCCACTTTTGACGGTTTCCCAATGGCCCGCAGCGGCCGTGGGGGAACTGCGTTGGCCACGGCGGCCTTAAGTTCGTTTTTCGGAGGCACCTTTGCGACCGTAATGCTGATGTTGCTGGCCCCGCTGCTTGTGGAGTTCGCGCTTCAGTTCGGTCCTGCCGACTATTTCTCGCTGATGTTCATGGCCTTGACCATGGTTGCTGCGATTGCCGGAAAATCCGGCGTCAAGGCCGCTTTTGCCACCTGCCTGGGCTTGGGCATTTCCACCATCGGCATTGACTTGCAAACCGGCGCCACGCGCCTCACGCTCGGCATAGAGCATCTCTACAGCGGCATAGGCGTGGTGGTCGGCGGCATCGGCCTGTACGCAATAGGCGAGGCGCTGTGGGTGGCGGCCGGCGGCGGAGGCCCCCCGGTTGTAAGCCGGCCCGTAGGCCGTGGCTTCTGGTTGCGGGCGGACCAGTGGAAACGGGCGTCATTTGCATGGTTGCGAGGAACGGTGATCGGATTTTTTGCCGGGGTGCTTCCCGGCGCCGGTGGCACCCTGGCAACTTTCATGGCCTACGCCGTGGAAAAGAAAGTCTCCCGACACCCGGAACGTTTCGGCACCGGCGTCTTGGAGGGTCTTGCGGCGCCCGAATCGGCCAACAATGCTGCTGCCGGGGGCAGCATGGTTCCACTGCTCGCGCTGGGGATACCCGGATCCGCAACCACCGCGGTCATGCTCGCAGCTTTCCAACTCTACGGCCTGCAACCGGGACCGCTCTTGTTCACCAACAGCCAGAACCTTGTATGGGCCCTCATTGCCAGCCTTTACGTCGCCAACGTGCTGCTGGTAGCACTGAACCTGCCGCTGGCAGGTCTATGGGCAAAGCTGCTTCGCGTTCCTCCGGGGCTGCTGTACGGCGCTGTTGTGATGTTTTCGGTCCTGGGTGCTTTTTCCTTGAAGGGCAGCATTGGGGACGTCGCAATCATTTGGGTGCTGGGGGCGCTGGCCTTCGTGTTACGGCGATTTTCGGTTCCGGTGGCGCCGGTACTTCTGGGTCTCGTGCTGGGGCCACTGCTGGAACAGGAATTTCGCCGTGCGATGACCGTATCCGGCGGGGACCTGATGACTTTTGTTACCCGGCCAATCTCGGCCACACTGCTTGCAATCGCTTTTGCCTCCCTCACCGGATCATTCCTTTTCAGCCGCAAAGGCTTGCTACAGACTCGTTCGGGCCTGGTAGCCACGGATGATTAGGAAACGTTTGCGGCAATATTCATGCCTCGCACGCTGCTACTGCTGATATCTGCCCTGGCGCTCAGTTCCATTGACACAAGTCGAGCGGAACAATCGGTCAATGGGGTCCTGCGTAGCAACTACGACGAACAGATTGGCTTACTGCTTTTCGATCCGGCTTACAACCGCCTGTTCGTCGTTCAGGGCAAGATGCTTTCGGGGCTTTCAGTTTCAGGCGACGGCGAGGGTGTGGAGGTCTTGTTTGCTCGCCCGCTGTCCGCATTGGCCCTGGCGTCCGAGTCTGACCTGGGGATGGTGACGTTCAGAGCGGCCGATTCCGTTTCTCTGGTTGATCTGGACACGGCCGTGGTGCGCGCGACCCTGGAATCTGCAGTTCCAGCGCCTGACGTGGCTCTTTATGATGGGCTTACAAGACGGTTCTTTGCTGCTTCCAGCCGCAATACCGGCCTTGCGGCCATAGAGACCACCGGGGGCAAGCAGAAGAGGTACGATACGGCCGTTCCGATAAGGGCGTTGGCCTCCAACCACCGGGGCTGGCTTTTCGCAGCCGCAAGCAATGAGCCTGCCGTGTATGTTTTCGACTCGTCTTCGGGGGCTAACCTCGGCTCCTTTCCGGCACCCGGCTGCCTGTACCCATCCGCCCTGGCCGTGGATGATGTCGAACGCCGTCTATACCTTGCGTGCACCAACGGGCAGCTGCAGGTGCTGGATTCAGATAACGGTGTTGTGCTAAGCCGCCAGGAAATCTCCCCGGGCCCAGCCGGGCTGGTGTTGCGCAGGCACGGCGACCGCGCCCTTCAGGCAATCGTGGCCGTCGAGGGGCAGAACGTGTCCATCTCGGAAGGCCGTATTACGGCCGACACGGTACGAAATGTCCTCTACGGACTGGGCAACGGAACGGCGCTGCAAGTTGATTCGGTTGGCAGCCGCCTGTTCGTGGCTACCGGCTCATCCGTCACAGTGCTGGACTTGCAATGAACCCCGGGCGACAACGGAAAGCTGCCACCATTCTCTTGTGGGGGCTTGTCGGGGCCGGACTGATCTTGAGCGGTTCGGCAAGCGCCGAAATTGCGGACGCATCGGCATTGGTTGGGAAACATGTTCTGTTCGTGGTCGGCGCCGGCGAAAATTCCGCAGAGTCGGATGACCTTGCGATCAAGAGTTATTTCGAAACCCTGGGGCTGCGCGTAAGTCTGACTTCGATTGCCGACCTGGACACGACCAATACACGCACCGATCTGATCGTTGTTTCCTCCACGGCCGACGCCAGGATCTTGCAGGACCGATTCAGAGATACGCCGATTCCCTTGCTTACCTGGAACGCGTACCTCTATCCGGAACTTTCGATGACCGGAAAGGTGTTGCACCAGGATTTTTCGGTTGTCCGCGAGTCCGTCGCCCATAACCTGAATCACGCCAGCTTTTACTCCTATTGCGTCAATGCGGCACACCCCATAGCACAGGCAGCCGGCTTGCCGGCCGGCATGTTTCTGGCCCTGATGTTCTCCGGAGAAACGGACATGAATTGGGGCCGCCCGACTTCAGGCGCCGACATAATCGCCATCTCGGTGGGGGACCCAAGTCACGCCGCAGCCTTTGTCTATGACCTGGGAGCCGTGATGTACGGGGACATTGCCGCTCCTGCTCGCCGAGCGGGGATCTTTCTGGGCGACGACAGTTTCCGTCAACTCTCCTATGCCGAAGGGCCGGCTGCAGCCGATCCGCAACAGAATGCGTGGTTCCGCGGCCGGCCCTTGTTCGAGGCCATGCTTCGTTGGACTCTTGATCCACCGGCGAAAGCAGAGCTTTCCCGTGCACAATTTAAGAACCTGCTGATCGAACGGGCGCACAACAAGCGAATCCTGTTTCTGCGGCGTGAGAACCTACCGTGGCCGGAGGCCGAAATATCCGACGCCGCCCACATTCGCTTCCTGCAATCGCACGGCTTTCTCGTTGACACCGTGGATCAGACCGCACCGGAAAAAGACACGGGCGGATATGACCTGCTCGTTATTTCGGCGACCACCAACAAGTACAAGTTTGGGCGCAAGTACGCGGATGCGGATCTTCCCGTGGTCCTTCTCGAGGGCAAGAGTGTGGACGCCATGAACATGGCCGGTCGGCGCCGTTGGACCGATTACGGAACCAACGATCACAAGCAGAGTCTTTACCCGCCGGAGGCCTACGTCAAGATCCAACGGCCATTTCACACCATGTCTGCAGGACTCGGTGCGGGACTGGTGAAAATGTACCAACAGCCGGGACTCATTACCTGGAGCATTCCCTCCCCCGGAGCGACCATTGTGGCCACCATTCCCAATCAGCCGCAGAGTGCCGCTATCTATGGTTACGAGAAGGGCGTTACGATGGCCAATGACGCCATTGCGCCGGCCAAGCGCGTACTCTTTCCGGTCGATTTCAACCGTTTTCACCACCTGAGCGACGATGGACTCGCGCTGTACCGCGGCGTACTGCTTTGGAGTATCGACGACTAGGCGCAGAGAATTCGAGCCTCGGCCGCCAACACGACAGTCCGCCCCCTGGGAACGAGGGCGTCCCGCCCTCGACGAGGGCGGGACGCCCTCGTTCCCGGCAGGTTACAGGGAGCGGCCGAGGGCGTGGCCATCGCCGGTAGCGGCGAGCAAGGTGCGGGGCATGTCGCAGTCCCCGACGCATAACACTTCCAGGCCTTCCGCTTTTAGTGGCGCGGCCAGGTCGTCATTGGGCGCACGGCTGCCGGACCAGGTGAGCAGGGCCAGGTCGTTGATCTCGCGCAAGGATCCGTTGAGAACGTTGCGGCAACTGACGCGGCCTTCATCGAGCGCCGAATCGGCGTGGATGTCAGAAAGTAAGACAATCTCCACCTTCGGCATGCCGTAGAGACGCCGGTAGATACCCTGGCGCGTAACCAGGCCCACGTCGCTGGCCAGCCGTTCGCGAGGAGTTACGATCACCAGCCGGGCGAAACGTTGCGCCAGCAGCTCCGCTGCCGCATAAGTCCCCAGGGTATGGTCCTGGTCCCAAAGCACAGCCGTACCGTCTATGTTCTCCTCGGGCCGATCCAGCATCTCACGACTGACTTCGCGGACATCGAAGACGAAGTCGCGCCAATCTTCGGGCCATGTATCGGGCCATAGCATCGTAGCGCCGCCCGCCATTACCACGATATCGGGCTCGCAATGCAGCACATCCGAGAGGCCTGCCTTGACACTCAAGTGAAGGCGCGCGCCGGCCTTGGCCGCGGCCATTTCCTGGTAGTCGTACACACTGCTGACATTCTCGCCCCCGGGCAATTGCGCATGCAGCCAGGCCTTGCCGCCGGGACGCTCGGACGCGCCAAAAATGTTGACCTGGTGGCCGCGCGCGGCAGCCACCCAGCCGGCCTCCAACCCCGCAGGGCCCGCACCCACCACCACCACACTCCGTTTGCGCTTTGCCGGTTGCGGCCAGTAATCCACTTCATCGGACTTGGCAAGGCGAGGGTTATTGTCGCAAAGGATCGGGCGGCGTTCGACGATCGTTGCCCAGCAGGTGTTGCAGGACACGCAGTAGCGAATCTCCGACTGACGGCCCTCGGCCGCCTTCTTGACCCAGGCCGCGTCGGTGACCAGGGGCCGTCCCAGCGCAACCATCTGCGCCTTGCCGGCCGCCAATATGCCTTCGGCCTCCGCCGGGTCCGTGATCAGGCCCAGGGCCATGAGCGGGACATCCGGAGCGTTGGCGGCGATCTTCACGTGTCCGTCCACATACGGAGCACGCGGATAACTCATGTCGGGAACGTGGGTCTCCAGCGTATTGGAGTGGGAACCGTCGCAATAGACCAGGTAGTGGAAGCCACCGTTACCGGCCAGGCGGGCAGTGATACGGGCAGCCTCCGAATGATCGACGCCTCCCGGGATTCCATCATCGGCCGGAAGTTTTAATCCAATAATGAAGTTACTATTACAAGTGCTTGATATTATCTGTATTATCTCTATCAGAAAACGAGTTCTTCCTTCCAGGTCGCCGCCGTATTCATCATCCCTGATATTGGCGGCCGGAGACAGGAACTGATGGAAGAGATGGCCATGCCCGGCAGATAGCTCCACTCCGCTGAAGCCGGCTTGTTCAAGGCGCCGGGCGCCCTTGCCGAATCGTTCGATCGCCTCGTGTATTCGGCGCCGGGGCATCTCCCGCGGCATGGTCCAGCTCAAGTCATCGGGAAGCGCAGACGGCGCCCACGCATGCTGAGATCTTCCCCCCTCCCGGTGGCCCCGGCCCGAATCCTGGAACTGGCCGAGCAGCCGGCATCCCTTGCTCTCCACGCTCTCCGCCCAGCGAGCCAGCGCGTCGCGGCCATTCGGCTCGAACAGGGCAGGGCGGTGCGAACGCTGCTGCCAGGGAAGCACATTCAGCGGCTCTGTGACGATCATTCCCACTCCGCCCGCCGCCCGGTTGGCGTGATAACGCACCATGCGCGGATGAATCTCCTGATTCTGCGTGAAACGCGTACTCATCGACGCGTGCACCACGCGATTGCGCACCGTCCGTCCGGCCAGCGTTATCGGTTCGAGGAGCAGCGGGTATTCCATATGCGTTGAGCCAATTGGCTTTTGAGCGAGCGTAGCTTAACCTTTAGTCCAAGCTCCGTTACAGATCATTTGGTGAACCCGCTCTCCTACCAGGAAATCCTCGCGCAGCAATTGTTCCCCGCACTCCGCGACGGGGCATTGGCGGTCACCCGCACTACAAGATTGGCGCGGCGCATTCGTTTTCGCTACGGCCAGTGGCGCCGGGCGACCAGTGCAACCGTATGGAGACGTCCAGCAGTTGTCTCCTGGCAGGAATGGATGCGGGGGCTGTGGGAAGAATCACTGCTGCACGGCGGGCAGGCCGGCGAATTCACTTTGCTGTCGTCACATGGATCCCTGATGCTTTGGGAACAGGCCCTGGGCAAGGACACGGTGCAGGGCTTCGACCTGGAGCAAAACGCCGAGCTTTCCCGCAAGAGCTGGAACCTGGCGCTTGAGTATGGATTGAACCTTGAACGCTTGCGCTCCGAGGTTGAAGGCGAGGATGAACGGCGATTTGCTCGCTGGGTAGGGCGCTTCGAAGAATTGCGCACGTCAAAAAGCTGGCTTGAGCCTGCGGAGCTCCCGCAGCTACTGGCCCAGGACTTGCAAACGGGAGCGATCTCAATAAGCGGGCCGGTATTCTTGCTCGGGCTGGACGGCCCGTTGCCGCCGCCGCAGTCCGTTCTGATCGAAGCTGTGCGCTCCACCGGCGTTCCCTTTCCTGAGGCTCCCCGGGCCTGCAGGGAGGCAGGGATTTGCCGAATTGAGTATGAGACCGCCGATGAGGAGCTGCAAGCGGCGGCGAGCTGGGCATGCACGAGCAATGCCGGCGTCGTTCTACTTGATTTTCACGAACGCGCGCACCGGGCGCGGCGTGCGCTATTGGACCGCATGCAGCCTGCCTGGCAAACGCGAGGGTACCCGCAGGATGCGCCGCTGAACAGCGCCGAAGCACCGTCTCTGGGTGAAACCGGACCGGCGGAAATGGCGCTTGACGCGCTCTGCCTGCTAGTCACTGTGATCGACTTCAAGATCGCCAGCCGCGTATTGCGCGGAGCGTACTTGCGCGGGTCGAACATGGAGGCTGGCGCGCGTGCGCGTCTTGAGCGAAGAATACGAGAGAAACTGGTAGGCGGCGAGATTGCCCGCACCCAGTTGATGGCTCGGGCCGTGGGTGGGGCACCCATCCTCGCCGAGGCGCTTCAGCAGGGCTGGAGAGCATCACGAAAAGCACGCGAAAAGGGCAAGGCGCACTCCTACCGGACCTGGGCCGCAGTGTTCACCACGTTCTTGCGCGAGTTGGGCTGGCCGGGCTCACGGCCGCTGGTCAGCAGCGAGCAGCAGGCGGTTGAAGCCTGGGGCCGCCTGCTGTCGGATTTCGGCGGCTGCGACGCCGTTTCCACCCGGCCGGTACCGCTCCCGGTAGCGCTTTCCCGATTGAGCACGATGGCCCGGCAACGCAAATTCCAACCCCAGGGTCCCGACCAGGCCGTGGAACTCCTGCCGATCGAGGAGTCGGCGGGAATGCACTTCGAGCGCTTGTGGGTGGCGGGCGCGGGCGCGAACCTGTGGCCAAGGGCGATCCGGCCCGCACCGCTGCTTCCCCTCGGACTGCAACGGCGTTTGAAAATGCCCCAGGCAAGCGCCCAAGCGGCACTGGAACAGGCTCGGCGGCAGACTGCAGCATTGCTGTACAGCGCCGACGAAGTCGTGTTCAGTTGGTCCAAGGTTGCTGAAGCAGGTGTGGCCACCACCTGCAGCCCACTGATTGCACGGTTTCGCAAGCTCGATCACTCCAGCGTGGTCAAGGCGGAAGAGACCGCCCCATACCTCGAAGCCCTTCGTGCCAGCGCGTCGCTGGAGAAACTCCAGGACGATCCGGCGCCTCCCCTGCAGGCAGACGAAGAGGTCAGCGGCGGAACGCGCCTGATGGACCATCAGCTCAAGAATCCGTTTCGCGCGTTCGCCGAGTTCCGGTTGCACGCGAGCGAATATCCCAAACCCTGGAACGGAATAAGCCCGCTGGACCGCGGAGACATCATGCACAAGCTCTTGTGCCGTCTTTACACCGAGCATGGGAACGCCGCATCGCTGGGAGCCGCATTGCCCGACCTGGCCCGCAGCCTGGAAGAATGGGCGGCGAAAATCCCCAAGGACGAGCCACCGGGCGTTCGACCTCTGGTGCTCGGGCTGTTGCGCCTGGAGCGCGAACGGGCAGTTCAGTTGGCGCTTGACTGGGTTCGCCTTGACCTTGAACGCGGCGATTTCAGTATTGAGAAGCTGGAAGACCAGGCGCAATTGAGCCTGGGGCCTGTCACCCTGCGGATGAGGCTGGATCGAGTCGATCAGCCGACTTCCGAGGCAGGCCCCCTGGTGCTGGATTACAAGACCGGGCGAGAGCTTTCGCTCTCGGGGCTCAACCCCGAACGTCTGCGCTCCAGCCAGCTTCCCGCGTACGCGCTGGTCACACAAGGCGTGTCAGGCGTCGCGTATGTGTTCCTGTCCGGTAAAGAGCTTGTGGTGAGGGGCATTTGCGACCCGAAGGCCCAATTTCCAGGAAAGGAAAAGATGCCGAAACTGCAACCCATATCCAAACATCGGGACTTCAAGCAATACTCGACCTGGCAGGACCTTTTGCAGGGCTGGCAACATGCGCTGCAGAATGCGGCGCTTGACTTATGCCGGGGCGACGCTCGAGTCGAAATATTTTCCTACGAGGATGGTGCGCGCAAGCAGTACCAGGTATTGAGCCGCATCCAGGAATTGGAGCAGGCATGACGGCGCCGGCTGACCAGGCGGTGCGGGAACGGGCGCTGGATCCGGAGCGCTCATTCATCGTGCAGGCGCCGGCGGGATCGGGTAAGACCGAGATACTGGTCCAGCGCTACCTGCGCCTTCTCGGGCGGGAAAACGAACCTGACGCAGTACTGGCGATTACCTTCACCCGCAAGGCGGCCGCGGAAATGCGCGAGCGCGTAGCCCGAAGCTTGCGCGAGGCGGTCTCCGAGAGCGGGAACGTGCCCCCGCACCGTCAGCTTAGCCTGCAGCTTGCACGGCGCGTGCTGGAGCAATCGCGCAAACGGGGCTGGGACCTGCCCGACAACCCGGCGCGCTTGCGCATCATCACCATCGACTCCCTGGGTTCCTGGCTGGCGGTGAGTTCACCCGTCTCCAGCGGGGGCGGGGCACTGGGCAAGCTCCGAGCCGATGCGGTGCCACTCTACGAATTGGCGGCCCGCACGCTGCTCTATGACGGGATTCGGCAAGGGGACCGAGATGTGCAGACCCTGCTTCGGCACCTGGATGGAAACGGGCAGCAGTTCACTGAACTCCTCGCCGGAATGCTGGCCAAGCGCGAACAGTGGCTGCCGCTTCTGGGAGCCGGTGACAATGCCGAAGCCCTCAATGCAGCGCTGCGGGGTCTGGTGGAGCGCGAGACCGCTCGGATGCTGGAGAGCCTGGGGGAATATCGTGGTGAGTTCGAGAAGGTCTTCGCCGAGCACTGGGCATCCACTGCAGAACCGAATGACCCTTTAGATCCCGATGCGCGTGCCGGATGGGGTTGCGCGGCTGAGGACCTGCTTACGCAGAAGAACGAATGGCGCGTGCGGTTGAAGAAGAAATTGAGCACGGAACTCGAAAAGGCGATTCGGGATTCCACGGATTTTCGCGAGCGGCTGGCGCGCTTGCGAACCCTTCAGGCGCTGGCCTACGAAGAAGACCGGCTGCAATTGGTGCAGTCGGTCATGCGGGTATTGCGGGGCGCCTTTGCTCAATTGAAAGTGCTGTTTGCGCAGCGGAGAGAAACCGACTACACGGAAGTCAGTCAGGCGGCTCTCAAGGCCCTGGGGCAAGGCGATCGGCCGTCATTCCTGGCCGAACGGCTTGATGCGCGGCTGCGCCATATCCTTGTGGATGAATTTCAGGATACCTCGCGTACGCAGCTCGACCTGCTTCAGCAGATGATTCGTGAATGGCAGGACGGCGACGGCCGCACGGTGTTCATGGTTGGCGACCCCATGCAATCCATATACGGGTTCCGGGAGGCCGATGTGCGCGGCTACTTGCGGGTCTGCGATTACGGGTTGGGAGCCCTGCGGCCCGAGTTGCTCCGACTTACCGTCAACTTCCGTTCCGCGCCGAAACTTGTGGCCTGGTTCAACTATATTTTCCCCAAGGTTTTTCCGGTGCAGGGCGACACGCTGATGGGCACCGTTTCCTACACCCCGTGCGACCCCGCGCCCGAGGCAAGCACCGGTGGCGCCGATGTCCTGCTGAGTTATTTTCGCAAGGGCGATCACGAATTGGAAGTGGCTATCGTCGAGCGGATCGTTCGTGAAACCCTCAAGGACCATCCCAAGAACACAATCGGCATCCTGGTGCGCAGCCGGACCCACGGAGAGGAAGTCAGCCACGCGCTGGGGAAGACCGGCATTTCGGTCGGCCGAACCGAGTTCGACCGCCGCAAGCGCTTCAGCGTTGTCCAGGACCTCGCCGCAATCGCGCGCGCCCTGGCGCAATTATCCGACCGGATTGCCTGGTTGGCCGTCCTGCGCGCGCCCTGGTGCGGTCTCACGCTCAAGGATCTTCACAGACTTTGTCATGATGCGCCGGGCGACACGATCCGGGACCTCCTGGGCGATTCCGAACGGCTTGGCAGACTCAGCACGGATGGACGCAATCGCCTGGCCCGAGTCGTCCCGGTGCTGGAACAGTCACTACGCCTTCGGGGACAACTGGATTTTCGCAGTTGGGTGGAGGGAACCTGGCTGGCCCTGGGCGGGCCCGCGGGCAATACCGACGAGAATTCGGCGCGTCACGCCGCGGAATTTCTCGACAGCCTGGCCGAAGTGAGCCGGGGTAGCCAAATCGATGACGCGGTATCCCGGACCCTCAAACTGACTGACGAATTCGTGTCCAACCCCGAAACCGGCGCACAGGTGCAGATCATGACCATGCACAAGGCCAAGGGGCTGGAATTCGACTCCGTGATCCTGCCGGGTCTCGGGAGAAGTATCCGCGGCAGGACGGCGCCGGTGCTGCGATGGTGGCAGCCGCCACCCGGTGAGAGCTGGTTGCCGCCGGACAAGGGTGCCTCAACCTTGTTGGCCGTTCCCCCATCGAAGCGAAGAAACGATCGGGACGCCGTATACGAATACCTGGATAAGCTCGAGAATGCCCGCGAGGATGCGGAGCGCAAGCGGCTCTTGTACGTTGCTACGACCCGCGCGCGAACCCACCTGCACCTGTTGGTCGGCCTGGCCCGAGAGGAGGACTCGGAAGGACCTGGCGAATTCAAACCAGCGGCACGAACCATGGCCGCCGATCTGCAAAAGGCCTTCGAAGACTTGTTCGAATCTGAGGCCCCCGACACTTTGCCCGCAACACGCAGCAGCCTGCGAAATCGCCGGTTCGTTAGTCCCGAGATCCAGCGTGTACCGGACAACTGGATGCCGCCTGAACCGCCGGCGCCCCGGATCGCGCCCAGCCCGGTAGAGATTCAATCACCTTCCTACATCTGGGCCGGCGAGCGGGCCCGGGTGCTCGGTCTTGCAGTACACCGCTGGCTGCAGGAAATTGCCGAACAGGGACCGGACGCCTTTTCGCCCGAACGCCTCGATTCCCTGGGCCCGAGGGTCAGGCGAATTCTGCAATACCACGGAGTACCCGCGGTCGACAGCGTGTCATTGAGCGCGGACGTTTTGCTTGCCCTGCGCAATACGCTCATGGATGAACGTGGACGCTGGATGCTTGAGGCGCACGAAGACGCCGCCAGCGAATTGCCGCTGTCCTTGCTGGAGGAAGGGCGCACGCGCAGCCTGATACTCGATCGCAGTTTTGTCGATGACGGTACGCGTTGGATAATCGACTACAAGACCTCCCGGCATGAGGGCGGCGACCTGGAGCGCTTCCTCGACGAAGAAGAGCGCCGTTACTCGCCGCAACTGGAACGCTACCGGCAGGCTATACAGGAGCGCGAGAACCGGCCCATCCGCACGGCTCTCTATTTCCCCTGGCACAGCGCCTTCCGCGAAGTCGTGGAGTAGCCAGGGAGTCCCACCTGGGAGCGAGGGCGGGACGCCTGGGAGTTTCCGCAGCGGGCGCCGCTGCGATGGCGCGCAGGGAACACGCTGGGAACGAGGGCGTCTCGCCCTCGTTCCCAGGCGCCGGTTAGTTGGCGCGTTCCAGTACCACGTAGACCTGGGCAAGCCCAGTCGAACCGGCCGGCTCGATATCAGCGCTTACCGTGTGGATACCCTCCTGGACCGCCAATCCCGCCAGCCAGGCACTCACCTCGGAAAACGGCGCATCACTCAAACGCAAGCGAACCCGTCGTTCGCCGTCCGCATTGCCCTCCTCAAGGAAGCCGGCCAGTCCAGCTTCACGCAATGAGCCGTTGGCCAGCAGCAGCAGGGAAGTATCCGAGCGGGGCCTCGGCGGCGGCAGACTGTCCATCCGGCTGCTTATGCGGTTCACCCGCTCCAGCATGGCGAGCTCCAGGTCCCTTTGTTGCTTGTAGAACTCGGCCCGGTCCAGGAGCGGTCCGACCGCGGCAAAAAACCATACGGCTCCCAGCACCAGGACGGCCAGGCCCAACAGCAACGCTCGCTCGCTCGCCGAACGGCCCTGCCGGAAATTAGCGATTGCGCCCATCACGAAGATTGAGTTCCCCCACCACGGCTCCGTTGGATTCGGGTACCGCTGTCTGGACGAGGACCGAATAGCCGCTTGATATCAGCCGTTGCCGAGTCTCATCCAGCGTTTCCATGTCCGCAGCTCGCACTTGCACCCGGGCCGCGCCGTTGCCGTAATTCAAACCCAGCACCCGGACCTTTTCGCCACCGCTGTTTTCAATCGCCTCTACCAGCCCCAGGAACTCATCGCTGTTGGCCGCCGCGGACAGGTCGGCGGTAGCGATCCGGCGGCGCAGTTCCGAGCGCAGCTTGTCGCTTCCCGTCACGTCCGGCATCAACCTTGCGATGCCGGCATCCACCACCTCTGCGACCACCTCGAACTCCTTTTGCGCGCGCCAGCCGTCAAGCGCCAGGAAAACCGGGTAGAGGAGCGCCACAGCCAGCAGGCTCACCCAGAGATTGCGGAATGAACGGTGCTGGTCGTCACGCGGGCGAAATTCGCCCTGTAACAGATTGACTCCTCGGCCCGACAAGGCCTCCGCAGCCATGTGCGCCATCACTCCGCTTTCCAGCAACCGCAGTTCCACCTCGCGGCCGGCCAGTTGCGCCATCGCCTTGCGCGCGGCGCTCTCCAGCTCGGGTTCACAATAGATCACCAGGCGGAACGGTGAGGCTACTTCATCGGCAAGCTCGGCGCACAGAATGTCCACCAACGACGCCAACTCTCCCGGTTCGGCCGATGCGACCTGGCCGCCGCCATTGCGCACCAGCAGCTTGTCCTGTTCCAACATCGCGATGGAGGCGTTGGGCAGATCAGGCAATGTATCGCCCTCGCCGTAAACGGCAACCGGCGCCAGACCTTCGGACGAACAACGGCTCAACCACTCGGTAAGCCGCCGGCGTTCAATGGCCGCAACATCCAGGCCGTCGCCGGTGGCGGGCCCGAAGGCAAAATGCATTTCCTCAACATCGCCCGCTATACGGTCCTCAAGCGCGTAGCGAGCACCTTTTACCGCCGCCCGGCGTCCCCGGGTCGGCAATTCCAGGCTGGCCCTGAACACCTCGCCCGCCGGCACCAGCAACACGACCTTCCTGCCCTCGGCGATGGCCGTGGCCTGCGCCAGTTCTCCTTCCCCGCATTCCGGCAGCGGCGCGCCGTGGGAATCAACGACTTGCCAGGTAGCATTTGCTTCCAGGTCCCCAAGGCGGACAACCAAGTATTCCATAACTCTAACTTTCCACCTGCGCGTACCACGCCTCGGCCGGCAGGCCCTGACGGCGCCAACGGGTCTTTATCTCACCGGATGTCCGGTCAAGGAGGCTGGTCAGGAAGAACCGGGTCCCCTCTACGCTGACGATCACTCGCAGGCGGAACCAGTTGCTGCCCAGAGAAACTCGCGTCGCCATGTTGGGGGGCAGGGCGTGTGTCACTTCCTGAAGGTCGACTATGCCGCCCGACAATTGCCGCTGCCCCCAAGTTTGAACCCGCGCCGGGTCGGCGCGGTCGGCAAGTGAAAGTAGAACCGCCTCGGTGGCCGTGTTCACGTTGACGGGGGTCGCTGCTCCGTACACCGGCATGGCCGTGATGTGCGGCGCCAGGATGCTGAAGCTGACCGAATCAAATCCCTCCACGGCCAGTAGCTCGGAAACATCTTCAAGCGGCCGGTTGGGGGCCTGATAGGGCGGATCAAGGCGTGTATAGGCCTCGTCTTCAGCGCCGGCCAATGGCTGCGGAAGGTTATCGGCGTCCATCCAGTCCAGAGCCTTTGCGGCCAGACTCTCATCGAGCTGCAGAACCCGAAGCAGGCGCCGAAACTGGCCCACCGCGATCCTGTCCGGCGTGCCTTGAGGTGTGACCAGGTTGTTGATGTTGAACCGGCCCTGCATATCCTCCATTGTCCCTCGAATCCGCATCGGACCCAAATTCATCTCGCCCAGGGCGTGTGCCCAGGCCTCACCCGTATGATCCGTATCGCTGTTCAGCGAATCGGCAAGCAGCAGTTCCGATGCCAGGTCTTCCACTCCCAGCGCGATCATGCGACCGCGAGCCGCGCCTATCAGGGCCTTGGAGGCCTGGCTTTCCAGCTGCAACTGGAACATTCGCCCGGCCGCGAGTATTCCTGCCAATGTGACGATCAACAGCGCGGACACCAGCGCCAGACCACGCTGAGGCCCGAGCCGCTTCAACTGCCCACCTCGATCAACCGCACGATTCGCCCGGCGCCTGAAATCGCCAAAGTAATCTTCACTCCGGCGGGAAGGGACTCTACGGACGCGGTGCCGGGCGGCGGCCAGAAGGCCGTCCAGGCACCAGGCCCCGATGTTCTCGCCGGCAGGAATTCCACCCGAAATTCGCTTATGCCTGTCAGGAGCACCTCGCCACTCGGGTCGGTTGCCCCGATACGGTCCAAAACCGGCCAGTATTCCCGTACCAGCCGGCCGTCTATCAGCCTGTAGCGCACCCTCTGCAGCTCGGCGCGAGCCAGCAGGGCCGGATTCAACCATCCGCCGCGGCTAAAGCTCAACCCGCCGCTGCCGGCGGCATCAAGAGCAGGCTCATAGGATTGGCCCAGGATGTCGCGCACCGGCCGAGCGCGCAACTGGGCGAAATCATTTTCCAGAACTCGCACCGCGCGCCTTAGATCGGTCCAACGCTGCTGTGATGCATCAAGACGCTGAGACTGGGTTACCGCTTCCCCCAGACCTCCGAAAGCTAGCGTGGCCAATACCGCAAAAATTGCCAACGCAACCAGCAACTCAATCAGGGTGAATCCGGCGGTGCGGGAAGCCGCAGTCATTCCTGCTCACCCTCAACCGCCTGCTCATCAACGCGGACCATTCCGCGAGCGCTTCCAAGCGGCCTGGCCTCGCGCCGCGACTTCACCACTACCTCGACATCCCGCAAGGCCTCAAAGGCGGACTCCTGGACCCGATATTCCACCCACCAGAGCCTTCCCGAAATCTCCTCCTGCCGCGCCGGGTCCCCAACAGGCAACTCGTTCGCCAGACGCAGCGAGGTAAGCGCATCGGCGGCTGCCCAATTGGCCAGCGTGCGAACCCGCAGTTGCTCCGCCGACCGGGATGACTGGCCCATGGCGGTGAATGCGGCGCTAAGGCCCAGGGCCACGACCGCCAGGGCCACCAGCACTTCGAGAAGCGTAAATCCCCTTCTCACAAGTCCTGGATATCAAGCTGCCCGGCAGCGCTGAAGCGCACCATCACGACAACCTCCCGCGGGCCGGACAGCCGCAGTGAAAACGGCGTGAACTCACCCTCCGGCAGCAACACAACCTGGGGCGTTACGGCCCGATTTAAAACACTTGTCGATGCCCGCCGCCCATTGATCGTCAGCGCCAATTCCAGAGGCGCCGGCCAGGCGCGGGGCGCTAATGCTCCCTTCCGGGTCAGGGAGTTCCAGGCGAAGCGGAGCCCGGAGTCGGCATCGGGGCCACCAGGAACCAGTTCCAGGTATGAGTAGCCCTCGGAATCAAGCCTGAGACCCAGCACCCGTCCTTGCAGGCGGCTCTCATCCACCGCCAATCGCAAGGTTGCAGCCAGCCTGCGAGCCTCGCGCGTCACCGGATCGCCGACTATGCCGGTGGACATTACGGCCATCCCGGTCAGCAGCGCGATTAGCGCCAGCACGACCAGAATCTCAATCAGCGTAAAGCCGCGTGACCTCTGAATGGCCTGCCGCTGGACCTTCACCATTGCTGGTCGAGATTCCAGTTTCCAATGTCCCGGTCCTGCCCCTCACCACCTTCTCCGCCATCCCGTCCCAGGGAATAGATGTCGACCTCACCGCGTTGCCCCGGATTGGAATACAAGTACGGACGATTCCAGGGGTCGTTGGGCAGGCGACGCATGTAGCCACCTTGCGGCCAGCGAGTGCCGGAGCTTTCAGGCTGGTTAACCAGCACTTGAAGCCCCTCCTGGCTGGTCGGATAGCGGAAATTGTCCAGCCGAAAGATATCGAGCGCCGCCTCGATGGCCTGGATATCCGCCCGGGCCCGGGTAATCCGGGCATCATCGACGCGGCCTATGTAAACCCCGGTTGCTATCGCTACCAGAATTCCGATGATGGCAAGCACCACCAGCATCTCCATGAGCGTAAACCCGCGGGTGCGGATCGTGCGCCGTTTGCGCCGGGAATACCGGGAATGCCGGCGATTGGATACGTGACATTGGCCGGCCGGCAGGGGGCAGGGCTGAGCCGCCCCCCTGCAAGAACATCGGCATGGAGTTGAACTTGATTGCATGGCAGAAGTCCGGCAGCTGCCCAGGTAAGCTCCTCCAATCATGCCAGAGCGCGAATACGGACGCTATCGCCTATAATTTTTTGGCGTGTCTGCCGAATCCAATCTGTTCTCGCTGCGCGGGGAAATAGCGCTGGTTACAGGAGCCACGCGCGGCATCGGCGCCGAGATCGCGCGTCAGTTTCAGGCCGCGGGCGCCGACGTGATCGGCACCGCTACGACAGCCGCGGGCGCCGAACAGGTCTCACGGACACTGGGGCGCGAAAACGCGGGAATGGTGCTGGATGTTGCCTCCGATGAAAGCGTTCATGCGCTGGTTTCCGATCTGGCCGGCAGCATGCCGACCATACTGGTCAACAACGCCGGAATCGCGAAAGACAATCTGCTGCTGAGAATGAAACCGGATGACTGGCAGCAGGTCATCAACACCAATCTGAATTCCGCCTACCGACTGTGCAAGGCCTGCCTGCGCGGCATGCTGAAAGCGCGCCGTGGCCGCATTATCAACCTGTCGTCGGTGGTCGGCATCGCAGGGGCGCCAGGGCAGGGCAACTACGCCGCGGCCAAGGCCGGATTGCTCGGCCTTACCCGGGCGCTGGCGCAGGAAGTTGCGGGACGCGGGATTACCGTGAACGCGATCGCGCCGGGCTATATTGAAACGGACATGACGGCAGCCGTATCTACCGAGCGCAGAGAAGCGATGACCGCAAGCATTCCCGCTGGTCGGGCCGGCACGCCGCTTGATGTCGCCGGCGCCGCCGTCTACCTGGCATCACCGGCTGCGGCGTACGTTACCGGCGCAACCCTGCACGTCAACGGCGGACTGTGGATGGGCTGATACTCGAACGTGAATTACCGGGCACCTGAGTGGCGTATGCCCTTACAGACCGGTATTCCGTTAAAATAGCCGTTTTCGTGAATTTCGCTGGGTGCGCCCGGCTCCTGGGAGACTTGGTTCTATGAGCAACGTTGAACAACAGATCAAAGCAATCATCGCCGAGCAGCTTGGCGTGTCCGAATCCAGCATCACGAATGAGTCTTCCTTTGTGGACGATCTGGGTGCCGATTCGCTCGATACGGTGGAGTTGGTCATGGCGCTTGAGGAAGAGTTTGAAACCGAGATTCCCGACGAGAACGCGGAACAGATCACCACCGTTCAGGAAGCAATCAACTTCATATCCGCCCGCCTTGAGGAATAGCCGCTCCGGCCCGGCCGGCCGCAGAGGCTCGGTCGTCGGGAGTAACTGAAATGCAAGGTCGTCGCGTAGTAGTGACGGGCGCCGGTGCGATCACACCGGTAGGCAACGATCCCCAAACCGCATGGCAATCGGTCCTGGAAGGCAGGAGCGGGATTACCGCGCATGAGGAATTGCCCAAGATCGCGGACTTTTCGTCCCGTATCGCCGGTCTGATCCGGGATTTCGATCCGACCGAATACATGAGTCGCCCCGAAGTTCGGCGCTACGATGCTTTCAACCATTACGGGGTCGCCGCCGGTATTCAGGCGGTTCGCTCATCCGGGCTCGCCATCGATGAATCGAATGCTGAGCGGGTAGGCGTCTACGTCGGTTCGGGAATAGGCGGGATCCGCACCATCGAGAGCACCGCCATGCGCTACGGCGAACAGGACAATCCGCGCCGCATCTCTCCTTTTCTGGTTCCCGGCATCATCGTGAATATGCCGGCCGGCCTGATATCCATACAAATCGGCGCCCGTGGCCCGAACATTGCTACCGCCACGGCCTGTTCCACCTCCACCCATTCCATCGGACTCGGCGCGCGGTCCATCGCCTATGGCGAAACCGACGCCTGCGTGGCCGGCGGCACCGAGCACTGTATCGCTTATCTGGGAATCGGCGGGTTTGGGGCGGCCCGCGCGCTGTCGTTGCGCAACGACGAGCCGCAAGGGGCCAGCCGTCCCTGGGACCGCGATCGCGACGGCTTCGTGCTGGCCAGCGGCGCCGTTTGCCTGATGCTGGAGGAATTGGAGCATGCCCGCCGGCGCGGTGCTGAAATTCTCGCGGAAGTCATCGGCTTCGGCATGAGCGGCGATGCCTACCACGTCACCGCGCCTTCCGAAGACGGCGCCGGGGCCGCAGCCTGCATGCGCGCGGCGCTGGCGGACGCAAAGGTCAATGCCCACGACGTTGATTACATCAACGCACACGCAACTTCGACGCAGTTGGGCGACCTTGTCGAAACCATCGCAATCAAAGAGGTTTTCGGCAATCACGCAAGGCGCATAGCGATCAGCTCCACCAAGTCGATGACCGGGCATCTGCTGGGCGCCGCTGGTGCGCTGGAAGCCCTTTACTCCATATTGGCCATCCGTGACAGCGCAGCGCCACCCACCATAAATCTTGAAAACCCAAGCGAGGGCTGCGACCTGGACTATGTCCCGGGCGCCGCACGGGACATGCCCATAGACGTGACCATGAGCAACTCCTTCGGCTTCGGCGGCACCAACGGCTGTTTGATCTTCCGCCGGGTCTAGTATCGTGTCGGGCAAAGCCAGGGCGCTGATTGCAGGCGCGGCTGCCGCGTCACTGCTGGTGCTGACGGGGCTATATACGGCCCGCATGGCGCAGGAGAGTCCCCTGGCCGAAGGCTCCGCCGATCGGACTGTAGTCGTTCAGCCGGGCGATTCCCTGAATGCGGTCGTAGGGCAGCTGGAGGAGCAGAACATCCTCGCACGGCCGCTCCTGTTCAAGCTGGCCGCCTTTGCAACGCGTGCTTCCGGGCGAATTCAGGCCGGCGAATACCGCATCAGGGAAGGGGATACCCATAGCCTGCTTCTGGAACGCATGGTGCAGGGTGAAGTCGTGCAACACTACTTCACGATCATCGAAGGGTGGACTGTGCGCGAACTGCTCGAGGCGCTGAGCAATGAAAACCTGCTGCTTTCCACCATCGCAACTCATGACCCGGCGAACCTGGCGCACGAACTCAATATGGGTTACCCGCACACAGAAGGGTGGTTCTTTCCCGATACCTATGCGTACACACGAGGCGAAACCGACGCTGACCTGCTGCTGCGAGCCCACCATTTGATGGAGAAGAGATTGATGGCGGCCTGGGAACAACGCGCGGCCGATTTGCCGTTCGACGATCCTTATGAGGCGTTAATCCTGGCATCCATCGTGGAACGGGAGACAGGGCTTGATGAGGAACGCCCGGCCATTGCCGGCGTGCTGACCCGGCGGCTTCAACGAGGGATGCGGCTGCAGGTTGACCCCACCGTGATCTATGGCGTTGGCGCCGCATATGCAGGTGATATCACCCGAGCCCACCTGCAGGAGGACACGCCATACAACACCTACACGCGCTACGGGCTGCCCCCTACGCCCATTTCCTTCCCCGGCAACGCATCGCTTGAGGCGGCGGTTCATCCGCAGCCTGGCAATTTCCTTTATTACGTCGCCTCGGCTAATCTGGACGGCAGCCATGTTTTTACCGATACCCTGGACCAACACAATGCCGCGGTCGCCTCGCTGCTGCGCAGCCAGCGAGCGAAACGCAACATCAGGCAGTAGACGCCACCTCATTGTGCCGCGTGACACGACACTAGCATGAGCCGCGGCCGATTCGTAGTCCTGGAAGGCATAGAGGGAGCGGGCAAGTCAACGCATACGCCGTTCTTGGCCCGCTGGCTCAGGGAACAGGGCATATCCGTGGTCATGGCGCGTGAACCCGGCGGCACAGCGCTTGGCGAACGGTTAAGAGACATACTGCTGGACCCCCGAATCGACGATCTGCCGCCGCAGGCGGAGTTGCTGCTTATGTTTGCGGCGCGAAGTGCGTCGATTCGGGAAGTGATACGCCCGGCACTCGCCAAGGGTTCCTGGATCATCTGCGATCGCTTTGTCGATTCCAGCTTTGCCTACCAATCTTACGGCCGCGGTCTTCCCCTGGAGCACGTCGAATTGTTGCAAAACCATGTCCTGGGTGAATTGCGGCCGGACCTGACTATTCTTCTGGACGCGCCGGTGGCGGTTGGGCTATCCCGCAAAGCCGGGCCGCAAGCCAGTGACCGGTTTGAACAGGAAAGCCCGGAGTTCTTCGAGCGGGTGCGGGCCGGCTATCTTGAGCGAGCAAAGGCTGGAGGTGAACGCTATCGAATCCTCGATGCTTCACAACCCCTGCAGGATGTGCGCCAAGCCTTACTGGAAGCAATCCGCGGAATAATGACTGTCAGTAGCTAATATTATTTTTATTACACTTATGTAAGCCATTGTTATATTTACCTTATATAGACTCCCCCCTCATTGTCAGGGAGCTTGATTCCGAATAGGCGACATGCAGACGCAAGAGATTACAGGAACTGGACTACCTTGGTTGAAGGAGCTGGAAGCGGAGCTGGCCGCACAAGCCCGATCCAGTCAGTTGGCCCACGCAGTACTGATTTGCGGCCAAAGAGGCGCAGGACGGCGGCGCCTTGCGGCGTGGCTGGCCCAGTGCATTTTGGGCGCTGATCGCGAGGTATGGCCGGCGGAATCAGCGCCCGAGACTACGCGGCATGCGAACTTGCATCCGGCGGTGCCGGAAGCCGGCAAATCTCTGTCGGTGGACCGGATCCGCGAACTGATCCATTTCCTGCTGCTGAGCACATATGGCCGGGGCGCTCGGGTCGCCGCCATATGTCCCGCGGAAGCAATGACGCGGTCGGCGGCCAACAGTCTGCTGAAAATACTTGAGGAACCGCAGCCGAACAGCTACATCCTTCTGGTAGCGGAGA
Source organism: Candidatus Foliamicus sp. (assembly GCA_965261845.1). Classification (GTDB taxonomy): domain Bacteria; phylum Pseudomonadota; class Gammaproteobacteria; order Steroidobacterales; family Foliamicaceae; genus Foliamicus. Next base: position 1,074,651 of record OZ253475.1, on the reverse strand, counting down.
ATCCGGCGCCTTTGCCAGCCACCATCATCAGCCGCTGCAGGCTGGTGCGGACCCCAACCGTACCGTGGGATACGGCGATCGCCTGGCTTGCGGGGCAGGAACCGGAGGTGCGCTGGGAGAACGCGCTGAGACTGGCCGGAGGCGGGCCGTTGTGGGCCCGGGTGTTACATTCCGAAGGCCTCGATGAGCGGGCCAGGGCCATGAGCGCTCAGCTGGCAAAACTCGAAAGACGCACCGCAACGCCGGTCGAGGTCGCAACGGACTGGAAAGACCTGCCCATGCGTTTTTGCTGCGACTTCCTTTTCCGCTGTGCCTTTCGACGCGTGCGGGATTGGACGTCCAACAGCAATAACCCCTACAAACGCAGGTTTTCACTCTTGTCCCCGGTAGGGCGTGAGGACATGATCCGGCATAGTTTCAGCCATCTGGACAGGATCATGGGCTACCGTCGCATCGATCGCTTCAGCATGAATACGGAGCTGGCACTCGCGGTCCTTCTGCAAAACTGGTACGGCGGATTTTGCTCCAGATCATGAGGATTCCGGGCTTTTATTCGCTGGTACTGGAGGAGCCGGAATCTGTGCAAGGGGCCTGGCTACCATTCTTGCAGCCAGGCGGCCTGTTTGTCGCCACCCGCCGAGAACACGTGCTGGGTGAGGAAGTTGTGTTGCTGGTGCAACTGCCGGGCGGCGCCAAGCACAGCGTTTCCGGGCACGTAGCGTGGATCAGCGCCGAGAATCTATCGCGGATGCGCCGGCGTGGCGCAGGGATCGTGCCGGTTGGGGCGGAAGGCTTCGCGTTGGTTAAGGAGATCAGGCGGATTGTCGATCGGGAAATTGCGCCCGCGGACGCTCTCCTGGCCAATTGCTGACCGATGCCTCCCGAGACAGCACACTAGCGCCAGCCTGAAAAGTGCACTACGCGTTGCGGGGTTGTCCCAGTGAGGCATTCCGGGCGCAGCATTGCGGGACTCAGCAGGTACCAGTTCCTGCGGTGTGCATAGCCCAGAGGAATTCCCGACTGGTTGGTGAAACACCAGCTGCGATACTCCTCCGGCGCCAACAGCATCCTTCCGGGATCGGCGCTCAACCATGCCGAAGCATCCAGGATTTCCTGTCGGCGGTCCGCACGGCGGCGCCCGAAATGAGTCACAGGCCGATTCATATGCAGCAATTGCTGGGCTCGCCAATCGGCCAGCCCCAGTTCCGAACCCTGAGGAACAGCGGCCAGCGCGGCAGAGGTGATCGTCTTGCCGGATCGTCCTTCGTTCAGCAGTGAGAACGCACCCCAGCCCAACAGCAGCCAAAACAACACGATAGTGCACCCCGTGACGGCCGCTGCCCTGCGGCTTCCTGCCGCGACCAAGCCACCCAGGCCGGCCACGCAGGCAACGATCAGCAAGGGCACCACAACCGGATGAACGGAGTTGATTTCCAGCAGTAAGGCCAGGCGTGCCGGATTCAGCAGGTTGAACCAGAATGGCGAGCCGTCGGACAGCGAAGTAACCGCCGGTGCATTGGTGGCCGTTACCCCATAGACCAGAAGCATGGGGAAGAGCAGCGCCAGAAGCACTGCCGTCATTCCCAGCCAGAGTGTGCGGCGGCAATTCTTGCGTTTCAGCGCACCGGCAAGGTGTGGACCGCAGGCCAGCGCCAAGGCAGGAATTACCGGTAGAAAATCCGCCGCGCGCTTCACCTGGCTGAGCGAAAGCAGCAGCAATACGGCGCCGGCCCAGGTGAGCAGGCAGAGCAGGGCAGGGTCACGGGCCCGCAATCCCTCCGTCCAACCGTAACGCATCCAGGGCAGCGTCAATACCAGGGGAAAACAGGCCCAGGGCGCAACTTGCAGGATGTAGTACCAGAATGGATAGAGGTCGTTCCAGGAAGTGGGTCCGGTCCCGAACGGCCAAGCTTCCGGTAGAGCCGTCCGGTAGGCTACTACGGCTTCCGCATCGCTGGTCCAAAGCAAGACCAGCCAGAGCGCGGGAATCACCGCCAGAACGGCCAGACCTGCCAGCCACCTGGGGTTCCAGACCGACCGCCTTCTCAGCCAGCGGCGACGGACCGCCCACAACCAGGGCGCCAGCAACAGCAGCGGCAGCAACCCGGAAATGTGTATCATCATGCCCAGGCCGCAGCCTGCACAGCCGAGCAGGAAGAAGCCCCACGCAGGCCCCAGCAACAGGTGGCGGGCGATGCCATAGAGGCCCAACACAATCAGGAAGCACAGCATGATGTCGCCGCCTCCGCCGTGCGCCTGCAATGCAAATTGCACGCAAGCCAGCAGGGCGGCGCCGGACCAGAAAGCGGCCGTATCGTCCCACAGGCGCCGGGCCAGATCATGGGTAAGCCAGAGAATGCCGATTCCACAAAGCAGTGACGGCAACAAGAAACCGGCCCGCAGGCCGAAAACCCACTGGAAAGCCGCGAGCACCCACAGGTACAGCGGCCCCTGCTCGACGAACAGCTCGCCGGCGAGCGTGGGCGCCAGCCAATTGCCGTAACGTAGCATTTCCGCCGCCGCCAGCACGTTTTCCGGCTCGTTAGGTGGCCAAGGGTCGCGCAGTCCAAAGCCGGCCGTGAATATCAACAGAGCGGCGCCGAACAGAATGAGCGGGCGGGCACGGGCATCCATAGCGCAAGTGTATCGCTGTGCGGTCGACACTTATAATGCCCATCGCGACCCATGCCGCCAGGAAGTGGTCCATATAGAGCTATGACCATACGAACCGATGCACTGATCGTGGGCGCCGGCCCCTGCGGACTTTTTCAGGTTTTCGAACTGGGTCTGCTCGGCATCAGCGCCCACCTGGTCGATGCACTGCGGGAGCCGGGGGGTCAGTGCACAGAGCTTTATCCGGACAAGCCGATCTACGACATTCCCGCCATTCGGGTGCTCAACGCACAGGAATTGGTGGATGCACTGCTGGAGCAAATTGAACCGTTCAATGCCGAGTTTCACCTGGGTGAGGAAGTTACGGTGGTCAGCCCTCTGGAAGAGGAGGAAGGCTTTCACGTCGAGACTGCGGCTGGAACGAAATTCCACGCGCGCACGCTTTTCCTTGCCGGCGGCGTAGGCTCATTTCAGCCTCGTAAGATTCGGTTGGACGGGGCCGAAGCTATCGAAGGGCGCCAGCTGCATTACCGGGTGAAGGATTCCTTGCGGTTCAAGGGCAAGCGTTTGTTGATCCTGGGCGGCGGCGATTCCGCCCTGGATTGGGCGCTTGAGCTGGGTCGAGTTGCCGATTCGGTAACCCTGGCGCACCGGCGGGAGGAATATCGCGCGGCGCCGGCCTCAGTCGCGCAATTCAAGCAACGGGTAACGCAGGGCAGGGCACAGCTCCATGAGAACGCCCGGGCGACCCGCTTGCACCTGGAGCAAGGAGCGCTCAAGGCAGTCACTCTTACAGTTGATGGAGTTGATCAAGAACCGTTGGAAGTCGATAATCTACTTGTATTTTTCGGCTTGGCACCCAAACTTGGACCGATTGCCGGCTGGGGGCTGGACTTGAACCGCAAGACCGTTAACGTGGATCCCGAGAAGTTTCAGACCAACGTGCCCGGCATATTCGCCATCGGCGATATCTGCCACTACCCCGGCAAGAAGAAACTGATCCTGAGCGGGTTCCACGAAGCCGCCCTGGCGGCATTCGCGGCCAAGGCGCTACTGACGCCGGGCAAGAAAGTTCACCTTCAATACACCACCACCAGCCCCATCATGCACAAGCGCCTGGGCCTGAGCGACTAGCCATCCTCTTCAATCGGGGCCTTCGCTTCGGGCAGGAGAGTTCGTATCGCCTCTGCGAATTTTTCCTCGCTGTGCCCGCCCAGCAGCGTCTTTGCTACGGAGCCATCCGGACCGATCAGGTAATTGGCCGGCATTACGCCCGACCAGTAGGGATCCAGCTCCTCCACCAGCAGGTATTCCTCAATTTCGGCGCTCAAGTAGCTCTCCCACCTGGGAAATCGCGTTTCTATGAATTCCTGAACCAGCCAGGATGAGTCCGCCGGATCATCCAGGGAAATCGCCACCAGGGCAAAGGACGAAGGTTCCAGTTTCTCGCGCAGATCAATCAGCGCGGGAATCTCCTGTATGCACGGGCCGCACCAGGTGGCCCAGAAGTTAACCAGGACTACCTTGCCGCGATGGCCCTCCAGCAGAGGCCGGAGATCCTCGGCCCGGATGCTCTCGAGACTCGGCTCTGTGGACTCCTCGAGCCCGGCCGGCTCTTCATAGGCCGACTGGGTGGCGCGCGGCAGAAATGCACTTAAGGCGAGGACTGCAGCCAGGGCCAGCCCGAGCCGGATGGTATTATCGTTCGAGGTTGATGGATTAGGGTTCACGGGAGCAAGACACCATGCTTAAGAGAGCATACATTAGCGCAATCGCGCTGCTTGGCGCATTTCTGTTTCTACCGTCCATCGGCTGGGGCAAGGCGGAAATCCTCTACCAGCACAAGCTCGGGGTACCGGAAAGAGCATCATTCAGCCCGGAGGTCACCGTATCATCCGACGGCGAACTCTACGCCGTATGGCTGGATCGGCCGCTGCCCACCGGGCCCCCGCCAAAGCGCAAGCCGGGCGAACACAGCCATCGGTCCGCGGTGGACTTGTGGATTGCGCGTTCCGATGACGGCGGGGCCAGTTTTGGAGCGCCGGTCCGGGTAAACGAGGAATCCGGCATTATCTGGGGTTTCCAGGTCAGCAAGCCCCGGATCAGCACCGATAGCGAAGGGACAGTTCATGTCTTCTATCCCGCCAATGCCCTGTCCACCGCGACGCGCCTGGATGTTGTTGCGGCGCATTACACCCGTTCAACCGACAAGGGCGCTACCTTTTCCAAAGCCGTCACCTTGAATTCGCACGTCAACAGTGACGGGCGCGGGCTTCTGGGTGAAGATCTGGGCGCTGCCCACGCTTTCGGAACCATGGACGTCGGCCCGGACGGCACGGTTCATGCCTTCTGGCTTGATACCCGTTATATGGCCAACGCGGGGCAGGGCGCCACGCTGTTCACGGCATCTTCCTCGGACGGGGGCGTGACCTTTTCCGACGAAATCGAATTTGCGCGGGGGGTCGTTTGTCCTTGCTGTCAATTGATTACCGACTTCGTGGGTGACGATGCGATCCTGGTGTCCTACCGCCATGTATTTAAAAATGGCGCACGCGACAGCGTAGTGCTGCGATCCACCGATCAGGGCGCCACCTGGCCCGAGTTGGCCCGCCTGCCCATCGATCCCTGGGTCATTTCCGGATGCCCGCTAAAGCCCACTGACATAGCCGTTAACGAAAACTATGTCTATACCGTGGCCTATTCGGCAGGCCCCGAACACAAGGGCGTCTGGTTCAGCCGTTCCAGCAATGGCGCCTTGAACTTCGAGGACGCCCGACCGGTGCATCCCACTTCCAAGTTCAGCGATTCGCCCGTCATCTCAGTGACTCCAAGCGGCGTAATACGGCTTGTTTGGCACTCCCGTGAAGATCGAAAGAGCCCCTATCGGCTGTTCATGGCCGAGTCCTACGACCACGGAGAAACCTTCGTAGGTCCGTGGCCATTGCCGACACCCGAAGGGAACTCCCGCTATCCGGTAATCACAACCGCAGCTGACGGCACGTCGCACATTGCCTGGGAACAGCGTGTAAAGATCGGCGACATCGTCACCACCGAAGTCCACATGATGGGCATCGCTGCGCCGCTTGCTGCACCTACAACTGTAATTGCCAGCCTCAGCGGAAATACCGAATAGCGAACTCGCGTTCTCGCGGCCAGGCTGAAGCACCGCCGGGAACGACGGCAACTTGCGGTTGACGAGGGCGGGTACGCCTTCGCTTCCAGTGGGCTCTTGTGCGTCAAGGAAGCTGCAACATCTGCCCGTTACTTTACATAATATACATTATGCCCATTCTGTGGAACTATTGAACGAATTGAGGGAGCGAGGGCGTCCCGCCCTCGCCGAGGGCAGGATGCCCTCGTTCCCAGCAGCGACACGGGTTTCTTCGAAGGACCCGCCTAGCCTGCCTGCGGTTTGGCCAGCAACATTTGCGCATCACCGATAGTCCGCTCCGCAAATCCGGCCTCGCAGTAGCGGAAATAGAACTCATACATGCGAAGAAACTCCAGGGAGTAGCCAAGCTCTTGTGCTGTGTCCCAATTGCTGCGCAAGGCATCCGCCCACAGGCGCAGCGTGCGCACGTAGTGGCTCCCGATGTCGTCCATGCGCAGAAGGCGCAAGTCGGTACGGCGGCGGACGGCGCCCATGATTGCTTCCATTGACGGCAGGAATCCGCCCGGAAAAATATAGCGCTTGATGAAGTCAACCCTCTTGATGGAGCTCCGATAGGCCTGATCGGTAATAGTGATGGTCTGCAGCGCCATCAATCCTTCGGGAGTCAGCAGTTGGCTGCAGCGTTCAAGAAAGAGGCCAAGGAACTCGGTGCCTACCGCCTCGATCATTTCAATCGATATCAAGCGGTCAAACTGACCCCTGATGTCCCGGTAATCCTGCAGCCTGATGTCGATCAGTCCCTCCAGGCCCGCATCCTCGACCCGTCTTGTGGCTTCTTCGTGCTGGCGTTCGGATATCGTGACGCTTACTACCTGACAGCTGTGCTCCCGGGCCAGATAAAGAGCACAGGCGCCCCATCCGCTGCCGATCTCCAATACCCGCATACCGGGCTTGAGCTGCAACATTTCGCACAAGCGCTTCAGCTTGGCAATCGACGCTTCTTCCAGGCTGCTTTCTTCCGAGGGGAAATAGGCGCAGGAATACAACATGGTGGGATCCAGGAACAATCGAAAGAAATCGTTCCCCACATCGTAGTGTTCAGCGATATTGCGCCTGGCGCCCGCGCGGGTGTTGCGTCGCAATGCATGACCTGTCAGACGCAGCACTGAACCGAGGTTTGACAATGGCCCCTCCAGCCCCTTGAGCACTTCTCCATCCCGCAGCATCAACCGCAACAGCGCGGCCAGGTCAGGTGAACGCCACTCGCCTTTCATGAAGGATTCCGCGGCTCCCAATGCGCCTCCGGTCGCAACCGCCTTCCAGCAGGCGCTGTCCAGCACCTCAAGCGTAGCCTGCGGCAGCTCTTCAGACCTCTCCTTTCCTCCCAGGACCCGGCCTTGACCGCCTTCCAAAACTTGCAGCCGACCGTTACGCATCCTGTCCAGACGCCTCTGCACAGGACCCCTCCACACCGAACGAGGAAGGTCGAGGTTCGTTTGCGGGCTCACGATCCGGGGTGCGCCAAAGGTTTGACGCCCTTGAGCCACAAACGCAGCGCATTCAGATGAATCCGCATCGCCACGTTGGCGGTCATCAACGGGTATCGCAACAGGCTGCGGGCCAGCACCCTGCCGCTCACCGGCCGGCGCAAAAGAGCCAGGCTGGTCTGAAGGACACACGCTTGTTCCCGCCGCACTTCGATACTGAGCGATAGCTGATCACCCGGCCCTTTTACCCAGCATCGATAGGACATATCCATGGGGAGGAACGGAGAAACATGCATTTCCTTATTGACATCAAAGAGTTCTCCCCTACCCCTGAGCTTGGCGTCCGTTGCAGGCAACACATAGCAAACGCGCTCTTTCCAGGGTGTATTGCTGACTTCCAGAACATAGCAGCGCGGCGTTGGATCACCCTCATTGAAGCAGTAGTACACAGAGATAGGATTGAAAATATAGCCGAAATAGCGCAAGTGGGTCAGTAGTCTGACCGGGCCATCAAGACGCAGCCCGCAACGCTCCTGAACCAGTGCGCGCACCCCGTCCGCCAGATTGTCCCAGCTTCCGTCGAGATGATCGTTCGGCAGAAAACGTGCGATCGCCGGACCGGTCGTGGACCACAGCCACCTGCCTGCAAACACCCGATCCAGCTCATCCAGGTCCACGTAGGCCATGAACAGGCGATACTGAAACGAGTGCCTAGCCGGTCTGTGCCGGGTATGCCTGACCCAACCCTCGTAAATTGCGCTGTGCATATGCGGATTTTGCCTGATTCTCCCGGTGGGCCGCCCATTCGCGCAAACCGTCTGCGGCCCTGAGGCCGCTGACCAGCCCGTCCTCGTGAAAGCCCCATCCGGTCCACGCGCCGCAGAAAAAGCGATTGCCGGAATTGTTGAGTTCCGCCACCCTGCCCTGTGCGCTGAAAGCATCCGCGCTGAAAAGCGGATGCGTAAAGCTTAGCGTGGTGATGATCTTCTCGGGGCGTATCGGGTGCAACGGATTCAGCGTCAGGCAGATCGGTTCGGGCGACCTGAGATGCTGCAGTATGTTGAGGTTATAAGTCACGGACGCCTGACGGACGCTGCCCGGCGCCCGATAGTAGTTCCAGGACGCCCAGGCCAGGCGCCGGCGAGGCAGGACACGCCGGTCGGTATGCACTACCGCCTCGTTCAAGTGGTACGGGATCACGCCCAATACCTGCCGTTCAAGCGGAGTCGGATCCCCGATCAGCTTAAGCGCCTGGTCGCTGTGCACAGCAAGAACGACGGCGTCGTATTGCTCTATGCCGTCATCCGTTTCCACGCGCGCGCCGGAGCCTTGCGTTTCCACCAGGCGTACCGGCGAACCCGTCTTGATCCGGCCCTGCAAATGACTCAGAGCCGCGTCAACGTATTGATCGGCTCCGCCGGGAATCATGCTCCACTGGCGATGTCCCTTGGCCCCCAGGAGCATGTGGTTGGCCATGAAGCGCAGCAGGTAAAGGCTGGGGAAACGTTCCACGCATTCGGCCGAAGACGACCAGATTGCCGCAGTCATCGGCAGCAGGTAGTCGTTGGCGAGTTCCGGACTATAGCCTCCCCGGGCAAGAAACTCCCCGACGCTGACTTCGGCGAGTTCCTGGGGCCTTTCGGCCAGCGCCTTGTTGGCGTCGCGATTAAAGCGCAGTATGTCGAGCATCATTCGATAGTGTCCGGGCCGAAACAGGTTGCGCCTCTGCGCAAACAGTTGATTCATCGTGCTGCCGTGGTATTCCAGCCCGCTGCGGTCACAGCGCAGGCTGAAACTCATCTCGGTGTCGCGGGTGGGTATTTCCAGTTCCGCGAGCAGGCGCGTCAAGTGCGGATAGTTGGCTTCATTGAACACCATAAAGCCCAGGTCCGCCCGAAACTCCCGGCCAAATCTTTCAAACCGCAGAGTTCGGGTATGGCCCCCTGCCTTTCCCCGCGATTCGTACAGGGTTACGTCATGCTCGCTATCCAGCTCTCGGGCCGCGGTAATCCCGGAGATTCCGGCGCCGACTACGGCGATTCTTGCGCGGGAAGTCAACTTAAACGGCAAGACTTGGGTGCTCATGCCAAATATTCGCAGCAGGCTCGCTGCGCCGACCCACGGGAAACACTGGAACGAGGGCATCTTGCCCTCGACGAGCGCGGGACGCGCTCGTTCCAGCTTGTTGCAAGCATATGCAGCTTCTTAAGATGCGCCAAGTAATGACTCAGTGACATGTGCCCGCGGTATCCTCTCCACCAAAGTAGGTCCACGGCTATAATTCGCACTACTGACGCATGGTGGATTCACGCGCCGGCGGCAGGGGACCAAGGAAGACTGAACAGTGGGAATTGCCATGCAAAAGGCGCAAAGTAAAGCTCGAGTGGTAGTCGTAGCCATGATCGGCTTCCACCTGGCTTGCTTCGGCGCAATTCTTACCGGTGTGAGCAAGACCGCCCTGATCGTTGCAGGCGTACTGTATTTCCTGCGGGCCTTTGGCGTCACTGCGGGTTTTCACCGTCTGCTTGCTCATTCCTCCTATAACGCTTCCCGCCCGGTTCGCTTCCTTCTCACTTTTCTGGGCAGTTGCGCTACCCAGGGCGGACCTTTGTGGTGGACTTCCCATCATCGCCGGCATCATCGCTATTCCGAGCGTGAGGGCGACGTGCATTCGCCCGTGCGCCGTGGGTTCTGGTATGCGCATATTGGATGGATGTGGGACGCTGTTTGCTTCGGGGGCAACTACAGCAACATCAAGGATCTGCATCGTTACCCCGAGATCAGGATTCTACAGAGAGGTTACGTATTCCTGATCCTGGGGCAGGCTTTATTCCTGTTTGGCCTGGGCGCACTGCTGAAATGGCTGTTGCCGGAACTGGGTACCAGCGGGCCGCAGATGCTGGTGTGGGGATTTTTCATCAGCACCGTAGCGCTATGGCACGCCACCTTCATGGTGAATTCGGTCTGCCACCTGTGGGGCACCCGCCCTAACCCGGCCGGAGACGGCAGCCGCAACAATTTGCTGGTGGCGCTGCTTACCCTGGGCGAAGGCTGGCACAACAATCATCATCGGTGGGCCTATTCCGCGCGCCACGGCCTGCGCTGGTGGCAACTCGACATCACCTGGCTCGGCCTGTTACTGATGAAGCAACTCCGCCTCGTGCGTGATCTGCGACTGCCCGCCAGAACGGTCGCGGCTGCTCAAACCTGATCCCCTGCCCTTGCAGCCCGTAGCCCGGATATTGGATTGACCTGCCGGGCCCGGAATCACAAAGCGGCTGAAGACAGCGGAGGGTTCAGATAACCCCGATAGCGGATTACAAACCCCGCCAGTGGAAGCCGGATTTCCACGTCGAAGCAGAACCGATCCTGCTCCTCGTACTCAAGATAGTTGCCGGACGGAGCCAGAAAACTCGGAAGCGGGATACCGAAAAAACCCAACCTTTGCATTACCAATTGAAGGCGATTCTTCTCCGGCACCAGGGCCATGCCGAAGACGAATGGTCCGAACCGTTCGCATAGCAGGTGCTCGAAGCGGCCGCGACCCGCGCTGAAAGTGCTGGAAAAAACCTGTCCGCCAAAATTGCGGGTCCACCTGTCGAAGGACTTGCGCCGCTGGAAAGTTACGGACACCGGCACCTTGCTTGCCGCCTTGGGGAATCGGAGTATCCAGGCCAGAAGGCGGGCACAGACTCCCCTGCCCCTGGTTATGTCCGCCATGCCCCTGACTTTGAGGTAGGGACCGGTTTGATGAACGGCTTTGAGTGAGGGCGGCAGGAAATTCCAGGCCTCCCCCAGCACTCGTTGATGCAAACAGTGATCACCCGCTGGCGTGCTCCGGCGCTTGCCCAGAGTAATGTCTCTGCCCGCAAAGGATCGGCGATAGTCGGTCAGCTCAAGTTCTCCGGATGCCGGGCGGGCTCCGGCGCACGGAGTCCGCCCCTCCAGCCAGTTGCGCAGGATTGCCTCCACGGCCATGGACGGAATGTACAAACCGTGCCGGCCTTCGGCCACCAGATGCACGGAGCACTTTGCTCTTTCTCCGGCAGCGTCTCGGCCCTCGATTTCCACAAACATTCCGCCTCGATGCTCACCCCAACGGATCGTGTTGGCAGTGCGGTGCATGAGCCGGGCTATCGGCGTCAAAGAAGGAATTACGCCCCTGGCGACCGCCCAGGCCAGAAAGCGAAGCAGGCGATGCAAGAAAACGGGTTGAGGAGCAGCGCCCATCCAGACACCCTGCACTTGCGGCCACTCATCGGCAAGAAGCTGAAGATCCGGCACATCCACGAGTGAGAACTCAAGGGGAGACAAGGGAACGCACCCCGGCGGCGCAATCGTGTATTTCTTCATTTCCGTCAAACCGCAGGCGGTTGCCCAGCGACCTTCCCGGCGCACCCGAATCGGCTTGCCCGCGTAGCCGGCAATCGCGCGAATCACGTTATAGCCAACGCCCGCGTATGGGGAAGGGGCAATGCCTCCAACAATGGACTCAACCTGCTCCAGGTCTCCGGCGAGGTCACGGACCATGGCGGCGCTAAGCACGGGAAAACTGCTGGCGCCCGATAGCACAACCAGCTCGCGCTCCTTCGCTGCCTGATCAAACTGCACGATATCCCGAACAAAAGGCGGGCTGTCGGCAAGATCTACATAGTGCGTACGCGTAGCCAGTGCAGCCTTGACGAGACGGTACGGATCGCCTCCGTATGCCTGGAAGGGCCCAGACGCATCCACCACGATATTCGGAGCAATCTCTTCCAGAAGTCTTGCCATGTCCCCGTCACGGTCGCAAGCAAGAGCTTCGTGATGAGCGCCTGGAGGAAGCTGCTCACAAAAGGCGGCTGCTTTCGATTGCGAACGGCCGGCGATAAACAGCGTCAGTGCGGGTTCGCGGCACAGCAACTCAGCCAGGCGGCCACCGAATGTTCCGTACCCACCTACGATGAGCACTCTCATCCCCGGTTACTCATACCGGCGGGGGGTAGGAGCGAGGGCATCCTGCCCTCGTCGAGGGCGGGGACGCCCTCGTTCCCAGGGATGTCCTCGTTCCCAAGGTGTTCCCTGCGCGTCAGCGCAGCGGCGCCTGCTACGAAAACTCCCAGCGGGTTTCCCGGTGCTCACACTACGGCTGCAGGAGTAGCTCGAGTTCCAGGGGCCCCTGCCCTGCCTGCCAGACGGCCTGCGCCTCGTAATCGCCGGCGCCACCGCTGGTCTGTCCGCTGGCGGAAAGACGGGCGGTTATGGCCAATTCGGACTGATCGGAAATCGTTGCGCCCGGGAGCATAGCGTCCGCATCTCCGAGGCTGACCAGCAGCGGGAAACGCGCTCCATCCACCCGCTTGACAGCCAGAGGCGGACCTGCCTGGCCCGGAATGCGGGCGAAGACGAACAATATGGCGCCGGATGGCGGAGAAGCCGGTGGACCAAGGCGCAGCCGAAATTCCAGCGAGCCCGCTAAAGCGACGGTTTGGTCTGTTGCCACGCCTGCTCCCAGCCGATTCAGCTCCCGCTCCACGATGGCCCGCACTTCGGGCGTAACCGGGCCTTCCAGCATGCTTCTCCAGCGCTGCACCGCGATGATGTCCTCGCCTCGCGCGCTGGCCCTCAAGCCACCGTACCAAAGCCCCTTGGGGTTCGACGGGTCCGCCAGCAGCACCTGTTCGACCAATTCGCCGGCCTCCTGCAAGAGACCTTCCGGATCTTGCAATATCAGTGCCTCCGCCTTGCCCATGAGTGCGTCAGTTTCCCGTCCGCCGGTAAGGTTCAGCACCCGGTCGAAAGCTGCCGCAGCTTCCGTGTAATTTCCAACCTGGGTATACGACGCCCCAAGCAACATCCATCCGCGGGGATCGTCTGGATCTTTCTCAAGCCGCTCGCGCAAAGGCGCGATCAGATCCTCTACCGAAGGCGCCGCGCCCGTCCCGCCGGTATCCAGACCGGCGTGCGCCCATTCATGGTTGCTGGACTGGAAATAGATCAGCGCCGCCAGGGCCGGAATCACCAGGCTGGAGGCGGTCAGGGCGGCAGTGCTCGCGGGTCTTTCCCGGTCCCGCCACAGCGGAACCGCCACGCAAGCGACCGCCGCCAGCCCCAGCACCACGGCAACCAGCAGGAAAGCGACCCAGGCGCTCATTCTTCTTCCGGTATCGGCATCCGGGTACGGCGCCGAATCACAAGCGCCAGTGCGCCGAGAGCCATGATCAGGAGCACCCCGGGTCCGGCCCAGAGCACTAGCGTGTTGGGCGCCAGCCGCGGACGGTACAGGGCATAGTCGCCATATCGATCCAGCAGGAATTGCTTGACGTCGGCCTCGCTGGCGCCCTCTTCCACCATACGGCGCAATTCGCGGCGCATGTCCTTGGCCAGGGGCGCATTGGAATCCTTGAGATTCTGATTCTGGCACACCATGCATCGCACTTCTTCCAGCAGCTTGCGGTACAGGCTCTGTTGCTCCACGTTCTCAAGCGGTGGCTGGGTATCCTGCGCCGGCAGGCCGATTGCGTAGAACACCAGGAGGATTACCGCCAGCCGTTTCATTGCACGTCACCGGTCAGCACGGGAACGAACACCTCCGAAAACACACGCCCGTCCAGCGGTCCCACATGCCGGTAGCGGACAATGCCATCGGCATCGATAAGAAAGGTCTCCGGCGCCCCGTATACCCCCCAGTCAATACCCGCGCGGCCGTCGGTATCCACCGCAATCGCCCGGTACGGGTTACCGCGTGGCGCCAACCATTCCTGCGCATCCGCGGGAGCGTCCTTCCAGTTGAGACCGTAGAGCGGAACGCCGGCGCGCCCAAGCGCAATCAGGAACTCATGTTCGACTGCGCAACCAGAGCACCAACTGGCCCATACGTTCAGCAACCAGGGACCTTCCTGGATATCTGCCAACGAGAGCGAAGCGTCTTCCTCAAACAATTGTGGCAGCGAGAAATCAGGCGCCGGCTGGCCGATGAGCGGCGAAGGCACGAGGCTGGGATCGCGGCCCAGGCTGGCCCCGAACAGTATCACCAGGCCGAGCAGGACGGCGCACGGCAGCAACAGCAGCCAGCGAATGCGCCGCCTCTCCGGGTTCATGCAGCGTCCTCCGTGGCCGGGGTGCGCCGGTAGCGCCGATCCGAGACTGCCAACAGACCACCAAGGGCCATGATCAGCGCGCCCAGCCAAATGAAGCGAACCAGGGGTTTGACCTGGATTCGCACGCTCCATGAGCCGTCCCCAAGCGGCTCGCCCAGGGCGACGAACAGGTCGTGCCGCCAGCCGGGGTCAATGCCGGCCTCAGTCATAGGGCTTTGCTGCACTTCGTAAATGCGTTTTTGCGGGTACAGCGTCGTTACCGGCTGCGTGTCGCGGGAAACCTGCACGACGCCTTGCACGGCCCGGTAATTGGGGCCGTCCACGTCTTCCACGCGATCGAGCAGAAACTCGTAGCCTGAAACGGTAATACTCTCACCCGGAGCCAGGCTGCGATCCGTTTCGACCCCCCAGGCGGACACCACGACGATTCCCAGCGTCGTAACGCCCAGGCCGCAATGCGCCAGCTGCATACCCCAGGACGAGCGCCGCGGCCTGGGCCCGCGCCGCAGCAACCACGCGATCGGATCACGGGTTGCGGCCGCGATCACCCAGGCAGCCGCCAGCATGCCGATCAGCGTCAGAACACCCGCATAACCGTACGCCGCGAGGGTGAGGCCGACGACCGCCACTATCGCCGCGACCGCCGGCACTCGCAGCTTGCGCCCCCAGGCGTCGGTATCGGTAGCCCGCCATGAGGCGTGCATCCCGGCCCCCACTACCAGCAGCAGGGGCAGCATGGGAAGCATGAAGACCAGGTTGAAATACGGCGGGCCCACCGAAATCTTGCCCATGTTCAGGGCATCCAGCGCCAGCGGATACAGCGTCCCGAAGAGAACCAGGAGGGTCGCAGTGCTCAACAGCACCGTATTGACCAGCAGCGCCGACTCGCGGGACACCAACTTGAATCCCGTTTGCGGATTGGTGGTTGCGTTGCGCAAGGCATACAGCAGCAACGCGCCGCCCATGACCACGGCCAGAAACACCAGTATGAACAGCCCGCGGGCCGGATCGCTGGCAAAAGCATGCACCGAAACCAGCACCCCGGACCGGACCAGGAAAGTGCCCAGCAGGCTCAGTCCAAAAGCCGCGATCGCCAGAAGAAGCGTGGCGTTGCCGAACAGCCCGCGCCGCTCAGTGACCGCCAGCGAATGAATCAGTGCGGTGCCGGCCAACCAGGGCATGAACGATGCGTTCTCCACCGGGTCCCAGAACCACCAGCCTCCCCAGCCCAATTCGTAATAGGCCCACCAGCTGCCCAGGGCAATGCCAACGGTCAGAAACATCCAGGCCGCAGTCGCCCAGGGCCGGGTCCAGCGGGCCCAGCGTGGATCCAGGTTGCCGCTCAACAACGCAGCGATCGCGAAGGCAAAGGGCACGGCCATGCCGACGTAACCCATGTACAGCAGCGGGGGATGTATGGCCAACGCGGGGTCCTGAAGCAACGGGTTGAGGTCCGCTCCGTCCACCGCGGCCGGAAACAGCCTCAAGAAAGGATTCGAGGTCAGCAGTATGAACAGCAGGAAGCCAACGCTGATCCAACCCAGGACACCCAGCACGCGCGCGGTCAGTCGCTGGGGCAAGGAGCGGCTGGCCAGGGCCACGGCCGCGGTCCAGGCGCACAGAATCAGTTGCCACAGCACCAAAGACCCTTCATGCGCACTCCATACCGCCGCAAAGCGGTACATCGCAGGCAGTTTCAGGTTCGAATGCATCGCCACGTACTGCACGCTGAAATCGTGCCGGAAAAAGCTGACCGTGAGCATCGCAAACGCAAGCGCGGTGAATGCAAGCATGCCCAGCGAACAGGGCCGCGCCACATCCATCCAGCGGGAATTGCCGGTATGCGCGCCGGCCAGCGGGAATACGCCCAGCGCCAGCGCCAGGCACAGCGCCAAGGCAAGGCTGATCTGGCCAATCTCGGGAATCATGTCTGCGAATGCCTTGCCTCTCCCGGATATTCAGGAGCACGGCAAGGTTCTTTACGGAAGAGAAGCATCCGGGGGATGGCCCCGTTCTTCCAGCATTTCCGCAACTTCCGGCGGCATGTAGTTCTCGTCGTGGCGAGCCAGGACCTCGTCGGCGCGAAACAGTCCTTGCTCGTCCACGGCGCCATGAGCCACCACGCCCTGCCCTTCACGGAACAGGTCCGGCAGCACCCCTACATAGGCCACGCTAATCGTTTGCTCCAGATCCGTGACGTCGAACCGCATTTCCAGTGATCCCGGCGTGCGCCGCACGCTGCCTCGCTCCACCAGTCCACCCACGCGCAGGCGCTGGCCGGTGGGCGCTTCCCCTGCGGTGATTTGGGTGGGCGTATAGAAATACAGGAGGTTCTGTTCAAACGCTGCAAGCACCAGTACCGTAGCCCCGCCCAGACAGAGCAAACCAAGGGACATTGCCAGCATGCGGCGTCTACGTGGGGTCATGTGCGTAGCTCCCAGGCGCCTTCATCCGGCGCGTCTTCCATGTTTCGAATTTGCTGATGCACGCCCCGCAGGCGCCTGCGAGCAGTCAACAGCAACCCTGCCAGGATCGCGAAGGAAAGTCCCACGCAGGGCCATACGAATGCGCCATAGCCGCCCATTGCAAGGAACTCCTTCATGCGCTCCTCACCACCACATCACGCACCCAGCGTGCGCTGCGTTCGCGCAGCAGCACCTCCGCGCGCGCCCTGGTAAGCGTTACCGACAGAGAGAACAGGATTGCTCCGAAAATCATTACCAACAACGGCCAAAGCATGTCCCAGGTAATTGCCGGTGCTTCCAGACGCGAGACCGTGGGGCCCTGGTGCAGGCTGCTCCACCACTCCACCGAGAACTTGATAATCGGCAGGTTTACCACGCCCACAACCGCTAGTATCCCTGCCGCCCGGTCCGCGGTTGCACGTTCCTCCAGCGAAGCGCGCAGCAGCATGTAGCCGAGGTAAAGAAAGAACATCACCAGTACCGAGGTCAGCCGCGCATCCCCCCAACTCCAATACGCGCCCCACATGGGTTTCCCCCACAACATGCCGGTAGCCAGCGCCAACCCGGTAAAGGCAAGTCCCACCGGCGCAACGGCCGCTGCGATCGCATAGGCCAGTTTCATTCGCCAAACGAGGCCGATTGCCGAGCAGATCGCCATCAGCGCATACAGCTGCATGGCCAGGTACGCGGCAGGAACATGAAAGTAAATGATGCGGTAGGCATCGCCCTGCTGGTAGTCGGGTGGCGCCAGTAACAGGCCACCGAAAGCGCCGACCAGGATGGCCGCAGCTCCGGTCCAAAGCATCCACGGTTCCATGCGCCGCGCCATACGGTAAAAGTGCGGCGGCGACGCCAGTTTGTGCAGCCACTTTGGAAGTGGAATTGTCGGCAGCCGATTGGGCATGAGGTTCACGCAAGGACAGAAGTGATATTTTAGCTTGTGGCCGGCCCTTGCGGCGACCGGGAATCAATTGGCGGTAGCACGCAGTGCCGCCCCGGCCGCCCACGGCAGCAGCCCCAGCGCCAGCAACAGAAACGCGCCGAGCATCAGCAACGGCGGGCCGACCGGCAAACCTTCAATCGCCATCTCGGTCGCACGCACGCCAAAGAGCAACACCGGCAAGGAAAGCGGCAACACCAGCAGCGCCAGCAGTCCGACGCCCCGGCGCAAACCGGCGGTCAGGGCAGCGGCCACAGTCGCCAGCAGGCTCAAGGCCGGCGTGCCCAGCGCCAGAGTAGCCGGCAGAATCAGGAGTGCCCGGCCCTCCATCCCATAGCTGGAGGCAAGCAAGGGGGATAGAAGCACCAGCGGCAGACCGAACAGGCACCAGTTCGCACCCGCTTTGGCCAGCGCGAGCCCGGCCGGATCGACCGCACTCAGGAGCATCAGATCCAGGGTCCCGTCCTCACGGTCCGGCTGGAACAGCAACGGCATGGCAAGCAGCATGGAAAGGAAGGCCACCACCCAGATCACACCGGCCCCCCACTCCGCCAGAAGCGCCTGCTCCAAACCAGCCACAACTGAAAAGAGCGATGTCGAACAAAGAAAAAACAGAATATTTATAACTATATGGTTCCATTTCTTAAAGTAAATTAAGAATTCCTGTTCGATCACTGCCCGCCACATTTTCATCGTTCAATACCAAGGATCAATTGCGAAGCCGGGGGCTTGATTTGCCAATCGATCCGGTGCCCGGCCAACACGGCGCAGCCGCCCCGTTCGAGATGGCCTTCAATTTCTCTCGTCAGCCAACTCCTTCCCTGAGCATCCAGATTGGCATCCGGCTCGTCCAGCAACCAGAGCGGCGCATCGGAGCCGATCAACCCGGCAAGCGCCAGGCGCCGGCGTTGCCCGTAGGACAGTTGCGAAGCGATTCGGTCCTCCAGTCCGCTCAGCCCTGCCTGCCCCAACAAGTCCTGCTGCCCACCGGCGTGGCCCGCCAAGCGCAGCAGGAACGCGAGATTACGGCGTACGCTAAGTTCTCCCTTTACCCCGTCCTTGTGACCCAGCCAGGCCAGATTACGCACATAGCGCGCCGGATTCTCCTCCAGTGATTCGCCATTCAATTCAAGAGCACCGGTTTCCAACGGCAGCAAACCTGCCAGAGCACGCAGCAATGAAGTCTTTCCGGCACCGTTGGGTCCCCTGAGCAACAACAGGGACCCCGCCGCGAGGACAAACGACAGTTCGCGAAAAAGGCGCCTTTCCCCGCGCCAAAGAGTCAGCCCTTGCGCTTCCAGCATGGCGGGCGTTTACGCAATCCTCACCAGCAGCTTGCCGAAGTGATTGCCCTGGGCAATTGATTCAATGGCTCTTGGTCCTTCCGGGAGGGAAAACTCCTGATCTATAACCGCGGATATCCCGTGGCTTGCGAGATGATCGCTCAAGGCCCGGTGGTCCGCGCGGGCGCCCACCGTTATGCCCTGCAGTCGGGCGCACTTGCCGATCAGCGCCATCCCATTCATTTCGGCGGTGATCCCGCCGAGCGCACCCAGAATCCCGATCGCCCCGTTGAGTCCCAGTGCCTGCAGCGATTGTCCCAGGGTGCCCATGCCACCCGTTTCCACCACCACATCGACACCGCCCCCGCTGCGCTTGAACGCCTCGGGGCCCCATTCGGGCGTGGCGCGGTAGTTGATGGTTTCATCCGCTCCCAACTCCCTGGCGCGCTCCAGCTTTTCGTCGCTTGAAGACGTAATGACGACGGTCGCTCCAAACGATTTCGCCACCTGCAGGGCAAAAATGGATACGCCACCGGTCCCCAGCAGCAGGACCTTCGAATCCGGTCCGACAGGGCCACCGCAATGCAGAGCGGTCCAGGCAGTTACACCGGCACAAGCCAGCGAAGCGGCCGTTTCCATCGCCATCCCTTCGGGCACGCGCAGCAATGCCGATTCCGGGAACACCCCCACTTCGGTCAACGCGCCGGGCGCCTCGCAGCCGGTGGACCGGGTGCGCACGCCAAGGCGAACGGGCGCGCTTTCCCAGTCCTGCCAGAACACAGTCATTACCCGGTCTCCAGGGCTGAACCCGTTGACTTCAGAGCCGACGGACTCCACTACCCCTGCGCCGTCGGACAAAGGAGTCAATGGGAAAGTAGCCCCGCCTCCGTACATGCCCGCGCAGATCATGAAGTCGCGGTAGTTAATCGCCGCCGCATGCATGCGCACGCAAACTTCATTCGGGCCCGGCTCCGGCGCGGGTATGGTTGTGACGGTCAGATTGTCGAGACCGCTCGCCGTAAGATGCACGCACTGCATAAAGATTCCCTCCGGAAATTACTAAAATGATCTGGGGCCCGGGGCCGAATCAGAACGAACGTTGTTACCTATTGAGTTTATTCATTCTCATAAGCGATAAGTAGTTACTTATCCGGAAGCTCCATAAATAGTATTAATGCCATCAAGAAGCAAAACCATGAAAAGAAGAATAGCGATAACCCACAAGAACAAATCTTTTTTTTCTTTTGGGCTCACTGATTGTTCCCGCTCTCTTGCGCGCATTTTTGTCCCCTCCCGATTCTAGCTTCAAGAAACCGGTGCATAGGCGCCGGGCCTTTAGAAACGTCCAGACTGCGAGCAGCGCCATCTTGATGAGCAATTGCCCATATGCCGAACGAACCCTCAGAGGCCGAATGAGAAAACCCTTACTCCCGACCCAAGAAAAGCCAGTGGACAGCCCACATCTCCGGCGATTTCACAAGCACACGCGAGTGAACAAGCTTTCCGCACTCGATTTGCGCCAGCCGCAACTCGTCGCTCACGCGGTAGTACACCATGTCATTCTCGTCTACGTATAGCACTTCGCTGTTGGGCTCCCCTGTGTCGTAGACAATGAGCTCCTTTTTACGCACGTCATAGAAGCGCAACCGCCCTGTCGGGGCTATTCCACGGGACCGGAATCGGTCAGCGGCCGAAAGAAAGGGAGGATAGCGCTGCTCCGCCAACGGCGCATGAACAAGAACATCGGAGGTGTACTCGTGAATTTCCTCCGCAATCAGCCAGTATTGATATGAACGTAATGCGAAGATTCCGCCCGAAAGATTCAGCTTCGACCAAGTGCCTTGCCCCTTATCGAAAACATAGAAGCTCCAGTTGCGAGATCCCACTGGGGTGTAGCCCCCTGCCGAAATGACCCGCAGGTGGTCATTGTTGACGAACTGTAGCGTAAACGCCTTTCCCAGCTCCAAGTCCAACTCGTCTGGCGGGCTCCAGCCCAACGGGTATTTATCGCTTTCGTCGTATATGACTGCCTCATTTTTGTCCGAGAACACTCCGCCCAAAACGAATCCCCAATCAACGAAGCCGCTGCCATATGCACCGGAATAGGCGTAGCCTTCATGACCCCGATTCAAATCCGAAGACATCATGCCCGTCTTCAGATTCACGCCACGGCGCCAATCAAATCTTTCGTTTGCTCCTCCGCGAAAAACATAAATCAACTCATTGTTCCGGCTTAGGAGGTAACTAGACAAGTACGAGCAACCCTGACAGACATCAACATCGTAACTCTCTTGGGCGGATACCAAGTCAATGCTGATGACATCCAGCAAAAAAGTCCCCCGCGTGGAACCCTCACTTCCTACTAGCACGTAGCCCTTGTCGTGGTATGCGTGAACGAACATCGTGTCCTGCATCTGAGTAGTCACTGTCCGAACTTTGGTCAGCTCCGTTCCATCCAATCGGAAAAGCAGTGTAGGAAAGCGGTTTATGCAATCATCGCATGGTTCACTAGCAATAACGTACACGTCGGGCTGATCAGCATCCAACTCGGAGATGGCGGCAAAGGCCAACAAGAAAACAAATACTCGACTCACGCTTGGCCAATTCATGTCATGGGCAGGGCTAAGATATAATTACCCTTCCTACATACCCGGTGTCGTTGAATTCCCAATCGGCGGCTTGGTTAGGAAAATTGTTATTCCAGACGAGCCAGTGGCCACTTGGCGAACCGTTGTATTGCTGAATCCAAATTCCGTCGGACATTGGCCTCTTGCTACTTCCCGAGTAACCGAGAGTCACATGATCGTAAGTCCTGTCATCCGGCTCAGCCACTTCAGGCATCCTATTCGCACGTTGTTGCGAATTGTACGTTTTCCATTGATATCCGCGCGCGTCCTTCTTCCGTGTTTGTCGAGGGTCTTTGGGTGTCGATTGGACCGTCAGGCGAACAAGTCTCCCAGCTACTGATATATTCACGGCACAAGACTGTACGAGCCCAAATCTGCATATTCTCGCAGTGTTCTCCAATCGACGCCGTCGGCACTCTGTTCTCGCCGCCGCGCTGACCATCGCCGCGACCAACAGCGCGGCGCAAACCGATACGATCGAAGAAATTGTGGTCACGGCGACCACCGGCAGCCGTATCGTCCGCCAGGGTGACTCGCCCTCCCCGCTTTCTAACTACGACGGGCAGAGGTTGCTCGACTCCGGGCTCACGGACATCCGCGACCTCGTCGGCGTGCTCGCCATCAACGCCGGCGCGGAAAACAATTCCGACAACCTGACCCAGAACTACACGGTCGGCACCGCCAACATCAATTTGCGTGGGCTAGGCGTCGCGTCCACGCTGGTCCTGCTGAACGGCCGGCGGCAGGTCCTGTCCGCCGCGCAGACCGACGACGGTTCGAGTTTCGTGGACCTTGCCGCCCTGGTTCCCATGCTGGCCATCGAACGGGTGGAAATCCTCAAGGACGGCGCCGCGGCCATCTACGGATCGGAGGCAGTCGCGGGCGTCGCCAACTTCATCACGCGGCGGGGGTTCGAAGGCGTCAAACTGCAAGCCGAGTACCGCAGCCGCACGGGCAGTGGGTCCCAGGACGAGATTACCCTGGATGGCGTGCTCGGCGGCACGTTCGGGGGCGCCGGAGAGTATCTGCTGGCCGCAAGCTACCTCGACCGCAGCAGCCTCGTGCTTATCGAGGTGGACTGGCTGCGTCCGGCCACCAGCGGCTTCGGCAATCCGGGCAGCTTTAACCTGCCCTCGCTGGGCCGCACCGTGGCGGATCCGGGTTGCGAGCGCTACGACGGTCTGCTGCAGGAACTGGCCGGCGGCAGCGTCATCTGCCGGTTTGACTACGGCCCGCAACTCACAGCGGTCCCCAACGAACGGCGCCTGCAGACATGGGGCCGCGCCGACTGGCGCTGGAACGGATCCAGGAGCCTCTGGGCCGAACTGGGTTACGCGAGCAATGACATCAACCGGGATGTGTCGCCCAGCTTTCCGGTGCTCAACACACCGGTGGTGCCGGCGAACCACCCCGCCAATCCCTATGGCGAGGATGTCTTCTTCCAGGGCCGCCCCTACGGTTACGGACAACCCCGGGAAGTGAACTTCTATGAGCACGACACCGCCCGGCTGGCGTTCGGGCTCGACGGCCGGTTCTCCGACGCGGGTTCCTGGAACATTTCGATAGTGCACGGCATCAACGACGCGCTGCTCAACCCGCGCGACGTGATCGCTGCGAACTTCCAGGCGGCGCTTTCAGGGTTCGGCGGAAACGCCTGCAACGCAGGCGCCGCGACGCCTCAGGAGGGCGGCCGGGGCAGCTGCCTGTTCTTCAACCCGTTCAGTTCCAACTTTTCGGCGCAACCGGGCGAACCGCTGCACAACGCACCCGAATTGCGCGACTTCATTATCGGCGACTACTTCGGCGATGGGCGATCGCAGCTCACGGCGCTGGAGGCGAACCTGACGGGATTCCTGCCCTGGCGCAGTGCCGGCTACGCCGCCGGTGTGCAGTATCGCGACCAGTCGCTGGAATTCGCCTACGACGACATCACGCGCAGCGACGGCTTCGCGTTTCTCATAGGCAACCCCGACTTCGCGGCGCACGACGACGTAACGGCTGCCTACGGGGAGATCTGGGCGCCGCTTACCGAAAGCCTCGAAATGACCGGCGCACTGCGATACGAGGATTACGGAGGGGGTGTCGGCCACACCCTCGACCCGAAGGTCACGCTGCTATTCCGCGCCAGCGAGACCTTCTCGATACGAGGATCGGCCGGCACATCGTTTCGCGCGCCTTCTCCCTTTCAAACCCTGGGCGTGCAGACCAACTTCACCAATATCGTCGACCATGACGGCTCCACGACCTTCGCCGGCCGGCGCACCCTGGGCGACCCGGACCTGAGTCCCGAAACGTCCCGCGCGTTCAACTTCGGATTGACGTGGAGAAACGCCGGGTATTGGACATTCAATGCCGACTACTGGCGCTATTCGTTCGAGGACGTGCTGCGCAAGGAGAACGCCCAGGCCATCGTCAACGCCGACCCGTTCGACCCACGCATCGAACGCACCTCCGCGGGCACGATTTCCATCGTCAACGTCGCTTTCATCAACGCCGATCGCATCGAAACCTCCGGTCTTGACGTGTCTGCGAACGCGACCCTGGACACCCGTAGCGGATCAATTGATGCCTGGCTGGAGGCGACGTGGCTGCTCGAGTACGACGTGACCAACGCGGGCGTGGCCGTCGACGCGCTCGGCAAACTCAACCGGGCCAACGTCGGCGCCCCGAATCAGCGCTTCAGGGCAGCCGCCGGCGCCAGTTGGTCCACAGACGCTGTACGGATCACGGGCCTGTTACGGCACGTGGGCGGGTACCAGGACGACGGCGGCGGGTCGATCGACCGCTTCACCACCCTGGACTTGAACGCTCGCTGGTCACTCGGCGGGCGATTGGGCGGGCGATTCGACGCTTCCGTCACGGTGGGCGCCGCCAACCTGCTGGACGAAGACCCGCCCTTCGTGAACATCGCGGGCAGTTACGATCCGCGATCCGCCGACCCGCGCGGGCGCAGGGTGTTCGTGTCCTTCGGACTGGAGCGCTAGCGGCGGGTAGGCACATAGCTCCGCCCCAAGTCGAGACGAAGTCTCCAAGTACTTTCTGCACTGCTGAAGGCGGCATTCGATCTCGCGTCGAGCGCAGTCATCGCATTCAGATCAGCAAGAGAGGCGGTGTAGACTCGGCCAGGGAAAGCAGCCATAACGGCAATTGGGAGTGAGTCATGTGCGACGATCGAACAGTCAGGGAATCCGACGAGTATCTGAACAACCAAAACGAACTGACCCGGCGGAGGTTCACCGCGCTTTCGGCAGGGGCCGGACTTGCGATGCTTCTGCCGCGGGGAGCCGATGCGCAGGAGGTCACCGAGCAGGATGTCGAAGTCACCACGCCCGATGGCGTTGCGGACTGCTACTTCGTGCATCCTGCTTCCGGAAGCCATCCCGGCGTCCTGGTGTGGCCGGACATTCTGGGCCTGCGGCCGGCGTTCCGGCAGATGGGCCGGCGGCTCGCCGAGTCGGGCTACTCGGTCCTGGTAGTCAATCCCTTCTATCGCTCCGCGCGCGCACCGGTCGTGCCCGAAGGCGCGACTTTTCAGGACGAGTCGGTAAGGAACAAGGTATTTCCGCTTGCGCGCCAGCTCAACGCCGAAACCCACGTCACCGATGCGCGGGCCTTTGTCGATTTCCTCGACGCCCAGGCGGCAGTCGATCCGGATCGCAAGATGGGCACGACCGGATACTGCATGGGCGGTCCGATCACAATGCGTACCGCGTGGGCGCGCGCGGACCGTATCGGCGCCGGCGCGTCATTCCACGGCGGCGGGCTCGTGACCGACCGGCCGGACAGTCCCCATCTGCTGGTCGCGGAAATGGACGCGCACTACCTGTTCGCCATCGCCGAGAACGACGACGACAACGATCCTGAAGTCAAAAACGTGCTGCGCGAAACCTTCGCGACCGCGGGACTTCCCGCTGAAATCGAGGTCTACGAGGGGGCGCTGCACGGCTGGTGTTCGCTGGATTCGTCCGTCTACCACGAGGCGCAGGCTGAACGGGCCTGGAGCCGACTGCTCGCACTGTTCGAGGCGGCGCTCGCCTGACGCGAGCCCGACTACAGGTTTGCAACGAACCGGCCGATTCGATCCATGCCCTCCTCAATACGTGATTGATCAAGCGCAAATGACATCCTGACAAATCCCTCCCCGGCGGCGCCGAAACTTGTTCCGTCTATCAGGGCAACTCCTGCTTCCGCCAGGAGGCGATCCTGAAAGATGCGCCCCGACAATCCCGTTCTCGTGAAATTCGGGAAAACATAAAACGCGCCGCCGGGCGTCTGGCATGAAAATGAGGAAAGCCCATTCAGCCGGTCGACCAGGTGTGATCGGCGCGAAGCAAACTCCGACACCATTGCGCGTACAGTGTCTTGCGGCCCCTCCAGTGCCGCAAGACCGCCCAACTGAGCAGCAGTATTCACACAAGAATGACAATTGATGGCAAGCCGCGAAACTTTTTCCATGAGTTGCCGAGGCCATACCGAGTATCCCAGGCGCCATCCTGTCATCGCGTAGGTCTTGCTCCAACCGTTCAGCACGATTAAGCGGTCGCGAATGTCCGGGTACTCAAGAAGGCTCAAAGGGCGGCGTTTATCAAAATAGATCTGGTCATAGATCTCATCGGACAGAATAGCGACATGGGGATTCTCCAATAGTCCCTCGACCAGGCGGTCCATATCCTGCCTGGCAGTTACGCCGCCAGTTGGATTGGCAGGTGAATTCAGGATGATGAGTCGCGTGCGCTCCGTGACCTTTGCCAGAACAGATTCCGGATCAAGAGAAAAACCACGCGATTCCTCCAACTGATACGGTGTCGCCCTGGCTCCGGAAAAATCGATCATTGAGCGATAGATTGGAAACCCGGGATCCGGATAAAGGATTTCTGCCCCGGACTCACCAAACAGGAGCATCGCAAAGAATATGACCGGTTTGGCGCCGGGCGTGACGAAGACCAGGTCGGGCGCGACGTCGACGCCAAGTCGCCGGTGCAGATTGACCGCAACCGCCTCGCGAAGGGCGGGCAAACCTGGCGGGTCGGTATAGCCGTGATAACCGTCTCGCAGCGCTTTGCAGGCAGCCTCAATCGCCGTCTCCGGCGGTTGAGCGTCAGGCTGTCCTATTCCCAGGTTAATGACGTCGCAACCATCTGCCGCCATTCGGTTCGCACGCATGAGGACGTCAAATGCGCTTTCCGTACCCAGACGGTCCACTCGCGCGGCAAGCGTCAATTCGTTCATATCGCCCGCCTCCTTGGTGCGCCGAAAGGGGACACTATTGAAGCCCCGGAAGCCACAGGCAGAGTGCGGGTATGGACAGGATGAGCGCGAGGACAAAAAGTCCGCTCAACAGGCATGGGACGACGCCTCTGAATGATTCGCCGAGCGGGGTTTCGCCGTCCAGCGAGTTGATCACATAGACGTTAAGGCCGATGGGCGGGGTAATCAGGCCGATTTCGACCGCGAAAAGAGCCAGAACTCCAAACCAGATGGCGATCTGCTCTTCCGTATAGCCGAAATCGAGCCCGGTCAGCAGCGGGAAGAAGACGGGAACCGTCAGCAGGATCATGGCCAGACTGTCCATCACGCAGCCAAGGACCAGGTAGATCAGCAGAATGCCGACCAGGATCAATATCGGCGACAGTCCGGACCCCGACAGCGCGTTGGCCAGCTCCGTCGTAACCTGTGAGAGCGCCAGAAAGCTGTTCAGTATTTGCGCCGATACCAGGATGAGGAAGATCATCCCGGTGGCTTTCGCCGTTTCGAGCAGACACGACGCGAAGGCCGCCCAACTCAGCCGGCCCGACGCGATCGCGAACAGGCCGGTAGCCGCCGCGCCGATGGCCCCGCCCTCCGTCGGGGTGAACAGGCCGAAATAAATGCCGCCGATTACCGCAATAAAGATGAGCGCAACCGGCCACACCATGCCCAGGCTGCGAATGCGTTGGCGTATCGGCACGGCCGCAACCGCAGGACCGGCCTCGGGTTTGAGCCGCACATAGGCGGCAATCGCAACCGAGTAGCCAACCGTCGCGATGATTCCCGGCACCACTGCAGCCAGAAACAGCTTGCCGATCGACTGCTCGGTGATGACCGCGTAGATCACCAGAATCACCGACGGGGGGATCAGGATGCCGAGCGTTCCGCCGGCGGCCAGCGCGCCGGTAGCCAGACCGCCGGAATACTTGTGGCGCTTCATTTCGGGCAGGGCCACGGAGGCCATCGTCGCGCCGGTGGCGATCGAGGAGCCGCAGATCGAGCCGAACGCAGCGCTCCCGAAGATGGTCGAGATTGCCAGCCCGCCCCGGTAGTGGCCTGTCCAGGCGCGGGCCGAGTCGAACAACAGACGGCCGAGTCCCGCCCGGGTCGCGAACTGGCCCATCAGCAGGAACAACGGCAGCACGGAAAGCGTGTAACTGGATACGCGTCCGAAAGGCACTGTATTCAGCAGATTGAGGAACGCCGGCCACCCCGCGAGCGAGGCGAAACCGAAGCCGCCGGCAACGAACATGGCCACCGCGACCGGCATCCTCAGCGCGATCAGCAGCAGGCAGACGCCGAACATCACGGCGCCGAACTCGACGCTGGTCATCGTGCCGGAATCTTCAGGTGACGAAACAGCAGCAGTATGCAGACCACCGTCAGCAAACCCGCCCCGAGCAAGGCCGAGAAATAAGCCCAATGGATCGGAATGCCCAGAAACATGGTCGTCTCGCCGTCGTCGAGCTTGCGCATGCCACCGATGAACAGGCGCCAGGTGATCAGGCCCGCAACGATCGCGAACGTGATGTTGTGCACCGCGTCCAACGCCGCCTTCCAGCGTGGAGACATTCTCCCGGTAAACAATTCCACTACGATATTGGCGTTGGTGATGTGGCAGTACGGAAAGAAGGCAAACGCTGCGATCCCGATGGCGAGTTCGGTGATTTCATAATCGCCGGGGACCGGCGCGTTGAACAGAAAGCGCCCGAGGACGCTGATTACCGTCATCCCCATCACCCCGACCAGCAGCAGGCCTCCCGCCAGTGCGACGGCTCGCGCCAGCCGCTCCAGCCAGCGCGTCAATCTGCCGTCAGGGCTCATCGCCGTATTTCGCCACCAGGCGCCTTGCATCCGCGAGCATGGCTTCGCCGTCGTGTCCCATGGCGTCCACTTTCTTCAACCATGCTTCGATCACCGGCCTGGTGGCCGATCTCCAACGCTCGCGCTCCGATTCCGAGAGCGGAAATATCGCATTGCCGCGTTGCACGGCGAGATCGCGGCCCGTTGCTTCATCGTCCTGCCACAACCGGCCCAGCCGTTTGGAGAGCGCCATTCCCGTGGATTCATCGACCGCGTTCCTGATTTCCTCCGGCAAGCCCAGGTAACGAGCCTTGTTCATCGTCAACACGAACAGCACGCATGCCAGGGAAGCCTCGGTATGGGTTTGCGTCACTTCATGGAGGCGGAAGGGCTGCATGATCGACCAGGCTACCCATACGCCGCCCACCACGCCTCGCGACAGCGCCTCATAGACGTCCGAAACCGGCATGCCGACCGGGACCGCGCCAAGGGCCTCAATCGTAGCGGCACTGGCCTGCGAAGGGACTCGAATCTTCAGGCCCGCAAGGTCTTCGAGCCTGCGAACCGGCCGATCGGTCGTGTGGATATGGGCGGGCGCGGCGGCATGAAACACCAGGGGACGTGTATCCGCGTATTCATCCTGCATCCATTTGCGATAGAACTCCATCATGGCCTGGCTGGTCGCTTCCGCGCCGCCGCATAGGAAAGGCAGTTCGAACACTTCCGTTAACGGAAATCGCCCCGGCGAGTAGCCCGGCGAGGTCCAGACGATGTCCACCACGCCGTCGCGAGCCTGTCCATAGAGATCCGATGACTTGCCGCCTACCTGCATCGCCGGAAACACCTGAACCCGCACCCGCCCCCCGGAGCGCTCTTCAAGCTCTCTGGCCCATGGAATGAGAAACGAACGAACAGCGAGGGCTTTGGGTGAATTGAAGGTGTGTACCCGAAGCGTGACCCCGTCGGCGTCCGCCGTATTCACGAGCGCGCAGAGTATTGCCGCGGCAACTGAGCCGACCGCCAGGCGGCCGATCGCGTTCGCCATGGCCGCCGTCATTCGTCCACGCATTTTCTCATTCGCTCCGGCGCGGCGATTCTGACCGCGAGCGGGCGCTGTGGAGTCGGCAGGTGCTTCAATTGGGGCGGGTTGGTCAGCCGTCTTCTTCGGTTTCGGGCAATACGTTTGCCTGTGACCCTGCATCCGGGGGTAGCGTAAGGTGGTCCTCTATTCTTGCGACCCTTTCGCGCAGACTCACAAGGTCCCCGCTGATATTCTCGAGACGGATGTTGACCTCTGCAAAGCGTCCATTGACTTCCGCAAAGCCGCTGCGAAGTTCGGCCCTGACATCCGCCATATCGCTACGCTGCTGGGCTTGTCCCTGGAAAACCGCGCCCAGCAGAAGAGCTACTGCGGCGATCGCCGCGGATACCTTTCCGGCGCTGATCCATGCGCGCTTGCTCATTGAGCCAACCTCATGGCGAACAATACGCTTGACAATATCACAGCCGGGCCAAAAGGTCGCTTTGAAATGCTAGTCAAATCATCGAAGAAAGGCGCACGCGACCGCTAGCCGTCCGTCCTATCGGTAGTCATCAAAATTTTTGGGCCGCGCCAAAGCTGAATCCACGATACCCCGCTCGCATTGGCGGTTGGGGCGATTATCGAGGTGCAACGCGGTGGCGAAGAAAGTCCTGGGCACCGTGGCGCGACCACGCGCGAACCGCCGTGTGTCAATTGAGCGAGCACCCGTTTCCGGGCTGTGCGCAAAGTGTCGCTTTACACTATACGTCCACAAACGATAACATCTTGCAATGAAGATCAGGAATGTGGTCCACAGGGGATTGCGCCGGCTCATTCAGAAAGACGATGCCGCCGGCGTCCAACCTGCAGTTGCAGGAAAGCTCCGGCGAATTGTCTCTTTCCTCCAGGACATGGAACGGGAGGAGGAGTTGCAAACGGTGCCGGGCTGGAAGGCGCACAGGCTTACCGGGGATCGCAAGGGCGCCTGGAGTCTGGTGGTCACCGCGAACTGGCGGCTCACGTTCCAAATCGACCGTGCAGAGATGGAGATCATCGACCTCGACTACGAGGATTACCATTGAGAGGCAGATATGGCAACGGCATTTGGAATACGCATGAAGAATCCTGCTCATCCCGGAGGATTCGTTAAGCATGAAGTGATTGGGGCTCTCAACCTCACGGTGACAGAGGCAGCCACCGTGCTTGGCGTCACGCGGGCAGCGTTGTCGGCCGTTCTGAATGAGCGTGCGCGTCTGTCGCCGGAGATGGCGTTACGGATCGAGAAGGCGTTCGGCGTATCGATGGACACCCTCATGCGAATGCAGAACAGCTACGACATCGCCAAGACCCGGATGCGGGCGGGGGAGATCAAGGTTGCATCATTCGAGAGTGCCGGACGTTTTCCTGCCGGATGAAGTGGATGGCGAGCAGTCCGGGCAACGGTTTCGGACGGCTTACGGCGCCGGCGCGATCATCGCCTGCGGCATCGTCTTGTAGTCCAGGCCGTAATGTGTTGTGCCCGGGGCCGGATTAGCACAGCGTTGCTATCATTGACTTTGCGAACGTTTTAGCGAATCTGTTCATCAATCTGTTCATCACATGGACGGGAATCGGCCGACATTATTCCCGTGAAACAGTCCGGGCGCTTCTCTTGCCGCGCGACTACCGTTTGGTTTGCCTCTCGGCGGTCCGCCGACTACTGGTGGCGGCTGCGGGAGTGTCCCTAGACCACTTCGCGTAAGTGACTGTTAATACGGCCTTGTCAGGGTTTCCATACGGGCAATACCAACACCCTTACCAACGGCAACCTAGGCAAGCCGATCCAATTCCCACGCCAGCGTCACGTACTGAGTATGAACATACCGTTTGACATGCTTAAGTGGTAAGACATCAGCATGTCCATCCCAAGAATTACGTCGAAGTCCTTTGGCCGAAAATCCAGTACCGTTACGCTCATCTTGCTTGAGCCTCGTACATGGACAGTATCGCCTTTCGCATTGGATTCCGAAACAGCGACATGCAATGCCACACTGCAGGTCAGCGTATTCTTTGTTCCGTGTACACCAGTTGTGGGACGCCAGCCGTCAGGAATCAAACCTAATTCTTTAACTACCTTCTTGGATATTCCAGAAATAGTCGCGCCTGTATCCACTAAAGCTCTATATGCAATTTGGCCGTCTGGTAAGGAAGGATCATCCGGGTCTTGAATTGGGATCGAGACCAATACATTGATGAGTATGCGGCCCTGGTCAATTCTTCCTGAAAATGACGGCATTGACAAAATCAGTCTATCGCTACAGGTTCTACATAGAGCGTTGCTGCGCCAAGCGAACCCGGCTGTTCGCCAATCCGCTTTAGCGAAAAATGGCCTAAACCAAATTTCTCGCATCCAATATCGTACGCGTCTCCGTGATCGTTATACGTCGCAACCAGGATCCCATCATGAAAAAGTGCAATCCGACCCAAGTGCTCCCGCAGCAATTTTTCTCTCGCTGATTCATACGCCTCGATATTCTTCCTGATCTCGACCAAGGCAGCCTCGAAGACCGCCATATCCTTTGTCAAGGATGACGTCTCGCTGGTCATGTTTATATCCTCTTTGCGTGAGATGCAGCCCATCCCTCACATTAGGATAGGCCGCACAAGGTGCATCTTACAGCAGTTGTAATTTGCCACGTCTTGGACGGAAATGAATTAGAGATTCGACTATTTCACTTCTCGCCTCTTTTTCTGTCAGCATTGCCACTCAATCGCTCTCGTAAGACCTCAAATTTCTTGTATCCCCGTTTGGCCTGAAATAGATCTACATAACCGATAATTTTCTTACTTCGAATGGCTCAAGTATCGGGAAGCAGGTCAGTCCGACTTTCTTGGTTTCGCAAAGTTGAAATACCTCAAATTTCTTGTATCCCCGTTTGGCCTGAAATAGATCTACATAACCGATAATTTTCTTACTTCGAATGGCTCAAGTATCGGGAAGCAGGTCAGTCCGACTTTCTTGGTTTCGCAAAGTTGAGTGCCTGGTGCCGGGGCAGGATCAGAATAATAATTGTAAATTAACGTTTTTATTCATTCTTTGATTCTCCAAGGCACAAAGTTCCCGAAAATTGGGAAAGTCTTGATCAATTCTGAAACGCAGGATACATCACTGTTGCAAAATGTCACAAACATCTATAATATTGTGACACATTGACAATGCAATCGAAATGCCTAGTGTCACTTCCCTCATCCTCGAATGGGCCGAAGCGCTTCCTGAGGCCGCTCCTATTCGCCCGAACTCGCTGCTGCATCTAGGGAGCCCAACAGCTATACGTCAGGCGCTGTCCCGGCTAGTGCGCCGCGGTCTGCTCATGCGAGTTTGCCAAGGCGTCTATATGCGAACCATTGAAACGCCTTACGGTCGCCGGGCTCCGTATGAGAACCAATTGATTCAAGCGCTCGCCAAATCCTGGGGCGAGGTCATCGCGCCGAATGGCGGCGCTGCGGCCAACATCCTGGGGATAAGCGAGCAAAATGTAATCTCCTCTGTCTATTGGACTTCGGGACCCAGCCGGACGTTGCGGCACGGCAAGCGTTCGATCGTTTTGCGCCATGTGCCGCCATGGCAGTTGTCGGCGGCGGACTGCCCCGCGGGATTGTTGCTGCGGGCGCTGGTTTGGCTGGGGCCCACGTTCCCGCGAGAGATCGAACAAGCGCTGGAAAAAGTGGTCCCGGGCCTTGCTGTAAATGATCGCGAGGAATTCGTGTCGCTGCAAGGAGTCATGCCTGCGTGGCTGGCTCACCCAGTCAGCAATTGCTTAGCTTATGGATAAGACAAGCTTCAACAACCTGTCGCCAAAACGCCGGCGCGAGGCCCTGGCGTTTGCCGAAGAGCAAACGGGCCGGCCTGCCCATCTACTTGAGAAGGATGTGTGGGTGGTTCAAACCATGGGGATCCTGTTCGATGGATCCTTTGGCGGCGATCTCGTTCTGAAAGGCGGCACATCCTTATCGAAGGCGTATCAGGTGATTCGCCGTTTTCCGAAGATATTGATGTCACGTATGACATTTGCACGATCGCTCCCGATCTCGTGAGCCGGCCGGGCGTGGACACTTCCGGTTACGACCCTTTGCCGAGCACGCGAAGCCAGGCCAAGCGCTGGTCGAAGGACATCAATTCACGGCTGACTGCCTGGATAGCAGAGAGCGCTTTTCCAGCGATCGAAGAAGGTATGCAGAGGGCGGGTTTCGATGTCGGCGTCCAGGTAGAGGCACATCGCCTTTATGTCACCTACGAGCCAGCATTTAAAGGACATTCTTTCGTCAAGCCACAAGTGATGCTTGATTTCGGTGCGCGCAGCAGCGGCAAACCCAACCGTAAGTGCGAGATCGTGTGTGACGCTGCCGCTGGCCTTCCCGGACTCGCATTGCCAACTGCGCGTGCCACGGTGATGTCACCGCAGCGCACTTTTTGGGAAAAAGCAACAGCGGTGCACGTGTTTTGCCTGCAAGAAAGAGTCAGAGGGGACCGATTCGCAAGGCATTGGTGTGATTTGGTCGAGCTTGACCGGGCGGGATACGGTGTTCAGTCTGCAAAGGATCGCATGGTCCCAACGGCGGTTGCACGTCACAAGTCCATGTTCTTTCGAGAAAACGATTGTGAAGGGAATCCGGTGGAATATCTCGATGCGGTATCAGGCAACTTGTGCCTAATACCTACTAGCGATGCGCTCACTGCCTTGGCATCGGATTATGGGCGCATGCGTGCAAGCGGCATGCTGCTTGACGAGGGTGAATCGTTTAAGCAGTTGCTAGAAAAATGTGCTGATTTGGAACTGAGGACGAACAATCAGTCATGCAGTGCCGGAATGGTCGGCGGTGCGGGCCGAATCTCGACTACATAGAACGCTTAATTTCTTCCCGGGGCCGGACTCTATCATATAACATACTGATAATATAGACAAATAGGTAATTCTCTGCCCGCCGTATCCAACTTTCTGAACAACGGAACGATCATGACGCCCTCAGGGCAAGACTCGCGACAATTCCTGACAACTCCAGAGTAGCAATGTCCAAATGCGAGACAACTACCGACACTACATAGTCACTGCTTTCTCCTCACGGCCGCGATTTCCACCATCCGCGCGAATTGAATCATCACCCATTTTCGGTCTTCGACCACTCGTCTTCGCAATCAAGCTCCGACTTCCGCCGAACCGTACCAGTTCAGCTGAGGGCACCCTCACTCTTGTAAGCGAGCAATTCAGGGTAGCTCGTATCTCGAGGAACGGTAATACGGGCTGCTCAACCCTACGATTTCAGCCTCAGGGATGGTTCATAATGAGGGGAATTGAATTTCGTGGAATCTTAGTAGTTCTGATCTTCCCCCCGGAATCGGTCCACGAGAGCTTCGGGAAAAAGCACTATATCAGGCTGCCCGTGCCGCGTATTCTGCCGGGGTGGTGCACAATGCCTATCGCATCACGCTGAAGGCAGAATCCATGAGAAAAGCCAACGCTAAAGGAGGGAAACGACCCCAAGCCAAGTCATAATGTCACCACCGCGACGCGACGCTCCGACGGCTGGCCACCTCCAACTGGAATCCGTGGCCACTTTGCCTTGGAACAGCTGGCCACTTTGAGCTGGACTGGGTGGTTACATTGCGTGGAATACCCACTACGCTCCAACCGCTGGTAACTTCGACTGAAACGGCTGGTAACTTTCCCGCAGAACAACTGGTAACTTTGGCGGAAATGGGCACCTGGATCAGGTGGCAGCTTTTGGCTTGGAACAATCGGCAGCTTTGAAATGGACTAGGAGCGTGCGCCGCAGGACGCTGAGGGCCCTTTCAGGTGGGAATAGCGATGCATAACACGCATAAATATGTCAATTAGTGGGGTTTGTGTGCGTTATTTTGCGATATTGCAAGTAACTTGTCCCATCAGAACTTTCTACGGCGCAGGCTCCTAGAAGGCAACATTAAGTGGAATACGCAACATGTCGTCGGCACCAGCCCAATGCAGCCGCTCGAAAAGGTTGAGAGGCGCCATGACTGACCACGGACATCTACTCGACACCCAACCGAACCTCAAAGAATTCGCCCCGTTTCTCGATGACCTCAACAGGGAGAGCGAGCGTGGCGCCGTGCTCATATCGGTCAGTTACCTAGAACGGCAGCTGAAAGAGATCGTTTTAGCCTTTCTCTGTGAGGGCAATACCTCGCGCCGCCTTCTCGAAGGATTCAACGCTCCTCTAGGCACCCTCGCGGCACGCGCCACCGCAGCTGCTGCTCTCGGCCTCATATCCGGGCCAGAGTATCAGGAATTGGAAACAATAAGGAAGGTACGCAATCAATTCGCCCACGATCATCGCGCTAGCTTCTCGGATCGAGGCATCGCTGATCGCTGCCGAAATCTAACCTTCTCAGCAAAGGAATACGGTGATGTCGTGGTCGACTCCCGCTCCCAATTCACCACGGCTGCTCTGGCGCTAATCTTGAACCTGACAAACCGATCACACTACGTTTCCAAGAAGCGCCTGAAATACGAGAACTGGCCTTACTAACCCAAGACTCCCTGCCATGACTGACAACGAGCACTTGGTATGCACTACATCGTTCCCTCTAACCAGGTAGTGTTCCCCTGGTTGCGTGCTCCTCTTCTAGTCTGCGGGAGGTCGCCTAAAACGCTATCCAATGTATCGCATGAGTTACAACAAACAAGGCGAGGCCTCCCCAGTAGGCGAGCCGAAGAAGCTCCTGACGAATGGTAGTTTCTGCAATACCTTCCATCCCAGCAATGATGGAATCGATCACACGGCGAAGGAGTTCTTCGCTCACGATGTGGGGGGGAACATCGGTTAATTCTTCAGCCAACCGTTCTTGCGGTGGTAGAGCAGAGCGTATTATTGCTCCCACCTTATCCGCACCCAGCCGCGAGGCGCGAGATATTGCTTTTTCTGACTGTTTAGGTCCTGCAAGGCAACGCAATACCATCACCAAAACACGAATATCTGGCCGACGTGCCTGTTCCAGCACTTTCTCGCGCAATATTGGCTTACAGTCCTTGATCACTCCATCCTCAACGGAGCGAAGTACAGCATTTAGACTATCAGGTGTTTTCATCTCAGTGCGGAATCCGTCCTCTCGGGCAACCTCATCAGTGCCGCTTTACTCTTCGCCATGGCCTGCCACGCTTCCCTCAGGAATCCATTCCCGGCCGGCATGACCGGCGCAGGTTGCGGATGAAGATTCTCTTGAACTTGTATGCACTACATCGCTGCCCCTAACAAGGCTAGCCGTTCCTAAATTTTAAGCGTTTTTTGCAAAGCCCCCATAGAATGTTGGGAGTCAACGATTGCGGATTCTTCCCGTAATTGGCTCTAGCCGTGAGAAAATC
This sequence comes from Candidatus Foliamicus sp., assembly GCA_965261845.1. Taxonomy (GTDB): domain Bacteria; phylum Pseudomonadota; class Gammaproteobacteria; order Steroidobacterales; family Foliamicaceae; genus Foliamicus. The sequence continues at coordinate 1,037,598 of OZ253475.1, read as the reverse complement.
CTCAGCCCGAATGGACCGATTTATAGGGAGAAGATCAGGCTGATTCAGTGCCTGTGTGAGGAATTGCCATGAAAATGCTACTCGCTTGTGCCGTACTGATCGGCGCGCCATTAGTCACTGCGGCCCAGGTTGTTGATCCGGCGGATACTTGCGACGGCAAGGATGTGGGGGCCACGTGTTGGCTGGAACTGCAAAGCCACCCGGGTTGCTATGTGTGGAATGGCGACTTGGCCGAAGGCGAATCAGCCACCTGGACCGGCTCATGCGCGGGCGACAAGGCCGAGGGCCAGGGCACTTTGATGTTCTCTTCGGCGGCGGGTTTGGAGTTGGGCGACGGCAAGCTAGCCGACGGCAAGCGGCATGGGCGTTGGGTGCTGGAGGACGCGGACCGCGTAGTCAGGGAAGGCCCCTACGCCAACGGAATTGCTATGGGTCGGTGGGAAGTCCGATGGCCCGACGGCGATGTTGCCGAGGGCCTTGTGGCAAATGGCGAAAGGGCGGGCAAATGGGTTCGCCGCGAGTTGAGCGGCTACATGTGGGAAACTCCCTACGTGGACGGCAAGAAACACGGTACCGAGTTTTTGCGCGATCCGGACGGCGCCATGGTTCGGGAAACTCCCTACGTGGACGGCGAGCGGCACGGCACGGCGTTTTTTCACTATGGGGACGGCGAGTTGGTAGAAACCCCCTACGTCAACGGCAAAGAGCATGGCACGAAGGTTCACCACTTGGCCGATGGCGGCGTGATAGAAACCCCGTACGTCAACGGCAAGGAGCACGGCACAGCTTTTTACCGTCGGGCGGACGGCTACATAGAGGAAACAATCCCCTTCGTCAACGGCGCACGGCACGGCACGGAGGTTGACCTCGATGCGAACGGTCCCAGCGGACGCGGCGCTCGCGAAACCCCCTACTATAAGGGCGAGAAGCACGGCACGGAGGTTTGGCGTTATGCGGATGGGCGCGTGGAGAAAATCGAATGGGTCAACGGCGCGCGACAAGACTGATTCAGTGCCGGTATCCTCCGACACCGTGAGGGCGAGTTCTTATTCTCTTGGCGTTTCCTCAAGGGCAAGGGATCGAACTATCTTCTCTGTCAACTCTTCTGTGGAAGGGTGCCCAGCAGCAGTTTGTGATGCGCCTGCGCCCAGCAAGCGCGCAGTTTTCCCTTCAAGTCATCGGTTGATTCACCTTCCAACCTGGCCAGCATGATCAGACGAGACGTGATGTTGGGCGCATCTACTCAAGCTCACTCTAGAAGTTCAATCTCGATCCGGCAATGATCGCTCGGCCCCCATTCCTCCGGCCGATTGAGGGCTCGCACCGTCATCGATCCTGCGAGTTCTGTCGAGGCGAAGACGTAGTCCAGCTGGCGTGTTGCCGTTCGCGGAGTTTGCCGGTTGGTGTGAAATGTGGGCACATTCCGGCTGTCCCGCGGTAATTCGTCCGGCCACGGATCGGCCTGCCGGCCGAATGGATGTTCCGGGCCCACGAAAGAAAGTCCCATGGCCTCCATCCGATCAAACACCGTCTTGTACCGGGCAGCCCAATAGGCGCTTCCGTGCTCTCCGTAACCGCGCAGGATATTCAGATCGCCGGCGGCCAGAACGCGGTGCCCGTCCTTCTTCGCGATGAGCGTGGACAGGTCGGAAACGACGTGGTGCGCGGAACCGTCCGCGAATATGAAGTTGCTTGCTGTCGATGTATGCGTGCGAACCCACGGCGCATACATGGAAACCGCCACGACAGGGTCGCCTGACGGCGGCGTAACGATCGCAGCGGCAATCGTACCGGGGTAAGTGGTTACGAGGGTTCTGGACTGTGCCGCATCAATCGACCGTGTTTCGATCCAGTCGACCTCGATCCGGTCAGAGAGTTTGACGATGGCCGTTCTGAATAAGGTTCTGCCACCTACGATCGTGGTCTGCCATGGCGCCGAATCCGCCTCCATTGCCGGGTCGGCCTGGATTCGCTCTACGACATCCGCAGGGGGCTTGCCGGCTTCCTGGAGCAGCGCGAGGTCGATGTCCATGTCAAGCAGGCGGCGCCAGGAAAGGTGCTTGTGCTGCATGTTCCAGGAGATGCTCTTCATTGTGCCCACCTGGCCAAGTTCAAGCGGCCGCAGGATGGCCGAGTGTACCCGCGGTAAGACAAGGTTGGATCACATACGTGCGGAAAACGGTTGTCCTGGCGCACGGCACAACTACGGCGTGGTGCTCCCCGTATCACCCAGCGGAGAGCTTCCGCTGCAAACGAGGATGAAGGGTACTGACCAACCGATCCAACCTTTCGCGCATCCAACGTACCGACTCCTGAAAGTCAGGCGCGTCATAGGCTGCGCCGAAAGGTAGCCCTTCCTGGCGGGAAAACCCGATCCTGGGCCTGCCTGCACGGTCTTCCCAGGTCTCAAGATCGCCCCCGAGTTCCTGACGGAATTCGTGCAAAGACTCTTGGATGTCTTTGTAGACACGTACCGCATGCGGGATGTCCTTACGGCACGTAAAGTAGCAGCCCATGCCCGGATTACTGCGATACAGGTACCCGACGAAAGACAGCCCCCAGCCGCCCCATCCCGAATTCCGCACCTTTACATACAGCGCAGACTCCTTGGTCCTATTGGGAATTTCGACCGTGACATCGGAAAAGGCGTAGTCTTCCAACACGGCCTCCCAAAACCGCAGGTTCTCCTGTTGAAGATCCGAAAGCACATCGTCGCTCTCGGATTCTTCCGGCAACATATCGCGCGTATCTCCCGTTTCATAAACGAAGCGGGAAACGATCTCGGTGCGGACCAGGATGCGGGGCTGCACAATAAGGCCGCCATTGTTTTCGCGATACAAAGCGGCCTCCACGAGCGCGAGGTTGAAATGCAGGCCACCGTGGCGCTGAACGAAGTCGACGATGGTCTCGACCCCTTCGCGGATGCCGTCGCCGACGATCAGCAAAAGGAACTCGCCCCTCTGAAGATGGCGATCCACATTGTCAACGAACTGGGCCTCATCCACGTCCGGGTGTATGGCGCAGACCCGGTCGTATAGCGCGTTGCCGGCCGTGTTCAGACACTTGGATACCTCCCGCTGTAGGTCCTCGTAGCGCCAGGACGCCAACTCCTTCGCATAGTCGAGAATCTGGCCGATGACTTCGCGGCGCGCCTGCGGATTGCGCCACTGCTTGAACTCAACCAGCGTCAAGCGCCCAAGGGCGTTGACATAGAGCGCGTCCAGATACCCCGCCGGCGTCTACAGCTCCATGCAGACAGGAACGACCCCGTCGTAGGCCGCGTCAATGGATGCGATCGGAAGTGTCTGGGGATGTCGGAAGAGCAGGTCCTGCAGGGCGGATTCATCCATGCCTCCCTGAGATTTCGGGGTGCCGACGGGAATTCTCCGCAGGGACTCTTCTCCCGCACCCGCCGGGTCGATGCGGATCAAACCGCCATACGCATCCTTTGCGGCAACCATGCTCCGTAAGACCTCGCGAGCGAATTGTGGAGCCGGAAGTGTACACATCGGGCCCAAGGTTTCCGCGGGACTGGAAGCCGACATTCCGAAGATTTCCCAGCCCGCACGACTTCTTGGACGATTGGGCATAAGAGAATCATGCGGCGAATCACTTTTCCAGCGCCCGAAGTGCCTGCCGCACAGTCTCAGCCAAGTGCTTGTTCGACACCGCCGTCTTCGACATTCGGGGTTCTTCCAGCCCGCTCGGTAGCGCTTCGTCCAATTTCTTGATCTGCTTCAGTAGGAGTATGGCGCGAAGTTCCTTAAACTCAGACAACTGCCGAATGATCGTATTCCCCAGGATCTCATAGGACGGTGAACTGTGTTCAGCAGGCATTTCCCCGGATGTGAACAGTTCCTCAAGAAGCTGTAGTAGATGCAACCGGATTGGTTCTGTATCGGGCGATGGCGCCACTATGTAGTTCGCGTCGCTCGGTCCGGAAAAAGGGCTGCCAGAGCGGCCTTACGGGAATCGGGTCCCGATAAACTCGTGAGGGTACGCCAGAGAACTGAGCCCCTTCGGAACAGATCGTAGCGGCCGTCAGACGGTTGGGGGTCTCTCAATGCGAAACGGCTCGAATTGCGGGGGAGCGGTTAAATTCTAATTGACGCTGATGCTGTCCACCGCGCCCCGATGACGGTTGCCCATGAATGTATTCCGAAGGCATCACACCGCCCTGGCCCTAACCGCAAACCACGCAAGGAAACAACCACAAGCTCGCAGAATTCTCCTCTATATGGCCGACGAAAGACAGGTTGCAGGCTCTTCTCCGCGCTCTGTGGAGCCGATCCGTCTGGGCTTGTCGCAGTTGATCTTTCTAGCTCACACTCTCAGCAGACAATCGCGCTCGCAGGTCAAGCACTCGAACCGTCAGCGCTATTGCACCTCCCATACTTGTCTCCACGCGTCGGGCTTCTTGCGAGAGCAAAGACATCAGCCCCGACAGATCGATATAGGTCCTGGTCTCCGGATGTTGCCACCTCCGATCCTGCGCCAGCGTCAACAATAAGCACCCTGATCTGCAATTTTCCGCCGCCATGTATTTCGTGACCAGTTGATCATGGATTGTGTGGCGCAGATCACGGACTGTCCGTTTGTCCGCGCGCTTTAGTTCGATGACTGCTTCGTGCTCGGAAACGACGGAACGAAGACGAATGTCTGTTTTCTTTTCATCTGCCGTCACGGCCTCTTGGTGGACTATGTATAGTCCATTTGCGGAATGTTGCAGTTCCCGCGAAATCACGCGGCGCATGATTTTTTCTTCGGTGATGCCCGCCCAAGCGGCCCTGGGTGAGTTGTCTCGCAGCAATAGTTCATCGAGATCGTCCAGACGGTCCTTCATAATGGCAAACATCGCTTCGTTGGTTGAAGCGGGAGCTTCGCCGGTCCTGTCCAGCGCGATGGCCTGCGCTTCGCCGAACGCCCTTGAATCAATCTCCTGCGCCCAGTGCTCTTCTGCAACCGCCAGGATGCGATCCTTGAAATGCGCGCAAAGGGGATCACCAGCTATTTCCAGCTTCGCTGCCCAACTTTCCTCCCCTTTCGCCTCCAAGAGAGCGTCCACAATCGCGTAGCGTGCATCTTGTGCGGAATCGCGCATATCCGGCGTATACACGCCCTCGTGTTCGACATCATCGGCGACGCGAACATGCTTTAGCGCGAGGCGGAGGAGTCGCAGGAGCAACTGCGGTGTGAATGTCGGATTCTTGAGATTGATTGCTCTTTGGCGATCGCCAAAGAGAATGTCGAACCAGTTGACCGCTTTCGTACGCGGTCCCGGATCAACGTTTCGGATCCGGTCCTCCAGCGCAGACACACCGGCATCGGGGTGGACGCGCATCAGCGCGGGCAACCAGACAAAGGCAAGGTCTTCAGACAGGTCAAGCTCAAGCCGCGCTCTTGCTGCAATGAAAACTTGCCTGCGCGTGTCTTCGTCGCCGTGCTGCAGCATCGCGTCGATCACTTGCCGAAGGCGCCGCGTGACGCTGGCAAGGTCTCCCGCCCCATCGACGGCATCGCCCTCACCGTCCAACCATTCGCCGAGTCGGGAAAGAAACAGTTTCGCGACCGGCGCCGGCGCGTAACTGATGTTCTGCAGCAGCATCGAATGGCCGCTTGCAGAGGGTTCGCCGCTCAGCTCCCGGCTCAGTTCGTTGCCCAGTATTGCATCCACCGCGCCAGGGTGCGCAGCGGCCAGACTTTCCATCCACTTCGGCAATTCATTGGGCTCAATGGGGGCGAAACGCACGGCGAGCCTTGCTTCCTCTTCCGTGAGTTTTGTCGCCCAGGCAGGATCCTCGGCTTCCGCGTAGAGCGCAGCGAGGCCAAACGTCCAACGGCGAAGATAGACGTTGCGCTGCTCTGGGGGTCTTTCGTTTGGAAGAGTGGGATTCTCGTTTCGCCAGATATTCATCAGAGTGTGTCGCAACCGGTCCGCGGTCTCTTTTCCGAACTGATCCTCGATAAAGCGCCGGTTCCAGCCCGCTGAGTGACTGTCTTCGGCGTCGCGGCTCATCACCCGCCAAAGATCCCAGGCCGTAGTCCAGCTGCGATCGGTGGAGAAAACGCTTTCGGGTCGCTCAGCGACCTCACGCCAGAACCGGATCCAGTCCGCTTTGTTCTGCGCGTCTCTTTGCGCTTCCTCCCGCTTCCTTTCTTCCTGCTCCTTTTTCCAGCGCTGCTCCTCCTGGCTTTGAGTCGGTCTTCTCAGCCGATCTTCGATTGCCGCAAGCAGGCTTTCCTGATCTTGAACCAACCCCTTCAGGCCCAACACATGATCCCGCCATTGTTCGCCGCTCCGCGTGAGAAACATTGCCGCCTCCAACAGCATGGCCCGGTCGTTCTCGGAGCGGGCCGTGTCGCCTAGGGCGGTCTTGATCCAGTCCAGGTCGCGGCCCGGCTGCAGGTCGACCGGACCGTTATGCACGGTGATTTCCGCAAAACGTTTCCATGGATCGGAATGGGCGTGGAGTGATTGAAAAAAGGCATCCGCGGTCCAGAAAAAACGGGCATTCGCGTCAGCAGCCAAGTTTCCGAGTCTCTCCTTAAGAGCGTCGTGCTCCTCGGTTTTGCTGTGTGCGCGGTCGTGCAGACGAAGCGCGAGCACACTAGCGTGGAGCCAGTCATTGGTTTGCTTTCCGTCCAGTCCGTGAACGCAAACCGCGGCCAGTGCGCCGCTCAAATGTGGCCGGTCGCAGAAAATGCGGGGCCATTCCTTTTTCCAGCGTAGCCCTGCGGAAAGCAAGTCGACCAGTCCGGTGCACAGCGCCGCAAGGTCCGTTGGGTCAAATCGGGTTTTTGCGATCAGACGGGGCAGGTACCAATTCAGATCACCGGCCCTGCGCTTTCCTTGCTTCATCCAGCCCAGGGTTCGGCAAAGGTGATCAATCGAGAGATCCCGCGGGAACAGTCTTCGCACGACGCCCTCCGCAATGCGTTGCGGCCAACGATCCTTGGCAGCCGCCACGCCGGAGGCAATGTCCGCAAGCCGTGGATCCCTGATCGCCGCCATTGCATCGACCGCATTCAGCCGCTCCTCCGCCGGCGCTTTCTCGTCAAGCGCAACTTCGTGCACGATGCTCGCGCATTCGCCGATGCGACCCGCTTCAATGAGATGAAGGAGTATCCGACGAACTTCCGGGTTCTGAATGCCCATACCCCAAAGCCGAATGATGTCGTCGGACAGTTCGGAGGAAGCGAAACGATGAACCTGGATTGGCGGAACCCGGAGTCCGCGCCATCCCCCTTGCCCATGGCGTTCGACATACGCACGCAGCGCCTGGCTCCTGTGCGCTTGGGACAAAGACTCCGGGTCGCCTTCATCAAGAAGCACGGCCGGTTCGTTGTCCCGCAGCATTTCGAAGATCCCGTCCTCAAAAAGCGCCAGCCAGCCGGCAACCGGCCGGAGGGAAGGACGGACGATCGTTCTGCCTCGGGCTTCAGCGAATATCAGCCGCTTGAGTGCTCGAAACGACATCCGCCGACCGCGTAGCGACCGAAGACGATGCGCGGACAGGTATTCGAGGACGGAACGATGGTGAAAACGCACGCGGCCATAGGAAGCAAATCCGAAAAGCGCCCTCTCAAGCAGGGCTCTTCGTTCATTCGGGTTCCAGTCCGACAGAATGATTGCCGGATCCAGGGCGGCTTCATCCAAGCTGACGTCGGACGCAGCGCTGTGCCGGATCGTCATGCGGCGCGTGACCATCATGGCGAGCGCCAGGCGGCTGGCCCCCTCAATGGCTTGATCGACGGACAACTCGGCGGGCTCGCGCCTGTCCTCCCGGGGCTGGAGCTTCAAGCGAACATTCGCCATTACCTGCTCGTAATGCGTTCGGATTCGCTTGTGGTCGCGCCAATCGGCGCACAACTCGATCAGGTCCTGCGGGCGCCGAGCGAATTCCTGCGCGTTCCGTCTTTGCAGGTCCTTAAGCAATTCCTCGGGGTCCTGGATTCCCTGCATTCGGGCGAACTCGCGAATCTGCGCGTCCGAAAGCGGCATGAGCGCAACGGTGCGCCAATCGGGAACTTTGGAGTCGCGTTGGTCCTGAACCTGCTGTGTCTCATGACCGTGCATGGCGATCTTTGCAAAGATCTCCTCGCTCGGCTCCTTAGCGGGAGCCGGCGGAACGGGTAGAAGTCGGCGCACAAGCTGTCCGTCGAATGGAATCGGCCGCGTCGTGATGATGATCCGGCACTGTCGCAGCTTGCCGTCAATGGATCTCTTCATTCGTTTGAGAGCGAGCTCGAACGAACCGAGGCTGAGTTTCAGCTCGTCGATTGAGTCAAGGAAAAACGACGCGACATCGGTTTGCGAGGAAAGCCAGGCGTCCAGCCGCGCCTCCTCCTCCCCGTCCAGCTGGCTTCTGAGATCGCCCGTCGCCAGGCCCGTCAACTCGACGAAAAATGCCGGTTCCCCGGCATTCCATAGACGCTGCGCCTGTTGGCGACATTCATACGTCTTACCCGCGCCGGCTTCCGAGATCATCAGCACACGCTTGGAGCGCAAAAGGTCCTGCCAACTTGTCCCTCGCGACCAACCCAGGTTGACCAGGAACGACTGCTGATCCGCCTCAGCAAGGTTGCCCTTGGAAATGTCCTGGAATGTTCTCTCGATCACAAGTCTTGTTACTCCGAATTGCACTTTCCGGTCCGCTTCACTTTAGCGATGGCAAATATCAATTTACCTGGCCAGGCAAATTTTTCAGGACGTCATGTAAATCCAACTGCTTGTGAGCATTTGAGAGTAGCTGCCTTCAATCAGGGCCGGATGAGAATAACAATTGTAGATTACTGTTTCTATTCATATTCTTATTTCTGCACCATTTCATGCACCACCTCGTTACTCACTACTGAACTGCCAAGCTGGGATGATCTTTGGGATGATCTAAATTACGTTGGCGTCAAGGAGCGGAAAGGACAAGGCGAAGAAACCGAGTATCAGCGGCCGGGATCTGGTAGTGCAAAGCTGAAGCGCGAACCTTTGGGCCGGCGTTTACTATTTCGATAGAACAATGTGACGATTTCCGCTACGTTGCTTTCGTCATGTTTGAATCTGCCGCACGGCGCACGCATGACATCATCGTGGATATGGCCGCGCGCGGTCATATCCACTTTACCTCGTGCGAACGAGGCTGTTCGTGAACGCACGCATCGAGATCGAAGCGTGATCCCGCGAACATTCGGCGCACGATATTCGCTATAGTGACCCAGTATCGTCGTCCTGCTGCTGGCAGCGGGACGTATGTAGTCAATCCTGCCCCGAGACAACGAGGTAACGCACATGGCGACAAGCGAGATTATTTTCGAGGTCACCGAGTCGATGGAAGGTGGATACGATGCACATGCCCTAGGGCATAGCATCTTCACGCAGGGCGACGACTGGCCCGAGTTGAAGGCAATGGCGCGGGATGCCGTCCTCTGTCACTTCGATGAAGCGGATGTGCCGAAAGTCATCCGATTGCACCTCGTCAGAGAGGACGCCATCGCCGTATGAAGGTTCCGCGCGACCTCTCCGGCGAGAAGGTCGCAAGGCTGCTTGCTCGGCACTACGGGTATCGCGTGGCCCGAACGAAGTGAAGTCATATGACTCTCACGCGCAGGAACACGGATGCGAAGCGGCACAGCGTGACAGTGCCAAGGCACCGGGATTTGCACATTGGTACCTTGGACGGAATCGTGTCCGACGTCGCGGATTTCCTGGATCGGCCGAAGAGCGAGGTCCGTGAAACGCTTTTCGGATGACTCGATGGCTGTGTGCCCCAAGGCGTATGAGCTGTCCTGCACACTGAATAAGGCCAGCAACGCAAACTGATGCGCCTTTCCTGGAACGAAGTCCGGGTCCGCGCGGCCACATTCGCCGAGGAATGGAGTAGCGCGGTACGAGAGACAAGTGAAACGCAGAGTTTCTACAACGCCTTCTTCCGGGTTTTCGGCGTGGAGCGCCGGTCGGTCGCACGCTACGAGGAGCATGTAGCGAAGCTCGACAACAGTTCCGGCTTCATCGACCTGTTCTGGCCCGGCGTCCTGATTGTCGAGCAGAAGAGCGCCGGTCGTGATCTCAGCAAAGCCTATGGTCAGGCCGGGGAGTACTTCGACGCCCTCGCTGAGCGAGACCGTCCCCGCTTCATCCTCGTCAGCGATTTCCAGACCTTGGAGCTACACGACCTTGACGAGCGCACCCAGGTCCGGTTCAGCCTCAAGGACCTTCCCGCCCACGTGGAGCATTTCGGCTTCATCCTCGGCGTGCAAAAGCGCACCTTCCGTGATCAGGATCCCGCCAACATCAAGGCCGCGGAACTGGTTGGGCGGCTGCACGACGCGCTCCACGCCGCCCAATACCGCGATCACGACCTCGAGCGCTTCCTGGTGCGCATCGTGTTCTGCCTGTTCGCCGACGATACCGGCATCTTCGAGCCGCGCGACATCTTCCTGGAATTCATCGACACTCGCACCAGCGAGGACGGCGCAGACCTGGGGCCGTGGCTGCGGCAAGTGTTCGAGGTGCTGAACACGCCTGAAGAGGAGCGCAGTCCGCTACTTGACGAGGACCTGGCGCGTTTCCCCTATGTCAACGGCGATCTGTTCCGCGAGCACTTGCGCACTCCGTCTTTCAACGCTTCCATGCGCGAAGCGCTATTGGACGTATGCCGCTTCGACTGGTCGAACATCTCGCCCGCCATATTTGGAGCTCTGTTCCAGTCCGTCATGGAGCCGGAGCAACGCCGCGCCCAAGGCGCGCACTACACTACCGAAAAGAACATCCTCAAGGTGATCGAACCGCTGTTCATGGACGACCTCCGGGCCGATTTGGCTCGCCTCAAGTCGCGCAAGGACAGCCGCCGCCGCGCTGACCTTCGACGTTTTCAGGACAAGCTGGGCCGGATGCGCTTCTTCGACCCCGCCTGCGGCTGCGGCAACTTCCTCATCATCGCCTACCGCGAACTGCGGCTATTGGAGCTCGACGTGATCCGCGAACTCCGCACCGCGGCCGCCAGACTTGGGCAAGAGGAGCTTGACGCCGCCACGCTTTCGCTGATCGACGTGGATCAGTTCTATGGCATCGAGATCGGCGAGTTCCCCGCGCGTATCGCGGAAACGGCCATGTGGATGATGGACCACATCATGAACAACCGGCTGAGCCTAGAGTTCGGCCAAACCTATGCGCGTATCCCGCTGGAAACATCGCCGCACATCGTGCACGGCGACGCGCTGGAAATGAATTGGCGAGAGATCCTGCCGCGCGAAAAATGCTCGTTCGTGTTTGGCAATCCACCCTTCGTGGGCGCGAAATTTCAGACGGCGGAGCAGCGCGCCCAAGTTCGCCGGATAGCAGCGCTCGGCAAGAGCGGCGGCACGCTCGATTACGTCGCCGCGTGGTTCGTTAAGGCTGGAGAGTATGTCACGGGCAGCAGTGCCCAAATTGGCTTCGTCGCGACCAACTCGATCACGCAGGGCGAGCAAGTTGCGCAACTCTGGCCGATCCTATTCGAGCGCGGAAAGCTGGAGATCGCCTTCGCGCACCGCACTTTCGCGTGGGGATCCGACGCGCGCGGTAAGGCGCATGTGCATGTTGTCATTCTCGGCCTTGACCGAAGGGAGGCCACGCGATCCCAGAAACGGTTGTTCAGTTATCCCGACATCAATGGCGAGCCGGAGGAGAGTCGTCACGCAGCATTGTCGCCCTATCTGTTCGACGCGGGCGGCTTGTCCGACCCGCATCTGGTGGTTCGGGAGGAAAGTGCGCCGATCAACATAATGGGCAAGCTGATTACAGGAACGCAACCTCTGGAAGACGGAAATCTGACCTTTTCGAGTGAAGGGAAGGCGGCCTTTCTGGAACAAGAACCGGGTGCTGAATCATGTTTTCGACCGTTTCCGGGTGCCCGTGAATTCATTCGTGGTGAAGAGCGATGGATTCTTCACACGGCTGGGATTCAACCACAAACACTCCCCCAAATGCCTATGGTGCTCGCTAGGTTGAAAGCGGTCCGCGAGTTTCGCGCGCAGAGCAAGCGCCAGACAACAAGGCGACTTTCTAAATTCCCGAGTGCGTACGGCGTTACGGTTATTCCGGACTATCCTTTCCTAATAGTCCCGCAAACTAGTTCTGAACGTCGCGAATACGTACCCATCGGATGGCTGGAACCACCGGTCATTCCGAGCGAAAAGCTTCGTCTTCTACCAAATGCGACGTTGGCCGATTTCGCGCTGCTAACCTCCGCCATGCACATGGCGTGGATGCGAGCTGTAACAGGCCGCATGAAGAGCGACTACATGTATTCCGTCGGCGTCGTCTACAACACCTTTCCATTGCCGCCCCAAGGCACGAACCTGTCGAAGCTGGAGCCACTCGCGCAGGCTGTGCTCGACGCTCGCGCCTCCCATACGGACGCGACACTTGCTGATCTTTATGATCCCGACTTAATGCCGCCGAACCTGCGCCGAGCGCATCAGGCGCTCGACCGTGCGGTGGATCGGCTCTATCACCGCTCCGGCTTCACGTCCGAACGCGAGCGCATCGAGCACTTGTTTGTGCTCTATGAAAAGATGCGAACGCCGCTCGCGGCTGACGTGAAGGGCAGAAGACGCCGAAAGCGATGATCATAATGCGTCTGGGAATTAAGCAATCCCTGCGACACTGTCCGGCAGTACAGAAATTCCGCGGTGGCGGGTCGACCGACTATCATTGGTGCCAAAATCAAACCCCCGGGAGGAAATGAAGAGAAAATACCCGTGCCCATTGATAAGACCACACTGAAGATCGTGGATGACCGGGGAATCCAGAGTTCAAGTGTCATGGAGTTGAGGTGATGGCGTTACCGAAAAAAGCGAAGTCTATTGAACGCTTGCAGAAAGTACTGGAAAAAGTACCTAAATTGAAGATGCTGCCGCGCCAATCACCGGAGTTCAAAAAATGGCGCAGAAACGCACGAGTGGCTATTGCCAATACGTTCGGTAGCGAGTCAAGCCACGTTGTGGACTTCAATAGCATCAGCTATTCGCTGCTGGCATTTACGAGCGGCACGCCTGAATCACGTTTCGAGGCGGCATATCGGCAGGGTTTGGATTCAGCTGCCTCTGTACTCGAATCCATGATAGATGAGATAGAGGAATACTGGGAAGAAGACGAGGAATCGTCAGAATCCTCCGATTCCCGAGTCAAGATTCAGAAGAATGAGAGAAAGGTCTTCGTGATCCATGGCCAGGACAAATCGGCTCAGGAAAGGGTTGCGCGATTCCTCGAAAGATTGAAGCTTAAGCCGGTTATCTTGCACGAACAGCCGAATGAAGGGCGCACAATTATCGAGAAGTTCGAGGACTACGGAGATGTCACGTTTGCCGTTGTCCTGCTAACGCCGGACGACATGGGTGCGCTCAAGGAACAGCATCGCAACCTCAAGCCTCGCGCACGGCAGAATGTCGTTTTCGAGTTTGGGTACTTTATCGGGAAATTGGGCCGGAAGAGAGTCTGTGCACTGTCGAAAGGAGATGTTGAAAGGCCCTCGGACTGCGATGGCATCCTCTATGTTCCTCTAGATAATGAGGACGGGTGGAAAATGCAGTTATTACGAGAGTTGAAGGCCGCCGGTTTCGGCATCGACGCGAATCAGGTGCTTTAGAGGCCAGACGAGGCGTTGATGCTGGTGGCGCCATCTAATTCAATGACTCGACGGATGGGGCATGCGCGAGAATGACGCAACCCCCAACCACTGGCGGCAGGAACATTTTGCTGGGACCATCATTGATCCCGATTCCTGAGCGGCTACTTCTTGCACACGCGCAAGGCAGGGTTCTATTTGTCGCTGGCGCTGGCGTCTCAAGGTCTGCGGGATTGCCCGACTTTCGGTGTCTTGTCTTAAGGGTATACGAAGAAATGGATTCAGCCATGTACTCCGTAATTTCCAGCAACGCGTCTGCCAATGAAAATTCAGAAAAATCGAGTCTATCGAACTTGCAAGCACGGCAAAAGGCGGAAGTTCGGCGTTTTCGGAGAAAGGAATACGATGTCGTTTTGGGAATGCTTGAGCGAAGACTTGAAGGAAATGTAAGCGCTCATAGTCCGGTCAGACGGAAGATTAGCGAGATACTGCGTCCTGGTGGATTGAGACCGGCATCACTTCATCGAGCGCTGATGCGTCTCTCCGACCGCGGCGGCACAATAGCCATCATTACTACGAATTTCGATCTTCTCTTTGAAGATGCAGCAAGAAATATCAAGTTGCCCGTTCAGACATATGCTCTGGGCGGCATCCCCAGACCATCGCTAAGACAGGAATTCAGCGGCGTCCTGCACATTCACGGCGCCTTGGACCGGAATCACAAGAGAACGACCGACCTGATCATTTCCGATCAGGACTTTGGGGAATTCTATTTGCGCAGGCGGGTCGTGCCCGACCTAATTTACGATGCGGCGCGTTTGTATAACCTGGTGCTGGTGGGATACAGCGCCAACGATCCGCCAATGAGATACCTTCTGAACGCCGTCGCTGCAGACAGGGCCCACTTCCCGGACCTCAAGGAGCGGTTCATATTCCATGGAATGTCAAATGATGATTCGGTAGAGTTGGAAGATTGGAAGGCGCAAGGCATCACGCCAATTCCCTACAGAATTCAGAGAGGCGAACACTCGCAACTCGAACGCACGTTGGGGCGATGGGCCGAAATTCTTGCAATCGGCGCGAACAGAAATAGGGTCGAACGTGAATTGAAGAGAATCGCTAAGACAGGAAGATCGGAAGCAAGCGATGAACAGCGTGATTTGTTCGATCATCTCATTCGACGTAGCAATCCGAGCGAGCGTGTTCGCCTGTCCAAGGTGATATCCCGGCAAAAGGCGGAATTAGGATGGCTGGATGCCATTCTGAGCGTTGCGTTGGAGGATCAGCGGGAGGGCTGGTAGTGAGTTTCTTACGCCATGTCTTAAGCAACAAGGACGAGGCAGCGATGCGCACGGCAGTCATGTTTCTGGAAGGCCGGCTGGAGAAAAAAGAAACCGTCGAATGGGCATTGCGTATTCCACCTGGCGAGCTGGTCAGGCGCTGGGCAATCCTGGAACTGCTCAGCAGGCCCGAAGGAACGGACCTGCGCGAACCTTGGCGTTCCACATGGAGACTCATTGAGGAAAGTTGGAATGAGCCAATAGTAGATCGCTACGGAATACAACCGGTAAGGATTCAAGATCGAATACGCTCCGGAGAACGATCCGGGGCACTTGTTTCGGCCATTGTTGATCTTGTTGCGCCGAGATTGAAAGTTGAAAAGTATCAGAGTTGGCACGAACAATTCTATGGATTGTCCGAATCTCCGAAGACATTTCGCGATCTCCTACTCACCACGATAACCAGCGGAGATGAGATTCATTCGACCTCTCGACAATTGGCCGGAGCTCTGGCGCAATTGGACGAAGGTGACTTGCTACTTTCTCTGGCTAATGAGCTGAACGCTGCAATTTTGCGCGGTCTGGGCATTGCGCGGCGCATCGGATGGATGCGGATGCATCTCTACTTGCGTCGCGTATATTACGTTTCAGTGTCGGAAAGCGGCGAAGAAGACAGGGTGCTCGATGGTGGTGGCCAAGGATTTGCGCCATCGGTAAAGCTTCTTCATGCTGTTGTTTCGCGGCTGTTTGATATTGATGGACCTTCGGCGCTTGGCTTTATGAGCCGCTGGAAGCGCACAGACTCTCCAATGCACTTGCGGCTGTGGGCTGCTATGTCGCGTGACTCTCGGATTACTCCGGCCGACGAGGTCGGCGAATTTTTTCTTCAATTGGATTATGGGGTGTTCTGGGACGCCAATCATCATCCGGAGATTGCCGAACTGCGTGCCCTCCGGTTTGCGGAATTTGACCACGCGACGCAGAAGGCAGTCATCAGGAGAATACGCAGGAGGCCGCCCCGAAAAATATGGGGCGGGCATTTGGGAGAAGACCAAATTGAGCAGGCTCGCCTTTATTGGGTCATTCGGGAACTAAAGCGGATCGAAATTGCCGGCGCCACTCTTCCGCAACGCGCCAAGGAATGGCTCGACTCGAAGATTGGCCAGTTTTCTGACTTGGTCGAAATGGATCGAATCGACGAAGGATTTCTGGACTTAGATTACCAACGGGGGGAGTTGATCGTGGAGCGCCCCGACCGCTCACTGGATTATCTGCAAGGCGCTGCCCGTCTGCAGGTGCTTGAAGGTGCGCTTGGCACCGGGACCGTAGCAAGTCGGCGTGCGTCATCCAATTTCGGGTTTTCTGGTGACGCCTGGCTAGCCGAGAAAGGCAACTCCATCAGTGTTTTGGGTGATATTGAATCAACTGCGGACAGCGGAGCGCAATACCCTGTGGTATGGGAACGCTTCGGTTGGCTGCATTCACCTATATCAGAGCAATCCCAAGAAGATGAAACGCGCGATTTGTCTTCGGAGGCACGCCGGGTGCTTGCTCTAATACTAGAGTTGCCCGATAGCGTAATAGCGAAAGCCATCCAAGGAATTTCCAATTGGCTGGACTCGTGGAAGCAGCACATTTTCTCGACTCGGAATTGGCTGGTGGTGTGGCACCGTGTCTGGCCCAAGGCTGTTAAAGCAACAAATGCCATGCAGTCTTCGGACGAAGAGCCTGACCTAAATGTCATGGCGCAAACAAGTTTCGATGATCCTATGGATCTCGATACGCTGAACACGCCGGTGGGTAAACTCGTTGGCGTCTTCCTGGCCGCATGCCCTAACCTCAACGAAGAGCCTCGTCCATTTGATGGAGCCGACGGCTTAGCGGACCTGCGCCAAAATATTATTGATGCTACCGGGCGCTCAGGTTTGATCGCCAAGCATCGAATGATTGAAGCGTTAGATTACTTCTTACGGTCCGACGAAGAATGGACCCAAGAGCATCTTATTGAGCCACTGCACGCAGACGACTCTGAGGCGCTGGCGCTTTGGCGCGCCGTAGGTCGGCGGACACGAGTCGCTCAGGTATTGGAAGTGATTGGCAACGATATGGCCTTTCGGGCCACGGATCTCAAGCTTGGCCGTAAAACACGCCGCTCGCTTGCGTTCAGCATTGTGATTGACTCTCTTCATGCTCTACGGGGACGGCGAGAGCCGAAAGTGCCGCGAGACCGAGTTCAGCAAATGATCCGATTGCTGGAAGAAGAGGTACGGGCGTACTGCGCGGGAGCCATAGTTCGTTTCGCAAACGCAGAGCATCAGCCTCCGGGCCCGGTATCGAAAGAGGATCTGTTTCATTCAGTCGCAAGACCATTCCTTGAAACCGTATGGCCACAGGAACGTTCCCTAGCCTCTTCCAGTGTTAGTGAGGAATTGGCACGGTTTCCGGTCGCAGCCGGGAAAAAATTCGCTGAAGCTGTAAGTGCCATTGAACGTTTCCTCACGCCGTTTGATTGTTGGTCCTTACGTTCATATGACTTCCGCAATACTGGCGAGGGACCAACTCTTGCCATGATCGATGAGGAACCAAAAGCCAGAGCATTGCTTCGCCTTCTTGATTTGACAATTTCGCGCGCCGACAACGCGACGATCCCCTTTTACTTGGGTGACGCACTCGAGCAAATCCGAAGGAACGCGCCAACGCTGGTTCAATCCCAAGCTTATCGACGTCTCGCAACTGCCGCTCGCCGACAATAACACCATGTGATGTAGCACACCAAGCCGCTCAGGCCATACTCAACGGCGAGCGATTGGTAGCTCACGTTACCGGGGTAACGGTCACCAGCAAGTGCTAGGTCCCAGGCAATTGCGTTCCAAAAGTGACTCCACCGAAGGTCGTACTGAAGGAAGGCATTTCCCTCGGCGAAACAGTTACCGACGTCAAACCACACTGAAACTCAATAGTAGTACCAACAAGAGACCCGGCTGAGAGGCATAGGTTCCTAATTTGACATCCCTGTATACGCTTCATTACTGCGTTTTTCTGGTATTTGAAATCGACGCGCCATGCCCTTTCGGTATCCTCTCTAGGTTCGATGCTCCAATCATCGCGGCTCCTGAAACGCAGGTTTTCGCCCACCTCCAATTTGGGTATGAGCCTGCGTTTTTGGTTGTTGTCGATTGCAACCGCAACCTCGTTAAGTAACCGCAGGTGATTTAAATTGTAGGCGTTGAAATCAGCCCTTCTCGTTCGCTCCAAGGCTTCAATGTGTTCCTTTGACATACCTTCGAGCGACCTGATTCTGCTAATGAACTCTTCGTCACTCAGATTCCCATATGACTTAACAAATTGCCTTTCAAATCCATTGATGGCAATCCCCGCATTAAGTCTCGTACCCGGCGTGTTCTTCACCGTGGTCACAGTGCTATGTTTCCAAACCTGCAAGAAAGCTCGACCAACGGCACCACCTCCAGCGGCGTGACTCGTAGGTGTGGCCAAGATCGAGGCCCAGATAAGCGTGACGACTATTCTCTTTACCGGTTGCATAAACGGCTCCTCTTACAGCCAAGGAATTGCCGCATTCTTACACAGTATTTCTTGCCCCAACAGGATCAATCCAGAGCCGCGAGACAGCGGCTGGAGATAAGGAATATGCGGTTCTCAGTAAGATCGGCGTTGACGACGGCAACGCTGCCAAACCGGGTAGCGACGCCGTGCTGAATGTCGCCATGCCCACATTCTCGTTACAAATTTTTGGACTCATATAGCTGCTAGCGTCCAACTCATTGGCGCTAGGAATTCTATTGCGACGGCTTCGAGAATGCACAATGGAGCGAAGTTGAATGGGCATCGCGGTGCAACTCCATACGCAAATTGCCATTTCTGCTAGTATCCTGCGCGGACGATACGGGCTAGGAAAATGCAACCGACAAAAGACGGCCCGGACATCCCGGAGCAATTGCTTCAGTTTCATGAGGATGGTCGCGTCGTTTTCTTTTGCGGCGCAGGCATTGCGAAGCCAGCGGGCCTTCCGCTTTTCGGGGATCTTGTAAAGAAAATCTTTGAAGGCCTGCACCATGAACCCAATCAGGTTCAGCAAAGAGCATTAGATACAGGTCAATTCGACACGGCGGTCGGACTGTTGGAGTCCGAAATTGCCGACGGACGGCAGCACGTACGGCAAGAGCTAATGGAAATTCTCACCATGGACTCGGTCGAACCTGCCGCGTTGGCTACTCATCATGCTCTTATGACGCTGGCCCGCAATAGGAAAGGCCACACCAGGCTTGTCACGACCAACTACGATCGCCTATTCGAGGAGGTCATGTCGGCCCGCGATCTCAGCATAGCGACGTTCTCAGCCCCCCTACTACCCGTACCCAAGAGCCGCTGGAAAGGGCTAGTGTATTTGCACGGCTTACTGGCCGAAGAACCCAAAAAAAGCGAGCTGGATCGATTGGTGTTATCGAGCGGCGATTTTGGACTAGCGTATCTGACAGAGCGATGGGCCGCACGATTCCTGTCCGAGTTGTTTCGGAACTTCACCGTTTGCTTCATTGGGTACAGCATTGAAGATCCGGTACTTCGATACATGGTGGATGCGCTCGCAGCAGATCGTTTGTTAGGAGAATCCCAGCAAAAGATGTTTGCCTTTGCCGGATTCACCCGTGGAAACGAAGTGCTGGATAAAGACAAATGGGTAGCAAGACATATAACACCAATTCTCTACTGCAAGGAAAACGATCACCTTCACTTGCACAACACATTGCACAAGTGGGCGGATATCCACGAGGGAGGGGTATATGGCAAAGAACGAATCGTAATCGAAAATGCAAATCTTCATCCTAATGCGAGCACAACTGAGGACAATTTTGTCGGTCGACTCCTTTGGGCGTTAAGTGATCAATCCGGACTGCCCGCCAAGAAATTTGCTCGCACTGACCCAGTCCCGCCGTTTGACTGGCTTGACCGTTTTTGCGATAGACGCTATGGCTACGAGAACCTCCTGCAATTTGGCGTAGCTCCTGACAACCAGCCGGACAAGAAGATCGAGTTCAGTTTCATCCGGCGACCATCTCCGTTTCGATTTGCTGAATGGATGGACGTAATGTGTTCTTGGCCAATGGGCGGGGACTGGGATGATGTGATGACCCACCTTGCCGAATGGCTGACCCGGCATCTGGCCGATCCTGAGCTAGTGCTGTGGGTTGCGAGGCGCGGCGGCCAGCTGCACCCTAAATTTGCAAGGCGGGTTAAGGAAAGACTGGGTCAATTGGATGAGTTTGCGCGGAAAGGGGAATCAGAAAGGCTCGAACAGATTCGAGAGCATGCCCCGCGCGCGGTACCGAGCCCGGCAATGCGAACGATATGGAGCCTGATTCTGAGCGGCAGAGTCGGGCAACCACATTCCACTAGTCTCTACGACTGGTGGAAGCGCTTTCAAAGTGACGGGCTCACAGCGGTTCTGCGCCTTGAACTCCGCGAACTATTGGCACCTCGTATCTTGTTTCATTCTGCAATCCCTTGGGGCGACAATGAAGAAAGTGCCGATAGTTTTGCCGAGGTAGCCAAATCCTTAAGGTGGGATTTCGAACTCGCCTCGAATCATGTGCATTACTCGCTCAGCGAACTTACACCTGATCCGAATTGGGACGCAGCATTACCCGAATTGCTTCCCGACTTCACGAATCTGTTGCGCGATACTATGGATTTGATGAGGGATTTACGCGATGCCAACAACAAGAACGACTACTCCCATGTATATCAGCAGTCAATCTCAGAGCATGATCAGAACAGCAAGGTTCAGGATTGGACCGCGCTGATTGATCTTTCCAGAGATGCTTGGATAGCTACCGCCAAGAGCGCACCCTATCAAGCAAGAGTTACGGCAGAGCGCTGGAATCACGAACCCTATCCAATTTTCAGGCGATTGTGTTTCTTCGCTGCTCTCCGAAGTGACATCATCCCGCACCAGCAGGCCATCAACTGGCTTCTGGCTGATTCTGCTTGGTGGCTCTGGGCGCCGAATGCGAAGCGCGAGGCAATTCGATTGCTGGTTGCGTTGGGGCCAAAACTATGTTCTGAACTGAAGGATGCTGTCGAACACGCCATTCTTGAAGGCCCGCCACGCAATATGTATCGCGACGACATACCACTTGAACGCTTTCAGAGTTTGGCTGAACGACCAATCTGGTTTCGTCTATCCAAGTTGAGAACAGCAAGGGTTCAACTTGGACAGGACGCGCAATTGAGGTTAGACGAAATTACATCTCGTAATCCTCGTTGGCGAGTCCAAGAAGATGAGAGCGACGAGTTCAGAATGTGGTCAGGTAGTGGGGATATTGAATCGGAAGTGGAGATCCTGCCTCGCAACCTGGATGAATTGGTTGCACGGCTTGAGGAAAGATATGGAGAGAATTAGTCTCAGGCAGCGTGACGATTGGCCTGATCTGTGCAGAAAGAAATTTGATCTCGCTGCCGATGCCTTGGAAGAACTGGCAAGGCGCGAGAAATGGTTTCCCGAACTATGGGAGCCAGCACTTTGGGCGTGGTCGGAAGGCGAATTGGCCAAGCAATCATGGGACCGATTGTCCCCGTTGGTCGCCCAGGCACCCGAAGAATCGCTACAAAATTTCCGTCGAGGCGCGGCAAGTTGGCTCCGAGGAGTCGCAAGGCGTGTTAATACTGAGAACAAACTTTTCCTTAAATTGTGCCAAGTTCTTCTGGCATTGAAGTATGACGATGACTTACAAGATGGTGACCCACTTACAGCAGCAATCAATCACCCCGTCGGACATGTAACCGAGGCACTCTTGGATTGGGGGTTTCGACCTGCGCGGCAGGACCACAACGGTATTCCGGACAATCTCCAAGAACTTTTCGGGAATCTATGCAACACGGAGGTTGCAGCGTATCGGCACGGACGTGTCTTGCTGGCTCTTCGAGCAATTGCCCTCTTCCGTGCGGATCAAGATTGGACTATTGCCAACCTAGTGCCCATGTTCGACTGGGAGCGCAATAGGAGCGAAGCCCCGGCAATCTGGTCAGGCTTCTTGCATTCGGCCCGCCTGCACGTACCTTTTCTCGAAACTATCAAGACGCCATTCTTGCAGGCGGCTCAGCATTACAAAGTTCTTAATAATCTTGGGGGAAGATACGCATTCTTGCTAACTTTCGCAGCGCTAGACCGGATCGAAACCTTTCTTCCAGAGCACCTCAAGCGGGCAACTGGGCAACTTCCGGACGATGGATTGCAACACGCAGTTTGGCTCCTGGTACAGATGCTTGACGACGCTGACGAGAACCGCGAGGAATACTGGCGAAAACGAGTAAGACCTTACATGAATTCGATTTGGCCTCGGACAAGGAAATCTAGGGGCCGGCTCGTGCGCGAGCGCCTTGCGGAGCTATGTGTTGCTGCAGGGGGAGAGCTTCCAGACGCGGTTGACACCATCAAGCCTTGGCTCTCCCCGGTTAGCGATTACAGTTTTGCGGTGACGCAATTGCACGAGGCCGGGCTGTGCAAACAATTTCCAAGTGACTCCCTGGATCTTCTCTCCCGCACGGTCGACACGGAAACTCCCTGGGGTCCACCGTCGAAGTTGCAGGCATGCCTTTCCGAAATTAAAGAGACGGAAATTTCGCTGGAGAAAGACCCACGTTATATGGAACTGGTCTTGTATGTCCGAAGACGCGGCGGCAACGTTGAATCCGATGGCTAGGTGCGAAAAATTCTTGACACTACCATTCTCAGGCAGTTGCAGGCGGCCTCCTGGCCAATAGTTTGGGTCGAAACCGATTCTAACTTTTGGTGTTGGGCCGAGAAGAATCAGTTCCCGGCTGGAATCAAATCCACACTCAACCTTCGACATGCTGGGCTGCCGGAGCGTCTGCCGTAACCGCGCGCATTACGGCGAGAACGCAACGGCAGTCATATAGGGCACGATGAGCCCTACCCTCTATCTTGACGCCCTCGCGCCGCACGGCATCTACTAGCCTATGCCGACCCCCACGCCTCAGAGCTTGATAGTCTTCCAGCACGTCGAACCAGAGCTTCCTGGGCATCCGTAAACCGTGGCGCTCTGCCGTCTGGTAGAGCAGCCTGATATCAAACTTCGCGTTATAGGCAACAACGCGGTATGCGGGTTTCAACAACTCTACAACTTCGTCATGAATCTCCGGCCACGCCTTCGCTCCCTCTCGCTTGAGCTTGGCGCGCGTCAGGCCGTGAATGCCGGACGCGTCGCCCGGAATGCTTCCTTGCGGCATCGACAATGCCTCGAACCGCACCGCCCCCGTTGTATCCAGCGCCGCTACTTCCACCACTTCCGCACGATTCCCAAGGCCGGTTGTCTCGGTATCTACGATCAGCACGCCCGAGCGGTCCAACAGGGAGCGCCATTCTCGGATTATCTTCGCTTGCTGATAATTCCAAGCGGGTCGTGTCTTCAGTCGCTTCTTCCGGGCCGCGATTTGCTCCGGGGAGAGGCGCACACCGCTGGAACTCTTGCTGGAGCGCATGGGGTGGGAATTCTAAGGCAGAATAACCGCCCCCAGAAAGGCCCCTTTTGTTTTCCCAGAACATTTCCCGAATTTGCGGCAGGGATTCCCGTTACCAGACAATTGTGCCGAGTATTGCTAACGCCTCCAGGGTGAGTTGGGATCACCCTCATCCTCCCGGTCTTCGTAATACCGCGTCGGAGCATTGCAGCCTTCTCTTTGAATTGCTCTTGGACGGAATGGCGAAAGGGCGTACGCTTGCGCTTAGCCGATTGCTTCGCGGACTACAAGCAACCATGAATATCTGCCCGGGGCCGGATTCGAACCGGCACGGAGTTTCCCCCGGGGGATTTTCTTACCCTCCACGGCTTTCGCCGCGGGACTCGCCTAGCGGTCCCTTTGGGGTCTGGACTTTCCCTCTGCCCTATCGCCATGCGGCGACGTAGGCCGGAGCCGTCAAGTCTCTACACTTTCCCCTCCAAGAGAGGCTTAGCTCGGGATTGCCACCACCTGAAGTGCTGAGGTTTCCCCGAATTTGACTCCTGATGCATCCGGCGGTTTCCCAACCGACGCTCAATATTCAAGTCCCCTGCGTATACCTATTTCGCCACCCGGGCCAAGCTGGGAAGTTTACCCGCAAATCCCCTCGTGCACCCTACAGGAAATCTCGCAGCAGACCCCAGAGTACCAGCAGAATCAACGCGGGCGCCAGCCACAAGAGGGCACGCCAGAGCCTGAGTGGCGTTCCGCTCAAACCGGTTTCAGAAGCAGCGGATCGCAGCGGCCAGAAATAACCTATGAAAACAGACAGCAGCAATGCATTGACCGGCAGGAGCAAATTGGCGACGAGAAAATCGACGAGCTGAAACAGGCCCATCTCAGTGAATATGCCGCCCAGGGGCCTGACGTCGCCCCACACATTGAACGACAGCACAAAAATCAAACCTGCCAACCAGGTCAAGAGGCCGATCAGAACCGTGGCAAGCGGACGTGACATGGCAGTATTGCGCGATAGCCAGGCCACGGCCGGCTCGATCATGCCGAATCCGGTGGTGATCGCAGCCAGGCTCAGCATCACGAAGAACAGCGTGCCCAGCACGACGCCACCCGGCATCTCGGCAAACGCCACCGGCAGAGTCTCAAAGATCAGGCCCGGCCCGCTGTTGGCTTCCAGCCCCACGGCGAACACAACCGGAAATATGGCCATGCCGGCAAGCAAGGCCACCAGCGAATCCGCTCCTGCGATGATTATGCCGGCCCGGGTCAGCGAGACATCCTTCGGCACATACGCCCCGTAGGTAATCAGCATGCCCACGCCAATGGCCAGCGAAAACAGGGCCTGCCCCAGCGCCATCAGCACGCCATCGAGAGTGAGCGCGGAAAAATCGGCACTGAAGAGAAAGGCCATGCCCTGGCGGAAATCACCGACCACGGCGGCCCAGATCACCAATAGCACCAGCAGCACAAGCAACCCCGGCATCATCAGCTTACTGGCCCATTCCAGCCCCCTTCGGACGCCCGCGGCGATTATCGTCACGACGATGGCAATGAACAGCCCATGCCAGAACATCAGCCGCAACGGCGCCGCCAACAGCGCGCCAAAAAGCTCTTGCGACCCTTCTGCGGTAATCCCCCGGAACGTTCCTTGCGCAGCCAGCAGCATGTAATTCAGCGACCAACCCGCCACGATGCTGTAGTAGGTAATTCCCAGCAGAGGAACCAGGATCGACAGCCACCCGATCGCCACCCAGGCGCCGCTGCGTCCTTCGCTCAAGGCAACTTCCCGCATGGTGTGCACGGCATTCAGGCCGCCGCGCCGCCCCAGGGCCAGCTCTCCGATCACCAAAGGCACGCCGAGCAGCAGCACCCAGCCGACGTACACCAGTACAAAGGCGCTACCGCCGTTGCTGCCCGCGATATAGGGAAAACGCCAGAGGTTTCCCAGGCCGACCGCGGCGCCGACCGTGGCCATCAAGAAGCCCGGGGTGGACGACCAGGATTCAGTCTTCACGGGCAAGAGCTACCACTCCCCCCTTGGCGGGGGGAGTGGCATGAGGTTCCCCTCCTCACAAAAAGGGGACTGATTGGTCTAGCTGCCGAACGCCTTGGTGACCGACAAGCCCAACGTGCGCGGGCGGCTGGTGATCTTGTTGGTGGGCTGGCCACCTCCCGTCCCGATCGCGATATCCGGCGCCTCATCGGCAATATTCTCAAGGAACAGTTGCACGTCCAGCGCCCGCTCGTCATTACGAAAACCCAGCCTTGCATTGAACAACTGGAATGCATCCTTGAAGCGATTGGAGCCCGCATCGGGCCGCAAACCCGTATTGGAACTGCCCTTGTGGCTGCCTTCCACGCGCACGAAGGCGTCCCAACCGGTTATCGGAGGCTGGAAGTTGTATTGCGCGGTGAAACTGGCCGTCAGCTCGGGAATCTGCGGAATCTTGTCTCCGGCCTTGCCGGGTGCCAGCACCGACTCGGACACCTGGTCTTCGGTAAGTTCCCGTTTGCCGAGGAAGGTCAAGGCAGCGGTCAGGTCCAGGTTGCCGAAGCGGCCAATTACCTCGCTCTCAAAGCCCATCACTTCGGCTTCGCCGGCGTTACCGATGAAGCCGAAGGCGCCGGTGGGATCGTCGCCGTCCACCTGCAGGTTTTCCCACAACATGAAGAACGCCGCATTGTTCCACTGCACCGCGCCACCCATCAGTTGCGACTTTACGCCCAGCTCGTAACTGGTAACCTTGTCGGCCTCAAACAGGGGCGGCACACCCGCTTCGGCAGACGCGGGATTGTTGATGATGCCGGGATTGTTGGTGCCGCCCAGGCGATAGCCCTCTGAGCGCGTTCCATACACTGTCAGATCTTCACGCGGTTGCCACCGAAGCACGAGCTTGGTGGTGATTTCATCGTCGTCGATTTCCAGGTCATCGGTCCTGCCATCCGGCGGATTAGGCGCGAAGGCGGCAAAGTTGAATACCGTATCGCCAATCTCAAACTGGTCCACCTTGAACCAGCGCACGCCCACGCCGATCTCCCATTCCTCATTCAACTGATAACTCGCGTCGGCAAACAGCGCGTTTTCGGTGATGTCCTTGTTGGCGAAGCGCGCAAACACGCAGGGATGACATCCCGGAATGCCCGCGCCCGGCTGGCTGGTGGGTGGAATGGTGTACGGCGTTCCCGGATCGAAGGTAAAGCCGTCTGCATTTATTACCGGGACGAAACTCTGGAACTCGGTGTTCCGCTCGCGCCAGAAAACGCCGGTCACCCATTGCAGAGCGCTTTCGCCAGCCGATGTCAGGCGTACTTCGAATGCATTCTGGTCGAGACTCTGGCGCTGATCGGTGAGTGCGTAAATGAGATCGGCCCGCTCCGTGAAGAAGTTGAAGTCCTCGTCGCTGTTGTTCTGGTACAGGAACGTAATGATCCAGGTGGAATCGAACTTGAATTCGAAATCCCGCTCGTAGCGCGACGCAGTGGCCGTAAGCGTGGCGAAGCCCAGGTCCCAGTCGCCGGTCAGGCTGAAGATGTTCTGCTCATCGGGCTTGAAGGTCTGGGCATAGTCTCCTACCAGGAATTCCCCGGTATGGAAATGGGTGAACCCAGCTACGTTATCCTTGTCGCCGTTGTCGCTGACGCCCCTCTCATCGTAGGTATCGTACGGATGGTAGCGGTTATCACCCGCCAGGTAGCGGTCCTGCCACCAATACTGTGCGGTCAGCGAGAAGTCTTCGCTCGGCTGCCATAGAAAATTGGCCCGAAATCCCCGAGTGTCGACATAATTGAAGTCGGCAAGGTTCAAGCAGGTGAGCGCCACGCCGGGGTCGCGCGGATCTTCAGCCGGATTAACCGGACGGCAGCGATTGTTCTCCAGCCAGCCGGCGTCCTCGACGTTGTATGCCACCAGGCGCATACCCAGGGCATCCGAAAGGGGAATGTTGAATACCCCGTGTCCGCTCCAGCTGTAATCGTTGGAGTGCGCCGTCTGACCTAACTGGCCGCCCACCGTAGCACTGAATCCCTCCAGGTCGGGCTTAGCGGTAATAAAGCGCATCGTTCCGCTTTGCGAGTTGGCGCCATAGGTGGTTCCCTGCGGCCCGCGCAGCGCCTCCACGCGCTCCAGGTCGAACAGCTTGAGATCCGTAGTCTGTGAACCACTGTTGGAACTGGCGCTCTGCACTCCCGGCAGCGGCACCTCGTCGTAATAGACCGCAACCTGCTGCTGTCCCGCGGACTGAATGCCGCGCATCACATAGCGGCGCTGTCCAGGCCCGGAATCCAGAAAGGTCAGGCCCGGCACCTGGTAGGCGAAATCCTCGAAATCCAGCACCTGCATGTCGCGCAGCGTGTCGGCTGTAATCGCGGTCACCGTGATGGGGACGTCCTGCAGGCGCTCCGCGCCGAACTTCCGGGCGGTAACGACGATTTCTTCCAGCGTGCCGCCGGAATCCTGTGCAAGGGAGGGCGCTGCAACCAGCGTCAACGCCGCGGCCCCCAAGATAGATATACGAAGCCTCATGGCAATTTTCCTCTAGGGCAAAAAAAAGCGAAGCTGATTCTAGCATGGGCGCCCCGTGCATCACTTTCGCTCCCCGCACCGCAACTTGCGCCCTTCTTCGCCGGGAAGACAGCCGGGACTTGGCGCTAAGAAACGCTGCTACACTGGGCCAGATTTTTTGAGGAGGGCATCATGCCAAGCCACATTCGCGCCTTGCTCGCGGCGTGTACCCTAGCTGCCGCAGGTCCGCTAGCTGCCGCCGATTACAACCGTCCGCCCGACCATGTAACGTTTCCAGGCTACACCTTTGTGCATGCGGGAGCTCTACTGGCTGTGCCGGGCGAACCGGTCAAAAACCAGCAAACCGTGGTGATTCGAGGCGGCCGCGTGGTCGCCATTGAAGACGGGTGGGCGGAACCCGGGGCCGACTCGCCTTCCAGGGTGCTGGACTTACGGGATTATTTCGTGATGCCCGGCTTTATCGATCTGCACGTGCACCTGCTCGGACAGTCCGGGGGCAACCGCAAAGTGGACTACGTCACCCGCTCGGACTCGTACTTTGCCTTGCAGGGCTCACAGTTCGCCCGCTGGACGCTGGAGGCCGGGTTCACCACCGTCCGTGACCTGGGCGCCCGCGGCGAGGCGATCTTCGCATTGCGCGACGCCGTGCGTGACGGGCTGGTGCCCGGACCCCGCATCCTGGCGGCGGGCCGGGCCATCACCCCCAGCGGCGGCCACGGCGACATTCATGGGTATCGCACCGAAGTACTGCTTGCCCTGCCCGCTTCCGGGACTTGCGACGGCGCGGACGACTGCCGGCGCGCGGTCCGCCAGATGGTCAAGCGCGGCGCGGACGTCATCAAGGTCACGGCCACCGGCGGCGTGCTGAGCGAGACCGCCACCGGCACCGGCCAGCAGTTCACCCAGGAGGAACTCAATGCGATTGCCGAGACCGCGCATGCGCTTGGCCGGAAAGTCACGGCGCATGCGCACGCGAAAGAAGGCATAGAGGCGGCGCTCAGGGCCGGATTCGATTCCATCGAGCATTCCATGTGGGCCGACGAAGGCACCATGGAGCTGTTCATTGAGAAAAATGCGTGGATGGTGCCCACGGTCTACCCGATCACCGCCGTCGGTGATACACCGGAGAAGATGAAGGCCGGGCCGTTCGGCGACCTGCCGCCCCCCATCATGGAGAAGCTGCTGGCTCTTGGCCGCCAGCCCAAGGACATGGTTGCACTGGCCCACCGTATGGGCGTGAAGATCGCGCTGGGCACGGATTCCGCCGTTTCACCACACGGCGAGAACGCCAATGAGTTCATCGAGTACGTCAACGCGGGCATGACTCCCATGCAGGCCTTGATGGCCGGTACCGTGCACGCCGCCGAAGCCACCGGCATCTCGGATCTCACCGGCGCGCTGCAGCCCGGCAAGGCCGCCGACCTGGTGGCCCTGGCGGCCAATCCCCTTGAAGACATTCAGGCGGTGCTCGATGTGCGCCTGGTGATGCGCGACGGCATCGTATTCAAACACCCGGAGCAATAGACATGAAATCGGTAACCGGAACGCGCTTCACTGCGCTGCTGATCTCTCTCGTCGCGGTCTCTGCCGCGGGGGCCCAGAACCTCCTGATCGAGAACGTCACCCTGCTGGACGGCACCGGCGCGCCGGCGGTTGCCGGCGCATGGGTGGCGGTTGAGGACGGACGCATTACCGCCGTCGACAACGCCGCGCTGGAGGCCCCGGAAGGCGCCGTCACCTTGAACGGAGAAGGCCGCTACCTGATGCCCGGCATGGTGGACATGCATATTCACCTCCGCGGCGGCGTGAGGACACCGCCGGAAGGATTGCAGGATCGTTCGCATGACTTCGAAGAGGGCATACAGGCGCTGCACGGTTACCTCTACAGCGGCGTGACCATGGTGTACGACGCCGGCAACAACCCGGATTTCATCCTGACGCTACGGGAACGGGAACGCTCGGGAGAGATCGAGGGCCCACGCATATTCGCCACCGGCGGCATCGTGACCTACCCCGGCAGCCACGGCAGCTCTGCGGGGGCTACGCTGGTAGACGATTGGCCCGAAGCAAAGCCGTTGCTGGACGCCCATATCGCACGGGAACCCGACGTGCTCAAACTCACCTACGAGGAACGGGGCTGGGGCTCCCGCCCCACCATCCCGCGCCTGCCGGTGGACCTGATGCAACGCATCGTCGAGTACTACAACGACCGCGGCATCCGCACTACGGTTCATACGTCCAGCGAATTGCGCGCCCGGCAGGCCATCTTTGCCGGAGTGGACACCCTGGCGCACCCCATCATCCAGGGGCCGATCACCGAAGCGTTCGCCCAATTGATGGCCGCCAAGCGCGTCCCGATGGTCACCACACTTACGATCGGCGAGAACTACTCACGCCTGGTGGAACAACCTGAATACCTGGACGAGCCGCTTTACCAGGCCACGATCGACCCCGGTGAGCTTGAGAAACTCAGGACCGAAACCCGCGCCGAGTACGAGGCGCGGCCCTGGACCTGGTGGATGAAGGTAATGACCGAAATCGCCCAGGAAAACGTCCGGATGATTCATGCCGCGGGGGGAGTGCTGGTGGCCGGATCCGACCAGACCACAGGCCCCGCGGCCCACCGCGAGCTGGAACTGCTGCAGGACGCCGGCATTGCTGCCGCCGACATTATCCGCATCGCCACGCTCAACGGCGCAGTGTTCCTCGGCCGGGAACGTGAACTCGGCTCCATTGAGGTCGGAAAACTCGCCGACATGGTACTTCTCGACGCCAACCCTGCCGAGGACATCAACAACGCGAAATCGATCGTGGAAGTTATCAAGGCCGGCCGTGTAATCGACCGATCCGCCCTGGACCTCCCCGTTAACCGCTAGTCCTCGTCTGCCTCCGGCGCCTCGCATACGGAAGGCTTTGCGGCTATCAATGCTTTGACCGAGGCGAAGCGCGCCTTGTTCTCGGCCGCGGTGACAAGCCCCTCACCGGATACGAACACGCCAAACACCGGCTCGCCTTGACCGTCGTAGAACAGGACGCCTTGCGCCTTGCCCTCGCCACTCCCGAGGTCAACAGCGTAGATCGCCGCATACTCGTCGGGCCGCAGGTGGCCCCGCACCGGCTCTTTGTATTCAATGTTGAAGTATTGGCTCCGTGTGGACGGTGCGCCGGGCGAAACACCGCTCATCACCTCAAAAACATTGTTGCCCTTGGTGATCAGGAAAAGAGCCTCTGAGACCCCGGACAGCGCCGCCCACACTTCCGCAAACGCGCTGCCCGATGCCGAAACGGCCTGCTCCGCCGGCAAGGCGGAAGCGACCTTCGCCTCCGCCAGTCCCAGCCGTCGGGCGGCAGAGAACGGCACAGCACCGGGGTTCTCCTCAAGAAAGGCGCGCACCTGCTCTCTTTCCTGGTCCGTGGCGCAGAGGTCCGCGGCCAGAACCGCGCCCGAGGCCATCACACCTGCGAGAGCGAGCGTACTGGAAAGGAAACTATTGCTTATTTTCATTGCTTGTTCTCCGTTCTCGATGCAATCCACCGGGCAGCCAGCCGGCAGACCGATTCTATCCCCGGCGGCAGCGTCGGCGGACAGTAGGCCCGGGGACCGGCAATCTTGGATAAGGAAACTGGGAGAGCGCAGGCGCTATGCGCGGGCGGCGAAGAACGCGTGCATGCGCTTCATCGCTTCTTCCAGGCGCTCGTACGGCTCAGCCCCGAAACAAACGCGCAAGTGCCCTTCTCCTTCCGCTCCGTAGAAGGTCCCCTCTTCCACCACAACGCGTGTCTCCTTGAGTAGCTCGCGCGCCAGGGGGCCGGCCTTCATGCCCGTTGCGCTGATGTCCGGAAATGCGTAAATGCTGCCTTCCGGCGCCGGGCACCGCACGCCCGGCATCGCGTTCAGGCGCTCCACTACCAGGTCCCGCCGCCGGCAGTCCTCGCGCACCATCTCGGCTACCGCTTCCTGCGAGCTGGAGACCGCCGCTCGCCCCCCCTCCTGGATGAAAACGTTAACGTGCGCGATATCGTTCTTCGAAATCTTCAGCATCGCGTCGATAAACCGCTTCGGCGCAGCGGAGTAGCCCATCCGCCAGCCGTCCATGGCGTACGCCTTGGTAAACGCGAAGTGCGAAATCGTGCGCTCCCACATGCCCGGTAGCGACGCGATACTGATATGCCGGGCGCCGTCGAACACGATCTGCTCATAGACCTCGTCCGAC
Source organism: Candidatus Foliamicus sp. (assembly GCA_965261845.1). Lineage (GTDB taxonomy): Bacteria > Pseudomonadota > Gammaproteobacteria > Steroidobacterales > Foliamicaceae > Foliamicus. The sequence continues at coordinate 1,005,488 of OZ253475.1, read as the reverse complement.
ATCACCAGGAGATCGTGTTCGATCGCGATGTCCGCCAATTCCTGCAGTTCCTCCCTGCTGTACACGCGTCCGGTCGGATTGGCCGGATTGACCAGGATGATCATGCGCGTGCGCGGGGTCAGGCGCTCCCGAATTGCCGCTCCGTTCAGCGCAAAATCCCGCGATCGGTCCAGCGGCGCCGTTACGACCACGCCCCCGGCCAGTTCGATCTTGTTGACGTGCTGCGGGTAGTACGGCGATAGCAACATCACCTCGTCTCCCGGATCCAGCGCGGCCATGCAGGTGATGTAGGCCCCGTGCGTCAGCCCGCTGGTTACCAGGATCTCGTTCAAGCCGGCCCGGATGCCGCTTTGCGTAGCCAGCTTCTTCACCAGCGCCTGGCGGAACGGCTCGTTGCCCAGAAAGTCCCCATAGTGGACCATGCCCGAATCCAGGGCCGCCTTGCATGCCTCCTTGATGTGCGCCGGCGTATCGAAGTTGGGCATGCCCACTTCCAGGTGAATGACGTCTATGCCCTGCGCCATCAGCGGCAGGGCTTCCTCGTACATGCCGAAGCTCTTCTCGGAGCTTTGCACGATCCTATCGGCGGGCCATTTCATGGGCGGGTCCGTTCCTCCATTAGAGTATTCGCAGCAGGCGCCCCTACGCTGACGCGCAAAGAACACACTGGGAGCGAGGGCGTCCCGCCCTCGAAGGAAGGCAAGATGCCCTCCCTCCCAGGTTGTTCCATGGGAGCGAAGTGGAGATTATGCGCTGCAAAACGCGTCCTTGAAACAGGCTGGCGCTCATGGATCCCGGAACACCGAGGCCGCCCGTTCGGTATAAGGCTCGCGCCAGCCGGGGAACCGGTCGCGAAAAACGTCGTTTCGCCCATAGTGCTTGTCGAGCAGGATCGCCTTGGCCGATCCCCCGTTCCACAAGTCGTATTGCGGCGCCGAATATTGCGAAAAGAACGCCGTAAGGCGTCGGTCCAGTTCCGCGACCACCTCCGCATGGGCCGGCTCGTCAATCAGATTGTGCTTCTCGTCCGGATCGTTGATCAGGTCAAAGAGCGTGTCGGGCTCCTCGGTATCGAAGCGCTTCATGTACTTCCAGCGCTGGGTTCGCACCACTCGCACCGTTACGAACTCGAAGAAAGCCGTATCGTCCCACTGGAGACTGTCGCCGGTGAGCAAAGCGGCAAAACTCTCGCCCGGCGAGTCCCGAATCTCCAGCTCCCCCAGGCCCAGGTATTCGAGCAAGGTCGGAAACATATCCACCTGGTTGATGAGTTCTTCACGTACCAGGCCCTTCTCGACTTTTCCCGGTTGGGAGAACATCAGCGGTATTTCCATGTTGACCCGGTGGACAGTGAACGGAAAACTCCACGAAGTATTGCCCCACAGTCCTCCGTGCCCGTATCGCGCGCCCTGGTCGGAGGTGTAGATGACCAGGGTGTTCTCCCGCAGCCCCCCATCGTCCAGCGCGGCAAGCAGCCGCCCTACCCCGTCGTCCACCATGGTGGTCTCGGCGGCCGTATTGATCATCGCTACCGGGTTGTTGATCGCGTTGATCGCTCGCCAGGCCGTAGTTCCTTCATCCAGCATCTGCGAGGTTGGGCCGCGTCCACGGGCCCAGGACTCCAGGTAGGGATGAATGGGATCGTGAGGCATCGACGGTGGGTTCTCCCGGTAACGCTCTGCATGCCGGTTGCGCGGCGGCAGCAGAACGGTCGGCGGCAACATGTAGGGCCCGTTGTATGACAGGTAAAGGAAGAACGGTTCCTCCGCGCCCTGGCGCTGCTCGATGAACTCAATCGCCTTGTCGGTCCAGAAATCCGTAAGGTGTTCCTCCACCCGGTAGCGGCGGTCGTTGTCGATGACGTCCTGATCGTAGAAAGTGGTTGTATGCCCGGCCGGAAAGGTTACCCACCAGGAAAAACCCAATTGCGGGCGTTCATGCCGGCCCAGGTGGTACTTGCCCACCAGGCCGGTGACGTAGCCGGCGTCGGCCAGCGTCTGCGGAAGATTGCGGAACTCCTCGATCGCCGACCAACCCGTCAGTTCCGGCTGGCCCGGCAGGGCCACATGAACTCCGGTCTGCGAAGGCATAAGGCCGGTAAGCAGGCTTGCGCGTGTAGGCGAGCACACTCCGCTTGCGGCGAAGGCATTGCGGAACAACACCCCGGACCGAGCCAGCCCGTCGATGTTGGGCGTGGCAATTTCGCGGTTGCCGTAGGCCCCAAGCAGGCGCGCGGGCTGGTTGTCAGCGATGATCAGGACAATATTCGGACGCTGTCCCGCGGACGTTTCGGCTGCCGCGATGCCCGGCTGCGAGGCAGCAACGAAGACCGCCAGGCCGGCAAGGGCCGCCGGGAATCTCAAACTCTTACGCATGCGCCGGGAGAATACCCGCAAGTCTCCCGTGTGCGCAAAGACACACCCTGGGAACGAGGGCGTCCCGCCCTCGTCGAGGGCGGGACGCCCTCGTTCCCAGGCGTGTTCCCCGCACGTCAGCGCAGCGGCGCCTGCTGCCAACACTCCCAGGAGCGAGCATGAAGCAGGTCGTCTGCAGGCCTGGTGGGGCGCTAGAATTGTCGGGCTTTTCCGCACAGGCACCCGACCCGGTGACGACAACAACCATGAGCAACGCAACCCAAGAACCCAGAATCGCCAAATACAAGCCGTATTACGCGGAGCTTGAGCAGGGCAAACGGTATTTCTGGTGCGCCTGCGGCCGGTCGCAGAATCAGCCGTATTGCGATGGTTCGCACAAGGGAACCGGCATCGTTCCGCTACCGTACCAGGCGCAATCCGACGGCGAGGAAGTGCTTTTCTGCGGCTGCAAACACACTTCCGATGCCCCGTTCTGCGACGGCAGTCACAACAACCTGCGAGAAACCTACGAGACCGAAGACCCCTTGAGCCCAAAGAACCGGGCCATCCCGCAAGCTTCGCCTGCCAAGCCGGGGCGAGTGGTTCTGGATGGGGGCTGTCAGGTGGCACGGGTCGGCCAACTGCCCGATGAGGGCAGCGCTACCGTCGAGGTCCGCAAGCTAATCAGTGCGGAGGATAGCGCGCAGTACCAGTCACAATTCCACCTGTCGCTCGCGCCCGGATATTCTCAGATCATGGAGTTTCCCGGCTGCCAGGTGCTCTTGTTCGTTCAGAACACCTCGGGCATGCTAACCATCGGTCCGCGCGAGTTTGCACTCAAGCCTTGCACCGGCGCTTTCGTCCGCCCGGGCGAAGCCTTTGCGCTGGCCGCCCCGCTTGACCAGTCCCTGGGCGTCTATGTCAGCGTATTCCCGCATTCCGCTGGTCCTCAATGGCGGAACGAAATGGGTAATAGTTTCGATAACGCCTATCCGGAGCGCACCATCGCCATGGACAAGGCAAATGCAACCCAAATGGCCGACCGCTTCTTCCAGGTATTGGTCGACAAGCGCCAGGGATTCGAGAACGGCGCGCAGTTCATCGGCGAGATTCCACTGTCCAAGGCCGTCGCCCACCGCCACCTCTACGAGGAAACCCTGATCATGGTCTCCGGCGAAGGCTGCCTGTGGACCCAGAACGTAAAGACGCCGGTTGCGCCAGGCGACGTGATTTTCCTGCCCCGCAAGCAACGCCACTCGCTGGAATGCACCAGCGCCGAAGGAATGCTGGTGGCCGGAGTGATCTTCCCCGGCGACAATCCCTCAATCAACTACTAGCAAAATACCAGGAAAACAAGGCCTGCGTCGGAAAGAAATCAACTGGCTGGTTTCACGAAGAGAAGTGTGAAGCGGTCACTTTCCCCAATCGCCAAACTTTTTGCCCGCTGAACATCGTCCACATTGGGCCAGCCTTCCAACCCAATGTAACGAAGTGTCGGCGGTAGGCGCCAAACGGGCACTGTCAGAGAAAACCGGCTTGAACCGGAATCCAAGCTCTCGTAGCCTGCGGCAATGAACCATCCCTTTCGTAATTTCAACAGTTCGCCCGAGGTCATCCGCCTCGCAGTGATGATGTACATCCGCTATCCGTTGTCGTTGCGCCAGGTCGAAGACCTCCTGTTCGAACGCGGCATCGACATCTGTCACAAGACGGTGCGTTTCTGGTGGAACCGTTTCGGCCCGATGTTTGCCGCTGAAATAAGGAGGAGGCGCGTCCACGGCCGCAATGGGTCGAACTGGCGCTGGAACCTTGATGAGGGGTTTGTTCGCATCAACGGTGAGACACATTACCTATGGCGCGCTGTCGACCACGAAGGCGAGGTGCTTGAGGTTTTTGTCACGAAGCGGCGGGATCGCCGAGCCGCACTGAAGTTCCTGAAGCGCACGATGAAACGGTATGGACGACCGTCGTCAATGGTTACCGACCGGCTTCGATCTTATCAAGCCGCGATGAAGGGGCTCGGAAATCCTGGGCGGCGGGAATGCCGGCGCTGGCTCAACAGCGGAGAACTCGCATCAACCGTTTCGAAGGCGGGAAGGGGCGATGGCGCGGTTCAGGGACATCAAGACCCTGCAAAAATTCGCCGCTGTCCATGCCTCGATCCATAACCACTTCAACCACCAACGCCATCTCACCCGCCGCGACGTTTTCAAACAGCACCGGACCGCTGCCCTGGCCGAGTGGCGCCAACTCGCAGCCTGAGAGCCCTCGATTGAAGCTTCAATAGGTCCAATCCAGTTGGTTTGACAACGCCCCCCCGACGGTTCGGGCGCCATTCGTTGCGCCTGCTTCCGCCACCCGAGGATGGCTTCCGACCCGCCTGGCCTGCGGCGGTTGGCGCCGCGGGCTGACGAGCCCGGCACGCCTCCGGGTCCTTTCAACAGGCTCGGTAACTTGATGCCCAATTCCAACAGTCACGGAGCGCGAAAAAGTCTGGGCGCGCTTACAGGGCCGTTGCGGCTGACGGCGGCGGTGGGGACAGCGTTCAGCTATGCGTTCCCCGAAGACACGTTCAACGACGCGGACACCAGCGGCACGCTGACCTACACGGCGACCAGGGCCGACGATTCCATGCTGCCCACGTGGCTGTCCTTCGATGCCGCCACGCGGACCTTCTCGGGCACGCCGATGGCCGGGGACACGGGGACGGGTGACCGCGAGCGACACCAGCGGCGGGTCGGTCAGCGATGAATTCGACATCACGGTGGCGGCGGCCCCGACCGTTGTGCTGGTGAGCAACATTGGCCAGAACGGAGACAGCTGGTCTCCCCTGATAAACACTTCGACATCCAATTTAGCTGCCTTGTTCCATGCTCAGGGGTTTACAACCGGCAACAATGACGCCGGTTACACCCTGACCAGCATTGACATCTATTTTCACAACACCACCGACGGCACGACGCCGACGGTCACGTTGCATGAGGGCAGTCCCACCGGGACCCTGGTCGATACCCTGATGGGACCGGCGAACGTTTCGGGATTCGAGACGTTCACCGCATCCAGCAAGGTCATCCTGGACCCCAGGACCTCGTATTTTGTGGTGTTGGAACCAAATTCTGCCAGTGTCGTGCGCCTGAGCGTCACCGATTCGGATGCCGAGGATGCCACGGGAGAGACCGACTGGCGCGTCGACAATGTCGGTCATTACCACCCATATCAAACCGCTGTTGGTAGCTATCTGGAATGGCGCCAGGCGAAACGAATCCGCGTCAACGGCGAAATCAACAACAATCCGACGGTGTGCTCCGCTGACACGGCGGCGCGCAACGTGGCCGAGAACACGGCCGCGGGTCAGGACGTCGGCGCCATCCTGACCGCCACCGACGCCGACAGCGACACGCTGGCCTATGCCCTTGAGGGCGCCGACGCGGCCTCCTTTGAAATCGTCACGGCCTCCAGCTCCGCCCAGATCCGCACCGAGACGGGCGTGACCTGGACCGCGCTGTCAAACACCGGTCCCGCCATAAAAACCGAACTTGAGGAAAAAACCGAAATTCTCAATATCCCGATAGAGGACCCGGCCGTTTTCGGTTGGGGGCTTGATGATGGCGGCAAGCTGCTGCAGCGGCTGGTGAGCCTTTCCGAACAGCAATTCCAGGCAACGGGAGCGGGGCTCGTACGCATGAATATCACGATTACAAAGAGGGACACCCTTCCCGCCGGCCACAGCTTTGTATGGGTTACTCGTCGTAATCGCGAGGCACTTATCCAGAAGCTTCGCAAGGAATTCGATCTGTTTGAATCATTCTGCTACGGATTTTGGGTGGCCGCTCTCCATGGCGCCGGTTGGGATGAATTTCAACTGCGGCTGCAAGTGGCGTGGCAGACCAAAGCCAACTGGGACGCTGTCCAGGCAGCCCGGAAGAAGGCAGCATGAATCGATCCGGGTTTACCGGAGGCTCATTAGTTTGAAGTGGAGTGCCCCCGGTTTGGTAGACACTTCCGGGCTATGACTGGAGTGCCCCCGGCCCGGCTCTTCCAGAATGACGTCCACGCTTGATCGATCGCCTGGAACACGAGGATGCAAAAACTCATCAGACCAACAATAGCCGTTGCTCATACGCCTGTCACAGGTATGTGCCCGAACCATGAAACATTGAAATGCGCCAGCGCAATAGTCACGGCGGCAACAGTAGTGACCGCTGCGAGCAGCCACCATTCGACCTTGCGTATGACCGCAAGCCAACCGCTATCGGGATACCTAGACAACAGGTATCCCGATAGCGGATTCAATTAGTGCCACTAGAAGCGCCACAAGGAGATTCCATAAATAATAAAGGACTATTTTTCAATAGGTTACCAGCTCTAATGGAGGCCAGGGCCGGAATTGAACCGGCGTACACGGATTTGCAGTCCGCTGCATCGCCACTCTGCCACCTGGCCCGGCTATCCCGCCGAACTCGCCCGACAACGCGATTTCGGGCGGGAGAAGATGGAGCGGGAAACGGGATTTGAACCCGCGACCCCAACCTTGGCAAGGTTGTGCTCTACCTCTGAGCTATTCCCGCTTCAAGGCGGGTCAGTCTAGCAGCAAGAAACCACGCGATTCAATCCCTGGAGTCATCAACTGCCTTCCGTTTCCGGCCACATCTCGTCGGTTTCCTTCTGCAACATTTCGATGAGCATTGATTGGTAGTAGTCGCTCGTAGAAGTAGCAGCAGTGGCCAGAAAATCCCGTATTTCATTCGGCGCGACCGTTGGCTCGCATTCATTGAACTCGCCATCCAGTGCATACCGCGCGTATCCGATTTGACCCGCAAGGCGGCCGTATTGGGCAGCGCGCCGAAGCAATCTTTCCGCCCGGCAAACATCCCTGGGCAACGTGTGGATGCCGAGAACATGCATGTAACCGTCAACGAACAGCGCTTGTGGATACTCCGCGGCGGTCGCCGCCTCCATGTGTGGTTCGGCCTTCTCGCCCTGGCCGCTGTAGACGTAGACCCGCGCAAGCTGATACTGCAGCCTTGGGTTGTCGGGATCCGCGGCGAGCGCAGCCTTGCAAGCGTCTATTGCCCTGGGGAAGTCCATCTCATCCTGAGAGACGCCGGGTGCAACGGAATTGGGATCACGGCCATGCGCCGCGGTCAGATCGCACGGCGTTACCTCCTGAGAATAGGGCGAAGCATCCCATTGGAGCGTATCGGCCGATCCTTCGGCAATACAAAGCAATCCGCAAAAAAGAACAACTATCGGTCTCATTCTTCCTCCTCTTGAAGCCGGCCGCTGGACCACCTTCCCGATCAATGACTGAACATTACCCGGCCGCGCGCGATTACGCGGCCGATCTCCCTCGTATTCCGGATGTCAGCCAGCGGATTTGCATCGAGCAAGACCAGGTCAGCCCGCATCCCCGGGGCAATTGAACCCATTTCACCGTCGAGGCCAAGGAACTTTGCAGGCTGCACGGTGGCGGCCGCCAACGCCGCTGAGAGGCCCACGACCGCAAGCGCCAGGAATTCCTTCAAGGGCTCTGTATGCGCATACACAAACCGCCTCACTCCGGTAAACACCTTGACCATGCCTACGCCGAAGAACTACGCATTATTGTCCTGGCGCGAAATACGTACAAAGCGCCTGTCAACAATGTCAGCACGGCCGACAGCAACAGCAGGCCATATCCAAACTCATAGGTCGGGAGAATCGAGAGCGGTTCTTCGTAGAGCATGCACGACAGCGCCACCATCTGACCAATCGACTTGTACTTGGCCAATTGAATGACATTTACCCGCCCTCGCTGGCCCAGCGCCGCCATCCATTCGCGAAGCGCGGAAACCGCAACCTCCCGGCCGATGATCACGATCGCCACCAGCGCCAAGGTCATACCCGGATTAGCCTGAACCAGAAGCAATAAAGCGGCGATAACCAGCAGTTTGTCGGCGACCGGATCCAGAAAGGCCCCGAAAGTTGAACTCTGGTTGAACCGCCTCGCAACCCAGCCATCCAACCAGTCGGTCAGCGCGGCCGCCGCAAACACCAATCCGGCCGCGGGATGCGCCCAGGAATATGGCATATAGAACAAGGCAGCGATGCTGGGAATGGCCGCGATGCGAAACCAGGTGAGGACAATAGCCAGATTCATCCCGCAACTATACTTAATCATTCTGAGCCTTCAATGCGTCCCCGGGACATAGATGAAATGCACAATCGCTCCGCCTACATAGACTTGATCGAACGTCGCTACTTCGGCGGCGTGGCATCCGGCGACCTTCACGGAGTGCTGGATTGCTTCGCAGCCGATGCGCAGATTGTGATTCGGCACGGCGACCTTCCCGAACGGCGCTATTCCCCGTCACCCGGACCGGGGCAGGAAGAACTGCTTAGTTTTTTCAGGCATCTCTGCGGGAACTACGATTGCTGGTTTGGAGACTTCCGGCATACCATCGACCTCGATAAGCAGAGGGCTGCAAGCCGATTTAAGGTGCGCCTTAGCCCGAAGCCGGACGGACTCTACTCGGAATTTCCCGAACAACAGCTCATGAACTCAAATTTCTTCGAATTCGCGGGCGGCCGCATCACATTCATGCTGATTTACTACGCCAATACGGGCGAGAGCGATTACGAGAAGCCGACCGGATACCCCGGCTCCTGAACCCGGAGCGGGGGGAAGTTGAGGCGATCAATCGCGTTGTGTCTGTTCCCGCCATGCGGGCCAATTCACATCAATTGCTTGCTTGAAAGACAGACGCTCATTGATATCAAACGACGTGTAGTTGAGAAGCACCACCAGGTTGCAACAATCCCATTGCGCGCTGGGAACAAGCAGGCCGTCATAATCCAGCATGAAGGCTGCCTCTCCAATCGATTCTCCGACATTGTTCCGCGGGCGCGAAGCCAATCGGTCTTTCATTCCCAAGGCCTTCAATTGATCGACATCAAGCTCCAAAACGTTGTCCAGGGACACGAACAGTTTGTTCAGCGACATGTGAGACGACGACATCACGGGCGCTCTGGAAAGATGGTGGTACGCTTCCGCCAGCGCGCCGTTTTTCTGAAGACTCGTATACAGAACATCGAATCGGCCGCTGGGTGACCAGCGCCCGCCGACCGAGCTACCTGTCAGCGGATTACGCGTCGCCCAGGTAATTCGCCACACATCTCCCTTGAACCGGCGACCCTCCAAATCATGGAGAGCGTCCAGCAGGGCCGGATCAAGAAAACCGGCCATTCAATTCGCAATTGGAGAAACTACAAATATGCGAGTGAATCAAGTTTCTCAATTGCATGCAGAACCTCGTCCGTTCGGTCTTCATGAATCAACTCGATCGCGGATTTCCCGCCCAGGAGTTCATTGCGTGCATAAAGCCACAAGCGGGTCTCATCCGCGCTGTAGAAGTCGGCAAGCCGGTCGACCACATACCTGAGATCCGACAAAATCAACTGCGTCCTTGGGCGCGGCGCGGCTGTGCCCTTGGACCAGCGCGACACGGTGGCTCTGGATACCTGGGCAATATTCGCCACATCGACCCCCGAAAGCCTTCCGCGATCCCGGAGGTCGCCGATCGTTTTCATAAATGCGCTCTGCGTCATGCCCTTAGCCCACCTTCAGATATTCTTGCCGATGCAGATAACCAGCGCCCACGACCGCGCGCCGGATCGGCACTCTGATTGCTACGTGCAGAATATTCAATGCGCTATAGCCTGCATGAGCGATCTGCGTCAGGCTCGGGGTCGGACGCTGTTGCGGAGGAACCGTATAAGTCTTGGCCATGAATGATTGGAATCTACTTTTTTGTTGCATGTTTGTCAACTCTGCAACAATTCTGAGACAATACTAGCAGCCGTACGCATTCTTAGCGCCTTGGAACTGGGCTCTTGCGTTGCTTGCCTAGGTCCGCTCGTCGAGGGCTGGGAGCCCTCGCTCCCAGGAAGGGAATGACGTAGTTTTCTGGCACCACTGATCAATGCGCGTGGGTTAGTGGAGGGCGCCGTAGATGCGCTGGGCCAGTTCAGGGCCAATGCCGGGCAGTTTTTTCAAGTCTTCGACGGCCGCTGCCTCCACACCACGCAACCCTCCGAAATGCCGCAGGATCTGCCGGCGCCGCTTCGGACCGAGCCCGGAAACCTCTTCAAGCACCGAAGACTTGCGTGCTCCGCGCCTGCGCCGGCGATGTCCCTCCAGCGCGAACCGGTGGGCCTCGTCCCGTATCCGCGCAATCAACTTCAAAGCCGCCGAATCGGTCCCGGGAATCAGCGGGCGGGCGAGACCGGGCAGATAAATCCTCTCGCGGCCGCTGCGCCGTCCGAATCCCTTGGCCACCGCCGCCACCGGCATGCTGGACAACTCCAACTTTTCAAGCTCGGCACGCGCCGCGTTGAGTTGGCCCCGTCCGCCATCCAGGAGCAGTAACTCCGGCAACGGTGCTTCTTCCCGAATCCGCCGGCCATAGCGGCGGCGCACGGCTTCGGCGATGGCCCCGTAATCGTCACCGCTTTCAGTGTCGCGGATATTGAATCGCCGGTACTCGGAACGGCAGGCGCCTTCGGGCGAGAAGACCACGCACGACGCTACCGGAGACTCGCCCCCGGTATGGCTGATGTCGAAGCACTCGATGCGTTCCGGCGGCCGCATGAGACGCAGTTCCCTGGCCACGGCGCGAAGCTGTGAAGCGAGGCCGCGCGCGCCCGCGGCCTGCTGCAGCGCCCCTGCCTCGGCATTCTTGCGCGCCAGATCCATCCATCGGCGGCGCCAACTACGCACCCTCCAGCGTAGCGCTACGGCATGACCGCTTTGCATGGTCAGCGCGCTCTCCAGGATTGCCGGCCGACTTACCGGACCGTCGGTGATGATTTCACGCGGCGCGCCCCGCTCGAAATAATGCTGCGAGATGAACGCGCTCAAGACCTCGCCGGACTCCACGCCGGGCATGACCCGGGGAAAGAACAAGCGACTGCCCGTTAGTGTCCCGCGGCGTATCCACAGGACCGCCACGCAATAGACGCCGCCGCTTTCGGCCACGGCCACGACATCCAGGTCCCGCGCAGCGCCGCCCACCACCGACTGGCTGGCCTGGATCCGCTGCAAGGCGGCCACCCGGTCGCGAAGCTGCGCCGCCCGCTCGTATTCCAGGTCCGACGACGCCCGCTCCATTCGCGCCAGCAGGTCCTCCAGCACCGCCTCGTTCTTGCCTTCCAGGAACAACAGCGCCTGACCGGCGTCAGCCGCATATTCCTGTTCGCTGATCAGTCCCACGCACGGCGCCGTGCAGCGATTCAACTGATATTGCAGGCAGGGCCTATCGCGGTGCCGGAAATACGAGTTCTCGCACAGACGAATCCGGAACAGCTTCTGCGCCTGGCTAAGCGCCCCGCGCACCGCAGCGGCATTGGAGAAAGGCCCCAGATAACGGCCCTTGCCGCGCCGTGCGCCACGATGAAAGGCAAACCGCGGAAACGGTTCCCGAGTGGTCGCGTATATATATGGGTAACTCTTGTCGTCACGCAAATACACGTTAAAGCGGGGTTTGTGACGCTTGATCAGGTTGCATTCCAGCAACAGCGCTTCCTGCTCCGTGCCGGTGACGGTCACTTCCACCCGCCGGGTGCGGTTCATGAGCTTCTGAATGCGCGGCCGATGGCTGCGGGCGCCAAAATACGAAGCCACCCGGCGCTTGAGGTTCTTGGCCTTGCCGACGTACAGAATGACGCCTGCCCGGTCCAGCATCCGGTACACGCCGCAACTTTGCGTCAGGCTGTCGAGGAACTTCCTCGGGTCAAAGTCGTCTGCTTTGCCGGCGCTCATCGGCGCCATTCCTCAATCTGCCGCCCGTTGCGAGATCAGCATTGCCAATTCGATGGCCTGCTCATAGTTCAGGCGCGGATCGACCTGGGTGCGGTAGCTTCGGTCCAGGTCCGCTTCTGTCAGCCCCCTGGCGCCGCCCACGCACTCGGTCACGTTCTCGCCGGTCAGCTCCAGGTGCACACCGCCCAGCCAGGTGCCGGCCCGCTGGTGTACCGCAAAGGCCTGATCGAGCTCCTCTTCGATCCGCTCCAGGCGCCGCGTCTTGCGCCCGTTGGCCGTTGATTCGGTATTGCCGTGCATAGGGTCGCACACCCACAGCACCGGTGCCCCTGCCCGCTCAACCGCCTCAATCAGCGGCGGAAGCGCCTCGGCAACCCGCCCCGCGCCCATGCGGTGAATCAGCGTGATGCGGCCCGGCTGGTTGTCGGGATTGAGGACCTTGAGCAATTCCAGAAGCCATTCGGGCGTCATGGCTGGACCGATCTTGATTCCCATGGGATTGGCCACCCCGCGAAAGAACTCCACATGGCCCCCGTCCGGCTGGGCGGTGCGCATCCCGATCCAGGGAAAGTGCGCAGTCAGGTTGTACCACAGCCCGCGGTGCTCCAGGTGGCGGGTTTGCGCCTGTTCATAGTGCAGCAGCAGTCCTTCATGCGCGGTGTAGAAATTAGTCCGGCGCAAGCGGCTGATGTCACTCCCGGTGGAATGTTCTATGAAATCCAGCGATCGCGTAATCCGTTCCACAATTGACTCGTAGGCCTTTGATTGGGGCGAGTGGTTGACCCAATCCAGGTTCCAGTTCTCGGGATGATGCAGATCGGCAAAACCCCCGTCCACCAGCGAACGAATGAAATTCAGCGTCAGCGCCGCGCGCTCGTATCCGCGCAACAGCAATTGCGGATCAGGTTCGCGGTCTCCGGAAGTGAACGACTCCTTGTTGACCAGGTCTCCCCGGAAACTGGGCAAGGACACTTGCTCGCGAGACTCCAGGGGGGCCGAACGGGGCTTTGCGTATTGCCCGGCCATGCGCCCGATGCGAATCACAGGCTTGCGTAGCCCGTAGCTGAGCACCAGGCTCATCTGGAGCAGAACTTTCAGCCGGGCGACGATGATGTCGGAGGTGCATTCCTGAAAGGTCTCGGCGCAGTCGCCCCCTTGCAGCACGAAACTTTCGCCGCGCTGCGCTCCGGCGATGGACTCGCGCAGCGATTCGACCTCCCAGCTGGTCACAATCGGCGGCAGCGCGGCCAGCTCCTTGAGGGCAGCGTTCAGTGCCGCCGCGTCGCGGTATTCCGGCTGTTGCGCGGTTTCGCAGCCAAGCCAGCCGTCCGGACTCCAACCGCCCTGTTGCCGAGATTCGCTTAACTTGAAAATGACTGTCAGGTCCCCGTCAGACCGGCAAGAATCGCCTGGGTGAACCCCTCTCCGTCAATGAAACCACTGCTCCATCGGGTATCCAGGTCCGCGAGCGGAGCAGCGGCAACGATTTCGTCAGGCGTCTTGCCGTCGTTCAGCATGGCCTGAACCCGGTCCCTGGACTCGACCAGCATGTCGTGGAATCCCTGCAGTTCGGCGCGGCTCGACAACTGGCCATGGCCCGGCATGATCCTGGTCTCATTGTCGGCCCAATCCAGCACCTGTCGTGTCCCCTCGATGAAGCCGTTGATATGCCCGCCATGTTCCCCGTCGATGAACGGGTAGCCGAGCGTGATATACACGTCTCCCGTGTGCACAGCATTGAGTTCCTCGAAGTAAAGGATCACGTCGCCATTGGTATGCGCGTTGGGCACATGCACGGCCCGCACGGTATCGCCGTTAAGATGGAAACTCATGGTCTCGCCGAAGGTAATGACCGGCAAGGCTACGTCGGGCGCAGCCGGCAGGTCCACGCCGAATCGCGACATCGTTTGCGGTTCGCTCATCAGGACCCGCACGTTGTCGTGGGCGAAAATCTGCGCCCCGGCCTCGCCGAAATTCTCGTTGCCGCCGGTATGGTCGAAATGCCAATGGGTGTTGAACAGCATGTCCACGGACCCGCCGGTAAGTTCTTCGACCGCGGTCATGATCTTCGGGGTCAGCGGAGCGAATTGGTCGTCGATCATGAATACGCCGTCATCGCCGGCGAACAGGCCGATATTTCCTCCGGCGCCCAGGAGCATATAGAGCCCGTCGGCAACCGGGACCGAGCGAATCTTTACGTTATCCATATCCTGTTGCGCGCCGGCAGACAGCGCAACAAACACACCGGCAATCGTCAGCAATCGTTTCATGCTTCCGCCCCCGTGGCGAATTTTCAGGCGAAGCCCGAATTCTAACGGCGAACAGCGGTGCGTGCTAATATGCAACGCCCTCTATGCAAGCATTCCGTACTTCCCGCAAGTTCCTTTTTGGGACCGCCCTGCTCGCGCTCACGGGCCTTCTCCTATGGCGTCTGGGGCCGGCCGAAGAGTCGCCCGACGAATCCGCCGAAGACGAGTCTCCGGGCCTTGCGATTGTCATCACTATCGACGATGCGATCGGCGTAGCCACCGCCGAGTACTTCATCGACAGCCTTGAAACCGCAAAGGAACGCGGAGCGAATATTCTGGTGCTCGAACTGGATACGCCTGGAGGTTTGCTGGAAGCGACTCGCGACATGATCAAGGAAATCCTGGCGTCCGAGGTGCCTGTTGCGGTTTATGTGACTCCCAATGGGGCCCGGGCCGCCAGCGCCGGCACTTATATTCTTTACGCAAGTCACGTCGCGGCCATGTCCAAAGCCACCACCCTGGGCGCCGCAACTCCCGTAAGTTTGGGCCAGACGGGCAGCGCAGTGCCCCTTGCTCCCGGCATCCTTCTGCTCAGCGAATCGGATCTATCTGCCGAAGATGAAGCGGTCGAGAGCGACGGCGAAGAAAACAGTTCGGATGAGGACGAGGAGAGTAAGGACGATGACGGCGCCGAGGACTCGGAAGAGTCGCCCGGCAAGACCGCCGAAGAAATGGATGCCGAGGCAATGAAGCGCAAGATCGTCAACGATTCGGTCTCCTATATCCGGACCCTGGCGCGCCAGCGAGGCCGTAACGCTGATTGGGCTGAGAAGGCGGTGCGCGAAGGAGCAACCCTGGAGGCCACCGAGGCCGTCGAATTGAACGTGGTCGACTTTATCGCCGTGGATCTTGCGGATTTGCTTGCGCAAGCTGACGGCCGCGAAGTGGATGTAAACGGCGAACTGGTCCAATTGCAGACCGCCGGACTGACGGTTGAACGGCTGGAGCCCGGATGGCGCACCCGCGTGCTGTCAATTCTTACCAACCCCAGCGTGGCTTACCTGTTGGTCCTGGTTGGCCTGTACGGCCTGCTTCTGGAAGGTTACAACCCCGGCACCTGGATCCCCGGCGTGGTGGGTATCATCTGCCTGCTGCTGGCTGGCTATGCCCTGAACCTCTTGCCGGTGAATTACGCCGGTCTGGCGCTCATGGCCCTGGGGGTGGGCCTCATCATCGCGGAATCGCTATCGCCCAGTTTTGGCGTGCTGGGAACAGGAGGGGTTGTGGCTTTTGTTGTCGGCTCGATTATTCTGTTTGACACCGGCATACCCGGTTTTGAGGTGCCGCTGGGCCTGATTGGGGGTGTGGGTCTGGCCGCGGCCCTGCTGATGCTGGGCCTGGTGGTTGTGCTGGCCCGAAGCCGAAGCCGGCCCGTGGTGAGCGGCAGGGAAAGCCTGGCAGGCCGCAGGGCATTGGTGCTGGAGGATTTTGAGGATGCCGGTCCCGTAATGGTACAGGGCGAACGCTGGCATGCAAGGAGCCCGACGCCGGTGCGGAAGGGGCAGGAACTGTTTGTGCAATCGGTGGACGGGCTCAGGCTTGAAGTAGACGGCTCGCCCCCTACCCCCCCCGCACGGCGAAATCTTTTTACTTTGTTGAGAAAATCTGGATAAAGGATTCATTATGTTGACTATTCTTATCGCATCAGTAATAGTGCTGGTGCTAATCGTTGCCTCGGTGCGAATCCTCTCCGAGTATGAGCGCGGTGTCATATTCCTGCTTGGCCGATTCTGGAAAGTGAAGGGTCCGGGACTGATCATCGTGATCCCGATTGTGCAACGGATGGTGCGCGTGGATCTACGTGTAATCGTAATGGACGTACCTACCCAAGACGTGATTTCGCGTGACAACGTATCGGTGAAAGTCAACGCCGTGGTCTATTTCCGCATCGTCGATCCGGAGCGCGCGATCATCCAGGTAGCCAACGTATTCGAGGCGACCAGCCAGCTCGCTCAGACCACTTTGCGTTCTGTTCTGGGTCAGCACGAATTGGACGAAATGCTTTCCGAGCGTGACAAATTGAATGCTGACATCCAAATCATCCTCGATCAGCATACCGACGCGTGGGGCATCAAGGTGTCCAACGTGGAAATCAAGCACGTGGATCTGGACGAGAGCATGATTCGAGCGATCGCCGCCCAGGCGGAAGCGGAACGCGCGCGGCGCGCCAAAGTCATTCATGCCAAAGGCGAAGCCCAGGCGGCCTCGCAATTGGCGGTAGCCGCCTCCAAACTGGCTGAACAAGAACAGGCCTTGCAACTACGCTACCTGCAAACACTGACCGAAGTTGCCAGCGAAGGCACCAATACCATTATATTTCCGCTGCCGCTTGACCTCATCAAGCCGTTTCTTGACGCGCCCAAGAAAGAAACATGAAACAGGAATACGACCTGATCGTAGTTGGCGCTGGTTCAGCCGGCCTTCCCGCCGCAATCTTCGCAGCCCAGGGCGGGGCCCGGGTACTGCAAATCGAAGCCGACAGCCGGATTGGCGGAACGCTCTACTGGTCGTCCGGCCAGATAAGCGCCGCGGGTACGCGTCAGCAGGCCGCCCTTGGCATAGACGACAGCCCCGAGGAGCATTATCAGGACGCGCAACGCATTGCGCACGGCGGGATTGATCCGGTTCTCGGCCGATTGGCGATGGGCAACGCCGCCGAAACGCTGCATTGGCTGCAGGATCTGGGGCTGGAACTGGCGCCGGAAACACCGGTGGCGGGCATGGTCCATGAGCCGTACCGCACACGGCGTTATGTTTGGGGCCACGAACAGGCAATATCCATACTCAAGGTAATCGAGCCGCTACATCGGGACATGGTGGCCTCCGGAGCCATCGATCTCAGGCTGCAGACGCGCATGACGGGCCTCATCACCTCCGCTTCCGGCGGCGTAATCGGCGTCAAGGCTGAATCGGCCGGCGAGACCCTGGAATTCCGGGCGACGCGCGTAGCGCTTACTAACGGTGGCTATGCGGCCAATCCCGAGCTTTGGAACGAGATTACGCCCTGGCCGCTGCACTCCTACTGCAATCCCTACTCTCGGGGCGAGGGAATCATTTCCGCCAGGGACATCGGGGCCAAGGTTGACAACACGGACCGCTTCCTGTGCACCTTCGCCGGGTTCCTGATGGAGCCAGGCAATCCGCTAAGCGCCTGGTTCTTCAGCCTGGCGCCTGCTTATCGAGCGCCCTGGGAGATCTACGTGGATGCCCAGGGCAAGCGGTTCCTGCGCGAGGACCACCCGAGCATTCACTACAGCGAGTCGTCCCTTCTTGAGCAACCCGGGATGCGCATGGTGATGATCTTCGACGAGGGTATTCACCAGAATGCGCCATCGATGTGCGTGCTCGACAAACAGGGACGCGATCTCAGGCCCGAATTCAACGCCCATCCGGCGTTCCAGAAAGCCAACACGATCGAAGAACTGGCTGGACGCTTCGACATTCCGCCCAAAAATCTCGCAGCCACCGTCAATCGCTACAACGAGGCGGTGGACAATGCCGAAGATCCCGATTTCAATCGCCTGTTCCTGCCGCGCCGCATCGACCGGCCGCCCTACTACGGAATCGAGGCGATCGGAATTACCGTAATCAGCCCCGGTGGCCTCAAGGTGAACGAGGATCTGCAGGTCCTGGACCAATCGGAAAAACCGATCAGCGGCCTCCATGCCGCAGGCGAAATCCTCGGCTTTACGCGCCTGTCCGGCGCCGCTTTCGTCGGCGGCATGTCACTAATGCCCGCCATGAGCTTCGGCCGCCTCATCGGCGAACAAACCGCCGCCCAACTCCAGGCCCGCGCCGCTTAAGCCTGAAGGTTTCGCAGCGGGCGCCGCTGCGCTGGCGCGCAGGGAACACGCTGGGAGCGAGGGCGTCCCGCCCTCGTCGAGGGCGGGACGCCCTCGCTCCGGTTCGCATTTACAAGCCGGCGCCCGGTGCTCAGATCAGCTAGTACCCGAGGTACTGCTTGATCGGGTCCTGCGGCGGCGCTGCCTCCATTACGGGCCTTGCGTGCGCTACACGGGCGGAAGCGGGCGCCTCGCAACTGCCGGTCTCGATGAACCGCAACGCTGCGGCGATGCGGCCCTCCTCAGCGCTACCAAGCTGATTCGCCCGGTCATCCGGCACTTCGCATTCCGCCTCGATGCCTTCGTAGTACTCCTCAAATCCCTCGGAGTTGACGGTGGCGAACGACACGGGCCAAAGGACGGCCTGACCCGACCCTCGGGTGGGGGGACAGAAATCGAATCCGTATTGCCCAACGGGTTTGCCGTAAGTACGGTCCCCCACGAGGGTCACGTCCTCATGCGGCAGCAGTGCCGTAATGACCAGTTCGCTCGCAGAAGCGGAGCCTCGGCTGGTGATAAAAACGACCTGCTCCAGATCGCGCAGCGAGGACTCGTTTTCGCATTTCTGTGCCAGATTTCCATAGACGCCGCAGCCAAAATAGGCTGTCTGGTTCCAACCAAACCCCTCCAGCAAGTCATTGTGAACCCGCCTGGCCAGTACCGTTTGCTGATTGTTCTCGAAGAGTTCCGGACCCCCGATCAAGGAAGCCAGGCCATAGGCAATCGGCACGCTGCCTCCGCCGTTGTAACGCAGGTCCACGATCAGACGGCTAACCCCCTCAGCCTTGAACTCAGCAAATTCCTCCAGCAAACGCTCATTTGCATCACCGAAAAAGGTCCGGAAATGAAGATAGCCGACCTTGCCGACCGTAGTTTCGAATACGGTTGAATGTTCCTCAGGCACGGTCGGAATCTGTACGAGTCTCTTCGCCGAAGTCACGGTCTCGCGTTCGCCTGAGCTCTTGTCCAGCTCGAAGGTCACTTCGTGCCCGTCTTCGTTGGGGCCGAATTCAGCACTGATCTGGCCGAACGTCAGCCCGTCGATAGCCTTGCCGTTCAGTGAGAGAATCTTGTCGCCACGTTGGAAACCCGCGTCTCCTGCCGGTGAGCCCCGGTAGACGTCGATGATCTCCAAATGAACCGGATCCTCGTTCTGGTCCACGATATAGATCAGGCGAAAACCGAATACATAGGCCTCGCCTCGAAACAGCATGTCCGACGCAATTGCGGTCTGCCAGTAGCTGAAGCCCCGATCATGGGTCTCGGGCTTCCAGCGCAGCTGGGCAATCATGGAATCAAGGTCGTCGTAATCGGTCAGCACCAGATCGTCGTACTTGGTGCTCTGCTCACTCTCGTCGTTGAAGTAATAGACATCCTGCATGAGGTCGAGGACTTGCCGCCGCGCGGCCGGAAACGTACAGGCGCTGGTCCCGAACCAGTCCTGGCTCAGAGTAAGAGCTTGCGGTGAATTGGATGCTGCGGAGGCCGTCACGGAAACCTCAAGCTCCCGGTCGATCCCGCCGTTCAATCCGTAGCGAACCACGACTTCGCCGGAATCAGTGCCGGCTTCGCCGCTCTCGATATATGCCCACTCCACATCCTCCGGCAGGCTCGCGGTCCACTCCATGGTGCCGAAACCGGAATTACTTACTTGCAGGCTTACGCTTCCGCCATCGCCTTCCAGGTCCGTGCTTACTGCGGATACGTCAATCACCGCGGGCGCCTGGGCCTGACTGACGGTCACGGTACTTGAGGCGGTCCCGCTCGCCGACACGGTCAACTCGAACTCGCGCCCAGCCCCGGTGTTGGCATCGACTTCAATCTGGATGGTCCCGGCGTTGGTGCCGCTGGAGCCGCTTGAGATGCGCGCCCAATCCACGCTGGACGGGATCGAGGCAGTCCAGCTCAGAGTGCCTTCACCCCCGTTTGAAACGTTTACGGAAACATCTTCCCCGCTGACATCGGCGTCAATGCTGGTTGAGGAAACACTGATGCTTGGAGGAACCGGCGGCGGCCCGTCTGAGCCTCCGCATGAGGAAACCAGAAAACCGACGGCAATGGCGAGGACATACGATCTGAGCGAATACTCACGAATACAAGCAACAAATTTCATGCTCAATCAACTCCGTTCTGTTTGGATACTGAGACTAGCACGGGCCCCCTGACCTCGCAACAATGAGTCTTTTCCAAAACTTAAATGAGTCTGAACTTGGGGCGGTTGCGATTCGTCTGCAGGCCTGTGTCGTTCCCGTTCATGCATCAGTTTTGTTGGCCGGCTTTGCCGACGCTGGGGTGTAAGGATACTGGATAGTTAGCGGGCGGTGTGTTCAGGCGCGCGCCGGGCTGGCTGGCGAGCGGCGCCTGCGGATCGCGCCGCGGAAAAGCCCGCGGCAAGCTTTTCCTGGCGTTGGCTATTGCGCCTGCGGCAGGCCTTGGTGGTCCCGCCTTGCTTTTCCCCGCCGGACCGATTGGCGGGAAGCCGGGCGGCTTCTCGGGCTACGTTTCGAGGTGCTGCCGTTGGGGTTTCAAGCTTGTTTGCGCTGCGGGTAGAGGATCCGGTCGAACAGTTGCCGGCGGACTTTTTGGAGCCGGTCGGCGGCTTCGTTGTCGCTTTGCTGGCAGGCGATTGTGTCCAGCGACTGGAAGTTCAGGCCGGGCTTCAGGTAGGCCTGAGCGCTCGGCAAGGACTTGAGTTTTTCGTAGGGCGTCATGAGCGATGCGTAAGGGTAGCGTTTGCGTTGTTTCCCTTTGCGGTCCTCGAACGTTTCGGGGAACAGGCAGGGGCGGTGGTAGTTGAGGTACGGGTTGAGGTGCTCGCGGTTGAACTCGTTGATCGCCGGCGCCCAGCGCTGGGCGATGTGGAGATGGCCGAAGTGCTTGCGTATGACATGGCCGTTCTTGCATTCAGCCAGGGCATTGTCGTTGCTTTGCCGGGGGCGCGACCGGGTGAACTCGGCGCGCAGTTTGTCCAGCAGGGCGGCGACCTGCCGGTTGACGAACTCCGAGCCGTTGTCGGAGTGGAACCCTAAAACGGCGAAGGGGTAGGCTTCGAGCAACGGCTCCAAGGCGGGGATGAGGTAGCGCTCGCTGATCTTCTCGACGCTGGCGATGGCCTGCATCTGGGTGACTTCATCGACCGTGTTGATGGGATAGACCCCTTTGTGGCCGTCGAAGTCGCCCTGGTGGACGGTGTCGACGCGGAGGAAGCCGGGGCGGCCTTCGGGCCGCGGGGCGCGCCGTTCGCCGATGGCGACGCTTCGAGGGCGGGTCTTGTGGACCGTCAGACGGCAGCGGCGGTAGCCAGCGGACTTCCTCAAGTTGTACAAGTGCGACACCGAGATCCCGGCCAGCCGTTGGTACTCCCGCTGCCCAAACACCTCGCAGGCGCGTTCGCAGAGCTTTTTCATCGTCAGGCCGTTGGGCGTGCCGTGGCGCTCGTCCATGGCCGCGAGCCGGCGAATGTCTTCGGGCGTGTACCGCCGGCGAAAGCCCTTCACCGCGCGTTGCCGGCGCGTCAGGCGCCCGGTGTCCCGGTATTGCTTGACCAGGCGGGTGACCTGCTGGCGCGAGTAGCCGCTGACCTTGACCAGATAGCGGATGACCACCCCCTTGTCCGGCTTGCGCAGCTCAAGGTAGCGAAATTGAATCAGGGTCTTTCGAATCCACCCGTAGCGCGCGTCCTTGTCGCTGGCGACCTCGAAGGCCACCCGCTGAGCGCCGCCGAGAAACGCGCGCAATTGATCCACCGTGGCCAGTTCGTTGGCGTTCATGATCGTTCTCATCCTCCCATCATGAACGGACACACAGGCTACTTCAGACTCATTTCATGTTGGAAACACGTCCCGCGTTCAGACTCATTTCATGTTGGAGAGTACGCAATGCGTCCGCAACCGTCAGCCGGCCGGGTGCACCACGCCTTCCGTGACATTCAACCCCAGGATTGAGGCTTCACAAGGGCTTATGACAGTGCCAGGTCTTTACCACCAGGAACTGGCGCGGACCAGGGGTGATTTCAAAGCCTGAGTCACGCAGCAAACCATCGAAGTCCGATTCCATCAGGTCGATCGACCAGCGCTCTCCGTTATCGCGGTGATCCAGTTCGAACATATAGCGGGTCTCCGGCGGCATCGGATCGCCGACCGGAAAGTCATAGATGTTGAACACCCCGCCGGGCCGCAGGATGCGGTACATCTCGGGAACCACCGCTTGCGTGGCGCTGAACGGTATCTCGTGGAACAGGATGTAGCTATTGATCAGATCGAAATAGCCGTCCTCAAAACCGCTGTCCTCGCCCCTCGCCTGCTTGAAGTGCACCGGAAGATTCATGCGCTTGGCGCGCCGGTGAGCGTAACGCAGCAGCGGTTCGGAAGGATCCAGTCCCCAAACCTCGGCATCCGGATAACGCTGCTTGAGTCCCGTTGCGCATTGGCCGATGCCTGTGGCCAGGTCCAGCGCCCGCTCCACGCCGCCACTGGACGGCTCCTGCCCGCAGGCCACCAGGCCGTTGTGGATCGCGTCGCCTTCGTTCATGCCCATGTAGAAGGCCTGGGTGCCGTGGTGGTAAACCTCGCCGGCCAGGGCATCGCCCACATAACCGCCGGGTTGCAGGTGAAAGTCGAATTTCACGTATTCCGGTGTTTCGAAATCGGGGTTGAGCAACAGATCGGGATCGGCCGAGTCCGCAAGCAATTCCCGCTCCAGCCGTCCCCGGTCTGCGGAAATTGCGCCCAAGGCCGAGTCCCAGGTCATTTCCTGAAGACTGCGAAGCATCCGATTGCGAATCTGAGTGTGCGGGATCGGATCCACCACCCTGCAGATTGCTTCAATGTCATTCGCCGTTACTCCGGCCGCTTTCAGCGCCTCGGCGGCCGCAACCCTCGACTTGGCGCTCACGCCGCCGGCGGTCACAAGGGTGCGAAAACTCTGGGCAAAGCCGAGGCGCGCCTCGGCGTCCATTGAAGGGAGGCGATTCAAGCCTCCGAGTTGTCCTCGATCCATAGCTTATGTTTCCTACGGTTCGGGCGGGGCTTCCTGCTCTTCCCCGCCCCGGGCGAATCCGGCGTACACACGCCGGACAAACTCGTCTCGCCGAGCGGCCTCTTCCTTTAGCTCCTCGGCGGACGGCATGTACATTTCCACGGCGTCTTGCGGCAGCGTGCCGGCTTCGGCCAGCGCTTTCTCCAACACCTCCAGGCGGCGCCTCGTCGTCCACAACTCGCTGCCCAGTTGCATCACCGTCTCAACCAGGTGGTCCAACACCGGATGATCAAAATACTGCGGATCGTTCATTTGCGCCTTATCTGTCTGCCGAGTGGCTCGTGCGCACATCATTTTACCGTTGCGCGCGCATTAGGCCGGAGCAGATGATAATCTAGTAGGGAGTCGTGCTTAGAGGGAAAACACCATGAGCGACAAAGTTGACAAGGGGCGCACAAGAGCCGCGCCCTTCATTCCGGCAGATACGGACTCTGCCATTTTCCTGGGCAACCCGCACATCGACAACCTGATGACGGTGGTGATCGCGCTCGGGTCTGAGATCTGGGCCGATCGCCAGCGCATGCACGTGGTCGAACGCCTCCTGGAAACCGAAGGCAAAGTCACCTCCGACATGATTGAGGCCTATGTGCCTTCGGACGCCGAGAAAGAGGCCTGGGAAGCGGAACGCATGGCGATGGTCGAGCGGGTCTACAGCGTCCTGTCGCGCGACACGTCAAACGCCCGTCCGTTCGGCGAAGAACGCCAGTTCCAGGAGGTATCGAAAAATGATTAACAGACGATCCCTTATGGGTTTGTTCGCCGGAATGGCATCAATGGCGGCGGCGCCGTTCGCGAGCCGCTCCGCCCGGGCCGATCTGCCGCCGCCGCCGACGGCGCCCGGGAACGTGCCGGGCACTCTGGCGCCGCGGGGCCGTGACGGGCGCATGGAGCGCCTGCCGGAAATCGACCTGGAAAGCAGGATGGACTTCCTGATGTCGGTCCGCACCTTCGCCAACGGAACACTGAGCCAGGCCGCCGACCAGCGAGCGAACGATATTCTGGCCGGCAAGGGCATTGCGCCGGAGGCGGAACTGCCGATGCAAGACGCCATCGCACTATTGCAGGACGATCCGGTAGTAGGCGCCAGAACCCGGACGTGGATGTCGGTGCAGCAATTGTCATGGAACAACGTAAAGACCGAGTGCGAAGACAACGCGGACACCTACCTGCGCGAGATGGAAGCGGTCGACAACCGCGGCCCGGGAACGCTGGAACTGAACCCGGATCTCGAGATGCCCGATTACACCCGCCATGAAATCCACATCCAGCCGGGCGGCTACGTGGGCAATGACTTCGCGGGGCACATGTACGACTACGGCACCAAAGGCTTCTACACCGGCCGCAACGACCAGGATACGTTGCACATGACGGCGGCCTTCGGGCTGCCGACACCGGCGGACGGCAAGGTGAGGCGCATTCTGGACATCGGCACCGGCGTCGGGCAGTTGGCCATGGCGCTGAAGGAGCGTTTCCCGGACGCGGAAGTCTGGGGGCTCGATGTGGGCGGCCCGATGGTGCGTTACGCTCATCTGCGCGCCGTGGAACGGGGGCTGGACGTCAATTTCGCCCAGCGTCTGGCGGAAGACACCCACTTCCCCGACAACTACTTCGACCTGGTGACCAGCTACATCATGCTCCACGAAGTCTCGCCGCAGGGCACCAAGGACATCGTCAACGAGGCCTTCCGCATAACCCGCCCGGGGGGAGTTTTCTACCCCATAGACTTCAACCTGAAGCGCCCACGTCCCCGTACGGCATACGGCCAGTACCGCCGCTGGTGGGACCACCGCTGGAACAACGAGGTGTGGACGATCAAGTACCGCAGCAACGGGCTGCAGGACATGATCCGGTCCGCCGGGTTCGATCTCAACCAGGAAGGGCCGGTTGCCTTGCCGCGGTTTGGCGTAATGAATTCCACAAAGCCGGCCTAGGGCCGCGTCTTACGCACCGAAGAGATCGGCAGGATTTCGAAACGGGCGGGTATAGAGCATCTGGAAATGGCGTCGCAAGAGGCCCGGCAGTATGTTCGCCACCATGTCAGACGATTGCCCGCAAGAGAGGGTGTCCCGCCCACAGGCCCTTGCGGGCGTTGCCGCCGCCCTGGTGGCATCCGCTGCCGCGCTCCCGGGCGAAGGCCGCGGAAGAATCCAAGACCTTCATCCTCGTGCACGGCACCTGGCTTGGCGACTGGGTCTGGAAAGATGTGCGCCGCATCCTTGAGCGTGCCGGACACGATGTCTACACGCCGTCGCTGACCCGCTGCGGTGACCGGGCCCATTTGATCAGCCCGGATGTGGGTCTCGAAACCCATATTCGGGACATCGCCAAAATCATTGACGAAATCGCGAAACCCTGACGAGGCGCCGTTGACTCATTCATCTCTTCGGACACGGATTTGAGCAATGACAGCGGCTGTGTCCATTGACATGCGAAACGACTTGCTCACCCGTTTGGAACGCATTGTCGGGGAAGACAATCTCATCGTCGATGAAAGGCGCGCCTTTTATGCCACTGACGTCTACCATCGACTGAAAGTCCCTATCGCGGTTGTGCGCCCGGGCACGATTGAAGAAATGCGGGAAGCCATCGCTTGCGCTTATTCGCAAGATATTGCCATTGTCGCTCGAGGCGGCGGCGTTTCGTACACGGCCGGTTATCTTTCGGCAACAACGCAATCGATCCAGTTGGATACCGGGCGCCTTGATCGCATCGCTGAAATCAGCGAAGACGACATGTATGTCACGGTTGAGCCCGGCCTGACGTGGGCGCGGCTGGACACGACGCTCAGGGAGAGAGGGTTGAGAACACCGTTTCGCGGTCCGTTTTCCGGACTTGCGGCGACTGTTGGCGGGTCCATTAGCCAGAATACGCTGGGGTTTGGCACGAACACCTGGGGCGTATCTTGCGACAGCGTTCTGTCGATGGAGATCGTGACCGCTGACGGCCGCGTCGTAAAGACGGGGCAAGCGGGATCCAAAGTCGGCAAGCCGTTCTACCGTCACTATGGCCCTGACACGACCGGTCTGTTCACCGGCGATTGCGGCGCGCTGGGGATCAAAGCGCTCATTACGCTGAAGATGATGAAGTTGCGGTCCCATTTTGATTGTGTTTCCTTCGGCTTTGAGTCCTTTGAAGACACCATTGCCGCGCTCTCCTCAATTGCCGGTCACGTGGTCGAAGAAAAATCTTTTGCCCTGGATACCGCCTTGCAACAGGGGCAGATCGGAAAGAGCGGCGATGTATCGACTCGGATAGACATGGCCAAATCGGTCATTGCTGCGGCCAGCAACCCCATCACGGGTTTGCTGCAAGTCATCCGCATGGGGTTATCGGGTACAAAAGCGCTGGTGTCTTCTCCCTATGCGGCGCATTATCTGTTTGAAGGCTCGTCGAAAGGGGAAGTCAGGGGTAAGGCCAAGCTGCTGCGGGATATCGCCACCCGATACGGCAAGGAGATTCCCAACTCAGTGCCCCTGGTCGTCCGTGCCACACCGTTCGCTCCCCTGCACAATATCCTGGGGCCTGCCGGGGAGCGTTGGGTTCCCTTGCACGGCATCCTGCCATCATCTTCCGTGCTTTCCTTCCACCGCGAAATTCAAGATTACCTCTCCGGTCAGGAAGAGAACATGTCCAGATACGGCGTTCATGTCGGATTGATTTTTTCAGCTCTGGGGACCGGGGCCTTCTTGATTGAACCAGCCTTTTACTGGAAGGACGAGCAGACCGTGTATCACCGAACGATGCTGGATCAGGCCTACCAGGACACTATTCCTTCCTATCCGCCAAACCCCCAAGGTGCTGAATTGGTTCATGCAATGCGACAACATGTAATTGAAATGTACCACCGCTATGGCGCCGGCCATTTGCAGGTTGGCAAACAATACCCGCTGTTACGGGATCGAGACCCGGCGGCCGTTGCGCTATTACGCGCAATCAAATCCGCCGTCGATCCGAAAGGCCTTTTCAATCCCGGCGCCCTTGGCCTTTAGAGTGGAACAGTCGTTGCGTCGTAAGTGAAAATTTCCGGCTGTAATGACTTGGCGATCGTGTCGCCTGGTTTGGGCGCGCGGTGTTTTCGGTCAGCCTGGGCTGCGGAAGCCTCTACAACAGCGTTGGCGCGGGGCCGGCGTTCTTCTTCGTATCGGGAAAGACCGGTTTGTGCATCATCGCTCTCGCCGATTGCCCGCCCGAGGATATATCCATCTTCAATCGCCATGGACGATCCTTGCCCCAGAAACGGCAGCATGGGATGTGCCGCGTCGCCGAGAAGAGTCACACGGCCTTTGGTCCATTGCTTGAGTGGGTCGCGCCCCAAGAGGCCCCACTTGTGACAACGTCCTTGTTGTGTATTCTTGATGATGTGCTGAATCTCAGGCGCCCAACCGGCAAAACTATCCAGCACTTCGTCAATGCTTGCCTCGACGTTCCAGCCCTCGTCAACCCACTCCTCCCGCTGAGCAAACCCGACGTAATTGACGAGTTGTTTGCCCCGAACGAGATACCTTGTGAAGTGATGACCAGGTCCGCTGAACGTTGCTGAAGATGGCACAATCAAATCATTCGGCAAACAGTCAACCGGCGTCAGGCCGCGATAGGCAAGATATCCCAGATAGTGCGGCTTGCCAGGGTTCCACAAGAGGTCACGAAGCACGGACTTGATGCCGTCGCACCCGATGAGCACCTCCCCTTCGACGCTCGTTCCGTCCGCGAAATGGGCCGTGACGGCGGCCTCATCCGTGTCATAGCGAACGCAATCCTTGTCCAATCGAATTGCGTCGGAATCGTCTTTGGTGACCGTGCGAACCAGTAGGTCATGAAGGTCGGCGCGATGTACCTGGTAATAGGGCGCGCCATACTTGCTATCGAAGTCGACGGAATCATCAAGATTGAGAATCTCACCTGTCTCCCAGTGTTTGCTGCACAGTGCTTCCGGGCTGTTACAAATTTGATCCAGTTCCGACCGGAGGCCGAGAGCGATCAGAACACGCGTCGCGTTGGGGCTCAAAGAAATGCCCGCACCCACTTCACCCAATTCCGGTGCCCGTTCGAAGACCGTAAAGGGAACCCCAAACCGCTTGAGGCTAAACGCTGCAACCAATCCGCTGAATCCAGCACCGACAATAATGATTCCACATCCCCGCATCGATTCATCTTCTTGTCTGCATCAGGTCACGTGTACGTTCGATACCCATTTCGAGATTCCCGAACTCGCCCGCGACTCTTGCACCTCGAGCGACGTCGGGATCACAGTACCGGTGCGGTTGCCAGTAGCACTCCAGGCAACATTATTAGGGGATGTCACAAACCTGACCTATGGGTCGTGCAGGGATCGAACCTGCGACCAACTGGTTAAAAGCCAGATGCTCTACCAACTGAGCTAACGACCCGTGGGGCGCAATTGTAGCCGCTGTTCCGGCTTGCCCGGACCCGCCTCTTGACCCGCGCGGCCGTTCTCGGATCGGTCGTGAAATCAGCGCGACCGGGACTCGATCTGGGCCAGGCGTATGGTCGCCAGGTTGGCGGCGTCAGCGCCGGCGAAGTCCTGGCGCACCCGTTCCAGGATCATCATCGCAGCGGCCGTGTCGCCCAGCTCATCTTGTGTATAACCCAGCTTGAGCATGGCGTCGGGAAGCTTGTTGGAATCGGGGTAATCCGACACTACTCGTAAAAACTCGGCGCTTGCAGCCTGGTACTGGCCCTGCACGTAGTAGGTTTCGCCCATCCAATAGCGAGCATTGGCGGCCAATGCTCCGTTGGCATCAGCTTCGAGATAACGAAGAAACTCCGCCGCTGCCGCTTCGTATTGCCCGCTGCCGAGCAGTGTGCGCGCCTGCTCGTAGTTTTCCTGGCTTCCGGCGGGAATCGAATCCTGGCCGCCTTGCTCGGGCTGCGGACCCGGCAGCGCTCCGGCAGCCGAATTGGATGCTCCGACCTGAACGCCGGCCTGTGACCCGGCACTCGGCGGATCGCTTGGAGCGGCAACCAGCCCACCGGCCTCCAGCGCCGCCAGGCGATCCTCCAGGGCCGCGTACTGGCTGCGCCGCAGTTCGGCATTGCGCCTCAATTCCTCGTCGAGGCGCTCGACTATGTCGCGCAAGGCTTGAATCTCGCGGCGCAGCTCATCCTGAGCGTTGATCAGCGCAACGACATTGTCGGCGCGAATCTGCTGCTCGAGAACACCCACCCGGGTTTCCAACTCCGCCAGCACCTCGCGGTCGCGCCGGCGTTGCGCGTCGGCCGGCGGCGCCAGCACCACAAAGAGCACCAGCGTTGCGGTCAGCGCCGGCCAATTTCTATTACTCATAAATCAACTCCACGCGACGGTTCTTAGACCATGCGATCTCATTGGCTGCCTCCGCCATCGGCTTCTCCTCGCCAAAACTTACTGCGGTCCATTGCCCGCCAGCCGCCCCCAGCGCCATCAGGGCCTGCGCGACAGCATGTGCTCTTCTGGATCCCAGCGCCAGGTTGTATTCCGGAGTGCCGCGCTCATCGGCATGCCCTTCCAGCCGCAACTTGCCTCCCTGATTTGCCGCCAGCCAAGCGCCGTGGGCCCGCAGAATCTCTCCGTACTCCGTTCGGATGGTGCTGCGGTCGTAGTCGAAATAAATCACCAGCGTTCCCAGCGGCCCGCCCATCCATTCGCCGGATGCGCCGCGGCCGGGTTCGGTTACCGACTGGGCGCCGGGCTGGCCAATCGCCGTACCTGTGGCGGTGGCGGCGCTTCCTGCACCCGCGGCAGAAGCGCCGGTGGAGGCAGCGGCGGCAGAGTCCTGATCCACGCTCGGCTGCGGTCGCGCCGCGCTGCCGGAGCTCTCGCAGCCCGCCAGAACGACGGCCAGAAGAACCAGTAGACAGGCGTGTTTGTTACTGAACGATTTCATGTTGTTCACCCTTGATGGTTGAATGGAAGTAGGCGCGGCCGGAATCCCAGGGGACGCGAGCGACCCGGGGAACGAGAGCATCTTGCTCTCGTCGAGGGCGGGACGCCCTCGCTCCCAGCGTGTTCCCAGCGTGTTCCCTGCGCGTCAGCGCAGCGGCGCCCGCTGCGAAAACTCCCAGGGAGGTTAATTTGTTTCATACGGACCCCACGAAGGTTCGCGCAGAATTCCCTCCGGCGCACGCAGCAGGCGCATCACTCCGCTGTCGATGAAGTACACACCCAGGCCTCGGCCGGACGATGTGCCCGCACCGAAGATCAGCGCCCGTCCATTGGGCGCAAAACTCGGTGATTCATCGAGCGGTCCACCGGTAAGAAGCCGCAGCGACTCATCCCTGAGATCCAGCAGGCCGATCCGAAAACTGCCGTCCTGCTGATGCACCACCGCAAGCTGGTTGCCTTGAGGCTGTACCCGGGGCCGCGCATTGTAGGTGCCGGTAAAGCTGATCCTTTGAGCCTGTCCGCCACGCGCCGCCACTACGTACACCTGCGGGCCGATCCCGCGATCCGAGGTGAAGTACACATCTTCGCCGTCGGCTGAGAACACCGGTTCGGTGTCGGTTGCCGAGTGGCGCGTCAAGCGCCGCGGTTCTCCGCCATCCAGCGGATAAAGGTAGATGTCGGCATTGGCCGCCTTCTGCGCCTGCGCCACGGCAAGCGTTTGCCCGTCAGGAGACCAGGCCGGGGCGCTGTTCGGCTTGCGCTCTGCGGTCAGTGGACGGCGCTCTCCGGTAGCCACTTCCTGCACGAACACTTCGGCATGCCCGGCTTCGAATGACACGTAGGCCAGCTTTGATCCGTCGGGTGACCAGCTCGGCGACATGATCGATTGCGATGAGCGCAGCACCACGATGGGATTTTGCCCGTCCGCGTCAGCCACGGTCAGGCGAAATTCCTCACGGCCCGGGGTGACCTGAACATAGGCCAGGCGTGTAGCAAACGCGCCGGGCGCGCCGGTCAATTGCTCGTAGACCAGATCAGCGATGCGATGGGCCGTGGCCCGCAGGCCCTGGCGCGAACTACTCAGACGGTAAGCAAGCAGTGATTTCCCGGCATAGACGTCTACCAGCTCGAATTCGATCAGGAATTCCGACTCGCTGCCGGTCACATGGCCCATGAGCACGGCCTCCACGTCCATGATGCGCCAGTTGCCAAGGCGCATTTCCGCAAAACTGGCAGGTCGCGTGATCATCAGTTCACGTCCCAACGGTGCAAACTGCCCGGTCCTCTCGAGGTCGGCCTCTACGACCTGGGCCAGGTCGTAAGGCAAACCGAGGGTGACTCGCCACTCGAAAGGCACTACCGCTATCGGTATCGCCCGCTGGGTCGAACGGGTAATGACGACGTCCAGCTGCGCGGAGGCGGCCAGCGGCAGCAGCGTCAGGACAGCCAGAAAGATCCCGCACAGCGTTGCTTGGGATACACGCCGGGAACGAGGGCATTCTGCCCTCGTCGAGGGCGGGGACGCCCTCGTTCCCGGGGAAGTTGCGGGCAATTTCATCACTCCGGCTCCGGTGGCGGATAGCGCAATCGCAGTTGCCGTTCGAACAGTTCCGGCACCGGCGGCTCAGGCAAGGGCGACGAGCGGCGGATCGCCGCTTCGATGGATCGGCGATCGGTTTCCGTGCCGTTGAATTGCTCGAAACTAATGTTGTCCCCGACTTCATTGCCCGGCAGCATGTCCAGCAGCACCACCCAAATCAGGTCTTCACGGGTACTGGCCGGCCGTAGCCAGTTGCTTTCGATCCGTTGCCGAATGCGGGCCTTGTATTCATCGAGTAGGCCCGACTCCTCGGCCTTGCGCCGCCGCTCCTGGGCCATCTCCCTCTGCAACTGCTCGGCCAGTTGATCCTCGCGCTTCTTTTGCTCGGTCTCTTCCAGCTGGCGTTGCGCCGCCTCGGCTTCCGCGGATAGCTTGCGGGTTTCCGCCTCGGCCTTCTTGCGCTCCTCCTCAGCCTTCCGACGTTCGGCCTCGGCCGCCTTGGCGCGTTCCTCCTCCTCCTTGCGCTCTCCCTCTGTGCGCTCAAGCCTTGCTGCTTCTTCCTGCTGGCGCTTCTGCATTTCGCTGAGCTGGCGACTCGCCTGGGTTTGCTGCTCGCTGAACGTCTGCCGCGCCTGCTCGGTCTGAGAGCTCAATGCACTCAGTTCCTGCTCCTGGCGCTTCTGGCGCTGCTCCTGCTCCTCAATCTGCTTGCGGAGCGCCTCAACCTCCTGTTCGCGTTCGATGATTGCCGCCCTCTCCAGGTCATCGAGCCGCTGAATCTCTTGTTTGACCGCCTCGTCGTTCAGCACCACGCCGTCAATCGCGATGGTCCCGAACGCCGGTTCGTTCGGCTGGGTGCGCCCGGCAAAGCCGATCAGCATGAACGCCACGACCACCGTGTGTCCCATAAGCGAGTAGGTGAAGGGTCGCAGCAGCGGCAGCGGAAGGTTGTGAGGATTGGCTCCGGGCACCCTCGGGTTTGCACCCTGCTTCAACACCTTGAGGGCGCGCTCAAACAGCGCCTTTAGACGGTCCATCATTCTTCCATGGGAAGCGGGCGGGTCACCAGGCCTACCTTGTTGGCCCCGGCCCGCACCAGTAAGCCCATCACCGTCACCACGTCGCCGTACGGCACCTGCTCGCTGGCGCGTACCAGCACCGGAGTCTCGGGCTTGCGGATCAGCACCGCGGCGGCCCGGGCCACCACCACCGGCGAAGCGAGCGCTTCCTCCGGGTCCTCACCGATATTCAAGTACATCCTGCCTTCCGCATCCACCGTAAGCACCAGCGGCTTGTTATCGCGAATCAGATCCTGCGGAAGCGGCTCGGCGGCCAGCCGCGGCAGGTCCACGCGGATTCCCTGGGTAAGCAACGGCGCGGTGATCATGAAGATCACCAGCAATACCAGCATCACGTCGATGTACGGAACGACGTTTATTTCATTGACGAGCCGACGGCGCACGGTACTAGACTTTCAATTCAAAATCCGTGTGGGCGTGCTCACTCAACAAGGTCACACATTCTTCCTGGTAAGCCTGATAGCGGATTTCCAGGTTGCCCACACGATAGGCGTAACGGTTATAGGCGATCACCGCGGGGATCGCGGCGAACAGTCCCATGGCGGTCGCAATCAGCGCCTCGGCAATGCCCGGCGCCACCAGGGCGAGCGTCGCCGAGTCCACGTTGCCCAGGGCCCTGAACGAGTTCATGATCCCCCACACGGTCCCGAACAGCCCCACATAGGGACTGACCGAGCCGATCGTGGCCAGCCAGGGAAGGCCGCTTTCGAGGCGCTCCAGTTCGTTCATCTGCGCCAGGCGCATCTCGCGGCGGCCCACTTCCACCAGCCGCTGGGGGTCGGATTTTCCGCGTGCCGCCTGGCGGTGAAATTCGCGCATTCCAGCCTCGAACACCCAGGCCATCCCGGAGCTGCTGCGGTTCTTGTTGCGGGTCAGCGCCACGAACAGCGACTCCAGGCTATCGCGCTGTTTGAACGCCTGCTCGAAATCCGCCAGGTCCCGCTCAGCCCTGCGGAGCACGACCCGCCTTTGTAGAATAATCACCCAGGATAGGATCGACGCCGCCAGCAGCAGGGCCATGATGAGCTGCACCAGCAGCGTGGCGCTCAGGATCAGGTCCCAGAAATCCATGTTTACGCTTACTTCACCCACTCTCGTGCCTTACCTTTTGCATTAGTTCGTTCCTCAGGTATCCAATCCTTCCAACTGTGGATTATCGCCCTGTTTACCCGGTCTCTTGAGGCCCAGGGCCGAGTACGCGGCCGGCCCCGCAACCCGGCCGCGCGGCGTGCGCAAAACAAAGCCGGCACGGACCAGAAACGGCTCGTACACGTCCTCAATCGTGCCACGGTCCTCGCCAATCCCGGCCGCCAGCGCCTCGACCCCCGCAGGTCCGCCACCGAAGCGCTCAATCAACACGCCCAGGAGCCGGCGATCCATACGGTCGAGGCCGTTGGCATGCACGTTGTACAGCTCCATTGCCGCTGTAGCCGTCTCGCCACTGACTTGTCCGTCCACACGCACTTCAGCGTAATCGCGCGCCCGCCGCAGGAGGCGATTGGCCACCCTCGGCGTGCCCCGCGCCCGGCTGGCGATTTCCACCGCCCCCTGGGGCGTGCACGGAATACCCATGATGCCCGACGAACGCAGCACGATCCGCTGCAATTCCTCCTTCGAATACAACTCGAGACGTTCCTGGATCCCGAAGCGGTCGCGCAGAGGTGAAGAGAGCAACCCGGCGCGGGTGGTGGCTCCGACCAGCGTGAACGGTTTGAGCTTCAACCGCATGGTATGGGCAGACGGACCCTCGCCGATCACGATATCCAGCCGGAAGTCCTCCATGGCCGGATAGAGCAACTCCTGCACGACCGGATTGAGGCGATGCACTTCGTCCACAAACAACACGTCCCGGGCGCTCAGGTTGGTCAACAACGCGGCGAGATCGCCGGGTCTTTCCAGCACCGGCCCGGAGGTATGTCTCAAGCCCACTCCCAATTCGCGCGAGATCACCTGCGCCAGGGTGGTTTTTCCCAAGCCCGGCGGGCCGTACAGCAGCGTGTGATCCATGGCCTCGCCACGCTTGCCGGCCGCCGCCACGCTGATTTCTATACGTTCCTTGACCTGCCGCTGGCCCAGGAATTCCGACATGCGCTGTGGCCGAACGGAATTCTCCACGTCCTGCTCATCCGCTCGCGGCTCTGACGACAGGATGCGCTCGCCTTCGACTTTTTCGCTCACGATGCCGCAGTCCCTCCGGACAGCGCCTCGCGCACCAGTTCCTCCACGTCGCGGCCGGCGGGTTCGCCGATTTGCTTCAGCATGCGTCTGGCTTCAACGGGGGTATAGCCCAGTCCGACCAGGGCCTTGAGCGCAAGGTTCGCGGCGCTGGATACACCCTGCACCGGGACCGCTTCCAGCCGTCCCCGCAGTTCCACGATGAGGCGGCTGGCGGTTTTGGGACCGATGCCCGGCAGGCGGGTCAAGGCCTTTACGTCGCCGGCCTCCACCTGTTCGGTAAACTCGGCCACGCCGCTCTGCGCAACGATATTCAGCGCCAGCTTGGGGCCGATGCCCGGCACCCGAACGAGTTCCCGAAACCAGGCTCGATCCGCCGGCTTGATGAATCCATACAAGCTGAGCTCGTCTTCCCGCGAAACCAATTGCGTGGCAACGCTCAAGTCGCCGCCCACCGGCGGCAGTT
This sequence comes from Candidatus Foliamicus sp., assembly GCA_965261845.1. Taxonomy (GTDB): domain Bacteria; phylum Pseudomonadota; class Gammaproteobacteria; order Steroidobacterales; family Foliamicaceae; genus Foliamicus. Next base: position 970,004 of record OZ253475.1, on the reverse strand, counting down.
CCGAAAGATCGCTAAGCGGCATCTGCAGCTCAAAGCCGACACCCTGCACATCGAGCAGAATGACCGGGGGATCGATCGCCACCAGCCTGCCTCGCAACGAGCCGATCATGAAATTGCCTTCGCGCCCGGACTCTCGGCCAGGCCGGCATTCACGGCCATCCGCCGATGCAGCGCATGGCAGATGCCCAGCGCCAGGCCATCGGCTTCGTCCTCGCCCAGCTCAGCGTCGTAATTCAGTATCCGCGCCACCATCGCACTCACCTGGGCCTTGCCGGCAGCCCCGTAACCGCACACGGTCTGCTTGACCCGCCTGGGGGAATACTCGGCAGGTTCGGGCACTCCGGCCATCAGCAACGCGCACATGGCGGCGCCGCGCGCCTGGCCGAGCTTGAGCGCGCTTTGTGCGTTCTTGTGCATGAACACCGTCTCCAGCGCTGCCTCTGCGATTCGCTGCTGGCGCGCGATATCGCCCAGTTCGACAAAGATTCGGGCCAGGCGTTCTCCCATGGGCTGCTTGCCGGGCAGCACAATGCAGCCGCTGGCAACGTAGCGGTTTTCCATGCCATCGCTTTCGATAACGCCCCAGCCGGTGAAACGGGAACCGGGATCCACACCCATGATCCGGACCGGTGCGTTCATATTTGGGTCAGGTACCTTCCACCGGTTGCAATTCTGCATTGGTCCACACGTCCTGCACGTCGTCAAGATCCTGCAGGTACTCGAGCAGTCTCAACGCCTGCTCGGAGCGTTTTTCGTCCAGCGGCGCATCCATCGATGCACGCATCGTCACTTCGGCATTCTCCGGAGCCAGTTCCGCCTCCCGCAAGGCCTCCAGCACGGGCGAGAAATCGCGCGGATCGGCCAATACTTCGACAGTTCCGTCATCGGAGCTCACAACGTCCTCGGCGCCACCCTCGATCGCCGCATCAATTATCGCCGCCTCGTTCGCGCCCGGGGAATAGGTAAACACCGCCACTTCGTTGAACAAATAGGCCACCGCGCCATCGGCGCCCAGATTTCCCCCGTGGCGGCTGAAGGCATGGCGCACCTCGGCCACCGTGCGATTGCGGTTGTCGGTAAGGCAACGCAACAGGACCGCCGCACCGCCGGCGCTGTAGCCCTCGTAAGTGGCCTCCTCCAGGTTGGCGCCTTCACCGCCGACACCGCGATTGATCGCGCGGTTGATGTTGTCCTTGGGCATGCTCTGGGCGCGCGCTTTTTCCATGGCGAGCCGTAACTGTGCGTTGGCAACGGGGTCCGCCCCGCCCATCCGCGCCGCTACGGAAATTTCACGTGCCAGACGTGTAAAAAGACGACCGCGTTTGGCATCCTGCCGGCTCTTGCGGTGCTGAATATTGGCCCACTTGGAGTGCCCCGCCATGGGACCCTCATGATACCAGCAAGGGGCGGCCCACGCTGGGAACGAGGGCGTCCCCGCCCTCGACGAGGGCGGGGACGCCCTCGTTCCCAGGGTTAGCGGTTAATGGCGTGAATTGCGCGCTTGTCGACCGACAAGGCCGCCTCGTGGAGAGCTTCGCACAATGTTGGATGACCATGCACCGTTCGCTGCAGGTCCTCGGTGCTGGCCTCAAACTCCATCGCCAGGACGGCCTCCTGGATCAGCTCGCCGGCCATCGGGCCGACGATGTGTACCCCCAGGATCGCATCGGAATCAGGATCGGAAAGAAATTTCGCCAGCCCGGCCGCCTGCCCCATCGCCTTGGCCCGGCCGTTGGCCGCCATGTTGAATGCGCCCACTTTGTATGCCTGGCCGGCTTCCTGCAGCTCGTCCTCGGTTTGACCCACCCAGGCAATCTCCGGCGAGGTGTAAATCACCGACGGTATCGCCCCGTAGTTCACCTCCGCCGACCGCCCGGCAATCATTTCGGCAACCATCATTCCTTCTTCAGAGCCCTTGTGCGCCAGCATTGGCCCGCGCACCAGGTCGCCGATCGCCCAAACGCCTTCGGCGCTGGTTCGGCATTGCTCGTCCACTTGTACGTGGCCTCTTTCAGTAAGCACCACGCCGGCGCTCTCATCAATCAGCCCGGGCGTCGCCGGCGCCCGGCCGACCGCCACCACCAGTTTGTCCACGGTGATTTGATGATCGCCCTCGCGGTCGCTGAACCGTACTTCAACCTGGTCTCCCACACGGAGGGCGCTTTCCACCCGGGCGCCCAGCCGCGTGTCGAGACCCTGGCGCTTGAATTGCCGCTGCGCCTCGCGCGCCACCTGGCTGTCGGCCATGAACAGGAAGCGGTCCATGGCCTCCAGGATGGTCACCTCCGAGCCAAGCCGGTTCCACACGCTGCCCAGCTCCAGCCCGATAACCCCACCGCCGATCACGCCCAGCCGTGGCGGGGGACGATCGAATTCCAGCGCAACTTCCGAGTCCACAATGCATTCGCCGTCGAATCGGGCGATGGGCAAATCCACCGGGCGCGAGCCCGCAGCCAGTATCACGTGCTCTGCATGCAGCACGAAGGGATCACCGTCATGCGGGGTAACCTCCACCTGGCGGCCCGCCAACAACCGTCCCCGTCCGTTTACGCCGGTCACCCCGTTGGCGCGAAACAACGAGTTGATGCCGGACGTCAACTGCCGGACGATCCCGTCCTTGCGATCCTGCATCGCCTTGAGATCCAGCTTGGCCTCGGAAATCATGATGCCGTGATCGGCGAACTCTTCCTGGGTCCGGTGGTACAGCTCCGATGACTCCAGAAGGACCTTCGAGGGAATGCACCCGGCATTGAGGCAGGTGCCGCCCAACGCCGGCTTGCCCTTGTCGTCGCGCCAGTCATCCACGCAGGCCACGGACATGCCGAGCTGCGCGGCCCGAATCGCTCCGACATATCCTGCCGGCCCTCCACCTATAAAAATAACATTATATTTATCAGTCATTTCTCTCAATTCTCTAATCTATGTATCAAATATCAAGTGGGCCGGATCTTCAATGACTTGCTTGATGGCCGAGAGGAACAGCACCGCCTCGCGTCCGTCCACGATTCGATGGTCGTAACTCAGTGCGAGATGCATCATCGGCCGCGCAACGATCTCGCCGTTCACCACTACGGCGCGCTGCTCAATCCGGTGCATTCCCAGGATGCCGCTCTGAGGCGGGTTCAGGATGGGCGTGGACATCAATGATCCGAACACGCCGCCGTTGGTGATCGTAAAGGTCCCGCCGGTCAACTCATCGAGGCCGATCGTGCCGCTGCGCGCGCGCGAAGCAAAGGCGCCGATCGTCTGCTCGACGGCGGCGAAGCCCATCTGGTCGGCATCGCGCAAGACCGGAACCAACAGCCCACGTTCGGTAGATACCGCCACGCCGATGTCGTAATAGTCGTGGTAGACGATTTCATCACCCTCCACACTGGCGTTAACTACCGGATGGCGTTTCAGGGCGGCCACGCTGGCGGCTACGAAGAAGCCCATAAAGCCCATGCGCACGCCATGCCTGGCCTCGAAAGCCTCGCCATGCCGGCGGCGCAGGTCCAGAACGGCGCTCATGTCGGCGTCATTGAAAGTCGTCAGCATGGCCGCTTCGCGCTGCGATTCCACCATTCGCTGGGCGATCCGCGCCCGCAAACGGCTCATGGTCTCACGCCGCTCGTGCCTGGCCGTGTGAGGAACGGCTTGATCGGCTGGGATCACTTCGGCGGCATCAGCCTGGGCGGCGCCGGGCTCCTCCACCTGGGGCGCGGTAGCGGCTCCCGCTGCACTGCTCAGGACAGCCAGCACATCGCGTTTGAGCACCCGGCCTTTCTTTCCGCTGCCCTTGATGGCGGACAAGTCGAGATCGTGTTCCTCCAGAAGGCGCCGGACGGACGGAGAAATCGCCGCCGATCCGCTCCCGCCCTCTTCTGAGGCCGCTGCCGGAGGCGCCTGGTTCGGCCGCGCGGCATCCTCTTCTGCAGCCGCCGCCACTGCGCCCTCCGCCAAAGGAGCAAGCAGCGCCAGCGGAGTCCCGGCGTTCACTACCGTCCCGGTTTCCGCCAGAATTTTCTCCAAGACACCGTCCGCCGGGGCTGGGACCTCCAACACGACCTTGTCGGTTTCCAGGTCGGCCAGATTCTCATCTTGCGCTACGGTTTCGCCGGCTGACTTATGCCAGGCCAGGACTTTGGCGTCAGCCACGGACTCCGGCAGTTCCGGGGTCCGGATTTCTATCGAGTTACTCATGCCTCAAGACCCCCTTCTGTCACGATTCAACACTTGCTCCACGACGGCGTACTGCTGTAGCCGGTGCAATTGCATGGATCCGGGGGCCGGGGAGGCCGCACCGGAACGCCCCATGTAAGTCAATCGCTGTCCTTCTCCCAGGGACCGTTCCATCCGCGCCCGTACGTGGTACCAGGCGCCCTGGTTCTTCGGTTCCTCCTGGGCCCACACGATATCCTCAACGTGTGCGTAGCGCTCCAGCAGTTCTCGGCACAAGTCATGCGGAAACGGGTAGAGCTGTTCGATTCGGGCGATAGCCACATCGGTGATGCCGCCCTCGCGGCGCGACTCCAGCAGGTCGAAATACAGCTTGCCGGTGCACAACACCAGGCGCCGCACCTTGCCCAGCTCATCCACTTCGTCGATAAGCCGCTGGAACCTTGCCTGGCTGAGCGCCGAAACCGGCGTGAAGGACAGCTTGTTGCGCAGCAGGCTCTTCGGCGTCATTACCACCAACGGCAGCCGTGCATGATTGTGCATCTGGCGGCGCACAAGATGAAACATCTGGCCCGGCGTGGAAGGCACGCACACTCGCATATTCGTTTGCGCGCACAACTGCAGGAACCGTTCCAGGCGGGCGGAGGAATGCTCGGGTCCCGCTCCTTCCTGGGCGTGCGGCAAGAACAGGGTCAGCCCCGACATCCGTCCCCATTTGGTCTCGCCCGAAGCGATGAATTGATCGATGACCACCTGGGCGCCGTTGCAAAAATCGCCGAACTGTCCCTCCCAGATCGTCAGACAGTCCGGGTCGGTAGTGGAGTAGCCGTATTCGAAGCCCATCACGGCTTCTTCGCTGAGCAGCGAATCGGTAATCGTGAATGCGCCGCGCTTCGGCGCCACGTCGTCCAGCGGCGAATAGGCCCGGCCGCTGTGCTGATCGATCAGGCTGGCATGGCGATGAAAGAACGTGCCGCGGCGGCTGTCCTGGCCGGTGAACCGCACCCGGTAGCCGTCACGCAGCAGGCTGCCGTACGCCATGAGCTCGGCGAATCCCCAATCCATGGCCCGATCGCCCAGCGCCATCTGCAACCGGTCCGCGACCACCTTCTGGACCCGCGGATGCAGGTTTACGCCCTTGGGGACCGTACCCAGGCGTTCACCAAGCTCCGCCACCGATTCAGGCGTTATGGCCGTATCGACCTCCTGGTTCGGGTCAGCCCGCCGATAGCTGTCCCAGTCCACCGTGAATTCATTGCCGACCATGCCCAGGGCCGCTTCCGGCAGCGGGTCTCCTTCCTCCAGGCGCCCGCGGTACTCGGCCTTTTCGGCCTTCACTTCCTCTTCCGTCACCACACCCTGATCGCACAGGCGCTGAGCGTACTGCTCCAGGGTTGTGGGATGGTTGCGGATGCGGCTGTACATCAGCGGCTGGGTGGCGGCCGGTTCGTCGGCTTCGTTATGGCCGTGACGCCGGTAACACACCAGGTCCACGAACACGTCCTTGCGGAAGGTCTGGCGGTAGTCCAGCGCCAGCCGGGTCGCGAACACGCAGGCTTCGGGCGAATCGCCGTTGACGTGCAAGACCGGCGCCTCAACCATTTTGGCGACATCGCTGCAGTACGGCGTGGAGCGCGAGTCCTGCGGATCGCTGGTGGTAAAGCCGATCTGGTTGTTGATGATCAAGTGCAGCGTTCCGCCGGTGGCGAACGACCGGGCCTGCGAAAGTTGCAGCGTTTCGGTCACCACGCCCTGCCCTGCGACTGCAGCATCGCCGTGAATCAATACCGGCAGGATCTCATCGCCCTGGCTGTCGCGGCGGCGGTCCATGCGCGCCCGCACCGAGCCGAGCACGACGGGATTGACGATCTCCAGGTGCGAAGGATTGAAGGCCAGAACCAGGTGCGCCAGTCCGCCCGGAGTAGCCACGTCGGACGAGAAACCCATGTGGTACTTGACGTCGCCGTACTTGCCCGAAAGCGGCTCCGCTTCGCCCGCAAACTCCGCATACAGCGTCTGCGGCGCCTTGCCCAGCACGTTCACCAGCACGTTGATACGGCCACGGTGCGCCATGCCCACCACGATTTCCTGCAAGCCCTTGGCGCCGGCCTGCTGAATCAGGTCGTAGAGCATCGGAATCAGGCTGTCCCCGCCTTCCAGCGAGAAGCGCTTCTGGCCCACGTAGCGAGTGTGCAGGTAGCGCTCCAGGCCCTCGGCGGCGATCAGTTCCCGCAAAATGACGCGCTTGGCCGCGTCCGGCGGCGGGCCGGCCAGCATCGCCGCCTCAACCCGGTCACGCAGCCACAGCCTTTCGCGCGCCCGCGACACATGCGCCATTTCCACCCCGATGGGACCGCAATAGACCTGTTCCAACTGCTCGCGGATCTTGCGCAGCGGCAACAGGCGGCCGTCCACGCCACCGAACCGCCCGCTATCGAACACGGTATCCAGGTCGGATTCGCTCAACCCCGCGTACTCCAGTTTAGGTGCGGAACTGCGAAGGTTGGGGTTCAGTTGCAGCGGATCCACTCGCGCGGCGCGATAGCCCCGCAAGCGATACAGCTGGATGAGCCGCACGACCGCCCCCTGGCGGGCGGCGCCGGAACGGGCCTCTGGAGCAGCTCGACCGTTGCCGCGCGGAATCGCGCCGCCATTCGGCAAACGGGTCGGAAGCGGGCGCCCCGCCTCAATACTCTCAAACAGCTCGCGCCAATGCGGGGCTACATCTTCGGCGTTGGCCCGCCACGCAGAATACAACTCGAACACGTATGGGGCATTGCCCGCAAACAGCGGTGATTCCCGATATGCGCGTTCTATCCGGCCGGCCATTGCGAAAAAGATTGTATAGCGCGCGCCATATCAATAGAGGAAAATACGCCTCGCATGAATATCGAGGGTATTTCGGTGGTGGCGCCTGCCCACGACGAAGCCGCCAGTCTTCCTGCGCTGATCCGAAGCGTGGATGCGGCCTTTGCCGGGCGTGCCCTCTGGGAACTGATCATAGTGGACGACGGCAGCCGGGATGAAACCCAAGTGGTGCTTGCCAAGCTCAAACGGGATTGCTCGACTCTGCGAGTTGTCCGGCACACAGCGCAGCGCGGGCAGAGCGCCGCCATGTGCAGCGGCGCCGACGCGGCGCGCTATGGCTGGCTGGGTTTTCTCGATGCTGACGGCCAGAACGATCCTGCAGACCTGGCGCGGCTGTATTCGGAAATCCTCGCAGCCGGCGAAAACGCACCCGGCATGATCATGGGCAACCGCCGGCATCGGCAGGACAGTTGGCTCAGGCTATTGTCTTCGCGTATTGCCAATAGCGTGCGCGATGCCCTGCTTCGGGACCGGACCCCGGATACCGGGTGCAGCCTCAAGGTTCTGGCGCGGCGCGATTTCCTGGCCCTGCCCAGATTCGATCATATGCACCGTTTCCTGCCCGCGTTGCTGCTGCGTCAAGGGCTGGCTACCGTTTCACGCCCGGTAGCGCACCACCCGCGACGCGCGGGGCGCTCGAAGTACGGGCTGGGCAATCGATTATGGGTGGGTATTGCCGACCTGCTGGGCGTATGGTGGCTCAGCCGCAGGCCTTTCAGGCCCGGGGATTCCGAGGAGATAAGACACGATGAATGAAATGTTTCAGGAGTGGCTGGCACTGCCGCCCGGCGACCTGGTCTGGCTGGCGGTGGGCTTTGGCGGACAGGCCATATTCGCGTCGCGGTTCCTGTACCAGTGGATCGCAAGCGAACGCGCCGGCCGCAGCCATATTCCGCGGGCTTTCTGGTACTTAAGCCTTGGCGGCGGAATTACTCTGTTGAGTTATGCCATTCATCGCGGCGACCCGGTGTTCATCCTGGGGCAAATGACCGGCGCGGCGATCTACGTTCGCAATCTCGTTCTGCTGCACCGCCGCGGGCAACTCGAATCCTCCTGAGGCGCATGGGTCGCGTGCCCCCGCTGGGAACGAATGCAACCTGCGCCCCCTGGGAACGAGGGCGTCCCGCCCTCGTCGAGGGCGGGACGCCCTCGTTCCCATGCTTATGAGGAAGAATGAGGTATGGCTTGCGGCCGCGGCACTGTTGACGCTGGCGGCCGGCCTGGGCCTGCGCGACCCCTGGGCGCCCGACGAGCCGCGCTACGCACTGATTGCGGCGGAAATGCTTCAATCCGCCAATTGGTCGGTAACCCACCTGGGTGGCCTGGTTTACGCCCAAAAACCGCCGGTTTATTTCTGGCTTCTGGCTGCCGCCGAATGGTTGGGCGGCCTTCGCCCCGGCTTTCTCCTGCCCTCGTTGCTGGCCGGACTGGGCAGCCTGGCGCTGGTCTGGGACCTGGCGCGAAGGCTCTGGTCCAGGGAAACTGCCTGGTGGGCAACGCTGGCGCTGTTGGCCTGCGCACAGTTCACCATGCAGGCCCGCAGCGCGCAGATCGATGCCTTGCTGTGCTTCTTCACCACGCTGGGCCTCTACGGGATACTGCGACACCTGCTGCTGGGGCCGGACTGGCGCTGGTATGCGCTCGGTTGCCTTTCAGCCGGAGTGGGTGTCATGACCAAGGGCGTCGGTTTTCTGCCCCTGCTGGTGTTCTTGCCCTGGGCCGGACTTCGCTGGGCTCGCTGGCCACTACCCCGGCTCGGCGGCGGCGCGCGCTGGCTACTGGGGCCGCTGGCCTTTTTCGCGCCGCTGGTGATCTGGCTGGTTCCGTTGATCCTCCAGGCCGCCGGCAATCCCGAAATCGGCGCCTACCTCGACAATCTGCTGTTTCGCCAGACCATTACCCGATACGCCGATCCCTGGCACCATTTCCAGCCGTTCTGGTACTTCTTTGTTGAAGTGATCCCCTGGGCCTGGTTTCCGCTCATCCTGCTGTTTCCCTGGCTGGTGGTTCGGTGGGCGGAACGCTGGCGAGAACGGGATGCTTCAGCGGTGCTGCTGCTGGCGTGGATCGCGCTGGTTCTGACCTTCTTTTCGATAAGCGCCGCGAAGCGCGGTGTGTATTTACTTCCGGCTGCTCCGGCGCTCGCGCTCCTGGCTGCGCCTCACCTGAAGGAGCTGGCCGCGCGAATTTCATGCAAGCGCGTATTGCGCGGCGTGGCGGCACTCCTGTCCCTGTGCCTGGCGGGCGCCGCCGGCTGGCTGCTGTTTCTTGATCCGGAGCGGCTGGCGGAACTGATGACCACATACGAGACCGGCGCCGCTCCGCTTTGGACGGTCTTTTGCGGCGCGCTGGCCGGCGGACTGCTGGCGCTGGGGACACCTACGAGAAGCGCGGCAGTGGCATTCGCCCTCTTGCTGTTCCTGGGGTGGCAACTCTGGGGGTGGGGCCTGCAACCCCAAATCAACGATGCGCGCTCGGGAAGCCGTATCGCCACCCGCGCCCTGCAACACTTGCCGAATGGCGCGCCGTTGGCACTGGTTGACTGGCGGGCTCAGCAGATTCTTCACCTTAACTGGCCGGTGATTCACTTTCGAGGCCAGGGCGCGTCCGGTTACCCGGAAATCGAACAGGCCGCCGCATGGCTTGAGGGCAGCGCGGACCGACGCCTGCTCATGCCGGCCGAAAATCGCGAAGCCTGTTTCCGCGCGGACAGCGGCTTGCATCTGGGCCACGCCCATCGACGCGACTGGCTGCTGTTCTCGGCCGAGGATCTCAGCGGAACCTGCACCGCGCCGGCCGACCCCGCGCACCAGGTCAGCTTGGCGCCTCTACGTCCGTGATGCCGGCCACCCGGAATACTCACGGAACCAGCGTGCGAATTCCGCCAGCCCCTGTTGCAAGTCTACCCGCGGCTCAAACCCGAAATCGCGCCGCATGGCGGACATGTCCGGCAGTGTGGCGCGCATTTCACCCGGCGGCTCCGGCACGAAGTTGATTCGCACTTCGCATTCCAATTGCCCTGCAAGCGCTTCAATAAATTCGAGCAGCTCCACATCCTCGCAGGAACCAAGGTTGTAGAGAGCCGCCGGCGGCTCTGCGGACGGCCCCCCGCCTTCGAGTATCGCCAGGGTCCCGGCAACGGCGTCGTCAATGTGCGTGAATGCGCGCCGCTGGCGCCCGTCGCCGAATACCTCCAAAGGTTTGCCCTCGCGCATCCTGCTCGCAAAGATCATCGCTGCCATGTCGGGACGTCCCCAGGGGCCGTACACAGTGAAATAACGAATCCCGGTGCTGGCCAGCCCATGGATACTGGCGTAGGAATACGCCAGCAATTCACCGGCCCGCTTGGTGGCGGCGTACGTGCTCCTGGGGCGGTCCGCCGCGTCCTCCAACGAAAAAGGCACCCGCTGAGTGTCGCCGTAGACCGACGAGGATGACGCGTAGACCAGGTGCTCCACCTCGTTGCGCACACAACATTCCAGCAGCGTGGTGAAGCCGCGCACATTGCTGGATATGTATTCCTGCGGCGCTTCAATGGAATAACGCACGCCGGCCTGCGCTGCAAGATGCACAACCTGCCGGAAACTGCATTCGGCGAACGATGCCTGCATCCCCGCCTCATCCGTCAAATCGAGCTCCCGGAAGGAAAACGCCGAGTGCTCCCTTAAGCGCGCAAGCCTGGCATGCTTCAAAGCAGGATCATAGTAGGCATTGAGGTTGTCCAGGCCCACTACTTCGTGGCCCTTTCCAAGCAGGGCCCGGGCCACCGCGTGACCGATAAAGCCAGCGGCCCCGGTAACCAGAATTGGCGTTTTGAGATGCGCCACGCGCCGCAAATCCGTCAACTAAGTTGACCTGCGAACCTCTTGCGCCGACATGCCGGGAGCGCGCCAAAGTACCAGCAGTGCGGTCAGGACCACGACGAGATTGACAAAGCCCATCAGCGCAAACGGCGCGGTGCGCCCGATCTCATCAAAGATGATCCCGCCTGCATAGCTGCAGCAAAGAATGGAGAAGGCGCCGGTCATTCCAAACACGCCAACCACCGCGCCGCGCCGCTCTTTCGGCGCCTCTTGACCCAGCAATGGTCCCCCGGAAACGATCGCGAAAATCTCGCCAATTCCCACGGCGACACAAGCGATCAAGGCCGTGGACAGGAACGGGTCCTCAACCATCGACATACCGAAATAGGCTGCGCTGGCAATTGAGAACCCGATGCATACGCACAGCACTCGGTTGACGCGGTCGGCAATGAAGCCCACGACCGGCGACCATAGCATCGCGGCCCCCTGGGTCACCGCGAACATAATGCCGGCGCGGGCCAGTCCCTGGCCACTGGAGAGCCCCGCATCGGCGCCGTCATTTTGAACCCACAACGGCATGAATATCCCTATCGCCACAAGGTCGCCACGGGACGCAAAAGCCGTTAGGTAGGCCAAGGCAATACGCGGGTTCTTGCGCGCTTCAGCGAAGCCCTTGATCAGATTGTCCAGAACTGGACTACGCGGTTCCAACTCGGCAACCCGTCCCGTCCGCCAGGTCTGGCGGATAAGCAGGGCGACAAGCAGGGCAAAGCCAACCATGCACCAGCAGGTATAAATGCCGGCGTCAAATGGGCTTATCCCTTGACTGACCAGGTATTTCGGCAACTTGCCGATCGACAGTGACATGATCATCATGCCCAGACCGGTACAAACGCTTCCGAGTCCCAAGAATACGCCGCGCGATCGATTGGCGGGAGCATCCTGGAGCGAAACGCCATACATGACCGGCGCTATGGCGGCGCCCACTGCAAACACCGCCCTGAATCCGTAGATTTGCAACTCATCCTGGGCCAATGGGTAGATGCAAAGGCCGAGGGCCACAATGCACAGGCCGGTGACCATGATGACGCGCCGCCCGAGGTTGTCCGACGCCGCCCCCACGAACCCCATCAGCAGTATAACTACCAGTTCCTGCAAGCTCGCCAGTTGCCCGGTCAGCCTTCCCAGATCGTGCGTGATTTCAAACACTTCCTCCAAGAGATAGGGCTGGATCAGGCCAATGAAGCCCAGCAGGGGAATCACTGTGAACCCGGCAAGCATCACGCCGGCGGCGTTCAGCGGCCGATAGCCTTCGGCCAGGACGACCGGCCCGAAGCGTCTGATACGGGTCACGGTTGCCCGACCATCGCCTGCGGCTGACGGCGCAACAAGTCAGTCCGGCGGCTTTTCAGCCGCCGCGCCGCTTGGCCTGCACGGCATCGAGTATGGCGAAGTTGGCTTCAGCGCTCCCCTGCTCCTGGGCCTCTGCGATGGCGGCGCTTATGGCCGCGCCCCGGAACATCCGGGGGACCTTCTTGAGGCGCGCGGCCGCGCCTGGCGTAAAGACGATCCCATGCTTGTTCTCATTCAGCTTGGCCAGCAATTCGGGATCCACTTCAATGGCGTGCTCGTCTTCGGGTTCCGCTGCCCCGTTACCCTCTGAAGGCGCCGCTCCGTTGCCTGGCGATGTCTCCTCGCCGTACGGCACGTAAGTCAACTCCGGCTTATTGACGAACAGGTCCTCCACCCGGATGAAGTCGGCGTTCATGTCGAACTTAAGGCGCTCCTCGTTGTCCGGGTCGAGCGACGGACGCCGGTCGTCGACGATCGGAATGCGGTGCATGAGGCGAAAGGCCGGCGAAAAATCGTTGATGCCGCGATGCTGGGTACAACGGTTGTCCCAGATCGCCACGGAATTGTCGCGCCAGAAGAAGCGGCACTCATGCTCCGGCTTGTAGCTGTGCTTGAGCAGCATTTCCAGCAGCCCGTCACTCTCCTCCTTGCCAAGCTCCTTGATCCGCGCGGTCAGCATCTGGTTCACGTACAAGCATTTCCTTCCCGTCTCGGGATGCTTGCGCACCACGGGATGAACCACCGGCGGATTGCGCTTCATCATGTCCTCATAAGCCTTGGCGCCGGCGCCTTCCAGAATCCCCTGCCCGAAATTCTTCGAAAGATTGTGCTCCGCGGTCAAGCCTTCAAGGAATTCCTGCATGGGCTTCGACAAGCTGGCATATGCCTTTTCCATGTCGCACCAGATCGTATTTCCGCCACCGACCGGCATGGTCAGTCCGCGCAGGATCGACATCCGGGAGGGGTAGTCCCGGTAGGAATCGTCCGAGTGGTAGTTCACGTCGGCGCCGATACTCTGATACTCATCCATGCGCTGCAGGCGGATCATCGGATACCCCTCCACCTGGGGGATCGATCCCGGGCCCTGGGGTATTCCGAACTTGCGGGCCAGACGCAAGTGCTGCGCATCGTCAAGTTCCTGGTCGCGAAAAAAAATGACCTTGAACTCCAGCAAGGCCCGGTAAATCTCGTCGATGACGTCCTGGCCAAGGTCGTCCGCAAGCTTGACGCCACTGATTGTGGCGCCCAGCGCACCCGACAGAGGCTCGGCCTTCAGGTGCACGAAACCAGGCAGTTCGCGCTGCGATGTAAACAGGTATGACATTTAACTTGCCCCCATAGGGCCTGCGCCCGCGACGTACTCTACCCTCCCCTGGGAACGAGGGCGTCCCGCCCTCGCCAATGAACTCCCCCAAAGAACTTCGCCAGAAACATACTTTAGCGCCAATCCTCAATCAAGCAGCAGAATGTAAGCGGACCATGGCGAGCGGCGTGATATTGTGAAGGAATGGCGCGAACTTCTGGCAGACGGCTGTTCTTTGCGCTATGGCCCCCGCGGGAACTTCGAACCCGCATCGTGCGAGCCACTCGCGCCGAGGTTCGGGGCACCGGCGGCAAACCGACTCCTTCCGAAAACCTGCACATCACACTGCACTTTCTCGGGCCCACCCCGGAAGACCGAATCGCACCCCTGATCGAACGCGTTACGCTGCTGGCGATAGAGCCATTTGACCTGGCCCTGGATCACTATGGCTACTGGAACCGCTCGCGCACGCTGTGGATGGGCGTAAGAGAAACACCGCCGGCCATGATGGAGTTGGCCCGCGAACTGGCACGAATTGCCCACGAACTGGGACTGCCCAGGCAACGGCGCGCCTTCCTCCCGCATATGACGCTTGCTCGAAAAGTAAACCGCCTAACGCCCAAAGACCTGCCGCCACCGATCACATGGACGGTCGACGATTTCGTTCTGGTGGATTCCGAGCTTGGCGGGCGACACTCGCGCTACGTCATCCTTGAGCACTTTGGTTGATCCAATTGTGTCGCGGGAAATTGGACGCGACTCGATTTGTACGGCGGCTCACACGGCTCCAAGAGCGCGCTGTCCGGGTTCAGATACAAGTGGGACTGGGATTGGGGGACTTTCACACCTTTGTCCCGAAGGGAGCGTAGCGAACCAATCACACACCTGGCGCAGCCTTCAGGATGGCCCCGAGTGAACCCGTAAAGGCCCGTAAAGACTTGATTTGACTGGTGATTCGTGCTATAGTTCCGATCACGTCAACGGACTGAACGGAGCCTCGAAATGGACCTTCACCGCACTTCCTCCCGCGCCCCGGTTTGCGACGCTGAGCGTCCTCCGAGTGGCGCTTTTGAGTTGCCGGCAGCCAGCGCTGCACAGTTTGCCCACCCGGATGCTGACGTCCGGATTGCCGCCCGGTTTCGCGAACACGGGACCCTTGACGCCCTGGAGGCACAGATCACCCGATTGTGGGGGCACATCAACGCGGCCACGGCGCAGTTTCTGGCCCTGCTGACAGAGTTCGACCGCAAGGAAGGCTGGGCCCAGCACGGCATGGCGAGTTGCGCTCATTGGCTGAGCTGGCAATGCGGCATCGGCCCGGTGGCGGCGCGCGAGAAGGTGCGCACGGCGCGGGCCCTGGAATCGCTGCCGAAGATCGCGGAAGCCTTCGGCGAGGGCCGGCTGTCGTATTCGAAGGTACGCGCGCTCACTCGGGTGGCGACAGCGGCGACGGAGGCCACCTTGCTGCACATTGCCTTGAACGGCACGGCTGTGCATGTGGAACGCACGGTGCGGGGGTTTCGGCGGGTGCAGCGCGAGAATGAGCGCAACGAGGCCGAAGCCGTGCACGAGCGGCGCTACCTGGACTACCGGCGCGAGAGCGACGGCAGCGTGAGGCTTCAGGCCCGTCTGGCTCCGGAGGTGGGTGAAATGCTGCTCAAGGCGCTGGAAGCGGCGGAAGCACAACTTGAGGAGCGGGGCGAGGATACCGAGGGAACCGGGGCGCAAAGCAATGGCAAGCCCGGGGGCATCGAGCGCGCCGAAGCAGCCGAGTCTGCGCATTCGGCATGCGGAAGTGTTTCCGCGGAAACACCTCCTCGGAGCGCCAGTCAGCGGCGTGCGGACGCCCTGGAGCACATGGCCGAACGATTTCTCGCCGGGAAGTGTTCGGGTTCGGCGGCCAGTGCTCACGAGTTGGTGGTGCACATCGCCCACGATGCGCTGCGTGACGTGCCGGAGAGCACGGGCGCGTCGTTTGAACACGGCGGTAAGGTGGCGGTGGAGACGGCGCGGCGGCTGGGCTGTGACGGGGCCTTGCTGGGAGTGGTCAAAGGCGCGCAGGGCGAGCCGCTGGCGGTCGGGCGCCGGACCCGGGCGGTACCGCCGGCCATCCGTCGCGCGCTGCGCGTTCGCGACGGCGGCTGCCGCTTCCCGGGCTGCGATCGTTCCCGCCATGTGCACGCCCATCACATCCGGCATTGGGCCGATGGGGGCGAGACCGCCCTGGGCAATCTGGTCACCCTGTGCTCTCAACATCACCGGCAGGTGCACGAGGGGGGTTATGGCGTTCGGGTGCGCCAGGGTGCGATCGAGTTCACGCGCCCGGACGGCCGGATGATCCCGCCGGCGGGCCGAACGCACAGCGGGTGTTTCCGCGGAAACACCTCCGCGGTGTGCGGGGCACGGCGGCTGGCGGCGTTCAATGCGGCGCGCGGCCTGGCCATCAACGCCCACACCGCCCGCTGCGGCTGGGGTGGCGAGCGGATGGACTACAACATCGCCATCGACGCGCTGTGCCGGGAGGCGGGCCATACCTGAACGGCCGCCTGAACTGTGGATGAGCCACCTATGGTTCCAGCACAGTCCCGGATGTAGTGATCTCGTACAGCCACCTGTCCGATCGGCAAACAGCTGGTGGTGCGGGTCTATTCCAGAGCCACCGCCGGCAACGCCCGGCGCTTTCTACAAGCGCTGCGCGAGGACCTGCCGTCAAAAACGCCGGCCCCGCACTGGCCGAATACCAACGCTTCTACAATCACGTACGGCCCCACTACGCACTGGACTTGATGACCCCTATGGAATACCTTCTCCAAAACAGGCCAGCCGAATCCGGCCAGTCTCAGATGTAGTGAACCGGTACACGCGCCGTTCATGTGCTGGCGAACCTTGACCTTGGCCTTGATGTAATGACAACGGTGCCGATCCGCGGGAATCTGTAGCGTTACGCCTTCAAAGCGCACGCAGTTGTCGCGGCCTACGACCCGTTCGTGTTCCTGGCAGAGAATGTCGTCGAGCATGGCGGGAGCCCCAAGCGCGACGAACGCCGAGCCGTCTTCCCTTGGCGGCTGCTGAAACTCCTCGTTGTGGGCCGGCAGATAAACGTCTGTGAGGTAGCGGTTGGCTTCGGCCATGCTCGTTATGCCAGCGGCGGCCAACTCCTTCGGCAACCGCCCCTGGTGGGTCCGAAAGGCACGCTCCGAGCGCCCCCGCGCCTCGGGCGAGTACCCGGGAATCATCTCCACCCCCAACTGCTTCATCGCCCGCCCGAACTGGGTGAGATGGTCCTTGTCCACCTTGCCCCCGGCCTCAGGCGTGATCCAGTAGTGTGAACCTCGATCCGTATACAGCGAGCAAAACAAGCCGCGCCGCTCGATCACGTCGCGAACCCCTGCAAAACTGCTGTGCGTGCCTTCCTCTTCGCAAAAGAACATCGAGTAGTGCTCGGAAGTGGCGTCGTCCATCGTCACAATCAAGTCCCAGGCCGTATCCGCCACCCACTCATGCGTGCTGCCGTCCTGGTGCAACAGCATCGCCGGCCACGGCGAACGCTCGCGGCGCTTGCGATGCGCCCCCCGCCGCGGCGACTGGCTGACCGCGCCGGACGCCTGACGATGGGTCCGCACCCAGTTGTAGCTGCGCTGGCCTCCATCCCGGCGATACCAGGCGTAGTAGTGCTTCACGCTCCAGCCCTCATGACGCCGGCGATACCGGTCCACCATCCGCAAGACCTCATCCACCGGCGCCCGGCGATGCGAAATCTGACTCATCCGCTTGTCCAAAAGACCGTCCAGTCCCTCGTCTTCATAGCGGTGTATGTAGCGCCGAAAGGTCCGCGTACAGACCCCCAGCAACTGCGCCGCCTGCACCTGCGTCAAACGCCGCTCGCCCCAACCCGAATAGGCCTCTTCAAACCTCATCCGCTTCGCCTCCTGTAACCATTGGGTCCGTCTCATCCGTCACCACCCTCAATTCAAAATGGGCGGTATCAGAACCGGACAGTTCATTTGTTACAAGTCCGGACAGTCTATTTGTTCCTAACAAGCGCGCTTGACACATCACGCCGAGGTCGGTTACAAATACACTCGGAAGGATCGGCCGCCGGGGCCTTTCCAGCGAGTCTTCAAGGAGGATGACAATGGCCGAAGTAGCTTTCGACACGAACGCCGAAATACGGAAACTACAGCAGGCAGGCTGCCCCGGGAATCAGGCAGAAGCGATGGTGGATTTGGTGAGCAGAGCACCACTTAACGTCCAGATGGTCAAGGACTTGGAGCGTGTAAAACTCCAAACAAGCGCGATCGAAACGAGTATGGCCACGAAGACCGACATTGTGCAATTGCGTGGCGAAGTCACCACCCTGCGCGCCGAAACAAAAGCCGACATCTTGACATTGCGGGCCGAAACAAGAGCCGACATCGCATCATTGCGCGCCGATATGTTTCGCGCGCTTTGGATCCAGGGGGGAATCCTGGCCGCGCTCATCCTGTCGCTCGCAGGGCTGATGCTGCGTTCCGCCGCCTAATCGCCAGCGGCCGCGGACTTGGTTTCTACGATCCCCTGGATCAAGGTGTTGGGCAGGTAGGACGCATCCCAGTCGGGATGGCTCTTGCCCAGACGGAGGATCGCCATGTCTTCCGACGGGATGATGTAGAGATTGCGGTACCCGCCGCCCTCAAAGAACACAATGTCATCACGCACAAAGGGTTCGCTGTGCGGCACGCCGATCTCTCGCAACTCGCTGTAGGGCCGGTTGCTGACGAATTCTCGTCCGAGCCAGATGTGCATGCCGTAATTGGCGTTGCACGGCGACGGCATGGACATGGTGGCCACCCAGCCCTCCGGCAGGACTCGTTCGCCATTCCACATACCGTCGTTCAATACCAGGGCGCCAAGGCGCATCCAGTTGTGGGGCGTGGTGCGGAAACAGCAGTCGATGTGGACCATGCCGTCTGCCCGGTCCATGAAGAAACTGCCGCGATCGGCGCCGATGGGCCGCCAGATACGCTCAAGAAAATACTCCTGTATGGGTTTGCCGACGGCCTGTTCGATGGTGATGGCCACAAGTTGGGAGGTCACGTTGCCGATGTCGAACAGGGAGCCCGGCTCCCGTTCCAGCGCATGGTCGAGAGCCACCATGACCACATCGCCGGTCCAGGCCGAACGGGTCATCTTGTTCCAGGCCCCCGGACCAATCGGTGGGTTTTCCAGACCGCTGGCGTGGTAAAGCAGGTCGCGCAATGTGATGTCGCCCTGCGGCGCGTTGGCCCATTCCTCGATGTACTCGCCGATGCGATCGTCAAGGTCAATAAGGCCGTCACCAATGGCCGCGCCGGCCAGTAGCGCGTTCAGTGTCTTGGTCATGGCCCGTCCGGTCATGAGCTCGTCCGGTCCGCCTTCATGCCAATAGCGCTCAACTTGGATTTCACCGCGGTGAAGAACCAGCAGCGCCGTCCCTGCGGTTTGCTCGGTCCAGGCGACTGCGGCCTCTAGAACGCCAGGATCGATGGTCGGCTCACTGGCTTTCGGGAAAAAGTCCGTCGGCGGCGCGTTGAGAGAGAATTCCGGCTGATAAAAATCCGGACCGGGCTCCATGGGATCGGCGGGTGGGTTGAGATAGCGCTGCCAGAAAACCGGATCGGAGGAGTACTCGATTCCGGCAAGAATAACGGCGCACAGGGCCAATCCACCGAGTCCGTAGGCTATTTTCCTGATGATTGTTTCAGCTCCGGAATGGGGTTAGATCGACGGCGAGCAATTCGGGATGGTCTCGTTCGATACGGGCGTAGTACTCGGCCGGCAGTTGATGCACGCCGTCGAGCTTCTTGCCGCTCCAAATCGCAAACATATGCCCCAGGATATCGCCCATCTTAAGCCAGCGGGGATAAGGAAAGACATAGCCACCGCTCGTGCCCATGGGCAAACGCGTAATGGATGGATCCTCGAACAGGGACTTCGGCGTCCAGTTGTGGGACGTCTCGATGAACGGCGTCAGCCAGTTGTCCGGCGGCACGCGGACTTGTTCCGCTTTGACGATGTCGTCTTCGATACGGAATACCGTGTTGGTGGGCGTGTATGCCTCGCCTTCGCGATCCAGCGGATGCTTGCCTTCGGGTGAATACAGCATGCCCGGATCTTCGGTAAGAATCGTGGGCTGTACTCTAACCGTCTGGTCGGTGACCGGATTGTAGACCCGGTCAATGAACTCACCCGTCACCGGATGACGCGGATAAGAGGTGTTGTGGCCGTGCACCCGATAAACGTGCGTGTCGATGCGCTTGTGGTGGGAGAACTCTATGCCTTCATAGCGGACTACCGGCTCCACGCGCCGGCCCTCGGCCACAATGAACATGGTGAAGTGATACCAGAGCAACACATCCGCTTCGTCCGCGAGCTCGCGGTAAATACGAAACTCAGCGGTCATCTTGTCCAGCGGGTCGTCAAAGGCGAAAAATTCCGACCGCACCCGGCCCTCTGATGGGGGCATATAGGTGGCTTCAGGATGACCGGCCGCCTGTGCGGCCCGAAACGGTGCGAACGCCGCAGTGGCCGCCACGGCAGCCGGAGCAATAAGGGCATCGCGGCGGGATATGGGCATCGCCCCACCGCCGCCAAAGGCCCGTTTCATGATATCGAACATCGTCCCCCTCCTCTGATTTTGACCGAACTTATGGATCCGTCCTTATGTGCGCTCGATGATCACTCTAGCGATACCGTCGTGGCAGCGCTAGCCCTTCACGGACTAAGGAGGAGTGCGCCTACAGTCCCCGGCAGGCATAGAATACGACGTATGGCGCGGCCCAAGGCCCGTTCGCATCATGCAAAGAAGCTGAAAAGCCGCAATGCCTATCGGCTGCGTATGGGCAAGTGGCGAGCTATTTTTGATATTGACGGCAACACCATTCGGATACTCCAGGTCGGCCCCCGAGGAAGTACTTATTCGTAGGAGACTACGGTTATGACCGATCCGCAAATCATCAACACGCCGGCAGGTGAAGAAATGGCAGTCTTGCCGCTGGAGGAGTACAAGCGACTTCTTCGGAGTGCCGAAGAACTGGTGGATATCCGCGCGTACGACGAGGCAATACAACGACTTGCCGGAGGGCAGGACGAAATGCTTCCCGCCGAATTCGCCGACCGTATTATTGACCGCGAAAGCGCAGTGCGGGTCTGGCGTGAATACCGTAAATTGAGCGTCAAGGATTTGGCCCGGCGCGCAAAAATCAGCGCTTCCTATCTTTCTCAGATTGAGGGCGGCAGCCGGGCAGGTTCTTTGCCCACCATGAAGGCATTGGCGGAAGCTCTATGCCTGGACCTCGACGACCTGATCTGACACGACACTAGAGCCGCAGAGGCCAAATCGAGAAAGGAGGGCCGCATCAGATGACTCTGCAGTCGCTGCGCCGGAAATCCGATGTCAAGGCCACCTACGCCACCTCTGCCCAGCTAACAATAAGGCGAAGTCCGAGTGCACAAATGTAGTTTGCGCCCCGACCAGGATTCGAACCTGGGACCTTCCGCTTAGGAGGCGGACGCTCTATCCAGCTGAGCTACCGGGGCAAAGCGACGCCAGCATAAGCGACTGCTCCGGCGTGCGTAAAGCCACACGCCGTCGCGGGCTGTTCGTAGTACTCGGCCAACTAGAAGCTGTAGCTTGCCCGTACTCCGAATTCGCGAGGATCCGGGTAGTACAGCATCATCAAGTTCGGGATCCACAGCGTGAAGAAGTATTGCCCGGGCGGAGGCACGCGGGGCGGCGGAACGAATCCCATCGCGAAGTCGATCGCGGCGAAGTCAGTTACCGAAAAGCCGGTCCGAATCGTGTCGTCGCCGAACAGATTTTCCACATAAGCCATCACCGACCAAGGGCCGCGCGAAAGGCCTACCCTCAAGTCGGTCAGCACGTAGCTCTCAAACTCCAACCGGTTCCACTCGGTCTCCCAGCGGGATCCCTGGTATTGAAAGTCAAGATCAACCATGAACTCCGCCCCGTTGGCCAACTCTGAACGCCAGGAAAAGCCGGCGAACAGGGAATGCCGCGGAATGTCCTCCAGCTCTCTGCCGGTCAGATCGATCAGGCAGGTCCTGCTGGTACCCAGCATGATCAGTTCGCAACTGCCGCCCCGTATCACATCGACTATCGATCCGCTTAACTTGTTGTATTCCTCGTATTCGGTGGACAGCAATGTATAACCCAAGCTCATCGTCAGCTTATCCGTAAGCACGGCAGTGGTATCCAGTTCCAGGCCTATGATGCTGGCCGCAGAAGCGTTTTCCGGGCGCGTGCTCACTATTCCGCTGGGTGGCACATATTGCGACGTCAACTGTTTTTCGCTGAAATCCTGATAAAACAACGCACCATTGAGGCGCAGGCGGTTCTCCATCCAACTGGTCTTCCAACCGAACTCATAAACGGTGATTTCTTCCGCCTCGAACCGGGCCACATCCGGATTAAACCCTTCGGGTCCGGCCAGCGGACTGAGACCGCCTGGCTTGACGCCGCGTGCGATAGAACCGTAGTACATCTGGTCATCCGAAGGCCGGTAGCGCAGAACAAGCTTTGGCGCAAGATAGCTGTCGTCCTCCTCAGCGGAAACTGGCCGCGCCGCGGGCGGATACTGGATGAAAAAGGGTCCAAAAGCGTTTGTGATCAGACTGCCCGTACGTGTATCCGTCACGGGACCCGTCATATCCAGGTCTTCGCTCACGTACCGGGCCTCGAAACTTAAGTCCCATTTCTCGGAGAACTGCCATTCCACAAGGCCATAAGCCGAGTTATGAGAAACATCGCGATTCCAGGGCTGGTTGTTGCGGGGAACTTCGGAACCAATGCGCGCCACCCAGTATCCGCACTCGCGCGGCAGCGAAAAGTCCGCAACGAATGGCGGCATAAAACCCCACAGGATGCAAGTCCTGGAATAGTCGTCGTGCTGTGTTTCTTCGTTCCAAAGCAGGCCCCCGAGCACCCAGGAGAAGTCACCTTCCCCGGTGGAGCTCAGGCGGAATTCCTGGCTGAAAAGGTCGGTCTCGGTACCGAAGTACACCTCGCCGGACGTGCTGATTCCGAACGGCGGGACCGGTGTGGAAATGTCGCCCGAACGCTGGGAATCGTGAAACTGCGTGGCCTCAACCTTGCCGAGGTGCGTGATCGAGGTCAGCATGGCGCCGCTGAAATCGAACTCGGCGCGCAAATGCCCACGGAGGATTTCACGAGTGGTACCCGGATAGTCCTTTCCAGTGCGGGGATCCGGACTGAGCATGATGGGCGTATCGGAAAGCTGCGCTACGGTCCCGGTGGGATGACCTATCGAGGTCGCATCCGGGTGAAACAGCGTCCCAAGTGTGTTGGCCGGCGTGGGAAGCTGATTGCGCACAGTAGATGAGGCCACCGCCGACGGATCAAACTCATCATCGGTGTACTCGAAACGCGCGGTCAGCCGCGCCCTTTCGGAGGCATCCAGCGCGGCGGTCAAAGAAAAGCCCACTCCCTGCTGCCCGCCCAGGTCCCCGCCGGTAACCTCGTTCTGGTGGTAGCCATCCTCGTTCCAGGCCGCGAAATTGAAGCCCACAAAAAGGCTCTCGCTCAAGGGGCCGCTGGCCATGCCCATGATCTCGCGCTTGCCTTCCGCCGATACATCGAAGGAAAGCTGCCCGCGGCGCTCCGCGCTGGGGCGGCGGGTTACGTAATGTATCGCTCCGCCGAAAGCGCTACGGCCGTACAGCGCCGACTGCGGACCGCGCACCACCTCAATGCGCTCGATGTCGATCAGCCGCGGGTTTACCGACAGCGAGCTGCCGGCCGTCCGGATACTCTCGCTTGAAATATCCACATCGTCGAGCAGAATGGCGACGTTCGGGCGGCCCCGGCTGGGCGACAAGCCGCGCATCACCACGCGCGTGTCCTGGGGTGAAAACCCCTTGTCGAAAATCACGCCCGCGGTCTGGCGGGCGATGTCCTCAAGACTGTCTATGCCCTGGACGGCAATGTCCTGTTCGCTGAACGTGGCAATGCTGATCGGCACTTCCTGGAGGGATTCCTCGCGCTTTCGCGCCACCACGATGATTTCCTCGAGTTCCTGCGCAAACAGCGGCGCAACCAGGGTCGCCGCACACACGCCGGCAATCAGCGCGCTGAAACGTGAATTGCGGATTTGGATCATTATCTATCGCTCCCAAGCGCCGATTGGATTCCGCAGGAATTCTGCCACAAGTCCCCTAATGGGCGCGAGCATATAATTCGCTCCGCTTTGAAGGGGTCGCGAATTCCCGGTTTTTATCGCCTGACGCCGCGCGAGCGGGTACAGACGGCGCTTGAGTACGGCCTCCTCAACGAGGCCGATTCCAAGGACCTGGCCAATGGCCGCGCCACGCTGGATGCGGTCCGTGCCGACCGGATGATCGAGAACGTCATCGGCGTGCTGGGCATGCCGGTAGGCCTGGGCCTGAACTTCCTGATCAATGGGCGCGATTACGTGGCTCCGATGGCGGTGGAGGAGCCCTCCGTGGTGGCAGCCTTAAGTTCCGCTGCCAAGTTGATAAGGAAAGCAGGCGGCTTCAAAGCCGAGGCGGACGATCCGATACTGATCGGCCAGATCCAGCTATTGAATATTCCGGATCCGGCCCACGCCGCCGCCGACCTGCTGTCCCGCAGAGAAGAAATCATCCGCCTGGCCAACAGCATTCATCCGCGCATGGTGGCGCGTGGCGGCGGAGTTGTGGACGTGGAGGTGCACCGGCGCCCGATGCCGGGCGGCAAAGGGGAAATGATCGTTCTGCACCTGCTGGTGGATACCCGCGATGCGATGGGCGCCAACCTGGTCAACAGCATGTGCGAGGGCGTATCGGGGCTGGTGGAAAGTATGAGCGGCGGCCAGGTGTTCATGCGCATCCTCTCCAATTTGAGTGACCGGGCGCTGGCCCGCGCCGAGGTAGTGATTCCGGTCGAACTCCTGGCCGGCAAGGGACAAAGCGGGGAAGCCGTGCGCGACGGGATTGCCATGGCGGCTGAACTTGCGACTGCCGATCCGTATCGTGCCGCCACCCACAACAAGGGGATCATGAACGGCGTTGATGCCGTAGCCCTGGCAACCGGCAACGACTGGCGGGCGCTGGAAGCCGGCGCCCACGCCTGGGCGGCGCGCCACGGTCACTACACGGCGCTGTCGAAATGGTGGAGCAACCAGGATGGAGCTCTTTGCGGCCGCCTGGAAATGCCCATCAAGGTAGGTATTGTGGGCGGCTCGCTGGAGGCCAACCCGGCGACCCAGTTGTATTTGCGGATGATGCGTGTGAAATCCGCGCAGGAACTGGCCCAGGTGATGGCGGCCGTTGGCCTGGCGCAGAATTTCTCGGCGCTGCGCGCGCTGGTAACCGAAGGCATACAAGCCGGGCACATGATTCTGCACGCACGCACGGTGGTGAAGGCCGCCGGCACCCCGCCGGAGTTGTTCGACCAGGTGCTGGAACGGCTGATCGGCGAAGGAGAAGTCAAGGTCTGGCGGGCCCGGGAGGTCCTGGGTGAACTGGAACGCAAGCGGGAACTGCCAGAGCTGGACGAAGCGGCCATGGCCCGCCTGGGCGTGGCCGGCGGCAAGCTGATCCTGCTGGGAGAACATGCCGCCGTGTTCGGAAAACCGGCCCTCGCCTGCCCGGTTCCCGTCAACGTGCGTGCGCAAATAAGCGACAGCGAAGAAGGCATTCAGTTGGCGATTCCCGGCTGGGGCCTGGAGTACCGTCTGGCTGCCGGCCGGCGGCGGCGCCCGTGGGAGCGATCGGCGATGGAAATGCTCGATGAGCTCGGGCTGAGCGGCAAGCCCATGCGCATTTCGGTGTTTTCCGATTTGCCGCGCGGCGTTGGGTTGGGGTCTTCGGCCGCCATGGCGGTTGCGATCATCCGCGCCTTGAACAAGCGTTTTGATCTGAACCTGAGTATTGAGAGAATCAACGAGATTGCCTGGCTGTGCGAACAATTCGCGCATGGCTCGGCGAGCGGCGTGGACAACGCAGTATCCGCCTACGGCACCACCCTGCTCTATCGCAAGGGCAAACCGCCGGATATTCAGCCGGTAATCGCAGGCGTAGACACCTACTTCGTGATCGGCATCAGCAGCGAGGAGAGCCTTACTGCGGTGACCGTCGAAAATGTGAGGACCGCGCGGGACCGCAATCCGGGCTTATATGATCGAATCTTCACGGAGATCGGCGAACTCGTGCTTGAGGCGCGGAAATGCCTGGAGAACGGAAAGCTTGAGGAACTCGGCGACCTGATGAACATCAACCACGGCTTGCTGAACGGCCTGCAATTGGCCACGCCGGAGTTGGAGCAACTGGTGGACGCCGCCCGCATGGGCGGGGCGCTGGGCGCCAAACTGACCGGCGGTGGCGGTGGCGGCTCCATGGTTGCGCTGTGCGCCGAGACCTGCGAGCCGGTTAGGGAATCCCTTGAGAAGGCCGGGGTAAAGACCATCGCACTGAAACTCGCTCAAGGTGGAGGACAGGTGGAATTGGTCCAGTGAAGGCGCCGGACAAGCTGGTGCTGGTGGACCCGGACGATCATCAAGTCGGCCTCGCCGAGAAGATCCAGTGCCACGCAGGCGACGGGCTCCTGCACCGCGCTTTCTCCGTGTTGGTCTTCGGCGCCGACGGAAAAGTCCTGCTCCAGCAGCGCAGTGCCGCCAAGCCTTTGTGGCCGATGTACTGGTCCAACACCTGCTGCGGACATCCGCTCCCAGGCGAGTCCGCTGCAGCCGGCGCCCAGCGCCGCACCAAAGAAGAGTTCGGGATCGCTTGCCAGGTGCGCTTCCTGTACAAATTCCAGTATCAGGCGCGATATTCGAATGCCTATTCGGAAAATGAGCTATGCCATGTCTTTCGGAGTGAATACAGTGGCGAACTGGCGCCCGATCCGGCGGAGATCGCAGCCTGGCGATGGATGGACCCCAACGAACTGACGCAGGAAATCGATCGCTATCCCGAACGCTTCACCCCGTGGATGAAGCTCGAATGGGCTGAACTGCGCCACCGCAACGCAAACTAATAAACGTTACCTCTTGGAGCGAGGGCGTCCCGCCCTCGCCCCCAGCCCTCGTTCCCAGCGGGCGGGCCCGGCTATTCGGAGTGGATGCCGCCCTTCGTGAGGGTGACGGGGTTCAGAATCGCTGCGAGTTGTTCAGCGGAAAAATCGGTTTCTTCGGCGGCCACTTCCCGTATCGACCGCCCCTCGGCATAAGCGCGCTTGGCAATCGCCGCCGCCTTGTCATAACCGACTACCGGGTTCAGCGCCGTTACCAGCACCGGGTTGCGCTCAAGCAGGGAAGACAGGCGTTCCCGATTCACCGTAAGACCGGCTACAGCCTTGTCCGCGAGCATACGGCAGGCGGCCGCGAGAATCACAATGCTCTCCAGTACGTTGCGGGCGATCATGGGCAGCATCACGTTCAACTGGAAATTTCCTGCCTGCCCGCCCACGGTAATCGCTGCATCGTTGCCGATTACCTGCGCGGCCACCTGCATGGCAGTCTCGCAGGCTACGGGATTGACCTTGCCCGGCATGATGCTGGAGCCGGGCTGCAAGGCCGGCAGGGTAACTTCTCCCAGGCCGCCCAGCGGGCCTGAGTTCATCCAGCGCAGGTCATTGGCGATCTTCATCAGCGCCACCGCCAGGACCTTCAATTGGCCGGACAGTTCCACTACCGTTTCCTGCCCTGCCATAGCCGCGAACCGGTTGCCTGCCGGCGTAATTTCCAGGCCGGACTTCTCGCTCAGCTGGCGACAGGCCAGACCCGCCATCACCGGGTGCGCGTTAATGCCGGTGCCGACCGCCGTTCCCCCCAGCGCCAGCTTGCATAGCCGCTTATGCAATACCTCCTTGAGGCGATCCGAGCAGGCACGTAATTGCGCTGCCCAGCCGCCGAATTCCTGGCCCAGGGAAAGCGGCATGGCGTCCATAAGGTGGGTGCGGCCGGTCTTGACCACGTCGGCGAATTCCGCCGCCCGGCTCTCGGTGACGTGCGCCAGATGCTCCAGCGCCGGGAGCAGTCTTTCCTGCACCTCCATCGCTGCGGATAGATGCAGCACCGAAGGAATGACATCGTTGCTGCTCTGTCCCATGTTCACGTGATCGTTGGGGTGGACCTTGGTCTTGCCCTTCCGGGCCGCGTTGGCGATCACCTCGTTGGCATTCATATTGCTGCTGGTGCCCGACCCGGTCTGGAATACGTCCACCGGAAAGTGTTCGTCGTGAATACCGTGGGCGACGTGGTCGGCCGCCTTGATGATGGCCTTGGCTTCGGCGTCGCCGAGCAGACCCAGGCCGTGATTGGCGGAAGCGCATGCACCCTTGATCAGACCCAGGGCGCGTATGAACCCGCGCGGCATGACTTTACCGCTGATCTGGAAATTGTTGACCGCACGCTGCGTGCTCGCACCCCAAAGCGCGTCGGCCGGCACCCTGAGTGCTCCCATGCTGTCGCGTTCGCGTCTGAATTTGCCCACCGACGTCCTCCATTGCAGTATGATGCGCGCCTGTTGGAGTATATCCGCCCATTCCCATGTCTCCGCACCCGAGCCCCGCGAATTCACTGAGCGCCTTGGGGCCCCTGGACGGGCGCTACGCGCAAACAGTAAGACCCCTGGCCGAGCTTTTCTCCGAGCAGGGTCTGATTCGCCAGCGGCTCAAGGTGGAACTGGCGTGGCTGCGCGCCTTGTGCGCCGAGACAGCATTCACTCCTGCCCCGCCATTGAACAGTGAGGAAAGCGCTTTTCTTGACGCGCTGGAAGGCGATCTGGGGCTGCCTGCGGCTGAACGCGTCAAGCAACTGGAGGAACGAACCCGCCATGACGTCAAGGCGGTAGAGCTGTACCTGGCGGAACGTTTGAGAGAGCACGAATCGCTCAAGAAGCGCATTCCGATACTGCATTTCGCCTGCACCAGCTGGGACGTCAACAGCGCTGCCTACGGCTTGATGCTGGCGCGGGGGCGGGCGGAAATCCTTACCCCCGTGCTTGAAGCGCTGATCGGGCAGCTGGAATGCATGGCCCGCGAACATGCTGCACTGCCGATGCTGGCGCGCACCCACGGGCAGCCGGCCAGCCCAACGACCCTTGGGAAGGAATTGGCGGTGTTCGTGCACCGGCTCAAACGCCAGCTTGCGGTTTTTTGCGAAGTCCTTGCGATGGCGAAATGCAGCGGCGCCACCGGGAACTACAACGCACATTACGCGGCCTGTCCGGGCGTGGACTGGCCGGACTTCAGCCGCCGCTTTCTTCAGGAACTGGGTCTTGAACAGAACCCTGTCACAACACAGATCGAGCCTTACGACTGGGTAGCGGAATACTGCGATGCCCTGGCAAGAATAAACCGAATTCTCATCGATCTCAGCCACGACGCCTGGACCTACGTTTCTTTGGGCTATTTTCGTCAGAAAGCCGTGCGGGGCGAGGCGGGCTCGTCCACGATGCCGCATAAGGTCAACCCGATCAACCTCGAAAACGCCGAAGGCAACCTGGGGCTTTCCAATGCCCTGCTCGGTCATTTTTCGGCCAAGCTTCCCGTGTCTCGCCTGCAACGCGACCTGAGTGATTCAACGGTGCTCAGAAACCTGGGAGTGGCCCTCGGGCATGCGTTGCTGGCCTGGACGGAAATGCAGAAGGGTCTGGACAAACTGTCACCCGATGCATGGAAAATGGCGTCCGACCTTGATTCCGCCTGGGAAACGCTGACCGAGGCCGTGCAGACGGTGATGCGCGCTCACGGCTGCGAAGACGCCTATGATAGGCTCAATCTTTTCTCACGTAATCAGGATGTTACAAGAGATTCCTTACACGAACTTATAATAGAGAGTGACCTGCCGGACGAGGTGCGAGAGGCGCTCCTTGAATTGACTCCCGGCGGCTATACCGGTATCGCCAGGAAGCTGGCGGAGTGACGATTCAGGATGTCGGGCACGGTCATGGTGGCGCTTTCCGGCGGGGTGGACTCCGCGGTGGCGGCATTGCGTCTTATGGATGCAGGCCACGAAGTGGAGGCCCTGCACATGACCAACTGGGAGGAGCCCGATGGCGCCTGCCCCGCAGCCGAGGACCTGCAGGCAGCAAAAAGCGCAGCTGACGAACTCGGCATAGTCCTCCACCATCTCAACTTCGCCGAGGAATACCGGAGGGAAGTATTCGAGGAGATGCTGAGTGAATGCCGGGCCGGACGCACGCCCAACCCGGACGTGGGTTGCAACCGCCGCATCAAGTTCGGCGCCTGCCTCAAGCAGGCGCGCAGGTTGGGCGCGGACCGGCTGGCCACCGGCCATCATGCGCGGCTGGATCAGTCCGCGTCCGTGACCCGGCTGTTGCGGGGAAAGGATGCGAACAAGGACCAGTCGTATTTCTTGCACGCAGTTAATGGCAAGGCACTGGGAGAGAGCCTGTTTCCGGTAGGCGAACTGGACAAGGATGAAGTGCGTGACATCGCGCATCGCCGGGGATTGCCGAACTATGCGCGCCCGGACAGCACCGGAATTTGCTTTGTGGGCGAACGGTCCTTCCCGGCATTCATCGCGCGGCACCTTCCGATGCAGCCGGGGCCGATTGTTACGCTTTCGGGGAAGCAGGTCGGCGAACACCTGGGGCTTGCGGCCTATACGATCGGCCAGCGCCGGGGGCTGGGCCTGGGAGGGATGAGAGGTTGCGGCCCCGAGCCCTGGCACGTGGTACGAAAGGATGTGCATGCCAATGCCCTTGTCGTGGCGCAGGGGCACGATCATCCATTACTGTTCAGCCGCCTGGTCAGAGTGCGGCGACTCAGATGGGTGCATGACAGGCCGGATAAGCTTTCACACGGCATGCACATGAGCGCCAAGACACGTTACCGCCAGGGCGACGCCCCCTGCGCTGCTCGACTGCTGGACGCGGACTGCTGCCTGGTGCGTTTCGATCAGCCCCAATGGGCGGTCACGCCCGGGCAATACCTGGTGTTCTACGATGGCGAGGAATGCCTCGGCGGAGGCGTAATCGAACGCGCCGAAGCATGACTTCCCAAGACGTTCTTGGTGTCATGATCGCGTGGCAGCTCGTGTTGTTGCCCTTTGCGGCCCCGGCAACCGGTGAGGAGGAGGTCTCGGCTGAAGAAATGGACGAAGTGAAGAAAGTGGTGGATGCGGATTTCAATCCCTTGGCCGAGTTGGGCCGGGAGCGCCGCCGGCAGATGCAAGTCCGCCAGGCATTGAAGGGGGGCCTTGAACAAACCGAACCGGGAGACAAGAGCCTCGCCGCCTTGTTCGAGGCTTGCGCCGATTACATGGTCGTGTCCATGCGCCGGCTTGACCTGACCGACATGAACATCCACGACCTGTTGCGGGAGCGCGTGCCCCGGGACAATACGGAGGTGCATGAGGGACTGGAGCTACTTGGACACCGGCAGGAAGCAGCGCGGTCGGCAACGGCAGTTCTGGAGGAGGCACTCAGCGCCTACCGGGACGGCGGTCGCGCCGGTTTCGCTGCTCTTGACCAGGCGATCAGGCACTACCACCGGATCGTATCGGACATGATGACGCCGCGGAAGAACCCTTACAGCAAATACACCGACGAACTTTTTTCCGTAGACGACTGGACGCATATCACCCAAGCCACCGATGGCGCCATTGCCGCCGAACATCGGCTGTTCGACGCGGTCGCGGCGGCGGCGCCTGCTGATCTCAAACCGGAGTACTTCTCCGGCACGCACGGCATGCAAAAACCGCATACTCCAAACAGGTAATTGCTTTCCAGACGATTTGCCGCAACTCGGGTTTATTGCACGCAGTGCGCGGCTAGGCGTTTGGCCGGAGCCTGTGTTCCGAACGCCTCAAATCCCGACCGGCCATTGACCTCTCAGCAGCCACTGCCGGCTGCGGATTTCAACCATTTCCGGGAACTAAACAGCAGTTTCTCGCCACCACACTAAATTCAAGTTAAAATACCCGTTCCTAACTGCATCGCTTTTTTGTGAATCTGTGGGCACCCTGTCCATTTGAGCGCGGGCAGTAACCAACTAGATAGAAGGAAACATGGGAAGAAAACTGTACATTGGCAATTTGCCATACTCGGCGACGGAGAGTTCCGTTACGGAGAAGTTCGCCGAATCTGGAACCGTCGAGTCGTGTAAGCTGATCAGCGATCGCGACACGGGCCGCAGCAAAGGCTTCGGCTTTGTGGAAATGGCAACCGACGCCGAAGCGCGCGCGGCCATCGAGAATCTTAATGGCGTTGATTATGACGGTCGCCCCATGAAGGTGAATGAAGCCAAGCCGCAGCAAAAGAGGACCGGCGGCGGCGACCGCGGTGGTTATGGCGGCGGTGGCCGAGGCGGCTACGGCGGCGACAGGAATCGCCACTGACGTTTCCTTGATCCGCTAGTTCTCCTCCCGGATACGGGCGAGTTCGCGGCGGAAACAGCGTAGCGTGACGGGCGCCAGCGCCAGCGCCAGCGTGCCGTAGACCAGCGGCACGGCGGCAAACGCGAGCGCCAGGCTCTTGGCCCCCGTCACGCCCGGCATCACGGATTCCAGGAAAGCATCGAAGGCGGCAAACCCGGTGCCGCCATTGAACCAGTCGGACAGCCAGCCGACGGTCGAAGGCCCCAGCGTCAGGCCGGTAATGCTGATCGCCATGTAATAGACGGCGGTAATCTGGCCGCGGAATTGTGGCGGCGTGATCATCAACAGCGCTGTGACGCCGGTTGATGTGGTTGTGGCTATGCCCAGCAGGCTGGCGCCCAATACAACGAATGCCGGTGTCGTGCCGGGCATCAGGGCGATCAGAAAGCCCGTCGGCACGAAGATAAACGTGCCCACTACGGCGATCACCAAGGGCGCGTTATCCCGGCCCCGGCGCACCAGGAAATCCGACAAGGCACCTGCCGCGAAAACGGTGGCGGGCGCGCAAACCAGCGTTACGACGGCCTTGGTCTTGGCGAATTCAGGCGTCTCCATTCCCCAGGTGCGCGAAAACACCTCGGGCATCCAGAAATGCGTGTAAGCCACCGTGGTCATCAGGCAGAACGGCAGCAAGAAAGTCAGGTAGGTCTTCCAGCGCGAGAACAAATGCCGGAACATGCGCCATGGTGCAATGGAGGTTCCTTGCTTCACGTCCCGGCGCACGGGCTCTCTCACGCTCAGCATGACCAGGGACAAAAGCATACCGGGAAGCCCCACGATAATAAAAACCGCCTGCCAGGGCTTTATGGCGCCAACCAGCGGCCAATAGAGAAACTCCACGTCGCGTAACGCGGCCAGCAACGTGCCAATCCCGTAATACGCGGCGGCGGTGCCCAGGGAAAGCGCCATGGAGTACACCGCTATCGCCCTGCCGCGCCTCTCCTTGGGGAAGCTGTCGGCAATCATCGACATGGTGCACGGACTCAATGCCGCCTCACCCACCCCTACGCTCATGCGCAGCAGGAACAACTGCAGGTAGTTGCTTGCGAGCCCGCAAAACGCGGTCGCAGCCGACCACAGCGCAATCGCGCTGCTGACGATGGTCACCCGGCGTGTCCGGTCCGCCAGCCAACCCAGCGGCAGCCCCATGGTGGCGTAAAAAATGCCGAAGGCCGCGCCCAGCAATAGACCCATCTGGCCATCGCTCAGGCTTAAGTCTGTCTGTATCGGCTCCACCAGCAAACCAATTACCGTGCGGTCTATGTAGGAAATGAAGTAGGCCAGCGTAAGCAGCACTACCATGTACCAGGATCGCCGAGGGCGCGGATAGGGGGCGGTGGTCGGGATGTTCATCAGTCTTGTGTCTCCGGTTCGCCTCGCACGCTGCAGCACTGCACGCCCTCGTTACGCCCATCGTAGAGCCGGGCCAAAGCTTCCGGCATGTTCTCGAACCCTTCCACGGTGTCCTGGACAGGCTTCAGTTGCCCGGCGCGTATCCATGCGGCCAGACCGTCGAACGCGTCGCCGAAGCGATCCTGGTAGTTGTATACGAAGAAACCGCTCATGCTGCCGTTGACCCTGCGGAGCTGAAGATAGTTGCTCAACGCGAAGCGTTGCTCGCGCAAGTATTCCGAGATCGAGCCGCACAACACGATACGTGCTCCCAGGGCCAGGTTGTCCAGGCAAGCTGCGAGCAGCTCGCCGCCCACGTTGTCGAAATACAAGTCCATGCCGTCCGGGCATAGCTCTGCGACCCTCGCACAGGCGTCCTCGTTCTTGTAGTCAATTGCCTGCTCGCAGCCCAGATCCTCAATGAACCGGCACTTCTCCGGACCGCCGGCAACACCGATAACCCGGCAACCCAGGATCTTGAGCATCTGCACCACGATGGAGCCCACCCCGCCGGCCGCACCGGAAACGACCGCCAGGTCACCCGCCCTGGGCCGGCCACAGTCCAGCAGCCCCCAGTACGCGCTTACTCCCGTCATGCCAAGCACGCCCGCGCCCAGTGCGTAGGGCAGCCCGTAGTCCTTGCACTTGAAGAACCTCTCCTTTGGTGTTGCCGAAGTGGCCTTGAAGGTCTGCCAGCCGATCTGTCCCTGCACGATGTCGCCGGGTTGATAGTCCGGGTGATCGGATTCCACGACCTCGGCCACGCCGCGGCCGTGAATGACGTCGCCTACGTCCAGCGGCGTTTCACCCGAGGGATTCAGGCCCTGCATGTACATGCGCATCACCGGCGCCAGCCCCAGGTAACGCGTCTTCAACAGCATTTGACCGGACCCGGGCACGGGAACCGGCCGTTCCGCCAGCTCGAAATCGCCGGGCCGCACGTTTCCCTGCGGCCGCGCCGCAATTCGCCATTGCAGGTTGACGTCCTCTCGCAAAGTGCCGTGCCCTCCTTCCGGGCGGCCACTATACTGGATCGGGCGCTAGCGCGGGCGCGTCCCGGAGCGTGGCGGCCGTGTGCGGCGTGTTGCCGTAAACACACGGGTTGCTACCTGGCGCGTCGTGAGCGTATTCTTTCACCGGAGCATGAGAACAGAGCTATGAGACTGAACGTGGACAAGAAGGCGGACGCCCTTTACGTTCGCCTCGACGATTCCCCTATAGTCGAATCGGAAGAGGTTTCGCCCGGCGTTGTGCTGGACTACAACCCATCGAATGAGGTTGTGGGTGTGGAAATGCTGCGCTTGTCAAAGCACTCCTCCGAATTGAATCTCTCCGCGCTGCAATTCAAGACGGCTTGATCTCGCCGAAAAAGCCAGCGGAAAAACCGAATAATTCGCCCAATATGAACGGATGGGCCGCCCGCCAAACCGCTCCAGGCTGTAAGTGGAGAAGCACGTCGTGAAAAAGATGGCGAACGGCGATCCGGAGACCCGCTCCGCCGATAACGTGGACCAGAACATGGAAAAGCTGAAGGCCCTGTTCCCGGAGGCGTTCACCGAAGGCAAGGTGGACTTCGATGTGCTCCGGCAGCTACTCGGCGGCGCCGTGGACGATAGCGAAGAAAAGTACGGCCTCAACTGGCACGGCAAGCGCCGCGCCAGGCAACTCGCGCTCACCCCTTCCACCGGCACGCTACGTCCCTGCCCCGAAGATAGCGTCGATTGGGACACTACGCAGAACCTCATGATCGAAGGCGACAACCTGGAAGTGCTCAAACTCCTGCAGAAGAGCTACGCCGGCAAGGTTAAACTCATCTACATCGACCCGCCCTACAATCGGGATGCAGACGTGATCTATCCAGACGACTACTCGGATGGAATTCTGAACTATCAGATTCTCACGGGACAAGTCGGATCTGACGGACGCAAGCTAACCAGTGCCGCTGAGACATCAGGACGCTTTCACACGGATTGGATGAACATGATGCTACCGAGACTAAGTGTAGCTCGGGCGCTATTGCGAAAGGATGGAACAATTTTCGTGAGCATTGATGACACTGAAGCTGCTCACGTTCGGTTGATTCTGGACGAAGTGTTTGGAAGCGAGAACTTCATCGCCGTATTGGTTTGGGAAGGCGCCAACAAGAATAGCGCAAGCCAAATTGGCGTATGCCATGAATACGTTATGGTTTACGCGAAACACTTGGATAGTGTTGCACGAGATTGGAAATTAGAGAAGGAGGGTGTTGATCCCGTTCTACGCGAAGTAAGCCGCCTCCAAAGCGCACATGGGACAGACTACGGCGCAGCGTCGGAAGAGTTGGCGGGATGGTTCCGAGCAAATAAGGCCAAATCTGCGTTTGCTCATCGCCGATTCAGGAAGATTGACGCTAGAGGAGCGTACAAGGAAGACGATCCAACTGCGCCCGGAGGGCGAATCTTTGAACTAAAGAACCCCCGGAACGGAAAAATCATACCGCTCAGACCAAACCGCGGCTGGAGCTTTAATCAGAAAGCATTTGATCGGTTGGCGGAAGAGGGGCGAGTCACGTTTGTAACTGAAGAAAGCGTAATGGTGAGGCGGTACCTGCACGAGACCGACATGCTCACGCCTCCAAGCATTTTTTATCAGCCGACACGCTCGGCATCCGAGAGGCTCAATCAATTGATGGAAGCACAGGTTTTCGACTATCCAAAGGACGAAAGCATCATCGAGAAGTTTGCACAGATGGCGACACGGGATGACCCTGGCGCCATTGTGATGGATTTCTTTGCAGGTTCGGGAACTACCGCTCACTCTGTAATGTCACTAAACTCGTCAAGCGATAGCCAGCGACGGTACATTCTCGTTCAACTGCCAGAACAACTCCATGTAGAGAAAAAAGCCCAAACGGCTGCGGTGAATTTCTGTGAAAGCCACAGCGTTCCTTGTAACGTTTCCGAACTAACAAAGGAACGGCTTAGACGCGCTGCAAACAAGATCAAGGAGGAAAACCCGAACTACGAGGGCGATCTCGGCTGTCGTGTGTTCAAGCTGGACAAATCCAATATCCGCGCCTGGGACCCGGCGCCGGACGATCTCGAAGGCGCGTTGCAAGCCGCCATTGACCACATCAAGCCCGGGCGGACCGAACAGGACATCCTCTATGAGTTGCTGCTGAAGCTGGGCCTTGACCTGTGCGTACCCATCGAGACACACGCCATTGCCGACAAGACCGTACACTCGGTGGGCGGTGGAACGCTGATCGCCTGCCTCGATGAGTGCATCACGAGCGAAGACGCCGAACCGCTGGCTGCCGGAATCGCCGACTTGCATGCCGGGATCCAACATGTTGGCGAAACCACCGTCGTTTTCCGCGACAGCGCCTTCGCCAACGACATCGTCAAAACCAACGTTGCCGCCATCCTTAATCAGCGCGGCCTGGCAAGTGTTCGCAGCCTTTAGGCACTTGATGGCGACGAAGTATGGGCAGACATGAGCGCCTGTTGCAATCTATTCTCCGGGGACGGTCGGACGCGAATATTCGCTTCACCGATTTGCGCGCTCTACTGTTCTATCTCGGTTTTTCCGAGCGGATTCGGGGGAGCCATCATCTTTTCGACAAGAACGGAATTATGGAAATCCTCAATCTGCAGAGCAAAGGCGGACAGGTCAAACCCTATCAGGTGAGACAGATTCGGCATTTGATTCTGAAGTACAAATTGGGGGAGGAAGACTGATGCACAAGTACGAAATCATTCTCTATTGGAGCAATGAAGATCAGGCGTTCATTGCTGAAGTTCCCGAGTTGCCTGGGTGCATGGCGCACGGCAACGACCAGCAAACTGCTTTGCTGAACATCAACGATGCGATGGAGTTTTGGATCGACCGGGCCCGGGAGTTGGGGCGTCCTGTCCCGGAACCAAAGGGCGAGCGCCTGATGTTTGCATGATCACCGGCGGTTTCCGGAGTATCCGTTGGCGACCGAAGCAGCGACAGTCGAGAGCATGACCGCACGGCTCTCGTGATCCCTTTGCGTTCCCGATGAAACTTCGCTTCGAGCCCGACCTCGACTTCCAACTGCAAGCGATCGAAGCCGTCTGTGATCTGTTTTGCGGGCAGGAAATTTGCCGGACGGAATTCACGGTATCGCAAGTCACGCAGGCGTCGTTGGCCTTGTCCGGAAACACTGAGAATGACCTCGGCGTGGGCAACCAGCTCACACTTCCCGACAATCGAATTCTCAGGAACCTGACCGACATCCAGCTTCGCAACAGCCTGCCGCCATCGCCAAGTCTCGACTCGGGCGACTTCACGGTGGAGATGGAAACGGGCACCGGCAAGACCTATGTATATCTGCGCACCATGCTGGAGCTCAACAAGCGATTCGGACTCACCAAGTTCGTGATCGTGGTGCCCTCTGTCGCGATCAAGGAAGGGGTTTACAAGTCCTTGCAGATCACGCGCGATCATTTCCGATCGCTTTACTCGGGCGCGCCTTACGAGTACTTCCTCTACGACTCGGCCAAGCTTGGCCAGGTACGCAATTTCGCCACCAGCGCGAGCATCCAGATCATGGTGGTGACGGTGGGCGCGATCAACAAGAAGGCCGTGAACAATCTATACAAGGACAGCGAGAAGACCGGCGGTGAGAAGCCGATCGACCTCATCAAGGCCACCCGGCCCATTGTGATCGTGGACGAGCCGCAGAGTGTGGACGGCGGCCTTAAGGGTCAGGGCCGGAAGGCGCTCGCCGCGATGAACCCGCTTTGTACGCTGCGTTACTCGGCCACGCATTTGGATAAGCACCACATGGTCTATCGGCTCGATGCCGTCGATGCCTACCAGCGCAAACTGGTCAAGCAGATCGAAGTGGCAGCCGCCACAGTCGAAAACGCTCACAACCGGCCATACGTACGGCTGATTTCGACCAGCAACAGAAGCGGCGTCATCAGCGCAAAGGTCGAACTGGACGTGGAGGGCGCCGCGGGGCGGGTGCGGCGCAGCCAGCGGATGGTGCAGGACGGCGATGACCTCGAACAGGAAACCAGCCGCGCTGTCTATCGCGACTGTCGCATCGGAGAAATCCGGGTTGGTAGAGGCAGTGCCTTCGTTGAGCTTCGAGCCCCGGGCGGCGAGCACTATCTTCGTGAGGGCGAGGCTTTCGGCGATGTGGAAGCGGGCGCCATCGGGCGCGAAATGATCCGACGGACGATAAGGGAGCACTTGGACAAGGAGAAGCGTTTGCGGGGGCGAGGCATCAAAGTTCTGAGTCTGTTCTTCGTGGACTCGGTCAGGCGCTATCGCAGCTACGACGAGGCTGGAACCGCGAATAAGGGCGATTACGCCCGAATTTTTGAGGAGGAGTACCGGCGCTTGGCGCGCAACCCCGATTTCGCGTCGCTGTTCGAGGAGTCGGGTGTTTCATCGAAATCTGAAGAAGTTCATGAAGGCTACTTCTCCATTGACAGGAAAGGCGGCTGGACGAACACCGCCGAAAATAACCAGGCCAATCGTGAAAACGCTGAACGCGCCTACAACCTCATCATGAAGGAGAAGGAAAGACTGCTCAGTCTTGATGAACCGCTTCGGTTCGTCTTCTCGCATTCGGCATTGCGCGAGGGCTGGGACAACCCCAACATCTTCCAGATATGCGCCTTGCGCGACATGCACAGCGAACTCGAGCGCCGCCAGACTATCGGCCGCGGCCTGCGCCTGTGCGTAAACCAGCAGGGTGAGCGGCTGCGCGGTTTTGAAGTGAACACACTCACCGTGATCGCCCGGGAGAGTTACGAGGAGTTCGCCGAGAACCTGCAGCGCGAGATCGAGGAGGATACGGGATTCCGTTTCGGTGTTATCGAGCCGCACCAGTTTGCACAGATTCCGGTCGCCGGCGATGACGGAGCAACCAACCCACTCGGCTTCGACCAATCGCAGGTGTTATACAACCACTTGCGGGCGCACGGCTATGTCGATTCGCAGGGACGCATACAGGACAGCCTCCGCACGGCGCTGAGGGACGGAAGTTTCGTTCTGCCGGCGGAATTTGCCGCACAGCAGGCGGACGTTATTTCCATCCTGCGCAAAACTGCTGGGCGTCTCACAATCAGGAACGCTGACGATCGCCAAACCGTGCGTCCACGCCAAACCGTGCTCGACGACCCGAATTTCAAGGAGTTGTGGGACCGCATCAAGCATAAGACCACTTACCGCGTAGCCTTTGACAGCGAGGCTCTGTTGACGGAATGCGCGGCGGTGTTACGCGACGAACTCTCAATCCCCCAAACCAGATTGCAGTGGCGCAAGGCCGACCTCGGGATTGGCCAGGCAGGCGTGGAGGCGACCGAAATTTCCGGGGCGCAGACAGTCACGCTCCGTGAAGACGCCATCGAACTGCCTGATCTGCTAACCGAGCTTCAGAACCGCACACAGCTTACGCGGCGCAGCATTGTTCGCATACTCATTGACAGCGGACGGCTTAACGACTTCAAGCGCAACCCGCAAAAGTTCATCGAGCACGCTGCACGGGGCATCAATGGCTGCAAACGGCGAGCTTTGGTGGCCGGCGTGAAGTACCAGCGAATCGGGGACGACTCGTACTACGCGCAAGAACTCTTCAATCAGGAGGAGTTCACCGGCTACATGAAGCACATGCTCGAAGCCATGAAATCAGTCTACGACAAGGTGACCTACGAATCGGAAACCGAGAAACGTTTCGCGGAAGACCTCGAGAGGAACATCGCGGTGAAGGTGTACGCCAAGCTTCCCGGCTGGTTCAGCGTGCCCACGCCGCTCGGTAGCTATAACCCCGACTGGGCCGTATTGATTGATTCGGAGTCCGGCGAACAGCTTTACTTCGTGGTCGAAACCAAGGGAAGCACCGCTCCGGCCGACCTCCGCGGCAACGAGCTGGGGAAGATCAAATGCGGAAAGAAGCACTTCAAGGCGCTTGAAGTTCGGGAGCCCGTGGCCCGCTACGAAGTCGCTACCAGCCTGGATGATTTGCTGGCCCGGGTTTGAAACGAATTGCAACCGACAGCCGCTGCCGTTTCCACATTCGAGCGCCACTGTTTGCCATTATTCTTTCAAGCGAGCCTTACAGCAGGTTGGGCGTGAAACTGCCTTACGGAACGAACGTGTCCTGTGAGTAACAATCTCCAAGTTCGATTCAGTCGCGACGGCGACCAGTTTCACTATTTGTGGGCAGCCCGGCGCTGTTTACGGCTGCTGTCCGAGAAAGACGGCCTGACTGCAATAACAATCGAGAGTTCTTCTCCGCAAGAAAATGAGAACGGCGGGGCCGTAGGATCCGGGGAGGAGCACATTGACGTAGCCGAAT
Source organism: Candidatus Foliamicus sp. (assembly GCA_965261845.1). Taxonomy (GTDB): domain Bacteria; phylum Pseudomonadota; class Gammaproteobacteria; order Steroidobacterales; family Foliamicaceae; genus Foliamicus. Next base: position 929,408 of record OZ253475.1, on the reverse strand, counting down.
ACTACGGAAGCGAAGCGCTCAAACAAGCGACACGTGTTCGATATATTCAGCTTAAGCACTCGACACAGAATCCGACTCAACCCTGGCCTCCCAGCGGGTTGGAGAAAACGATTCGCGGATTCTCCGAGAGATACCAGGAATTTGAGAAGCGCCGTGCGGAAGACGGCTTTACAACACCCGTCGAGTTTTGCTTCATCTCCAATCGCCCCATCAACACGAGCTTCATGGAAGCGATTGAGGATGCAGCATCGGGGAATGCCAGCCGCCATCCGAACACGCTGAGGAAGCTGGAAGAGTTTACGTCCCTGAGCGGCGAAAAACTCTCGGCATTCAGCAAGCTGTTAAATCTTCAAGGCGAGACCGATGGTTACCGGCTTCAGCGCGCCGACTTGGCTAGGGAAACCAACGCATACCTACCCGGAAACGATGTTGGCGCTCCGATACAACTCAAGGAACTGGTAACAAGGAAAGCCCTCTCCGAAAGCGCGAGCAACCCGCGCATTACCAAGATGGATGTACTGCGGGTCCTGGAGGTGGGAGAACAGAACCTTTTCCCGGCTCCATCGCGGATAGATACTTTGCACGCTGCCGTCCCTCGTTCTCAAGAAAGCGATCTTGTCGCCCAGATAGTCAGCGCAAACACCCCCGTTATCCTCCACGCCCACGGGGGCGTTGGAAAATCCGTCTTATCCCAGCGAATAAGCCTTCATTTGCCTGAAGGCTCCACAGCAGTGGTCTACGATTGCTTTGGCAATGGAGAGTACAGGCGCCCTGGGAGCCCGCGGCATCGCCATAAGGACGCTCTTGTCCAAATCGCAAACGAACTCGCAGGGCTCGGGCTTTGTGACCTGCTGGTCCCCTCGTCCAATGCTGACAAGACGGACTATCTGCGAGCGTTTGCTCACAGGTTGCAACAGTGTGTTGTCGCCGTAAGGTCCAAGAACGCACAAGCACTCCTATGCGTTGTCGTGGACGCTGCCGACAATGCGGAGCTTGCTGCAAAGGAATTCGGAAGCGAACGTTCTTTCTCGCGGGATCTTCTGCGAGAAGCTATGCCGGACGGTATTCGGCTAGTCGTGCTCTGCAGAACGGAGCGGCAAGGCCTCCTTGATCCTCCAGCATCTATTTTGCGGCTCGAATTGGAGCCGTTCAGCCGACATGAAACTGCGTCGTTTCTACGTAAGGCACATGCCGATGCCTCAGACAGCGATGTTGATGAATTTCATAGATTGACTTCACAGAATCCCCGAGTCCAAGCGACGGCTCTGGACCAGAACATCCCACTTCCGCATGTCCTTAGCTTATTGGGGCCAAATCCAACAACCGTGGACGACACTATAGCTGCGCTATTGCAAAGGGCGGTTGATGATTTGCGCGAAACCGCCGGGAGCGTCGAGCAGCAGAAAATAGATGCAATCTGCATGGCTCTTGCCACGCTACGGCCGTTCGTTCCCGTAAATGTGCTCGCGTCTGTATCCGGCGTGGAGGACGCTGCAATCCGCAGTTTTGCAAGCGACCTTGGCCGTCCACTTCTCATCCTGGAGGACGCGGTTCAATTCAGGGACGAGCCGGTTGAAACATGGTTTCGCGAGCACTTCAAGCCAAGTGGCGAACAGCTGTCCGAATTTATCGAAAGGTTGCAGCCTCTTGCGGGGAAAAGTGCCTATGTAGCTTCGACTCTTCCGCAGTTGATGCTTGAGGCCGGGCAACTACGCGAATTGATCGACCTTGCTCTTTCCTCGTCCTTGCTTCCAAGCAACCTGATCGAACGAAGGGATGTGGAACTTAACCGGTTGCAGTTTGCGCTTAAAGCAAGCCTTCAAGCCGAACGTTTTTCCGATGCAGCCAAACTCGCTCTCAAGGCTGCGCAGGAAACGACGGGCAACACGCGATGGAGGGCGCTTCTGCGCGACAACACGGACCTAGCAGCGAAATTCCTGGAACCCGGCCGGATTCAGGAAATTGTTTCGAGGCGAATGTTCGATAACAAAGACGGGATTGCCGAGGGAACTTCCGATAAGGCATGGACCGGATCACATCACGTCTACGAAGCAAGTCTTCTTTCCTACCATCCCGATTTTCGAGGGGACGCGCGCAGCCGTCTTCGAACGGCTTACGACTGGCTGAAGAGCTGGAGCCGCCTACCGGAGGAAGAACGAAAGCACGAGCGAGTGACCAACCAGGATATTGCGGAAATGGCCCTGGCCCATTTCAACATACACGGCCCGGAACGTTGTGCTGCTGAGTTACGCCGATGGAAACCGCGGAGGGTGTCATACCGCGCCGGCTGCATAGTTGCGCAGCGTTTGATTGACCAGAAACGGCATGACAACTTAGACCGGCTGGCGTTCGCCGCCACCAACAATGTTTACCTTCTGCTGGCAATCAACCTTGAACTCCGGTCTGTGAATAGACAAGCACCGGAGAAAACAGTAGAGCGTGCCCTGCGCCTTGTTTCGAGCAAACACGTTCGTGTCACGGAGAGTGACTTTCGGGATAGGCAATGCATGCTCCCACCCATAACGGCGCTTGTAGAGTCTGCCGCTGTATATCAACTCAAGACCAACAGCGTGTTGGCGTCAGTCTTAGGGAGGTACTTGCCTGAAACGCCTCCGCGTGGATGGGCCTCACCGCACAGCGGTCAGCGTTCTCCGCTTCTTCGTGCCTATGCCCTAAAAGCCGCGCTGAAAGGTCAAGATTTGCAGCCCATTGACCTGGCTCACCAGGAGCTTAGAGAGGAATTGGCGGGTATGGAAAACTCCCAAGCCTCTCCCGATCTTAAAGAATTAGTGAAGCGCGTTGGAGCACTGCTGACTTTGCATAAGTTATGGGCGGCGGATCTTCTTGCCCCCAAGAAAACCCCCGCTTTAGCGGCAGCGATCGCCGAGGCGTGCCGGGAACCTAGCATGGTCCCGGGTGGCGAGAGGTCAGATACCGCAAATGAAATCGCAGAAATCCAGTTTGACATACTGACCCGCAGGGACGCAGCTGATGAAATCGCATTGGAAGAATTCAATGCCTGGATAGAAGGTCTGAGGCGCCCTTTGTACGTCCCAACCTGGACAAGGCTTGCGCGTCTGGCCATTCATACTGTGAATTGCGAGCATCTTGCCTATGAGTTTATCCAACGAGCTTTTCAACTCGTGAAGGATGCCAGAGAGGATGCCGATTCCATAGCGCAGATGTACGTAGAACTCGCAAGAACGATTCTGGCTATGGACGAGTCGGAAGCGAAGGAGTATTTCAACAAGGCAATAGAGGTCACGAGCAAAATCGGAGATGAGATCATTGATCGCTGGTCAGCCATTCTGGATTTATCAGACCGTGCCGCAAATCCTGACCGGCGTTGTGCCAAGACCGCCTACAGGCTGGCCCGCCGGACCGAACTTGCATATCAATATGCCTACAAGGAAGACTATCTTCAGTGGGACGCGGTGATAGGAGCAATTGCCGCTCTGTGCCCATATTCGTGCTTTGCCATCCTGAGCCGCTGGCAGGACCGAAAATTTGGGGAATCGAAGAGGTTCCTCGCGCGAGCGATCAGCGTTCTTCTTGGCCAAGGCCTTATCGACCCTAAGACGGCAGCCGCCTTTGTAGGTTTTCGAGCGCATTGGGAATATGGCGCTCTCGTGCAGCGGATACTAGCAGCGTGCTCTTCTCGCTCCGACCGGAAGCAGGTGCTGGATTCTGTTTTTCGCTACATACGATTGGATGAACAATCTGAATCAACGTGGAAACATCTGAAGCAAGTAGCCAGGGAAAACGGTCTGCACATACCAGAAATTGTTCCGCTTATCGAACATGCAAAACGCCGGAAGTCGATCGCCCATAACACGAATGGAAGGCATAGCGATGGAGGCTCACGGAAAAACGAAAACGGCGAGATTAACTGGGAGGCTGTGTTCCTCAGCCTGGAACTGCATACGCCAAATGGGCTATCCCGCGCGTATGCCAACTTCAGATGCAGTAAGCCGCCTTTCGATCATGAAGAGTTCTTTTCTGAGTTATTCAAGCGAATCCCAACCGACAAAGCAGTCCAAGTCATTCGGGCATTCCCGAATGTGGCTGAATTCGACGGTTACAAATTTGAGCGGTTTCTCCGGCAGATGCCGGAAGATTGGAGGCAGCGACAATCCGTTAAATCGTCCCTTGCAGATACAACCCGAATACTCTGCCGTCGATATTGCATGGAGATCAGCAAGGTTCGGTACTGGCAAAAGGGTTATTGGCCTGTCCCAATTCAGTTGGCTGCTGAACTATCCGGGATTTCGGAAGCGGAACTGATACGCGATGTCATAGCTGCCATCGGCGAGAGTACTGAAATTGCCAGTGCTGGCCGCCTGTTCACCCTCGTAGGACTACTGACCTCGCATTTGTCCCACGACGAGGCGTTAGATGCGTTGAATTTCGGCCTCGATCTCTTTAACGATGCTCTTGACGAAAACGACGGCGATGGTCCTTGGGCCACAGCACTGGCGCCACCGTCCGATCTCAACACAGCCATCGCAGGATACATTTGGGCGGCGCTGTCAGCTCCGCAAGGCGATCTTCGATGGGAAGCCGCTCACGTGGTTCGAGGCCTCTGCGTGCTCAACAGAAAGTCTGTTCTGGATAGCTTGGTTGAATTCGCCAAGAACGGAACAAGCGGGCCATTCGCCGATTCCACCCTTCATTTCTATCATCGGCACGGGCGGCAATGGCTGATGATCGCCTTGGCTCGCGCTGCGATCGAAAATCCTGCCGTGCTTGCCCCCCACTGGGATTTCTTTGTTCACTTTGCGCTAAAGGACGAACCGCATGTCGTGATTCGACATTTTGCAGCTAAGGCTGCTCTTGCCTTGGTTAATAATGGAAATATCAGTCTTGACGGGGACCGGCAAATCAGCTCCATGCTGGCTTCCGTTAATAACTCGAAATTGCCTACAGTATCGTCCCCGCGGCATCGCAGCGCTCCGGCGGATTCGAGCGAGTGGAGTGAAGCCCGCCGTTTCCGCTTCCACAGTGATATGACTTGGTACTGGTTTGGCCCCCTTGCCGAAAATTTTGCACGTAGCGTCCCATACATCGAGTGCGAGATGGAGAAAACGATCTGCGATGACTGGCAATTCTCACAGAATGGGGACTGGGAGAGCGACGAACGTAATCGGCGCAACATTTTTCGAGACCGCGAAACGTGGCATTCTCACGGTTCCTATCCGAGAACGGACGACCTTCGCTTCTACCTTGGCTACCACGCAATGATGGTCGTGGCCGGCAAGCAGCTGGAAACGGTTCCTCGTCATCAAGACCCCGAGGAACCTGAAAATGAATTCAACCGATGGCTTGGACGCCACCTGCTTTCTCGACAGGATGGCTACTGGCTAGCTGATCGAAGAGACCCTGCGCCACTTGAGCGGCCGAATTGGAAAGGCGAGAGAGAAGAGGAGAACTGGCCCTGCTCTGCGGGGAGGTCGGATTTTGAACGTATTCTTCGCGTTGGCGAAGACAAATGGACCTTGTCGGGATACTGGAAGACCGTCTCTGGACGGCGGGAGGAAACGGTTTGTATCGGAAGCGCATTAGTTACCTCTGATCGTTCTTTTGCCCTGCTCAGGGCTTTACAGACAGCCACCAACCCACACGATTACCGGATACCTGATGCCGGGGAAGATCTGGAGATTGACGAACCGAGCTTTCAACTCAAAGGATGGGTTGAAGATTTTGAATCTGAAACAAGACGTGACGAACTTGATCCATGGGCGGGAACCATACAGCAAGCACCACTAAAGCCGGCCAAGTTTGTACGTGATCTTCTTCAGTTAAATGCAGATAAGGGATTTTGCGTCTGGCAAATTGAAATAGACGAAGTACGAAAGGAAGTCCTATGGTCGCAGATTTGGGGTAGCGACCAAAGTACAGATGGTCAATACTATGAAACCGAGGGCGAACACGGGAGGCGTCTTCAGGCTTCTCGCGCTTTTGTCGCCGAGTTGCTTGGCAAAGCGAATATGGACCTCATCGTAGATGTCCAGATAGACCGTCGTATCCTCCGCAGCCGTTACGAAAAGAGCAACGATGACTATTCTGGGTATTGCCCGCCAGAACACAGAATATTCATCCTTAGGGCAGATGGTCGAACGCATTCACTCTGACAGCGTTGTGGCGCTTGGAAAGAGGCTTGTTGGCGAGCTTGGCCTGGAGCAATCGGTTGATACGCTTGGTCGTTGGATGGCCCACTACATCGCCGAGAAAATGGAAGCCGCGAAGTCCGCTACCGGCGATGCCCGTGACCAAAAAATGGCGGAATGTAGAGACGCCATTCTGGAACTTTGGGCTCATCGAAGTAAACTGCCGACAGGTCAACGTCCGTTCGAGGAATTCGAGCGGATTTTCCAGGTGCTGCAAACCCTGGACCTTGGCGATCCAACGCCGCGCTATTTTCGTCAGACAAGATTAGCGGCGGCGCAAGACTACGAAGGCGATTTAACCAAGCAATGGCTCGATAGGGCTTCTGAACTCGATTGTGCGGCGAGGGCTCTCATTCGCTATTGCCTGGCGAACGCGGCCCAAGAGGCGATGGATAAGTCAAGAGATTGGGTTGCGTTAGCCGAGGCGGTCGCAGTAGAGAAGGAATTTGACGTCATGGCGATTCGAGCGATTGTGGAGGATGGGGAGGCTTTGATTCCGGAAAACCCGGACTCCAAAGTAAAAGCCAAGATGGAGGACCTGCTCAAGAGACTTGAAGCTTTTGCCGCTGTCTCCTCAGCACTTTCTTCACACTTACGAGAACAGTTACGGCAGACAGGCTCCCAGCGTGCTACGGATGCAATCGGGCAGTAGAGCTTTCTTGCGCGATGGATATCGTGGACGGTGGCTGAACCAGTCCTGCCCATCGCGTCTTCAACAGCATTTGACCGGGACCGGGCGTGGGAATTGGCCGCTCGGCCAAATCAAAGTCGCTCCGCCGGACATTAACTTGCGGCCGCGCGGCGATCCGCCACTGCTGGTTTACGTCCTCTCTCACCCCGGCCCTACTCCTCCTCAAGGCGGCACAATATACTGCACACCTCTTTTGGGAACGAGGGCATCCTGCCCTCGTCGAGGGCGGGGACGCCCTCGCTCCCGGCGTTTTCCACGCTAAACTAGCGTCTCTTCCCGAGGGGTGCCACAGATGATTCAAATAAGCCAAAGACACCGAGCCGGCCTGCAGTTCCTGGGGTCGCTTCAGCACGTCTCCTCCAGCCATATACGGAACCTGGCGCGCAGGCAATTCGCAGAAACCGAGCGCGGCCGAGAACTCATGGAGGCCGAAATCGATACGGACCCCGGCGCCCAGGTGCGACGCGCGCGCAAAGCGCGCAAAGCGGCGCTTGAATGCCCCGCGTTTCAGCATGAACGGCTTTATCAGCGCTACGTGGCCGAAGAAAACTTCGTGCGCGCGATTCCGGCGGTCGAGGAAAAGCGCGACCAGTTCCTGGAGATCCAGGACCGTCCCTGCGAATACCAGGGAGGTTCGCTGGAACTTGACGACACTGTGCCCATCCCGAAGTACTACGAAGGCGTGGAATGGCATCTGGAGCCCGGCGGATGGGACGGCTACGACCTCGCGGGGCCGATGTTCATGTCCGGCGTCGCGCCGTACGTATTCGCTCGTGGCGGCTACGCGGCGGTGGAGGTGGGCCAGGACGTCCGCCGCCAGCGCGTTGACGTGGTGGGCCTGTTGCCGAAAGACCATTACGCGCGCATCTACGAGCCGGGCTGTGGGGGTCTCGGCGGACTGGCGGCCTGTCACCAGGTGTATCCCGGCGCGGAACTGACGGGCAGCGACATTTCCACCGCCCTGCTGAAGGGCGGGCATCGGGCCGCACGCAATATGGGCATTCCGATTGATCTGAAGCAGCGCGACGCCCGTTCCACGCGCGAACCCGACGAATCCTACGACGCCGTGATCATGTACGCCTTGCTGCACGAAATGCCGGTTGCAGTGAGCATCGAGAGCATCAGGGAAGCGTTCCGCATCCTCAAGCCCGGTGGCGACATCGTGATCAACGACCCGCCGCCGTTCTCGCGCGTGGATGCCTTTCAGGCCGCCATCCTGGATTGGGAAACCGAGTACCGCGGCGAACCGTTCTTCAGCGCAGCCTGCTCCATGGACTGGTCGATCGTGCTGAAGGAAGTCGGATTCGAGGTGCTTCAGGCGCGCTCCCTGGACCCGATGGGCTATCCGTGGGTCAACGTGGCAACCAAGCCGGCCGTATGACCCAACCTCCCTCCCGCCCGGTTACGGGCGACGAGCGCCTGGACGGCCTTCTGCGCATGAATACGGAGCTCTTGTCGGAGCTTTGGATCCTCCGCGACCGTGTCATGGTGCTGGAGAGGATACTGGAAGAAAAAGGCCTGCTGGATGCGCAAGCCGTCAGCAACTACGGCCCCTCGGGAGAGTTCGCCGATGAATTGCAGGATGAGCGTGATCGCCTGGTGCGGCGCGTGGCCGGCGCACCCTGGCCCGAGGAATTCACCTGGGAGTCACTCGTCGAGCGTGGCGGCCGGTAGCCTGGGAACGAGGGCATCCTGCCCTCGGCGAGGGCGGGACGCCCTCGTTCCCAGCGTGGCTTACCCACGGTCTGCGAGGCTCCGCCCGACCCAGGCGTAGTACAGCGCGGGGATCACGATCAGGGTAAGTATCGTGGTGGAGACCATGCCGCCCAGCATGGGCAGTGCAATTCGCCGCATCACATCCGATCCCAGGCCGCTGGTCAGGAATATCGGCGCCAGCCCCACCAGGACGGTAATCACGGTCATCAGGATGGGGCGCAGACGCAGCGCAGCGCCTACGCTGATGGAAAGCGCCAACTCCGCATCGTTCGCCGGCCGATCCTGACGCACATGGCTGTCGATATACATCACCATGACTACCGCGGTCTCCGCCGCCACCCCTCCGAGAGCGATAAAACCCACTGCGACGGCCACGGACAGGTTGTAACCCGCCAGCCAGACCGCCCATAGCCCCCCGATGAGGCCAAAGGGGAGCGAGAGCATGATCATGGCGGTTCGATCAAGCCGCTTGAAGTGCAGCATCAGCAACAGGAAGATCAACGCGATAGCCGACGGTATGGCGATTCTCAGGCGGGCGCCGGCGGCCTGTATCTGCTCGTACTGCCCCGACCACTCGATTGCGTAACCGGGCGGGAGGCTCACTGCCTTGTCCACAGTGCGGCGAGCATCCGCCACGTAACCGCCCAGGTCCCGCCCTTCGATATCCACGAATACCCAGCCGGTCAGGCGGGCGTTCTCGGATCGAATCATCGGCGGTCCTTCGGTGAAGGCAACGGTGGCGAGTTCCCCGATTGGAATGTGCGCCCCGGTGGGTGTAGGAACCAGGATGTTCTCAAGATCATCGCTGGTTTCCCGGAACGGGCGGTCGTAGCGCAGCATGATGTCGTAACGCTCCCGCCCTTCCACGCTTTCCGCCAGCTTCATGCCCCCCAAGGCAGTCTGAATCACCGACTGGAACACTCCCATGTCGATATTGCGTCGCGCGAGTTCCTCCCGGTCCGGCAGGATTTCCAGGTAGTTTCCGCCCAGCACCCGATCGGCCAGCGCCGTCCGAGTCCCCGGAACCGTGCTGACCGCTGCTTCCACTTCGCGGGCAAGGCGTTCCAGCTCGACCAGGTCGTCTCCGGTGATCTTGATCCCCACGGGCGTGCGCACGCCGGTGGACACCATGTCCATTCGGATGTTGATCGGATAACCCCAGGAATTGACCAGGCCCGGCATCCGTAAACGCGCGTTCAGATCGTCGACGAGCTTGTCCGGCGTCAGGCCGGGCCGCCATTCGGACTGCGGCTTGAGCTGAATCCAGGTTTCGATCATGGTCAGGGGCGCAGGATCGGTTGCGGTATCGGCCCGGCCGGCTTTTCCGAATACGCCCTGTACCTCTGGAACGGTCGCGATCACGCGGTTGGTCTGACCCAGGATTTCCCGAATCTTGGTCGACGAGACGCCGGGAAGGGTGGTGGGCATATACAGAAGTTCGCCTTCGTACAGGTCCGGCATGAACTCCGATCCGAGCCGTGAAAAGGGAATCGCGGCGCTGGCGATGAGCACCGCCGCGACCGCCACGGTAATCCACCTGAAACGCAGAGCCAGGCGCAGGCAAGGGGCATAAAGCCGGGCGGCCAGTTCGCTGACCGGGTTGCGAGCTCTTATGCGTCCGCGCACGAGCAGGATGATGAGTACCGGCACCAGCGTTACCGACAGCAAGGCGGCAAACACCATCGCGTAGGTCTTGGTAAAGGCCAGCGGCGCGAACAGCCGGTAGCTTTCTCCGGTCAGTGCGAATACAGGCAAGAAGGAAACCGTGATGATGAGCAGCGAAAAGAACAACCCGGGACCCACCTCCTGCGCCGCCTGGATGACGGCCTGGCGCCGGGCGCCCGGAGAAATATCCACGCCAAGCTCCGATAGCCTGCGGCTGGCGTTCTCGACCATCACGATGGAGGCGTCCACCATGGTGCCTATGGCGATTGCGATTCCGCCCAGCGACATGATGTTGGCCGTTATGCCCTGCGAGGACATGATCACGAACGCGCCAAGCACTCCCAAAGGCAGGGTGATCAAGGCCACGAAAGCGGAACGTGCGTGCAGGAGGAAAATGAATATCACCAGCGCTACGGCTATCCCCTCCTCAATCAGTTTGCGCATGAGGTAGGCAACCGCGCCTTCAATCAGGGGCGAGCGGTCATAGGTGGTAACGATACGAACCCCGTCGGGAAGCCCGCTTTGCAGTTCGGCCAGCTTGGCCTTTACCCGGCGGATTACTTCCAGGGCGTTTTCGCCGTCCCGCATGACGACGATGCCGGCAACCGTTTCGCCGGCTCCGTTCAGTTCCACGATGCCCCGGCGCAAGGCCGGTCCTTCGACAATGCGGGACACATCGGCCAAGGTAACAGGCGTGCCGTCCTCCGCGTACACCACGACCTGCTCAAGGTCGAGGCGATTTTCCACGTACCCGGAGGATCGGATCACGAACTCGCTCTCGCCCTGCTCCAGCACCCGTCCCCCCACTTCACTGGAGGCCGCTGCTACGGCCTGGGAAATACGCCGTATGGAAACGTCGTAGGCGCGCAGTTTGTTGGGATCGATCAACACCTGGTATTCGCGCACGAACCCGCCCACCGAGGCGACTTCCGCGACTCCGTCAACCCCTGCCAGCTCGAAACGCAAGAACCAGTCCTGCAGCGAACGAAGCTGGGCCAGGTCCGTTTGTCCCGTTTCATCCACCAGGGCGTACTGGTAAATCCAACCCACTCCGGTCGCGTCCGGACCGATTTGCGGGGTAGCGCCCTGGGGCAGCTCCGCGCTCAGGCGCGACAGCGCCTCGACCACTCGCGAACGTCCCCAGTAGAGGTCCACGTCGTCTTCGAAGATTACATACACAAAGCTGGTGCCGAACATGGACGAACCGCGCACGTCCTTGGTTTTTGGCAGGCCGAGCAGATTCGCCGAAAGCGGATAGGTCACCAGGTCCTCGACGATCTGTGGCGACTGGCCCGGAAACTCGGTGCGAATGATGACTTGCGTGTCAGTCAGATCCGGAATGGCGTCCAGGGGCGTTCTTTGCAGGGCCAGCCAGCCAGCCAGCGTCAGCCCGGCGGCAAGGGTAAGAACGATGATCGGGTTGGCTGCCGACCAGGCAATCAGTCGCGCGATGGCCGAAGTCGACGGATCGGGGCCGGCCAGGCGGTCTATGGGAGATTCCGGCATGTCTAGTGCCTGTGCCCGGACTGCGCGTCCCGGCCGTTGTCCGGAGGGGGCTCAAATTTGGCCAGGCCCTCGCGCAGATTGGCTTCCGAATCGAGCATGAATTGACCGCTCACTACGACGCTGTCTCCTGAGTCCAGCCCCGCCAGGATTTCGGTTCGCGGTCCAGCCTTCACGCCGGTTTCCACCTGCCTCCCGGCGAACCGGCCATTGCCCAGCGCCACGATTACGTGCTCGCCGCGACTGTCGCGCAGCAGCGCCTCAGTAGGTACGGACAAACGCGCTTCGCCGGAGCCCAGGCTGAATTGAATGTCGGCATACGCCCCCGGGCGCAGCGCTCCGGTGGGATTGTCCACTTCAATGCGAACGTCGCCGGTCCGGGTCTTGGGATCGATGGTTGGGTAGATATAGTCCACCGTTCCCTTTTCCGCGGCGCCGGGCGCACTCGGAAATTGCAGTGACACCGGCTGGTCCGTCTCCACCAGAGCCAGGTCGGCCTCGGGAATCGAGGCGATGACCCAGACCCTTGCATACGACTGAAGACTCATGATCGGCGTTCCGGGCTTTACATAGTCTCCTTCCCGCACCGCAAGGCTGACCACCGTCCCCGCCGCTTCGGCGTATACGGGCAACGCTTCAAACACTACTCGGTTCTCGATCAATTGGTCGATTACGCCGGCCTGCATGCCGGCGGAAAGCAATCGCTGACGGCCGGAGCTGATGCGTTCCTCACGACCGGCATCCAATGCCGCCATAAAGTCCTTCTGCGCGCCAATCAGTGCCGGGCTGTAGACCCGATACAAGAGCGCCCCCCGCGCAACCAGGTCCCCTTCCGCGCCCACCGCAAGGTCCCGGATCCAGCCTTCCAGCCGCGACACCGCCACGGACTCAAGTCGTTCGTTGCTCTCGACATTGCCGAAGGCTCGCACGCTACCCTCGAAAAACGCGGTTTCGACGCGTGCCGTTCTCACGCCCATGGTCTGGATCATCTCCGGCGCCACCTCCACGACCACCCCCTCCGGGCGCTTCGGTTGCGGGTCCCTGGACGCAGGGACCAGGTTCATTCCGCAGATCGGGCATGGCGCGTCGGGATCGTCGGAAACGAACTGCGGATGCATCGGGCAGATGTAAAGGCGCTCGGCTTCCGCCACGGCATCGCGCTCCTGCGACCCGCTACCCGTAGTCTCATCCCCTCCACAGGCTGCAAGTACAAACAAGGTCAAGAGCGCGACGGCACTGTTCAGTAGCATTGGTTTGTTCATGACGTCACCACCAGGGCATTGAGCTGGGCCACGGCACGGTCACGCCGTGCCTGTTCGTGGGAGATCCGGGCGCGAATTACCAATTCGGCTAGCTCGCCGTCAATGACCGGCGAGTAATCCCCGACGCCGGATTCGTACTGGGTCCGTTGCGCGTCCACCTGCTCGCTGATCGCGGCAATCTTCTCCTCAAGGGCGACAATCGCAGCTTCCGAGGCCCGGAACATGGCTGTTAGGGCCGAGAATCGAGCCTCGGCGGCCCGCGCCGCCGCCAGGGAACGGCTGTGAGCGCTTTCCCGTTGCGCCTTGGCCGCGCGCAGCGCAGGCGCCTGCGACCGCCGGCCCCAAAGCGGCACCGTGAACGTTACGGCGGCCGACACCCAGTCGTCGCCGGCAAACGGAGTTTCCGCAGCGCCACGGTTACGTTGCTGATACGTGAGTTGCAGGCCCCAGTCCGGTCCCCAGGCAGCCTGTGCCCGCGCCACCTCGGCATCGGATACGGATATCTCCGCCTGGGCCACGCGCACCGCGTGAAAGGCATCGGCGGCGCCGGTCCAGGTCACCGGCTCCAGCAAAGGCGGGGACGCATTTCCGGCGTCGCCGACCAGATCCACCAGCCGGGCGTTGATTCCGGCGATCTCGCCCCCTAGCTCGGCCAGGGAGCGGGCGACCTCTGCTCGCTCGAGATCCACTTCGGCCAAACGGAAGAGCGCCGGGCGCCCGGTAGCGATCTCGCTTTGTACGATCTTCAACAGCTCGTTGTATAGCGCATCCTGCTCTCTCAACAGCGAAGCCTGCTCTGAGATGCGACGCTTCTCAACCAGGGCAATGATCAGTTCTGCGCGTAATTGCACAAACTGCAGAGCTTCGATGGCGTCGCTTTGGGCGGCGCTGCGCCGCGCTTGCTCGGACTTTGCGTCACGCTTCGACCGGTTGGGTATCCCCTGGCGAACGCCGATTGCCTTATTGGTGGGCAGATAGGACCGGAAAGACGGATCGAACACAGGAAAATTGTTGACGCCAAAGGACACCACGGGATCGGGCCAGGCGGCGACGGCTATCGCATCTTCGCGTAGTGCCTCCGACTGATAGCGTATTGCGGCCAGCGACGGGTGGTCCCTGATTCGCGCCTCGAGTTCCTCGAAGCTCTGCCCAAACGCGGGCGGCGCGCCGAGCGCAAGGCCCAGCGAACACGCAAGGACCAGGGTTGTTTGTTGACTTTTTGCAGCCATCTTGATCTCCCGAAAAGGGCAATGAGCGGACACGGAAACGCACCGGACGCAGGTCCGGCACGGGGCGCGCGAGCGGTTAGATCAAGAGGAGCTGTTTAAGAACGACGAGTGTTTGCGTGGGCCGCGCAACGGAAGGCGGTGGCCCGATAATCCGCACGATCTGCGGACGAGTTGAAACCGCGGTTGGATGCACATCGACCGGCGGAAGCTTGAAGGCCGGCTGATGCCTGGACCCGAAGGCCTTGACCGAACCACTCCCCAAAGCCGCTTCATAGTCGGTGCAGTCCGAGCACTCTGGAGAGTCGTTGCCGTGGGTATCCGAACTGACGTTTTCCGGAGCCTGATGACAGGAAGGAGTTTCGGCTGCGGGTTCTGCCGCCAGGGCCACCAGATCCTCCAGGCAGCAGCAAGCCACAGCCGGCTGCACCACCACCAGTACGGCGGCCAAAACCAAAGGTAAGCGTCTGAAAGTGCTCATCTACTTTTGCAGTATACGCCCTGAAGGCAAGCTCGTAGCGCTAACAGGCTTGTCGGGAAGCCTTCATTCTTCCTCCGCAGCGCCAGGGCCGCGTTTCAGAAACAGCAACATGGCAGGGCCCGCGAGGAACAGCGCCATCGAGACAAACAACACGGGACGGTAAGTCCCCAGCAGATCGAAAGTCCAACCGAAGGCAGGCGGACCTACGGCCGTAATGTAGGCAACACCCATTACGGCCAGCGAGTACACCCGGCCGTACGAAGCCAGGCCGAATTCGCGGGCCGTCAGGTAACCCAAGGCGTCCCATTCCGCACCCGCAGCTAGCCCCAGGCAAAACGCAGCCAGAATCACTACCGCCGTGGAGAGTTCCGGCAAGGCCAGCAATCCGCAGGTCAGAGCGCCGCAGCTCAGTGTGGCAAAAGCCACGCCGGGCGCCCAGAGCCGGTCGAGAAGATAGCCGACGCCAAGTCGACCCACAATCACGAACACACCGATAAGCCCGGCCAGGCCGCCGGCCTGCCCAAGCGAATACCCCGCGTCCTGAAGAATGGGTGAAAAGCTCGCGATCAGGCCGGCCAGGCCGAAGGCCCCGCTACAGAAAGCTGCTAACAGGATCCAGAAAGCCCGTGAGCCAAGCGCCAATCGAAAGCCGCCGCTCACCGCCTTGCCGCCGGAAGCCTGGCCCTGGGCCGACGATCCCGCGGTATCAGGTTTGCCTGGGGAAGGAGGATCTTTGAGCCCAAGCGCCACCACCGGCACGCCAAAGAAAAGAATGACGGCGGACAGGCCAAAGTATCCTGCCCTCCAATCAAAATTCTCAATCAGACCCGCCACCAACGGGGGGGCAAAAACCGCGGTCAGACCGCTGCCCGTCAACATGATGCCCAGGGCCAACCCACGCGCTCCCTTGAACCAGCCCACAACAAACCGGCTAAGAATGATGGCCGAACTGCCAAAGCCCATGGCCGTTGCCAGCACCCAGCTGACATAGAACTGGAGCAATGAGGGATCGCTCATGCCCAACAACCTGGCCGGTGAGGCCAGGGCGCGCCCAAGAAAATCCAGTTGTGGCGACGCGGTCAAGCCCACCAGAGACACGCCGAGACCAAAACCGGTGGTGCCGAGAATCGCCAGGCGGCGCGCTCCATAGCGGTCACAGAGCCAACCCACCATGGGCGCCAGGGTGGCGGAAGTCAGCGTTACCAGCGTAAAACCCAGTGCCACCTGCCCTCGCGACCAGCCGAATGCCGCTCCCAGGGGCAATGTGAATACGCCGACTATGTAAATGGGAACGGTGCCGTAGCTCATGGCTTTGGCCACCAGTGATGCGAGCAATGGCCATTTACCGCGCCACAACTCGCTCCAGGGACTAATCGAATTCATCGGCGCAACATACGCGTTTCCACGCGCCGAAAGCAAGCACGCCAGGCTGCCGCCCACTGGAGCCGGTCGCGCTCTGCCCCGTAGAATAGCGGCCTCATGCCCAGCGCCCCCGCGCAAGGAACCCCTCCTGTGAATCAGCCCGAGGCCACTACGCGAACCGTCCCCTTCTTCCAGAGGCTTACCTGGGGCGTCGGTTCACTCGGCACCATCATGTACCTCAACGTGTTCACGGCTCTGATCTTGTACTACCTCACGGTAGTGCTGAAGATGGATCCGAAGCTGGCCGGCAGCCTGGTTTTCGCGGCCCGCCTTGTGGATGCCTTCAGCGACCCGATCATGGGTTGGGTTACCGATCACACACGCAGCCGCTGGGGACGACGCCGGCCCTACCTGCTACTGGGCGCGGTGGTCTGCGGGTGCTCCCTGCCGGCGGTATTCTCGCTGCACGCACTGGTCGGTGACCTGCCCTCCGGCGTCGTTGCGGTGATGGCCGTGCTGATCGTGTATTCCCTCGGGTTTACGTTGTTCAACGTGCCTTATCTCACTATTCCCGTGGAAATGACCACGGAACGATTGCAGCGCCTTAGTCTCATGAGTTATCGCTCCGCGTTCATGATGGTCGGCGCGATGCTGGGCACGGCCGGCGCCCCGGCCCTGATTGAATACCTGGGCGGCGATACGGATCCGGCCGCCTATCAGAGCATGGGCTTGATGTTCGGGGGCCTGGTGCTGTTGGCGATGCTGATTGCGTTTCGCGGAACCCGCGGAGCCTATGCCGCTCCGGCGGAAAAGCAGCCCAAGCTGAGCGTGTGGCGCCAAGTCGATACCTTGCTTCAAAACGGGCCCTTCCTACTGCTTATCGGCGCCAAGTGCACCCAGTTCATAGCGCTGGCCGTCACCGGCGGCACTATCGTATTTCTCTTCACAGTCGTGCTCAAGCAACCTTGGACTCTGATATCGGCCTTCGCACTTGCCAGCACAGCCACGATCATCGCGGCAATCCCATTCTGGAAATGGTGCGGAATGTTCATTACCAAGCGTCGTGGCGTTCTTATCGGCGCCGGCGGGGAAGCCTTGGCCAGCCTCACCTGGCTGCTCATAAGTCCGGATTGGAGCCGCGAGACACTGATTGCGTTTCTGGTTGCCAGGGGCGTAATAGCCGGCGTGTTCGGCTCGGCCATCCTGCTTTATTCGCAAGCCATGTGGCTGGACACTATTGACTACGATCAACGGCGTACCAGGCTAAGGCGCGAGGGTCTATACACCTCGGTATACGTGTTCGTGGAAAGACTGGGCTATTCGGTCGGTCCGCTCCTGGTCGGGCTGATCCTGGGAGTTTTCGGATTTGATCCCGATTTGGCGCCGGAAAATCAGCCGGCAAGCGCGGCAACCGCGATCATGATCTGTATGGTGGCGATTCCATTCCTGGCGCAGGTATGTATGATGCTGTTCGTATGGTTCTATAGATTGCCTGAGGTTATTCATGGGAAAACAAAGATTTAATCTATTATTCTATAAATAGGTTCAATATTTATGAATGGAAGACACTTACGCGAACTCAATGTGGACGGGCGCGGTCATTGCTATTACGACATTACCGCGCTTGGCGCGGACAGGGTCGCCAGGCTGCCCTACTGCCGCAAGATTTTGCTTGAGAATCTGTTGCGCAATGCCACCGAGTCAGACTCCCGGGAAGACCCGCTGGCCGCCCTCAACGGCGACAGGGAGCTGGAGTTTCGCCCGGCGCGCGTAATCCTGCAGGACTTCACAGGGGTTCCGGCAATAGTCGATCTGGCCGCCATGCGCGACGCAATGGAAGCACTGGGCGGCAACCCCGATGCCATCAATCCACTGGCGCCGGCTGAACTGGTGGTGGACCACTCGGTCCAGGTGGACCACTATGCCAGCCCCGATGCGCTGGCCCGCAACAATGAACTGGAATTCGAGCGCAATCGCGAGCGGTATTCCTTCCTCCACTGGGGCCAGCAGGCCTTCCGCCAGCTCAAGGTAGTGCCGCCGAACACCGGCATCGTCCACCAGATCAACCTCGAGAGGTTGGCCCGGGTGGTGTTCTCCACCCCAAACGGCGATGGCAGCGAGCTGGTTTACCCCGACACTCTGGTAGGCACGGACTCGCATACCACCATGATTAACGGCCTGGGAGTGCTGGGCTGGGGTGTCGGCGGGATCGAAGCCGAGGCCGCCCTGCTCGGCCAGCCGATCACCATGCTTCCGCCACCGGTATTGGGGGTTCGTTTGCATGGCAGCCTGCGGCCGGCGGCCACCGCGACGGACCTGGTGCTTACGGTCACCGAGGCACTGCGTGAAAAGGGTGTGGTGAGCTGGTTCGTGGAGTTCTTCGGTGAAGGCTTGAGTAGCCTTCCGTTGGCGGATCGGGCTACTTTGGCGAATATGTCACCAGAATTTGGAAGCACTTGTGCCATATTTCCTATTGATGAAGAAACTATTCGCTATTTGGAACTAACCGGGAGAGACAAACAACACATTGCATTGGTTGACGCCTACGCCCGCGCACAGGGCCTGTGGCGTGATAAATCCAGCCCCCAGCCTGAGTTTGACGACACGCTGGACATCGATCTCGATGCCGTCGTTCCGTCTATTGCCGGGCCCAGCCGCCCGCAGGACCGGATTCCCTTGACCGAGTCGAAACCAGCCTTTGCCGTTGCCCTGAATGAACGTGGTGGCAAGCCCGTTGCGTTTAAAGGCGAACAACCGGGAGACGGCGCCGTACTGATTGCAGCCATCACCAGCTGCACAAACACCTCGAATCCTTCCGTGATGATGGCCGCCGGCATGCTGGCGCGAGCCGCCCGGCAACGTGGCCTGAAACCGCCGCATTGGGTAAAGACCAGCCTGGCGCCCGGCTCACGGGTCGTGACCGGATACCTGGAATCGGCGGGTTTGTTGGATGACCTGAGCGCGCTCGGCTTCGAGACTGTCGGATACGGATGTACCACCT
The DNA here is from genome assembly GCA_965261845.1 of Candidatus Foliamicus sp. GTDB lineage: Bacteria > Pseudomonadota > Gammaproteobacteria > Steroidobacterales > Foliamicaceae > Foliamicus. Next base: position 910,334 of record OZ253475.1, on the reverse strand, counting down.
GCATCGGAAATTCGGGGCCGTTGCGGGAAGATATTGCCCGCCATGTACAGGAGAGCGGTCTGGGCGGATGCAGCGTTCTATCGGGGAACCGCAATTTCGAAGGCCGAATCCACCCTCAGGTGTACTTCAATTACCTTGCCTCCCCTCCCCTCGTTGTAGCCTGGGCGCTGGCCGGCCGTATGGATGTGGATCTCGAAGACGATCCGCTGGGTACGGATTTCGAAGGCAACCCCGTGTACCTGCGCGATCTCTGGCCGGATGCGGGCCAAGTGCAGGCGGAAGTAGCCCGGCACGTCAGCGCCGCCCAGTTTGCAAAGGGATACGCCGGCGTCTTCGATGGCGACGAGCGCTGGAACGCTCTCGAAAGCCCTGCGGAAAGCCGCTACCCATGGGATACCAACTCCACTTACGTGCGCCGGCCGCCGTTCTTTGAGGGCCTGTCGGCCCACCCGCAAGAGGCGAAGGCCGTAACTTCGGCACGGGTTCTGGCCCTGCTCGGTGATTCGGTCACGACCGACCATATCTCGCCGGCCGGAGCGATTCCAGCCAAGTCTCCGGCGGGCCGCTGGCTTAGCGAACAGGGCGTTGAGCCGCGGGATTACAACTCGTATGGAGCGCGGCGCGGTAACCACGAAGTCATGCTGCGCGGAACTTTCGCCAATATCCGCCTGCGCAACCGCCTGGCAGGAGGCGTGGACGGCGGCTGGACCCGCCTGCAGCCCGATGGCGAAATGATGAGCATCTATGAGGCGGCCATGCACTACCGCGATGCAGGCACGCCGCTGGTGGTGCTGGCGGGCAAGGAATACGGATCAGGTTCCTCGCGTGACTGGGCCGCCAAGGGAACCGCGCTGCTGGGTGTGCGAGCCGTAATCGCCACCAGTTTCGAGCGTATTCACCGTTCCAACCTGGTGGGCATGGGCGTGCTCCCGCTGGAATTCAGCGAAGGAGAAGATGCCGCGAGTCTTGGGCTGGACGGCAGCGAGAGTTACGACATTTCCGCGCCCAACGGCCAGGCAGTTGCCGTGCATGCACGGCGCAGCGACGGTTCGGTGGTGGAATTTGCCACCCGCTCGCGCATCGATACGCCCAAGGAGCAGGAATATTTCCGCCACGGCGGCATTCTTCCCTACGTCCTGCGCCGGCTGGCCGCCTGACTCCTGCCCATGACGGGCCCGCCTATTCTTGCGGTTCGCGACCTGGTCAAGAACTATGGGCCGGTCCACGCGGTTCGGGGCATTTCCTTTGATGTGCCGCGTAACTGCTGCTTCGGCCTGCTGGGTCCCAACGGCGCCGGAAAGACTACTACCGTGGAGATCATTGAGGGCGTTACACCCGCCACATCAGGTGACGTGCTCTACGAAGGCAAACCGGCCGGCCCGCAGTTTCGCCAGCAATCGGGTGTGCAGTTTCAGACTGCGGCGCTTCAGGACTTCATCACCGTGCGTGAGACCCTGGAAATGTTTCACCGCCTGTATCGCCGCCGCGCCGATATCGACCAGGTGATCGCCGACTGCGCGCTGGAAAAGCTGCAGAAGCGCGACAACCGCAAGTTGTCCGGCGGACAGCGCCAGCGCCTGTTGTTGGCCATCGCGCTGGTCAACGATCCCGAGATTCTCTTTCTGGACGAGCCCACAACCGGTATGGACCCGCAGGCGCGGCGCAACTTCTGGGAATTGGTGGAGCGGATACGCGCCCGCAACAAGTCCATAGTGCTGACCACCCACTACATGGAAGAGGCGCAGGCGCTGTGCGATGAAATCATAATCATGAACGAGGGCGTGATCGTGACGCAGGGCGCCCCGGACCAGCTGCTCAAGGCCCACTACAAGGAAATCATCCTGGAATTGCCCGAGAGCGACCTTGAGGAACTCCCGCCTGAGTTCCCCTTCAGCACCTATCGCCGCAACGGCCTGGTTGAAATTCACACCGACGACGCCAACGAGGCCATTACCCGGCTCAGCCGCGCGGGCGCGCCGCTGGGCCGGCTGAACATACGACCTTTTCGGCTGGAAGACCTGTTCCTGGACTTGACGGGAAAGGAACTCAGATCATGATTCAACGCATCCTCGCCATCTTCCACCCTGGGAACGAGGGCGTCCCGCCCTCGAAAAACGAGCCCAGTTCATGATTCAACGCATCCTCGCCATCTTCCACGCGCGCAACCTGGAGTTCCTGCGCGACAAGGCGACCCTCGGCTGGAACGTGGCCATGCCGTTGCTGCTGGTGGCAGGAATGGCGGCAATCTTCTCCGGCGGCGACCGCGCGCAATACAAGGTTGGCGTGGTGCAGCCTGAGGTCCAGATCGATACCACCGCCCACCCCTTCCTGGAAACCCGCTATTTCGACTTCATCGCCATGGAGCAGGACGAGGCAATCAACCAGGTGGCCAATCACCAACTCGACCTGGCCTTGGATCTGACCCGGCAAACCTATTGGATCAACCCTGAATCCCCCGGCGGATATTTTGCCGAGCGCCTGCTGGGCACATCGTCCCCGGACGGAGAATGGACCCGCGAGTCCGCCAGCGGAGACCCGATCAAGTACGTCGATTGGCTGATCCCGGGCATCCTCGGTATGAATATCATGTTCAGTTGCCTGTTCGGGGTGGGCTATGTGGTGGTGCGCTATCGCAAGAACGGCTTTCTCAAGCGCCTCAAGGCCACCCCGCTGCGCCCGGTGGAGTTCCTGGCGGCCCAGATACTGTCGCGCCTGATTTTGGCAATCGTGGTAACCCTGCTCTTGTACGCCGCTACGCGATTACTGCTGGACGTCCGCATGGAGGGCAGCGGGCTGGCCCTGTTCCTGGTAGCGGTGCTCGCTTCCATAAGCCTGGTTTCGATCGGACTGGCGATGGCGGCCCGGGTAACCAGCGAGGAATTGGCGGGAGGCCTGCTCAACATGGTTACCTGGCCGATGATGCTGCTTTCCGGCGTATGGTTCTCGCTGGCCGGCGCGCCCGAGTGGGTTCAGCAGCTATCCAACATCTTTCCGCTAACCCACGCGCTTACGGCTGCGCGCGAGATCATGCTGTACGGCGCGGGGGTGATGGACGTGCTGCCGCAACTGCTCATCCTGGCCGGCATCACCGCCGCCTTCCTGACCATCGGCGCAACAATGTTCCGCTGGCGCGGCGCCTGATCCGATGCGGACGGCACACGCCGGGAACGTATGCATCTCCTGGGAGTTTTCGCAGCGGGCGCCGCTGCGCTGGCGCGCAGGGAACACGCTGGGAGCGAGGGCGTCTCGCCCTCGACGAGGGCAGGATGCCCTCGTTCCATGCAAGCTCTCATAGTGACTGGCGCTGCGCTGGCGCGCAGGGAACCAACGCTGGGAGCGAGGGCGTCCCGCCCTCGCTCCCAGGGTTGTTCCATGCAAGCGAAGGCATCGTGCCCTCGGCAACGTCGGGAACGTCTTCGCCCCAGTGCGTTCTGAGACAGACCCGAAGGAAGCACGCGAGTGAGGTTGATTGATATCGGCGCCAATTTGGCGGACGCCTCGTTCGACAAAGATCGGCGAGCCGTGAAGGAGCGCGCCATTGGAGCCGGCGTGCGGCACATGATCGTGACCGGGACGGGGCTGGAGGAGTCGGAGCGGGCGCTGTCGTTAGCTCAACAGGACTCGGGGGCACTGCGGTGTACCGCCGGAATTCATCCGCATGTGGCTACTCAATGGACGGATTCGCCCCAACGGGCCCGGCAGAGGCTGGACCGGGTGCTCAATAATCATCTGGCGGTGGCGGGCGGCGAGTGCGGCCTGGATTATTTTCGCAACCTGTCGCCACCACAAAGCCAGCGTGCCGCCTTCGCAGGCCAGCTCAATCTGGCGGCCGAGCACCGCAAGCCCGTTTTTCTCCATCAGCGCGACGCGCACGACGACTTTCTGGCAATCCTGAAGGAACATGAGCTCCGCGAGGCGGGAGGCGTTGCGCATTGTTTTACCGGCGGGCCCCAGGAAGCCGAAAGCTACCTGGAATTGGGGCTGTATATCGGAATTACCGGGTGGATATGTGACGAACGCCGCAACCAGGACCTCTTGAAAGCGATTGCGGTGCTGCCGCTGGACCGCGTGCTTCTGGAAACCGACAGTCCCTACCTCCTGCCCCGCCATCCCTACGTAAAGCCCCGAACAAGGCGCCGTAACGAACCCGAATTCCTGCCCTATGTCGCCCTGGCCCTGGCCCGGCACATGGACGTGGACGCGGAGGAACTGGCCGCCGCCAGCCGCCGCAACACGCATGCGCTTTTCGGTTGGCCTTCGCCCAAACAGTAGCCGGGTCTTGGCGTCTTCAAGATCCAACCGCAAAATGTCATCCGCAACTGCATCGCCTCTGAGGAGGAAACCATGAGCCACGATCTCGTCCTGTATACCAATCCCATGTCTCGCGGCAGAATCGCGCGCTGGATGCTTGAGGAAGTCGGCGCCGAATATCGGACCGAAGTGCTCCAATACGGGCCCGAAATGAAGTCGGATAGTTTTCTGGCCGTCAATCCGATGGGTAAAGTGCCAACTATTCAGCATCGGGGAGTCGTGGTTACGGAGGCTGCGGCAATCTGCGCCTACCTGGCCGATGCGTTCCCCGAGGCGGGGCTGGCGCCACCTTTGGCGGAACGCGGAGCATACTACCGGTGGCTGTTTTTCGCCGCCGGTCCGCTGGAAGCGGCCACCATCAACCGGGCACTGGGATTCGAGGTGCCGGAGAACCGCGAGTCGATGGCCGGTTACGGCACTTACGCGGCGGTGATGGATGCGCTTGAGGCCGCCCTTGCCGGAGCGGATTACATCGCGGGAGCAAGTTTTACGGCGGCCGACGTTTACGTCGGTGCGCATGTTGGCTGGGGTATGGAGATGGGATCGATCGAGAGCCGTCCCGCCTTTGCCGATTACTGGTCAAGACTCAAGGGGCGGGCGGCCCAATTGCGGGCCACGGAACTTGATAACGCGCTTCCCGGACACCAGCCGCCCGAAACGGCGCAGACCGGATGAGACCCATATTGTCACGTGACATGTCACTGGACCAGCTGAGTCGCTAAACCAACATGCTCCGCCAGGACCGTTTTCGAAATATCGCCATCATTGCCCACGTGGACCATGGCAAGACCACGCTGGTCGATAAGCTGCTGCGGCAGTCGAGCACCCTGGATTCGCGCGCCGTGCTGCCGGAGCGGGCGATGGACTCCAATGACCTGGAGCGCGAGCGCGGGATCACGATTCTGTCGAAGAACACCGCGCTCTCCTGGCGCGACTGGCGTATCAATATCGTTGACACGCCGGGACACTCGGATTTCGGCGGCGAGGTGGAGCGAGTGTTGTCCATGGTCGACAGCGTGCTGCTGCTGGTTGACGCCGTGGAAGGTCCGATGCCGCAGACTCGCTTCGTTGCGCAGAAAGCTTTTTCGCGCGGCTTTACCCCGCTGGTGGTCATTAACAAGATCGACCGGGACGGCGCCCGCCCGGACTGGGTAATGGAGCAGACCTTCGAAATGTTCGATCGGCTGGGCGCGTCCAATGAGCAACTCGACTTTCCGGTTATATATGCGTCCGCGCTCAAAGGCTACGCCAGCACCGACCCCACGGCCAGAAGCGGCGACACCAGCCCGTTACTTGAAGCAATCGTCCAGCACGTCCCGCCGCCCGAAGTCGATACCGATGGGCCGCTGCAACTGCAGGTCTCAAGCCTCGACTACGATGCTTACGTGGGCGTGCTGGGGATCGGCCGGATCTCTCGAGGCACCGCGGACCTCAACCGCCCGATCACCGTGGTCCAACCCGGCGGCTCAGCACGCTCCGGGCGGCTCCTTGAGCTGTTCGGGTTCGAGGGCCTGGAAAGAAATCGAGTGCAGCAAGCCAGCGCCGGCGACATCGTGGCCTTTAGCGGTATCGCCGACCTGAAGATATCCGAAACCATCTGCGACCGGGACCGCCCCGAGCCGTTGCCTGCCTTACAGGTGGATGAGCCGACCATCAGCATGACATTTCAGGTCAATAAGTCGCCGTTCGCAGGACTAGAGGGAAAATTCCTGACAAGCCGCCAGATCCGCGAGCGTCTGGATCGAGAGCTGAAACACAACGTCGCGCTGCGGGTCAAAGCCACCGCCGACCCGGACAAGTTTCGCGTCTCCGGCCGTGGCGAACTCCACCTGTCAATACTGATCGAGACCATGCGTAGGGAAAGCTTCGAGCTCGCGGTTTCGCGCCCGGAGGTGATTGAGCGCGAAATCGACGGCGTCCTGTGCGAACCCTGGGAGCGACTGACGGTTGACTTCGGCGAGGCCTACCAGGGCGCTGTGATGAGCCGCTTGGCCGAACGCCGCGGTGAACTGTTGGACATGGCCCCGGATGGGCGCGGACGGATACGGCTGGACTACCTGATCCCGGCCCGCGGGCTGATTGGCTTTCGGACCGAATACCTGACCGCAACCGCCGGAACCGGCCTGCTCTACCACGTCTTCGAGCGCTATGATCAGCGCGCGGCCGGTGAGATTGGCCAGCGCAACAGTGGCGCCATGGTGTCGATGGTGAACGGCAAGGCCCTGGCGTATTCGCTGTTCAAACTTCAGGATCGGGGACGCTTGCTGATCGGTCACGGCGAGGAAGTCTATGACGGCATGATTGTGGGCGTAAACAAGCGCAGCGCCGACCTGCCGGTCAATCCAACCAAAGGTAAACAGCTCACCAATATTCGCGCCGCGGGGTCGGACGAGAACCTCATTCTGACCCCACCACTGCGCCTAACCCTCGAACGGGCCCTGGAGTTTATCGATAGCGATGAACTCGTCGAAGTAACACCGGGCAATATCCGCTTGCGGAAGAAGCTGCTGACCCAGGGAGAGCGCCGCCGTGCCAGCCGGCAACGAGCCTGACCTCGGCAGCGCAGCAACACCGAGCCTGTCTAGTTGTTGAGTGGAGGCTTGTCAGGGCGTAGATCGCGTAAAAACTCTTCGACCGGCAGACACCAGATCGACCCGATTCGGAGGCGCTCTTTGCCACGATAAAGTGCGGCGGCGCGCGCTTCCGGATAGTCCTGGCGGAAGGTCCGCAAGTGGCGCAGGTCATGGGGATCAATCCGGCTGGCGTTCTTTACTTCCAGGGCAAAGAAACCCAGATCGCCATACAAGACGAAATCAACCTCGCTGCCTCCTCGCGTGCGCCAGTAGTGCAGACCCATCGCGCCACGAGAATAGTCTGCCCACGCCCGCAGCTGCTGGGCGACCAATCCTTCCAGCGCCGCTCCATCAATTTCTTCGGGCCGGTCAAGCGAGCCTGTTGGGCGTAAGGAGCGAAATACGCCCGCATCGAAGATATAGATCTTGTCCCGCGCCACCGGCCGCCGCCGCGCCCGGCGACGGAAGACGGGCAGGCGAAACGCCAGCAGGAGGTCTTCCAGTATTTCAAGGTAACCCGCCACCGTCTTGCGCGGCGCGGCGCATTCCCGCGCCATCGCCGCCGCGTTCACGGGCGCGCCGTGAGAAAAGCTGATTGCCTCAAGAAAGCGCGCAAAGCCGCCAATGTTTCGGGTAAGCCCTTCCGCCCGGACTTCTTCGTTCAGATACAGGCCGGCGTAAGCCGCCAACGTGTCACCGGGGTCAGGCGCGCCACGCGCCAGCGGGAGCATACCCACCCGCAGCGCCGAAGATAGGTCGAAGTGCGGTAGTTCCGCTGCCATGAACGGGTGCATATTGCGCAAAATAGCGCGCCCGCCCAGCAGGTCCACTACGCCACGGCGCAGCTTGCGGGCGCTGGAGCCCGTCAGGATAAATCGCAGGCCGTTTTTGGATTCAAGAATTGCATGCACCACCGGCAGGAGTTCCGGAACCCGCTGAACCTCATCAATAACGACAGTGCGGGCGCTTGGCTCGCCGGCGATCAATTCGCGCAGCCTTTCGGGCCGGGCGCTCAACTCGCGTGACAGCGCGGGCTCGAGGAGATCAAGGTACAGCGAATCTGGAAGAAGGTGGCGCAGCCAAGTGGACTTGCCGGTCCCGCGCGGCCCGAACAGGAAGAAACTCTGCTCAGGAAGATCGAAAAATCGTCTTGTGATGTCCATATTGCGCCGCAAAACAGCAATCAGAGGTAAAAGATTATACTCAAGGCACTACGGATTAGCCTCTTCCGTTAGGTCAGGTGTGGAGTCAGGGCCTTGAGGCGGGCCGGGATTTCGGTGTGGCGGGACGGGCGCTCCAGGAGTTCCTGCAGTTGGGGCGGCGGAGTGACCGCTCTCCCGATCAGGGGTTCCACTATGGTTTCGAATTTGGCGGGGTGCGCGGTAGCGGCCAGCACCCAGTCGCCACCCGGTGCGCCGGCAGCCGACAGGAATTCGTGGCACGCGTCCACGCCTGCGGCCGTGTGGGGGCAGAGCACATTGCCCGAGGCCGCCTGCTCCTTGCGTATTCGTGCACGAATGCGCTCGTCGCTGACGCTCGCGGCGCTGACCGCCGCCCTGATCCGGTCGATGTCGCCGCCATAGTAGTGGCGCAGGCGCTCCATATTGCTGGGATCACCCACGTCCATGGCGTTGGCCAGCGTGCCGATACCCTCGCGCCCCCGATATTCCCCGGAAGAAAGATAATCGCCTACCGCGCGATTGGCGTTGGTGACAAGCAGAATTCGGCCGATGCCGGCGCCCATCTCTCGGGCCCAGAGGCATGCCAGGCCGTTACCCAGATTCCCGGTGGGGACCACGAAATGAGCACCCTCCGGCGCGTGTAGCGCCGCCCAGGCATGGTAAGTGCTTTGCGGAAGAAGTCTTCCCAGGTTAATGCTGTTGGCCGAGCCTGACCGAACCCGGGTGCGCAATTCGGCGCTGGAGAAAGCCTGCTTGACCAACCGCTGGCAATCGTCAAAACCACCGCGTACGGCAAGCGCCTTTACATTGTCGTCCCAGCAGCCCAGGTGATGTTCCTGGCGCGGTGAAATGCGGCCCTTGGGGAACAGCACGACCACTCGAATCCTCTCGCGCCCTGAAAACGCCGAGGCCACCGCCGCGCCGGTATCCCCGGAGGTGGCCACGAGGATCGTCAAAGGCGGCGAAGAGACGGGCTCGTTGGCCAGAATTCGCTCCAGGCAGGCAGCCAGGAAGCGTGCCCCGTAGTCCTTGAACGCTGCCGTTGGGCCATGAAACAGCTCCAGAAGCCGCAAACGCGCGCTGTTGGGCGCGGGCGCCAGTTCGGTCAAGGGAAGCGGAAAGGCGAATGCGCTCGCGCAGATCTCCGGAAGGTATTCGGCCAGACTCGAATCCGCAAAAAACGGACCGAGCATGCATTCGGCCAGTTCTGGCGGCGTGGAGCACTCCTTCAACTCGTCACGGCTGAAGCGAGGCAGGAAATCCGGCACATAGAGCCCGCCGTCCGGAGCGGTGCCGGATTGCAGCACGGTTTCCAGGCGCGCGGGGCCGCTGCCGCGAGTGCTGTAGAACGAAACCATGACCGGTATGGCTAGCGCGGCGCTCCCAGCATCCGCGCCAGGCGCAGGACGTCGGCGAACACACCGCCGGCGGTGACCGCCGGCCCCGCGCCCGGACCCTGCACCACCAGTGGGCTGTCGCTGTAGCGGGCGGTGCGGAACAGAAACATGTTGCTGGTCAGGTGCAGGCGCGCGAACAGATGATCATCGGGCAGCGACTCCAGTTGCACTGAGGCCTGTCCAGCGCTGTCCAGCCTGCCCACGTAGCGCAGCACACAGCTGTCCTCCTCCGCCTTCTGCAGACGTCGGCGCATGTCGCCGTCGTAGCGGCCCAATCCGTCAAGAAATTCCTCTACCGTCGCATCCGACAACTCTTCGGGCGCCAGGCTCTCCACGTCGACATCCTCCAGCTCCATGCGCAGCCCCAGCTCGCGCGCGAGGATGAGCAGCTTGCGCGCCACGTCCATACCGCTCAAGTCCTCCCGTGGGTCCGGTTCCGTATAGCCGGCATCGCGCGCTTCGCGCACCACCCGGGAAAAATCGGCGTTTGCGTGCAGCGCATTGAACAGATAGGCCAGCGTTCCGGAGAAAATTCCCTCGATACTCAGCACCTGGTCACCGGTGGAGATCAGGTCACGCAAGGTCTCGATCACCGGCAGTCCGGCGCCGACGTTGGTCTCGTAGAGGAGATGCACGCCATGGGCACGGCGCTGCTCGTGAAGACGCTCATAGACGGCATGCGGCGCGCTTTGTGCGCGCTTGTTCGGAGTAACCACGTGGATGCCGGCATTGAAGAAATCTGTGTAGCGACTGCTGATCGCTTCGCTGGCGGTGCAATCCAGGATGGCGGCGTGGGGCAGATGATCCGGGTTCACGTGGGCCGTCAGGCGTTCCATGTCCAGCGGCTCGCTTTCCTGCTTGAGCAAGTCCCGCCAGCACCCGAGGTCCAGGCTCCGCGACGCCAGGTGCATACGGCGGGAATTGGCAATGGCCCGCACCCTCAGATCGAGGTTGAATTTCTCCCGCAACCGGTCGCCCGCCCGGGCAATCTGATCCAGCAACTCGGCGCCGACATTGCCCATGCCGATTACTCCCAGCGACAATGTGGTCTGCGACAGGTAAAAGCCGCCGTGCGCGGCCCGCAAGGCCTTGGTCGCGGTCGCGCCGCTCACTACGGCGGAAATGTTGCGCTCCGAGGAACCCTGGGCGATCGCGATGACGTTCACTCCCGCGCGCCCCAGCACCCCGAAGAAGCGTCCGGCCACGCCGGGTATTCCGACCATGCCGTCGCCGACCAGCGCCAGAACATTGACGCTATCGGTGCGGGTAACCTTGCTGACCTGACCCAGGCCCATTTCCTGGGCGAACGCGTCGCGCGTGACCTCTTCGGCCACCGCCGCATGCGCCTGCGGCACAGCGAAGGTTATTGAATGCTCCGAACTGGCCTGGGTAATCAGCAGCACCGGCACCTGAACTCTGCTCAAGGCGCTGAAAAGCCGATCCGCGGTGCCGGGCACGCCGATCATGCCGGAGCCCTCCAGGCTCAGCATCGAGACGTTCTCGATCATGGTGATTCCCTTCACCGGCTCGTTCCGGTCGCCTTCCTGCGAGATCAGCGAACCACGCAACTCCGGCTTGAAACTGCTGCGTATCCATACCGGAATGCCCTTGCTTACCACCGGACCCATGGTCTGCGGATGAATCACGCGGGCGCCGAAATAGGCCAGCTCCATGGCCTCGTTGTAGGACAGCTCGCGAATCACGTGGGCTTCCGGCACTCGCGCGGGATCGGCGCTCATTACCCCTTCCACGTCGGTCCAGATGGTCAGGGACTCGGCGTTCATCAGGGCACCGAAAATGGATGCGGAAAAATCGCTGCCGTTGCGTCCCAAAGTCGTCTGCAGGCCGCGTCCATCGCGTGCGATATAGCCGGTAATGACTCGCACGGGCGTGGCGTCGTCCTTGAGCAGCTTCGCCAGGCGCTTGCCGGAAGCATCCCAATCCACCACCACGCCCAACTCTCCAGGCTCCACCCGCAATACGTCGCGCGCATCCAGCGGCTCCGCTGGCCGGCCGTTCCCGGCGCCGCGCTCGGTAATGAGTGCCGCCAGCAAGCGTGCCGACCATAGTTCTCCGCAACCCGACACCAAAGCCTCCATGCGCGGCCCTGCGGAGCGGATGAGTACCGCCGAATGGAGAATGTCCGCCACGTCGCGGCACTCAGCCTCCTGATGGGCCAGCAACTCTGCGCCGCGTGCCGGGTCTGCAATCAGTTGCCCGCAGATCGCCCCATACTGCGCCTGGAGTGCCTCAAGATCGCCCGCCCACAGGTCGTCCCCGGCAACTGCACGGCCGAGCAGCGCAAACAGGGCGTTGGTCACGCCCTGCATGGCCGATACCACCACCGCCACCCGCGGCGCGCCGTCGGCCAGCACAATCCCGGCGGCGCGCTCGAAGCCGCGCGCATCAGCCAGGCTGCTGCCGCCGAATTTATGCACTGTCCAGGTCATGGCAAAAGGAACATCCTGGCGCTGCCGCCGTGTCTCGTGTCGATCAAGGCCGCAATTATTGCAGCAGGAACAGCGACAGGCCAGGCCAGAACGACACCACGAACAAAGCGGCCAGCATCAGCGCCAGGAATGGCAGCACCGCCCGGCATATCTCTCCGAACGATTCGTTGAAGGCGGTCATCGCCACGATGATGTTCAGTCCCATGGGCGGGGTGAGGTAGCCCATCTCCAGGTTGACCACCATCACTATGCCGAAATGCACCGCGTCCATACCCTGGGCGACGGCGATCGGCTGCAGCAGCGGCGCCAGAATCAGGATCGCGGATCCGATATCCATGAAACACCCCACCAGCAACAGGAATGCGTTCATCAGGAGGATGAATCCGGGCAGAGAAGTAATGTTGGCCAAGAGCCATTGCACCGCCAGATCCGGCACTTGCTCATAAGTCAGGAACTTGTTGAGTGCAAACGCCATCATCAGTACCGGAAACAGCGATCCCATCAGCCTTGTCGTGGTTGTGATGACCTCAACGAGTTCCTTTAGGCGCATTTCCCGGTGGATCACGATCTCCACGAGCAGGCCGTAAACCACGGCAATCGCCGCGGACTCCGTAGCAGTAAACCAGCCCGTGTATATGCCGCCCAGGATGATGACCGGCATCAACAGCGACCAGATTCCCTTAAGGAAAGCCACTCCGATTTCACGCAGGCGCCACCAACCCAAGCGAAAACTCCAATTGCGGACAATCGCCCAGGCGCTCATCAGGCCTGTAAGGAGCAATGCCGGGCCGATTCCGGCAATGAACAGATCGGAAATCGAGGTCCCCGTCATGATCCCGTACAGGATGAGTGGAATACTCGGCGGCACAACGATGCCGAGCGTGCCTGCGGCGCATAGCGCACCCAACGCAAAGCGCTTGCTGTAGCCGGCTTCCAGCAATGCCGGATACATCACTGAGCCTATGGCCAACAGGGCCACGGTTCCGGAGCCCGTGACGGCGGCAAACATCGCGCAGGACAGCACAGTGGCGATTGCCAGGCCGCCGGGGATTGGTGCCGACACCGCCCGAGCGAGCAGAATCAGGCGCTTTGCTATTGCTCCCCGCGCCATGATCGCGCCCGCCAGCAGATACATGGGGATGGACAGCAGAGTGGGATTGTTCAAGCCATCCCAGCCATCATGGATAATGTTCGCGATCTGCCCGTCACCCCAGAACCAGTAGGCCAGCCCGGTGGCGACCCCCAGCACCACGAGGAGATTCTGTCGCAGCGCAAGCAGCGCCAGGGCCGCGCAGGCGATAGCCAGCGCGCCGGTCATGGCTCCAGCTCCTGCTGCGTGTCGGCCAGCGCGCCGCGCTCCGGCGGCCGCAAGTCCGGCCAAATCGCAAACAGTCCGTGGCGCAAGGTCGCCAGCGCGAAGACCAGCGGAATCACGGCCTGGATCGGCCACACAATAATGCGCAATACAACAGAGCGCACATCCAGCAGATAGGTGTCGCGCACGAGGTCGAACGCAACCGCGCAGAAGGTCAGGCAAAACAGCGCCATCAGCAACTCGCCCAGATGGTCGAGAAACGGCGCCCACGACCTGGGAAGCCAGCCGTCGGCGAATCGCGGTCGCAGATGTGAGTTACTGGCGGATGCCAGTCCGATACCGAACATGACCACAATCACGTTGGCGTAAACGCCGATCTGACGTGCCCAGTACAACCCTGATCCGGTGATTACCCGAATGGCCACGTCGCCGAAAATGACCATCACCAGGATAGCGAAGGCGGCGCAGGCAACGCCCCGTTCCAGCCTGGACAAACCCACCAGGGCCCGTTGAGCCAGGTCTCTTGCGTTGCTACCCATGACCTCTATGAATCGTCCGACTTCTCTTGCACAAGGCCCGGGCAAACAGTGCGGGAGCGGCTCCCGCTAACTGCCGGCCCCGCCGCAGCCTTCAGCGGCCGCGCACGGCGCGAGTTTCCTCCCGGTCCGGCTCAGCCACCCGGCGCAGGTGAAACTCGAACGATTCGTCCCGGCGCCCGGCAAAATGCGGAATGCGATACAACGCGGACATGCTCTCAAGGACCCGTGATACCCGTATGGGTCCCAGGTCGATGGTTTCGAACCCGAGGTCCCTGGCCAAAGCCATCACCCAATGCTTGGAGGCCTCATCGTTGCCGGCCACCGGCACGGTGACGGGGCCCTTCGCGCGGGCCGGATCGCGCACAATGTGAAACCCCACGGTGTTGAATGCCTTGACCACCCGGGCATCCTCCACGGCGCTCTGCACCATCTCCCCCGAGGACCAGCCGTCAACGTGTTGCGGCAACCCGTCCTCCCCTTCCTGAACCGCGTTGCCCGCGTCGATAACCAGCTTGCCCGACAGGTGCGGGCGGAGTCGCTCCACAACGTCTTCCGCGGCGGTATAGGGAACCGCCAGAAACACGATTTCTCCGAGCGCCGCGGCTTCCGCTTGCGTCGTTGCGGTGGCAGACCCGGGCGTGCGGTCGAGCAGATTTTGGATCCGCTCCTCACCCGGCGCACGCGAACCGTAGACAACGGTATGACCGAGTTCCGCCAGCCGGGGCCCCATAGAGCCACCCATCATGCCGGTGCCGATGACGGCAATGGTCTCCGCACGAGCCGGCGCGATGGCGGTTATCAGGGCAATCAGGACGAAAGGAAGGGTCAGTTTTCTCATGGCAATTTCCGTAGGGCAATTTCTGGCGCGGTGGCCCGCAATTCCGCATCACTTCAGGGCGGGCCACGCGAACTGCGGCAAGGCGTGGTCCGCCGGGAATGGTAAACCCCATTGCCGGGAGCCGCAATGCGGCCAAAGGCGCCCGGGGTTCGGCAAGCCGCGAGCGAGTTGGATCACCAGCACCAATGGTGCTCCAGGGCCCACAAGGCGACGAGTGTTGCGCATGACCGGGTGGGTACAATGCGTTCTTTTTCTTTCACGGGAGATTCCCTGATGTCAAACACCATGCGCGCCGTCGTGGCCGAAGCGCCCGGCGGTCCAGAAACCCTGCAACTCAAGAAACTTCCCATCCCCTCCCCCGGGGAAGGGGAGGTGCGGATACAGGTCGCGTATGCGCCGCTCAATCCGCTGGATACACACGCGCGGGCCAACCGGATCAAGTGGATGCATCCGGGCTTTCCTTTCGTTACCGGTTACGAGTATTCCGGCAGGGTTGTGGAGACCGGCGCGGGCGTGGATTCCGGCCTTGAAGGCAATCGCGTGGCGGTGCACGGCCAGTGGAACGGCAACGGCGATTATGCGGTAGCCAAGGCAGCCGGCCTGGTACCTATTCCCGACCGTTTCAATTTTCAGCTTGGTGCGACCTTTTCCACCTGCGCGCCCACCTCCTGGCACCTTGTGCACTCCGCCGGCCGGGTTCAGCCGGGCCAGACAGTGGTGGTGCATTCAGCCGCCGGCGCCGTGGGCATCCTGACGACTCAGATTGCCAAGGAGGCCGGAGCCACGGTGATCGGACTGGTGGGCGGCGACAAGAAAGCCGCCTGGGCCAAGCAGTTCGGCGCCGATCATCTGCTGGATTACCGCTCCGAGGAATGGCCCGCACAGGTCAAGGAAGCGACCGGCGGACGTGGGGCGGACGTCATCATCGACGGCGTGCAGGGGCCGAATGCGCCACGCAACTATGATGCCTGCGCGCCTTTGGGTAATGTGATCTACCTTGGAGCGATGGGCGGCTTGGCGCCACCAGCGGATATTTCCTTCCTCATAGGAAAGAGCATCAGCGTCACCGGGTTCGTGCAGTTCTTCCATCAGGCCCGTACCCGATACGCCGAGAACGCGGAGATCGAGGACAAACTGGCCAGCGGCCAGTGGCGGATTCCGATCGAGCGGATAGCGAACCTGGAGGACACGCCGGCAATGCACGCCGCGTTCGAGAACCGCGAGCTGTTCGGCCGCACCCTGATCGAAGTCGGCGGAGACAAGGTCTGACGCCGGGAGCGAGGGCGTCCAGCCCTCGAAGCCTGGGAGCGAGGGCTTTCGGCCCCAAAACCCAGTAAGCAAGAACCTCCAGACTTCGCCTTGTTAGCCTTTTTCAAAATGCGAATTGCAACTCTGGTTTCGAAGGCTGGAAGCCCTCGCTTGCATGCAACAGCCCTGGGAACGAGGGCGTCTCGCCCTCGCCGAGGGCGGGACGCCCTCGTTCCCAGCGTGTTCCCTGCGCGTCAGCGCAGCGGCGCCGGCTGCCAACACTCCCAGCGGGGCTTGCTGCTGGCGGTGCTGCTACTTGCAGCCTGCGGGGGTGACTCCGGTGTGCAGGCGGAAGACGAGAAGCTGGTAGTCGTGATCGGTGCGTCCGGCGCCATCGACACGCCCTGGCACGAGGGCTGGCGGCGCTTTGAGCGCCGCGTAAACGCTGCCGCCTACCCAGGACTGGAACTGCAGATGTTCGTCAACGGCCAGCTCGGAACCGAGGAAACCATACTTGCCAATGTGCGGCGCGGGCGGGTCCAATATGCCGGAACGTCGCTGCATGGCATGTCAAGTGTGGTGCCGGAACTGAGCGTGATTCTCGCGCCTTATCTGTTCGAGAGTTATGCACAAGTGGACTTCGTTACCGACCGGTTCCTGACTCCCGTGTTCACGGAGATGCTGGCGGAACGCGGGCTTAAGTTTATCCAATGGAGCGAAGTGGGATGGAACCACGTCTATTGCCGCGAACCCAGACTCGAACCGGAGGAATTCCGGGGCGTGAAGATGCGTGCGTCCACCGCCATCGCTCCCCAGGTATTTGCCGACACGATCGGCGCGGACAACATTCCCCTGCCCTTCGATGAGACTCTGCCGGCCCTGCAGACCGGGTTGATCGAGTGCGGCCAAAGCGGCGCCGGCCAATACCTGCTCTCCGGAATCGCCGACGAAGCGCCCCACTACACGCTCACCACCCACGCCTATGACTCCGGCGTGCAGTTTGCCAATGCCGAGTGGTACGAATCTCTTCCCCAGGAAGCGCGCCAGGTGCTGATCGACGCCCTGGATGTCCAGCAGGAGAACCGCGACCTGGTACGCGAGGTCATTGCGGTCCAGGAGCGCGAATGGCAGGAACAAGGCCGGGTAACCTTCTACGCGTTGACCGAGGAACAACAATCCCGGTGGCGGGAAGCGGCCAGCGGTTCGCACCAGAAACTGATTTCGCGCATCGGCGGCCGCGCCCAGGAAATTTACGACTTGATTCAGGCCGGGAAGGCGGAATTTGCGGCCCGGAAGGAGAACACAACATGAGCATTGGGGATGAAGTGATGGCGCTGGACATCCCGCGTCTTCCACGCGACGAGTTGGCCGAAGACATGCGCGACTACCTGGCATTGTGCGAGGAAAAGCTGGGCTTCGTGCCCAACGTTCTGACCGCCCACGCCTTTTCCAGCGAGAAACTCCGGGTCTTTCGCGAGTTCTACGACGAACTCATGCTGGCCGATTCGAACTTAAGCAAGCTGGAACGGGAAATGATCGCCGTGGTGGTGTCATCGGCCAACCACTGCCTGTATTGCCTGGTTGCGCACGGCGCGGCGGTGCGCAAGCTCTCGGGCGATCCGCTGCTGGGTGAAGTACTGGTGATGAACTACCGCGAGGCGCAAATCACGGGCCGCCAGCGGGCCATGCTGGACTTCGCCTGGGACGCGACCGTCAATCCGCGGGGCATCGGTGAACAGGACCGCGCCGGGCTTCGCGACGCCGGCTTCAGCGAGCGGGATATCTGGGACATCGCCAACGTGACCGGATTCTTCAACTTCAGTAACCGCGTGGCGATGGCCACCGGCATGACCCCCAATCCCCAATACCACCAGTTGGCCCGCGAGCCCGGAGTAAACCACCAATGAAACTCAGACTATTAGGCGCCAGCAGCTTGCGCGTTTCCGAATTGTGCCTGGGCGCCATGACTTTCGGTGGCTCAGCCCACCTGTACGCAGAGGAACAAGACTGCCGCAACGTTTACGACGCCTTCCTGAAGGCCGGCGGTAACTTCATCGACACTGCGGACATGTACGGCTTGGGCGCCAGCGAAAGCATGTTGGGCCGCTTCATGGGCGAGGACCGCAAGCGCATCATTCTGGCCAGCAAATATTCGATGAACACCGATCCGAACGACCCCAATGCCGGGGGCAACCACCGCGGCAACATGGTGCGTTCGCTGGAGGGCAGCCTGAAGCGGCTCAAGACCGATTACCTGGATCTCTACTGGGTTCACGCCGCCGACGGGCTGACGCCGCCGCTGGAGTTCATGCGGGCCCTGGACGACCAGGTGCGCCTGGGCAAGATTCTGCACATTGGCATCTCCAACGCGCCTGCGTGGTGGGTGGCCGCGCTGAACGCAACCGCTGCTGAGCGCGGGTGGACACAATTCACCGCCGTGCAATTGCAATACAACCTGGCCGAACGCACCATCGAGAACGCCTTCTTCCCGCTGGCGAAATTCCAGGACATGGCGATTACGGCCTGGAGCCCGCTGTTGTTCGGGGCGCTCACCGGGAAGTACACCGTCGGCAAAGACGGCGCGGTTCAGGGGGAAGGCCGTCTGAGCGGGCCGATGGGCGGACGGATGCTTACTCCTCACAACCTGCGCGTTGCACAAGGCCTGAAGAAGGCTGCGGGCCGTTTGGGCTGCGCTTCTTCTACGCTGGCCCTGGCCTGGCTGTTGCACCGCCCCGCCCCGGTCATCCCGATCGTCGGCGCACGCAACCTGAAACAGCTTGGCGAGAACCTGGCCTGCGCGGATCTGTCGCTGGACGCCGACACGCTGTCGGAACTGAATGCTCTTTCACCGCCTGCGGCGACTTTCCCGGAATCATTACTCGCCATGCCTCCCATGCGCACCATGGTCCACGGCAAGGCCGTGCCGGAACGCTTGAAGGCCTGGGACCAAGCCTGATTACAAAAACTCGTCCAGCGGACCGGGCGCCGTGATCTCGCAAGGCATTCGGGTTTCCTGGGGCGCCGGAGCGCTCGGCGTGGCGCTGCTGATGAACGCCATCGGCATTCTGGCGCTGTTCTACATGGTCAACGTGCTGGGAATGGAACCGGCGCTGGCGGGATCGCTGATCTTCCTCACCAAACTCCTGGATGTGGTCAGCGACCCCGTAGTCGGAAGCTGGAGCGACCGGATCAAGTCGCCGGCCGGCCGGCGACGGCCTTTCTTGCTGGCGGGCGCATTCGTGTCCGCATGCGCGTTCGTCCTGATCTTCACCACGCCGATCTTCGCCCAGCAGTGGATGACCGCCACGTACATCTTTACCGCGCTGCTGGTCTATACATTCGGCTATACGCTATTCAACGTTCCATACATGGCCATGCCGGCGGAAATGACCGACAGCTACCACGAACGCTCCGCCATCCACGGCTATCGCATGGTCTTCATCGCCAGCGGCATTTTTCTCGCAATTTCCGTGCCGCCCCTGATTCAGGAAAGGTTCGGACACGAGAGCTGGACGACCTATGCCGTTGTAGGCGCAAGCGGCGGGGTCATCATCCTCGCCTCCATGCTGACCACCTACTTCGGCACCGCGGGCGCGCGATTTACCAACGCGGGCGTCGAGAGAATCAACGTGTTCAGGCAATTCAGCCCGATCCTCAAGAATCCGCACTTTCTGAAGCTCATCGGGGTGAAAGCCTCGCAACTGCTGGGCATTGCCGCGTCCCAGGCGGCCATCATATTCTTTGTGGTGCACTACCTCAGGCTACCGCTGACCATACTCTTCTGGTACGGAGCCGTGTTTACCGCAATGTCGATTGTCGGCACACCGATTCTGGTGGCGATATCAAAGCGCATCAGCAAGCGCGAAACCTACCTCCTGGCCGCTCTTTGCTACGTGATCACCACCTCGAGCTGGATGTTGGCCGGTCCGGGAGAGCCCTTGCCTGCCATCCTGGCACGGGCCGCGATCATTGCGATCGCGGGCAGCGGAAACATCGTAATGGCCATGTCTATGCTCACCGACACGATCGATTACGACACGCGCAGGACCGGGATTCGCCGCGAAGGCGTTTACACTGCCGTCTACAGTTTCGTGGAGAAATTCACCTTTGCCATGGGTCCGCTGATCATCGGCTTCGCCATGCAATTTGCGGGTTTCGACCCGGACCTGCCCGACGAAGCGCTGCAAACGCCCGAAGTCGGCAGGGCCCTGCTGCTGGGGGTGTCCTACATCCCGACCGCAATGGGCCTGCTCGCAATGTTCATACTGACCCGTTATCGTCTCACCAAGGCGGAACTAGAGGGAATGGAGCCCGCACCGTCATGAACAACACCTTGCAGCCCAGACTCCGTCAGCGCGGACGCGCTTCAGTTGACTTCCTGGCCCACGTATTCCATGGCGCCGTGAAATCGCGCCAGAGGGTACAGCAGGGCCTTGAGGCCCGATTTTCAGACGGCGCCTCTTTGCCGGATGACCTTGACCAGCGCCACGATGCCGTCACCGAAGTCCTCCGCGAAGTTCCCGCGCACCGGGTGCAGCAAACCGCCGGCGAATGGCATTCGCGCCAGCATGGCCTGATCGCCCTGGAAGCGTTCGAGGAACTGAAGCCGGCGGCGGCCGAAACGCTTGCCCGCTATGACAACGGGCCCTCCCGCCTGTTTGCCGAGGAAGGCTTCCAGCCCCCGGATTACTGGGACGGCGTGGAATTTCACCGCACCCGCGGCGGCTGGGACGGTCACCCCTACATGGGCTGCGTGCACGGCGAGATCGTGCACCGTCTTATTGTCGACGCCACCTATCCCGGCGGAATCTTCAAGCAACGGTGCAAGGTGGCCGAACTGGCGCCCAGCGCAAGGTACGACCGCATCCTGGAAATGGGTTGCTCGACCGGGCACTTCACCCAGGCCCTGGCGGAATCCTATCCGGACGCTGAAATCACCGGAGTGGATGTGTCCATACGGGCTTTGGAGCACGCGCTGCGGATAGGTAACGCACGCGGTTACCGCTGGCGCCTGTATCTGCGCGCCGCGGAAGATACGGGCTTCGACGACGAGTCATTCGATCTCGTCAGTTCCTACATCCTGCTTCACGAAATGCCGGCCGACGCGATTCGGGCCCTATTCGCCGAAGCGTATCGCGTGCTGACTCCGGGCGGTGACCTGATTATGAGCGACGTGGCGCGGTATGCGGACATGAACAAACTGGACGAATGGCGCGCAGACCAACTGGCCCGGTACGGCGGAGAACCTTTCTGGCGCGAGTCCGCGAGCCTCGACCTGGTGGCCACGCTCGCAGAGGCCGGCCTTACCGAAGCCAATGGACGCGCCTTGGGGCCGGGCGGCTATCCCTACGTAATCACTGCGCGCAAACCCGCATGAAGGGCGATCCCAAATCCTTCAACAACCCCGAGCGCCCCACGCTCACCCCCGATGACCTTCCCGGGGTGGGCCAAGCCGTGTTGACGCTGACCCATGAGCTCTACATCCTTATTGACCGGATTGCCGCGCTGGAAGCCGTCCTCGAGCGGCACGGCCTCAATGTGAGTGAAGAAATCGAATCGTACAGGCCCGACGCCGAGCAGCAGCAACGGCTCAACGAACGTGGCCGTGCACTGGTGGCGCGCGTAACCAACGCCCTGGCCGGGCAGACCGACGCTCTCCCCTAAACGCCGGCGCCCTGGGAACGAGGGCGTCCCGCCCTCGACGCTGGGAACGAGGGCGGGGACGCCCTCGCTCCCAGCGCTGTTCGACGGGCCAAGGCCGCGAAAACCGCGGTAAGTACTCCTGGCCTACAGCGGTTCGGTAGCAGGATCGTAAAGCGACAGACCGAGGGTGTCTTCGGTGGTGACAGGGTGCCTGGCCAATTCGTAGGGATCCTGCTGCATCAGCCACTCCCCGCCCAGGAGCGACTCCCGGTGGATGACCGTCACCCGCTCTCGCCGCGCCGATTCGTAGCGCCGAAGCGCCTCGCGGGAGGGGCCGAATTCAACCAGCGCGCGACACAGAATCACCGCGTCTTCAATCGCGGTTGCCGCACCCTGGCCGAGCCACGGCAACATCGGATGGGCGGCATCGCCCAAAACGGCGACTCGGCCGCGCACCCATCGGGGCAAGGGCTCGCGCGCAAACAATCCCCACTTGTGACAGCGCCTGCCGATGAAAGCGCTGAGAACAACGCGCGCATCGGCATGGAAGTCGGAAAAGATCCCGCGCACCCATTCAATGTCACCGGTTTGCGACCAGCCATCCGCCGTCCAACGATCCGCCCTGGAGAAAGCAACAAAATTCTGCAGGCTTCCGTGCCGCACCGGATATCGCACCAGCATCCGTCCGGGCGCCACAAATACCATGGATCCGGGGCGCGACTGGTCCATGCCCAGCGATTCTCCTGCAACCAGGCCACGCCAGGCCACGAAACCCGAAAACTCCGGCGCAGGTTCTGAGAAGACCTCGCTGCGGACGGTGGACTTCAGCCCGTCGGCACCCACCACCACGATGGCGGACTCATTTGAACCCTTGGCGAAGCCGAGTTCCTGCTCCCCTCCCCGCTTTGCATTGATCGCGGCCAGTTTCCTGTTCAGAACCAGAGCGTCGGGAGCGAGAGCGGCCAGTTCGGCCCGCATTAGATCGTGAAGATCAGCACGATGCATCTGCAGGTACGGAGCCCCCGATTGCTCGCGGGTATTGCCGCGATCGATGTGCACCAGAACATCCCCGCTTTCGAAGTGGCGCGTTACCTGAGTGGGAGGTTCGTCGGCAATCGCTTCCAGCCGCTCACCGATGCCAAGGTATCGAAGCCCCTTGACGGCGTTGGGTGATAAGGAAACACCGGCGCCGACTTCAGCGAGCACGGGCGCCTGCTCATATACCCGAAGCGGCTTACCGGCCCGCGCCAATCCCAGGGCCAGGGCCAGGCCGCCGATCCCGGCGCCGACAATCGCGACTTCTTCGGTTGCAGGCACCCTCAGATGCCCAAGGCGCCCGGGTTGATCAATCCTGAGGGATCCACCTGCTTCTTGAGACTCCGGAGCAAATGCAGCGCTGCCGGATTTCGGTCTCTTGCATACGGATACGCCCTGCCGATCTGTAGATGCGTCGAACCGTGCCGGTACATGATTTCGATCAGCTCCAGGCGCAAGCGCTCCACGAGCGCCCGGCCTTCGGGATTTGGCCGGCTTTCCTTGTACACTGAGCGCATCTCCTCGGGGAGATAGTTACGGTGATACGCAAGCCATTCGTCTTCCCAATAGATCACGTTTTCGTAAAGGAACCCGGCCCGGCCGGATGTGCTGTAAACCAAATGGACCGTCACTCGCTTGGCGGCGCACTCCTCGCGCATCCGTTCCAGGTAGCTTTCCACCTCGTCATGCAGAGCCGTAGCGCTCGTATAGGGAACGATCGCGTGCAAAGGCAATAGCCGCAGGCCACCGGGCCCGAGAATCATCGGATCCGGGAACGGCGCCGCGCGCGCGAACTCGGCCATCGTGCTGGCCACCTCAATTCCACGTTCGCCCACCGCTTGGCGAATTCTCCGCAAGGTAGCGTTCAGTTCCCTGAAGTCGGCGCCTTCGGTTAGAAAGTTGACAAGGTATTTCGATGAATTCAGAAACCCGCGCCCGCCGATCGCGGCCCGCATCCCCTTGCGCATGGCCTCAAGGGGATTGGATGCCCCGCGCAGGATGGTCAGCAACTTGCCCAGGTCCTGCTTGAGCGCCGCCGGGCCGGCGTTCAGCCGAACCAGCTCGGTCTCCGCTCCGAACACTTCCGTCGCCAGGCCGAACCGGGACACCGCTTCCACCGCCTCGACCAGCGCGGGAAATTCGGAAAATGAAAACGTCACTCCCTGCCCGGCGCCCGGCCGCGGTTCCAGGCGGAGAGTCACCGCCGTCTTTACGCCCAATGCCCCTGCGTCGCCACAGAACAGGCCCGTAAGGTCCGGGCCGTACTCGCGAAAGAAGGCGGAATGGCCCGGCTGCCCACCCGAACCTGTAACCAGGACGCTGCCGTCCGCCAGCACTACTTCCAGGCCCACGGCGGCCGACACGGAAGGGCCATTGCGGCCTGAACCAAAGGTGACCGCCCCCAGCGCCATCGCGCCGCCCACGGTGGAAATACGGCCCGACCTCGGACCCCAGAAAACCGATCTCAGCCCATGCTCGGCCAGGGCTTCATCCAAGGCCGACCAGGTGCAGCCGGCCTCGACCGTAGCGTAAAGATCCCGGCCATTGATCTTGCGTATTACCGTCAGCCGGGCAGTATCGAGAATTATCGAATGCCCGCGATCCGGAATAAACGCATCCGTATACGACATGCCGCCGCCGCGCACGAACACGGCTGTTCGTGCCTTCGCACAGGCCCGCACTACCGCCTGAACCTCTCCCGTGGAACCGGGCCGGACAACGGCCAGCGGCCTTACGCCGCCGCGATAGACGTCCTGCGAGGCCAGTTCGGTGGCCTCTTGTGACTCGGATACCTGTTCCGGGCCGACGGCTTCGGTCAGCGAGTCGATCAGCACTGCGAAGTCACCGTGCCCGCTATCGCGGTCCAGGATTCAGCGTGGCTTGGTGGCGATGGTCTTGAACAGGAAAGAGCCTGTGGGAGCCTGGCTTACTTCATCGAAACCGGCCCCAGCAAGCATGGCGGTGAAATCGGCGGCCCCGAAGGCCGGAGAATACGGCTCGCAGTTGTACTTGGCGTCAAACGCAATCCACATACGGTTTGGCGCCGGGAGCTTGGTGGTATTGGGCGTGTCGAAAACCGTAAACGTACCGCCCGGGCGCAAAACCCGAAACACTTCGCGAATGATCGGCTCGAAAGTATGTTTCGGGACTTCGTGGAACAGGATGTAGGCGAGCACCGTATCGAACGAGCCGTCGGCAAAATCCATGCTTTCCGCCAGCCCCAGCTTGAAGTGAACGTCCACGCCCATATCGGCCGCCCGCATGTGCGCGTAGCGCAGCATCGGCGGCGCCACGTCCAGTCCCCAGACTTCCGCGTCGGGATGCCGCTCCTTGAGCACGGTGGTGCACTGTCCGATGGAGCAGCCCAGATCGAGAATTCGGCCAACGCGCCCGTCGGCGGGCAGGTGCAGGTCGTCCACCAATGCTTCGTGCATTTCGTCCTTGTCGTTGTCCCCCTGGTAGAACACCCGGGTGCCGTGATAGAAGACATAGCCCGCCAGGTCATCGCCGCAGTAGCCACCCGGCTGAAGGTGAATGTCCTGGCATGCGGACTGGGGAACCTCAAAGTCCGGATCCATGTGCAATCGGTCCGGATTCGTGCGTTCTGCCTCGGCCAGGCGTGATTCCCAGCGTTCGCGATCGGTGGCGAAGGAGTCCTGCAATCGTTGCCAGGACAGCTGCTGCTGGCTGCGCATCACGCGCTTCCAGGCCGCAAGCGGCGCGCTTCGATCCAATTCGGGCGCCAGTTCCGCGAATTGCTCGTTGCTGATGAGCGCCGGCATCCCGGCCGCGGCGGCACGACTGGCTACCTCGCCGGCCACCTCCGGAAACCATGAGCGTATGGTGAAGTTGCGAACCTCCGTCATGTAGTCCATGTAGCTTGCATCCTCCATGCGCGGAGGCTGCGGATGCTTGCCGGCGTGCCGATTGTCCATGACTTGTTTCCTCTAGCGTTGCTGCGTAGGCCAGTGATAAGAATAATCTATTCGCGACGTGGGCGGCGCTATTTTCCGTCGCTCATCGAGCGAAGCGGGTTGAGCAGGCGATGCACCAGCGCACTCAATTCCTGCTGTCGCGCGTCGGGATCGCTGCCCGCATGGGCTTTGATTTCCTCGGCCTCGATCAGGCCCCTGGATTGCAACAGGGACTCCAGTGCCTTGCGGCGGTCCCTCTCGATCCAGAGCTCGCCCCCCAGGACAACGATCGCCTCAAGCAGGCGGTCGAGAAGTGGATGGGGCAGGAAAGCCGGCTCAACACCGGCAGGCGGCATGCCGATGCTTTCCACCTGCTCTCTGGACGTCTTCTCATGATCACTGCTCATTACCCGGATCTCCTTGCGGTTTCCTTTTTCCTCCCCGTTCAGCCGCGCTTCTGCGCAGCCAACTGGCGTTGGAACTCCTCGTACTCGTTGATGTCCGAGCGCCGCTCCCGGTCCCAGACCGTGGCGAAGCCGGTGGGAAAGTCGGCGGCGCCGTCACGATACCCGTCTTGCGACCACAGCATGGGGAAAAGCGGGCCGGCGGGTGGCTCTCCTTCAATCATTTCATCGAAGCTGACGCCGGCCAGGTTCACGCAGTCCGGCCGTGGACGCCAGCGGATGTCATCACCGAAGACCCGAACCGAGACGGCAATGCGCCAGTCATCCGAGCTATTGCCGTGCGAGTAGTGCAGCGTCCACGGATGCACGACCAGGATATCGCCGGGCTGCATCGCCCATTTCAGGAACCGATTTTGCGGATCGCCCCGCAATTTGCCCTCGTCGGGATGCGGCACGCGGTCTTCGGGCCTTTGCATTTGCCGTGCATTCGGCGAGAACAGCCAGTAACGCACGTCCCGATCGTGCGATGCGGCAATGCATTCCAATGAGTTTTCTTCGCTGATCGGTGTGAGCGGAATCCAGATCGACGGCACCATCTTGCCTACCGTGGGCCAGCCCATACGATCCGTGTGCCAGATTGTGGTCTCACTGGAGCGCGGCGGTTTGACGAAGAACTCGTCGAAGAAAAACCGCGCGCTCTTCGACCCCATGACCCTGGCGGCCGCCTCTGCGACCGGGGACTCGAAAACGAATTTGCGGAACTCCGGCACGGTTCGGGACATATAGCGCCCCGGGTAGGTCGGCAACAGGCCGAAGTCTTCCTTGTCAATCGCGATCCGCCTTGACACCGGCAGAAGCGAGTCGATCCAACGCTGATTCAGAATCCCGCGCAGGCACACGACCCCTTCGCGCTCGTAGGTCTCGATTTCGCCGGCTGTGATTGGCCGGCAGGGTTCAGGCAGATTGCTCATCGGATAGCCATCTTGATCCGGGGACGAAACGAATGATGCCGCAAATGTACACGCAACGGACATGGTGAAGCGAGGAAATCTCCCGGGAACGGGGGCATCCGGCCCTCGCCGAGAGCTTGTCCCCGACGATGATCGGGGAGCGGGACACCCTCCTTCCCAGGAATACACTTCTTTACGGCCGCAGCCGCCCTGCATAGAATCGGCCATACATTTTCGCTAAAGGACGGGCACTGCCATCGAAACTTCCCAATATACGGTCGAACGGCTGAACAGCCCTCAACCACATTTCATCAACGGCGCAAGGGTAGCGAGCGGACCCTTGCGGGACGTGCTGGATCCAGCCACCGGGAACGCCATCTCACAGTTGCACCTGGGCGGAGAGGACGAAGTCGACGCGGCCGTGGCCGCGGCCCGGGCGGCGCTTCCGGCTTGGGCCGCAGTGCCGCCGGACGAGCGATCACGGCTGTTATTGAAGTTCGCGGAACTTATGGAGAAGCACGCGCAGGAGATTAGCGAGTTCTCGGTTCTGGACGGCGGACTAACGCGTGCCATAGCGGAGTCCACGGCGCCGTTTTCCGCCCTTTTCCTGCGCTATTACGCGGGATGGTCCAGCAAGATCACCGGCAGGACGCTGCCCTCTTCGGCCATGGGCAAGTCGCCGAAAGACCTGCTCGCCTACACCCTTCGAGAACCCATCGGAGTGGTCGGGGCAATCACGCCCTGGAATTACCCCTTCGGCATGGAGATGCTCAAGATCGCCCCGGTGCTGGCCGTCGGCTGCACCCTGGTGCTAAAGCCGGCCGAGGATGCGCCGTGCGCGGCGGTGCTGATGGCCGAGTTGGCGCATCAAGCGGGCTTTCCTGACGGCGTGTTCAACGTCGTCAACGGGCTTGGCGAAGAAGCGGGCGCCGCGCTGGCCGCGCACGACGATATCGACAAGATTGCGTTTACCGGATCGACCGAAGTGGGCCGGATAATCGTCAAGGCTGCGGCCGGCAACCTGAAGAAAGTGTCACTTGAGCTGGGCGGCAAGTCGCCGGTATTCGTCTTTCCCGATGCGGACCTCGCCTCGGCTGTGCCCGGCGTGGCCATGGCCGGCTTTCTGATGTCCGGGCAGAACTGCGTTTGCGGAAGCCGACTGTTCGTGCATGAGGCAATCAGCGACGCGTTTGCGGCCGGAGTCGCGGAATTCGCCGGTCACTTGCCCGTCGGCCCGGGCTCGAACCCGGCCAACGCGATCGGCCCTCTGATTTCGAATCGCCAATGCGAGCGGGTCGAGGGCATGATCGCGCGCGCCGAGGCGGAGGGCGCCAAGCGTGTAGCCGGCGGCAACAGGCTGGACCGCAAGGGCTGGTTCATCGAGCCCACACTCTTCGCCGAATGCCGGCCGGAAATGGAGATCGTCAGGAACGAAGTGTTCGGTCCGGTTATCGCGATGCAGACCTTCGGCGACAACGAGGACTTTGAGTCCCTTGCGGCGCGGGGCAACGATACCCACTACGGCCTTTCCGCCAGCGTCTGGACGAAGGACCTGGAGACGGCGATGCGCATGACCCGGCTGATCGACGCCGGCCAGGTGGGCGTGAACTGCCATGCGGCGATGGATCCCAGCATGCCGTTCGGCGGCAACAAGCAGTCGGGTTGGGGCCGCGAATTCGGCGAATCGGCGCTTGATCTTTACACCAAGACCAAAGCGGTCACGCTGTCCTGGTCATAACCTGCACAGAACGCCGGGAACGAGGGCATCCTGCCCTCGTCGAGGGCGGGGACGCCCTCGCTCCCAGGGTCGAGGGCAGGATGCCCTCTTCCCTGCGCGTCAGCGCAACGGCGTTTGCTGTGAAGACTCCCAGCATTGCCCTGGCGGCGGCCGCTCCGTGCCTCTAGTCTCATCAGGCGAGGCAGAACTCTTCGTCGAACAACATGGCGAAGGTGAAGACATTCTCCTGGTTGCCGGACTGGGCGGTTCAGGAACTTTCTGGAGCAATCAGGTCGAGGCGCTGGCACAAGGCTACCGGGTCCTAAGCTACGACCACCGCGGAGTCGGGCGCAGTCCTCCGGCGCCTTTGCACAGCAGCGTCGCCGAGATGGCCGATGACGCGCTGCGGCTTATGGACGCGATGGATATCGAGGCGGCGCACGTCGTGGGCCATTCCACCGGGGGCGCAATCGGCCAGCACCTGGCCCTAAGGACGCCGGAGCGGGTCCGCACGCTGGTGTTGAGCGCAAGCTGGGCGGGACCCACGCCGTTGTTTACCGATCTTTTCCGGCATCGGCGCAGAATCCTGCTCGAATCCGGAGTTGAGAGCTACCTGATGTCCGGCAGCCTGCTCGTGATGCCCGGCTGGGCCCTTGAGCGTTCGTATACCGGAATAGACGACTTTCTGCGTGAGCGGATCGAAACTTTTCCCGGCCCGGAAGTAGAGCTGGGGCGCCTGAACGCGGTATTGACCCACGACCTGCGCGAGGAAATTCAAGAAATTCGAGTGCCGGTCGGGGTCATTTCAGCCAGGGACGATGCGCTTACCCCTCCAGGCATGTCGCTGGAATTGGCCGAGCGGATCCCCGGGGCGGTAAGAGCGCTGCTGCCGGAAGGAGGGCATTTTTGCCCGATCACCGTGGCGGACGATTACAACCGCGAGCTGTCCCGCCTGCTGCGCGATATCAGCTCCTGATTTCAGAACCGAAACAGTCAATCCCCGCTCTGAGCAAACTGCGCCCGCAACGGCCGCCAACCAATCAGGGTCAACAGGCTTCCGCTGAGCAGTAGCAGCGGAACCGCAATCATCAGCGACCACCCCACCGCCGTGTCATCGGCAAATAAACGGTCCGTCAGAAACGCCACCAGCCAGGGACCACCGGCCTGTCCCAGCGTATTGGCCACCAGCAGATAGATGGCCACAAGCTGGGCTCTGAACTGCGGGGGCGAGACCATGGGAATGACCGCGACGGCCGCTCCGAACGGGGCTGCGCCGAACAGAATGACGGGTGCGAGCAGCGCAATGGCAAGCGTTCCCGTGGGCGCCGCCGCAATGCCAACCGCAAAGGGCAAGGCCAAGAGCCCGGCGAAGGTTGCGATTCGTAAGTTTGCGTCGCGGTAACCACGTGCATGAAGTCCATCCGCGAGCCATCCCCCCGCTACCACGCCCAGTGTGGCGCAGACCAGGAACAGCAGACCCTGCGCGTAGCCGATATCGCCGGCCGACCAGCCGTGCACACGGATAAAGAACGCCGGAATCCAGGCCCCCAGCGCGAATTGCGCGCCGGCCAGCAGGGAAACCCCGAAAAACACCGCCGCAAACAATCGCCGGTTGCGTGAGATATAGCGAATTGCCTGCAGGAAACCTTCGCGGTACTGTTCTTCATTGTCCCGGACGACCGCGGCTCGCCTCTTTGGCTCCTTCACCGAAAAGAAGAACAAGGCCGCTGCGGGAATACCCGGCAGAGCGCCGAGAATAAACACCGCCTGCCAGATCTCCAGGGAACCGACGAAGGGAAATACGACCCCATCCGTGGACTCGAGCGAATTCACGATAAAACCGCCCACCATCAGAGCGATTCCCGACCCGAAGAAGCTGGACGCTGTGGTCACGCTGACCGGCCGGGCCAGGCGCTGGGGCTTGAACAGGTCCGCAAGCATCGAGAATCCCGCCGGCGTCAGCACAGCCTCGCCCACGCCGACCATCATCCGGGCCACGAAAAGCTGTTCGTAGGTCTCGGCCAGACCGCAGCAAACGGCCGCGATTGTCCAGGCGCAGATTCCAATTGTGATCATCCACCGCCGGTTGGCGCTGTCGGCAATTCGGCCCAGCGGAATCGCTACCAGGGCATAGAAGAATGCAAACGCGAAGCCCTGCAAGAGGCTGATCTGGGTATCGCTTACCAGCAGGTCGACCTTGATGTCCTCAACCAGGAGATTAATGACCTGCCGGTCAATGAAGGCAACAACGCCGCAAACACATATCACGAAGACCACGTACCAGCCATACGCCTCTCCGGCAAGAGTTCCTTGCCCCGATTTCATCGAGCTTCCGGATTTCCCGGAAAGACGCGATCTCATCATCCGTGCCGCCACTGCGGTAAGCGATCAGCGGATAAGTTCATTCAACGCGAATGCCGGCGCTGAGCAATGTTGATTCAACCTCTTTGAGAATCGCGGGATCGTCGATGGTCGCCGGAAAGGCGTATTCCACGCCGTCGGCGATCTTCGCCAGCACGCCGCGCAAGACCTTGCCTGAGCGTGTCTTGGGCAAACGATCCACGACTACGGCTTTGCGAAAAGCGGCCACCGGGCCGATATGCTCGCGTATCAGGGCAATACACTCATTTGCGACCTCGTCTTGCGTGCGTTCTACTCCGGTCTTGAGGCACAGGAAGCCCAGCGGAACCTGACCTTTCAATACATCGGCAATGCCGGTTACCGCGCATTCGGCCACGTCCGGATGCATCGCCAGGACTTCTTCCAGCGCGCCGGTCGACAGGCGGTGGCCGGCAACGTTGATTACGTCATCCGTTCTCGTCATGACGTAGAGATAGCCTTCGGCATCCATATAGCCGGCATCGCCGGTGCTGTAATACCCGTCGAATTCGGTCAAGTAAGTTTCGTGGAATCGTTCATCGGCCTGCCATAGCGTGGGCAGGGCCCCGGGCGGCAAGGGAAGACGGCATACGATTGCGCCCGTTTCGCCCGCGGCAACCGCAACTCCGGACTTATCCACGACTTCGACGTCCCAGCCGGGCAAGGCCTTGCCGGCCGAGCCGGCCCGCACCTCGAATAGCCCCTCGCCCAGCAGGTTGCCGGCCACCGCCCAGCCCGTTTCCGTCTGCCACCAATGGTCGATCACCGGCACGCCAAGAACCTTGCCGGACCACTCCAGCGTATCCGGATCGCATCTTTCGCCGGCCAGGAATAGCGCCCGCAGTGTGCTCAAGTCATAGCGGGCCGCCAGTTCCAGCGCCGGATCGTCCCGCTTGATTGCACGTATCGCGGTAGGAGCGGTAAACAGCGCGTTGACGCCATGCTGCCCGATGACGCGCCAGAACGCCCCGGCATCCGGCGTCCCTACCGGCTTGCCTTCATACAGAATCGCCGTGGCGCCTGCCAGCAGGGGGCCATACACGATGTAGGAATGACCGACTACCCAGCCGATATCGGACGCCGCCCAGAAAACGTCGCCGGCCGAAATGCCGTACAGCGCCCGCATCGACCAGTGAAGCGCAACCGCGTGCCCGCCGTTGTCCCGTACGATCCCCTTCGGCTGGCCGGTGGTGCCAGAGGTATAGAGGATATACAGGGGATCGGTCGCCCTCACAGGGACGCAGTCGGCGGGTGCTGCATCTGTCAGGAACTCCGTCCAGTCCAGATCCCGCCCCGCCTGCAAGTCAGCGCGCAACTCAGATCTCTGCAAGAGGACGACGAGTTCCGGGGAGTGACTTGTCTGGGTAAGCGCGTCATCCAGCAAGGGCTTATAGGCCACTATGCGGTTCGGCTCCAGGCCGCAACTGGCGGTAAGTATCAATTTCGGCTGCGCCTGGGTGATCCGGGTAGCCAGCTCGCGAGCGGCGAAGCCTCCGAAAACCACCGAATGAATCACCCCGAGCCGCGCGCAGGCCAGCATCGCCATGGCCGCCTCGGGAATCATGGGCATATAGATCAAGGCGCGGTCGCCGCGCTTCATGTCGGCCGCCTGTATCGCGCCGGCCAGTTGCGCCACCCGGTCACGAAGCTCCGCATAGGTGAACCGGAGAACGGCGCCGGTCATGGCGCTGTCGTAAATCAGCGCGATGCGGTTTGCCGCATCCGAATCGGCGTGTCGGTCGAGCGCGTTGTAACAGGTATTCAGCACTCCACCCGAGAACCAGCGGCCCGAAGGCGCGCTGCGGTCCAGAATCCCGCTCGACGGCTCAATCCAGTCGATACCTTCGGCCGCCTCGGCCCAGAATCCCTCCGGATCGGCCAACCAACGTTTCCGAACGCCGTCATAGGACATTCCGTTTCCCTCCAGCTGCACGCTTCAAATCGCCTTCCTCAATCACGGGCCAGGCGGACATATTATGCGACCGCAAACGGCGCATATACTCCCGTCCCATGATCTGCTCCAGACGAATCCGCAAGCTTTGCATCCGCGTAATTCTCATACTGGTGACAGGAGTGTATTCAACCGCTCCTGCGGCGCAAGAGCCTGAACGAGGTGACGGCGCGAGCGCATACAGCGACGTAGACGAGGCCCTGTACCGCAAGCGCTTTGAGGCGCTGACCGATCGCAGCGGTCGCTCCGGACTGGCGTCTTACGACCCGCTTAAGGACGTGCCGGGCGCGACCATGGCAGCGGAGCTGCCGATGGCAAAAATGCCAAGGGTTAAGCGCGCCGCCGTCGAAGAGGCCACGGAATACGCCCGATCCATGAATTCCACCGCGATGCTGATCTGGCAGGACGGGCTGGTCGAAGCGGCCCGCTATTTTGGAGAAGCCACTCCCGAAACGCCGCTGGTTGCCCGTTCGCTAGCCAAGCCCTTATCGGTAATCGCTGTCGGGCGCGCCATGGAGGAGGGCCATATTGCGTTGCTCGATGAGCCGGCCGCGAACTACTTTCACGAGTGGCGCGGAACCCCCAGGGCTCAGATAACAGTGCGCCATCTTCTGAGCATGCGCTCCGGGCTCAAGCCCCAGGCGCCGGCAACCGAGATCGGAGACATCCTTAATCGCGCCTACCTGCATCCCCGCCATGACGAAGTCATCATCAACGACTACCCGCTGACGCACGAGCCAGGGAGCCGATACGAATATTCCAACGCCAACTCGGAACTGGTCGCCCCGCTGATTGAACGCGCCACCGGCGTCCAATATGAAGACTGGATAACGGACCGGGTGCTGCGGCCGATCGGGGCGGCTGGCGGACAGGTGTGGATGAACCGCACAGGAGGAACGGCGCACGCCGGATGTTGCTGGCTGCTGCCCGCGGAAACCTGGCTGCGCCTGGCGATTCTGTTGATCAACGATGGCCAGGTGGACGGCAAGCGGCTGCTCCCCTCCGGTTTCGTTGCGGAAATGACTACGCCGACGGCAGAAAATCCGCACTCAGGAATGGGCCTGTATATAGCAGGCAACTACATCGAACGGCGCGGCGCGGCCAACCCGGATCTGGACGTAGGCCGCAACCTGCACAGCGAGCCGTATCTCGCCCACGACCTGTTCCTGTTCGACGGCAACGCAAACCAGGTCATCTATATTGTTCCGTCCGCCCGCCTGATCGTTGCCCGGTTGGGAAACCGGCCGGCCGCGGAGACCGAATGGGACAACACTTACCTGGTCAACACGGTTTTGCGCGGGCTTAAAGAAGAAATCAGAGCAGGATTGCGCCCGCAACCCGTCCCGGCGAACTAATTCGGGTTTTTAGCCTGGGAACGAGGGCGTCCCGCCCTCGGCGAGGGCGGGACGCCCTCGTTCCCAGGGAGTGCGTACGCCCTCGTTATTCGGCGGGCGGCAGCTTGGTGCGGCCCAGCGCTCCAAGCAGATTCCACGTGCCCTCTTCCCGGACCCATACGTGGGCGATATCGAATTGCTGATCTACGGCCTCTCCGCCCGGCAAACGCGTTCGATGCGTGCTGTAGTAAATGACGGCCGCGTTCCCCGAAAAAGTGATGTCCTCGAGCTCCATAGCGAGTTCTTCCTGATCCATTCCGCTCATCTGTGCCGCACCCGAACGCAATTGCTCGATGCCCGACGGAGTTGGCCAGCCCGGCGGCCAACCCATGTAGTGGTCCGACGCGTTATCAACATAGAACTGAAGGTCGCCACGCCCGCGCGAGGCATAGATCGCCTGCTCCTTGGCCCATATCTCTTCTCTCGCCTGCGCCTCGTCATAGCCGGGTGAGGTATAACGGCCGAGAGCGCTCAGTAATTCCCATTCGCCGTCTTCCCGAACCCAAACGTGGGCAATATCGGCCGTCTGATCCACAGGCGTGCCGTCAGGCATCCGGGTTTTGTGGGTGCTGTAGTAGATCACCGCGGTATTGCCGGAAAACGTGATGTCGCGCAACTCCATGGCCAGCTCTTCCTGGTCCAATCCGCGCATCTGCTCGGCGCCCTGACGCAACTGCTCGACTCCCAGCGGATTTGGCCAGCCCGGCGGCCAGCCCAGGTAGTCCTTGGCCGTGAAGCCCACGTAGACCTCCAGGTCGCCGCGGCTTCTTCCCGAAAAAATCGCCTGCTCCTTGGACCAGATCTCATCCCGGGCGGCTGCTCTGTCGTAATCTTCGTTGCCGGAAGGCTGTCCGGCGCAGGCACCGACAACCATTGCAAGGACAAGGGCCGCCACGCGACCTGCTAAACGACACATGGCCTTCTATTGCTCCCTTTCGGTGTTTCGATTGGCGGGCGGAACAAATTGCATTTGCTCCATGAGATCTTCCACGCCCTCAGGGCGCGGGAACCCCTCGGGCATCGGCTCGCCCCCACGGCGCTTTCGTCCGATGCCACGAAGCCAGTGTTCCAATCCAGGCGGCAGAAACACCCAGAACAATTCCATATCCGTGTCACCCGTGTTCTCGATGATATGACGCGCGTAACGACCGAAAAGCACGGTTGATCCTTCGGTGATCGGATACTCATTTCCCTCGATTTCGACTCGCCCGCGGCCCTTGTGCACGAAGATCAGTTCGTGGTTGCGCCGATGGCCGTGCTCACGGATATGACAGCCCGGGGGTAGCAACTGCGTGCCCGAGGTAAAGCCGTCATAAGGCGTATTCTCGGGCGTTAGCTTGAGATCCACGTAGCCGCGAGAAGGCAGCGGCTGCCACAGGGACTCTCCCTCGCCGGGACCTACCACCGCCCACCAAGGCTCGTTGTGCCGTTCGTTCATCGCCCACCCAATTCTTGTGACCGAAAGTGCATCATACTGCCGCAGGGCCGCAGCTCAGCGTGTACCCGCATCTTCGTTATGACGACAGATGTAAATCGTTACGATGCGTTGCCCATTAAATCGGGAGATTCGGGCATGTTGAGTCTTTCATGTATCGTTTGCAGACCGTGCCGCGCAACAGCCTCGGGGCTCCAATCGGAAACCTGTCACGAGACAAGAGTGCGCAATTGGCACGCAAGGGAAATTGCAAATGGAGAACTTTGTTGCCAGGCGTTACTTTTTATCCATGGTCATTAGCCTAAGCTTGCTGCCCCCGGTACTTGCACAAGAAAAGCCAACGGTTCTCGTGGTGGGGGCCTCGGGCGGAACGGGCCGCTTCATCATTGCCACGCTCAAAGAGAGAGGGTACGAGGTTCTGCCTACCAGCCGCAATCCGGAGAGAGCCGCGGCAACGGTTGGAGGCAGCTTCGCCTGGCGGAGTATGGACATCACCTCGCGGGATAGCGTGGATGCGGCAGTGAGGGATGTGGACTTTGTGGTAACGGCACACGGAGCAACCGAAGCGCAAGGTCCGAATGATCCGGAGCATGTGGATTGGATTGGCACCCGCAATCTCATCGATGTCGCCGGGAACATAGGCGTAAAGCACTACGTGATGATTTCAGCAGCGAGCGCAGGCAACCCGGATTCACCGTTAAACAGGAGGTTCGGCAATGTCCTCATATGGAAAGGACGCGCTGAGGACTACCTGCGCGACTCGGGTCTGCGCTACACGATCATTCGCGGGCCGGGCCTCCGCGATGATCCCGGCGGACAAAAGCCCATCGTTCTTGAACAGGGCGGGTCTGGGCGCCGTCTGTTAACACGGGAAGATCTGGCAAATGTCGCGGTTACGGTATTGAACAACGAAGCCGCTATGGGGAAAACCTTTGTCGCCGCAAATACCGAAAACGACACAATGGTAGATTTGCACCAGCAACTGCAAGGCCTGACCTTGGATTGATGAGAGCCGCACTCGCTGAATTTGCGGGCACGTGTCCCGACCTGATGACGGCGGATGATCTTCGTGAGCAGCGCCGGCACCGGGAAGCTTCCATTGATTCTGATTGACACGTCCTCGTGGATTCACATGCTGCGACCCGATGGCGACCGGGAAATCCGTAACCGTGTCGAAGCCGCGCTGAGATCCGGAGACGCCTGTTGGTGTCCGATCGTACAACTCGAACTGTGGAACGGAGCGCGCGGAACCCGCGAGCAGCGAGTGCTGCGCCGTTTCGCGGAGGCGCTTCCTCTCCTGCCGATGGACGAAGATGTCTGGTTAGCCGCTTACGACCTTGCCCGCCGCGCTCGCGCCCAAAGGGTGACCGTTCCCGCGGCGGACGTGGCCATCGCAGCCTGCGCCCGGCGCCATGGCGCCAGTTTGGAATCGGCGGACAGCGATTTTGGGTTGCTCGCCGGCGTTAGCGCGATCAATGACATCTGACCCGAAGCGGCATAACCCCGAAATAAGGCCGGAGAAGCGTCGCCTTATCGGGTTAGCGCAAGGATGCGCCCGTTGTGACGCCGCCACGTCCGGGCGCGATGAAGATCTCGGTGTTGGTTACCACGGCGGCGACATGCGGCTGATGGCTCGTAGAAGTAGTATCTACATCGGATACACTACAGACTTTCCGCAACCGGAGAAGAAATATGCAGGTTCGCGCTGAAATCAAGAAATGGGGCAACAGCCTTGCCTTGAGGGTTTCGGGCATCATGGCCACAGTGCCCAATTTCAGCGCGGGCGACCCGGTGACCGTGGACGTGAGCGAGCACGGATTGGTGGTCAAACCTTTGAATCGGCGCCGGAAATCGCTCATCTACACCGAGAGCGAACTACTCGCCGGACTGACGCCGGAAACAGTCCATGCCGACGAATTAGCGCGTCTTACTGAACGCGAGTTCGGGGATTAGTCTCGGGCGGCGTGACCGGTATTTCGTACTTACCTGACCGGCGGGATGTGGTCTGGCTGGATTTTGAACCGGCCAAAGGGCGCGAGATAGGAAAATATCGCCCGGCTCTTGTGCTGACCAGCAAGGAATACAATCAAAAGACAGGCCTGCTGATCTGCTGCCCGATCAGCACCAGCATTCGAGGCGGCTCCACGGAGGTCGCGTTGCCGGGGCTTGAACAGCCATCCGTCATTGCAGCCGGCCTGGTGCAGACCCTCTCGTGGAGGGATCGCAACATAAGGAAAATCACCCGGGCCCCGAAACGCGCCTATCGTGAAACCTTACTCCGGCTGTTACCCCTCATCGGCGCGGCGGAGGTGCTCCAAGGCGCTTGACCGGTACCGGATGCCTCACATAAGCGGGAACTGTTCCCCGACCGCCACCCGGCTTCCCGCTGCTTCTGCCTATCGGCGCCCGGTTCGGCGCCGCCGCGGATACGACCGTTGTGCAATCGCATGGAGAACTCAGGAGTCAAAGTCCACTTCAGTATGGATTCCGCCGGGTTAGAGCCATTCCCCATTCGTGTATGATTTACTGATTCTAATATCTATTGAAATAGTTGAAGAAATAACTATGCGAACAATACAAATCACCATGGATGCTGAACTGGCGGCGCAGGTGGACGATTGCGCCCGACGCATCGGCGCCACACGCTCAGGGTTCACGCGCGACGCGTTGCGAGCCGCTTTGCAGCGCATCCAGGAAAAGGAACTGGAGGAGCGCCACAGGGCCGGATACCGCAGAACGCCTTGCGAACCCGGCGAGTTCGAGGTTGCGGAAGAAGATCATGCCTGGGGTGATGAAGCATGGAGTAAAGAGTAGTGCGTCGTGGAGAGATCCGCTGGTACCGCTTCGCCCAACCGGACAAGCGCAGACCTGTGTTGATTCTCACGCGGGATTCGATTATTCCCAGTC
Source organism: Candidatus Foliamicus sp. (assembly GCA_965261845.1). Taxonomy (GTDB): domain Bacteria; phylum Pseudomonadota; class Gammaproteobacteria; order Steroidobacterales; family Foliamicaceae; genus Foliamicus. The sequence goes on along the minus strand of OZ253475.1, from coordinate 871,752 downwards.
TAAGTGAAGTAACCGTAGCGCCATTGACCACCCGGATTCGGAACATCCCCAGCGAAGTAGCGCTCTCCAAGGAAGATGGCCCTCCTCGGGAATGCGCGGTCAATTGCGATCATTTGCAGACCGTACCGCGCGGCAGGCTCGGCGCGCCGGTCGGCAGCCTGTCTACGCAAAAGATGGAACAAGTGACACAAGCCGTTCGCTTCGCGCTTGACCTGGGCTGATGGAACTTTCCGCCAACCCCAATATCCGTGGAAAGTGATCCTGAACTCTGCGCGGCGGCTCCATGCAGGTTACGCTGCTACAGCGTCGTGGATCTGGTTGATCACCTCGATGCCGAGCGCGCGACGGCCGCCAAGGACGGACCGCCGACCAACTGTGCCGACGTGATTTGCTCATCCTCGACCAACTTGGCTACCTGCCCTTCGCCCGGCCCGCTTGGCCAAGGAAAGTCAAAGACGCTTGTTGCCGTCTATTCGCGCCATGGCCTTGTCGAAGGTGCCTAAGGGGAGATGTCCGGCCTTTCGAGCGACCTCAATAATGAGGCAATCGGAAAAGCCGGCAGCACCCGCCTGCTCAAACGCCGATAACGCCCGCCTGACGGCATCTTCATCCTGAAGCGTCATTCGATCGTGCTCCAGAAGCATGCCGATGACGGTGACGACCCGCTGTCGGTCCAGTCCGTACACGGACTCCAGCACCCAAACCGTCTCTGCCAGCGCGAGAAGCGAAACCCAAGCGCCGGGTGTGACGAAGGTTTCGGCGCCAGCTACTTGTACCGGATCATCTCTTGCGATCAGCCGGACAAGTACATTCGTGTCAACGGCCCGCATGCTCGCGCCGGATTCGGGACCGAATTCCGGCATCCATGCCGGCAACATCAACGGGGTCCTGGGGCGTGGCAAAGACAGCTTTGTGGATGTCTCTTGAAGAGTACTTCGAAGCCTTGCGCACCACGACTTCCTCGCCCTTCTCGCGCCATTCGATTCTTGAACCGGGCGCCAATCCCAACTTCTGCCGCACGGGAGCGGGAACTGATACCTGTCCTTGAGACGTGACCTTGGATTCGATGGTTTCCATGTTCTTGCACCCCTGGATTGACCAAGTGATTATCTCATCCATTACCCCGGTAAACAACCCGTGCCCAAGGGGTGACCGTTCCAGCGGCGGACGTGGCGCTCGCAGCCTGCGCGCGGCGCCATGGCGCGGAACTGGAATCTGCGGACAGCGATGCGCGCCAAATTTTCAAGCTGGCCCGCTTATTTCAGGCTCTTTGGATCGGCTTCTTCGCCTTCCACGCATTCGCCCTTGAGAGCTTTTCCGATAGCTTCAGCGCCCTTGGTGTCAGAATCGTAGGAACTTTCGCCGCCCTCGGCCCTCAAAAACTGCCCGAATATTTCTTCGACCGTGCCCGCCAGGGTGATTGCCGAGTAGTAGTCCTTGCCCTCGAAGTATAAGGACAAGGCCGTTTCAAGTTGCTGCAGCGCACAGCACTGCGCGTTATGTTCGGATCGCAATTCGTCCCGGCGTGTGCCACTTAGCGACGGTATAAAGATTACCCGAGCGTCTTTTCCTTGAGATAGCGGTTGATAGACATACCTCGCGAGGCGGACTTGGCGGCCAGCAGTCTGTGTTCTTCCGGGCTGACACGCAAGGTAATCCTGCCGGAATACTCCTTGGCCGGGACTTCAGGCACGTTCTTCAGCCAGTCGGGATCGTCCAGCAGATCCTCGATGATCGCCTCCAACTTGCCCGCGACTTCCGCTCGCGTCTCGCCGTGGCAACACTGCCCCACCAGGGGATAGGCGCTGCCGATGAAGCAGCCGTCCTCGTCGCTCCATTCAATCAGGGCGCTGTAATGCCTGGTGTCCATAAGTGATTTTGTCATTAGCTACACCCGTTTCCTAACCTGCTTTTCCTGATAGGGTTTGGCGTCATCGCCATCCTTGCCCGACAGGACAAGTTGCCTACCATCCGGGTGGATGTATTTTTGATGACTACCTTTCCCGGGCTTGCGCCGGAAACCGGCTTTCTCCAAGAGTCTTGCCAAATCCCGGATTTTCCTGGGCACGACGCCATAATGACGTCATTTGAAGAAGAGTGTCAACCGGATCGGGTCGGATCGCCTCTCTCGATTCGCAGCCTGAGCGAGGACCTGCAGGTTGCGCATCAGACCGTCGCGCGCTGGCTGACGATGCTGGAGAACCTGTACGTGTGTTTTCGCATTCCCCCCTTCGGCGCGCCGCGAATACGGGCGGTAAAAAAGGAAACCAAGCTCTATCTTTGGGACTGGTCACAGGTTCCCGGCCAGGGCGAGCAGTTCGAGAATCTGGTTGCCTGCCACCTGCTGAAATACTGTCATCACCAGGAAGACACCGAAGGCTATCGAATGGAACTCCGATTCATTCGGGATACCGACCGGCGGGAAGTCGATTTCGTCGTGCTGCGGGACAAGGTCTCGGTTGACTTCGAGTTGAGAAGTGAACTAGAATTCGACTCATGATTCGACTCAATATGCACGAAGCCAAGACTCACCTTTCCCGATACATCGCTCGACTTCGGGACGGTGAGATCATCCTGCTGTGCCGCCGCAACGAGCCGGTTGCCGAAATCCGCGCCCTCCCGCGGGCGCGCAGCAAGACGCGCCCGGTCGGATTGGCCCGGGAGCAGTTCAGGGTCCCTGATTCGTTCTTCGAGCCGCTGCCCGACGACATCATCGAGTCCTTCGAAGGCCGGTTGATTCGGCCTGACAAGTGAGGCTGCTTCTCGATACCTGCACCTTTCTCTGGTGGATAGAGAACTCTTCCCGGCTTCCGAAGAGCGTCCGATCCGCAGTGTCCGATCCGGCGCACGAAGTTTACGTGAGTGCCGCCTCAATCTGGGAGACTTCCGTCAAGCATCACCTCGGCAGGCTGCCGCTTCCACAGCCGTCCGAGGTGTTCCTGCCGAAACAGAGAGAAAGCCACGGCTTTCTCAGCCTCCCCATCGACGAGGCAAGCGTCCTTCAGTTGCACCGCTTACCTCCGCTTCACAAGGACCCGTTCGACCGAATCCTCGTATGCCAGGCGATAGAGCACGGCATGGTTCTGCTCACGCCCGACCGCCTGATCGCCCAGTATCCGGTGCGTATCTCCTGGTAGAGGACGTGATGCCAGTCCGCCCCGGGTGAGTTCAAGGTTCAGGAAGATGATCGGGCGTGGGGCGATGAAGCATGGAGTAACGAATAATGCGCCGTGGCGAGATCCGCTGGTACCACTTCGCCCATCCGGATAAGCGCAGGCCTGTGCTGATTCTCACGCGGGATTCGATTATCCCTGTTCCGGGCGAAATAACCGTTGCGCCGTTGACTACCACGATTCGGAACATCCCAAGCGAAGTCGCCCTCTCCAAGGGCGATGGCCCGCCTCGGTAATGCGCGGTGAATTACGATCATCTGCAGACCGTGCCGCGCAGCAGGCTCGGGGCTCCCCTGGGCAGCCTTTCCGCGCAGAAAATGGAGCAAGTGAAGCTGTTCGCGTCGGAATCGTACAGGCGAGCTGCACGCAAGCGGCTTTCTACGGCGGCCTGAATGTCTTCCTCAGTCAGACCGTGCAAAGACCCGTTGTCTGGATTGTCAACGCTAACTGAGAAATCTATTGGCTTTCAGGCGTTGTACAACTGAAATCGCTCACTAAGCGCCGTCCAAGCGTTCCATGCTTCTGCATCAGCATCAACGCCCGGAAGCAGCCTCATGAGATCCTCCCGCCCGAAAGCCCGGGCACGCTCCAGCGGATTCATCCCAACTGCGTTGCGGGCATTCATGTCGGCGCCTGCATCCAACAGCAATTGAACCGATTCTGTTGTAGTGCAAAGCACCGCACGTTATGCTCGGATTGCACACCGTTCCGGCTTGTATCACTCATTACTGGTCTCACGGAATAGCAAGGCCATCAGCCATCGAGCGACGGCATAGACGTTACCCGAGCGCCTTTTCCTTGAGATAGCGGTTAGTGGTCAGGCCTCGCGAGGCGGACCTGCCAGCCAGCAGTCTTCAGCCAGTCGGGATCGTCCAGCAGATCCTCGATGATCGTCTCCAATTTGCCCGCGACTTCCGCTCGCGTTTCGCCGTGGCAGCACTGCTCAACCAGCGGATAGGCGCTGCCGATGAAACAATCATCCTCGTTGCTTCACTCAATCAGGGCGCTGTAATGCTTCGTGTCCATAAATGATCCTGTCATCGCCACACCCGTCTCATAACCTGCTTTTCCAAAACCATTTCAACACTCATCTACGCTTCAACCAGCGCCCCCCACTTCGTCGGGCGCGGCGTTCTTGGCTCGCATCAGCGAGGCCAAGTGTGGCTGCAAAGCATCCCGCAGCTGAAGCAGGTTGGCGGCCATCCACCGGCGCACGGTCTCCAGTTCGTCCTCGGACGCTGTCAAACTCACGGCCTCACTGCTTTCGAGCATAACCCGAGCTCCCTCGCTCTCTTCCCGCCACACGATGACGCCGTCCACTTTTCGGTTGATCTCCTCTTGGTGGCAGAGTAGAGCGCGGTACCTTTGTTGATAGCCAGTCCCGAACAGATACAGGTACACTCGGGCTTTTCCGTCGGCCAACGACGTAGCATAGACGGCATCCGCGTGTCCGGTCTGGAAGGACCGCCACCGGCCCCGCCAGCCTCCCCTCCCCAACGGCAGCACCCTGCTCTGGCGCAGCTGTGTCACCAGAGGCCGGTAGAACTCCGCGTAACGCGTGCTAGAGCTCTTTCTTGCGCGAAGAGATGGCCCGTTGCGATCGGGGCTCGGCTCGACCACCGTGTCGAAATTGGCGGCTAGTGCTTCTCCAACACGGAAGGCACGCACGGTTACGGCGTACGCATCGATGGTGTCAGCTTCGTTGAGCCATTCCAGGATGCTCTTGTGATAGGAAGTGAAATCGCGAGCCACCCACACCAGTATGCTGGCTTCCGCCCCGGCGGCATACCCCAGAAGCCGGAGGCAGTGCGAGTCGTCCGACTCTCCGAGCTGGTTCTCGATCACCACCAAGGCGTCGGTTCCGGCCTGCCGGGCACATAAGTCAACCCGGCCGACACGCGGCAGCGTCACCTCTGCCTGCACCTGTTCCAGTCTCAGGTTCAGCTTGCCGCCCAGCAGATCGATGTTCTCGGCCAGCCACGGGGTGAAGTCGTGCGCCTCATGGCGCCAAGCCTCCCTAAGTTCCACAGGCTCAAGCGGTTGTATTTCCGGCATCACTGATTCCCTCTGCGCTCGTTAGTGACTGGTCCCATGAAGCGGGACAAGCTGCAAGTAGTGTACACTTGGAAGTGCTCACTAATAGGATGTCCGCAATGGAAATGACTGCCAAGAGCTTGAGAAACCGCATCGGCGAAGCGCTGGCCTGCGCGGAACGTGGCGAGTCGGTCACTATTACCTATCGCGGCAAACCCAGGGCGCGGCTTGTGGGAATCCTGCAGCGTCACGAAAGGGCCCCCAACGGTCAAGAACCTGCCGGGTTCGGCATGTGGATAGACCACGAAAACATGCAGGATGTGGGCGCCTACGTTCGGGAACTGCGCAATCCCCGGCATGCTGGCTGATACCGATGTCCTGATCTGGTTCTTTCGCGGGAAACCATCTGCGCGAACAATTCTTGAAGAATGTCAGACCGTTGAACTCTCGGCAGTAACCTACATGGAGCTCGTTCAGGGGGCTCGCAACAAGAACGAACTTAAGCTACTGCGCCAGACCATAAGCGCGAACGGCTGGCAGATCCTCCCCATTACCGAGAGTGTGAGCTATCGTGCGATTACGTACATCGAGAGTTATGCGTTATCCCACGGGATGCGGCTGGCAGATGCGCTGATAGCAGCCACGTCCATTGATCTCGGCCTTACGCTGATTACCGCCAATGTCCGGCACTACGATTTCCTTCGCGGCCTGTCTCTCCGCCGCTACCGGCCCTGAGGAAAAATTCTTGTAACATCCAAGAGATTACCCGAGCGCCTTTTCCTTGAGATAGCGGTCAATGGTCAGGCCTCGCGAGGCGGACCTGGCAGCCAGCAGTTTGTGTTCTTCCGGGCTGACGCGCAAGGTAATCCTGCCGGAGTACTCCCTGGTCGAGATTTCCGGCACGTTCTTCAGCCAGTCGGGATCGTCCAGCAGATCCTCGATGATCGTCTCCAGCTTGCCCGCGACTTCCGCTCGCGTTTGGCCGTGGCAGCATTGTCCTGCGAGGGGATAGGCGCTGCCGATGAAACAACCATCCTCGTCGCTCCACTCGATCAAGGTGCTGTAATGCTTCGTGTCCATAAGTGATCCTCTTGTCGCTATACCCGTCTCATAACCTGCTTTTCCTGATAGGGTTTGGCGTGTGAGACCCGGATTTATACTTGGCGAGACCATTCCTGATGCATTCATTCATCTTTTTTCGGACCAGGTCGCCGCGCCGTGCGGAGTAGTGCCATATGCGATGCGGATTCGGCAGAGTGAGCAATCCCTCGCTCTGAAAGAACTCCACATAACCCCATACGTTGTTGCCGACACAGAACACGATCTGCGGGTCCACTTGGCGGATCTCCCATTTCAGGATGTCGAGCCAATGCCCAGCGATGTCTTTCTTTTCCTGCCGCAGTTTCTTATTCCACTCGCTTGCCTTGTCGACCTGCTTGATGAAGTTCGTGATGTAGCAGTGCCAGCCTCCCGGTGTGTCGCGGCTGCCGAGCTTCAGGCCGCATTCAGCCAATACGTCCCTGAATACAAGGTTTTGCCACTGAGCGTCGATGTCGAGGTGTCCGTATTTCCTGTCGGCAATCTCCACTCCCCTTTTCGACGGGTTCTCGCAGATAAACATGACCTCTGATCGAGGATCGCCAAGTGCCCCGTAAAGCCATTTCGGGAACTGGATGGCATCCTCCGGCATACGCTTGCGAACTCGATCACGGAGTTCTACGAAATGTGGATGAACCATGATTTCTCTTTTCATAACCGCACTTTACAAGCGCAGTGATGAGACGGCAGTGTGTTGTCTGCCCTCAAGAGCACCCCTGATACAAGGACATCGGCTTTCGTCGATGGCGGGGACGCCCTCCCCCATGGTGAGGGCTGGAAGCGCTCTTTCCCCGCGACAAGACGCGCTTTTTTTCTAGGCGGCGGGGCGGAACCAGGTGGGGAATTCGGGCGCCTTGGGTGCGGGAAGACCGGTTTCGTCCTCGCAACGGGCCTTGAGCTCTTCGGTGGTGCCGCCAAAATCGAACAGCAGGGTGTCGCCACGCTCCGCCGCCATTTCGCCGCGCAGTTGCTCGGTAGCCGATTCGTCCACTTCTCCGTCTTCGTTGCACACGACGCCATAGCGACGCGCACCGTCTACGGTCACCAGGCCGGCGGCCACGTCGAAGCCCACCTGCTCGGACGGACGCTTGAACGGGTCGCCCCAGCCGCCTCCGCCCCAGGTGTCGAAGTACAGCAAGTCACCCGGCTCTACCTTGATCCGGTCGCACTTCGATTGCAGCAACTCCTCGCTGCCGTCCGCACGGTGCAGGGTCTTTTGGCTGCGCTGTCCGGGCAGCCCACCGTTGACGCCCCAGGGATAGGTCAGCCAGCGGTCGTCGTGGATCGAGATCTCACCCGGCTCCAGGAAGCAATATCCCACCCGCAATGCGTTGCCGCCGCGGTGCTGGCCGGGACCGCCGCTGTCGGGCAGCGTCTCGTATATGTCGATGCGCAACGGGAAGTAGCTCTCGAGGAACTCGTTGGGCACATTGGTGAAGCTCGGCCACAGAGAATGGCCGTCGGGGCCGTCGCCGAAGGGCTTGCCGGGAATCCCGCCGAAGCCGATCTGGTAGAGCTGGTACCACTCGCCGTCGTCGCGCCGGTAGCCGGAATACATGAAGTGCGGGCTGTCGGAGAAACCGGCCGCGCACAGGAAATCCGGGTTGCCCTGCCCCAGCAGTCCACCGAGCACATCGAAGATGCGGCCCAGCGCGTGGGTGCGGCACGACAAGGCCGCGGGAAATCTGGGCTTGAGCAAGGTGCCCTCGGGGATATGCACTTCCATCAGGTCATAGAAGCCGTCGTTGAACATGATCTGTGGATCGAAGACCATGATCATGTACACGCCGGCAAACATCTTGAACATTTCCTCGTTGAGGTAGAAATTCACCGAGCCGATGGATTGAGGATCCGTGCCTTCGAAGTCGAATATCACCTTTTCGCCTTCGCGCCACATCGCGCACTTGATCTTGTACGGACCCATGCCCAGCCCGTCGTCGCAGATGAAATCCTCGAAATACTGCTTCTCGGTGGGCACCGTCATGTTGATGAGCGTGCCCATGGCGCGCTTGTTGCGATCCAGCAGTTCTTCAAGTGCGGAGTAATAGACGTCATCGCCGAAACGCTCCGCCATCTCCAGCACCCGCTTCTCCGCGGTGCGGATGGAGGCCACGATGGCGTTGAAGTCGCTGCGATTCCAGTGCGGCAGCCGGCAGTTGTGAAGAATCAGCCGCAGCACGTCTTCCTGAAGTTCGTCGTTCTTGTAGATCTTGACCGGGGGCACGCGAATGCCCTCCTCGAAGATCTCCCGGGCGTCGGTCGGCAGGCTGCCGGGCACCTTGCCGCCGATGTCGGTCATGTGGCCGAACATCGAGGCGTAGGCGATCAAACGCCCGTCCTTGTATATCGGCCGCAGCAGCAGCCAATCGTTGGCGTGGCTCACAGCCCCGTTACAGGCATAGGGGTCCGTGGTGAGGAACATGTCGCCCTCCTCAATGGTCCCGTCGTACGCCTCCTTGAAGCCGTGAATGAAACTGCCGAACTGGCCCACGACCATCTTGCCGTCCAGGTTGGCGATCATGGGAAACTCGTCGTGCTGCTCGCGGATACCGGGCGACATGGCGGTGCGGAACAGCACCGCGTCCATCTCCCAGCGCGCGTTGAGCATCGCATTTTCGATAATATCCAGCGTAATGGGATCCAGTTCCACGCGGTTGTAGGGGCGTGGGCGGCTTTCTATGATTTGTGTAGGCATTGGGTAGCTCCCGTTCAGGAATTCGAAGGCGTAATGAGGATGTTGCCGTAGTCGTCCACCTGCCCCACATGACCGGGGCGAATCAGGGTGGTCGAATCCATCTCCAGCACGATGGCAGGTCCGGTCACGACGTTCCCGGCCTTCAGCTTGGAGCGGTCATACAGCATTGCTTGCTGCATACCGCCATCCACGTAGACTTCATGCGAGACCAACTCGGCCTCCGCCGGGCTGGCATCGCCCTGGGCGACCTTAAGAGCGCGCACCATGGTGGGCTTGCCCTCGGCCACGGCGCGCAGGTTGACGAGTTCCTTGTCCTCCGGCAACGCAAAGGTGAACAGCTGCTCGTGCATCCGGTCGAACGGCTTGCCAATGACGTCCAGCCCCTGAGCGCGCAGTTCGTCCAACTCGAAATCGACGGTCAACAGCAGCCCCTGGCCGTGGTAGCGGATGTCCGCCTGGTAGCTCAGTGTCTGGTCGGCGCCGGGGATGCCTTCCTGGTCAAGGGCCTTTGAAGCCTGCTCGGCCAGGTCGGCAAAGATCTCCACCGCCTCTGCAGCCTTGGTGCGGCCGAAGCGCTTGATGAACGTGCGGGAAGCCTCGTTGCGCACCCGCGTGGTGGCGTCGCCGTAGGCGCACAATACGCCCGGACCCGGCGGAATGATCACCGGCCAGGAGCTCATCAGCTTGCCCAGGGCGTTGGCGTGCAAAGGCCCGGCGCCGCCGAACGCGATCAGCGCAAATTCGCGCGGGTCGTGGCCCTTCTCCACCGACACCAGGCGCAACGCGCCGTACATGTTCTCGTTGACCAGGCTCACGATGCCGGAGGCCGCTTCCATAAGCGACAAACCCAGGGCATCTGCAATCGTCTGCACGGCCGCTTCGGCCTTGGCGCGCTCCAGCTTCATGTCGCCACCCAGCCGCACCTCCGCGGGCAGGTAGCCGAGCACCACGTTGGCGTCGGTTACGGTCGGCGCTTCGCCGCCCTTGCCGTATGCCGCCGGACCCGGATCGGCGCCCGCGCTTTGCGGGCCAACGCGCAGCGCGCCGGTCAGTTCCGGCACGTGGGCGATGGAGCCGCCCCCTGCGCCCACGGTGCGCACGTCCACCGAGGAAGCGCGTACGGTCACGTCGCCCACGGTGGTCTCGCGGCGCAGTTGCGCCTGACCGTTCTGCACCAGCGCCACGTCCGTGGACGTGCCGCCCATGTCGAAGGTGAGCAGATTCTGGTGGCCGGACTGTCCGGCAATCCAGATCGCGCCGGACACGCCGCCCGCCGGGCCGCTCATCAGCAGGTTGACCGGATAGGCCTCTGCTGCCGCGGCCGAGGCCAGGCCGCCATCGGACCGCAGCACGTGCAGCTGCACGCCGCCCATGGTGTCGTTGAGTTGCTGCTCCAGGTTGCGCACGTAGGTGGCTACCTTGGGCCGCACGTAGGAATTGGCGACGGTGGTGATGGTGCGCTCGTATTCCTGCATTTCAGGGACTACTTCCGAAGACAGAGACACCGGCACGCCGGGAAGCATGCGCTCGGCGACTTCGCGCACCTGCTGCTCATGAGCGGTATTGGCAAACGAGTTGATCAGCGATACGGTCAGCGCTTCGACGCCTCTGCGGGCCAGCTTGTTCAGTTGGACTTCCAGCGCCTCGACGTCGAGTTCCCGCACCACCGAGCCGTCGGCGCCCACGCGCTCGTCCGCTTCAATCGTCAGCGCCAGCGGCGCAATCGGCAGGCTCTTGTTGTAGATCACCCATCCGCCCAGGCCACCCGGAACAAAGGAACGGGCGATCTGCAATACCTGCCGGTAACCCTTGGTGGTCACCAATCCGACTCGCGCACCGGAGCCGGTCAGTATGGTGTTGGTCGCCACTGTCGTTCCGTGCATTACGTGGGTAATCTCGCCCGGATCGACCCCTGCGTCGCCGCAAACCCGGCTGATGCCGTTGGAAACGCCGATTGACGAATCCTCCGGCGTGCTGGGCACTTTCGCGGTGTAGGTCTCCCCGGACTGCTCGTTGACCAGGAGCAGGTCGGTAAACGTACCGCCCACATCCACGCCTAAGCGATAGCTCATGCTATTTCTCCCGTTGTATTTCAGTTCAGGCCTGCGCACCCATGGCCACGTCGGGGAATATCCCCGCCCGCGGCAGCATGGCAGGCAATTCGCCGTGGCCGAGCTGGTCCTTCAGCCAACCACTGGTTGCAATAATTTTCTTCAGCGACACACCGGTCTCGACTCCCGACCGCGACAGCAGGTACAGGAGGTCGTCGGTCGGGATGTTGCCGGTCGCCAGGGGGGCGAATGGGCAGCCGCCGATTCCCCCGATACTGGCGTCAATCGACGCCACGCCGGCGTCCAGCGCGGCCTGCGCATTGGCCAGGCCGGTGTTGCGCGTATTGTGCAAATGAACCCTGATGGGCAAACCGGGAAGCCGCTCGGAGATCGTGCCCAGAACGTCGGTAATCTGCGAGGGAACCGCCACGCCGATGGAATCGGCGATCCCCAGCTCCACCGGGTCGCCTTCGGCGATGCGTTCGGCGTACTCCACCACGCGCTCCGGCGGGACCTCGCCCTCAAAGGGACAGCCAAAGGCCGAGGAAACCATGCAGTTGGCGCGAATGCCGGCGCTGCGCGCCTGTTTGGCGATCTTCAGCCAGACGTCTATCGATTCCCTGCTGGAAACGCCCTGGTTGCGGCGGTTGTAGGTATCACTGGCCACCACCGCCATGCCCACTTCGTCGATTCCGCAATCCCGCGCCCGCTCAAATCCCCGCTGGTTCAAAACCAGGCCGATAAAGGTCAGATCGTCGCCCTTCGGCAGACCGCGCACGACATCTTCGGCATCCGCCATCTGTGGCACCCGCTTGGGATGCACGAAACTCACGGCCTCGACTTTGCGGATGCCGGCATCGACGGCCCGGCGGATGAACTCGAGCTTGACCTCGGTTGGCAGCACCCTCTCGGCTTGCAGGCCGTCCCGTGGACCCACTTCCACAATGGAAACGCGGCGCGTGTTGGCAGTCATTGAATTGCAGCCCCCTCAAACAGAGCGGACGTATTCTATACAATGTGCGGTCAAACTTCATCCTGGCCTGCTTACGGAGGCAAGCAGGTCCGGGCAATCTCGGACTATAGGGGAACAAAACGACATGACGGAAAGGACCGGCCCGCTGGCCGATCTCAGGCTGATTGAACTGGGCGCGTTGTTGGCAGGCCCGTTTTGCGGACAGTTGATGGCGGATTTCGGCGCCGAAGTGATCAAGGTGGAAGCGCCCGATCGCCCCGACCCGATGCGTGACTGGGGCCAGGAGAAAGCTCACGGCATGTCGCTCTGGTGGCCGGTTATTGCCCGGAACAAGAAAGCGATCACCCTGAATTTGCGGGAAAAAGAGGGTCAGGACATCCTCAAGGAACTAATCGCCAAGGCGGATTTCCTGCTCGAGAATTTTCGCCCCGGCACGCTCGAGCGCTGGAATCTGTCCTGGGAAGAATTGCATGACATCAATCCTGCTTTGATCCTGATCCGCGTCTCCGGCTATGGACAGACAGGCCCCTACTCCCAACGAGCCGGCTACGGCGCCATCGGCGAGGCGATGGGAGGCCTGCGTTACGTTGCAGGCGATCCCTCCAGTCCGCCGAGCCGCGTGGGAATCAGCATCGGCGATACGCTTGCGGCCACCTTTGCCTGCGTCGGCGCACTTTCGGCCCTGCATCACCGCGAGCGAACCGGTGAAGGGCAGATCGTGGATTCGGCCATTTACGAGGCGGTCCTCAACATGATGGAATCGCTGGTCACCGAGTACCAGAAGGCCGGTTACATCCGCGAGCGCACCGGCTCCATACTGCCCCGCGTGGCGCCGTCGAACGTATACCCCACCAAGGACGGCACCTATCTTCTGATCGCGGCCAATCAGGACAGCGTCTTTAAGCGCCTGAGCGCCGCCATGGGGCGTCCGGAACTGGCCGAAGACCCGCGCTATAGCAGCCATGCAGCGCGCGGCGAGACCCAGATCGAACTCGACGAGTTGATCGCCGAATGGTCGGTGACCAAGACCGCCTCTGAACTTGAAGCGCTGATGGAAGAGCACGGAGTCCCGTCCGGAAAGATCTACCGGGCGCCGGAGATGCTCGAAGACGCGCATTTCAAGGCACGCGAGGCAATCGTGTCGGTGATGCACCCGAAGTTCGGCGAGTTGAAAATGCAGAATGTGGCACCCAAGTTGTCACTTACGCCGGGCCGGGTCCGGGCGGCCGGGCCGGAGATCGGCCAGCACAACGATGAAATCTATCGCGAAGTGCTTGAAATGAGTGACGAGAAGATTGCGGGCCTTAAGGAACGGGGGATCATCTAGCGCTATGGCAGAACTGGACCAGGATTACAGCAAGGCCGGGTTCGGCGGCTCACTTGAGCCGGGAGCGCGCCCCGCACTGCTGATCATCGACTTTGTACGCGCCTACCTTGATCCCGAGTGTTCGCTGTACGCGGGCGTGGAGAAGGAATTAGCCCAGGCGGTGAAGTTGTTGGGCGAATGCCGCAAAGCCGGCATCCCGATTTTCCATACCTGCGTGGAATATGACTCGGCGGGTGTTGAAGGGGGCGTCTTCTACCGCAAGGTCCCGGCCTTGAGCAACCTGGTCAAGGGCTCACCGTATTGCGCCTTCGGCGAGGGCCTGGAGCCGGCCGAGGGCGAGGTTGTCATCACCAAGAAGTACCCCAGCGCCTTTTTCGGCACTCACCTGGCGGCCACGCTGGCGTCCCTGGGAATAGACACCCTGCTCATTTGCGGCCTTACCACCAGCGGCTGTGTGCGCGCATCCACGGTGGACGCGCTGCAATACGGATACATCCCGATCGTGGTGCGCGAAGCCACCGGTGATCGCGACGAGCGCCCCCACGAAGCCAACCTTTTCGACATCGGCAAGAAATTCGGCGAGGTCATCGGCATGGACCAGGCACGCGACTACCTGGCATCGCTATGATCGGCCCGATCTGTTGCGTGACTATTGCCGCGCCCGATCTGGGTGCGATTGAAGAAGCCTACGAGCTGCTCGGCTACCGGGCGACGGCCGGTGGGCGAATTCCCGGCGCACAGGCCGGATTCTGGGGAGCCGAAGCGGTTGAAGGCGCGCAGTTCCTGATGATGGCGCCGGAAACGTCCACAGGTTTTCACTTCCGGTTCGTGGAGCAGCCGGCCACGGAGGGCTACGGCGCTTTCCGTTGCTGGGGATGGAATGCCGCCGAGTTGATCGTCCAGGACACCGACGCTCTGGAAAAACAGCTGATGGGCACACCCTTTCACATTCTGGGCCCGCCCGCCGACCTGTCCTTCACCGACGCCATCCGCGCCATGCAGGTCCAGGGGCCCGCGGCGGAATTCCTGTACCTCACCATGTTCAAGCGAACGACCGAGTTCGACGTGCCCGAGGCAGTGGATTTCGTCGATCGGACCTTTATCGTGATCCTGGGCGGACCCTCCGTGGAATTGCTTGGCGAAGGCTGGGGCAAACGGTTCGGGCTCAGCTACAGCGAGCCGCGCCCGGTAAAGATTACCGTTATGGGACAGGTCTACGGCTTGCCCTCCGATCACCGGTTCATGCTCAGTACCTTGCCCTTGTCCGGCAGCAATCTGATCGAACTCGACGACATGCCGGAAAACGCCACGCCACGTCCCGTGCGGGACGGCTGGCTGCCGCCGGCCATCAGCATGGTGAGCTTTATTTCCGATTCGCTTGGCCCGGACACGCTGGCCGGACTGGAGGGCGCCCCCTATTACGGTCGCGAAGCCGGTATTTGGCGAGGCCCCGTGGGCGAGTGGGTCGAGCTGATCGCCCCTTGACCGAGTCCGTCTCCTGGAGAGCCACCGCCCTGGGAGTTTTCGCAGCGGGCGCCACTGCGCTGGCGCGCAGGGAACACGCCGGGAACGAGGGCGTCTCGCCCTCGACGAGGGCAGGATGCCCTCGTTACCAGGCTTGTTCCATGCAAGCGAGGGCTTCCAGCCCTCGGCGAGCCCGGCCGGCGGCCGGAAGTCATCATGCCCGTGGGCTCATGCTATCCTCCGCCCTTAGCCCAACAAAGCCAACATTTGGGAGGCAATTCGAATGTTTCGAAACGTTCACGCCCTGACGCCCGACGCCAACCACGACGAAGCTTCCCGCATGGACTTCGTGCGAGCTTTCCGTGCTCATCTCTCGGGGAGGATCATGCCGGGCAACTTCTCCCTCTACGAGGAAAAGATCAAGCCGGCCATTGAGAAGGAGACCGGGCGGCCGCCGCAGCATCGCGACGAGATTCGCAAGAAAATGACCAGCGAGCCGTACTACCAGATGTGGAGCGCGATGACCCGCCGCAGCCAGGAAATGATGTGGGACGCCACGGTGGACACGGTCGAACGGCAGCTCGATGGCATGATCGAACGCTTCCGCTCCACCAACCGAGACGCCGGCGGCAGCTTGACGCTGAATCCGGACCTGGAGATTCCACGCTATCACTCGGTCCACGACATCCACATTCAGCCCGGCGGTTATCACACCGACCAGGTCTCCGATGACATCACGGCAGGCGCCCTCTACGAGACCGGCTTGCAGATGTATATGGCCGGGGGCTGGGGACCGGAGGCGGACTTCCTCGGCCGCATGCTGTGCGAAGGCATGCGCAGCATCTGGCCGGACTTCAAGCCGCGCAAGATCCTGGACATGGGTTGCGGCGCGGGCAACAGCACGCTGCCTTGGGGCCGGGCGTTCCCGGATGCCGAATTGCACGCCATCGATGTCGGCGCGCCCATGTTGCGTTACGGCCACGCACGCGCCGAATCGCTGGGCGTGGCGGTGCATTTCAACCAGCAGAACGCCGAGCGCACGGACTATGAGGACGGCAGTTTCGATCTGATCGTCTCGCACATCATGCTGCACGAGACCTCCAAGAAAGCCCTGCCGCGCATCTTTGCCGAGACGCGACGGCTGCTGAGCAGCGGCGGGCGCATGTTGCACTTCGATATCCCCCGCGGCGACACCATCTTCGATCAGTTCATGCACGACTGGGAGAGCTACAACAACAACGAATCCTTCGCCCGCTGCATGACCGACATCGATCTCGTCGCCGAGGCGCGCAAGGCCGGCTGGCCGGCTGATGAAGTCGGATTGCAACTGATGAAGCCTGAGCTGGACATCTCGCAGCGCAATTATTCCAAGGAGGAGATGAGCTTCAAAGTACTGGCCGGAACTCGGGCATGAGTGCAGGCGAGGACGCGCCCCGCCTGCGCCGCACCGCCAAGGGGAAGCGCCCGCGATACTTCTCCGATCCCGCTGTAGATCGGCTGCTGGGAATCCTGATGAGCGTGATCGGCGAAGTGTCGGTGCTGCGCGACCGCCTCGACAGCGTCGAGCGCCTGATTGAGAAAGGCGGCCTGTTCAACCGCGAAGATTTGGAGAACTTTCGGCCGGACGCCGAAGCGGAGGCGGAAAGAGAAGACACGCGCAAGCGCTACATTGAGCGGGTCATGCGTGTAGTGCAAAACGAGCACGAAGAAACGACGCCGGTGGCCAGCATGCCGCCGGTAGCGGAAGTACACAGCCAGTTCGAGAAAGGCAAACTCTAGAGGAGCGAGGGCGTCTCCCCTGGGAACGAGGGCGTCTCGCCCTCGACACTGGGAACGAGGGCGTCTCGCCCTCGACACTGGGAACGAGGGCGTCTCGCCCTCGACACTGGGAACGAGGGCGTCTCGCCCTCATCACTGGGAACGAGGGCGTCTCGCCCTCGTCGAGGTCGGGACGACCTCGTTCCCAGGGGGCTCAGGCTTCGTTATCGACGGCTTGCAGCTTCAGGCCGGCAAGTTCCGCCGTCATCTGAATCTGGCAGGTAAGCCGGCTGTTGGGTTTGCGCTCCAGCGCACAGTCCAGCATCGCGTCTTCCATGTCGTCGATAGGCGGCAGCCGATCCACCCACTCTTCGTCGACATAGCTGTGGCAGGTTGCGCAGGCGCAGCATCCGCCACACTCGGCCACGATGCCGGCCACGTCGTTCTCCAGCGCGATCTCCATTAGCGTGCAGCCCTCGGGAACCTCTATGTCACGAGGATTTCCGTGGCAATCCACGAAATGCACCGTAGGCATGACGCTACCCTGCTTTGCCCGAGAAAATGCGGCTAGTCGCCGTATTCAGCCAGTCGTTCCTCAAGGTCGCGTCGCCGCGCAACGTCTTTCTTAAGGTAGTTCTGCCAACCTGTAGCGGACCTCCGGGTATCACTGTCGCGCGCGGCCCTGGAGAATGCGTCGCTCGCCTCGTCGAACTCATCCAGCTCGAACAGGCACTGGCCAAGCAACAAATAGGTTCTGCCCTCGCTCTTCAGTTCCCCTTCGCGCAAGGCCTGACGCGCTGCTGTAACGCATTCGTCGTACTCGCTCAATGCGTTATAGGTCTCCGCCAGACGAACATAGAGATCTCCCTTATCATCCACATTCTCTTCACTTTCGGCTGCCTTGCGCAGCGGCCCCAGCGCTTTGCGGTCCTCCCGGGCAAGCTGCCAGGCCTGCGCCAGAATTCGATAGTTGGTCGCAGTCGCTTCGATTACGTCGTTTTCCAGACCTTCCTCCATCACCACTGCGGCCCGATAGGGATTTTCCAGAAGCATTAAGAGCGAGGCCAAATTGGCCATCTCATTGTTCTTGTCCAATAGCCCCTGGTCGTAGCAACTCCAGAGCGCCGCTAACTGCCTGGGTTCGTCTTCCACAATTGAGTAGAGTCCCTGGAGCTGCATCCAATAATTCTTCTTGGGCCACTGGCTAAGCAATATCTTGGAGATTTCCAGGGCCTCCGGGAACTCCTCCAATTCCCAGTGAGCAGCAAGCACATAGCGCCACCAGTTCTCCTCGACTTCCAGGCCGGCCGCCTGCGCCGTTTCGATCGCAATGTTTGCAACGTCCAGCGCTTCCCGCCACTGCTCCAACAGAAAATGAGCCATGGCCAGCAGCATGTAGTCCTTGGGCTGCGGGTTCTCCTGTGAGTCTATCCACTGGCGGGAAAACTTCACCGCTTCGGTGTAGTTCTCAACTTGCATATAGAGCTGCGCCAGCGTCCTGATGGTGCCGTAATACAAACCAGCGCTAATCACGTCCGGCCCGCCGGATTGAATCACCCGCTGAAAGGCCCCGATAGCCCCGGGAAAGTCTTCCTTATCGAGGTATACAAACCCGTAGAAGTTATTGGTCTGGGCGCGCTCGTAAGGTGAAAGGTTGCGGAGCTCGGTTATTTCCCGCAGCAACATCTCCGCGGTAGCGTAATCCTTGACCTCCAGTGCTTCCTGGGCCTTCGACAGCCGGCGGTGCACTTTCTCACTCAAGGCTTCCGAGCGGCGGGTCTTCTGCTCCTCTTGCTCTCCCTCCTGCGCCCACCCGGATTGGGCCGGCGCCAACAAGACCAGGCAAAATACCGCGGCAAGAATGCTGTTGAAACTTGACTTCACGGCATCAATCTTCGATCTGGAAAGTGATCCTGTGTTGCAGGTTGGGCACCGCAATGGCGGTACCGTTCACAACTCTCGGCTTGTACTTGAATTTCAGCAAAGCCTGCACCGAGGCCCGCTCGAACAGCGAACTGGTGCACTCGATCACCCGCACGTCGGCCGTGGTGCCCAGTGATGTCACAGTAAATTCAAGGTCGCAAAAGCCCTCCAGCCCTCGTGACTGGGCCCGGCGTGGATACATGGGGGCCACCTTTACGATCGGCAGGTAGTCGCCTTCCGCCAGGCTGAAATCCCCCAGCTGACTGTCCAAACCCACGTCCAGCCCCGGACTCACCGGCGCAATGGCCACGGCGGAATCAAAATCCGAGGCGTCCATATCCTGCTGCGGAATGTCGGGAGGGGCCTCATCCGGCTCCGGGGGCCGCTCCGGCTTCTTGTCCTCGCGCTGGACTGTTTCTTCCTTCTTGACCCGCACAAAATCCACGAAACGCGCATCAAGCGCCTCGGTAATCGCCGCCTGACCAGTGGCAATCAGGAATTGCATCACCCAAAGCAGCGAGATTGCGGCGAAACTACCTACGGCCAGCGCAAGAAAATAGCGCCCGACTCTCCGCTTCACATGTTTTTGTTCTGCCATTTCGTTCCTCCTCCGCTATTCTGCGATGTTGAAGGTCAACCTCTGACGCTGCCCGGACACCGCAACCGGCACACCGTTCACCACCTGAGGCTTGTAACGGAACTTCATCACGGCCCGAATTGACGACCGCTCGAATACCGAATTGGTGCAATAAATCACCCGCACGTCGGACGGCGCCCCGAGCGGGGTTACGGTAAATTCCAGGTCGCAATATCCTTCCAGCCCCTTCCTCAAGGCCGTGTACGGGTAAACAGGCCCACCCCGGACGAGCGGTATCAGATCGCCTTCCAGGACGCTTGTTCCCGTCGGTCCGCCCTTGTCAAAAGGCCTGGCAGGAGGGTCAGGCCGAAAATTCACGCCGGGCCCTTCAAACGTTTCGTTCTGGTTTATTGGGCCGACCGGCGGAGGTTCCTGCGCTTCCTCGGGCTTCTTTGGCCGCTTATCCTCCGGATTGACTATCTCCTTTGGAATTACGCGCACGAATTCGACGAAGCCGACGGATCGTTGCTCGGTGACCGCCGCCTCGCCGGTTGCGATCAGAAATTGCATCAGCCAGAGCAGCGACAGTGCGGCGAATCCTCCCACCGCCAAAGCCAGCCCGTAGCGTCCCCATGGGTGTGTTTTTGTCTGTTGCCGTGTCATATCGTCGCCTCCTCCGCTCATGGTAACAAGCGAAGTTTACGCTGGTCCGCGGATGTCGGCGCTCGTCGCCGGCGCCGTCCCTTCCGCGGGCCGCCGGTCACTCATCGCTGGCCGCAATCGACACATTGAAGACACCGGCCTGACGGGCGGAATCCATGACCCCGACCAGAGTTTCCGTAAACGCCCGCTTGTCTGCCTGAATAATAACCGAACCTTCGGGGTTCTCCGCGTGCAGCCGCTCAATGTTGGCGCGCACCGCGCGCGGATCCACCCGGCGCCGGTCGATCCAGATTTCATTGGCCGAGCTGATGGCCACCAGGATATTGGCCTTTTCCTGCCGCACGGCAGTCGGTGCGTCCGGCCGGTTCACGTCGATGCCGGACTCCTTGATGAACGAGGCGGTGACGATAAAGAAGATCAGCATGATGAACACCACGTCGAGCATGGGCGTGAGGTTGATCTCGCTGGTGGTTTCCTCGCCTGCGGCTTGAATGATGGATCTGCGCATTAGTGCTGTCTCCCGAAAGTCTGTCTCATCCGTGTACGGTGTCAGTGATCCATGGTCATGTGTTCTTCAAGGTCTTCCACCTCGCGCGCGGCGCGCCGGTTGAGGTAAGTAGTCCAGAACACACCGGAAAGGGCGCCCACCATGCCCGCCATGGTGGGGATGGTGGCCTTGGAGACGCCGGATGCCATGGAGCGCGGGTTGCCGCTGCCAGCGATTGCCATTACGTCGAATACTTCAATCATTCCGGTCACCGTGCCCAACAGGCCCAGAAGCGGGCACAACGCCACCAGCGTCTGCACCAGCGGCAGCGAGCGCCGCACGGCCATGGTGTAATCCGAAATCATCCGGTCCCGGATTTGATGGGCCTCCCAGGATTGTCGTTCGTCACGTCCTTCCCAGGTGCCGTAGATGGCGTTTCTCCGGTTCTTGAGCTCCACCCGGTAATACACAAGACGTTCAAACACGAGCATCCACATCAGGAAGATGGTCAAGGCAATCAGGAACAGCACGTCCCCGCCAAGCTCCACGAAATCGCGGATCGCCTCAAAGGCATCGTAGAACCAATTAAACATGGTCAGCGTATCGTTCCAGGCAAGTCCTCCGATTCCTTAGCGTCAGGCCGCCGGCGCCTTGTGTTGGGCCTCGGAATGCTCGGCGACGATGCCGGTGCTCTGTTCCTGCAGAATCTGCACGATTCTGCGGCTGCGACCACTCACTACTGTATGCAGCAGCACCATGGGGATCGCGACGCTCAGACCCAGCACCGTGGTGACCAGAGCCTGCGAAATACCGCCGGCCATGAGTTTCGGATCACCCGTGCCGTAGAGCGTGATGGCCTGGAAGGTCTTGATCATGCCGGTAACCGTCCCCAGCAGTCCCATCAATGGCGCTACCACCGAGATGATCTGAATGAACAGCAAGGCCCGGTTCAGCTTGGGCGTCTCCTTGAAGATCGCTTCACCAAGCTTTAGCTCCAGGGTTTCCGTATCCACATCCTTATTATCGTGGTATACGGCCAGAACCCGCCCAAGTGCGTTGTCATTGGAGGGTGTCTGGCTGCGCAGTTGCGCCGTTACCTTGCGGCTGGCCAGCGTCAGCGTTACCAGGCGTTCCAGCGAAATCAAGAGGCCGATGATGCCGAGCGCGATGATGAGGTAGCCCACCAGGGCGCCCTGCTGTATGCGCTCAATCAGGTTGGGCCGGCCAACCAGCGAGTTCAGCACGCCGCCCAGGGTTGGATCCAGTCCGAACCGAATCACCTCACCCTGCTCGGCGCCGAGAAGGTCCTCGGTGCTGTTGGTATAGCGGGCCTGTTCCGGCTGGCGACCCAGTTCCGTCACGTTGCCGGTCTCCGACCTGTAGGTCAGGTACTTTCCGTCGGTGACGATATTGAATAACCCGACCCGAACCACTTCCGTGGACGCGCGTTCACCGCCAAGGGAGATCACGTC
The DNA here is from genome assembly GCA_965261845.1 of Candidatus Foliamicus sp. Taxonomy (GTDB): domain Bacteria; phylum Pseudomonadota; class Gammaproteobacteria; order Steroidobacterales; family Foliamicaceae; genus Foliamicus. Next base: position 850,057 of record OZ253475.1, on the reverse strand, counting down.
GGTATTGAACTTGACGACTTTCGCGGACTCTGTCATTTCGCGTTGCAGCTCCCACCAAAGCCGCTCCATTTCTTCGACAGACGGCAACTCGTAACCGGTTCCCAGTTTCTCGACCAACGCGGTCAGGAATTCCGCCCGGTCCGGGTACTGAACGTTGGTGACCGAGGACTCAAACTTGGAGCGAGCGTCACCTGCCACTTGCTGCGTGACACCAAACAGTTCCGTCAGCGCACCCAGGCGCTCTTCGAGGGTCTCCGTGAGGGCCGCGATCCGGCGCTGGTTTTCGCCATAGGTATTTTCCATGCGCTGACTGCGCCGCTCTTCGGCCGCCTGTTCTGCGAGCGCCTGATCGAGAAGCCGCTGCTGCTCGCCACGGGCCTGACTGAATTGCTCCTCGCGGGCCCGCATTTCCTGGTTTTCGCGTACTGAGCCCTGTTTGACGAGATCCAGCAATTCATCCAGCGAGATTGCGTCCTGCGATTGCACCGGCACTGTGAGCGCCATGCCCAGCAAGGTGCAGGCAACTATTCTTTTTGCATACATTTATTCAGCCTCCGGAGCCGCGATGGGCAACAGCAACAGATCGGGGGCAACTTGTTTGCGCGCCACCTTAAGTCCCATGCTCACCTGGTTACGGTAACTGCCTTCCAGATCGACCCAGGCCTTTGCGTCACGGTCCCACATGCGAGTGGTGCTCTGGTCTCCGGTCTGATACATAAGCGCCACGCGGCCTACGCGCAAGACGTCCACTTCCAGCGTCGCGCCCTCATATTCCACCGACTCCTTGTAAGCTTCAATGGTGCGCCCGTAGTCGTTCTCGATCTGGTAGGCCTCAAGCACTTTGCGGAATCTCTCAGCGACGCTTACGTCCTCGCGCCCCATCAGGTCATACAGTCCCCCGACCCGGTTGCGGCGCTCATCGAGCAGGAACGGAGCGTCGGCTTCCACGAACATGTCCAGCGCTTCGATCATGCGCATCATCAGCGGCATCATCTGGCGGCCTGTGGCCTCTACCTCGTCGATGGATCCGTTGATCGTGGCGACGTCCTTTTCCTGCTGATCAATCTGTCGCTGCATCAGGGTATTGAATACCTTGAGACCCTCCAGTTCCTTCAGCACCCGCTTGTACTGGGCCTCCATCGAGTCCGTTTCAGAGACGATGTCGTCGATCCGACCCTGCGATTGCCGGCCGGCCTCCGCGCGATCGGCGTGGACGGCCTCGATCTCTTCCAGCGTGGTCGCTCCGGCCAGCGCGGCTGCTGCAAGCAAGCCCCCGGCGCAAAACAGCCCCTTAAAGAATGGCTTCATCAAACGCTCCCCCTGTCCAAAATACAGGTACATAACCATCAGGCGGACCCAAGAGACCGGCCTGAAGCAAGGACGAGGATATTAGCACAGCTTGGCGCCCCGGCAGGTTTCAAGAGCGTGACAAAGACCGGGAAAAAGAACGGGTCAAAACGTCCCTGGATTAACGCACAGGCCACCACTCATTTGAGCAATAGCCTTACATCCGAAAGAAATGCCAGCTTCCTGGGAGTTTTCGCAGCAGGCGCCGCTGCGTTGACGCGCAGGGAACTCGCTGGGAACGAGGGCATCTTGCCCTCGTCGAGGGCGGGGACGCCCTCGTTCCCAAAGTGGCGCCATTTCGGGCAGCAGCCTTGACATGAGGGCCGCATGGCGCATAATCGGCGCTCATGAAGATCAGCCGGTCAACCCTGAGCCCCCACGCTGCCGCTATTGGCCTGCGGCTTGCTGCGCTCGCTCTGCTTGCGGGGCACCGAATGCGGGGTAAGAGATAGGCCTGATCAACACAATAAAGCCTCTTTTGAAACCCCGCCAGCCGAACACCGGACGCGGGGTTTTTTACTATGGCCCAACTTACTTATGAGAGCCTCAAGATGAACCAGCAAGTCAACCAGGATCGCGTACGCATCTTCGACACCACCTTGCGTGACGGCGAACAGGCGCCCGGCTGCAGCATGACGCTGCGTGAGAAGCTTAAGGTTGCGCGCGCGCTCCGCGACATGCGCGTGGATATCATCGAGGCGGGCTTTGCGGCGGCCTCGCCCGGCGACTTCGAGTCCGTGCGCGAAGTTGCCGGGGCCATCAAGGGAGTCACGATCTGCTCCCTGGCGCGTTGCCACGAGGGCGATATCGAGCGGTCCGCGCGCGCATTGGAACCGGCCGCCAGCAAGCGCATTCACGTGTTCGTCGCCACCAGCGAGATTCACCGCAAGTTCAAGCTGGAAATGGCCCGCGAGGAAATCGTGCGGCGGGCCGTGGAGGCGGTACGAATGGCCCGGGAAGCCTGCGACGACGTGGAATTCTCGCCGGAGGACGCTTCCCGCACCGAACCCGAGTTCCTGACCGAAATCGTGACCGCCGTGGTCGAAGCAGGCGCCACCACGGTCAACATCCCCGACACCGTGGGCTACGCGATGCCGGAACAATTCCAGGGCCTGTTCGAGCATCTGCGCGCCACCGTGCCCGGCATTGAAAACGTGATCTTGAGCGCCCACTGCCATGACGATCTGGGCCTTTCGGTTGCCAACAGCCTGGCCGCCGTGGCCGGCGGCGCCCGCCAGATCGAATGCACCGTCAATGGGATCGGCGAGCGGGCCGGCAACTGCTCGCTGGAGGAAGTGGTAATGGCGCTCAAGGTGCGCGCCGATTATTTTGGCCTGGACACAGGCATCGAGACCACCGGGCTGTACCCGGCAAGCCGCCTGGTTTCCAGCGTCACCGGCATGCACACGCCGCGCAACAAGGCCATTGTGGGCAAGAACGCCTTCGCCCACGAGGCCGGTATTCACCAGCACGGCATGCTCAAGCACTCCGAGACCTACGAGATCATGCGGCCGGAATCGGTGGGCATGCACCGAACCAACCTGGTGTTGGGCAAGCACTCCGGGCGCCACGCCTTCCGCGACCGGACCCAGCAGCTCGGATTCGAGTTGAGCGAAGATCAGCTCAACCGGGCCTTTATTGAGTTCAAGAAGCTGGCCGACCGCAAGAAAGAGTTGTTCGATGCGGATATTGAAGCCCTGATCGTGCACAAGGACGGCGCCGCAGCCGGGCCGTGGCGCCTGCGCGAGCTGCGTATCAACACCGGCGGCAGCACCCTGGCCGTGGCCGCGGTGCGCCTGGAGCACGACAGCGGCGAGCAGCGCGATGAAGCAGCGGTCGGCGACGGCCCCATCGACGCGACCTTCAAGGCGCTGGAACGGGCCACCGAAATGAGCGTGGAGCTGATTCACTTCGAGGTTCGCAGCGTGACCACCGGCGAGGACGCCCAGGGCGAGGCCAGCGTAACCGCTCGCTGGGGCGAAATTGCCTATCGCGGCCGAGCGGTCAGCACCGACATCGTGGAAGCCGGTGCGGAGGCCTTGCTCGAAGTGCTGAACCGGGCCCTGCGGGCGCAGGAGCGGGTGGCATCGGGCAAGAGCCCCAAACCGGGTGCACGCCAGCGCCTTGGGCCTTAAAATCCAGCCCCAACCGCACCGGCGGCTTTCCATTCAAGCACACGAGACCCCAACGTCATGAACCAACACCCCGAATGGATCTGGCATGACGGCCAACTGAAGCCGTACATGGAGGCCCAGACGCACGTCATGACCCACGCCCTGCACTACGGCACCTCCGTGTTTGAGGGCGTACGCTGCTACTCCAGCCACTTGGGCCCGGTGATCTTTCGCCTGCGCGCCCACACCAGGCGCATGTATAACTCGGCAAAGATTTACCGGCTGAACATTCCGTTTACCCCGGACGAGGTCAACTCAGCCTGCCAACAGGTCATCGCGAGCAATCGGCTGTTTGACGGCGCCTATATACGGCCAATCGCTTTCCGCGGCGCCGGCGATTTGAGAATCCTGCCATCCGAAGACGTGCCGGTGCATGTGGCTGTGGCGGCGTGGCAATGGGGCTCGTACTTAGGCGGAACGGACGAGGGCGTCGATGTATGCTGCACTTCCTGGCAGCGGGTCGCACCCAACACGATCCCCGCTCTGGCCAAGGCCGGCGGCAATTACCTGTCGAGTGTCCTGGTTACCCTGGAGGCGCAGCAGAACGGCTACGTCGAAGGGCTGGCCATGACCCATGACGGGCTGGTCAGCGAAGGCGCCGGCGAGAACATCTTCGTGGCGGTGGCCGGCAAGCTGTACACCCCGCCCTACTCCGCGTCCATATTGCCGGGCATCACGCGCGACACGGTGATCAAGCTGGCCCAACGGTTGGGAATCCCGGTCATCCAGGAGGCCTTGCCACGAGAAGTTCTCTACATCGCAGACGAGCTGTTTCTCGCCGGCACTGCTGCGGAAATCACGCCCGTCCGCAGCCTGGATCGCCTGACCATCGGCGACGGCAAGCCCGGAGAACTGACCCGTGCCCTGCAGGACGCTTTCTTCGGGCTGTTTGACGGACGCACGCCCGATCCCCGGGGCTGGCTGGAGCCGGTCGAGGGCATCGAGAGCGAGGCCTGATTCGAGATGGCGGGACAGACGCTACTCGGCAAAATCTGGGACGCCCACGAGGTCGTACCCGAGACGCGGGATGCCCCGGCGGTCCTGTATATCGATCTGCATCTCATCCACGAGGTCACAACCCCTCAGGCCTATGACGTATTGCGCGAACGCGGCCTGCCGGTTCGGCGTCCGGACAGAACGCTGGCGACACTGGATCACTCCACCCCCACGGCGCCTGCCGACACGCTGGAGCAACTGCAACGAGTAGCGCTGCCGGCGGCCGCGGCGCAGGTGCGGGCGATGATCGAGAATTGCCGCGAGTTCGGGGTCGAGCTGCGCGGCCTGGGCAGCCCCGAGCGCGGAATCGTGCACGTGGTGGGCCCGGAGCTGGGCGCCACCTGGCCCGGCCACACGGTTGTCTGCGGGGACAGTCATACCAGCACCCACGGCGCTTTCGGCGCGCTGGCCTTCGGCATCGGAACCACTGAAGTAGGCCACGTGCTGGCGACGCAATGTTTGCTGCAAAGGCGTCCGGGCGCCCTGGCGGTCAACGTGTCCGGGCGCTTGGGAACGGGCGTTACCGCCAAGGACCTGGTTCTGGCGATCATTCGCAAGCTGGGCGTGGGCGGCGGGACCGGCCGGGTCCTGCAATACCGCGGCGAAACCATTCGGGCTCTGACCATGGAGCAGCGCATGACGGTGTGCAATATGAGCATCGAAGCCGGCGCCCGCGCCGGCATGATTGCCCCGGACGACACCACCTACGAATGGCTCAGCGGGCGTCCAATGGCTCCGGGGGGAGCGGACTGGGATGCGGCGCTGGAGCGCTGGAGCGCGCTGGAGGACCCGGAGGGCGCCGTCTTCGACCGCGAAATTGATCTGGTCACCAGCGGGCTGCGCCCGATGGTGACCTACGGCACCAATCCCGGCATGTCGGCGCAAATTGACGAACCGGTGCCCGGCAGCGGCGATCCGGCACTGGACAAGGCCCTTGCCTACATGGGCGTAGAGCCCGGAAAGCCGTTGCTGGGGAAAGACGTGGATATCGTGTTCCTGGGCAGCTGCACCAATTCCCGTATCGGCGATCTGCGCGCAGCCGCGGGATTGATGCGCGGGCGGCGGGTCGCGGACAGCGTGCGCATGCTGGTGGTACCCGGTTCCCAATCGATCAAGCGCGAAGCCGAAGCCGAAGGTTTGCACGAGGTTTTTTTGGCCGCCGGCGCCGAGTGGCGCGAATCAGGCTGCTCAATGTGCATCGGAATGAACGGCGACACGGTCTCCTCGGGCAGCCTTTGCGTAAGCACCAGCAACCGGAATTTCGAGGGGCGCCAGGGGCCCGGCGCGCGCACGATCTTGGCCAGTCCGCTGACCGCGGCCGCCAGCGCCATACGCGGCCAGGTGGCGGATCCGCGCGACCTGATGGATTCCTGAAGCGAACCTGGTGATGGAAAGAATCACGCGCATCGCATCGCGCACCGTGGTGCTCAATATGGACAACGTCGATACCGACCAGATCATCCCGGCGCGCTTTCTCACCACCATTGGGCGCGAGGGGCTGGGAGACGCGGCCTTTCATGACTGGCGCTATCGCAAGGACGGGCAGCCGAACCCCGACTTCGTGCTCAACCAGGCCGAAAACCAGGGACGCACGATCCTGGTGGCGGGCGACAACTTCGGCTGCGGTTCATCGCGCGAGCACGCGCCCTGGGCCCTGCTGGACAGCGGTCTGCGCGCTGTAATCAGCACCAGCATTGCCGATATATTTCGCAACAACTCGCTGAAGAACGGTTTCGTTCCGGTGGTCATCGACCCCGAGCCGCATGCCTGGCTAATAGCCAATCCCGGGGTGCAAATCGTGATCGACCTGGAGCTATCACAGGTGGTATTGCCGGACGGACCGGCGGCGCCCTTCGAAATGGAGCGATTCGCCCGCTACTGCCTGATGAACGGCGTGGATCAGCTGGGTTATCTGCTTCAGCAGGAAGACAGGATTCGCGCCTGGGAGCTTGGCCATTGACGTCGCTCATTGCAGTTTTGCCCGGCGACGGAATCGGGCCGGAAGTGATGCGCGCGGGCCTGTGTGCGCTGCGGGCCGCGGCTACTCGTCATTCTCTTGACATAAGGACTCAGGAAGCGCCATTCGGCGGCGCCGCGCTGGAGCAGTTCGGCACTCCCCTCCCTGACTCAACGCGCGACCTGTGCATGGATGCCGAAGCGGTGCTGCTGGGCGCCGTCGGGCTTCCGGGGCCGCCCCCCGCGGACCCGGCTTTGCGGCCGGAACAGGGGCTCTTGAACCTACGCGCTCTCTTAGGCGTCTATGCCAATCTCCGGCCGATTCGCCCCTTGCCGGGCGCGTCCGCGGCCTCTCCGCTACGCGCCGAGAGTCTCGCGGGCGTGGACCTGGTCGTGGTCCGCGAGCTTACCGGCGGCATCTATTTCGGCGACAAGCAGGAAGGCGAGGATAAGGCGACTGATCTGTGCGCCTACAGCCGCCATGAAGTCGAACGGATAGTGCGCTATGCCGCGCGCCTGGCGCAAAAACGCCGGGGCCGGCTTAGTTCTATCGACAAGGCCAACGTGCTGGCAACTTCAAGGCTGTGGCGTTCGGTAACGACCCGATTGATCTCCGAAGAATTCCCGGAACTCGAACTGGAACACCTCCTGGTGGACGCCGCCGCCATGCGCCTGTTGACCCACGCCGCGAATTTTGACGTGCTGGTCACGGAGAACATGTTCGGCGACATCCTTACCGACGAGGCCTCGGTACTGACCGGATCGCTGGGAATGGCGCCTTCGGCGTCGATCGGCAGCGGAAACCGTGGACTCTACGAGCCAATTCACGGAACCGCACCGGACATCGCCGGCAAGAACCTGGCGAACCCCTGTGGAATGATGCTCTCCGTAGCCATGATGCTCGAGTTAAGCCTCAATGCGCCTGCAGCGGCGCGCGAGATCGAAGCAGCCGTCGCAGCTACCGTCGCCGACGGCATCCGCACCGCCGACATCGCCGGCGACGCCTCTGCGGCGTCAACCCAACAATTCACCGAGGCCGTCCTCACCCGGCTGGAGGCCTGAGAGATATGACCAGCAAATGGAAGCGCAGCGAGCGGATCCAGATCGCAGTGCAAAAATCCGGCCGCCTCACCGATCATTCCATGGCGCTGCTCAAACGCTGTGGCATACGCCTTACGCGCGGCGCCGATGAACTGCTGGCCGTAGCCGAGAACATGCCGGTGGACGTACTGCTGGTTCGGGATGACGAAATCCCCGGCCTGGTGCGCGAAGGCGCGTGCGACTTGGGAATCGTGGGTTTGAACGTGGCCGAAGAACAGCGGCTGGGCCTGGACGAAGGACAAGCTTCGCCCGAGCGGATACGAAACCTCGATTTTGGCGGATGCCGGCTCTCCATGGCCTATCCCAGAGATGGAGAAGCACGCAAAGTGCACGATCTCGAAGGACTCAGGGTGGCCAGCAGCTACCCGCGGCTTACCGGCAATTTTCTCCATGAGGAGGGCGTGAACGCCGAGGTCATTCCGTTTTCCGGAGCCGTCGAACTGGCGCCGCGCCTGGGCCGCGCGGAAGCCATATGCGATCTCGTATCCAGCGGCAAAACGCTGGCGGCCAATCAACTCAATGAAGGCGAAACGGTTCTGGAAAGCCGGGCCGCGCTGCTGCTGACTCCGGCCGACCTGCCCGCGGCGCGGCGCGAATGGGTGGACCTGCTCAAACGCCGCATCGACGGGGTAATGCAGGCCCGCGAAACCAAGTACATCATGCTGCACGCGCCCCGCTCGGCCTTGCATACCATAGCGGAGCTGTTGCCCGGTTCCGAGGCGCCCACCATCATGCCGCTGGAAGGCCGCGGCGACCGCGTGGCGGTGCATGCCGTATGCCGGGAAAGCGTGTTCTGGGAGACTCTGGAAGCGCTCAAGAGTGCCGGCGCCAGCTCGATCCTGGTACTGCCCGTGGAGAAAATGCTGGAATGAAGCCGATCCCGCCCCTTTTGCACTGGGATGCGCTGGGCAAGGCGCAGCGCGAAACCGTTCTGGCGCGCCTTGCAGCACCGGCCGACCCGGCGCTGGAGTCACGGGTGCGGGACATCATGCAAAGGGTGCGCAGCGGCGGCGACCAGGCGCTAAAGCGCCTCGAAGAGGAGCTGGACGGAGCGCAACTGGACTCCCTGGAAGCCTCAAGCGAGGAAATCGCGCAGGCCCGCGACCTGCTTACCGAGGTGGAGCGCGCAGCCATCCAAACGGCGCTCGAAAACATCCGTGCCTGCCATGCGGCCCAGCGCCCCGCGGATACGCGCGTTGAACCCGTCCCGGGCGTAGTCTGCGAGCAGATGCACCGGCCCCTGCAAGCGGTGGGCCTGTATGTGCCGGCCGGCACCGCCCCCCTGCCCTCCACCGCGCTGATGCTGGCTGCGCCGGCGCAATTGGCCGGCTGCCCTTTGCGCATCATGTGTACGCCTCCGGCCAAGGACGGTAGCGCCAACCCCGCGATTCTCTACATCGCGCATTGCTGCGAGGTCCACCGCGTGTTCAAGCTGGGCGGGGCGCAGGCAATCGCAGCCATGGCCTACGGCACCGAGACCGTACCCCGAGTGGACAAGATCTTCGGGCCCGGCAGCCGCTGGGTCGCTGCCGCCAAACAGCAGGCCGCGATGGAACCCGGAGGACCGGCGCAGGACCTCCCCGCGGGACCAACCGAAGCCATGGTGATCGCCGATGAGAGTGCGCATCCGGGCCTGGTGGCCCTGGACCTGCTCAGCCAGGCGGAACACGGCGAGGACGCCCACGTGTTGCTACTGTGCCTTTCCGAACGGTTCGCGCTCGCGGTGCAGCAGGAAATCGCCCAGCAATTACGCACTCTGCCCCGCCGTGGCGTGCTGGAGCAATCCTTATCCTCGGGCGCCCTGCTGGTCGTCGATTCCTTGCCCAAGGCGGTAGCGATAGCGAATCAATACGCGCCCGAGCACCTATTGCTCCAAGTCGCCGAACCGCGCGCCCTGCTGGCGGATATCCAGCATGCCGGCGCGGTGTTTCTGGGGACCTGGTCGCCGGAATCCAGCGGCGACTATTGCAACGGCGCCAACCACGTGCTGCCCACCTACGGCAGCGCCCGCTGGGCCAGCGGACTGTCGCTCACGGACTTCTACAAGCGCATCAGCGTTCAGGAACTATCGCAGCAGGGACTGGGGGCAATAGCCGGCGCCATCGCCACCCTGGCACGGCTGGAAGGCCTGGAAGCGCACGCACGTGCCGCAGAAATACGCCGGGAACCTAACGCGCTAAATTAATATGAGCACCGTTATGAGCACCGTAACGAGAATTCACTTGGGTAACCGCATGATGCGCCGTTTGTCATTCGCCTTGCTTTTGGGGCTGTACGCCACGGCGTCGTTTGCGGACTCGACGGTGCTGCGCTGCGGAAGTCTGGTTGATGTCGAACGCAAAGGACTGCTTCATGACCTCGACATCCTTGTCACCGATGGCGTCATACAGGCTATCGGCCAGGAGATCGTTACGCCGGCTGGCGCGCGGGTCATAGACCTCACGGGAAAGTACTGTCTGCCCGGCCTGATCGACGCACATACGCACCTGATGACCAGCGGGCGAAGCTTGAACTCCTCGAGCGCGGCGAAAACGCTTACCGGCCTCAAGAACGCCCAGACAATGCTGCGGCAGGGCTTCACGACTTTGCGGGTGCCGGGTGACGGCGACGTCGGCTTCGGAGCGATCACGCTGCGCGATGCGTTCGCCGAGGGTTTGTTTGTGGGCCCGCGAATGCAGGTGGCGCCGCACGCGATCTGCCCCTTGGGTGGGCATTGCGACAGCAACAGCATCGCTCCCGATAGCGGGATGCCAACGGCGCCGCATGTAATCAAGGCTGGCGAAGATTCGGTTCGCGAAGCCGTACGCCGGGAACTCAAGTATGGCGCCGACTGGATCAAGGTCTATGCGACCGGAGGAATCATGTCCGTCGGCGACGACCCGCGGGTGCAGTCGTTTACCGACGCCGAACTCGCCGCATTCTCCGACGAGACCCATCGTCACGGCAAGAAAATCACCGCGCACATACACGGAGCCGGCGCCGTCAAAACTGCAGTTCGAGTCGGCTTCGACAGTGTGGAGCACGGCACATTGATGGATGACGAGGCCATCAGGATGATGGTCGAGTCAGGGACCTGGCTGGTGCCGACCGTTTACGTCCTGGACTACATCCTGGAGCAAGGTGAAACGCGCCGGATCAGCCCTGAGAGCATGGCCAAGGCCCGGGACATTGTGAAAGTAAGGGATGTCAGCTTCCGGAAAGCGTACAAGGCGGGCGTCAAAATGGCCGTGGGCTCGGATCAGATATTCCCGCACGAACACTCCGCAAGGGAGTTTTCGGCACTGGTCAGACTCGGCGTGTCGCCTATGGATGCCATCGTCATGGGTACGATCAATGGCGCAAGGCTTATGGATCTCGAGGGCGAAGTCGGCAGCGTCGAGGTCGGCAAACAGGCCGACATCATCGCTGTGCCGGGCAACCCATTGGACGACATTTCGATACTGCAAAACGTCGAGTTCGTCATGCTCGGCGGCCGGATAATCCGCAAGGACTGAATTCAGAAAACAGTAAATATTACAGCATCTTATGCTACCCTATCGACCTGCGACATACTGCTGGCGACCAAGCAGCCTACATCCCTTTTTCCACACGATATCGCGCCGGCTGGCGTTTTCTTGCGAGTGCAGGAGTCAGCACCGCTTCCTTCGTCTCCCTCACTCCCCGAAGAACGGATGGCTTGCGACTGGGAGATGGGGCACGTTTCCGGTAGGTTTCCGCAGAGTCAGTTCCTCAAACAACAGATCCGGTACGGATACGCTAACAAGATGCCCGTTGAGACCGGGAACACCAACTTGAAACGTGGATCTTGGCAGGGGATAGAGGAAAGTGTAGACAGTCGACGATTCCGATGCGGCGAGGACTTCCTTGAATATCGAATCTGCAAGGGCCGAGAATTCCGCCTTTCGAATCAGTTCCTCGCGACCGTCAGGATACACCTTGTAGGCCAGTATGGCGTTCTCTACGCCAGTTCGAGAGCTGAACACAAAGGACCGGAAATCCGAGGTTGGCTGAAAGCCGGGGTTGCCCATCCGCCGCACGATGATGCCGTACTCCGCTTGCCTCTCTTCCACCAGCAGCATCAGTTCATCCAGCATGTCCTCCTGGCTCATACCCCGCCTGGAGGTCAGCAGCAGGTTGCTGGGTGCGGGTGAGGAACCCCGCCGATTACCGGTGCTGCCATCGACGCCTCTGACTGGGTTACGCGTCGTGAGCAGGGTCTTGAGGACGCCGTTCTCGACCAGAGAGGTGGCTTGAGCCGGAACACCCTCGTCGTCTACCTTAAAGCCGCCGAGAAAGCCGCCGCCGAGAAGGGTGGGGTCGTCCCTCAAGCTCAAGGACCTTGCCAGGACCCTCGCTCCGATTTTGTCCGCAAACGGCCCCCCGGGCACGCTCATGGAAAATCCGGGGGTTGCCTCCGTGTCGGGAGGACGTCGGCCCACCAGTCTGGATACCAACAACTGTGCGAGCAGCTCCGCCGCTGCCTGCCCCTCGAACAGCACTGGTCCAATATAAGTATCGATGTCGGCGGCCGCCCGGCGGGACGTGAGCGCCTGCCCCATCGCTATCACGCGACTGGTGATAGCGTCTTGATCGGCGATTTGGTCCCAAGTGTGTCCGTAGGCCGCCACAAAGTCGCGCAGAACCGTACCGTCGGGCGCCTGGGTTTGCGCAACCACATTCAAATAAACCGTGGGGTCGTTGCGGATGAAAGAAGAGCCCTCGCTGTTGACGTAGTAGATTCGCCGGTGGCGCGCGGCGGCTCGCGCCGTGGATGCCACGATATCAGGCATGCTGGTGAACAACCTGGAGAGATTCCGCACCAGGGGTTGCATTTCGAGCAGCGTCGGCACGTTGCGGTCCGGCACTTCGAAGTGTGTGTAGGGTTCCACAGGGCTGAGGTCCCCGAGTTCCTCGCCCCGTGTCGCGTTCTTGAGGGCCGCTCTCTTCGCGGCCAAGCCTTCCAGCGCGTTCTTGTAGGCGGCGTCCGTCGCGAGCCATATCTGCCGGCGAAGTTCCACCACGTTGTCTTCCAGAGGAAGCCTCGCGGTCCTTCTGGAATCCCGGGTCAGCAAGGACATAGACAAGAAATTTGTGTTGTCGAATGATGGCTCTCCCACGCGCACTTCCGCAGACAGGAATCTCGTGCGGCTCTCGGAGCTCGGCAGCAGCGCGCCAAAGCTTGCTTGGGTCCCCTTCCGCTCGATGTCCCAAACTGTGTAGGCGACAAAGTAGGGCGCCTCCAGCTCCTCCATTCGAAGCTGTTCAACCGCGCGCGCCAGTTCGGCTCGCATGGCCTGCATAAGCGCATCCTCGTCGGCTTTCGCCGTGGCGAGGAAGGAAATCGAGAGCAACGAGAAAAACCACGTTGCGAGGTGTATTGGTGTCTTCATCAGCGGCGTTCAACCTCTGTTAGTGGCTGGTCCCGGTGGACGAGTGCGATCGGCGCAGGGAGCAGCGGGGGCCTGTCCTGAGATTTTTCCTTCTTCTGCACCTCGATCTGGGAGACAAGAATGGAAGGCGATGCAGCGGAAACCGGCACGCCGCCGGACTCCGCGCCGCAAGTTCCGTTGAATACCGCAACCTGATCGTCCCCGGCGACAACCCGGCTCAAGGTGGTAAGAGGCGTACCGATCAGGTCAACTCCTCGAACCAGCTCTTCGCGCCCATCGGGGTATACCCGATAGACCACGAGCGGCGTGACGTTGAACGCGTTGGGTATGATACGGCCGGTAGTAGTGAAGCCGCCCTGAATCTCCTCGAAGCGCAAACCAAAGGGCTTGCCTTTCTCTTCGATGTCGGCAAGAAGCCGGGCTTTAAGTTCCTCGCTGGTCAGTGGGGCAGCCACTTCCACAATGAGATTGGACTGTCTGGACACAGGCCGGAAGCCCACTTGCTTACGGCCGTGGCCGTTGGAGTTGGGGAACCCATCTATGGGGGCACGGGACATGAGGAACCTCTTGAATACCCCACTCTCGATGACCGGAACACGCCGGGCCATGATGCCTTGGTTATCGAAGCGATAGGTCCCGGCGAGATCAGTTCCGGCGTGATGCGAGATCGTCGGATCGAAATAGACCGAAAAGTTCTCCGGGAGCACCTGTTCACCGAGCTGCTTCTTGAAGGTCTGGCCTTCGTCCTCGCTCTTTTGCCGATGACCTTCCAGTCTATGCCCCAGAATTTCGTGGAAGAATACGCCGCTTGCTCGCCCGGTGAGTATCGCCGGTCCCGTATAAGGTTCCACCAGCGGCGCTTCGCGTAGCGCCAGCAGCGTGGCGATCATTTCGCCAACATCGTGCTCCACCGTTTCGTCGTCGGGTAGCCCGTCCGGAGTCGAGGCAAAGTAGGTCTTGTAAAGCGGCAGATCCATGCCGTCGTCCGCCTTCGTACTGGCACTAACAACGATCCTGTAGACGGTCTCGGAGGTCTGGATTGCCGAACCCTCACTGTTCACGAACCAGCGCGTTTCCGTATTGGCCGAAATTGAAGCCTGCGCCTGATAGAAAACACCGTGCTCGGCAAAGGGAGCCGAATAGCGCTCCGCTTTCTGCTGCCAATCAGCCAGGTCCGCCTCGATCGGCCGTACCGCTTCAGCCGCGCTGGACGGCTGCTCGCGGGAGAAGTCGCCGGATTGGTCTTCCATGTCCACCTTCACGAGCACGTCGGTCTGTACCGTGGTCAACTGCTCCAAAGCGCGCTTGTATTGCTTGTCGGTTTGCGACCAAAGCACCGCGCGGATCGCATTCACGTCGTCTTCCACGGGAACCTGGACCGGGACGGCGATGATGGGAAACAAATTGCGTTGACCGCGCACCTGGCGCGTGTTGTCGAGTGCGTAGTCGCCCACTCGGAGGTCGATGTCCAGAATGCGCGTGTGCGCTTCATTGCTATTCCTCAGTGCTCCGAACGAGGCCTCGGCACTGAGATTCTGAACGTCGGTGATTTCGTAGCTCAGGAAGTAGGGCGGAACTTCCTGGGTCTGGAGCACCTTCATGGACCGGTCGAGTTCAGTCCTCATGGCCTCCATAATGCTCCCTTCCTGGGCGTGGGCCGGAACCACTGCCAGAGTTACGCACATCAGCGTCGTCGCCGTTAGTTGCAGCGAATTGGGGGTCAGCGTGGTGCGCATGCGTAGCTGGCGCAGTTTGCATAACACTAAACGGCCTGATTTTCCGGCCAACCTACCTAAGACAATCGAACTCATTCTGATACCGCCAATAATTCTCGCACGATGCCGGGCACAAACGTAACACAGTGGAATTTCCCGAAATACAAGGTCCCGTAAGAAATCGGACAATATTGAATCGCAAGACCAGCCGAAATGCGCCTTGCCACGGCTCGAACAGCTCAAAAATAGCAATTATTACAGCGCCTTATGGTACTATAGCGAAACCCGACGCACTGCTGAAAAAGCGAAGAACCATTCCCGTATTTTCTTTCGCCAATCTGCGCCGCCAACCGACAACCTGCTGACTAAACTTGAGGTATTCCCTGTGCCCGGTACCATGTCTTGCTCTTCACCCGCACTACCGGTCTCCGGAAATTGGTCAATTATTCAGGTAAGAGCATGAGTTGGATCACTTCGTTGGCGCGGGAAGCTGTGCAGAAAGGTCAGGCGTATAAGGCCCCGACAACGCCTGTGCTGACGCGGATGCACGCCAACGAACTTCCCTGGCCGCCGGGCTACGATCCGGCGCCCGGCAACCTGAATTTCTATCCTTTGTTGTACCCCGCCGCGCTGGCTGAGAGGATGGCTGATTACTATGGCGTAAAACCTGAGGAACTCTCGATCACACGGGGCAGCAGCGAGGGTATCGACTGTCTGTATCGGGCATTTTGCGAGGCGAACCGCGACAGCGTCCTGTTTTGCCCCCCCTCTTTCGAGATGTACCGCTGGTACGGGAAACTGCAGGGTGCGCGCGTCATTGAAATACCGCTGCACGCCGAAAAAGGATTCGCACTTGACGTGCCTGCTCTCAAAGCGGCCTGGAGCGACGACGTCAAACTCCTAACGTTGTGCTCACCCAACAATCCCACCGGCAATCTGATGGATCGCGACGATGTCCTTGATCTTGTGGAGTTTGCTCACAAGCGGTCGCTGGTAGTGCTGGACGCCGCTTATGCCGAGTTTGCCGGTCAGAATCCGGGGGGCGACTGGATCGCCGAGTATCCGCACGTCGTGGTTCTGCGCACCGTTTCCAAAGCGCTGGGCTTGGCGGGCGTACGCTGTGGAGCCATCATCGCCTGCACGGAGATCATCAACCTGATGCGCCGAGTCCAATCCCCGTACCATTTTTCATCCCTGTGCGAGCACACGGTTCTTGAGGCCCTTACGCCGGAAAACCTTGAGAACACGAAACGGCAAATTGCAGTGATCGTCGCAGAGCGGGAGCGCCTGGGCGTTCTGTTCGCCGAACTTCCCCAGGTACAGAAGGTATACCCCAGCTATACCAATTTTCTGTTGCTCAAAGTCGCCGACGCCGATGGTTTTAGCGCGGTCGCACGCGATGCAGGCTTCCTGCTTCGGCGGATTCCCGACGAGCCCGGCCTTGAATCCTGCGTGCGCATCACCCTGGGCACGCCGGAGCAGAACGACGGGCTGCTGGCAGCCTTCAGGGCCTCGGCATGACCGCTCGCATCGCCTTTGTGGACCGTGACGGCACGCTCATCGAGGAGCCGCCGGACAATCAGGTGGACAGCCTCGAGAAGCTGCGCCTGGGACAAGGCGTTGTGCCGGCGCTGCAACGGCTTGCCGGCGCCGGGTTCGAACTGGTGATGGTCACCAACCAGGATGGCCTGGGAAGTGCAACGTTTCCGCTTGAAGACTTCCAGGTTCCGCATGAATTCATGCTCAAGCTGTTTGCCTCGCAGGGGATCGAATTTGCTCAAGTTTTCGTTTGCCCCCACCGCGCCGAGGACGGCTGCGAGTGCCGCAAGCCCCGCACCGGTCTGGTGAACGAATTCATGCAAGACAGGCCAGTGGATCGCGCGGCCAGCGTGATGATCGGCGACCGTGATGCCGACCTCAAGTTCGCGGAAAACCTGGGCGTTCGCGGCTATCGTGTCGACGCCTCACTGCCGGGAAGCTGGGAGCAGGTCGTTCACGACATCGTCGATGCGCCGCGAACCGGGCGCGCCGGACGCAAGACCCGCGAGACCGAGATCAGCGTGGAAGTCGACCTTGACGCCCCGGCGGCGCCGGAAGTCAAGACCGGCATCGGCTTCTTCGACCACATGCTGGAGCAGCTCGCCAAGCACGGCGGCTTCGCGCTCAAACTGCACTGCAAGGGTGACCTTGAGGTGGACGAACACCACACCGTGGAGGACTGCGCGCTGGCCCTGGGAGCCGCGCTGAAGGAGGCGCTGGGCGACCGCCGCGGCATAACCCGGTTCGCCTCTGAACTGCCCATGGACGAGGCCAGCGTAAAGGTTCTGCTGGACCTGTCCGGACGCCCCTGGCTCCGATTCAAGGGGAAGTTTCCGCGCCAGCATGTCGGCGGCCTGCCCACTGAGCTGGTGGAACATTTCTTTCGATCACTGGCCGAAGCCAGTGGCGCCACCCTGCATATTCGTGTTCGGGGCGACAACACGCACCACATGATCGAGTCCTGCTTCAAGGGAGTCGGACGGGCGCTGCGCCGGGCGATCGCGGTCGAGGGAGGCGATATTCCCAGCACCAAGGGCGTTCTATGACCCAAGAGGTGGCCCTGGTTGATTGTGGCGGGGCCAATATTGCGTCGCTGCGATTCGCCCTGGAGCGTTTAGGGGTTGAGGCGCACTTCACCCGTGACGCCAGCAAAATCGAAAGCGCCGCTCGCGTGATCCTGCCTGGCGTGGGCGCCGCCGGTTCAGGCATGGAAAGGCTTGCCGCCGCCGGCCTTGAGGAACTGATTCCGCGCCTGACTCAACCGGTGCTCGGCATCTGCCTGGGAATGCAATTACTTTATGACGGCTCCAGTGAGGACGCTACACCTTGTCTCGGCGTCATTCCCGGTCGCGTTGACCTGCTTAAGGGCTCGCCGCAACACACGATTCCGCACATGGGCTGGAACCAGGTCGTTCAGCATGGCAAATCGGGCTTGCTGGCCGGCATTCCGGACAACGCCTGGTTCTACTTCGTCCACAGCTACGCCGCTCCGATGAGCGCGGGCTGCATAGGCGAGACCGATCATGGCCGCGGTTTTGCCTCGGTCGTGCACAAGGACAATTTCTACGGCGTGCAGTTTCACCCGGAACGGTCCGGACGCCACGGGGCCCGCCTGCTGAAGAACTTCCTTACCCATTCGTGGGAAGAAGCGGCAAGCCCCCCTGGAAGTTTTCACCCCCGTTCCGGCGGCGCTGGCGCGCAGGGAACAATGGAGCGAGGGCGTCTCGCCCTCGACGAGGACGAGACGCCCTCGCTCCCGGCGTTGTTCCATGCAAGAGAGGGCATCCGGCCCTCTGCCTAGGCCGGAGAGAACCAGCGTGGAATTGATTCCCTCGATCGACCTGATGGGCGGTCAGGTCGTGCGGCTGCGCCGCGGCCGCTTCGACGATGTGGTGCATTACTCCCGCAGTCCGCTGGAATTGGCCAAAGCGTGGGCCGGGTTGGGCGCGCGCAGCCTGCACGTGGTTGACCTGGACGGCGCCCGCTCGGGGCGACGCGAGAATGCCGACATGATCAGCGGCCTCGCACGGGATTCATCGCTGGCGATTCAGGTCGGCGGCGGAATCCGCGACAGTGAGACTCTTAAGGCAGTATTCGCGAGCGGCGCCCATCGCGCCGTAACGGGCAGCGCGCTGGCCGAGGACCCGAAGCGCGCGCGCCGCTGGGTTGCGGAGCACGGGGCCGGCCGCCTGGTGGCGGCGTTGGACGTGCGTCCGGGCCCGGAGCCTGAAGTGTTGACCCGCGGCTGGACCCGCACCAGTGGCCTGTCCCTGTGGGAACTCCTGGATCTTCTGCTTGATCAGGGGGTTACATGGTTCCTATGCACGGACGTAAGGCGCGACGGGATGTTGAGCGGCCCCAACACGGACCTCTACGCCGAGTGCGTGCGCCGCGCGCCGAAAGCCTCGTTCATCGCCTCGGGCGGCATATCGCAAGCCGACGATCTCAGAGCCCTGGCCGACACGGGGGTCGCGGCCGCGGTATCCGGGAAGGCCTTGCTGGAAGGGCGTATCAGCGCCGAAGAGGCAGAGCAGTGCTGGCGCACCGCATAATCCCCTGCCTTGATGTCCGTGACGGCCAGGTCGTCAAGGGCGTGCGCTTTCGCGCCCACCGGGTCATGGGCGAAATCATGGACCTGGCGCGGCGCTACCGCGAAGAGCACGCGGACGAATTGGTGTTCTACGACATTACCGCAAGCCCGCACGGCCGTTCCGTGGACCGCAGCTGGATCCTGCGCGTCGCCGAAGTCCTTGATATTCCGTTCTGCGTGGCCGGCGGCATCCGCGACGTAGCCGGTGCCGAGGAGGTATTGATGAACGGCGCCGACAAGATCTCCATCAACAGCCCGGCGCTGACCAACCCCGATCTGATTGGAGAATTGGCCTTGCGCTTCGGCTCCCAGTGCGTGGTCGTGGGAATCGACAGCAGTGGCGGTAACGGCCGGTGGCGCGTACATAAACTGACCGGCGACCCTTCGCTGAGCCGCGAGTCTGGCCGCAATACACTGGATTGGGTCAGTGAAGTCCAGGACCGCGGCGCCGGCGAAATCGTGCTCAACTGCATGAACATGGACGGCGTTCGCCAAGGTTACGACATCGAGCAGCTACAAGCCGTGCGCGAGCGCTGCCGCGTGCCCCTGATCGCCTCCGGAGGCGCCGGCGCGCCGGAGCACTTCGTGGAGGTATTCCGGCAGGCGCACGTGGACGGCGCGCTGGCCGCGACCGTATTTCACTCTGGTGAAATCGCCATCCCGGCACTGAAGGCATATCTCACCGCCGCCAAGCTGCCAGTCCGCTCCTGAGAAACAGCTAATGTGCGGGACACGACACTAGAGACACTTGAAGTATTCGAAGGGCTCCAGGCAGGACAGGCAGCGGTGCATGGCCTTGCAGGGCGTTGATCCGAACTGGCTGATTCTCTCTGTAGAAGAGGCGCCGCACACCGGACAGGCCGGTCGCGCGGGGCCATCGCCTTCCTCCTTGCGAAACCGAGGCGGAGCTATGCCGGCCTTGCGAAGCTGTTCGCGTCCTTGCGGCGAAATCCAGTCGGTGGTCCAGGGCGGGGCCAGCATCTGGCGGATGTGTACCGAGTAGCCGGCATCCTGAAGGGCGGCGCGGATCCGGCGCTCTATGACCGCGTTGGCCGGACAGGCGGTGTAGGTAGGCGAGACGTCAACTTCGACTTCAAGGCCGTTGGCCTCCACACGGCGCACCACGCCCAGATCCAGCACTGAGAGCACCGGAATCTCCGGGTCCATTACGGTGGACAGAATGCGTTCAATCCGGGCGTTCATACTTCAAACAATAGCGCAACCGCTTCGCTGGGAACGAGGGCGTCCCGCCCTCCTCGAGGGCAGGATGCCCTCGTTCCCAGCGTCTAGCGGCGCGAGCGCAATTCGTCCACAACCTCGGCGAGTGACACGCCGCTTCCTTCCAGCAGCACCAGCAGGTGGTAGATCACGTCGGCGGCCTCGGCACGTACCGCTTCGGGTTCGCCGGAAGCTGCGGCCAGCGCCAGCTCTACCGATTCCTCACCAAATTTCTGCGCTACGCGTTGCACACCTGCCCCCAGCAGGCGGGCCGTATAGCTTTCCTGTGGAGCCGCTGCGGCCCGCGATCGGATCACTGCCTCAAGTTCCAGCAGAAAATCAAGGGTCGCGCTCTTGTTCTCGCTTGCCATGCTCACTCG
The DNA here is from genome assembly GCA_965261845.1 of Candidatus Foliamicus sp. Taxonomy (GTDB): domain Bacteria; phylum Pseudomonadota; class Gammaproteobacteria; order Steroidobacterales; family Foliamicaceae; genus Foliamicus. The sequence goes on along the minus strand of OZ253475.1, from coordinate 829,651 downwards.
ATTACCTCCTCTACCGCCGGCTCGCGTAAGTTGTAGCCCGATGCCATCACCCGGCAGTAAGCGCCGGCATTGGCGAACAGCAGTACATCGCCTTCGCTGCAGTCGGGAAGCATGCGGTCGCGCGCCAACACGTCACCGCTTTCACAAATCGGTCCCACGACGTTCACCAGGCGAGTGGCGGGCTGATCGAGCCGAGTCAGGTTGTGGACTTCGTGGTACGAACCATACAAGGCCGGGCGAATCAGCGAGTTCATCCCGGTCTCCACGCCAACATAGCGGGCGCCGCTCTTGCCCTTGACCTGGGTAACCCGCGCCAGCAGTACGCCGGCCTCCGCCACTACATAGCGTCCCGGCTCCAGCCAGAACTCCAGGTCGCGCGGGGCCTTCTCGCGACTCCGCGCGATGCTCTTGCCCAAAGCTGCCAGGTCCAGACCCTGCTCGCCGCCATGCTGGGGCACGCCCAGCCCGCCACCGAGGTTCAGCACTCGCACATCGGGAAATTGCCCGATGCATTCCAGCAGCGTCTCGGCGATTGGATACCAGGCGCCCGCGTCCAGCACCCCGCTGCCCATGTGGGCATGCAGCCCGACGATCCTGGCGCCGGCATTGGCAGCGGCTTTCGCGGCCCGTTCGACCTCGAAAAGCGGCACGCCGAACTTCGAATGGACGCCCGCGGTGCGCACGTGGCGGTGGAGCCCGCGGCCCACCCCCGGGTCCAGCCGCAGAAACACGTCGCGCCCCTTGAACATTTCCGGCCAATCGCGCAGCAGATTGAGATTGTCGATCGTTACCTGCACTCCCGCCTGCAACGCGTCGCGATACTCCCAACGCGGCGCGAAATTGGGTGTAAACAGAATCCGCCCGGGTTCATGCTGCGGAAACAGCTCGGTGAGCAGCTTGAGTTCGCCCGGTGACACACACTCGAACTCCAGCCCGCAATCCAGCACGCGCTTGAGCACGCCGGGATGCGAGTTGGCCTTGACCGCGTAAAAGACCCGATCGATCGAACCGATGCCCTTCAGCCGGGCGGCCGCAGCTTCCACCTGGTCCAGGCTGTACACGTACGCCGCTCCGCGCTGCTCCGCCAGTTTCAGCAATTCAGCCCGCCGTTGGGCCCACCAGGGCGCTTCGGGGCCGGCGGAACTTGCCGGCCCCGGCTGGGTAAGTTCCTCCCAGGCGGGACCGAACAGCTCGTCGCCCGGCTCGGGCACAATCAGCCGCCCATGCAGTCGCTGAGCCAGCCGGCGAGCCTGGCCCGGCTCTACGACAAAGCTGATGTTCAGGTCGCTTGCGGCCTGGCTAAGCAGGTGAATCGGCTGTTCGCGAAAGGCCTCAAGCGCCGGCCCGACTTCATGCAATACCGCCCGTATGCGCCTTCCCACCAGGGTAACCACGCTGGTATTGGTGGTAATGCGGACTTCGCCTATGCGCCCCAGTTCGGAACGCAACCGGGCCATCAGGGCCGGGGTCAGGACCTCTGGATCGGTGTCCAGGGTAACGGTGACGTTGCTTTCGGAAGTCGAAACCAGGTCCACCGACAGGCCGAGGCTGCCGAAGCAGGAAAACACTTCCTGAAGAAAACCGACCCGCCGCCACATTCCCAGAGTCTCCAGCGAGACCAGTGGAACGCCGCTGCGCAGCATGACTGCCTTGACCTGCGCGCTGTCGGCATCTTCCGCCGGGCCGATCCGCGTGCCGGGCAATTCCGGATGCATCGAGGATCTAACGGTCATGCTGATCCGGCTGTCGCGCAGTGGCGGTATGGACAGGGGATGCAGCACGCCGCCCCCGGAAGTGGCGATCTCCTGGGCTTCGGCATAGCTGAGCCTGCGCAGAAGCCGCGCGCCGCTGATTACTTTGGGATCGGCGCTGAATACTCCGGGCACGTCGGTCCAGATTTCCAGGCGACGAGCGCCAATCGACGCCGCCAGCGCGGCGGCCGATACGTCGGAACCCCCGCGGCCGAGAAGAACCTCTTCTCCTTCAGCATTGCGGGCGATGTAGCCCTGCGTCAATGGCACCCCCGGAAGACTGTCGAGTAGCGCGACCGCTTCGGGGTCGGGATCATGAGCGCAAACCGCGTGCAGCGTCGACTCTCTTTCGCCGGCCCAATCCCGCTCCGCAGCCCGCAGCAACTTCGCTGGATTCACGGTTGATATCTCGATTCCCTTGCCGGCCAGCACCGCGGCTCCAAGCCTCCCGGCCAGGCGCTCTCCCATGGCCAGGACCTTCACACGCGCCCGATATCCCGCCTCACCGGTCAGTGCAATGCCTCGCAGCAATTGCGCAAGGTTTTCCAAATCGGACCCAAGGCTGCGTTCCGGGTCGGAAATACCCATGTCGCGAGCCAATTCGTGATGCCGTTCGGCCAGCGCCTGCTCGCTATCGGCGTGTTCGTTACGGCGCGCCAATTCAATCAGGGCTTCCAGTTCATCGGTCACGCCGGCCAGGGCCGAATGCACGATGATCGGCCTGAAGCCCTGTTCGCGGCGGCGCTGTACAAGTCGGGCAATGGTGTCCCAACCGCCGGCCCCGGCCACGCTCGCGCCGCCGAACTTGAGTACTACCCAAGGCTCGTTCATACCGAAACCACCTTGCCCGGATTCATGATTCCGCGCGGGTCCAGGGCGCGTTTAACTGCCCGCATCACCTCCAGTTTCACCGGATCGCCCAGCCGCTCCAGTTCTTCCCTGAACAGCAGGCCGACGCCATGCTCTGCGCTGAAACTGCCATCCATCGACCAGGCCAGTTCGCGCAGCGCGGCACTCAGCTCGGCGCCATGCTTGACAAACGATTCAAGGTCCATCTTCGCCGGGCACGGAACGGAATAATGCAGGTTGCCGTCTCCGACATGCCCGAACGGCACCGGCTCGGCCCCCGGAAGGTATTTCCCGCATAAGCCGGAGGCTTCCTGGAGGAACTCGGCAATGCGCTCCAGAGGGACGGCCAGATCGTGACGCAGAGCCTCACCGAAACGGCGCACTGCTTCGGGCACGCCGTGGCGCAGCCGCCAGATCGCGTCACGTTGCGCTTCGCTGGTGGCGCATACCGCCGACAGTAGCTCTCCACGGGTCGTCGCGCCTTCAAGAAAGACGGCCATGCGCTCGGTAAGCGCCGTTTCCTCCCCCGCCCCCGCCAGTTCCATGCACACCAGCCACGGCGCGTCCAAGTCGGGCGGGATGCGGATTCCTTCCAGATGTTCCTCGCACAGCCGTGCGGCGGGGCGCGACACCAGTTCAAAGGCGTTGAGTTCGCCTCCCAGGGCCGACTGCCCGTGGCGATAGAGGGACACGGCGTGAGCAGCGCTTGCCAGCCCCAAAAGGGCCGTCACACGGGCCTGCGGTTGCGGATACAGCTGCACGGTGGCAGCGGTAATGACACCCAGCGTGCCCTCCGAGCCAATAAACAATTGCTTGACGTCGTATCCGGTGTTGTCCTTTTGCAAGGGTTTTAGATCGGAAAAGACCTGCCCGTCCGGCAACGCAACTTCCAGCCCAAGGACCAGCTCGCGCGCCATCCCATAGCGCAGCACGTGAATGCCGCCCGCGTTGGTGGACAGGACCCCTCCCAACTGGCAACTGCCCTCGGATCCCAGGCTCAAGGGGAACAGGTAACCTGCATCCGCCGCACGCTCCTGGAGCGCGGCCAGCACGCAACCAGCCTCGGCGGTCACGCTGCCGGCGTCAAGGCGCCGCACCTTCCGCTGACGGTGCACGCTGAGCAGCACTTCGTCTGGCTGCGAATGCGTCCCGCCACAAAGCCCGGTGAGACCGCCCACCGGCACCACTCCCACGCCGCGCCGGTTGCAGAAAGCCAGCACCCGGGCCGTTTCCTCAGCATCTGCCGGCGCCACCAGCAACCGTGATTGACCGTGGTAACGCCCGCGCGGCTCCTCAAGGTAGGGCTGTAGGGCCGCAGAATCCGCAAGGCAATGGCGCTCGCCCACAATCGAAGCAAGCTCGCTGGAAAGGGTCAGGGTATTCACGGCTCATCCCGGGTTTCCACCGGCGAAAATTCTTCTTCGAACAGGCGCCAGGAAACGACAAACAGGGCCGCCAGAACCGGTCCGATGACCAGCCCGGAAAAGCCAAATGCGGACAACCCGCCCAGGGTAGCCAGCAACACCAGGTAATCGGGCAATTGGGTGGCGCGACCAATCAGTAGCGGACGCAGCAGGTTGTCGGCCATGCCCACAATCAGCACCCCCACAATAACCAGGATCAATCCCTGCACCCAGGCGCCGGATGCGAACAACCAGATCGCAATCGGAGCCCAAACCAGGCCCGGTCCGACGGCAGGAATAATGGAAAGCACCCCCATCAGGACGCCCAACAGAACCGGACTGCCTATGCCCAGAAGCGCCAGTGTGATGCCCCCCAGGCCACCCTGCACCGCGCCGATCACGATCGTGGAAGTCACGCTTACCCGCGATACGGTTGCGAACTGCCCAAGCAACTCGTGTTCGCGCTCATCGCCCAGCGGCAGGATGCGCACAAGGCCCGCGACCAGCTTCTCGCCATCGCGAAGGAAGAAAAACAAAAGGTAGAGCATGATCGCCAAATGAAGGATCAGCTTCAGCGCGCCTTGCCCGGCGGCGACCAGGCCGGTAGCGGCAAACTGTCCCACCTTTGCTGCTACCGAGGTCAAACCGGATCCAATTTGATCAAAGCTCAGCCCGAGGCTTTCGAGCAGCTGCCGGGCTCCGGGCAACCAGGCGCTGACCGTTTCCAGCCAGGCAGCCGGATCCAACGATCCCCGCTCGACCGCGGCATAGAACTCACCGGCTTCGTTGACCACCGCCCAGCCCAGCAGCAGCACGGGCGCAACTACGCCTGCCATCACGATCAGCAGGACCGCTCCGGCGGCCAGGGCGGGTCTGCCCCACAGACGCGGCACAAACCGCCGATACAGCCCATGGAAAAGAATCGCCAGCACTGCGGCCCAAAAGACTGCCAGCAGCAAGTCGAGCAGCAGCAATACAAACGCCACGCTGACCGCGGCGACCAGCACTAACAGGGAACTACGCTGAAGAACTTGGCCCATGATCGGAACGAGTGCGAAAAAAAGGAATGGTCGGGGCGAGAGGATTTGAACCTCCGACCACCTGCACCCCATGCAGGTGCGCTACCAGACTGCGCCACACCCCGGACCGGGTGTGAATTCTATCGCGTGGCAGGGCCGCCCGGCGCGGGCTACCGGAGTAGACGGTGTAATTCCTCCAACTCAACGCGCATCTGACGCACGAATTGGCGCAAATGACTCTGGTCCTTACGCGAGCCTTCGCCTTCCAGCCGCTGGCGTGCGCCGGCCAGCGTATAACCCTCGACCTGCAAGAGATGTCGAATCTGCCGGATCAACATGATTTCCTGCGGCTGGTAATAGCGGCGGCCGCCGCGGCGCTTGGTGGGATTAAGTTGCGGGAATTCCTTTTCCCAGTAACGCAGAACATGCTGTTCCACCTGGCAAAGCGTGCTGGCCTCGCCGATCGTAAACAAGCGCTTCGCCGGAATCGGCGGAAGCTTCAGGTCCTGTTCAATCTGGTCCAGCACCTGCTTCCACCAGCTGCCTCAATTTCTGTCCGGCGGAGAAAGTCACGACCCGGCGAACGCTGATCGGTATGCTTTCCCCGGTGCGGGGGTTACGGCCGGGCCGTTCGCCCTTGTCGCGCAGGTCAAAGTTGCCGAAACCCGAAATCTTCACGCGGCTGCCACTGATCAGCGCGTCGCTGATGCTGTCGAATACCGCGTTGACAACCATCGCGCTCTCCTGCTTGCTCATGCCTATATTGGCGTGCAGGGAGCCCACAATTCCGGCCCGGGTGAGCATGTCTTGTTTCATTCCCGAACGCTAACCCCAAACTTCTCCACCAGAAGTGAAACCACCGCCGTTAGGGCCCGATCCACCTCCGCGTCCGTAAGTGTGTGCGAAATTGACTGAAAAATCAACCCTAAACCAACGCTTCTTGTATTAATCTTCAAACTTTTCCCGCCTTCGTACAGGTCGAATACGAAGACGTCCCGCAGCAGTTCGCCGGCGTTAGAACGGACCGCGGCCAGCAACTCGCCAACCCGTACCCAGGAGGGCGCAATCAGCGAGAGATCGCGACGCACGGCAGGGAAGCGAGAACTGTCGGCCACGGACGGCGTGCGGGCTTGAAGTGCGGCATCAAGCCGCAGGGCAAACAGCTTGGGCGCTGAACCACCATTCACAAGGCTTGGATGCAACTCGCCCAACCAGCCGATTTCCTCCTCTCCGCGGAGCACCCGTACCGCCCGGCCCGGGCGCAAGGCCGAATGCCGTCCGGCCTGGATACTGAAATCGCCTGCCCGGCCGGTCAGGCCGAGAATGGCTTCAACATCGCCCCGGGCATCGAAGAAATCCGAATCCCGCTGTTCAACGCCCCATTGCTCCGGCATCGTCGCGCCGGCCAGCAGGCCCGCTATCCAGGTCTCCTCATGGATGCCCTCAGGCTCACCGGAGAAACACACGCCGATTTCAAACAATCGCGCCTCTTGAGTCCCGCGGTCCCGGTTGGCGCGGTAGTTGCGCAGCAAGCCCGGCCACAGCGAACGGCGCAACACCGACAGGTCACTCGATAGCGGATTGGCCAATTCCAGTTCCGGCTCGCCTGAGTGGAAAGGCTGGTGCGACTCTGCATCGAGAAAGCTGTAGTTCAGGCACTCGTAATATCCGCGATCAACCAGCAGCGCGCGCAGCCGGTCCGGATCGACCTGTTGCTCGGTGGCCGCAACCGGATGCGCGCTCCACCTCGCCGGAATCTCGGGAATGTTCTCGTAGCCGTGGACCCGCGCAATCTCCTCGATAAGGTCCGCTTCGCAGTCGAGATCGAAGCGAAACGATGGCGGCGTTACCTTCCAGCCGGTATTGATGTTTCCTACTTCCATACCCAATCGCCGCAGCATGGCTGCGACATCCTCATCCGCCAGCGCAATGCCGAGTACCGCGGCGAGTCGCTCGCGTCTGAAATCAATGGGCTTGCGTCCCGGCAGGTGCTTGCTGTCCAGGGAATCGATAACCGGCCCCGCCCGCCCGCCGGCGGACTGAAGTATCAGCTCGGTGGCGCGCTCCAGGGCCTCGACCTGGCCAGCCGGGTCCACGCCGCGCTCGAACCGCAGCGACGCTTCGGTCTGCAGACCCAAGCTGCGGGCCTTGCCGGCCACCGCGGTGGGCGCGAAGAATGCCGACTCCAGCAATACGCTTGAGGTGTCCTTGGTTACCGCGCTGCCCTGCCCGCCCATGATGCCGGCGGCCGCCACCGCATGCCGTTCATCGGCGATCACCAGCACGTCCGGATCGAGCCTGAGCTCCGTCCCGTCAAGCAGCATCAGGGATTCGCCCCGGCTTGCCCAGCGGGCGCACAAATCACCGTTCAGGCGGGTGAGATCATACGCATGCATCGGCTGCCCCAGTTCCAGCATCACGTAGTTGGTCACGTCCACCAACAGGTGCAGTGGTCGAACGCCCGCCGCCGTCAGGCGGCGCCGGATGAATTCCGGTGTCTCGGCGGCGGGATTGAAGTCCTCGATTGCGCGGCCGGCGAAACGCGGACAGCCTTCCGGCGCAACCAGGCCCAACTCCCGCCGCGTCGCGCTGTCGGCGGATGCTGCCGCCATCTCTCGCGCGGCAATCTCCATTTCGAACAGTGCAGCTACTTCGCGCGCCACACCGCGCACCGAGAAGCAGTCGGCCCGGTTGGGGGTCAAGTCCAGTTCAAGGACGCCGGGACCGCCGGGCGCGGGAACTATGCCGTCAACTTCCAGCCCGGCCATCGTAAGCCGATGCGCAAGGACTTCATCGCTGACCTTGGGATCACACCATTCGCGCAGCCAATCAAGATCGATCTTCATGGAGTGAACTGACCCAGGAACCGGATGTCATTGTCAAAAAAGCGCCGTATGTCCCGCACTCCGTAGCGCAGCATGGCCATTCGCTCCACACCCATTCCAAAGGCATAGCCGGTGTAACGCTCCGGGTCCACGCCGCCGAACCGCAGCACCTGGGGGTGCACCATTCCACAGCCCAATATCTCCAGCCAGCCGCCATCGCCCCAGCGCACGTCCATTTCCGCGGAAGGTTCGGTAAACGGAAAGTACGAGGCCCTGAAGCGCACCTCGACCGAGCGCTCGAAGAACAGCTCGGCGAACTCGTGCAACAGCGACTTGAGGTTCGCCAGGCTCACGTTTTCATCAACCGCCAAGCCTTCCACCTGGTGGAATACCGGCGTATGCGTCTGGTCCGAGTCACGCCGGAATACGCGCCCCAGAGAAATCACTTTCAGCGGCGCGCCTTCGGTCAGCAGGGTACGAACCTGGACCGGCGAAGTATGGGTGCGCAGCAGCTTGCCCGACGGCAGGTAGAAGGTGTCGTGCATGTCGCGCGCCGGATGGTTCTCCGGCATGTTCAGGGCGGTAAAGTTATGGAATTCGTCTTCCACTTCCGGTCCCGAACGGGCCGTGAACCCGGCGCCCGTCAGGATTTCCCGAATCCTTCCGATCGTTCTCGTCAACGGATGTTGGGCTCCCGGCGGAATTCCGCGGCCGGGCAGGCTCACGTCCATCCCCCCCGCGCTCAGTTCCTCGCCCAGCCGCCGCTCGCTCAAGGCCTGCTTGCGTGCCGCTATCGCCGTGCTTAAGGCCTGCTTGGCCTCATTGACGGCCTTGCCCGCCGCCGGGCGCTGTTCCGGGGGCAATCCCCCCAGCGCCTTCAGTTGCGCGGTAATCTCCCCTTTGCGGCCCAGCAAACGGACCCGCAAGGCTTCCAGGGCTTCCAGGGTATCGGCGGCCTGGATCTCCGCCAGCGCTTCACGCACCCCCTGTGTAAGGTCCCCCACGGGGAGAGAATCAAGCCGCCGCGGCGCGTCTTGCCAAATCGGCAAACGCCTCCTGATGGTGCATCGCGATGTAGGCCAGCACCTTCCGGTCCAGCTCGATTTCCGCCTTTCGCAGGCCGCTCATGAAGCGGCTGTAGGAAAGGCCGTTGAGCCGCGCCGCGGCATTGATCCGAATAATCCAGAGCGCCCGAAAATTGCGCTTGCGTTGGCGCCGGTCGCGATATGCGTACTGGCCGGCCTTGGTTACCGCCTGTCGGGCCACGCGATAGGAACGGCTGCGCGCTCCCTGGTAGCCCTTGGCCTTCTTCAGAACCTTCTTGTGTCTTGCATGCGTCGTTACGCCGCGTTTGACCCTGGCCATAGTGAACTCCGCCTCTGCGAGTTATGTCTGATGCGTGCCGTTAAGCTGCCGTTCGAAGCACTGAACGGCTATGAGTAAGGCAGAAGCCGCCGGGCGCTTTCCACGTCGGCCTTCGCCACCGTTGCCGGCAAACCCAGCTTGCGCTTCCGCTTGCTGCTCTTCTTGGTGAGGATGTGGTTCAGATGCGAGTGGGCCCGCTTGAATGATCCGCCCCCGGTCCGATTCAAGCGCTTGGCCGCGCCGCGATTGGTTTTCTGCTTTGGCATTTCGTTCTCCAGGCTCCGTATCGACTCAATTTCGCTTGCGTGGCGCCATCACCATTGTGAGCTGCCGTCCTTCCAGCTTCGGCTCTTGCTCAACCAGCGCCACCTCGTTCAGATCCTCGCGCACTCGCTCCAGCAACTTCACACCCAGATCCTGGTGAACCATCTCCCGGCCCCGGAAACGCAAGGTGATCTTGGTCTTGTCGCCTTGTTCGAGAAACCGCAACACGTTACGCAGCTTGACGTCATAGTCGCCTTTATCCGTACCCGGACGCAACTTGATCTCCTTGACCTGGATCTGCTTCTGCCGTTTTCTGGCTGCATGCGTCCGCTTGTTCTGCTCAAACACATAGCGGCCGTAGTCCAGAATCTTGCATACCGGGGGTGTGGCGTTGGGATCCACTTCCACCAGGTCCAGGCCTCGTTCCTGAGCAGCGCGCAAGGCGTCCTCGCGGTTCATCACACCGATCTGTTTGGAATCGTCGCCTATGACCCGAAGCTCGTACGCTTCGATCTCCTCGTTGCGAAGAATCCGTTTCTTTTGAGCGATATTAATATCCTCCGGGCAGCTACTATTCGGAATCCCCGTGCAAGGAACCCTGTTCCTGAACGGCGACCTTGGCCAGGAATCCATCCAATGACATGGCGCCAATATCGCCGGCCTCGCGCGACCGAACGGCTACGGTGCCCTCCTGTTCTTCTCGATCACCGAGAACCAGGAGGTAAGGAACCCCTTGCAAGGTGTGATCGCGGATTTTATAGCCTATCGTTTCGCTTCTCAAGTCGCAGTCCGCGCGCAAACCCGCATTCAGCATGGCTTCGTGCACCCTGCGGGCATAGGCTTCCTGGCGCTCTGTAATGGCCAGCGCGACGGCCTGTACCGGCGCCAGCCAGAATGGGAATTTGCCTGCGTAGTGTTCGATCAGGATGCCGAAAAAGCGCTCCAGCGAGCCCAGCAACGCGCGATGAATCATGATTGGCCGGCGCCGGGCGCCATCGGAAGCAACGTATTCCAGATCGAAGCGCTCCGGCAGGTTGAAATCGAGCTGCACCGTGGAGCATTGCCACTCGCGGCCGATTGCGTCGCGAATCTTGATATCGATCTTGGGTCCATAGAAGGCGCCGCCGCCAGGATCCATCTCGAAATTCAATTCCTTCTTGCGCAGGGCCGACTCCAGGGCGCTGGTGGCCCGCTCCCAGATTTCCGGCGTCCCCACCGCCTTGTCCGGCCGCGTGGCCAGCACCGTGTTGAATTCCTCGAAGCCGAAAGCGCCGAAAAGCTCCAGCGCCAGATCGAGGATACGCAGGATTTCGTCCTCGATCTGCTCCTCGGTGCAGAACACGTGCGCATCGTCCTGGGTAAAACCGCGCACCCGCAGCAATCCATGCAGGGCACCGGACATCTCCTTTCGGTACACGGTGCCCAATTCCGCCCAGCGCATCGGCAGTTCGCGGTGCGAACGCAAGCGGTTGCGATAGATAAGGATATGGAACGGGCAATTCATGGGTCTCAGCTGATAGCCGCGGCCTTCGTCCACCACCGGCGAATACATCGATTCGCGATAAAAGTCCGTGTGCCCGGAACGCTCCCAAAGGTCCTCCAGCGCAATGTGGGGCGTATAAAGGAGTTCGTAGCCCGCACGCTGGTGCCGGTCGCGCCAGAAATCCTCGATCACCTGCCGGATACGCGCTCCCCTGGGGTGCCAGAACACCAGCCCGCCCCCGGCATCTTCCTGAATGCTGAACAGGTCCAGGTCAGTGCCTATGCGACGGTGGTCGCGCTTGGCGGCTTCCTCAAGGCGCCTTAGGTACGCCTTCAAGGACTTCGAATCCGTCCAGGCAGTGCCGTAAATGCGCCGCAGTTGCTCTTTGGATGAGTCGCCGCGCCAGTAGGCGCCCGCCGTACGGATCAGCTTGAAGGCCTTCAGGTGTCCGGTTGAGGGCACATGCGGACCGCGGCAGAGGTCCTTCCAATCGCCCTGGCCGTAGAGGGAAACAGGCTCATCCTCGGGGATGCCTGCAATGATCTCAGCCTTGTAGTGCTCGCCGATGGACTTGAAATATGCAACCGCTTTGTCACGATCCATGATTTCGCGCAACACAGGCAGGTCGGCCTTGGAGAGCTCCTTCATGCGCTGCTCGATGCGCTCAAGGTCCTCGGGCGTAAATCCGCGCTCGTAGGCGAAATCGTAATAGAAACCGTCCTCAATTACGGGGCCTATCGTGACCTGTGCGCCAGGGAACAGCTCCTGAACGGCCTGCGCCAGGAGGTGAGCGGTGGAGTGGCGCAGGATTTCCAATCCATCGGCGTCGCGCCCGGTAACGATAGCCAGATCAACGTCGCTCTCGATCCGGAAATCAGTGTCAACAAGCTTCCCGCCGACCCTTCCTGCCAGTGCCGCGCGCGCCAGACCGGGGCCGATATCGGCCGCCACTTCAGCCACGCTAAGCGGCGCGTCATAGCTGCGGCGGCTGCCGTCGGGAAGGGTTATTTCGGGCATCCGGCGATTGTACGCCGGTGCGCCTTAACTTGATGCGCCCTGGGAACGAGGGCGTCTCGCCCTGGGAACGAGGGCGTCTCGCCCTCGACGAGGGCAGGATGCCCTCGCTCCAAGCGTGTTCCCTGCGCGTCGGCGCAGCGCTACCCCCGGCGAGCACTCACAGGGGGAAACCCTCGCTCGGGGCCTTTAGTAACCCTGCCTGGAGGCGGAGGGGGATGGAATTATTCTTCGGCGGAGGGAGCTTCTGCCTGCTCCTGCTGCTTGTGACGAGATCGCATCATGCGCCGAGCCGATTCCGCTCTCTTTCGCATGCCGCGCCGCGAATCCATTCCACGCTGGCCACGCTGCATGCTTTTCCCGCGCATACCGCGCTGCATGATCGCGCGCTTGTTCATTCCTTCCCGCATTGCCGTGAGCTCAGATTGCTGCTCTTCCGTCAATACGGCGCCGAGGCGTTCACGGGTAGCATTGCCGATCACATTCGATTGCTGACGCAAAGCCTTGCGTCGTTCAACAGCGGCCTTACGCTCTTCCTTGGCCTGCGCTCTAAGCGCCTCGCGCTGCTCCTGCGCCTCGGTAAAAATGGCGTCGACTTGAGCCTGCTGCTCCTCGGAAAGGTCCAGCCTTTCGGTCAACCAGTTGCTTCGTTGCGCCGCAACATCATGGGCCTGGGCGGTGGACACACCGAAGGCCAACAGTAGCGTGGCGGCAGTCGTGAACGCTTTCTTCATTACGATATCTCCCGATTGTCAATTGAGACCACTATAGTCTCCGTCGCTCTCTGGATGCCCCAACCCCCCCAATCCGTCGCGTAATCCCATCGCAGTATCAATTTGGCCGGCGTTGGGCATCGGAATTTCTCCCGTTTATCGACGGGTAGAGGGGGTGAGGGCGAGGACCCGGAGGGGGCTGCCGGAGCCTTCTTCGAGCTTTAGGGGAGCGGTGAGGAGGACCGAGCCGGTTGGCGGGAGTTGGTCCAGGTTGTTGAGGCATTGCAGGCCGTATTTTCCCGCGCCGTGCATGTAGTAGTGGCAGGGAAACGGGGGATTCAGGCGCTGCGCCTGGCCGCTGTCGGTACCGATGGTTTCGGTGCCGAAGCCGAGCACGTCACGCTCATCCACCAGGAAGCGGACGCAGTCCACGTCCGGTCCCGGCGTGTGCTGGCCGGTCTCGTCGTAGTTCTGAAACGCCACCGGATCGTTCACCCGGCGGCACCATCCGGTGTGCATCAGGACCCAGGAACCGGCCGGTATGCGGCCGTGTTGCTTCTCCCAAGCCAGCAGCCGCTCACGGCTAAGCAGAAAATCGGCGTCGCGTTCGGCGTCATCGGTGCAATCCACGACGCAGGCCGGGGCAATCATGTGTTCGGCCGGAATCGTGTCCACCGAATTGTTGGGTAATTCGCGCCCGGAAACCCAGTGGATGGGCGCATCGAAATGGGTGCCAGTGTGCTCACACAGGCTGAAATTGTTCCAGTACCAGGCAGGGCCGCGGTCGTCGTAGCGGGAGATTTCCTCGCTGCGGTACGGCAATGCCTGACCCATCTCCGGGGGCAGGCTGAGCTGCGCAAAATCTGCGTTGAGCGTGTGGGTAAGGTCCACGACCCGCACGGTTCCGGCGGCGATCCCGGCGAGCAGCTCCTCCAGGATAGCGCTCACAGGGTAAGCGAACCCACCGAAGTGCCACCGCACACATAAAGCGCCTGGCCGGTGACATAGCCGTTGTTGCGATCCAGGAAAAACAACGCTGCCCGCGCCACGTCCTGGGGGCGCCCCAGTCTCCCGACCGGAATCGAGGCCGCCAGCCTGGTGGCCCGTTCGCTTCCGGGCGGGACGACGCCGTCAAACATTTCGGTTTCGGCGATCGGACCCGGCAGTATTACATTCGCGGTTACCTTGAGCGGCGCCAGTTCCAGCGCCCAGGTACGTGCCAGGCCCAGCATGCCGGCCTTGGTGGACGCGTACGCGGTGCGATTGGCCAGGCCGACCACCGCGCGGCTGGACATGAGCACGATCCGGCCCCAGCCGGCCTGGCGCATGGACTCCAGGTTGGCCTGCACCATGGCCACCGCGGCGCCCATGTGAAGGCGAGCAAGCTCATCCATGTCTTGCTGGGTAACTTCCGGCAGCGGCCGCTCGCGAATCACGCCGGCGTTATGAACCAATCGATTGGCGGGATCGTTCCCGGCGGTTTCGGCGAACGCCTGCCGGGTCGCGTCCGGGTCGGTCAAATCGACGGCAACCGACTTCACCTTTGCCGACCTGACCGGCGCCGGGCGGCGTGAGAAGCACACCACCTCGCTGCCTTGTTCCGCCAGCATTTGAACAAGACAAGCACCGATGCCGGAACTGGCCCCCGTCAACCATACGCGCTCGCCGTTCATTGCGATTGCGACTCCAGCGCCAGTTCCCGCTCAAGCACCTTGGGATTGTCCCGCCAGCGTTCCAGCCACTCGCGCGCCACGTCTCCCGGAAACAGGTCCTCCACGCCATCGCGCAGGCCCTGAACTATCTCCTTGGCGAGGCGTTCGGGCGCCAGCTTGGGCGGCGGCAGGGTCTGGTTCCATTCCTCGTCGATCGGCCCCGGAAAAACGTTCATTACCCGGATCCCGGCCGCCTGCATCTCGGCGCGCAGACACTGCGACAGCGACAGCGCCGCGGCCTTGGACGCCGAGTAGGTTCCTTGAGGCGGGTAGTTACTCAGTGCATATACGCTCAATACGTTGACCCAGGCGGTAGCCGAGGCGGACCCGTCGGCGCCCCGGGCGCGCATCGCCGGCCCGAACGACTGGGCCAGGCGCAGCAGCCCCAGGTAGTTGACCTCCATTTCCCGGCGCGCCAGCGCCGCGCCGCTGCGAGTGGCGATACCCTCCGTGCGGTGCACCTCTGCGTTGTTGATCAGAATGTCCACCCGGCCACCGATCTCGGCGCCAATCCGCTGGACTCCGCGTTCGTCGGTCAGATCCAGAGGGATCATCGTTACCTGTGGCAATTTCTCAACCCTGTCCTGGCCGGCGAACTTCTTCCACGGCTCCGCCTGCCCCACCCAGATGACGGCGGCGCCGGCCTCCGCGAGTGCGTGAACGAGGGCCCGGCCTACCCGGCTTTTACCGTCGGTCACCAACACCTTGCGGAATTGAGGATCGCAAGAGAATTCGCCGTGGCGCGGATCTGTGTGCATTTCTCCCATTTCACCGGCGGGCAGCGCCACAAGCACGCCCCGTCCCGCCTTGTCCAGTTTAGCCGTAACCCGTACCGCAGCGGGCGGTTGCGGACAATCCCGGTGCAGGTGGGCCACCACCACAGGTCCCTCCTCCAGCCGGGTCAGGCCAAGGCGCCAGGGCAGGCGCTCGCGGTAGAAGGAATCGTTGCTGTGGTGCAAGGTCGTGTGCGCCAGCAACTCGCCGCGCCCGGACATCCCGGTCCACAGCAATTCCTCGGACAAGCAGGACCGGCAACAATCCACCGGCGGATATTGCACCTGCCCGCATTGCTCGCAACGCTGCAAGGCGAAGCGCCCCAGCGCCGCGCGCGCAGTCAGCCCCAGGGCAGCACGGCTGCGCGGCATCGGCGGCGTCAGCGGCTGCCGCGTCCGCAGGATCGGGTTCTTCAACTTTGGCTTAGTCCGCATAACCTGAGCCCCTGGGAGTTTTCGCAGCGGGCGCCGCTGCGCTGGCGCGCAGGGAACACGCTGGGAGCGAGGGCGTCCCGCCCTCGACGAGGGCAGGATGCCCTCCTTCCCGTTGTGGTACCTGGCGCATGTCTCAGGCGCGCTCCAGGACGGCGGCGGCGCTGCACAGGCCGCGATCATAGTTGATCATGCCGAAGCCCGACACGGCGCCCCGCGTGGCGTCATTCACCTGCTGCCCGAGCGGCCGGCGCAACAGCTGGCGCAAGGCTTCCACCAGCCCGAGGAAACCGCCCGCCGCCCCGGCCTGGCCCATTGAGAGCTGGCCTCCGCAGGTGTTCAGCGGGCAATCGCCGTCAAAGGCGAATTCGTGCTCGCGAATAAAGGCCGCGCCCTCGCCGGACGGACAGAACCCGAGGTCCTCGATCTGCATCAGCGTAATCACGGGGTAGTCGTCGTAAGCCTGGAAGAAATCCATGCCGCTCGAGCCCAAGCCTGCCTGTTCCCACAACTCGTCACGGTCCAGCGCCCACCCGCCGCGCATCTGCACCGGGTCATCGGGAAACGCATTGTGCCGCTCGATCGCACCCAGCAGGCGCACCGAGTCCAGGCCCAGCGCCTTCGCCCGGTCGGCCGTCATCACCAGGTATGCGTCGGCCCCCGCGCAGGGCATCACGCAATCGAAAAGGTGCAGAGGCTCCGCGATGAGGCGCGCGTTTAGATATGCATCCAGGCCCAGCGGCTTGCGCAACAGCGCATAGGGATTGTCCATGGCGTTTCGCCGCTGGGCCACGCACAGCTTGCCGAAATCCTCCCGCTTCACGCCGTATTGGCGCATCCACCAGTCGGTAATGAAAGCGAAGCTGGCATTGGGCCCGCCCGAGCCGTACGGATACACGGCGTCCTGGGCGAAGCGGCTGAAGGTCGAGAGCGTTCGGCGGAAGGTATCCACATGGTTGGTATCGCCGGCAATGCAGGCAACTATCTCCGCATCGCCCGCCTGCACCGCGCGGGCGGCCCTTCTGAGGCAGACCAGGCCCGAGGCGCCACCCATGGGCACATGGTCCAGCCATCGCAGCGACATCCCCAGGTGCTGGGTCAGTCCTACGGCGGTATCCGGGCCCAGAGTGAAGCTGGAGATGCCCAGCCCGTCGATCTCGTCTTTGTTCAATCCGCTGTCTTTCAATAGCTGGGACAGGGCGCGAGCGATCCACCAGTGCGCGTCGCGGGTCGAATAGCGCTGGTACGGCACGGTGACCGGCGCGGCCAGTGCTACACCCTCATAGCTCTGGCGGCTCATGACGCCCTCGAAAGAACGGGACATGTGATGTGTCGAGGGCGGGACGCCCTCGTTCCCAGGGGGCGGGACGCCCTCGTTCCCAGGGGGCGGGACGCCCTCGTTCCCAGGGGGCGGGACGCCCTCTCTCCCGGGGGGCGGGTCATGCCGCCCTCGAAGGGACGGGGCGCTTCATGGCTCGCGTGTCCACACATGCTCCCTGCGCAAGAAGATCCGAAACCAGCGCCTTCAGGCCCGCGCGATCAAGCTTCTCCGTAGCCGTGTGCGGCAGTTCCTGCACGACCGCCACGAATCCCGGGGCCTTGAAGTAGGCCAGGCGCTCAAGGCAATGTCGCACCAGTTCCCGCGCCAGCGCTTCCGAATCGGCAGTCTTGCCGCTGGAGCCGGCTGGCCGTATGCAGGCAAACACCTCGTCGCCGCGTATCTCGTCGGGCACCGCCGCCACGGCCGCCTCGGCTACGGCCGAATGTTCCGCCAGAACGCCTTCCACCTCGACAGCGGCAATGTTCTCGCCACTGCGGCGGATGAGATTGCTCTTGCGGTCGATGAAATGCATGTCGCCGCCAGCGTCGCGCGACACGATGTCTCCAGTATGAAACCAATCCCCTTCCCAGGCCTCGTCAGTCGCCGCGGAATCCTTGAAATACCCGGAGAAGAACCCCAGCCGCGGGTCCTCGCCCGCGTGACGCACCCACAACTCTCCCGGCCTGTCGACTTCCGCCTCCTTCCCCGCATCGTCCACGATGCGGGTCTTCAACGCCGGCAAGGGCCGCCCGAAACAGGCAGTGCCCCGTTTGCGGGGTTCATGGTTGGAGATGACGGCCGCGCCCGAACCGGTCTCGGTCATCGCCCAGGCCTCCACCAGCGGGAAACCGAATCGCTCCTCGAACGGGGCATGCTGGCGGCTTCCGACGCCAGCTCCGAAGCCGAAGCGCACGCGATGCCGGCGTTCAGCCGGGTCCGCAGACAGTTTCAGCAGGATCGCCGGCATCACCCCCAGGTAGTGAATGATTGTGGCGCGAGATTCTTCCACTTCCCGCCACCAGCTTCGTGGGTGAAACCGGTCCAGAGGCACGATGCAGCCGCCCGTGCGCAGCATCACCAGGGTCGAGCAGCCCAGCGCATTCATGTGGTGCATCGGTAGCGGCGTAGTCAGGCAGTCGCCTTCCGCATCAAGCTCGCACAGGCCGCCCAAAGAGGCATACCACTCGCCGATCATCGTGAAGTAACGGTTGCTGAGCATGCAGCCCTTGGGCTTTCCCGTGGTCCCGGAGGTGTAGAGCAGCGCGCACTCTCGGTCCGCAGCATCTTCGGGCTGCTTTCCGCCATCGTCGCGCGAAGGCAAAGCCGGAATATCGTCACCGGGCAGGCAAACCGGGACGTTCAATCCTTCGGCCCGCACCACTTCCTGAAGTTCCGCCACGCGCTCAGGCAGGGCGATCACCAGGCAGGTTTCGCTGTGCGCCAGCGCGTAGCCGAGCTCTGCGGACCGCCAGGCAGGATTGAGCGGCGCGATCGAAATCCCCAAAGCATTCAGCGCCAGCCAATGCAGGAACATATCCGGGCGGTTCTCCAGCAACAGGGCCACGCGCTTCGGACCACCGTCCGCCATAACACCAAACCGGCCGATCAAATCGGTCGTCCGGCTCCAGGCGTCGGCGTAACTCAAGTCGCCCGCTTCGATTCCCGACCGCTCGGCGGTATCCCGGGTAATCCGCAGGAACGGTCGGTCGCCATGCCGACGGGCTGCCGCCTCAAGGACCCGCGCCACAGTGCCCGGTGCGGGAATCCTCACAGGAAGAGCTGTATCGACGGCAACGCGGCGTCGCGATTCAGGAGTTCGATCCGTTTGACGGCAATTCTGAGATCGCCCTCCTCCCAGCGAAGATCGTGATACGCAACACCGCCCAGTACGAACTGCTCGTCGCGCCGGGTCTCGAGGTAGACGAACGGCGTTCTGAGCGAACACTCGTTCGAATCGGCATCCCGATTCACGACTTCCGGACGCTGCAGCACATGCTGGCAGAAACTCGGTTGCTGTTGAGAATGCGAGAGCGGGTTCTTCAGGCGCTCGATGCGCACCTTCAGCAGAAACTTGTCCTCGCAAAACAGCGAGGTGTGGCTGTGCGGGTCCGTTTGACCGCGCACCAGCGGCATCCAGTACAGCGCATCCTCGGCAAACAGTTCGTACCACTCATCCAGCCGCTTCTCGTCGATCAGCCGCGCCTCCCGGTGCACGAACCGCTCCAACTCTCCGTTACCGGGCCCTTTAACGCTCATCCGGCACGTAAACCCGCGTGGACCGCCCGCCCTTCTGCAGAAATCCAATGCCCTGCTCGGGCTATGCCGGAGTGTCGAATCATCGGATTACTGAAAGGATGCTGATGCGGTAGAAGTACCGTTTGCCCGGAAACGGACCATATCCGCCACGATCCTTGCGGTTTGTTCCAACGACAGGTCGTAGGGTTCGAGCTCGTACCCTTGCCCGGCCGGGAGAAGCGTAAAACCTCTTGCCGTGACGAGTGCGCGCAAGAAAGCGGGCTCGTCCAGGCCGGACGCGAAGCATCGAGGCAGCATGTCTTTTTGTTGCCGCAGGAACTCGGCCTGCGCCGGTTCAATCGTTGCCGCCCCCAGACCTTCTTTCTCGAGCCATGCCGTGGTCCGTTCAAGTTCTTTGGCACATTGCGCGACCTGTTCTTCGCGGCGCTGGTCAAGATTCAGAAGCACCGGGGAACGAGAATCGAGCCGCGGAATCAGCTCAAGCTGCTTTTCCATCAAGCGCCATTGCAATTCCTGAGATTCGCGCTGCCGATGCCCGGCGGCCAGTGCCGCCACCTGCAACTGCAGCGCATTAACGGGCCTGAAATCAGCGGCGGTCGACAAGAGCGACCCGTTGGCGGGCATATCGGGATTCAGGGGGCCGGAAAAGCGGCTCAGCGATCGCAAAGAATGCCACCTGATGCCCGCGGCAGGCAGTTCAATGTCCGGGTATATGCCGCGCAAATGAATGCTGCGCCCCGTGGCTCGGTAAACCATTAGTGTGGTGATATGCATTGTCGCGTCCGACAACGAGCCGCCGTCTCCGACCTTGATCGGAAAACGGACACTCCCGGAGCTTTTTCCGATGGTGCGTTGCCCCACCACCAGGCCGCGCCCATGGTCCTGTATCGCAGCCGTGAATACCTCGGAGCCTGAGGCGCTTAACCCGTTCACCAGCACCGCCAGCGGGCCGTCCCAGATGGCCGGCCTTGCGGCACTGCGCTTTACCCTCAATCGCCCTTTTCGGTCGCGAACCTGAGCAACCGGGCGTTTGCCGAGGAAGAATCCGATGATCCGGATTGTTTCACTCATGCTGCCGCCGGGATTGTTCCGCAGGTCCAGCAGCATTCCGTCCACACCTTCGGACTGCAACTCGCCGAGCAGACCCTTGATATCACGGGCACTGCCGCGGTCGAACCCGCGAAGGAGAATAACCCCGATCTTCAGCGTTTGGCCATCCTGGTCGATGTGCATGATCTTTTTCGTCGATCGTGCCGGGGTGCGGCGGCCCGCCTGGTCCTCGGAGCTCGAAAGATCCGGGGAAAGGCTCTCCGCCTGCTCGTAAATTTGCGAGGCCTTTACGCGCAGCAGCGGCGCTTCGTAAGCTTCGCTTTCACCGGCCGCAGGGAGCACGCGCACAACCAGGGTTGTGCCGGGCGAACCCGACGTCAGCCTGCCCACATCACGCGGACTCCACCCTTCAACATCCTCAAGCCGGCCGTCGCCATAGACTTCCAGCGCCACTATCCGATCGCCGGGCTTCAGTCCCTGCTCAGCAGCGGGGCCGCCCGGAACCACGTCCTTTACGACAACCTCGTTTTCCCCGTCCTCCAGGGAAATACCGATACGACCGTCCAAGTCTCCGGAGTCTCTTGCTTTCAAGGCACTGCCTGGCGACGGGCGCGAGCTGTAATGCGAGTGCGAATCGAGTGCGTGGGCAAAAGAGTCCATGAATGGCTCGAAGTAAGACCCGGCAGGAAAAGCATCGTATTCCCGGGCCCTGTCGTAACGATGGTGCAGCAATGCGCGGGCCGCCTCGTAACTGCGCTCCTCCAGTATCAGATTGATGAAATCGTGCCGCACCTGATCCTGCCAAAGCTGCTCCAGATCGGCCTGGTTCGCCGGCCAGGGCTCCTCGTTGCGGATCGGAATCCAATACCGCGCAGTATTCAGGTTTGGGCGAGCCTTGAGGTATCCGAGCAGGAAATTCAGCCGGTCCGCCCGGCGGCGCTGGTATAGGTCGTAGATCTCCCGGGCCGGACCCAATTGTCCCTGGCGGATGGCGTCGTCCAGTAAGTGTCCGTAATGCGCCCGGAAACCATCGATGTCTTCGACCGTGAAGTACAGCCTTTGAACATCCAGACGCTTGAGAAAATTTTCCAATGTTTCCAGAGAAACACGGTTATCCACGCTTACATTTGAATAGTGATACTTCTCGACGTGCCGCAGCATCAGTGTGGCGGCTTCGCTTTCAGAGTGCACGCCCAGCCGCGACATCCAGGTGCAGGAAGTTGTCAGCATGCCCAGCGTTATGCCGAGCAGCCCAATTGCGCCTCGCATCCAAACTCGCGGAACGCGCGCCGTAGCAACCACGTCGATCACCGCGACACCTCGTCGCGCGGAAGCATGTACTTCAGCCAGGCACGCATCTGACCGCGCATCGAGACTTCGCTGGTGCCGTTGTAAACGCCGGCGATGCCCTCCTTCTCGACGGCGTCGTAGTTGCGGTGCAGGCTCACCCACTCGTTGCCTTGAGCGTGCAAGCCCTGCTGGATTTCGCTGTAACAGTGCAGATCGTCATGCCCCACCACCGAAGTCGGCGCGTTGATCAACCGCGAATACGTCATCGTGCGCTTGAGCAATTCCTCCGGCGCGCCCGCCAGGCGGAAGGTCCAGCTTTCCAGCACCGTCTTGTTCGCGGCCAAGGGCCGCGCAACGCGAATCGCCTGGATCGCGCCCTTGATGGTCAGGCTGGGAAAGTAGACGGTGTTGTGGCGGTTCTCGCCCAGGATGGCTTTGGCACGCTCTTCGCCGTAGGCCTCGAACATCTGCTGCTCATATTCCGGCACCGCGGAGTATTTCGAGTGGATCGAGAACTTCACGCCGGTGTAGGAGTGGCCGTTCTCGTAGATCTTCACGCCCATCTTGTCAAAGAAGTCGTAGTCGTTGACGAACGGCGCAAACTGCTGCACCACCATCGGCGGGGTACCGTCGTCGCCTTCCTCGTCCCAGAGCCGCTTGGCAATGCCGGCTGAGGACTGGTGCGCCACCATCGGATGCATGGCGTCGTTCAGGTTCTCCACGAACATCTTCCAGTTGCAGTCGTGGTAATAGCGCAGTACGCCGCCGGCCACCTCCAGCCGGCCCTCCGGCGAGCGGTCGGCCATGTTGTCGATGGAGCTCAAGGAATCGCCGAAATAGTCGTGGAAATCGGGACCCTCATTGCTTAGCCGCACGAACACGAAGCCGCGATAGATCTCCACGCACGGCACCTGCGCCAGTCCCTTCCAATGCGCCGTTTTCGGTATTTCCGTGCCCGCGTAGCCACCCTTCTGCGGCACGGTGCGCAGGCTGCCGTCGAGCCGATAGGTCCAGCCGTGGTAGGGGCAGCGCAGCGTGCTGCCGCAGTTGCCTTGCACCGCGCTCACCACCCGCGTGCCCTTGTGGGCGCAGCGATTGAGCATCACCCGCACTACTCCGTCGCGCCCGCGCAGCATGACCAGCGGCGAACCGGCAATGTGCGCGGTGTAGAAGTCGCCGGGCTTGGGAACCTGGCTGTCGTGACCCATATAAATCCAGGTGTTCCGCCATAGGCGATGCAGCTCAAGTTGATACAGCTCCTCCGAGATATAGAGGTCCCGGTGCACCGCATCGGGACGCACCAGCGCGCGCAGCGCCTCGGGGTTGCTTGCGTAAGGATTGCCGGTCATAGGTTCTTAAAGCGATCGTGTTCCGGGGGAATTCTAGCCCGCATGGGCGGCGATACGAACCGTACGCCATGCGCCGGCTTGCATGGAACAACCTGGGAACGAGGGCGTCTCGCCCTCGTCGAGGGCGAGACGCCCTCGTTCCCAGGCAGGATGGCCCTCGCTGCGCGGCTATGATTACGCCCTGCTTTGGGTTGCGAGCTGAATCCGTGAAGAAGATACTGCGCATATTCGGGCTGATCATTGCTTGGGCGGTAGGTGGAATCGTGGGTCTGGTTCTGCTCATCACACTGGGGTTCTTCGTCGTCAAACCCACGGAAACTGCCCGTTTCTTCGGCCAGTTCGCCGGCAAGCGTCCGGGGCATATGCAGTTGGTTGCGGGCAGCCCGGAAGAACCGCTGCCGAAGGTGTCATTCGGAGATAGCGGCCTGACGATAGACAGCCTGGAAGCGGCGCTGGCCTTTGGGGCGGAGACCGGCTCCGATGCACTGATAGTCTGGCGCGGGGGCGGTATCGAGCTGGAGCACTACTACGAGGGAGCCGACGAGAACACAATCACTTCCACACAATCCATGCATAAGTCCGTGGTGGCGATTCTGGTGGGCGCCGCCATCGCTGACGGGCACATCGCGTCGGTTGACGATCCGGTAAGCCGCTACCTGCCGGAATGGGGTGATGACGATCGCGCCGGCATCACGCTCCGGCAGGCGCTGTGGCAAAGCAGCGGCATCGATTTCCCGACTTTCGCGTTCGGTAGCCTGGGTCCGATGATGGGCCTGCTGGTGGGCCGGGACATGCGATCGATCACCCTGGAGCAATTGGCCGTGGAGCCGCCGGCGACGAATTTCGAATACAACAGCATCAATCCGTTGATCCTGGGCATGGTGATCGAGAATGCCACTGGCCGGCCGTATGCCGAGTATTTCTCCGAGGCCTTGTGGGAGCCCCTGGGCGCCGGCGACGCATGGGTACAACTCGACAAGGAGGGCGGCATGGCGCGCAGCTATTGCTGTCTGGACGTAACCGCCCGAGGCTGGCTGCGCCTGGGTCTGCTGCACCTGCACAAGGGCGTAGCCAACGGCCGCCGGATCTTGCCGGAAGAATGGATCGCGGAGATACGCCGGCCCGCGCCGACCAACCCGAATTACGGTTTCCTTACCTGGCTGGGCAACGAGCACGTTGAACAACGCAGCTATAACTCGAAGGCCTCGCTACGCACCTATCATTCCGAGCCCTTTGCCGCCGCCGATGTCGCATACTTTGACGGCTTCGGCGGGCAGCGCGTCTATATTATTCCCAGCGCCGACATGGTGATCGTGCGCACCGGCTCGTTGGCGGGAGACTGGGATGACGCGCGTCTCCCAAACCTGTTGCTGGCCGGACTCCGCTGAATCCCAAAAAGGAGATCCTGAGCATGAAGACTGTATACCAGCTTGCCGCAGCAACTTTCCTTGCCGTTTGCTTCACGACCGGCCAGGCGCAGCCGGATACCAACATGACGCCCGAGGAGATACAAGCAAAGGTGGACTGGGTCAATGAGGTGGAATCCCAGGACTTTCATTTCTGGCGCCGCTGGCGCGATCAGCCGGACCAGACCGCCTTCCGCCAGCCCCAGATCTGGTACAACCCCTTGATCCTGGTCGACGGCGGCGTCTCCCAGCCGTATTTCCCCAGTGCCGATCCAGGCGAACCGCCGACCATCAGTGCCGAAGCCATAGCCGCCTCTTCGGGATACGCCATGGAGCGTGAGACGCAGGCTTTCCTGGTTTACCACAAGGGCAAGATGCGCCACGCCGCGTTCATGGACGGCTTCCACGAAACGTCGCCCATCAGCTCTCATTCCTGGGTAAAGACCCTGCACGGGATAGTTGCCGGGTTTGCCCTGGCCGACGGCGACATCGAGAACCTCGACGACCCGGTGGAAAAGTACATCCACGAGTGGAACGGTGATCCCCGCGGCAAAATCACCGTTCGCCAGGTGCTCCACAACACGACCGGCCTGGAGCTGCCCTTCGGTCTGCGCCGCCAGGCGCCTCAGCCCTATTCCAAGAGCATTCAGCTTGTTGAAGGGTCCGATATCAACGCGACGGTGCTGTCCTTTGAGCTCGTGAAAGAACCGGGCGCGACCTTCGCCCACAACAACCCGAACACCCAGTTGGCGGGCATGATTCTCCACCGGGCGACCGGCAGAAACTTTGCGCACTACCTGGGAGAAAAGCTCTGGAAACCCATGGGCGCCCAGCGCGGCGCCATGCGCCTGGACGGCCTTCATGGAAATGTCGTTTCGTATTGCTGTTTTCTTTCGGCGCCGGCGGACTGGATGCGCGTCGCCCACCTGCTGATGAACGACGGCAGGCTGCCCGACGGCACGCAACTGCTGCCCGATGGCTGGGTGAAGCAGATGCTCACCGGCTCCCAGGCCAACCCGAACTACGGATTCCAGATCTGGAACGACTCCGTGTACATGGAGCGGCGGCCCTATTACCCGGGGCTGCCCCTTGAATTTGCGAACTATCACTCAGAGCCTTTTGCGGCAGAAGATCTTTTCTATCTGGACGGCGGCGGCAAGGTGCGGGTGTGGATCAGCCCGAAGCTGGATCTCATCATCCTTCGCATGGGTTATCCACCGCCGCGCGACAAGGGCTTCGACGAAGCCTACATCCCGAACACGATCATTCGCGGGATTCTCTGAAATGGCAGGGAACCAGAACAAGACCCGGCAGAACAACTCAAGCGTTGATGCGTTTGTGGGCGCCGTTGACCACCAACGCCGGCGAGAGGACGCCCAGACGGTCAAGGCAATGATGGAGCGGGTAACCGCGTGGGAACCGAGGATGTGGGGCGCGAGCATCGTGGGCTTCGGCGAGTACCACTACAAGTACGAAAGCGGCCGCGAAGGCGACTTCCTGATCACCGGTTTCTCGCCGCGCAAGAAGGCGCTTACCATCTACATCATGCCCGGATTCAGGCGCTACGACACGCTCATGGGAAAGCTGGGCAAATTCAAGACCGGCAAGTCGTGCCTCTACATCAACAAACTTGACGATGTGGACCTGTCGGTCCTGGAAGAACTGATCCGCCTGTCGGTGGAATACATGGTCGAAAAGTACGGATCATCATGAAATGAAACGGCTGGCCGTAATGCTTGCCGGTCTTGGATTGGTTTGCAGCCTTTCGACGCCGTTTGCCGGCGCCCAGGAGCGGCTTACCCGGGATACGCTTGCTGCTGCGGACTACCTGAGAGGCCAGATCACATTTCAGCAGCGCTGCAGCGCCTGCCATACCCTGGCGAAAGACGCGCTGGACCTTGCCGGCCCCAACTTGTGGGGCGTCTTCGGTCAGACCGCCGGCGCCACGGAGAGTTTCGTGTATTCCGAGGCGCTGATGAAAGCGGCATTCGCGTGGACGCCGGATCGCGTGAACGACTGGCTGGCGAATCCCAAGGGCTACATTCCCGGCAACACTATGCTGATTCCCGAACCGGTGCCCGAGCGGGACCGCCTTCCCATGATTTCCTTCATGATGGTGGAGACCGGCGCAGCGGACTGGCCGCGGCCGGAGATCAACCTGGCCGCCTTGGAGGGCGACAAAACCAAGTCAGCCGAGGAGCGCTTCCCCAGCTTTTTCAATCACCTGATGCACAACACGACCCGCTATCGCTGGGTTGACGAGGAGCAGGAATTCGTCTTGGATGCGTATTTCAATAAAGACGGCTCCGTAGGCAGCAGCATTCAAGGCGTCGACGGGTTCTGGCACATCAACGATCGGGACTTTTTCTGCTATGCCCTCCAGGGGCTGCCCGTAGAACCCGATTACATCGTGCAGTGCTTTCCGGTCGTGGCCATGGCCATACCGCGCTTTGCCGAGCAACTGTGGCAAACTCCGATGTATGGCGGCGCCATGCTCTACGGTGGCATTCTTCCCGGCCGGCCCGCGGATGATGCTGAAGAAACCGGGCTGGAGTAACCGGGCAACCGCCCGATAACCAGGAGAAACCATGCTTAAGCGCATCCTCGGGGGATTGGCCGCTACGGCCAAGTGGTTCGTAATCGTTGTCGCCGTTATCGGCGTGCTGATCTATCTGCCCTCGCGGCTCGGCTGGTACGGTCTGTATGCCATGCGTTATGTCATTTCGCTATCGGGCAATCCCATGAGCCCTTCGCGCGCTTGGTATGACCCGCAGGAGCTTGTGGAGGGCGCCGAGCAGATCCCGCTGGAGGTCTGGTCGGACGGCGAGAACCCTATCGACCCGGCCGTTTCCCGTGATGCCGCCTTGTGGGCGCAGCAACAGGGCAGCGATTCGCTCGTAGTGCTATACAAGGGGCGCTTGGCTCACGCCAGTTACTTCAATGAAAGCGCCCCCGAGTCCGAATTCAGCACCCATTCGCTCACAAAAGTCCTGACTTCAATACTGGTCGGTCACGCGATAGCGGATGGCTACATAGAGTCGGTCGATCAACCGGCAGCGGATTTCCTCCCGGAATGGGACACGGACGAACGCCGCGACATTACCGTGCGGGATCTCCTGAATATGGCCGGAGGGCTTGAGGAAACATTTGCTTTCTGGCCGGGCTCTCCGCGCCTTGAACGCACCATGGGAACCGATATCGTTACCGCCAACCTCGCTGTAGGAATCTATGCACCTCCGGGAAGCGCGTTCTCGCACGCCAATCCCAATAGCCAGGTAGCCGGCATCGTGGTGGAACGCGCTATCGGAATGCGCTTCGCCGATTACCTGTCGGAAAAGCTCTGGACGCCGCTGGGGCTGCGCGACGGCTGGCTGCTGCTGGACCGGCCGGATGGCATGGTGCATACCGATTGCTGCATGTGGACCGCGATCGAGGACTGGGTGCGAATCGGCCAGACCCTGCTGCAAAACGGTTGCTACGCGGGCCAACAGATTATTCCGGAAGGCTGGGTGGATGAAATGACCACTCCGTCAGCAGCCAACGAGAACTACGGCATGCAGCTCTGGCTGGGGACCTCACATGAGAGCCTGCGCAAGTACGATCCGAGTATCACCTTCATGGGCAACCTGCATTCGGAGCCGTTCCTGGCCGATGACGTTTTCTTCCTGGACGGCGCCGGCGATCAGCGACTCTACATGATCCCTTCGCGGGAACTCGTGATCCTGCGCACCGGACACGATGGCCCGGACTGGGACGACGCGATGCTGCCCAACCGGTTCATGCGGGCGGTGGATTCGATCAGCGGCCAGTCACCGGATATGCGCCCGACTCGCGCCGACCTGAACGCCGCCTGCCTGGACTCAGCGGAGAGCTGAACATTATGGCGTTTCGCTGCGTGCTGCATGAGTGGTAAGCGGCGGCGCGGATTACAATTCAGCGCTTGCCGCCCCCGGACTTCGGCAGGCGGATTCGTGTCAGGATAAACAGTGCCAAGGCTGCGACTACGATCAACGGGCCCGACGGAGTGTCCAGGCGCGCCGAGGCGTAGAGGCCGCCACCGATCGCGAATACGCCAAGTGCGGCGGCAGCAACAGCCATGCGCAAGCAGGCCGGACGAGAAGCGCCGGGACCGTCGATCCGCTGGGCACGACCGTAGAGGAGGGCCCGGAACTCTACTTCGCTGTAACTCGCAACATGGCGGATTCCTTCAACAACTGCCTGGCGCAAGGCGGCTAACGGCAGCGCTCCGGCTCGCTCAGGCATCTGGACCTTCACTTCCCGCCCACTCGCGTGGATCCTATGATCGGGGCATGTGGGTTGGAGCCTTCAGCATCGAGGCGACCCGATTGAAGGCGGACACGCTGAGCGGGCTCTATGTGCGCACACTGATCCCTCAGACCACGCCGTAAGCCAGCATCGCTTCGGCGATCTTTGCGTAGCCCCCGACATTCGCCCCCCGACAATAGTTGATGAACCCCGACTGTTCGCCGTAACGGACACACTGTTCGTGAATATCACGGATGATGTCGCGCAGTTTCGCGTTCACCTCGCCCCGAGACCATGTCGAGTGCAGGCTGTTCTGACTGATCTCAAGGCCTGACACGGCCACCCCTCCCGCGTTTGCGGCTTTGCCCGGCATGTGGGGTACCCGGGCTTTCGCCAGCAATTCCATGGCTGCCGGCGTGGAAGGCATATTCGCCCCCTCGGCGATCGCCTGGCAACCGCCTTCCACCAGGTGACGGGCATCCGCCTCATCCAGTTCGTTCTGCGTGGCGCAGGGAAAAGCCAGATCGCAAGGTACCGACCAGGGACGGGCGCCGGGATGGTAATCGCACCCGAATTCCTTCGCATACTCCTCGATTCGACCGCGCCGCGAGAGCTTGAGTTCCTTGACCCAGGCGAGCTTCTCGGTATCAAGCCCGGATGAGTCATGGACAAATCCGGATGAATCCGACAATGTCACGACCTTGGCGCCCATATGGATGAGCCGCTGACAGCAGTGCAGGGCCACGTTCCCGGAGCCCGATACTGCGCAAGTCTTGCCGGTCAACTCCTCTTTGCGAAGCGCCAGCATCTCTTCCATCATGTAGACGACGCCATAGCCGGTTGCTTCCGATCGCATGTGAGAACCGCCGAACTCAATGGCCTTCCCCGTAAGCACGCCCTCAAAAGTATTCTCAAGGCGCTTGTACTGGCCAAACAAGTAGCCGATTTCCCGCCCGCCTACGCCGATGTCGCCCGCTGGAACGTCAATGTTCGGGCCGATATGCCGATGCAATTCGGTCATGAATGCCTGACAGAAACGCATGATCTCCGCATCGGACCTGCCCTTGGGATCAAAATCCGATCCGCCCTTGGCGCCACCCATGGGTAAGCCGGTCAGGCTGTTTTTGAACGTCTGTTCAAATGCGAGAAATTTCAGGATGCTCTGATTGACGGACGGATGGAACCTCAAGCCGCCTTTGTAGGGTCCGATCGCATTGTTCCATTGAACGCGGTAGCCCCGGTTTATCTCGATTCGGCGCCGGTCAGTTTCCCAGCTCACCCGAAAGGAAACGACGCGATCCGGCTCGGCCAGCCGCTCAAATACCCGCGCTTCGCGGTAAAGGGGGTTTTCCGCGTCGAAGGGAATTATGTCGGTCGCAACTTCTTGTACCGCCTGATGAAATTCGCTCTCGCCCGGATTTCGTTGCGCCAGACCGGCCATGAACGCATCCAGGGAGAGATTTTTCACTATGCTAGACCGCAACCAACGTGCATCATGATTGCTAGCGCATAGATTAACCCGAAACCGGTCTCAAGCGGAGGGTCGAATCGCTTTCTGTAAGCCTGCTTGCATGGAACAACCCTGGGAACGAGGGCAGGATGCCCTCGCTCAATCGTTCCTTGCGCAGCGGCGCGGCCCGGCGCAGGGTCAGGGCTTGGGCGGCACGGTCGTCTTGTAGCGAACGCCCACCGGCACGGGTACCGGCTGCACTATGGTGACGCCGAAATCGCCCGGCGTCGGCAGCGACGCATCCACAGCGACAAAGGCCGTGTAGTCGGACATGAGTCCGTACTCCAGCGCCGTGTGCCTGATCAGGCCCTCCAGTTCGCCGGACGGATCCATGGACCAGGCCCGCCTGTCCATCAGATCGGCGATGCGCTGCCGCGCCCAGATCTGCGGGAGAAACGAGTGTTCGGTTTCGGCGCCATCGACCTCAAGACTGAATGCGATCCGCTCTCCGCCGGCACGGCCGTGGACCTTGATGTCGCCCGGCTCTCCAAGATACTTGCCGGTGACGATCACCGGCCGGCCGACAAACAGATCGGGCAACTGAGATGGATAGATATCACTGACCTGCATGCCACCCCAGTCGATTTCCAGGTCCGACAGCGCCGGGTGGCTGATCCTGTCGAAGAAGGCGTTCATTACGGCACTTCCGGAGTCGGCCAGGCCCAGGTATGCAACCGCACCCCGCCCGGAACCGGCCATCCGTTCAAGCAGGTACCGGTTGACCGATGAACCGACACCGAAACTGAAGATTCTCGACGCCCCGATCGAAGCGTGAATCTCGCGCAGAATCTCGGCCTCGTTTCCGATGTAACCGTCGGTCAGAAACGATACAAAGCGCAAACGGCCCGGATCATGCGGGAAGTCTAGCGCTGCACGGATCCCCTCGACCATCTGCGTTCCGCCTTGGCCCTGCAGGGATCGCACGTAGCGCTTGGCACGATAAATATTCTCGTGTGAGGCGGGAATCGGCTCATCGCCAAACTGGCTTGCATCGGTCGAGAACCGGATAACCTGGAACGTATCGCCAGGTTGAAGCCGATCGAGCGCTGCGATCACCGCCGCCTTGGCCTGTGCGATCGGCTCACCGCTCATTGATCCCGAACAATCCAGCACGAAAACCAACTCAAGCGGGTGGCGCCGCAGGTCGTCCGGATTTTCCGGCGGATACAGCATCATCGTGAAGTACCCCTGGTCGCCCTTCTCGGGATCCGCGTAGGTCAACAGATTCGACTTGATCCGGCCACCGGCCACCTTGAAGTCGAGCACAAAGTCACGATTGGGGATCGTGGACCGGTTTGCGAGTTCGATTCTCGCCGCATCGGCGCCGGGGCGGACTTCGTCGATGAAGTGGCTGGCCTCGATGGCTTCGATCGCAACGCCGGCGTCAAGTTCCACTGAAATGGCGATGTCGTGACCCGATCGTTCGCCTGGGCGCAAGTACTGCACGGCAGCGCCGGGCGGTGGATTCAGCGTTCGCGGCAGCGCCAGTACGGGATCGGCCGACCCGGGTGGGTTGTAGCGAGGGCCGACGACTGTCGGGAACACGAACGAATACCAGCCGTCACGGTAGGCGAGCGTATGAAAGTAGCGGATGTTCACGTCGATCCGGTGGCCGGGCTCGATATTGGCCACTTTCTGTTCGAAGATATTGGGTCGGTGTTGCGTGAGCAGGCTGGCACGGTAGCCCTGCGCCCGCGCTTCCTCATAAATCGCCTCGGCTTCCTCGCGCTCTCGGATTATTCCGCGTATGCGCCGCTCACCTATAGTCATCACGAATTCGCTGACCGCTGCCCTTTCCGGCAGGGGAAACACGTAGACGGCTTCGATTTTCCGGTCGAACGGGTTCTCGAACTGTTGCGTCACGTCAACAGTGCTGACATATCCCGCGATTCGCGCTTGTACTTCGGTGTGCTTCAGCGGCAGCGGTAATGCCTCCGGCGATTCGGGCCGGCAGTCGGCCGAAGCGAAACAGGCGATCATCGCGCCGGAGCCGGGCGAGGTGTCCTCGTCCACGCCGGTTGACGCTCCGGCTCCACTGGGAGTCGCGATGATCCAGAGCTCCTCGTTCGCGTTTGCCGAAAGCGGCAACGGATCGCTATCCTCGGCGGGAGTCCCTGAAAAAAATGTGTAACTTGCTCCTGGCGCCGTGCCCCGATCTCGCGGACGCAACCTTCTTTTCGCAACAACGACCTCCTCCTCTAAGGCCATTCCCATGGCGGGGGCAGAATCCGCCCTTGGCTTCATTGAACGAGACTCGGGACGCACTCGAAGAGCGGGGTTCGTCACGTCTTCGGATGAATAGTCCGCTGATGAGCGTCTTTCGTCAGCCTCGGCAAAAGCAGGGGCTGCCTGTGGCGGCTGTTGAAATAGAGACTCTTCCTTCGGACTCCTGATAAATTCGGTTTCCGGCGGCGGTTGCGGAGCCTTTTCTCCCGACGACATTTCTTGCTGCACTTCAAATACACCAACTACAACGGCAATTAGGAATCCAATCAGGACCGTTGCGAAGATGAAGCTAAGAACAATTCTCTTGAATCGGCGGGCAAATTTCTTTTCTTTCATACCGTTGTCTCCGCTAAGGAGTGTCAAAATCGATCGATGCCTCGATGGGCTCGCCGTCCGCTCCGCCCGCGGCCATGAGGCTCAGGGCGTAGTCGGGATCTGCCGGCCCTTCCAGTTGGACATGAACCGTCGCGACGCGGCTTCTACCGACGGGAAGCTCTTCGGCCGGGCGCACGGAATAGTCGGCCACGATAATGCGGTCCGCGGCGCCCTCGCTCACCGCTTCGAGATCATAGTAGGGTGTGCCGCCAAACGCTGCACTGTCGCCATTCTCGACCCCGACCACGCGCATCCGCCCGGCGGATTCGCGTAGCTGGAACTGCCAGGCGGCCAGTGGTTCGGCGGTTTCCAGGTAGATGTCGAGCGCAGCGAAGCGTATGACACTCTCATTGGACTGCGGCAACGAGGGCCATGCCGCACCCAGCAAGACGGCGCTAATCAGAATTCTTGGCCATACCCGGCTCATGGCGCGGTCCCCTTCAGCGCCACGATATTCGTGATGAGCGCGTCGATTTCCGGCTGTGCCGCTGCCGGCGGGCCCTGGTTCATCCTTGCGAGCGCGAACGCATCGAGGATATCGACGACACCGGATCCGTCGATGTCATTGGCCAGCGGCCCAGATCCCGGAGTGGTCTGCATCCGCACCAGGAATACGCCGATCACCAGGCTTGCGGCCAGGCCGCCTGCCATCGCCCAACGCCTCGTGGCCGGGCGGGCTCTTTCCGGCCCGCGCCGGAAATGTTCTGCCGCGGCAGCAGCCACTCGCCGGTCCACGTCCGGCGCAAAGACCGCCAGGGACTTGTCGAGGCGCTCCATTTCCTGGATGAGATCGCCCGGCAGTTCGATGGATTCGGGATCTGGTTTCATGGTCCTTCCTGATGAGTTAAGCGTTCGAACCCCAGGAAAGGTTCAATAAACTTTCTCTAGTGTCGTGTGTCGAGTTTTTTCCTTAGCTCTCGAACTGCAAAGTGGAGGCGCGACTTGACTGTCCCCGGCGGGATTTCCAGTGACTCGGCGATTTCGTTCAATTTCATGCCGTCGACAAACCGCAACAGCAGAACTTCCCGATGGCGGGACGAGAGGCTCGACATCACCTTCTCCAGGTTTTCCTGCGGCGGATCGACAGTCTTCGGATCCGGCAATTGATCCGGATCGACACCTGAGGATCTTTCATCCCGGCGGCGCCGCTTGAGCGCCGTGAGAGTGAGATTCCTGGCCACCGGGTAGAGCAGCGACCGCAGTCGCGCCGTCAGAATGAGTCCCTCTCCACTCGGAGGGAATTTGCGCAGCAAGTAGATGAAGGTCTCCTGAAGTGTGTCCGCCGCAATTTCCCGGTCGGAACAGAAACGCAGGGCGACCCGTGTGACGTAGTCGCGGTGCCTGCGATAGAGCAGACCGAATGCTTCAACGGCCTCCTCCCGCAAACCGCTGTTGCAGATCTCCACCAGCTCCGGGTCGCTCAGCTTGTCGAAACGCGCACTTCGCATGATCGAAACTGCGCGAGTTCGTCAGCCCGCCTATTCGAGGGCGTCGGCCAGGCCCAGAAGGCTGCTTACATTGTGCGCGGAGCGGTGTTCGTGGACTGCCGGCAGCAGCGCACGCACGCCGCGGGCCCGGGGTTGAAAGTCGTCGTAGCCGAGCAGCGGGTTCAGCCATACCAGGCGCTTGCAGGAGCGCCGCAGGCGGGCTGCTTCGCAGCGCAACTTCTCGACGTGGGCCCGCTCCAGGCCGTCGCTGAACAGCAGGACCATTCCCGGCCGCGCCAGCACCCGGCGCGACCATTGCCGATTGAACTGCTCCAGGGCGGCCGCGATGCGCGTCCCGCCTTCCCAGTCGGGAGCGGCTGCCAGAGCCGCGGCAGTCGCAACATCCGCGTCCCTTCCCCGCAATTCCCGCGTGACTCGGGTCAGCCGGGTTGCAAACACGAATGCCTCCACACCACGCCGGGCGCTGCACAGCGCATGAGCGAACTGCACCGCCATGCGCGCGTAGGTGGTCATGGACCCGGATACGTCGAACAGCAACACCAGCGACATGGGTTCCGACTGCCGCTTCTTGCGTCTCAGCTGGATAAGCTCGCCACCGGAAGACAATCCGGAGCGCAAGGTGGCCCGCAAGTCGATCCGGGGGCCATTTGCGGCCGCCCGAAAGCGCCGCCCGAGGCGTTTGGGGCACAGCACGCCGCGGCGCAGCAATTCGCGCGCCTGGACTTGTTCTTCCGGCGTCATCTGGGCAAAGTCTTTGGTAGAAAGCGATTCATTCGGAGAGTAACCGTCGCCGGCTACGACCTGCTGGGCCGACGGCGCCGCTACCAGGTTCGGTGCGCTGTCCATGGCCCGAAGCAAACGCAGCGCGCCGGGCGGCGGCTTGACGTCACCGAGCGAGCGCAATCCCAGGGCCTGCAATTCATTCAGGCGTCCGAGGCCGGCGGGGTTGCCGAAGAATATCTGGAAGGCGCAGTCGAACAGAACGCCCTCGGCGGCACTGGCGGTCAGCACCGAGCGCAGCGCCGCTGAGAATTCGACCCGGTTGCCGATGTCAACCTGTTCGGCAGCCTCAAGAGCTAAAGCGGTCCTGCCGACACCCAGGGGCAATCCCGCCCCGCGGAGTGCTTGGGCGAGATTGACGACGCGGTCGGCGACGCCGGCGCCATTAGCAAAGTTGGTCACAACGGCTCACTTACTGCATGTTTCGAGGGCACGATGCCCCTGCTGGGAGCGAGGGCGTCCCGCCCTCGACGAGGGCGGGACGCCCTCGCTCCCAGCGTGTTCCCTGCACGCCAGCGCAGCGGCACCCGCTGCGAAAACTCCCAGGGGGTCAGGCCGAGGCGGCGAGAAGGCGGTCCACAACACTTTCATCAACCTGTTGAAGGTCCTCCTGGTATTTGAGCAGCGCTCCAAGCGTTTCGGACACGGCCTGGGTATCCACCTCGCGAACCTGCATGGCCATGAGCGCTTCGGCCCAGTCCAGCGTTTCCGACACGCCGGGAGCCTTGAACAGGCCTTCCTTGCGCAGCGCCTGAACGAAACCCGCGACCCTGGCCCGCAGTGCGTCGGGCAAGCCGGGCACCCGGGCGGCCAGTATTTGCTCCTCCGCGACCCGGGTGGGGTAATCCACCCAGCAGTAGAGACAGCGGCGCTTCAGCGCGTCATGCACTTCGCGAGTGCGGTTGGAGGTCAGAACGACAATGGGCGGCTCGGCCGCTGCGACATCGCCCAGTTCGGGAATGCTCATGCGAAAATCGGCGAGGAATTCCAGCAAATAGGCCTCGAAGGGCTCGTCGGCACGGTCGAGTTCATCAACCAGCAGCACGGGAGGACCTTCCGAGGAGGGCGAAAGGGCCTTGAGTAAAGGACGTTCAATCAGAAATTCGCGGGAATACAGATCCTCGGACAATCCTTCCATGCGCGTGCGGCCCTCGGCCTCGGCCAGACGGATAGCGAGGATCTGGCGGGCGTGATTCCATTCGTAGGCGGCGCCGGCCAGGTCCAGCCCCTCATGGCACTGCAAACGGATCAGGCGGCGCTCAAGCGCCCCGGCCAGGGCCGAAGCCAGTTCGGTCTTGCCTACGCCGGCCTCGCCCTCGAGAAACAGCGGGCGTTTGAGGCTGAGAGCCAGGAAGACGGCGGTGCTGAGACGTTCCCCGGCGATATAGTCCTTTTGGGAAAGCAGGCTGCGAACTTGCTCCACCGATTCAGGGGTCGAAGTCACAACCAGGACTCTTGCTCGCGGGAGCGAGGGCGTCCCCGCCCTCGTCGAGGGCAGGATGCCCTCGTTCCCAGGGGTTAGTCGAGGGCCATGCGGACAGCACGGCGGGCCATGACACCCACCAGGTGGGCGCGGTACTCGGCTCCGGCGTGCATATCGTCATTCAGGTTGGCGGCCGATGCCGTCAATCCTTCGAGCGCTTCGGGTGAAAAGTTCTCCGAAAGCGCCGCCTCGAAGTCCCCCAGGCGATATACGGCAGCACCGGCACCGGTCACCGCCACCCGCACGCCGGTCTTCATTTGGGCCACGCAGACGCCTACCAGGGCGTAGCGCGTAGCCGGATTCGGGAATTTGGCATAACCGGCCCGTTGCGGGATGGGGAACAGCACCTGGGTCACCATCTCGCCGCGGCCCAGGGCCGTTTCGAACATGCCGATGAAGAAATCATCGGCCGAGATCTTGCGCTTGTTGGTGAACACGGTGGCGCCCAGGGCCAGAGCTACCGCCGGATAATCCGCGGCAGGATCATTGTTGGCGATTGAACCGCCCAGCGTTCCCCGATTGCGCACCTGCGGGTCGCCGATCGATTCCGCGGCATGCGGCAGCACCGGAATGGCGGCGCGCAAATCCACGTTGCCGGCAACTTCGGCATGGGTGGTGGTGGCGCCTACCTGCGCGCCCTTGCGCCCCAGCTTGACTCCTTTCAACTCGTCGATCTCGGTGATGTCGATCAACTCCGTTGGCTCGTTCAGGCGCATCTTGAGCGCCGGCAGCAGTGTCATGCCGCCGGAAAGCAGCATGGCGTTGCCCCCGGAGGTGAGCCGCTTGGCCGCTTCGCGCACCGATCCGGCACGGTGGTAGTTGAATTCGCGCATTACTTCATCCCTCCTCTAATCGCCGGAACGGGCGGCCTGTATCGCCTGCCAAACGTTTTGCGGCGTGGCCGGCATATCGATATGTCTAACCCCCAGCGGGCGCAATGCATCCAGCACCGCGTTGATCACCGCCGGCGGCGCCCCGATCGCGCCGGCCTCACCGCAACCCTTCACACCCAGGGGATTAAACGGCGTCGGCGTAACCTGCGTGGACACGATGAACGACGGCAGATCGTCGGCCCGCGGGATGCAATAGTCCATGAAGGAACCGGTCAGCAACTGCCCCTCCGGCGTGTACTGGCAGTGTTCCAGAAGGGCCTGGCCAATTCCCTGCGCCAGGCCGCCGTGGACCTGTCCCTCCACAACCATGGGATTGATGATGTTGCCGAAGTCGTCGGCCGCCACGAAATCGCGCAGTTCCACTTCACCGGTGTCCGGATCCACTTCCACCTCGCAGATGTAGCAACCGGACGGGAAAGTGAAGTTTTCCGGATCGAAGAACGAGGTTTCCTCCAGTCCCGGCTCCAACTCCTGAAGCGGATAGTTGTGCGGCACGTACGCCGCCAGCGCCACGTCGCCGAAGGAAACCGCGCGGTCGGTGCCGGCCACCCGGAATTGGCCATCGGTGAACTCGATATCGGCATCTGCGGCTTCGAGCAGATGCGCAGCGATCTTGCGGCCCTTCTCCACTACCTTGTCCAGCGCCTTGTAAAGCGCCGTCCCGCCTACCGCCAGCGAACGTGATCCGTAGGTTCCCATTCCGAACGGGATCTCGCCGGTATCACCGTGCACGATTTCGACGTTGTGGAAATCCACGCCCAGCCGCTCGGCGACAATCTGGGCAAAGGTGGTTTCGTGGCCCTGGCCGTGGCTATGGCTCCCGGTCAGGATCTGCACGCTGCCGGTGGGATGCACCCGCACGGTAGCCACCTCATACAGGCCCGCGCGAGCCCCCAGTTGCCCGGCCGCCTGCGAAGGCGCCGCGCCGCAGGCCTCGATGTAGAAACACATGCCGCGGCCGCGCAATCGGCCGCGGGCCTCGGTCTGTCTGCGCCGCTCGGCGAACTCGTCATAGCCGTTTAGCTTCATGGCCAGTTCCAGACAGCTGTCGAACTCTCCCGAGTCGTAGAGCTGTCCCACCGGAGACTGATACGGAAACTCATCGGGCTGGATGAAATTGCGGCGCCGCAATTCGGCCGGATCCATGTCGAGCCGCACGGCCGCTTCTTCCACGGCCCGCTCGACGGCGTAGCAGGCCTCGGGCCGCCCGGCGCCGCGGTAGGCGTCGACAGGCGTGGTGTTGGTGAACACGCCTTTGACCCTTACGTGGATATTGGGCGTCTTGTAGACACCGGCCAGCAGCGGCGCATAGAACACCGTCGGTATGGCCAGCCCGAAGGCCGAAAGCCATCCGCCCAGATTGGCGATCGTGTCAACCCTCAAGCCGGTAAATCGCGCATCGGCGTCCAGCGCCAACTCCACCCGGGTCAGATGATCACGCGCCTGCGCGTCGCCCACAAACGATTCGCTGCGTTCGGCGGTCCATCTCACCGGGACCCCCAGGCGGCGCGAAGCCCAGCAACACACCAGCTCTTCGGCATAGTGATAGATCTTCGATCCGAATCCGCCGCCGACATCCGGCGCCACAACTCGCACCTTGTGCTCGGGCATCTTGAGCGTTGCGCTACACAACAAGAGCCGATTCACATGCGGGTTCTGGCTGGTGGTGTAAAGGGTCAACTGGCCGGTCGCGGGATTGAAGTCCGCCAGGCTGGCCCGTGGCTCCATGGCGTTGGGAACCAGGCGGTTGTTGACCAGTTCCAGCGACACAACATGCGCCGCCTCCTTGAATGCCTTGTCGGTGTTGGCCTTGGCGTCCGGAGCCATCGCCGACGGCAGCCACTCCCAGTCGAAGCAGAGATTACCCGCTGCGCCTTCGTGAATCAGCGGAGCGCCCTCTTCCAGGGCCGCCGCGGCGCTGGATACCGACTCCAGTTCGTCGTAGTGGACGTCGACCATCTCCGCGGCGTCGCGCGCCTGAACGCGGGTCTCGGCAACCACCACCGCCACCGGATTGCCCACGTAGCGCACCCGGTCGGTGGCCAACGCGGGAAAGGCCGGCTCAACGGCCGGCGATCCGTCCTTGCTGGTTATGCCCCAGACCACCGGCAACGATCCGATATCGTCGGCCTGAAGATCGGCGCCCGTCAATACGGCGCTGACTCCCGGCATCTTGAGCGCCTCTTCGGCGTCAATTCCGCGAACCTCGGCGTGCGGGTGCGGCGAGCGCACAAACCAGGCATATTGCTGCGAGCGCAGGTTGATGTCGTCTACATAGCGGCCGCGGCCGGTGAGGAAGCGGCGATCTTCGGTCCGTAGCGCGGATGCGCCTATACCCATGCTGGCGCTCATGATCCGCCCTCCCCCATGGCGACGGCTGCGGCGCGCACTGCCTTGACGATGTTGTGATATCCGGTGCAGCGGCACAGATTGCCTTCCAGCCAGTCGCGCACCTCCACTTCGCTGGGCCGCGGATTGCGCCGCAGCAGGTCCACGGCGCTCATGATCATTCCCGGCGTGCAGAAGCCGCACTGCAGGGCGTGATGCTCGTGAAACGCCTGCTGCATCGGGTGCAATTCGCCGTTCCCGGCCAGGCCCTCGATGGTTTCCACCGTCCGCCCGTCGGCCTGTGCCGCGAGCATCGTGCAGCTCTTGACCGATGCGCCGTCAACATGGACCACGCAGGCGCCACACTGACTGGTGTCGCAACCCACATGAACGCCCGTGAGACCGAAGTGACTGCGGAGCAGATCCACCAGCAGCGTGGCGCCGCTGGTCTGCGCGCTGACATTCTTGCCGTTCAGCGTGAACGAAACTTGTGCGTCCATCCTGCCCTCCATAGATACAAGTCTTCTGATTCCGGCATGTAGCCGGCCCCTCTTGTTGGAATAATACCGCTTCTCGCTCCGCTTTACGCAGCAATAAACCGGTAGGCGGTCAGCGCTGCAAGAGCCAGCAGCACGACAACGGCAGTCCAACGCAAGGCGCGGTTTGCATAAAGCCGGTTTAGCGCGGCGTTCAAACCTGCCGTCACGCCGTGCGTCGGGGCCGCGGCTCCAACCCGCCGTTTCCCCTCCAGAACTTCCGCGAACCGCTGAAAGAAATGTGCGGCAATCTTGCGTGTAATGCCTGACAGCAGGCGCGATCCCACCTGCGCCAGCTTTCCGCCCAGCTGCAGCTTGGCCTTATAGCTGAGCCTGGTCCCACCCTCGCCGTCTTCCTCCAGGAGCACGTCCGCCTGCCCGCGGCCGAAACCGATCGGCGCCTTGGCGCTGCCCTCCAGGCGGTAAGCCCGCGGCGGATCCGGATCGACAATCCGTATCTCTACCGAAAAACTCGCACTTACCGGCCCGACATCGGCCTGCATGGCGGCGCGGTAGTGGTTGTCGCTAACCCGGTCGAATGACTTGCAGCCGGGCACGCAAGCGCCCAGCACTTCAGGATCGATCAGCGCCGCCCACACGACCTCGCGTGATTGTGGCAGAACCCGCTCGCCGGTAATTTCCACCGGATCAGACCGTCAGCGCAGCGCTGTTGCGGAAACGGCAAAACGGCAAGGCGGCCCGGTTCATGGGGCTATCCTAACCTGCGGCAAACGGATTTTGGAGCACCGGAATCCTTGCCCGGCGACGGTGCCTGCAAATGGAAAGATCGCGTTTTGGTTGTGAAGACCGGTGAATGCGGCTACGATTCGCGGGCTCGTGCATGGGGTGAGCTATGTTGAACGTAATCGAGCGGCGCTCGGAAATCGTCCGCCAGACCGAATCGAAGGGTAAGGTCGCGGTCGAAGAACTGGCAAGGCAACTCAGCGTATCGCAGGTCACAATTCGCAATGACCTGAATGTGCTGAGCAACCGAGGGCTGGTTGTGCGCTCGCGGGGCGGCGCAGTTGCCAGTACCCGGCTGACCTTCGAGT
This sequence comes from Candidatus Foliamicus sp., assembly GCA_965261845.1. Classification (GTDB taxonomy): domain Bacteria; phylum Pseudomonadota; class Gammaproteobacteria; order Steroidobacterales; family Foliamicaceae; genus Foliamicus. The sequence goes on along the minus strand of OZ253475.1, from coordinate 788,479 downwards.
TGTCCGTTCAGGAAAAATACCTCGATAACTTCCCCAGGAAGCGGCGTTTGGGGCGTGCAGTGGCGGATCTCATCTGCGCCGACAACCGCACCCTGGTTCTCGATTCGGGAACAACCACCGAAGAAGTGGCGGTATGCCTGCGTGAGCATTCCGATCTTACGGTAATGACCAACGGCCTCAATGTCGCAACCGCGCTTGCGCCCGCCGAGGGAATCGAGATTCTGGTAACCGGCGGCCATCTGAGAAAGAAATCCATGTCCTTTTACGGCAAACACGCCGAGGATAGTCTGCGCTACCTGCATTTCGACAAGTTCATTCTGGGCGCGGACGGTATCGACCCCGAGATTGGCATCACCACTCACTTTGACCAGGAGGCCAGCCTCAACCGGGTGATGTGCAGGGTGTCCGAGGAGACCATCCTGGTGGCGGACTCCTCCAAGTTCGGCAAGAGAGGCTCCCACATCATCTGCGCCTTGAGCGACATCAATACACTGGTCACAGACGCCGGCATTCCCGGCGAAATCGCCAAAGCACTGATCGCAGCCGGAATTAACTTGCTGCTGGTCGAGGATCCCTCCTGACGGCCCGGACCACCCGGAAAATGGTTTCTCACACAAGACGCTTCCGTTCATTAATTGAAATCTTGTAAAACCCACTCTACTGTTATATTCTTTCGCTTCGCCGTCGGCGGGCAATCTGAAAAGTCCTGATACGCTAACCCAGCCCCCGTGCAGGGTGATTCGGGTTACCCGCTACGGCGAATTTGCCTGGATCCTCCTTAAGCGGCAGTTTGTGTTTATCAGGGGGGCTGCCACTTTCAGGCGCGCGCGAGTCCCTGATGCAGCCTGAGGATTCCGTGAAGAGAGTCACCGAGAGCAACAAGACCGGCGTGCTGATCATCGGCGGGCTGTTCTTCGTCTTCGGTTTTGTTACCTGGATTAACGGCGCCCTGATCCCGTTTCTCATGATTGCCTGCGAACTCACTCACCTGCAGGCGTACCTGGTCACGTTGGCGTTCTACATTGCCTACACCGTCATGGCATTGCCGATGTCGTTGGTTTTGCGCCGCACAGGCTACAAGAACGGATTGGCTTTGGGGCTGGTCCTTATGGCGGCGGGCGCGCTGGTCTTCATTCCCGCCGCGATGCTCAGAACTTACGGCGTATTTCTCGGCGGGCTGTTCGTAATGGGCACCGGACTGGCCATTCTGCAAACCGCCGCCAATCCGTACATCGTTTTGATCGGCCCGGCCAGGACCGCCGCGGTACGCATCAGCATCATGGGCCTGTTGAACAAGGGCGCCGGAATCCTGGCGCCGCTGGTGTTCACCGCGCTGGTGTTGGCGGATGTGGCCGAATTCAACCAGGTACGCCTGGATGCCCTGCCGCCCGCCGAGAAACTGCTCCAGCTGAACGAGCTGTCGTCCCGGCTGATTGAACCGTACCTGGTGCTCGCCGGTCTGTTGTGCCTGCTGGCCGTCTACATCCGGCTTTCGCCCCTTCCGGATCCCGTGTTCGCGGACCAGGAAAACGGCCGCAGCCGAAGCCTGATTCGCCATCCCAACCTGGTGCTCGGCGTGATCGTTTTGTTCTTCTACATGGGCGCGGAAGTCGTGGCCGGCGATACCATCAGCCTGTTCGGCCGCGAGCTGGGCGTTACCAACTTCGGTCAGCTGACCGCATACACAATGGCCTTCATGATGCTCGGCTACCTGCTGGGAGTAATCCTGATCCCGCGCTGGATCAGCCAGGAGCGAGCCTTGGCAATATCGGCCCTGCTCGGCATCCTGACCTGCGTCCTGGTCCTAACCGGCAATCTGGAATCGGACCGCATCTGGGCGGCGACCCTGGCATGGACCGCGTTGCCGGCCATCCCGGATGCGGTGCTTTTCGTGGCGCTGTTCGGCCTGGCCAACGCGCTGGTGTGGCCGGCGGTGTGGCCGCTGGCGTTGCGCGGCCTGAATCAGAGTCAGACCGGCACCGGGTCGGCCCTGCTGATCATGGCAATCGCCGGCGGCGCGATCATCCCGGTGGCCTTCGGGGCCCTGACCGACTCGGCGGCCGATCCCCGCACCGGCTACTGGGTCATGCTGCCCTGTTACCTGGTGATCCTTCACTACGCCCTGCACGGACACAGACTCGATAACTGGCGATTTCATCGCGCCATCAGGGCAGCGGCGCCATGAGTGGTTCAAGCGCGCTTGAGCGGGTCCTGGCAGTGCTCGACAAGAACCGCGGCGGGCAGTCCGTGGGAGTCTATTCGGTTTGCTCCGCTCACCCGCTGGCCGTGGAAGCGGCGATGATCCAGGCACGGAAAGACCGGGCGCCGGTGCTGCTTGAGTCCACCGCCAACCAGGTGAACCAATTCGGCGGCTATACGGGGATGAGGCCGGCCGATTTCCCGGACTTCGTCGCCCGGATCGCGAGACGCGCGGAATTGGCGGGCGACCAGATCGTCCTCGGCGGCGATCACCTGGGCCCCGTATGCTGGACCGCAGAGAAAGCGGAAGTGGCCATGGCCAAGGCACGCGACCTGGTGGAAAGCTACGTCAGGGCCGGCTTTCTCAAGCTGCATCTGGACACCAGCATGCCTTGCGCAGACGACGCCGCGCCACTCGGCGAAGAGGTCGTTGCCATGCGCGCGGCGGAGCTTTGCGAGGTAGCCGAGGAAACCGCCGGAGCCGTTAACGGCGGTGTTCGGCCCGTCTACATTGTGGGAACGGAAGTCCCCTCGCCGGGAGGCGCGCAGGGGGGAATCGACCATCTCAAGGTGACCACGGCCGACAACGCCGTGCGCACCGCCGCCATTCACAAGCAGGCGTTTGCCGCACGCGGACTTTCGGCCGCCTGGCAGCGCGTTGTCGGGCTGGTGGTGCAGCCCGGCGTGGAATTCGATCACGCTTCGGTTCATCCCTATCAACCGCAACATGCCAGGGAGTTGAGTGCGGCCGTGGCGAATCTGCCGGGAATGGTCTATGAGGCGCATTCGACCGACTACCAGCCGGCGCAAGCCTACCGGGCGCTGGTTCGCGACCACTTTGCGATTCTCAAGGTGGGGCCCCAGCTTACTTTCGCCCTGCGCAAGGCGCTGTTTGCGCTGAGCGCCATCGAGGATGAATTACTCGGCGTCGATTCCAGCTGCCGGCTGCCGGCCGTATGCGACCAGGCGATGCGCGAGAACCCGGGCAATTGGATCAGGCACTACCCCGAGAAGGAACCCGAGGCAAGTTGGTGCCGGCGGAACAGTTATAGCGACCGAATCCGTTACTATTGGAATCACCCTGCGGTCTCCAGGGCTGTGGAGCAGATGTTCGACAATCTGTCCGATATTGAAATCCCCCTGCCCTTGCTGTGCCGGCATCTGCCAGCCCAGTACCAAGCCGTGCGGAAAGGAGATCTCACCCCGACACCCCGCAAGCTGGTTATTCACAACATCCTTCAAGTAACCTCCGCGTACTCTCGAGCCTGCAGGAACATTGCCTGATGGACTTCAAACCGCACGACATCTCCCCCAGCCGCGTGCAAGAACGTATGCAGGCCAGCGACCGACATCTCAACATGGACGCCGAGGTCCTGAAGCGCAGGAACAGCCTTTGGACCGCCCGTGAGATCTGCCAGCAGCCCCGGGTCTGGCGCAAGGCCTACTCCCGCATCGAAGAATCGCGGAAATCCATCGACGATTGGCTGGCGCCGGTGCTGGCCAAGCCCCATCTGCGAATTCTCCTGTGCGGTGCCGGATCGTCGGCCTTTATCGGCGAAACCGTTGCAGCGTGGCTGCGAAAGCACCTTCTGCCGAGCACGATCGGCAGTATCGAAACGCTACACACCACCGACCTGGTCAGCGATCCGGCCCAATACCTCGGCGACGACATTCCTACGCTCATGGTTTCGTTTTCACGTTCCGGGGATAGCCCGGAGAGCGTCGCCTGCCTTGATCTGGCGGACAAGCTGCTGTCGGACTGCCATCACCTGATCCTGACCTGCAACCGCGAGGGCCGCCTGGCGGGGGAAGCTCGGGGCCGCAAAGATCTCTTGTGCCTGAAGATGCCGGCGGAGACCAATGACCGCAGCTTCGCCATGACCAGCAGCTACACGACCATGCTGGTGTCCTGCCTGGCCGTGTTCACGCCGGACCCCGCCCAGCTTGAAGAGGCGGCCAAATGGACCGAGCGACTGCTCGAGAATGGCAACGCCGGCATCGCCAACATCGCGCAATGTGGATTCCTTCGAATTGCGGTGCTTGGCGCAGGTTGCCTGCTGGGCGCGGCCCGGGAAGCTGCGCTCAAGTGCCTGGAGCTGACGGCGGGCAAGGTGGTGGCGATTCACGATTCGCCGCTGGGCTTCCGGCACGGTCCCAAAATGATCGTCAATGCTTCGACCTTGGTCGTGCACTTGCGATCGAGCGATCCGCACACCCGGCGGTATGACCGGGACTTGCTTGAAGAATTGCGCAGGGACAGCGCCTCGGCTGCCACCATCGAGTTGAGCCCCACCCTGGTTGGCGGCGAAGCTCCTCCGGGCGACTACGGAGCCTCGCCAATGGATGATGACTGGCTGTCGCTTGTGTACCTCGTGTTTTGCCAGATGCTGGCGTTTCACAAGGCGATGGCGCTGGGCGTGGAGGCCGATGCGCCCTGTACGACGGGCGAGGTCAATCGGGTGGTGAGTGGTGTCAGTATCTACCCGTTCAAGCCTGAGAGCAGTGTGCGCCCGGGAGAACCCGACGTGTTGTACGGCGTGGACATTGGCGGAACCAAGATGGAATTCGGCGTATTCGACGCCCGCTTGAATCGCCTGCACACGGATCGAATACCTACTCCAACGGACGATTACGACCTGTTCCTGAAGGCCATCCACGCCTTCGTCGCTGACGCCGACCAACGGTTCGAGGCGATCGGCACAGTCGGCATCGGTTTGCCAGGCATCATCGATCGCCACGGCAAGTCGTTTGCGGTCAACGTGCCCTGTATTACCGGCCGGGACGCAAGAGCGGACCTGGCCCGGCTTCTGCACCGTCCGATTGCGATCATCAACGATGGGCGGGCTTTTGCGCTATCCGAGGCGCACGCCGGGGCGGCCGAAGGGTACGAGTGCATGATCGGCGCAACCCTGGGGACGGGAGTCGTGGGCGGCTACTGCATCGACGGGCGCCTGCAGGCCGGCAGGGACGGAATCGCCGGAGAATGGGGGCATATTCCGATCGCCGCAAGTGTCCGCAAGCGCCACGGCCTGCCGCTTCATGTTTGCCGCTGCGGCGCTACCGGATGCGCGGAGTGCTATGTTTCCGGGCCTGGGATGTCGCGCATCCATGAACACCTGACCGGAACAAGGATGCCCGTGGTGGATATCGTCGCCGGCATGCGCAAGGGCGATGGGTCCTGCGCCGAGACCTTCGATATCTGGATTGACTGCGTGGCCAGTTGCCTCGCATCCATGGTCCTGCACATCAACCCGGACATCATCGTCATCGGCGGCGGCTTGTCGGGAATCGAGGAAATCTACGAGCGTTTGCAGGCCGCGTTGTCAGGCCAACTCCTGGACCGGATTGAACCTCCGGTCATAGCGCCTGGCAAGCACGGCGGTACCAGCGGCGTGCGAGGGGCAGCAATCGTCGGAGCCCAGGGCAGCGGCTGGACCGGCGCACCAGCGTCGTTCGCGAGCGCGATACGCTGCTGAAGCCCGATGCGCGTCAAGGCGCTAACGAACGCTACCGTCTTCACCGGCGAGAGCTTGCACGAGAACTGCACGGTAATCGTTGAGGGCGGCCAGGTTGCCGAACTGGTCGTGAACAACGGGCCACCCGGTAGTGTGGCGAACGTGATCGACCTGGAGGGCCGGCGGCTGGCGCCCGGTTTCGTTGACCTGCAGGTCAACGGCGGCGGCGGCGTCCTGTTCAACAACGCGCCAAGTGTTGAGTCGCTGCGAGTGATGGGCGCCGCTCACGCGCGGTTCGGCACTACGGCATTCCTCCCCACGCTGATCAGCACCGAATACGGAGCCATGCGCAAAGCGATCGGCGCGGTGCAGAGGGCGAAGCGCAAACCGGTCCCAGGCGTGCTTGGAATACACCTTGAGGGCCCGTTCCTGTCCCCGGAACGGCTGGGCGCGCACGACGAGCGGATGCTGCGAGGGCTCGACGCAGAAGGTCTGGAGATCGTCACTTCACTGGACCCAGGGCTTGTGACGCTGGTTACTCTTGCGCCGGAAATCGTCGACCCGGCGGACATCAAGCGTTTGCGCGCTGCCGGGGTCGTCGTGTTTGCGGGACACTCCCAGGCTAGCTATGAGCAATGCCGCGCTGCGCTGGACGCTGGACTGAGCGGATTCACCCACCTGTTCAATGGAATGGCGCCGATCAGCGGCCGTTTCCCCGGCATGGTGGGCGCCGCGCTCGGTTCCCCGGATTGCGTATTCAGCATTATTGCCGACGGAGTCCACGTGCATCCGGCCCTCTTGCGCCTGGCGCTCAAGTCCAGAAAAAACGGCGGAGCCCTGCTGGTAACCGACGCCATGCCCACCGTGGGATCAAACAATCCCGCGTTTGAGTTGTACGGCAAGCGGATCGAACTGACACAAGGCGTGCTCAGGGACGGGCGCGGGTCCCTTGCCGGCTCGAACCTGAACATGATCGACGCGGTGCGAAACAGCATCTCCCTGGCCGGCCTGGACTGGACGGAGGCGCTGCGGATGGCCTCCAGCGAGCCCGCGCTGGCGATTGGCGTGGACAGCCGGCACGGCTTCATTCGCTTGGGCTACGCGGCGGATTTCGTGGAGCTGGACACGGACATGACCCTGCGCAGAACCTGGATCGCAGGAGTGCCCCTGGACGCCGGGTAGCCGCTGGCTGCCCGGGCAGCCCCACAATGGAGCCGGGGACATAGGCCGCCGCAAACTCAGGTAAACTGTGGGTCACAATAACTGTGATTCACAGCCATGAAGAACATTACCGTTTCGATTGACGACGAAACCTACCGCCGGTCCAGAATGAAGGCCGCCGAGGTCGGCACTTCAGTTTCCGCATTGGTTCGATCATTTCTTGTTTCACTCGTTCAGGGGGGCTCGCAAGAGGACGCCTTCAGGCAACTCAAGCGCCTGCAGGACGAAACCTTGCGCGCAATAAAAAAGCGAGGAGCCGGTCTCCGCAGCATCGACAACCTTCATCGGGAAGCCCTGCACGACCGCGATGCGCTTCATTGATACCAACATACTCTTGTATGCAGTAAGCACGGCTTCCGAAGACGCGGCCAAGTCTCGACGGGCGCTTACCTTGCTGGAGTCGCGCGAACTGGCGCTGTCGGCTCAGGTGTTGCAGGAGTTCTATGTTCAGGCGACGAGGACAAGCCGGCCCGGCGCGCTGACTCATACTGAAGCGGTCAGCTTTGCCATGGCAATGCGACGATTTCGGGTTCAGGAAATCAGCTTGCCGGTAATAGAAGATGCCTTCGCGCTGCGCAGCCAATTCTCCCTTTCCTACTGGGACTGCGCTATTCTCGCCGCGGCGCGGGCCTGCGGCTGTGACGCCGTTTACTCGGAGGATTTCAGCGACAAGCAGGACTACGCTGGCTTACAAGTAATCAATCCCTTCAAGACGGCGTAGAGAAGAAAGTCCCTTGAGCAACATTCCAGTCGATCGCCTCGCATCTCCGTCATTGTCCGGGCGGCTGGCGAGCGGGGAGATTACCAGCGAGCAGGCGGTTCAGCAGTGCATCGAGAACTTTCAGCGGCATGGAAAGGCGGTGGGGGCGTTTGCCTATTTCGACGGCGAGCAGGCGCTCGCCACGGCGCAGGCACGCGACCGGGAGCGGGCGCTCAAGGGGCCTCGCAGCGCCCTTCATGGCCTGCCCTTCGCGGTCAAGGACGTTATCGATACGGCCGATATGCCCACCCAGCGCAACTCGCCTCGCTACGAGGGACGGCGGGCGGAGCAGGACGCCGCCTGCGTGCGCCTGCTGCGCCAGGCGGGCTGCGTACTGCTGGGCAAGGCGGCGACGGTGGAGTTCGCCGGCATCGGCCGCGATCCGCCCACCACCAACCCGCACAATGCCGAGCACACGCCAGGCGGCTCCTCGGCAGGCTCGGGCGCCTGTGTCGCCACCGGCATGGCGCCGCTGGCGCTGGGCACCCAGACCGGCGGCTCGGTAATCCGCCCGGCTTCCTTCTGCGGCGTGGCCGGCTTCAAGCCCACCTACGGGCGGGTGCCGGTGCAGGGCTTGTGGCTGCATGCACCCAGCCTGGATACGGTGGGCTGGATGGCCGAGGAAGTGGACCTGCTGGCCAAGACCGCCGAGGTCCTGCAGCTCGGCAACCGCGAGCAGCCAGCGGGCGGAAGACGCCTGCGGATCGGGTGTTATCGCACACCCTATTGGTCCGAAGCGGAACCGGCCAGCCAATCAGCGGTTGCAACTGCCACGGAAAGGCTGGGCGAGGCCGGCCACCTGGTCGAAACAGTTGCCGAAATTCCGGGCGCCGAGCACCTGAATGAATGGCAGGACGTGATCATGCACGGTGAAGCGCGGATTTCGCTGCTGGCCGAGTACGGCGCCGGCACGATGGGCCTGCACGAGGACATCATCGAAGAAGTCGAAGTCAACCGCGGCATCTCGCCGCAAACCATGACGGAGGCTTACAACGGCATCACGGGCCTGCGTCCGGTGTACGACCAGCGGCTGGGTGATTTCGACGCCTGGCTAACGCCGTCGGCGCCAGGGGAAGCGCCGCTACTCAAGGACGGCAACGGCGAGGCAACCTTCAACCGGCTGTTTACGGCGCTGCACCTGCCTTGCGTGACCATGCCGGGACTCATGGGTCCTTCCGGTTTGCCGGTGGGCGTGCAACTGGTGGGCGCGCGATTCTCCGACCAGCGGCTGCTGGCCGCCGCCAGCATCCTCGAAAGCCTGCTAGGAGCTGAAAAGGGGTAGTTCCGGCAGATCGTTCACGCCGGAAAGTTCTTCGAGCCGCTTTAGGCGTTCAAACAGCTCCGCCGCCAACTCCGTCGACACCGCTGGGAGTTTTCGCAGCGGGTGCCGCTGCGCTGGCGCGCAGGGAACACGCTGGGAGCGAGGGCGTCCCGCCCTCGTCGAGGGCGGGACGCCCTCGCTCCCAGGCTTGTTCCCTGCAAGGGAGGGCATCCTGCCCTCGGAGGGCGGGGACGCCCTCGTTCCCGGGGAGGTGGCGCAGTCCATGAACTTGGCCTGTAACTCGGCGATGGACAGCGGATTCTTCCCGTGCCCGCGGTAACGATGCACCGGGTCGCTCACAATCTCGCTGCCGTCACTTAACGACACGCTCACCGTGTCATAGCGCGCGCCCACCGGGTACACGGGATCGTCGTCCGGACCCTCAACGCGCTCCACACGCTGCATCAGCTCCTGTAGGTCGTCGCGTCGCACCGCTTCGTCGTGCATCTCCACAAGACCCAAACGGCCGAACAGCAATGCCGCCGCGACCGCGAACTCGAGGCTGAACTTGGCCTGCATGGCGTCCACCGGTAGCCGGAATTGCATGACCGACGAGTGTGCTTCGCTGATCCTGGCGGTCACCCGCGCGATCCGCCCACAATCAATATCGTGGTCCGCGTGCAACTGCAAGGCCGCATCCACGCAGCGCTGCGCCGCGCCCACCACCGGGTAGCGCTTGATATTCAGCCCGTGCTCGGCTATGTACCAATCCCTGCCCAGATCGTTTGCCGGGGAAGCGCGGTCCACTCTGCCGGCGGGAGAAATCACTTTGAGAAAGCCCCCTGCCCCATCGAGCGCCTCCGGCCCCGCATCCAGGCCGGCCAACGCGCGGCGCACCGCCACCACGCCAGCCTCCGCCGCCCGCGCGGCCTGGTAAGGCTTGGCCTGGGTACCGAAGTTGTCCATCACCCCGCCCCCTGCTGCAACGGCCAGGCCCAAAGCGTTGCGGGTCTGGCGGTGAGACATACCACGCAGCCAGCACAGGGCCGCGGCCGCCGCAACCGGACCGTAAACTCCGGTGGGGTGCCAGCCTGCTCCCTGCATGTAGTCCTTTTCGCGCCGCGCCAACACGCTCCACACCTCGAATCCGGCCAGGTACGCGCCCAGCATGCGGGCGCCGGAAGCGTTCACGACCTCGGCCTCTGCAAGGATCGGCGGCACCAGCACGGCGCTGGTGTGGTTGGCAAAGGCGTAATCGTCGAGATCCAGAGCGTGGGCCGCCGCCGAGCCGATCAGCGCTGCACCGGCCGCCGGCAAACGGGTAGCGCTCAGCAGCACGCGGGATTCTTCCCGGCCGCCACGCTCCGATCTCCATAGATTGCGGGTTACCGGCTGGTCCGCACCAGCCAGCGCCACGCCGATACAGTCGATGAAGCCGGTGGTGGCCAGGCGGCGCGCCTCTTCCGGCGCCTGGGCAGGGAGATCACCGCACAGGAAATCGAGAATGGATTCGGTGAGCGCCCCCATGACTGACGGAAAGATACACGGTTGCTGCAATGCATGACAGGTTGGCCGTTCGACGGCGACACCAAGGAGCAACGCCCCGCTGGGAGTTTTTGCAGCGGGCGCCGCTGCGCTGGCGCGCAGGGAACATGCTGGGAGCGAGGCCGTCCCGGCCTCGTCGAGGGCGGGACGCCCTCGTTCCCAGGGTTGTTCCATGCAAGAGAGGGCATCCTGCCCTCCGAGGGCGGGATGCCCTCGTTCCCGGCGTGTGGGTGTGAGAAAATCCGCGGCCTTGCTCATGGCGCGGAGGGGCGCGGACGGCTTGGCGCGAATCGGCATCGACATCGGCGGGACCTTCACCGACCTCATCGCCTCCGGCCGTGACGGGCGGGTGCTGGCGACTCACAAGCTGGCCTCCACTCCGGACGATCCGGCGCGCGCCGCCATGCAGGGCGCCGAGCAATTGCTGCGTAAGGCGGGCCTCGATTTCGGCGACGTCGAGTTCTGCTGCCACGGAACCACCGTGGCTACCAACGCGCTACTGGAGCGTAAGGGCGCCAGAACCGGCCTGATCACAACACGAGGATTCCGCGACGTATTGCACATCGGCCGCAAGGACCGCCCCTACAACTTCTCGCATTACCAGGAGATTGCCCGCCAGAGCCGTCCCCTGGCGCCACGCCGCTGGCGCATGACGGTGCGCGAGCGTATCCGCGCACCGAACGGCGAAGTGGAGGTGCCGTTGAATGAGGAAGACGTCCTGGAGGCCATTGCCCACCTGAAGGAACAGGAAGTAGAGGCGGTTGCGGTCTGCTGTTTGTTCTCCTTCCTCAATCCCGAACACGAACAACGCATCGCGGAAATCGCCCGCCGCGAGTTTCCCGAGGCCTACGTCACCTCCAGCCACGAGATCGCCCCGCTGGTGCGCGAATATGAGCGCTTTTCCAGCACCGCAATGAACGCCTACGTGGGACCGGTTACCACCCGTTATATCCGCCGCTTCGCCACGGCGCTAGAGCAAGCAGGCGTGCCGGCGCAGCTGCGCCTGATGACCTCCAGCGGCGGCATGGTGGCGCCCGCGGAAGCCGAGCGCAGGCCCGTCAACCTATTGCTCTCCGGGCCGGTGGGCGCGCTGATCGCGGGAATCGAAGCGGCCCTCGAAATCGGGTGCCAGAACGTGATCACGCTGGACGTGGGCGGCACTTCGGCCGACATCGGGGTGGCCCCGAACGGTGAAATGCGCATGCGTAGCCTTCTCGACACGAAAGTCGGCGAATATGACGTGATGACCCCGATGGCGGATATCGCGACGCTGGGCGCGGGCGGCGGCTCAATCGCCTGGCTGGACGAGCAGGGCATGTTCCGGGTCGGCCCGCACAGCGCCGGCGCAGACCCTGGTCCCGCGTGCTACGGCAAGGGCGGCGAGCTTCCCACCGTAACCGACGCGCTGCTGGTAAGCGGCTGGTATCGACCCCAACACCTGGCCGCGGCCGTCCCCACGCTGGCCCCCGATAGGTCCCGCCAAGCCATCCTTGAGCGCGTTGCAAAGCCGCTGGATCTCTCGATCGAGAAGGCCGCCCTGGGAATTTTCGAGATCGCGGTCAACAACATGGTCGAGGCGATGCGGGTAGCCAGCGTATCGAAAGGTTTTGACCCGCGCGAATTCACGCTGGTAGCCTATGGCGGCGCGGGCGGCGCGTTCGCCGCGGCGGTGGCCGAGGCGCTGTCCATCGGCGCGGTATTGATCCCGCCGCACCCGGGAGTGGGCGCCGCCGGAGGCCTGTTGTGCGCGCAGGTGCGCTATGAATTCAAGACCACACTATGGGGGGAGTTAGACCAGTTGGATTACGCAGGCGTATCGAGCCTGTTCGATGAAATGACCCGCGAGGCGAAAAACCGCCTGGCGGACGATGGATTCGAGGCCGAAGAGGTACGGCTGAAGCTGTGGGCGGAATGCCGCTACGCCGGCCAGGGCAACGAACTGGCGGTGGAGACGCCCACCGGCGACATTGACCGCCGCTGGGCAGATGCGCTGCGCGAGAAGTTTCATGCCGAACACCAGCGCGCCTACCTGCGGGCCTACCGCGACATGCCGGTGCGGGTCATCAACCTGGGCGTATCCGCGTATGTGCCGGGCACGCCGCTGGTCTCCGACGAGACTCCCGGCAAGGGACCTGCCGCCGTTGAGCCTGCGCTAAGCGCCCCCTGCCTGTTCCCGGGCGCCTCCGAAGCTCAACCCACGGCGTTCTTTCGCCGCAGCGATCTGAAGCCCGGCAACCAGCTCCATGGGCCGGCAATTATCGAGCAGGCCGACTCCACCACCGCGATTCCGCCGGGCTGGCAAGCGCGGGTGGATCGCTTCTCCAACCTTCACCTGACACCCGCGCAATGAACGCACAGCAACTATGGCCCGGACTGGACGAGGCGCGCAGCACCGGCCTGGGCGTCCACTCCGAGCGCCGCTGGAACAAGGTGGAGGTCGATCCGGTGTCTTTGCAGGTCATCGGCGGCGCCCTGCAATCCATCGCCCATGAAATGGCCGAGCTGCTGGTGCGGATGGCCTACTCCAGCGTGATGCGCGAGTCCCGTGATATCGGCGCGGCGTTGCTGGATTTCGACGGCCGCCAGTTGTGCGAGAGCGATTCCACGCCGATGCACTGCGGCTCGCTGCCGGCCTATGTGCGAGGCATCGATCGCAAACACCGCGGAAGCTACCGGCCGGGCGACGTGTACCTGCACAACCACCCGTACTACGGCGCTTCGCACAGCCCCGACTACGGCGTACTCCTGCCGTTGTTCGTTAACGGCATTCACGTCGGGTTTGCCGGCTGCACCGGACACATGGTGGACATCGGCGCTGCCGACCCCGGCTTTTCGGTGGACGTGCCGGACTTCTGGGCCGAGGGCCAGATCCTGGACGCGGTCAAGCTGCACTCCGCTGGCGAGCGCCGCGAGGACCTGTGGTCGCTGATCATGGACAACGTGCGCACCCCGGACGCCAATGCGGGCGATCTGGAGGCGCTGATCGCGTGCTGCCGGCTGGGTGAGCAGCGCTTCGCCGGGCTGGTATCCAAGCACGGCCTGGACCAGGTAATGAGCGCAGCCGAGGAATGGATGAGCTATGCCGAGCGCCGCATGCGGGCGCGCATCGAGCAGCTGCCCGACGGCGAATACCCGGCCCCAGACGCCTGGCTGGAGGACGACGGCAAGCATTTCGGCAAGCCGCTGAAGATCGCTACCCGTGTTGTGGTTCGCGGCAGCGACATCTGCGTTGACTTGTCCGGCTCCACTCCCCAGACAACGACCGGTTTCAACTGCCCGTTCGAAGGCAGCGTGCTGCCGGCCGTGAATTTCGCGGTGCGCGCGCTGCTGCTGGACGAAACCGCCGAGGGCGCAGGCGTGCCGCAGAATGACGGCGTATTCCGCCCGGTGTTTGCCCACGCACCGAAGGGCAGCATCTTCAATCCGATCTTCCCGCGCGGCTGCGAGGCCCGCTTTACCCAGATCAACCGGATCCCCGACCAGGTGCTGCAGGCGCTGAAGCACGCCTTGCCAGAACGCGTAACCGGCGGCAATTCGGCCAATGTCTCCTGCTTTGTTTATTCGTTCGAGTCGTATCGGGGCAAGTACCAGATCAACGTCGAGATCAACGAGGGTTCTTATGGCGGACGCCACGGGCGCGACGGCCTGGACTCGGTGGATACGCTGATGGCCAACACCCGCAACAACCCGCTGGAGGAAATGGAATTGTCGGTGCCGATGCTGTGCGAGCGTTACGAGTTGCGCGACGAGGCCCCGGCCCCGGGCCGCTGGCGGGGCGGCATGGGAGCGGTCAAGACCTGGCGCTTCCTTGAAAGCGCGGCGGTCAGTTCCACTGGCGACAATCGTTCCGGTGATCCTCCTCGCGGTATCTTCGGCGGCGCTGACGGCCTTCCGGGACGAGTGAGGGTCAATCCTGGCGCGCCCGGCGAACAGGAGCTGCCGGCCAAGGTCTCGCGGGCCCGCTTCGCTGCCGGCGACCGGCTGGAAATCACGCTGGTGTCCGGTGGCGGCTACGGCGACCCGCTTGAGCGCGAACCGGCACAGGTGGCGCACGACGTGCTTGACGGGCTGCTCTCGCCGGCCGAGGCGCGGGAAAGTTACGGCGTGGTGATCGATCCCGCAAGCGGCGCTGCCGATCTTGAAGCCACCGAAGCATTGAGGCACAAAACCCTGGGAGCGAGGGCGTCTCGCCCTCGTCGAGGGCAGGATGCCCTCGCTCCCGGCAAGGAGCGGACGTAACATGAGCCAACCTGGCGCGGAAAAATCCCTGGGAACGAGGGCGTCTCGCCCTCGTCGAGGGCAGGATGCCCTCGCTCCCGGCGGGAAGGGCCGCAGCCTGGCGCTGGCGGAGGAATTGCTGGCGGTGGGGGATGCCCCGCTCAACGATCGCGACCTAAGGCAGATCCAAAACCTGATTCTTGATCACCTCGGCTGCTGCTACGCCGGCTCATTGCTGGCCTGGGGACGGCGGCTGCACGAGTGGGCGGCGCCCCACGCCGGCTCAGGGAACGCGCCGCTCTTGGCGTCAAGTACGCGGCTGGCGCCGGCTTTGGCCGCTTTCGTCAACGCCACTTCGGCGCACGGTATGGAGCTGGACGACACCCACGACGAATCGGTGAGCCACCCGGGTGCGGCGGTCATCGCTTCCAGCCTGGCGCTGGCCGCGCATCACGGCCTCGACGGCGAGCGCCTGGCGGCAGCCATTTGCGCCGGCTACGAGGCGGTGGGCCGAATCGGTGCAGCCACCAACGCGGCCGAGACTATCGAACTGGGCTTTCATCCCACCAGCCTGTTTGTGGGCTTTGGTGCGGCAGCGGCAGCGGCGGTGCTGCTGCGCCTTTCGCCCAGGGAACTGGCGCAGGGTTGGGGCCTGGCGCTGTCGATGGCCGGTGGTTCGATGCAGTTCAGCCAGGAGCCGGAGGGCACTACGGTCAAGCGGCTGCACGGGGGCTACGCTGCCTTGCACGGGGTCATGGCCGCGGAACACGCCGCGCTGGGGATTGCAGGACCCGAGCAGGCGTTGGAAGGTCGCTACGGACTGATCCACAATTTCGGCGCCAAGTCGGACATTGAGCGACTCAACCGCCCGCACCCCGACGGCCCGGAGATTCACCGCATCAGCTACAAGCCCTACCCCTGTTGCCGGCTGTTTCACTCCACGCTGGATGCGCTGGCCGAGGTCACCGACGACTTCAGCCTCGATCCAAAGGAAATCGAGTCGCTGGTGGTTGGAGGGCCGGACATCATGGTCACCCAGCACATGCTGCGCCGCCCCACATCGGAGATGGCGGCCCAGTACAGCCTGCCGTTCACGCTGGGCGCGGCGCTCTACCACGGCCCGAGTTCGGTAGCCGGTTTCATGGGCGATGCGCTTGAAGACAGCCGCACCCTGGCGATCGCCGATCGGGTCGAAGCGGTGGCCGACCCGGATATGCAGGCCGCCTTCCCCGCGCACTTCGGAAGCTGGCTGGAACTTACCGCGCGCAACGGCGAGCGCCGCCGGTCGGACGTGCTCGACAGCCTGGGCACGCCCGCCAACCCCATGGGGCGCGAGGACCTGCTGGTGAAATTCGCAGGGCTAACCGCCGGCGAAAACGCCATCAAGCCCGACGAAGTTGCCTCAACGCTGGATAACTTACGTTATCTTCGTTTAATTTACCCTCTTCTTGCATCCTTCTGTCGCTAACTTCGCTTATGAGAATAGAACGCAACACCGCTGACCCGGTCCCTTCAAAGCAACTGCGCGCCGACGTAACCCTGCTGCTCGACACCATCGCCGCCGGCAAGGTTGCGATCGCGCCGCTGGACGTGGCCTACGCCGTAAACGCCTGCACCGAGGCCGGCGTCCGCAAGATCTATGCGGCCAAGAAGCGCAGTTACGAGAAACCGGGTGGCCTGTTCGCCAACGTCGCAATGAGCCGGGCCATCCACAACATGGAAGACTGGAAGCACGATCTGGCCGAAACCATCGTGCGGGAGGAGAACATCCCGTTTTCAATCGTGGCGCCGTTCAAAACCAGGCATGAGTTCTTCAGCCGCGTTGATCCGTTCGTGATGCAATCCTCGACCAAGGCCGGCACCATGGACATGCTGCTCAATGCCGGACAGTTTCACAACGAGATCGCGCGCCAGTCTCTGGAGCGCGGCATGCCGGTGTTCGGCTCGTCGGCCAACACCTCACTGCAGGGCTCCAAATACCGCTATGAGGACATCGAAGCGCCGGTTCGCGAAGCGGCAAGCGTGTTTTTCGATTACGGGCTTTCGAAATACGCCAACCCGGCCGGGCATTCGAGCACCATCGTCGACTTCAGAGATTTCAGCGTGATCCGCGTGGGTGTGGTGTTCGACCGGGTGGCCGAGGCCTTTCGCAAACACGGCAAAGTGGAGCTCACCCTCCCATAGCCTGAGAAGAAGCGCATCCTCCCCTGGGAACGAGGGCGTCCCGCCCTCGTCGAGGGCAAGATGCCCTCGTTCCCAGGGGAGCGCAGGATGCCCTGGTTCCCACGGTGCGGTATCATGTTCGAGCTTTGTGGCGGCGTGCGGGCCGCCTTTTTTTGCCTAGACATCAGATGCAGGAGATCCTTGCATGACCCATCCTATTCTCCGGCGGTCACTGGCCGCCTCTATCGGAATTCTTGCCGCCGGCAGCCTGACGGCGCAGGAAAACGTTCTTGAAGAAATCATCGTTACCGCCGAGAAGCGAGAGGCCTCGATCCAGGACACCGCCATGGCAATCACCGCGGTGAGCGGCGACATGCTCGAGAACAGCGGTCTCGACGAGATCGAAGACCTGAGCCTGGACGTGCCCTCGCTGGTCTTCAGCCGCGCCGGCGGCGAAGCGCAGCTCTACATCCGCGGTGTGGGCACCAACCTGTTCGGCATCGGCCAGGATTCATCCGTGGCAGTGCACCAGGACGGCGTCTACCAGGGCCGCGCCCAAATGGGGCTGAACCAGTTCCTGGATGTGGAACGCGTAGAAGTGCTGCGCGGGCCGCAAGGCACACTTTACGGCCGTAACGCCACAGCCGGCGTGATTAACGTCATCCACCGCGAGCCCGGCGACGAAGCCGAGGGCTATGTGAACCTGAAGCTCGGCAACTTCAACCGTTACGACGCCGAAGCGGCCTATGGCGGCCCGATCGGCGAAGGCGCCGGCTTCCGCCTGGCGGCCCGCTACGGTTCCGACGGCGGCTTCACCGAGGACCTTGACCCGAGGGGTGGCGACGAGGTTGACGGCGGCGAAACAATGGGCGTGCGCGCCACCCTGACCTTCGCTCTCTCCGACACGATCAACGTGAAGCTGATCGGAGACTACACCGACTTCGACGGCGACAACCGCACCATCCGCCCGCGCGGCAACCTGCATCGCTCGGCGGCTGAAGGCGCCCAGGCGCTGCCGGACTTCGACCAGACCCGCAACGAAGTGGACAGCTTCCAGAAGTGGACCATCAGCGGCATCACCGGCGTAGTGACCGCGGACCTGGGCGGCGGAATGACGCTGACTTCGATTACCGGCTACCGGCAGTTTGAGGACAGCTTCCGTTTCAACACCGACGGCACCGAGATCTTCGTGACCCAGACCCACTTCGAGCGCGACACCGACCAATTCTCCGAAGAAATCCGGCTGGCCTGCGACTGCAACGACTACGAATGGATCGCAGGCGTTTACTATTTCACGGAAGACAAGGTAGAGGACTTTGGGCTGCCGGGCATTAACTTCGGCGGCGCTTTCAACATTTTCGCCACCAACAAGACCGACGCCTGGGCCGGCTTTGGCGAACTGACCTGGCACTTCAACGACCGCCTGAGCGGCATCGTTGGAGCGCGCTACAGCAATGAGGAGAAGGACGACTGGAACCTGCGCGGACTGACCGGCGGCAACTACGACGGGCTGTTCGGCGCCAGCGACCCGAGGGCCTTTTCTTTTGGCTTTCCGCCACGCATGACGGTGGACGACTGGGACGCGTTCACGCCCAAGTTGGGACTGAAGTACGACTACAGCGAGAACATTCTGCTCTACGGCACGCTCACCCGGGGGTTCAAATCCGGCGGTACCAACTCGCTAAGCGGTAACGCAGCATTCGATCCCGAGTATCTCTGGAGCTTCGAGGTAGGTGGAAAGTCCACGCTGGCTGACGGCAACGCGATCGTGAACGCCGCGGCTTTCCTCTACGATTACACCGACCTGCAGGTCTCGACCTTCTCCGAAGGCACCGTGGTGGTGACCAACGCGGCCGAAGCCACAATAGCGGGCCTGGAGCTGGACGTCTCCGCGGTGCTTTCCGACGAGTTCACCTGGAACAGTTCGGTGATGGCGCTCAGGGCCGAGTACGACGAGTTCCTGAGCCGTTATGGATTCGTTGACACACCGGCAGGCCGCCTGCCCAACGTTCTTGATCTGGACGGTAACAACCTGGCCAACGCACCGGAACTCTCGCTGACCTCGACATTGAACTACAACTCCGACATCCCGCTGGGCGAGTTTTCAGCCATGGCGCAGGTCTCCTACCGCTCAACGGTCTATCACAGCCAGTTCAACGAGGTGGAAGTGGGCCAGGGCAGCATCATGCTGACCAACGTGCGCGCCGGGATACGCTTCTTGAGCGGAGTGGAGGTGGCCTTCGTGGTGCGCAATCTGCTGGACCGCGAGTATTACCAGAATTCGGTGCGCTTTACGTCTTTGAACGACCGCAGCAAGGACTTCGGCGGCATAGGCGCGGCCCTGGGCTACCCGGGCGAAGGGCGTTCCATGGCGCTGCAGTTGCACGCCGCATTCTGACGGCAGAGAAAGCGGGCGCCTTCCCTGGGAACGAGGGCATCCTGCCCTCGTCGAGGGCGGGACGCCCTCGTTCCCAGCGTGTTCCCTGCGCGCCAGCGCAGCGGCACCCGCTGCGAAAACTCCCAGCGATAAATGAGCGTTAAACCGCGCGGCAGCTGGTACATCGTCGGCGTCCTGACGGTCGCCTACATCTGTTCGTACATTGACCGCTCGGTCCTGGGCCTGATGGTGGGCCCGATCAAGGCCGAGCTGGGCATCACCGACACGCAGTTCAGCCTGTTGCAAGGCTTTGCCTTCGCAATCTTCTACACCCTGCTGGGCATCCCGATCGCCTGGCTTGCCGACCGCGCCAACCGCCGCAACATCATCGCTTCGGGCATTGCCGTGTGGAGCCTGATGACGGCGCTGTGCGGCCTGGCCCGCACCTTCGGGGCGATGTTCATGTCCCGTGTAGGCGTTGGCGTTGGTGAAGCAGCCCTTTCGCCGGCCGCCTACTCGATGATCGCCGACCTGTTTCCGCGCGAGAAACTCGGCCGGGCCCTGGGCATCTACTCCTCGGGTGTGTTCATCGGCATCGGCTTGAGCTTCATCCTGGTCGCCAAGCTCATCGGGATGCTGAATACGGTGAGCCTTCCGCTGGTGGGCGAACTCACCCCCTGGCGACTGACACTGATCGCGCTTGGCATTCCCGGACTGGTGGTCGCCGCACTGTGCTTGACGTTCCGGGAACCGGCGCGGCTGGGCGCCAGGACCGGCGGCGTGCCGCTGGGCCAGGTCGGCGCGTTCTTCTCTGCCAACGCGAAACTGTATGTCCTGCATTTCATCGCCTTTTCCATGCTCACGCTGCTGTTCAACGCGATCATGACCTGGTTCGGCGAGTATCTCATTCGCATTCACGGCATGGACCGGTCCACAGCCGGCTACTCGCTGGGGCTGATCGTGACCTTCTTCGGCGGTGGCGGAATCATTTGCGGCGGACTGCATGCGGACTACCTGAAGCGCCGCGGCGATAACGGCGGGGCGATTCGCTCGGCGCTACTGGCGGCGTGCCTCGTTCTTCCCTTTGGCGCCACCGCAACGCTGATGCCCAGCGCCGAACTGTCGCTGGTGCTGTGCGCACCGCTGTTGTTCTTCGCCAGCTGGGTGTTCGCACCGGCCACCACCGCCTTGCAACTGTTTACGCCTCCGGCCATGCGCGCCCAGTTCTCGGCCGTGTACCTGTTCGTCGTCAACCTCACCGGCATCGGCTTCGGCGGCACTTTTGTAGCGCTGATTACCGACTTTGTGTTCCGCGACGAGGCCATGCTGCACTACTCCATGGCCACCGCCGCCGGGCTGAGCGGGTTTGTGAGCATCGTCCTGCTTTGGACTCTGCTGTCCATCTACCGCCGCTCCATGAACGCGCGCGAGCGGCAACTCGCAAGCGACACCCCGGCTTGACCCGTATCGCGCTCGATATAGATCATGTCGGCCTGGTGGGGCCGGACATTCACGCTATTGCCGGGGCCTTCCGAAAACTCGGTTTTCGGGTCACGGACCCGGTGGAGCTGATGGGCACCGGGCCCAACGGAAAACAGCAAAGCCTGGGCCAGCTGAGCGCTCACTTCATCTTCGGTTCCACCTACGTGGAATTGAGCGAAGTCACCGCACCCGGTCCAGGTCATCACCTGGCCGCCTGGCTGGGTGATGAACATGCCATCCGCATCCTGATTCTGCGCGCGGCCGATATCGCCGCGGCTCGTGAGCAGGCGGTCGAGGCCGGCCGGAACCCCACCCCGGTGGGCGAGGCCAGCCGCAGCCTCCAATACGCCGAAGGTGCGGCGGCTCGCTTCCGCTGGCTGGCGTTACCGCCCGAAGATTACCCGGAAGCCCTGTGTGGCTACGTGCAGCACCTCACCCCCGAACTGGTCTTCCGGCCGGAAATGAACGCCCATCCCAACGGTGCGGAAGAACTGATCGGCATGACGCTGCACGCGGATGATGTCGATGACGCCGCATACCGGTTCGGGCTGCTGGGACGCCCGCAAGCGCCGGAGATCCTGGAAATCAAACCGGCGAAAGATGGGCTGAACGGCTTCACCGCACTGCACCTTCGCACTCGCAGTCTGGACCAAACTGCGCAAACGCTCCACAAATCAGGTCAACCGCTTGATCAGTACGAAGGCAAACTTTTCGTGCAGGCACCAGGGGTTCGCCTGGTGTTCTGCGAATAACAGCCGATTGCCGCGGGCACGCCTGGGAACGAGGGCGTCCCGCCCTCGATTGCATGGAACAAGCCTGGGAACGAGGGCGGGACGCCCTCGACGAGGGCGGGACGCCCTCGCTCCCAGCGCAGCGGCGCTTGCTGCGTAAACTTGCAGGAAAATTGCCGTAAGCTTGCGCGCTAACCGGCGGGAGGGCCTTCAAGAAATCGATACGCAGCGAAACTGGCGCGCCTGGTACGCGGTGATACTCCTCACCCTCGCGTACACCTTCGCGCTGATCGACCGGTGGGTCATCGGCCTGATGGTGGGGCCGATCAAGGCCGACCTGGGCTTGAGCGACACACAATTCAGCCTCTTGCAGGGAATCGCCTTTGCCTTGTTCTACTGCACCATGGGCATACCCATCGCGCGTCTGGCCGACCGCTCGAATCGACGCAACATCGTCGCCGCGGGAATCGCCCTGTGGAGCCTGATGACGGCGCTGTGCGGGCTGGCGCGCAGCTTCGGCTCACTGTTCCTGGCGCGCGTGGGCGTGGGCGTGGGCGAAGCCGCGCTGGCGCCGGCGGCCTTCTCGCTGATCACCGATCTCTTTCCGCGCAACAAAGTCGGCCGCGCCATAGGCACCTATCAGACCGGCCTGTTCGTGGGCTACGGGCTGAGCGTGATACTCGGTGGCTGGCTGGTGGGCACGCTGGAACAAGGTCCTCCCCTTGAACTGCCCCTGGTCGGTGAGCTCACAGCCTGGCGGGCCACACTGGTCATCGTCGGCCTGCCGGGCCTGGTGATTTCCCTGCTGTGCCTTACTTTCCGCGAACCCGCCCGCCACGGCGCCGTGGAAGGCGGCGTGTCGATACCGGAATTGACCGAATTCTTAAGGAAGAATATCTCCGTCTACGGCTACCTGGTGGCGGCCTTTTGCATGCTGTCGCTGCTGTTCAACGCGGTGCTGGTGTGGGGGGCGGAGTATTTCATACGAATACATGAAATGCCACGCGCCACTGTGGGCCTGCGGCTGGGCCTGGTCGTGGGGACATTCGGCTGCATCGGCTCCATAGTCGGCGGCATGCATGCCGATTACCTGCACAAGCGCGGCGATCGGGGCGGCACCGTCCGCTCCGCCATACTGGCCACCATTGTGCTGGTGCCCACGGCTGCGATCACCACGCTCATACCCGACCCCAACTATTCGCTGCTCCTCTACGCACCGTTGCTGTTCTTCGGCAGTTGGGTATTCCCGCTGGCCGTGATGACGCTGCAACTGTTCACGCCCCCGTCCATGCGCGCCCAGACCAGCGCCATTTACCTGTTTGTCGTGGCCCTGTTCAGCATGGGCTTCGGCAGCACCTCAGTGGCGCTGATCACCGACTTCGTTTTCGCCAACGACCTCAAGCTGCACTATTCGATGGCGATCGTGGGCGGGATCAGCGGCGTTTTCGGATTGTTCTTCCTGTGGCGGCTGCTTCCAATCTACCGCCGGGCCATGGCCGCCAGGAATCTGCCCTAGCGCCTGAGAGCGAGGGCGCCTCCCTGGGGAGGAGGGCGTCTCGCCCTCCACGCTGGGAGCGAGGGCATCCTGCCCTCGTGGAGGGCGAGACGCCCTCCTTCCCAGCGAGACGCCCTCCTTCCCAGGGAGACGCCCTCCTTCCCGGGGAGACGCCCTCGTTCCCAGGGGTTAGGCTATTCACTCATGCAGACCAACCTGACTGTCAGCCAAGCCGAACGACTCATTCTGCAGACGGTGCCCGAGTGGCCGGCCGAGCGCATCCCCCTGCTCTCCGCATCCGGCCGCATCCTGCGCCAAAACGTCTGCGCCGAACGCGACCTTCCTCCCTACGACCGCGCCACTATGGACGGCATTGCCATGAATTGGCGCGCCAGGCCGTCTGGCCAAAGGGAGTTCCCCCTCGAAGGCATGCAAAGCGCCGGCCAGCCCCCGGCCACGCTATCGAGTTCAAGCGCCGTTTGGCGCATCGCCACCGGCGCGCCCCTTCCGGCCGGCGCCGACACAGTGGTCCCCGTCGAAAGAATCACAGAAACAGACGGAACCGTCCGAATCGCCAACGACTACCGCCCGAAACTCGGTCAGTTCGTCCACAAACGTGGCTCCGACCGCCGCGCCGGCGCCCTGCTCCTCAAGGCCGGCCAACGCATCGGCGGGGTTGAAATGGCGCTTCTCAGCGCCAACGGCATAGCGGAACCTCTCGTAGCCCCCGACCCGCGTATCGCCCTGATCTCCACCGGCGACGAACTGGTGGGCCTGGATGCCCGACCGAAGGCCTGGCAGATCCGCTCCAGCAACGGCCCCGCCATGCAAGCACTGCTGGACCGCCACGGCTACGGCAAGGTCCGCGCGATGCATGCGCCTGATGAACCTGAGGTGCTCGCTGACCGGATCGAAGAAGCCCTTTCAGAAAGCGACGCCCTGATCTTAAGCGGTGGCGTTTCCAAAGGCGCGAAAGACTACGTCCCCGGCGTTCTCGCCAAACTGCGTGCAAAGCCCGTTTTCCACCGCGTCCGCCAACGCCCCGGCTTCCCCTTGTGGTTCGGAATGCACGGCGAAACGCCCGTTTTCGGCCTTCCCGGCAACCCCGTTTCCAGCCTTGTCTGCCTGCGCCGCTACGTAGTCGCCGCTCTCGGCAAGGCTCAAGGCGCTCAAACCACTACTCCCGAGTACGCCACACTCGCCGAAGCCGTCACCTTCAGACCCGCACTTACCTGGTTCCTCCCGGTTCGGCTTGCCACCAGCAGGGACGGGCAGCTACTCGCTCATCCGCGCCAGACAAATACCTCGGGCGACTTCGCTTCCCTCGCCCCAACCGATGGCTTTGCCCAACTTTCCGCCAATCACACCCACTTCCCAGCCGGCATCCCGGCACGCATCTTCCGCTGGAACACTGCGTGATTCGGGCAACCATGAAGCGCCAATCGCAATGGAGCGCACTCGGCCAGCTCAAGATCATGAACTTCAAGCACCTATCGAGTAATCCCGAATCAAGTCCAGGGCGCCTGGTGCTGCTGACAGGCATGGTCATCGCAGTTCTGTTGCTGTTATCGGGCTGCGCTGCTCAAGACGACGACCTGCCCAGCTCACCCGGAGATTTGATTGCAAGACATCTCGATGCACGCGGCGGCCCAGACAACCTGGCGAACCTTCGAGTAGTGGAAAGGACCGGAACCATTACATTTCACGAAATGGAACCGCCGGCATCCGGTTCCTATCGCACCTGCATTCGATATCCGAAGGAAGTCGTGATAGAAATCGAGGCCGGGCCGATTCAGTACCATCATGTGTTGAACCGCCGCGGAGCCTTCGTCTGCGAGAGAGATTTCCAGAACTGCGACCCGGCGGAGTACGAATACGAACTGGAACTCCAGGATACGGCGAAGCACGCCAACCGCGAAGAACTGGCTTGGAAAATGCCTGGGAACTACACCCTAAAGCAACCTGACAGTGCGGCGAACTCATTTTTTCTGAGCTACCTGGAACACGACGCGAGAGTCGAGTTGGTTTTCGATGCCGAGTCAGGGCTGCTGCAGTCCCATAGCCGAGATAATCACACCCGCAAATTCAACGATTGGAGACACAGCGGGCCGATCCTGCTGCCCTACGCGTACGAAGACTATCAAGACGGCGTGAAGACCTATTCCATCCAGCTTCAAAACGCAGTGGTATCGGATTCGTTGTCGGATTGGTGCACAAGACTCTTGCAGGTGTCCGACTAGCATCCCGACTCCGGGGCCTTCCCCGGAGGTAAGCGTTCGCCCGTCCAGCGACCAGTGGAACGCCTGCATCGCGGGCGAACGCTTACGGTCGGGGCGCGGTAAAATCCGCCTTTTTGTCCACCAAATCCTGGGAGCGCATGGCATGAACCAAAAAGCCAATTTTGAGGGGCACTACAAGGAGGCAAAGGGCCGGAAGGGCCTGGCCTGGCACCATGCCGAACCCACGCGTTTCATTCCCCTGGTTCATGAGTCGCGCAAGGAACCCGGCACCGCTGTCGATCTTGGGTGCGGTACCGGCGTCGATACTGTGGCCCTGGCCAAACTTGGCTGGAATGTTACGGGCATCGACTTCATGGAGAAGGCGATCGAAATGTCCACCGAACTGGCCGAACAGGAAGGCGTGGCCGTGGAATACATAGTCACGGACGCCCTGGAGTGGGAACCCGGCCAGCAGTTCGATCTGTTGGTCGATTCCGGGCTGATGCACAACCTGGCCAGGGACAAGCTGCAGGAATACAAGAGCCGCATTCTTCGCTGGCTGAAGGAGGATGGCGATTTCATCCTGGTCCACTGGGAAAGCCGCGGCGACCACGACCGGCTTTTCGGCGGACCCAGGCGCTCCAGCAAGGAACAGCTCATCGACTTCCTGGCGCCGGAGCTTACGTCGGTGGAGCGGTTCGAGCGCAAGGAATCTCGTGTGTGCCGTACCTGCGAAGGCAGGACCTGCGACAACGCCGGCGAGTTCTGCAGGGGAGTTGGGCCGGAAATGTCTATCGCCTACTTCTGGTTCCGGCGCTAAGGGCATGCATGTCCATTCGGCGCAGCTTGACATGTGCCACACCATATCCAGCCGACCGGTCTCATCGAAACCTCGGGAGTAGGACTTATGCCGCACAAGCCTCCTGGCTTATCGATTCTTGCGTTCCTGCTATGCGGGCTGGCGCAGCAGGCCCTGTCTGCCGATTCCCTTCAAACCCGGCAAGAGCCGCCCGGCGCAAACCTGGTGACCTACACCGAGAACAGGGAGGTCTGCGTGGACCGAAACGCCAACCGCAATGCGTATTTCGGCGACCTGCACATCCATACGGCCTACTCCTTTGATGCCCGCCCGCTCGGCACAAGAACCACGCCGGCCGACGCTTATCGTTTTGCCGGGGGCGAAGCCATTCCGATCCCGCCCTACGCCGAGGACGGCAGCGTGCTGATGACTCAGAAACTTGAGCGTCCGCTGGATTTTGCGGCGAAGACGGTTCGGGCTGCGTCGAGGCCTCTGTTTCCCTGTGGCAGAACACCCGGGACATGGCCGAAGAGGCCTACGACCGGACCTCAGCTTGCCGCTTCACCACGTTCGTCGGATACGAATATACGGGCACGCCCAGGGGCAACAACTACCACCGCAACGTCATTTTCCGGAATGACCGGGTGCCCGAGTACGCGATCTCCTATATCGAATCACCCACGGACGTCGATTTGTGGGACCAGTTGACCGCGCAGTGCCTTGAAGGCGTCGAGGGATGCGATGTGCTGGCGATCCCGCATAACTCGAACCGGAGTTCGGGGGCCATGTTTCCGTCCTATATTTCCAGGTTCGAGTCCAGGGACACGGCACGCGAGATAGCGGAATTGCGCAGTGCCATGGAACCGATCATGGAGGTGTTCCAGCAAAAGGGCAATTCCGAGTGCTTCAACGGGCTGCCGAATATCCTCGGCGCCGAGGACGAACTATGCGAGCAGGAGCAAGTGCGCAGCGTCGGCAGGGAGGCGTTGTCTATTACCGGTGTACCGACTGTTGTTCGGTTTTGTGAAGAAGGGGAAAACGGCGTCCGCGGCTTTGCGCGCTTCGGTTGCATTTCGAAGAATGACTTCTTCCGCAGCATTCTCCTGACTGGCTTGCAGGACCAGGCCGTGATCGGCGTCAATTCCTACAAGATGGGCGTGATCGCCTCCACCGACGGGCACATATCCACCACCGGTTGGACGGATGAACAGCACTGGCACTGGCACCTGGCGCCGGAGACGGAGACGGAGACGGAGACGGACTTCGAGACCCGGCTGTCCGACCGCCAGAGCTCAGCCTTCGGACTGAATATCAATCCGGGCGGTTTGGCGGGAGTGTGGGCCGTGGAGAACTCGCGCGATGCGATTTTTGAGTCTTTGCGTCGCAAAGAGGTGTTCGGCACCACCGGAACGCGCATTGAGCCCCGGCTGTTCGCAGGCTGGGATTTCGGGGAGAACGCCTGTGAATTGAACGACACGGCGGCGCACGGCTATAGCCGGGGCATCCCCATGGGCGGCGACTTGAGCGACGGGCCTTCCGGCGCCGCGCCGCAACTCTTTGTCAGCGCCCTGCAGGACCCCGACGCGGCGCAACTGCAGAAGCTCCAGGTGATCAAGGGCTGGATCGATGCCGACAGCCAGGCCCACTACGAGGTCTTCGACGTGGCGGGGCGGGAAAACACGGAGGGCGAAGTGGACCTGCAGACCGGGACGTGGAGCGGCACGGGGTCGGCGGACCTGTGCACGGTTTTTGAAGATCCGGAGTTTGACCCCGCCGAGGCCTCCTACTATTACCTGCGAGCGGTGGAGGTACCTACCCTGCGCTGGAGCTGGGCGCAATGTATCGCCCTGCCGGCCGACGAACGTCCGGACGCCTGCGATAGCGATGCGCCCAAGACCATTCAGGAAATGGCCTGGACCTCGCCCATCTGGTATCTGCCGCCGGGAGGAGGCTAGCCCCTGGCCATGCTCGGCTTCGCCGCCCCCGCCTGGCAACTCGCACCCCGCCATCCCCTTCACCATTGCGCTGCTTCTTTCCGCCCCGCTGATTGCGCCTGTTGCTGTTGCCCAGGATGCCAGTGCAGAGGATGAATTGGTCATCGAAGAGATCATCGTTACTTCACGTAAACGTGAGGAGTCGCTGTTCGAGGTGCCGTTGACGGTGACAGCGTTTAGTTCCAGCGATATTCAGAACATGGCGCTGGATGAATTGCCCGATATTGTCGATTTCTCACCAGGCTTCCACTATTCGGAGCACTCGGTCGGCAGGGGCGGCCGCTTCAACCGCCGTCTGATCTTTCGAGGCATGAACCCGCGGACCGACCGGCAGACCCGCCAGAGCGCGGCCGTGTTCATAGACGGCGCCCCGATACTCGGGTCCGAGATTGGCAGCACGGAAAACTACGAGCGAATTGAGGTAATCAAGGGCCCGCAGAGCGCCTATTTCGGACGTTCGACCTTCTCCGGCGCCATCAACGCCGTCACCAAGACGCCGGGCAACGAATCCGAATCCGAATGTGAGTACGTTCGACCCGCAAACAAGGGCTGTCTTTGCTGCCGCCAGTTACGACATCAATGACCAATTCACCGTCAATGTCGAGGCGCGCAATCAGCACGATAAAGTGATTGAGGGTACTGTCGGCAACACGCCACTGCAGAATACGTTCAAGAGCTTCACGCCGCGCGTAATTCTGGACTGGAAACCCAGAGAAGGGACGACCTTGTATGCAACGTTTGCGCAAGGGACCAACCCGGGCCAGTTCAATGCGGGCCTGCTCGCGCTCCCCCAGGGTGAACTCGACCAGATTGCCGCAGCCGGTGGCGGTGGCATTTCCGTCGAGGAAGAAGAAATTACGAATTTTGAATTCGGCGTCAAGAGTCTCTTGTGGAACGACCGGATTCAGGTAAGCGCGGCTGTTTATTTCTCAAACTGGGACAATGTCGTCGCGCCGGAAATCATTAACTACATCAATTCCGACGGCCCCGGCGCCCGGATGATAATGGCCGGTCTGCTCCCAAGGCCCTCGTTCGGCGTTCGCACCAGCTTCGAGTTCTGACGCCCGCCGCTTAAGTCGAATCAGCGAAAGGCGCCGTAGCCGGTCATCTTGCTGATGTCCGGGTAGAAGATGCCCAAGGCAGCCTGATTGTTGGACCGGGTTGAGAAGATTATTGCTCCCTCGCGGGTAATATCCAGGTTGGGATTATCAGCCTGCCGCGGTTCCGGGTAATAGGTGAATTCTTCTTTCTCTTGATCAAACCTGACCAGGGCGCCGCCCAAACCACCATCTCCGAACCAGATGTTGTCTTCATGGTCAGCGATGATGCCGTAAGGCGAAGAGGCTTTGACTTTCGAGAAGGGTAGAATCTCGTACTCCTTTTGCTCGCCTGTCTCAGGGACGAGCTTGCCCAGCTTCCCGGCGCTGGCCACCGAGTACCAGATCGTACCCCTGGAATCAGCGGCGAGCCGGTTGATTGCGCAGGGATTTGTAAGGGACGGATATTCCGTGAACGTTTCAGTTGCCGGATTGAAGCGCCCAATCGCACAACCGAAGGCCTCGGCAAACCAGATATCCCCTTGCTGATCGATCTCAATACCGTAGGGAAAGGAATCTGGAGTGGGAATCTCCCACAGTTTGATTTTTTCCGTTTCGCGGTCCCACCTGCCGATCTTGTTGCCGCGAATTGCCGTAAACCAGACGTCGCCATTGGCGGCCATGTGAGGACTGTGGCCACGGATGTTTCCGACTACCCCATTCTCGTCAACAACAACGCCCTCGGGATCCATGTGAAACCGGTCTATCCTGCCTGTGCTCGGATCCAGGCGGCCTAAATGCTGGCCCTGATATTCTGCCCAGAATACATATCCCTGGTCATCGATCGTGAGGTCATGAGGAAAGATGTAGGACCAGATCGAATCGGGATCTCCCTTCTTCTTGCCGTACATATCTGTTTCGGGGTTGTTCTCATCCTTGCCGATGACGAAGTGGCTCCATTGGGCGGTGCGCGGATCCACCCGGCTAACGCCGATAAGACTGTTGGAACCCCAGAGGTTGCCGTCGTTATCGAGATGGGGCCTATGCAAACGGTTCTTGAACGGCTCATTAGGGGACCGCAGGGAGAGGTCCGCAGCCGGATGCAGCGGTGTCAGGTACTCGATAAACATGGCCGTCGACAGCGTCTGTTCATCCACGGGATATTCCACATCCAACCTGAGTACTCTGGAGGGGCTGTCCGGCCCGAAATTCTCCGCCAGGTAGTCAGCAAGAATGTTGTGTTCCTCGGCGCTGATGGTGCGCGCCGAATCAGGATCCGCGAAAGGCCCACTGGGGTCCAGCATGACGCCAACCATGGCATGCCACTGGTTGCGATCCATTCGATGGGCGGGCAGAAACGCCGACCCGTGGCACGTCAAGCAGGTGGGTTCGGCCAGGTCCCGCGCCCGGCCCGGCGGATACATCTCGTCGTAGCTGACCAGCTCGGCGTCTTTCATGCCCCCGAACTGTGGTCCAGGCTTGGTGCTGTCCCTGAGCGTCAACGGATTATCCGGACCTGGCTGCAATGCCAGATCCAACTGCAGGTCAACGCCACCCTGAATGCGCAGCATTTGATGCTCCGATCGCAGACCGCCTTTCTCTGACCAGATTTCATAGCCGCCGTCCATCAGGTTGATGGCCTGGTACTGGCCCTTGTGGGTAAAAACCGTGTAGAGCACGTTCTTGTCGAGATTGCGGGCGTATACGTAGGCAGCCGCAAATGGCGCTTCAGCGCTCACCGCTCCGGAAAGCCGGTTAAGCCCATCAAGCGAATCGGCTGTAGTGGACGAATCCTCGGTCGACGAATCAGAATCCGGCGAAGCGCACCCGGAGAGTGCAATTGTCAAAGCAAGCACCGGAAGAACGGCACGGCCCAATAACATCGTTGAAATACCCATAGTCTGTCCTGTTCAGAGTTGACTTGTTTTTCTGGTGTTGCGTTACACCCGCACCAGACTCGGTGTCTCTATCATGCGTTCCAAATAGTCGTGCCCGGGACCCAAACAGGGCTCCGGGCACGACTTGAATGTGGAAAAGGCTACCGCCTGCTGGTTACAGGTCGAATCGATAGGCGGCGCGCACCCCATAGGTGCGTTTGACGGGGAGACCTATGGTGAGCACCCGTCGCCCACCGAAGAACGCAAGGTCATTAAACGCCTGGAACCCGGTAAACGCATCGTCGCCCGTCAGGTTGGTGCCGTAGGCTTCTATGCGTAAGTCCTCGCCAACTTCAAGGCCCACCCGAAGGTTGAATCGATTCTCCTTGGGCGTTTTCGTCACGTTGGCATCCGTCGCCCACTTGCCATCCTTATAGATGTAGTCCAGACGGGCAAACCAGTGGGTGGTGTCGGTCAGTTGGCCCCGGTAGGTACCCGACGCCGTTCCGCTGATCCTGGGATAGCGCGAGAATTGATTGCCGAGTCCGGCCAACTCCCGCTCCCCCAACAGGATCCCGGCATCATTGCTGTCGCGCGACAGGATTTCCGTGTCGTTCAATGCAAAGGTCGCCTCCAGCGTCAGGTTCTCCGTCACGGCGGCAAGCACCTCTACTTCAAGCCCTGTCAGGTCGGATGAGCCCCCAAGTCCAGTCGTCTGGAAGCCGGTGAACGTGCCGTCCGGTTGCGGACACTGGACCTCGCCGCGGGTATGCATATTTCGCCATTCACCCCTGTAAACCGCGGCGGTGACCGACGCGCGGCCGTCCCACAACAGACCCTTGAAACCCAGCTCGTAGTTGTTCAGATCTTCTTCGGGAATAAAAACATCCGCGCCAATGGCCGCCGAAATACAAGCAAGATCAGTGGCCGACGCCGTCACCAGAGACGTGTTGAAGTCACCGGGCCGGGTGCCTTGGGCAAAACTGGCATAGAGGGTAATCTGGTCGGTCGGCTTGTAATCCAGGATGACGCGAGGCGTAAAGGCGTCGAAGGTGTCTTCCAGGGTGATTCCCCGAGGATATCCTTTGCTGACCTTGTCCGCCTGGCTGCGGCCTTCCACGCTCAAGACGAACCGGTCGTTAAAGTCATAGGAGATCGAACCGAACCAAGCCGTGGTCTGGCCCTTGTTTTTTTCCGGGCCGCGTGGGTGCGGATTCGAGGCCGGGCGGAAAGCAATAACTCTGAAAGCTCCGCCGAGGTTTTCCTCAATGTCGAAATAGCTCGCGCCGATCATCCATTGCAGCTTCTTGTCAGCGGACGACGCGACACGGATTTCCTGACTGAAGTCCTCCAGCGTCCGGTCGCCGACGCCGGCCACGTCGCCTCCGGGCCGCGAGCCACCCGTCCACCGGTAATCAAAGTCACCCAAACGAGCCTGATCGTTAGTGTGAGCCGCGGTGATGGACGAGATGGTCATGCCGTTGGCGAATTCGTAGTCCAGAATCAGGCTGGCCTCAAACGCCTCCCGCCTCAACCCGAAGTGGTCGAGAAATCCGGGCAGAACTTGAGTGGCGCCCGGGATGAAGTCGCCCCGTAGCGCCGCCCTGATGTCGTCGGTCACGATGGAATCCCGGGCGATCTCGCTGTCCTTCGGGAATCGGGGCGTGCCGCAGATCCAGTTGGGATCCCCGGCCACACCCGACATCGGGCCGGCGGTGCCGCCCAGGTTGCAGTTGTATTGGTCTTCGCCGTTGCCCATCCCATAGGCAATGCTGGGAGTTTCACCGTCATCGTCCTCCCAATAGTGAAGACGAAGTCTGGCAGTGAACCGGTCTGTCGGCGTGGCATGCAGGGTCAACGAGAAATCCTCGGTGCTTCTTGCCCCCAGCGTCTCCGACGGGTTGGCCCAATTCGTATACTGGCCATCCGAGGAGTCCGAGTTGGCGCTGACACGAAACGTCAGTTTGTCCCGAACCAAGGGCCCTTCAACCTCCAGACCAAAATCCGAAATACCCCAGCTGCCGGCTTCCGCCGTCATCTGGCCCTGCCACTCCTGGCCCGGCGTCTTGGTGATGATGTTGATCGCGCCGCCAAAGGTGGAACGGCCGAAGTAGGCGCTTTGCGGCCCCTTTATCACCTCGATCCTTGCCGCGCCCGCCGTATCACCTATCTCAGCCCCCAATACGGGGGCGCCATCGATGAATACCGAGGCGCCCTGACGGAGTTGGCGATCGGTGGAGGGCTGCATCCCGCGCATCAGCAAGCGCCGGGAGGAACGATCAGCGTTACCGCCGGACGGGCCACCGTAAAAGAGGCCCGGGGCAAAATCGACAATATCACTCAAATTGTCGATGCCCTTGATGGCGATGTCCTCTGCCGATATCACTGTCACCGTGATAGGTACCTTGAGCAGCGTCTCGTCCCGTTTACGGGCTGTGACCACGATCTCTTCGAGCCTGAAACCGTCCTCCTGAGCATGTGCCGGTGAAAGCGCAAAGACCAGTGAAAGTGATGTTGCCGTGGCCAGCATGGCCGTCAGCGAACGCTGTTTGGATGCGATCATGGGTTGCCTCCCTGAGTGGCGCTTTGTCTGCAAAAGCCGAGGCAACAAATACGCTACGCCGACATGAGTTTCCAACGTCCCCCTTGGAAACTACAGTAATTGCAAGGTCGTCTATAGCACAAAATTCGCGCGTTTACAATTGGACAGTCCGACATTAAGGCGCCAAAGCACGGCAAGCGTCCGTCCGTTTCTTGAATTGAATCAGCGATATGCGCCGTAGCCGGTCATTTTCGAAACGTCGGGATAGAAAATTCCCAGCGCCGCCTGGTTGTTCGAACGCGTCGAGAAAATGATGGCGCCTTCCCGGGTGACGTCCAGGTTGGGGTTGTCGGCCTGTCGGGGTTCCGGGTAATAGGTGAACGATTCCGTGTCCGGGTCGAACCGGACCAATGCGCCGCCCAGTCCGCCGTCGCCGAACCAGATCTTGTCCTCAGGGTCGGCAACGATGCCGTAGGGCCTCGATGCCTTGACCTTCGAGAATGGAAGGATGTCGTATTCCTTCTGTGCCCCGGTGGCCGGGTCCAGCCGGCCCAGTCTTCCGGAGCTGGCGACCGAGTACCAGATCGTGCCCCTGGAGTCGGCTGCAAGCCGGTTGATTGCGCAGGGCTTTATCAATGAGGGGTACTCCATGAACTCTTCGGTTTCCGGATCGAAGCTCGTGACGGCACAGCCGAACAGTTCGGCGAACCAGACGATGCCCTGCTGATCCACTTCTATTCCGTAAGGGAAGGAATGCGCCGTGGGGATTTCCCACAACGTGATGTTCTTGGTTTGGCGGTCCCATTTTCCGAGTTTGTTGCCGCGGATAGCGGTGAACCACACGTCTCCGTTCTCCGCCATGTGCGGGCTGTGGCCGCGAATGTTGCCCACCACTCCTCTCTCGTCAACGACGACGCCCTCGGGGTCCATCGGGTAGCGTTCGATTTTTCCTGTCTTCGGGTCCAGCTGGCCCAGGTGCTGCCCCTGGAATTCAGCCCAGAAAACATGGCCTTCACGATCGATAGTCAGGTCATGCGGGAAGATGTACGACCAGACCGAATCCGGGTCACCCTTTATCTTGCCGTACATGTCCGTTTCCGGATTATTCTCGTCATAACCAATCGGAAAGTGGCTCCACTGCGCGGTGCGGGGATCGACGCGGCTCAGGCCGATCAGGCTGTTGGAGCCCCACAGGTTGCCGTCGTTGTCCAGCATCGGCCGGTGCAGCCGGTGCTTGAAGGGCTCGTTGGCCGATCTCAATGACAGGTCGGCCGCCGGATGCAAGGGAGTCAGATACTCGATGAACATCGCCGAGGCCAGCGTCTCTTCGTCCAGCGGGTACTCAACATCGAGGCGTATTACCTTGGGGGGGCTGTCCGGGCCGAAGTTCTCCACCAGGTAGTCCGCCAGGATTTCGTGCTCTTCGTCGGTAATGCTGCGGGCTGAGTTGGGATCGGCGAACGGACCGCTGGGATCGAGCATGACGCTTATCATCGCGTGCCATTGCACCCGCCCCATGCGGTGCGCCGGCAGGAAGGAATGGCCGTGGCAGGTAATGCAGGTAGGCTCCGTCAAGTCCCTGCCCCGCCCAGGCGGGTACATCTCATCATAGGAAACCAGTTGCGCATCCTTGCCGACGCCGCCGAATTGCGGTCCCGGCTTGGAGCTGTCCTTCAGAGTCAGCGGGTTGTCCGGCCCAGGGCCCATCTTGAGGTCAAGCTCAATTTCCCCCTCGCCCTGAATCCGCAGCATCTCGTGGCGGGACGTGAGGCCATCCTTCTCGGCCCAGATCCGGTAGCCACCGGGCAGCAGATTGGGAGCGCGATACCTGCCGTTGTGCGTATACACGGTGTAGAGCATGTTCCGGTCGAGGTTCTTGGCATATACCTGCGCCGCCGCAAACGGCGTTTCGGCCGACACCGTTCCGGTGAGCGTGGCCGTGCCTGGAATTGCCGGCGCGCCGAGCGCAATGGTGGCTCTGATCGCCATGACGAACGCGGCAAGCACGACATACTTGCCTATACCGCGGAAACTGTTCCAGGAAAATGGTGACATCGCTCGATAACTCCCAATGAGTTTGCGCAGCCGGCGTCGCTGCGCTGACGCGCAGGGAACCAACGCCGGGAACGAGGGCGTCCCGCCCTCGACGGAGGGCAAGATGCCCTCCCTCCCAAGTTGTTCCATGCAAGTGTGAATGCAGCCCGCATATCCCTGAGGCTTGCCGCATAGTCGCACGCGGGTCAGGGTTTGTAAAGGATTGCGACGGCACCTAGAATGCGAGTCGAATTGACCCGGGCGGCCCGGGATTCCCTCACCTAGCTCCGCAAGAGGCGATAGCCATGAAAGCACTACTCTGTCTTGATTTCGAAAACGATATTGTCCACCCCGAAGGCAAGGTCTCGGGTAAGGGTTACGCGGCCTATGACGCCGACCACGGTACCCTGGCACGCGTGCGGATCGTCCAGGACCGATTTCGCGCGGCCGGTCTGCCCGTAGTTCATGTGCGGGTCGGCTTCTATCCGGGCTACGCCCAGAGCCCCAAGGGATCGCCGCTTATGGGGCAGGCGCACCAATTCGGCGCCTTTGATCTCAGTGGCTGGGGCGGCCAATTCGTTGATCAAGTCGCGCCCCGGGGTGAGGAGCTGGTCATTAGCAAGCACCGGGTCGGCAGTTTCCACGCAACGGCGATGGAACTGAGCCTGCGCAGCATGGGTGTGACGCACGTTTACCTGGCCGGTGTTGCCACCGATATGGTTGTGGAGTCCACGGCCCGCGAAGCCCATGATCATGATTTTGCGGTAAGCGTGATCGCTGATTGCTGTATTGCGGCCAATGAGGATGACCAGCAACGCAGCCTTACGAATATGCGGAAGCTGGCAACCATACTGACGAGCGACGAAATCGAGCTCGACTAACGCCGGGAACGAGGGCGTCCCGCCCTCATGGAGGGCAAGATGCCCTCCTCCCCAGGTGCGTGATGGGGCGAGGGCGCTTGATGGGGCGAGGGCGCTTGATGGGGCGAGGGCGCTTGATGGAGCGAGGGCGTCCCGCCCTCGTGGAGGGCGGGACGCCCTCCTTCCCGGCGCGTGGACAAGGGCGTCCCGCCCTCCTTCCCGGCGCGTGGTTCAGCTGCTGTCGGCGGGTTCCTGCGGCAACTTGTAGCGTTTCATTGCCAGGCGCTGGCGAATAACGATAACGGTCAGAATTGCGAGCGCGCCCAGCAGGATCATCAGGACGGGGCGGCTGGCCACAAAAGCCAACCAACCATCGGCAGCTTCGACGAGAATCAGCGTCTGGCGGATCGAACGTTCGAGGATAGGCGTGAGGATGAAGCCTATCAGCAGCAGGACCGAAGGGAACTTGTACTTCGCCATCACCCAGCCGATGAATCCGAACACAAACATCAACTGGACGTCGAACAGCGAGCCGCGCATCGCATAGGCGCCGGCGGATGCCAGCACCAGCACTGCCGGAAAGAGCAGTCGCTTCGGGACCGACACCATCTTCTTGGCCAGTGGTATGAAACCGAGGCCGACCACGTAATTGACCAGGTTGGCGAGCAGCATGGCGGTGAAAATCGCATAGATCGGCGTCGGGTTGTCGCGAAAAGCGACGGGGCCCGGCGTGATGCCCTGGATCAGCAGCGCACCGAGTATGAGAGCGGCCGCCACGTCGCCCGGAATTCCAAAGGCCAGCAGCGGAATCAGGTTGGAGCCGCCCACCGCATTGTTGGCCGCCTCCGGCGCCGCAATGCCGTGCAGGGAGCCTTTGCCGAATTCTTCCGGCTTGGCCGCGGTCCTGCGGGCCTCGTTATAGGCAATGAACGCCGCGACCGTAGAGCCGAGCCCAGGCAATGCGCCCGTGATTGTGCCGATTGCCGAGCTACGAAGAAGCGTGGGCAGCAGTGACCGCCGTTCCTTCGCGGACAAGCGGTTGTCTTCCGGCCGGGACGAGAATGTCACGGTCTTTTCTCCGAGCCGCCTGACGGGTTGCTCCAGTTGCCTGAAGACTTCCGAGATCGCCAGGAACCCGATCAGCATGGGGATCAGGCCAATCCCGTCAAATAACTCTGCATTGCCGAAGGTCAGGCGCGGGGCGCCGGTTATCGGATCAAGCCCGATACACGCGAGCAATACGCCGGCGGTAATCGACACGATGCCTTTCCAGGAACTGCCGCGGTGCAGCGAGATCAGGCTCAAGAGCGCGAAGAACACGAGTATTGCGTACTCGGAGGGACCAAAGCGGATTGCAACCGCCGCCAGTGTGCCTGCGCCGAAAATCAGGACGATGTCGGAGAACGAGTCGCCGAATACCGAGGCGAACAGCACCGTGTGCATCGCCTTGCCGCCTTTCCCCTGGCGGGCGAGGGGATTGCCGTCGAAAACCGTGGCGGCGGCCGCCGGTGTTCCCGGGGTCCGTAGCAGGATGGCCGGTATGCTCGACCCGAACAACGACCCCTTGAACATGGCCAGCATCATCGGAATTCCGACCCAGGGATCGAAATAGAAACTGAACGGCACCAACAGCGCAACCGCCATCGCCGCAGTCAGCCCGGGAATGGAGCCAAGTATCTGGCCAAGCACTATGCCGAGAAGAATTCCCGCCAGGGCGTTGAAGTTGAAAGCCAGCGAAATGCCTTCGAGGACGTTTTCCATCGGCTACACCGCCAGACCCGGTATCAGCCCGAACTTGGGCAAGCGGACGCTTAAGGCAACCTCGAACAGCAGGTAGATCCCCGCCATCAGCAGGGTCGGAAAAAGCACAATGACCCATGGCCTTCGTTCACCGAGCAGCACCGCCAGCAGGACTGCCATGCAGATGCCGCCAACATAGAATCCCACAAGGTCGAATCCGATCACGGCAAAAGCCAGGCAAATCAGCAACCCGCCGATCGATATTCGTACCCGGCCCTCTTGATCCCGACCTGGTTCATCAGCAGACCCGGTCTCGACGAACGAGCGATACAGACCCCAGGCGAGCGCCAACACCATCGCCATAGTCGCCAGCTGCGGCATGAAGCGCGCGGACAGGCCTGTGCCATCGCCGGCGGCGCCCAAGCCGATGCCCAGCGGCAGGACCCAGAGCCCGAACACCACGGCCGCGGCCAGCAGGCTTGAGATGGCGATTGATTCCGGGCGGACCGGCTTCATTCACTCTTGTCCAACAAACGCAGCGCCTCGTGGGTAGCCGCAATTTCCGCCAAAACCTGGCGCTCAAATTCCTCATGGCCCAGATACGCCACTCGGCCGTTCAGGCGGCGCGCGATATCGGAGAAAGCCGCCGACGCCGTGACGATGCCTATGGCTTCGTCCCACTTGGCGACCACCTCATCCGGCAATTCCGCCGGCCCGGCCAGCCCGAAAAATATGGTTGGCGCCAGCGGGTAGCCGAGTTGTTCGTAGGTCGGCACCGAGGGTAATTCCGCGATCGGCTCGGGGCCGATTTCGGCCAGCACACGCACATCGCCGGCCGCCAGCGCACCGGAATAGTCGGAAATGACTCCCACATCGATGGTTCCACCCAACAATCCTGCCAGGACCTCCGACGAACCCTGCATCGGAACGAACGCTGCATCCACACCCTCCTGCTGAAATGCCGCCAGCGTCGCGATATGAGGAGCGCCGTTGATTCCCGCGCTGGACCATCGCAGCCTGCCGGGATTGGCTTTCCCGAAATCGAGCAACGCCGAGAACGAATCAAACGGAGACCTTTTACCCACCAGCACCGGGTGAACAGAGACTACGAATTGTGCCAGGTAGGCAAAGTCTTCCTCCGGATCGTAGGGGACGTCGAGAAAATTCGGCGCCATCACGATCGGGCTGGTCGAAATGAATGCGAGGGTGTAACCGTCGGCAGCCGCACGCGCCACGGAACCGACCCCGATGGTGCCGCCCCCGCCGGTTCGGTTCACCACGAATACCTTTACGCCCAGGATATCCGCGGCCTGCGCGGCAATGGCGCGAGTGAATGTATCGCCGCCGCCTCCGGGGGCGTACGGCACGATGATGGTGACGGGCTTCGACGGATACTCTTCGCTGCCCGTGTCTTGCGCGCAACCCGCCAACAGCAAGGCGGCCGCAACGATTGGGATGGAATACGTCCATTGCGGGACGCGGCCACGGGTCTGTCGAACCGGGAAACTCATCATTGAGCTCAGGCCGACGCTATCCGCGCAACAGCTTGCGGGCAATCTGCATGCGCTGAATCTCATTGGCGCCGCCGCCGATCTGTCCGTGGCGCAGATACCGATAGAAAAGCGTGAGCGGCAGTTCAAGCGACTCGCCCATCGCACCGTGGATCTGGATGGCTTTGTCGAGCGTCCGCGCGCCCCACACCATAGAGGTGAGTTTCACCATGCCGGCCTCGGTGCGGATGTCCTCGCCGGCATCGGCACGGGCCGCCATCTGGTAAGTAAGCGAGCGCAGCGCCTCCAGGTCGATATACATGTCTACCAGGTGCCATTGAATCGCCTGGCGTTCGGACAGCGGCTTGCCGAAGGTCACCCGGTTCTTCGACCACTCGATCGACATGTCCAGCGCACGCTGCATCTTGCCCAGGGCATAGGGGCCACGCAGGAGTCGATCGTGGATCGTGAGCCAGCGCTGCCCAAGCCGAAATCCGTTTCCGACATCGCCGAGTACGTCGGACTGCGGCACCCGGCAATCCTCGAAGTGGACGATGTACTGCGACGCATGCGGTCCGAGCCAGGTCTTTATTCCCGGCTCCTCGACAAGCATCCCGGGATTGTCACGCTTGACCAGGAACATGGTGATGCCGCCGCGCTGGCGTTTTTCGGGGTCTGTGACCGCCTGCACCATGATCATGTCCGATTCCGCGGCTCCCGAAATCCACATCTTGGTGCCGTTAAGCACCCAGTCGTCGCCGTCTTTCACGGCCCGCGTCTGCATCATGCCGCCCGGATCGGAGCCCGCATTGGGTTCGGTCTGGGCGAAGCAGGTCGTCATCTCGCCCTCGATGATCGGCTTTAAGAACCGGTCGACCTGATCGCCTTCGCACTGATAGAGGATGTTGGCGACATTCGCGAACGGAAACGGCACCGCGGTGTAGTTGAATTGCTCGAGAATCGCGATCTGGGCAAGCATCGACAGTCCCGAGCCGCCATACTTTTCCGGCACCATGAGATACCAGAGGCCGGTGTCGCGCGAAATTTCGACCAGGTGCTGCACAACATCGGGACCGAAGACCCTTTTCAGGTTGGTGGTTTCCTTGATGCCGAAGGCGTGCGCCGGGTGGGGCAGAAACTCGGCCTCAAGCGGGATCAATTCGTTTTTGACGATCCGTTTCGCAAGATCGACGATCTCCTGAATTTCGGGCGGTAGTTGAAAGTGCCCATTTTCCATTTGGGTGCTCCTGGTACTGCTGGCGGTCAGGCCCTGGTGTCGTGTCGCGACACTAGCCTCGCAACGATTCCATTTGCGCCAGGTACCCCTGTGGGTTCACCCTGACGTCGATCAGCGAAGGTCCTTCGTTGTGTAGGGCCTCAGCGACCGCCGCATGGTAATCACGGGCATTATCCACTCGAAAACCCCGACCGCCCAAACCTTGCATTGTCGCTGCGAAGTCCGGCGGCTGCCAGCGGACCCCTCGTTGGGGCATGCCGCGTTGCTGTTGTTTGATGTCGATCAGCGACAGGGACTGGTCATTGAAAACGATGACCACGATCCGGGCCGCCTGTTGAACGGCCACCGACAACTCACCCAGGCACATCAATAACCCCCCATCGCCGGTAAAGGCCAAAGCGGGGCGTTCCGGTTGATGAAGGGCGGACGCGATCGCCGCCGGGAGGGCATAGGCCATTGTTGCCAGGCCATTGGAAATGAGGACATCGTGCGGCCGCGCCGCGGGCCAGAATGCCATGGCCGAAAACATGTGTGCGCCGGCGTCAACCGAGATACGGGCTGAGACTTCGAGATCTCGTGCGGCGCGAGCCGCCAGTTCGACGACCTGCTGCGGTCCCAGCCCCGGGCATCCCGGATATTCCAGGCGCTTTGTCAGGCGCCCTCGCAACTGTGCGATCTCGGAAAGCGGCCAGTCGGATTGCGACAGTCCGGTATTCAGCAGCGCCAGCGCAGCGGCGATCGGACCATAGACCCCCACGGCAGGCTCCACATAGTGGACCGGATGCCGAACCTCGGCTATATCCACCACGGGGCTGTCGTAACGCCAGGGTATTCGGAGCAGTTCGACCGGGTCCAGGCCGCACAGCACGATAAGGTCCGCTTGCCGCACGCATTCCGATTCGGCGTTGCCGCCGGTGAAATTGCCGACGTATTGCGGGTGGCCATGGTCGAAGACTCCCTTCGCCTTGTAGGTGGCAAGCACCGGACAGCGCAGCGCTTCGGCCAGGGCCCTGACGTTCCGTGTAGCGCCGGGACTTCTGGCCTCCAGGCCGGCAACGATAACCGGGCGTGACGCATTCCGGATCAATTCTCCTGCCTGGCTCACCGCAGCCTCGGCGATGTCCGCCTCGAGATTGCGCGGCCTGACTCTGCCCGTATCGGCAGCGACGGCCTTGCGTGCATGCGAACCGGCGATTTCGACATGCACGGGTCCGAAGGGTGGTGTTTTGGCAAGCTCGATCAGATCACGAATCTCTGTCGCGACATCTTCCTGTTCCAGGCGGCTGCTTCTCTTGGTAACGGGCGCCAGCAATTTTTCCTGGTCGAAGACCTGATGGGTAACGTAATGGCTCTCCTGCTCGCTGAACCCATCCGTGATGAGCATCACCGGCGACCGGTCCAGTGCTGCACAGGCCACGCCGTTGACGGCGTTCGCTACCCCCGGGCCCTTGGTTGTCAGCGCCACGCCGAGAGTACCGGCGAGGTCGGCTGTTGCGGCCGCCATCATTACGGCGGCGTTCTCGGTGCGGGTCAGCACGAAATCGATCCCCTCGCCGGCTGCCGCCTCCATCACATCCAGGCTGCTGCCACCGCCGGGCACGCCGAAAATGCGTGATACGCCGTGCTCAGCCAGAGCGTCGGCAAGTATTTCGGCAACCGAAGCTTGCTGCATCACTCAGTCAGGGCCCGTTAACACGAAGAACTTGGCCGGGTTCAGGCAGCATTCCGCGGTTAGTTGCGGCGAAAGAGCGGCCGCTCATGGTGGAGTCGGAAGATCGACAATGAGATTCAGGTTCGAATCAACAGATGCCCGCGCACGTGGCGGCACAACGGTAGTGGATTCGCGCTCCTCAAAAATACACGGCCCTTCGAATGTGTCGCCCGACAAGAGGCTGTATCGATTGTAGACGGGGACATCGACAAATCCGCCTTCCGGTCCGAAGTACACCCGCCGCTGGCCCTTGAGCGCGTTTTCCGACCCCGATGTGCTGCCGGCGGCGGCCAGTTCGATGGACGGGCGCGGGCCCGAGACGATGACCCGCCAGGAGACGACTTCCACCGCCATGTCCTGCTCGACTCGACCAAACTGGGTCTTGTATGCATCCTCAAACGCACGCCGAATCGCGGCGCAATCGCATGCCTGGAGCATTTTGTCGTCGACCGGAGCCTCGACGTGGTAGCCCTGGCCGATATAGCGCATCGCCGCCAGGCACTCGACCCGAACGCTGTCGCCATCAATGCCGGCGGCTGATAGCAGCTCGCGGCCATCATGCTGCATTCCCAAGAGCATCGCGTTGATCCCGGAAAAATCGAGCTCGTCCAATGGCATTACGCCACCCTGCACGAACGTAAACGAGGTGGGCGAGACCAGGAAACCGAAAGCCGAGGCGACCCCGGCGGACATGGGACAAACGACCCGGCGCAACGACATCTTCATTGCAATGTTGCAGGCGTGAACCGGCCCGGCCCCGCCTATCGGCAGCATGGTGTAGCTGCTGATGTTCCTGGCCTTCTCCAGGGCGTGGATAGTGGCCGCCTGGGCCATGTTCTCGTTGACGGTCTCGTGCACCGCCCAGGCCGCTTCAATGACCGAAACGCCGAGCGGCTCGGCCACATTGCGAGTCAGCGCCCCGGTTGCCGCTTCAACATCGAGTTGCATGTCGCCGCCCAGAAAACTCCCGGCCGCAAGATAGCCCAGCACCAGGTCCGCATCAGTAACCGTGGCGTCCAGACCGCCCCGCCCATAACAGGCGGGCCCGGGGTCGGCGCTGGAGCTCTCCGGTCCGACCTGCACCAGCCCGAGGTGGTCCACCGTGGCAATCGAACCGCCGCCGGCCCCGGTTTCAATCATCTCTATCACGGGGATCTTGAGCGGAATGCCGCTGCCCTTCTTGAAACGATAGACCCGGGCCACTTCGAATTCGGTTGTACGCAGCGGCTCGCCATCATCGATCAGGCAGGCCTTGGCGGTAGTGCCGCCCATGTCGAAGCACAGGATGTCGCGATGCCCGGCCAGTTTGCCGATCACGGAAGTCGCCTGCACGCCGCCGGCCGGACCCGACTGCAC
This sequence comes from Candidatus Foliamicus sp., assembly GCA_965261845.1. Taxonomy (GTDB): domain Bacteria; phylum Pseudomonadota; class Gammaproteobacteria; order Steroidobacterales; family Foliamicaceae; genus Foliamicus. The sequence goes on along the minus strand of OZ253475.1, from coordinate 744,676 downwards.
CAGCCGGATGGGATGCGACACCGCGGTCGATTGGTGAACGGTGCCGCCGTCCGACAGCATCAGGTAGAGATCCTTCTCTATGCCCATTTTGCTTAAGCCATCGGTCAGACGCCGCAGGTAGCGCTCGAATATCGGCAGCACGTAGGCATTACAAACGGTGGTGTAAGTTCGCTCGTACTCGCCGATTTCCGGCATGACGTCACTGGAGATGCATACGGCGAGACCGGGTTCTTCCCGATTGATGATGTCGCGTACCCGGCGCTCATGCGCCGGGTTGCGGAACCCGTGCAGTAGAGAAATCGCGACCGCATCGACGCCGGCCGCCGCGATCTCGCGGGCTACAGCCACGACCGCCGGTTCGTCGAGGGCCTGCAATATCCTCCCATCAGGGCCGATGCGCTCCGGGACCTCAAGGCGCCAGTGCCGGGGCACCAGTGGTTCCGGCACTTCCATGAACAGGTCGTAGGTGTCGTAGCGCCACTCCGTGCCGATCTCCAGAATATCCTTGAACCCGGCAGTAGTGACCAGCGCCACCCGCGCGCCACGCCGCTCGATAACCGCATTCGCGACCAGGGTGGTGCCGTGAATGAGATGACCTACCTGGGACGGATTCGCCCCGTTGTGGGCAAGAATTTTTTCCAATCCCTCGAGTGCGCCGATGGACGGGTCCTGCGGCGTAGTCAGTACCTTCTCATTGAAGAGCTCGCCGCTACGCGAGTCGAACATCACCAGGTCTGTGAACGTGCCGCCGATGTCGACACCCAGGCGAAGTGGTTCAGCCACCCTGCTCTTCCCCGGCTGCCGCCTTGGAACCATACCCAGCCGCCGCGCCTGCCGGCGTCACGACTCCGCTCACAAGATCCGCTTCAAGCCTGGCCGCATCGCGCTCCCGCGGCGGACCCAGGCCGCCGCCACCCGGCGTGTCGAACGTCACTTCGTCGCCGGACTCAAGATCCGTGCGCACTTTTGCCGGAATCCGCTTCCCGTTGACGTAGTCACGGCCGGGCGAGCCTGGCGAGCCGCCCAGCAGGCCGCGCGGCGGAAATTTCACCCGTTCATGGCGAATGGTCATCGTGATCGGGTGCTCGGACGTGACCTTGAACGCCACCCGCTGTGCCGGCCCGCCCCGATAACGGCCGGCCCCGCCCGAATCCGGGATCAAGGACTTTTCGGTGATCAAAAGCGGCACGCTGTTCTCGAAGTGTTCGACCGGTACGGTTGCCACGTTGCTGGGAAAACTCAGGCAGGCCGGGCCATCCTGGTGGGGCCGCGCGCCGTGGCCCCCGTTCATGAAGAACATTTTCACGAAACGCCGCCCGTCGCCGTGCCGCCCTGAGAAATAAACGTTCCACAGCGGCGAGCCGCAGTCGGCGATTACCCGCTGGGGCATCACTTGCGAAAGTGCGCTGAAGATCACCGGCGGCAGGTAGTGTCCCGACAGATGGCGCGCCCAGATCGGGGCCGGCCGCAGCGGATTGATCAGGCAGCCCTCGGGCGCCGTGATCGTGACCGGCCGAAACGAACCGTCGTTGTTGGGCGTGGTTGGATCGAAGGCGCACTTGATCGCATAGGCGCTGTATGCGCGGGTGAAGTTCATGGCCGAATTGATCGGCCGGTTGATCTGCGGCGAGGTGCCGGCGAAGTCAACTGCAAGACTACTGCCCTCGATGCGGATCTCGCAGCAGATGGTCAGTGGTTCTTCAAAGCCGTCGACCTTGATCTTGTCGCGATATACGCCGTCCGGCACCGCCTCGATAGCCCGTCGCATCGCGAGCTCGGAGCGATCGAGAATCTCTCCCACCAGCGCATCGAGGTCGTCGATGTGTTCGTCGTCAAGTATTTTCAAAAGCCTTGCCTGACCCATTTCGTAGGCCGCGAACTGGGCCCGGATATCGCCCAGCGTTTCTTCCGGAGCGCGCAGGTTTTCGGTAATAAAAGCAATGACATCCTCGTTCTCCACCGCTTCGCGAAGGATCTTGCACACCGGTATCGTCAGGCCTTCTTCATGGGAATCACGGGCTGACACGGACGGCGCGCCGCCGATGTCCACGGTGTGGAATACGCTGCCGATAAAGCAGATCAATTGATTGCGCCTGAATATCGGGCGGATCATGGTGATGTCGTTGAGATGGCCGGTGCCGTGATAGCCATCGTTGGAAATCAGGACGTCGCCGGGGTTGAGCGCAGATTGCGGATAGCGCCGCAGCATCACGGCCAGGGTGCGGGGCATGGTGCCGATGAAAGACGGGATGCTGCGCGACGATTGGGCGAACTGGCGCCCCCGGCTATCCATCAGCCCCACCGCAAGGTCCCAGTTATCGCGCACGACCGACGAGAACGAAGTCCTCACGAAGGTCTGAGCGGTTTCGTCCATGAGACCATTGAAGCGGTGCCATGCAACCCCGAGCTGGAGCGCTGAGAAATGTCTTGCTTGCAAACGGATTTCCGGAATCTGCTGTCTGTATTATGGCCCGATTGATTTTCTAATGGTCATTGGGATGCAGAAATACCAGTTGTACATCGACGGCGCGTGGTCGAATCCGCTCTCACAGGAGTGGATCGAGACGGTGAACCCGTATACCGGTAAGGCCTGGGCCCGAATTCCGCGTGCGGGAAGCGCCGATGCCGATGCCGCCGTTGATGCCGCCCATAGCGCGTTCAAACAGGGCGAATGGCCCGGGCTAAACGCTACGCAGCGCGGGCTTATGTTGCGGAAGTTCGCGGAAATCCTGACCGGCAACGCCGCGCGGCTGGCTGAAATCGAGGTGCGGGACAACGGCAAACTGCATGTCGAGGTCCTCAATCAGTGCCGCTACCTGGCCCAATGGTTCCATTACTACGGTGGTCTGGCCGACAAGATCGAGGGTTCGGTCCCGCCTATCGACAAACCCGACGTGCTCAATCTGACCCGCTACGAGCCACTCGGCGTGTGCGCCTGCATCACGCCCTGGAATTCTCCGCTATTGCTTCTCGCCTGGAAAGCCGCCCCGGCGCTCGCCGCTGGCAACACCATCGTAATCAAACCGTCCGAATACACGTCGGCTTCGACCCTGGAGTTCGCTGCGCTTTCCGAGCAGGCGGGTTTTCCGAAGGGCGTGATCAACGTGGTCACGGGGTTCGGATCCGAGGTCGGAGATGCCCTGGTGCGCCATGACAAAGTGCGAAAGGTGGCGTTCACCGGCGGCGAAACCGGTGGCGCTATAGTCAACGCCAGCGCGGCGCCGAGCTTCAAGAGAGTCACGCTGGAGCTGGGTGGCAAGTCCGCCAATATCGTGTTCGAGGACGCCAATCTCGATCAGGCGGTCAACGGCGCCATATCGGGGATTTTTGCCGCCAGCGGCCAGACCTGTATCGCGGGTTCCAGGTTGCTGCTGCAGGATTCGATTCACGACAAATTTCTTGAGCGCCTGGTCAGCCTTGCCGACGGTGCGCGGATCGGCGACCCCATGCTGCCTGCAACGCAGGTGGGTCCGATCACGACCGAACCTCAATATCGCAAGATACTCGACTACATCGAGATCGCGAAGAATGAAGGCGCGCGCCTGGTGCTCGGCGGCGATAGTGTTCCGGCCCCTGACGGGAATCAGGGCCTGTTCGTGCAGCCGACTATTTTTGCCGACGTGACCAACGACATGCGCATAGCCCAGGAGGAAGTGTTTGGTCCGGTGCTGGCGGTGCTGCGATTCAAGGACGACGAGGAGGCGATTGCCATCGCCAACGATGTCAACTACGGGCTTGCGGCAGGAGTCTGGACCGAGAGCCTGCGGCGGGCGATCAAGGTCTCGGAGCGACTGGAAGCAGGAACGGTATGGGTCAACACCTATCGTTCGACCAGCTATACGACACCGTTCGGCGGCTACAAGGCCAGCGGCCTGGGGCGCGAGAACGGGATGGAGGCGATCAAGGAATACCTGCAGACCAAGAGTGTTTGGTACTATTCGGGCGGCGATGTGGCCAATCCCTATACGCGCCGGTGATACCAACCCTGGGAACGAGGGCGTCCCGCCCTCGACGAGGGCTAGAAGCCCTCGCCCCCGGCGTTGTCCCCATGGGAACGAGGGCGTCCCGCCCTCGCGAGGGCGGGACGCCCTCGTTCCCAGGGTTATTCCAGCAAGCTTGCAAGCCGCTTTGGCATCTCTGGGTTTACACTAGGCTGGCGACACGGCAAGCGGAGCAACCAAACTAATGAATTTACCTGGAAGACTAACGGTAGCAGGACTCTGCCTGCTGGTAATGGTGGGCTGTTCCGGAGAGTCATCCGGCCCCGATGAGCCCACATCCGCCGAGGACGAAGGGCTGGCGCGCTTGTCCGGCAAGGTGGAAGGCACCATAGAGGGCCTGCTACCCGTGGTCTATGCCTACAACAAGGACAAGGTCCTCGCCTACACCGTCTTTGTTGTGGATGGCGAATACCGGGCAGTCAAGATGATTCCCGGCAAATACGACGTAACGATACGCGCGGCGATCGACCAACTGGAAGGATTCGACCCTCAAACCGTCAGCATCGACCTGGGTCCCGGCGATGAGGCCGAAGTGGATTTCTCCCTGACCGGAGTGGGCCCGATTGTCGACTATGTGGGGGGCGTGGACTATCCCAATGCGGAAATACTGCCCTACGACGAGGTCTATCCTCCGGGACCGGGACGCGATGCGCTGGAACGCACCTGCCACGGCTGCCACAACGTCAATTTCATCCCGTACAACTACCCACGCGCTTACTCGGGCGGACGGGCGCCCAAGAACAAGGCCGCATGGGCAGTGACCGTGGATCGGATGCACAAGGGTCCGGCATTCGGCCGGGTCGGCAAGGCAACGATTTTCGACCCCAAATACCTGCCGCCCGAGGACCGTGACGCGCTGGTCGACTACCTGGCCGAGCATTTCCCCGAGGACAGGCCGCCGGTAGTCGTGCAGCTCACCCGGGAGCCCGAGCTCGATCTGGAAGCGCTCAAGAAAGCCATGTTCATCGAGTACATCTATCACGAGTCGGACGAATACGACGTCTGGCCATGGCCGCACCAGGTGGATTTTGATCTGGATGGAAACGTATGGCTGGCCTACACCGCATGCTGCATCGTCAAGTTCGATCCGCGCACGGGAGAACAAACGGCTTTCGAAGGACACGGCGGGGGCCACGGCATTGCGGTCGACCAGACCGACGGCACGGTGTGGTATTCCGGCGATGTGGTACGCCATCTCGACCCCAAGACCGGCAAGGTGGATCATTGGGTGGCCGAGGATCGCGCACTGGGCAGCAATACCCAGATTTTCGATTCCAAAGGCAATCTCTGGCTTTCGCTGCTGGGCGGCGGCTCGCTGGGCAAATGGGACCGGGCGACCGACTCCATCGTCTACTGGGAGGTGCCGGTGGTGCGTAGCCGCCCGTACGGCATCATCGTCGATCACAAGGACAAGGTCTGGTTCGCCGACTATCACAACGGCGGCGTCACGCGTTTCGATCCGGAGACCGAGGTGTTCCGCCACTATCCCCTGGTGGAGGATGACGCCGCAACCTCAATACGCCGGTTGGGCGTCGATTCCAAGGGCATGGTCTGGGCCGGCACCTGGGGGAACCGGGCTTTCGACAACGCGATCCTGTATCGGGTGGACCCGGATACGGGTGAAGTCTTCCGGCGCAAGATGGGCGTGCCCTATGCGGCCACCTACAACGCGGAAGCCGATAACCAGGACAATATCTGGGCCGCCAACGACAATTACTTAAGCAAGTACGACCAAGTCGTGGACGAATTCACGCACTATCCCATTCCGGAGCGGTCCGACACGCTCAAGACGACGATTACGCGTGACGACGGCATCTGGTTTTTCTATCGCAACGCAGGCAAATACGCCGGATATGGCGGCAATATAACGGTTCTGTATACCGACATGGACAATATTCCGACGCTCGGCGCCTATCACTCGGAGACCAGCGCCGGCTATCAGCTGAGTGGCTACAGCGGGCCGCCGTCTCCCCCGGTTCTGGGCGAGGAACGGCCGGTGCCGCTGGGCTCCCAAAATCCGGATGAATACATTGATTTCGCGCTGGCCAACGGCCTGCTGGATGAAGCCCAGGCCGCCGCCATGAGAGCGAGCCAACCCGATGCGCAAGGCATGGAAGACCGCATTGAGCGAGCCGACTGATCGGGGCTGCTAACGCTACCAGGGGTCGCGCCGGCTGGCTTTAACCGGCGCGGTCCGGCTATACCAGCGTTCGCCACTCCGGGTGGTGGGACAGCCTGCCTCGCACGAGATCGAAGTAGTCCTGCCGCAGCCGCCTGGTGAGCGGTCCGATTTCGCCGTCTCCAACCGGCAGGCGGTCGATAGCGGTGACCGGAAGGACTTCCTGTCCGGTGCCGCACAGGAAGGCTTCCTCGGCGAAGTAGAGCTCGCTGCGGTCGATGGTGCGCACTTCGGCCGGCTCGCCGGTTAGTTCTTCGTGGCGCGTCAATATCGTGTCGCGGGTAATGCTCTCCAGGATGTTGCTGCTGGCGCTGGGCGTAATGAGTTTGCCGTCTCGGACCATGAAAAAGCACGCGATGGGCGCTTCGGATACCTTTCCATCCGGCGTGAGCATCAGCGCGCCGTCATAGCCGTCCGCTTTGGCTTGATGGACCGCCAGCCGGGCGTTCACATAGTTGGCCGTGGTCTTGATACGCGGGGGGCTGGCGTTGTCCGCCAGGCGCTGCCACGAACTCACACCCAGGCTCATACCGGTGGCGGCAAACTCCGGTGTCTCCCTCGGCATGGCGGCAGCGGTGAAACCTACCGGGCCGGTTGTCGCCAGCAGTCCGGTCCCCTCTATATAGACCAGCAGCCTGATATAGACGTCGGAATCCGGCTCGTTGGCACGGATCAGCCGCGTGAGGCATTCAGTGAGATATTCCGCGTCGTAGCTGCCGTCGAAACGCATCAGCTTCATCCCGACCTGCAGGCGGCGCAGGTGACCATCCAGCCGGAACAATGCGAACTGGCCGCTATCGGGCAGAAGGTAGGCCCGCACGCCCTCGAAAACCGTTGCAGCATAGGTCACGGCAAGAGACAGCGGGTGCAGGCGCGCGTCCTCCACCGGCATCAGCTCGCCATTCATCATGATCTGCTTTGGTTGCCACATCGCCAGGTCTCCTTCACCCGCTTGTACCGGCCGGCACGTCCAGGCGCCGGATTCAAGCCGGTGTTCAATGGTCGCATGAGCGCTACACGTGTCAACCTTCAGCCTGACGCATACCATTGGAGGCCGTCGAACGGTTTACGCCGCAACTGCGCGCGATCCGGCGTCATTATTTCCTGAGGCCAATTTTGCCGGAGCCGCACTAATTTATGTCTTGATGCTCCGATATATGATGCTATTATGCCAAGTCCCCTTGTCCGGAGCATACGATGCGAACCACCCTGACCATCGATGATGAAATCGCCAGACAGCTGAAGGAAATCGCCTACCGGACCGGCAGGAGCTTTAAGTCGGTGGTCAATGATTCCCTCCGCGCCGGGATTGCCGGGAAACGAAATGTCCCGGTCGCCAAACCCTATTGCCTGAAACCGGCGCCCATGGGAGAAGTAGTCGGCCCCTATAACCTCGATAAGGCGTTACTGCTGGCGGACCGCATTGAAGACGAGGAAATCGCCCGCAAGCTGCAATTGCGCAAATGATTCTCCTCGACGCCAACCTGTTGATCTACGCCGTCAACCGGGATGCGCCTCACCATGAGGCTGCGAGAAGTTGGTTTGAGCGGGCGCTCTCCAGCGAGGAGCGCGTTGGTTTGCCGTGGGTTTGTCTGCTTGCCTTTTTGCGCCTTACCACCCGCCCGGGAATACTTGCCAATCCCCTTACGGTGGAACAAGCCACCGACTATGTTGAGTCCTGGCTTAAGCAACCGTTTGTCGAGCCGGTTGCGCCGGGCCCGGGACATTGGCCAATTTTCCGCCATTTGCTCCTCGCGACCGGCACTGCCGGCAACCTGACTACAGACCTTCACCTGGCCGCAATGGCGATCGAGCAAGGCGCTCCCATCTATTCCGCTGACCACGACTTCCAGCGTTTCGCGGGACTCAATCACGTCAATCCCTTAGGCGAAATATGAACCCCAAGCGCTAGTCGGCTTTCACCGAGGGCGGGACGCCCTCTTTCCCAGGTCATGGAGTCAGGGGCCAGGAGCGCATACACTTGAGGCTCCGCTTCGATTATGGTGTTTGACTATGCACAAGGTTGTCGCCGCCGCCCTGGCACTGCTCCTTTTCTCCGGCTGTTCCGGTGAATCTTCCGACCCGGGCACGCGCCCGTCCCCTGAAGACAACGGACTCGGCAGTTTGTCCGGCAAGGTGGACGGAACCATACCGGGATTGCTCCCGGTCGTGTATGCCTACAACACGGACAAGGATCTCGCCTACACCGTGTTCGTGGTGGATGGCGGGTACCGGGCCGTCAAGATGATTCCGGGCCGCTACGACGTCACGATACGCCCGGCGGTAGATCAGTTGGAAGGCTTCGACAGCCAGACCGCAAGCATCGACCTGGGGCCCGGCGATGAGGCCGAGGTGGATTTCTCACTGACCGGTGCAGGCCCGATGGTCGATTACGCGGGCGGTCTCCAATACCTTGGCGCCGAGATGCTGCCCTACGACGAGGTCTATCCGCCGGGGCCGGGCCGCGAAATTCTCGAACGCACCTGCCACGGATGCCACTCGGTTCAATTCATCCCCTATAACGATTTCTCGCGCGCCTATCCGGGCGGACGGGCGCCGAAGAACAGGGAGGCATGGGCAATCACCGTGGATCGGATGTACCAGGGCCCGGCATTCGGCCGTCTCGGCAAGGCCTCGTACTTCGATCCAAAATATCTGCCGCCTGAAGACCGCGACATCCTCGTCGACTACCTGGCTGAGAACTTTCCCATGGACAGGCCGCCGGTGGTCGTGCAACTCAGCCAGGAACCCGAACTCGATCCTGAAGCGCTCAAGAAAGCCATGTTCGTCGAGTACATCTATCGCGAATCGGACGAATACGAGGTCTGGCCGTGGCCACACCAGGTGGATTTCGATCTCGACGGCAACGTGTGGCTTGCCTACCGGGCATGCTGCATCGTGCGGTTCGATCCGCGCACGGGCGAACAGAAGGCCTGGGAAGGCAACAGCGGAGGCCACGGCATCGCGGTGGACCAGAGCGACGGCACGGTGTGGTTTTCAGGCGATGTGGTGAGCCACCTCGATCCCAACACCGGCAAGGTGGACAATTGGGTGATCGACGAGCCCCTGCTGCGCAGCAACACCCAGATCTTCGACTCCAAGGGCGATCTTTGGCTTTCGTTGCTTCCCGGTGGAGCGCTGGCGAAATGGGACCGGGCGACGGACTCGATCGTCTACTGGGAAGTTCCGGTAATGCGCAGCCGTCCGTACGGGATCATTGTCGATCACAAGGACAAGGTGTGGTTCTCCGACTATCACAACGGGGGTGTTTCACGTTTCGATCCCGAGACGGAAGAATTCCGGCACTATCCCCTGGTTGCCGATGACGCCGCTTCACAGATACGCCGGCCGGGTGTCGATTCCAGGGGCATGATCTGGGCCGCTACCTGGGGCAACCGCGCATTCAACAACGCCACCCTGTACCGGGTGGATCCCGATACCGGCGAGGTCTTCCGGCGCAAGATGGGCGTTCCGTATGCGGCCTCGTATAACGCGGAGGCCGATGGCGACGACAATATCTGGGTCGCCAACGACAACTACCTGACCAAATACGACCAGCAGGAAGACGCGTTCACCCACTATCCCATGCCGACACGGTCCGACTCGCTCAAGACCACGATCACGCGCGACAACGGGATCTGGTTCATCTACCGCAATGCGGGCCGGTTCGCCGGATATGGCGGCGCCGCGGCCGTGCTGTATCCCGACAAGGACAATATTCCGACGCTGGGTGCGTATCACTCGGAGACCAGCGCCGGCTATCAACTGAGCGGCTACAGCGGGCCGCCGTCTCCCCCGGTCCTGGGTAAGAAACGGCCGGTGCCGCTGGGTGCACTGAATACGGATGAGTACATCGATTTCGCGCTGGCCAACGGGATTGTGAGTGAAGAGGAAGCTGCGTCCCTGAGAGCGACTGAACCCAGGGCGGAAGTCGACGAGGAACGCATTGAGCGCGCCGACTGACCGACCCTGATTTTGCCCCCTGGGAACGAGGGCATCTTGCCCTCGCCGAGGGCGGGACGCCCTCGTTCCCAGCGAGAACGTGCACGCTTCCGATCTAGACGGAGTCCAGGGACGCTGGGAGGGAGGGCGTCCCGCCCTCCGAGGGCGGGACGCCCTCGTTCCCAGGGTTAGAGGGAGTCGAGGGCGGCGCCCAGTTTTTCCACCAGTTCGGCGATGTGTGACTCTTCGGCGACGAGTGCCGGGCACAGGGCGATCGTTTCACCGGTTGTGCGCACCAGCAGGCCGTTGTCGAAGCAGTGGCGGAAGGCTTCCTGGACCCGGGCGGTGGGCTTGTCGGGGATCGGTTCCAGCTCCACCGCGCCCAGCATGCCGTAGTCGCGCACATCGATCACATAGGGTTTGCCTTTCATCGCCTGTAGGGCGTCTCCCAGCACCGAGCCCATTTTCCTGGCGCGCTCGAACAGGCCCTCATTCTGATACACATCCAGCGCCCCGTGCGCTGCGGCCACCGCCAATGGATGTCCGGAGTAGGTGTAGCCGTGCGCGAACTCGATGAGCTGCTCCGGGCCCTGCATAAAGTCGTCGTAAATCTGCCGGCGCGCTATGACCGCGCCCATCGGCACCGACCCGCTGGTCAGGCCCTTCGCCAGCGTGATGATGTCCGGCGTCACGCCAAACGACTGAGACGCGAACGCCTCGCCGGTGCGCCCGAAGCCGGTAATGACTTCATCGAAAATCAGCAACAGCCCGTGCTCGTCACAGATCTCGCGCAGACGTTCCAGGTAGCCCTTCGGCGGCATCAGCACACCGCCTGAACAGGCGATCGGCTCGACGATTACCGCAGCGATGGTGGAAGCGTCGTGCAACTGAACGATCCGCTCCAGCTCGTCAGCCAAGTGCCCGCCCCAATCCGGCTGTCCGCGGCTATAGGCCTGGTGCTCCAGATCCTGCGTGTGACGCAAATGGTCCACGCCGGGCAGCAAGGCCCCGAACAGCTTGCGGTTAGGCGCAATCCCGCCCACCGAAATGCCGCCGAAACCGACGCCGTGGTAGCCCTTCTCCCGGCCGATCAATCGCACCCGCTGCCCCTCGCCACGCACCCGGTGCCATGCAATCGCGATTTTCAGCGCCGTATCGACCGATTCGGAGCCGGAATTGGTGAAGAACACGCTGGACAAGTCCTCGGGCGCCATCTCCGCCAGCCGGTTGGCCAGCTCGAAGGTGCGCGGATAGCCCATCTGAAAGGCCGTGTAGTAATCCAGCTTCGCCGCCTGCTCCTGGATCGCCGAAACGATATGCGGATGGCAATGCCCCGCGCTGCAACACCAAAGCCCCGACACGCCATCGAGCACCTTCCGCCCGTTGTGCGTCGTGTAATACATGCCCTGGGCTTCGCTCACGAAGCGGGGGTCGCGCTTGAACTGACGGTTGGCCGTAAACGGCATCCAATACGCCTGCAAATCAGGCAGCTCGTTGGTCACACTTTTGTTCGTATCCATGCGCGGTAGCCTACCAGCGTAAGACCCGCGCGCCCACCCCTGGGAACGAGGGCGTCCCGCCCTCACCGCCGGGAACGAGGGCATCTTGCCCTCGTCGAGGGCGGGACGCCCTCGTTCCCAGGGCGGCGCCCTCCCGGCGTAGTGCATCAACCATTGTGGTAGGGTGCGTGCAAGCTATTCAACGATGCAGGATCGACTAATGAGTCACCAGAACCACAACATGCGCAGCTGGACGTTTCCGCTGATCCTTCTAACTCTGGCTGCATCGTCGGCCCTTGCCGAGGAAGAGTCGGTGATGGTGCTCGAAGGCACTACAGCCGCGCCGTACGACAATGGCGACTTCACGGTGTTTGACCAAACACGTGCCTGGGACCTGGCCAGACGGGAGGAATGGAAGAAAACGGCGGCGCCGGGCGAAAGGGCGCCCATCGAATCCCAAGGCGCCATTGCCCAGGCGCCGATTGGCCCCGACGGCAAGTTCCGCCTGGAAATCGCCGTGGACAAGCCCCGAACAGCCTTTTTCGCCGTCCTTAATGCAGTGAGTCCCACTGGCAATCGCTGGAATCCGGTCAAGATGGGCAATAACTTCATCCTGGAGCCCGGAGAGCTCAAGTTGAGGATGATACGAAGCGATTATTCCGTCATAACGGGCGGCCACTACAACGATGCCGTGTTCAACTCCTGGCGTCTGTCGGAGGAACACAAGGCGGCGCGGTCGGAATACGATCAGTTGCGCGAACCCGTGCAGGACGAGCCCGAGCAAGCCAAGCGGCGCCGTTTGGATCGCATAGGAGAGGTCTTCAGCAAAGTAATGCAGCTTGAGAGCGAAGGCAGGTCCAAAGTCGCTCTAACCCACCCTGACCTGAAGGTAAGGCGGTTGGTTATCGAGTCGGCCTGGGCAATTGGGCCCTGGGCGGACGAAGCAGTGCGCGGACTTGCGGAACTGACGCCCGAGGACCCGTGGGTCGTACAACGTCTCGCCTGGATGGAAGCCGCTGAAGCGAATGCGGAGCAGTACAGGCAATTGCGGGTGGGCGAGAGCGTCCTGGATTTCACTGCCGAGGAGTTTGACGGCGAGAAGGTGAAACTGGCCGACTTGCGGGCCAATAGTCGCTACTTGCTGGTCGAATTCTGGGCGTCCTGGTGCGGCCCCTGCCGGGTGGAAATACCGCACATGAAGCAAGCCTATGCCCGTTTTCGCGACCAAGGTTTCGAGATTGTCTCATTCACCATCGACGAGGAACGCGACGACTGGGAAGAAGCCTCGGCCGAGGAAGAAATTCCGTGGTTCGACCTGGGGATGGGACCGGAAGCTGATGCTCCAAAGGCCTACAACGTCAGCGGTGTGCCCGACAACTACCTCGTGGAATCAAGCTCCGGAGAGATCGTCGCGACGGACCTCAGGCGCCACAAGCTCGACGAGAAACTCGAAGAACTATTCGACTAGGATCCGCCTGGGAACATGGGAGGGAGTCGCGCCATGTCCCTGGGAGTTTTCGCAGCGTGCGCCGCTGCGCTGGCGCGCAGGGAACACGCTGGGAGCGAGGGCGTCTCGCCCTCGACGAGGGCAGGATGCCCTCGCTCCCTGACGGGCTTCCCGACGGTGTGCATCAACGGTTGTGGTAGGGTCGGTACAAGCGATTGAAGCATGGAGAATTAACCCATGAGTTACTGCAAGACCAATATACGTAGCTGGTTCTCCCGGCTAATCCTCTTGGCGCTGGCTGCATCGCCGGCCCTCGCCGATGAGGCGTCGGTGATGGTGCTGGAGGGCATTGCCACCGGGCCACGCGACAATGGCGACTTCACGATCTTCGACCATAGGCTTGCTTGGGATCCGACCAGATTGGAGGAATGGAAGAAGACGGCGAAACCGGGTGAGAGAGCGCCCGCGGAGGCTTTGGGCGCAATCGCGCAGGCGCGGATCGGTCCCGACAAGACATTTCGCCTTGAGATCCCCGTAGACAAGCCTCGAAGAGTCTATTTCGCCATCTTCAACGCAAAGACCCCTAACGGAGGCACCTATGGGCCGGTCAGGATGGGCACCAACTTCATCCTGGAGCCGGGTGAGCTTAACTTGCGGATTATGCGCGGCAACTATTGGGTCATTACAGGCGGCTACTACAACGATGCCATCCACTCCTCGTGGCGCCTTTCCGACGAGTACACGAAGGCGCAGGCTGACTACGAGCGGTTCAGCACGCATGTTGAGGACGAGATCGAAGAAGCCAGACGGCGCAGAGTGGACAACCTGGGGGAGGCCTCCAAGCGGCTGGGTCAAATTGAGATGCAGGGAATGTCGAGGGTTGCCCTCACCCACCCTGACCCGATGGTAAGGCGATTTGCGATCGAGGCATCGTGGAGTTTCGGTCCGTGGGTGGTCGAAGCGTCACGTGCTCTCGTCAAACTGACGCCGCAAGATCCGTGGGCGGTCAAGAACCTGGCAGGTTGGGAGGATGCTTTTGACCCCGAATTAATGCCAAAGCTACTTGGGGCCGGCGACAGTATCCTGGACTTCACAGGCGAGACGCTTGGTGGAGAGGTGCTCAAGACGGCCGACTTGCGGACTGACAGCCGTTACCTGCTCGTAGAGTTCTGGGCGTCCTGGTGCGGTCCCTGCCGGGCAGAGATTCCGCACATGAAGCAAGCCTACGCAAGTTTTCGTGACAAGGGCTTTGAAATCGTGTCCTTTACTGTGGACGAGGAACGTGAAGACTGGGTCGAAGCTTCTGCAGAGGAAGAACTGCCCTGGCACAACCTGGGTATGGGTTGGGAAGCCGAGGCGCCCTTGGCGTATAACGCCAGGACCGAAGGATTACCCAGCAACTTCCTGGTCAATTCGCGAACCGGAGAGATCGTCGCCAAGGACCTCAGGCAACACAAGCTCGACGAAAAGCTCGAAGAACTACTGAACTGAGAGCCGACAGCCAAACGTAGCGGACGGTACCTGCTTAGAGGGAAGGCATCTAGTGCTTCAGCGAGGGCGGGACGCCCTCACCCCTGGGAACGAGGGCGTCCCGCCCTCCGCGCTGGGAACGAGGGCGTCCCGCCCTCCGCGCTGGGAACGAGGGCGTCCCGCCCTCCGCGCTGGGAACGAGGGCGTCCCGCCCTCGCGGAGGGCGGGACGCCCTCGTTCCCAGGGTCATTCGCGGAAGCGGGTGCGGAGGTGTGGGGGTACGATGGGGCAGGCGGTTTGGGTGCGGCCGAAGATGCGATAGCGGCGGTCGCCTACGAAGTGGTAGCCCATGTTGCGCATTGGGGCGGGGAAGACGCTCATTACCAGCGCCAGCAACAGCCACAGGCCGCCCAGCATCTTCAATATCCGGATCGTGGCATCGGCCTCCATCAGCAGGCCGTCGTCGCTCATCAGGACGATGCTGTCCGGGAGGCCGGCCCGCTCCAGCGGCGTCAATTGCGATTCGAAATACTCGCTTTGCAGCGGTGACAAGCGGATGCGGCCCTCGGTGTCTTCGGCCAGAATCAGGCGCACGATCCCGTGGCAAAGCGCGCAGGTGCCGTCGTAGAACAGCGTTGCCTGCGAAGGCGCCTTGCGACTCCTGACCCAGGCCGGGTCGAACGTGAACAGGTGAAACAGCAACATCGCGATGGTCAGATCGGCGAAATTCAGCAGGAACGCGAAACCGAATTGCACCACCAGCATCGCGCTCCACATCCATGGACGGGCGCGGCGGAACAGCACGATGGGCGCGAACAGCAACTCCACATACAAGATGCCCCAAGTGACGAGCATCACGAGAATGGGCGGCAGCCACAAGAGGAAGTCGCGCAGGAAGTAATCGCGCGCCAGCGGGTTCTCCAGCACATAGCCCACAGCGTCGCCGGACACCCACGACGGGCTGAGCAACTTGGAGTAGCCGCTGTAGCTATAGCTCAATGCCAGCACGATCCATCCCGCGAGAAAAACAGCGGCGGGAAAGCGCCAGTCGCCGCCCGGATCCGGGCGCCCGCGCGCCGCCCAGGAACCATACGGAGCCCGGGGGATGAACAAATGCGCCAGCAGCATCCAGCCCACGTACGGCAGGCTCGGATTGGCGATCAGCGGATTGCGGCCGAACAGGCTGGCCAACACCAACCACAGGAAGAAAGCGGCCCATTTGTCGGCTACTCCGGCCAGAAACAGCAGCGACGCCGCAGCCGCCGCGATCACCACCGCGACTACAAAACCCGGTGTATCCGCCAGGCGGAAGATGTTCGCAAACACACCGAATAACGGACTCTGGCGCGCGTCCGGAAGCATTCCTTCGGACGAGAACAACTCCCAGGCCCACGGCGCCAGATGAACGAAATGCACGAACAAATACGCACCCAGCAGGATGCGGAAGATGCTGTATTGGCCGCCGGTCCAGCTATTGCGCATCGCAGCGGCTCTCAAACTCAAGTTGCCAGCCGTGGCCGGGGGGCAGGTCCTGGCGCGGCTCGATGATGACGGACACCGGCCCGGCCACATCGTCGGCGTTCACGCCCAGCTCCTCCAGGATCGTGGAGGAACCGCAGAAGGCAAATCGCAACACGCTGTCCAGCATCGGCCTTGTGACCTCGCTGGCGTTAAGCACCGGCGCATACGAAATCGCAGCCCCGTAAGCGTTTCTGCGGTTATAGGGGCCGCCCACGCCGCGATAGTTGGCGGGCGTGAGTTTGAGCTTGTGCCGCACGCCGCTTCGGTCCGTCCAGGCAAGAAAGAACTGCGACGAATAGGTCTCGAACCCCTGGTGCGCAGTAAACACTTTCGGCATCGGTGAGCTACCGGTGGCCTGGGCCAATCCCTTGAGCACCGAATAACCGAGGACGTCGCCGACCATTTGCGCCACCCCGATCAGGACCAGGGCGCCGGCGGAGATCCAGGCACGAAACGTCAAGTCCCGCCCCCTCCCTCGGCCGCAGCGGATTGATGCAGGTCGGTCCCTTTCAGCATCTCCACCAACCGCAGCTCGTAGTCCTTTTCAAATCCACACTCCGATTCGAACCGATACGGATTGTGGAAAGTCCCGAACGCCATGTCCCAGATCGGCAAGTCGGAGAAATTCTGCCGGTGCCAACGCATTTTGTGATGAATGCAATGACTCTCCGGGCGCTGGAAGATAAACCCGATCCAGCGTGGCGTATGGACGTTCCAGTGGTAGAACAGCTCGCCCAATCCGGTCAGCAACACGGAAAGCGAGGCTGCCGCCGGACTCAGACCGCACAGGATGTAGACGATCGCGCTCGAAAGGATGCTGTTGGCGAAGATTTCCGCCGGATGCTTGTAGAAGCTGGTGATCAGCTCGATTCGCTGCGGGCTGTGGTGCACCTGGTGGAACACCCTCCACAAGAACGGCACCTCATGCCGCCAACGGTGCCACCAGTAGTAAATGAACGTAATGACGACGTAGCCGGCGACCGCCCCGCCGCCAAAGCCCAGGTAGTCCTCAAACCGCAGCAGCGCCCACCCATCAAACCACCGGTCCCACGTCACGCCGGATACGAACACCGCCGCCACCTGGACCCCGTTCAACAGCGCCGCCCTGCCCCACCAACCGGTCACCTTCTTCCACGGCCGCCCGCGAGCGAACAATTCGACCACGAACATCACAATCGCAACCCCGGCAACGACGGCGACAATCTGCAAGCCTTACTCCTGAAATCTGCCGAATCGAAGTATATGGGCACACGCGCCAGTCCCCACCCCTGGGAGTTTTCGCAGCGGGCGCCGCTACGCTGGCGCGCAGGGAACACGCTGGGAGCGAGGCCGTCCCGGCCTCGTCGAGGGCGGGACGCCCTCGTTCCCAGGGTTGTTCCATGCAAGTGAGGGCGTCCCGCCCTCGACTCACCTGACTTAGAATCTTCCTATCACCGCACCACAGCGAGCAAGCACACAGCCAGACACTCTTGTGCCGTCAGACATGGCCAAACCCCACGTCATACATGCATATGCCCCGGCCCACCGCCGCAAGGACGGCTGCTGGCGGAGCGAACGTCTGAAGGCCGGCCGCAAGGAGACAAGCGATGGCGAAACTTGACGTTCGCAAAAATACGGAACTCTTGGTGCTTGCATTGGTGCTGGCCGCCGGTGGGGTCTACCAGTTTCTCCCGATCACGAATAATCGTCCCGCCGAGCCGATGCCACCCCCGCCCACTATCAGCGCGGCGGACATTTGCACGGAAGGCGCATGGGGCAGTAACTGCTGGATTGAACTTGCAAACCAACCGGGATGCTACGTGTGGCTCTCAGGCCTTATGCCCGGCCACGCAATCCACTGGACCGGCGAGTGTTCCGACGGCCTGGGAGAAGGGCAAGGACAGTGGACCGAAACGTGGGAGCCCGGCGAGGTCTTGATTGAGAGCAAGGAAGAGGGTTCCCTGGCACAAGGCAGGAAACAGGGTCCCTGGATCGCGAGCCTTGATAACGGCGCCCTGGAGGGGTCCTATCTGGACGGGCAGCGCGACGGGATCTGGACTTCACGCCACGGCAACGGAGATACCGTCGAAGAACGCTACCTGTTGGGCAAGAGGTACGGTGATCGAATCCTGCGCCAAGCGGACGGACAGGAGCGGATAATTCCGCGCAGGAAGAACAGAACACACAGCGCCTATTCCTTTCGTTTCCCCAACGGACTCAAAGAGATCGGGGAAGTGGAGGATGACAAAAGGCAGGGCCACTGGGTGTATCGCCATCCCGACGGGGGCACCGAGGAAGGGTCATTCGATAACGGAAGGCGGAACGGCCGCTGGGTGGTCACGCGTCCTGACGGAAGCACCGAGGCAGGACTGTTCGTTGACGACAACAAGCACGGAAACTGGGCATTGCGCAACGCTGACGGCGAGATCCAGGAAGACTTTTTCGTAGAGGGCAGGTTGCTTAACGCGTGGGCCTTGAGAGCATCGGGCGGACCACTGCGTGAAACCCTCTTCGCCCACAGCAGGCTGAACGAGAGTCTGGTGCTGCGTCTGGCTGACGGAACTAAAGCGCGAGGCCCATTCGTAGAGGGAAGAATGCATGGAGAGTGGGTCCACAACTTGCCGAACGGACACGTAGTCAAGGGGTGCTACGTGAATAACCGGAGGCGCGGCGAATGGACAGAGACCTATCCCGACGGAACCACCGGCCAGGGAGAATATTCCGGCACCCTAAGACACGGAAACTGGGTATTTCGACACTCGAATGGGGAAGAGCAGGAAGGCCCTTTCGAAAATGGTAGAAAACAGGGTGACTGGGTCACGCGATACAGCGACGGCACCGTGGCGGAAGGTCCCTACGAGGATGACAAGCCGGAGGGAAAATGGGTCTATCGATTTCCGAATGGGACCGTGCAGGAGGGGTTCTTTGTAGACGGGATGAGGCACGGCGAATGGGCCTATCGCTTGCCGGACGGCAGTTTACATGAGGGCTTGTTTGCGAACGGGATGGAATACCGAGACTGGGTCATTCGTTTTCCCAATGAAGACGTTCACGAGGGGCCATATAAGGAAGGAAGCAAGCATGGAACCTGGGTCGAAAGCTCCTACTACGGAGATGTCCAGCAAGGGCGGTACGAAAACGGCAAGCGTGAAGGACACTGGGTCTTTCGCTACCAGGACGGTGAAGTGCACGAAGGCCCTTACGCAAACGGAAAGCGCCATGGCACGTGGATCGAACGCCTGGCTGACGGAACGGAGTATCAAGGACCGTTCGATACCGGAAAACAGCACGGCATATGGACCCTGCGCCGCCCAGACGAGAACGTCATCGAAGAGCACTGGGAGAATGGCGTGCTTGTTACGACCAGCCAGCACGCCCCTAAGCCCGCCGCTGTGAACGAAAGCGTTTCATCCTCCACCCCCTGATAGAGAGCGCATCCCTCCCTGGGAGTTTTCGCAGCGGGCGCCGCTGCGCTGGCGCCCAGGGAACACGCTGGGAGCGAGGTCGTCCCGGCCTCGTCGAGGGCGGGACGACCTCGTTCCCAGGGTTGTTCCATGCAAGCGAGGGCGTCGCCGCCCTCAACGAGGGCTGGACGCCCTCTTTCCCGACGGGGGTTATTCCTTGAAGCGGGAACGTAGGTGCGCCGGCACGGCGGGGAAGGCGGTTTCGGTTCCGCCGAATAGGCGGGACCGGCGGTCACCGACGAAGTGGTAACCAGCGTTCCTCCACCGCCTCGGAAATGCGCTCAGGACCAGCGCCAACAAGAGCCACAGTCCACCCAGCATTTTCAATATACGGATCGCCGCGTCGGCCTCAAAAATCAGGCCAGCATCACTCTTCAGCACAATGCTGCCGTGCGGCAGGCCGATCCGTTCTTCCGCCGTGAACGTCTCCTTGAAATACTCGCTGTGAAGCCGCGAAAAGGTGATACGGACGTTAATGTCCTCTGCCAGTACAAATCGTACCAGGCGATGGCAAAGCGCACATGTACCGTCGTAGAACAGCGTCGCGTGCTCCGGCAGTTTGCGACTTCTGATCATGCCGGGAGCGAACGCGAAGAGGTGAAAAAGCAGCATCGTAACTGCCGGATCAGAGAAATCCAACAGGAACACGATGCAGAACTGCACTATGAAAATCACGCTCCAAAACCAGGGGCGCACTCGATGGAACCCATACGCGAGCAGCGCAAAACAGTACCCAAGGCACATGGTGGTCACCACAAGAATCTCTACCGCTACCGCAGGCAACCACCCAAGGAAATCGTGGGGAAAGTACTCAAGCGACAGCGGATCGACTAGCAGGCGATCAAGGAACTCGCTTCCCCCGAGCCCAGGAGGCAGCACAAGGACGTGCCCCATATAGAGGTAGCTCATGGAAAGTAATGCAACGGTCAGGAGGTAAATCAGAAACGGGAACCGCCAGCCGCCGCCGGGGTCCGGGCGTCCCAACGCCGCCAAAGAGCCGTACGGAGCCTTTGGCATTAGCAAGTGTCCTAACAGCATCCAGCCCAGATAAGTCAGGCCCTGCTTGGAAATGAGCGGATCCGTGCCGTACAGGCAGGCCAGAGCGAAACACAAATAGAACGCCCCCCACTTGTCAGCAACTCCTGCAAAGAAGAGGAGCGAGGCCGCCGTCGCGGCTATTGTGACGGCGAACAAGAGTCCGGACGCATGGTCAAGGCCGAGAATATTCGCAAGCGCAGCTAAGAGGAGGCTTCGCTCTTGGTCCGCGATCATGACCTGAGCTGAAAACAACTCCCAGATCCAGGGCATCAACTGCACGAAGTGCGCAAACAGGAACGCCCCCAGCAGAACGCGGAAAACGCTGTATTGACCACCTGTCCAGCCGTTGAGCATAAGATTCGATCCGAAGCCTGAGTTGCTTCCCGTCCCCTTCTGATCTCCGACAGAAAACCGAGTATATAGGCCCTCCCCCGGTTAGGAAGGCGACCTGCCCTCCCTCGAAAGGAGGGCATCCTGCCCTCCCCTGGGAGTGAGGGCGTCCCGCCCTCAAACCACCTGACTTAAAATCTCCCCAATCCCCGGAGCGCATTACCTTGGGCAAGAACTCCCAAACCCTTCTACCCCTCAACATCGCGTTGCTGACCATCTCCGACAGCCGCACGCTGGAAACCGACGACTCCGGCGCGCTGCTCGCGGAACGAATCGCAACGGCCGGCCACAAATTACACCAGCGCCTCCTCGAACCCGACCACCGCTACCGCATACGCGCAGTCGTATCCCAATGGATCGCCGACGAAGCCATCGACGCCATCATCACCACCGGCGGCACCGGCCTCACCGGCCGCGACGGCACCCCCGAAGCCATCGAACCCCTGCTGGACAAGCAGATCGAAGGCTTCGGCGAGATGTTCCGGGTGCTGTCCTACGAGGACATCGGCACCTCCACGCTGCAATCGCGCTGCCTGGCAGGCCTGGCCAACGCCACCTTCGTGTTCTGCCTGCCCGGCTCGCGCAACGCCGTAGCCACCGGCTGGGACAAGCTCATCGAAGCCCAGCTCGACACCCGCACCCGCCCCTGCAACCTGGCCGAGCTCAGGCCACGCTTGAGAGAAACGTAAAGCCCATGTCGCTCCTCCAGATCCACCAGTTCCCCTGCCTGTCCGACAACTACGGCTTCCTCATCCACGAGCGCCTGTCCGGCGTGACCGCCACCATCGATACGCCCGACCCCCGCGCCATCGAACGCGAACTCAAGCGCAAGCGCTGGCGCCTCACCCACATCCTCAACACCCACCACCACGCCGACCACGCCGGCGGCAACCTGTGGCTGAAGGAACGCACCGGCTGCATCATCGTCGGCCCCAGCGCCGACGCCGCGCGTATCCCCGGCATCGATCTGCAGGTCGGCGAAGGCGAAACCCTGGAATTCGGCAACGCCCAAGCCCACGTATATGACACACCCGGCCACACCAGCGGCCACATCGTGTATCACTTCCCGGAGGAAGACGTCGCCTTCGTGGGCGACACCCTGTTCTCCATGGGCTGCGGCCGCCTGTTCGAAGGCTCACCCGCTCAGATGTGGAGCTCTCTGCAAAAGCTGATGAACTGGCCCGGACGCACGCGCATCTACTGCGCGCATGAATACACGCAGGCGAACGGGCGGTTTGCCCTGACCGTGGACCCGGAGAACCCAGCGCTGCTCAAACGCATGGAAGAAGTGGACCAGCTGCGCGCGGAGGGAAAGCCGACCGTGCCAACAACAATGCACCAGGAGATTCGCACGAATCCTTTCCTACGGCCCAACAGCAAAGGAATGCGCACGCTACTCGGCATGCCGGAAGCCGAGGATGTGCACGTGTTCGCCGAAATCCGGCGCCGCAAAGACCGGTTCTAACCAGCTGGCCGTAGATTATGCGACTTGCACATTAGGAGTAAGGAACGCGCGCTGGAAGCCGTTCAAACGGGATTGTTTGCGGAAACAGAGGACTGACTGGTGTCCGCCACGGAGAGAATCATCTGTCTCGCCAACTCGCGAAAGCTGCACGGTCGCTGCGTGGCAGCCGTACTGGTAAAACCATGCTGACAAGGGCAGCAAAACCGGAGGGGATTTTCACAATAGGCCATTCGACGCACGAACTGGCGCGGTTCGTCGATTTGCTGAAGCGGAACGGAATAGCGGCCGTGGCGGATGTGCGGTCGATGCCATACAGCCGCCGGCAACGGCAGTTCAACCGAGAAGAACTGGCAGAGTCGCTGAAGACGCATGAAATAGCGTACGTGCACCTCGGCGAAGAACTCGGAGCCAGGAGCGACAATCCAGCCTGCTACAAGAATGGCCGCGTCCAATTCAAGAGACTGGCTGAGACACCTCAATTTCGCTCAGGAATTCAGCGGGTATTGGACGGAAGTCAACGCATGAGCATTGCGTTGATGTGCGCGGAAAAGGACCCTCTTGACTGTCATCGAACCATATTGGTCGCACGCGACCTGGTCGGCTTGGGCAAGGAGGTCAATCACATCCTCGCCGATGGAGAGATTGAAACGCACCAGGCGGCAATGCAACGGTTATGCCAACGGCTTGGGATACAAGAAGACCTGATCCGAGCGTCCGAAGAATTGGAAGACGATGCATATGCGGAGCAGGAGAGAAACATTGCGTTTAGGGCAGCTTGAATGGCAACCATTGATATCGAATACGCTGCGGACCAGAGCCGACTGGAAGAGCTGCTGGAATCCGTGGACCGCCCAGGAGGGTTCTGTACCCATGGGCGGGAGAACGTTCCCATGCCCACCTTGGAGGTGGATGGCCAGACACCTTGTCCAGCATTCTGGAAAAGGCCTCACAAGGCCTCGGCGGCCCTGGCGGGGGTGCTGAAGCCGGCGGCGGACGAGGCGGAGTGCGAACTCTACACGGCGATCACCCATGTTGACGAGGCAGGTCTCCCGCTCTTTACGGGCGACGAGTATTTCGACGACTGGGGTGGGCAAGGCTACGCTGCCGGCGACTTGGAGATGGACGAGGGACTTGACGGACGCTATTGGCTGGACGGCTGGACCGGAGCGGACGGCAGTGAGCCGGCCCTGGGCGTGATGTCGCTCAGAGACGGGGAAATCCTGCCCGCCGGAGTGCTCGACGGCGCCGTGGCCTGGGCGGAGCAGCAAATCGGGCGGGACGAAACCGCCGCCCCGGGGCTGATCGCCCGTCTGATTGATATCTGGCCGGCGGCCGCCCACTACCAGAGCGCCGGGGCCAAAGAGTTTCTGGGCGATCTGATCGAGTCGCGCTTTTGCTTATGGCCTGGCGCTACGCTGGAACTTCTGGTGCGCGTTGGCGAACTGGCGGACTTCGACGGGCGCGATACGCTCGGCGACAGCGTACTGCCCACGCTTGCCGCATTTGCGAACTCTGCGCGCGCCTCAAGCAGTACGCCAAAGATATCGAATGGATGCGCTCATTAGCCAAACAGGAGCCCGGCGGACAAAAGGCGGCGCCAGCCGCAGCGGAAATGCGGCGCTTGCGGAAGACGCTTGCCGCCGCGGCATGATTCCCGCCTACACTGCCACTGGCAATGCAGCCAGACCCAAATAAGCAATGTGAGCAAGGCGGTCCTGCCCTCCCCTGGGAATGAGGGCATCCTGCCCTCAACCCACCTGACCTAAAATCCCCCCATCCAAGAACACACACCCTTGACCAAAACGCCAAACACCATCCCGCCCCTCAACATCGCCATGCTGACCATCTCCGACACCCGCACCCGCCCCTGCAACCTGGCCGAGCTCAGGCCACGCTTGAGAGAAACGTAAAGCCCATGTCGCTCCTCCAGATCCACCAATTCCCCTGCCTGTCCGACAACTACGGCTTCCTCATCCACGAGCGCCTGTCCGGCGTGACCGCCACCATCGATACGCCCGACCCCCGCGCCATCGAACGCGAACTCAAGCGCAAGCGCTGGCGCCTCACCCACATCCTCAACACCCACCACCACGCCGACCACGCCGACCACGCCGGCGGCAACCTGTGGCTGAAAGAACGCACCGGCTGCATCATCGTCGGCCCCAGCGCCGACTTCGCGCGCATCCCCGGCATCGATCTGCTGGTCGGCGAAGGCGAAACCCTGGAATTCGGCAACGCCCAAGCCCACGTATATGACACACCCGGCCACACCAGCGGCCACATCGTGTATCACTTCCCGGAGGAAGACGTCGCCTTCGTGGGCGACACCCTGTTCTCCATGGGCTGCGGCCGCCTGTCCGAAGGCTCACCCGCGCAGATGTGGAGTTCTCTGCAAAAGCTGATGATCTGGCCCGGACGCACGCGCATCTACTGCGCGCATGAATACACGCAATCCAACGGGCACTTTGCCCTGACCGTGGAGCCGGATAATCAGGCGCTGATCAAGCGCATGGAAGAAGTGGACCAGCTGCGCGCGGAGGGAAAGCCGACCGTGCCCACAACCATGCACCAGGAGAAACGCACGAATCCTTTCTTGCGGCCCAATAGCAAGGGAATACGGGCGCAGCTGGGTATGGAGAAGGCCAACGACGTGAAGGTTTTTGCGGAGGTTCGGCGACGCATGGACCGGTTCTAGCATCGACCAGCCTGAGCATCCTCAGGAAACCCTCCCGCACCCCTGGGAACGAGGGCGGGACGCCCTCGTCGAGGGCGGGACGCCCTCGTTCCAACTGCTCTCCATGCAAGAATGCCAAAACCATGACCATCCTTCTGACCGCCGCCAACGGCCGAACCGGCCGCGCAGTCCTCACGCAACTGTCCAAAGCAGGCGCCGACGTAAAAGTGTTCCTGCGCGACGAACGCCAATGGCCCGCCCTGCAAGAACGCGGAGCGACCTCCTACGCGGTCGGCGACATGGAAAACGCATCCACCATCAACGCCGCGATGGCATCGTGCGAAGCGATCATCCATATCGGCCCGCCCATGCATCCCAACGAGGTCGAAATAACCAGCCGCTTCATCGACGCCGCCCTGGCCCACAGCGTATCCCGATTCGTCTACTACTCCGTCATGCACCCGCTGCGGCGCGCCGTCCGCCACCACCGGCTCAAACTGGATGCCGAAGAAACGCTCGTCGAGTCCGGCCTGCCCTACACCATCGTGCAGCCCATGCGCTACATGCAGCACCTGGCATTGATCTGGAACAAGGTGCTTGAGACCGGCATTCACGCGATGCCCTTCAACATCGATGTCAAGTTCAATGTCGCCGACCTCCGCGATCTCGCCGAAGCCACGGCCATCGTGGCCACCAACCCGGGACATCTCTACGCGACCTACGAGCTTGCCGGCCTGGAGGCCCTAAGCCAGCGCGACATGGCCACCGTGATCAGCCGCGTACTGGGCAGAGAAATCCGTGCCGCAGCCTTGAGCCTGGAGCAGGTGGAAAAGAACGCCCGCGCCGCCGGCGCCAGCGACGATCGAATCACGCAAATGCTCACCATGAACAAGCACTACGACCAATTCGGGTTTCGTGGCAACCCCAATGTGCTGCGATGGATCCTGGGCCGCGAGCCCAATACCTTCGAGAACTACGTGACGAGACTGGCAGCGGGAAGTCCGGGGACTTCACCGTAGCGGGACCGTCCAGAGTTGATATGATATGAGTCCAATCTCATCCAATCGCCGAAATCGCAGCTTTCATCGGAGGACGGCGGACATGGCAAAACGCGCAAGCCTGTCGATCAGCGAACCAAACGAGAAGTGGATTCAAGCGCAGATCGGCAGCAAGGAATTTTCCAGCCGTAGCGAGGTGCTGAACGACCTGATCCGCAAAGCGCGGAAGACCGAGGCGATCCGCGAGCGGCTCAAGTTGGCAGAAACGTCGGCCAAAGAGCATGGCTGGGTGACAAGAACGGCGGATGAAATGCTGGACGGCTTCAAGGAGAGCGCCCGTCGAGATGGCGAACTATAGGCTCGCTCCCGAAGCGGAGGCCGACTTATACCGCATTTGGCTCTCTGGCGCGCGGCAGTGGGGAATCGCCGCTGCCGACAAACACCACCGGGCGTTTCACGAACGCTTCGAAGCGATCATCGGACAGCAGAACCTGGATGAATGGCTCTAGTCGTGCTCACCTCCCATGGAACAACCCTGGGAACGAGGCCGTCCCGCCCTCGACGAGGCCGGGACGGCCTCGCTCCCAGCGTGTTCCCTGCGCGTCAGCGCAGCGGCGCCCGCTGCGAATACTCCCAATGAGATCAACTTTAGCGCTCGCCGCGCTCGCAACGGTGTTTGTGCCGGCTGCTGCCGCATTGGCGGCCGGTTCCGGTGTATTCGATCTGGAAATTGGCGATCCAAAGCGCAAGGGCCGGCAGGTTGCGGTCGTGCTCGACGGTATTACCGACACCGCCACCGGCGAGTTGTTGACCCCACAAGAAATGGCAGAACGGCTGGCCGATACCCGCATACTTTTTGTTGGTGAGGACCACACCGACATGGACTTTCACCGTGTGCAGGCGAGAATCATCGAAGAGCTGCACCGCAACGGCCGCGAGGTGATGGTCGGGCTGGAAATGTTCCCGTATACGCGCCAGGAAATTCTGAACGAATGGAGCGGCGGCCTGCTGACCGAAGAAGAGTTTATTGAATTGTCCGGTTGGTACGAGAGCTGGGGTTATCGCTGGGACTACTACCGGCGCATTTTTCTGTTCGCCCGGGACAACGGCATTCCGATGTTTGGCGTGAACATTCCCCGCGACCAGGTACGGACGGT
This sequence comes from Candidatus Foliamicus sp., assembly GCA_965261845.1. Taxonomy (GTDB): domain Bacteria; phylum Pseudomonadota; class Gammaproteobacteria; order Steroidobacterales; family Foliamicaceae; genus Foliamicus. The sequence goes on along the minus strand of OZ253475.1, from coordinate 717,452 downwards.
GCGCATGAAGGGCTTCGAGGGCTTGAGCGCCGAGCAGGCTGCGCATATGCCGGAGTCCGTGAACACGAACAGCGACGAACACCGGCAATTATTCCGCGCCTATTTCGAAGACGACGACGCGCTGCACGCGGCCATCAGTGCCCAGCAGTGGGACGGCATGTACCGGGCGCAGTGCACCTGGGACGCGGCGATGGGCTGGAATGCGCGCATGGCGCTGGAACAGCACGGTGGCGAGGATGCCATCATGGTGGTGTTGATCGGAGCGGGCCATGTCACCTACGGTCTGGGCGCCGAACGCCAAATCAAGGATGCGTTTGACGGCCGGATCAGTTCCCTGGCGCCGGTGCCGATACGGGACCATGAAAACGAACCGGTCCATGAGGTGAGAGCTTCCTACGCCAACTTCATCTGGGGCGTGCCGCCCGAGATCGAGTCTGTGTATCCGAGCCTGGGAGTTTCGCTGGCCGGTGCCTTGGGCTCGGCCCCGACCAAGGTCATTCAGGTCAGCGACGACTCGGTGGCGCAGCGTGCCGGGATCCAGGTCGGGGATGTGCTGCTGTATCTCGACCACGGCAAGTTGGACTCGAGCGTCGCGCTGAGCAAGCAGATCGCGAGCTATGACTGGGGCGACAGCGCCGTGTTGCGGTTCGAGCGTGACGGAGAGGTCCGGACGCTGGATTTGCACTTTCGCCGCGTGCCGGCTGAGACGGACAACTAGCGCGTGCGTGCATAAGCATGGCTGCATTCCATCAACGCATGACTGATTTCGGCGGCGACTGGCGTTCGATTCTGCTGCTGCTGTTCCTGGTGGCGGGGACGGCGTATGCTGAAAACGAAACGCGCTACGAGCTCGCTATCGGGATTGAGCCGGCTACTCATCAGCTCAAGGTTGGGGCCGTAGTCGAATTGCCGCCGGAGTTCGCCGGACGCTCGGTCGAGTTTCTTCTAACGTCGGCCCTGCAGATCCACGACTCCGACCCCGGCGTGGAACGCTTGCCATACAAGCAAGGTGGCTTTACCGGCATCAATGGCTCCAGCGTGGTATTGGGGGAACTCGACGCGATCGCGCGTTACCGGGTCACGCTGGCTGAGGGTTCGAGCACGCTGAGGCTTTACTACAGTGGTGCGGTGAACTTCCCGCTGTCTTCCCCGGAGGAGGAATACGCCCGCGGCATCACGGAAACCGCCGGCCTGGTCCGCAGTGACGGCGTGTATCTTGCCGGCGGCACGCTGTGGTACCCCTACTTCAGCGATGAGCTGGTCAGCTTTGAGCTCGCGGCCGCGGTGCCCGACGGCTGGCATCTGATCAGCCAGGGCAATGGGACTTCGCGGGACCAGGCCGGACTGGCACGTTGGGATTCGGGCGGTCTGGTAGACGAGATTTACCTGGTCGGTGGCCCGTTGACACCGTACCAGGAGTCGGCCGGCGCAGTGGCGGCGCAGGTGTACTTAAGAGAGCCCGATGCAGCGCTGGCCGACAAGTATCTTTCCGCCACCGCTCAGTACATCGAGATGTATCGCGGACTGATCGGCCCCTATCCGTACGCCAAGTTCGCATTGGTGGAAAATTTCTGGGAGACCGGTTACGGCATGCCGTCGTTCACGCTGCTGGGACCGCAGGTTATTCGCTTCCCGTTCATCCTGACTTCTTCCTATCCCCATGAGATCCTGCACAACTGGTGGGGCAATTCGGTGTTCGTCGATTACCCCACCGGCAACTGGTGCGAAGGATTGACTGCCTACATGGCCGATCACCTGATGAAGGAGCAGGTGGATCAAGCTGCGGAGTATCGGCGCGACACGCTGAAGAAATACCGTGATTTTGTTCGTGACGGCCGCGATTTTCCGCTGACCGAATTTCGTTCCCGGCACAGCGCCGCGACCGAAGCCGTCGGTTACGGCAAGACGCTGATGGGATTTCATATGCTGCGCCGGCAGCTCGGCGACGAAGCGTTCAAGGCGGCGCTGGCGCGCTTTTACCGCGAGCACCGCGGCGGCAAGGCAAGCTTCGGCGATATCCAGGCGCAACTGGAACAGGTTTCCGGTCAGGACCTGGAGCTGTTCTTCGAACAATGGGTGGAACTCGCCGGTGCGGCCGACCTGCGTCTCGATGCGGTCGAGGTTCAGAGCACGGACGACGGCTTTGAGGTGACCGGCGTGCTGCGACAGGTCCAGGCCGGTGCGAAATTCGAATTGCAGGCGCCGTTGTCGCTTACCACTGCCGATGGACTGGAGACCCAGGTGCTGAGCGTGACCGAGGCAGCGACATCATTCTCGTTTGAGACTGTTTCCGAGCCGCAGTTACTGGAAGTCGACCCGGAATTCGACCTGTTCCGACTGTTGGATGCGCGGGAAACCGCACCGTCGATCGGCCAGGTGTTCGGTGATCGAAAGCTGTTGGCAATCCTGCCGGCAGCCGCGAACGATGCGACCCGCGCCGCTTATCGCCAAATGGTTGAACGTTGGCAAAGTCCAACGCAGAACATGTCGATCGTGCTCGACGCTGATGCCGATGAATTGCCGGCCGACGCTGCCGTGTGGGTTTTGGGTCGGGACAACCAGTTCGCCGCGGTTTTGTTTCAGTCGGACCCCGGGCTGGGACTGACGGTCAGCGACACCGGCTTGCAGTTTCAGGAACGGGCGATTCCCGCTGCCGGCCATTCGACTGTAGCGGTGCGCCGGCATCCCGCCAACGTCAACAAGGCGGTCGGCTGGATTGTCGTTGATCCCGTTGCCGCATTCCCTGGAATCGCGACCAAGTTGCCCCATTACGGCAAGTATTCCTACCTCGCTTTCGAAGGCGGCGAGCCGACCAGCATTGCCAGCGGTGAATGGGCCAATAACGATTCGCCGCTACGGGCGGATTTACGCAGCGCGGAACAACGCGCCGCCGGTCCGGTGACTGCCGCGCCCCGGCCGGCCCGCAAACCGCTCGCCGAACTCCCGGCGGTCTTTTCCGAAGAACGGCTGAAACAACACGTTGACTATCTCGCCTCACCCGCGATGGAAGGCCGCGGGCTTGGCTCAACGCAGTTGGAAGAGGCGGCCGCCTACATAGCCGGCGAATTTGCAGACGCCGGCCTGATAGCCGCCGGTGACGATGGCAACTATCTCCAGGGTTTTACCGTCGAGGAGGGGGAAGACGGGCAACCCCATCGGGTACACAACGTCATCGGTTACCTGCCCGGGACCAATCCGGCGTACGCGGACCAGGCCGTATTGATTACCGCCCATTACGACCACCTCGGACACGGCTGGCCCGATGTCCGGCAGTCGGATGCCGGCCGGATTTATCCCGGCGCCGATGACAACGCCAGCGGCGTGGCGGTATTGATCGAGCTGGCACGCAACTTTGCCGCCGGAGCGCCCCCCGAGCGTAATCTGGCGTTCGTCGCGTTCAGCGCCGAGGAAGCGGGACTGCAGGGCTCGCGCCACTACGCAGAGCATCCGCAGCCCGCGCCGCTGGAAGGCATCGTCGGTGTGATCAATCTCGACAGCGTGGGACGGCTGGAAGATCAGCCCATATCGGTACTGGCCACCGGCAGCGCGATGGAGTGGCCGTTCGTGTTTCGCGGCGTCAGCGCGGTGACGGGCATCCCCAGCGAAAGCATCGCCGGCGCGGCCGGGTCGTCAGACCAGCAGAGCTTCATCGATCGCGGCGTGCCGGGAGTACATATCTTCACCGGCACCCACGGCGACTATCACCGGGCCAGCGACACACCGGACAAGGTCAACGCCGCCGGCATGGTCAAAGTCGCGACATTCGTCAAGGAAGCGACCGGCTACCTGATTCAGCGCGAGGAACCCATGGTGCTTGCGGGCAGCACGACAGCCGCGGGTTCCGAAGGTTCCGACAACCGGCCGGCCAACACGGAAGGACAACGACGCGTGTCTTTCGGCACCGTGCCGGACTTTGCCCACAACACCGAGGGGGTGCGGGTGGACTCGGTGGTGCCTAGCTCGCCGGCCGAACAGGCTGGAATACAGGCCGGCGACGTATTGCTGGAAATGAATGGCCAGACAGTGGCCAGCCTCGGCGCTTTTTCCGATTTCCTCAAAACCCTGGCGCCGGGCGATACCGTGAACGCGACGATACTGCGCGATGCGCAAACGATCAGCGTCGCTGTTACGGTGGTGCCGCGCTGAGGAAGCCTGTTGCTGTCAAAGGATCTCCGTTTGCTCGAATCAAAGGAAACATGCACCCGCTGTCCCTCAACATCTTCAGGTTTCGCGGCAATCCCAATGTGCTGCGATGTATCTTGGGCCTTGAGCCAAATACCTTCGAGAAGTACTTGGCAAGATTGGCTGGGAACTGAGGAAACGGTCACTTGCAATTCACTCGGTAGCAGTCAGAAAACGTAATTTCGTCATTTTTTCTCCAAAGTCCCCCGCAACTTCAATTCCCCACTGAAGCAGCTCAAAACTTAATACAAACACCCCAATAGTCATGACCATCATAAGTAGTTGGAAGACGAATGGCACCTTCAACTCGAACACTGTCTTCAATGTTCTAAAGAACTCTGCCACGACCATGGAGAATGCCATGAGTATCAAAAATAACAGGAGGATTCGTGTGACTACGACGTAGTAGTAGGGTTGTCCATACTTGAATGCGTAGTCTGCAAAAATCCATAGAACCGCTACCAAGACTGCGTTTCTTAGGACCGCGAAAAACCTATTGAGGTAGGACCAAAACTGATCCGCAATGCCCACAATGACTTCAAACGCTTTGGTTTCCATCTGCGTTTCTCCATGACCAATGAGTCTCTAATCATGACAGACGTTCGCATGAGTGCTATGCCAATTTCAGTGACTTTCGAAGTGCCTTGTTGCCGTGACATTACAATTGCCGCGGATGAAGGGGGGGCTACCGACTTATCCGATTGTTGATCTGTTTGCCGGGCCTGGTGGGCTTGGCGAAGGGTTTGCCAGCGTCGGCGAGCCAGAGGGCGGATCAAGGTTTCGTAGCGCCGCTTCGATAGAGAACAACCAATTCGCCTACAAGACGTTGCTGCTCCGGCATTTTTTTCGTGCGTTTCCACCCGGGGAGGCTCCGGTTGCCTATTACGATTACCTTGGAGGGGAAACTGATGCTGAGCAACTGTTTCGTGCCCATCCAAAGCAGTTGAGCGCAGCTCAAGAGAGCGCAATGGAGATTTCTCTTGGCAGCGAGAGCCACGAGAAAGTGCGAAAGATTATCGCTGATCGGCTCGGCGAAACAAGAAAATGGGTGCTCGTGGGTGGCCCGCCATGCCAGGCCTATTCAATGGCTGGACGATCACGTATGACGCGCAGAGAGGACTTTGACGAAGATGAGCGGCATTTGCTCTATGAGGAATATCTGAAAATCATTATTGATCACCGGCCACCTGTATTTGTAATGGAAAACGTCAAGGGGCTGCTGTCAGCGAAGATCAAAGACGAGTACACGATTGACCGAATAGTGGGCGATCTGTCCGATCCATTGAACGCGCTGGAAAAAAGTGCGAACAGCCTGCACTATCAACTTTTCTCGCTCTCAGAAGATCAGATTCCTGATCGCGATGTGCCTCCGCGATTCTACGTCGTGCGGGCCGAGCGTTACGGCATCCCCCAAGCCAGACATCGCATGTTCATTGTCGGCGTCCGGAGTGATGTGAACGTAAGACCTACTGCGCTTCGCTGCCATGAGCCACCGTCGGTTTCGGAAACGATCGGTGACCTGCCAAGGATTCGCAGCGGACTTTCCCGAACCAGCGACAACTACCCAAAGTGGCTAGAAGAGATAAATCGTCTGACGGATATGGACCGTAAGACCCAACTCAGCGATGCCACGCAGGGAAGTCAGGTAATCAGGGCGATACGATCCCACTTGAGAAGAGGAGAATTTCCGAAAGAACGATCATCTTCCAAGCATCCGGGAAAGCCGGTTTCTGATCATGACACCTTGCGAAGCATGTTTGATCGGAGGCTCAGCGTCCTGAACGGACATGAGACCAGATCACACATGCCCTCAGACCTTCGGCGCTACATGTTTGCAGCCACGTTTGCCGAAGAGACAAGCCGAAGCCCCAAACTCCCGGATTTTCCAGTCAGTTTGCTGCCCAACCACAAGAATGTCGACAGGGCTATGCTCGGCGCTACATTTGCCGACCGCTTTCGTGTGCAGCTTCGGGACGGTGTCTCAAAAACAGTGACATCCCACATTTCAAAGGATGGTCACTATTACATCCATTACGACCCCACCCAGTGCAGAAGCCTGACCGTACGCGAGGCCGCCCGGCTTCAGACGTTTCCGGATAACTTCAAATTCGAAGGACCGCGAACCGAGCAGTACCATCAGGTTGGAAATGCGGTACCGCCTTGTCTGGCCAGACAGATAGGTGGAATCATTGCAGAGGTGCTTGATTCCATGAACGGCGAAGCATGATGGCGGACCGAATTTCGGAGCAACGCCGAAGCTGGAATATGTCTCGGATTCGCGGCAAGGACACAGCGCCCGAACTCCACCTGCGCTCTCTACTGCATCGAGCCGGTTACCGATTCCGACTTCACCATCCGACACTCCCGGGACGGCCGGACATTGTTCTACCCAAGTATCAGGCCGCCGTATTCGTTCACGGCTGTTATTGGCACAGGCACCCAGGATGTCCGCTGGCAACTACGCCAAAAACACGATCTCGCTTCTGGCAGGGCAAGTTTGATGACACTGTTAGGCGTGACCGACGCAAAGCCCGTGAATTAACCCAATTGGGCTGGCGTGTCATTACCGTTTGGGGATGCGAGCTTGAGAAGAATCCCGAGGAAGTGCTTCGGGGCATAAAAAAACAGCTCATGGAGGGACGCAATTGAGATTCTCCCCAAAATCTGAGCCAGTCGAACCCATGACGATCAGGCTCATCAGTGTACAAGAACATCAATGGTTCGGGAAGAAGCCGATCTCCGGCGCGTCCGGTGTGCCGACGAGCAGGCCTCGGTCAAGAAGTCGATTGCCCGTCTCGCAGGAAGTCTCGGGAAGTAAAACGCACCCGTGGCAGGCGGCAAGATTGGCGTTGTCACTTCCCTGTCCTGCGCTCTCTATGCAAACCGGATCGCTGGAGCACCATTGTGTCCGGCGGATCGCGCGACCCATGATGGCCTTCAATCGATCCGGCTCTCCTTGGCGAACGAGTCCGCCGAGGGTTCCCTCGGAATCACCCGAGGCGGTGTAGATGAGCACCCCGTGCATGGGTCGATCCGGCTCGTCCGATTCGCAGTAAATCCGTTCCCGCAGTGACGCGCTTCCATAGCCACAGTCGTAGCTCAACTGGCCAATCAGGGCATGTGCGAATGTATGCAGGAATACGTACTTCGCGGTAATTTCGACCTCGTCCAAGCCACGTTCACGGCGACGGCGGTTGTAATGCTCCTTCAATACCGAAATGCGGTTCTTTACGATGGGATCTTCGCCCCAAGCCTCAAGCGCGTGCGCGGCGAATTCAAGAAATATACCTTCTCCGTAGACGACGGTGGCCGGCAGCCAACGCAGCGCGTTATCCTCCGCGATGGGAAGAAGGTCAGCTGATCCCGGGTCTGCGACAGGCAGTAGCCGGGAGAAGCCAACGAGTACGCGGGTCTCTCGCAGTTTCCTCACCAGACACACACGGGCGAAATAATCCGCCAGGTTGCGCCCGTATGGTGCAGGATCGCGGACCTCCACCATCAAGTCGGTAGTATCTCCACCTCTTCCGGTCTGGAAGGCTTCATACTCCTGACGCCGGTACTCCTCCTCGGATCGAAGCCGGGTGCCATCCAGCGTTGCTGTGCCATCGAGCTTCCTCTGGGCCGCTTCTCGGAGTTCTTCAGGATCGACCTGGCTCATTGCGGCGACGGTCTCGCAGCGCACCTTCTGGACGTATCTGCCTTCATCCAGGCCCGCGACCAGCGTGTCCCAGACTTTGGGATTGTCGAGAATCTTGTTGATGTTCCGGCTTGTGTCCTCACCCCAGAGGGGGAGATAAATTGATGACACCGTCAGCGGAAAATAGACGTTGGAAGCACCGCGCTGTACGACCCGGAGGAACTCCCCGCACTCTCCTGCCGTACCGTCAGTCTTGCCAAGCCAAGGCATGCTTCCCGAGCAGTCGTGACCGATCCTGTGCAGTGCGCCGCCCGACTCGGGCTGGAAATTAAAGGTGCCGGTCATGCTTTCGGATTTCCCGCAACTGCATGCGATTTTTATCCCCGAAAGGCTGGCTGACGAGCGGCCAGCCAGGAGCCGCAATTTGTGGTTCCCGCCGCTGCTTCCGTCTCTATGGAGCCATCGCATAAATGGAAAATCCTCTATGTGACCTTTCGGGCATACGGCAATGAATCGACTCGGAATCAGATAGGGGCGCTTCCGCTCCGGGAGGGATTCGCAATCCAAGCCTGGCCGGCAGGGACATTTCATTCGGCTGCCGTAGAGCGGAAGTTCCTCCATGGCGCCCCGACGCGGGCAGTAGTGCCAACGGGGAAAACGGACGAAGGGAATGAACTGGTTGGGGTGCTGGACTCCTTGGCCGGGCTCCCTGTGTTCCGGAGGAAGCCTGAAGTGGGTAGTGTTGAGACGTGCTTGAAGGCGCTCTTCGCTTACGAGCCAATCGGTCGGGCATTCGTCCTTGGCGAACGGCCATTCGTCCAGCCCGGCAGTCATGAGAGATTCGTCACCCCGAAAGTCCACGAGGGCCCCAATGCCGAACGGACTGATGAGCTGAGCTCTCCTGATCGGTCTGAGATTAGGCATGGCTGCGGCGCTTTCCTTTTCCGTGACGGCTTCTTGCGATGCAGTTCAGAAGAGTGCTTCTTCGCCGTAGCCGCCCGCCAATGGACGGGCCGCACAGTCGACGTCTACATTCCGCATAGAACTCGGTGTCGGGAATGGCCAGTCGTACCAGAGGGGATGACGCTGGGCGCCCGCGGGATACATTAGCGGCATTTCCTCGGAAGGGGGGCCGAAACCGCCGTACCGTGGCGGCGGAGCGTTGGACCACTTGTGGAGGATCGCATCTATCAAATTTTCCGTTCCGGGCCATTCGTCCGGGTCGGTGGAAATGACTTTTTCCCGGATGGTTTCCTTGACTCTCTGCACGATGTCGGGGTCGGGAGGTCTATTGGGCCGGGCACGAAGATCGTCATTTCCCCAGAAGCGTGACAGTATTACCACGAGTGCATGTAGTGCCCGTTCCCGTACAGGCACGGCGAAGGGCGTCACACTCGTCGGTTCGACATGTTGGTAGATGCCATGATGGTACGAGCGGAAGTGCTCGTAGTGCGATCGGTCTCTGGGCTTAAAGGGATTGTAGTTCGTCACGACAATGCCGGGACGCTCTATGTCCCGCCCGACCCGGCTCGACGCCTGTATGTATTCGGATGTCATCTTCGGCTGGCCGATGATCGTCATCAGACTCAACCGCGGAACGTCGAGGCCGACCTGGATCATGTTCGTGGCGAAACAGACGTCGATCGCCGCCGATGTCCTGGAACTGTCGTACGAGGCGAACAAATTCTGCAAAATCTCCGGGATATGGCTGCTCTGGACACGACTGGTCAGTTCCACGTCTCTATTGATGAACCGGCGCGGATCGATACTAGCGGCTCTCGCCACGTCAAGACGGAGTCCCAGACGATCCCACATGGCATTGAGAAACTCCCGGATGTCCGCTCGGATGAGTGTTGCCGCGTGACCGAGTTCGCGGAGGCTGTTGAAATAACCCATCATTGTCCAGTAGGGATCAATAACATTATCGTTGCTGGCTGCGAAGAGCTTGGGTGCCTGTAAGAGCGCCCCCATCGTTCGAACCTGTGCCGTGACGTGAGAAGGAAGTGCGGTGGCAAAGACGCCGACGTAAAGGCGTCCTATTTTGTCCTCTCGTTCCTCGGCAAAAAAAGAATCTCCCGCTTTCAGAGCCTGCGGTGGAAATAGAAAGGCCTGTCGGCCGTAGAGGCCCTTCACTTGGGACTCTGCCCGGGAAATCGTCGCAGTTGATGCGATGATCTTTGCGCGAGTGCGCGACTCCTCTCTTTCATCCGTGCAGAGGGCATCGACTACCGTTTCGTAGTGTCCGACCATTGAACCTAGCGGACCTGAAATCAGATGCAGCTCGTCTTGGATGATCAACTCCGGTGGAGGCCATGGCGTATCGATACCGAAGATGCGTCGGGCAGACGGCTGGAATGCGAGCATCGCGAATTTGTCCACAGTACCGATCAGTAGCGTAGGTGGTGATTCGTAGATCTGCTGGTCGATGACAGCGAGCGGAAGACCGTCACCGGAGCTGAAATCGCAGTCGGGGTCCTCACAGATGAGTCTGACGCGGGCGGGATGCGCGAGTTTGCGATAACCCTTGCAGGTCGTGCTTCGTCCGATCTGCTGCGGACCCATGGCGGCACCGCACCATGGACAACTGAGCATGATGAACTTGTTCACGCCGCGCCCGGACTGGAGTTGCCGCAGCGCTTTCACGGCGCTCTTCTCGTTGTTGGGGGTCACTTCGCCGCCTACCCATAGACCGATCGAGAAGCGTTCCGCACCTAGGGTCGGCAAATCTCTGCGCCGAATAATTTCGCATGCGCAAATGAGAGACGCAGCGCGCTGAAACTGCTGCGTCGTCAACAACCTGAGGGTGTAGCGCATTAGTATGCTGGTTCCTGCGTGGTCCGCGTTCCGAATTCGTCTCAGGAACATGGTGAAGGCGGTAAGGCCCAGATAGGCCTCCGTTTTTCCGCCTCCAGTGGGGAACCAGATTACGTCGACTAGATCGCGTTCTGAGCAGTTTGGATCAGCAATTGACTTGAGATTAATTAAGACGAACGCCAGTTGAAAGGGTCGCCATTTCCGTTTCGAATCTTCGTACGAAGGACGGACGAATGGCTTCTCGATCATCAATCCTTCAGAGGAGCCAACCCATAACCTGGTTGACTGCGACGATATCCCGTAATGGATCTGCTGCATCAGCATAGCTTCGTTCATCAGACGGAAGGCAAGCGCAACGTTTTGATCCTGCTCAAGAAGCATAGTGCCTTCCCGCATGCGGCGAAGGCATTCGCGGCAATTGCCCATGTGCCGTCGTGCAGTCGCCTTCAGTTCAGGAGACAAGTCTGATCGTAGCGCGACCTCCCGCTCCCTCTCGGCGATCCACTCTTCATATTCATCGGCGAGGCTTCGGCATATTGAGATTGCGGTACCCGGTTCATCGGACGCCAGATCGATCATTCGAAGATCCAGCCCTTCCAGTTGCGTTGGTAGTACCGGTTTGAGGTCATACGTAGGAAGCACCTCCGTACGGATGAGAGCGGCACGTCCGCTGCTCAGCTCACTCCATTCAGGCGCACAGCCATGTCCGATGGCGAAGGTCTGTTTGTGCAGGTACAGAAGCTGAAGCGATAGCTCCTCCGAATCTTCAGGGTCGCGAGGCTGCTCGGGATACGCCAGAAAAGGAGCCCCACCGGCGGAATCGCGTACCGAGAAGCAGCACTGAAAAAAGCAGTCTGAGTTATCGGGTGCCTTTTGTTCCCGCGTGTGGCGATTGATTAGCGTAAAGGTGATCAACCGTGCCTCGTTCGAGCCCACCAATTTGGAATGTGGTCTGCTAACCACATGAAGTGCCAAGACTGGCGTTTCGCCCTCCTTAATTACCGATCTCTCGAAAGTCACCGTTCCTTCCCCGAGAAGCTCGCTTGACGTGAGGTCCACGGAACGATCGATCGGTCGCCGCCACCAAGCTTTCGGAAAGTATTCGCGGCCGTCCTTGTCTTTACGTGTTTCCCACTCAAAGACTTCGTGACTGTACATTCCGGCGGACACGTCTACACGAAGGCAGTCGGGAACTTCGATTAGAGCAGTAAGTCCCATGGCACTTGGTAAAAACTCATTCGCGAGCGTCACTTCTCTGTCATTGTCGGGAGGGGTCTCACCCGAGCTAACCTCGACGTTCTCAGGTTCCGCATCACCCTGACTCTCAAGGATGTAGTCCGGCTCTGGAGACTCAGCATCTCCTGTGACATCCTCACCTTTGGCCGTTTCGTCCTGGGTGAGCACTTGGGCTCTCATCGGAAAGAGGATGCCTGCACCGTAGCGCTGTCTTGGCGGATCCTGTGGGCGAAGAATCTCCTCTCCGTCTATCTGAACAGCTGGGTGGCCTGGCGAGGGGCCTACAAGCTCCCTCCGCAGGAAATTAACGATGAAGTCACGCGCCTCAAGAGTTTCGCTCATCGGTGAAGATCCTGCTCCATGCCCTTTCGGATTCGACGCTCGAGCGAGACTCGAGCTCCCGCGCTGATCATTAGTATCAGTAAACTCCTGGCCCTCGACATCGCTACGTACAGGAGCGACTGAGGCCCATCGGAATCCACTTCATCAATATCGACCAGGATCACCACCGGGCTTTCGAGGCCCTTGAAAGAATGAATGGTCGAAAACTTCAGAGAGCGCGACGTGGCGACCATACCACGAGAAATGTCAATCAGTGGAAAGCAGGAAATATTCTCGACCTCCGCCAACCCCGAATTCTGCCGACGCCGGGGCGACAGGATCACCACATCCTCAATAGGCGTTTTCTCTTTGACAAGACGTTCCACCACCTTCGTCAGCGTCCCCACAAAGTCGAGAGGCGTTTTCCAATACCAGTGTTCCACCGGAAGACCGAGCTCGTCGCCCAGCCTGAAGGGAGGCTTGTCGAATCCCGCCACAAGTGTAGTTTCTTCGGCAATCCGGCGCGTGTTTCTGCAATTCAGCGTCAACCGCGCTCTTACGAAATGGTCAGTGTAGCGGGAGAGAGCTGCGACAGGTTCTTCCCTGCTACCGTAAAGTGCCTGTCGCGTGAAATCGCCGAAGATTGCCCAACGGCCACCAGCCAGTCCGCCCGGTATAGCAAGGTTTAAAACGTCCAAAGTCTCCTGGCTGCAGAGGTCCTGGGCCTCGTCCATCACAAGCACGTCGAAAGGCGCAGCCGACTCCTCTAGAGCGACTTCCGCGTAGAACGGGTAAATTTCAGCAAACAACTGTTTAGTGTCTCCATCTTCCAGTGCCTTGCCCTCTTGCCCAATGAACTCGTTCGCGATGCTGCTATTCAAGATAAGGTACCTGGCAATCCCATGCCACGTTCCGGCCGTGATTTCTGTTCCTTTGGTCTGATCGTCCAGCCATTCACCGAGAAGACGATTGAAACAGACAAGAGCCACCCTCAATCCATCTTGGCTCGCTCGGCATGCATACTCAAGGGCAAGCAGGGTCTTGCCGGTTCCGGCTGCTCCTTCGAAAAGGCAGCGAGGGTTGGCCTCAAGTTCATCCAGCCTGGAATACTGCTCTTCGGTCAGACGCAGTAATTTTTCTTCGATACGCCTTACCGACACGCCTTTCGCCACTATCAATTCGAAATCCGGACGGAGGAAATTCCTGATAGCCGTTGCCTCGGCAAGCGAAGGTAGCTGTTTACCGCGACGCGACTGGAACTCGCGGAGCCGGCGATGCACGATGCGCAGAACGGATCTGGAAATCGGACCCCGGAGATCATCGAAATCTATAACATCCGAACGCTCGAACTCCGGTGTAAGCGGCGGACAGTTTACGTCGGGGAAAACGACGGCACATCCTATCGGACACCGGGCTTCGCGAGCGCCCTTTCCGAAGTGACTGACAATCGCGTTCCGAAGGGCGAACATCGAGTCTCTAGCCTGCAGGAAGGGGCTTTTCTTAAGCACCGCCACGTTCCCGTAACGGTCCATCGTCCGCCATACGCCCTCCTCGCAGGACAGGCGCCCGCCTTTGACTTCCAGGCAAATGACACCTTTCGCCGGGATGATGATAACGAAATCGATTTCGCCGTATGGCCCGGTTGCTCTGCGCGCGATACCCAGTGAGTGGAGAACAGTCCAATCCGTCGTTGCGGGATCATTCTCCAGCAGGCTGAAGACCCGCCGCTCAGCAGCGCTGACCTCCTCGTTATCTATCCGTGCCGGGATCATCGTTGACATCCGCGATGCTCCGTCAGAACGCGCTGACAGCCACCCACAGGAGCCGATTGACTTGGTTTGCGGGATACTCCCGCCGCTCGGACTCAATGGACTCCACCTGCACTACCCAGGCCTTCCCATAGTCAAGATCAAGCAGCGTTGGCTGCTGGTCCAATTCAGTGAGCCGACCATGGAGCTCCCCGAGGATAAGCTGAGTCAGTCGCGTTCCGGCGGCCAAATGTGCTCTGCGAATTCGAGAGATTGCCTCCATTACCTCATCCTTAAGGGAAAGCAGTTCGGTGTCTCCAGCCGCCTTGGCAATGGCTTCGATATCACCGTAGTGGCGAGGTCCTATACGGTCCGGGTTACCAAGCCATCCGGCAATGGTCGGTGGCGTCCGACGGACGCCATGTTCCTTCAGCCGTCGTCGAACCACTGTAGGACTGCTACCCAGGCGATGAAGGGGGGGCTTCCACCGTTCTGCGGTATCGCGGATTTGTCGATATTCCTCCCTCCCGAGTATCTCTTCCGCAATCAACCTTATGAACTCCTTGTCTCCGCTGTCCCTGAACAGCACGAAGTCGCCGACCGATAGACGTGGTGCCATTGCATAGTTGAGCTTGCCCTTGCTGCTGTCGATCAGATCATTCAGTACAGGTAGTTCCCCCCACTTCGTTAGCAGTGTGTAGCAACCACCGAAGAACTCGACGGTCTGCGCTTCACGGCTCTCCTGGCCGCTTGTCGCGAGGGGATGTTGTATCACGCGCCGCTGGGCGACGCGCCCCTCGAGTCTGAAGACCGGAAGGTCCCAAGTTATTCTCGTCCCGGAAGAGGCCCCAGCCTCTTTCTCTTCACCGTCTAGTCCCACAAGAAACCGTGGCTCAATCCCGAGAATTGAAGAACGCTTCTCGGTTTCCAGCCAATCCGCCCGAACCCTCGCGCGTTCACGGGCTTGGTGGCGCGACACCCACTTCCCCTCAAAGGGATAAGTCAGAACATGGATCTCCGGTGTCACCGACAGATTTCTCAGGCGAGTAAATTTCTGACGATTAGGCCAAGCCGGTACGATTATGCCGCTGTATTCATGATCAGGACTGATCGCCGATATTGGCAAAACTGGTAGATCGCCTCCAACATCGGCCAAGCCCTCACGAATTCTTTCTGCAGTTCGTGGAGATCTTGCCGCGACCGCCCATTGTCCCTCGTGGTCCGTGAGAATGTTCAGGAAAGCAAAGGCCTTTTGTCCGCCAACGCCGGAAGTGCCGGCACGTTCCAATATGTCGAACGATCTCTTGAGTTCTTCGGCAACT
This sequence comes from Candidatus Foliamicus sp., assembly GCA_965261845.1. Classification (GTDB taxonomy): domain Bacteria; phylum Pseudomonadota; class Gammaproteobacteria; order Steroidobacterales; family Foliamicaceae; genus Foliamicus. The sequence continues at coordinate 702,192 of OZ253475.1, read as the reverse complement.
GCCGGCTCCAGCCATCTTGCCTGCTCTGCCATCTGTTCCCGTGCGGCCCTCAGCTCGGTGACAGTTCCGTTACCGAAACCGAAACAGCATTCGCTGCACTCGAAGAGGATCCCGAAAAGTCGAACCAGCGCTCGCTCGACTTCAAACGCCTCCTCACTTTCCTCAATAAGTTCCGCGACGCGCTCCAAGGATGCCGCTGCTGCTTCGAGGACATCGTCACGGCAATCGACCATGTTCACGTTGCTGCGACTTCGCACGTCAGCGGCTCGAATGGTTGCGCCGACGAGGCTCGAACGCGCTCGCCGATCGGCAGAGTCCTCGCCGATCAGGACTTCTTCCGCGGACATGTTCCAGACGGGGCAGCCCCGCTCCTTGAGCAAATCAATATCCTCGCTTTCGTCAGGCGAGGCCAGGATCACCATTCTCTGCCGGCTGGCGATGTCATCGAATGCCTGGAGGTCGCGCGCTAGTCTGCGTGCTCCGTCGACGAGCACAGTTTTTGTCCCCATGCCTGCTGATGACGCAGCCAGAGCCATATCTTCCGGTACACCCGTCGCCGCAATGAGCGGTTCTCCGACCACCTGATAACGGTCGTTGGGCTTCAGGATCCCGTCGTGTTCGATAAAACCCCAAGGCAGACAGCGGGACAGCTCGACAATCTGGTTGGCATCCTTTTCTGCAAGGTTGATGGAGTCGGCGATTCTTGCGAACGAGGATCGTGCCATCAGAACGAGGACGGCATTTTCGACCACGCTGTTGTTCCCACAGGTATTAAGGTCAAGCAAATTGTCGAGGGGGCTACGCTCGAAAGCACCAAGATCCGACTTGCCGCTCCCCTTTGGCCGAATACGATCGGTTGGTTCCAGTCTGAGTAGATCGACAAGCGGAAAACTCCGCCAAGCTTTTTCGCCGAGGAACTTCAGTCTGAAGAAGCCAGGCTCATCTTCCCAAATACCCTCGTATTCGTACACATAGTCGCTGGGTCTCACTTTGACACGCTGTCCGCATTTCAATGCTGTACGTGCATATCGTTCGACCAGCCTGGGAAAATCCCGTTGAAGCCGCACGAATCCTGCGAGAATCGACGCGATTGCGGTTGTTCCCGGAGTCTTGTCGAGAACGAAACAACACGCTCCGGACCCTGGCTTCCCAACCGCCGCAAGGATGAACCCGAAGAACCATGGTATGCGCTCATAGCGCGCATCTTCGCCGAAGTGCCCCACTATCCCATCAAGCAGCGGAAAGCGTCGACGAAATTCCCCGATCAACTCTAGGTTCCCACTAAACTTGGGATGTCTATCCATCGTGACTCCCAAATTACCTAATGACATCCCACATATTGACTTGCTACCCGACTATGTCGGAGGCAACTGGGCAATAACAAACAAGCCGAAATATTTCTCATCGGTATTTCAGGCTTTGGCGCCCCCGAAATCCTTGTGGACAGAGCCGACTAACTCGTAATTCCCGGATGAATTGCCGCCCAATCCTCACTTGGAGTTGCCCCGCTTTCGTGGACGGTTAAGTATTGGGGATCCAAGCGGCTGATCCCAGTCGTTGTTCACAGTTGACACCTTCACTTGTGTTATTCCAATAATGCAGAGTATTTCCATGCTCAGGAGCGGGTCGGTTACCAACCCTCCTTGCTACACTCACACCCGTTATTCATAGGAATAATTGTGCGAAGCCGCCTAGCAGTATAAGAGCTTTATCAAGAGTACTTTCTAGTCGCGGGTACGAGTCCATTAGGGGCGCGTCCTCCGGTTACGGAGCACCCGCTCGATCATTCCCCGTGTTGCAGCTTCGCTGCGAAGGTGTTGTGGGAGCAGCCAGCGAGGGGCCGTCTTCGTCCCCCGATGGCCCGAAGATGCCAGCATTCACCGTCCCGACCCTAGGCAATTTCGTAGGGCCAGCCGATTGGAGCGGTAGACATGGCTGCTTGCGGATTCTCAAGGAAGTAGGCATTCATTTCGGCACGAGCCTTTCGATCGGCCCTGCTCAGCGTCTAGAAAACCCCGGTCGATTGGGCGAAAAGCTAAGGACAGGCCTGCGTGTCCTTAGGCCAAAAAGGTGCGATTTTTTCTCGGATCGGGTGGCCTAGGGAAGGGGACAAGTCCACGAAGAACAGGCTTCGTAAAGGGCATCACCGCCCTATGCGGGTACCACGACATCGCGCCCCACGGCGGCGTCACGGTGAAAAGGCCTTCGGCCGCTCAATTTATGGGCGATGTCACGGAGTGGATGCGTTGCAGGAGTTACTAATCGGGCAACGGCTTGACGCACCCGCGCTGTGTTGTCCGTTGCCGCCGAGTCCGAACGCCCGCCCCTGTCGTCACCCATGCCCTAACTGACTGGCCAAGTGCCTCAGCTTGATGTAGTCTGGCGGCAACGCACTTGGGTTTGCGGCCCGCCTCGTCCGAGGCTCCAATCCTTCAAGGTCGGGAGCCCTACTCTAGCCGCCATCCAGAAAACAAACAACATTATGGGCGATCGCATATGCCGCAAGACCTCGAAGTAACCTCCGTCAACGTCAGCGCCCTGCTCGAGAAACTTCGTAATCGCGAGTGGGTGATTCCAGCCTTCCAAAGGGGGTTTGTCTGGTCCATCGGTGACATTTCCGATCTCGTTTATTCGATCCTTGAGCGCCGACCCATCGGCATGGCGACGCTCTGGCAACAGCCGGACGGTTCAACCCTCCAACTGGAACCGATTTCCATCCCGGATCGCGACAGGCCAGCAGAGCTGCCAAAACCCGAGTCGGTTTCAGCCACGAGATACGCGGTACTCGATGGACGCCAGAGATGCACCGCGATCGCGATGGCATTTGGCGGGCTTCGACCCATTGACGGCAGGATGAAGTATTGCGGACGGTTCTTCCTGAACCTCGCCGCGAAGGACGATGCGAGACGCATCGAATACGTCAAGGAATCGGACGCCGTGAACCGTGGCATCACCTCCGATGCCGGTGCCATCGGTCAAGGGCTGTTCCCCCTCTCAAGTTCCAACCCGAAGGAGACCTTATCTGACCAATGGTTTCGATACGCACAAGCAATCCAAGATCGGAATAACTACCCGGATTCCGAACTGCCCGACGCCGAGGAACTCCGCCGCAGGAACGATATCCTACGGCGCTCGTCGGAAGGCCTCATGTCCACAAAGCTGGCCGTCAACATCGTACCGTCATCCTATTCGCTGGTCGACGTCTGCGGAATTTTTGAGGTTCTCAACACTTCCGGCACCAAGGTGTCCACTGTCGACCTCATCCACTCCTGGCTCTACGCCGATACGTCTGGCGACGAATCACCTCTTCTCTTACGGGACTGGATGGACAAGCTCGGCGACCAGCACGGCGCTGTCGGCTGGTCCTCCTCGACCGACCGCCCGGAGTTGATTGCGCAGATGACTACCGCTACCTACGTGTCGCTGGAATCCAAGCCTGAGCCGAGGACAGTCGGCCGCACGCAACGCTCCAGCGTAGCATCCGTCAAGTCTGGAGACCTCCTCGCCACGCCCACCTCCCACTGGAAGAACGTGATCGCCCGGGAAGACCAGTTCGCGGATTACCTGGGCGACTTTCAGCAATGCGTCGCCGACGGCGCGTTCGGATGGCAAGCATGCCCGTACCCCGTGACTGCCTCCATCTACGTGGGCCTTCGGTGGCACCACCGCTTCGATGTGAACGCGAATCGCACATGGGGGGTCCGCGACCTCGACGCACTGTTCCGCGGTTTCTTTTGGCGCAACGCGCTGAGCAGCCGGTACGACCAAGGATTCCTGACTCAGCTTGGCGCGGACATCGTCCAACTCAAGCGCATACTCAACTGCCGCTCTTTATTGCGGAGTTTCGAAGAATGGGCATCCGAGGCAAACCGCGATCTCGATGCGTTCATGGACAAGCCGCTGCCAGACTCGAACGAACTTCGCGACCTTTTCAGCGGCCGGCAGACGGGTGCCCTCCAGAAGGCGCTCTTACTACCGATCCTCGCGGGTGCCAAGAAGGATCTGCTGATGCCTGAAGTCAACATCAGCTTTCCCGCCCGAACCGATATTCAACTGCACCACATCTACCCCAAGGCTTGGTGCCGGGACAATTGTACGGATGACCTTAGCGAGTGGCTCGACCATCCCAGGGTTGCGATCAAGGATTGGGTAGGGGCAGCCGCCAATCTCATGCCCTTGACTCGCGAGTCCAATCTCGAGTGGCGGACTGCCAATCCCGGCACAATCCTCCACCAGAGAAACCTGCGCTACGATTCGCACGGCGAACTGTTCGCCAACGTATTCATCAGCGAACAAGCGTACGCGCACCTTTCGGAAGGAGCTGGCGGAATCCCTAAATTCTGGAACGCCCGGGCGGACACTCTGGCAAGCCACCTCGAGAAGCAGCTTGACGTCGCCGCAGAGCCATAGAGGCGTGAAGCCCACAACGCTTGGGCGCGCACTCCATGCTCCCCTTCTTGCCTTCCCCGCGCCCCCGGTGCAAGAACCTAGCATAGCAGCCGTTCTACAAGCGCCATGTCACGGCGGTTTCTACGGCGCACAACCATCCTCCCCCCGATTGCAGCCCCAGCCTCCCCACGACTCCTCGGTCAGCATGAACTTACCGCCTTCTCCGGGCCACCCGATCCGCGACAATCTCACCTTATGAGAGGCCCCTCATTCTCGCTCGAAAGATGTAGGCGACGATCAACTCCTCATAGAAGAGCTGACATCGCCGCTCCGACCCGAGCGTCCTTTTCTCCCCGTTTCGGGTTCATTTTCTGCTTGTATTACCGCCGCCGCTTCGTGATACCGCGGGTCCAATGCCCGCGTTCCCGCCGCCATGAAGATTCAGATTGCGCCCGACCTGCACCTGGGCTACACCACCCCGGCGGAATACGCGGCCAAGGCAGCCTGATATAGTGTTTTTTCCCTCAGCTCACGTGGACCGATTCTGGGGGGAAGATCAAACCAATGTCAAAGCCAGTCTTGAAATCTAGGTTCTTAGATTCACGCTGTAGACTTGCCCTGTATAGCTCGCTGTGCGATCTTCTTCTTCGTTATCAACATCCCACAAGAGTGTAGCAATAACTCTTGTGCCAGACCGTTGGATGGTCGCAACTCCCAAGTTCAATTTGGCCGCTTACTCAACGCAAGCCCCACTGAGAAAACGACCTCATCCGGACTGGGTTTGTCATCACGATTGCCTTCCATAGTTTCACTGACCGCTATCCGTATTGCGTTTGTAAGAGTGGTTGCTACGCGCAGCTTCTCTTCGATTGCCGAGAGTTCATTCAATAGCCCAAATCGTCCGGCCTTATCTGAGAACTTGTCTTTCCGTTCCAGAAAAAAAACATGGATTAGAAAGTTGCGTTCCTCCCTGGCCTCATCAAGAAACTCAGGAACCCAATCTTCTATCTCTTCCACAAACCGCTTCATAAAATGATTCAGTAGTTGCCCAATCGTTTTCTTCCTGACACTATCGCTAGAGGCATCATTTCCCGACAAACTGTTCAGGACCACGATTAACTTGCCAAGCGATTCTTCGAAGAACTGCCCATGCTGTGCCGCTGAGCCGTAACAAGCAAAGATTGCATTAAGTTGGCCTTCTTCGGACTCCAGCATTGCTAGAGATTCTGCAGAATACCCCTGCGTCTTGTAGTCGGAATTTGTATTCATTGCCTTCTATTTCTTGAACTAGAGTTGTTTGCAGAACACTACCTATGAAATCGTTATAGGACTCTGCCGCTATCGTGTATTGGCAAGTTACTGTCACCCATACGCCAGCATTTCGGCTTCAGCGCCACCCGTGTGCGGGGTTCGGCTTCAAAATCCTTAGGCCCGGTGCGAGCTTCAAAGTACTTTCCTATCTGGGCGTGAAATTCCTCGGCGCTGTTCCAATAACCGACGTTTATGAAGGATCTGTATTTGCTTTCGGATCCCGTCAATTGCCATGTGATCCAGCTATATTCCGCAGTTGAATGTGCCTCCGTCAGGAATTCTCCGACCAGACCGCGACGATCTTCGACCACCGCGTTCTGCCTCCAGAATTGCAAGAACTTATCGACCATTTCCTGATCGGGCTTGATTTTCCAATGTATGAGAACAATGATCATGCTATGAACTCCTTATTGCAGCCGTGGAACTCTGCCAGAATCCAGCGCTATGCGGCGTTCTCGAATAGCTCGAAGCGCTGCGCCAGCCGATCTCGATCAGGAAAGACCTCGGATCGGCGCGGCATGTGAATCTTCCCTCCATCCAGCAACTTAAGCGCATCAAGCATCTTGCCGTCGTGCTGCTCAAGTAGGCGGTCCGAATCGTGCACGCGATAGTCGGGATCGATGCCGATCAGGTAGGCGTCGAAGGCTGCGTGATGGATCTTCGACAGCGGTAATCCATTGGGCACAACCGGCTGTCCCAAGGGCTCGTTGGCGTCAGGAATGATGTGTGCAGCGTCGAGCAGCCGTTTCTCCGGCAGCCCAGAAAGCGAACAGCGACCCCGATAGGCACTGATCACCGCCTCGCGGAACGACGCCTGGTGAAGCCGCTGCTTGACGGTGCGAAGCGCATAACGGCGCTCCTGGACGTCCTGGGGAGCCACAAGTTCTTGCTGATCCGGAGCTCCGAACGCGATCCGGGCTTTGAGCGCCTTTGCATCCCAACCCGCCACATACACCGGCACGATGGCCTGGTAACGACCGGGCGCGATGCCCAGGAAATAAATCACCGGGATCCGGTTTTCGTATGCCGCTCGAAGCCATTGGTTGTCGGCGGCGTTCGGGTCATTCCCCATAAACGCATAGTCGATCGCGTCGTCGCCTTCGAAAATCTGGCGGTGGACTTGCCGCTGATCGTCGTACCAGACCCGTCCGCCCGGGCGAGGAAACACAGTCCTGATCGAGAGCAGGTAACGCATGCTCCTCGGCTTGAAGATCCCGCGCTGCGGGTTCACGAGGGGGACGCGCTGGTTGTTGAATTCGAACCCGGAGCGCAACTCCTTTTGCGTGAGGTGATCATGCATTTTGCTCAGGAGCCTGACGCGCTCGAAGGCGGCGAGGCGCATCAGGATGTCGGTGTCGTCGGAGTTCACGCGGTGGTTTTGAGTTCGGGGAAGGAAACTTGGTGCGCAAGCCTACAGCCATCGGCAGTTTCCGGTATGCAAAGAAGGAAAATGTTCGCGTTTCGCCACATTTGGATGCGTGGCTGCGTATTCCGGATGAAGTCTGCCACTGATTCCATTCGAAAGCTGCCACCCATTCCAGACGAAGCCTGCCACTGATTGCGGCTAGCAGTCTGTCGGATTTTGGCTGTCTGATCTGGTAATTTAGGGTGCATGGAGAAGTTTATTGCATCGGATCCCCGTCAGCCTTTGCTGCTGCCGGTGGATTTACGGGAATGGGTCCCTTCGGACGATCTGTCGCATTTTGTCTTGGAGGCGGTGGCGCGCGTTCCGATGGATCGTTTTCGGGTCAACAGGCGCGGCAGCGGATCGGCGCAATACCATCCGCAGATGATGCTGGCGTTGCTGATTTACTGCGACGCCAACGGGGTCTTTGGCTCGCGCCGGATTGAACGGGCGACGTATCGGGACCTTGGGGTGCGCTACATCACGGCGGACACCCACCCGGATCATGACACGATCTGCAAGTTTCGGCGGGAGAACTTTTCCGCGGTGGCGGAGAGTTTTCTGCAAGTGCTGTTGATGGCCAAGGAGTTGAAGCTGCTGCGGGTGGGATTAGTGAGTGTGGACGGGACCAAGGTGGATGCCAATGCAAGCAAGCGGCGCAGCGTGCGTTATGACCGGGCCAAGGCTTTGGTCAAGCGGTTGGAAGGGGACATTGCCGATTTGCTCAAGCAGGCTGAGCAGGCTGATGCAAAGGGCGGCGTGGATCGTCAGTCGCTGCCGGAGGCGTTAGCGCGCCGCGAGAAGCTCAAGGCGCAGTTGGACGCGGCGTGTGATCGGCTGGAATCGCAGGCCAAAGCGCGTGCACAGCGGGAGCGTGCGTCGTATGAGCGCAAGGTGGCGGCGCGTGAGGCGCGCAGTGGGCGGCGCAAGGGCAAGAACATTCAGCCGCCGAAGGCGACTCCGGGCGGCAAGGAGCAGACCAATTTAACGGATCCGGACAGCGCCTTGATGCGCAAGAACAAGCATTCGGAGTATCGCCAGAGTTATAACGCGCAGTGCGTGGTGGACGCCCAGGGCAGTCAGTTGATTGTCGGGAGTCGGGTGAGCCGTTGCGCCAATGACCGCAACGAGTTGGTTCCCGATATGGAGTCGATCCCGGCCGCGTTGGGTTCACCGCAGACGGTGGTGGCGGACAACGGGTATGCGAACCGTTCCCAAGTTCAGGCATTGGAAGGCGGCGCGGTGGCGGTCCGGCGCCTGGAGGTGCTGGTGTCGGTGGGATCGGAGGATCGCCGGCGGAAGTATGACTTTCGCCCGCCCGCGGCGCCGAAGCCGAAAGCCAAGACTCCTAATCCTTGGGCCGAGGCGATGCGGGCGAAGCTGGCCAGTGACGAGGGCCGCGCCAAGTATCGGCTGCGCCAGCAGACCGTGGAGCCGGTGTTCGGCATCATCAAGAGTGTGCTCGGCTTTCGCCAGTTCACGCTGCGGGGCCATGAGAAAGTCCAGGGCGAATGGCAACTGGTCAATCTGGCCGCACGAGCAGTGCTCGCGCTGCAAGCGCCTGCACCGGCTGGCCGCTGCGATGCCGGGGTAAGAGGGGCCAATAGATGCTTGTGCGGGCGTCTCCAGCGCCGAATGACGGTTCGATGAGCGGCCCCAAGGGTTCTCGCCGCTTCCTTGCGGCCTGGCCGTCAATCGGGGCCGACGAATCGATCTGCAAATCCTCCACGGACCGCTACTTGCACGCCGCACCCATGCCCCCTGTCCGACAGACTGCTAGCATGCCCAAACATGAATAACGGACTTGCCGAGCCTCCCTATAACAGAGGTAAGTGGGCCAGAGAGGATGTCCCACACAGCGGCTGGGAATTCTTAGAGATGGAGTTCTTGAAAGAAGGAATGCAAAAGTGCGAAATGTGCGAGCATACGCGAATCAGGTACGCGCACCATATGCGTCATCCTGATTTCCACGAAGTACTCCGGGTAGGTTGCATATGCGCTGGACATATGGAAGGTAACCATGCAAGATCAGCAGATCGAGAACGGAAGTACAAGAACTTATGTGCACGACGGGAGTACTGGATTGTTCGACCGTGGAAACTCTCTAAGAAAGGCAATTGCTACCTAAATACTGATGGATTCAATATCACCGTATTCAGGAGTCGACCGAGGCAATGGAGTGCTTGGATACTAGATCGCACAACACCTTCTCGAGAAGAAAAAATCGGGACGTATTGTACGCAAGATGAAGCAAAGCTGGCAGCATTTGACAGGATGATATTCCTGAAAGACAACGCTGGTTGGGGCAAAAGGACACGGAAACGCTAACGCCTTAGCCATCTGAAATGAGCCGTTGCCGTGCGGGAGGCCCAAAGTGCCAGCCGCGCGGTGAGCACCGCCTTATGTATTGTTCCTGATCGGCATTGGCGGAGTCTTCGGCGAACATGTTGGTGCAGGAAAGAAGGCGGTGTCAGAGGATGAAGGGCAGAAAATCTCCGTGCTGGTGTCTTCATGGACGGTGCGACCAAAGCATCCCCTAGCAGCCCGTGGCAAAAGTCATCTGGGCGACCCTCGGGGTTGGTAAAATACCGGTCCAGGCACGTGTCATGTAGCGAGGGCGGCGATGGCCATTGGCAAGCGACCTGAAGGGCGGCAAGAGGAGTTGTTTGTGGCCACGAGCGAGATTCGCCGGTTGAGCCACCCGTTTTACCGGGTTCTGGAGCGGCGGCTTCAGGCGGGCGGATTCGACGCCTTTGCCGAGGAGACCTGTCGGGAGTTTTATGCGCCGAGGCGGGGCCGTCCGAGCATTCCGCCCGGGGTGTATTTCCGCATGCTGCTGGTGGGGTATCTGGAAGGGGTTGGTTCGGAGCGCGGGATTGCATGGCGTTGCGCGGACTCGATTTCGCTGCGGGAGTTTCTCGGTTACGGGTTGTCGAACAACCCGCCGGATCATTCCAGCGTATCGCGCACGCGCCGGCGGCTGAGCCTGGAGGCGCACGAGGCGGTGTTCGCCTGGGTGCTTGAGCGGTTGCGCTCGGAGGGGTTGTTGAGCGGCAAGACGCTGGGGGTGGACTCCACGACGCTGGAAGCGAACGCGGCGTTGCGCTCGATCGTGCGCCGCGACGACGGGAGCGGCTACGAGGAATGGCTTGAGGCACTGGCGCGGTCCTCGGGGATCGACACGCCGACGCGCTCGGATCTGGCCAAGCTGGACCGCAAGCGCCCGAAGAAGGGTTCCAACGAGGACTGGGCGCATCCGGGAGCTCCCGAGGCGCGGATCACGAAGATGAAGGACGGCCGCACGCACTTGGCGCACAAGCTGGAGCAGGCCTCCGACATGGACAGCGGGGCGATCGTGGCGGTGACGGTGCAGACGATGGACGGGGGCGATTGCGCCTCGATGCCGAACACGCTCAAGGAGGCCGAACGGCAGTTGGGAGGCGTCGATGCGCAGGCCCGCGAGGTGGTGGCCGACAAGGGCTATCACAGCAACGCGACGATGAAGCGGCTGAAGGAGCAGGGGTTGCGAAGCTACGTCAGCGAACCGCAGCGCGGGCGGCGCACCTGGAAGCGCGACCGGGCCGCCCAGCAGCCGACCTACGACAACCGCCGGCGGGTGCGAGGCGCTCGCGGCAAGCGGCTGCTGCGTCAGCGCGGAGAGAAGCTCGAGCGGGCGTTTGCCCACCTGCTTCAAACCAGCGGGCTGCGCCGGGTGCCGGTGCGCGGGCAAGAGAACATCCGCAAACGATTGCTGGTTCACGCCGCGGCCTTCAACCTGGGGCTGCTCATGCGCCATCGTCATGGCGTTGGTACGCCTCGCAGCCTGCAAGGGCGGGCTGCAGCTGTATATCTGTCCCTGTTTCTCGGCCTGCGGCGCCTTGTACGCCTCCTATCGTCGATTTTCGGCCCCTCGCGGCCGGCGCACCGCATTTCGCCGCTGCGAACCGCCTTCCAACGCCCGCGCCCTGGAATAACCAAAATCCGATCAGAAGTCATTTCTGCCACGGGCTGCTAGGCAAGCCGCAAAAACAGGGTGATTTGGGACAGCGATCTTCTCGTGCAAAGAAACTTGTATTTCCGCCAATTCGGTTTATTTAATAATCCCTTATGGATCAATTAGTTGCGTGTCTGACCACACAAGACCTATACCAGCTAGGGGAAAGGGGGCCTCTCATGATCAACATCGTTCATACGCCGGACTTGGCTCTGATAGGCGATATCGGGATTTGGTAAAAGCGACACGGGGAGGGAAAAACTCCTCTCCGACCATTTCGGCGTATCGGGCGACTTCAAAGCATTGTCAGCCGGTTTGTAGGACAGCGAATAGAGCTTGCTCAGGCGTTGAAATAAGTGCGACGCTCTCGAAAGGCCGACAGTTGGAAACGCTGGTCTACAGCGACAGCCAAAATGAAGAACCCAAACTGGGCCGGCGCGGAAGCCGGAGGATCAGGCGACTTTTAGACTCGGCCACAGTCTGTGGATGACTCAACGATGTATGTCGCCCCGAGAACATGCACGGTGGTCGATGAGGGCGAACACACCGTCAGCGGCGGCAAAAACGAGCCTCTGAACGAAAATGCGGAGAGTGCGGCCTATGTTCTTATTGCCGAACCGGGGGCTGGCAAGACTACGGCGTTCCGGACGGAGGCGGCCAAGCAGGGCGGAACGTACATAACTGTTCGCAACTTCCTTAGACGGAACAAGCCAGAATGGCGGGACAGCACTTTGTTCCTCGATGGTCTCGACGAGACTCGGGCAGGTTCGGGGGATGCCCGTTCCCCGCTGGACGATGTCATCAGGAAGCTGGACAGCCTCGATTGCCCGCGTTTCAGGCTTTCCTGTCGATGGCGTTACTGGCTGGCTGCCAACGATAGGGAAGGATTGCGGGAGGTTTCTCCCGATGGTGCCGTAACCGTAATCCGACTGGACCCCCTGTCGAAAGGAAACATCAGGCAGATTCTCATCAAGAACCACGGCATCGAGGACGCCGAAGGCTTCATCAACGCAGCACGCCAACGCGGGATTGACAACCTGCTAACAAACCCGCAGAACCTAGATCTGCTGGCCAAGGCGGTCGTCCAGGGTACGTGGCCGGAATCCCGACGGGACACGTTTGAGCAGGCTTGCAGAATCCTCGTGCGCGAGCCGAATAGCGAGCACCTCGCAGCGGACCCTTCTACGGCGGACTCCAATGCCCTAATCGAGGCGGCGGGGCGGCTCTGCGCGGTCCAGATTCTGGCTGGCAACGCCGGCTACACGCTGCCCGAACTTGCGGAGCCTGACGAAGACTACCCATCCGTCACAGAAGTCGACGCCGACCCGGGTGCCAGGAACAGACAGGTTCTCGGTACGCGGCTCTTCTCTGGCGTGGCCGAAGGACAACTAGCGCCGGCCCACCGACAGATCGCCGAGTACCTTGCAGCCCGGCATGTCTCGAGGCTTCTTGACGATGGACTCCCCCTGGGTCGGGTCCTGGCGTTGATCACGGGATTCGACGGCGAGCTTTTGGCGGGCTTGAAGAACTTCGCGTCTTGGCTGGCCGTGCATAACAAGAGATCCAGAGGACGCCTCAGCCGGTTGGATCCCAGCGGGATGATCTACGCGGGCGATCGGGACACCTACTCCCCGGAAGAAAAGCGCCAGATCGTGCTGAACCTTCGCCGGCAGTGGGACCACAATGCAGGTGCTTCTCGCCCAGTCGGGAAAGTGGCAGGTATCGGCGCGATCGTATCGGCGGAAATTGAGGACACCCTACGGGAGATTCTATCGGGCGCCGAACGCGATCATGCACACCAGTGCTACGTCCTCCTCCTGATGCAGATGCTGGCGGACGGCGACCCGCTGCCGCCTTTGGCAGACTTGCTGGAGGCCATCGTGCGCGAAAGCACTTGGTATCCGAGCATCAGATGCGGGGCTCTCGATGTGTTGACTGAGTACGCGGAGCGAGATTCCTTCAACTCTGCCGCATTGCAAGCATTGGTCCGCGACATCGACGGCGGTTCGATAGAAGACCCGGGGGACGAACTACTGGGAATTCTGCTGAAGCACCTCTTTCCTCGGATACTGTCCATGCATCAAGTGTTGCCGTATCTGCGCGCACCGCAACTGATCGAGCAGACAGGCGAATACTCGAGGTTTTGGACAGAGCATGTCATCAGGCGCTCGACAACCGAGCAACTCGCCGAGCTATTGGACGCCATCGCCGCGGACGGCGATCGCTTCAAGTCCTTCATGAAGGGCAAAGTAGGCAGTAATACGCGAATGGCGCGACTGCCTGTCGAGACCTTGGACCGGGTTCTACGCGTTTCCCGGGGGAACGTAGGCACTCACCGGCTCTACAATTGGCTACGTAAGTTCTCGGACGGCAGCTTCGAAGTGTTGGACCGCGACGTTGCACTCCTGAAGAGCCGCTTGCTGTGGGACAGGGAGGGACTGAAGGCCTTGATTGCACACGGCGTCGACCAGTGTGTGGGCAGCGGCGAAGAGTGCATAGGACTGGTCGACCGTCACCTGTTCGGGGCACGCCCCTTCGGCTACGGACGCTGGTGTATGGGTCAGGCAATCGCGGTTGGTGGGCGACCTGATGTCGAATCGTTCTACCTCAGCGAGCTTGTCGACTGCATGATCGGAGGGCAGGGAGCGCGCGACCTGACAGGTGAGGAAGTGCGCGCCACGTTGTCGTCCAACAAGCCGCTGCTTAAACAGTTCGATCGGGTGTTAGAACGTCGAAGGGGACCGAAATCCAGCCCCGCCGACCAAACCGCGGCGCACTCCCCAAACCAGCGGCAGCGCCAACCCGGCGAACGGGCACTCACAGACGCTCCGCCGTCAGTGGAAGAGGCGGGACAGGTTTACAGAAAACGGCTGTATCAGGCCGCTGAAGCGTATCTCGGTGTTCACGATAGGTTTGCCGGCAAGACGCCGCGCGAGCGTCTTGGAGCGTTCGCCGGTGCTTCATCAGAAGTAGTCGATGTAATCGTCGCGCAATTAGAGGCGACCCTTGGACGTGCCGATCTGCCAGATTGCCAGGTGGTGGTTCGATCATTTGACGCACAGAGGGTCAATCTGCTTGTACTGCCGTTCGTTGCGGGACTCCACAGCCTTGAACAGTCGGGCCGACTCGTCGTCGGCGATTTGAGCGAAGACCAAGTCCGTCTGGCTATGACCATTCTGTACACGCTGCCGGCCGGAGTAATCGACCCGGACAGCGCGGGCTCAACCAGCATCTACCGACCGCAGTGGTTCCTGGCGCTTCTGAAGCACCAACCGGAGCTCGTGGCCCGCGCCCTGTGCAGCGTCGCGGTGACGAAGCTGCAGACCGGTGTGCAGATATGTGTAGAACTCTACGAACTACGGTACGCAGAGGACCACCAGCGGGTTGCCAAGGTCGCAGCGGTCCCTCTGCTCCAGCGATTCCCTCCAGCTAAGTCGGACTCGGCATTGCAGGCGTTGTGTTGGACCCTTCATTCCGCAATCGTCAACGGCGACCGCGCCGAAGTCAGCCGTCTCGCGCGGGATCGGGTCGATCGGGGCGGTCTTGAGCGAAGAGAAAGAACTTGCTGGATACTTGTAGGCTTTCTGGTAGACCCAGAGCATTGGCGGGATGACTTCCGTACGTTGCCCGACGATGAGGTGTGTTCTAAGAGCTTCGGGATGTTCCTGGCAGCCGCCCGTGTCCGACGAGACGATCTCGTTCGGGACTTGGAACCTTCTGACGTAACGGCGCTGGTCGAGTTGGCCGGAGCTGCGTTGACGCGGCATGGGATTCGAGAGAACGCCTACTTGGCGGTGTCTGACCTGGTCTCAAGCCTTGGGAACGACACAAGCGTCGCAGCGACAGAGGCACTAAATGGGCTCAGCGAAGCTCCCAAGGCACAGCCTTGGCTCGGTGCCATAGCGTTTGCGCGACTACATCACGTCCAGAAACGCAGGGAGCACGAGTTTCGGTACTGCAACATTCAGCAGGTAGTACAGACACTAGGCAACCGAAGTCCTGCCAACGTCGGGGATCTGGCCGCACTAGTCCTCGACGAGTTGAACGCACTCGCACAAAGGATCCGCCAAAGCCCAACTTCGGACTGGCGGCAACACTGGAACGTGGATCGTTACAACCGTCCCACCGCCCCGAAGCCGGAGGATGCGTGTCGGGATGCGCTCCTGTCCGATCTACAGGAGCGGCTAGCACCGCGCGGAGTGGATGCGCAACCGGAAGGCGTCTATGCCAACGACCGGAAGGCGGATATCCGCGTAAGCTTCGCCGGCTTCAATGTCCCCGTGGAAATCAAGCGAAGTTGCCACCCAGATGTGTGGACGGCGATTGGCAATCAGCTGACTGCGAGCTATACGCCTGATCCAGGTGCAGCAGGCTTCGGAATCTACCTGGTATTCTGGTTCGGGAATACGGAAGCATGCCGACCAACAAAGTGCGGAAGTTGGAACCCGACGACACGGGACGAGGTGAAACAGAAGCTCTACCAGTCGCTCTCCGACCGAGAGAGGGACTTGATTTCCATCTGCGTCGTGGACGTGTCGGTACCACCAGAAAAGGTCATGGGCACACCGGCGGCGTAGGACGGTGCCTCTCGCCAAGTACGCACTACCATCTACGGGCTACACCTGATCTCCCCCCCATGAGTCGGCCCCTTCGGGCTGAGGAATTTCTCATTATGAGGGGATCTCTACAGCGACAATCAAGATGAGAATTCGTGTTGCCTCATTCAAAAATGTTCCCGAGTTCTCGAACTGTTGCTTCACCAAAATGTTCCTTTCGCGATCCTAATTCATTTCTCTCGAAGCAGGGATATCGGGTCTTTAAAGACGCGATATCCCTGCTTCCACCATCGACTCCTCGGTTGGCATTCCGCCCAGTTCGCCGCCCGGTTCGCCGAACACCATCGCCGTCGCTTTCTCCTTCCGCCAGACCTTCACCCGACGCTGCACCGTACGCAGGAGCCCGTCCGGGTACTCCCCGGGATGTGCCGCCTGAAGCCGCTCGAGCAATTGGCGGCCCGTATGCCACGGCTCGGCCTCGAACCAGGCGTGCAGCTGCTCCGTCACCTTCACCAGCGGATCGGGCCTCCGTCGGCCGCGCTTCGGCTTCGCCACCGGTATGGCCGTGGGCCTTGCTTCGCCTTCCCGCCACGCGAGGCGCAATCCGGCAAGGAAGTGTTCCAGCGGCGGTACGGTCGGAGCCGACGGCGCGGCAACCGGCTTGTCGGCGATGTCCACGATGCTTTGCTGCCGCACCCTCATCTGCCTCAGCAGCCGGATCGGGTCGAGTCGGGCCGACAACTCGGCAACGCGCTCGCACACCTCTGGCGGTGTTCTGGGGTCCGCCAATAGCCTTTGGCAGGGCGTAGCCGGCGGATGGTAACGCTTGCTGGTACGGGCGCCCTCGCGCCGCTTCGACGCCAACTTGAACGAGGGCTGGAAGAAGTTCACGAACAGTCTCGTCGTCGTGTAAAGCCGGGATAGCGCAGCCGCGGCTTCCAGACCCTCAAGGCGGCGGTAGCCGACGATGCGGCGGACGATCGCGCCATTCTTCTGCTCGACAAAGGCCTGGTCGTTCTTGCGCCACGGACGGCAGCGGGTGAAAACAATCCCGGAATCCCGGCAGTAATCGCGCACCGTCTCGTTCACGAAAACGCTGTCGTTGTCCGTGTCGAAACCGAGCAGTTCGAACGGCAGCCGCCTGCGGACCTCGCCCAGCACCTCCCTGAGCAGGGTCTGTTCGCGATACAGAAGCGGTGCGCACTCGGTCCATCCGGTGGCGATGTCGGTGACCGTAAGCGTTTGCACGAAGCTCCCGTTCGCCACCGGGCCGCAATGCGCGACGAGGTCGGCCTCGACGAACCCCGGCGGCGGGTCGTCCCAGTCCGAGAACGTGCGCACCGGAATGCTCTTGCGGACCGACGATGGCGAAGCCGTCCGACGGCGCTTCCTGCCGCTCGCCTGCTCGCGGACCGCGCGAAGCGACCGGTCGATCGTCGACGCGCTCATGGCGAGTACCGCGGCGCGGATCTCCGCACCGAGTCTCAGGTGCCCGTGCCGTTCCATCGCCTCGACCAGTACCGGCATCAGCGCCTTCAGGCGTTTGCCACAGATTCGGTCCGACGCCTCCCAGAATACGACTATCGCCTCGCGGACGGCTTCGTTGTAGATCCGCCGACTGGCCTTCGCCTCCGAGCGGCGCGCGGCGGCGTCGCACCGCAGCAGACGCATTGCGTGCTTTCGGTGAAAACCGGTGATTGCAACGAATTCATCAAGTATCCGCGTCTTCTCAGCGCGCCCGCCAACTGCGTACCGCCGTGCCAAGGCGTTAACCAACTCGTCCCGTGCCGTCATGCTCACCTTCCTCATTCCAATGCTCCCAGAGCGATCTTCCTGGGGAGCATTTCACATGAGGCAACGCCCTCGGCCAAGGGAGCATTTCAGGTGAGGCAATGCGAATTTTTATCTTGATTGTCGCTGTAGAAACAGGGAAATCGCACGCATTCGGCTACATTTGTGTGCACGAAGGAAATTGTCCGCAATCGCGTAGCAATATGCGAGATTGATCAGGTGCTCGTTCTAAGCGACTTGTGCTTCTGCGCGTTGGGATGTGTGCCGCTACCTCACAGCCGCGCCGCAAGCTCACTGATTAGCACTTGCGCATCATCTGAGAACCTCCATCCCAAGGCGTGAGGTACCCACGAAATCGGGACAACTCCATGATCTGATGTAAAAGAAATGGCTGCGAGAAGGGTGCTACTATGCATCCGATTTCTGATCCTTGCATTATCGACACAATGCTCCCGATATTGATTCTGGGGAGGCAAATACCGTGGCTATGCCAGTAGACCCGCAGACCGGACTGGTCCGCTTTTTTGCTGAATTCGACTTGTTGCCGGAACTGCTTGCGTGTGTGCAAGAGTCGGTAGAGGCCGTACCGCCTGAGTCATGGAGCCTTTTGCTAGAGAAAAAGGGGTTTTCGATGGATCATTTCATGGAGGTTGAGTTGCTGAAACGGTCAGATCTCGCTTCAATCATGGCCGAAGATGCGTGGCGCTTAGCAAAGTGGCTGGAACTTTTCGACGCGGACGGGTTGACATCAAAGGGGTATTCGATCGCGATGCTAGCAGACACGGCTCCAGATGAGCGGAACAGTAGTATGGACTGGTCGTTTGCAGAGGCTCTAAGAATTCAAATTCGTAAGTGCTACTTGGGCGCGGAGGGGCTATCACTTGCAGATCTAGTCCAAGCAGGCACCAAGACTCTTGAGGAATCTCAAGACGTATGGATCAAACACTGTCGTGGCTTGTTCCTGGTTGAATTCGAAGCCCTTCTCTATACCGGCAGTACCGACAAGAAAATGGCAGAGACTTTAGTCGAGGAACTTGTTCAACACCGTCGCAACGCAATGCGAACTAGTCCTCACGCGATGCGCGGCGTTGAGGAAATAGAAAATAAGTTGCGGCATATGTTCGCAGTTTCCCGATATTACAGAGACGAATTGTCACAATACATGAATTCGAAGGACTTAAGTCCGACTGCTGTGCAATCAACCGTAAGACTGTTTGAAGCGGCCTGCCTTCTTTCCACGAATACTACGCGCGTGGCTGTAGAGTATTTCGAAACTACGCCATTGTAGTCCGCCGATGATCTGCTTCCCGATGAGGGGCTCCCATTTCCCGGGCCAGTTCGTTAGCGAATTTCTGACCTTGAATGAAAGCAGCGCGCTAATTCTTGATTCGGACGGCAATGAGCGGTGGCAAAGTCATTCGCAAGTCTTTTCTTACGCTCAAGGCGCTTTTTCCAGTACGCCGAAACAACCCCATGCGCTTAGAACAGGAAGTGTTTGAGGATCTGCGTGCCCTTTGCTGTTTGCCAGGATTTGTTCACGCGATGGCAGACATCTGCTTTCGTCACAACATGATCTGGTGCGCGGGCGAAATGAAAGCCAGCGACATGGCGCACTTGTTTTCATACTCTCGCCTTATTCGAACAGAAACCACGACTTTGATTGGGCTGATGATACGCGCACCCATACGCTTGTTATGCCCTCCGAAGAACGTGGTTGCAAGCTACGCTCTAAGTGCCGAACAATTGCTCGAAGAACTGCATCAAGCGATGAATCACTCTGCTGCCAGTGATTTGGCAAAACATATTCATGCCGGACAAAACGTCGAAGAAAGTGAACCAGGAATCCGGCTTCGCGAGGCGATCTTTTATGGGGGCGAGTCCGCGTACTTATTTCAATATCGAGACTTGGCGCTTGAAAGGTATCGAAGCGATGCTGAATGGCTGCTGAACAACAAAGGAATTGACATTGAATTTGCCGGCAAGTTGAGCGGTTGCATCAACGAGTTACTGGACGAAAGGCTTCTTCAGGTCAGGAGACAAGTTGGGAGTGAGCGGACTAATCAACATTCCCTGTTACCCGGCTTCGTTATCTCTTGCGCTGAATTAGCGGACCGCACGAATGCGTCGCTCGAAGCGGTGCGGGCGGTGATCGAAGTGTTCACTCTGCCCGCCGATGAGCGCAACGCAGCGTTCAATTCGCTCGATGCCTTCAACCAGGCTTATGCCTATCCGTTCATTAGCGTAGGCGACGACAAGTTCTTATCGCTGCAGCACTACGGATTGCCGCAGGCCCTGTACGACGTGCCTTTCTATTGGATGAACCAAGATGAGGCGTACGTCTCGATTGCGGCGGAACACAGGGGCGAGTTCACGGAAGGGTTTGCATTCGAACGTCTGTCCAAGGTATTTGGCGCAAACAATGTTTTCCGGAATGTCAAACTTCCGCGATCAAAGGGTAAGACGATTGGGGAAATCGACGTTCTCGCGCTGTTCGGCGATCGTGCCATTGTCGTCCAGGCAAAGTCTAAGAAACTGACGATTGAGGCTCGAAAGGGGAATGACCCGAAACTCCGGGAAGACTTTCAAAAGGCGGTTCAAGACGCGGTCGACCAGGCATTCGAATGCAGTGAGGCGTTGATGGATCCGACCGTCACGTTGCGTTGTGGCGGCAAGGCCATAAAACGGAAGATGCGGCTGGAGAAAATCTATCCGATTGCCTTAGTCGCTGAGCACTATCCGGCGTTGGCTGCACAGGTTCGCCAGTACTTGCAGGCAAGGCCCACCAAGAGAATTGCTGCTCCTCTCGTCATCGACGTATTTGCATTGGATGCCATTACGGAATTCCTCTCCTTGCCACTGCGATTGATCAGTTACCTTAAGCTGAGAGCACGCTTTGGGGAGAATTTTCGAGCGCACCATGAACACACTATCCTGTCCTACCATCTGCGTTACAACTTATTGCCTGAAGACGAGAATTACCTTGAGGTGCTTCACGATGATTTCTCGTCTCATCTGGAACTTGCAATGACAGTTAGGCGAGAAGGAATGCCAGGCGCGGATACACCAGAAGGCATCCTGACTCGCGCGAGAGGGAAGCCTTACGCTCGTCTTCTTGACCAATTGGAAAACAAACAGAATCCAAATTTCATTGCTCTCGGACTGTTCTTGCTTGAGTTTTCCGAAGAAACTGTGCAAGAGATCAACCGGCGTCTTCCCAAAATCATGGCGCTTACGTCGGCGGATGGCCATTTCCACGACTTCACCATTGTTGGCAAGCAATCTACGGGGCTAACCGTCCATTGCAGCAGACTGGATTCGAGAAAAGCGGAAGAATTCCTAGTAGAGCAGTGCCGGAAGCAGAAAGATTCCCATAGAGCCGAACGATGGTTCGGTTTGGCTATTCGATCGGACGGATCCATCCTTTGGGCGAGGAAATGGATTGGTGCGTAGGAGTATGGTGGAAGACTTGGCCGTTAGGCGAATAAATGAGATCCTTGCCGCGCTGTTACGTTTCTCGGCGCGGCGCATTGAGAGGTCGCACCACTAAGCCCTTGCGTGCCCACAGGCAACGGCCCGATGAAGGAATTCCTTGCATTTTCAGCGCTTGACTGGATAGCTGCAGTTAGTGGTTCTATTGCGGCCTTCTGTGCTTTTCTTACATATCGTTTTCGACATGGCTTACCTGGTGTTTCCCCGTGCTGGACGCGTATCCGGCCAGTAGAGTAATAGATATTCAGCAACGGGAGGGCCAACACCAATGTGCCAACGGCGGATGTTGCAGCAAGATATCCACAAAATTCACCTTCCATGACGCGTTATTCCTCTGCGAGAAAATAGATCAACTAATCGACCCCGAGACTCTTGAACGCCGCATCCCGCGGATCCGAGTAAAAGCTGGTCTGAAACTTCGCGAATAACTCACCAGGGACGGTTGGGACATCCCCTACACTTGCCATGGGAAGCAGAATTCTCTTGGCGCCGGCGTCAAACGCTACCTGAAGGGACTCGGCCAGACTTTCAACCGGGATGATGCTGCCGCCGAGGCTCATACTCCCCAGCACGACCATCTGCGGTTGCAGCGGCTTGCCCAAGATACCCGAGCACAAGGCCACGAACGTGGCAAGCGTCATGGCCGTGGTCGGCCCAGAATTCTGAAGTTCGACCACATGTAGCTGAAAGTTGTGATTACCCGGTTTTGCCGAAGCGCTGACCGAAGCGGCATTGACTTTGAAATTGTCAAAACCGATGCGAATACTCTCCCTTGCCGCGGAATTTGAACCCAGTCCCGACATGGTGAGCTTGCCGTTTCCGGCGGCGACCTGGGTCTCGATTCGGTAGACGCCAAGGTGCCCGCTGCTCCCCGTCGCGATGGTATGGAGTACGCCAGGGTTTAGCGGACCGTCGGGTATCAGGGCGTCTCCGCCCTGCTCAGGAACGCTGATGAAGCGTTCCTCCATGGTCTCCTGATCAATGTAGGAAAAGTGGACGTCGTAAAACTCAATCCCACCAATCTTCTTTAACTGCTCCTTGACCCTTCGCCGCGCCTCAAGGGCATATTCCAAGCATCGACGCACGGCTTCCTTGTCGTACTCCTCGTTTGGATACAGAAGTTTCAGCAAACCGGAGACAGTGTGCTTGACCGCGATGGTGTCGCGCTGATTCAGATCCCGTCCGAGCGTGAAATACTTGTTGATCGCGTCGCCGAAGTTACGTTTGCGCATCTCGCGCAGGAATTCAGCCAGATAATCGACGATCAGCCCATACTGATTCGTGAAGTACTCTGGCCGCATCTTCGGAATCTCCCATCCTGGGATATAGGCGTGAAAGCGGTCGAAGAATGCGGAGTCGATCATCGCCTCAGGGAATGGCGCCAGCAGATGACTGGTCTTGACCAACGTGTCCACCGGCTGGTTGATGTTGCCCACGAAAACCATCGAAGCGTAGGCGTTGATCTGGTCCCGGCCACGGGCGAAGGAACCGGACGCCATGAAGTCCTTCATGATCTGAACGCCGTCGTTATCCTTGAAGTTGATTCCGGCCACCTCATCGAAGGCGACTACGTCCCACAAGCCAACGAGCCCCACCGTGCGCCTGGCCAAGTTGTAGAAGAGATTTGCGACCGTAGTCTGGCCACCCGAGATGAGTATGCTGTTCGGGCTGATTTCCTTGTAGATATGGCTCTTTCCGGTACTCCTCGGACCCAACTCGCAGACGTTGTAGTTGTTCTCTATCAGCGGCAAAACACGGCACAGCAAATGCCACTTCGTACGCTGCTCGAACTGCGTCGGCTCATAGCCACAAGACCGCAGCAGGACATCAATCCACTGCGCTTCGGTAAAATGCCGCCGCCCTTCGAACAGTTCATCCATGTCCATGTTCGGCATTTGAATGGGTTTGAGCACTTCGATGAAAAAGGGAGAGCCCTTTTGCCCATCCTCGAAGAAATACCGCAGGGTCACGATGGACCAGATACCGCCGGCCAGCAGTTTTTCGAACTGCTTGACGGTGCCAGCCTTGATCTCGATGCCTTTCGTACCGAGATTCGAGAGCAGCGCTTCGTACACGTCCCGCTTCTCGTTGAGCTTGACGGTAACCTTGTCGATGACCTTAAGACTGCCGCGTTCACGGATAGTGGATTTGACCTTTTCGGCTTCGTCTGGCCGAACGTAATTTTCGGCCAGAACACGCTTCACCGTACCGAGTCCGTCCTCGATGACGATGGGGTCGTCAGAGGCACAGTAATTCCCCAGCAGGTACTCCAGTACGTAGACCGGCACATTCGCGCCTTCCTTGACGAGCTTCGTCAAGTCCTTGCGTACCACGCGGCCTGCAAAGTGCAGGTTAAGCAAATGGTCCAGGCTCGAGTCGATCGCGGTCGTATCAGAAGTCATCGGTAATCGCTCGATCAATCACTACGTCATCACTGTCCTTTTCGACGCCTGTGTTGGCATCGCGAAGGAGCAACCGATAGGGGGTGCGCTTGTCGTACTGGCGGTCTCGTAAGGTCAGGATGACCGACTTTTGGCGGGCATCCAAGTTCACCGACGTGCTGTCGAAGGTCACGGTCTCGATACTGGTCACAGGCTCGTCGCCGTCGTATACGGCTACCTTGAGGGTGACGGCCTTGGTCCGCTCTCCCACCGGCTCCATCTGGAGCAAGTTGAAGCGGTGCGTCGCCGCCGTGATCTTGTGCTTGTTGCCAAGCACGTTAATTGTGACCTGCTTGATCTGAGTCCTATCTCTGGCTCCCCTATCCTTGACATGCCGCACCTTGACCACCGGCACAACAATCTCCTGCGGCATCGCCCCACCGTGAATGAAGCGGGCGCCCCCGGCGAAGTGGAAACGGTTGGCACCTTTGGGGACCCAGAACTCCATTCCACCTGTAGCCTTGGCGGTCACGGCGGTCTCCCCGCGCCACGCATGACCGTGGGGAGGCAGATTGTAGCCAAGCAAGTAGCGCTTCTTCGCCACAACAGTGCCGCGGGGCTTGTCATCGAGTTTGCTCTTTTCGGGCTCGTTTGGTGCCGTCACTGTGAATAGAAAGCCGTGGTCCGCAGTGATGACAACATAGTTTCCATTCAGGTTATTGACCACGTAGCGGACCAAATCAGAGACTTCCTTAATCGTCTTGCGGGCAGCTTCGAAGGTGTCTCCCTCGGTGGACGACTTGTCACCGCGTGCGTCAATCTCATCATGGTAGATATAGACAAGACGCTTACCAGCGACTCGTTCTCGGCCTGCTTCCTTGTTCAGCGCCAGCAACTGATCGGCTTTGATAGCCATGCCCCCCACAGCGCTGAGAACGTCGTTGCGCTGTTCGAGAGATGCAGTCGGCTTTCCATCACAAAGGACGGCACCCTTTTTCGTATAGGAAAGGACGCCATGCGGCAGGAGGCTTGCCATACCCAAGGAAGTATAGGAAGGCAGGACACCGAGTTGCGACGACAACTGGGCTCGTATTCGGTAGGTGCTATTGAGGCACGTCGT
Source organism: Candidatus Foliamicus sp. (assembly GCA_965261845.1). Taxonomy (GTDB): domain Bacteria; phylum Pseudomonadota; class Gammaproteobacteria; order Steroidobacterales; family Foliamicaceae; genus Foliamicus. The sequence continues at coordinate 677,756 of OZ253475.1, read as the reverse complement.
TAATTCCTCGGCAACCTCGTAGCGCATGGCATCGCTGATGATGACGAAAGCCCGCCGTCTGTCGCCCTCATCCAGCCATGGGCGCACCTGACGGTCGAAAAACGCGTACTGGTTCTCGATGCCATCAACAGTCCAACGGACGGGTAATTCAGTCTCAATGAACTTGCCCCAAGCTAGCGCGAGGTGGGTCAGATACGCGTTGCAATAACAGGCTTCGATCTCCTCTCTGAGCGGTTTCAGCATATCCCAACCCTGAGCAGCGGCTATGTCGGCGTTTTCACAAAAATGCCTGTATAGCTGATCAAAGCGAAACAACTCAGCTTCGTAGCCTTTGTACATCTCGTTGATATCGACGAAGTCAAAGCCAGACGAATACTCATAGCGTAGATGCAACAACCGCCCGGCCACTGCCAACGCCTCGTAAACGGCGTGTCGCGCCTTGCGCTGGGCGCTCGGTACGGAACTCGACGATACCCAATGTTCCCCTTGCCTGCGGGCTACCAATTGACCGATGGCATCGGGATCAACTGCCTCTCCTGCCGAGGACACCCGCTCAAGCAGTCCTTCGACAATGCGCTTCTCTGCATCGAGAAAGGTAGGCACACCAAGCAGGTCCTCGACTTCGTAGGCGCTCAAATGATCTCCCAGATGAATGATCGAGGCGATCCGCTCGGCGAGTAAATTGAAACTACGCGCCTTGCTATTGCTGTCCCGCCATTGGGCTAAGCAAACCACAGCGTTGTTCATGCCGTGCCGAGGCAACTGGAAATTCTGAAGCGACGCTGGAAGTTCCTTGTGAAGATAGTGACCGAAGTCCGATACAAAGAGCCGTATTAGAAGGTTCAGGAGGGTCGGGCTGTCTTTGCCATAGCCAAACTCGGCCTGGACCATGGCCCAGAACGGACCATCGAGTTCAAATTTTTCGATCTGTTTCCATGCAGGCGGAACCACTTCCGAGTCTAATGTGTCTCCGTCCGCCATGGCATGAAACAGCGTGCGGACTAGATTGAATGGCTCGGGCTGGTCGGCCTTTGCGATGACAGCGAGCATTTTGCGGTCGAGGTCGAGTTCCAGATCTTCAGGGAAGGTGAGTCTCGAGAGCTTGTGAAGCCGCTCCTTGTTGTCGAAAAACTTTCTTCGATTCGACAGGTGCTGGCGAAGATGCTGGTGTGATAGCCCAAGTGCTTGGAGGATCATCGATGCACGGTCGGCTCTAAAGCTCCGGCCGAACAACCGCATGTCGAGCAGCCAGTCATCCTCGTAGTCGGGTTCTTCCGTCGGGGAGTACAGGAGGAATCGGCCAGCGGGGTGGTCTTGCTCGATGCGTATCTTCGCCTCCAGAGCGCCTATCCGGTCGAGCCGGATAACGCTGACGCACTCCAACGCAATAGAGGGCAACGTCTCGATGAATTCGCCGTCCGGGTCGTTCCAGAAGACGACGCGCGAGTCGTTTTCCCCGAAGACTTGGGTCAGGGCGTCGGTGATTTGCTTCGAATCCATCAGACTGCCTTCTTGCCGACAACCTTCTTCACCTCGGCCAAGAGATCGCCGAACTTGCCATAGTTGACCTTCACGCCGTCGTCGAGGTCGAGGCTGATCCGCGTGTCAGCATAGTGACGGAGCTTCTCATCGAAATCCCGAAGCTCTATCTGTTGCTTGACCAGTGTCGAGCGCTCTTTCTCCAGCCGCCTACGATGTGCTGACGACACTGCGGAGTCGATGTCTCCATCCAATTGACGCTCACGCGATGCCATCATGCCTTGAAGTGGCACCGCGTACTCGGTACGCATCCGGGCCAAGGTGCCTTCGTTGTAGCGGTGCAGATAGACGAGGCATTGAAAAACCTTGTTACTACCGCTGCTGAACAGCCAATAAATCGGGCGGTTCCTGTAGGTCTGAAGATGATTCTTGAAGAAGCTGTCGCAGAGATAGCGGCGGATGGTGTCGCGACTCGATTCGCTTTTCCGCGGCTTGAGGTTGTCAGCCAGGAACATGAGGTTGTCTTCGAGATGGTCAGCATCCCAGGCGACAGAGATAAACTCGATGAGTCGCTGGGCGGCATCGTCTTCGAACCACTCGTTATCGGTGAGTGGGACGAGGCCATCTGAGTCGGCAGGAAAGGTGGTGTAGCGGCTGGGGGCAAAGCCCGTGTTGCCGCTGTGAGCGTAGATGAGACCCGGTGCGTCCAGACTGTAGCGACCCATCATGCAGCCAATGGCATAGGAGACCAACTCGGCCATAGTGTCCCGGCGGAAGCGGGTCCACCGTTCCTCTTCGGTGACGGCACTGCCATAGCGGTAGGCGGGGTTCACCGTAAGGGTGATCTGCTCAATGGGGACCTCGGGGGCGAGCTCGTGGGTCAGCCCGTAGGCGTCGATAAAGAGGCGGTTGTTCTCCTCTTCGAGACGCTGCATCTCCGCGATGGTTTTGCGATTCTGGGTGATCCAGGCGGTGTAGCCATCTTGGAGGGTGGGGATGGCGTCGGATGATGCTGTCAGAATGGGGAGGGATTGGAAGTCCCAGGAGCGTTCGTAGGCGTTCCAGTCAGTTTTGGAGATGCTGACGGCTACATTTGCGATTGATTCCGTAGCTTGAGACACCGCTGAAAGCATCTGCATGCTGACTGGGAGTTTGCCGACATCTGTAATTTGGTATCCAAGTGTTGGGTTTATTGCGCTAAGAAATAGAGTCGTCGTTGAAGAACACAAGATGCTGACTAACGATGCCGCATCCCAATCTTCTGAGAAGATAGCTGGCCCGGCGACACTGTAGGCGCACCCTGTCGGTACCAGCCGGGAATAGAACGCGCCGGAGCCAAGAGTTGCGTAGGTAACGGCAGCGCGGAAGAAGTACTTGCGATTCTTGATGACAAACTCTGGGTCGGAAATGTTCGGATATTTGGCTGTCACCAAATCAAGTAGGTCCTGACCGTTCTTCTCGTATCGAACAACTGCCGCGAGATTCCCGTACCACCGCCTCTTCGCGCCGCCTTTGTTAAATGGGTACCAATATGCAGGCGGGTCATTCTCGAGCAGAGGCTCGGTACGCTCGGTATTAAACAGTCGGCAGTCAATTTCTGCCCATTCCCGCTCGAACCGGTCTGCGGCCGTAGTAGACATGCCCTGGCGAAAAAGCGCGAAGTCCTCAAGGCAATCGAACTCGCTAAACGCACGCCGAAACGCTCTAGAGACCCAATAGGCCATGGGACTTCCGGGGATTGTCTTGAACTCGTCTTGGGCGGTTATATTGAAGCGCTCTGCGCCGCTAGCAAGTGCTACCTGCTTCTCCGTCTCGTCACCTTCTAGCAGCCGGAAGAAGGTCGGTTTGTAGCTTCCGACCAAGCTGTTTTTCAGCACAAAAGCTGTTGTCTGCACCACTTCGCCTGATATGCTCCCGAAAGCTCGCGCCCCAAGGTGAGCCATCGTGCCGATGGTCTTCTCCCGCAGCATCCGTTCGCGCATCTTTTGGAATGACGACAGAAACATCCAACTCTGCATGGTCACCATGGCGTTGTGGCCGGCAGACTTCGCCAGCGTGTAACCTCGTTCAATGAAACACGCGAAAAGGTCACTCTTAGCGTCAGCGAAGTGGTCTTTGGCGAACTTCTTGACACGGGTGTTCATCCCCTTGCCACCCATATACGGCGGATTCGCCACCACCCCATCGTATTGCGCCACCAATACCTCTGCCTGCCACACCAACCGCCCCAACCTCTTAAGTGCGTCCGACAGAAACAGGTCTTGGCTGGTAATTTCGCTCAATTGCTTCAAGCTGGATAGCTTTGCCACCAGCCTCTCGGGCACTTCGATCAGCGAGCCGAAGGTTGTAGCGTGCTCAAATAGCTGCCTCAATTCTGAGAGGTCGCTCAACTGAAGCCCGTAGTCGGAGAGCTTTACGACCTGAGCCAGTCGCTCGGCATCGATCCCGGCGCTGTCCACGAAGGCCATCACGTTAAGCTTCACGCCCTTTTCAAAAATCCGCCAATCATCGGCACGCCCCTTCATCATCAACGAAAAACCTGCCAGCTGCGCCGCGCGTGCGTCGATGTCGAGGCCGAAGAGGTTTTTCTCCAAGACGAGCCTTGGCACATCCCGCTGTCGGTATCCCCGCTCCAGGTAGATGGCCTTGAACAAGGCGTACGCCTCCACCAGGATGTGCCCGGAACCACAGGCGGGATCGATAAGAGTCACCGCCTCGGGGTTGAGCGTGTCGGGCGTGATAGCCGCAAGCTGGGCCTTGACCTCGTCGGTCTGTTCGGCCGCCTCGATGTAGTAGCCCATCTGCCCTTTGAGTGGGGAATACGGATAGGTTGCAAGCCACTGCGCCCCTAACGAGTTCTGAACCAGATATTTCACGATCCAGTTGGGCGTGAAGAGCTGTGTCGCTGCGGGAATATCCTCAGATTTCAACACCTTGCCGATAACTTGCTCTTTCTTCTCCGAGATATAGAACTGGTACAGCCAGCCGATAATCTCAATCTCGTCCCAAGCGCTTTCGTCAATGCCCCCGACCAGACGCCGAATGAGTGAGTCGGTGTGTAGCAGGTTGGGAGGAAGAAGCAGTTCGGTCGCATCGCCGATGCGCTCGAAGAGAAACGGCATCGCCTGGTGCAGCGCGTTGCATTGCGCCTTGAGCAGAAACTGATAGAGCGCTTCGTCCTGGCTGCCTTCAAGCATCAGTTCGACTACTTTCTCCTGGTCGAGGCCCGGGAGATTGACGTCGGCAGCGTGGTCGAGGATTTCCGGCTGTTCCCGGCCTTCGGGATGGCTCAAGACCCGGTAACCGTGGTCCAGATAGCCATGCAGTTCCATGTAACGAATAGCTGCAAAGCGGTTAAACCACGTATAGGCCATCGCTTCCATGGCTTGCTCGAAGCCCGCTCGCCTGACTCGTTTCGCCAGAGACTTGTGCTTCGCAGCTATGTCTAGAGGGAATGGTCTTTCCCCGATAAGGGCGACGTCGCCCTGTTCCACAACCGGCTCAATGCCACTGGCCGTCAAACCGTAAAACGCCGCCCGGTCCGTAACCGCTACGATGAACTCTCGTCGGGCTTTCCGGGCATAAGATTTTAGCTTGCTCTGGTCCATCGGTGTCCGGTGCCTCACTAACGAATTTCAATTCGTTCGTTCTTGGACAAGGCGTCCGCCAGTTCCACGCGGAGATCATCAAGGAACACATCCACATCGGCTTGCGTTTCAAGATAAGTCGCCTGAACGAGCTTCATAGGGGAGACAACTCGCCGGGGCTTGAGCACGGGCTTGTCCTCTACGGACTTGCTTTTTTCTGCCTGATTGGCAAGTGATTGTTCGGCTTTAGTTATGGCCTCATCGCGCAGGCGGACTGCCTCGATTTCAGCTTGGCTGATGTGCGCAAGGCTATCGTAAGCTGCGACCTGCTTGATCAAGTCCTCCAATGGCGCGAGGAGCACGGTTTTCAATTCATTATCGCCGCCTCCTGCCACGATATCCGTGCTCAGAGCGTTTGAATGCGTCCCTATTAAGTCGAGCACCTTGGCGCGACGCGTCGAGAGCATGGCCTCATTCACATCGCCCACCGTGTGGATGAGCCCTTCGGCTTCCATGATAAGTTTGTAGGGATGCGGTGCGGCCAGTATCTCGCTCATCCGCAGTAGTGCCGGGCCTGCGGCATCATCCCTCTCCAGCTCCATCCGGTTCAGCTTGAACCGGGCGGAGGCTTGACGAAGCCGATCCCACATGGGACGCTGGTGCTCGTAGAAATGCTTGAGGTCATGGAAAGCACCGGAAAAGTCGATCAGGTCCGCCCTGCGCCCAATAAACTTTTCCAAGAACGCCTTGCTGGTATCTGAACTCAGTAACCCATTCACGAGGCTGAGCCCACCTGCGATGTCCTCTCCGCCTGGATAGCTGCCAGTCCCGGCGAGGGTTCGGTACTCGTTCAGCCGATCACACCAGCCTTCCAGTTTCTCCTTCAGAAACTCGAAGAGCGCGTGTTCGACGTCCGGTCCCATTTCCGCGAACACTTCGCGGCCGAGTCCTCGTGCCTGCTTCACCTCTTCGGGTCTCGCCCTGACCCGCTGCACTACTGTAATACGCCGCCATCTACGACCCTGAGTCGTGAGCGTCTCATAGAGCTCGTTTTTCGGGATTGCAGCGCCGCCCGAGACGAATTGCACTTCGCCGGTCATATAGAGTTTGGACAACAGAAGAACCACCTCGAACGCGGGCCAACCATACGGCCGATTGGCGTAGCGCCCGGTGACCATGTCAAACAGCACTATCTGTCGGCTGGACTTTGTGGAAAGTTCAATGTAATCGCGGATATCTTCAATGGCCCGTGGGTTGCTTTCCGGCAGGTCCATTCCGAGGTCGTGCTGCGCAATGCCATCGCTGCGCAAGATCGCTTGGATTTCCTTGAGCCGCTCATCGCAAAGCGTCTTGAGATAGCCCATCTTGGGAAATGTATTCTCGATGAGGTATTTGATCGCCTCATCGAGAGCCGACTGCGGCGTACTACTGGAGACTTCCAACCGCTGACCCGCCACGAAGTAGCTGGCATCCGCTAGCATTTCGCCGAGCAGTTTGATCAGGCGTTCGCGTCTAATGCGATTCTCCTCAGCCAAGTCTCGGTGGATCCGCTTCGTAGCGGGCGGCAGAGTACCGTCATCCTTGGTCCGAATGTATTTGTCCGTTCGCAAAAGAGTGCGCAGCTCGGTCTCCAGACGGTCATCTTCCCGCAGCCGGATGAGAACCTGCCCATCGTCCTGCCCACTCTCCAGCACGCACTTGCTATCCTGATAGCCGTCGTAGCCGTCTAGCAAAGGGGTAAGGATGGAAACCACCAAGGCACCGTCAACGCGATTACCGACAGGTTGCAAGTCGCACAAACGATTGAAGCTGAAATCCATCTTGTTGACGAGGTAGCGATGTTTGCGCTGCCCTTTTAGCAAATCGTCAAACGCCAATTCGCCCACAAGCTTCGCCTCCTCAGTACTGCCGATTTCGACGTTCTTGATTTCTCGATTGATGTCGCGCTCTTCGCTGGTCAGGAAGAAATAGGTGTCGCCGGCACGACTGATGAGCGTTTCCCGCTCCAACCGCTGAAGGCTTGCTTCTATGGTCCGGCGCAGAGCCAATTTATCGGCGTCGATCTGGTTGAGGCAAAGGGTCGCCAAGTTATCGACGTTGCCCTTCACCTCATCGACGTACCGGATGAGGAAGAGAACTTCCAGAAGCTGGGTGTCGAAGTCCTCAAGGCTGTGATTGTTTTTCGCGTGGTCGATGGTCCGTTTGACCCCGGTATCTAGAAAACTCTCGATAGAAGGATAGAAGCGGTACAGTGGGACCAGAACGCCAACTTCCATGTGGGCCACGGACTGGCCAGCAAGCTGGAAGGCGTCGAGCAAGGAGCGCTCCCCTTGGGCCAAATGAAGCCCGGTTGCGCCGGCCTTGCGGATCGATTCAAATATCTTCTGAAGCAACTTGAACTGGTAGGGCGCGAAGGGGTAGTTCCGCACAAAGTCATCCGCATCCGTGAACTTCGGGAAGGTTGTGCCGACCTCCCTGAAGGACAGTTGATTCTTGAGAATGTCTCCTTGTGTGGCGTATTCCAATTCCAAGCTGGCCTGAACATTTTCTTGCTTGGCAAGCAGGCGCTCTTGAATGACCTCGTCGACATTAGCGCTGGATAGCGATAGGCGCGTGCGGAACCGCCCCTGGATCTTGGAGAAGTCATTGGCATGGGCGCCCGACATCTCGCCGAGAACAGCATCGATATCCTCTTGCGACGTGACGACGACCCAGGCCCGCCCTTTGCAAATGGTACCGAGTTGTTCGGTGATGGTTTGCAGATTAAGCATCAAGTGGGTGTCGGTACCGATGAACTGCCCAACCTCGTCAACTAAGAAAATTATTCGCCGGTTGCCCCCTTTGCCATCGAGATAGTCTTTGACCCATTTGCAAAGGTTGTCGACGGTCAGGGCAAAATTGCCCTCGGCCCCATCAATCCATTTCTCGCAGGATTGTTCACTCTGACCGAGGGTGTGGGACAGTGCTTTGACAACCTCATCGCGATTGAACTCATAGGCATCGCGCTCGTCGGCCCAATGGCTACCGGTCAGCATTCGGTAGGCATCGTAAAAGTCGCCAAGCTTGGTTCTGCTGTCGAGATAGCGCTCCATGTGAGCGATGTGGGGATGATCGCCGCTGTAACCCTGTAACTCGTTCAAGACTTTGAGAAACACCGCCAAGATGGCATCGCGTCCGGCCCGGTTATCGGCCTTGTTATCGATATTGAACAGGATGACATCCGTGTCGGATGCAACGGCCCGCTTGATATCTCCGAGCAACATCGCGTCCTTGACCTTTGAGTCGAAGAACTCGACGGCGCGCTTGGTCTGTCCCTCATGGACATGGTCCTGGTTCCCGAGCAGGTAAGACAGCACCTTGATGAAGTGGGACTTGCCTGAGCCGAAAAACCCGGAAACCCAAACGCCTATCTTGCCGGCAACTTCCGCATCGCCGGTCCGGTCCATCGCCTCGCAGTAGCCGGTGAAGAACTTGCGAAGATGCTGGTCGAGTTCCTTCGTAACGACAAACTCCTCCAACTCTTGCCATACCGAAGACTCGTCCAATTGGTCAGCTTTCACCACGCCATTGATAGGCCGGAAGATATCCCTCTCGAACAGGTCCTGAATACGCATCAATGTTCTCGCTTTAGTCAATCAGCCGGAAGGCGCGATAGTAGTTTATCTGCCTTTTGCGTTCCTCGGCGGAACCACCGACCAAGCCGGTTTTGCCGAACAGGCGCAGAGTCTGCATGTCATACCTGCCGGGGTAGAATATGACCAAGGGCGTTTGACCCATGTGGGCATGCAGATTACCGAGCAAGGTGTGAGAGCGAAGCAACGGGTATGCGCTACCGACCCCCGATATCATCACCAGATCGTGGTCGTCGGGACTGGCGACCTGGGCGAAACGCTGCGCAACTTTCTCTTCATGCAATATCCCCTTGAGCGCTTTCAGCAGGGCGTCGTTCCCCTCCTCACGCTGAAGCTGAAATGACTTCTCCAGGACCTTCCTCTCCCGCAAGTAGTCGATGAGGAAATCAAACAGATTGATGTGCATAACCCGCAAGCCAGGCTTTTTTTTGGGCAACTGAGCGAGGAGAAACTCAATGTGCTCCCGTACCCGCCGTTCATCCTCCGGTGGGTAGTCGAAGATGTAGAAGGCGATCTCGTTGCCAATGCCTCGAGCGCTCAGGAAATCGTCCGACATAAGCTTTGGCAGGATCTGGTTGAGACGGTAGGTTAGTGTGTCGCTCATGGTCCGACCTGGAGGCAGCGCAGCACGTACTTATCGTCTTGCTCGCGCAGGTGGTTTAGCACCTCCCGGGCAAGATAGACCGGTTGAAGCTTCCAGGTTGACGTGTTCTCTATATAGCCTGCTTGGGTGAGGGTCTGGAAAACCGACGAGCGCAGGCGAGCAATCGTTGATTCACTCCATGCGGACATGGCCGGGTCGCGGTCCCGACAATCGTCAATGTAATGCTGCCAAAGCAGTTTGGAAAGGGCAGGGCTGAAAAGCCGGTACTGTTCCCGAACTACGATATCCAGGAAATCCCCAAGCAGCGCACTGTGTTTCACGGCGGCAGCAAGGCAGGCGTGGGTCGCAACGGGCGTTGAGCCATCCCTGACCATCTCCCACAGCTCAGGCCGCATCAGCTCAAGGCGGGCGCGAAGCAGCCGCGATAACCTTTTCGCGGTTTCCGGGCGTCGGGTCTGTAGTACATTCTGTTCCAGGATCTCGGCCCGCCAGTCTTCCGTGCCTTCAAGCAGTAAGCCGGCGATGATGCGGGTCTCCGCTACCTTGAGAGAGCCTGATGTAATCGTTGTGCTATAGCGCATGGTACCCGCCGATTTCGAGGCGTAAGCTCATGTCCATACTGACGCCCTTGACCGTACAGGAGGCCGTCTCCCCTTGCTCCCATCCCAGATGCCATGTCTCGCTATATCTCATTTGACCTGCTTCCTCTTCGTCTAGAGTTTGTCAGAAATCACATCCTACGTGGCCCAGTTTTTGGGTAGACCCTCACTTCTTGAGCTCAGGACAGGCATGCCTGTCCTGAGCTTTGGGCCAACTCGACCGGGGTTTTCTGGCCGATCAAGCTATGCGAGCGCACCTCATTGTAATCTGCACGCCACGCCTCACATTTAGACCGCGCATCGGCGAGGCTTAAGAAGCAGGAAGCGTTCAGACACTCGGCCCTGAACGATCCATTGAACGACTCAATGAAGGCATTGTCCGTGGGCTTCCCGGGCTGGCAATCTGTCAACAACCCGGGACTGGACGTTTCATTGAGGCAACAGAATCCGTTTGCGTGAGTCATTATGGTGCAGATAACATCACGCTTATTGCACTACTCCGAGCAAGCCGCAATACGTCCGATCTCTACTTAATCCTAAACGGCGGGGGCTATGTCAGCCAAGCACGGGTTCCCCAAGGCGAAGGTGCTTCATTCGCCTGTGGAACACGGGGTGCCGTATGCGAGACTTCCCGGGCCCGTAGGCAGGGAACCGCCGAACATGAAATACCATTACCCCCTGCACTTTCCCCCGTATCAAGAGTGAATCCGTCATGAGCCAGACAATCGGTCACCCCTCACGGCACAGCAGCGAAGACAACCTCGTCCTGCCGCTAGATGCCTTTGTTAGATCAATCGGAATTAGGAGTAACGCCTCGATATCACTCTTTGTGGGCGCTGGCGCCTCAATCAGTTCAGGCCTGCCGTCGGCGCAGATGTGTATCTGGGAATGGAAGCGTAGTATTTTCCTTACAAAAAACCCGGGCCTTGAGGAACAATTCGCCGAACTGTCCCTTCCCGGCACCCGCCGCAGGATTCAACAGTGGCTCGACGCGGAAGGATGCTTTCCACCAAGTGGCGCACATGAAGAGTACGGGTTCTACATCCAGCAGTGCTTTCCGATCCCAGAGGACCGGCGCGCCTTTTTTCAGGAAACGGTACGCGACGCCCGTCCGTATATCGGCTACCAGCTTCTCTGCCATCTCGCCGAGGCAAGTATCGTCCGCTCCGTGTGGTCAACCAATTTTGACAGCCTTGCCGCCCGCGCGGCTGCGCCCTTCAGTCTCACGCCCCTTGAAGTTGGTATTGATAGCCAGCAGCGACTCATACGCCCTCCCGGGAACGGCGAACTGCTGTGCGTTTCTTTGCATGGGGACTTTCGCTACGACGCGTTGAAGAACACACCTGATGAACTCAAGACACAGGAGGTGGCGCTCTGTGAGGCACTAATGGAACAAACACGGAAAACACCACTGCTAGTTGTTGGCTATAGCGGCCGCGATCGATCCGTCATGGATGCCCTGCACGAGGCATACTCCAAACCAGGTGCGGGAGTGCTTTACTGGTGCGGTCTCGGCGATGAGGATCCCACGGACCAATTGGCAGGCCTCATGCGTCATGCGCGGGATCATGCGCGGCAGGCCTATTACATACGAACTTTTGGGTTCGACGATTTGATGAAGCGGCTTGCACTGCATTGTCTTCACGGTGAACAGCGAGAAGCAGCTCGGAGCTGTGTTGCGGCGCTCACGCCGGAGGACCGGCTCCACCGTGAGCCGTTCCAAGTCCCGCAGTTTGCCGACGCCACGCTAATCAAGAGCAACGCCTTCCAAATCGAATGTCCGGCAGAAGTGTACCAATTTGACCTTAAGAACTGGCCGACCGAGCACGTTTGGGCCTCTCTGCGCGAGGCGGCAGGCACGCGGCCACTGGTAGCGGTACCTTTGCGTAAGGTATTGGCGCTCGGCACCATCGAAGATATTCGCGACGCCTTCGGCGAAAATATAGAGGGCGCCATTGAACGCACTCCGATCGGTCCCCAAGACTTCCGCCATGAGGAAGGTGCCATTGTCTCGCTGCTGAGGCAGGCCCTCGTCCGGTCAATGGCCGAAAGGGCTGGCTTGGAAAACGATGGCTCTAAGACCTTGTGGCGGTCGCGTGCCTTTCGCAGGGTCGCCCATGGCGGCACCACCTATTCGGTTCATGAGGCGGCCAAAATTTTTCTGCGGTACATAAGAGGCGTCCAGCATCTCGTCCTTATGCCGTCCCTAAAGATCTTCGGCCATGCCGGCGCTGAGGTGCCATGGGAAATCGCCAACCCGATCAAGCTCAAGATCCTCGGCTACCAGCACAACGCGCCGTTCAACAAGGCAGTCAATGAATGGCGAGAGACACTGTTTCCCAAAGGGAAGGTAGCCGTGTTTGAGTTTCCTTGCAATTCTGGCTCCAAATTCAAGTTTCGGGTTCGTCGCTCACCAGTATTCGCCAGCATCGGTTTGCCCTCAGGCGGGCGGGCGTTGCGGCTGCCGGACAAGATGAAGCCACTCATCAAACACAAAGGCGTGCAGCTTGTCGAGCCGTTGCTGTTGTTTTCGGACAAGTCCGGGAACTCCCCCGCAAGGGACACGCATCCGATACGAGGAATTTTGAATAATCGACCATACGACTACCCGCTGACCTCACGCGGCCTTTCATCGTCGCTCCGCGTGGGCGTTGTCTGTCCGGCAGCCGAAGCACAATCGCTGCATTCCTATCTTCAGTCAATACACTCGACTCTCACGCCCAGCCCTAAGGAGCGGGATTATCTGCTCGATTACCCGGGATTCCATATGGCCTATGGCTTGCCGGCCCAGGTACCAGAGCCGGATTCAGCCGGTTGGATGACATGTCCAGATCCCGTTACGCGCGATCCCGTGCAGGGCTCACTCGATGTCGCGCGCTCTGTCGGTCGGTGCATTGAGACTTTGCAAGCTTCGCATGCGCCCGATGTTGTAGTGATCTACGTTCCAGACCGCTGGCGACCCTTTCGAGGCTACAGCATGGAATCCGATAGCTTTGACCTCCATAATTTCGTGAAGGCATTCTGTGTCCAACGCGGTATCGCCACGCAGTTCCTAAATCAGGATACCCTCTCGGGCAGTCAACAGTGCCGCGTCTGGTGGTGGCTATCGCTGGCACTTTATGTTAAGAGCATGCGCACGCCGTGGCTGCTGGATAGCCTTGCCGATGATACTGCCTTTGTCGGTCTTGGATTTAGCATCGATCCCAATGCCCAGCACGGCGACCATATTGTTCTCGGATGCAGCCATATCTACAGTGCGCGAGGCGAAGGCCTACAGTATCGACTCAGCAAGATTGAGAATCCGATCATTCGTCGCGGCAATCCATTCATGTCCACCGATGATGCGAGGCTTGTTGGCGAAAAGATCAGGCAGCTTTTTTTCGATGCCCATATGAAGCTTCCGGAGCGGGTCGTTCTGCATAAGCGCACGCCCTTTACCAAGGAAGAACGCCAAGGACTTCGGGACGGCCTGAGCGGCGTTGCGCACATCGAAATGCTTGAAATCCAGATTGACCACGCGCTACGCTACGTGGCCTCGGTAGGAAAACGCGATGGAACGCCTGCCGAGGACAACTATCCGGTCCGGCGCGGTACTGTGCTGAAGCTTGACGAGCACCGTGCGCTGATCTGGATTCACGGCGCTACGACGGCACTCAATCCTCGCCAAAAATATTTCCAGGGAAAACGGCGTATCCCAGCGCCTCTTATTGTGAAACGCTACGCCGGAGTAACACCCCTCAAGAAGCTTGCCGGCGAGATCCTTGGGCTGTCGAAGATGAATTGGAACACATTTGATCTTTATACAAAGCTTCCTGCCACTTTAGAATCATCCGGTGACATCGCAAAGATCGGCTCCCTTCTTCAACGATTTGGTGCAGCGTCCTATGATTACAGACTGTTCATTTAGACTCGCACGCGCACGTGGAGGCTGCGCTGGATAAATCGTTCTCCGACCGTCAGAGTTTTAGGGATGCAGACGATGAAGTCAACCTCCCGAAGGCACTCTGAAGGGATTGCGCCACATTCATAAGGTTGTACTTTTCGCGGTTTCCTATAGGCGATGATCCGAGCGTAAAATCAGTGCGCGGAATTGGTGGCGCCAACTCCCTGTCTGCTACAGGAAATTGAGTTAGTTCCTGGCCGATTCATGATTGCCAGGCAAGATCCTTAGTAGGCTTATTTCTCCTTCGCCCTGTTGGCTTCCTTTGTTCCTGATGCGCGCAAGTGCGAGATCTTGCTTAAGAGATCGAACCAGAACGGTGCACCGAGACTGATAGCCGCGATCGTCAAAGTCCAGCCGACGATCACTTGGAAACTGATATCTGGGAAGCCACCAGAATAGCCAATCGGAAACGTGTCCAATTGCCTCTGCGCATCGATCTGGATGGAGTCTCCATCCCTGACCGCTTGCTCAGCCTCCGCCACAATAATCGTGCGCAGTGCATCATCTTTCCAAAGCTGCTCGGCAATACGTATTGAGTCCGCGTTTACGGAAACCGTCACAATCGATGCAATCCCGAGCAGGAAATACTTGACTTGACGCTTATACCAACCGGAGACTCGGTCCATGCCCTCGTCGAACCACTCAGCCAAGCGTTTCTTGACGCCATCAACGGTTTCCTCACCCCTGTTGACAAGACTTAGCAGGAGTTCTCTCGCGGGGTTGGCAACATCGATCTCGTCAATAGAGTGACGTAGTTCTTCGGCGGTCAACTCGCTTGCGCTCTTGCCAGTCTTGTCCTTAGCGACGACTTCGAGTAGTGCGGTGGTCAGAATCTCGGGCTTGATATAGGAGGGCCGCTTGCCGGGCTTGCGCAAGCCTCTAATCAGCGGATGGTCGTACATGGCGCGAGCGTACTCGTTACCGACCAAGTTCTTGATCCCTTTCTCAAGGTTATGGGATCGGAGCCCAAATAAGCTGGCAATTACTTCCTGTATGAGAAGTGGACCCCAAAATTTGCACAATGTCATAAGGTGTAGTCGATTGGCGAAAGGAGCCTATCGGCATGACGAAGAGGAAGCAGTATTCGGCGGTTTTCAAGGCCCGTGTGGCGCTGGCGGCGATCCGGGGCGATGGCACGATAGCGGAGCTATCGAGCCGCTATGGGATTCACCCGAACATGATTTCGAAATGGAAGCGTCAGGCGGTGGACGGGGTCAAGGCGAGCTTTGTTTCCGGGCGCTCAAGGCCGGTGGATCAGGACGCGGAGATCAAGACGCTACGGGCGAAGGTCGGCGAGCTGGTGGTGGAGCGGGATTTTTTATCCAGGGCCTTCGATCGATGAGTCTCGGTCGAAGGCGAGAGTTGGTGGATCGGGTCTCCTCGCAGCTGAGCGTGTCTCGCCAGAGCGTTCTGTTGGGCGTCAGCCGCGGGAGCGTGTATTACACGCCCCGGGGCGAGTCGGATTTCAATCTCCGGCTGATGCGGGTCATGGACGAGCAGTATTTGAGCGCGCCCTGGTATGGCTCGCGGCAGATGGCTCGCGCCTTGCGGCGCATGGGCTATGGCGTGGGCCGCAAACGGGTGCGCCGGCTGATGCGCGTGATGGGTTTGCGATCCCTGGCGCCGGGTCCGAACACCTCCCGGCGCTCGCCGGCGCACCCGGTGTATCCGTATCTGTTGCGGGATTTGAGCATTGATCGGCCCGATCAGGTCTGGTGCGCGGATGTGACCTACATCCCCATGGCGCGGGGGTTTTTGTATCTGGTGGCGGTTATGGACTGGCATTCGCGGCACGTCTTGGCGTGGCAACTGTTCACCACCCAGGACGCGGACTTTTGCCTGGACGCCTTGCACGACAGCCTGGACCGCCACAGCGCCCCGGAGATCTTCAATACCGATCAAGGAAGCCAGTTCACCAGCCGGGATTGGACGCAAGCTTTGAAGGCCGCGGGCATTCGGATTTCCATGGACGGCAAAGGCCGGTGGCTGGACAATGTGTTTATCGAGAGATTGTGGCGCTCGCTCAAGCAGGATTGCGTGTATCTGAACGCGTTTGACTCGACGCGCGACGCCAGCGCTCAGATTGGCCGGTGGATCGCCAATTACAACCGGGAGCGTCCTCATTCGAGCTTAGGTGGGCAGACCCCCCTTGAAGCCTACATGCAGCCGCTGCTGAGGCAAGCCGCATGATGATCCCGACCAGCCTTATCGCCACGGCTTGCGCCGCGTCAAGCGGCTACCGGGTTCGGCATGGCCGGCGGCTCACGGGTTCCGCGCGACTGTTCACTCCTCGGCTTAAGCGGCACAAAGCAAATCGGCGCAGCAGCGCTGAGTGCGGATATCCGAACTCGCGCGTATCATCGGCAGCATCCATCTACAACAACCCGACTACACCTTATTCTTGCTGCCAAGTTGTTCAACGAATGGGGTCCACCTCTCAAATCCGAATCAACGACCGGCACATGTCATGCTGACGCGCCAGTCGGGCAAGGGGAATCTCACCGGATAGGTACTGCTGCGCCACGTGGCGTTTGAACTCAAGACTGTAACTGCGATGACGACGGGCCATAGTCGGATCCTCCTGGCCCAGCAAGCCTACTGGTAAAAACCCGCCGCTAAAGTGTCAAACTTCACGGGGGCACTCCAACAACTGGGGAAATTTACTTCGGCATTGACAGATGCAGAAAGCCTATTTCATCAGCAAAGTTACTGAGGAGGTTCTTAGGGATGATGTGCTGCGATTTGGGTCTGCTTAAGGGACAATCCTCAGCTCGAATGGACCGGCTTATGAGGGGAAGATCAGGTTCCTTATTGAACAGGCTTGCAGTCCGGGAAGTGACGCATGTGGCGTCCTCCGAGATAGCACTGATAAGTTCCCTTGAATTGAAGCATGGATAGTACTAGCCTTACCAAGATTTCACGAACGACGAGAATTGAGGGCCAAAGTTCCTCATTCTCCGGCACGCCACCTTGATGAACGATGTCGTTTCTCAGGCGAATCAAACGTGAAAGACATTCATCCTCTATGGATATTCTAGAAACACACCACCGCTCCAATAAGGCTACGATCTGCTGCATAAATGGACGCCGGTTCAATTCTGGGATTTTCTGCTTGATCACACGCTTCTTAGAATCGTCAAAGCTGCTCTGATCATCGACAAGTGCCCGAACGCGCTGAGCAAACCTCGTTGATGCCGATTTGCCAAGAATGGAAATCTGCGATTTTTCAAGGCACCTCGATGCCAAACCATCAATCGCAGTCATTCCTGACAGGAATCGAACTTCGTCAACGCTTGTCGGCACTAGAAACCAGCCGATCGCTATATCGAACGCTTCCCGGTAGTCTTCCACAAGCCCTAAATTTTTCGCAGCTGCTGCAACTATAGGTTCGAGATCCAATTTTGATATTGGTGGCATATAGGAAGCGTGCGTTCCGACGGTTTCTTGAAAGGTCACCTCAACAGTATCGCCTTCATAGAATTCGGTAACGGGAGCAGCAAGGGGCGCGCCGCGGGCGAAGGCGAGCACGGCCCGAAGGTAACTCAGCATATTCTCCGCAGATTGACGCCAAGTCTTGGAGTGCGAGTTGGCTGGTGCTTTGGCGGCAATCCATCCAGAAATCTGATTTGAAGCTGTTGTCCGCGTTGCGCCGCGAACAACCACCGGTCCCATTGGTGTTTCCACGTGCACTGAGGGGAAGCATGAGAATCCAAGCAAGTGGGAACAGAGCGCCGGGCTGTCATGGGCCTCATTCGCTGCCATCGCCAAGGACGCTTTACCGATGTCAAGTGTGATATGCAAGCCTTCCGAATTTTGGCGCCATCCGGCGAGGGCAATCTGGTCGCTCATGAGGCGCTTACCGTCCGAAGTTTCGCAGTCCAGACTAAACTCGGTGATTAGTTGGCCGGGCCGTCCAACTGATCGAAGACGCGCCAGCGTGCCGCGAGGACAGTCGGAGGGGACGATGGGTTTTACATCCAGCTCCAGCTTGCCCGATGGGCCTGCACTCGCGGTAAGGCTGACGGAAATGCGCTGTCCGCAAATGACTAGCTTTCCAATGAAATCTTCCGGCGGAAGAATTTGTCGTGCTTCTGATGTCTCGCTCATGATTCCAGAATACCGCGCCCGTGTGGTTGACAGAAAACAGGTAGCAGGTCAGTGACGGTAGCCTGGCAGATCAACCATTTTGGGCGTGTCACTGTTGAAGTAATTCTCCCAATTTAGTGGCGTCATCAAATGATGCTGGAGGGACAGTTTGCGACATTTGAGTCGAGGGTTGGCTCGAAATAGCATTGTGAACTCCGAAATGTCACAAGACAAGAAGTTACAAAAGTACAAGCATCACTCGTCGCACGGCGCTGGAAATGCGCACGATCTGCTGCAAAATACGAACAGAAATGACCTTCATTGAAAATTGTCGCCTATGCGGTATGCGTAGGGAATTGCAGAAGAGCCATGTGTTGCCGGCATTCGTTTTTCGTTGGTTGCGCACAACGTCGGCCACCGGATACTTCCGCTTCGGCCATACGGTCAACCGCCGTGCCCAAGATGGAGAGAAGCGGAATTGGTTCTGTGGTGCGTGTGAGACTATCTTGGGCAACTGGGAAAAACGATTCGCCAACCAGCTCTTCCATCCCTTTGTCAATAGCCGCACATTTGCGCACGACTATGGCGATTGGCTACTGAAATTTTGTGTTTCTATATCGTGGCGTATATTGATGCTTCACCGGGAAATGGACGAATTCGAAGACTATGACGCACGCAATCTGGAGTCGCTCGCAAAGGCTGACATTGCTTGGAAGGAATTTCTCAGGGGTGAGAAATTGGACGCTGAACCTTTTTCCCAGCACCTCTTCCTGTGTGCGAAAGTAGCACGAGCCGAAGAGGGCATAGCTCCGAACATTAACCATTACATCATGCGAACCACTGACAAGGATGTCGTGCTGATTCCGGGCAAACACTTGGTTTATGGAAAGTTTCCACAATTCTTCTTCCTCGGCGTGCTATGGGAGGATCAATCCAGCGATTGGGTCGGTACTAAGATAGATTCGGAGGGAGGAACTATCCCCGGTACTCAGTACTTGCCACAGGACTTGTACGGCTACGCCAATGACCGCGCGCTTCGATTACGCGAACTGACTGGCGCTATGTCCAATCGTCAACAAGCAAAGATACGTGCTGACCTTGAAACAAACCCGGAGAAATACTGGGAATCGAATACGAGAACGGCGATTGAGCGAGACTTAAGTTTGCCGAACCCAGTCCGTACAACTAAGAGATAAAACACACTTTCAGACGGATATTCCAATTGAGCGGCTACCTTGACAGTGCGACCGTTCGGACTCTTCCCCCAAGGCCGCTTGTTGCGAACCATGATTGGCCGGTATCAACACTATCTATTGGCGCACGGGTGATACGCCTGACGGACAGTATTCAACCAACCACTGGCGTCACTTTAGAATTTCGCACTATTCGGCAACTTTGAATTGCTCGAACCGTTGCTGCAACCGATCCCGATCGGGAAAATCCGCAGATCGGCGCGGCAAGTGAATCTTCCCTCCGTCGAGCAATTTAAGCGCTTCAAGCATCTTGCCGTCGTGCTGCTCAAGAAGGCGGTCCGAGACGTGCACGCGATAGTCGGGATCGATGCCGATCAGGTAGGCGTCGAAGGCTGCGTGATGAATCTTCGACAGCGGTAAGCCATTGGGCACAACGGGCTGTCCCAGCGGCTCGTTAGCGTCAGGAACGATGTGTGCGGCGTCGAGCAGCCGTTTCTCCGGCAGTCCGGAAAGCGAACAGCGACCCTGATAAGCACTGATCACCGCCTCGCGGAACGACGCCTGGTGAAGCCGCTGCTTGACAGTGCGAAGCGCATAACGGCGCTCCTGGACGTCCTGGGGAGCTACAAGTTCTTGCTGATCCCGAGTGCCGAACACGATCCGGGCTTTGAGCGCCTTTGCATCCCAACCCGCCACATACACCGGCACAATGGCAGGGTAACGACCGGGCGCGATGCCAAGGAAATTAAATCACCGGGATCCGGTTTTCGTATGCCGCCCGAAGCCATTGGTTGTCGGCGGCGTTCGGGTTATTCCCCATAAAGGCATAGTCGATCGCGTCGTCGCCTTCGAAGATCTGGCGGTGGACTTGCCGCTGATCGTCGTACCAGACCCGTCCGCCCGGGCGAGGAAACACCGTCCTGATCGAAAGCAGGTAACGCATGCTCCTGGGCTTGAATATCCCGCGCTGCGGACTCACGAGGGGAACGCGCTGACCGTCGAAGACGAACCCGGAGCGCAACTCCTTTTGCGTGAGGTGATCATGCATTTTGCTCAGGAGCCTGACGCGCTCGAAGGCGGCGAGGCGCATCAGGATGTCGGTGTCGTCGGAGCTCACGAGGTGGTTTTTTCTTGGGTGCGAGTGTGCAGGCCGCAAAGCTTACCGGTGTTGCCGTCAGCCGGTCTGCGAAAAGCTCAATCACACACATTGCACTGGTTGCCGACACAGGCCGACGTTGCCCTAAGGCTCTTATTCGATTTCGATCAAGAGACGGCAGTGATCGCTTGA
This sequence comes from Candidatus Foliamicus sp., assembly GCA_965261845.1. GTDB lineage: Bacteria > Pseudomonadota > Gammaproteobacteria > Steroidobacterales > Foliamicaceae > Foliamicus. The sequence continues at coordinate 657,345 of OZ253475.1, read as the reverse complement.
ACCCCATTCCTCGATTTCATTCATCGCGCGGACTCGCACCCTGTTGTGAAAACCTCGCGAAGCAAAGGCGTAATCCAGTTGCCTGTTCGCATTCCTGGCGGATTTCTGCGCCGGCGTGTAGTAAGTCGGCACATTCCTCGAATCCTCTGGCAGACCCCTGAGCAGATTATTGGCCGGCCTGCCTTCGGGAAGCCGGGGGCCCAGAAACTCCATTCCGAGTGCGTCCATTCGGTCGAAGACTGTATTGTCGCGAGTTGGGAGGGCGAGGGAACTTTCCTCGGTGAGCCCGTAGATGATGTTGAGGTCCCCGGCTGCCAGGATACGGTGCCTGCCGGGATCAACATGCCCAATAAAGGCTGACAAATCCGACATGATCCTATGCGCCGAGCCATCCGCGTAACCCACTTTCCAACTGGAACGGGTGGATACGTGCGGCCTTATCCATCGCGCATACATGGAAATCGCGATAAAGGAATCGCCGTTGCGCGGAATCACTCGGGCTGCCGCAATCGTGCCGATGCCGCTGACGGCAAACTCATCCGCTTGCGTCTCTGATATCGGCAACACACGCTTGAACCATTCAATATTGACCTGGTCCGACAGCTTTACGACCGTTGGCCATCGATCGTAATATTTTGCTTCCCAAGGTTCACAGAGTCCGTCCGGCGGCAGGGCCACACGGGGCGGAAGGTTGGATGGAATCGCCTTGACTTCCTGCAACAAAGCAACGTCCGCATGTGTTTCAAGCAGTTCCCTCCACGGTTGGAGGCGGCCGGCAACATTCCAGGAAATGATCGTGGTCACGCTATCTCAGATGAGACGCTTCACGTCTCCTGCTTGTGTCCAGGCATGACTTCGATGCCATCAACAATGCGCCGCCGCGTAGCATCATCCAGCTGCTTCAGATCGCGGGATGCCGGGAGGTATACGTAATACTCTTGGTCAGAGTTCCAATTCCTGTTTGAGTTGATCGGAAGAAGTCACCTGACCGTCGTCAATATCCTTCCAGGCCCTATCCAACTCCCTCTGGAACTCGTCGGTCAGTTCTTCGTCTTCTTCCGGTACGCTCATCAGGAACTTGAGATATGGATCGCCGCGGTCCTTAAGGTATTCCAGATACCGCACGGCCGCCTGAATCTCCTCTTCCGGGAGCTGCTCAATCAGCTCTGCCAGCCGATTCTTGTCTTGCGTATCCATACTGGCCCATTCTAACCAAACGGACTCCTTACCCAACCAAGACACTCCACCAAACATAAGTTACGCTGCCCTGCGAAATAGCGCATACCGTTGCGCCAACCGACCCCGATCCGGAAAGTCCTCGGACCGCCGCGGCAGATGAATCTTCCCTCCATCAAGCAACTTAAGCGCATCCAGCATCTTGCCGTCGTGCTGCTCCAGAATTCGGCCTGAAACGTGCACGCGGTAGTCGGGATCGATGCCGATCAGGTAGGCGTCGAAGGCTGCGTCTGGAGCGATTGCGGGAAGCCAACCAAGATATCGAAGCCGATCCTCTACGTCCGAGTGGCGCGGCGCAAGCTGGAGCCGTTTGCCGCCGATCTATTCAGCTGCCCGTACGATTCGCTCGAGACGGCTAAACGATTATTTTTCTTGCGCTTCGAGACATGCTATTCAAGAACCTGTAAGCCTGGGTATTAAAACGACGGGCCGACACAATTTCTCCATAGCGCAAGGCGATTAAGAGATTTTCAGCCGAAAGATCATCGATTACGGGCCCTCTAGCCTCAAGAAACTTCAAGATCGGGCGATAGTCGCTAGTTAGAACCAATTCTCGAGTGTCGGGCTTTCTATAGCCGCTGAATACTGGAAGCAGTGCTATGTCGGTATCTCTACGTCCGGGTCGCCGGGGAGGTTGGATCAATTGAGGAGAGCCGCGGAGTCAATACCGCAATCAGCGAACAAAAGAGAATAGTTAGAAGGTCAACTGGAAAGTCATAAAAGGACATGTCCTCCCTGCCCAACTTAAGGCCCGCTACAAGAACGGAAACAGGCCACGAAAATAATAGGAGGACAACACCAACAAGGGCGGAATTAAAGAAGAGGTGATAGCCTGTCTGGCCGAATATCCAGTATCTGGTTTTTTCTGATCTTGTTAGAACCCAATAGCCGCACAGTACCGGGATAAGCAAGGCACTAAGAGTCATGCCTCTTTAGGTGATAAGTTGCCTGTTTCAAAAGTAGGAATATCTTCCTTTGCCAAGATTTCTTTCAATTGTTCACTGCGCAGAAGATCGTCGGGATTCACGTAGAAGCCTCCATTTCTGGTGACATGCACTTCAAGAGCATTGTCCTTCCTGAGCGCCTTTGTCTTGTCAGCAGTCTTTTGCTTGGCGCGGCGAGGAATGATAGGCATTGGCATGGATGGCTCCTTAGATGGATAGAAAAGTATACGACAACGCAAAGTACTCTCGTTACCTGTTTTATTGGTTGCTCTTGCCTACTATTGGGTACCCATCAAACAAACGAGAGTTTTCCAAACAATTTCGGTGGCCTATCCTTGAGACTATCCTGATTGTCGCGCCCGATAACCAATATTGAAAGAGCTTTATTGTTCTTACTTAGCGGCGGATAGTCGTTGATATGATATGGTTCAAATCATCTACATGATCCTCCAGGGCGAGACGATGCCAAGACAGACAAAAGATACAAATGCCTTTCGTGCGCCATCAAAGCGCTTGGCCGAATCAACTCTGAGTAAGCGTTCTTCAAGCAGCAATTCCGCCAATAGCGGTAAGTACAGCGTGTCCCGTACATCCGAGCGCATCATAGAAGAAACCTCAATAAAGCGCCGAGAAGCAATAAAGGCGCTGGCAAATCGGTAAACGCCATTACCGCGTAACCTGGGCTGACGCGTTACGCGGCCATGAGGAAGCCCTCAAGCACGGTGGGACGTCAGGAATCGTAAGTGAGCATGCGATTCGGTCGGCGATTGCCCGCCCCTATCACGGCTATTACAGGCTCATCCACAAGAAGGCAGCGGCGCTTGTCCACGGCGTCATATGCAATCATGGCTTTGCCGACGGCAATAAGCGCACGGCTCTCTATCTTTTGGAATTGCTGGTCCTAAGGAGCGGCTATGAGTTCATTGCCGACGACGTTTCGCCCGTATCAGCCGGCGAACGCCCCGGCGTCCGCTTGCTGATGTTGCCGGAGAGTCTGCAGGATTGGCTGCCGGAAGGTCATCTTTCGCAGCATGTGAGCGACTTGGTGGACGGGCTGGATTTGGGGGTGTTCTACGACCGCTACGAAGGCGATGGCCGGCGCAAGTCGCCGTATGAGCCTCGGATGATGGTCAAGGTGCTGATTTACGGGTATGCCACGGGGGTGTTTTCGTCGCGTCGGCTGGCGAAGAAGTTGGAAGAGGACGTGGCGTTTCGGGTATTGGGCGCGGGTAATTTTCCTTCTCACCGGACGGTCTGCGAGTTTCGGCGGCGTCATTTGGCCGATTTCAAGCGGTTGTTCGTGGAAGTGGTTCGTTTGGCGGGCGCGATGGGTTTCTTGACAGGGGTCAAGCGCTTCGCAGTAGCGCGTCTTGGGACCTTGTCGATTGACGGGACGAAGGTTCGGGCAACGCCTCCAAGCGCAAGGCGATGAGTTATGGGCGAATGGTGAAGGAGGAGAAGCGTCTTGAGGCGGAGATTAAGGCGTTGGTGGGCCGCGCGGGCGCTGTGGACGAGGAGGAGGACGCGCGGTATGGAGTGGACGTTCGAGGCGACGAGTTGCCCGAGGAGTTGAAGCGGCGGCAGGATCGGCTGAAGGCGATTGTTGAGGCGAAGGCGCGTTTGGAGGCGCGCCAGCGGGCCTTGGACGATGCGCGAGGGCGCAAGCCGGGACAGGATCGCAATCCGAAGGGCGGGCGGCCGTATAAGCGCGCCTATGGCGAGCCGGAAGCCAAGGTGCAGAGCAACTTTACGGATCCGGAGAGCCGGATCATGAAGACCAGCACGGAAGGCTTTCAGCAGTGTTACAACGCGCAGTTGGCGGTGGAGGGGGAGAACCAGTTGATTGTGGCGGCGGAGGTTTCGGCGAAGGCCAGTGATCAGGGGCAGATGCTGCCGCGCTTAGACGAAGTCGAGGCGGATTACGGGGCGGGTCCGGAGACGGTATTGGCGGATGCGGGGTATTGCAACGAGTCGGACCTGGCGTCTTTGGAGGAGCGGGGCGTGGACGGCTACGTGGCTTTGGGCCGGGAGGGCAACAAAGCGGTGGAGGTCAACGCCAAGGCGCATCCGGCGCGGGCGCGGATGGCCAACAAGCTGGCGACATCCGAAGGTCAGGCGCAGTACGCCAAGCGCAAGTGGCTGTCGGAGGCGCCCAACGGCTGGATCAAGCAGGCGCTGGGTTTCCGCCGCTTCAGCGTGCGCGGCTTGAACCAAGCGCAGGGCGAGTGGGTCCTGGTGTGCCTGGCGTTGAACATGAAGCGGATGCAAGGGCTGGCGGCGGCGTGAAGAAGGGCAATTCGGCCCCCATCCGCTCTGCCGGCGGGCCCATCCGCCAACATTCCCCGCCCGCCTGCGGATCTATGACCCCGCGTGGCGCTTCGGAGGAGGCAATCGGACGTTTCATTGCCTGCGAACCTCCGGGGCGCCCAGCCGAAACATCCTATGGCGCAGGCTCCTAGGGGGCATAGTGGCACTATCGACTTCAGATTACTTTCCTCATCAATCAATGAAATGGTCCGCCCCAAGACAATCGCGGAGAAGGAGCCGTGGCGCTGCAAGTTGTATGATCCCGTTTCAAATTCCAGCAGCGCATCCACATCCGGTGGTGAACCAAGCTATCTTTGAAGACGCCGCGCCGAATGCTAGGCAGCGCTCCCTCGCTTGTTGTATGGGGCAACGCCCGCCAATCGTAGCTGTTGGCACTCATGCACGCGGGAGGCGATACCGGCGGAGATTGCGGCAGAAAATCGGGTTCGCCTTTGTCGTTGGTGTCGCCCTCGTACTTCTTTCCGGATGCATTTCCCAGGCGGTAATAACGCAGTTGGAACGAACGAACGCTGCCAGAAAAGCTGACAGCCTGAACGGCTGGGAAACTGCAAGGCTGGACGGCTTTCCCATGATCGAGACTCTTGGGCTACGAACCGCCATTGTTTTTCGCAATTTTGATTCAGTCTCTATGACGATCGATGATTCGGGATTCTCCGGCGAGGGGAAACCGGGAGGGAACGCGTTAACCGGATCAGCTGTGCCCATTTCAATAGATGGCTATTTCTTGACTGCAGTCCACTGCGTAAGGGATGCTGAGACCTTGGACCTCTCCGTGGCCGTCTGGCATGAAGACGGTCACCTAAGTGGCCGGACGATGCCGGCCCGAGTTGTTTGGAAATCAGAGGATTATTCGGATTTTAAATGGGATCCTGAAGATCCCGAGATTCCGCTGGATTTCGCAGTTATCTATGCGGATGTGGGGCCATTGAAACCGCTTAAACTTGCCGACGAACTCCCGCGAATCAATGAACCGATCATCAGCGCTGGCTGGCCCTTTGAGCACTTTGATAGTTTTCCAGACGGTGCAATCCTGGCAGCGGGCCACATTCTGTCTGTCGATAGACGGGAGCCCCGCGGCTCCTCGCCTGCGTGGGTGGACATAATTCACGACATTCCGCTTGTTTCTGGCGACAGCGGGGCGCCGACTCTTGATCGTAAGGGTAACCTTATCGGGATCAACATTGGCTTGGGTATTACTGTCCCCTGGTTATCCTTCCTGCGAGGGGTCGCGATGAAACTCGGCCGGGCGCCGAGCGATTTCGACGACTTCGAATACGCGGCTATAACACAAATGCCTGACCCAAACTGGCTGCGGAAAGTGATCGAAGTTGACCGTCTACGGAGGGCTGATAAACCGCGTTCTGTCTTAGAACCCTCGTCGGGGATTTCCGACTGACCTGTCTGAACTCAAGGTCGTCAAAGATTGCGCTACTAGGAGATTGCGCCCCTAGTGTATTGTCCCATAAATAAGTTATATAATAGGGGGCATCGCCATTGATCGGAGTACGCTCATGCCTCGCGGCCGAACCCTGGCCCCCCTCGCCCTCGGCGAAGAAGACAAAGCCCAGTTGCTGACCCTCGCCAACTCCCGCTCCCTCCCCCACGGCATCGTCCGCCGCGCGCAGATCGTTCTGGCCTGCGCCGAAGGCGAGACGAACGCCTCCATCGCGAAGCGCCTTCGGCTGAGTCAATTCACCGTCGGCAAATGGCGCCGGCGCTACCTCCAGCAGGGCCTGACCGGATTGCACGACGAACTGCGCCCGGGACGTCCCCGCACCCACGAAGACGAACGGGTAGTCGAGGTCATCAACGCGGCGCTGCAATCGCCCCCGCCCAATGCGACCCACTGGACGGTCCGTTCCATGTCCGAGCACTGCGGCGTCTCCAAAAGCACCGTGGCGCGCTGGTTCGAGTTGTTCGGCGTGCAGCCGCACCGCCAGCGGACCTTCAAACTGTCCAACGACCCGTTCTTCATCGAGAAAGTGCGCGACATCGTGGGTTTGTATCTGAATCCGCCGGATCACGCCGTGGTGCTGTGCGTCGACGAAAAAAGCCAGATCCAGGCGCTGGAGCGCACCCAGCCGATGCTGCCGATGGGACTGGGCTATGTCGAAGGCGTCACCCACGACTACGTCCGGCATGGAACCACCACCTTGTTCGCCGCCCTGGATGTCGCCAGCGGCCAAGTGCTGGCCCAGTGCAAGCGACGCCACCGGCATCAGGAGTTTCTGGCGTTCCTACGCCACATCGACCAAAACGTCCCCGATACCTTGGACGTGCATCTGGTGGTGGACAACTACGCCACCCACAAACACGCCAAGGTGAAAGCCTGGCTGGCGAGGCGGCCCCGATACCACATTCATTACACGCCGACCTATGCGTCCTGGCTCAATCAGGTCGAGCGCTGGTTCGGCATCATTACCCAGCAAGCCATCCGCCTCGGCACTTTTTCCTCGGTCAAACAACTCACCCGCAAGATTGACCGCTTCGTCAACGATTACAACTCCACGAACCGCCCGTTCGTCTGGACCTCCACCGCCGATTCCATCCTCGCCAAAGTGGAACGATTAAGTAAAGTTATTTGTGGGACAGCACACTAGTAGTTATTCAATATTGCTTCGACGGTCACGTGCAATCACATCCTTCAGCCAGTTTAGGTCTACCATTTGCGCTGCGGCCACGTACTCGAAATCTTCGGAATCGCTCGGTCCATGGCCGAGACTCATTGCTACACCTCGCAAGATGGACACGGCGATTCCCAATGAATTGTGTATGCCCATAAGGTTGCCCTCGCGATCAAGAACCGGAGCCCCGCTTTCGCCCGAAACGAGTGGGATATCGTGAAAAATGTCCGACCGCGCTGGCGAAGATCCTAAAGCCTCTCGGCTCTTGAAAGACAAGACCTTGCCTGCTGCCAGGATCGCTCCATGAGGAAAACTATCAAAGTGCCCGAACGCCCACCCGGCGCTTATGACAGGTTCATTCAATCGCGGGAGTTCGCCTGCTAATTCAAACGGTACTATTGGGCTTATGTCCGCATGAACAATCGCAAAATCCAGCGGAATTCTGGGGTCTTTCTTATTCCATAAAGCACTAGAGTCATCCTCTGACTTCCAGACAACACGCGCTGGAGCTGTCTCAATTCTTCGGTAACCATCTTCCTGCACAACAATCGCGGAGACGTGAAGCGTATCGGCCTCTTCCACGCAATGGGCTGCGGTCAAGAAATAGCCATCTGTCGATATAGGCGCGGCCGAACCGGTTGACGCATTCGCTCCGGTTGTACCCTCCCCGGAGATGCCCGAATCATCGATTCTTACCGCAACGGTTTCGAAATTACGAAAAACAATAGCGGTTCGTAGTCCCAAGGTCTTCAGGATAGGCTTGCCGTCCACCGTGACATTTTCCCAACCCTGAAGGCTGTCAGATTTCCTGGCGAGGATGATCTGTTCCAATTGCATTTTTGCCTGCGCTGTGCACCCAGAAAGTAAGACGAGGGCAAGACCGGCTACAGTTGACAACCAAATTGTTTGCAGCAGACTCATGGGGAATGACTGCCCCAGTGGCTGAGTCTCAACTGCATCAATAGCGGAATCCTGCCAGCTATGAACTAGATTTTGGTGCCGAAAACTCCGCACGGCGTCAATGAGTATGGTTAGGGTCATGAGCAGAACTCCTACAGAAATTGTGATTTGAAGTAAGAGAATTCTCGTGTAGGCTCTTGATCACCAACTATCGGGACATCGGCAGCGAAGGCCGCATCCGTCAAATTGTCAAGCCAGTACATAACCACAACCCCATAATTCTAGGGGACTGAAGAACAATGAAGGCGGTCGCTTGGCTAAGGGCCTCATTTGGGGGCGATTAACTCCCCGGACCCTTTTGCGTCATCCTCGTTCGAGAAGATCGAGCAGCCACCAACTGCCCCAAGCGACCAGTACAAAATCTAAGCGACGTCAAAGAGCACCGCATTCCTGTACGTTGAAAAAACTGATTCCAGCCCCCATAAATCGTCTCGGGCAGGGGAACTCCTTTCCCTTTTATTTCATTCACATCTAATCGCTGGGAGAGCGCAAATGCCGGAGAGCAGATCACATAGAACGACCGCGAATCGACTAGCCGGACGGTTCGGTGCGGAGTACAACCAAGGGCCGGGTGCCGACATCAAGGCAGTAGGCATCACAATCGAGGTCGAAACACCTGAAACTGTTGCAGATGCAGGAAGGCAGCTCAGAGGCTATCGCCATCCAGTGTATGTCGCAGGAACAAACAAGAATGCGGTGGAGCAGGCGATGGAGAGGTACCGCGACTCGACCATTGGCGTGATGGACAATCAAGGGGAAATTATTAAGCCTTCTACCCGGTGACATGGCGGCCTGACGTCGTTTCAATTTGAATAAGCGTCAACAATTTATTGCTCGCACTCTATCGGCATCAGACTGTACCAGCTTTCCCTGTTAGCACTCATGAAGCGGAAGAAAACGGAGAAATTAGAATGCAATGGCTATACCCCGTAGTAAAGATCAAGGTAGGCTGCGTTAGCTTGGTCGCCCTAGTCAAGAAAGACGATCAAGGAAATTACATTGAGCTTGGATACGCAGTATTTTGCGGCAATACCTTTGTCGGCAAATTTGCTGACCTAACCGACGCCCTCAATTGCTTAGAGGCGGAGGTCACGAGCGTTTATCCAAATCCAACTGAGCGCCTCAGCGTATTTTTTATTGATGCGTCTGGAACGTATCACGAGTGCGCAATTCTAGCGGAAGCCAAGCAACACTTGCTGGAAGAGTTGGCTCTGCTAAATCTGTCTAACCTCCCACCACTCGCTGCTTCAGAGGATGAGATCACACAGGCTTACCTTGGCACGAATATTGGTCCTACTCCTGATCCCGATGGCCCCAAATATCCCCTTCCGCAACCGTAGTATGCCCACGTCCGGCTTGAGAGGTTTCCATTTCTTGGCTATGCGCCACTACGCAGCATTCTTAAACAACTCATACCGCTGCGCCAAACGCTCCCGATCTGGAAAGTCTGCGGGCCGGCGCGGCATGTGAATCTTCCCTCCGTCCAGCAATTTGAGCGCTTCAAGCATCTTGCCGTCGTGCTGCCCTAGAAGGCGGTCCGAAACGTGCACGCGATAGTCGGGATCGATGCCGATCAGGTAGGCGTCGAAGGCTGCGTGATGGATCTTCGACAGCGGTAATCCATTGGGCACAACGGGCTGTCCCAACTGCTCGTTGGCGTCAGGAATGATGTGTGCTGCATCGAGCAGCCGTTTCTCCGGCAGTCCGGAAAGCGAACATCGGCCCCGATAGGCATTGATCACCGCCTCGCGGAACGACGCCTGGTGAATCCGTTGCTTGACAGTGCGAAGCGCATAACGGCGCTCCTGGACGTCCTGGGGAGCAACAAGTTCTTGCTGATCCGGAGCGCCGAACACGATCCGGGCTTTGAGCGCCTTTGCATCCCAGCCCGCCACATACACCGGCACAATGGCCTGGTTAACGACCGGGCGCGATGCCAAGGAAATAGATCACCGGGATCCGGTTTTCGTATGCCGCACGAAGCCATTGGTTGTCGGCGGCGTTCGGGTCATTCCCCATAAACGCATAGTCGATCGCGTCGTCGCCTTCGAATATCTGGCGGTGCACTTCCCGCTGATCGTCGTACCAGACCCGTCCGCCCGGGCGAGGAAACACCGTCCTGATCGAAAGCAGGTAACGCATGCTCCTCGGCTTGAAGATCCCGCGCTGCGGGTTCACGAGGGGGACGCGCTGACCGTCGAAGGTAAACCCGGAGCGCAACTCCTTTTGCGTGAGGTGATCATGCATTTTGCTCAGGAGCCTGACGCGCTCAAAGGCGGCAAGGCGCATCAGGATGTCGGTGCCGTTGGAGCTCACGCGGTGGTTTTGATTTCGGGAAAGGAAACCTGGGGCGCAAGCTTACAGGCAACGGTGGCGTTGGGTATGTCAAGAAGCAAAATGCCCGCGATTCGCCACGTTTGAATGCACATTGGATGAATGTGATCGAAGATTACCTGATTGGATGATTGCGATACATCCTTTTGTTGATTTATATTGACCAGTAGTCGGTATCGCAGATCGAATCGGTAGACCCCAGATCATGGTCTGCGCCGGTCTCCTTGCATTTCCTGGCCGCCCATCTTGCCTTGGTCGCCATGAATTCGTGCGGAACGACACTTTCTAGAATTCAGGACAAGTTCAGTACATGTCACTTAACGTCATTAGATTGTCGGATTGGGAATGGCTCAAAGAACTGCGCAAAACGGAAGTAACGGACCGTGTTGCCAACGATCCTCGATCGCAATCCGACCTGCTATTAGGCGTTCCGTTCAACGACGCGCAACACTTCATTGAGGGAGGGCAAGCGGACTTTGATGCTTCATTTGACCCCTTGTCCTCTGATGACCGCGTTCTCCTTTACGCCTATATGAACCAACTTGGACACCTTGAGGAGCTCATTGCAGCTTTTAGGCAACACTTCGGCAATTCAGGACCGTCGAATCCCATCGTTGTGGACATAGGATGTGGTCCGTTCACCGGCGGCCTTGCCTTGGCAGCGACGTTAGGGGAAAACACGCGCTTCGACTACATAGGTATTGATCGTGCGGAATCTATGCGACGGTTTGGCGAGCGGCTGGCGAGGTCGGATCTGATGCCGGTAAGTGTGACAAGACAGTGGACTTCAGATATTGATTGCGTGAAGTGGTCTAGACGGGGATGGCGGGAAATCATAGTGATCGTGTCATATCTGTTCGCCAGCCCTACTCTGGATGTTGGGAAGATGTTCTCCGCCCTCAACCAGTTATTTGACCGGCTCGGCCAGGGAGCGGTGACGCTGCTATACACCAACTCTGTGCACGACCAAGCAAATATGCAGTATCCATCCTTTAAGTCGAAACTGGAAGGGGCCGGATTTAAGGTGCACGCTGAAGGATCAGGAGAGATTTTGGTAGAGCGTTCGGGCACCCTAAAGCCGCGACCATTACGGTACGCGCTCTTTCGCCGCCCTCCGCGCGGGACTCTGCGCCTGTAAGGATGATGGCATGCGCTTACCAACCTACGATGAAATCGCGCGTGACGAGAAGCAACTCGATGTCTACGAAGCTCCGTTTGACCAATCACTATTCGCGGCGGGACCTCCCGGATCCGGAAAAACAGTGCTAGCTGTTCGCCGGGCCGAGATGCTGGCGTCCGCTGACATCGATGTAGTACTTGTCACCTACAACCGGATGCTCCGGCGTCTTATCGCTCTTTTGACCGACGCCCAATTCCGGGTAACGACGATGCACAGGTTCGTGGGCGAGCACTATTGGAAGGAGGCGAAAGCCAAAGCGCCGAGTATTGTCCCGTATGAGTACGATTGGAAGGCGATATTTGAGACGCTGCAGAGCCGTGGCGTCAAGCCGGACCCGATTCATGTCATCGTAGATGAGGGTCAGGATCTTCCACCATGCTTCTTTCGGTACCTTCCCGAGTTCGTAGCTACCACCATCACGGTGTTTGCCGACGAAGATCAGGCGTTGACAGAGAAGCGGTCCACGCTTCTTGAAATCAAGACAGCAGCCAGTCTTGACGATCCGGTATTGCTAGCCAGCAATCACCGCAACACGCCGGAAATTGCCGCGGTCGCCGAGCATTTTTATTCGGGCGCGTCTCCCATTCCAGAGATGGTTCGCTCTCCGTCCGGCGAATTGCCCGTACTTGTGACATATCGCGCAATGAAAGATGCGGCAAAGAGAGCAGCCAACTGGTACTTGACGAGAGGCGGAACCGTTGGCGTGGCTGTTGCACGAAACAGCACCGGCGCCGCCATGTATCGTGCCTTGCGCAAACGTCTTGAAGGCCATCGGGTTGATATCTACACGAGTCAGGACCAAGGTGAGGATGCTATACAACTCCTTGATCCGGGGATTACCATACTGAATATTCAATCAATCAAGGGACAGGAATTTGACACAGTCTTCGTGGTGGAGATGGACCAGCTTTTGCCATGCGCCACCGACGCACAAAAGCGTGTAATGTATATGCTTTGCGCCCGAGCAAGGGATAATCTCATTCTGATGCATCCAGGCGGTGTTGTGCCTCCCGCGATTCTTCGCGAACTGCCGGGAGCCGACAAACTGGAGCGGCCATGAACACACAGGGACAATTGTCCCTTGGCGATCCGAAAGATAAGCAGGATCTTCGGGAGCCTGCCGCGAAGTACGCCAGCAACCTCGAGCCTTCGACCCGAACACTGACCGATCGAAACAACCGGAATATGCCGGTAGATTGGCTGGGTCTCGAGACAGATCATCGAAGACTCTTTGACGCCAGCCAAGAAGGCTGGATGCTTCCGCAGGACTCGGGTGGTTTTCTCTTGGGGTGGCGGAGTTTCATTGCGGAAGCGGATGTCTCTATTACAAGCAACGCCATTCCAGTTCGGCTGACATTCGATGTGGATAAGCTGCGATTGCTTCCAGGTGCCTGGAAAGATATTGAGAAGACGGCCATTCAATGGCTCGCGCCAATTCCCTTGCATGCAGTCTCGAAGATAGAAGTCCCATCCTCCGAACAAAGAGCGCGAATCCTGGCAATGGCTGGCCAATTCGCCAATGTTTCTTTGCCTGCTTCGGGTGTCGTTGTGAGCAACTTCGAAGAATGCCTACAGCCGCCTGATATGCCAAAGGACTCAGACGCTTCACTGTTGGAGTTGCCAGAGAACCTTAATGCTGTCCAAGGCGCCATGGCGATGGCGGTATGGGCCGTCCCGCGTATTGACCCATGGATTGAAATCCTTTGCCAGGCGTTTGCCCAGGATTGCGAAGGTGTTTCGCGAAATATAAACAGGCTAAACGCTCAATGGCTACGAATTCCGTGGTTGGGCGACAAAAAAGACCCTGCCGGAAACGACCAGGAGGCGTTATGGCGCGCGGCGTTATCCAGCATGAATTGGCCAGTAGCCGAACAAAAATCACCCTTGGAACTTGCTAAACAGATTGCGCAGGAAGCCTGCTCTCTGGGAGCAAAGCAATCCGCAGAGCCGTGGCTGCGCCACACCCGCCGAATTCTTTCGGCGGAAGAAAAAATCACCTGTGATGGTTGGCGAGAAAACGCAGCTGGTCTCGCCATTCGACTCGCGTTGTTACGGCCCGAGCCCACGAATTTCAAGACATGGAGCAAGGATCTGCCGGGTCTATCACCGTCGGTATGGTGGGCTGCCGCCATCCTGTGCGGTTGGCGATACGGATACCGAGCGCTCGATAATCATTTTCGGGGCGCCCCTAAGCTACAGGAATTTTTCTTGAACCGGGCTTTGGCAGTTTCATGGCAAGGCGACCAATCAAGAGCATTGACAACATCTCAGCAGTCCGCACTTGAACATCGGCGAGAGGAGCGAGGGTTCTCACTTACATGGGGTGGCGAAACGGTTCTTCAAAAGCCATGGAATACGCGTGCGAGGTGGTACAACGCTGATTTGAACGATAGCGCCACACGAATTGACGCTGAGGTTCTGGCCAGGAATTTGGGCTGGGCGTGCTTTAAGCGCCGGCTAGTTCTGCCAGAAGGACGTATGCCAATCATCGGCGAGGGAGAATTATCTATCCAAGGTCAGTTTGTAGCCGTTAAAGGAGAAGTATCACTTGAGCTACTGCGCAACATGGAAATTGTGGAACGGCTCGACCATGAAGAATTTCGGAACCACATAGCAATTGAAGCCGGCCCGGTTAGGGACCCGCCACCGAATGCTGCTCGAGAATTCGCACAGGAACTCCCCGGTTTCATATACAAAACCGATTTCATAACAGAGCACGAAGAGACCGAGTTGCTGACTTGCATTGACCAGGAAGAATGGAGCGACGCGCTTCGCCGCCGCGTGCAGCACTACGGCTGGCGCTACGATTACAAGCAACGCCGAATCGACAAAACGATGTATCTCGGCCGTTTACCAGCGTGGGCCGACCAGCTGGCACAGCGGCTAGTAGAGGAAAAATTGATGGCTGTATTGCCTGATCAGGTAATTGTCAACGAATACCTAGGTAATCAAGGAATTTCCCGCCACATCGATCAGCCACATATTTTTGCTGAACATGTGGCAATGATCAGTTTGCTTGAAACCTGGGGAATGGTGTTTCGACGGCGTGATGCCCGTGTCAAGGTTGAGAAGCCCCTTGCGCGTCGAAGCGTTGCGATCATCACCGGCGAGTCGCGATACAAGTGGACACATGAAATCCCGAAACGGAAGACCGAGCCGACGGAGACCGGAAGGCGCTTCAGCAGAAAGCGACGGGTGTCACTAACTTTTCGAAAGGTATTGGCTGACGATCTGTCTCCTTCAGCGGATTAGTTGGAATACCGCGGTAGTTTCCGGAAATCCGCGCGACTGATGTCACCATCCAGTGCGGCGAACACCGCAGACTTGAAAGAGAACGAGAGAACGAGAGCACAGGACAAACGATAGGAACCTCTTACTCGGCTCACGGTGCTGAACAGCCTCCAACCGTTGGGTGCGCGCATGGTTTGTTTGACGTGGTATTTGGATGACAACGACAAAAGTGGGTTGAAGTATCCCAACATGCAGTTAAGTCACACCATGAATAGAACAAATGAACGGGCTGAGCTAGCACTCGAGAAACGCAAAAGATGCTAAGTGTGTATCGCAGACTAAAGCGACGAATCCTATTGTCGCGTATTGAGAGGGACGTAAAGTTTGCGTCCCCCGTGGCTGTTGAGGAAAGCAGTCAATCTGCGGATGGCTGGACACGTGCCAATTGGTTCGATTTGGCTTGTGCAGTCAAACCGAGCTATTTCTATAAATACGGACGGGGAATTGATCTAGCCAATGCCCTAACCAAAATCTCCCGCGCCATTGTGCCGTCAGAAGCATGCATAACAAAGATTGACGTACGAAGGATCGAGACAATAGCGCAATCAACGGCTCGTCTATGGCATTTCAGAACAGTCGAAGAATTCGGAGCTTGGAACCTGAAAAAAAGAGATTTCTTGCAGGACGAATCGAGCACCGCAGATAAGATCAGAGCTTGTAAGACCCTGCTCGAGAGATTCCTGCCACTTAATCTCTATGCTACTGACTGGGACCCACGAATCGGATGGCGAAACAATGACGGATCACATCGCATGGCTACACTCGTAGCGTTGGCAATGCGAGAAAAAAGAGGGGTTTTTCTTCCCGCCCAGTTGACGACCGTTACACGGGACATAAGCCGATTGCAAGCAGTTGGCGAAGAGTACAGGGTTTTTGCAGTTAGCCAGCAAGCAGCGGCCAAGCTTTATCATAGGTTGCGCGCCGCTCGCATATATTTTGACTACCTTATAGTTAATCGCTTTGTTGGAGGCATTGTTGTGCGGCAAGGACAATCACTGGAACAAGGGCCTCCCCCAATGTTGGATCTGAATCTGTTTGGGTACGCTGCAAAAGAAAAAGTGCCAGCAATACTGCCAGAGGTTTTTTCGCGACTGGAAGAACTCAATATCGCGAAAGACCTTGTGCGTCATTTGTGTTCGCCTAAGCAGTATCGGTTCTGAGTACCGATCGAACAGTATATTTCTTGGCCGGAAGGCACAGCAAGCGCGGTCGGAATGTGACCGCGCGCTTAGATTCTGAGAGGCCCCCATTTTCTTGACGGTCTACCCAAAAACTGGGTCACGGAGGATGTCAGAAATCACATCCTCCGTGACACAGTTTTTGGGTAGACCGTCACTTTTGAAGGGCCCCATTTTTCCGTACCAGTTCGTTAGCGAATTTCTGACCTTCGTTCGGCCCATCGGGCCTTACATTCCAGGGGCGAGAGCTCATCGAGAGACCGGTGAGGCCGAATCTCGTATTGGAAAGGCGGCAGAGTACTCAGTCCGTCATCCGCGTCGTGACGCTCCGGGCGGTAACTATCCCCTGGAATCAGCGGTAACTTTCCGCTGGAATGGGTGGTAACTTTCGCGTGGAATCAGTGGTAACTATCGCGTGGAATACGCAGCATGAAGGTCGTCGAGACTTCTACGGGAAGCACGCGGAGACTCCTGACTGGCTGTGCTGCCACTTGGTCTGCTGCGCACGTACTCCCACTTTCGGGGATTAGTCACCGAAGCACCAACGAGTTCGCGAAGCTTCGACCCCACCAGACTACACGTACCATGGCACGGCACCGTTCTATACTGCGACGCCGACGCGTCCAGCGCATCTGAAGCATTACCCGGTTAGCGATTGTGGCGGTCGCACCAGCGAGCGACTGATTAGCGGCGCCACTTTCCTGTCATCCAAGACTGCCAGTTCACCCTCTGCCGCATTGCCAAGTGTAATTCTCTTTCCGGTGCTCATCTCGGAGCCAGCCAACCGTCGGCACATTAGGTCGGCAAGCGCACTATCCTCAACTGCACACACAATCTGACGTCCTGTATCTCTGAGATGTGCTAGAACCTCAGCAAGATGAATCGCTCGAAAATCGTCCACATGCTGAACCGGATCGTCCAACATCAAAGTCTTCCACCGACTCCAAGCGATGGACAAATTAACGGATAGAAGGAATGCCAAGCCCGTTGCACGGCGTTGGCCGCTTGAGAAGACAAATTGGGGATTTATGTTATCGCCAACCTGTAGCTTCAAAAAACGCCTTACATCCCCGCGAATTTTATATTCAATGTCCTGCCAAACGGGATGAGGTCTCAATCTCCTGTAAAGTTCAGACATCAAGGGAAGGACACGATCCAGCCTTGCACTAAGAGTCTCCCCGGCTGCTCGCCGTACCGCATTGTGGATTGCCTTGGCCTGTTGCTCAGCAAGGCGAGCCTTACCCTGCCTCCTTTCGGCATCCTCCACTCGAAGCCTCGAACCTCCGACCTTCTCTTGTGTGGATGCAAGCAACTGATTAAGGGACATTGTGTCGAGGATGCTTACGTTTGACGAAATTGCCTCCCGCTCAACCTGTAGGGTAGAAAGCCTGTTGGAGATCTTGCCCGAGCTCGAACCCAATAGACCGACCGTCTCAAGACGGCCATCGTACTCCCCAATTCGCGCCAGTGCGACCTCGTGCTTGCTCACCGCAGCTTCGAGCTCTTCCTTGGCCTTCGTTACCTTATCCATGGCCTGATCCCGCGCGCGTTCCCTAATTACTTGATCTACTGCCTTTTCGTCGAGATCTTTGGCTAGGTTTAGCGCGATCTCAAGCCCACGCTCGTATTGGCCAAAATCAATCGCGCTGTTGCAAAGGGGACAGTGTTCTTCATGCAGGCCAACATCCCTCCCCAACATGACAAGCTGTTGTATCTGACGTGCTTGGCGCGAAATATCCGACGACGACGTATGGCTGCGCAACGCCTTAACATGACTCGCCAACTCGGCCTCGATCTCGGTGAGCGCGGACCGCAATGCATCGATATTCGGATGAAGTGCTGGAAGTTCCTGTCGAATACGCTCAATCTCGGGCCAGTCGTTCAAGAGCTTCTTAAGTACATCAAGAAGAGAATCAATGTCAGCCAACCTCTTTCTACCTACATTGCCGATCTCCTCTACTGGCGCGGTCGAATTCAATAGATTTTGTAGAGCCGAGACCGCATTTTCGAAAGCTGGCGTGTTGGACAGTTGTGTGCGAACTCTGTCCAGCTCCGAGACGCTATTCTTCATTCCGGTTTTTGCTGTCTCCAAGTCCTGCGTCGTTGACTTCAACCTCTCTGAAGTCATTGACACAAGTGCAGAACTTCTCCTAATCCAATCTTCTGCATCCGATGCGCCTATTGCTTCTCGCAATAGCAAGTATCGGTCAACGTCCTTCAAGTCGAGGCTAAGGCGGGCAATGTGTTCATCTCGAATTATTGTTGCATTGCAAACTTGTTGTAGCGCCCCAGGCGGGGCTGCCTCTACATCGACCAAATTTCCCACTATGGCGGAAATGTCTATGTCGGATGAACCGTAAGGAGTTCTTTTTATGCAGTGCGCTGCAGAACCATTTTGGAAGCCAACTTCCACGTAGCGATCCACTTTGTCGTCGCTATCACCACACCACCAAATGTAATCCGTGACTGACTCTCGGGCCGACGATGCGTCAAGATACTTTGAAATCGTCCCAGTCAGTGCAAATTCCACAGCGTCGCAAATGGTACTCTTACCCGACCCGTTTCGACCATCAATCACGGTGTATGTTGGCGAGAATTCTATGCGTACAGGACGCTTGAATCCCCTAAAGCCGGACAGTGCTATGTGTGACAGAATCACCTTCCCGACTCCAGCAATTGTGTCATTACCGAATTGGGTGCATCTCCAATGAACCCGTCGACTAGATCTTCCGGAAGTTCGGACGTGCGTAAGCGAATTTCGCGTGCCATATCAATGGGTTCAAGTCTAGGAGCGTTTTGAATCCCTGACAAAGGCAAGAGCGCGAGTCGCAATTCCTCAATACTATTCACTCCAGTTCTCGCTATCTTTCTAGTGCCGACGAGATTCTCTTCTATCGCCTGAAGCTTGAACCCGTCATCGGGATTTGTACGGTTGTCGGCCAAAAACACCGTGTATGTGTTCCAGGCCTTTTCGCCGGCCTGACGTAGACTGAACTGCGCCTCCCGCAATACTCGCTCGCTATCGGACCGCCAGTTCTCCAACAAGACCGCGGAATCGGAGTAGAAAAATACAAACCCGAGGACAGTAGCGTTTTCGAAGATGACTACATGGCAGTCGCGAGCGTTTAAGTCGCCGATGCTATAGCCTCCGTTGATTAGCTGTTGGCGAACAGCTCCTTCAGTCCCGTTCATAGAGCAAATTCCTCCACTGCAGCTTCGCGGGATAACCACATGGGAGAGGACCCGCGGACAATGGAGTCAGACTGTGAAACTCTCGCCACGCTTCTGGGCAAGGACACTGCCTCCGCCCCAACGGCAATAACGACATCCGGTGCGATGGCTGGAGGTGATTCACGAGAGTAGATCGCTTCGACATCGTGCAATAAACGGTTTGGCGCACGGACTATTCGAACCGTGCGATCATTGATGCGCCAGAAGCTGCCCATGGGGGTTGCTCCACGTGCCCTCAGTTGAAGAACGGTCAATCCGAGCAGTGGCTCGTCCGGAGCATTCCGCATCGTTGAAGGTTGATTCGGTTGGCAACCTTCCAAGTCTCGTCGAGTTTGCCATAGTACTTCGGGATCGTCCGATAATGGTTCGAACCAATGATCTTCGGGCGCTTCACCAACGACGTCGCAGTAAGCGCTGCGACCAGCATTAAGCGCGCTTCGAACGAATATTCGCGAGAAATCCACCCGAAGGCGATTGAGGAACTCATGGCCTGAGCAGCGAACGTGACAAAACTCATCAGATGCCCGCTGTCCGAGCTCGTATAGCATCGGTGCCTTTTCGGCGAACTCCTCACTCTCGCATGGATCGACGACAATTACTCTAGTTGGACTAACCGTTCCGATAGCGGACTCGAGAACCTGATTTAGATAGTTCCAATCAGTTGAATAGCCGACAATCAAGAGATCACGGTCCAACAATCGCACCTGCAACCATTGACTACATTCGTCAAGTCTACTCTTAATGGGCTCTTTGCATGTTTGGTTAGTGGCCCAAATGGTACCCTGTGGTTGACTCCAACATCCATGGAGTTTTAGCAGAGGCGATTTTTCAGAAGGCGCTTGCGCCACCTCGTCTCTAGTGACTCCAGCAGCAATTCTTCCGTTCAGCAAGCTGCCAGAATTCTCAATCAACATATCGACATTTGTGGACACCGCTGTTGTGATTCCGCGAACGAGAAGAAGGTCGGCAATTGCGTAATGGCCCAGATTGGGCTTTGAGGAAAAAGCGTTAGAATCTACGTAGGTTCTAAGGTAGACCGTGTGTAGTTCACCTCGTTCGAAGAAGAATTGTGCTTGGTCCTCAATCGATGCTGGCAACGGCTCGCGTTCAGATCCGAAATAGGCGTCATATTTCTGCTTTGCGCTTGCTGCCAATTTGGCGGCACTGGGGAGGGAGCTTGGCTCTGCCATAGAAAGGCCTGCTCCGCACAATAGGGCGAGACGTTCGGCAATCAGAGCATCAATTGCCTTTCCGATCCCGGCTTGGATACAGATTTCGTCCATTTGATTCAGATGTGAATTGCTACTTGGATGCGCACTGGTCGACACGGAGGAAGATGGGATTGTACGCACCTTCAAGTAGGGTGGCATGAAGAATGATTCCGATATGAATCGGCTGCCATTTCGCAACCGTAGGGGTGGGCTGTAATGCGCGTTCGTGGAGCCGACGAGTGGATAGAGAGGTGGACCCCATTCGTTGCACAACTTGGCAGCAAGAATAAGGTGTAGTCGGGTTGTTGTAGATGAGTGCTGCCGATGATATGCGCGAGTTCGGATATCCGCACTGAGCGCTGCCGCGCCGATTTCCTTTGTGCCGGTTGAACCGAGCCGTCAACGGTGGTGCTGAACCCGCGGGCCGCCGGTCATTGATGGCCGGAAGCGTGCTTGCGGCCCTGCCGAACCCCATCGCTGTGGCTTGCGGGTTCGTCATGCGGCTTGCTTGAGCAGCGGCTGCGCATAGATCTCAAAGGGGGTCCGCCCACCTAAGCTCGAGTGCGGACGTGCCCGGTTGTACTCCCGCCCCCAAGCTTGCAGTTTCTCCTGTGCATCCGTCAAATCATCGAACCAGTGCACATTCAGGCATTCGTCCCGCAGGCTCCCGTTGAACGTCTCGATGAACGCGTTGTCGGTCGGCTTCCCGGGCCGCGAGAACTCCATCACCACTCCGTTGGCATAGGCCCAAAGATCGGCCAGACGGTCGGCGAACTCACTGCCGTTGTCGCAGTGGATCCGCTTGGGTGTGCCCCTTTCGGTCACGATCCGGCTTAAGACCTGGACCACATCGGCGCTTCGTAAGCTCTTGCTCGGCTCGATCGCCAGACACTCGCGAGTAAACACGTCCACCACCGTCAGTGCTCGAAAGCGTTGCCCCTTGGCGGTCTGGTCACTGACAAAGTCAATAGACCAGGCCACGTTCGGCGCCCGCGGCTTTGCGCGAGGCGGTTGCCGGCTTGCCGCGGTGACATGCCGCCTGGGCCGCCGGGCCCCTAACTGCAGGCCTTCCTCGCAATACAGGCGATAGACGCGCTTCTTGTTCACGTGGATCCCCAGGCGCCTGAGCAGGACATGGATGCGCTTGTAGCCGTATCGGATCCGACTGAGCGCCAGATCCCGGATCCGCTGACGGAGCGCCTCCTGAGAAGGCCTCACCGACTTGTACTGATACGTGCTGCGAGGCATGCCGGTCACTTCACAGCCACGCCGCTCGCTCACGGAGTAGCGCCCTGCGAGATAGCGCACCGCCGAGCGGCGTTGCGATGCGCCTACCATTTTTTTGACGCAATGTTCTGGAGCATCACCTTGTCGAGGCTGAGATCGGCAACAAGCCGCTTGAGCTTGGCGTTCTTCTCTTGAAGCTGCTTCAGCTCCCAGACCTCGGACGCCCCCAGGCCTCCATACTGCTTCTTCCAGCGGTAAAAGATCTGCTCGGCAATGCCTAGCTTGCGAGCAATGTCCGCCGCGGATACCCCCAAGTAATGCCGCTTTACCGATGCTACGATCTGCTCTACCGAGTAGCGCTTGCGCTTCATCTGTCATCCTCCTTCCTCGTTCAGAGTTTGTCAGAAATCGCATCCTCCGTGGCCCAGTTCATGGGGAGACCGTCAGTGGTGAGAGGCCCCCATTTTCCGTACCAGTTCGTCAGCGATTTTCTGACCTTCTTGGACTTGCCCCCTTCTCTGGGGAAAGCATCCAAATGTACCTCTACTGTCGTTTCACAAGGAAAACTTCGTTATGGAATTGTTGATTGTATTGGCGAGTGTCGAAAAGTGTTCGCAGTTGACTAATTTTTCCTATTGACACGTTTTCGGATACGCATTATCTTTTCCATCACTTCCTCCCCGTCGGACTTGCCGCAAGGCCCCGACGGGGTTATTTTTTATGCTTCGGGAACCGGAAAACAAGAGCGCTGTCTCCTTCTTTGACGGCCAAAACCTGTTCCATCACGCCAAAGCGGCGTTCGGGCACAATCACACGAACCTTGATCCGCAAAAGCTCAGTGATGCCGTTTGTAGAGCAAACGGCTGGACCAATCGCGGCGTTCGCTTCTACACGGGCATTCCCACTGCTGAAAGATCACCGATGTGGCATGGCTACTGGAACAATCGTCTGTTGGCCATGAAGCGTAGCGGCATCGTTGTCACGTCGCGAACCCTTCATTACCGGACCGAAAGTGTGGAATTGTCCGATGGCTGTTCTCAAGACGTTTACGTCGCAAGGGAAAAGGGTATCGATCTCCGGCTGGGTCTGGATGCGGTGCGCCTGGCGCGCTTGGGAAAGCTCGATGTGATCATTATCTTTAGCCAGGATCAGGATCTTGTCGAGGTTGCGCGGGAAGTCCGTGGGGTTTCCCGTTCCGAGCGTCGGTGGCTTAAGGTCGTCTCCGCATTTCCCTCAGGGTCGAGAGCTACTGCTTCGCGGGGCATCGACAAGACTGATTGGTTCAGGATGGATGAGGCTTTCTACAACGCCTGTCTGGATTCAAGAGACTATCGCCCGGTCCAATAGTCGAGCGGCCCATGGGGCCTTGAATTCCAGGGGCGAGAATTCATTGAGAGACCGGTGAGGCCGACTCTCGACTTGTTTTTTCCTTGCCCCCTTGCAAGCAACTCTTCGTGTGCTTCACAGATTACACGCTGTGAGAGAGGAAGCTCTTTCAGCATTGATTCCGCACGCCATATCGCCCGCCGGTAGTTCAATATTTGCAGAATGTCATCGCGTTTGAGGGTCTACCCAAAAACTGGCCCAATGTTGGGTGCGAGTTCAACGTAACGATTTTTCTCACTTTGGATCGCCCAGAAACCGGGAAGCAGGTCAATGAAACTTGGCGCGCGCTACAATTCAAACTGTCAAGTACGCGTTTGAGCGCTTGTAGTAATGCTAGATGGAGTCTTTCCGAGAGTTCCTTTCGCAGTCACTGCTACTGAGCAGCGTCTTCGCCATTCTGTTCATAGCATCCGGCATTTTTGTTGCCTGCTACATTGTCCAACCGGGAATCTACAAGCTGGTGGACTGGATCCTCGGGCCGGAGCATCGAGCGGCAAAGCGCGAACGTGCAGCCCAGGCGGCCGCGCACCGAATCGCTTGGGAGAAAGCCGAAGCGGCTCGCAGGGAAGCGGAGAAGGCCAGGGAAGCCAAAGAATGAGCGCAGGCCGTGGAACTGGAACGGCGGATGCGCGAGCACGTACGCCGGCAAGTCCACGGACAAAGCGCCACGCCCGACCGCACCAACGAAGAATGACCTCTTGTGCCTGATCGTCAGCCTGATTGCGCTCTGGTCATAGCTAATTCGAATAAGCCTCTTCGTTGTTGGGGTGCTGGCGCGATCGTGGCTTATAGAAACCACTTCTCAAGCCGTCAATATGCTCAAAGAGATCAGGAGAAATTACGTGCCACAGCGGATCAAGCACGAATTGCATTCCTTCTCGCCTCGCCAGTTTTGCCGCAGGCACAAAATCTGCATCACCAGAAACAAGAACGACGACATCCGCCTGCCGCTTCAATGTTATTGACGCGATATCCAGACCGATACGCATATCGACTCCTTTCTGCCGCAATGAGGGGGCGAAATCGTCGTCCGTAAGTTGCTCAACGGGGAGACGTTTTAGCAGGTATCCGCCGTCGATAAGAATCGCAGCCTTGATCATTTCCGTATGCGTCCCGTCCGTTAAAGAAAAGCCCCATGGGATCGGCCCTGCTCAGGATCACCAGCCTGCAAACAGGCCGGGAGCAAGACGTACTGCCAAGGGGCGAATACAGGAATGCTAGATCATGGGAACAAAACCGTCAATGCAAATTGTTGCCAACATTCACGAAATTGTCCTGTTGACACCATTCGGTATGCGCTATACCTTCCCCGGCAATTCCTCCCCGTCGAGCCAGGGCGCAAATGCCTCTTCGGGCAGGATGACGGGCATGCGGTGGTGAATGGGCTTCATCACCTCATTGGCTTGCGGGCCACGGTGTCGGAGTCGTTGGAGCTCATGCGGTAGATCTGGCCTCTGTGCCCTGGGTGCGCCGCAGCACCGCGACATAGATCAGCGCGGTCACGAACATGGTCAGGCTGTAGGTTGCAGCCGGCACCGTGGCGAGCCCGCCGCCGAACAAAAGCACTGCGATGGTGATGGCAAGCGTCCCGTTCTGTAGCCCGCACTCAATCGCGATAGCCGTTCGCTGTTTCGCTCCGGTGGCAAACAGCCGTGCCAACAGGTAAGCAATCCCCATCATCAGCAGGTTCAGGGCAAGAGTAGCCAACCCGGCCTGGGAATAATAGGTTACGAGGTTATTGCGTTCCTGAAAGATTGCTCCCGCAAGCACTAGCACGAACAGCACGGCGGACACGGCACGCGCCGAGGGTTCGATCCGCAGTGCAAAACTCTCGGCAAATCGTCGGACCAGCAGGCCGACCGAGACCGGGACGGTGACGATCAGGAAAACGCTGAACGCCGTGTCGCCGACCGTGATGTCCTGCATCGCCTGCTCGCCGATGAAATGGCCATAGGCGAAGACGACCAAAAACGGGATGGTGATTACGCTCAGCAGGCTGATCACCGCCGTCAGCGAAATCGACAGCGCGACATCGCCACGCGCAAATGCCGTCAGGAGGTTGGAGGTCACTCCGCCCGGGGCGGCAGCAATGATCATCAGCCCGAGGGCGAGCTCCGGCGCCATGGGCCAGATGCTGGCGAGGAGAAAGGCGACTGCCGGCAGCACGATGATCTGCGACGCAGCGCCGACCGCGAAATCGCGCGGGTGGCGCACCACCCGGACAAAATCATCGAAGGTAAGCCCCAGCCCAAGCGCCAGCATGATGAAAGCAAGCGCCAGAGGCAGAACGACATCCGTCACAATTCCCATGCCTTCTCCTGAACCCGATTATCCCGCTGTCGTGCGACAAACGGAAACTACCACAGGTGACGTTGCGCTACCGTGCGCGGCATCAGCGGTTTGCGCCAAAACGCTTAAGTCCGCGCCGATAGAATGCACCGGGTTCTCTCCGAAGCTTCAGGGCAGGAAGTGCCCCGTTGTTCCGGGGGCGGTTGGAGTGCTCAATGGAGGTAAACATGCGGTTGGTAGGCGTACTTGTTGTGATAGCAACATGTTTTTCGGTAGCACAGGCTGGTGCTCAGGATGTCGGTGAGGCATTTCAGGACTGTGACCATTGTCCCCAAATGATGGTCGTTCCATCAGGAACGGCAGTGCTTGGCTCGGAGCCGTGGGCGCCCAACCGCAAACAAAACGAAGGGTTCATTCGCGAGGTCAGCATCGGCTACAAACTGGCTGTTTCGAAGAACGAGACCACCCGGGCACAGTACCGCACATTCGTTGAAGCAACGGGTTACCAGTCCACTTATAAAGAGCCTCGCGTGGGGTGCAATACGTGGACCTATGCTCGGGTGATCGGATTTCGTGTCGGTTTGACACTGGAAGACTAGCTGGTGGTGACTGTTCCCCTGGATGCGAGCCAAGTTGGAAGGGGCGACCCTCATGCCCGGGGCGGCAGGCAGATGGCGAAGTCGAGGTTTTCCATGCGTCGAGTCAGAGAAATATTGCCGCTCCAAACGGGCATCGCTCATGCCCGCGGGCAGAGGTCAGCCCAAACCCGCCGATTCGGCCCGCCGCAGATACTCGCTCACCATCGGACGGCCATTGCCGCAACTCACCGCAATCCGGCGGTTGCTCATCCCCACGGCCCATTTGAGCCGCAACACCTCTCTGATCTTGCGCATCGATAACCTCTTCGCCGGCATCTTCCCCTCCCGGAAAAAAGGAGGCAGAGTAGCGGCTTGTCATCCCGCGCCGATACGCTCCCGAGGACCCCTCAAAGCAGGCCGCCTGGGTGGCAGCTTTGCGCTGGAATCAGTGGCAGGCTTCGCTTGGAATGGGTGGCAGCTTTCGAATGGAATCAGTGGCAGACTTCATCAGGAATACGCACCCAGTTGCTGTGGCTGGCTTAGAGCTAATATCACAGAAGCGGGTAAGCTCACCATCCAGCGGATGTTATGCGTGGCGTCACACGAAAATGGACCAGGGATTGAAAGAATTTTATTGTTCTCATTTAGTGGCGGATTGTGTAATGTACCGTCCCCCAAGTCTTGGATAAGGTTTCAAGACCAAAGCAAGTGGAGGTTGTTATGAGAAAAACATCCGATCATCCTGTTTTCTGTGTCTTGATCACAGTTCAAAGGGATGGTGATTTGTATTATGCGCAATGTCCTCAAATAGGCAGTATTCATGTCTGCGGCGACTCTATTGACGAGGCGCGGAATGCTGCCGAGGATGCTTTTGTTGCGTATGTGGAAATGAGTCTCAGAAACGGCGACCCGATCCCGAGAGAAATTCTTGCTGATCGGAATCAAACGAATTCTGCTGAGCAATACCAACTCGAACAGAAACAAACTCGCTCTACCAGGACTTTCGTTGAGGAAGTGGGTCTTGCGTTTGCATCGACTCAAATTGATCAGACTTCCAGGCAAGAGGGCTCGGAAGCCTGGCTGAAGTCATGTCTTCGGGCGCCACAATGAAAAATAACCTCTTGGGATCGAGTTCCGCCCGATGCGATGCCGGAAATCAGTCGGCGTGAACGGCGGGCGCTTCCGCGTAAGGGTCTACCCAGAACCTGAGCCACTTCGGATGCGAATTCTGACAAACGTGCGCGTATTTTGCACGCTGTTCTTCAATCGAACACTTCGCCTAGCTTGTCTCCGTCGCGTCGCGGGCGGCGCGATACGGGCGGCAGCCCAGCCACAGCACCAGCGCCGCCAGCGGGGCGCATATGCCGGATACGAGCGCCATTGATTTGCCGACGGCAAGCTCATCCTTAAATAGGAAATCGGTTGCGAAGCCGACCCCGGTGGGCCCGAAAATCGAGCCGATGATGTTGAGAGAGATCATGTAGCCGGCGGAAACCTGGGCGCGCAGTTGATTGGGCGTGACGATCTGGATGGCCGTCGGCGCGCACGCGACGGCCAGGCTGGCGAAAAACACCAGCGGGCAATACAAGACGATGGCCAGGTTGGTGCTGGTGACCAGATTGGCGCTTACGGTAAGAGGCAACGAGGCCAGCGCCGCCAGGATCCCAACCCGCAAGGGTGCATCCCGGCAACCGGACTTTTGCCAGGCGTCGGCAAGCCAGCCGCCTGCGAAAACGCCTGCCGGGGAAAAGCACAAGAGGATCAGGCCCAGCTTGAAACCCACCTCTGGCTGGGAAAAACCGTGGGTCCGCACGAACATGGTTGGACCCCAGTTGAGCGCCACGACAATGACCACGGCCAACAGACCAAAACCCAGGTAGTGGGTGGCGAAGACCCGCCGTCGGTCGAGCATGAATTGAATCACCGCGTTCTTGGCGCCATGAGCCTTGCTCACGCCGCGCCTTATCGGCTCCGGCACGGTCAATGCCAGCAGCGCGACGACCATTCCCGGCAAGCCCACGACGAGGAACGTGAACTGCCAGGGTTTGAGCGCGCCGACGATGGGAAGCTGCACGGTTTCCATCCCGGCGACCAGTCTCAACGCGGCGGCGCCCACCAGGAAGGCCGCCCCGGCGCCGAAGAAGGCGCCTGCCATATAGACTCCCAGCGCCCGCCCGAGCTTCTCGCGAGGGAAATAGTCGGAAATGATGGAGAAAGCCGCAGGCGATAACGCGGCCTCCCCGGTGGCGACGCCGACCCGGGCGACAAGCAACTGCGTGAAGGACCGCGCCAGGCCGCAGGCAGCCGTTGCGAGACTCCACATCAGCACAGCAATGCTGACAATGTTGCGCCGGGAAAACCGGTCGGACAGCCAGCCCCACGGCATACCAGCCCACCGCGGTGCGCGGCCACGGAGGGGAATTCACCGGGCTCGACATGATTGCGGCCCTACGATTTGGTCGGGACTGGGTTGCCGGACCACCTACGTTCCGGTGCCGGGCACGATCACGATCTTCCCGTCGGCGCCTTCGAGAAAGTGTTCAATCGCCGTGTGAATCCGGCGGAAGGAATAGACCGCGGCAACCTTCGAGCGCAGGCGACCTTCGAGGATCGCGCCTGACACCTCATCGTAGATTCGGCAAAAGCCTTCTCGCGTAATGCCGCTTCGCCGCAGTTCCTGCTCGGACAAAAAGCCATATATCGTCAAGCGTTTGAAGAGCATGAGGTTGAGGGGCACTTGCGCGGAACTATCGCCCATCTGTCCGAAAAGCGCAATCAGGCCTTCGTTGGAGAGACACTCGGCCAGGCGGCCGGTAGTGCCCCCACCCACCATATCAAAGGCAAGCCGAATCTCCGCTCCCCCGGTCGCATCCGCTACCCGTGAGGAAAGATCCTCCCCGTCCACGACGACGACATCCGCGCCCAATTCCACCAGTTCATCCACAACATCCGCCCGGCGCACCAGGTTTACGGTGCGAATGCCCCAACGCTTCGCCATTTGGATCAGGTATCGGCCTACGTTGGAATTGGCGGCGCTTTGCATGACCCAGTCGCCTTCCTTCAATTCGCCCGTGTGCCGCAGCAAGGCGTAGGCCGTGATGCCGTTGCTGTTGACCTGCGCCAACTCCACCGGGTCGCCCTCCCGCGGCGCTTTGAAAAGGGGCTCGGCCGGCAAAGTCATATATTCACGCCATGTACCAACGCGCGGCAGATAGGCGCGATCGCCCGGCGCCCAGCCCTGGACCCCCGCGCCAACTTCCGTGACGCGGCCAATTCCCGTGCCTCCCGGGGACGCCGGCAGCCGCGGCCGGAAGCCGGGCAATCCCTTCATGCAATAGATGTCCGCGGATCGAAACGGGCTCGCCTCGACCTGGATCAGCACCTCACCTTCCCCAGGCCGCGGGGTGTCTATGGAGACCAGCCTTGCGACCTTGAGGGGATCGCCGTATTCCGAGTACTGGACTGCCTTCATGCTCGCGCTCTTCAGCGCAAACCGCAAAAATCCAATACGTCTCGCGCGTAGATTTCCGGTTCGAAGTACGGCAGCCGTCCCGGGAGTCCGGGCAGGACCTTCAGCTCGACGTCGGCCACCAGTTTCGACGCCCTCTTGTCGCTCTCAACAAGACTGTCGCGCTCTCCCACCAGAAAAAGCACCGGGCAAGCCAGGTTCTTCAATGCGGATTTCGCGTCATGCGAAAAGACCGCTTCAAACGCCCAGGCGAATCGCTTGTAGATTCTGAGCTGTTCAACGGCCCCCCAGAGAAGGTCTTCCGGGGCCGTGTCCGCGCCCCACCGCTGAAGCCGTTTTTGCCATTCCTCCATAAGGAATCGGCCTTCCCGATCGATTTCCGGCGTGCCTATGATTTTGCGGAAAACTTCTATTTCATCCGGCTCCAAAAGGGCGAGGCCGGTCAGCACAACGTGCGTGACCCGCGACTTTAGCTGTTTGCCGGCAAGGTCGACGGCAAGCGAACTTCCGGTGTGCGCCCCGGCGAGAATGCAGGGACCATCGCCAAACGCCTGGATTGCTTCATACAGGCGGGTGGACAGGCCATCCATGTCGAGCGGCGCCGGCGGCGGATCGGACATGCCATAGCCAGGGGTATCGAAAGCGATGGCGCGGCACCTTGCACCGAGAAGCGGCAGCGTTTTTTCGAATTCGTTGCCGGAAAGAGCCGTTTCATGGAACAGGAACAGCAGAGGGCCCGATTCTCCGCACCGGTAGTAATGGACCTGGCCAAAGCTGGTATCGACATACCCTTTTCGCACCCCTGCTCTCCTTGGCGCCGTGGAGCCGGGGGGATCTGCGCCGGCCGGCCCGATCAAAATTCGTAGGTCGCTCGAAGACCGAAACTGCGCTTGTCCTGCGGCAGCAGGATCACACCGTTATTGCAGAAGCAGAAGAAGGGATCGGGCGTCAACGAGAAATCGGTGAACTCCGTACCGCTTCGCCAGGCGTCCTCATCGAACAGGTTCTTGACGTACAGCTCAAGGCGCATGCCCTCCTTCTCGAATCCAACCCTGCCATTGACCAGATTGTAACTGTCGAGTACGGCCAGGTTGGTCTCACCGGCAACGGCTTCACCCATGTAGCTCAGGTCTCCCCGAACGTACCAGCTCCAGACGGCGTTAATCTCGTCGGTGTAGGTCGCCGAGAGGCTGCCGGACCATTCGGGGAAACGGCTGTGACCTGCTACCCGTTTTCTGGGCCATTCAAAGTGAGAAAATTCCCGGTTATGGACTTGCCCCCTTCTCTGGGCCATCCGGCTGAGGCTTCCGCTTTGAGAACGGCGAGGCGGTGGACATCGACTTGATCGACTGCCACTAGCTACGATTAGGAGACAACATGCGCATGCAGGGCAGCTATGATCTGGCACGGGAACGCCGGCCCCAGGCGGCGGCATGAACTTAATGAGCGATCGCCTCTCGCTAATCTGACGGCACGGGAAACGAGCCGAGCGACGCGGGAGAATTCGCCCGGAATGAGAGCATCAGCAGCGTGCTCAATGGAGGTAAACATGCGGTTGGTAGGCGCAATTGTTGTGATAGCAACATGTTTTTCGGTAGCACCGGCTGGTGCTCAGGATGTCGGTGAGGCATTTCAGGACTGTGACCATTGTCCTGAAATGATGGTCGTTCCATCAGGAACGGGAGTGCCGACCGATGGCCGGGCGTGGCTCGAAGAAGACGATGGCAGGTGTGAGTTTCGCCTGCCACGAGGCGGAGCATGGGTCTCCGGCACAGACTGGACGCGTGCGGCAGCGCAATCCAACGATCACTACTACTACCATAGCCAGTTGATCGGATTTCTTGTTGCCTTGACACTGGAAGACTAGCCAAATGAAACGCATCGTAATGACTTCATCTTTGGCTGGGTCCCTGGCAGCCTATGTGTTGCTGAACGCCGTATACGCATTGGCAGAGCCCGTGATCATCAAGGACTGCGAATCCTGTCCTGAGCTTGTTGTTATTCCAGCAGGCGGCTCTTTTGTCATGGGTGCGGAAAAAGCCGAGGGACATGCCTGGGGCATGCCCGAACTCATGTCATCCCAAGAGCGGCCGGTCGCCACGATCACAATTGCTCACTCTTATGCCATCGGTCGTACTGAAGTAACACGAGCCCAATTTGCAGAATTTGTGGAAGAGACGGGCGTCAAGACAATGGAAGGCTGTTCTCACCTCACCAGTCGGGGCTGGTCGATGCAGCCAGGGCTCTCCTGGCGTGATAACAGCATCGGAGGTTCCAAAGACCATCCGGTGCCGTGCCTGCGGCGCGCCGAGATGCTGGCCTACCTGGATTGGTTAAGCGTCAAGACGGAACAGGTATACCGCCTGCCCAGCGAGGCGGAATGGGAATATGCCGCGCGAGCAAATTCGAAGTTTCCTGCCTTTTGGGGTGAAGACTGGACGCAAGCCTGTGCATTTCAAAACGGTGCTGACCAGGCATTCGCCAAAGTAGCCGCGAGCATTCCTTACGGTCAATTCGCAGATTGCGACGATGGGTATGCGTTCACGTCACCCGTTGCCAACTACGAGCCAAACGCCTTCGGTCTCTACGACGTTGCGGGCAATGTTTCAGAATGGACGGCCGATTGTTATGCCACGGGTCACGCAGACGCGCCAGGGAATGGAACTCCATACAACAAGCGCCCCTGCGGAGCGTGGGTGGCTAAAGGTGGGTCCTGGGCCGGTTTTCCCGGGTTGTTGAGGGTGGCGACACGCCTGCCCATACCCGCGGCAACGGCGGGGTCGGGTTTCGGTTTTCGTGTGGCACGCGACGTTAACTGAGGGCACGCTCGGCTGGTCGGAGAGTCCCATATCAGGAAATCCCAGTTACCATGTGCTGGACGCCTCTCGTGAGGAAGGAAGCCATGACCTATAAATCATCAAAACCTGCCGGAACGTTCATTTCCGCTATCCTTGCATTGATGATGGTCGGCGCCACGCCGGTTCTTGCGCAAGTCACCATGGAAGAAATTGTTGTCACCGCCCGCAAGAAGGCGGAAAACCTGCAAGACATTCCGCTGGTGATCACCGTGTTCACAGCGGACACCCTTGCGCGCAAGGGTGTGGACAACATTGAGGACATCGCTCGTCTCACGGCTGGCGTGATCGTTGACCAGGGCACCTTCCCGCAGGATATACGGGTGGTAATTCGCGGCCTCGCCCCAACTCGCGGCCGCCCCAATGTGGCGTTTCTGCTGGACGGCGTTGATGTAACCAGTGAGTCGGTTCAGTCCGCCGGCGGATCTCTGTTGATCAACCCGCGCCTGTTCGACCTGGAGAGAGTCGAAGTGGTTAAAGGGCCTCAGAGTGCCTTGTATGGCCGGTCCGCATTCTCCGGCGCAATCAATTACGTTACCAAAAAGCCGACCAATGAATGGGAAGGACGGACCTCGCTGCAGGTCGGACAACGTGGCGATACCGAAATCAGCGCCGGCGTTTATGGGCCGATTGCGGAGGACCGGGTGCTTGTTGGCTTCAACGCCGCCTATTGGACGTTCGATGGGTTCTACGATAATTCCGTCACCAACGCCGACCTCGGCGATGCGGATGGCTATGGTGTTTCCGCAAGCGCGATTATCAATTTCACCGATGACCTCTCTTTCACCACGCGCATTGAATATTCCGATGACCATCTGGGGCAATCTCCGACGGCCTTTGGCGGCACCAATGGGATCCTGCCGGTTCCTCCGTCTGCTTTCGGACCGATTTTCATGCCGGGTGTCGTGAGTCCGGCTGTACCCTTCGTCACGGCCTTTACAGGGCGGGTGCCTGATGCCGGAGATCTGCCAGATGTAACGATTTCCGAAGATCCTCTGACCGGAGAAGAATTCCGCGGCAGTGAGCGCCAGATCTTGCGCATTGCAGGCACCTTGGATTGGAATCTCGGTTTCGGTAGCGCTACTTCGGTCACCCATTACGCCAATGCGGATGCCTTTCAGCGCATGGAAAACACGAGAAAAGGCAGTTTTGCCGCACTGACGGCAGGCACCCTGTTCAGTCTCGCTACCGACACCACAATGTTCAGTCAGGAACTTCGGCTCCAATCCGACGAGGATGAAAGGTTCCGCTGGATGTTTGGCGGACTCTATTGGGAAGAGAACGTCAATCAGGATTCATTCGGCATTGCCTGTACCAACAACCAATTGTTTCCGGGTCTCCCGTTCTTGCCGTGTGGCCCGTTTTTTGGAGCGATACTCGCATCAAATACCCCAAACCTCTGGATAAGAGATACGGAACACTGGTCGGCTTTCGGCATGTTGGAATTTGAGTTGGCCGATCAATTCACCCTGCATGTCGAAGGCCGCTACACGGATGAAAAGTTGTTTGTCTCCGGCCCGTCCGGCCCGCGCATCGTCGACGCGTTGGGCCTGGTCGGTCCGCCAAACTCATTCCCGGGGCCGACGCCGAATGTTGATGGAAATTCAACCGACGGCTACTTCACACCGCGATTCTCGCTCGAATACACACTCACAGACGATGTGTTGTTTTATGCCTCTGTTGCCAAAGGGGCCAAGCCTGCGGGCATCACCACCATTGGTGCGGGTTCCGCCGGTTTTGATCCCGAGCTGTTTGTATTCGACCGGGAAACCATGTGGGTCTATGAAGTCGGCGCCAAGACCAGCTGGGCCGATGGTCGTTTCATTGCCAATGCTTCGGCCTATTGGGAAGATTTTTCAGGCAAACAAACCTCGACGCAGGTCTTGCGATCAAACGGACTGACCGGGCTACGTACCGTCAATGCATCAGCCGCCGAAGTGAAAGGATTTGAAGTCGACCTGGGCTGGGCGCTTACTGATAGCCTCAACCTTTCTGCCGGGTATTCCTATATTGACGCGCAATATAAAGATTTTGTCGTTAACGAAAGCGGCGTGAATACCATCGCGACGGTGGGGAGCTGTGTGCAAGAGTTTGTTGGCACACTGAATACCTGCCAGTTGGATCGGTCCGGTCATACGCTTGAACGGACAGCGAAACACTCTTTGGTGCTCAGCGCATCTTACAGAGCACCGCTAACCGATGATATCAACTGGCTGATCGAAACTGACCTTCAGTTACAGTCCAAACGCTTCGATACCGCAGACAATATTCTGATTTTGCCCAGCTATTCCATTGTCGATTTTCGCATTGGCCTGACAAGCGAAAATTGGAATGTGATCGCGTTTGCCGACAACCTGTTCGACGACGACACTGTACAAATCGCGTTCAATGCTACGGACTTTGACACGATCAACCTGGCGTTCTTTCCGCCGCCGTTTACGTTTATCCTTACTAATGCACTACACGCAACACTTCCGAATAAGCGGCAAGCGGGCGTGCGGGTGAGCTACAACTTTTAGATCGATCTTATTACTCAAGGTCGAATCCGCTTCCAGCCAGCGACCTCCTGCCCAACGGCCTGCAGCGGGCGGCCGCCAGCGGGGAGCCGGCCGTAGTCAACTTTGATCGGCCCTTCGACATGAGCGATCCCATGCCCCGAACGAGGGGTTGGACATGTCTCCTCGACCCAATAGTTTGTTGTAGTATCGTGCGGTGAAGCGCAGCCACCACGCGACAATTAGGGCGATATTCCGCCATCCTACTAGCGGCAACA
This sequence comes from Candidatus Foliamicus sp., assembly GCA_965261845.1. Lineage (GTDB taxonomy): Bacteria > Pseudomonadota > Gammaproteobacteria > Steroidobacterales > Foliamicaceae > Foliamicus. Next base: position 622,251 of record OZ253475.1, on the reverse strand, counting down.
TTCCATGAAGATCTCGATGGAAATTGACGGCTACCTCGCGGAGATTCAGTATGACCGCGACATTCAAATGTGGCGCGGCGAATTTCTTGGTCCGGAAGGAGGAGCGGACTTTTACGCTCGCGACTTCGGCGACCTTCAAAAGGAGGGTGAGGCCTCCCTGAAGGTGTTCAAGGAAATGTGCCTGGAGGACGGCATACAGCCCCTCACACAGTTGCACGTGTTCATCCCCGGTGAACTCCACAGTGCCATCGTGAGCGCCGCCGAAGCCGGCGGCGTGACGGTTGATCAATGGGTTCAACACGAATTGAATGCGGGGGTCGCCGAAATGCGTGCAAGTTACTCGCTGTCTGGCGCGGAACCGCCGGTGGAACCTCAGGAACCGCAAATATGATTGGTGCGACGCTCTGCCCTGACGTAGAGTGCTGCCGCGCAGAGTGCTGCCCTGGCGCAGAGTGCTGCCGCGTAGAGTGCTGCCGCGTAGAGTGCTGCCGCGTAGAGTGCTGCCGCGTCAAGCCCCGGAGCGCGTCGTTTGGACCGAAGCTCAGTAGGCCGACTCATAAATCCTCAACGCGTCCTGCTCATCCAGTTTTCGCGGATTGTTGACCAATAGGCGTTGCTGCAGCATGGCGTCGCGTGCAAGCATCGGCAGGCTGTCTTCAGGCACGTTCAGTTCCCGGAGCTTCGACGGCATCTTCAGTCGGTCCACCAGCGCTTCGAAGTAATCGGGCAAGGACTCCGAGGCCGCGTCGCCGGAGCCGGAAGCGCTCCCCTCGTCTGCCCCTTGCATGATGATCCGGGCAAGCGTCGCGTACAAATCCGCTGACGTTTCGTAGTTGAACCGCAATACGTGCGGCAGCACCAGCGAGTTGCTCAAGCCGTGCGGAATGTGGAAGTGACCTCCCAGCGGATAGGCGAGCGCATGGACTGCGGCGACAGGCGCGTTCGCAAACGCCTGTCCGGCCAGAAGCGAGCCGAACAGCATGGCTGTGCGCGCCGGCAGGTCTTCGCCATCGTGTACGGCTGTTTCGATATTTGCCGACATCAATTTCAGCGCTTGCGTCGCCAGCATGTCCGAGTATGGATTCTTGTGAATCGCGCTGGTGAAAGACTCAATCGAATGAACCATTGCGTCTATTCCGGTCGCGGCGGTTACGTGCGGCGGCAGGCCAACGGTGAGCTCGGGATCCAGCAATGCAACGTCGGGCAGCAGTTGCGGCGCGATGACCGCGGCCTTGGTCGTGGCCCCTGTCGTGATGATGGATATGGGCGTCACCTCGGAACCGGTCCCGGCGGTAGTGGGAATCTGAACCAGCGGCAGCCTTTTACCGGTGAGGTTGCCGATTCCGTACGCGTCGGCAAGCGCCTGCGACGAATTGCACAACGCAGCGATCAACTTTGCCACGTCCATCGAACTTCCTCCGCCCAGGCCGACTACAGTGCCGATCTTCCCGGTGCGGGCGCGGGCAAGCGCATTCAACACGATGTTTTCCGGCGGGTCTGCCTGAACGTCCCGAAAAATCGAACACGCCAGGCCCGCGCCGGACAGGCTGCTCAACGCCGCCTCATGCAGTCCCGCCGCAATAATTCCGGGATCCGTCACCAGCAACACTTTGCCGGGCGACAAAGTGGCGCAAATCTCGCCGAGCCGGCGAATTGCGCCCGGCTCACAGACTATCGAGCGTGCTGTGTTAAACGTCAGCGGTCTGATGTCTCCTGAAGTCATTGTTCTGCAATGGCCTTTGCGAGGGTCTGGACACTGTCCCCCGCGACATCCAGCACGCCGAAGGGCATGAAGCCGTGGAATGCGGACGCAAAGTGAGTTGCGCTGACCCGAACGCCGCTTTCCTCAAGCTTCTCGGCAAACAGTTTCCCTTCATCCAGGTTCGGGTCGTGTCCGGACGTGATGATCGTCGTCGGCGGCAGCGATTTGAGGTCGGGGATGAAAATCGGTGAGACCAGCGGGTCTTCGGTGGGGGTGTCTTCTTCCAGGTACCACTGCTTCGCGGCTGACAAACCCGCGCGCCCTACCAGGTAGTTTCCGTCGCCAAACGAGATCCTCGATGGGTAGGCTTGGTGATCGTCTCGCAGGTCGAGGAACGGGTACAAGAGATAGAGCGAGTTCACTCGGTAGTTCGTTTGCCGCGCAATCTGCCATGAAACGGCCGTCGCCAGGGCGGCCCCGGCGCTGTCTCCCATGGCGCCGATCCGGGCGGGATCGATTCCCAGGGCTTCGCAATTCTCGAAGGCCCACAGTGCAACCTGGTAGCAGTCTTCGTGGGCGGCGGGAAACTTGTGTTCCGGGGCGCGGCGAAAATCGACCGAGAGATAGTGTGCCCCGGTCTCCGCACACAAGCGCCGCACGAATCCATCGTAGCTGTCGATGTCGCCGACGCTCCAGCCGCCGCCATGAAAGAACAGCACCAGTTTCCCTTTGGAGTCCGCTGCGGTGTGACTCCCCCGGTAGAAGCGGGCCGGGATTTCCCTGTAACCGGTCAGGATCCGCAAGTCCCGCGTTTCCACACCATTGGCCCTTGCTCCCAGAAAGGTCTCCATCAGCTCAACCGTGTACCTGCGGCCGATGGCGACCGGGTCGCTTTCGGAGGCCAGGATTTCCATCAGGATGCCCTGGGCATTCTCGAGCAGATTGGCGCATTGCCGGTCAATCATCGCTTTCGCCCTTCGCGGCGCATCAATCAAAGCGCAACAGAAACCGTATATCGTACAGGCGGGGCGCACCCATAAAGGCAGTTTCCACGCCGGAGAACTCCGCGGTATTAAAGCTCTGGGCGGCGCGCGCCTTGTCCGTCAGGTTCGTACCTCCCAAACGCACTTCCCAACGCTCATCATTGCCGGAAATCGATACGAAAGCGTTCAGGTAGGTCGCTGCGGCAACGGCGAGGTTCGGAGAATCCGACGACTCGTTGGCGTGGCCGCCCTTGTAGGCGATATCGACATGCACTTTTCCGGCGATGCCCGGGGTGAGCTGATCCGAGTAGGTCATGCCAAGGAAGCCGGTCCACTCGGGTGCATTCGGCAGACGCCGCTCGCTGACGTCGGTGAGCACGCCGTTGACCAGCGTTTCGAATTGCTCGTATTCCGCGCTCAGGTATCCGACCGAAGCGTCGATCGAAAGACAGTCGTTGGGCCGGTAAGAAACCACCCCCTCCAGGCCTTGAATTTTCGCCGACGCTGCGTTGGTGAACAGGCTGACGAATTGCCCGGTCACGGGGTCCTGGCCAAAGCCGTTTAACTGCAGGTCGTTGTAGTCGTTGTAGAAATACGCGGCCGAGTAGGTGAAACGGTTATCCGGGCCTCTACCCTTGATACCCGTTTCGAAGGTCCAGACGGTTTCCGGATCAAACGGCTTGAACTCGCTACCCGCAAACGCCCGCCCCGGGAAACCGCCGCTCTTGAAGCCGCGCGAAACGGACCCGTACACCGTGACGCTGTCGTTTGGCTGGTAGGAAAGGACCGCGCGCGGTGTTACCGCGTTCCAATCCTGTTCAGCTTGCAGGTGCTCGCCGGGAAACCCGATGCCGGCCAGAAACGGCGGCTGATCAAGGCTTAAGGACAGCGTTGGGTCAAAGAAAAATTCGCCGCGCCGGGTGACCTCTTTTTCGTCATTGGTGTAGCGGGCGCCAATCTCCACGCTGGTCGTATCCGAAATGGGAAAAGTAATGTCGGCAAATGCTGCAATCGATCGCGTGCGCTGGTCACTTTCGCCGTATCCGCCCGATGGAACTCCAACACTGATAAGCGGGAAAAAGAATCCAAGGTACTGGAATGATGCCGACGCATCATCGAATCCCGCGAGCACGACGTCATCGTCGATAAAGTAGAAAACACCGCCCGTAAACGACAGGCCGCTATCGCGTTCAAACGCTACCCTCAACTCGGTGGAAAACTGGTCGTCGTCTTCATAAACCGGAATGTCGAGGACCGGATGAGGCGTGCTGTCGGCATCCAGAATGAAATCCCAGGAGAGCTTGCGGTATGCCGTGATGCTTTCCAGGTACCAGTCTTCACTGAACTGCCACTTGACCTTGAATGAGGCGCCGTGCGTTGTCAGGTCGGCAAGAATATTCGCGCTGCCTTCAACAACATAGGGTGAACCAAACGCTTCCTCTGTCGGCAGGTAGGTTACCGGGCTGAACGGAGCGCCTACCGGATCCGGAAACAGGGTGAGTGACGTTTTCCGAATCGGTGTCAGTGAGCGGTCCGGACGCTCGAATTTTCCTTCGACACGAAGTGCCAGACTCAGATTGTCGCTCGGCTCGAAGTACAGGCCGGATCGAAACGACAGCGTATTTGTGTCGCCGTCGGTCCCCCCAAGTACCGCATTCTCGGAATACCCGTCGCGTTTGATTCCAGACAACGCGATTTTCCCTTTCCAGCGGCCGTCGCTGCTCAATGGTCCGCTAATGCGGCCGTTGTATATCCTGGCGTTGAGATTTCCGGCGCCAACCTCCGCGGAAGCTTCAAATTGGTCGGATGGCTGGCGAGTGATCAGCTTGACGGCGCCTCCGGGGGAGTTTCGACCGTACAGCGTTCCTTGCGGCCCGCGCAGGACCTCTACGCGCTCGATGTCGAACAATTCCACGAAAGCAGCTTGCGTGCGCGCAACGTACACGTCGTCGATATACACGCCGACACCCGGCTCGACAAAGGGCAAGGAGTCGTTCTGCCCGATGCCACGCAAGTAGACTGCGGAATTCGAAGAATCGCTTCTTTGAAAATGAAAATTCGGCACCGCATACTGCACCTGGCGCATATCGGTGGCCTGCAAATCTCGAAGCTGGCGCCCGCTGAAGGCCGAAACCGAACCTGGCACGCTCCATAGCGACTCCTCTCTGCGGCGTGCGGTGACGATGATCTCGTCGATTACATTGACCTGCTCTTCGCTCGCCACCTCTTGAGCAACACAGACAATACTGATGTCGAAAAAAGCCAGAACTGCGACAACGCTCGAGACTGCGAGCGGCCGAATTCGGCGAACTGTCTTGTTGGGCCACATGGTGCAATTACTCCATTTGTAGCTGTGTATACAGCGAATCGAATATTCCCCAACTCCGTATTTGACGCTTGCCCGGGGTGGTCCGCAATGACAAAACAGGTCATTTAAGAGGGACAATTGTGGCCAGTGTCGTGGTACTGTATGAATATGCCGAATTACAGCAACCACTCAGGTTCGGCGAACGGTCCAGGCATTCCGTGCGTGGACAGTTCCTTGTTCGAACCGCTGGCGAGAGCGGCCTTGTCCAGCGGTATCGACCTGGCCACCGTACTACGCGAAATACGGGGCCGGCGACCAGGCAGGAAAGATGAACCCGAGCCCGTTCTGGTTTCCGACTACTTCAGGCTTCTTGGGAAACTGGCCGACCTGACCAGTGACGAGACGGTGCGAATGTCAAAGCGGCCGTTATTGCCGGGCGCGTTCCATTTTGTGATGTCTCAGGCGGCTGGCTCGAAGCGCTTTGACGGCATGCTGCGCAAGTTTGCGAACGGCTTCAATCTATTGCACGGCCGCGTCTACAACCACGTAATGACACAAGGTGACAAGCTGATCTACGCCATTGACAACAAGGACTTCCCCACCCCATTCGAGTTGACGGCCAGCCAATTGCACAGCTTTCTTGAGTGCATCGTGATACTCATGCACACGCTGTTTGGCATTTGTGCGGGCGCCAACATCGATTCATACCTCTGCAAGGTCACGACCAAGCGGCGCCTGAGCAATTCTCGCAAACACGCGGGTAACCGGCTCAACCAGCTGGCGTACTGGGGCGTTCCGACCGCCTACACAAGCAACAACTACGCGCTGATCTACGACTACTCCGTCGCCACTTTGCCGGTAAAACTGGGGCCTGCCGACCTGCCCCGGCCAAACGCCATCTTTGGCGAAGTGGCTAAGCTGATCGAGAGCAATCTCAGGGTTTCGCCCGCAAACGTGCCGATCGTGGATAGGGTCGTCGACCTGATATTGACGCAAACCGTGTCAGCCAATGAGCTGGCATTGCAGCTCAATCTCAGCGCCAGGACCTTGCGGCGCCGTCTGGCGGAATCAAACACATCATTTCAGGAGGTCAGGCAACAGGCCTTGAACGCACGCGCAAAGCGCCTCTTGTCTCAAGATCACCTCGCCGGCGAAATCGCTGAAGAACTCGACTATTCCGACGAGAGGAGCTTTCGGCGCGCATTCATCCGCTGGAACAGGATCTCGCCTTCGAGGTTTCGCTCCGGATCATGATGCTGCAACCGTCATGATCGGGCATTTCTTCAACAGCCGTTGCGGACTGAAGTTCTTTTATCGTGACTCTCCCACCTCATCCGACAGCGAACGGGCTCCGCTGGTGTGTCTGCACGGTCTCACCCGCAACAGCGAGGACTTTGTAGAACTCGCCGAGCACCTCAAGCCTTCCCGGCGCGTGCTTGCCCTCGACTTCAGGGGAAGAGGCCGTTCGGATTTCGACCCGAACTACCTGAACTACTTTCCAACCACTTATGCGGACGATGTTGTCGAATGGCTGGATCACCTGGGAATAGCGTCGGCGGTCTTTTGCGGTACCTCGCTGGGCGGTATTGTGACAATGGTCCTGGCCGGGCAAACACCAAAGCTGTTTGCGGGCGCCATCATCAACGATATCGGTCCGGAAGTCTCCATGGTCGGCATCCGGAGAATCGGCCGGTATGTCGGCAAGCTGAAGCCGGCCGAGCATTGGGGCGATGCTATCGCCAACACCAGGATCATGTTCGAAGTCGCCTGCCCTGACGCCGATGCCGCCACCTGGGACGCTATTGCGAGGCGCACCTACCGCATCGGCGCCGACGGCAAGCCGGTCCTGAAATCCGATCCCGATATCGGCAAAGCGTTCCAGGAGCTTGGCGGTTCACCCGCCGACCCCTGGGGCCTGTTCGAGCAACTCGGGCGGTTTCCCCTGCTCGCCTTGCGCGGTGAGTCCTCGGACCTTCTGGCTCCGGAGACTCTCCTCGAAATGGCTGAACGGGTCCCGGCCCTGCAAACCTGTAGCGTCGCCAACCGCGGACACGCGCCCTGGCTCAACGAGCCGGACGCGCTTGCCGCCATCGATTGCTTTCTGGCGTCGGTTCCCTAGGAGTTCTCACCCCCGTTCCGGCAGCGCTGGCGCGCAGGGAACACGCTGGGAGTTTTCGCAGCGGGCGCCGCTGCGCTGGCGCGCAGGGAACACGCTGGGAGCGAGGCCGTCCCGGCCTCGTCGAGGGCGGGACGCCCTCGTTCCCAGGGTTGTTCCATGCAAGCGAGGGCGTCTCGCCCTCGTCGAGAGCCTGTCCCCGACCCCGATCGGGGAGCTGGAAGCCCTCGTTCCCAGGTGGTTCGCAAGTTGGACGCCTACACTCGCGGCGCGTTCAATCCCGCCGGACGTCAGGCTCGGATTGGTTGGCAGTTACCTCGGCGAGGCTGACATCCAGGTGGACCGCGCCATCGGCAAGGAACGCCCGAAAGCGCTGCTCGACGGCGCTGTCGCCGTCCACGCATTTCTCCGCGATGCCGTCGGGCAGCTTCAGGAACAGCTCCCACAACGTCATGCGCTCGAGACTACGTCCGAGCGCCCACGCCTTGTTCTCCGCGGGCCGCAGCCAGCGGCCCTCATGCAGCACGTCGAAGATCCGCCCGCGCTCGGTCCGCGTCATCGGCACGGCGCGGAGGATGTCGGCATCCGTTACGGCATTCCCGGCGAGATGTGCCTGGTGCAGCAACTCCAGCACTCTTGCGCACTTGACCGCCGCCGGTACGCCGTCCGGCTCGTCCTCCCAGGGGGTCAGGGACAGGGTGCGCACGCATATGGCTCCCGCGAGAATCAGCACCCAGACGAGGTTCAGCCCAATAACGAACAGCGGCAGCGCCGCAAAGACTCCGTATATGACTTCCTGCTGGAACCACGGAACCGCCCATCCGAAGACCTCCTTCGCAAAGGTCAGGAGCACGGTGGTCAGGATGCCGCCGAACAGGGCGTGGTGGATCCGGACCCGGCAACTCGGCACCGCGTAGTAGAGCAGCGTGAACGTCAACGCCATGGCCACGGGCGGAACCGCCTCGCGGACGCTTTCCATGACCGGCGAACCACGTAGCGGCGCCATGTAATCGAGGCCGAAGTCGTAGCTCGCGGCAATGACGGCGATCCCGATCATGGGAACGCCCAACGACAAGATTCCCCAATAGGACAGGAAGCGCACCAGGCCGGTACGGGTGTTGGCGACGTGCCAGATGCGATTGAACGACGCTTCCATGCGCATCAGCAGGAGCATGGTGGTCATGAAGACGATGCCGACGCCCACGACTGTCAGCTCGTTCGCCCTGGCGGAAAACTCCCGCACCTTTTCGAGCACCACGTCGCTGGAACCGGGCAGGAAGGTCTCGAAGACGAAGCTCGTGATCGTGTCGCCGACCCCGGAGAACTCCGGCAGCAGGGAAAGGATCCGGTACACGACCGCGAAGAAAGGCACGACGGCAATCATGGTCGTCAACGTCAACGCGGCGGCAGCGACGGTGCAGCCGTCGTCGCGGAACTGACGCACGATCCGGCGCACGAACCAGCAGCCGTAACGCCATGCCTTCAGCCAGAGAGCGAGCACTGCCACACCACTTCGCCGACCGTGTGGACCGCGACGACCACCGCGGTCGCCGCCAGGCCCCATCCCGTCATTCGTCTCAATAGCATCATCGCTCCTTGTCCCGTCCCACCGGTGGTTCGGGCCGCGTCGCGACACGCCGCGCGGCTACGCTTCATACTGCACCCTTGTTTAGAATTTCTATCGCAATGCGATTCCCAACGCAACGACACTACTCACAGTTGAGTGAGCGACTACAACAGCCGACATGATGGCACGGTCAAAGGATTTTCTCTATGAATGATTTGGCAGTTCGAACGATATGCACGCTGCTAACGATCCTATTGATTCCAGAAATCCAAGCGATGGAATCAGAGGAAATACACGCCAGGATTAACAACGCGGTGAGTCGTGGTACGGTCGGCGCCGCTGTGGTTGGCATCTACGACCAAGGCGATGTAAGGGTATTGGGCTACGGTCAGAAGAATCCCGGTGAAGCGCAGAAACCGGATGGCGAGACATTGTTCGAGATTGGGTCAATCACAAAGGTATTCACGGCAATACTTGTTCAGCGCCTGGTTGAGCAAGACAGGCTCGGGTGGGACTCTCCGATCTCCAGCTACTTGAGCGATTTCCAGTTCGAGAACGAAGCGGTAGGGGCAATCACGCTACGTTCATTGGCAACCCATTCATCAGGGCTGCCACGTCTTCCCGCCAACATTTCGCCAGCCGACAGTCTGAATCCGTATGCAGATTACGTTCAGAGTGACTTACACGCCTTTCTACGTTCATTCAATCCTGACTCGCTCTCAAGGGAGCACGCCTATTCAAACTTGGGCGTTGGCTTGCTTGGGTCCATTGCCGCTGATGTCGCTGAAATGGCATATCCCATTGCGATTGAAGATTACATCCTTGAACCATTGGGCATGAGCCGATCTTTTGCTTCGCACCCACAGCAGACGGACTCGAATATGGCGTTGGGATATAGCCATGGGGCGGTTGTGCCGGCTTGGACTTTTGGGGTCCTGGCGGGCGCCGGCGCGATCGTTTCAACGGCAAATGACTTGATGCAGCTCGTACGGGCAAATTGCGAAGATGATGCATCGGACCTGCACAAGGCAATCGTCGCCACGCAACATGCCCAAGAAATTGATGAGATGGCTTTAGCCTGGCACACAAGATCAGACAGCGAAGGGAATACTGTTTATTGGCACAACGGTGGTACGGGCGGATATGCCAGTTTTCTGGCGGTAAATCCAATGAAATCGCAAGGATGGCTGATTCTTACCGCCTCTACCGAATACGGCTGGGTTACCGAGCTTGGGCTATCGCTACTCGCACCACCGGAGTACGTTGAGCAAATTGACCTTTCACCCTACAAGGGAGTATTTCAGTTGGCGCCAACCTTTTTCCTTACGTTCTCGGAGCGTGATGGTCAGCTGTTTGGTCAGGCGACAGGACAGGCGGAATTTCCATTGACGCATGAGGGGGAGCACGAGTTCCAATTCGCCAACGCTCAAATTCAAGTTACTTTTGAAACTCCATCAGATGGTGTGTCTTCGAAGATCGAGTTTGTTCAAGCGGGCCAAACGATCAATGCCCCCCGTGTTGAGGATAAGTACGGGACGACGGCACGTGAGGAAATTGACCTCGACAGTGAAGACTTGAAGGCTTACCAGGGCCAGTATCAACTTGCCGAAGGAGTGGCGATGACGGTTACGGTTCGAGGATCACAGCTGTTCATTCAAGTCACAGGTCAGGCCGCGTTCCCGGCTTTTGCCATGGAAACGGATCGATTCTTCCTGAAGGTCGTAGACGCAGAGATTCAATTCCTGCGCGATGACAGCGGCGCCGTTCACGAGCTAATACTTCATCAGGCAGGCGAGCATCGCGCGACCCGCATTGAGGTTGACCCCGAAGATTGAACAGCTCGCCTGGAGCGAACTCCTTAACGTGAGAGCCTACCCATCATCCGGTCCATCAAGATAGCGAATTTCTGACCCTGTGAGGGGCCCCCATCATTATTTTGCAGCTGTGGGTTCCGGGATTACTCGCAGACTCTCCAGCTCCGCCGCGTATGCAAGCCGGCTGTCCAGGCATACAAACGAGAGCGGCTCGGCAACGACCAGAGGGACGAGGGCGGATGCGTCCCAGTACCTCACAGCCGGTCGGCCCGATCTTCCATGAGCGCGGCCGAAAGGCTTGTCGGCAACTGAATCGGGGGCTCGTCTAAGATTGCAGCTGCCTGATCCTTGCCGGGGCGCAGCAGGCCGATCCGTACAAGCGTTTGGCGTAATCTGTCGCCCGTAGCAACCGGTGGCGCCAATCGCGCGACCGGCGTGCCCCGGTCAAGAACCTGAACCTCGCCCCCACGTCGGACTTCGCGGATATAGCGAGACAGGTTCGCCTTCAGGTCGGAAATGGATACCGTCGTCATAGTGACCAGAATGACCTGTTCACAATGACTTATCAAGTCTCAATGCGAAAGGACCATTGCAATCCGATGGGCCGACGGCCTCTAATCCAGGACGTTGTTTCCGCCGTCATCCAGCACTTCCGGGTGCCGCAATTGCGAAGACTGTGGAGAATTCCACGCCTCAAGTTCGGTTGCCCCTACCTTGCGCCTGCGCGGGGCAAGCCCGTCAATTCAAGCTGTCTTGAATACGGCCATTTGCGTGGGTGCCCCAAGGTCCGGATGCGCGTCGCCGATATCCTTGTGCTCTACGGTGTAGCTGTACTTCCCGCACACCTTCGAGCACCATGCTTGGAATTCCGCCCGGGTCCACTCGAATCGGTGATCCGGATGCCGCATTTGTCCGGGCTTCATGCCCTTGAAGCTGGCGTTGTATTCGGCATTGGGCGTAGTCAGGATGACCGCGCCCGGCCGTGAGAACTCGAAGACCGATCGTTCGAAGGCGCCCAGGCGGTCCGGATCGATATGTTCTATGACCTCTGCAGCAACCGCCACGTCAAAGCCGTTCAGCCGGGTATCCCGGTAGGTGAGGGACCCGTGCATCAGCTTGACCCGCCGCCGCTGATTGTCCGGCAATTCCTGCAAGCGAAGTCGCCGTTCCGCGATCTCAAGCGCGGTGCTGGACACGTCAAATCCCAAGATCCTCTCAAGCTCGCGTATTTTTTGAAGCTCTTTGATCAGCTTCCCCTCGCCGCATCCCAGGTCCACCACATTGCTGGCGCGAGTTGCCTTCACAGCCTCGACGATGGCATGCAATCGTAGATCGTTCAGGCGCAAAGGGGCCTCCAGAACCTGCTCGCTGTTCAGCCGGTCCTGTTGGTGTGATTCGGAGGCGCCGTCTTCGACCGTCAGCCGCTCCAGGGCAGCGCGCGCCAGACTCCGCTGTGACTTGAGGTATCGCGATACGATGAGCGCCTTCTCGGGATGCGATTCAAGCCAGTTCTCACCCTGGCGCAAGAGCTTCTCCACTTCGTCGTCCCCAACCCAGTAGTGCTTTTCATTGTCGAAAACCGGGATCAGCACGTACAAATGGCGCAGCAAGTCACTCAGCCGCTTGGAGCCCTTGATCGTTATGGTGAAGTAGGGGCTGTTTCCCCAATCGTCAAATTTGGAATCCAGGGGATACGGTTGGATGCTGACCTCATAACCCAGAGGTTGGAATAAACGCAGCAGCAGCGAGTCGTCGCCACGATTGCGCAGGCAATGGACGGTGGCCTCAAGCGGCATCTTAGTTGCGGCAAGTTCCTGTTTGCCGCCGCCGCGGCCGGCAAAGGCGGACCGAAAAACCTTGTTGATCGCGACGCTGAGGAAAGAAGACGCTACGTAAGGGCGGTCATTCACGTAGTGCTGCAAGGAACGTTGCTTGCCCCTGCTCTTTATGCCGCGAACAAGCCCGATAGGATCTATCTTGAGTTGCAGCGCCGCTGTACATCGTTCGACGGTCGCCTCCGGGTAATAGACATGCGCCTTGCCGAAGGACAGATCGAAGGTCTGCAGCTTGTCCGGGTGCTTGTGCAGCAGATAGCCGAGGTCGGTCGCGGGCTGGTGGGTTGTGGATATCGTCAGCAACATCGTTACAACCGCGGGTCAACGGGCTCGGATTCAAGCGCGAGAACGCCCAGCGCACACTCGTGCACCCTGCGAATGGGTTCCCTGCGCACAAATCGTTGCAGACCTTCAAGGCCGAGAAAGAACTCACGGAGCGCCATTTGCCGCTTGGCGCCCAATCCCCGGGACCGCAGCCGTTCAAGGTTTTCCGTCCGCGAGTACTCGGGCCCATAGATAATTCTCAAGTACTCGGGACCGCGACACTTGAGCGCCGGCTGCACGTAGCCCTTGTTTCCGCTGGCCACGAAGTTCAAGGGCTTGACCACCATTCCCTCGCCGCCGCCCGCGGTAAGCTGCTCCCACCAGCCAATAACATCGTCACACTCGCCGCGATCGTTCAGGTTGACGGTCTTGTAGGGCGTCGCCACGAAAAGTTCGAATTCGGGCAAAGCCAACCGAGCCAGTGTGTCCATGTGCCACTGGTGATTCTTGTCGATGTGCGCCGCCCCCTCGCCGGCCATCACGTGAAAAGGCGCCAGCCGCAGCTTGTCGATCGACCCCACGTTCCAGCAATAGCCCTGATACGCGGCCACGTACTGCTCGACCATCTCGGTTCGCTGCCTTTGTTCATCCAGAAGCTCATCGACCGGCAGGCCACGCCCTTCCGCCAGCGTCAGCATCCCGATGCTGGCCGACAACGATGCATTCGCTGCGGCTCCAACCGCCGCATACTGCTCTTGAATGAGTTCAAGGGCCTTGATCGACCACGGCATCAGTTCGCAATCCAGCGTAAGCCATGCCGTCTGCAACTCGTCCCACAGGCCGGCCCGGGACACGGCGTTGCTGAGCCGTTCAAGCAAAGCGGCTTCCAGCGGCTGCTCGGCAAAGAAACGACGGCCGGTGCGCGTGTAACAAACGCCGATCTCACCGGTCTCTATGCCGAACCGATCGCGGGCAGCGTCCGCGTCCCGGCATACCTGGATCACGGCGCGGGATCCCATGTGCTTTTCTTCGCAGACGACCGTTTCCATGCCCTGCTTTCGGTAGTAGTCGAGTGCTTCCTCGGGGTGCTCCAACAGACCAGCCTTGTTGCTGGTGGCGGACGGCGACATCGTTGGCGGCAGATAGTTGATCCACTTCGGATGCACGGCGAACCGACTCATCACTTCCAGGGCGGCGAGTGTCCTGTCCTCCGTCAGGATGATGGTCTTGCCCCATTCGGTTCGGATATGCCGCTTGCCCAGGACATCCTCGATGTCCAGCATGTCGTCGTGCTCGTGTTGTGCCGCCAGGTTTGATGAGCCTGCCGCTCCGAGAGGTTTGATGGGTTCGTAGTGCTGCCGAGCCGCGGGCACCTGAACCAGTTCCTTCTCCGGGTATCGGAGCGCCGTCAGCTTGCCGCCAAACACGCAGCCTGTGTCAATACAGATTGTGTTGTTCAGCCACTCCGCCTCTACGACCGGTATGTGGCCGTAAACGACCATGGCGTCACCACGGTACCCGGACGCCCAGTCGTAGCGGACCGGAAGGCCATACTCGTCGGTTTCGCCGGTGGTCTCGCCAAAAAGCGCAAACGCGCGAACGATTCCCGAAGCACGGCCTTGATAGGCTTGCTTCATGCCCGCATGGGCAACAACCAGCCGCCCCTCATCCATCACGTAGTGGCTGACCATGCCCACGATGAACGATTTCACGCGAGCAATGAATTCCTCGCTCTCGGCGGCCAACTGCTCCATCGTCTCGGCAAGCCCGTGGGTCATCTTGACGTTCTTGCCCGACAGCTTCTTCAACAGCTTGATTTCGTGATTGCCGGGCACACAGATTGCTACTCCGTCGTCCACCATGTCCATGACCAGACGGAGTACACCGGGACTGTCGGGCCCTCGATCCACCAGGTCGCCCACGAAGACCGCCTTGCGCCCGTCGGGTGGCGTTACGGAGTACCGAATGCCGGATTCGAGTGGCGTTTCCGATACGGCATAGCCAAGTTTGTTGAGCAACTCGCGTGCTTCCTCGAAGCAACCGTGGATGTCTCCGATGATGTCGAAAGGTCCCGTTTCACTGCGCTTGTCCGTCCACATCGGTTGCCGGGCCAACGTGACCGAATCCACCTCTTCGGGCGATTTGAGCACATGAGTCTGACGGAACCCCTCGCGCTTTAGCGAGCGCAAGGACTTGCGAAGCTGCCGCGCCTGATGGCGAACCACGTGAGGTCCGAAGTTGCGGTTGGGGCGGTCGGCATTTCGGTCGTGGCACAAGCGTTCAGGGAGGTCCAGAACAACCGCAATTGGAAACACGTGATACTCACGCGCCAGGCGCAGCAACCCCCGCCTGTCACGCTGCTGAACGTTGGTGGCGTCAACGACAACCAGCTTGCCGAGCGCGAGGCGTTTGGCTGCAATGTAGTAGAGAAGTTCAAACGCTTCCGGCGTGATGGTCTGATTGTTTTCGTCGTCGGAGATAAGCGCACGGCACTCGTCCGACGCCAGGATTTCCGTCGGCTTGAAATGCTTGCGCGCAAACGTTGACTTGCCGCTGCCGGACGCACCGACAAGAACAACGAGCGAAAGTTCGGGGACTGTGATCTCCATACGGTTGTTACGCGAAAAATTCTTGCTTGATTATCGAGGCCTATTGTACGGAGCGCTCAGGCGCAGCCATACTGCGGCGCTGAGGGCAGGATTTCGCCATCCCATCAAATGCAAAATCTCATGGCGAGACATTGAAGCGCTGTCCTGGAAGTGCTGAAGATTCAGGCCGCGCTCGGTTACTAATACTCGGTAGGCACTGCGTCCAGGCTTCGCCATAAATACCAGGAAGCAACGGACCTCCATGGACGCCAAGGCTCTGCAATGGCCAATAGCTCATCGGGAGTCAGACGCACGCCATCGTTGTAGTGGCGAGCAATCGCCTTTTGAATGCCTACATCTGTAGTGGGGAATACGTCTGGCCGAACCAGGTGAAATATCAGGAACATTTCAGCCGTCCAACGACCGATCCCTTTGATCTTGACCAGCGTGTCTACTACGGTCTCGTCATCCATACGATCCCATGAACTCTGGCCAAACCCACCTTCATTGAAATGCTCGGCCAGGCCAAGAAGATAGCCAGCCTTGCGCCGCGACAGTCCGCAAGAATGCAATGTCTCCTCGGAATGGCTCGACACCTCTGTTGGCGTCATTTCGCCGAGGCGCGCGATCAGTCGCTGCCATACGGCCTGCGCAGCATGAACGGAGATTTGCTGCCCCACGATGGAGCGTGAAAGTGAGTAAAACGCATCGTTTCGAGGCCTGAGAACAGATCCTTTGGCGGCAACAATGAGGCGGCCAAGTACTGGATCAGTGCAAAGCAATGCAGACCGGGCTTCCTTCCAATGGGACACCGTGTCCTTGTCCGTTTCATTCATGTGGCTGGAAAAAGCCTAATCTGACATCCCCCTGCTTTACTCAGCATTTGACCTGCTTCCCGATTTTCGGGCCAGTACATCGCTATACCCGCACCACGTTCGTGCCGATGCTGTTGATGGGCTCGGCGCCGTCTTCCGTGATCAGCATGAGGTCTTCCAGGTGGGAGGATCCGCCCATGCCGGTGGCGCCCATGGGACAGTCCACGCTGAGGATCATGCGCGGCTCAAGCATGATATCTTCACGCGGCGGCGAGCCCATGGTGCCCACGTGGTCGGTGTGGTACAGCCCCACCGAGTGCGGGCTGAACGAAATGGAGAAGTCCGCGCCCATTTTGCGCAGCGCCTCCCGGCCCATGCGCCGCACGTCCGAGAACTTCAAGCCGGGCTTAAGGTTCTCGCGCACATGGTCCCATGACCTGGCGGTGAGTTCGGATACATTCTGCATGCGATTCGACGGCTCGCCGATGTAGATTGCGCGGGCGAAGTCGCCGTGATAGCCCATGTATTCGCTGACGCAGTCGATGGAAAAGCACTGGCCGTCGCGCAGATTGGCCGAGTAGGTGGGCGAACTGACCCGGTCGATGACCATGAAAACGCCGCGCATGCCTCGCGCTGCCGCCGCAGCAAAGAAAGTGGCGCGCAGTTCCCGCACGTCGGCGCCGGCGCGAACGGTGGAGGCCGCCTGCAATGCGGCTTCGGCGTTGGCCTGGGCGGCGTAGCGCATAAGCTGGATTTCCACGTCGGACTTGACCGGCCGGATACGCCTTAGCGCGTCATCGGCGTTGACGATGGTGGCCTGTTCGGCGGCCTGCGTGACATTGCGCGTCACGGGCTGCAAGTCGGCGGCAATACGCCCGCGGGCCACGCCGGTGTCCTTCAATGCATTGGCCAGTGCATGCTTGAGATGGGGCCGGGCCGCTTCCGAGCGCACAGCGCGTTCGACGACGCCAAGGCGCGTGGTCTCGATGAAGTCCAGCGGCACGTGCTCCAGGTCGGGATATAGCGGCAGTTCGTCGAGACTCAGCTCCGCGTCTGCCGCTTCATCACCGGGCGCCGCATACAGGTACGCGGGAAAGTCCGAATGCCGGTGGTCCATGGCGATCGTGTAGTAGTAGAGGAAGGACGGCGCGATGAGCGAAAGGCGCTGGTCCTGGTTGCGGGTGATCAGCGCGTAGACCCCGGGGGTATGGCCCATCTTGGTGGCAGTCAGATCGAGCCCCGTGGCGTGGTAAACATTTTTGCCCGCCCCCAGGACAATGGCATCGAGTCCGAGTTCGGCCATGATCTTGTCGGCCTGCTCGAAATTCATGCGCGGTCCCAGTACCGGGGGCGGCACGGACACTCCCATGCGCAGGCGCGACGGCGAAGCGTCAGCACACGCGGGAGGGACGAGGCCGGCCGCGCCTGTGGCAGCAAGGCCTCCCAGCAGATTACGGCGATTCATCGTGGGCAGTATGGGCATGGTGTGCTCCTTGAATTGCCGGCACACGCGACTGGACTCATGAGTTCTGATCAGCGCCCGCCAATCCGGGACAAGTCGTGGCCGACACAAAGCACCACGCAGCCGCCATCGGTGGCGGATTTGCGCGGTACGCCAAGCGCCGCTCCAGCACGCCACAAGAGAAACGCCCCTTCCCGCAGCTCCAGGTCGTGTCGCGCTCCGTTCTCCGCAACGTGTAGGCTAACTTCGCCGGAAACGACAAAAAGCCAGGGCGGTGTTTCATGCCCGATGACCTCCAAGGGTTCGCCGGACGCAGTCCAATCGGCAGGAATGTGGACCAGGCAGACGGCCCCGGAGCGCTCAACGGCCTCGGCCAAGGGTTTGCTCTTCCAGCCCGCCACAAAGGGATGCTTTTGCCAGGCGAGTTCACCGCTATCGAGGAGACGGCAATCGGCAAAATCGGCACGGCCATTGTCGGCGCTGCCGTCGAACGGAATCGTAACCGTTTCCTGTGCCGCTTCCGGCTCGGCCACACCGGTGCCCGGACCCGTGTTCCAGTAAAGGAGCACCGATCCCGTTTCGGAAAGGGGTTCGGGCATGAGCCCGTGAATGCTCTTGGGCGGCCGGTCCATGAACAGATGGCGGCGGAACATGATCAACTCACCTTCCTGGTCCTCAACCCCGGAAAACTCCCAGTGAGGAAAGTCGCCGAACAAGGTATAGGCCCGTTCCGTTACGGATTTATGGTAATGACGGTGAGGTAGCTGGAGCACGTCGGGTATGGTCCCGGGTGGCACGTAGTCCATTCTGATCTCGGCCCTTTTCGCGTCGTCAAAAGCCAACAGCCGGCGTTTGAAACCGGGAATGCCCGGGTTGTCCTCCCAGGGCACGGCATTTGTATCAATCAGGGTAAAAGGTGTCGTAGCCAACTGTTTATTCTCCGTTGCGAAAACCTTGCGGGAACCGGCGGCTCGCCCGATTGTAGCTTCTGGAGGTCGGGCCTACTTAGTCTAGCAATGCCCCTTGGGGAGATAACACGATCCTGCAATCTTACGCTTGGCCGGATGCCACACCGCTGAAGTAACGGCTTTCAATTGGGCCACTGCTCAACGAGGGCCATGCGCGAAAAAGACTTGACAATCCAACTGGCTAGATGAACAATCTAGCCAGTTGGATGGACGGAGAAAACCTCATGGTCGAGTGGCCGCTTCAAGACGCCAAGAATCGCTTCAGCGCCGTTGTTGACGCTGCGCTTGCCGGCGACCCGCAGCAAGTAACCCGACGCGGCAAGCCGGCCGTGGTCATACTCGCCGTGGCCGAGTATGAGCGCCTGCGCCACATGGAAAAAGCGGCGGCGCCCAGTTTTGCCGATCTTCTTCTCGCAATACCACAGGACGACGAGGAGTTCGATCGTCTTGACTTGGCAGCCAGACCGATGGATTTCTGATGTTCCTGATCGACACGGATGTCCTGTCCGCATTGCGCAGGCGGGAGCGTTATCCGGAAGTCGCCCGATGGATGTCGAAACAACGGGCGGCGGATTTGTATTTGAGCGTTGTCTCCGTCGGCGAGATTGAACGCGGCGTCATTCGTCAACAGCGCTCCAACCCGGACTTTGCGCGTACGCTGGCACTGTGGCTCGACAGTGTAATTACGCTATATGGCGAACACATACTGGGCGTGAATATGGCCATCGCGCGGCGCTGGGGTCAGCTTTCCGCCAGGATCGGTAATGACAGCGCTGATCTGCTGGTGGCTGCCACTGCTCTTGAGCACGGGCTTTCCGTGGTAACACGCAACGTGCGCCACTTTCAGCCAACGGGTGTCGACGTAGTTGATCCGTCCGCATCGGCCTCACCAGTCTCTCAATGACCTCTCGGCCCTGGCATTCAAGGCCCGTTGGGCCGAACAAATGTCAGGAATTCGCTGACGCACTGGACAAGTTAATGAGTGCCCTTCAATTCTGAGCAGCGTCAACCAGTCCTGGACAAATCGTGGCCGACACAAAGCACCACGCATCCGCCGTCGGTGGCGGATTTGCGCGGTACGCCAAGCGTCGCTCCAGCACGCCACAAGAGAAACCCCCCTTCCCGCAGCCTCAGGTCCTGGCGCGCTCCGTTCTCCTCCATTTGAAGGCATAAGTCGCCGGAAATGACAAACAGCCAGGGCTGTGGTTCATTTCCGATAGCCTTTGAGGGTTCGCCTGACGCAGTCCAATCGGCGGGAATATGTACCAGGCAGACCGCCCCGGAGCGCTCAACGGCCTCGGCCAAGGGTTTGAACTTCCAGCCCGCCACAAAGGGATGCTGTTGCCAGGCGACCTCGCCGCTATCGAAAATACGGGGATCGGCGAAATCGGTGCGGTCATTATCGGCACTGCCGTCGAACGGAATCGTAACCGTTTCCTGTGCCGCTTCGGGCTCGGCCACACCCGTGCCCGGACCCGTGTTCCAGTACAGGAGCACCGAGCCCGTTTCGGAAAGAGGCTCGGGCATAAGCCCATGAATGCTCTTGGGCGGCCGGTCCATGAACAGATGGCGGCGGAACATAATCAACTCACCTTCATGGTCCTCGACCCCGGAAAACTCCCAATGAGGAAAGTCGCCGAACAGGGTATAGGCCCGTTCCGTTACGGAGTTGTGGTAATGACGGTGGGGCAGTTGGAGCACGTCGGGTATGGTCCTGGGCGGCACGTAGTCCATTCTGATCTCGGCTCTTTTCGCGTCGTCAAAGGCCAACAGCCGGCGTTTGAAACCGGGGATGCCCGGGTTGTCCTCCCAGGGCACGGCATTGGTATCAATCAAGGTGAAAGGTGTCGTAGCCAACTGTCTATTCTCCGTTGCAAAAACCTTAGCCAAACCGGCGGCTCGCCCGATGGTAGCAAAGTGCATTCATCCAGAATTGCCGTGGGACTATTTCGGTACAAACCGGTTCACAGGGGGTCTTGAGTACTTTGTTCATGTCTCAATACTATCCTCTTCTGCATGGGCTAAGGATCCGACAAAGTACAATTCCACAAGTCCAATTCGTGCCAACGCCTACACCGGCGCAACAGCACGGACTCCCGAGAGCAACAATGACCCACAAAGCCGCCGCACCTGCCCTTCGTGTGGGCGAATTCGTCCCGCTGATCGCGCTGCTGATATCGCTCGTGGCGCTGGCGATCGACGCGATGCTGCCGGCGCTGCCCGCGATCGGCCGAGACCTCGGGGTAGTGCATCGCAACGACGTCCAGTTCGTCGTTACGGCGGTGTTCTTGGGACTAAGCCTGGGTCAGATCGTCTTCGGCCCGCTGTCCGACCGTATTGGACGCAAGCCCGCGATCCATGCGGGACTCATTCTGTTCATGGCGGGATGTCTCATGAGCATCTTCGCCCGCAGCTTCGAGATGATGATTGCGGGTCGTGTGCTGCAGGGCATCGGGGTCGCGGCTCCGCGCGTCGTGACGATGGCCCTGGTGCGCGATCAGTACTCGGGTCGCCAGATGGCGCGGCTGATGTCATTCACAATGGCGGTCTTCATCATTGTTCCGACGATCGCACCGGCCCTCGGGCAGGGGATCCAGGCGTTGGCAGGCTGGCGCGCGATATTTACCGCTTTCTTTGGCGTTGCCGCAATCTCGTTCGTCTGGTTTGCAATTCGACAGCCGGAAACGCTGCCGGCGGCCGGCCGGCGCCCGTTCTCCGCTCGGTCCATCGGCCGAGCGGTGGTGGAAGTCGTCAAGATTCGTACTGCACTCGGATATACGCTTGCCAGCGGATGCGTGTTTGCGCCGTTTCTAGCCTACTTGAGTGCGGCTCAGCAGATCTTCCAGGACGTGTATGGGACCGGCCGGCTTTTCCCCCTGTATTTCGGGGCGCTGGCGTTTGTCATTGGTGGCGCCTCGATTGTGAATGGCCGTCTCGTGCTCAAGTATGGGATGCGCCGGCTCTCGAGAGTGGCGATGACATCCGCCACCATCGCGTCGTTCGCGTTTTGGGGGCTGGCCTTCGCCTTTGCGGGTGTTCCGCCATTCTGGCTGTTCATGGCCTACCTGCTGTTCATTTTCTTGAGCGTCGGACTGCTGTTCGGCAATCTCGGTGCGCTCGCCATGGAGCCCTTGGGCCACATGGCCGGCGTGGGAGCGACAGTGGTCGCGTCGCTATCCGGGATTGTGTCGGTGCCGCTTGGAGCGTATGTGGGATATAGCTTCGATGGAAAGCTGTACGCGCTGATTGCTTCCTACGCGGTGTTTGGCGCAGGCGCGTTGGTGGCGATGAGGTGGGCTGACGGGGGTGGGGGCGCGGAACATAGCGCTGACGCTATCGCCCTTGAATCGGCCGCGCTTCCGTCTCACAACCCATAGCGCAGGGACAGTCGGAGCCCGTGGCTCCGGAAACGCGCCCGGGTTTCGGCGAGATTTAGCGGTAGGGGCTCGCGGCTCCCGTCGCGCCAGACAACCCGGCCTGCGCCCCGGCCGGTGCGGAATTCGCCGAGGTCCGTGTAGCGCCAGGCAAGATCGAGTGTCATGCGCTCGCCCAGCGATGCCGATACCCCTGCGGCTACCATCCAACCGAACCCGGTCCGGCTTGCGCCCGGCACGACAGTGGTCGTCCTCGGGAATGTCATGTGCATCTCCTCGATGCGGGTGCGGACCAAGCCCGCGCCGGCCCCGACGAACGGAACCAGGGGGCCGAGCTTCGGCAGGCCCAGACCAGGCAGGTCGATATAGCCTGCGAGCATGGCCGACAGCGATGAAAGGTCTGCCATGACGGACTGCTCACGCTCCGGCTCCAGGAAATTGGCGCGGCCGTCGAAGGCGAGCCGCGGGCGGTATTCGATCAGGGCCTCAATTCGTATTGCCGGCGTAGCAGCGTAACCCAGCCCGGCTTCCAGAACAGGCGGCGTGCCGAATTCGCCGCGCGAACGGTAGGGCGCGCCGTCGCTGCCCTGGCCGCAGCCGTAGAGCGCCGCCGGCGAGGCGCTCGAACAGTCGCCGTCCGTGAACGTGGTTTCGGTTGGGCGGTCGAGGCCGATCCCGGCCCGCAGGTAGACATCACCCGCGGATGCCGCTCCACAGAGAATGGTCGTCCCGGCAGCGATCAGCGCGACCGCAAGGCGGTGCCGCTTCACGCGCGCGCCCCCGTCACAAGAACCCTTTATGTTATTGGGTCGCCGCCATCTTTCGGAAGCTCCGAAACGAGATCAGCTCGCGCTGGCTGTCATCCCATAGAGCCAACGGTATGCATTTGAGGCTCTCCCACAATGTCAGTCGATTGACTTTGCGCAGTTCGGGAATGTCCTTGAGACACTCGTAGAGCCGATAGCTCGGGATGCGGCATTTCAGATGATGAACGTGATGAATGCCGATGTTGGCCGTGAGCCAGCGCAGGGGCGCGGGCAGGTCATAGAAGGAACTGCCCTCGATGGAATGCCGGCGAAAATTCCACTTCTCGTGACCGTCCCATCGCGTTTCCTTGAATTGATGTTGCACGTAGAACAGCCACACCCCGATCGTGCCGGCGCACAATATCGTCGCGAGATGGACGATGGCAAAGGTGGTGGGACCCACCACAATCGACGCGACTATGGCGAGGCCGATAATGGCCGCGTTGGTGGCCATGACGCTGATCCAGCCGTCCTTGAGTTCGTGGGTCAATTCAAGCGGCATGCGGTGCTTCAAGATGAATATATAGAAGGGTCCAAACCCGAACAGCACAAGCGGATTCCGGTAAAGCCGATATTTGAACTGCCCCCAGGGGGTACGGCTCCTGTATTCACTGACCGTAAGCGTAGCGATATCTCCAGTACCGCGCCTGTCCAGGTTTCCCGACGTCGCATGGTGGCCGGCATGCAGGCGGCGCCAATAGGCGTACGGCGTCCAGCAGAGAACTCCGATGACACGGCCAACCCGATCGTTCCACTTTTGGTTACGGAAAAAGGAGCCGTGGCCGCAATCGTGCTGGATCATGAACAGGCGGATAAGAAAAACGGCCGCAGGTATGACAAGAAACGCGAACAGCCAATGCACGTAAGCGACGCCGAGCAATGCCCCCAGCCAGCAGCCCAGGAACGACACCCCGGTGATGGAGAGTTCCCAGATTGCACGACCCAATCGTGCCCGACAGTATTGTGACAGCCTGGCGGCTAAGTGTGAGAGTTCTTGCCCGGCCTGGGCGGAAAGATCATTCATGAGGTACCGATGACAGTGGAAATAGAGACAAATGGGTCCCTTGAGCCCTCATTCGGCTTGATAAACCCAAAGCATTTCGTAACCCTAACCCATTTGACGGCTCCGGTCACTACTATCCGGATAACCTTGGCCGCCTGGATCAAAACCGCCGGCTCGCCCGCTTAAGAGAAACATGAGCTTTCGATTGAAGTCTGTTCCAAATCCATAGCACGCCCATGCCGATCAGCAGCGTGTCGATTGCTGTCACGCTCGTAATGCTCCAGTCAAGCACTCTCTCGAGAAATCCGAGAGCGCAGGCAATGGTCCAGGTTCCGATCGCGTCCCAGCGAAAATCGGGAACTGCGTCAAGTTGTTCGACGTTGATTCGGGTCGGCCGGATCAGGAAGTAGTCCGCCAGATAGATGCCGGCGATGGGTGGAACAATGATTCCGAGCAGAATCAGGAACCCGACAAAGTGGTCCATGATCCCGGCAAGCGCCAATAGTGTGCCGATCACGCCGGAGACCAGTGTGATCACCCAGTCCCGGACCTTCGGCATGATCCGGGCGATGCTCAACGAGGCGGAGTACAAGTTGTTGATATTCGTGGTCCAGGTTGCGAACACCATCACGATCAGTGCGGGAATGCCAAGACCCAGGCTGGTCATTGACGTAATCAGGTCCGGCTCGGCAGACACCAGGACCGGTAGGCCCGACAGCAACAGGATCACGGGAAACCCAAGGCCGTAACTCAAGAATGCGCCGGTTATGGCATCCCTGCGGCCGCGCGCGAAACGGGAAAGGTCCGGAACCAGAGTGACACCAACGAAAAAGCTCCCGATTACGATGGAAATCCCGGCGGAAACTGACGTAAGCCGCTCATGGGGCCGCCCTGCTACGCCGCTCAGATCGGCAATGCTGGCGCCGTCCAATACCGCCCAAACGCCGTAGAGGAGCAAAGCGGCGAGCAACGGCACCGCAATTCGGCTCAAACGATCTATGGCGCGAAAACCGTATATGGTCGTGACCACCATCAGGGCGCCGCCGGCAATTGTGAAGATATGGGGCGACACGAGAACCTGGAACGTGCTCTCCACCATTTGAGAAAGCGCACGCCCAAACAGTGCCGCGGTAACTCCGTACCAACCGAACAACGTGACGGCGAGTATCAGGTTGACGATGTGCGACCCTGTCCGGCCGAAGCAAAACAGAATTACGTTATAGGTCGAGAGCCGGGTCTCAGTACCCACACGCATCGTGAGGTAGCCAACACAAGCAGTAAGGAGCCCGCCGAGAAAGATGGCCAGAACGCCGTCGATCAGTCCCAGGGCTCCGATCAGTTTGGTGCCGACAAGAAATGCCGGCAAGGTAATGCTTACGCCAATGATGACTACGGCGATGGCCGTGCCGCTTACCGTTTCGCGATCCGGTACCGGGCCCGAGAGTGATTGTCCGTCAGACGCTCGGGTTGCACACTCTTCAGCGCTTGCATGAATCAAGCACTGCCAAGTTCCTTCAGCGAGCGATAGGTGTAGTTCATGCCGAACGCCTCAGGGCCCACCACCTTCAAGGCACGTTCGGTTCGAAAAACCGGATTGCACGACAAGCCGAGAGCGGTCACCCTCTGGCCGTATCGGATATCCGGTGTCGGAATGGGTTCGGCGGTTTCGCTGTCAACGACACAAATCAGGTCCGGCGTCAGAGCGCGAGGCACGCCATCAAGCGTGAATACCAGGTACTCGTTTCGAAATTCGATGTGAGCTCGATGGCCGCCCCCGTTCAAAGGGGCCAGGTCAAGCCAACCGACCACAAATCCTCTCTCGGTTGAACGCCAAACGTCCACTACTTTGCCGTCGAACAGCTGGACCACTTCAGTGCCTTCGGCCTTCGACCGAATACCCTCCATCAACATTTCAATCGGGTTATTTCCGGATCTTGCATTCTCGATAGCCTTCCCGAGTGCGTGAGCAAGGGTTACGGTATCCGGGATTACTACTCGCTTCGCCTCACGTCCAGACATTGCGTAGGCTGACAGGAGCGAAAACAAACCCATTCCCACGCACACGGCTCGTGCCAGCGCCTCGCCCTTCTTGTTGTCGCTGCTTTGGCAAATGACCGTGTTCAGGTGCTCGTCAGTCATGACGAAAGGAGATGCCGAGATCCCATGAATCGAGTAGCTGGTCATTTGAAGCTCGGGGAAGGCGCGCCCCATGCCATCGCCATCAATAACGGGGAGCTTGCAATCGGTGGCAGCCAGGATGGGAATCAGGGCATTGCAACCTCCCATTTCAGCGGCAATCAAGGCATCCGCCCTGCGCCCGATGTGCTCCTCCAGCGTTCGAATCGAGTGCATGAGATGCGACAGTTCAAATAGTCGCTCTTTCTCGACGGTGGGAGCGCCAAAACCTGCGACGCATAGCACCTGCGCATCATCATCGAGAGCGGAGACCTTGATCAGGTTCGCCTGATGACCGCCGGCCGCATAGGCTTGCCGCGCAGCAAGCAATGAAATGTACGGATCTCCTCCGCCTCCGGCGCCAAGCAAAGACGCACCCAACGCGATTTGCGCCACGTCGTCAATATCGAGGTTCCAGAGCCTACCCTCCATTACATTTGCCGGGATTGCCCCCAGGAAGCCAGGGATTCACTAGTGTCGTGTCACGACACTAGAACCGATAGCGCAACTCCGCGCCAATCGAGCGCGGCGGGCTGAAATTGCGGACAAAAAAGCCCAGGAACCCAGGGTCGCTCGCGTATTGCTGGTCCAGGGCATTCTTGACATAGGCTGCAACGGTCCAGCTATCGCCTTCCACACCAATTCGCACGTTGACCAGGTCCACCGGATGGATGTCGAATGTATAGCCACTTTCATTGATGAAGAAGTTCCCTTGGTGACGCCAATCGAATCGCGCGAATAACTCCTTGCCATTGGCCACGGGTCGCGTGTATTCAAGCGCCAGGTTCGACGTCCATTCGGGAACACCATCCGGCCGAACGTCTTGTTCCGTAATCTTCGCGTCGAGGTATCCGAAACCACCACTGAGTTCGATACGATCACTGGCACGCCATAAGAACTCCAACTCGACGCCGTTGATATCCGTGCTGGGCACATTGGTCGTTAACCTGAACGGTGGCTCCGCCAGGATTGTGGACTGCTGCTGGTCCGAGTAATCAATCTTGAAGACGGCGCCGTTCAGTGACAGACGGTTATCCGCCAACATGGCCTTGAAGCCCAGTTCGAAATTATCGGTTGTTTCGGGCTTGGTCAGGTTGCCGGAATTGTAGAAGCCAAAGCGAAATCCTCTTGCATAGGTCAGATAGGTCATGAGATCGTCGGACCAGTCATAGGAGAGTTGGACCTTGGGCTGAAACTGGGCATCCTTGGCCGTCAACTGCTCAACCGAATTGCCATTGCCATCCAGGTTCGGAATGGTCGCGCCGGTGGCCCCGTCAAACTGACGCGTGCTGTAAGTGTTCTCATCGTAGCGGCCCGCGATCGTCAGCTCATAAGCATCCGTCAGGTCAATGTTCACTTGCCCGTAGATGCCGAATATCTCATCTTTCTTGTCGTCGAATCGGCTGAAGATGCTGGAAATGGAGCCCGGCGCGGGAGCAAGCAGCAAGCCGAGATCGAGATTGGTCTCGGTCGTTCGCTCCAGGAACTCGACGCCTGCGATCCAACGAACCGACCCATCGCTGGCCGATGTCAGGCGCACATCCTGGAAGAAAACCTCAAAGTTGTCCGCCAGTTCCTGGTAGTGGTCATAGGGTTCTCCCGGCATTGCATTCTCGCCAAGGATGGGACCGAAAATACTCCCAATGGGCAGTTCGCCGAGCGCCGGGGGTCGAGACCAACTGGCGGACCCGTAGATGTCCTGATCCATTGTCACGGAACTGGTCACGGAAGTTAGCGTGGCAAACGGAAACTCGATGTCGATCTTCGCCGATACCTCGGTTGATTCCCGGTTTTCTTCACCAATGATGCCGCGATCCACGCTGAAGTCTTCGCTGCCGAAACGGTTGACTTGCTCAAAGGTTTCGAAGCGCTCCTGCATGGCGGCCCCTGCGTTGACGTCGGAGTAGGAAGCCCGCAAATCGATGCTCAAGTTCTCAGATGGCGTGAACAACAGCTGTGCTCGAAGGGAGCTCTGGTCGACAAAATCGATGTCATCGCCGGTGGTTGAATCGGTCAGGCCATCCGAGCTCCGCACGAAGCCTGTCAGCCGGAACGAAACTTTTTCTTCAATAAGCGGGCCCGAAACCATGCCTTGAAGGGTTCGATCATTGCCCTGGGCGTAAGACACTCGCACCTCACCGCCGAATTCGTCGCGAGGGGCCTTTGTCACAATGTTGACCGCCCCTGCAATTGCGCCGTTACCGTATAGAGCCCCCTGCGGTCCGCGCAGGATCTCGATCCGCTCCAAGTCGAACAGGGTGCCGGGATTGAGGGCATCAAGCATGCCGGCTTTAACACCGTCGACGGTATAGGAGATCGGTGGGAATCCTTGTTGTCCGGTGGTTATGCCGCGAATCGTCACAAACACCACGCCGGCACGGAAGCCCTGCCGGGCCAGGAAGTTGGGCGTCCGGTTTACGTACGATTCGAAGCTGTCGATACCCAACCTTTCAATCTCCGGTCCGCTGAACGCGGTAATCGCGTCCGGCACGTCCTGCAGGTTCTCCGCGCGTTGCCGAGCGGTGACCACAATCTCTTCCAGCACCGCGGCAGGCTGCTCCTGGGCCATAACTGACGTAGAAACAAGCAATGCAACGCCTGCGCATGACGTCATTGCCAACACCCTTCTTGTTCCAGCTTTACTCATCTCACTTCTCCACGATCGATTTATAGTCAATGTCCGCCTGCACCGGCGGGATTGAGGGTCGCTTGCCCTCAGCATGTGTTCACGCCCAACCGCGCTAAAGCGCCGGCGGCTTTGATTCGCACTCGCACTACGGCGCCCGGCACATAGCTGAGCGGAATCTCTTCAACGTTGGTAATCTCAATGGTGCCGGGCTGGGCGCCGGCATCGATAGCCGCCCGTTCGGCCTGTTCGCGAGCGGCCTCCATCGCAGCATCCCGCCCAACATTTTCGTAGGAAAACACGGTGTCAACCTCACCGCCGACCAGTGCTATGGACGCACCTACGGCGTTCGCAACCGCCGCGTTTTCCGGGATGATTACTTCGGAAACTCCCGGAATGTCCTGGGAAATAAGCACCGAGCCGCCGCCGACCAGAATAAGGGGTACCGGCTCGGCATTTGTTTTCATCCGGTCAACACCCTCGGCCAGCATCCGGTGAATCTCGGCGACCGCAAGATCAACAGTTCTGCGCGGCAAATCGGCAACCAGGACTGGATCGCCCAGCTTTGCGTATCCCGCTGCGACTGCTATATCCGTTGCGGTTAGCGTCTTGCCGCCAAAGACATGGGCTTCTTCCAGCAACCGGTAGCCCACGGATTGCGGTCCGATGCGAATGCCATTGTGGCCTGTCGATACCAGGCTTCCGCCACCCAGGCCCAGCGCCAGAATATCGGGCATGCGAAAATTCGTTCGGACCCCACCGATATCCACCTTGACCGACGACTCTCTGGGAAAGCCATTGGTCAACATGCCAATGTCGGTTGTTGTGCCGCCGATGTCTGCGACCAGGGCATCGGCGGCGCCGGATAGATACGCTGCTCCCCGCATGGAGTTGGTGGGACCGGAAGCAAACGTCAGCACCGGGTAACGCTCAGCCACCTCGGCGGCCATCAGCGTTCCGTCGTTCTGGCTGATGTAACAAGGCGACTCGATTTGCAGTTCTTTCAAGGCCTGTTTAATGGACTTCACAACCTTTGCCGAAAGGTCTACCAGGCTGGCGTTCATGATGGCGGCGTTTTCCCGTTCCAGCAGGCCAAGGCTGCCAACCTGAGATGAACAAGTTACCGACGCCTCGGGCATTTCATTTCGAATGATCTCTTCCGCGCGCCTTTCCATGTCGTCATTCACGGGAGAAAACAGGGCACTGATTGCCACGGTCTTCAAGCCATTGTTACGAAAGCGCCTGGCAGCGTCACGAACGGCCAGTTCATCCAACTTGGAGTCGACGCTTCCATCTACGTGGTAGCCACCGCCTACCAGGACCATGTTGGCGCCGATTGCTGCAGCAAGTTCCGGCGGCCAGTCGCTCAAAGGCAAGACACCTGATGATGCCGGGAGCGCAATGCGAATCAGACCGACATTCAATAGCCCTTCACGCTGTATGAGCGCGTTGGTGAAATGCGTAGTGCCTATCGCTACGCATTGGATCTTGCCTGCCGAAATACCGGATTGGCACAACACCAATCGAATGGCGCCAAGAATGCCGAGGCTGACGTTGGATGTTGTTGGAAGTTTCTGAGAGGCAATCACCCTCGTGCCGTCCATAAGCACGGCATCTGTATTGGTGCCTCCCACATCGACGCCGATGATCATTGGAATCCCCTCCCCTTCTCGACTTTGCCCTCGACAAAAAAGTAACACTGTTACCGGGCAAACCTGCATCTCCTGGTCAGTAGGTTGACTACTGTTTCAGGTAGGTCCTAGAATCGGGTGTATTACTTAAGAAACCTACCTTTTCAGGTAGGTCACATACGACAGAAGTACTTACGGCACGGTTTTTCTGTTTGGGGGTTTTTGAGATTAACGGTCAATTTCGACAAAAGTCACCATTTCCGGCCTGGATCATCAAGTCCAAAATCGAACCCGAAGAGCATTTGGTTTCGTTGATCGAAAGGCCACGACTGATTCAACAACTTAACGACGGGCTGCGAAAAGAACTAACGTTGATCTCGGCGTCGGCGGGCTACGGGAAAACAGCGCTATTGAGCCATTGGCGCCGCGACCTGTTGGATCAGGGCATCAATACGGCCTGGCTTGGTCTGGATGAGGATGACAATCAACCGGGTGTGTTGGCGACCTATCTCTGTTTCTCCCTTCACAGTATTGGGCTGAGCAGTGCCATCGACGAAATGTCGGAGGGGGACTTTGGTCCTCATCTCGATCCCAGGTCCGTCGTCGGAATGCTCGCTACGGCAATAGCCATGAGCGAAGAGAGATTCGTTCTGATGCTGGATGGATTCGAATCGCTCAAGGCCGAAAGTACAAAGTCGGTGCTTGAGCCGTTGCTGCGGTATTTGCCGAAGAATATCCATATTGTCATCGCAGGTCGCAACACGGGCCTGTTGCCCTTGTCGGATTACCGGCTCAATGATGCGCTTAAAGAGCTGAACGCCGATGATATGAAGTTCACGTTTCTCGAGATGACGAACTTTCTGGAGCCTCTGCTCGACAAGACTCAGATCAAGCAAGTCGCAAGAATCTCGGGCGGTTGGCCGATTGCCCTGCAGTTCATGAAGATTGCATTAACCAACAGCCACGATCGCAAAGCACTTTTGCGGCGATTTCGAGGAACCAGGGAGGAATTTCGCAGCTATTTCTCGGAGCACTTTCTGAATTTCGTTCCTGAGGCGCAACAAGAGTTTCTTACTGAAGTCAGTATCCTTGACTACATCGATGCGGAATCCGCGGATTTCATCAGGAACAGAACAGATAGCCAGCTCTTCCTGGATGAAATGCAGGATTTGCGCGGTTTCCTGGTTCGCGAAGAAACCGACGATTGCATCTATCGCCTGCATCCACTACTGAGAGAATTTCTGCAGCATCATTTCAAGCTGCACTTTTCCGACAGGTATCGATCAGTAAGTCTCCGAGCCGCCACCTGGGCCGCAAACAAGGGGCACGTAATCCGTGCCATGAAATACGCCCTGGAAGTGGGGGATAAGGAAACAGCAGCGAGATTCTTTGAATCCGGCGGCGGACTTACGCGTTGGGACCGCGAGGGCATGGCCAGGCTCCGGACTGTCCATTCCTTGTTGCCGGATGACATTATTGTGAGTCGGCCCAGGCTGCACCTGATCCGGGCCCTGGTGTTGCTCAAGGACGGAAATCTGACCGAAGCAAGGCAAATCCTTCAGCATGTCCGCAGTCTGAATGCGGCATCAACCGACGCTCGCCTCAATTATGAGATCACAGTCCTGGCATCCGGCATCAGCTTCTATGAGGGCTCCGATCCGGCGGCTTACATCCCTGAACTCAAAGCGGCGCTGGATGCCAATGACGACCAGCATGACGCGCAGAGCGCGTTCTTGTACATAACGATTTGTGTTTCCGGATTGCAGTACGGTCGCTTCATTGAGGCAAGAGAGGCTGCAAATTCCGGAATATCAATAGGACTGCCCTTTCAAAACGCCTATTTTCATCTTCATCTCGGCGCCATCAACTTGGCGAAGGGTGAGGTCCATGAAGCGATCTCCGAATACAGAAAAGCGCAAGTCATTATCCGAAGGGACTTTCCTGACGATAAGGACATGAAGCTGGTGGCGAATGTGCTGACCGCGGAGTGGTATTTCGAAAGAAATGACGTAACACGGGCAAGGAACTTGCTGGGAGACACCAACACGCGCCTGGTGCATGGCGAAGCCTGGTACGAGATTTACGCTGCCGGATACACAACATCGTCATCTATCGCCTATGAACTTCACGGCCTGGACGCTGCCAGGAAAGAAACGGAAGGCGCCAACGAGTATGTTCAAAGGGAAGGCTTAAGAAAGCTCAGGCACCTGCTGGTGGCAAACAGCTGCGGGCACTTAACGAGATCCGGCGACATCACAAAGGCCAGAACACTGGTGCAGGAAAGCGGACTGTCGCTTGACGAATACAAGATCCCTACCGATGAGAATTCACTGATCAGGGAGCGTTTCAGTATCGTCCCGTCTCTCTGCCGACTGTTGATTGCCGAGAAACGATATAAGAAGGCTATTGATGAATTGTGCTTTTTCATCGACATCGAAAAAGCGATCAAGCACACCAGGGCCGTCCTCAAATACTCTCTCCTGCTCTCGCTTGCACTCTATCGCGCGAAGCAACGGGGGAAATCCTTTGATGTATTGAATGAGGTACTGACTGCGGTTCGGCGAGAAGGGTTTGTTCGGCTTGTCCTGGATGAAGCGCCATTCATTGTGAAATTGCTGGAGGCCTATATGAAGTCACCCAATGCAACGGAACGAGATCATGCTGCGCATCTCTTGAGTCTCCTCGGTAATGCACTTGCGGATCAGGACGTGACGAAATTGAGCAAAAGAGAACATCAGGTACTTGAGGAATTGTCGAAAGGGCTGTCCGACAAGGTCATCGCAAGAAATCTGGGTATCACAGAAAACACGGTTCGCTTTCATCTAAAGAACATTTTCAGGAAACTTGGGGTCCATAGCCGGCTACAAGCCGTGACCGAGGCCAAGACCTTGCTCATGGAGACGTCCTACCAGCGAGATTGCATGACATGGCTGTGATAAGGTGCCGCGAGGCGCGGTGGGCGATCAGTCGCTATGGCTCAGCACAACACAATCAACTCCGAGGCCAAGCTTCGGCAGCACTTCCCGGCCGCCGGTGAGCGGGCCATTCTCAAGGTCCAGAAGAAGCTGGACAAGCACTGCCGCGACTTTATCGCGCGGTCTCCCTTCCTGTGCATCGGAACCTCGCGTGCGGATGGTTGCGCCGATGTGTCGCCGCGTGGCGACCCTCCGGGATTCGTGCATGTCGCCGACGATCAAACGCTACTGATACCGGATCGACCCGGCAACAATCGGCTGGATACGATGTCGAACATTCTTCACAACCCCAAGGTGGGGCTGATCTTCTTCGTGCCCGGTATGGACGAGACCCTGCGTATCAACGGCGACGCGACGATCATTGACGACCAGGCCGAATTGGCGCGCTTCCAGTTCAGGAGGCACACGCCCGCTGTGGCGATTGCCGTGACCGTACACGAAGCCTTTCTGCACTGCGCAAAAGCACTCAGGCGCTCCAGGCTGTGGGACGAAGAATCAAAGATTGATCGCAGGTCCTTTGCACGCACCGGCGACATCCTGTCGGATCACCTCAACAGCAGCATGTCCGGCGATGAAATCGAGGAACGCTTGCACAAGCTCAATCAATCAGGACTGTATAACGACTGATCCGGAGCCCTCCCCCGGCCTCAATCCAGGAGATAGCGGACTGACAATTGGTTGCCCGCCAGTACCGATGTCTTCTGTTATTTGGCAGAGTTCAGAATGACCATGATCGCAACCGACCCCATTCATCCCGGAGAACACCTGGCCGAGATTCTTGGCGAACTTGGGATCAGCCAGTATCGTTTGTCGAAAGCGATCGGGGCGCCGCCGCGAAGAATCAACGAAATCGTGCACGGGCGCCGTTCCATTACGGCGGACACGGCGCTTCGCATCGGATGCGCGCTGGGTATGACCCCGGAATTCTGGCTGAACCTGCAGAAGCTGTATGAGCTGGACCGCGCCCGGGCATCCACCAACCTGAGAGATATCAAACCACTAGCCGCGGCAGGCTGATAGGGAACTTCCCTTCGGTCCTCAATCCAGGACGTTTTCTCCGCCGTCTTCCAGCACTTCCGGGCGCCGCCAATAGGAATACTGGGGTGTCCAGTCCTGCGCGCCCATGCCAGCCAGGGCAAGCAGGCTCCATAGCGAGCAGTAGAGGTCGCCGGGCCCGAAAACACAGGCGTTGTAGCGAAGAATCTTGTCGCCTTGCCGCTTGTACACCACCGCGCCCGGATAGTTGTCCTGTCCATCCACGACCGTCTGCTCGCGAATGTAGGCGCCGCCGCCGTGCGATGCGAGCCGAAAGCGCCACCCACGTTCATTCGCGAACCGCCGCTGCACCTCAGGCGAGTCCTTGGACAGCAGCGCCACAGACAGGGCGGACTCCAGGTGCGGAAGGAAGCCATTGAAGCCGTCGGCCCAAACAGTGCAGTAACGACAAGCCTGTCCCATGTTGTGAATCGCCAGCAGGGTGTCTTTGTCTGCAAAAAGTTCCAGCAGGCTGACCTCCCCTTCCCCGGATGTAAAGCTGTAGTTGGGAACCTCAGTGCCGGGGCTCTGCTTCAAGAGCGTCCCCAGTTCCCCGGTCAGTTCAAATATCTGTTGCTGAAGTTCGGCGATTCGCTCTGCGGTCATTTGGAATTCTTCCTGGTGCGCTGACTAGGGCGCGTCATTATGCCGTTTGAGGGGGACGCCACCCCCGCCCCTTGGCTATTCGACCTTGGCGCCGACCGTAACCGGTATCGCATTACTGGCGTAGCCGTAAAGGACTCCGTAGCCGTTGGACGAGAGCACGATCTCGCCGTCGGCGCTGATGGCGATCACTCCGCCTTGCGCCTGGTCGATGTTGCCTATCAAGTCGACGATGACATAGTCCGCGGCCTCCTTTAGCGGCGTGCCGAGATACTCCGCCCGGGCGGCTATGTCGCGGGTCGCGGACCGCTGTATGAAGAACTCGCCGACACCGGTAGCCGAGAGCGCGTAGTTGGTGTTGGCGAAGCTGCTGGCGCCTATGATCGGACTGTCACCGACGCGGCCCGGCATCTTGCCCGAGGTCCCGCCGGTGGAGGTGCCTGCGGCCAGGTGACCGCAACGGTCGAGCGCCACAGCGCCTACAGTGCCGTGTTCCTCGTCCGGATCTTTCGCCTTCGGAGGCCGAAATTCCTTGAAATAGGTCTTCGGATCGTCCACCACTTCCGCGCCCAGCTCGATCATGGTGGATTCGCCGGTGGCGCCGACGAAGAACACGTGCGGCGTCTTCTCCATCGCAATTCGCGCGGCGCGAATGGGGTTCTTCAAGGTCTGCATCGCGGCAACGGCTCCGGCCCTGCCGGTGTGACCTTCCATCAGCGAGGCGTCGTTCTCGACAAAGCCCTTGGTATTGAAGTACGAGCCCTTGCCCGCATCGTAGATCCCGGCATCCTCCAGCAAGACGATGGAATTCTCGACCACATCGAGCGCCGTGGCGCCGTCCGCCAACGCCTGGAGGCCCGCTGCAACGGCTTGGTTCAATACGTCGAGATGCTGTTGCTCGACCGTTTCGGGCCTGGAGGCAAAACCGCCGTGGAGAAGAAGAATGTACTCGTCCTGTGAGTCACAGTTTCCGTTCGCGGCAAAGCCGTTCATTGACCACGTCATGGCCAGAAAAATATAACCGTATTTCCACTTCATTTGATTGCCGGGGTGTCTATCCTATGCCCCGCTTGCATGGAACAACCCTGGGAACGAGGGCGTCTCGCCCTCAACGAGGGCAGGATGCCCTCGCTCCCAGCGTGTTCCCTGCACGCCAACGCAGCGGCGCCCGCTGCGAAAACTCGCAAGGTGACTGTCGTAACACGAAATCAGGGCATAGTGGATTGCTGGTCCAGCGCCGCCAGCCGCTTCTCGCTCTGGCGTCTTGAGTAGTTGATCCAATTGCGTCCGTTGAAATTCTTCTCGCGCTTGCCGAGTTCCTTCAACACGGAAATACGAACCCGCAGAGCGCCCGGGTGATCGGGGTCGACAGCCAGCGCCGCATCGGCGAGATTCAGGCTTTCCACGAGCTGGTCTTTGTTCTCCAGCTCCAGAGCGCGCGACACGACCTCGTCGACGCCGCCGGCCAGCGCTACCAGTTCACGGGTTTTTACGTCGGGGGAATCCGACAGCAAGGTGGCCGGACTGCCGTCGAACCAGCCCGCATAGCCGTGAAAGATGCCGCGCACGCTCCATGAAACGGCGCCATAGGACTCCTCAATCTCGAACCTTTCCGGCAGCTTGACTTCGCGCATCACGGTATAGACATCCTTGCCCTCATTGAGCCCGCGCACGGTTGCGTCATGGACATACTCAATCGCGTCACGATATTCCCCCAGGGTCTTCTGGATGTATTCCTTGCCCTCCAGCGGTGGCGCGTGCGCAACCAGGACCAGGTCGGGATCCAGCGCAAGGACCTTGTCGATGGAATTGACATAGTCCAGCGCGAATCGTGGCGGCGCGCC
The DNA here is from genome assembly GCA_965261845.1 of Candidatus Foliamicus sp. GTDB lineage: Bacteria > Pseudomonadota > Gammaproteobacteria > Steroidobacterales > Foliamicaceae > Foliamicus. The sequence continues at coordinate 585,757 of OZ253475.1, read as the reverse complement.
TCTCACTGCCGCGATGTTCGGAAAACTGCTGTAATAGTTATCGCCTATGAATGCCGCCTTCAGCTCCGGAATCCACACGGTCGAGTGATCCCAGGTTTCTCCCGGCGTGTGCATCATGCGAAATGTCAGCCCGCCGAGTTCGAATTCATGCTCCTTATCGAAAAGGAATGTGGTGGGAATCTCGGCGGCGAAATTGCCCTTGGACTTGACGTCTCTCTTCGGGGCGAGGAACTGGGCCTCGTTTCTGTATTGGAAGAAGCCCGCGAGCCGCTCGCGATAATGCATGTACTCCGGGAATCTCCTCTGGGCGATTACCTCGGTGCCCTCTTCTTTCCACAGATGAATGCCGCCTACGTGATCTTCGTGTGCGTGCGTCAGAAGGATGTACTTCACCGGCGCCGAACTCAGCTTTCGCAACGCCTCATAGTGGCGCTGTGCGGAGTCCCACGTGGTTGTGTCTATGACCACGTTTCCTTCATCGGTGACGACCAGGAAAGTTCGACTCATGTCGGTCGCCATATAGATGTGGTCGGTGACTTTGACCGCCTTGACGGTTCGCGCCAGTCCGGCTGGACTGGCCGAAAACAATAGAGCCAGCAAAGCACCACCGCAAATGGCGCGGCGACGAGCGGTCTTTCCCTTGAGTTCAAGTTTCGGGAATTGTGTTTTCATGATCTTTGCTCCGGTGCGTCCCCACATCATGAGTCCGGCACGAATTTTTCGCGCAGCCTTAGTGTATCCCCGATCCGCGACACCCAAGGCGCAGTACACCAATCTACTCATTCTCCCCCCCAAACCGGCAGGCCATTCTCAAGCGCGCCGATCAGATTCCGTGGTTCGTAGGGCTTGCTTTTGGGATTGCCGGCAAAGCGCTTGCCGATGGCCTCGACGGAGCTGCCATGCGCGCACTCGCCAGGCACCAAATCCACCTTGCGGCGAATATCGCCGGTTTGCCTGGGACCGATTTCCCGGGGGTAGGGACGCACACGAAGAAGACGCAAGACCTGGTATCCGGCCGAAAAGGGATCTTCCACCCTGCCCTGGTCCGCTGCCGGAGGCGTCATTCCCGCAACTGCGTCCGTAAATTCAAGGCCATGACTGGCAGCTCGGCCGGCCATCCAGGCCAGCGCGATACTCGATAGTCCGGTGTTCCGGTAACCGCCGCCGATATTCGAATGCACGCCTGCAAACCAGGCCTGCTGAATGGTCTGTCCGTTAACCGGGGCGCCGGTCCAAAGGACGGGCTGAAACGGCCGCCGACGCTCGTCAACAGCCAGCGCCTGATACGCGTGTTCCACGTCCTTACCCAGGTGCGTATTGTGAAAAGACACCCGCTTGCGGGTCAGACGGCCCAATAAAGGCGTAGGGGCGCCCAGCGCTCCGACCGTGTCCCACACACCGATGAACTTGATTGGAGTCGGGATTCCTGACGGCTCGCCCACTTCCTTGAGGCGCCGCTCAACCATCGAGCTGGCGCGCTTGCTCGAGTGCAGCCGGTAGAGTGAATAGGCTTCCGGCAGGAGTCTCAGGTTTTCCTTCCTGAGCAACCCGACAACGCCGATGAACCCCGCCAGCGAGCGCACCGTATAGGCGCCGCGGCTGAACCCAAACAAGAAGAGATCGTCGCCCTCGTGATAGTTGTTGGCGATAAAACGATAGGCCTGGCGGATATTCTCCGACATGCCGCTTCCCAGTCCGCCGCCGATGTACTTGTCGGCCATGCCCTGGGTGCCTACGCCGGTGTCGTAATACACCACCTGCGGAACCTGGTTGGCGTCGACCGGAGCAAGCCCGCGGACGACCTTCAGGACATTCGTGGGCTCGGTCTCGTCGGCGGCATTACCGTCAACGCTTTGGTCCGGTTCGTTCCAGGTGCCATCGCAGCAAATCACCAGGCGCTTGTTTCCGTTCTCCACAGAACATCCCTCCCTTCTCCAAGCCCCCGCGCATACGCCTTATCCAAAGTGTGTAGTCGCGCCGATCATACCGGAGCAAGGCACTAAAATACTCCCGAATGACCTCCAGGAGGCGGAAGGTAGAGTGACAGTCATGAAGTTTGGGACCTTCCGATCGCTTGTCGCTGTGCTGCTGCTGATCCCCCTTGGAGCGCCTGATTTGCAGGCGGGCGGGCTGCGGCGCGGAACCAACGTCGAATTAACTTCTTTCGACCCTCAGTACGTCATCGGCAACTCCGCCGGGGCAATCATGTATGACCTCTTCGAGGGCCTGGTCACCCGCACGCCGGACGGAACCGTGGTGCCGGCTATTGCAGAAAGCTGGAGCATTTCCGAGGATGGAACGGTCTACACATTCCATCTGAACAAGAAAGCGAAATGGTCCGACGGAAAGCCGATTACCGCACAGGACTTTGTCTATTCGTTCAAGCGCATTCTTGATCCCATGTCCGGGACACGGGGAGCGAGTGCGCTGTTCCCTGTCCTGAACGCCTCTTCGATTTCCCTGGGCGAAGAACCCGTCGATTCACTGGGCGTCAAGGCAATTTCTCCTGCAACGCTGGAAATAACACTGCATGGTCCGGCGCCCTATTTCATCAATTTACTGGCCTCTTACAGCAATGCACCCGTTCCTCGGCAGGTCATCGAGAAATATGGCAGGAAGTGGACGCAACCCGCCAATATGGTGACCAATGGCGCTTATGTGCTCAACAAGGTAGTCACCAATACCTACTATCAACTGGTGAAGAACCCCTACTACCACGGGGCGAAAAAAGTCACGATCGATGAGGTCATTTACTACCCCGTTCCTTCTCCCACTACTTCACTGAAGCGATACCTGGCTGGCGAGTTGGATGTGATTCTCAATATCCCCTCCAACCAGTATGAGAATTTGCGGAATACCCGGCCCGATGAATTCCACCTCGCGCGCGGTATCGGCCTGGGCTACCTGTCGATCAACAACAAACGACCTCCGTTTAATGATCCAAGAGTGCGCAAGGCCCTGTCCTTGTCCATTGATCGCGAAGTCATTGTCAGCAAGCTGCTCAAGACCGGAGATGAACCGGCCTATTCGATCATCCCGACGGCGATCTGGGGGAGTGCCGGCGAACCTCCCGCGTACGCCGGAAAAACCCAGCAGGAGCGCTGGGCAGAAGCCAGAAGGCTGCTGAATGAGGCAGGTTTCAACCAGGGCAACCCGCTTCGATTCACCTTCAATTTTTCCCCCGTGGAAAAAGACCGCCGCCTGGCGGTAGCCTACCGCTCGATGTGGAAACAAGCGGGTGTTGATGCCGAGCTGGAGACTGCAGGCTCCAGGGACCTGATGAAGAGAGCCGCTTCCATGGACTACGAGGTGATGCGGCTGACGTACTACGCAATCTTTTCCGACCCCGTATCGTTCTTTGCGCTAGTCAGAGGAGACAGCTTCAGGAACTATTCCGGTTATTCCAATCCCGATATCAATGAACGATTGGTAATAGCCGATACCATCAGGTCGGTAGAGAAACGCAATGCGTACTTGAGAGATATCGAGCAGCGAGTCATGCAGGACTTTCCCGTAATACCCACCTATTTCCAATCCAGGGCTTTCCTGGTGAGCAAGCGTGTGCAGGGCTGGAGCAATACCTACACTCCCAAGATGGCCAAAGACTTGAGCATTCGCGAAGGCCGCTAGTGTCGTGTCACGCCTGTATCGTCGCACCAGCGTGTCTCCCCTGGCCTGTGGCAAGGCGTGACACGACACTAGAAACGACAGAGGAGATGCAACTTGGACAGCGACTCAACAATGCACAACGATACCGCCAACTTGAACGACCTGGATGAAGGCGATCTGTTTCTGGCTTTGAATGAAATCGACCAGAGCAATATCGATTTCAGGAAAGGCATTTCGGGGCTATGCCGGATTGTTCACTACGACCGGGATTTCAACCCCAAAGGGGAACTCTGGACCGGTGAATCGGGGTTACTCGTTGGCTTGTTGTATAACCCCAACGACCAGCGCCTCTACGCTACCAACCCGCAGCGGAACAGTCTCCTTGCCTACGATTCGGCCGGCGGGAAACACCACTTGACGAGTTACATGCCGGACCGGCGCTATGGGAATATGGCGCTCGCCCGGAACGGCGACATTGTCATTGGCGTTCACTCGCTGTATGGCGAACCGCCCGAGGATCAATACGGCGCCGGCAAGCTGATTCGATTCAATCCCCAGACCGAAGCGATCCATTTCCACGAGGTTGAGATCGACGGCGGGCGTAGCGGCAGGCACTGTATCAGCAACCTGGCCATAGCGCCTGACGACAAGACCATCTACTACGTTTCGGAAGCCGGCAGGCGCCTGTGCCGGTATGACACACAATCGCGGCATCAACTTCCGGATTTTCTCACCTTCGCCGAGAACGACTCCATGAAAACCTATGGCATGGGTGTGCTTCCCGGCGGAGAAGTGCTTATGGCATGCAGCTCGGGAGCTGTGCTCTTCAGTCCACAGGGAGAAATCCTGCAGAACTATGATGTTCCCTACAAGAAAGGCTGGACACGCGCCAAGCTGGCCCTGGACGGCAAGCACTTTTATCTGAGTAACTTCTCACAAGGGCTGCTTCAACGTCGAGACATAGAGACGGGACAGGTCGTAAGTGAGTTGAATACCGGACTGAAATGCTCGATGTTGAGCCTGTCGGAATATCAGACCAGCTAGTTGGTCAGGCGCTGGCTATCGGAATCGAATTTTCTCCGACATATTGACCGAACGCCAGTGCGGGCGTGATCCCCATACCCGCGACCGCCGCGGCGCCGAACAGTCCCCCTCCCAGGATCTCGCCCGCTGCGTACAGGTTGCGGATGGGCCTGTCGCTCTTGTCAAGCACTCTGAATTGCGTATCAACCTTGATACCGATACTGCCTCGCACCGCGTAGCTTGCAATTTCGACGGCATAAAGCGGCCCGGCTTCGATCTTCTGCGGAAAGTGCTTTCGGCCAAACTCATCCTTGCCGGCCTCACACGCCTTGTTGTATTCCTCCACGGTCTGCACCAAGGCTGCCTTATCCGTGATTCCACAGCGATCGGCAAGCTCATCCAGGGTTGAACCCTTCTTCACCGTGCGTCCATTGTTGTAAAGCTTCTCCAGCGTTTCACCTGTCCAGCGCATGAAAACGTTGGGGGCCTGTTGCCGGATCGCCTCGTCAAAGACCAGCCAGGCGCGGTTCCCCGTTTGCCGGCGCAAGTGAGTCGCCCTGTACTCATAACTCTCGTGGTCTTCGGCCATGAACCTGCGTCCTTCCTGATTGACCAGAATCTCCCAGGGAAGCCTCACTTGCGGCGTCAGGCCCCCTATTCCGCAATAGCGAGGATATTGCGTCGTACTGTCAAAAATCCCGCCCATGCCCAGGGAAAAATTCTCCTCGTTCCAGGTAGCTGCGCCAATCTCCATTGCGGCCTTGATCCCGTCACCTCTGGAGTGCTCCCAGGTTCCCGGAAAAAGTGTCACGCCGGGATGCATTTGCTCGTAGAACTGTTTATTTCCGGAATAGCCTCCAGTGGTAAGAAAGGTGCTCTTGCCGAGTATTCGTTCCCCGCTCCCGGTTGATACGCCCACCACCCTGCCTTCGGCATCGCGCACGATCCTGCTCATGGCCGTATTCAATCGAACAGTCACCGAACCGTCGTCAATATAGGGTTGCAAGAGTTTGAACAGCACATTGCAAATGGACCGACCTCGCTCGTTGCCCCAGTAAAGGCGAGCTGCGGAATAGGGTTCGTGCACGTACAGGATTCCGGGAACTTCCGGCGCCATTTCAAAGCCGTTTTCTTCCAGCCAGTCGATTAACGGCCCCTGAATTCTTGTCGCCAGGCGCAAGAAGTCATCTTTGCCGGTGCCATGGGTTATGCGCACGGCGTCTTCGTAGTGGTCCTGCCAGGAATCCTCAATGCCCTTTTCCGCCTGGATTCTGGTGCCGGCTCCGCTCATCTGCCCCCAGCTGATCGCGCACGTACCGCCGAGAGCACCGGTGGCTTCAACGATGCAAACCGTTCCGCCACGCCCCGCAACCGCAATGGCAGCGGGGATGCCGGTCGTCCCGCCACCGACTATGACAGCATCAAAACTCACTGAATTCATCGATAGTTCGCGGGTAGCCCTTTTGCGTCATAAGCGCCTTCTTGCGAAAGAACCGTAACAGCCCGGAAGGCCCCATGCGAGAAGCGCCGAGACCCGAATAATTGAACCCATGCTTCTCGCACTCGGTCGTAACGGACTGCAAACCCGCGTCGTTAATGCTCATCCCGCCACAATTGATCCTGCGAGCAATGCTCATCGCCTCCTCATCCGTTCTCGCGAACACCGCGGCCGACAAACCGTAGTCACTGTCATTGCTGAGCTCGATCCCTGCCTCGGCGTCCGAGAACTTCATTACCGGAATAATGGGGCCAAAGGTTTCCTCATTCATGATTTTCATTCGATGATTGACGTCGCTCAGTACGGTGGCCTCGCACCAGTCCCCGCCACCGAGGTTCTCGATTTTTCCACCGCAATGGACCTTGGCGCCGCCGGCCACTGCGTCGGCCAGGTGCTCTTCGATGACGGCTGCCTGGCCCTCACGAATCAGTGGGCCGATATGACCCTCATGTATGTCGGGATAGTTGAGCCGCACCTTCTCGGCCTTAGTCACCAATACGTCCACAAACTCGTCAAAAATGCCTTCTTGAACGTAAACACGCTCCAGCGACAAACAAACCTGGCCACTGTTGATCACACTCTGGCGCAGAATGGCATCCGTCGCTCGTTCCAGATCGGCCCCTTCCATGACCATCGCCGGATCTTTACCGCCCAATTCCAGGTAAGCGGGAATGAAGCGCTCGCCGGCCACAGCCGCCACTTTTCGTCCCGTGGCCACACTGCCGGTAAAGCACACCAGATCCACTTTATTCACCAATGCCGACCCCGTTTCGCCATCTCCGGGCAAAATCCGAAAGACACGGGCCAGTTGCGGCACGGCCGCGACACTTTCTCGCAGTGGTTCGATAAAACGCGGAGTAACTTCGCTGGGTTTCAGGGCAACGCTGGAGCCCGCAAACAAAGCCGGCAGGGCATCGATCAGCGATAGCGTTAACGGGAAATTCCAGGGGCATATGACGCCGACTGCGCTGTAAGGAACGTATTGATTGGTGAATACGACATTGCTGTTTACCTGGGACACTTGCTCATTCACAGCCAGCAGGTCCGGTGCCTTACTGCACCAGGACTCAATTCTCCTGCGCACCCCCAGCACTTCGTTGCGCGACATCGAATAGCGCCCCGTGTCGGTGACCAGGGCCTCGAGCAGCGCCTCTTTTCGCTCTTCAAGCGCTGCGGCCCATTGTCGCAGGATTGCGCTGCGGCCCTCGATTCCCAGCCTGTTCCAGGCTGCCTGGTATTCGCGCATACCGGCAACTTCCCGATCAACGCCACCATCGGAAAGCGCTTGGAACTCATAGTCGACAACGCCGGTTCTCGGGTTCCGTACAGGAATTGTTCTGTCTTTCATAGGGCAATGCAGTGAACCCCTGAACCTGGACACCAGGGGTTCTAAGCCGGCAACGGTGTTTTGCCTGTGACGTGTATCATAACAACCCGATACAAGGGCAACTACAAGTCATCCAGTACTATCCGTCAGGAAAACGTGCATGTTGATTAACAACTGGTACGTTGCCGCCACCGAGGACGATGTCAAGGTCGGTAAACCTTACCGGGTGAAGATGCTCGGACTGTGGTTCGCGCTCTTCCGCAGCAAAACCGACCAGGTCATTTGCGTTAACGACACCTGCTCCCACCGGGGCGGGTCGCTTGGCCTTGGCAGAATCAATAACGGGCGTATTGCCTGCAGCTATCACGGTTGGGAGTACAACAGCAAGGGAAGGTGCACAAAAATTCCCGCGCTTGGCGATGACGTCAAGATCCCCAAGCGCGCCCGTGTGGATTGCTACCCTGTACAAATACGTTACGGCTGGATTTGGGTGTTTCTCGGCGACCTGCCCGAACAACAGCGTCCCCCTATTCCCGATAATTATCCGTACTACAAAGAAGCGATGAAGAGTCGCGAGAAGTGGGGCATCGTGCATCTGAATTACGATGTGAATTGCAACTGGGCGCGTAGCGAAGAGAACTCCATCGACGGGTCTCACCCTTCATTTGTGCACGCCTCTTTCGGCAGCAAGAGGGACCCCAAGCTTAAGATCGTGGAACCCGTTGCGCACGAGTGGGGCAGCAGTACCTACCGTGAGCGGCCGCCCCCGGAATATGCCAACCTGAGCAGCACCACCAAACAGGTTATTGAGAAGAAGCGCGGGAACAACAAGGCCTTCACCTGGTTCAGCATTGTTGGCGTATCACACCTGATAGACATAGTACGCAGCAACGGTGTTCGTCATGTCACCTTTGCCGCCCGCACGCCGATCGATGCCGACAACACACGTATCTACAGCCACCAGGTGCGTAATTTCCTGACCGGCCCCGAACACGATGAAGAACGGCTCCAGGGACGCATCAATGCGGCCGCCGAAGACACAATCGTTTCACAGAATGTCAACCCCAGGTATCTGCCCAAGACGATGTCCGGCGAATTGCTGGTAGAGTCAGACCAGAACGAGGCTCCCTTCCGCAGGCTGATCTACAAACTGGCCAAGCGGGGCTGGGAGATTGATATCGACGAAGTGGAGAAACAGTCACGCTACAAGGCCTTGGCGATTCCATGTCCGCTGCGTCGCAAGGATCCCAGGAACTGGATGGCCAAACCGATTCCCACGACCTATCGCCGAGAACAGGACTAATGTCGTGCCACGCGGGCACATTCGCGTCAGAGCGCTTACCTACGAGACCCTCGGGTCTGCTTGCACGCTATACGGGGTGACTGGCCAGTTTTTCCTGTAGCTTGCGGTAGTTCTCCTCGCGCTGCTCCAGGGACTCTTCCTGAAGATCTTCCTGCAGGATGCGCAGCATGCGACCGAGAAAAGCCTGCCTCCAGGCTTCCCTCTGTGCCTCCACCTCGTCATCGGGAACATAGCTTTCCAGGTCTTGCAGATCAACCACGCCCTTGTCGGCAAGTATCCGGGCCAGGGTGTCGTATCGGTCATACACAACGGAGACTTCCGCCGAAACCGCGACCAGCATGCTCAGCATGCGCTCCAGGTGCCGGTTGCCCAATGCAAAGGGCCTTACACCTTTGGGCGCCCTGGGGCGCGGCTTGAATTCTTCCTTACCTGCCACCTAAGGGTACCGTCTGGCGTTAAGGCCTTTCAAACAGGCCCTACGCGAGCGCCAAAACCCCACCAGCCATCACCTTTCCTGAAGACGCCGCCCGGCGCCTGGGAATACACCGGCTGGTCAAAGGTCTTGTCTTCATCAAACCCGGCTTGCACGGCCAGTGCCTTGACATCCGTTTCCGCGAGGATGCCCCAGAACGGCTCGTTGTTGTTCCAACTGTCCCAATTGGCCAGAAACTGCTTGAAGGGCGTATCGCGTCGTACCGGCACCTCTACATGCAGAAACAGGCCGCCCGGCGTCAATACCCGCTTCACTTCACGCAGGATGTTGAGAATCGCCTGGCGAGAGGTTTCATGGAACAGGATGTGCGAGATAACCAACTCGAAGCTGTTGTCTTGAAATTTCATGCACTCTGCGTTCTGTTGCGAGAAATGGACCCGTTTGCCCATGGATTCCGCCCGGGCGTGGGCATACCGCAACTGCGGCGCACCCAGATCAATGGCATGAACCTGAGCGTGGGGGTAGGCATCGACGTAGGGCACGGTGCTGTTGCCCGACATGCAGCCAAGATCCAGAATGTTCCCTGGGCTCAAGTCGGGGAAGTTGTCCTTCACGAACTTTACCCCGCTTACGCCTTTGTCTTCGTTGTATCTTCCACGTAATCCGCGGCTGTATGCGTAGGAACCTATGTCGGCGCGGGCGCCGGCATACACATCGTCCTCGCCAAGCTCCTCGTAATACGACAAGGGCACGCAATGCTGGTGGGATTCTTTCTGGTAATAGGGAATTTCCAGTTCAGGATCCAACTGAAGACTGCCCAGTTTCGCCTTCCCGGCGATCTTGCGAAACTTTCCCACCAATTCAGGCAGCTGGCGTTCGACAATGCTGCCGGTGCAGTCAACGTACTGCTCTTGCTGGGAACGGGAAAGCGCGGTCCACATCTGATAGAACTCCTGGGCTTCCATCACTTCCCGCACTTCTTCGGGCGTGGCAGGTTCACGCCCATGCCTGGCGACGAATTCCGGCTTGGCGTCCCGCTCATAAATCAGTTCGTTGCCTGCCGCCAGTCCCTTACGGGCGGCTCCGCTAAACGACACGAGAAAACTCAGCCTCGACTGCTCCTCCTGAGATATCTCCGGCAGGATGGCATGCGGCCCTGGTTTCTTCATGACTTTTCCTCCGGGATTTGCCTCTCAAACAATATCGTCAAAGGCAATTTTTTCATTATAGGTGCAACGCCAACAACTGCTTTCGACTGTCAGGAGGGCGCCCCCAGCCTGGCCAGAGATAGTTTTCTGATGGGAATTTGCGTGGTTTTCTTCTCGGTGAAGAAATCCATGCATTCCCGCACGCCGTCGCGACCAATGCCCGAGGCCTTGTAACCTCCGAATGGCGCACGCACTTCGCGGACCAATGGCGTGTTGACCCAAACGGTCCCCGCGCGCAGTGCTTGTGAGACACGAGTAATCGTATGCAGATCGTCGGACCAGACGTAAGCCACCAAGCCGAATTCCGTGTCGTTGGCGATGGCGATCGCCTCATCCAGGCCGTCATAGATCTGAATGGCGGCGAACGGCCCGAATATTTCCTCCTGACAAACGCGCAGTCCATTGGAGGGCGCCAGTACCGCCGTGGGTTCGAAGTAATAGCCCGCCTCGAAGCCTTCAGCGCGTTTTCCCCCGACCAGTAACTCAGCGCCCTCGTCCTGGGCGATTTCCACATAGGAATGCACCTTCTCCATGTGTTCCTTGAACGCTAGCGGACCCATTTCCGTATCGGAATCCATGGGATCGCCGATACGGATTTGCCTGGCTCTCTCAACAAAATGCTTGATAAACCGGTCCGCGATCGAGCGTTGCACCAGGATTCTCGAACCCGCCAGGCACTGCTGGCCGTTATTGGAGTAAATCGCCAACAGGGCGCCATCCAGCGCCTGCTCGAAATCCGCGGTCTCGGTGATGATATTGGCGGACTTGCCACCCAATTCCAGCGCGACCGGGGCAAGATTTTCAGCGGCAGCCGACATCACTGACCGGCCTGTTTCGGTTCCACCGGTAAACGAAACCAGGTCGATTTCCGGATGTTGCACCAGCGCGGCGCCTGTAACGCTACCGCGGCCATTCACCAGGTTCACGACCCCTTTGGGTAAGCCGGCGTCATGCAGGATTTCAACAAATCGGGCCAGCGCCAAGGGAGTGTGTTCAGACGGCTTGAGGACACAGGTATTACCGAAGGCAATGCAGGGCGCCAGCTTCGCGGACGCCAGTCCCAAGGGCGAATTCCACGGCGCTATCAAGGCTGCAACCCCTACCGGCTCATGGGTAACCATGGTCAGAAACTGCTTGTTCTGCTGGTAGGTCTGGCCGGCCATCATGCTCAAACATTCGGAAAAGAGTTCGAAGTTTCCGGTCAGGCGTTGGATCTTCCTGTCCCTGATCGTCCGGATGGGAACACCCGTATCAAGGCACTCCAGGAAAGCAAGCTCGTGAGCATTCTCGACCAGGCGCTCTCGTATCGATTGAAGCACCTCTTTCCGCTCGGGGATCCCCATGGTTGGCCAGGGACCATGGTCGAAGGCGGCTCGAGCCGCTGCTACCGCAGCGTTGACCTCGATTTGCGCCGCCTCCTCGAGCGTGCTGACAACCGCCTCAGTTGCCGGATATATGACGGGAATGTTCTCTCCCGTCCCCGCGACCCACTCTCCATCGATAAAACACTGCACTCGCTCCGGCACATGAATCCCTTGCGGAAGCTTCAGTTTCGATTTACCGTTACCAGTCATCAAGAGCCAACCCGAATCGAACTCCTTTGGATTATCTCACCGCAATCTGCCAACAGACAGCGTGATAAGGAATCCATATCATTGAACTCAAGGATACATTGAACAGGACTTCGCATTAGGGCCTGACAATTCCAGGATCGATCCAGGCATCGGGCGGATAAGGACGTGTTGAACTACGCATTGAAGAGGCTACTGGTAGCCGTTCCCACGCTCTTTGTCATTATCACGGCCTCCTTTTTCCTTACCCGCATTGCTCCCGGCGGTCCTTTCGATTTGATTCCGGATCTTGATCCGGCGGTGGTAGAAAACCTGCGGAAGTTTTATGAACTGGACCAACCGCTTTTCCAGCAATACGCGAACTACCTTGGGCGGCTTGTGCAGGGCGATCTGGGCCCATCGCTGGTCTATCGCGACAAGAATGTCGCCGAGCTGATCGCCGAAGGGCTGCCCGTAAGCGCGCAACTCGGCCTGGCGGCCATTACCGTCGGGCTGTTCGCCGGAATGCTGAGCGGTATTGTCGCTGCACTACGCAAGAACACCGCGGTAGATTTCACCATCATGGCCATCGCCATGACCGGGGTGGCCATTCCCACTTTCGTTACCGCGCCACTGCTTACTTTGTTCTTCGGCCTGTACCTGGGCTGGCTGCCGATTTCCGGCTGGAACAACGGTCAATTTCAGCACGTTATCCTGCCGGTCTTCGCGCTGGCGCTGCCCTCGGTCGCAGGCATCGCGCGAATCACCCGGGGCTCCATGCTGGAATCGCTGAACGCCAATTACGTGCGCACCGCGCGGGCCAAAGGTCTCCCCGAACGGAAAGTCATTGCCCGACACGTCTTGAGGCCGGCTTGCATGCCGATCGTCAGCTACCTGGGGCCGGCAATCGCAGGCGCAATGACCGGTTCGGTTGTAATTGAAACGATATTCGGTCTGCCCGGGATAGGACGCGCCTTCGTTGAGGGCGCATTGAATCGTGACTACTCCCTGATCATGGGAATCGTCATTGTCTACGCCACCTTGATCATATTGCTCAACTTGCTGGCCGACATCATCTACGGATACCTGGATCCGAGAGTCCGTCTCAAATGACCGGGCCCTTCACTGTGAGCAATGCAATTGCCGGCGGTAGCGGCATTGGCGAAATTCGGGGCCGCTCCCTGTGGAACGACGCCATGGCGCGATTCCGCCGGCACCGCGCGGCCATGGTGAGTGTCTGGATATTGGGCTTTATCACGATATTGGCGGTACTGGTTCCCGAGTTCTGGCCGAACAGCCTGGATGAAGTGAATTGGGACTATATTCAGTCGCCGCCAACGACGGAGAACAATCTTTGGTTTGGCACGGATGTCAATGGACGCGACATGTTCTCGCGTACTTTCTATGGCGCCCGAATCTCGCTTACGATTGGTGTATTGACCACCCTGGTCGCGCTGATAATCGGTGTAGTCTACGGCGCCATTGCCGGCTACCAGGGCGGGGCCGCGGGCGACGTCATGATGCGCGTCGTAGACGTGCTCTATTCCTTGCCCACCCTGTTCTTCGTCATTATCCTGGTGACAATCTTCGGCAATAACTTCCTGCTGATCTTCATCAGTATTGGAGCCGTAGAGTGGCTGACCCTGGCCCGCATAGTTCGGGGGCAGACGCTTTCCATCAAGGAAAAAGAGTACGTCGAGTCGGCCCTGGCGGCAGGCCTGTCCACTCCCACGATCTTGCTCAAATACATTATTCCCAACGTGATCGGACCGGTAATCGTCTATGTGAGCTTGCTGATACCCATCAATATCATCGTAGAGAGTTACCTGAGTTTTCTCGGCCTCGGCGTGCAGGAACCCTTTACCAGCTGGGGGCGATTGATCTCGCAGGGTGCGGATGAAATCGGCACGGCCCCCTGGCTACTCATTATCCCCGCGGTATTCCTGGTCATTACCCTGTTTTGCTTCAATTTCATAGGCGATGGCCTGCGCGACGCGCTGGATCCAAAGGACCAATCGCGATGAGCATGCCGCTATTGCGTTGCGAAAACCTGCACGTCCGCTTCAAGACGCACGACGGAGAAGTGTTCGCCGTGAACGGTGTGGATTTTGAGATACACCAGGGAGATTGCATCGGAATCGTGGGCGAATCCGGCTCGGGAAAATCGCAGACTGCCATGGCTCTGATGGGCCTGCTCGCCGAAAACGCCGTGAGCGACGGCAGCGTGAAGTTTCTGCAGAAGGAAATCCTGAATGCGCCGGTTGAGCAGCTCAATCGGATTCGAGGCTTCAAGATCTCCATGATCTTTCAGGATCCGATGACCGCGCTGACTCCGTTTATGCGGATTGGCCAGCAACTCTGTGAAGTCCTGGAAGAACACTCCAACATGGGCAGGGAAGAAATCAAGGCGCGCGCGCTGGAAGTTCTCGAGATTGTGCAGATACCCGATCCCAAGCGCCGATTCGACATGTATCCACATCAATTGTCCGGGGGACAAAGGCAACGCGTCATGATTGCCCAGGCGCTGTTGTGCAAGCCCGACCTTCTGATCGCGGACGAGCCGACCACGGCATTGGATCTCACCATTCAGGCGCAAATCCTGGACTTCTTCAAATCATTGAAGAAACGAACGACCATCATGATCATCACCCATGATCTGGGTGTGGTGGCCGGGCTCTGCAATAAGGTCCTGGTCATGTATGCCGGCCGCATTGTCGAGAACGGGTCGATCGAAGAAATTTTCAACACTCCGCAACACCCCTACACCCAGGCGCTACTGGCGGCCTTGCCACGCCCCGATTGGGACCCGGACAGGCCTCTGCCGATCATCAGCGGGCAACCGCCGGCCAACACACACCTGCCCGCGGGATGCAGCTTTGCTCCGCGCTGTGCCCATGTTGTGAAGCGCTGCACGGAAGAAACACCCGAGCTACGCGGGAAAAAGCACTTGAAGGCCTGTCACCTGGAATCCTTGGCGTGAGCAAGACACTCCTGCGCGTCGAGAACCTCAAGGTGTATTTCCCCACCCGGGCGCGAGGGGGCATTCGACCCAGGTACGTACCCCTCAAAGCCGTCGATGACGTTTCATTCACGGTCGAGGAAGGCGAAACCGTTGGCATCGTGGGCGAATCGGGCTGCGGAAAATCAACGCTGGCGCGAGCTATTCTGCAGCTCATAGGATCCACCAGTGGACGCATCGTGTGGCAGGGAGAAGACCTCACCCGGCTCAGCAAGAAAGACATGAATGAAAAGCGCAGAAACCTGAGCGTGGTGTTTCAGGATCCGCTTTCCAGTCTCAATCCCCGCATGACCATTGGCAATATCATCGCTGAACCCCTGCGGCGCTTTCATCCGGAAATGAGCCGGAAGGAGATCAACGCCGCCGTTCTGAGCGCAATGGCCGATGTCGGTCTGAACCGGGAATACCTCAATCGTTACCCCCATGAGTTCAGTGGCGGTCAATGCCAAAGGGTCAGTATCGCCAGGGCCATGATCCTGAAGCCGAAGCTGGTCATTTGTGACGAACCGGTCAGCGCGCTGGACGTGTCCACGCGAACACAAACGATCAATCTGCTGAAAGAACTTCAGAAAAAGCACAGGATTTCCATCATTTTCATCAGCCACGACTTGTCGATAGTGCGAATTATCTGCAAGCGTATCGTGGTGATGTACCTGGGCCATTTCGTCGAGATAGCTGACCGGGATACCTTGTTCGACTCTCCGTCTCACCCCTATACCCGAGCCTTGATCAGCGCCATTCTCGTGCCGGACCTGGAATCGCAACAGCACAGCAAGAGAATCATTCTCAAGGGCGAATTGCCCTCTCCTGCTGAGCCGCCGTCCGGTTGCGTGTTCAGGACTCGTTGCCCCATAGCAACGAACTACTGCATCAAGCGAGAACCTGTTCTCACGTCCCGGGATAATGGTGCACGCGTTGCTTGCCACCATGTTTGAAATGAATTTCGCACCAGCGCCGTTCGAAACACTCGGAGCAAGTAACGGCAAAGACCCGTGTACTTGCATCGAACAACCCTGGGAACGAGGGCGTCTCGCCCTCGGCGAGGGCAGGATGCCCTCGTTCCAGGCGTGTTCCCTGCGCGCCAGCGCCGCCGGAACGGCGGTGACAACTTGCATCGATGTTTAGGGTCGAGCCGCTGTTGCAGCGCCTGGCAATGCTCGATATTGCCGGCTTGCCGAAAGTCGAGGAGAAAGCCCGGCTGCTGCTGCTGGACACCCTGGCTTGCGCGGTTGCGGGATTGGGAAAGGCCGAACCTCGGGCACTGGCGAAACAATTGGCCCGGATTGCGCCCGGCCCCGTTCGCTTGCCGGGAACTCATGAGGGTTTGGCTCCGGCGGAAGCCGCATATGTACTCGCCTTGGCGGCCTGCTGGGATGAGGCCTGTGAAGGCCTCGCCAGGGCCCATGGCCGGCCCGGGTTGCATGCCGTCGCAACGGCCGCCGCTCTGGGAAATGCGCTCAAGGCGACCATCGAGGATGTGCTGCACGCCATCGTTTCCGGTTATGAAATCGGCGGCCGTTTTGGCGAGGCCCTGCGCATCCGCCCCGGAATGCATGTCGATGGCGGCTGGGGGTCCCTGGCCAGCACAGCGGCTGCCGCGCACACGCTGAACGCAGACGTCGAGACGACCGGAAACGCGCTCGCCATGGCTGCCTGTCAAATGCCCTGCAGCCTGTACCTGCCAATTGCAGAGGGTTGCAGCGCACGCAACACCTATGCGGCCCATGCGGCAAGTTTGGGTATCTTCTACGCGCAATCGGCAATGGCGGGAATGACTGCCCCGGAAGGCGCTTTTGATGCCGCCAACGCGCTGAACTTTCGCGGAAGAAAACTCCACCCCTCGCCGTCTGACGCGACCGACGAGTTCTACATCCTTGAAGGCTATTTGAAGCCCCATGCCGCCGTGAGACATGTTCACTACGGCGTGGCCTGCGCGATGCTGTGGCGGAAGGAGAATCCTCACGCCAACCCGGGTGCTATCGAAGCCCTGGAACTGGAAACCTACGAAGAGGCCGTAAGGTATTGCGGAAACAGGCTACCGCAAGCACCTGTACAGGCACAGTTCAGCCTTACTTACGGCCTCGCGCACGCCCTGCGGACCGGAACACTGAACCCTGATGCGTACCTGCCTGAAGCGCTCGGGAATGCCGGCCAGCAGAGCCTGGAAAGGAAAATAACGGTAACCGTCAACCCCCGAATCAGGGATCGTGGGGCCATCCTGCGTGTGCGCACAGGTGACCGAGTGCAGAGTTACGAGGTCGATTCGGTCGAAGGTGATCTCGAAAACCCGATGAGCGTCAGACAGGTTATCGCCAAGGCCGGCCAGTACATGACGCCTGTCATCGGGCCCGAAAGAACCCGGCGGGCGATTGATTCGATTATGGGCGCCAGCCTGGAGAGCCGATTTACTCTCTGAAGAGAGCTCCCTGCGTTGCGCTTTTCAGAGTGCAGGCAAGAGCCCCGTTGCCATGGCATTGAATAACGCCGATCCGGATTTCAGGCCCGATTCTCGTAACAGCCACCACGCCCCACAGAGATTGGACGACAGGATCGGGTTCGAGAGATCGCCTCGAACAGCTCTCGCTGCCTCAATCGTCACCATTCCCGTGCCCGATAGGACGATGGCGGAATCTGCCGGCGGAGCCAGGGACTGCAACGCTGCAACAACCTGCGGAGTCCTGGCATCGTAGGCGCTGAATTGTTCGTCTTCACTGAAAACTCTTGCAATTTTTGCCACCCGATAGCCGGCCGCTTTCCAGTAGCGCGCCGCCTTCTCGGTTAACCAGTCCGGATAGGGGGATACCAGGCAGATTTCGTTGCGGCCCACCGCCTGCAGCGCTGCATGGATGGCAAGGCTTGCGGTTATTGTCCTGATACCCGTTGATGCGGTCAGTTCAGCGCAAAGTTCCTCGTCGCCACTCAACATCAACCGATAGGACGGGCCGGTGACCGCGATCAGAACGGCGTCCAGTTTCAGACCGCCATAGGACTCGATTGCCTCCCGATAATGCGTTATGTAGAGTTCATTCCGCTCTCTAAGCGACTTGCCCTGCATGACCGGTAGTCGCGACGTGTACATCGTCATTTGGTGAGGAAGCAGGCGCGCCATCTCAGGCTCTACCGTCGGGTTCGCTGGAGGTACGATTACCCCTACCTGGCGCGTCATGGCCGGATCGGGAAAGGAGGCGACAGTTTTCATACTTGCTGCCTCAATTCAATTGACCCTGTGCGATGACTTCTTTTCGATAGAAGCAATATCGAGCATGGAGGATTGGCAAAGGAATTCCCGGGCCTGGGCGGGATCTGCCGCCATCGATTTGGCCTTTTGCGGCCATTGCCCAATGGACGAAAGCCGGCTCTCGGTTCGCGAAACAAGTTCCTCTTGGGCAATGCGGAGTCGCTCCTGTGCACACGCGGCCAACGCCTGATCCGCATTATCTTCCTTGCAGGCGTGAGCGATGGCTCGCCCTATCGCATACGCATCGTGGATACCACAGTTCATATTCATGCCGCCCCGTGTATTGGTCAGATGCGCGGCATCGCCGATTAAGAATGTTCGGCCCACCCGGTTGGTTTCCGCCACCCGCCTACTGACGGGGAAGATATCGGCGCTACTACGGGCAATAGTGTCGTCATCCAACGGCAAGAAGCGTTTGATCACCTTGCCATACCAATCCGGGCTGAGCGCTGTTTGATCGGGGACCTGTACAGGGATTCTCAAGATTATCCGCCAGCAATCCGGCATCTTCAGCAAACTGCAGGAGTCGGCATCGCCGAACAGGTAACTGAGCGGCGCCAGTCCCGGTATGAGTTCCTCCAAATCAGCCGCTGTGAAAATACGCAGAACGCGCGTGTCGTAAGCACCCCCCGGAAAAGCGATGTTCAGCGCCTTGCGGATCCTGCTGTGCGCCCCGTCGGCCGCGATCAAGTAGCGGCCTTGAATTCGTGTTTGGCCATCTCTCGTTCGAACAAGAGCTGAGACGCTTTGGCCACGATTCTCAACGTCACGCACCTCGCAATTGAAACGAACCCTCAACAGTGAACTCTTCGTGAGCCTGGCCAGTATGACCTCGGTAAGCTCCGATTGCTCCAGGTGAATGCGATACGGAAATTGCGTAAGGCGACTCAGGACTTGCATCGAGAATTCCGCAACCAACCCTTCCGTGACGGTGCGGTACTGGACTTGTTCAACCCGAACTCCCCTGGCCAGAAGGATATCCACAAGACCCAGATGATTCAGCACCTCAAGCGAGGCGGGGTGGAAGGTCGAGGCTTTCGACGCCCGATTGAGTTCTGCGTGCTTCTCACACAACACGACTGGAATCCCTTCCTGAATCAGCGCCGCGGCGGCGATCAGACCCGCAGGCCCTGCGCCTGCAACAATCACTGGCTTCAGATCAGTCGCACTCAATGGTTTATTAATTTTCGCACCGGCTCCCCCTGGGAACGAGGGCGTCTCGCCCTCGACGAGGGCTGAAAGCCCTCGCTCCCGGGGGTGCGGAAACGCGGTTCACCATGGCCCGATTACGCAATCAACTCTGCATTCTTGAGTGACTGCAACATCGAACTCTGCATCAGGGAGTCAATCATCAACTGCCTGTCACTTGTGATGCGCTTCAGCTCGGCCCAGGCCCTTGCTCTGTTTCTGTCTCCTCTAATCCTGTGGCGCCGGAAGTTCCTGTCCGCTCTGACCTGCACATCGTCCAGGGCAATCGAACGGCGCTGCCTGGAATACCGGTCGAGCAGAGATTCCTCCCCCTCATTCAGGATGATTTCAGTCAACTTGTCGCACAAGTTGCGGGCATCATGAATACCACTGTTCATGCCCATGCCGCCCGTAGGGCTGTTCAAGTGTGCGGCGTCGCCTGCAAGAATCATGCGTCCCACCCTGAAGCCGCCAGCAATCCGGCGATGGATGGCATAGGCGCCCGCGTGAGCGATTTCGTAGGGACCCTCTTTAGGGTGAATCTCCTGCAGCCGCGCCTGAATTTGTTCTGATTTCAATGCCTCTTCGTGAGATTGACCGGCTTTTGGCGAGAATCCGACACGCCAGACTTTCTTCAATTGCATCATGCTGAAATGACTGTCTTTCGTCCAGCAATAGTTAACGGGCAACAAGCCTTTGATGTGTTCGTCAAAGGGAAATCTCACTGCTACTGTAAGTGAAGTCAGCGGATACGTTTCACCCTTCAAGTCCATCCCCATGACTTTGCGGACGAGACTCCCGGCGCCGTCCGCGCCGATGACGTAGCTGCCCCTGACTATCCGAGTTCCCTGACGCCCTTCTACTTCGGCCTCAACACCCTCTTCACTCTGTGAAACATGGGTTACGGGAGTCCCGAACTGAAGGCTGAACAGATTGTTGTTTTTCAGCTTCGCACCTATTGCGCGAGTCAGGTGAAATTGCTCACACTGCAACCTGTAGGGGTGAGACGTCCTGTCCCGTAAGGCATCAAGGTCAAAAACGGCGCAATCTCCATTCTCGTGATTGCGATATTGCCATTTTCTGCAAACGACCCCACGTTTGAGCAGTTCACCTACTACATGAGAATCGGCAAGCACATCCAGAGTGGCCGGATGAAAGGTGGAAGCGCGCATATCTTCGGACAGTTCGCTTTGGGCTTCAAATACCGAGACCGGTATGCCGCTGCGGGTCAGGAACAATGCGCAACTCAACCCAACGGGTCCGGCCCCTGCAATCAGAACTCGATCAACACCAGGCACTGCCAGCGCCGTTAGGTCAGAATTACAGCAAGTTGAATAAGAGTCTTGGACACGACTTTCTACCTATGACAAAAACTCCGGAGATGGCCGCATGTTTGCGGAGCTATGAAGCAGATTATCCTACGGCGACGTGCGGCGCGGCTGGCGCCTGGTGTGACGGGATGCCAAGTTCATGCTTGCCGTATTCGGCCAGGTTGTAGCGCGATCTGATGGTGTGATAGGTGGCCATGGCGTGAATGTCTCGGTATTGCCGCTGAACAGGATTGAACTCGGCAATACCGATCGCGCCCATCTGTCTGACGAGATCCCGTATAGCCGTTTGACAAAGCCCGGCGATGAAACTGCGGTCTCTTGCAAGTTCGAGCGTTTCTTCCCTCGTAAGTACTTTTCCTTCCACGCGGCGCGACATCAAAAGGTGCATCGATTCCTCGTAGAGAAGCCGCGCGCACTTGATCCGGGCACTCACTTCGGCCAATCGCTGCTGGACTTGCCTGAACCTGGCAACCGCAGCGTTGGTCGTTCCCCCGACACGCTTCCTGGTGCTTGATGTGTAATTTTGATAGGCCCCTTCGGCACAGCCGAGCAGCGGCGCCAGCACCTGAAACTCCCAGTACGGCAGAACAGCAGAAGACGTTTCGCCAATTCCAAACAGTTCCGTGGCGCCAATAGTTCTATGGGCCGGAACAGATGAGTCTCTTACCGACAGCTCATACACACCCACGCCCCGCAATCCTCCGGGATGATCAGCGGGTGTGGACTCAAAGGCCTCACTTGGGATCAAGGCATAACCGTCAACATTGTCCGGCATACACACGGCAACCAGTATCCAATCAACAAGCGCGGCCGCCTCGACATATCGCCATGTGCCCGTGAGGCGATATCCCTCGCCTTCAGATTGCAGCATCGCTGTGGCATAGATTGGCGCCACGGACACCAGACCAGTCTTCTTGCCGCCCCAGACGTCGGCTTGCGCAGCCGGTGACATGCGGGCAACGAGAGAAGCGTTTCCGCCGGTGACCGACACGAGCCAAGCGGAGGGGGCACAGGTTGCTGCGAGCTTTCGTCCGAGGTTCAAATGACTGCCCCACGGCAATTCCAGGCCACCGAAGGCGGCGGGTTTCAAAATGTCAAACAGTTCCGCATCAGCCAGGAGTTGCAGGTCCTGCTCCGTAAGCCCTGCCTCGCCGATTGTCCGCGCGCGCTTGCCAAGCTCTGGTATCAGGGTCTCCATATTCCCCTGCATCTGTTCCAGTCTTACTGTTTCCGGCGACAACATCGATTCAGACGCCTCAATATTTGTTGAAGAAGGGGATCTCGGTTGCCATGCCGAATTCGCTCTTCGCGCAATTCGACATGTTGCGGTCCCAATTGATACCAATCTGCTGCACCATCGCGTTCATGTCGCGGTAATAGCGTTGAAGAACCCCGTCCTCAAACACTTCTGAACAATTCAAGTTCGTGACCAGCCGTTCGACGGCATTGACGCAAAGCCGGGCCGCATAGGTCCGATCCCTGACCAATGCCACTCGTTCATCCATGGGAAATTCCTGGTTTGCCGTCGCATATGCGTGTTGCCGCTCAATGAGGTTTTCGAGCAAAAGCGCCGCCGTATGCACTTCGGCCGATGACTCCGCAAACAGGAGCTGCACGGCAGTGTCTGCTGTGTCCAACTCGTTGAGCACGTTGTTGCCATTGATGAGCAACGATTTGAATTCATCGATCACCGCTTCCGCTGCTCCCAGGACCGGTCCCAGGAGAGCTGTTCCTGCAAATGCGCGGAAGTTATATCGATAAACATAGCCTTGATTGACCGTCGATCCTGGAGGGTTCGGAGACATCAACTCGGGAAGCGACAAGGTGCGGTGTTCAGGAACGAAAATGTCGTTGATCCTGATCGACTTTGATCCGGTTCCCCGCATGCCGCTAACGTACCAATCATCTTCAATTGTGAAATCTGCGCGCGGATAGAGGAAATAGTATTGCGGGCCGTCGCCTTCGCCTTCAGGGAAGCCTCGAGTCAGCGCCCAGGACGCGTGATCCACACCGCTGAGAAATCGCCATTGCCCGCTGAGAACAAAGCCGCCATCGACGCGGCGGATGGTGACCCCGCCCGGAACCGAGCCGGTGGCGATCAAGACATCCTGCGAATCGCCCCACACGTCTTCCTGGGCCTTGGGCGACATACGGCCGACATAAGCCGCATGGGAGCCAATGACGCTTACGATCCAACTTGTCGAGGCGCATCCGCGGGAGATAATCCGGCCAATGCGGGTTTGTGCGCCCCAGTCAGCCTCATAGCCTCCAAAACGGCGCGGTTGATAGAGCCGCAGCAGCTCCGCATCAAACAGATCCTTCATCGTCTGTGATGACAGCATTCGTTGTCTCTCGGCCTCGGCTGCCCGTTTGCGCAGGGTCGGTACCAACTGTTCTGCGCGGGCGACGAGATCGTCGAACGTGGTCGTGCCGGACTGTATCGTCATGATGTCATGAGAATATGAAAACAAGTGTATTGCTGTCAAGCAAGTTAATGGTCAAAGACGCGTCTGCAGCGACGCGAATGGACTGAGGCGATCGCGGTCTTCAGTCCCTAAAGCAAGCGCCCACCGGTGATGTTGAGCGTGGTTCCGGTAACGTAGGCGGCGGCAGAGGAACACAAGTAAGCAATGGCTTGGGCCACCTCCTCGGGTTGGCACAAGCGGCCCGATGGAATGTCGCGAATGATCTGGTCCTGTTGTGAGGTCTCCAGCCTCCTGAACATCGGTGTATCGACTGCTCCGGGCACGACGCAATTGACACGAATCCGATCGGGCGCCCATTCCTTTGCCAGGTAGCGTGCAAGGTTGATAATGCCCGCCTTGGCCGATGCGTAGGCGGGACCAGAGAGATGTGAGCCGCCGTGGACGCCGTTTGGGGATGATACGAGGACGGCGCAACCTTTCGTTTGGCTTAGGGACTTATACGTGGCCTGCGCCAAAAGAAAAGCCGATGTCAAATTTACGTCGATGAGCCGCCGCCAATCCTCCAATCTTGTATCGACGAGTTTTCCTTTGCCGACGGCGCCGGCAGCGTGGATGACATAGTCGATGTGCGAATAGTTCCGCTCGCATTCACTAACCGCGGCGCGCAGGTCGTCTTCGGAAGTGACATCTCCAATGAGGGCGAGTGAAGAACCGGAAACGCCTGAAGGCTTTTCCAGATCAAAGCCGGCAACTTTGGCGCCGGCATCGGATAAAAGGCCTGCAACGGCCTTGCCGACTCCGCTTGCAGCACCGGTTAGGAACGCAACTTTACCTTTGGCGTCGAATACCGGCGTCACACCGCTTTCCTGGCCACCAACTTGTCGTATATGCCGTTGAGCATGCTGTAGCGCAATTCGGCCGTCGCTCTGACGATGTTGAGCGCACGCTTCTGACGTTGCGGCGTGCTGGCGTAGCGGGCCGTCAATTCCAATCCGGTTTGCGCGTGTTCCACATCGCCCTCAATGTGCACGTGAAAAAACTCCAGGTCGTCATCGGAGAAACCCATATTTTCCAGCGCCGCGACATACTTGGGGAATAGAGTGGGCAACTGACCTTCCAGGGCGACCATAATGCCCGCGCAAGCTTCCGAAACGTGGCGGATAGCCGTCAGTTCCCACGTCCAGGCTGCCATGGCGCGCGTAGTAGGCAGGATACGGTTTTCATCTTCGCCATCGACGATGTAGTTGCGTGATTTGCCGCACGCCATGCCAAACTTGACGAGCAAATCGGGATGCCGCTTTTCGGGTTGCTCCGGCATTTCTTCGCCCAGCATGTTTTCAAGCAAATGCTGACGCGCGTCCAGGTCGGGAAGCCGCGAGTAAAGGAGTGCGAAATGCTGGGGAACCGGCCTGATGTAGTAATAGTGTTGAACGGCCCATTCACCGAGCTGTTCCCGGGTCAGATCACCTGCGGCCCACGCTGCGCTGAACGGGTGCAACCCGCTATGACTCGGCTGTCGCGCTGCCTCCAGAGCGGCCCAAAACTGCTTCTTCGGCAATAGCTTGTCCATACTTCTCTCCCCCATATGGATATGCCGTTGTTGCGCGGCCCAAGCCTCGCGTCTTGCTTTCGCTACAGC
Source organism: Candidatus Foliamicus sp. (assembly GCA_965261845.1). Classification (GTDB taxonomy): domain Bacteria; phylum Pseudomonadota; class Gammaproteobacteria; order Steroidobacterales; family Foliamicaceae; genus Foliamicus. The sequence goes on along the minus strand of OZ253475.1, from coordinate 560,965 downwards.
CTGCCGGTGGTACTTTCGGCGCCGCCGGCGCCCCGGCTGAGATAGACGTGATGTTCGTAACGGTCTGCCAGGTAATACGCGGTGCTGCGTTCAATCGGCCTGCTTGAATCATCAAAGACAACGAGCCTGATCCGCACCAGGGGGGCGCCGACAGCGGTATTCAGCAGCGAAGCTTTTTTTTCGTCAGCCAAACAAGCGCCGAGGAGTTGATCCGCACCGCCGATTCTCACGCCTTTCTTTTCGAGCAGGCTGAGCATTTGCTCTTCTTTAAGTTCCGCCACCGTGAAATTGAAGCCCAGGTCGCCCGGGACGTAGGCGACCCGATAGCCGACCGGCGCACCGTCCGTATGCCTGACGAAGGAGATTTGCTGAACATGCGAGCCTTCCGGCAAATCGAGATCATTGCGGGTTTGTTCGTCCGCCAGGACTTCCTTGATTTCGACTGATTTGACTTTCGACTTCCTGGCGAGCCGAGTCGTCTTGCGGATGAGCTGCTCCATGTCCCCCTGATTGGGCGCAGCGGCCAGATCATCCGTTACATAAGTGCCCTTGCCCTGAATTGGGATGAGCAGCTTTTCCGTGGCCAGCATATCGATGGCCTTGCGCGTAGTAATGCGCGATACACCGAAAGTTGCGCACAACTCGTACTCAGCGGGCAACTTGCTGCCGGGAGGATAGGTGCCGTCGAAAATCCAGCCTTTCAGCAGGGAATAGACCTGATGATAGCGGGGTACCTTGATCGACTCATTGATAGGACTTGCGACAGCTGTATCCATTGATCTTCTCTTTCCTAAAGCGGAGCTCACACAAGCTCGGCCCTATCTTCGGCGATTGGAGACTGCCGAGCATGAATACTCGGCAGCTTCGCTACTTAATAACTATAGGAGAAACCCACGCCACACTTGCGACCCTCACGCTCCACAATAACCCGATGCGGCACTCCAAGGAAGTTCCTTAAAAGGAAGCTTCTCACCGGCGTGTCATCATCCGTCAGATTGTTGCAGAAGCCCTGCACGCTGAGATTGTCTTTTTGCAGTCCGACTCGAAGATTGACCGTCATTTGCCGACCGATAAACCCGGTGTTGGAAACATCAACAAAGCGCTTGCCGCGGAAGACGGCATCGGCGCGGCCGAAAAAGTCAAAGCCGCTACTCATGAATTGACTAACGAATTCCAGGCCAACATTGCCGGCATGCTTGCTCACGCTTGGGAATTGATTGCCCGTGGTTTCACCGGTCGTGATTGGGCCTTCACCCATATCATCGGGCATGATGGCGCAATCCAGGATGTCACAAACGCCCTCCAGGTCGTCAATCGACGTTGAGAAGGCGTTGCCAAACTCGGTATCGGTATAGGCGTATCCGAAATTCAAAGTTAGGCCCTCGGTCAGGCTGACGGAGCCCTCAAGTTCAACACCCTGAACCCTGGAGCCCTCGATGTTGTGTACGATCGGGCTGCTGCTCGTCGCCAACTCCGTGCCTGCGATCAGTTGCTGATCTTCCCAATCTGTGGAAAAGACTGACGCATTGATTTGAGCAACGTCGAACAAGGCGAATTTGGCGCCCGCTTCGTAGGTCCAATTCGTCTCGACTTCGAAGCGGCGTTCGGAAACCGAACAATCAGGACCGGGGTCGTTGGGTCCAGCGCAGATTGAACCCGAGTTGAAGCCGCCGGATTTCGCTCCCCGTGCGGCAACCGCATAGAGCAGAACATCTTCGGACGGCTTGAAGGAAATGACGCCACGTGGTGTCAAGAAGCTGAACGTCTCCTCAAATCTACCCTGCGGCGGAACAAAATCCGCACTTGATGGATCCCTGATCGGGAAAAAGTTCTGAATCTCGTTGAACTCTTTCTTTTCCGATGTATAGCGGATTTCGAAAGCAAGATTCAGCTGCTCCGAGACATCCATGTCAAAGGCGCCGTAGAGGGAACTGAACCTGTTCTTGCGATTGACCTCTTCGTCGAGCACAGGCGGACAGGGTTGGGTATAAACCGTGCTGCGTGTCATGACGGCAGGATCCGAACAACGTGCCCGGTTGTCGTCAAAATCTTCGTGGCTGTAGTACCCGCCGATTAACCAGTCGAACCTATTGTCGCCGTTTGATTGCACGCGCAGGTCCTGGCTGAATTCAGATCGGTCTTCGTCCGATCCCGTGAGCGATTGCGCAAGGACAGGGCCCCCTCTCAGAAACTGAGTCCTGCGCCCGACAATGCCCGAAAACGAAGTCCCCGCCGGCGTTGTATCGGAATCGGAGAACGTAAACGATTCTCGGCCCTGATAGCCGGTAAGCGAGGTTACCGTTGCGGTGTCCAGGTCCCATGTCAACTCCAGGATTGCCCGCAGGGCTTCGCGGTCTCCCGCAACCCCAAGTGGATCCGAAAATAGCGGTCCCCCAAGCGATGTGACTTCACCACCAAACAACCTGGGAATTCCACAGTCGATCTCGGCCCCCAGACCATCCCGGCAAATGCCCGCCGCAGTTGCTTCGCCTCGTTCGAAAGGACTAACGGAAGCAGGTTTGCCGATTAAACGGGGATCGTCGTCGGCCACAAACGCGCGCGCGCTTGGCGCGATCTTGTCGTCCTGATAGCTGAACGAGAAGAACGCGCCCATTGAGTCAGTGGGACTGAATTCAGCGTTCAGGCGGACAAACCAGGATTCGTGATTATTGAGCCGATCGCCGTTAATGCTGTTGGTATGGGTTCCACCGCTATTGAAAACCCCGGCGTCAATGCGCACCCCAAGCAGATCGGTTACCGGACCGGCGGCATAAGCAGATACATCCCACTTGCCTTCCGTTGCCGCCGTAGCCCGGCCGCCGAACTCCAATTCGTCTCCGGGCCTTTTCGTAATGTAATTGATGGATCCCGCAAAACTGTTACGGCCTTGCAATGCGCTTTGCGGCCCTTTGGCCACCTCGACGCGTTCAAGTCCGTTGAAACCTATAGACGTCGAGCCGCTGAATCCGGGCGTGTAGACACCATCCACAAAAGTCGCGACATTGACTTCATCGCCGACCCGGGTTTGCTGATTAAGACCCCGAATAATCGGCCGCGAGCCGTTAATGCTGCCCGTGGTTTCAAAATCAAGGCCAGGTACCTGGCGCGCCAAGTCGAACAGGTTGTCGACACCGCGGTTTTGCAGTTCCTCTCCGACGAGCGCCGAAACGGATAGCGGCAGTTCGGACAGCTGCTCTTCGCGCTTACGGGTGGTAACGACGATCTCTTCGATCTGTGCATAGGCAGGGTTTAAGGCACCGTCACTTATTACGAAGAGGCTCGCGAGTGTGGTTGCCGCCGCGAGAATCGAAAGGTGCCTTTTCATGAGATCCCCCTTCTGATCTGCGATGATTCAGTAAGCTGCCTACCGAGAAAGTCATACTACGCCTTAAATTACATCTTATCAAGTCATAATAATATTATTACAAGAGGAGCGTTATTCCTTTATGGTCTTTGCTTCCCTACTGGCCGTGTTCATTGGCTTAAACGGCTGAATCGGCGTGGACTGCTCAGGCACTGGAATGCTGTCGAGCAGGCCTTCCACAAGACCTTCAAAGGATGCCCAGGGGGCTTCGCGGAAGCTGTGGTTTCGAACGATGAAGGAGGGGCCGGCGAAGAAGTTCTCGTATTGCTGCTGGCGGGCTCCAAACTCGCTGCCGTACATGTCCCAGGCCAGTCTATACAGTTTGACGCGGTTGACTGCGCCTTCGTCTCCGGTTGCCCAGTAGTCATTGAAGAGGTCACGCGTTTGGGGGTTTTCCAGAACGGAAATGTCCGCGGGCATCTGGAATACACTGCCGCCGGCCAACTCTCTCATCATTGCGATGATCTCGGGGTAGTGCTCCTGACACCAGTTCAAGGCGGCATACATATAGCGCCGGTTGAAATTGACGTGGCCGTTCCCGAGTTCTTCAAAGTCATGAATCTGTCCCTGAATCATCGCGCCGAGAGCGGCTTCCCATGAAGCGAGCCGCCCGAGTTTTTCTGCGACTGCGGGAATCTTGTCTACTCCGGCAGATTGAGTCATCTTGTGGATGATTCCAGCGATGAATCTCAGTTTTGCATGGAAGCGCACGTTGGACTGGTGATTGCCGAGCGTGTGCGAGGCGGTCTCGATATAGATTTCCCGTGAGAGTGCTGCGCGGTCATGAACGAAAACGCGTTCCCATGGCACCCTTAGTTTCTCGCAGATCAGCATGACATCGCTTTCATCGAAGCGAGTGGTGAGAGGATTGTCAAATTCGCTGACGGCATACGGCTCCAATGGCTTACGTACCCACAGCTGCAGACCCGGAGCATTCATCGGAATGGCGCAGGTAATCGCCTCCTTCTTCTTCTCATCCGAAATCGGCGTCAGGTTGCCGATCCACACTTCATCACAGAAAACGCCTGCTGTCGCAAGCATCTTCATTCCATTCAACGTGATGCCTTGCTTGTCTTCATCAACGACCTGCAAGACAGCTTGACGACCCTTGGTGTCACCGAACAAGGTCTCGTTTTTTGACTGAGGAGCCGGATGTACGGCGTAGGTGGCATACAGGTCGTTGTTGCGCAGGTGCTCGTAGTAAGCCGTGATGTTGCTTGAGAAGGAATCGCCGTCCCGGTCGAGTATTTCAGGGTTCATTGCCAGACCGGTCACGAAGCTGGCTACATGATCGGGGCTTCGACCGATAAGGCCGTAACATTGATCTGCTATCGCATAGTGTGCTTTGGAACGTCTGGCCAGGTCTTCTCTCGTTTGAGGCTTGAGGAAATAGGTTGAGTATCGCTCGCCTTTCTCTTCAAATGACATCACGTCACTATTTCCAGGATCGGCCTTGTAATCGAACAAACTCGCAAGAGTACGTGCCGCGCCCCTGAAAGCGGGGTGTACAACAACATCGTCAACTCTATGACCACCGACATAGACCGCGCGTCCGTCTTTCAGACCTGCCAGGAATTGTTTACCGTTCCGCAGCATTGTTCAATCGGGTAGATACAATAGACATCACATACGCCCGTAACCGTCAATAAAGGAGACGAGCATGTTGATGAATAACTGGTATGTGGCCGCCAAGAGTCAACAGGTCAATCGGGAAAAGCCCTTGATTGTGCGTATGTTAGGCCAGAACTTCGTCCTGTTCCGCACTCCCGGCAATGAGGCGATATGCCTTGCCAACACCTGCTGTCATCGTGGCGGTTCAATAGGCCGGGGTGAGCTGGACGGAGCCGGCTGTATTTCCTGCGGATACCACGGCTGGAAGTTCAATTCGAAGGGTCGATGCGTCGAGATTCCCGCTTTGGGCAAGGACCCGAAGATCCCCCGGCGCGCACGGGTGGACGCGTATCCGGTTGAGGAGCACTTTGACTGGGTATGGGTGTTTCTGGGAGACCTGGAAGAGGAGAAGCGTCCTCCGATTCCTGCGACCGAGTTCCCTGAATACCATGACAAGGAAAACTGGCGTGTGGTCTCGATTGATTTTGAGGGCGAGGTCAATTGGGCCCGCGGTCACGAAAACTCTCTCGATAGCGCACACCCCGCGTTTGTGCATTCCAGGTTCGGCAGGCGCGACGCGCCTGAAGTACAGATTGTGCCCCTGGTCAGGAACGCCTTCATGGGACACAACGCCACCCGGGAAAGAGTCCCGCCTGAGCGCAAGCAGGTGAGTGCCGATATCGCCAATCTGGTGTCCGAGAAGAGGGGCAAGACTATTGCCTCGACCGATTCCTTTTTGGCGGGCATTTCTCATCGAATAGATATTCAGCGGGAAGGCAATATCAGGCAGGTGACGGTTTCCGCCCGCACGCCCATTGATCCTTACAACACGCGGCTCTTTATGCATCAGGCACGCAATTACTTAAGGAAAGAAGAGCACGACGAGGCGCGTCTCGACGGTCTGAGGTTGGCCTTCAGCGAAGATTTTGGCGTCGCCTCTACAGCCGAGCCAAAGTTTGTACCGCGCACCATGGCACACCAACTTCTGGTTGAATCCGACCAACTCGAGACGGCATTCCGTAAAGAGTTGATTGAGAAAGTGAAACAGGGGTGGGAAATCGATTCCGACAAACTGGCGGATGAAGGGCGCTACAGGCATTTCTCGATCCCCTCGCCCGCCCGCAGGAAAGACCCAAAGAATTGGGTCCATCCCACGGTGCCTACAACCTTCGAACGCCAGGACCAGGCGATACGCATGCGCGACGGCTAGCGCTCAATAGTCGTACCAGAAGCTGTGCCAGGCCGCCCGCTTGTGCAGGTAGTCAGCGGCTTCTTTGGCATTGTCCGGCAGGTATTCCGCCCAGGTATTCGGCTTGTATCGTTCTTCGTACTGATCAAACACATGCCGGTACATACTCAAGTGGAAATCCGGAATCCTGTGGCGCTCGCGATATGCCGCCATATCAATCACGGCCCGGCGCTTGGTTTCGAAGGGGCCGGCCTTGGCCAGAACCTCTCCTTTGGGGCCGAAAATCGAAGACCGTCCAACCCAGTCATTACGCGGCGCATTCTCGACGAAGAATTCCCTGTTCTCGTAGCCGATATTCAGCGAGTTATTGACCACGACCGTGTAGACGTCGTGATGATAGGAGCACATCTGAGTGTCCTCCCAGCGGAATCCGCCCGTCGCGGGACGTACCAGGATTTCCGCACCCTTTAGCGCTTGGGCCCGGAACAGCTCGGGTTCATATTGGACGGGAGACATCGCGATGTTGCCGATATCCGTCCGCGCAACGGGAATGACTTCATCCCAGCCGTACATTTCCACAAAGCGTTCGAAGACGTCGTAAATGCAAGTCGTAATCTGCTCACTGTGTCTGAAAGTGCCACGCTTGGCCCGCTGCTTCCAGTGTCTGGCCACAATATTCCCCTCAGGCCCCACCAGGATTTGCATGTTCATGACATGGCCCGGCCAATCTTCCTCTTTGATCAGGCAGCCAAAGGCGATATAGCAATCGTATTTCCTGGCGCGCTGCCCGATGGCCTCAATTTCCTTGCATTCAGGGTAGCGCGCCACCTTGAGATACTGCTCGCGGTTCTTTCTGCCCCCTCCCTGTAGCGGAAATTCATGGAAGCACACCAGGTCGGCGCGGCCTCTTCCCTGTGCCTTGTCGATCGAATTGAGCAGATGATCAAGGTTCTCACGAATGAGCGGCTCAGGATCATTCGGGTCAACCGGTCGTGCACGCGTTTGCACGATATTGATCGACACTTTGTCCTTACGCAGTTCAACGGTCGGATATGTGCCATCCGTTCTCACCATTTGGGGAATTGGGATGTCGTTTCGACTGGTCATGCAAGGCCTCCCCTGATTCAGCAATTTCGAAAAGTGTTGCTGCTGTCGAACTTTCGACAGCCGGGTCCAGCAACAAGAGCGCTCACGCTTCCTGCTCTTTGTGACCTGCTTCGGCCTGATGAGTCTACGCGACTTTCACATCGCCCGCCGAGGCTTCCTGCCTTGCCAAGGTTTGCTTTCGGTAGAGCAAACACAACAGCACGGTAAGCAAAATAAGGCTGGCGCCGACGAAAACCGGCCACCTCATTCCGACAAATTCAGCCGCGATGCCGAATGCAAACGTACCCAGCGCCGGTCCGCCCCTGTTCAGCATGAACCAGGAACTCATTACCCTGCCGCGAGTCTGCTCATTGACCTCGTGCTGCACCAGTGATTGGGATGACACGGTGAAGACCACAGACATGTAACCGAGCACCACGACTACACAGACCGCCATCCAGTAGTGGTCAACCAGAACAAACGCCGTTGCAGCGGCGGCGACAGCAATGCTGCTCACCAATACCACTCTCGAGAGACCGCTGGAATAGGTTGATCGGGCCATGGACAAGCCACCGAGAATGCTTCCCACTGCGCTCATCGAAATCAATATGGACAAGCCTTCCATTCCTTTGGAAAACACGGTATCCACGAAGGCAGGCAGCATGTGCATGATCGGGCGGGCAAACAGGACCATCGCCGCCGACAGGATGACCATTATCAGAATGGCTTTGTTGCGGAAGATATAGACAAACCCTTCTACAGCATCGCTCCAGGCCCCTGCCCCGGGCCTTCCCGAAACACCGGATTGACTCTCCGGATCCGGCAATCGAAGCGCCACTATGGAAGCGATGAGAACCAGGTAACTGACGGCGTTGACCAACATCGCCATGCCGATTCCACTGAACGCAACAATAACGCCCGAGAGGATGGGGCCGGCCAATCGAGCCAGGTGCAAGCTTATGTTTCCCATGGCTATAGCCGCGGTTTGCTGGGCTGACGGCACCAGCCGTGGAACAACAGCCATGCGCGCCGGTTGGCCCAGCGATTGAAACATCGCCTGAAGCGCCCGGGCAATAAAGAGCACGAGAATACTCAGGCCGCCGGCTTCATAGATGACAAAAAGAAACAGCGAGCAGAGAAGCCCTCCGCTGTTGCTGAAAATAATGATCCGGCGGCGGTCGAGCCGGTCCGCCAATACTCCCCCTATCGGTCCGACCAGAAAAACCGGTATGAATTGGGAAGCCGCCATGATCCCCAACCAGGCTGTGGAATGGGTCAATTCCCAGATCAGCCAGGACACCGCCACCAACTGAATCCAGTTTCCGGTAAGCGACAGCACATTGCCGACCGTAAACAGCGCAAAATTCCTGTTGCCGAACAGCTGCCTAACGGTTGAGATTCTCATTTGGATCGGGGCGTTGGGGGGACTCGTTTGGTCAACTTCATTTGCCGGCTAACGGTGAAGATTCCATCTCTCTTCAGCATGACCAGGTGAGCCCAATAGTGTAAGCGGCTGGTTGGATCAGGCTGGATGGGTTGCGCAACTGAGCGCGTCACGCTTCGCCGGCGATTGGGGCGCCCGCCAACGCAGGTCACCGGTTGGCGAGGCAGCAAGGGGACAATTCTGAATGGAAGGAAACCCCCAATATTGGGGTTTCCAAGTCGGGGTGTTTTAGGGATATTTAGGTTCTAGAAGTACACAAAAGACCGGTAGGATTGATAGTTATGCGGAATCGCTTTTTCTCATTAATATTGGGTGCTCTTGCCGCGCTGTTCATTTTGCGCGTTTATGCGCAACTGGTGCAGGTATCCTTTCAAGTGGACTGGATGCCTGAGTTTGATGGCTGGCACAGCGGGATGCTGCCCTATCCCATTCTTTTCGTTTTTCAGCTTTGCATCATTGGCTGCATGATCCAGTTGATGCGTGCGGTGCGCAAGGACACGATACGCCCAAGGCGTTGGAAATACCGAGCGTGCTTTATCTTCGGCGGCCCCTACTTTGTCTTCACGCTTTTTGACTGGGCCGCCGCATTGGCGGTTCTGGCGGAAGACCCGTCCTTATCCACGGCCCTGCCGGCGTTTTTCCAGATTGTTGTGGCCAGCTTTGTACTGTTGCTCGGGCTGCATACCTATCTTGGCTATCGCAATCGAAGACTGTTTCGCCCCGCTGCCTACTCCGGACGGTTCGCATAAGCTGATCTCACCGCGCGAGTGATGGCGTCCTGAAATTGGGCGCCATCCGTATGTTGCGTATGCCATCTGTGGGCAAGCCTGGGTCTCCACAAAGGCCTGCGCGCCCGAAGCTGGACACCACAAGGGTGCGGCAGCCATTCCGGCGGTGGCCATTCGCTTGCTTCTGCCCCTCCGGGCGTTAGATGTTCAGGTAGAGGCAGTCTTCGCTTTCGCGCTGGGTAAAAGCATCCTGCATGGAAAGGCCTCTTTCAACGGGTTTCTCCTTTTTGGGCAGGAAAATGCGGATTGTCCCCCGCTGGGGAAGGCAAACCAAGGTGTCAAAGGTCAGCGCAGAGCTACAGGGAAATCAGAAACCACAGGAGCTTCCAGAAGACTACGGCCATTGTCACCACCAAGCCAAAGAACACGGCGCCCAGAGTCATGGCTGCGCCCAGGGGATGCACGTAGACATTAAGTAGATTGCCGACTTTCTTTAAGCGGGGCCAGAACTTGACGCCGAGAAAGAACACCCACACCCAGAAAGAAGTGAAAAAAGCGGTGTAGAAGAAAATCGCAAAAAAGTCTACAGGGAAATCCACGTTGTCCGAACCCGAGAAAACCAGACCCCCTTGCAGGAAGACCGCCCCGACAACAGTGTCGACAAACCACTGCAACGTAGTAAGAAAACCAAACCTCGTGTCAAGTACGGTTGTTGCCAACGCAATGACCCACAGAATCGCGAATCCAATAATGAGGCCCACGAAGTACATCAGGAAGGTCGCGATGGCATCACATACCAGGAGCGTAAGTTGAACCCAGGGACGCGCGCCGACCATGCGACCAAGCACGAAGCGCGTCTCCCACAGCGAGAAAACGTCGCCGATTATGTTCGCACCGATAGCCACTGCGCCCAAGCCCACTGCAGCTCGAATTGGAAGAGATGTTTCCTGCAGCGAGGATTGATCTTGCGAGAACAACGTCGCCAATATGGCGTCTGCCCGTTCCGGCCACCAGGCCCACCAGACGCACAACATCAAAGCCAGGGTAATCAACGATGCCGCAACGGAGCGTCCGATTCGTGGCCGACCGCTGCCACTCGGGTCAAATATCCGGTCAAACAGGAAAATAAACAGCTCGGCCGGGTTCTGATCCTTCATCACGCCCAGCATCTTCTCCCGCACGGCATCCCGGTGCCTCGCGTCGAGCTTGTCGTCCCAGAAGTAGCCAAACCGGATCCAGGCGGCCAACAATCCCACACCCGTCAATATGGGCCACAACCACTCATTCATATACCTGGTCTCTCGCCGGTCCGCCAAAGGGGAGAGTTTACTTGGTAGGCATTGCCGGTGGGTATTGCAGACGAGGAATTGGCGAAGCGCTTCCTGCAAGACCTGGAAGAAGCGCACTGAATGCAGGTGATGGGCGGCGGCGGCGCTTGCTCCTATGGCGTAACGACAGCTTGAATTGGGACCAGGAAACGACCGTCAACTAAGATGCGTGACAAAGAAGAGAGGTGGACCCCATTCGTTGTACAACTTGGCAGCAAGAATAAGGTGTAGTCGGGTTGTTGTAGATGAATGCTGCCGATGGTACGCGCGAGTTTGAACTCCAGGAGCGGGATGCGAGCGCTGAGCCGTTCCTGAAGCAAAGCATCAAGGGACTGCGCGCCGGGGAGTTCTTCTTTGACGTCGGCAGATCGTGGGGCGTCCTGTAGCGTATGTTTTTCCGGCTGGCCATAGTCGGCGCCCTCGCGGCGGGCCTCATTGGTACTCTCGCATTCTTCTGGAGATTGGTTTTCGGTAGCGAATTCAACCCCTTTGACTCGCCCATCACCCACTTCCTCATTGCCGCCGTGATTGCTTACCTGCTTCTTCGATGTTCACTGGCCTTGCCGATTACGATCGTCGAAGGTCATAGCGCCAAGATGAGCATGAAACGCAGCCGGCAATTGACAAGTCCTCGGCGATCCAAAGCAACCATATGGCTTTGCCTTGTCGCGTATACCCCCATCGTTGCGCTGCTCTTCATTGGTTCCCAAACGGATATTTCCGCTCAGGTCGGAACCGTTGCGATGTTGTTCATCCTGACAACCGCAGTCTTCGTTTCTTCCCTGATGGCTACGGGCTGCAATCGGATTCCCGGAAAGCCGCGGCAGTGAATGTGGAATTCATCAAGGCCATAGTCATCCTTCCCGGGACGGTCCTCGTGTACGTTCCGGCGGCAATACTGTGGCTTTTTGCGGACACACCGGGAGCCCTGGCGCCGGCGAATCCGGCCCAACCCCGTTTCATCGTCGGCGTATTGCTGGCTGTAGCCGGCCTGGCTACGGCAATCTGGACAATGAGGCTGTTCCAAACCGTCGGCCGTGGCACGCCCGCTCCCTGGGCACCGCCGAAGCAACTGGTCGTGCGCGGCCCCTACCGGCACGTGCGCAATCCCATGATCATGAGCGTGCTGGCGATGCTGGGCGCCGAATCGCTACTCCTTGGTTCCTGGTACCTGGCCGCCTGGCTGCTCGCGTTTTGCTGCCTTAACGTATTCTATTTTCTACGGGTTGAGGAGCCGCGCCTGGAACAGCGGTTCGGGGAGAGCTATCGGCGCTACAAGGCGAACGTGCCGCGTTGGATACCCCGTTGGCGGCCATGGGACGCGCCCTAACGTGCCGCGCGCAGTGAAGCGAATACCGGCACGGACGCTGTGAGGGAGCCTGTCGGTAAAGGAGGTTTGGTCGCCTTCTGCGGCATTGATGGCTGCGGCAAGACGACGCAGCTCACACTGGCGGAGAAATGGCTGGTCGAACACGGACACAAGGTGCTGGTCACACGCCAGCCGACCGATTCGTACCGGACTCACCCGACAGTCCGAAAGTGCTTCCGGACCAATATTCCCGAAGGCGGGATGCTGAATCTGGTGCGCCTGTCGGCCGAGGACCGGCAGCGGCACCTGAAGACCGTGATCGGGCCGGCGCTCGCCGCCGGCGCCATCGTGCTTTGCGACCGTTACTACTATTCCGCCGAAGCGTTCTTCTTTGCGCGCGGCGTGGACCGGGAAGTCGTTCGGCAACACAATCCGGGCATCCCGAAGCCGCTATTGACCGTATACCTGAACGTGCCAAGCCACGTCAGCCAGGAGCGAATTCTGCGGCGCGACGGACGATGGAGCAGCATCGAGGAACAACAGCCCGGGTTTCTGGACAGTGTGCGCGTCGGGTTCGAGGGCGCCGCCGACGAGACATTCCTCAGGCTTGATGGCCGCGAGTGCATCGCTTCCCTGAACCGGCAAATCACAACCCGCCTTTCTGCGCTATTGGATGGCCCTCCGGCACAGGCGGGAAGCGAGACGCCCTGAAACCACCAGCCGGTTAGAGGACGACAAACGGGTCGCGTTCCGTATTGAACGGCTCGTAGCCGGTCCTGGTAACACGGAAGAGATCCTCGTTGTGCCCGGAGCCCCAGCCCACTTCCAGGTAGGGCAGATCAACGGTGAGCACCATGTTCTCTTGCAGCTCGTGATCAAAGGTCTGCACACCGAAGTTAGGCATGCGGAAAGGGTTGTCGTCGTGCTGCAGACCTACCGAATGGGGCGTGACGAAAACCGCATGAGCCGGCATGCCCGCCTTGATCATCGTATCGAGGCCGATCTGCTGCAGCGTGGAATACTTCACGCCGGGTTTGATGGCATCGAACACCGCTTCACGGGCGAGCTGGTTGGCGCGGCGGCGCTGCTCCACTTCCCTGGGTGGATCGCCGATGATGAAGGTACGCGCGATGTCGCCCATATAGCCCTTGTAATTGCTGACGCAGTCGATGAGATACGGCTTGCCGGCAACCAGCACGCCGTCATCGGGGAAGTTGCCGCCGGGCATGCCGGCGATGACGCTGTCCACGTGGTTGCCGCGAATGGCGCATTCGGCCAGAAATATCTGTTCCACCTCGGAATGACGCATGCCTGCTTGCAGGGCGTTGATGGTGGCGAGACAGGCCTCGCCGTTGTTCCAGCTGCCGACCTTTTGATAGGCCAGTTCCTGTTCCGTCTTGACCATGCGGATGAGCTGAAAAATGCCGTAGCCGTCCACGCATTCCAGGTTTGGCAAATCCACCTCGGCAAGGAACCTGGCGATACGCATATCGTCCACCGCGATGCGGCCCCTGGTGATGCCCTGGGCTTTCAAGGCACGGGCCAGCCCCCAGGCGGCGCCGGCGGCGATATCGTCCCTGAAGCTGTCGGAGGCGGCTTTCCAGCGTTGTTCCCGCGCGCTCAGCTCGACATCGTCGCGAAAATGATAGTGACGGGTGGCGCCGGCCGTGGGCTCGACCGGCAGGCCGTCGGAGTTGAATTCCGCCTCGTTCCAGCCGCCGAAACCGTAGGGCATAAGCTCGGCGGTCTCGCGGTCACGGTTGGCGATGTCCCAGGCCGCCGACGACCCGGAGACCAGGTAAACCGGCATGTCCGGGTCCGGCGCCATGGTTGCAAAGCCGGGGTATTCGGTGATGAATTTCCTGCCGATGGTGGTGACGTTGGTCATGTAGTAGACGTTTATGGGGTCCAGCGCGATAAGGCCGGCGAGGCCGTACTCTTCCATCACGGCATAGGCGCGGCCCTTGTTGATGAGCGCCTGGCCCTCGATCTCCGGCTTGGGCGGGGTGTGTCCCGCAGGTGGGTCGGCCGCTATTGCCAAAGCCGGGACAGCGAGTGCTGAGGTGGCTAGGCTGCCCAGAGCCTGGCGCCTGTTCATGGTCATGGTCCCTCTCCCGCAGAGTTTCTTGCTCCGATGATACGCCTTTCGCGAGAACGGGCCGGGATCGACGGCATCCCCCCTGGGAACGAGGGCGGGACGCCCTCGTCGAGGGCTTCCCCCAGCTGGGAGCGAGGGCGTCCCGCCCTCGACGAGGGCGGGACGCCCTCGTTCCCAGCGTGTTCCCTGCGCGCCAGCGCAGCGGCGCCCGCTGCGAGAACTCCCAGTGGAGTCAGGAGTCAGTGCGGCCGTGCAACGGGCCCTAGCGGCCAATTCTTCAGCTTTCACGCCAGGGATTGAGAATCGCTACCCCCGCGGGAGAGAAGTCGGACTCATTGCGGGTAACGACAGTCAGGCGGTGGTGAAGGGCAGTCGCGGCAATGAGCCCGTCGACGGCAGGCAGCGGGATCTTCAGGCGGGCAGTTAGCCGGCCCCATTCTTCGGCAATACTACCGTTGATGGGCAACACGCGCTCTTCAAACCACGCCGGTAGTTCATTCTCCAGCCACAAGGTGATTCGGGACCGGCGCCGACCGCTCGGTAATCGCTCGACTCCGCTTCGGATTTCGCCCAGCGTTAGAGCGCTGATATAAAGCATCTCCGCGGGTGCAGTATCAAACCACTCCTCAACAAGCCGTGACGGATTTCTCTTCGTTAACTCGGACAGCGCACAGGTGTCGATCAGAAAGTTCACAGCCCCGAGTTGCGGGGCAAGGATCGATCACGCTCCAGGTCCAGCTCGACGCCCGCCAGCGGAGAATCGCGCAGAAGCACCGTAAGCGTAGGCTTGCCTCGCGTATCGCTCAGGCGGTCATACTCATCCGCCGACACCACGACAGCCGCCCTGCGACCATGAATGGTAATCGTTTGCGGCTCGGAGTAGGCGCTACGAACCAACTCGCTGAATCGCGCCTTGGCTTCCTGAACTTGCCAAGTCTTCGGCATATCAACCCTAGTTCTGACCAGAATGACCAGATTATGGCGGACTGCGTTCGGTATTTCAAGACGAAATTACCGGGTTTCTATTCACTTTCTTTAAGGAACAACTGGGAGGGAGGGCATCCTGCCCTCCGTCGAGGGCAGGATGCCCTCCCTCCCAGCGGGTCAGGTGTTGGTGCTGTCGCGGGCCTCGTTTTCTACTCCGTTGTGTATTAGTCGGGTTGACCAGGGGATGGGGTTGCGCATTGCGTGGTGCGCCATGCACGAACCTTCGGCTTCTTCCAGCAGGGATTGGATTCTTTCCGCCGGTTCGGGGCTGTCGATGATGACGTGGGTCTCGACCATCTCGGTCTCGCCGGTCGTTCGATGACCGAGTTCGCGCATGGTCCCCAGCGTGGTCATGAACCGGATCCGCTGTTCCAGGCGCATGGACGTGACCTCGATCTTGCGCGTGTTGAGGATGTCGGTCATGTGCGTCATCAGGCAGAAACCGATGCCGGCGGTGAAGAATGCCAGCGGCGGCGGCGCCTGGTCGTCGCCGACCGGAGGTTGCTCATCACAATACAACGTGACCGGGCTGAAGCCGGGAATATTCACCTGCACGGTGCCGGTTTTCTGCTGCTTGCTGTGCGCTTCAGCAACCATGTTGACCTCGAACCGCAGCGGCTCCGGCGGACGGGACTTCCTGAAAGGCCCCGGTTCGAACTGCTCGGGAACAGGTGTTTCGCCGGCCTGCTCGCCGACAAAGTAGTCACGGTTGTGAAATTTCATTGCTCGCCTCTAATAGCGCTTGTCGCCCACTCGAAACTCATGCGGGAGAGTTTATTCCTGAATGGGTGCCCCAGCATGCGCAGGACCGCTCAATCGTTGCAAACAGTGCCGCGAATGGCGCTATAGTTGATAATAGCGGGACTTCTGGACCCTGAATCGACCAAGCCAATGGCAAGAAAGCGCGTGAATTCCGGGTTACCGATCGCTGTGGGGGTACTTCTGTCGTTCGCAGCAAGCCAACCGGTGCAGCCATGGGCCACGCCTGCGCAAGTGACCAGCATTTCCGGCGCACAACCGACAGGCAGTGCTGTCGAACAGGAGGTTGAGACAACGTCCGCGAACCCGGAGTCAGGCTTTACGGTCGATCCAGCCGATACCTGCAACGGAAAACCGACAGGCTCGAAGTGCTGGATGGAACTGGAAAGCCACCCCGGGTGCTTCGTATGGAACAGGTTTCTTCGGGCTGACCAATCCGTCACATGGTCGGGGGAATGTTCCCGGGGATTAGCCCAGGGCATCGGCACGGACTCGTGGGTCCACGGTGTCGATCGGGAGAGGAAAACCGTTAGTGACGGCGCCTATGTCGATGGGAAACGCAACGGAAAATGGACTATTCGCGGGACCAGCAATGCCGTTGAAGAAGGCGCCTACCTGAATGGCGCGAGAACCGGAGTCTGGGTCACGCGTTTCGAGAACGGAACTACGAACGAAGGCGCTTACCTGGACGGGAACAGAAACGGAAAATGGACCTTTCGTGACCAGGACGGGAACCTCCACGGTGGCTCCTACGTGGACGGTAAGAGAGACGGTCATTGGATCTTGCGCCTTGCAAGCGGAACTGTGACCGAGGGTGCCTACGTGGACGGAAAAAGGAACGGGATGTGGGTCCAGCGCTCTGCAAACGGCGATGTATACGAAGGTCCCTATTTGGACGATAGATCCCAAGGCATTTGGGTCATTCGCCACAAGAATGGAATCGTTGCCGAAGGTCCCCTGATTGAGGGGAAAAAGTCCGGCAAATGGGTTGAACGATTCCCTGGCGGAATGGTAATGGAAGGTCCCTACCTGAACCAGAAACGGCACGGCGCCTGGGTCATACGGGAAATGGGCAACGTATCCGAGGGCCCCATGAAGGATGGAGAAAGGGACGGGCAATGGGTCGTACGGCTTCGCGACGGAGCCGTGCTGCGGGGCCGCTTCCGCAACGACCAGATGGTTGGAAGATGGGTCGAGCGGCATGGGAACGGGGATGAGTTGACAGGTTCATACAGTCTCGGGAAAAGGAGCGGACGCTGGCAACTACGCCGCCGCAACGGAGAAGTTCATGAACTCCACTTCGTAAACGGCGTTCAGGTGCGCTGAGAGCGCCTCGCACGCCGGCGATACCAGGCTGACAAGAGCATGCGTGCCTGGCTTTAGGTCGCTTTATCGTTGGGGTTGGGGTATATGGACTGTTTTCCGCGGAACACTTGCAGGCTGCCGGGCCGGCCTCGCAACCGACGCGGCAGGCCGTGCATTCGGTGCTTGCGGCCTTGTGTTGGAAACGTTTGGCGTACCTGGCCTGGCCGGCCGTGCATTCGGCGCTTGCGGCCCCGTGTTGGAAACGTTTGGCGTGCTGGGCGCGGCCGGCGTCGCGTTATCTACCTGTGAAGCGTGTGGCTTTACAATTGCCGGACGACCCATCCGCCCGGCGGCGCCGCGGAATCTCCGCGGCTGTGCTGCAAATTGCCGCTGCGAAAATTGTGGCGCGTATATCACCCTTACCCGCTCTTGTCCCCTCCTCCGTGAGGAATAGGGCATGTTACGTCTTCCGTCGTCGATCACGACAGCTTTAGGGTATTCGTCCACCTCGCTGAGATTCCCGGCGATTTCCTCCGCCGTAAGGCTTTCAGCTCCTTGGGCGGCCTCGCGGACGGCGCTCATATCGGCGCGAACTGCGGCGATTTCCTCGCGCAGTCTCTTGGCTTCCTCGGCGGTGCGCTCGACTTCGGAAGTAGCGGCTTCGCTCAACTCTTCCATTTCACGCCGAATCGCGGCAACCTCCTCACGCAGGCTTGCCGCCTCTTTGGAGGCACGTTCGGCTTCGTAGCTTGCGGCCTCGCGGGCGGCCTTCATATCTGCGCGCACGGCGGCAATGTCGTCGCGGAGATACCTGGCCTCTTCGACAGCGCGTTCGAATTCAGAGACCACAGTTGCGCGCTGGTCTTCCAAACCGGCGCCGGGCTGGACCTTGTCTACATTGCCATTGCCGCCGCATCCCGCGGCAACCAACATTAGTGCAGCAAGCACTGTTGCTGCGTGTCGGGTCGGGTTACTCATGCACCCCAGTATAGCGCGAGCATTTCATCACTCCTTGCGGATGCCGGACCACCTCGACCCGATAGGCTCGGCGACGGAAATGCCCGCGAGTGCGCAGTTCGTATAGGAAAGCCAGTCGCGCAAGTTTGCGTCCAGGAAGCGGGAGAGCACGCGATTGAACCGGTCCGCGTGCTCCCAGAACATCATGTGCCCGCCGAGCGCGTGCAGCTCAGCATCCGGCGTGTTGGCTTCCAGCCATTTTCTGACCGCTGTCGAGGCCTGTTGCTTGACGACATGTCGAACCGGCAGCTTGGCCGCGGCAGTCTTTGCCACTTCGGTGTAATCGCTAAGATTCACGTCTGCCAGCAGCAGGGCGGCAACATGCGGGTCCATCTTCAGGGACTGGCGAACCATGCCTTGTATGTGTATTTCATCGGCCGGGTCCGTCCGATAGATCTGCGATGCAAATGCCGGCGGCAACGACAGGCCGCACCATCCACTCGCCTTGCCGCAGCGCCTCCTGCACCCACTCGGCGTGTTTAGCGCTTATCGCCCGTTCGCAGCCCACGCGGGAAAGGTTACTTCAACACAGGTCCCCAAGTCGGGTAGCGAATTGTAGCGTGCCATCCATTCGGAGCGCTTATTTCCCAAGTCCCAGTCCTCGTGCCCCGCCAGTACTCTCCTCGCTCAGTGAAGTTCGGGTCCCGCAATTCCCAGTACCCGGTTCTCTTGCCGTTCTCCAGCTCACCCTCGTGCAAACTCCTGGCCTCGCGGGACCATGGGTGACTCCATGCGATTGTGATTGTCCCCTTCCCTTGGGCAAGTCCTTTCGAACACCCGCCCGACCAGGTTATCGACAAGCTGTCGACTAGAGCTTCCTGTTGCCAGACGTAGCATCCCGGTTCATTCTCCAGTTCCATCCAGCACGCGCCGGACTGCAAACCGCTGCATAGTTCCTCCGCCTGAACTACGGGCGGAATGGCGGTCGATTGCCCCAACTGCTGCGGCACGTTCGAACACGCGGAAGCGATAAGCACAAACAACGCCGATGTCGCCCACTTCCAGGGCAGATTCTTTTCTATCATTCGACTTCCCCTGCAATCCACAAGGCGCTCACTCCGATTCCTCCCAATCAGATTGGATGCGAAGGCCTGTTCAATCGTCGCGAATAGTGCCGCGAGCGGCGCTATGGCGAACAAGAGTTCGATTTCCGGACCGAAAACTTACCAAGCCATGGCAGGAACGCGGGCGAATTTCGGACCATCGATCACTGCGGGCTTCGGGGTCAATCCAAACGCTACCTGCGACGGCAAATCGATAGGTTCCCAGTGCTGGATGGAACTGGAGAACCCGACAGTCCGGTCTGGGTAGTCCGTCCGCTAGCGCACTAGTGCCGTGTCACGCTGATGCGACAATATGAGCGTGACACGGCACTAGTCTTTTTCCTCATCACCAGTCTCCCGCGGCGGGAGCTCAATGATGGTCACCCTGCCTTTGCGAGCCGGCCGGGGATAGGGGACCGGGCGAAGTGTTATGTCCACCAACTTTGTCTGCCCGCCCACGGCCAGGAGCACGGAGGTTTCCGGCGAGCCACAGTTCAGCACGATCCGGCTCACTAATCTTGGGGCGTCCACCCACTGGCGGACATCTATCGGCGGGTCGCCGGGCGCCCAGGACGCTGCGACGGCGATGAACTCGCCCGTGGGATCCAGCGTTCCGCGCGTTCGTTCGGGTGGCGAGAGGATTTGCGACAGCTGCTCGAGCGAGCGGATGCAGATCTTCTCGTCGACGGTCATCCGGCCGGCTTGGGTGCCGGTGGAGCAGGCGGCGAGGGCCAGGACCGCCGGGACAATTGAACAAAAAAGCGTTCTTAGGTGCACATCGCCCCTTTTTGGGAAAACAGATCGGTCGGGCCGAAAATCATGTTAACCGGACTCTTTCGAGAAGTGTTGAGAGTTGGCGGCATAAGAAGATGCGACCGTTCCCGCGGCTCGCGGCAACCAGTTCACATGCGGGCTACAGGATAGCGCCTACCGTCCAGGGCACGAATTCGTTTTCGCCCATGCCGAGGAGTTCGGAGCGGGTTTTTTCTCCCGACGCCATCGCCAGAATGCGCTCGAAGATACGCCGGCCCATCTCGTCGACGGTCGCCTCGCCGTCGACGATGGTTCCGCAGTTGATGTCCATGTCGTCGCGCATTCGCATATACATGTCCGTGTTGGTGGCGAGTTTCAGTGACGGGGACGGCTTGCAGCCAAATACCGAGCCCCGGCCCGTTGTGAAACACAGCACGTTGGCGCCGCCGGCGACCATGCCGGTGAGTGACGAAGGGTCATAGCCGGGGCTGTCCATGAAGACAAAGCCCGACTTGGTGATGGGCTCGGCGTAGTCATAGACATCGATGAGGTTGGTGGTGCCGCCCTTGGCCACCGCGCCGAGCGACTTCTCCAGAATCGTCGTCAGCCCGCCGGCCTTGTTCCCCGGCGACGGATTGTTGTTCAGCTCCACGCCCAGGGCGGCCGTGTATTCCTGCCACCAATCGAGCTTGCCCATCAGCTTGTCGCTGACTTCCTGGCTGACGGCGCGCCGGACCAGCAGGTGCTCAGCGCCATGGACTTCCGGCGTCTCGCCGAGGCAGGCGGTCCCGCCATGGCGGACAAGGATATCGACCGCGGCGCCGAGAGCGGGATTGGCTGAAATGCCTGAGTAGCCGTCGGAACCACCGCATTGAAGGCCCACCACCAGCGCGCTCGCGGGCACCGCTTTCCGTTCGACCTGATTGGCCTCGGGAAGCATTTCGCGAATCCGTTCCAGGCCGCGTTTGACGGCGGCGCGGGTCCCACCGGAATCCTGGATGGTGTATGCAAACAGGCGTTCATCCGACTTGAGCTTTTCCGCACGCATCAGTTCGCCGATCTGGTTCGCCTCGCAACCCAGACCCACAAGCAATACCGCAGCGAAATTCGGATGTCTCACATAGCCTGCCAGTGTTCGTTGAATGTAGTTGAGACCGATTCCCGCGCATCCTCCGCAGCCGTAGTCGTGGGTAAGCGGAACTACCCCGTCGACGTTCGGATACTCATCGAGCGCCGAACCGCGGAATTCATCCGCGATCATCCGAGCGACCGTGGCCGAACAGTTGACCGACGTCAGCACGCCGATGTAATTCCGCGTGGCGACCCGGCCGTCGGCGCGCACAATCCCCTGAAACGTTGCGCGTTGGTTTTCCGGCACGAAGTCGGTGGTCCGAACGGCAGCGCCCGACTCCCCTCCCGGCTCGACAGCCCGGTACTCGAGGTTGTGCGTGTGTACATGGCTGCCCGCGGCGATATCGGCACAGGCAAAGCCGATTACCTGGTTGTATTTGCGCACCGGCTCGCCGCGCGCCATGCGCCGCATCGCTACTTTGTGACCTGGCTGGATCCGCTCGGTAACGACAATGTCCCCATCATTCAGGACCACGCCAGGCGCCAGGTCCTCCGCGGCCACAACCACCGTGTCATTTGCGTGAAGACGAATCACCCGACCCTCCACGCGCTGCGCTGCGGAGTCATTTGTGCGGATATCCATGCGAAATTACAGTCCGGCCAAGCCCAGTCTAGCCAAAATCAAGTCAGGGCGGCGGAAATCAGGATACCGGGCGGAGTGCTCGACCTTTTCTCCGATGGCGATGAAATCGTATCCCAGCTCCAAACTGGCCTTCTGATCCCAGGTTCCGTCGCCGAAATAGGTTCGTCGACTCGCCCGCCGGCCGCGCAGCGCACGTTGTTCGGCGATTTGCATGATTCCGCCGTCGGTGACGTGGCGGTAGACGGACCAATTGTCATCGATGTCAATACCGAGAACCGCTTGCACAGCCTGCACAAACAGCTCCGAATCGAACTCATCTGAATCGATCAGGGTCCCATCGATGTCAAACGCAATCAGGTGCATGATGGAGTGAAAGTCCCGAATCTCGCCATGATCAGGCTTAGTGCCCCGCCCAGTTCCGGCGCCAGGCTGCGAACTCCAAGGGCCGGATGCGGAAGCGGGCGCAATTGCCTGGGTGGAGGCTCAGGAGCTCGCGTTCTGCGACGTCCCGCAGGCGCGTGCGTTCTGCCGGGCCCAAATGCTGCTGCACATTGGACTGGATATGGGCGGCGGCCTGGTTCTTGTCCAGGCTTGAGAGGACTACGGTGCGGATCAGATCGCGCAGCATCGCCCGGTGCTTCAGGCGGAACGGGTCCGGCTCACCGAGCATGTGGCGCACGGCAGCGTAATGGCCGGCGGAGTGCTGATAGGCGAAGGCGAACACTTCGGCGAGGAATTGCCTGCTGCGTAGTTCGTTGACGCCCAGCACCGCCTGGTCATAAGCCTCGCGCGGAACGCCCTCGAAGCACAAAGGCGCAAGTTGGGCCTTGATCAGCGGGAGGTTTGCGGCCAGGCGCGCGACCCGCTTGTTGACGTCGTCGAAGGGTTGCAGGTGCGGCACATGCGCCAACACGAAGAACGATTGCTCAAAGGGGTCGTCGATAGCCGAAGCAGTGGCGAGCAGCCGGTCGAAATGGGCCTCGATCTCTTGCGGCGCCGCCGGCGGAGTGTATACGGAGCCCTTGATGCGCGCGGGCGTGCGGCGCAGCCGACCGGCGGCTCGGGGATTGGCCAGCAGGTTGTCGGCCAATAGGGCGTGGAGGCTTAGGATCGTATTTCGATTGAAGCCGATTTCCTCGGATCCGGTTGCCAGGTACTCGATCGCCGCCTTGTGATTGAGGATCATCTGGGCTTCGCTCAGATCCCTGCTTTCCGCCGTTACGCCCTGAGCGATCAAGAGTTCCGTTTCCAGCAGCGAATAACTGTTGCCCTCAAGGCGGCTGGAATTCCACGACAGGTCGATCAGCAGCCTTTCCGGAGCCAAGCCCGCGTAGCCCTCCGCAGATTGGCTATTCCCGCTCATGCTGCCGATATTCCGCAAGCCCTCGCGTTGCTTGCGGGAAAGATAAAACGTCGCGTTTGGGCGGTAGGAATCAAGGAGCGCGGGCGCATATGTTGCTGCACGGCGCCGGTGGGAGGGCTGGCTGACGTATCGCTGAGTCCGAACGGCAGCGGCGCTCCGCGGCGGAACCGCGCTCTGCCGAACCTCATTGTTCACTGTAGCCTGGGCATCCGGGGACGCTTTGGGACGGGTGCGCGGTGGCAGATAGCGTGTCCAGCGCCCGGCTCCATCCCGGTGCAGGCGTTGCCGGTCGACCAGGTATTTCAGCCGGTATTGCAGTGTCCGGCGCGGCGGCGGGGATGGAAGCGCCTGATGAATCTGGTGCGCGGTCATGCCATCGGCCTGCCGGCGCACCGCGGCTTCAATATCCTGCAGCTCCTGTTCGTGAATTCGGCGTGGCAATTGGCTGTATATTGCGTATAGAGCTTATACGCAATATACACTCTCTACGCGCAATAATCAACGCCCGATGCTATATTATTCCTGCGCGTATGGAAGTTGCAATTTCTCGAGGTCCACAATTTCGGGGGCCAGTTCTCGATTCCGGCGGCGTTCCTGCTCCCAATATTCCATAACCATGCGCGCCGTCTGCTCAGTCTTTCTGTTCCTCTCTTCCGCAAGCCGCTCGGAAGGCGCATATGTCTCTTTCAAACTGAGCCACTGAAGGCCGCGGTCAGTGCTCTGGAGTTGCGACCAGGCGCCAAACTGCGTCTGCCGCTTCTTAAGCATGCCTTGCCAACGCCGATCCGCACGAAGCCGCTGTGCCGCGCGCCGCCGTTCCTCTTCGATCTCCGTGACGCGGCGATTGTCCTTGTTCTTGAGTTCCACTCTACGAAAGGCCGCATCGACCATCTGCATCCCTTCACGGAAGCTGTCCTCGCAGCGATCGGAGAGCCCGCCGTATCCGATCTCCCGGGGCGCGGCTGGATCGCAAAAGAGCTTGGATAGTCTGGAATCGCCGAACTTCAATCCGCTGAGTTCAATGCCCTGCGGCTGGGCAGCAAGCGCCCAGCTCAGCCCAATGATGCCGATCAGCAGCCTTCTCACACGCGTAACCCTACCAGTTGGCAGTTTCCTCCAATCGCGCCCCAGGTCACCGCTTAAGTTGTATTCCCATGTGGGGTGTGGGTGCTTACGCAGTTCGCGTGGCGTGCACCTTTCCGAAGAACAACACACCCTTTTTGGCTTCACGAACGGTGAATCCGGCCTGGGCAATCTCGGTGGGGAAGTGAATGCTCGCAAACTCGTTGCGCCACACCTCGTTGTTATACCGATAGTCCCACCAGCGGCGAAAACGGCGATAGCCCGTGGGCGGTTGCGAATCGCTGGGAAAATCAAACGGCTGAAATACCCCCTCGGGACGGGTAATGCGCCGGACTTCCTTGACAATCGCCCGGGTAATCTCCACCGGGGTCTCGTGAAACACGATATACGAGGCCACCAGGTCAAAGTAGTTGTCCGGAAAATCAGTGGTCTCAGCCAGCGCCTGTACAAAATGCAATTCCTTGCCCAGGTCCGCGGCGCGCATGTGCGCATAGCGGACCATCGGAGCGGAAACATCCAGCCCCCAGACTTCGGCATCGGGAAAACGGTCCTTCAAAGCCACCGTCAATTGGCCGGGGCCGCAGGCCAGGTCCAGGATGCGGAGTACCTTGCCATCTTCGGGGGGCTCAACGGCGGCAACCAGTTGCCCGTGCACTTCATCCTGGTCGTTATGGCCCATGTAGAAGTGGTTGGTGCCGTAGTGATAAATGTGACCGGCAAAGGGATCGCCCACATAGCCGCCGGGCTGGATATGAATCTCATGGGCGGCATATTCCGGAACCTCAAGATCGGGATCCAGCTTGAGTGTGCCCGGACCGGCCTGGTCGGCCGCGTCCATCTCGGCCAGATAGGTCTCGGCCTTGCCGTGAAACTCATCCTGCAGCAGCTTCCAGGAAATCTGCTGACCGCTGATCCAATAGCGCATGCTGGCGCCGATGATGGGATCGCCTTCAAGGGCCGCGCGTATGGCCTCCAGGGAGGCACTTTCAGGATCCAGCCCCTTGGCTTGGAAGATATCCCCGGCATGCACTTGCGCGGCTCTGCCCAGCGAAGTTTGCGACCAGGCCCGGAAGCCGGTCAGAAAGTCCTGGCGGCTCTCCAGATCCAGGGTGGCCAAACGTTCCAGCTTGCCCACACTGCCGCGCGGCTCAAAGTCATACGGCGGAGACGCGGGACGGGCCGAGGAAGCGCGGGCCTTGCGCGTAGTCGCCGCCGTGGCCGAAAAAGCCGCCGCCAGGGCGCCCAGAATCGTGCGTCGGTTCATCATGACTTGTCACCCCCCATGTCAAACAGTTGGCGCTCCAGGGGCGGAGACTCCTTTGCACGCGACGCCCCTACCGTGATCGAACCAAAGGTGCGCTCAATGAAACGGTCCCGCTCGGATTGCCAGGCCGCTTCCTCTTCGGCGCTCGGCTGATACGACTCGATCATCTCTTGGGTGACCTTGCCGTGGTCCTCCAGCAGGCGCTCCACGATCTTCATCCGCCGGGCCTGTACCCAGATCTCGGTGCTGACCGAAACCAGTGCGGTCATCAGATGGTCCAGGGCCGGGTCTTCCATGAAGGTGGCCCGGTCCGTATCGGATTTAATGAAATCGGCTGTGTAGCCGGGATTGTCGCTCATAACAAAGCCTCCCACGCGGCCTTGCGAGTATAACGACCCACGGGAATCCAAGGCAACCCGGGAACGAGGGCATCCTGCCCTCGTCGAGGGCGAGACGCCCTCGGTCCCAGAGACGCCCTCGGTCCCAGGGACGCCCTCGTTCCAACAGGTAATCAGGGAAAAGATGCGCGCCCGGAGAGATTCGAACTCCCGACCTTCTGGTTCGTAGCCAGATGCTCTATCCAGGCTAAGCTACGGGCGCGTGCGGCGGATTATATTCGCCGCGGGCACACTGGGAGCGAGGGCATCCTGCCCTCGACGAGGGCGAGACGCCCTCGGTCCCAGGGACGCCCTCGGTCCCAGGGGACGCCCGGCGCTAGATCAGGCTGCGCGCATCAGTGCCGTCCCCTGGCCTGCCGGATCCGGGCCGAAGGTAGATTCCTTCGCTGTAGAACCGATCCAGCGACGCCTTCATGGCTACAAAATTCGCATAGGGGTTTTCCTGCGGATCACCGGCCCAGAGATCTCCCGGCAGCCCGTGGCCCATCTCGTACCAGTCCACGTAGCTGCGCGGCTCGTCCCAGATCATGAGGTTGGCGTAAGGATTGGCGCGGTAGCGGCGCAATTCGGCCAGGTCCAGGTTGGCCTGGAAGCTGACTTTCCCGGAAGTATCGGCTTCTCCCAGCAGCCGGCCGTCGTAACCGATGAAGCGTGTGTAGCCGCGCAGGAAAGTGCCGGGGTGCACGGCGTGCGGGTCGAAGTATTCGCCGCCGGGCCGTGGCGCCAGGATGTAGGCGCCGGTGTCGTGGGCGCGGGTCATTCGGCACTCCTCCCAGGGACGCCGGCCGGCGCCGTGCGGGTCGGAGGTGCAGTGAATAATCACTTCCGCGCCGCGTTTGGCGAGCATGTGCGCGGTCTCGGGCACGGTGTGGTCGAAGCACACCATGGCAGCGAGCTTTCCCAACGGCGTATCGACTACCGGGAAGAGCGCGTCGTAGCCCAGTTCCTCCACGAGGCGGGAATAGATGCTGCCGGGCGTGGTGTCGGGCAGCTGCCCCCAGATATCAGCGCAGTGCAGCTTGCGGTAATGCAGGATGAGGTCGCCTGAGTCGTTGAGGATAAAGGCGGAATTGAACACCCGTTCCGGGAAGCGCGCGTCCTTCTCGAACGAGGACCCGGCCACGTACACATGGTTCTTCTGCGCAAACTCGCTCAATACATCCAATTCCGCGCCGGGATAGGTAATCGCGATGCGCTCCAGGGTCCTGGGCGTTCGTTTGCCGAAGCCGCCTGATCCGGTCATGAAGAACTCCGGATAACACACCAGCCGTATGTTGGGAATGAAGGCGCTTCGGGCGGCCAGTCCCACGGCCTCGTCCAGGTTCTGCCTGAGGATTTCCGCGGGATTCGGCGTGTCCATGTGAATGACCCGGAACTCAGTCTGGACCAGGAGTGCCGAATACTGATCCTCATTCGTCCCGTCGATCAAGTTGGCGTCGGCCTGGCCGGCGACGCGCCGTTCGGCTTCCTGGCGCCAGCCCGCGGAGGTTTGCGGCATGGGCGGGGTGCTGGATGCATCGGCGGCCGCAGCCTGCCGGTACCCGGGGGCATACAACATGCTGCGCAAATACACCGGCTGGTTCATGAACAGCGTGGAGCGCTTGCGGCGTAGAAACTCTATGCTGAAGTCGGGTTTCAGGTAGCTCTCGCCCTGCCCGGCTTCCTCGTAGGTTTGCAGGTCATGCAGATACAGGCCGGATGCGCACGGCAGGCGCACGTTCACTTCGCCGGACAATTGAGAGTGGGGCGTGGCCACCGCTACGTACGCGGAACTCTCGTAGGCTCGTGTTCGGCGGGCTCGGCGGCGGCTTTGGAAGCCGGCGTCGCGGCGTTCGCGGCAGGGGTTCAGGATCACCTCAGCACCGTTGTAGGTCAGCACCCGAGCGTAGTGCGAATACAGGACATCCTCACCGGTGAGTATCCCCAGCCGGCCGTGCGGCGTTTCCAACACCGGCAGATCGGCGGGCTTGCCCAATTCGCAGGCGGTATCACTGAATCCTTCCAGGAAATCCGGCGTGATCTTGGGGCAGCGAAGCCCCGTAGTGCCGTTCGGCCTGACGATGAAGCCTACCGTCTGCGGCTGTTCCGAATGGGCCGCTATAACCGGAGCGGCTCCAGCGATATAAATACCGTAGTGGTTGGCAGCAGCGCCCGCTTCGGCCAACAATTCGCGCTCCGGTCGAAGCTGCCGGAGATTCGCTTCCGCCAACGGCAAGAGCAGCAATGCACCGCGTATGTCGCCGAATTGCGACTGGGCGGCCCCGGCCAGGCTGGGCAGCCGCGTGCCGGTGGCTTCCACCTGCCAGGGTTCCTGGGTAATGATCAGCATTTCCTAGTCCTTGAGTTGTATCAGGGTTTCAGCGTCAGCCGGCTCCCAGCCTTGGGATTGGGTGTTCACCGGTAGCGACGCTGACGTTCTTGGTTTCCATGTAGAAATCGAAGCTGTAGTCCCCGCCATCCCGTCCGATTCCGCTGGCCTTCATGCCACCGAACGGCGAGGGCAGGTGACGAACGTTCTGAGAATTCACCCACACCATGCCGACCTCCAATCCTTCGGAAAGGCGTTGGGCGCGCGCTGAATCGCCCGTCCAAAGGTAACCGGCCAAACCGTAGCGGCTGTCATTGGCCTGGGCCAGCGCATCGGCCTCATCGGCGAAGGAAATAGCGGTCAGGACGGGACCGAATATCTCCTCCTGGGCGATCCGCATGTCGTTGCGCGCGCCGGTAAACAAGGTGGGCAGCACATAGTGGCCCGCCCACGGCATTTCCGGGCACTCGCCGCCCGCGGCGATCGTCGCCCCTTCCGCCCGTGCAATATCAAAGTAGGCGCTGACCTTCTCAAGGTGATTGGGATGAATCAGCGGCCCCACCTCAGTGGCCGGATCGAGCGGATGGCCGACCCGCACGGCGCGCGCGCGCTCGGCTACACGCGCAACGAACTGATCGTGTATCGACTGCTGCACCAGCAGCCGGCTGGAGGAGGTGCAGCGCTCGCCGTTGAGGCTGTAAATCATGAAGACCACGGCGTCCAGCGCCCGATCAAGGTCGGCGTCGTCGAACACGATCACCGGGTTCTTGCCGCCCAGTTCGAAATGCACACGTTTCAGCGTGGGCGCGCCCTGGGCCATGATGCGCCCGCCGGTTGCGGATTCGCCAACAAAAGCAATGGCCTTGATCGCCTCGTGCTCGGTCAGCGCCCTGCCCGCCTGCTCGCCGATCCCCTGGACCGTGTTCAGCACGCCCGCCGGCAAGCCGGCTTCGGTGCAGATTTCCACCAGCAGTTGTGCCGTGAGCGGGCTCCATTCGGCCGGCTTGTGAACCACCGTGCATCCGGCCGCCAGGGCCGGGGCAATCTTCCACGTAGACAGCATGAACGGCGTGTTCCACGGCGTGATCACGCCAACCGGTCCGATTGGCTGGCGCGACGTGTAGTTGAGGTGCTCGCCGCCCGATAGTGTCCGGCCGCTTCGCGCGCCCGGCGCGCCGTCGGCGAAAAAGCGGAAATTGCGCGCCGCCCGCAAGGCGGCCTTGGCGGTAAAGCGCAGCGCCTGGCCGGTATCCATCGACTCGACCAGGGCGATTTCCTCGGCGCGGGCTTCGATCGCATCGGCGATGTTGCGCAGCAGCTCGGCCCGGCGGCCCCCGGCCATCGCCGCCCAGGCGGGAAAGGCATCGCGCGCGGCGGCGCAGGCAGCGTCAATGTCGGCCTGGTTGCCGGCGGCCACTTCATTGATCGGCGAGCCGTCGGCGGGACAATGATTGACGAAAGTTTCGCCCGACAGCCCATCGGAGGCTGCCCCGGCGATGAAATGGCCTTGCGTGCCGGCGCCGAAACGCCTCAGGTACGAGCGCGCGCGGCTCAGGTTGTCTTCAAATGCCTTGGTCACACCGTAATATCCGTTTCTGGCTGCGCGGATATTATCCGCCGCGAAACGGATCGCGGGCCAGCCGGGTCACATTCTTCTGCCAGCCGCGCGGCAGCGTTCGACCGCGTAGCGCCCGCTTACCAACGTAGTTTTCCAGCGCCTGCCCCCGCAGGGTCATCTTGCGGCCGCCGCGCTGCACGATCAGCCGGTCGCGCAGCCCGATCAAGGTGGCGGCCGCCAGCCGCTCGCCATTCTTCAGACCGATCAGCAGGACGCCCCGGCCACCGCCGGCTTCCGGAAGCTCTTCTGCGGGAAACAACAGCAAGCGCCCGTCGCCGGACACGGCGGCAACCCTCACCGCACCGCTCGGCGCCGGGACCGGCAACAGCGGCTCCGCTACGTCGGGCAGGTTCAGGAAGGCTTTGCCTGCACGGGACCGCGTATACAGACCGCCGGTTCTCGCCATGAAGCCATGACCCCGCGTTCCGCATACCAGCCATCGGTCCTCCGGATCGCCGCCCATCACCCCGCTCCAGCGCGCCCCGTCGGACATGTTGAAACGACTGGACAGCGGCTCGCCCAGAGTCCGCGCCGAGGGCAGGCTGTGCGCCGGCAGCGAGTACACCCGCCCCTCGCTGCTAAGGAAAACGACTTGCTGATTCGATTTGCAGGGCAGATCGCACAACAGCTCGTCGCCGGGTCGAAAACTTAAAGACGCGCTGTCCAGTTCGTGTCCCTTGCCGGCACGCGCAAAACCGTGGCGCGATAAGACGACCGTCAGCGGCTCGGCCGGCGTGACGTCCTCCTCCTGAAACGCCGCCGCGGGCGGGGCGCTGTCCACGATCCGCGTGCGCCGCTCGTCGCCATGTTCCCGGGCCAAGGCCCGAAACTCCGCGATCATCAGCTTGTCGAACCTGTGGCTGTCGCCCAGGGTCGCGCGCAAATCATTGCGCTCCGCTTCCAGCTCGTCCTGTTCCATCAGCAGTTTCTGTTCTTCTATTCGCGCCAGGTTGCGCAAGCGGATATTGAGAATGCCGTCGGCCTGCTCGGCGCTCAGGTTGAAGCGCTCCATCAGGCGGGCCTTGGGATCGTCCTCGTAGCGCACAATGGCGATCACTTCGTCGAGGTTCAGATAGGCAATCAGGAGGCCTTCCAGGACGTGCAGACGCGTCGAGACCTGGTCTTCGCGGTGTTCCAGGCGGCGGCGCAGGGTGGCGCGGCGGAACCGCAGCCATTCCACCAGCAAACCGCGCAGGTCGCGCACCCGGGGCCGGCCGTCCTGGCCAATAACGTTCAGGTTTACCCGTACGGACTTTTCAAGGTCCGTGGTGGCGTACAAGTGCGCCATCAAGGCATCGACATCCACCCGCGAGGAGCGCGGAATCAGCACCAGGCGCACGGGATTCTCGTGATCGCTCTCGTCGCGCAGGTTCTCCAGCATCGGCAGGCGCTTGGCCCGCATCTGTTTGGCGATTTGTTCCAGCAGCCGGCTGCCTGGCACCTGCCAGGCCAGCTCGTGGATCACCACCGTACCTTCCTCGCGCTTCCAGGTCCCCCTGAGGCGCAAGACGCCGTGGCCTGTCCTGTACATCTCCTGAATTTCTTCCGCCGGCGTAATCAATACCCCGCCGGTGGGGAAGTCCGGTCCCGGGATAAGGCTGAAAAGCGTGTCGTAGTGCAGTTTCGGCTGGGCGGCGACCCGTTCCAGGGCCTCGGCCAGTTCGCGGAGATTGTGCGGAGGAATATCGGTGGACATGCCCACCGCAATGCCCGAGGAGCCGTTGATCAGCAAGTTCGGCAGTTGTGCCGGGAGCAGTTCGGGCTCCTTGAGGCTGCCGTCGAAGTTGTCCGCCCAGTTCACCGTGCCCTGCCCCAACTCCGCCAGCAGCGTTTGCGCGTAGGCGGTTAGCCGCGCTTCCGTGTAGCGCATGGCGGCAAATGACTTGGGATCGTCCACCGCGCCGAAATTGCCGTGGCCGTCCACCAGCGGGTGACGGTAGGCGAACGGCTGCGCCAGGTGCACCATGGCCTCGTAACAGGCCGCATCGCCATGCGGGTGAAACTTGCCGATTACGTCGCCGATGGTCCTGGCGCTCTTGCGCGGCTTGGCGGTGGCCGCCAGACCCAGTTCGCTCATGGCGTAGACGATGCGGCGCTGCACCGGTTTGAGCCCGTCGGCCAGATGCGGCAGGGCCCGGTCCAGGATGACGTACATGGAGTAGTCCAGGTAGGCCTGCTCGGCGTACTCCGCCAGCGGCTGTGCCTCCGCATTGTCGCGCGGCACCAGGGTAAGTTGCGGACCCGCCATCAGCCGGGAACGAGGGCATCCTGCCGGGAGCGAGGGCGTCTCGCCCTCGTCGAGGGCATCCTGCCCTCGTTCCCAGCGTGAGGGCGAGACGCCCTCGCTCCCGGGTCGAGGGCAGGATGCCCTCGTTCCCAGGCAACGGCAAGCAGGAAGTTCCTCATGTACCGCTACGCGCCTGCCAAATCGCCCTTGTCTTCCAGCCAGGCTCGCCGGTCGGCGGCACGCTTCTTGGCCAGCAGCATATCCAGCACCGCGAAGGCGTCGCCGGTATCGTCCATCTGCAGCTTGACCAGGCGGCGGGTATCCGGGGCCATCGCAGTCTCGCGCAACTGTCGGGCGCTCATTTCGCCCAGGCCCTTGAAGCGCGTCACCGAGACCTTGCGCCGGACGAAACGGCGCGCGATCGCGGCGCGTTCCTCGTCGGTCAGCGCGTAGTGTGTTTCCTTGCCCACATCAAGCCGGTAGAGCGGCGGCATTACCACGTGTACATGGCCGCCGCGCACCAGCGCCGGGAAATGCCGCGCAAACAGGGCGCAGATCAGGGTGGCGATATGCCGGCCATCGGAGTCGGCATCGGCCAGGATGCACACCCGGTGATAGCGGAGACTGCTCAAGTCCGGGTCACAGGCTTGGATTCCGAGGGCCACGGCGATGTCGTGAACTTCCTGCGAGGAGTTCAGGTCCGCCGAATCAATCTCCCAGGTGTTCAATATCTTTCCGCGCAGGGGCAGCACGGCCTGATACTCACGATGGCGCGCCTGGCGGGCCGATCCGCCTGCGGAGTCGCCTTCTACCAGGAATATTTCGCACTCGTTTGCCACGGTGCTGGTGCAGTCGGCCAGCTTGCCCGGCAGGGCCGGCCCCGATACCGGCGTGCGCCGCGGGGTCTTACGGGCGGCCTTCAGCCGTCGCTGGGCCGCCGCTATGGCCTGCCTGGCAATCCTCTCGCCCAGTTCGGAGTGCTGGTTCAGCCACAAAGCCATGTGACTCCTGACCGCTTCCGCCACGAAGCCGGCGCAGTCGCGCGAAGCCAGAGATTCCTTCATCTGCCCGGAGAACTGCGGCTCGGCAAGCTTGACCGAGAGTACGAAGTTCACGCCGTCCCACACGTCCGGCGGCGAAATCCTGACGTCGCGGGGCAGTAGCTTGTGAAACTCGCAGAACTCCCGCAGACCCTCGGTGAGCCCGGTGCGCAAGCCGTTGACGTGGGTACCGTGGCGCGGCGTGGGCACCAGGTTGACGTAGCTCTCCTCCACCCGCTTGGAACCGTCGCCGGACCACTGCACCACGCAGTCCAGCGCGCGCTCCTCGGCATCCAACTGCGAAAATCGAAGCGGCTCATCCGGCAGCCACTCGCCCTCCCCGGACTGCTCTTTCAAGTATTGAGCCAGGCCGTCCTCGTATTGCCATTCGTCCGTAAGGTCCTCGGCTTCCCGGGTGAGCGTGACGGTCAGGCCCGGACACAGGAGCGCCTTGGCGCGCAGCACGCGCTTGAGCGAGGGCAGGTGGAAAGCAGCCTTGGCGAAGTACTGCGGATCCGGCCAGAACCTGAGCCAGGTGCCGGTGTTGTTTTTTGCCACGGCGCCGGCGGCTTCCAGCGGCCCGCGGGTCTCGCCGCCGGCGAACTCCATGTGCCACTCGCTGCGGTCGCGCCGCACGCGCACCTGCAACTGGGTGGAGAGGGCGTTGACCACCGAAACCCCCACGCCGTGCAGGCCCCCGGAATACCGGTATTGCCGGCGCGAGAACTTGGCCCCGGCGTGCAGGCGGGTAAGGATCAACTCGACGCCGGTGAGGCCGGTCTCCTCATGAGTATCCACCGGCATCCCACGGCCGTTGTCTTCCACTGCCAGCGAGCCGTCGTCGTGCAAGGTCACGTCGATGCGGTTGCAGCTCTTGTCGGCCAGCGCCTCGTCGACGCTGTTGTCGATCACCTCGTGGGCCAGGTAGTTGGGGCGCGCGGTGTCGGTAAACATCCCCGGCCGGCGGCGCACGGGGTCAAGACCACTGAGGACTTCAATGTCGTCAGCGCGATAGGCGGCCTTCATGTTAGTGCTAGACCGTGAAATCCTTGAGTAATGTCAGCCGGATGGAATCGGGAAGTGACTCGATCCTGCAATTGTAGCGCGGATGATCCATGCCCGCCGCCAACTCCTCTTCCGAGAAGTATCTGCGGATTGTGGCCCTGCAGTCTCTGAGCTACACCTGCTCGCATGCACAAGAGACGAGTGCTACGCCAACGTCGCTGGGATCATGCAAGGTCGTAGCGATCGAGATTCATCACCTTGTCCCAGGCAGCCACGAAGTCGCTTACGAACTTCCCCTGCGCGTCATCACATCCATAGACTTCCGCGATGGCTCGGAGCTCGGAGTTCCAACCGAAGACGAGGTCCACCCGGGTGCCGGTCCAATTGACATCTCCGGTCGCGCGGTTGCGTGCCTTGAACACGTCTTGCGATGTGGAGGACGCCTGCCACTCGGTATTCATGTCGAGCAGATTCACAAAGTAGTCATTGGTCAAGGTCCCGGGCCGATCCGTGAGTGCGCCATGCTCCGATTGTCCGGTATTCGCATTCAACACGCGCATGCCGCCAACGAGCGCCGTCATCTCGGGAGCGGTCAGCGTCAGCATGCATGCCCGTTCCACCAGCAGTTCTTCCGCTGATTCCCGATGCTCGCCCTGGAGATAGTTGCGGAACCCGTCTGCGGTGGGTTCAAGCACGGCAAACGACTCCACGTCGGTCCACTCCTGCGACGCGTCCGTGCGCCCGGGCGAGAACGGAACCTCAACGTCGTGTCCGGCGTTCCTTGCCGCCTGTTCGACGCCCGCGCAGCCGGCCAACACGATCAGGTCAGCGAGAGAGACCCTCTTCCCGCCGGTTTGCGAGGCGTTGAACTCCGTCTGGATCTGCTCCAGGGTCTGCAACACGTTCGCCAGGGTGGCAGGGTCGTTCACTTCCCAGTCCTTTTGTGGCGCGAGGCGGATGCGCGCTCCGTTCGCCCCTCCGCGTTTGTCGGTGCCACGGAACGTTGCCGCCGAGGCCCAGGCCGTCGAGACCAGTTGGGAAACCGACAATCCCGTGGCGAGGACCCTGGTTTTAAGGTCCGCGATATCCTGCTCCCCGATCAAATCATGATCGACGTCGGGGATCGGGTCCTGCCACAACTGCGGCTCTGTAGGAACCAGCGGTCCGAGATACCGGCTGCAGGGCCCCATATCGCGGTGCAGCAACTTGAACCAGGCCTTGGCGAAGGCGTCTGCAAGATCATCCGGGTTTTCGAGGAAGCGCTTCGAAATCAGCGCGTAGTCCGGATCCATTTTCAGTGAGAGATCTGTCGTGAGCATCATGGGGGCGTGCTTCTTCGAGGGATCGTGCGCATCCGGCACGGTGGCCACCTCAGAAGCGTTCTCGGGCGCGTACTGCGATGCGCCCGCCGGGCTCTTCGTCAACTTCCACTCGTGCTGGTGCAGATTCTCCATGAAGTTGTTATCCCACTTCACGGGGTCTTCGGTCCAGGCGCCTTCCAGGCCGCTGGTGATCGTATCGCTGGCTTTCCCGCTGCCGAAGCTGCTGGTCCAGCCGAGGCCTTGCTCGTCGATTCCGGCGCCCTCCGGTTCGGCGCCGACGTGGCTGTCGGGGGCCGCGCCATGCGCTTTTCCGAAGGTGTGCCCGCCCGCTATAAGCGCAACCGTCTCCTCGTCGTTCATCGCCATGCGGCTGAACGTAGTGCGAATGTACCTGGCCGCTGCGCACGGATCCGGGTTGCCGCCGGGCCCCTCCGGGTTCACGTAGATCAAGCCCATGTGGTCGGCGCCCAGGCGCTCCTTGAGTTCTCCATCTTCGCTGTGGCGCTCGTCCGCAAGCCACTCGTCCTCAGCCCCCCAGTCGGTCTCGTCAGCCTCCCAGACGTCCGGGCGCCCGAAGGCGAAACCAAAGGTCTTGAAGCCCATCGACTCCAGGGCGCAATTGCCGGCGAAGAGGAGCAGGTCGGCCCACGAGATCTTGCGGCCGTACTTCTGCTTGATCGGCCAAAGCAGGCGGCGGGCCTTGTCCAGGTTCGCGTTGTCGGGCCAGCTATTCAGCGGCGCGAAGCGTTGGTCGCCGGAACCGCCGCCGCCGCGGCCGTCGCTGATGCGGTAGGTGCCTGCGGCGTGCCAGGTCATGCGGATGAAGAGCGGTCCATAGTGGCCGTAATCGGCCGGCCACCAGTCCTGCGAGGTGGTCATCACTTCTTCGATGTCCGTCTTCAGCGCATCCACGTCAAGGGTTTTGACCGCCTCGGCGTAGTTGAAATCCGTGCCCATCGGATCCGACGCGGGAGAGTTTTCGCGAAGAATCTTCAGGTGCAACTGATTCGGCCACCAGTCTTGGTTCGAAGTCATCTCATCTTTCCTATGGCAATCCAGCGAGTATGGCGCACCCTACTGAAACCGTGGCACGCCCTCGATATTTTAGCCTCAATCGTCACTTTTTGGAGACCCGCAAGCTAATCCAGCGCCAGTAACTTAAAGGGGGTGCACAAATCGACGCGGCTGCTTGAGCACGGCTGCTTGAGCACTTGTCGCAGTTCGTGTGAATAAGTACCCTTGCTGCATCAACATCCGCACAATTGCAAACGCGAAAAGGAGAAGATCTTCATGGCTGTGCGCTACATTCCCGACGGTTACCACTCCGTGACGCCGTACATGCTCGTGGGAGACGTTGACCAGCTCGTAGACTTCCTCACGGCGGCATTCGGCGCAGAAGAATAAGGAACGGGTCCCCAACCAGGACGGCAAGACCGGACACGCGGAAGTGCTCATTGGCGACTCCTACGTGATGATGGGCCGCGCGCAGGACGAATTCCCGCCCCTGCCCTGCATGCTCTACATTTATGTGCCGGACACGGACGCCACCTTCGCGCAGGCGCTGACGGCCGGCGCGAAGTCCATGCAGGAGCCGCAGGACATGTTCTACGGCGACCGTAACGCCATAGTTGCGGACCCCACGGGCAACACCTGGTGCATCGCAACACACCAGGAAACACTGACCCCGGAAGAGCTGGCGAAGCGGGCCGAGGAAAACATGCGCTAAACCCCCGGGAGAGAGCGCCCCCCTGGGGACGAAGGGGTCCCGCCCTTGGAAAAAACCAAAACAAGAACGATTACCTCGAGAAGATTTCCTGTCCCCGCAACCCTCACCCGGCTAAAATGCCTGTACGGAGGTCAAGCCCGAATGAGTGAAGACAAACCGGCCGAGGGCGTTCAGGGCCTGGAGCAAACTCTGAAAGACCTGGAACAGATCGTTGTCAACCTGGAAAAAGGGGATCTACCTCTGGCCGAGGCGATCAGGCAATTCGAGCGCGGCGTGGAGCTGACGCGCCGCTGCCAGGCGGTACTGAAGGAGGCCGAACAGAAAGTCCAGGTCTTGAGCGAAGGGATGCTGGAGGACGTAGATCCGTTGACGCTCAAGAAATCGGGCGGCGAAAACGGCGGAGGCGGATCACTCCCCCTCTGAGCCGGCCGCGACCGCCTCGACAGCTTCCATTACCCGCAGCAGGTTCCCGCCCCAGAGCTTGGCGATCGCCTCTTCGGAGTAACCGCGCCGCACCAGTTCAACCGTGACGTTCAGCGTCTCGCCGGCGTTGTCCCAGCCCTCGATCCCGCCGCCGCCGTTGAAGTCGGATGAAATCCCCACGTGGTCGATCCCGATCAGTCCAACCGCGTAGTCGATGTGATCGGCGAGATGCTTCACCGTCGCCCGGGGTGGCATGCGGGTGACTTCCGCCATGCGCGCGTAGAAGGCGCCGCGCTGTTCCTCGCTCATGCCAGCGAAGTCCGCCGCATTGCGGATGTTCATTTCGCGGTAAACCGCGCCCATAGCGGCCTGTTTCTCGGGCGGCGTCGCGCGCAGATAGGCGGCGAATGCGACAATCTGCACGACGCCCCCGTTGTCCCTGATTGCCAGAATGGCCTCGTCGGACATATTGCGCGGGTGCACAAACGCCCCGGCCGCGGCGGAATGCGAGGCGATCACCGGGGCCGCTGACGCCTGGATCGCATCCATCGTGGTCTTTTCGGAAGAGTGGGAAACGTCCACCATCATTCCCAGTTGGTTGGCGCGCCTGATCGCTTCGCGCCCGAAATCGCTCAAGCCGCCGTGTTCGGCCTCCGGCTCACCGCGGGCCGCGTTCGGAACGGCGGAATCGCCGAGATCGTTATGCCCGTTGTGCAGCAACCCCAGGTAGCGCGCGCCGAAACCGTATTGGACGTCGAGCAGGTCGAGGTCCCGGCCGATCGAAAAACCGTTCTCAATGCCGATCAGCGCAACGCGACGGCCTTCAGCATGTATACGGCGCACATCTGCCGCCGTGAGGGCCAGACCGATCCGATCCGGGTGATCCACGTCGGTCATCTTGCGGATGGCCGCGTACTTGACGAAAGCGTCGGCCATCGCGCGCGCGTAGCCCGCCGCATTGCGCTCCCGCTGCATTACGAAAACAATGAAGAACACCGCGTCCAGTCCGCCGCTCTCCATGCCGGGCAGATCCACCTGCTGCCCCGGAGGCTTCGCTTGAGCGGGATCGTACGCGTCGGTGCCGAAATCGAGAGGAATGTCCACGTGCGTGTCGATCGTGATGACACGCTTATGCATAGCCTCGGCCCGAGCCAATAGCTCGGCTTCGGTTTCCGCGATTGCCGCGTCGGCGGGTAAGGCCCCCAGCAGGATTGCCGCCATCGTCGCACTTGCCTCCCTCATGAACACTTCCTGATCCGATTGCACGCAAGAGAATACAGCAACGACAGCCTAAGCCAACAAGGGCAGTCCTTTCATTGGGCTGTGATTCGGGCAGTTTCCGCAGGGAGCGGCAATTGTAGGCCAAACCTTGCAGGCAGGTATGTGGGTCCAGTTTGAGGCAGGGCTTTCCCACGCTAAATTTGCTTGATTCGTTTGTGTTTGTATTTACGAGGTTTTTGTTGTTGCGCTGGCTTTTCTTCCTGCGCTGTGGTATTGGTGGTGCATGGAAAGGGAGTCGGCCATCTTTAAGGTTGCGCCCGAGGGGTTTCGGCTGTCGGAGGTGTCGGTGCGTCTTGCGAAGCCGCAGGAGCGTCTTCGCTGGGATGCGCGGATGGATGGCCATCATTACCTGGGTTTCAAGCGGTTTGCCGGGCGCGGCCTGCGGTATGTGTTCGAGTGGCGCGGGCATTGGATCGGTCTGGCGGGCTGGCAGTCGGGCGCGTTCAAGTGCCGGCCGCGGGACCGGTGGATCGGTTGGTCGGGGAAGGAGCAGTTTCGTCGTCTGCACCTGATCGGCAACAACACGCGTTTTCTGGTTCTCGGCGCGCCGGGGGTGTTTCCCAATCTGGCCTCGCGGGCGCTGTCGGCGATGACCCGGCGTCTGAGCGCGGACTGGGCGGCCGAGCACGGTCATCCGCTGCTGATGGCGGAGACGTTCGTGGACCCGTCGCGTTTTTCCGGCGGGATGTACACGGCGGCGAACTGGCGGCGGCTCGGGCGCACGCGGGGCTTTGCGCGGGCGAACGGCCGCTACACCGATCCGCACGGGGTGCCCAAGGCGCTGTACGTGCGGCCTTTGCGCCGGGATGCGAGGCGGCGTCTCGCCGCCCCGGGCCGGCTGCCGGACGCGCTGTCGCCGAACCCGATGGGCGGGGTGTCCGGTCGGCGTCCCCCGGAACTGCGTTCGCTGTACGAGGAGTTGATGCAGGTCCCGGACTTCCGTCGGGCCCAGGGCCGCAAGCATCGGATCGCCTCGGTGCTGGCCGTCTACATCGTGGCCCGGCTTGCGGGCATGGGCAACGGTGTGGCGGCGGTCCAGTACGCCCGGTCGCTGAGTCAGGCGGAGCTCGAGGCGCTTGGGGCGTGGCGCAACCCGAACACGGGCCGGTATGAGCCGGTGTCGAAATCGGTCCTCTACCGGGTGATCGGCAACGCCGATCCGACGGCCATCGAGGCGGTGCTGAAGCGCTATGCGGCGCCCCGGCTACAACTGGGTGCGGCGCTGGCTTCCGACGGCAAGCGGATCCGCGGGGCGAACCGCCACGGGGAGACGCGCCACGAGACCGCGACGCTGGTCGAGCACGGCACCGGGATGCCGCTTGCGAGCCTCGGCTTCCACGACGAGAACGGCGAGCGGGCGGCGGTGCGGGCGCTGCTGGAGGAGGCGCCGCTCGCCGGCCGGGTGATCACGATCGACGCGCTGCACACGGTCCGGGACACCGCGCGGTCCATCGTCGAGAGCCTCGGCGCCGACTACCTGATGACGGTCAAGGGCAACGCACCCGAAACCTTCGCCACCCTGGCCGGCATCGACTGGGAACAGGACGCGACAGGCGGGCACGAGGAGGCCTCCGCGAAGGCGCACGGGCGCATCGAGCGCCGCTGCATCCGCACCCTGACCCCGCTGCGGGGCACGGTGAACTACCCGCACCTCAAGCAAATCTTCCGCGTCGAGCGCCAGCGCATCGACGCCCGTTCCGGACACGAGAGCCGGGAGCTGGCCTACGGCATCACCTCCGTCCCGGAAGAACGGGGCTCCCCGGAACAACTGCTGGCCTGGAACCGCGGCCACTGGGCCGTGGAAAACCAGAACCACCGGACCCGGGATGTCCATTTCGCCGAAGACGCCTGCCTCGCCCGCAAGGCGCACGCGCCCGTCAATAACGCGCTGTGCAACTGTATCGCGCTCGCCATCATCCTCAGGCGCGGCAAAAGCGTCGCTGAAGCCACGCGCCACTTCGCTCTCCATCGCAACGACGCGCTCGACGCCGTGCTCTCGCCCGGCTAAACACCGTTCCCCTCGCGGCGCCTCGAAACCCCGCCGGCCGACCGGATCGCCCGGATGGCCCCAACCATCACCAACCAGCCGCCACAACCACCGCCATCCGGCATCCCCGACCGTGCGTCATCCGCCGACAACTCAATCCGAACCCGACAACCCTTCAAGCCGGACTCCAAAATCACTCAATGCCACAAGCGTGGGAAAGTCCTGAATATGAGGCGAGGAGATGATGATGTAAAATCAGTTGGATTGTTTAGTGACCAAGACGGGGGTGCGCTATGAAGCGTTCAACGATTTCGGCTTTTTCCGTTCCTTTTCTTTTTTCGACTTTTCTGTTTGCCGGCTCGGCAGCCGCCCAGGAAGACGAATCGGCCCAGGCCGGTTCATCCGCGGTGATTGAGGAGATTGTCGTTACCGGCACGCGCCGCGCGGACCGCACAGTGACGGAGTCGCTGTCGCCAATCGACGTGGTCAGCAACCAGGAACTCGAGAAGCAGGGATTCACCGAGATGGACGACCTTCTGCGCACCAATGTCCCCTCCTTTCAGGTCAACAGCCATCCGATCGACGATGCCGGCACGCTGGTCCGCCCCGCCAAGTTGCGCGGGCTGGCCCCGGACCAGACACTGATTCTGGTCAATGGTCAGCGGCGCCACCGCTCGGCGGTCATCAATTTCATTTCCGACGGTCTGACCCAGGGCGTTCAGGGTCCCGACCTGTCGGCGATTCCAGTCAGCGCGCTTGACCGGGTCGAGGTGCTGCGCGACGGCGCCGCCGCTCAGTACGGCTCCGACGCCATTGCCGGGGTCATCAACTTCATTCTCAAGGAAGATGCGTCAGGCGGCTCGCTCGAGGCGAGCTACGGAGCGACCACGGAAAGTGACGGGGAGACCAGGCAACTGAAGGCCAACTTCGGCCTGCCGCTCACCGATGACGGCTTTATAAACGTGACCGCCGAGTACCTGCAGCAGGACGAGTCGATTCGCAGTGTGCTGCGCACGGACGTGGCCGAGTTGATTGAGAAGCGGGAGTTGGTGGGTGTTGACACAGCGGGATTGGACGACCAGACCCAGATCTGGGGCACCCCGATCATCCACGATTTCGTGAGTATCTTTGTGAACTCGGGCTTGGAGCTGAACCCGTTTGCCAAGCTGTACGCATTCGGGAACTACGCCGAGCGCGAGGTGGAAGGCGGCTTCTACTTCCGTAATCCCGACACCCGCAACGGCGTGTTCCGCTCCGGCGGCAGACGCCTGGTGGGTGCGCTGAACGAGCAGACCTACCTGAGCGGCGCCTGCGAAGCCTACCGCATGGTCGCGGCTTCGGCGTCGGACGGCCCGGCCGCGGTCCAGGCGGATTTCGACAACCTGGCCGCCCTGGCCGCGGATCCGAATTGCCACTCCCACAACGCCTCGTTTCCCAACGGCTTCACGCCGCGCTTCGGCGGGACCGTGAACGACTCCAGCATTGCGTTTGGCCTGGAGGGCGAGTTCAAGTCGGAGCTGCGCTATGACTTGAGCGCATACTACGGCCAGAACGAGGCCGATTTCTTCATCTTCAACACGGTGAACTCCGCACGCGGCCCCGACCAGCCCGACCGGGCCTATTTCGATCCCGGCGTCTATACTCAAAGTGAAACGAACTTCCAGGCGAACTTCGCGTATATGTTCGATGCGGGCTTGTTGAATGAGCCGTTGCATTTCGCCTTCGGAGCGGAGTGGCGCGAGGAGACGTTTGAAGTACAAGCTGGCGATACGTACTCGGTAGGGTCAGGCAACTCGAAGACTTGCGGCGAGAGGCTGGCCGCTCTGGAGGCTGGCGATACGCCGCAG
Organism: Candidatus Foliamicus sp.; assembly: GCA_965261845.1. Taxonomy (GTDB): domain Bacteria; phylum Pseudomonadota; class Gammaproteobacteria; order Steroidobacterales; family Foliamicaceae; genus Foliamicus. The sequence continues at coordinate 518,338 of OZ253475.1, read as the reverse complement.
CGGAGCGCATCGTGCACGACCGAAGAACTGCTGAATCTGGCGGGCTTCACACCCGCCTCCAACGGCTTCTCGGGCTTTTCGCCGCAGGTGGCCGGCGAGTGGTCACGCAACAACATCTCCGTATATGTGGACCTGGAGACCGACTTGACCGAATCCTTCAGTCTCGGCGCGGCGGTCCGCTATGAGGACTACGAGGACTTCGGCGGCACGACCAACGGCAAGCTGGCCGCCCGCCTGCGCCTGTCCGATTCGGTAAGTCTGCGCGGCACCATCCAGACCGGTTTCCGGGCGCCGACGCCGGGTCAGTCCAACGTCAGCAACGTCAGCACGGTTTACAACGCGGATGTCCGGGACCTGGTCGAGCAGGGGCTGACGCCCCCCACCGACCCGGTCGCAACGTTCTACGGGGGCCTCCCCCTCGGGCCCGAGGAATCCACCAATTACACCTTCGGAATCAACTGGACCTCCGACTTCGGCCTGGCGGTAACGCTGGACGGGTTCGTGATCAAGGTGGATGATCGACTCGCCCCTTCGAGTGAGTTCGAACTTACCCAGAGCGATGTGGACGAGCTGGACCGCCAGGGAGTTGCAGGAGTGACCGAGGGAAGCACCTTGACCTACTACACCAACTCGTGGGAAACCGAGACGATGGGCGTGGAGTTGGTGGCCTCCTGGAGCGCCGAGCTGGGGATCCCCGGCGGCGACACGGATTTCACCCTGGCGGCGAGCTTTATCGAAACCGAGGTGGTCGGGTTCGACCCGGGCACCCTGGACGAGCGGCGCGTCTTCAATATCGAGAACCTGCTGCCGAAGGCGCGGTCCGTGCTAACCGCCAACCACTATTACAACAACTTGCGATTCACGGGTCGAATCAGCTATTGGGGGGCTTGGAAAGCCCAGGATTCGGGCGTCCCGATGCCCGACGATTACGACGGCAATGTGCTGGTCGACCTTGAAGCGGCCTACGCCTTCGACTCCGGCCTGACGCTGGTGCTTGGCGGCCAGAATGTCTTCGACGCCTACCCGGACAAGCATCCCCGCGGGGCCAGCGACAGCGGGCAGGGTTACCACGAACACTCGCCGTTCGGGTTCAACGGTGCTACCTGGTACATGCGCGCCCGTTTCGAATTCTGATCGGAAGACGCCACGCGCATAGAACCACGCCGCTGCCGGTGGCTGGGAGCGTGAACCGCCAATTGAACTTGGCGTTTTTGCGGATTCCTTAACCGGCGCGGACAGGAGTTCCCCCTCTGGGAACGAGGGCGTCCCGCCCTCAACGAGGACAGGATGTCCTCGTTCCCGGTGTGTGGCCTAAACCACGATTACGCGATCGCCGATGTCGTTGATCTGAACACCACCATCGGCGGTGATCAACGTCAAGTCCTCCAGGTGGGCCGAACCGCCTAAACCCACGTTGCGCACCGGGCAGTCCACGCTGATGATCATGTTCTCCGCAAGTACCACATCCTCCTTTACAAAGAACGGGCTGTCGGCGCGTCCGGGATCGTCGGTATGCATCAGGCCCACGCTGTGCGGCGTGAAGGCCACGTCCAGGTCGTAGCCGCCCTTCTTGAGTGCCTCGACGCCCATTGCTCGAATCTCGGAGTAACGCAAGCCCGGCTTGAGTTGCTCCATGATGGCGCTCCAGCCGAACGAAATGCCGTCGGTGGCGTGCTTCATGGAAGGTGTGGGTTCGCCCAAAAACACGGTGCGCCCGTAATCGCCGTGGTAGTGGAAGCCGTGGCTTACGCAGTCAATCTGGAATGCCTGCCCGTCGCGAAACTCGCCGTCGCCAGTCTCCGCGCCGATCGTGTCCACCTGCATGAACACGCCTAAGTTGCCGCGCTTGGCAGCCTCTGCAAAAAAGGCGGCGCGCAATTCCTGATACGTGGCCCCGGCGCGGGCGGCGCGGGCGGCGGCCAAAGCCGCCTCGGCGTTTGCCTGGGCGGAAAACCGCATCAGTTCGATCTCGCGCGGCGACTTGATTGCCCGAATACGGCGCATCACGCGGTCGCAGGGAACCGGGGTGGCATCAAGGCCCGCCCGCTCGAAAATCGCGTTGATCACCAGATGATCCACACCGATGCGGCCGCGATCCAGACCCATGTCGCGGGCCGCTTTGACCAGCGCCCATCCTGCGTCCGCGCTGAGCTCCTGCTCCGACAAGGCGGCGTTCAGGGTGCTGCGCCGATGAACCTCTATGTCGCGTAACGCCACCTGGCCCTTGTCCTCGAATATGTAGGCGGGATTGGCCACCGGCTGGCCGTCTTCGTTCTCGCGCCGGCCGTCCTGGCGCTCATCCTTGCCGTCCTGTTTATGGCGCCTGTCCCAACCCGTGAACAGATAGGTTTGCAGCGGGAAGTTGAAGTAGCCGTCGGAATACGTGTAGTAGTAGATAAATTGCGCCATCACCAAACCGGGCGCCTGGCGCTGATCTTTGGAGAGGAGCGCGTAGGCGGGAGCGGGATAGCCCATCTTCGCCAACGAACCCCAATGGCCGGTCAGATGAAAGACATTGATCGGGTCGGCCAGCACCAGGCCGTCCAGCTTCTCTTCTTCCATCACCCGGTAGGCCTGCTCCAGGTTCATGAGCGGCCCGGCCCGCACGCGCTTGACGCGCTCGGCGAGGTTGTTGGGCGTAAGTTCGGTTGCCGCGGCCGGAGTAGAGGCCGCCAGCGCGGCCGCCGCACCGGCCGCCCCAGCCGCGCCGATGCCGGTCTTCAGCACCTCACGCCGAGTAATCACGCGTTCACTCCGGACCGCTCCTGTTGCTGAACAACGCTGGCGAGTCGAGGGCAGGATGCCCTCGCTCCTGACGGGTGTTCAACTGTTGCAGATGTGAGCACTCAGAAGTTGTACGACGCACGCACACCCCAGGCCGCCTTGTCGGGAAGCCCGGCGGTAAGTATGCGCCGGGGCCCAAGATAGGCAAAGTCATGCAGGATCTGGTAGTTCGTGAAGGTCCTGTCGTCAAAGACGTTCTTGCCGAACAGTTCCAGCCGCAGCGACTCGTTCTCCATGCCTACGCGAACATTCACGCGGTGGCTGTCGCCGGTCTCCGTAAGGTTCGGGGTCCCGGCAAAACGGCTACCTGTCATGATGTAGTCTACGCGGGCGTACCAATCGTAACGCTCGTTGAACTGATCGGTGAAGGAGAGACCGAGCGAACCCTGGTTCTTGGGATTCTTCTGCGTCTGCTTACCGAGTCCGTCAACATTGTCGACACCGAGCAAGACGGGGCAATGGCTTGGGCACGTGCCTTTCTTGATCTCCGAATCGTTGATGCTGAAGGTGGCGTCAACCGTGAACTTGTCGGTCACCGCAAGCGCGCCCTCGAACTCGAATCCATTCAGGTCGATCTTGCCGCCGACCTGTTTAACGCCAACAAAGTCCGTTGATCCGTCGGGGGCCGTTACAAAGGCGCCCGACGTGCTCTGCGCTGTCCAATCGGCCCAGTACACAGCCGCAGTAACCCAGGCGCGTCCATCCAGCAGGCTGCCCTTGAGACCCAGTTCAAAGCTGTCCAGTTCCTCTTCCGGTACCGCAAGGCCAGCGCCGGTTTGCTCCTGAATCTGGTCCAGCTCCTGCTGTGACCGCCCGACGAAGTTCGCATTGAAAGTACCCGGACGGGTGCCCTGGGCAAAACTGGCATACAGAGTGATGTCCTCAGTTGCCTTGAAGTCCACGATTACGCGAGGCGTAAAGCTGGTGAAAGTGTCCGACAGTTTCGCCGCGCCGGTCGCACCTCCTTCGGCCACCTTGTCCCATTGCTGGCGTCCTTCCACGCTCACGCTCAGCTGATCAGTCAAGTCATATCCAACTGAACCGAACAAGCCGGTAGTCTGGATATCCCACGAGTTGCCGACACCCAATCCTTGAACAAAAACAACGAACTTGAGGCCGGTGGAGCGCACGCCGGTGGTGTCGAAATAGTTAGCGCCCAACTGCCACCGCCAGCGTCCATGATCCGCAGACAGCCGCAATTCCTGGCTGAAGTCCGTGAGGTCGCGGTTGTTCAGCAGCGCCGTGTCCCTGTTATCTCCGATACTGGCTGTAGCGCGGCGGTCCACGTCGTCCAGCACCATCCACTCGTTGGAGTGAAACGCTGAAATCGAAGAAAGCGAAATATCATTCGTGAACTCGTAGTCCATAACCAAGCTGGCGTTCCAGGCGCGTCTCGCCATTCCATAACCATCGAGAAACGGTGGGTCGAAAGGGGTCACGACTGCTGGGCGCCCAGGAGTTGCTATGCCGTTCAGGGTGTCTATCTTACGGCCAACCAACTCAAAATCAGCATTGATCTCACTTGCCTGGGGAAACGGAGCTTCGCCGCAAATCCAGGTATTACCATCGTTTCGCGCAAGCAGCGTGGACCCCGGCGGATTGCAATTGAAATATTGTTCGCCGTTCCCTTCGCCGTACCCGAAGGCTGCGCCGGGACCGTCATCGTCCCGCCAGTGATGCACGCGCAATTTGGCGGAGAACTGATCCGAAGGCGTAGCGTAAAGCGTGCCGGCCACGTTCCAGGTCTTACGGGCGCCCAGCTTCTGGTCGGGGTTGTTGCCCAGCCGGTATTGGCCGCTGGTACGGTAGGAACTGCCGGAAACACGATAGAACAGGCTCTCGCTCAACGGACCTTCGATCTGGATCCCCAAGTTGGTCGTTCCATAGCGGCCCGCCTCGGCGTTTATCTTGCCCTTGAATTCTTCCGAAGGTGTCTTGGTAACGAAATTCACCGCTCCGGAAAAAGTGGCCCGGCCGAAGTACGCGCTTTGCGGTCCCTTGACGACTTCAACGCGCTCGGCATCCTCAAGCCCGCTGATGACGCTACCCATCATCGGCGCCCCATCGACGAAGACCATGGCCGGCTGCACGTGATCGTCCTCGCTCTCAATTCGCATGCCACGAATCACCAAGAGGCGGTTGGACCGGTCGCCGCGACCTACCGAGTGCTCGGCAAAGAAGAAGCCCGGCGTAAAATCCACAAGATCGGCGAACTCGGTAATGCCCTTGGCATCGATGTCTGCCGCAGTTATCGCAGTAATGCTTAAAGGTACTTCAAGCAGGCTTTCCTCGCGTTTTCGCGCGGTAACCACAACTTCTTCCAGGACATCTTCCGCAGCTTGCGCCACGTTGATTGCTCCGAATCCGGCAGGCACTGCGATGAACGCGCCAGCCAATACAGCACATAATGCTCTAGATTGCATGTAACTCCTCCCAAGAGTCAGGCGGCCAAGCCCTCTGTCTGAACCGCAGAAAAGGTCTGAACTGCAGAAAAGTCTTCCCGAAGAATGATCGGGAAATTGGTCTGGCCAGAATAACACAGACCCACCGTGCTCTCCACAGGCATGGAGCGAGGCACGAAGGCTCCTGGAACCCACAAACGCTTGACATCAGCGCCTTTCTCATGTTCTCCTTGATCCGTGTTTGGCTACTTCGTAACTCGTTTTGAGTAACGACGATATTCCACTACCTGCCCTTCTGGGCGTATTGTTCTTGTTGCTGGCCTTGTCGGCCTTTTTCTCCGGCACCGAAACCGCGCTGATGCGGGTCAATCGGTACAAGCTGAGGCATCGCGCGCGCGAAGGGCACCGTGGCGCGCAATTGGCCGAACAGTTGTTGAGCCGTCCGGATCGCTTGCTTGGCCTGATTCTGTTCGGCAACAACCTGGTGAATTTCCTGGCGGCTGCCATCGTGACTGCGCTGGCCCTGCGCACGGGTGGAGTTATTGGCGCAGTCGCCGGCAGCATCGCGCTGACGCTGATCGTACTGATCTTCGCCGAGATCGCGCCCAAGACCTGGGCTGCGGCGCGGCCCGAGAAGCTGGCGCTGGTGGCCAGCCGCATCTACTACCCCCTGCAAAAGCTGCTCTGGCCGTTGATTTGGGCCGTTAACCTGGTCGCGGGACAGTTGGTGCGCCTGGCCGGCGTGCGCCCCGACAAGGACGACGAGCAGGAGCTTACCGTAGCGGAGCTGCGCACGCTGGTTAACGAGTCCGGCGGACGGATCCCCAATCGGCGCCGCCAGATGCTGCTGGCGGTTCTCGAACTGGAAGCGCTGACGATCGAGGACATCATGACTCCGCGCGGGGAAATCGAGGCGATCGACCTGGACGATGAGTGGCCGGAGATTATCGGCGGACTGCGTGCCAGCACTCATTCGGTGCTTCCGGCTTTTCATGGGCAGCTCGATCAGGTGGCAGGCATGGTGCACGTGCGCAGACTGTTTCAGGCGGGCGGCCCCGAAGGACTGAGTCGCGCCAGGCTTGAGGAGTTCCTGGAAACGCCGCGATACGTGTTCGAGCACACTTCTCTTACCCGAATGTTCTCCGACTTCCACCGCGGCGGCGGCGCAACTTCGCTGGTGGTGGACGAGTACGGCGACATCCAGGGTCTGGTCAGCGTTCAGGACCTGCTGCACGAGATTTCCGGCGGTCTGATCAGCGATGGTTCGCAGGAGGCCGAGGATAATGAGGTGCAGCCCGACGGCAACGGAGGCTGGCTGGTGGACGCCGGCGCCAATATCAGGCTCTTGAACCGCCGCATGAGTTGGCGTCTGCCAACATACGGGCCGAAGACTCTTAATGGCCTGATCCTGGACAAGTTGGGTACTATTCCGCAACAGGGACAGCGTTTGGAACTGGGTGGATTCCCCATGGAAGTGCTGGAAACCTCCGAAAGCGCTGTGGACCGGGTGCGCGTTACCCGGGCCGCGAGTCCCAATAATCCGTCAACGCCTGCCGCCAACACCGGAATCTAGTCATGCTAGTCATCCTTTCACCCGCCAAATCGCTGGATTTTGAGTCTCGCCTGCCACGGGGCAGGCACACTATCCCGGACTTTCTCGAAGACTCGGCACAACTGGTGGACCGTTTGCGCAAGCTCACGGCGCCCGATCTCTCGCAGTTAATGGGCATTAGCGACAACCTGGCGAAGCAGAATTTCGATCGATACGCGGCCTGGAAGGAGCCTTTCAGCCGCAAGAACGCTCGACCAGCGGTTCTGGCTTTCAACGGCGATGCCTACCAGGGCCTCAGGTCCTGGGAATTCTCCGGCCGCGATCTCGGTTGGGCCCAACGCCACCTGCGCATTCTGTCCGGGCTGCACGGCGTATTGCGGCCGCTGGATCTGATTCAGCCATACCGGCTTGAGATGTCCACCCCGCTGCCAACGGCGGCCGGTTCGAACCTCTACGACTTCTGGCAGGATCGCCTGACCGGAGTGATCCGTGAAGCCGTAGAGTCGAGCGGAACCCCGGTGCTGGTCAACCTGGCATCAAAAGAGTACTTCAGCGCCCTGGATCTCTCGGCCGTGGGCGGCCGTGTGATTACACCGCGTTTCCTGGACTACCGCAGCGGCAAGTACCGGTTCGTGAGCTTTCTCGGCAAGCGTGCGCGCGGGATGATGGCGCGCTTCATCATCGAGCGGCGGATGCGTTTCGCCAAGGGATTGCTGGAATTCTCCGAGGCGGGTTACCGCTACGATCCAAAGCAGTCCACGCGGGACCAGCCGACCTTTATCCGTGATCCGCTCTAGTCCAGGGAACTGTCCCATGCGGCCACCGATCACCTTGATATGCGCTATCTTGGCGGTACTTATCGCGCCGTATCACACAGGCAGCGCCGCCGATAAGGCGCAAACCGGCACCGAATCCGACGCCAGTGCCGCGATCGCGGCCGCAATCGAGGATCCGCGCCGATCGCCGGCCGATCGGGCCCGGGACACCGACCGCAAGCCCGAAGCCATCCTGGCCTTCGCCGGTTTGCGTCCAGGCATGACCGTCCTGGATATGTTCTCCGGCGGCGGTTACTACACCCAACTCGCGGTTTCCGTCGTAGGCCCCGCGGGCAAAGTCGTTGCACACAACAACACGCCTTACGCCACGATAGCCCGGCGAGAGATCGAGCAGCGCTACGCAGATGGCCGATTGGCGTCGGTAGAACAAGTCCTGGGCGAAAACAACAAGCTGACCTTATCTGCCGGCGCCTTTGATATAGCGCTCTTTATCCTGTGCTACCACGACGTTTACTACATCGATGGTCAGCGTGGCTGGGAACGAATAGACCGCCCCCTGATGCTGGCCGAACTGTACTCCGCGGTAAAACCTGGAGGTGTCGTGCTGGTCGTTGACCACGTTGCCACACCCGGCACCCCCGATAACGTGGTAGCGGGATTGCACCGAATCGATCCTGCCCTCGTCAAGGCAGACTTCAGAGCGGCGGGCTTTCGATTCGATTCCGAGAGCGACGTATTGTCAAATGACAACGACCCACATGACGTCATTGCCATGGCTCCGCACGTACGGGGGAAGACCGACCGTGCTGTCCTGCGCTTCAGGAAACCGGCCTACCCCTGATGCAGTCCGCCCCCCATTGAGGGGCTGTGCGACAATCCCGGCACGAGAAATTGGAGTCTGGCGATGAGAAACAGTCTCTTGGGTCTGACGGCCGCGGTCATCTTGCTGGCGCCGTCAGCCCATGGCGGTGATGGGGTCTTGATTTTCGGCGCCACGCGCAACACAGGACTGGAAATTGCCAAGATCCTGGTCGGGCGGGGCGAGGCGGTCACCGCCTTCGTCAGACCCACGTCCAATCTGGAGAACCTGGAACCGTTAGACGTCGACTACTTCGTCGGCGACGCCCTGAACTCTGACGATGTGCACCGGGCAATCGCATCCAGGAAATTCAAGGCGATCATTTCGACCCTGGGCTCAAGACTTGGTGAGATCCCAGTGGATGTCGCAGGCACTGCCAACATCCTGGATGCGGCACAAGCTGAAGGCGTCGACAGATTGATCGTCGTGACGATTGTCGGTCCCGGCAAGAGTATCGTTATGGTGCCCGAACAACACCGGGAATCCCACGCCTGGGCAATCGACATCAAGGACAAAGCCGAGAAGCACATCATGGCGAGCAATCTCGATTACACCATCATCCGTCCCGCGCAACTTACCTCCAATCCAAGGTCGGGAATTATCAGACTGAACCTGGAGCCGGAGCCTACAGGTCCGGTCACACGAGGGGATCTGGCCGATATGGTCGTATGGACCTATGACAACGATGAATCCATCAGGAAGGTCTACCACGTAATCGGCGACGATCCGCTGGCGGTGCAACGAATGGACGATCCCAAGAAGTAGCCTTGGGTCATCTGACCCGCACTATCCTGCTACGGTGACCGTTTCCGCCAGCTAAACCCGATCATGCGGTGGTTCTCGTCAATGTCGATGACCGCATCCGCATAATCCGGCATAGTTTTCAGCATATGGCGCGTCAGTCGCTCGTAATGCTGGACGAAATATGCAATCTCCGCGTCCGACATCCCCGGCGGCCTTGCGTCGACGCGGAGCCGTGCGCGAAGTCGTTCACGGAGCCTCTGTTCCTGCAGCGAGCGCCATTCGAGGATCTTTTCGAAGTTCGGAACACGCAGCATGACCAGCAGGTCCAGACGCGCGAACAACTCCGCGTAATCCGTGCGCAGGCGCTCGTTGACCCCCGTCCTCCAGGCCGCGTCACGGTCCTGGGCCGCCTCCAGCTGGTTTACTGGATCGCTGAGTGATTCGGGCGTCTGCGGCCGGGCTCCCACACACCAGCCCTCGAACAGCACGACATCCACCGGCGCATCGATTCTCCGCCAGTCCTGCTCGGGCACACGGTCGTCGGTCGCCTTGTCGAATGCCGGCACGGTGACCTGGCGAGCTGCGCCGGGATGCGTCAGCGCATCCAGGACCCGGTGGGCCAGCGGAACATCGTGCGTCCCGGGGACGCCTCGCGTCGCCAGCAGCGGGTGCGCCCGGCGGGCAAGCCGCTGGCGCTGGGCCTTTGTGAGATAGGCATCGTCCAGCGAAACGCAGACCGCGGAGAGTTGCATCCGCCGGCTCAGCCATTTCGAGAGGAACCGCACAAACGTGGTCTTGCCGGATCCCGGCGCGCCGCTGATGCCGACAGCGATCGGTTGCCCTGATTCACGGTGCGCCCGCAGAATCCGTTCCGCTACCTTCCGAACATAAGGCCGGACATTTTCCGCATAGCCCACCGGCAGCTTGTGCTCCGCTACGAATTCGTCGCGCCAAGCCATAGCGGCCCAACCCCATCGCCGAAGATTATCCCGCCGCCCGGGATCGATTACCTGCCTTCCTTGTCCAGATCACGGGTATAGGAAAGAACCCTCTCGCAGAACTCGATCATGTCGGCGGCATACAGACGCCACCCCCGTAGCGGACTATTGTCGTCAGACATGCACCGCTTCCCGCTCAATACGCGGACGCAACTCTTCCCGAAGCGCCTTGTCGGTTACCAGATCAACACTGCGCCCCAGCAGATCCTCGATGTAGAACTGAACGCCGAAATATTGCTTTGAAGTGGCCGGCCCCTCAAACCGGGCGAGGATATCGACATCGCTCTTTTCGGTCGCATGACCGCGCGCAAAGGATCCGAAAACTGCGAGGCCAGCCACGCCAAACCTCGACATGATCTCGGACTTATGCGCCCGAAGCAATTTGACAACTTCATTGTGTTCCATAAGTCAGATTCTCCGCGGTTGGCTGCCCGGAGTTCCATTCAATCCCATGCGCTTCGCTGCTCGCTCCGATGGACTCCGCAAAGCTGCGCACTTGCACTGTCACGGCGTCCAGTAGCTCCCATTGATCTTGCTTTGTGCATACGTAATTGAAATCTCGTTGGGAATGCGTGGCTGACGGTTATGCGATATGGTTCCATAGTTGGACTCGTTTTCTACGAACACATGCTCGCCCGCGCAGACGCAAAAGGCAAGAACTTGCCTGAAATCAACAATATGATTATGTGCGGTGTTTGATTCCAGTCAAGCACAGACGCCAAACTTGTTACCCGCCGCATTCGATCGCAGAACCGCCCATTCATCCACTTACGTCACGGAACCTATGCCGTGTCGTTAAACCCCCTGTTAATTCTTCCCGACATTCTTGCTCCGTATCGTAGCGATACGGGCATTGGTTACTGACTTGTGGCTGGGTGTGATAAGGTGGCCAGGGCTTCGTTCAGGTGTTTTACGGCGGTAATTTCAATACCGCTGATAGGTTTTCGGGGGCGGTTGGCGCGAGGGATGATGGCGCGCTTGAAGCCGAGCTTGGTCGCTTCGCGCAGGCGCTCCTCGCCGTGGGGAGCGGGTCGAATTTCGCCGGAGAGTCCGAGTTCGCCGAACAGTACCAGGCCGTCCGGCAGAGGCTGGTCGCGAACGCTGGACCAGACGGCGGCGGCCACCGCCAGGTCGGCGGCGGTCTCTGTGACCCGCAAGCCGCCGACGAAATTCACGAACACGTCGCGATCGTATGCCGCTACGCCGGAATGGCGGGCCAGCACGGCCAAGAGCATGGCCAGGCGGTTGTGGTCCATACCGGGACTGACCCGGCGGGCCATTCCCGCGCCGGCCTGCGAAACCAGCGCCTGGACTTCCAGCAGCATGGGCCGAGTGCCTTCATGACAGGCGGTCACGGCGCTGCCCGGCGCTCCCGGCTGGCGCCCGGTCAGAAAAATCGCCGAGGGATTACGCACCTGCTTCAGGCCAGCTGAATCCATGACGAACACACCCAGTTCATTCACCGCCCCAAAACGGTTCTTGACCGAGCGCAGCACACGGAAACGGCTGCCGGACTCGCTTTCGAAGTACATCACCACGTCCACCATGTGCTCCAGCATCCGCGGACCGGCTATCTGGCCCTCCTTGGTGACGTGTCCTACCAATGTCACCGCGATCCCCCGGGTCTTGGCCAGGCGCACAAGGGCCGCGGTGCACTCGCGCAGCTGCACGGCCGAGCCGGGAGCCGAACCGACCTCGCCGAGACTCATGGTCTGAATGGAATCGATGATCAACCACGATGGTTGCTCCTTCTCCACGGCTGCAAGGACGGCGTCGAGCGAAGTCTCGGCCATGGCGCGCACGTCGGCCTGCTCCAATCCCAGCCGCGTGGAGCGCAGCGAGAGTTGCTGCAGGGATTCTTCGCCGGTCACGTAAAGCGTCTCGCCACTCGCCGGGTTGCCGCCGGCAACCTGCAGGAGAATAGTAGACTTCCCGATACCGGGATCGCCCCCCAACAGCACCACCGAACCCTTCACCAGCCCGCCGCCCAGCACCCGATCAAATTCCACCAGGCCGGTGGTCATACGACGGTCCGGCGCGGACGCCACCTTGCTCAATTGCACGACTTCTGCCGGGGCCGGCGCGACCTTGGAAGCGCGGCCGGCGCGCGCCGTTGGAGGCTGCTCGCGCAAGCTGTTCCAGGCGCTACAAGAGCCACACTGCCCTTGCCATTTGACGCTCTCCGCGCCGCACTCGGTGCAAAAATACGACTTGCTCTTCACGATATCGGCAATGGTACGGCAGGCTTGGTCGTTCGGTTCGAAGCGGCCATTATCACCACGAAATCGATCCCGCCTTCGCGAGCCAAGGACAAATTTTGCGCCGATTACCTCCACTCCGGGGTATAAATCGTATATTCTTGCGCACCTCGCGCGTCAAACGGTTACAAGAACCGGAGTGATACCCCCTACTGCTTCCAACGCCCGGCAATGGGTGGAGCAGGTTGCTGCCCTTACGCGGCCCGACCGAATTCACTGGTGCGACGGCTCCCGGAAAGAACACGACGGCCTGGTTTCGGGGCTCGTGGATTCGGGCGGGCTGATTCCGCTGAAAGGCAACCAGTTCGCCGATTGCTATCTGCACCGCTCGGACCCGTCGGACGTCGCACGGGTGGAGAACCTCACCTTCATTTGCACGAAGGACCGCGACGACGCGGGGCCCAATAACAACTGGATGGCGCCGGAAGAGGCGCACTCCCTGATGGACCGGCTGTTCGAGGGCTGCATGAGCGGCCGCGTTATGTACGTGATTCCCTATTGCATGGGGCCGATCAATTCACCGCTCTCGCGCTGCGGGATCGAAGTGACCGACAGCGCCTACGTAGCGGTCAACATGTACCTGATGACCCGAATGGGCGATCGGGCGCTTGAGCGCATCCAAAGCGAAGGTCGGTTCGTGAAAGGAATGCATTCGATCGGCCAACTGAACCCGCAAGAGCGCTTCATCATGCATTTCCCCGAGGAGCTGAGCATCCGCAGCTTCGGTTCCGGATACGGCGGCAACGCGCTGCTGGGCAAGAAGTGCCATGCCTTGCGCATCGCCAGTTGGCAGGCCCGCCGCGAAGGCTGGCTTGCCGAACATATGCTGATCGTGGAAATCGAGAATCCACAGGGCGAGAAATACTATGTAGCCGCTGCTTTCCCATCCGCTTGCGGCAAGACCAACCTGGCAATGCTGATCCCGCCGGCGCAACTGCCCGGCTGGAAGGTGCGCACGATCGGCGACGACATTGCCTGGCTGCATCTCGACGACGATGGCGTGCTTCGCGCAATCAACCCGGAGGCCGGATATTTCGGCGTGGTGCCCGGCACCAACCGATACACCAACTGGAACGCCTTCGAAATGATCCAGCGCGAAACGATCTTCACCAACGTGGGCGTCACCCATGATATGGAGCCGTGGTGGGAAGGTCGCCGGTTCGGCACTCCGGCACTGAACTGGAAGGGCGAACCGGCCAGGCCCGGCGAGAAAGCGGCCCACCCGAACGCCCGTTTCACCGTCTCCGCCCAGCGCAACCCAAGCTATTCGCCGATGGCCGAGCACGATGCGGGCGTGCCGCTCAGCGCGCTGATCTTTGGTGGCCGCCGGGCACGGTTGGCGCCGCTGGTCATGGAGGCGCGCGACTGGCGCCACGGCGTGCTGATGGGCGCCGCCATGGCCTCGGAGTCCACCGCGGCCTCCAGCGACTCCGGCAACGAGCTGCGGCGTGACCCGATGGCGATGAAGCCATTTTGCGGCTACAACTTCGCCGATTATTGGGCCCATTGGCTCAGCTTCGCCGGCCGCAGCGACCGGCTGCCGCGCATCTTTCATGTGAATTGGTTTCGACAGGACGCCTCGGGCAACTACCTGTGGCCGGGATTCGGCGAGAACCTAAGGGTCCTGCAGTGGATCCTGGACCGCTGCAATGCGCGCGCCGATGCGCGCGAAACGCCGGTAGGCAACCTGCCGCACCGCAAGGACTTGAACCTCGACGGGCTGGACATCGAGCCGGAGGCCCTCGACGGGCTGCTGGCCGTGGACACTGCCGGCTGGCGCGAGGAACTAAGTGGTATTGCCGACTACCTCGCCCAATACGGCGACCGCCTGCCTCCGGAACTCGCCCGGGAGCGCGACCGCGTAGCCCAAGCTCTCGGCTAGCCCCCCGGGCAGGAGGGCATCCTCCCCTCAACAATCCCTGGGAGCGAGGGCTTCCAGCCCTCGACGAGGGCAGGATGCCCTCGTTCCCAGGGGTGAAATGCTACGCAGCGCGTCGAGCTTGGCCTCAGGCCGCTTGGCGCAAACCTTGCAGCACGTAGTCGAACAATAAGCCCGCCTGATTGGCCGGGACGACTGCGTGGCGGGCCAGCGCGCGCCGCCAAGCGCCGGCGCCCGGCTGCCCTGCATACAGACCCGCCATGTGACGCGTGATCGCGCCCAGTGACACGTCAGCCTGATCCGGGTGGCAGGCATAGTCCACCATGGCCTCGAGCACCTGCTCGCGGCTACGGCCGTTGGCGCCCGCGCCCGGCAACTCGGCAATCCGCCAAGGGTTTGCGTAGGCCGCGCGCCCCAGCATCACGCCATCGACTCTCGTTAAATGTGCCGCAATCTCGTCTGGGCTCGAAACGCCGCCGTTGAGCACTACAGGAAGATCGGGTAACGCCCGCTTGAGCTGGTAGACCACGTCGTAGCGCAGCGGCGGCACGCTGCGGTTCTCCTTAGGCGACAAGCCCTCCAGCACGGCGATGCGCGCATGCACGACCAGCGCCGCCACGCCCGCCTGTTGCACCGCCTGGGCGAATGCCAGAAGGTGGGCAAAATCCGGTCGATGATTGGTGCCGATCCGGGTCTTGACAGTGACCGCCCGCCCGGGCGCCGCCTCGCGCATCGCGACCACGCACTCAGCCACGCGCTCCGGTTCATGCATCAGGCAGGCGCCGAATCGCCCGGCGCGCACCCGTGAACTGGGGCAGCCCACGTTCAGATTGATTTCGTCAAATCCTGCCTCAGCCGCGAGGCCTGCGGCTTTGCCGAGCGATTCAGGCTCGCTCCCGCCCAGTTGCAGCGCCAGGGGGCGCTCGGAGGGATGATGCTTGAGGAATCGCTCGTCGCCGGCGTGGATGATGGCCTGGGCATGGACCATTTCGGTGTACAGGCCGACTTCGGGCGCGAGAAGACGGTGGAAAAAACGGCAGTGGCGATCGGTGCGCTGCATCATGGGCGCCACCGACACGCGGCATGCGGCAGGATAGTCAGCAGTCATATTCTTGGTGCCGAGTCTTCGCAGCAGGCTTGTTTCGCCGGCCTGCAGGAAACAACGGACCGAGGGCATCCTGCCCTCGTCGAGGGCGGGACGCCCTCGGTCCCAGGGATTGTCGAGGGCGGGACGCCCTCGGTCCCAGGGTTGGGTCAGCAGCCATCCATGGTGGCCTCGACCAAGAAGCGGACCACTTCGCGCAGTGCTTCGGGCTCACTCGCTCCCTCTTCCAGCGCCTGCCGATAAACTGCCAACTGCATGCTGGCGCTGGTTCCGCGCCGAATGATGGTGCGGGCATGTTCCACTTCTTCCTTGCAGTCGAAATACTCCATGTCCTGACGCACCAGGGCGATCAGTTCGTCCAATAGTTCCGAGAAAGGAACCATCGTGCCCTTGCCGAAGTCGAGCAGGCTGTCGGTGGGCCCGTAGCGCATCGCCCTCCAGCGGTTCTCTTCCAGCAGCAGCAGGTTGTAGCTGCGCCAGCGGCTGTTGCTGATGCGCAGGCGCCACAGCATGCGGAGCAGGCACACGCAAAAGGCCGTAAGGCAGACGGTGTCCTCAACAAAGGTGCACAGATCACAGATGCGGGTCTCCAGGGTCGGGAACCGCGCGCTGGGGCGTACGTCCCACCAGATCATGGAGGAATCCTCGATCACTTTGGCCCGTACAAGCGTGTCTATATGCCGCTCGTAATCGCTCCAGCTATTGAACTCTTCGGGTAGGCCAGTTCGCGGCAGGCCGGAGAAAATCGTTAAGCGGAAACTGTGCAGGCCGGTGTCGTCCCCCTCCCAGAACGGCGAGGACACGCTGAGCGCCAAGAGATGAGGAAGGAAATAGCGGAACTGGTTCATCAGGTCCACCCGCAAGTCCTGATCCTCTATGCCCACATGCACATGCATCCCGCAGATCAGCATGCGTCGGGCGGTGGCCTGCATTTCCTTCTGCAAGGCCACATAGCGCTGCGAAGGCGTTTGCTTCTGCTCCCGCCACAAGGCTGACGGGTGGGTCGAAGCCGCGATGATTCTAAGCCCGAACTGTTCCGCAACGGCGCTGATTTCTCGCCTCTGCCGAGTCAGTTCCTGGCGCACCTCCGCAACGTTCTCGCAAACCTTGGTGGCCGTTTCCACCTGTGCCCGCATCAGCTCGTTTACCACCTGGCCGGAAACCTGCTTCTGGCAGGCAGGCATGAATCCATCCGGCGGATCTACCGACAACTCAAGGGTTTCGGCGTCAACCAGGAGGTATTCCTCCTCCACACCCAAAGTGAAGCCGGGCTGTTCTCTTAGCAGACTCATGTGTTTCGCTCCCCGCCGAAACGGCTCCATTGTATTGCGCCGGAGACGCTGGGAGTTTTCGCAGCAGTCGTCGCTACGCTGACGCGCAGGGAACACGCCTGGGAACGAGGGCATCCTGCCCTCGTCGAGGGCGGGACGCCCTCGCTCCCAGGGAGGAGCTACTCGAGACGATCGGCCAGCCAGCCGGCCAGCGCCGCCAGCGCTTCGTCCAGCGCCTCGGCCTTCGGGCCTCCGCCCTGGGCAAAGTCGGCCCGGCCACCGCCTTTTCCGCCCAAATGCTCGGCCACCGCGCGCGCCAGGTCACGGGCAGGAGCGCGCTCCTGCACTGCCTTGCTCACGCCTGCGACGATCCGGGCCTTACCGCTGCCGTCAGCGGCGCCCAGCACCACCACGGCGGGATCGTAGCGATCGCGGTAGCGATCCACCGCACCGCGCATGGTCTCCATGTCCGCTTCGTCATCCAGCCGCATGGCGATCAGGTTCACACCCGCCACCCGCTTGACCGGCGTGGCTGCCGCACCGCCTCCTTCGGCCAGGCGGGCACGCGCCTGCGCCAGGTTCTTCTCCACGTCCTTCGCCCGCTTCATCAGGGCGGTGAGTTTTTCCTCCGCGTCCTCCGTTCCACCCTTCAACAGCCCCGCAAGGCGGCTCATCCGGTGGCGCATCCCGCGCACCCATTCATAAGCGCCCGCGCCCGTCAGCGCCTCAATCCGGCGAACGCCGGCGGCAACCGAAGATTCCGACACGATCGCAAACAGGCCGACGTCCCCGGTTCGATCCACGTGCGTTCCGCCGCACAACTCCATCGAGTAATCGCCCAGCTTCAATACCCTTACCCGGTCCGCATAGTTCTCGCCGGCCATCGCAAGCGCGCCCGCCTCAATTGCCTGGTCCAGCGGCATCTCGGTTGTTTCAGCCGGCCGGTTGGCGCGTATCTGCTCGTTGACTTCGTCCTCTATGCGTTCCAGATCGGCAGCCGCAACCGCCTCGAAGTGCGAGAAATCAAATCGCAGCCGGTCCGGGGCGACCAGCGAGCCCTTTTGCGTTACGTGTTTTCCCAGGACCTTGCGCAACGCCGCGTTCATCAGGTGGGTGGCGGAATGATTCAGCACGATGGCGCGCCTGCGCTCGGCGTCCACCGCAGCGGTGACCTCTTCGCCCACGCGCAAGGTACCGGCGGCGACCAGGCCAATATGCGCTCGTCCCACATCGGTTTGCTGTGTATCGTGGACTTCAAAGCGCAAGCCGTCCGCGGTCAGCAACCCCGTGTCGCCCACCTGTCCGCCGCTCTCGGCATAAAACGGAGTCTTATCCAACACCACCGCGGCCCTTTGGCCCTTTTCCGCCCGGTCGGCGGAATTGCCGTCCACTTGGATCAAGCGCACGCGCCCCTGATCCTCCAGGCGCTCATAGCCGGTGAAAGTGCTGGCTGGCACGTGAGTTACGGAAGGCTCCGAGACGTCAAGACTGAACTCTATCGCTCCTGCGTCAACGCGATGATGCACAGGCCCGAACTTTGCACGGGACTTGCCCCGTGAGCGCTCCCGCTGCTCGGACATCGCCGCTTCGTAGCCCGGCATGTCGACTGACATACCACGGCCGCGTGCGATATCGGCGGTGAGATCGACCGGGAAGCCATAGGTGTCATATAGCACAAACGCCATTTCGCCGGGAATCACATCCGCCTTGACCTTGTCCAGCGACCGCTTGAGGTAGCGCATCCCCTGCTCCAGGGTCGAGGCGAAACGTTCCTCCTCGGACCGCAGCACCCTTTCTGTCAGCTCGCGCGACTCGGCCAATTGCGGGTAGGCCGAGCCCATCGCCTGCACAAGTGGAGCGATCATTCGGTACAGGAAAGCGTCCTTCACGCCCAGGTCATAGCCATGGCGCAAGGCCCGGCGCAGGATGCGGCGCAGCACGTAGCCACGTCCTTCATTGGAGGGGAAGACCTCGTCCTGGACCAGGAAGGCGGCTGCGCGGGCATGATCGGCAATGACCTTCAGCGAATTGGAATCGAGGTCGCTGGTGGAAGTGATCTCGGCGGCGGCCTCAATCAAGGTGCGGAACAGGTCGATCTGATAATTGCTGTTGACGCCCTGCAACACCGCGGCCATGCGCTCCAGTCCCATGCCGGTATCCACCGAGGGCTTGGGCAGTGGCGTCAGTTCGCCCTGGCTGTCGCGGTTGTATTGCATGAACACCAGGTTCCAGATTTCCACGTAGCGGTCGCCCTCGTCCTGATCGCTGCCGGGCGCACCTCCGGGCACTTCCGGTCCGTGGTCGTAGAAGATCTCGGCGCACGGGCCGCAGGGACCCGTGTCGCCCATCGACCAGAAGTTGCTTGATGCTCCCAGGCGCACTATGCGCGCGTCTTCCACGCCCGCTTCCTCCCGCCAGCATTGCGCGGCTTCGTCGTCGTCCCTGTAGATGGTGACCAGCAGCCGTTCGGGGGGCAGGCCCAGGTCCCCGGTCACGAAATCCCAGGCATGGCGAACTGCCTGCCGCTTGAAGTAGTCGCCGAAGCTGAAATTGCCCAGCATCTCGAAGAAAGTGTGATGGCGGGCGGTATATCCGACGTTTTCCAGATCGTTGTGTTTGCCGCCGGCCCTAAGGCAGCGCTGTACGGTCACGGCCCGCGGGTAGGCACACGGCTCCCGGCCCAGAAAAATGTCCTTGAACTGGACCATACCGGCGTTGGTGAACAACAGGGTCGGATCGTTGTGCGGCACCAGGGACGAACCGGGTAGATGCCGGTGATCCCGGCCGGCGAAGAATTCCACGAAAGCGGAACGGACCTCAGCGGTTTTCATGGCGCATTGTCCGAAAACAACGCGCGCGCCACTTGAGCGGCGGAGAATCCGCGCCCGCGCAGGAACCGCGCTTGTTTCGCCATCTGGTTCCGGTCCTGAGGAGGCGCCTCGCCGAAACGCCGGCGCCTGGCAGCCACCGCGCACCGGTCCCAATCCACTGCCGCCTCGGCCAGGGCCGTTTCGATCAATTCCGCATTCACGCCGCGCTCCATAAGCTGCGCACGAATCTTGAGCGGACCCTGCCCGCGCTCCCGGCGCGAACGCAGGAAAGCCTGGGTAAATCTCTCGTCGCTAAGCAGATCGCGCTCGACCAGGTCCTCAAGGGTGGTTTCAATGACGCCGCCTTGGTGACCGCGCGCCGCCAGTTTGATCCGCAGTTCCTTAACGGAGTGTTCACGCCGGGACAGTAGGCCCAGCGATGTATCAAGCGGGCCGGCTGTACGCTTTGACTTGCGTTCAGGCACTCGCAGCCTCGGCTGGTTCCTCCACGTCTTTGTCTTTGCCGCGAATCAGCGCCTCCAGCTCGTCGGCCACGTCCGGATTGCTCAGCAAGAAGCTGCGGGCCTTTTCCTTGCCCTGGCCGATGTGCGAGTCCTTGTAGCTGTACCAGGCGCCGGACTTGACGATCAGGTTGTTGGCCAGGCCCATGTCGATCAGTTCACCGGCGCGGGAAATTCCGTACTGATCACCGGTAAACAGGATATCGAACTCGGCCATCTTGAACGGCGGCGCCATCTTGTTCTTCACCACTTTCACCCGGGTGTGGTTGCCGATCACCTCATCGCCACGCTTGATCGCCCCGATACGGCGGATATCCAGGCGCACCGACGAGTAGAATTTCAGTGCGTTCCCGCCTGTGGTGGTCTCCGGGTTACCGAACATGACACCGATCTTCATCCGCAACTGGTTGATGAAGATCACGATGGTGTTGGAGCGGTTGATGTTACCGGTCAGCTTCCTCAAGGCCTGCGACATCAGGCGGGCGTGCAGACCCATGTGGCTGTCGCCCATTTCACCCTCGATTTCGGCCTTTGGGGTAAGAGCGGCGACCGAATCCAGTACCACCACGTCCACTGCGCCCGAGCGCACGAGCATGTCGGTAATCTCCAGGCCCTGTTCTCCCGTGTCCGGCTGCGAAACCAGGAGATCGTCAACATTGATGCCAACGCGTTGGGCATAGACAGGATCCAGGGCATGCTCCGCGTCCACGAATGCGGCGGTGCCGCCGGCTTTCTGGCATTGCGCTACTACACTTAAGGTCAGCGTGGTCTTGCCCGAGGACTCCGGTCCGAATATTTCAACGACCCGTCCGCACGGCAGTCCACCTATCCCGAGGGCCAGGTCCAGCGCCAGGCTGCCGGTGGATATGACTTGGACGTCGCGCACGGCGCCGGCGCCGCCGAGGCGCATGACAGAGCCCTTTCCGTATTGCTTCTCAATCTGCGATAGCGCTGCCGCCAATGCCCGCTTGCGATTGTCGTTCATGTTGCTCTGTGCTCCAGCGTTTGCCTGTACAGGGTGATTATTCCACAGCCGGGGGGCTTTGCCGCACTGCAATGGGACGCTTTGGGCAAGTTATTAGCCGGCATTGCCCGTTGCTCCTGTCACGCCCCTTGCCTGGAACTGGC
Organism: Candidatus Foliamicus sp.; assembly: GCA_965261845.1. Classification (GTDB taxonomy): domain Bacteria; phylum Pseudomonadota; class Gammaproteobacteria; order Steroidobacterales; family Foliamicaceae; genus Foliamicus. The sequence continues at coordinate 497,251 of OZ253475.1, read as the reverse complement.
TGGAACGAGGGCGGCCCGCCCTCGTCGAGGGCAAGATGCCCTCGCTCCATTGTTCCCTGCGCGTCGGCGCAACAAGCCTGCTGCGAAACTTCAGGCGGGGTTCAAGCACTCGCTTTGACTCGCTTAAGCAGCCCCTCCAGTGCATGCTCGACCGTTCTGATGCGTACGCCGCGGCGATCACCGTCGAAGCGCCGGCATTCCGCCTCGCGCAACCCATTGCGGCCGGTCCAGGCAAACCACACTGTTCCGACCGGCTTGGCCGGGCTACCTCCGCCGGGACCGGCAATTCCGGTAACGGCAAGGCTCCATTCGGTGCGGCCTCTCTCCAGCGCCCCGGCAGCCATTTCGGCCGCCACCTCGGCGCTGATCGCACCGTGATCCCGCAACGTTTGCGGGCGTACGCCAAGCAAACGCTGCTTGGCGTCGTTGGAGTAGGTCACGATGGAGGCCGAAAACCATCCTGAACTGCCCGGCCATTCGGTAATGGCCTGGCCGATCCAGCCGCCGGTGCACGACTCGGCCGCAGTCACCATCTCGGCACGCTTCAGCAGCAGTTCCCCCAGGTCCTCCACAAGAAGGCTGACGCGTCGTTCGATCACTTTTTCACCCCACCCAAACGTTTCATCTCAAACAGTAAATCCAGGGCCTCACGCGGGCTGAGCTGGTCCGGGTCCACGGCCGCCAGGAGCTGTTCCGCCGGGCTGGGCTCGCCGAGCCGCAGCGGTAATTGCGGATGCGTGGTCTCGCGCTCGATCAACTGTCCCGATCGCTGCTCCAGGTCTCGCAAAGTCTGACGTGCAGCCGCAATCACCTGGCGCGGAACTCCGGCCAGGGCCGCTACCTGGAGGCCGTAACTGCGATCCGCCGGCCCCTCGCGCACGGAATACAAGAACACCAGCGTCCCGGCGTGCTCCACCGCGTCCAGGTGTACGTTGGCGCAACCGGGGACGGTCTCGGGCAAAGCCGTGAGTTCGAAATAATGGGTCGCGAACAAGGTAAAGCAACGCAGGCGCTCGGCGATGTAGCTCGCGGCCGCCCAGGCCAGGGAAAGGCCGTCGTAGGTGCTGGTGCCGCGCCCGACCTCATCCATCAAGACCAGGCTCTGTTCGGTGGCGTTATGGAGAATACTGGCGGTCTCGGTCATTTCCACCATGAAAGTGGAGCGCCCGCCCGCCAGGTCGTCACCCGCGCCGATCCGCGTGAAAATGCGGTCCAGCGGACCGATCTTTGCGGTCGCCGCCGGCACATAGCTGCCGATGTGCGCCAGTATGACGATCAGCGCAACCTGCCGCATGTAAGTGGACTTGCCGCCCATGTTCGGGCCGGTGACGATCAGCATGCGGGTATCGTCGGTGAGTTCGAGTTCGTTGGGAATGAACTCGCTGTCCAGGGCTCGCTCGACCACCGGGTGGCGACTGCCGGCAAGCCGGATTCCCGGCTGATCGTCCAGTTCCGGCTTGCTGTAGCCCAACTCCAGCGATCGGGCCGCCAGGTTCACCAGCACATCGGTCTCGGCCAGGGCGGCGGCCAGTTCCTGCCAGGAGGCAAGCCACTGCGACAGCTTTTCCACCAGTTCTTCGTAAAGCCGGGTCTCCAGCTCCAGCGCGCGTTCGCGAGCGCTTAAGACCCGGTGCTCAAAGCGTTTCAGTTCCGGGGTGATATAGCGCTCGGAGTGCTTCAGTGTCTGGCGGCGTATGAAATGCTCCGGCGCCTCCTCGGATTGACTGCGGCGCAGCTCGATGTAGTAGCCGTGCACCCGGTTGTAGCCCAGGCGCAGGTTGGGGATGCCGCTGCGTTCGCGCTCCTGCTTCTCAAGGTCCTGCAGGGCCGTGTCCGCATTGGTGCTGATCTCGCGCAGCTCGTCCAGTTCGTCGCTGTAACCGGCGGCGATCACTTCACCGTCGCGAATCCTTGGGCTTGGCTGTTCGGCGATCGATTTCTCAAGCAGGCTCAATCCCTCCGGCGGCGTGTCCATGCGCCCGGCCAGGTCCTGCAACAGCGGTGCGTCCAGCGCCGCCAATTGCTCGCGTAGCGCCGGCGTCGCCTTGAGAGCGGCCCGCAGCCGCTCAAGGTCCCTCGGACGGGCAGTTCGAATAGCCAGGCGAGCCAGCACCCGTTCCAGGTCGCCGACCTCGCGGATGCTCGCGCGCCATCCGTCCTTGGCCTCGCGCAGAGTCTCAATGGCCTGAAAGCGGCGGCGCAGCAACTCGTGACAGCGCAGCGGGCGATGAATCCAGCGGCGCAGCATTCGGCTTCCCATGGGCGTAGCGCAGCGGTCGAGAACGCCGGCCAGGGTGTACTCATGGCGTCCCGAAAGCGAGCAATCCAGTTCCAGGTTGCGGCGTGTGGCGGCATCCATGAGCAGCGCCTCGCTGGGCCGTTCGACGCTGAGGGTCCGCACATGAGGCAGTGCCCCGCGCTGGGTGTCCTTTACATAGTCAAGCAGGCAGCCGGCAGCCGCCAGGGCGCGGTCCATGCCCTCGGCGCCAAAGCCATCGAGATTGTGCACGCGAAATTGCTGCTGCAAGGCACGCCGGGCGGAGGAAACGCTGAATTGCCATTTTCTTCGCTCATGTACGGCGGGCGCATCGGGCAGGGCCTCCGGCAGCCGCGCTCCTTCGCTGGTCAGCAGTTCGGCCGGCCGCAAACGCTGCAACTCGCCTTGTAATTCCTCCAGGCCGGCACACTCGGTAATGCAGAAGCTGCCCGAACTCAGTTCCATCCACGCCAGGCCGTATGCGCCATCCTCCTGATACAGCGCCGCAACCAGGTTGTCGGCTGCGCTGTCCAGGAGCGCCTCGTCGGTAAGTGTGCCGGGCGTTACCAGGCGCACGACCTCACGTTTCACCGGGCCGGCCGAGGCCGTGGGACGGCCGATCTGCTCGCAGATCGCGATCGATTCTCCCATCTGTGCCAGCCGGGCGATATACGAGTCGGCGGAATGCGCCGGCACGCCGGCCATCGGTATCGCCTCGCCGTTCGACTGACCGCGGCTGGTCAGGACGATGTCCAGCAGCGTCGCCGCACGAGTGGCGTCTTCGAAGAACATTTCGTAGAAGTCGCCCATGCGGTAGAAAAGCAGCGAATCGGGATGCTGCGCCTTGATGCGCAGGTACTGCTGCATGACCGGCGAGTGTCCGGCGAACGGCCGGGCGCCGGTGGTCATTTGCTTAATAAGCCTTTCCGAAGCCGCGGCCGGCCGCGGCCAGTTCCACCAGCCGCTGCGCGGGAGCCCAGCGGCTGCCGAATCGCTCATGGAACGCGCGAATGTCCGCGAGCACCGAGGCCAGTCCCTGGTGATTCGCGTAGTGCATGGGGCCGCCCCGCCAGGGGGGAAACCCATAGCCGTAGACATAAACGATATCGATGTCCGATGCAGCCCTTGCCACACCTTCCTCAAGCAATTTGGCGCCGACGTTCACCAGCGGGTACATGCACCTCTTGACGATCTCTACCGGATCGGCAGGCGGGCCTGGCCGGTAGCCCATCTCTTCGGCCAGGTCCTCAATCAACCGGGCCACCCCGGGATCGGACTCGGGAACCCGGCTGCCGGGCCGATAGTTGTAAATGCCGCGGCGGTTCTTCTGCCCGAACCTTTCCCGCTCGCACAATGCATCCACCAGGCGCTCGCCCGGCTTGCGCTCGGCGAGCGGCTTGTTGGCCAGTTCCCGTGCCCGCCAGCCGAGGTCCAGGCCCACCAGATCGGCCATCTGAAACGGCCCCATGGGCAGGCCGAATTCACGCAGGACGGCATCGACTTGCTCCGGCGGCGTGCCTTCGAACAGCAGTTCGAAGGCTTCGAACATGTAATCGGTCAACATGCGGTTGCCGATAAAGCCGTGGCTGTTGGCCGACCAAACGGGGATCTTCTTCATGCGCGAAGCCAGCGCAAACGCGCAGGCGATGGTCTCCGGAGCGCTTTGCCGGCCCTGTATCACCTCCACCAGCCGCATGATGTTGGCCGGACTGAAGAAGTGCATGCCCAGGACCTGCGCCGGCCTGCCGGTTGCGCCCGCCATTCGGTCGATGTCCAGATAGGAGGTGTTGCTGGCGATTACTGCCTCTGCGGGCAGAAATTCGTCCAGGCGACCGAAGATCTGCTTCTTGAGGTCGAGGTTCTCGTAGATGGCTTCTATGGCGAAGTCCGCTTCGGCCAGGGCAGAGTAGTCCGTGGTGGGCGTAATCAGCCCCATGCATCGTTCCGCGCCGCCGGGCGGCAGCCGGCCGCTTTTTTCCGAACGCTGGAAGTTCTCTTGCACCACGCCCAACCCCCGCTGCAAGGCCTCCTGGTTGGTTTCCAGTACCGTCACCGGAATCCCGGCAATGGCAAAATTCATGGCAATGCCGCCGCCCATGGTTCCGCAACCCACCACCGCGGCGTGCTCAACCGGACGGGCGGGAGCGCCCCCGGCGCCCCTGGATGCGGCACGTTCGGCGAAGAACACATGCGAGAGCGCCGCACTCCGCGGGTTCTTCAGGCAGCTTATGAAGCGGCGGCGTTCCTCGCCTAGCCCGGCCCGAAAATCGTCCCGGCAGGCCACCGCCTGCTCAATGCACTGCACGATCAGTTCCGGCGAGTCCCGGCCCCGCATCTTTCGGGCGATCAGCCCGCGGGCGGCGGCAAACGCCTCCACCGCTTCGCCGGGCTTGGGGAGTTTCCCCGGACCCAAGGAGATCTTGCGCAGCGTGGCAGCCTGATCCAGCAACTCGCCGGCGTAGGTGCAGGCCGCTTCGGTCACGCCGCCTTCCAGCAATCGGTCGGCCAGGCCGATCTTCAGGGCTTGTTGCGCGTCCACCGGCTTGCCGTCCAGGCACATGCGCAAAGCGTGCTCCACGCCGATCAGGCGCGGCGTTCGTTGCGTGCCTCCGGCGCCCGGCAGCAGGCCGATATTGACCTCGGGAAAGGCAAACCGGGCGCGCGAGGACACCGCACGATAGTCGCAGGCCAGGGCCAGCTCCAGGCCACCGCCGTAGGCCACCCCGTCGATCACCCCCAGCACGGGCTTGGGACACGCATCCAGAGCGTCGCACAGGGCCGTCAGCGACGCCTCCGGCGCCGGGAGTTCCTTCAGGCCGAACTCCTTGATGTCGGCGCCGGCGCACCAGGTCTTCAGGCTGCTCAGCAACAAAACGGCGCCCACCGTGTCGTCCTGCGAAGCCGACTCGATTGCCGCCAGCAGCGGGGCGCGCAACTTTGCCCCAAGGGCGTTGACCGGCGGAGAACCCATTTCAATCAGCCGGATCCCGCCGCGATCACTGATCTTGAGTGTCATGCGCCGCCACCGTCTATTCGACGAGAGCAGGATGCCCTCGCTTGCATGCAACAACTCCGGGAACGAGGGCGTCCCGCCCTCGACGAGGGCAAGACGCCCTCGCTCCTTTGTTGCTTGCGCGTCAGCGCCACGGCGCCTGTTGCGAAAACTCCCAGGCTCACGTTCAGGGTCATGCGCCGCTACCGTCCATTCTCAGTACCCACTTGCCGGTCACCTGACGATGGGCAAATGCTTCAAACGCCTGTGGGTAGTCCTCCAACAAGAGCTCTCGATCGATAGGGCAACTGATGGCGCCTTTCGCCGCCAGTGCCGACAAGGCATCCAGGTTTTGGCGCGCGACATCGGGATGCCGATCGGTCCACGGACCCCACAGCACGCCCAACACCGCGGCAGTCTTAAGCAGGACCAGGTTCAGCGGCAGGCGCGGGATGGACCCGGCGGCGAATCCCACCACCAGGAAACGGCCGCCAGGCGCACAAGAGCGATAGGCTGATTCCGAAAAGTCTCCGCCCACCGGATCGACCACGACATTCACCCGGCCACCGGCCAGTTTCCTCAGCCGGCCACGAAAATCGTCCTGCGTATAGTTGATGCTTTCTTCCGCGCCCAGGGCCCTCGCCAATTGCAGCTTGTCCTCGCTCCCGGCCGCGGCAATTACGTTGGCGCCCATGGCCTTCGCCAACGCTACGGCCGCCATTCCCACGCCTCCGCCGGCGCCCAGCACCAGCACGGTCTCGCCGGCCTGAAGGTCCGCAACCTGCTTGAAAGCGTGGTAACAGGTACCGTAGGTAATGCAAAAGCCGGCGCCCTGGGAAAAACTCATATTTCCCGGCAGGCGGGCCACATGATGGCGAGGCGCAACCGCCAACTCGGCGAACATAGCCTGGCCGTGCATCGCAACTCGATCGCCCACCGCGAGGTCCTCCGCGCCTTCGCCGAGCGCCGACACTATGCCGGCAGCCTCGCCCCCGGGAGTGAAAGGAAGCTCAGGGCGGCGCTGGTAGCGGCCCTGAACCATCAGCAGATCGAAGAAATTCAGGCCCGCGGCACGCACGGCCACCAGCACCTCGCCGGGGCCCGGGGCCGGTTCCAGCGCCTCGCCCAGGATGAGCTCCGGGCGCTCGGCGTAACGGGTGCAAATCAGCGCGCGCATGACTGCGGGGTTTCCTTTATCTTCGAGCGGTGCGCTTAAACATGGATTCCGCCATCCACCAGCAGCGCCTGACCGGTCACGTACGAGCCGGCCGGTGAGGCAAGGAACACGACCAGCCCCGCAACTTCATCCGGAGCGCCCATGCGGCCCAGGGCGGTGGTGTCGAGAAAGCTTTCGCGCGATTCGGCGTCGCTCCACAAGGCCCTGGAGAAGTCGGTCCTGATCAGTCCCGGACAGACCGCGTTTGCGGTGATGCCGTCGCGCCCGTATTCCAGCGCCAGATTGCGGGCCATCTGGATCTCGGCCGCCTTGGAAATGCCGTAGGCTCCGATCCTGTCGTGCGCCATTTGGCCCACGTACGAGGAGATCAGCACGATACGGCCGTAACCCCGGCTCTGCATATCCGGCGTCACCAGCTTGCTGAGCCACAGATTGGCCGTCACGTTACAGCGCCAGATGCGTTCAAAGGCGCTGTCGCTGATATCCAGCATCGGACCGAAATGCGGGTTCACGCCCACATTGGACACCAGGATGTCGATGGCGCCGAAGGCCGCCCGGGTGCGCGCCACCAGGTCTTCCACCTGGTCCTTGTGGAACACGTTGCAGGAGACCGCTATCGCAGTGCCCTTGCCGAATTTGAGATTGAGTTCTTCAGCGGTTTGCTCACAGGCCTCCGGTTTGCGGCTGGATGCGGTTACCCGGGCCCCGTGCTCGGCCATCCGCGTGGCGATGGCTTTGCCGATACCGCGCGTGGAACCGGTAATCAGGGCCGTTCGGCCCTCCAGGTTGAACAGTTCGTTCACGCCTGGGGCCGATCAGGAATCCTGTGGAATCAACATGAAGAGCTGCTGGGCTACCCAGGCCGGCTTTTCCTGGCCTTCGATTTCCATGTACTTGTCGAGTTGAATTATCACCCGTCCCGCGCCCCGATCCCGAACTGCCGCCAGGGTGGAATGCATCCGAACGCGCGAATCGGCGGGCACCGGGTTGATGAAACGGAGCTTGTCCAGACCGTAGTTGATCACGAAACCAAGGTCTTCGATCTCGGCCAGATCCGGCGATTCCAGATGTACCGACAAGGAAAGCGTCAAGAACCCGTGCGCGATCGTTGATTTGAATGGAGTCTCGCCCGCAACGCGCTGGGGGTCCACGTGGATGAATTGATGATCGGAGGTGCAGTCGGCAAACGCATTGATGCGCGCCTGATCCAGGTGCAACCATGCCGATGGAGCCAGCGTGCGCCCCTCCCAATCTTTGAGGTTTTCGATCTTCACAGGCGGTCTTCGGTAGTCTCTGATGCAGTGTCGAGCGGGTATAGTATATGGTTTCGGCATCGCCTTCCGGAGGCACTCTGATGAGCCCGCAAGACACTCGTGATCAAGGCAGTTCCGGCTGGATGGCCGGAATTTTTGCGCGGCCGCCTTTTATCGGCCTGTTTCCGTTTGCGGTGTTCTTTTTGTCCCAGGGACTCGGGCATGCGGTGATGATCCAGGTGGAGCGCGGCTTCGGGGCGCCGATCATGTATTACGCTGCCGGCGCCATGGGTTTGGTCGGCGCCGTTCTGCTTTGGATAGGCATGCGCCAGGACAGCGAGGTAAGCGCGACCTGGTTGGGTTATTTCGCCGCCTGGCTGATGTGGACCGGATGGGTGGAGTTCTCGTTCGTTTACTACGCGCACTCGCTGGAGGTGGCGCCGTTGATGGACGCGGCCGGCGAGATTGCTACCAAGCCGGAATACCTGGTAATGATGTCCTCGCTGGGCGTGATGCTGGCCACTCTGGTGTATTTCCTGTTCAACCGGGAAACGCGCTGCAATTTCTTCCGCTGGTTCCACCGCCGGCTGGGCATGGGTACCGGCAAGCCCACCGAAGGCCACAAGCGCAACTTCGCCGCCATCACGGCATTGGAGACGATCTACCTCATCTGGTTCTTCTACCTGGCGCTGCTGCTGATTTACGATGAATCCGTGCTCGGCGACCAGCACCCGGTGACCTATGTCATCGCCTCGCTCAACGCGGTATGGGCGATCTTCCTGCTGCAGCGCCTGCTGCGCTTTCGCCGGGTAGCCACTGCGCTACGCTACTCGATTGCCACCGCCATCATCACCTGGAACGCCTACGAATTTGTCGGACGATGGGGCTGGGTCAACGATTTCTTTGTCCGGCCGGACAAGTACGGTTGGGAAATCACCGGTATTGCCGTGTTGTCGCTGGGAATCGTGGCGTTCTGCCTGTTCATGCCGGCGGGCAAGCGCGAGCGCGAACGGGTGGCGACAATGGAGCAGGAACTCAGCGCGAACTAGGCGCTATTTGATTTTTTTGTCCCGGGCCGGTCCTTTGGGGCGGGCTGCAGGTCAGTACGTATTCAATGAACATGCGATCTCATTATTGTGGCGAACTCAACGCCGAGCATGTCGGCGCGCAGGTGGAAGTGTGCGGCTGGGTCAACGGGCTGCGCGATCACGGCGGCGTGATCTTCATCGATCTGCGCGACCGCGACGGCATCCTGCAACTCGTGTGCAATCCCGACCAGGCCGACGTATTTGCGCTAGCCGAAAGGGCGCGCGCGGAATTTGTGCTGCGAGCGACGGGGGCCCTGCGGCTTCGCCCCCAAGGAACGATCAACCCGGAGCTTGCGACCGGCGAAGTGGAACTGGTCGCCGAAACTCTGGAAGTTCTGTCCGCGGCGCGCGACCTGCCGTTCCACCAGGGCGAAGGGGCCAACGAGGAACTTCGCCTGAAATACCGCTACCTGGACTTGCGGCGCCCGGAGATGATCTCCCGGCTGCGGCTGCGCCACAGCGTGTTGGCCGCGATCCGCGCGTTCCTCGATGAGCGCGGCTTTGTGGACGTGGAAACACCCATGCTGACGCGCGCCACGCCTGAGGGCGCCAGGGATTTTCTGTCGCCGGCCCGCAATCGGCCGGGGCGCTTCTATGCCCTGCCCCAGTCTCCGCAGTTGTTCAAGCAGTTGCTGATGATGTCGGGGCTGGACCGTTACTACCAGATCGTTCGTTGTTTCCGCGACGAGGACCTGAGGGCCGACCGGCAGCCGGAATTCACCCAGCTGGACGTGGAAATGTCGTTCGTGGACTCCGAAGAGGTGATGGGTCTGATGGAGGCCCTGGTCCGCGGCGTGTTTGCCGGTGTACTGGATGTGCATCTGCCCGACCCCTTCCCGCGGATGACCTACGCCGAGGCCATGCAACGCTATGCCAGCGATGCGCCGGACTTGCGCAATCCACTGGAACTGGTGGAGTTGAGCGACGTCATGCGCGACACGGAATTCAAGGTTTTCTCGTCTCCCGCCCGGGACCCTGGCTGCCGGGTGGCGGCCTTGCGTATCCCCGGTGGCGCCGGCATGAGCCGCCGCGAACTGGACGAACTCACTCAATTCGTTCAGGCCATGGGCGCCAAGGGGTTGGCCTGGATCAAAATTTCCGAGCCTGCGCAGGGGCGCGAAGGCATGCAATCGCCGGTTCTCAAGTTCCTGGGCGATCAGGAAATCATCGCGCTGCTCGAAAACACCGGAGCAGCTGCCGGAGACCTGCTGCTGTTCGGCGCCGGGCCCACGGCGATAGTGAACCGCACTCTTTCGGCGCTGCGCGACCGGCTGGGGCGGGAACGCGAACTGCTCCGCGACGGGTGGACCCCACTGTGGATAACGGAGTTCCCGGCGTTTGAGCTCGATGCAGACGACAAGCGCTGGAAGGCCCTCCACCACCCGTTCACCGCGCCGGGAGTGACGGCTCCCGATGAGTTGCTCAAACACCCCGGTAAGACGGTCTCGCGCGCCTACGACCTGGTGCTGAACGGCCATGAGATCGGCGGCGGCTCCATCCGCATTCACCAGCGCGAAATGCAATCGGCGGTCTTTGAATTGCTGGGGCTCTCGGCCGAGGAAGCCGACGCACAGTTCGGGTTCTTCCTGAAGGCACTGGAATTCGGCGTGCCGCCTCACGGCGGTATCGCCTTCGGCATTGACCGCTGGGTGATGCTGATGGCGCAAGCGGAATCGATTCGCGAAGTCATTGCGTTCCCCAAGACCCAGTCCGGCGCCTGCCCGCTCACCGGGGCGCCGGCGCCCGTCGAGCCGAAACAGTTGCGCGAGTTGGGCATCCGCCCGTTATAAAATTCGCGCAGCCTCACGGTTGGTCCTTTTACACCCATGCCAATTTACGAATACGAATGCCGCGAATGCGGATACCGGCTGGATGCGCTGCAGAAGATCAGTGATCCTCTACTAAGCGCTTGTCCGGAGTGCAGGCAGCCCGCCCTGAAGAAACTCGTTTCGGCGCCGCACTTCCGGCTCAAGGGCAGCGGATGGTACGAGACCGACTTCAAACATGCCGGCGGCAAGAAACCGGATGACAAAGCCGGCGGTGAATCCAAGGCTTCCCCCGAAAACGGCAAGGATGCCGGGGGCGGCAAGGATGCCGGGGGCGGCAAGACGGAATCTTCCGGCAGCGGAAGCTCCAAGGAAAGCACCGGTTCCGCAGCGAGCGCCTCGTGAATGATGCTGTTTAGCAATTGGTGGCCGCGGCTCCGGCGCATTCTCGCTGCGGGAATGCTGGTATGGGTTCCGCTGGGCGTAACGGTATTTCTGCTGGGGCTGCTGGTGAATCTGGCGGACCAGACTCTGGAGTTGATCCCGAAGCAGTACCAGCCGGAGGAATTGCTCGGCCGTCCGATCCCCGGACTTGGCGTAGCGCTGAGCCTGCTGCTGCTGTTCTTTACCGGACTCATTGCCGCCAACGTATTCGGGAGGCGCCTGATTTCATTCTGGGAAGGGGTACTGCGGCGCATTCCCCTGGTGCGGCCCATATACACGGCCGTCAAGGGATTCCTGGAGATGGTCTTGAGCGGACAGAACGGCTCCTTCAACCGCGTGCTCCTGATCGAGTATCCGCGCAAGGGCGTCTACTGCATCGCGTTTCAGACCTCCAGCACAGTAGGCCAGATCGCGCAACACACGCCCGACAAGTGCGTATTCGTGTTCGTGCCCACCACGCCCAACCCGACCTCCGGATTCCTGGTTGTAGCGCCCGAGAAAGACCTGATCGAACTGGATATGACGGTGGAGGACGCCATTAAGCTCGTCGTTTCCGTCGGCGCGGTCGTGCCGGACCCATCAACACTGAAGCGCGCCGGCTCGGCCAGGCAAGCGGGACACGCCGCCGGTGAAGCATGAGCGCCGGGCCGAGTGACGTATCGGTAATCTTCAGCACTTACCAGCAGCCCGAATGGCTGCGCAAGACCCTTTGCGGGTTCGCCTCTCAGACTCAAACAGACTTTGAAATCGTCGTTGCCGATGACGGCTCCGGTGAAGAAACCGCTCAAGTCCTCCGCTCGGCTCGCAGACGCGCAGGACTGCGAGCCGAGCATGTTTGGCAGGCCGACAGCGGGTTTCGGAAGTGCCGCGTGCTCAACAAGGCCATCGCCAAGGCCCGCGGCGACTATTTGATCTTCACCGATGGCGATTGCATCCCGCATCCGGAGTTCGTGGCCCGGCACCTGGAGCTGGCCGAACCCGGGCGTTTCCTGTCCGGTGGCCTGCTGCGCTTACCGCTGGGCCTGTCGCACAACATCCAGCCTGACGATATCTCCTCCGGCCGTGCTTTTTCAGCTTCCTGGCTGCGCGGCCGGGGAATGCCGTTCACCTACAAGTTGCTCAAGCTCAGCGCGGGCCTCAACCTGGGAGCGCTACTGGACCGCGTTTCCCCGGCCATCGCCGGCTGGAACGGCCACAACGCTTCCGGCTGGAAGTCGGACATCCTTCAGGCGAACGGGTTTGACGAACGAATGGGCTACGGCGGTGAGGATCGCGAACTGGGGGAGCGCCTGGAGAACGCCGGCATTCGCGGCAAGCGCATTCGCCACCGGGTCACCTGCTTGCACCTGGATCACCCGCGCGGCTACGTTGATCCGGACATACGAGCGGAAAATCTCGCCATCCGCCGGGAAACCGCCCGCCTGCGCCGTACCCGCACCGAACACGGCATCGCGCAGTTGTAGTTGACCTGGGAAAGAGGGCGTCCTACCCTCTTTCCCAGGAAGTGTGTCGAGGGCAAGATGCCCTTGTTCCCGGGTTGTCTATGAACCGGCGGCTGCGACCTCACCGGCGGCATCGGCCTTGGCCTTGTCGCCGCCGATGAAGATCACGAAATCATCAGCGCCGAAATACTTGCGGAACACTTCGTTGACTTCCTCAAGCGTAAGCGCCCTGTAACGCTCGTGCATCGCTCCATACCATTCGGCATCCAGACCGTGTTCCGCGCCGGATCGTAAGATCCCTGCCAGGCGGCCGTCGCTGGACCAGGAACTCAGGTTGCTTGAAATGGTGCCGTCCACCGCGTCCTGAAGCTCGTTTGCGGTGAAACCATCGTCGAGAGCGCGTTGCAGTTCTTCCAGTGCTCCGGCTTTGACTTTGGCCAGGTTTTCCGGAGCGGCGATGGCCTGAATGAAGAGTCTGCCGCTATCGTCACCTTCCCGGCTGGACGCGCTTATTCCGCCTCCCGCTCCGTACGACCAGCCCTCCTTCCGGCGCAGCCGATCAATCAGGCGATTGCTCATCCCGCCGCCGCCGAAGATCCGTGCAGCGATGGCCAGCGCGGCGTAATCAGCGTCCCGGACGTTAAGCGGGACCGGCAGAGCGGCAACCATGACCCCGTTGGCCTTGTCTGGGGTATCCAGCCATGCCTGCTGCGACTCCACCGGATGGTGGCTGCTCGGCGCCGGGACATACGCCACCGTAGCTTCCCAGTCGCCGAACAGTTCATTCAGTCGCGCGGCCAGCGTAGCGGAATCCATGTTGCCAACGGCCGTCGCAATCGCTCCCTGAAAACCGACATGCGAGTTCCAGAATTCCGCCAGATCGTCCCGAGTGATGTTCCGGATCATCTCCTCCTGCTCGTCCAGGTCCATGGCGTACCGGAAGTGACCCGGACCATATGGACTCAGCGTCTTGGAGAGCACGATCTGAACCTCGCTTTGGGGCTGGCCACGGGCGCCTGCCAGGCTCGCGAGCGCAGAGCGTTTGACTTCCTCCAGTTGATCGGGGTCGAAGATTGGTTCACGCAGCACGTGCGCCATCAGCGCAAGCGCTTCATCGAAGTTTTCCTCGTCGGTCCTGAGGCTGGCGCTTACTCCCTGTCCGCCGACGCCAACACCCATGCTGCTCTTCAATCGGTTCCACTCGGTGGCCAGCTCGTCGCGCGTGTAGCGCGTGGTCCCACGTTGCAATTGACCGGCCGCATAGCCGGGCACGCCCTGTTTGCCGGCCAAGCTCTCTTCGCTGCCGAAGAACAGGTTCAGCGACACAATGATCTGGTCGCCGCGGGACTTCTTCTCGATCGCCCAGAGTGAACCGTCGCCCGGCAACTCATGCCGGACGGTGCGGGCGGAGATATTCTCGGGTGTGGGAGCGAACTCCTCGCCGGCGCTGACCGATTGCCGTCCTGCCAAGGCGGCAAGCTCAACGCTCTGATCGGCACGCGCGGCAACCATGGCCCGGTCCGGGCTTTCGGTGGGAACAAACATGCCGGCGGTGCGATTGCTGCGCTTGAAGTGCTGCACCGCGGCCGCATTGAGATCTTCCACCGTGAGCGCATCCAGCTGATCCTTGTAAAGGAACAGATAGCGCCAGTCCCCGGCGGCGATACTCTCCGAGAGAAACCGCGCCATCGAGGCGACGCTCTTGATGGCGTTCTCGTAGCCCGAAGAAAGCGCCAAACGCGCCCACTCAAGTTCTTCTTCGGTAATGGGCTCCTCGGCAATGCCCTCAGCCACCTCCAAAAGGGCGTCCATTACCTGTTGCGTGTCACCGTCGACCGGCACCGTCGCGTTGAACTTGAACAGGCACGGCCAGGCAAACTCTTCAGCGCGCGCGCTGGCGCTGGCGGCTATGCCCGGTTCCACAAGCTTGCGGTACAGCCGCCCTCTGCTGGAATCGGACAGAATTTTCGCCACCACGCCCAGTGCCGTGTTCTCGTATGTGGAGCCGGCCGGAATATGGTACGCAGCCAATACCAGGCTCTGCTCTCCAACGCGCCTCAGTGTTACGAGACGCTCGCCGTCCTGCACCGGTTCGACGGTATAAATGCTTGGCAGTTGCCGTTCGGGCGCCTGGATGGCGCCAAAGGAATCGGCGATGATTGCCGCCGTCTCCTCAGGATTGAAATCGCCGGCCACGATCAAGGTAGCGTTGTCGGGCTGGTAGTGCATGCGATAAAAGGCTTGCAGACGCGAGATATCCACGCCCTCTACATCGGAACGGGCTCCTATGGTGGAGTTACCGTAGTTGTGCCATTCAAAGGCAGCCGCCGTTACGCGCTGATCCAGCATCCCTCCCGGGCTGTTTTCGCCGCGCTCCATTTCGTTGCGCACCACCGAAAATTCCTTTTGCAGATCCTCATAGGCGATATGGGAATTGACCATGCGGTCGGCTTCCATGCGCAAGGACCACTCCAGGTTGTCATCGGTGGGTTCAAAGCTCTCGAAGTAATTGGTGCGATCCAGCCAGGTGGTGCCGTTGAAACCCATGCCGCGCTCGGCGAAATCCTTGGGGATGTCTGGATGGTCCGGCGTGCCCTTGAAGAGCAGGTGCTCCAGAAGGTGCGCCATGCCCGTTTCGCCGTAGTTCTCGTGCATGGAACCGACGTGGTAGGTAACGTTAACCGTCACCCGCGCCTGCGCGCTGTCGGGAAACAGCAGCACCTGCAGGCCGTTGGGCATTGTGTACTCGTGAATGCCCTCAACGCTGGTTACGTATTCGAAACCCCCTTCGCGGGCAGAGAGTCCCAGCGGATCTTCCGCCAAAGCGGCTGCCGGCAGCGCCAGCAGCGTTACGATCAAACCCTTTCCGAACAACTTCATTGCTATCTCCTCTGAATAATCAATACATTAAGACGTAATTTCAACTTGATGCCGCCGCCTGTCGGATCGTCGCATCGTCCGTTCGCCCGCAGGGGCCAACCGCAATCTTATGCCGTTTTAGTCGCGCTTTGCGCTCGTATGACCGTTTCCGCACCCTGCTCCTCGACAACAAGCCTTTCACCGGCCGTCGCGCCCGCCGACAACAGCCATTCCGCCAGGGGGTTTTCCACGTAGTCGCGAATCACCCGTTTCAGCGGCCGCGCGCCGTAGGCCGGATCGTAGCCGAGATTAGACAGCCGCAACCTTACGGCATCCTTAACTTCAAGGCTTAAGTCCTGTTCCGCCAGCCGCGCCGCCAGGCGATCCAGCTGCAAGTCCACGATCGCGCGAATTTCGTCACGGGTCAGCGGCTTGAAAACCACAATGTCGTCGATGCGGTTCAGGAATTCCGGGCGGAAATGCGCGCGCAGCGAAGTCATCACGGTATTCTTGATTTCATCGTGCGGTGAGCCGGCCAGCGACCGGATTTGATCCGAGGCAAGATTCGAAGTCATGATCACTGCCGTGTTGCGGAAATCCACGGTGCGTCCCTGGCCGTCGGTCAGGCGACCCTCGTCAAGCAATTGCAGCAGGATGTTAAGCGCGTCCGGATGGGCTTTTTCCAGTTCATCCAGAAGCACAACGGAATAGGGGCGGCGGCGCACCGCCTCGGTCAGCTGACCGCCTTCCTCGTAGCCCACGTAGCCTGGTGGAGCGCCCACCAGGCGCGAAACGGCGTGTTTCTCCATGTATTCCGACATGTCTACGCGCACCAACGCCGACGCGCTGTCGAAAAGGAACTCCGCCAGCGCTTTGCACAACTCGGTCTTGCCCACGCCGGTCGGCCCAAGGAACAGGAACGATCCGGTGGGGCGGTCCGGGTCGGCCAGCCCCGCACGGGAGCGCCGGATGGCCCTCGAAACCGCTTGCACTGCCTCATCCTGCCCGACCAGGTGGCGGTGCAGTTCCTCTTCCATCTGATTGAGGCGCTCGCGTTCGCCGGTCAGCATGCGGGCCACGGGGATGCCCGTGGAGCGGGCCACGATGGCCGCGATATCCTCTTCCTCAACGCGGCTGGACAGCATGGCATCGGATGAACTGTCAGCGTCCTGGGCCTGCGATTCCTTGAGTTTCTTCTCCAGCTCCGGTATTACGCCGTACTGAAGTTCGGACATTTGCTGCAGGTCCTGGCCCCGGCCGGCTATATCCAACGCCAGGCGAGCCTGCTCAAGCTGTTCCTTGAGCCCGGCGGCCTCCTGGGTGTGGGCCTTTTGCGCCTGCCAGATCTCCGAGAGGCCCGCGTGCTCCCTTTCCCGCTCGACTATCTCGGTTTCCAGATCAACCAGCCTTTGCCTTGCGCCTTCATCTTCATCCTTGCGCAGGGCCTCACGTTCGATCTTCAGTTGAATCAGACGCCGCTGCAGCCGGTCGATGGCTTCGGGTTTCGAGTCCATTTGCAGGCGAATGCGAGCCGCCGCCTCGTCCACCAGGTCGATGGCCTTGTCGGGCAGCTTGCGATCGCTGACGTAGCGTTGCGAGAGGGTGGCGGCGGCCACGATCGCGGCGTCGGAAATTTCTACGCCATGATGCACTTCATAGCGCTCCTTGAGTCCCCTCAAGATGGCGATTGTGTCCTCCACGCTCGGTTCCTCGATCAGCACCTTCTGGAAACGCCGTTCCAGCGCGCCGTCCTTTTCCAGGTGCCGGCGGTATTCGTCCAGGGTGGTAGCGCCCACGCAGTGCAGCTCGCCGCGCGCCAGGGCTGGTTTGAGCATGTTGCCGGCGTCCATGGCGCCCTCGGCCTTGCCGGCTCCCACCAGCGTGTGCAGCTCGTCGATAAACAGAATGATCCGGCCTTCGTGCCTGGCCAGCTCCTTTAGGACCGCCTTCAGCCGCTCCTCAAACTCGCCCCGATACTTGGCGCCGGCAATCATCGCGCCAAGGTCCAGGGCAAGCAGGCGCTTTTTCCTGAGGCTTTCGGGAACCTCGTTGTTGGCGATGCGTTGGGCCAGGCCCTCCGCGACGGCGGTCTTGCCAACGCCGGGTTCGCCGATCAGCACCGGGTTGTTCTTGGTGCGCCGCTGCAGGATGTGCATGGTCCGGCGTATTTCCTCGTCGCGCCCGATAATCGGATCAAGCTTGCCCTCCTCGGCCCGGCGAGTGAGATCGATCGCGTATTTCTCAAGCGTGCCGCGCAACTCCTCGGCTCCGGCTTCGTTTACCGTTTCCCCGCCTCTAAGCTGGTCAATTGCCGCTTCCAGCCGAGCCGGTTCAACGCCGGCTTCCTTCAGGAGCCGAGAGTGCTCGCCCTTGTCGCCGGCCGCCGCCAGCAGCAGGATTTCACTGCTTACGACTGTATCGCCACGCTTGCGCGCCAGCTTCCCTGCCAGATTCAGAACCCGTCCCAGTGCGGCCGAAGCGTGCAGATCGCCCTCCTGGCCCTGCACGCATGCCATCTGCTCAAAGGTCTTGGCCAGGCTCGTGCGCAGTCTGCCGGTGTCGGCTCCGGCACGCCGCAGAAGAGGCAGAATTGCGCTTCCATCCTGGTCGAGAAGCGCCTGGAGAACGTGCAGCGGTTCGAGAAACTGATGGTTGGCATCCACGGCGCTCGCCCGCGCCTCGGCCAGAGCGTCACGAACACGATTGGTGAATTGGTCCATGTTCCGGATATAGCGCCCGCAGCGCCGAATTCAACCTGCAAATTCGGCGGCGTTAACCGGCCGTAAGCCAGATAAACGAGGCGTGTCGGCCTGAGTCACCGTCCCTGCGGTAGGAATGAAACCGTTGTGGATCGGAAAAGGTGCACCAGCGACCGCCGTAGACCCGGGAGATGCCCAGGCGTTCCAATTTGTGCCGGGCCAGTGACGCCAGATCCAGGAGCCAGTGTTCGCTGTCCTGGAGCAGAAAGAACCTTGCCGCATCCGGCGTAGCGGTTGTAATTGCCCAGTACACGTCCGCTCTTACCTGGTATGCGGAGGCGCCGATGCCCGGTCCGATCCAGGCCATCAGGCGCTCCGGCTCAGCAACCCCGGCTACACCCCGGCAAAGCGCCGCAACGGTCGATTCAATCACTCCCGAAGCCAGGCCGCGCCACCCGGCATGCGCTGCACCTACCCGGGTTCCGGCATCGTCGCACAGCAGAATCGGCAGGCAATCCGCCGTACGCAGGACACAAGGGCGGTGGGAAGAAAACGAAACACAGCCATCGGCACTGGCGCCAGTCCAATCGTCGTCCGCGCATACCACCTCGGCGCCATGAATCTGCGAAAGCCAGCGCGGTTCGCCCGGGATCCCAAGTGACCGCCAGGCTTCGTCGGGCGTTACGCCGCGCAGGGTGCTGGCGGCACGCACCGAGCGGGGCGCGGGCCAATCGGGATGAATCAACCGCTCCATGAATACCGGTCCCAGTCGCGCTGTCCGCCGGCCAGCCCGGCAAGTAGTTCGCACATATCCTCCGGCAGGGGTGCGGTGAAATCGCACTCCTCGCCGGTTGCCGGGTGCTGAAGCGTAAGCTGGCGCGCATGCAGTGCCGGACGGCGGAAATCTCTTACGCCGCGCGCATACAGAAAATCTCCCGACAGGGGGTAGCCCAGGTGCGCCAGATGAACACGAACCTGGTGGGTACGCCCCGTCTCCAGGCGGACCGCAAGTAATGAGTGCCTGGGAAAACGGACCAGGACGCGGAAATGGGTCACGGCGCTTCGTCCTCCCGGGCGCACCGCCATACGCAGCCGGTCACGGGAGTGACGTCCCAGGGGCTCATCAATGGTTCCGCCGGCAACCGGACAACCTCGCGTAACGGCCCGGTACTCGCGTTGAATTCGCCGCTTCTCAAGGTCGCGGGTCAATCGTTGGTGGGCCGCAGGCGTGCGTGCCACCAGCAATAACCCCGTAGTGCCCGCATCAAGGCGATGGATCAACCCGTATCGCGGCACCGAGCCAAGTTCTGGAAAACGGTGCAGCAGCCCGTTTTGCAGCGTACCCCCGGGATTGCCGGCGCCCGGATGGACCACCAGGCCGGCCGGCTTGTTCACTACAATCAAATCAGGGTCCACATGCGCCAGCGCAAATTCCACCGGTTCGGGTTCTACTGAACCTGCGGCCTCAAATTGCGCCCTAATTTCATACACTTGGCCGGCCTCCACCGGCATACGCGGAGGCCCGACCGCGCCCTCTTCCCCGAACACCTGGCCGTTCTCGATCCACTTCTTGATCAGGCTGCGCGAAAAATCAGGCAGCATTTCCGCAAGCACCGCATCCAGCCTGCGCCCCGCCAGTTTGTCCGGTACGACAACCCGGCATTCCACCACGCGCTTCACCGCCTGAGCTCCTGCAATACGCCCGACACGCCTAACATTCGCGGCCTTTCGTTATACTGCACGCTTGAGTAAACCCAGGCCGTTTCGAGTAATTCAATGATTTCAGCACGATACCTCGCCGGAATTCTACTTGCGGCGGCAGCCTGCGCCACCCTGGCCGGTTGCGGACGCGGCGATGAACGCGACGAGCTGTCGGCTGCCGGCGTGCTCTATGAACGCGGGCACGCCGCGCTGGAAGGCGGAGACTTCCGCAAGGCGCTCAGGTTCCTCGGTACATTGAAGGCACGCTTTCCGTTCAACCCGCAAACCCGCCAGGCCCAGCTGGAAATCATTTATTGCCACTACAGGCTTAATGACCAGGACAGCGCCGTGGAGGCCGCGCGCGAGTTCGAACGCGAAAACCCACGCCACCCGAACGTCGACTACGCCATCTACATGCGCGGGCTGGCCTTGTTCGCACGCCAACCCGGTCGATTCGGGCGCCTGTTCCGAATCGACTACTCCCGCCGTCCCATTCTGACCGCCGGAGAATCTTTCGACGCCTTTGCGCAACTGTCCACTCGTTATCCCGAAAGCGAGTATGCCCCCGATGCGCGCCGACGGATGGTGTTCCTGCGCAACCGGATGGCAAAGTACGAAAACCACGTCGCCGACTATTACCTGCGACGTGGCGCGTGGGTCGCCGCCGCCAGCCGTGCGAGTTTCGCCGTAGAGAACTACCACGGCTCACCGGAAATCGCTCAGTCGCTCAAGATTCTGGTGAAGGCGTATCGCAGAATCGGGATGAACGACCTGGCCATGGATGCCGAGCGCATGCTGGCCACGAACTTTCCCGGGGAGCAAGTCGACAGCGAACGGCGTCGGCGCCGGTTTTTCTTCTTCTAGTTGCCCGAGAAACAACCGGAGCGAGGGCTTCCCCGCCCTCGACGAGGGCGGGGACGCCCTCGTTCCCAGCGGAGATGCCTTCGCCCCGGTTTCGCCGATCAGCCCTCCAGCGGTATTAACGAGGCAACCCGCTTGATCCGGCCCTGCTTGCCCGGCGGGCCCAGAGAAATGCACGCCGCGGTGGGGCGCCTGACTTCATATTCCCCGACCGAGTAGCGGGCATAGCGTCGGCGCAGGACATCTTCGCAGAGCAGTAGCCGGTATTCGCGTTCCAAATGGCTGAATCGGACCCGCACCACGTTTTCGTCGGAAGCCGGCCGCCGGGTTACGTCCACGATGTAGTGATCGAGCTCAATGAGCACTAGCGAAGAATCCAGTTCCATGGCCTCCGGGGCCAGTACGCGATCATAGGAGCCCGCCTTCGTGGAGGTCATGTCCGACCATAACTCCAGCGGAGCCGAGCACAGATCGCCAAGCAATTCCCGCGGATAGGTTGCTACCTTGCGCCACCGGGGACGTTCCGCTACCTGCAGGTTCTCGGTTTGCGGCGGCTTGGGCGTGGCAGCCTGAACCGGCGCCAAAAAAACATCCAGTGGCCGGGTCGGGGACTTGTTTCGGTAACGCACTGCGTTCAGCGCAAGCGCACCGCCCTTTTCGG
The DNA here is from genome assembly GCA_965261845.1 of Candidatus Foliamicus sp. Lineage (GTDB taxonomy): Bacteria > Pseudomonadota > Gammaproteobacteria > Steroidobacterales > Foliamicaceae > Foliamicus. The sequence continues at coordinate 476,051 of OZ253475.1, read as the reverse complement.
GACCCTCCAGTCGCGCCCAGGGTCCCAGGCTCTGGCCGTCAAAATGCATCGCGGCCACTCGCAGGCCGCCTGCGACTTCATAGCGCGCTAAACACAGAAATTGTCTGATCTCCACATGAGGCTCCGAAAAAGGGCAATATTCTATGTTTTTCGGCTGCCGCGGCCAAACTCCGGTGGGCCCAGGCGCTCCAGTACGGACCGCAATTCATCCGGCAACGGTGCCCGCAGGCAAAGCTCACACGATGTCTTCGGGTGCACGAACTTCAGTTCGCAGGCATGCAGAAACAGCCGCTTGAGTGCAAATTTCTCGGCCAACTCGGCCCCTGCGCGGCCATACCGGTCGTCGCCGAGCACCGGATGGCCGATGGCGGCTGCATGAACCCGAATCTGGTGGGTGCGACCGGTGATCGGAATGGCGCGAACCAGGGTGGCGTTTCGCCACCCTCGGCTGGGGATATAGCGAGTTTCCGCCGCCTGGCCGGAACCAGCTCGAACGCGGCGCTCGGCGCCTTCCCGGTAGGAGCGGTCCAGGGGCAGATTGACGTGGCGCTCGCCGCCGGTCCATCTCCCGGCAAGCAGGGCCAGGTAGGATTTCTCGACTGCATTGCGGCGAAATTCCCGATGCAGAGCGCTCAGGACACGGGGCTTTCTGGCAAGCACCAAACAGCCGCTGGTGGCCCGGTCCAGACGATGCGCCAGCTGCAGGAAGTCGTCTTTGGCTCGAACTGCACGAAGCAATTCCACTGCTCCCAGGTTCACCGAACCGCCCGCATGAACCGCCAATCCGGCCGGCTTGTTCAAGACCAGCAATGAGTCGTCTTCATACAGCACGCACTGCTCGATCCAGCGCGCGCGCGCTGCGACCGGGGGTGGCGGACGGCGATCGAGATATGGTGGCAGTCGGATCTCGTCACCGGCTCGCAAACGATGGCTTGATGCCGCCCGGCCCCGGTTCACCCGCACCTCGCCCTTGCGGATCATGCGATGCAGCCGCGCCAGGCGCATTCGCTTGAGCCGGCCGGCCAGGAAGTTGTCAAGCCGGCGGCCGGAATGGTCTTCCGATACGATCAGAATATTGCTCTTCATCGAAACGCAACCGTCCCGCCAACGCCCCTGTATTCAATCAGGTTCTTCACCATGCCGTGCTATAGTAATCGTCGGCGCTGCACATTGGCGCCCGCGCAGATACTTGCGCAAGCGGCAAGACCCATTGCCGAACCTGTTTTCTAATGCGGCGGAGGAACGCCGGTCTTACCGGATGGATTTCCAATACAAGAACGCGCCAAGGGTCACATTCCTGGTGAATGACCTGATTGCGTACTGCCGCCGGCGCGGCCTCGGTGCAGCGCCGTGCGCGGCTGCGGCATGGTTCCGCCCGAACCTGGACAAGAATCACAATGAAAAGAATGTTGGTAAACGCCACCCAGCAAGAAGAGGTGCGCGTTGCTTTGGTCGATGGGCAACAACTTTATGACCTTGCCATTGAGCATCGAGAAAAAGAACAAAAGAAAGGCAACATCTATAAGGGGCGCATTGCGCGAGTAGAGCCCAGTCTCGAGGCCGCTTTTGTTGACTTCGGCGCGGAGCGCCATGGTTTTCTTCCCCTGGAAGACATATCCCGCGAATACTTTTCGCGAACGCCGGAGCCCGGCAAACCTTTGAACATTGCCGAGCTGGTGAAGGAAGGCCAGCAGTTGGTGGTGCAGGTCGAAAAAGACGAGAGGGACAACAAGGGCGCCGCCTTGAGTACTTTGGTCTCCCTGGCCGGACGCTACCTGGTACTCAATGCCAACAATCCACGCGGTGGCGGTGTATCCCGCCAGGTGCGAGGCGAGGACCGCCAGGCGGTGCAGCAGCGTTTGGGCACGCTCAATATTCCCAAAGGCATGAGCGTAATCATCCGCACTCAGGGTCACGATCGGGGCACCGAGGAGCTGCAATGGGACCTGGACAACCAGCTGCAGATCTGGGAGGCCATCAAGCTCGCGGTGCTGGAACGCGATGGCCCGTTCCTGGTGGTGCAGGAATCCAACGTGATTCTGCGCGCGGTGCGGGATTATCTCTCCGACTCAATCGCAGAAGTCGTAGTGGACGACGACGATGCCTACGAGAGCATCCGCAGCTTCATGAAGCACACCATGCCGCATTTTCTGGACCGCCTGCGCCGGCATGAGGGCGATGGTCCGCTGTTTAACCGCTACCAGATCGAAAGCCAGATCGACTCCGCGTACAGGCGCCGCGTCAACCTGCCGTCCGGCGGGCAGATCATCATTGACCAGCCGGAGGCCGGTATTTGTATTGACGTCAACTCCGCCCGCGCCACATCGGCGGAAGACATCGAGCAGACCGCACTGCAGACCAACCTGGAGGCCGCCGACGAAATCGCCCGCCAGTGCCGAATCCGCGACTTGTCGGGTCTCATCATGATCGACTTTATCGATATGCGTTCGGCCGGATCCAACCGGCAGGTGGAGGATCGGCTGCGCCAAGGCACCCGCAACGAACCGGCGAGGATTCAGATCGGACAGATTTCGCGCTTCGGCATCCTGGAAATGTCACGCCAACGCTTACGTTCCTCGCTGGTGGATACCACCCATGAGACCTGTCCGCGATGCGGCGGTACCGGACGAATTCGGGGCGTTGAGTCGCTAGGCCTGCATGTGTTGCGCATGATCAGTGAAGAAGCGGGCAAGGAACGCACCACGAAAGTCGTGGCGGAACTGCCGCTGGTTGTGGCGAACTTTCTACTGAACGAGAAACGCTCCGTCCTGACCCAAATCGAGGATGTATTCAAGGTCAGCGTGGTCCTGGTCGCCAATTCCGCCATGGAGACACCCGAATTCGCTTTGCGGCGGGTGCGCGACAAGGCCGATGACGAAACCCCCAGTTACGAAATGGCTACCGTGACTGCCCCGCCCCCTGCCACTCTTGTACCCAGCCGCGCCAAACCGCCGGAGAAGCCGGCGGTAGAGCGTTCCCTACCGGATACCGCGCCGCCCGAGCCCAAGGCCAAGCCCGCCAGCAAGCCCGACCGCAAGAAGAAGAAAAAGCCGAAGGTCGGCTTTTTTGCTCGTTTGTTCGGGCTGGACAGGAAAAAGAAAAAGAGTCCCCCAGCCAGGCAAACCGCCAAGAAAGCCCAGCCCCAAAACCGCTCTCGGCCGCCACGCAAGGCAAAGCGGCCGCCAAAGCACCAGGGTGGGCCCAAGGCCAAAGCGCAAGGCGACTCGCAGGGGCCGCGCCGCAAGGAATCCGAAAACGGCAAGAGTCCGCCTCCCCGCCGACGCCGGCGCCGGCGCCGCAGGCGTTCCGGCGGCGATGCTCCGCCGTCCTCCTGAGGGATATCAGCCGCTTAGTCGAGTTCAGCGGTAAGCCAGCCGTCGGGCTGCCAGTGCGACACTCGCATCTCAACACCCATGCTCTTGGCATAGGCAAGCAGGCGCGGACGGGTCCAGTTCTCGTGTATCCACTCCTCGGTAAAGTCGAACTGCCCCAACTTGCGGCTGGCGGCCAGCACCCGGCTGAAGGGTGAGCGCCAGCGGCGCACACCGGGGCTGGATTCGTTGTCCAGACAGAGCTGATAGTGGCAGGCAGTGCGATCGAAAATGCCGATCAAAGCGATTTCGCGATGCCCGGTCTTTTCAATCAGGCCTCTCATGCGCTCGTTCAGGGGCTCCATGGTCTTGATGTCGTGAGCCACGAACTTGTCCATCATCCCGTGGTCCTTGGCGAACTGCATGGCCTGCAGGTGGGACTTGATCAGCGCATCGTTAATCTCGTGGGCATAGGGCTGGGTGTTCCTGAGAGTTTTCAGCACTACGGCCATTGACTTGCCGAGTTCCTCTTCCCGGCCCTCAAGCCCGCTTTCGGCGCCGGCGAAGGCGCCGGGAGGCGGACCTGCGGATACGCCGGGCGGGGGGCCGCCGACTACTCCGGGCGGCGGACCACCCGCGGACTGCGGCCGGGCCCCGGTAACCGGGCCGGCTTCTTTGCGTAATGGTTGAACGCTCATGGCGCACCTCGCTGTGTCTGGAGTTTCCTTGAAAACGGTCATTATATGGAGCGCAATATGGCCTCTACGCGGCTCACATCATCGGCAGTGTCAACTTCCGGGCCGGGAGGCGGAACCGCGATCTCCACTCCGATCCGCATGCCCAGCCACAATGCCCGCAATTGCTCCAGCCCCTCGATGCGTTCCAGTTCGCACTGCGGCTCGCCGGTAAGGCGCTTCAAGACCGATACACGGTAGGCATAAAGGCCCGTATGCCGCAAGTAGCCGGGCGGGGCCCCGGTTACGGGGTGGCTCGCCGGAATCGCAGCTCGGCTGAAGTACAGGGCGCGGCCGCTTCCGTCCAGCACTACCTTTACGATATTGGGATTGCCGGCATCGCCGCGGGACTCAAGCCGCGAAGCAAGGGTCGCGACGTCGTCCTTTAGCGCCCTGGTCGCAACCGCCCGAATGTGGGCCGGGTCGACAAGAGGCGCGTCGCCCTGCAGGTTCACCACGACCTCTTCCGGTCCGAACCGCAATTCCCCGGCTACCTCCGCCACCCGGTCCGAGCCGCAGGCGTGGTCTGGCCGGGTAATACGCGCGGCGGCGCCGAACTGTGCCGCACAGGCGGCCACGCGCTTGTCGTCGGTGGCGATCGTGACCGTGCGCGCGCCGGCTTGCCTGGCCCGCCGCCAAACATGCTCGATCAGCGGCCGCCCGGCAATCGCCTGCAAGGGCTTACCCGGCAGGCGGCTGGAAGCGAAACGCGCGGGGATCACGATATGAAAGTCTGAATTCACTGTTTGCTTTCAAAAAGCGCCAGCACTCTGCCGACAATGCTCTGGGCCGAATCTCCGGACATGACCACACTCGCCGGTGTCCACCACAGATCCTGACCGTCACAGCCCGGGTACTTTACGGCGTCCTTGGCGGTCATGATCACCGGCATACCGCGCTGCAATAGCTTCTTCACGGACACGCGTCCATGGTCCGGCGCCGGAACCGGCTCAAATTCGAGACCGGCGGCTTCAAGTGCAGCGTGAAAGCGCTCGGGCATGCCGATACCGGCAAGCGCCAGAACCCGTCGGCCGGCAAACTCCCGCAAGGGCCGCATCAAGGTCCCATCCAGTCGCACGGCATGGTCAATGCGCAACTCAAATCGTAATCCGGGGAACTCCCCGCCGGCGCCTTGCACCAGCACCTCGTCCACTTCGCCCAGGCGGTGTGCGGGCTCGCGCAGGGGGCCGGCGGGCAGCAGGCGGCCGTTTCCCAGACGCCGGTCGCCGTCAACTACGCAAAGCTCCAGATCACGCGCCAAGCGGTAGTGCTGCAGTCCGTCATCCGACAGCACGATGTCCGCCCCTTGTTCTGCCGCCCGACAGGCCGCTCGCGCCCGGTCAATGCATACCCACACCGGGCAGCCGACCTGCCGAGCCAACATTACCGGCTCATCACCTACCGCGGCGGGATCCGAGCGCCCGGTTACCTGCACCGGCAAAGTTTGCCTTCGCCCTCCGTAACCGCGGCTAACGATAGCTGGACTGCGCCCGGCGTTGATCAGAGTTTCGGCCAGCCAGCCGGTAATTGGAGTCTTGCCCGTCCCGCCTACGGTAATGTTGCCGATCACCACTACCGGGACGGCTGCTTTGATAGAACGGGCCCAGCCCTTCCGGTAAGCGGACCGCCGCAGGGCGACCGCGCCGGCAAACAAGCCGGCCAGCGGGTAGAGCAGAGTACTGAGCCAGCCGCGCCGCTCCCACGCCTTTGGTGGGCTAGCCCGCATTTCTTGCATTGGCGCGGAATTGCAGCCGGTAGAGGCTGGCGTAGTGACCGTCGCGCGCCAGGAGGTCCGTGTGTGCACCACTCTCTACAATGCGGCCGCGCTCCAGGACCACGATCCGGTCGGCGTGCTCCACGGTGCTCAGGCGATGGGCAATCACCAGGGTGGTTCGGCCGCGCATCAAGCGATCGAGCGCGTCCTGCACGTGGCTCTCGGAACGGCTGTCCAGGGCCGAGGTTGCCTCGTCCAGGATCAGCACCGGCGCATCCTTCAAGAGTGCGCGCGCAATCGCAACCCGCTGGCGCTCGCCGCCGGACAGGCTGACGCCACCCTCACCTACCCTTGCATTGAGGCCCTCTTTCCTCGATTCGACGAACTCCATGACATGAGCCGCGCGGGCGGCGGCATTGACCGCCTCCGGGTCGGCCTTTGACAGCGCGCCATAGGCGATATTGTTGGCCAGGGTATCGTTGAAGAGCATGACATCCTGGGTGACCAATGCGATCTGTTCGCGCAAGGCCGGCAATGGCCATTCGTCCAAGGGGCGGCCGTCGAGCCGCAGTTGTCCCGAATCGGGTTCGAAGAAGCGCGGAATCAGGCTGACCAGGGTGGATTTGCCGCTGCCCGAGCGTCCCACAATCGCCACCCGCTCGCCGGGCTGGATCTTGAGCGAAATATCACGCAAGGCCGCCGTGCCCTCGTTGTCGTAGGAAAACGACACCTTGGCGAATTCCAGTTCGCCCCGAACCCGCTCGGGCAGGTCCTCACGCGGCGCGGCGCCGATGTCGGACTCCACCACGCTATCCAGCAGCCGGAACACGGATGTGGCGGCGGCCAGTCCGCGCTGCAAAGAAGCATTCACGTTGGTGAGATGTTTGAGGGGCGTCATGAGCAACAACATCGCGGCCATAAAGCCGGTGAACTTTTCCACCTGCAGACTTTCGGCGGCGGAATACTGGGCCACGAACCAAGCCACTGACGCAACACCGATAGCTGCCAGCAGCATAGTCAGCCCATCACCCCCGGCCCGCGCCATAACCAGCTTGAGGTGCAGCCGTTTGTTGACTTCATTGGCCTGGGCAAAGCGCTCAGTCTCACGCGCCGCCCCTCCGAAAACCTTGATAACACGATGGCCCCGCAAGGCCTCATCGGTAATCCGCGACACCTCGCCCATGTTTTCCTGGATACGGGTGCTGTAGCGGCGAAAGTGCCTGGACAATACACGCGCCGTAAGCGCAATCAAGGGCGCTACCACGAATACCACCGCGGACAGACCGGCGCTGGCGTAAACCATGTAGGCAACCAGGCCCACAACGGTAAGGCTGTCGCGAACAACGGTGGTGATCACGGTGGATGAGGTATCCGCAACCTGCTCGGCGTCATACAGCATCCGGGAGAGCAATTCGGCGCGCGGCCTTTGTTCCACGTCGCGCACCGGCATCTGAAGGAATCGCGCAAACAGCATTTCCCGCAATTGACCCACCACTGAGCGGCCAATGCGTCCCAGCTGATATGCGGACAGGAACCCGGAAACGCCGCGCACTGCAAACAGGCCCAGAACACCCAAGGGCAACCACCGGCCCCATGGACCGGCCGCATTGCCCAACAGCCCGGTCAATCGCTCCACGGCGATTGCAAACCCGGTTTCCGTCCCCGCGAATACCGCCATCGCCAGGACCGCCAGCAGAAAGCCGCGCCAATGCCGAACGGCCAGCGCCGCGAGGCGTTTCGTTGGGGTATCCCGCCGCATACTTCGAGTTTACCCGTCAGCCGGCCTATCGGGGCCATCTACTGCCGGGGGCGGATAGGTCCAGAGCCGGGCCCGATCACGGCGCCATGCCTTCACCAGCTCCAACGGTCCGCCGTCTCGCATCTCAAACCGCAAGGCGCCGCTCGCGCCGGTGTTCCACTGCCGGGCTCCTGCCTGGGCCCATCGAGCCACCACGGTTTCCCGGGGAAATCCCCAGCGGTTGAAGAAACCTGAGGAGTGCGCAACCAAGCGGGCGCGCGCGGCGTCCACAAAGGCGGCCGATGACGAGCTGGCGCTACCGTGGTGAGGCGATACAACCAGGTCGTAGGGTCCGCCAAAGGATGCTCTGACCAGGCCGGCCTCGCCGGACGCCTCAAGATCGCCGGGCAGCAACACGCGCACGCCCGGAGCTTCTATGTCCAGGACGCAGGAACTGTTGTTGCCGCGGCTCCCCGCGCCAGGCTGCGGGCTCAGTATTCGAAACTGAACCTCTCCAACCGCCCACTGCCCTCCGGCCGCGCAGCGGCGGTAGGTGTTTGCCGGCAGATCGAACAATCCTGGCGCGGTCAGTACCGCTTCCGGATGAGCGGCCAGCACGCTGGCTGCTCCACCTGCATGATCGTTGTCTCCGTGCGAAATCACAATCGCATGCAGGCGCCGGACACCCAGCGCGGTCAAGGCCGGCACCACCACGCTGTCACCGGCGTCGCTGGAGGAATACTTCGGGCCTGCGTCGTACAGCAGGTTGTAGCCGGGCGCCTGCACCAGAACCGAAAGGCCCTGACCCACATCAAGCACAGTCACCGCGAAATCAGCCTGCAAACTCTCCCGATTCAGCCCCAATATCGCCGGTAGCAACAGCAACGGCGCGGCCCAACGGGCGGGCGCCGGCCGCGGCGCCAACAGCCAGGCGATGCCGGCAGCCGCCAGGATTGCGGGAAGCAAGCCGAAATCAGGAGCTGCCCAGGCCGACAGCGCGAGACCCGAAAGATCACTCAGAATCGCCATCACGCCGGCGAGCAGGCTGGCCCCGCACTGGAGTAGAAATACGCCTAGAGGGGGCCAGACCAGCGCGAGCAGCAAGGCTCCGAGCAACCCGGGCACGATCAGCAGCGAGAACAAGGGAATCGCAACCAGGTTGGCGGCAGCACCGATCAGCGATACCTCGCCGAAGAACGCCAGCACCAATGGCGCCAAGCCCAGCGTAATGCGCCACTGGGCCGCCATCAGACGGCGTGCCCAGTGGGCCGCTGCCGCGGGACGCGGTTCACCGGCGAACAGTCCCGGCTCGCGCAGACTCAATGCGCTGATCGCCAGGAGAGCCACGGCCCCGAAGCTCAGCCAGAACCCCGCCGAAAGCACCGCAAACGGATCCGGCACCAGAACCGCCAGCAAGGCGGCGCCGAGGGCCGCGCCAAAGCCGCCGCGGCGGCGCAGCTGGGTAAACAAGAGCACTGCGGTAATCATCGCCAGGCTGCGCAGTGTGGATACCGCAAAACCTGCCAGGGCCGCATAGGCCAGGGCAGCCAGAAATGAGCAGGCCGCGGCAGGAAACCGCGGCTGAAGCCCGGTGAAGCATCTCTGCGCAACGCGGCCCAACGCGCCCCCAAGAAACCAGGCGAACCATGCCACCACGCCCACATGCAGACCCGAAATCGCAAACAGATGCGCGGTGCCGGTGCGCCGAAGCACCTGCCAGTCATCATCTTCAAGCCGATGCCGCGCCCCGGTGGTCAGGGCAATCACGAAACGCAGCCCCGAGTTGCCCTCCAGCCAGCCATCGAGCCTGTCAACCAGGGCAGAGCGCAAGCACAAGAGCCTCGGGCCTGATTCACAGCCGGCCAGCCGTTGCGGCGCAAGTTCGTCGCGTACGTATCCCGTGGCGTTGAGGTTCTCTCGAAACGCCCACTGTTCAAAATCGAAACCACCCGGGTTGTAGAGCCCGCGAGGAGCCCGCAGCCGCACCTTCAGCCGCCAGGTTTCGCCCGCCAGCGGTGGATCATGGCAGTCATACCAGCTGACCAGAATACGATCCAGCGGCGGTCCTTCATCCTCGACGTCCCTGACTCGAAAGCGAAACCGGCAGGTAGAGTGGTCGACCCGCGGAAACTCGTCGATCACGCCGGTAACGATGCGGTCTACGCGCCCGGCCGTGTCCGGCATTCGCTGTTGCAGGCGCAGCTCCGCCAGTGAAAGACCCACGGCGCTCCCCAACAGCAGCACGGCAAGGAGCATTCCGCGCATGCGCCAGGCACACAGCGCCGCAAGCGCGAGCAGCGCCGCGAAGAATATTGGATCGGGCGGCGGCGGCAACACCACAAACGCCAGGCTGACGCCGGCCAGCCATGCTATGCCCAGCGGCAACATTGAATTGGGACGAGTAAAGCCTGGTGTCAGATTCCCGCGGCAGCCAGCAGGCCATCGCCCAGGGCCAGAACGCGGTCCATGCGCCGAGCGCGAGCCAGATCATGGGTCACGACCACCAACGCCGTGCCGGTATCGCGGTTGAGCTCCAGGAGTAGCCTGAAGACCTGCTCGCCGGATTCAGGATCCAGGTTTCCGGTCGGTTCATCGGCAAGGACAACGGAAGGTCGCGTAATCAACGCGCGCGCAACGGCCACGCGCTGGCGTTCACCGCCCGACAGTTTTGCCGGGCGATGACTCAATCGCTCGTCCAGACCCACCTTTTCGAGCAATTCACGCGCTTTATCCAAAGCCCCGGCCGTCGCCGACCCCCGAATGAGAAGCGGCATTGCCACATTTTCCACCGCACTGAATTCCGGCAGCAGGTGATGAAACTGGTACACAAAGCCAATGTGGCGGTTTCTTTGCTTGCCGCGCTCGGCCGGAGGCATGGCGCTGAAATTCCGGCCTACCAGCTCCACCCAGCCGCGGGTGGGCGTGTCCAGACCCCCGAGCAATTGCAGCAGCGTGGTCTTCCCGGAGCCCGAGGCCCCAACTACCGCCACGCGTTCACCCGGCTCGATCGTGAGGTCCACTCCACGCAGCACTTCCAGCACCCGGCGCTGCTCGCGGAAATGCCGCGCCAGTCCATGGCAGGACAGCGGCGCCGCGCCATGAGAGGAACCCTGCTCGCTCACAATATGGTCCGCTAATCCCAACGGACCGCGGTAGCCGGGTCGGTTCGCGCAGCGCGCAGCGCCGGATATACGGTGGCGAGCAGAGAAAGTACCAGGGCCAATGCGCATACGAAGATGACTTCCGGAATCACGATTCGGCTCGGCATCTCATCGAGAAAATATTCCGAGCTGACCAGGCTCGTCTGAAGAAGCTGCTCAATCGAAGAGGTGAGCGGGCCCGCAAAGTACGCCAACGGAATTCCCGCCGCCAGACCCAGCAAAATGCCGAACAAGCCGGCAAAACCGCCATGTGCGACGAATATGGCCAAAACCGATCCGGGTGTGGCCCCGAGGGTCCGAAGGATACCGATTTCAGGGGTCTTCTCGCGCACGATCATTACCAGGCTGGACACGATGTTGAAGGCGGCAATAGCCGCCAGAAGGGTGAGAATGATAATCGTCACCCGCTTGGTCATGGCAATGGAATAGAAAAAGTTGGCGTGTTCCCCGGTCCAATAGCGCCCGAACAATTCTGCTGCCCTGTCACCCGCTATTTCCGGTAATACGATTTCTACCCGCTGCGGATCGTGCAGCATGATGCGCAGACCGCTGGCATCCTCGCCCAAACCGAAAAGACGCCGCGCGTCTTCGTAATGCACCCAGGCCAAAGAGCGGTCAAAATCACTCATTCCTGCGTGAAACACTCCTGCTACACGAAGATTCCTTGTACGGGGAGCGCGGCCGGCAGGCGTGCTCAAACTTCTCACCATCAGCAACAGCACATCGTCGCCGGCATTCACGCCAAGGCGCGCTGCCAACTCGCTGCCGAGCACAACACTCCATGAACCGGCGCCAAGCGTCGCCAGTGCGTCTTCACCCGTGAGGCCGCCGAGCGCCTGGAAGGCCGGCTCAGCGGGTTCGAACCCGAGCAATTGAACGCCCGCCACCGCATCCGGAACTGTCAGTACGCCGTGGCCCTCGATATACGGCGCCGCTGCCTCAACGTCCGGATGCGCCAGCGCGGAACCACGGAGTTCGCGCCACCCGGCCAACTGCCCTGTTGGACCGTGAAGGCTGCCATGCGCCAGGACATTGAGTATCCGTTCGCGCACCACCTGGTCAAAGCCGTTCATCACCGACAGCACCACAATCAACAGCGCCACGGCCACCGCCACACCCAGAATGGACAGCATCGAGACCAGCGAAACAAACCCGGCTTGCCGGCTGGCGCGAAGCTGCGCCATAGCCATCCTTAATTCGAAAAAGCGCATGGCTACTCGTAGCGCAACACACTGGCCGGATCGACTCGCGCCGCGCGCCGGGCCGGATACCAACTGGCAAGAGCCGACAGCAGCAAGCCCAGGCCGGCCACCGAAAGCACCAGGCTGACAGACAGCTCGGAAGGAACCCCGGTCAGATAGTGGGTCTCTGCCGGCAGGAAGTCGAATTCGAAGAGATTCTCGAGGGTCATCATCGCCGTATCGACGTTGCGCGCCAACCAGACGCCCAGGGCCCCGCCCACAACCACACCGACGATCCCCGCCAGCAGACCCTGCAACGAAAACACCGCCATGATGGTCGCAGTAGTTGCTCCCAGCGTAGCCAGTATCGCGATTTCGCTGCGCCGCTCATTGACCGACATCACCAGCGTAGCGAGGACGTTGAACACGGCAACCGCAATGATGGTGGACAACAGCACCGCCATGGCCAGGCGCTCCAACTGCACGGTACGAAACAGCGCCTCCTGCTCTTCCATCCATGAACGCGGCGTAAGGCCGTGCCTCTGCGCTGTCTCGGCGCTGGACGCCCAGGTCTTCACGGCCTCAGGCGTGGCATAGGGATCATTCCCCCAGACCTCCAGTGCGCTGGCGCGGCCGCCCAGGCCTGCCAGGTCCGACACGGTTTCCAGGCTTGCTATCGCCAGGCTCTCGTCGGCACTGGATATTCCCGCCGCGAATTTCACCCGAACCCGAAGGTCGCGCAAGTGCGGAGTGGCGCCTCCGGGTTGAGGGACCAACACCCGAACAGTATCGCCCACACGAACGCCCAGCTCCCAGGCCAGGTATTCTCCGAGAGCCAGGCCGCCTTCACGGCCATGCAGGTCGTTGAAGGATCCCGCTACCGCTCTTTCACCATATTGCGCTGATTGCAACTTCGGATCGGCGGCGATTCCACGCAGCTCAACAACCGCAAACCTCCCCCTTGAGGACAACAGTGCTTCCACCTGAGCTACCGGCGCTACCGTGCTGACCCCGGGAACTCTCGCCACCTCTTCGGCTATTTCACGCCAGTTATCAATGCCATCCTCGGCAATGAGATTCACTTGCGCGTCAAACCTGAGCAAGCGCTCGCGCAACTCGGCCTCGAAACCATCCATGACCGCGATCACAACGATCAATGCGGCCACGCCGAGGGCAATACCACCTACCGAAGCCAGACCGATGAAGGAAATAAACCGGTTGCGGGTGGGCGCGCGCAGGTAGCGCCAGGCGATGGCAAGCGACAGGGGCCGAAGCATCAAGCCATTGTCCCACGAACTCGCCGGCATTCGGCTTCATAATGCGCGCCATATGCGCGATGAACGGATCAGACCTGCTCCGCTGCCACAGGTCCTCCGGACCCGTTGGCCCCAACGGCCCGGTTCTCCTCTACGACTGCACAGCGTAACCGCAGGTGCGGCGCCCTTGCTATGCGCGGAACTGAGCGCCTCTCGGCCTTCATCCTGCGTTGTAGTCATCACGCCCGACCCGGGCCGGGCGGAGCAATTCATGCAGCAGGTGGCATGGCTGGGCGGGAACGGGAACGGGGACGGCATGGCACTGCTTCCCGACCGCGAAACACTGCCCTATGATCTGTTCAGTCCGCATCCGGAGATCACCTCGCGGCGGCTGGAGACGCTCACCCGGTTGCTGGAACCCGAGGCATCGCGGATGCCGGAGACCTTGTTCGTGGCCGCCCCGACGCTTCTGGAGCGTCTGCCGCCACGCTCGCAATTCCGCCAGTGGCTCGGTTTTTCCTGCCGCGTGGGCCAGCAACTGGATCCGGAAGCCTTGAGGCGGCGGCTGGAAGAGGCCGCCTATGTGCGCGCGCCGCTGGTCAATGAACCGGGCGAATACGCGGTGCGCGGCGCCTTGGTCGATCTATATCCCAGCGGCGCCGCGGCGCCGGTGCGGATCGAATTCTTCGACCTTGAAGTGGAATCGATCCGCCTGTTCAACCCCGCCTCGCAGCGCAGCATCCGGACGCTGGACTCATTCAAGCTACTCCCGGCGCGCGAGTTGCCGCTGGATTCGGGCAGCGTGGACGCATTCCGGGAACGTTTTCGGCAGCGGTTTCCCACCAATCCTGCCCGCGCAGAGGTGTTTCGCAAGCTGGGTGAGGGAATGGCGCCGCAAGGCGCGGAGAATTACCTGCCACTGTTCTTCGAGCACACCGAGACCGTTTGGGACTACTTGCCCGCCGACGCCGCCGTGATACTTCTTCCCGGCAGCGCAGCGGCCATGGACAGCGAATGGGAGACGGCGGCGGATCGTTACAGGGAGCGGGATGGCGACCCGGAGCAGCCCTGTCTGCCGCCCGAGGAATTGTTTGCGCCGCCGAAGGTGCATCAGGCAGCCATGGCAAGCTTGCGCTGCGTTGAATGCCTGGCTGATCCCCTGCCCGATGTCGCTCGGAAGGCCAATGCATTTTCCGTCAACGCCGGCCCCGCACCCATGGTGCCCCTGGCCCGCGCCGACGACCACACCTCCCTTGAGGCCTTCTCCAACACACCCTCCCGACGGATCCTGCTGAACGCGGAAACCGCCGGACAGCGTGAGCTAATCCGCGAACTGATCGGCGCCCGGCGCCTGAAGGCGCTGGAAGTTGCGTCCTGGACGGAGTTTCTGTCGTCAAGGGCCCCTTTATGCCTCACCGAAAGCCCGCTCAATTGCGGCATCACCCTTGGGGATGACCTGGTCATCCTGACCGAGCGTGAACTGTTCGGCAGACAACGCCCGCTGACCCGCCGGCGGCGCCGGGGGCAGCCGGACCCCGAGGCCATCCTGCAAAGTCTGGCCGACCTGACCCCCGGCGCGCCGGTAGTCCACGAAGATCACGGCATCGGCCGCTACGAAGGCCTGCAGCACATGAACGTGGGCGGCGCGCCCGCCGAATTCATGCGGGTGCGCTACGCCGGCGACGATCGTCTCTACGTTCCGGTGTCGGACATGCAGCTCATCACCCGCTATACCGGCGGCAATCCCGAGAACGCGCCGCTGCACCGCCTCGGTTCGGATGCCTGGGCGCGCATCAAGCGAAGGGCCGAGGAGCAACTGCGGGACGTGGCAGCGGAACTGCTCGACCTGCAGGCACAGCGGGCCGCTCGCCAAATGCCCGCCATGAGCGCGGCGCTCTCGGAAATGAGCACTTTTGCGGCGCGCTTTCCGTACCGGCTCACGCACGACCAGGAACGCGCCGTCGAACAGGTCCTGGACGACCTGGCAGCCGGAAGGCCGATGGACCGGCTCATCTGCGGAGACGTGGGTTTCGGCAAGACTGAAGTGGCGCTACGCGCAGCGTTTGCGGCCGTAATGCAGGGCTTTCAGGTGGCGGTGCTGGCGCCTACTACCCTGTTGGCGCAGCAGCTCCATCAGGTATTCAGCGACCGATTCGCGGATTGGCCGGTTCGAGTTGATTCGCTTACCCGATTCGGCAGAGGCCGCAAGAACGAACAGGTGCGAGAGTTCATCAGGGATGGACGCGCCGACATAGTTGTGGGCTCGCACGGCCTTCTGAGCCCAGGCGTTCGTTTCAAGCGCCTGGGGCTGCTTGTAATCGATGAGGAACATCGCTTCGGTGTGCGCCAAAAGGAACGCATCAAGGCGTTGCGGGCCGACCTGCACGTTCTTACCCTCACCGCAACCCCGATACCGCGTACGCTGAACATGTCGCTGGGCGGCCTGCGAGACCTCTCGCTGATCACCACGCCGCCACCCGCGCGCATGGCGGTAAAGACCTTTGTAACGCCGTGGCGCAACAGCCTGATCCGTGAGGCCTGCGGGCGCGAACTGCGCCGCGGCGGAGCGGTATTTTTCGTCCACAATCGGGTCCAGGACATTGACCGAGTCGCCCGCGAAGTGAAAAACCTGCTGGGAGAAGTGAGGCTTGAAGTGGCGCACGGCCAGCTGGTCGACGCCGAACTGCAACGGGTCATGAGCGACTTCTATCACCGCCGCTTCGACGTGCTGGTATGCACCACCATAATCGAGAGCGGCCTGGATGTGCCGCACGCCAACACGATGCTGATCAACCGTGCTGACCGGCTGGGCCTGGCTCAATTGCACCAGTTGCGGGGCCGGGTCGGACGCTCGCATCACCAGGCCTTCGCCTACCTGATCCGCCCGCACGAGAAGGAAATGACCGCCGACGCACACAAGCGGCTGGAGGCCATACAGGCGGCCGGTGAACTGGGCGCCGGCTTTTTGCTTGCCACCCACGACCTGGAAATCCGCGGCGCCGGAGAACTGCTGGGCGAGGAGCAATCCGGCCAGATTCAGCAGATCGGCTTCAGTCTCTACAACGAGATGCTCAACCGGGCGGTCGAGGACCTGCGCGGCCACGCCAGCGGCCGTCCGGTTGCGCCGGCCCATCCGCGCGCCGACCTGGAGCTTAACCTCGGCGCGCTGCTGCCGGAGGACTACATGCCGGATGTCAACCAGCGCCTGAGTTGGTACAAGCGGATTGCGTCGGCTGCCGATTCCTCAGAGCTGAACGCGCTTCTGGTGGAGTTGGTGGATCGGTTCGGCCCGATCCCGGACCCGGCCCGCAACCTGTTCCGCCAGGCACGCATCCAGCAACGTATGCGGGAGTTGCGAATACAGATGCTGCAAGCGGCAGCCCACGGGGGTGAAGCGGAGTTTCACAACGACACACCGATAGATCCTTTGCGCCTGGTTGCGATGGCCCAGCAACAACCGGATGAGTTCACCCTGCGTCCCCATGGCGAGTTCAGGTTCCGCGCGAACCTGGCCGAACCGGAGCAGCGCTTCCGCTACGTCGAGCGCCTTCTTACCAGCCTGGAGCAGGCCGGGCAATCCCGCACCGTACACTAGTGCCGTGTCACGCTCATATTGTCGCATCAGAGCGGGCGTAGCGTGTCCCTGCAAGGCGCAGCCGGCACGGAATACTTCGCTGTATTGCGAACGGCTGCAACGCCGCGGGGGCGCGCTACGCCCGCTCCCGAAGGGCGCGTCTCCCCTGGCCCGTGGCCGCGTTGCGCCCCTGGGCAATGGGAGGCGCCATTCCCGGCGGGACGCGCCTTGCCACGAACCAGGGGAGACACGCTGATGCGACAATATGAGCGTGACACGGCACTAGCTTCATGACCTCTCGTCGCACGCGCTGCGCGGACCTAAGGCCGGGGTTGGCCCGTCTGGCCTTGCTGTCGGTCCTGATGTGGGTAACGCTGATGCCGCATCCGGCGATTGCGCAGGAAAACAACTTCAGAATTTCCCTGGAGATGGTGGTGTTCACCCAACTGGATCCCGAAGCCAGCACGGAGGACATTCTGGTGACTCCGCTTGAGCTGCCTCCCGTGCAAACTTATCCCGCGCCGATTCGGCTGCCGGATGCAGGACCTGTGACGCCGCCGATGCCAGCAGGGGTAGTGGCGCTTACCCGCGCCCAATACGCGCTGGACGGGATTTGGACCGCAATGCGCCGCAGCGCCGAATACCGCCCGCTGGCCCATTTCGCCTGGGCCATGCCAGCCGATTGGACCGGCGAGGCCATCCCGTTACGGCTTTCAACCCTGGTTGCTGACACCCTGCCCTTCAGTGGACTGGTTACGCTGGAGGAGGATAGATTCGTTCTTGTCACACTCGACGTCCGTATGCCGGCGGATGAAGACGCTAGGGGCGAATATCGCCTGACCGAGCGACGGCGTCTGCAACTGGGCGAGGTTCACTACTTCGATCATCCTCGCTTCGGCGTGATCATGAGGATGTTTCGCTATCGTCCTCAGCCGGAAAGCCAGCGATAGATTAGTTGGCGGGCGCCTTTCAGCGCCGTTTCCAGCCAGGCTTGGTGCTGGGCGAGAATGCCGGCGGTCTCGCCCGCCGCTTGCCGGCCGGCGGCGTAGTTCGTCACCAGCGAGAGCGAGACATAAGGGATGCCGAGTTCGCGCGCAAGCACGGCTTCCGGCATCAGAGTCATTCCGACCAAGGTGCAACCATCGCGCTCAAGCCGGTCGATTTCCGCGGCGGTTTCCAAACGCGGACCTTGCATTACTCCGTATACCCCCTGGATGAGGCACCGCGTATCATCGGCAATCGCCACCAGGCTGTCCCGCATTTCGGGATCCAACGGAACGGCGAATTCGACGAAAGCACTCCTGCCTGCGCCCTCCTTTGCGAAGCTGGTTGAGCGCGAGTGCGTGTAGTCGATCAGGTCATGGGGGATGGCTACGATCCCCGGGACGGCATCGGGCGCAATGCCGCCCACGGTATGCACGGCGAGGATGCATCGGGTCCCCGCACCGGCCAACGCATGCAGGTTTGCCCGGTAGTTGATTCGATGCGGCGCCAAAGCGTAGTCGGCCCCATGCCTGGCCAGGAATAAGACCCTGGTTCCATGCAATCGGCGAATCTCCACCTGCGCGGACGGCGATCCATAAGGCTGCGTCCCCACTGCAGCCAAGCCTTCAGGCGGGCCGCAACCCAAGGCCTCGGGAGCAGTCCCCGAAATAACAGCCAGCCCCTCAACCGGCATCAGTCTTTCACAACTTGCGGAGTAAGGGGCATCCGGCCCCTGCAAATGGAGCCAGGCATTGCCTAACGCCTGCGCAGCAGCTTCGCGAGCCGGCCCGCCGACTCCGCGTTGGCCTTGCGAGTCCAGCCTGCCAAGAGCTCCCGCACCCCTTGAGGGTCATTGCAAATCGGCAGCATGTCGCAACCGGCCTCCAGCGAAACCGCCACACGTTCGGCAAGCCCGCCAGCCTCCTGGGCGCCGTGCATGGAAAGGTCGTCGGCAAAGATCACGCCGGAAAAACCCAGGCGTTCACGCAGCTCCCGGCGCATCCATCGGTCGGAATAGCAAGGCGCGCTGGCATCCACGGCGGGGTATTGCACATGGGCGGTCATGATCGCGCCCACACCCGCCTCGATCAACCGATTGAACGGCGCGAGATCGACGAGCAGCGCCGCATAGTCCCGTTCATCCACCGGCGTCTCGTGATGGGAATCCGCCGCCACCCAGCCATGACCCGGAAAATGCTTGGCCACGCAGGGCATCCCGGCGGCGCGGGCGCCTTGAAGAAACGCAAGCGCCAGGTTCGCCACAACTTCCGCATCGCGGTGCAGGGCGCGGTCACCGATTACCGCGCTCCTGCCGTAGTCCAGGTCCAATACCGGCGCAAAGCTGAAGTCGATTTCCACCGCTCCCAATTCCAGCGCCACAAGCCGGCCCCGTGCAAAGGCCAACTCCTGCGCGCGCTGGGAGTTACGATCGTGAATCTCACCCAGAATCCGGGCCGGAGCCAGGGACGAAAAGCCCGAACGCATGCGTTGCACGCGACCTCCTTCCTGATCGATAGCGATAAGCAAACGGCGGCCCGCCGCGGCACGAATAGCGGCAACCAGGCGCCGAGTCTGGCTTGGCGATCGGTAGTTTCGGGTAAACAAAATGACGCCGCCGATGGCGGGATGACGCAACTGCTCTTCCTCATCGGGAGACAGGGCGTCGCCCTTGAGATCGATCATCAGCGGTCCCACGGGGGCTTCGCTCAGGGCCGTATATCCACCCGGCAGCCGGGACCCACCTGGTCGAACAGCTCGATCGCATGGGCGTTGCGCATGCGCACGCAGCCGTGCGAGCGCGGCACTCCCATCGGTTCCGAATCCGGTGCTCCGTGGATGTAGATGTAACGGCGCATGCTGTCGACCTTTCCGTGCCGGTTAAGTCCGGGCTGCTCGCCGCATAGCCACAGAATACGGCTCAGTATCCAGTCGCGCCCGGGATGTTGGCGGGCCAGGTCTTCTGAGTAGATTTCCCCGGTTGGTCTGCGGCCAACGAAGACGGCTCCCGGCGGCTGCCCTGCACCAATGCAAGCCCGGATGCGGTGCAAGCCGCGCGGCGTGCCCATGCTGTCGACCAACTCGCCAGGACCGTAGCGGGAAGTGGAAACCGTCCATTCCTGCCGTACCCTGCCTCCGTCAAGAAGCTTCAGGGTTTGCCGGGCAATGTCGATGAGCACTTCGCCAGGCATTGATCAAAGGCGATGAATCGTTCTTCGGGTTGAAGCAGCCGGCGCCCGCCGTCCTGGACGCCGGGTCAACGCAAGGACGCGCCGGACACCCGATTGAACAACCGAAGTCTGCATGGCATTCCCCGAAACCCAATGCCGCCGGCTTTTATGCCGCTTGCTCTTCCTGGACAACCTCCCCCGGCGAAGGGTCCGGGGCCGATGTTTCCTGTTCGGAACTCTGCTCCTTTGAAGCGTCCGGCACCCCGGCTTCCTTGGCGGCCCGCTGCCTGGAGGAATCTTCTTCCGGCTCGGCCGATTCCGCCTCCAACTTGCCGGCAAAGGCCTTTAAATGATCCTCGCTACTGGCTTTCAGCACGTCGATCAGCAGTCCGTACTCCTCGTCCAGATTGTCTTGCGTCAGGTTGCCGCGCAGGTATTGAAAATGCAGGAACACCAGGTAAGTATTCAGCGCATCCTCCAGACAATAGCGGCGAATGTCGCCGATCTTCCCGTCCAGGTAAGCCTCCATTACGGATGATCCATCCATCAGGTTCTTACCGGGCAAGCCAAGCAAGGCACATGCTTCGCGCAAGCTGGGACGTCCACGGCCCTGAAAACCGGATAGCGCATCCATCAGGTCCGTATGGCGCCAATGGAAACGCGACAGATAGTTGTTGAAGCGAAAGGCACGATCCTTAATGCCGGTTTCCCAATAGGTCTTTGCCTGCACCTCGTAGCGAAGCGCGCGAAAGTTCAGAACCGGCAGGTCGAACGCCGCCCCATTCCAGGTAACCAGGTCGGGCACATAGTGTCCAAGGCCGCGAAAAAACCGCATGATCAGTTCCGATTCCTTGGCGTCTTCGTCTCCCAGCACCAGCGGCCGCACGCCCTCATCATTCCGAAGCACCACCCCAATTGCCACCACTTTGTGCTGTATGGGCGGAAGAAACTCCAGGCCGGTGCGCTGCTGATAGTGATGCTGCATAGCGCGCATCACCTCGCCGTCGTCCAGGTCGTCGAGTCCGTATAGCGCTCGCCCTAATTCCGGATCCGGTACCGTCTCAATGTCGAAAATCAGTTGCGCACTCATCGCTTGCTTCCCCACTTCCAGTAACAAGTATCGCCGTTGCCACAACCAGGCCGGCTTCATCAGTCAGACTCAAGTGGCCAGCGGATATTCCGGCAGACGCGCACGCTGCTTTGCCGCGTGGCGAAAAAATAATTTCCGGACGGCCTCGCTCGTCGTGCCGGACTCCGGAATCGCGGACCCACATGCCATGGCGGAAACCCGTGCCCAGCGCCTTCACAATCGCCTCTTTGGCCGCGAAACGCATAGCGAGAAAGCGCACCGGATTCCTGGCGTCGAGGAAGTCCCGTTGCTCGGAATCCATCAATACGCGGCGCGCAAACCGATCGCCAAAGCGCCGGTACACACGGGCCACCCTGTCAATTCGCAGCAGGTCCGTTCCTATGCCGTAGATCATTGCCCCTCTAGCCCCCGCGAGCCGCCGTCATCAGCCTCTTCATTCGCCGCACGGCCCCGAAAAACCCATCAAATACTGCTTGGGCAACGATAGCATGACCAATATTGAGTTCCGCAATCTGCTCAATTGCCGCGACTGCGGCGGTATTCTCGTAGTGGAGTCCGTGGCCGGCGTTGACCACCAGCCCCAGGCCCGCGGCGACTCCTGCAGCGTGCTTGATGCGCGCCAACTCCTCGGCCGCGGCGGCTCCCGCAACATCGGCGTAAGAGCCCGTATGCAGCTCCACCACCGGCGCCCCGGTTGCGGCGGCGGCCCCAAGCTGGGCCTCATCAGGGTCCACGAACAGCGACACGCGCACACCAGCGGCCGCCAGGCGCGCGCACACATCTTCAAGCGCGCCTGCCTGTCCAGGAACGTCCAGCCCGCCTTCGGTCGTCAACTCCCGGCGCCGTTCGGGGACCAGGCAGCAATCCTCAGGCCGCCAGCGCTCAGCCAGCGCAACCATCTCCTCGGTAGCAGCCATTTCGAGGTTTACTCGAACACCCGGCATCCGCACCAGACGCTCTACGTCGCGGTCCTGAATGTGGCGGCGATCTTCCCGCAGGTGCACCGTAATGTAGTCGGCGCCGGCCGCCAGAGCCTGCTGCGCGGCCTCCACGGGATCGGGGTACACAGTGTTGCGCGCCTGGCGCAAGGTCGCCACGTGATCTACGTTCACTCCAAGGAGAATCGTCACCGCAAATGTCCCTGTCGGGCTTTCTCTATAGCTGTGCGAAGTTTGACAGTTTGCCTACTTGATCGCAACGGCCCACTAACCCTTGATTTGCCTGAGGGGCTGATTCAGAGTACCATGCAACGCTCACACATTGGCTCGCGATAGCGCGATGCGCCGCTTTGAAACGGCGCCATGTCCCGGGCAAAACCACCGAACATCCCCGTTCCGGCCGCGCCCGGAACCGGACAAAGAACCGCCATATCACAACCGTGCCAAGGACTCCGGCCGCACAGTTTGGCGCATTAAGGACATCCTCGTGACCAATAACAAATTCTCAGGCCTCAACCTGGCCGATCCCATACAGCGTGCGCTGGACGCCCGAAACCACGTCGAGCCGACACCGATCCAGGCACGCGCCATTCCCGAACTGCTGGCCGGCAAGGACCTGCTGGGTATCGCCCAGACCGGCACCGGCAAGACGGCGGCCTTCGCACTTCCCATTCTCGACCGGCTATCGCGCGGTCACGGCAATAAAGATCGCCGGCTCCCACGCGCCCTGATCCTTGCGCCCACCCGCGAACTCGCGATCCAGATCGGTGAAGAAATCCGCGCCTACGCCATATACCTTCATTTACGCCAAATGGTGATCTTCGGCGGTGTCGGCCAGAAGCCCCAGGTCAGCGCCCTGCGGCGCGGCGTTGACATCGTGGTCGCCACCCCGGGCCGGCTGCTCGACCTCATGGACCAAGGCTGGGTGAGACTCGGCTCGGTTGAAGTGCTGGTGCTGGACGAAGCCGACCGCATGCTCGACATGGGTTTCGTGCGCGACGTCCGAAAAATAATCGGGGCCTTGCCCGCCGACCGCCAATCCTTGCTGTTCTCAGCCACCATGCCCACCGAGGTTACCCGTCTTTCGCGCAACATTCTGACCAATCCGGTGACCGTTGAAGTAACGCCACGGGCCACGCCGGTCGCGCGCGTTGAACAGCAGGTCTATCACGTCGGCGCGCGGGAGAAGCTGGCCTTGCTGACCGGGATCCTGGAGAAACCGGCACTGTCCCGGGTCCTGGTGTTTTCTCGCACCAAGCATCGCGCCAACAGGATCACGGAAAAGCTCGGCAAGGCCGGGGTGAGCGTTGCAGTAATCCACGGGAACAAGTCCCAAAGCACCCGCCAGCGAGCCTTGAAACGGTTTCGCGAGGGCCAGGTACGCGTCCTGGTTGCAACCGATATCGCGGCCCGCGGCATCGATGTCGAGGGCGTGACCCATGTCGTCAACTTTGACTTGCCCAACGAGCCGGAGAGTTACGTCCACCGCATCGGCCGCACAGCGCGGGCCGGGGCCGGCGGAATTGCATTGTCGTTCTGCGACCCCACGGAGCGGGCCTATCTCAGCTCCATCGAACGCCTGATCCGCAACCGGCTGACAGTGGCAGGGGACAGTGTGCCGCCCGCGCTCCCGAACAAGGCCGAAATGGCCGGGAAGCCCGCGCAGCCGAACAAGGCCGAAATGGCCGGCAAGCATTCGCGCCGGACACGGCGCAAGGGTGGCGCCCGCAACCAGCGCCCGGAACGGGCGGCAGCGGCGAATTCCGGCGCCATGAGGTTCCCCCGGGACCTCCCGGCCTCCGCCTGAACAAGCCAAGCGACACCATGGGTGTCATCGTGATCCGCATCCCGCCGAACTGATTGAAGAGCAGGGCTGAGGCTTGAATGATGTGTCCACAAAGGCCAGTGTCGCGCGAATTGATCCTTATTGCAGTAGCCAAGCCAGCACCTTTTTCGGCCGCTATTCGCGCCGTAGCATCCGATGCGAAGGCTGTGTTATTCTAATTTAGCGCCGAAAGTTAAATAACGATTTCTGTTATTGGAAAAAGGTTAATTAAGGATGATTTGCCATGGGGCTAGACTTTGGCACTATTCTTGGGTCAAGCCCGATTATTGTAATTTATTCCTGAATATACAATAACGGCTCTTGCTATTGGGAAACGGAAAGAATATCCGTCATGGAGCGCGGCGAAACCGGTCACTATGAAATAACTGCCGTCGACGGTGAGCGGGTTCGCGCCTTTGTTCCAGCACCGCTGCCGCCAAAGCCGGCTCTGGCTCTGGACGGCTCGCTGCAACAGGTGCAGGAATCAGCGCTACTGGCTCTGGGCCGCCTTGACAGCATCGCAATGCTGCTGCCGGACGAGGCGCTATTTCTGTATGCCTACGTGCGCAAGGAGGCGGTGCTTTCGTCCCGAATTGAGGGGACGCAGTCCTCGCTGTCGGACCTCTTTTTGTTTGAACTGGATGAAGCTCCCGGGGTTCCGCTTGACGACGTGCGTGAGGTCTCAAACTATGTGGCGGCGCTCAATTACGGTCTGGGCCGCCTGCGAGAGGATTTTCCACTATCCAATCGCCTGATCCGCGAGGTCCATGGCGTGCTGTTGTCGCCAGGGCGCGGACACGCAAAAACTCCGGGCGAATTTCGCCGCTCACAGAATTGGATCGGCGGAACGCGGCCCGGAAACGCCATCTTTGTACCGCCGCCACACACCGCCGTGCCCGATTGCATGACTGCGTTCGAACGTTTTCTTCACGCCGAAAAAGACGGGCTGCCCGGGCTGCTGCGGGCGGGACTTTCGCACGTGCAATTCGAGACCATCCACCCCTTTCTTGACGGCAACGGGCGCGTCGGGCGACTGCTTATAACGCTGCTACTGTGTCACGCGGGCGTGCTGCGCCAGCCTCTCTTGTATCTAAGTCTGTATTTGAAGCAGAACCGCAGCACCTACTACGAACTGTTGAATCACGTGCGCCGGACAGGTGACTGGGAGGCCTGGATAGCCTTCTTTTTGGAAGGGGTGCGGGTAACGGCCGAGGGAGCGGTCTCGACCGCCCAACGCCTCTCGGGGATGTTTCAGAATGACAGAAATCGGATTCAAATAACTGGCGGTCGCAGGGCTGGATCGGCGCTACGGATGCATGAAGCGCTCAAGTCGCAGCCCATCCTCTCGATTTCCGCAGCGTGCGGCTCTACCGAGCTATCCTTCAGAACTGCCGCCTCGGCCATGGAACTACTTGTCACCCATGGAATCGCACGCGAAGTGACTGGAAAGCGCCGCAACCGGCTGTTCGTCTATGACCAGTATCTCTCCATACTCAACGAAGGAACCGAGGAGTTTTCGCAGCAGGAGCCGCTGCGCTGACGCGCAGGGAACAATGGAACGAGGGCATCCTGCCCTCGTCGAGGGCTGGAAGCCCACGTTCCCAGGTTGTTCCATGCAAGCTGTGGCGCCGGGCAGAATCCGTTTGCAGACCTACTCAATGAATCGTCCTTTTTTTTGCGATTACTGGTTCATTAGCGCCAGCAGCTGCGCTTCGTTGAGCACTTCTACGCCAAGTTCTTGCGCCTTGGCCAAGCTGTCCCCCGGGTTGGCGCCGGCTACCAGATAGCTGGTCTTTTTCGACACGGTGGCGGTTACTCGGCCTCCGGCGGCGCGGATGCGCTCGCGCGCGGCGTCTCTCGTAAAGTCCTCCAGAGCACCGGTCAGCACCAGCGTCTTGCCGCGCAACGGCCCGGCCGAGGGGGCCGGGGCCGCTTCGCTTTCGGGCCAAGTCACGCCTTGCTCCTGCAGCGCTTTGATTACATGCAGGTTGTCTTCGCGCTCAAAAAACTCGCGCAGGCGACGCGCCACGATCTCGCCCACGTCGGGCACCTCGCAAAGCTGCTCTTCGCCGGCCGCTCGCAGAGCGTCCAGGCTACCGAAATGCCGCGCCAGGGCCTGAGCCGTTACCTGTCCTACGTCTCGGATTCCCAAGGCGAACAAAAACCGCTCCAGAGTGGTGGACTTGCTGCGTTCAATGGCGGCCAGCAGATTAGCGGAAGACTTCTCGGCCATACGCTCCAGACCGTTCAATTGTTCGGCTGTAAGCGCGTACAAGTCGGGCGGACTTTGCGCCAGACCCTTTTCCACCAGTTGGCCGATCAGCACTCCCCCCAGGCCCTCGATGTCCATGGCCGCGCGGGAGGCGAAGTGCATCAGCGCCTGGCGGCGTTGCGCGGGGCAAATCAGCCCGCCGGTGCAGCGGGCCACGGCTTCGTCCTCCGGCAGCGCCACTTCCGATTGGCATTCCGGGCAGCGTTCGGGCAGCGACAGGATGGGTGGATTGCCCGCTCGATGCTCGGGCAGCGAGCGCACGACCTCCGGAATCACGTCACCGGCGCGACGCACGACCACGGTATCGCCGACCCGCACGTCCTTGCGCAGGAGTTCGCCGTAGTTGTGCAGCGTGGCGTTGCTGACCGTGGCGCCGCCCACGAACACAGGTTCGAGGCGTGCTACGGGCGTGAGCGCGCCGGTTCGCCCTACCTGATACTCAATAGCGCGCACCGTAGTGCGCTTCTCTTCGGCTGGGAACTTCTGCGCTACCGCCCAGCGCGGTGCGTGCGATGAAGCTCCGGCCTGATCACGAAGATCGAAGCGTTCGAGCTTGTAGACCACGCCGTCGAGCGCGTAGTCGAATCCGGCGCGGCGCCCGGCGATTTGCTCGTAGTAGCTCGCGCAGCCACCGGCGCCGATCACAGTCGTGGTCTCGGGACACACCTCAAGGCCCCAGGACCTCATCGCATGGAACAACTCCGATTGACGCGAGGCGGCGGGCACTTCATCGATACGGCCCACGCCATGCGCAAAGAAGTCGAGGGAACGTTCAGCGGCAAGTTCGGGGTCCTTTTGGCGAAGCGCGCCGGCCGCCGCGTTGCGCGGGTTCACCAGCATCTTGCCGTCCTGTACGGCAGCTTTCCGGTTGTAGGCCTCAAACGCGCTCAATCGCATGAACACCTCGCCCCGCACCTCCAGCCGGCGAGGAACCTCCGCGCCCGAAAGTTGAACGGGAATGGATCGAATGGTTCGCGCGGTGTGGGTTACATCCTCGCCTACCCGGCCGTCGCCGCGGGTGGCGGCGCGCACCAGCCGGCCCTGCTCGTACAGCAGGCTCAGAGCCACGCCGTCCAGCTTGGGCTCGGCCGAATACTCGCGCTCGGCCTCCTCATCCAGCAGACCGGCAAGGCGGTGGTCGAATTCCTCCATCTCCTGGGGGTTGAAGACGTTTTCCAGCGACAGCATCGGCGCCCCGTGCCTGACAGGGGCGAACGCCTCGCTGGGGCGCGAACCTACCGATTGGGTGGGTGAATCCGGCGTTACGAGTTCGGGGTGCGCTTCTTCCAATTCGCGCAATTCCCTGTACAGCGCGTCATATTTCCAATCCGGTATTTCCTGCTGATCCAACTCGTGGTACAGGCGGTTGTGCCGCTGGATTTGTTCCCGCAGCCGCTTCGCCCTGTCTTCCTTGCTTGCGGGAGGGGGTTTCGACGCCGAATCAGGCGGCGGCAAGACGCACCGCCTCTTCCAGGTCCACGGAGACGATTCGGGATATGCCGGGCTCCTGCATGGTTACGCCCAGCAGGTAGTCCACCGCCTGCATGGTGCTCTTGTTGTGCGTTACCACCAGGCATTGAACGGTGAGCGACATTTCCGTGATCAGTTCGCAGAACTTCGCCACGTTGACGTCATCCAGCGCGGCGTCCACTTCGTCCAGCATGCAGAAAGGCGCCGGATTCAACTGCACCACGGCCACCAGGAAGGCAATGGCGGCAAGGGATTTCTCTCCGCCGGAGAGCTGGCTGACCCTCACGTTACGTTTACCGGGCGGATGCACCACGAAACGAATGTCGGCGCTCAGTACATCGTCGCCCTCGAAGACCAGGCCGGCGCGCCCGCCGCCGAACAGGCGGGCAAAGTTGACGTCGAAACCCTTGCTTACGGCTTCGCTGGTTTCCTGGAGGCGCGACCGGGTCTCGCGATCGATCCTTCGCATGGTGTTCTCAAGTGTCTCCAGGGCGCCGGTCAGATCGTTGTGCTGTGAATCCAGGTACTGCTTGCGTTCCTTGAGTTCATCAAGCTCCTGCTCAGCCGCCAGGTTTACCGGTCCGATTCGCTCGATCCGCCGTTCGATTTTCTCAAGCTGCTGGTCCAGTTCCCCGGTGCTCAGATTCTCGGGCAAGTCCTCAAGAATCTCCGCAAGTGCATGGCCGGTGTCCGCCATTTGTTCGCTGAGTCCGTCGCGGCGCACTTCCAGTTCCCTTTGCTCGACGCGCGCCTCGTTCAATTGCTCGCGCCGCTCGGCAAGCCGCAGCTGAATTCCGGCGCGCCCGGACTCCTCAGATGCCAGATTGCTGTCGGCCTCCTCGCGAGCCCGTCTGGCCTCGTTCAGATCCTGGTCGACTTCGGGCTTGCGTTTGAGCGACGTGCGCAGGTTTATGCGAGCGGCAGCAAGCGCCTCCCCCGATTGTTGACGCAGCTTGCGTAGCTGCTCAATGCGTTGTTCAATGTTGCTGATGTCCGCCGCGATCCGTTGGCATGCGCGGGCTGTCGCGAGAAGTTGAGGCTCAAGTTCGGCCTGCCGGCGCTCCAGGATGCGGGCGGCTTCGCGGGCCTCTCCGGTCTGCGAGCGCAGCGAGTGGATATCCTGGGTGGCGTCCGGCTTGCGCCGGGCTACCGCCTCCTGTTCGGCGGCGGCCTGCTCCAGATCCTGCCGCAGCTTCTCCAAACGGGACTGCAAGCTGGCGCGCTCCGAATCATCAGACTCTTCCCGTGGAGCGGGAGCGGCATAACCCTCGGTATCCGCCAACACTTCCTTCAGCGAAGCAATCTCCTCCTCGCGCTCAAGCGCCCCTTCTCCACGCTCGCCGGCCACTCGCAACCAGCCGCGGCCAAGCCATACTCCTTGCGGGGTAATCACGGACCCGCCATCGGGCAGCTCCGCAACCATGGCCAGTGCCGCGGCGACATCGGGCGCCGTGCGAACGCTGCCCAGCCGCTCAGCCATTGCCCCCGCTCCGCGCACTTCGGCCAGCAGGGTTCCGGGCGCGGCTTTGGAATCGCCCGCCTCCACCAGCAAGACACCGGGCGCCCATTGTTGTTCGCCCGCCAGCGAGGTCAGCCCATCTACGCGGGTGGCCTCGATGAAGTCACCCAGCACCAGTTCCACGGCGGTTCGCCAGCGCCGGGTTACCTTGAGTTGCTGCGACAGGCGAGGCCGATCGGCTAATCCGCGGCTTCGCAACCATTCAACGGCCTGCTCTCCGCTTCGCCGGCGGGCCGCGTCCTGCAGCGATTCAAGACCGGCCATCCGCTCCCGAAGCAATAGTTCACGCTGTTGGCGCAGCGACTGTAAGCGCATCTCCGCCGCGTGCCGGTCCGCCTCCCAACGCGACTGCCGGTCCACTGCCTCTTCGGACTGTGCGCGCATGAGTCGTTCCTGCTCGCGAGCGGCCGCCAGCTTCGGTTCCAGTTCACTCAGCGATTGCTTGCGTTCCTCACGCGCGGCGGTCTCAAGCTGAAGTTCGTCGCACAAGGCCCTGAGCCTGGGTTCGAGCTGCTCCAGCTCGGCGTCGCGCTCCCGGCCCAGCGATTGCTGGGCCTCCACCGTTTCCTCAAGGCCCGCGATCTCCGCCTGCAGGACATAGTAGGCCCGGTTGGCCTCATCAAACGCTGCCTGCGCGGCGGTTTGCTGCTCGCGAGACGCCAGCATGCGCGCCTCCAGCGCCCGGTATTCCGCTTCGACCCGCTCCAGCTGCGTTTTCCGCGACCTTGCCCCGACCTGCATCCCTTCCAGCGAGCGGTTCAGAGACTGGATGTCCAGCGCCAGGCGCTGCGCCCTTACCCGCCGCTTCTCACCCATATTCTTGCGGTAGCGGCCGGCCGCCGAAGCCTGGCGCCGCAGCCTGCGCAAGTTGCTGTCCAGCTCCGCGCGCCGTTCAGCCAGACGCTCCAGGTTGTCGCGGGTGCGACCGATGCGCAGGGTAGTCTCGCGCCGTCTCTGCCGGTACCCGGAAACCCCTGCCGCTTCTTCGAGATAGGCGCGCAGATCGTCGGAGCGACCTTCCACCAGCAGGTTGATCGTGCTCTGCTCAATAATTGCGTAGCCGCCGATACCGAGACCGGTTCCGGCGAACAACTGTGTGATGTCCTTTCGGCGGCAGCGGGAATTGTTCAGAAAGTACTCGGATATACCGTCGCGCCGCACGGTTCGCCGAACCGTGATCTCGCTGTAGTCGGCGAACTTCGCGCTTGGGCCAGGCCCCGTGTTGTCAAACAGCAACTCGACGGTAGCCGCGCCCAGGGCCGTCCTTTGGGCGGAACCGTTGAAGATGACTTCCGCCATGGCGCCGCTGCGGAGCTGGCGAGCGGAAATTTCGCCCAGCACCCAGCGAACCGCGTCAATAATGTTGGACTTTCCGCAACCGTTCGGCCCGACCACGGCCAGGGACTGTTCGGGAACTTCGATATTGACCGGGTCCGGAAAGGACTTGAAGCCGGCCAGTCGAATTCGCTTAAGGTGCATTGCCCGTGGTTCTCAAAGGCGGGGTAACTGGTGTAAATTGCCCTGCCATGAAGCCCATCCTGAAGACTTTTCCCAACCCGCGCACGGGCCGCAATTATACCATCAGCGTGCGAGCACCCGAGTTCACCTGCCTCTGCCCGGTGACCGGTCAACCGGACTTCGCGGAGCTCACGATCGACTACGTAGCGGACAGATTGTGCGTGGAGTTGAAGTCGCTGAAGCTGTATCTCAATTCGTTTCGCGACCGCGGCGCGTTTCACGAGGCGGTCAGCAACGAGATTCTGGATGAACTCGTGACGACCACGCAGCCCCGCTACATGCGACTGGTTGCGCAATTCAATGTTCGCGGAGGCCTGTATACGACCGTTACCGTGGAGCATCGCGCGCCGGACTGCGAGCCGGCAACCGAGTTCGAAAAAGAACGCACCGAAGGGGCCGCATAACGCTATAATTCCGCGCGCTCACAGCACCATGAACGAACAACTCATACACGGCATTTCTCCTTATCGCCCGAAGAAGGGCGAGAAGTACATGAGTGACGCCCAATTGGAGCACTTCCGAAAGATTCTTCTGGCGTGGAAGGCGGAATTGATGGGTGAAGTGGAACGCACCGTGCACCACATGCGCGATGACGCAAGTAATTTCCCCGACCCGAGCGACCGCGCCACTCAGGAATCGGAATTCGGCCTGGAACTCAGGACCCGCGACCGGGAACGCAAGCTGTTGAAGAAGATCAACGCCGCGCTGGAGCGGATAACGGACGGCAGCTACGGCTATTGCGAGGAGACGGGCGAGGAAATCGGCCTGGAAAGGCTACAGGCGCGGCCTGTGGCCACCCTATCGGTGGAAGCGCAACAACACCGCGAGATGTCCGAGCGCCAATATCGCGACCGGACGACCCGCTAGTCGCCGGCAGCGAGGGCGTCTCCGCCCTCGACAGGAAAATCGCTACTGGAAGTTCCGAGGGCAAGATGCCCTCGGAACTTCCGAGTAATTCAGACCTGGGCGCGGCGGCGGCGGCGTGAACGCCGAGGTTCGGGGCCGTCAGCAGCTTCGCCTTCTTCCTCAAGACCGCGCATGGTCAGCCGGATGCGCCCGCGACCATCCACTTCCATGACCCGAACGTTAACGCTGTCGCCCACGCTGAGCACGTCGCTGGTGCGTTCTATACGCCGATCCGACATTTGCGAAATATGCACCAGGCCGTCGGTGCCCGGAAGCACCGTGACGAAAGCGCCGTAGTCCATAACGCTGGAAACGGTGCCTTCATAGACCGAACCGACCTCAATCTCCTGAACCCGGCTGCGGCTTCCCGTGCTCTTTTGCGGAGCTTCTGTTTCGCCGTCAAGATTACGCATGCTCAGCCGGATGCGCCCCTGGCGGTCTACCTCCAGGACCTTGACCCTCACGGAATCGCCTTCCGCAAGCCGGTCGCTGACCTGATCCACCCGTTCGTCGGATATCTGCGAAATGTGCACCAGGCCGTCCTTGCCCGGAACAATGGTGACGAAAGCGCCAAAGTCCATCAGGCGGGCCACCTTGCCGTCGTACACCTGGCCTACTTCAACGTCCGCGGTAATCAATTCGATTCTTCTGCGCGCTTCACGCCCGGCCTCGCCGTCAACGGAGGCGATCTTCACCGTGCCGTCGTCCTCAATGTTGATCTCCGCACCGGTTTCCTCGGTGATGGAGCGGATCACCGCGCCACCCTTGCCGATCACGTCGCCGATCTTTTCACGGTCGATCTGCATGGTGAAGATGGAGGGGGCCCAGTCCGACATCTCCTCGCGGGACGCGGAAATCACTTCGTTCATCTCGCTTAGGATGTGCAGCCGCGCAACGCGAGCCTGTTCCAGCGCCTCGGCCATGATGTCGCGCGTAATTCCGTCGATCTTGATGTCCATCTGCAGAGCGCTGATTCCCTCCTCGGCGCCGGCTACCTTGAAGTCCATGTCGCCGAGGTGATCTTCGTCACCCAGGATGTCGGTCAGGACCGCGTAACGGTCGTCGTCCTTTATAAGGCCCATGGCGATACCGGCCACCGGCGCCTTCAATTTCACGCCGGCGTCCATCAGCGCCAGGCTGGCGCCGCACACGCTGGCCATGGAGCTGGAACCATTCGACTCGGTAATCTCCGAGACCAGGCGGATCACATAAGGGAACTCGTCCATTGCGGGAAGCACCGCTGATATGCCGCGCCGGGCAAGCCGACCATGACCGATTTCGCGGCGTTTGGGGCCGGTCATGAAGCTGGTCTCGCCCACCGAATACGGCGGGAAGTTGTAATGCAGCATGAAGCGGTCGCGGGTGGTGCCATCCAGGGCCTCGACGATCTGCGCGTCACGGTCGGTCCCCAGGGTGGCGGTCACCAGGGCCTGGGTCTCGCCGCGGGTGAACAGCGCTGATCCGTGGGTCCGCGGCAGCACTCCGACCTCGATGTCCAGGCCACGGACCGTGAAATTGTCTCGCCCGTCAATACGCGGATCGCCCGAGAGCACCCGCTGGCGCACCAGGCTCTTCTCCAGGTTCTTGAGCGCGGATGAAATCTCCTGCAGCTGAGCAGGTGCGGCGGCGTCCGGCGCCAGCTCCTCGGACACCCGCGAGCGAATCTTACCCAGGCGGTCATTTCGCTGGACCTTCTCCGTGATGCTGTAGGCTTCTGCAAGATCCTGCTCTGCGATCCGGGCCACCTCGGCCGCAAGATCCTCGTTCGCAGGCGCGGCCTGCCATTCCCAGGCAGGCTTGCCGGCTTCGGCAGCGAGTTCTTTGATGGCTTCAATCGCCGTTTGCATTTGCTCGTGCCCGAATAGCACCGCGTTGAGCATGATCTCTTCCGGCAACAGGTCCGCTTCGGATTCCACCATCAGCACCGCGCTCTCGGTCCCGGCGACCACCAGGTTCAGCTTGGAGGAAGCCAGTTGCGTGGCAGTGGGATTGACAACATATTCTTCGTCTATCCATGCCACGCGGGCGGCGCCGATCGGCCCGGCGCAAGGCAGCCCGGACAGAGCCATCGCCGCGAATGCACCCAGCATGGACGGAATGTCCGGATCAACCTCCTGGTTGTTGGACAACACCGTGGCAATGACTTGAACATCATGAAAGAAGCCCTTGGGAAACATGGGCCTTAAAGGGCGGTCAATCAAGCGGCAGGTCAGCGTCTCCTTTTCCGTAGGGCGCCCTTCGCGGCGGAAAAAACCTCCGGGGATGCGGCCCGCGGCGTAGGTCTTCTCCTGATAGTTCACTGTCAGCGGCAAAAAGCCGCGACTGGGGTCGGCCTTCCTGGCTCCGACAACGGTAACGAGCACCACCGTCTCCGACATGCTCACCACCACCGCGCCGTTGGCCTGACGCGCCATCTTTCCTGTTTCCAGCGTCACCGTGTGACTGCCATACTGGAATTCTTTGTTTACGATAGACACAGCTACCTCTCTTGTATTGCTCTTGGGGCGCGCCTTACGCGCGCATCATCTCACTCCACTAATGGAGTCCTTTGGGAAATCCTTCAATATTTGATCTTAGGTTCCGCGAAAATTAATCTGCATTTACGGACTGGAGCGGCGTCGGCAAATCCGACTACTCACGGCACAGCTTCCCGAATGCTCAGCGACGCAGGCCGAGGCGGGATATCAGCTTGGCATAGCGCTCCTGATCCTTGCCCCGCAAATACTTGAGGAGCCGCCGGCGACGATTAACCATCCGCAGCAAACCGCTGCGTGAGTGGTGATCCTGCTTGTGCGCACGGAAATGGCCGGACAACGCGTTAATGCGCGACGATAGCAGCGCAACCTGTACTTCGGCGGACCCGGTGTCCGCCGAACCGCGCTGATACTCTTGCACAGTTGCACTGATTTGACTTGAGTCAAGTGGCATGCGGTAATTCTTCAGACCGTATCAAAGCCCGGTATTGTACTCTGCTTTCATGTGCAACATGGATTCCAGCGGAAAACCTGGAAGAAATTTCCCGCGCAACCTGACCGTCGGGATCCGCACTAGCGATCCTGCGAAATCCCCTGGGGCTTGAGCAGGCGGCGAGGCGCAACCTGACCGTCCAGGGTAGCTACACCGATGCCGATGAAGCCTTCGGTGCCCGCATATAAGCGAACCGGACCGGGGCGTATACCGTGGGCGGCGGCGACGGGATTGCCACGCTGCAGGTAAAAGCTCTCACTGGACGAAAGCTGTACTGCCGGCAATCCCCCCACGGCGGCATCGGCCGGCAACAGCAGCGTATCGAGCGCCGAATGCCCGCGTGCGGCGCCGGCCTCCAACTGCTCCATGGTCACCATGCCGGACGCTTCAAAAGGAGCAACACCAAGACGCCTGAGAGCGCTTACGCAGGCCACCGAGCCGGCCGCCTCGGCAATATCTTCGACCAGGGTCCGGATATACACGCCGCTGCCGCACTCTACCGTCAAAACCGGGGCGGAAGGCGAGTATTCAGCCAACTCCAGGCGGTGAATGACAACACGCCGGGGAGCGCGCTCCACAGTCTGCCCCGCGCGCGCCAATTTGTAGAGGCGCCGGCCCTTGTGCTTGAGCGCCGAATACATTGGAGGCACCTGCTCGATTTCGCCGCTAAAGCGCCCGAGAACCTCCTCAAGCCGCGAGCGGGTCAGCTGTGCGTCGGCGGTCTCAAGCACCGTCGTCCCGGTTGTGTCGCCAGTGTCGGTCTTGCGCCCGATCCGGGCGGTGACCCGGTACAATTTTTCGGCCTTGAGCAGATACCCCGACAACTTGGTGGCTTCGCCCAGGCATACCGGCAACATGCCGGTGGCGATGGGATCGAGGCTGCCCGTGTGGCCTGCCTTGCGGGCCGCAAACAGGCGCTTGACCCGCTGCAGCGCGGCGTTGGAGGTCAATCCGGCAGGCTTGTCGAGCAGCAGCAGTCCGGTGATCTCACGCCGGTTCCGGTCCGGCGTCATTTTCGGGCAAGCTCATCCTTGCGCACGGCGCCCTCGATCAGTTCAGTCAGAGCGTCGCCCCGAATCTGGCTATCGTCCGGCACAAATCGTAATTCCGGCTGCCTGCGCAGCCGAAAGGACTCACTCAAGCGTTTGCCCATATAGCCGCGCGCGGCCTTCAGCGAGGCGGCGGTTTCCTCGGCGGCGGCCGTGCCGGGGAGATACCACACGCGGCAGACACTGAGGTCGCCGGAGAATGTAACGTGGGTAAACCGGACCCCCTGCAACCGCGGATCGCGAAGTTCCGAGTGATGCATGGTTGCAAGAACGCGCAAGGCTCGCGAGGCCAGCCGCTCTGCACGTGTAAATTCGCGGGGCACGTTCAGCAGTCCTTACGTCAGGCGAATACCGGATGGAGACTACGCCCCGTGGGAACGAGCCGGGAGCGAGGGCGTCCCCGCCCTCGACGAGGGCAGGATGCCCTCGTTCCCAACGTGTTCCCTGCGGGTCAGCGCAGCGGTACCCGCGGCGAATACTCCCGGGAGTTCAGGTTCTGGACTCCTCCACGCTCTCGAAGCATTCGATGATGTCCCCGGCGCGAACGTCCTTGTAGTTGCGAACTCCTATCCCGCACTCGGTTCCCGCGCGGACCTGCTCGACATCGTCCTTGAAGCGGCGCAGGGACTCCAGTTCCCCTTCGAATATCACCACGCTGTCGCGCAGTACGCGGATGGGGTTGTGGCGCTTCACCAGGCCATCGGTTACCAGACAGCCGGCGATGTCGCCGAACTTGGGCGAATGGAACACCTCCCGGACCTCGGCGTTGCCGACAATCTCCTCACGCAGCACCGGCGACAGGTGGCCCCTGACCACCTCCTGCATGTCATCCAGGACTTCATAGATCACGCTGTAGTAGCGCACTTCCACACCGGTGGCCTTGCGCGCCTGCTGCCCGCCGGGATCCAGGCGCACGTTGAATCCAATTACTGCTGCCCCCGAGGTGGCGGCCAGGTTGATGTCCGATTCGGTGATGCCTCCCACGCCGGTGGAAACCAGCTCCACTTCCACATCTTCGCGGCTCAGGCGCCTGAGCGCGTCGGACAGGGCTTCCACACTGCCGCGTACATCGGCCTTGACCAGCAGGCGCACGGTCTTGACTTCGTCCTGGTCCGGGAACGCGCCGGTGAATCCCGGCTGTCCCGTTCGCTGGGCCAACTGCTGCTCGCGGACGGCCCGTGCGCGAAATTCAGCCAGCTCCCGGGCATAACGCTCGGCCGGAAAAACGACCGCATCGTGCCCCGCCTCCGGGGCTCCGGACAGTCCCTGAACCACTACGGGCACCGACGGCGTTGCATGGTCAATCTGCTTGCTGCGCTCATTGCGTAGCGACTGCACGCGCCCGTATTCGGACCCGGCCAGAAGGATGTCACCCTTGCGCAAGCGGCCTTCCGTTACCAGCAGGGTGGTTACCGGTCCCCGGCCGGTTTCAATAGTCGATTCAATAACGACTCCACGGGCGCCGCCCTTGCGCCGCGCGTGCAATTCAAGCATGTCAGCCTGAAGAAGGACTTTCTCGAGCAAGTCATCGACACCCTGACCGGTACGGGCGGATATTTCGGCGACCTGCGTATCGCCGCCATATTCTTCCGGCGCCAGGCCGAGCACGTTGAGCTGGTTACGCACCTGGGTGGGGTCGGCGTCCTCAAGATCAATCTTGTTGATCGCGACCACAATGGGCACCTCCGCGGCCTGGGCATGTTTGATTGCTTCCTCGGTCTGAGGCTTCACGCCATCGTCGGCGGCAATCACCAGGATCACTATGTCCGTCAAGCGGGCGCCACGGGCCCGCATGGCGGTGAACGCCGCGTGGCCGGGCGTATCCAGGAAAGTGACCGCACCGCCCTTGGTGCGTACCCGGTAAGCGCCGATATGCTGGGTTATGCCGCCGGCTTCGGAAGCCGCAACACTGCTGTTGCGCAGGTGATCCAAAAGCGAGGTCTTGCCGTGATCGACATGTCCCATGATGGTCACCACCGGGTCGCGGCCCTCCAGCTCGCCGGTCGTTGCCACGGCCCGCGCCAGCAGCGCCATCTCTTCGTTGGTCTCGGCCTGCGCGACTACATCGTGGCCCATGGCCTCGACAATGATCATGGCCGTGGTCTGGTCCAGTGCATCGTTAATTCCGGCCATCACGCCTTCCTGCATGAGTTTGGCGATGACCCTTTCCGCTCCCACCGCCATCTGATGCGCCAGCTCTGACACGGTGATCGATTCGGGCACTTCAACGGTACGCACGACCGGCGCTGCCGGCCGCACAAACGCGTTGACATTCTCCATCTTCGCCGTTGCATGCCGGCCGGCCTTGCGACGGCGGGTACGGCGCGGCCGAACATTGGCCGCCACATGCAGTTCTTCTCTGGGCGGCGCCTTTCTGGATCGGACCGCCTTCGGCGCTCTCGCCTGCTTGCGCGCCGCCTCCTCGCGCGCGCGAGCCGCCTGGGCGGCTTCCGCCCTGCGTTGCTCTTCGGCCTTACGCTGGACCTCCTCCCGCTCAAGACGCGCCTGTTCCTTGGCCTTTTCCAGCTCGGCTTCCTGTTCGGCGCGATGCTTGGCGTCCTCTTCGGCCTTGAGCGCCTCTTGGCGCTCGGCCTGTTCCAGTTCCTCGCGCGCTTCCTGTTCGGCAAGCTTGCGCTCTTGTTCCTGTTGCTCGGCTGCCTCGGCAGTGTGGCTTTCCTGTTCCAGTCGGCGCGCTTCCTCTTCCTCGCGTTGCGCCAAGGCCTCGCGCTCCAGGGCGGCGCGGTTTACGAACTTCCGCTTGCGCCGAAAATCAACCTGAACGGCCCGGCGGCGCCCCTGGTCAACCTGCACCACCTCCACCGACTCGCGGCGGGTAATGCTTATTTCGCGCGGCATGGCCGAGTCCTTGGAAGTCCCGCCCGCATGGCCGTGGCGATTTCTCAGGAAAGCCAGCAATTCCTCCCGGGCCACATCGGGTACCGGTTGACTGGCGTCGTCAAAGCTGTGCCCGGCGCGCTCAAGTTGGTCCATCAGGTGCTCTACAGGCACCTTCAGGTTCTCCGCCAGTTTGGCTACGGTCAGGTCAGTCATGCTCACCCTGCGCGCCCTCCTGCTCGGCAAACCACGGCGCCCGTGCGGCCATGATGAGCTTGCCCGCGGCTTCCTCGCCAAGCTCCTCGATGTGCTCGGCCAGGTAGTCGGCTTCCTCCCACGCCAGGTCCTCACGGGTAGATACGCCCTGGCCGGCCAGTGAGTAGGCCAGTGCGCGAGTCATGCCATCCACTTCAAACAGATCATCGGCCGGCGTGGCCTGTTCCATTTCTTCCTCGCGGCTCAAGGCGTTCATCAACAGCACGTCTCGCGCGCGTCCGCGCAGCTGATCGACCAACGGCTCGTCGAATTCCTCAATCGCGTAGAGTTCCCCAACCGGCGAGTAGGCAATCCCTTCCAGGTCGGTAATTCCCTCGTCCACCAGTACCTGGGCCACGTCTTCACCAACCGACAATTGCTCACGAAACATTTCGATCAGCTGGCGATTCTCCCGCTCAATCTTCGACTCGATCTCGGTCGGCGTCATGGCGTTGAGTTCCCAACCGGTCAGGCGGCCGGCCAGCCGTATGTTCTGGCCCCCGCGCCCTATCGCCTGCGAAACCATCGACTCGGAAACGGCGATATCCATGCGCCGGTTGTCTTCATCCACCATGATCTGCACGACATCGGCCGGCGACATGGCGTTGACCACGAATTGCGCCGGGTTCTCATCCCAAAGGATGATGTCCACTCGTTCGCCCGCGATCTCGTTGGTGACCGCCTGCACCCGTGACCCCCGCATGCCAACGCAAGCGCCAACCGGGTCGATCCTGGGCTCCCTGGAACGCACGGCGATCTTCGCCCTGGCGCCCGGATCGCGAGCGGCGCCGAGAATCTCGATCAGACCCTGGCCGACTTCCGGTACCTCCACGTTGAACAGGGCCATAAGAAATTCCGGGCTGGTACGGGTCAGCCTGAGCTGGGGCCCGCGGGTTTCGGTGGCTACCTCGAACAACAAGCCCTTGACGCGATCCTGGGGCCGTATCGGCTCCCTGGGAATCATGTGTTCGCGGGGCACAAAACCCTCTACTCCTCCTCCCAGGTCTACATAGACACCGTTGCGGTCCACCCTCTTGACCACCCCGCTCAACAACTCGCCGATGCGGCTCTGATAGCGCTCGCGGATCAGGGTGCGCTCCGCTTCGCGCACCTTCTGGTTGATGACGTGCTTGGCGGTGTAGGCGCCGATGTGTCCAAGGTCCATCCCGTCAATGGGCCGCTCCACGACTCCCCCGGGAACCGCCTCCGGATCAATGCGCTGGGCTTCCGCCAAGCGCAGTTGGCGCGTAGGCGCCTCAATCTCCTCGGCGTCGTCCTCCATGACCTCCCATTGGCGAAAATACTCCTGCTCGCCGGTGTGCCGATCGATGGCTACGCGAATTTCAACGTCCTCGGCCAGCAGCCGGCGGCGGGCCGCCGCGAGACCGGCCTCCACGGCAGAAAAAACCACGTCCTTGGCGATGGCCTTCTCGTTGGAAAGAAGCTCTACGGCCTCAAGAATCTCTTTGCTACCAAACATCGATCAACCCTCAACTCGGACGTCGGGCGTCAGGCGCGCGACTTTGATGTCCGCCAGGTTGAGTTCGATTTGCCCGGTTCCATCGGTTACATCCAGTACCACGACCTCACCCTTTCGAGCCAACAGTGTTCCGCCAAAATTCCTCCGGCCATGTTGCTCGCGGGCCATCGTGACCCGCACACTCCGGCCGGCAAAACGATCGAAATGTTCAGGCTTTGCGAGCTTCCGGTCCAGGCCGGGCGAGGATATTTCCAGGTTGTAATGCCCGGGAATCGGGTCCTCGACGTCAAGCAAGGCGCTGACCTGGCCGCTCACCCGCTCGCAGTCTTCCAGGGCGATGCCGGAGTCCCGATCAATGTACAGCCGCAACACCTGCCCGCGGTTCTCCCGCCTCAGTTCCAGGTCCGCCAACTCATAGCCCAACGCCTCCACGCAGGGCGCCAACAAACCGTTCAACCTGTCCAAAATCAAATTCATAAGCCACAAAAAAGCCCCTCGCGGGGCCATTTCGCAAAACCAAAGTTGGTA
The DNA here is from genome assembly GCA_965261845.1 of Candidatus Foliamicus sp. Classification (GTDB taxonomy): domain Bacteria; phylum Pseudomonadota; class Gammaproteobacteria; order Steroidobacterales; family Foliamicaceae; genus Foliamicus. Next base: position 435,578 of record OZ253475.1, on the reverse strand, counting down.
GCGGGGACAGGATTTGAACCTGTGACCTTCGGGTTATGAGCCCGACGAGCTGCCTGACTGCTCCACCCCGCAACCGCGAGTTGGGCGATTATACAGGAAAACGTTGAAAAAGAGCCTGAAGGTACGGCCATAATGCAGAGTTCGGCCGACCCTGCGACCCTGGAAAATTGCCCCTGGATCGCACACCCCGAGGGAGTGCTAACATTCCGCTTTGCCGCGGCAGCCGAATCCCGCTGCGATCACAGTAGATTCGGCGCCCAGGGGGCGGCGCGAGCTTAAGTGCAGGTAAACCAGGGGGACATCAATCATGGCTAGCACTGCTGACACAAACTACGCCGGCGTGTGGGACAACCGACTCGGCTTCGGCAAAACACCGGTGGTCATCGTTATCGATTTGCTCAAAGGCTACACAACCGAAGGATCCGCGCTGTATGCGCCTGGCGTTGTGGCCTGTCTGAAGGAAGTACCCGAGGTGGTTGAAGCGGCCCGGTCCAAAGGCGTGCCGGTAATTCACACCCGCGTTCTGTACAACCCCGCCAACTTCGAGGACGGCGGTGTCTGGACCTTGAAGGCCCCGGTACTCAAGGACCTGGTGCCCGGCAATCTGTACGCGGAGTTTTGCGACGAAGTAGCGCCGCCACCCGGCGAAACGGTCCTGACCAAGAACTATGCAAGCTGCTTCTTCGGCACCAGCCTTTCATCGATCCTGGCGGCTAAAGGCGCGGACACCCTGATCATCCTGGGCTGCACAACCTCCGGCTGTATTCGCGCGTCGGCGGTGGACGCCGTTCAGCATGGTTACCGCCCGATCGTGGTGCGCGAATGCGTTGGCGATCGCCATGACGGGCCGCACGAGGCCAACCTCTTCGATATCCACGCCAAGTACGGCGATGTGGTATCCAAGGCCGAAGCTCTGGAATACCTGCAGGGCCTGTAGCGGCTGTCTTGCGCCCAAGTCCCCAATTTCAACCGAGGAGACGAATATGTCGAACCTGACCCAAACCCGGCACTACGACTACGTGCCGCTGATCGACCGCGATCCGTTCAAACTGCCCGATGGGGCGCGTGTAGCCGTTATGCCGTATCTGAACATTGAGCATTTCCCGGCCGATATTCCCGGCACCGCGCTGGTTCCGGGCACCCAGCAATTCAACCCGGATCCGCTGAACTACGGCTGGCGGGACTATGGCAACCGGGTGGGGCTGTGGCGAATGATGGATCTGATGGACGAGTGCGGCGCCCGCGGCACGGTGTGTCTGAATTCCGAAATCATCCGTGAGTATCCCCGGATCCTTGAAGAAGGCATGGCGCGCAACTGGGCCTGGATCGGGCACGGCGTCAACAACGCGCCGGCCAACTTCATCAGCAACATCGACGAGGACCGCGAGCGGGAAATCCTGTCATCGGTCTTGACCGCCATGGAGGAAGTGATCGGGCGGCCCACCAAGGGCTGGCTGAGCCCGTTCCTTACTCACACGGACAACACGCCGCGCCTGTTGGAGGAGTTCCGCGTAGAGTATCTGTGCGACTACACGGCCGACGACCACCCGTTTCGGTTCAACACGCCGAAAAACAACCTGATTGCGGTGCCGTACACCGTGGAATTGAACGATATTCCCGCATTCGGCAACGTTGGCGTTTCCTCCGAAGCTTTCGGCGACATGATCATCGATCAGTTCGATGTGCTGTACGAGGAGGGCGCGACCAACGCCCGCTGCATGCCGATTTGCCTGCATACTTTCTGGGTTGGCCAGCCGAACAAGTTCAAACACCTGGCGCGCGCGTTCCGCTACATGGCCAAACACGAAGGCGTGTGGTTCACTACCGGCGACGACATGAACGACTGGTACCGCAAGACCTGCATGTAACCTTAGGGAAAGAGAGAAAGGAAGGAGGGCATCCTGCCCTCCAGAGGGCAGGATGCCCTCCTTCCCAGGAACTCAGTTGTCGAGGTGTTCGAAGGGGATGAGCTGGTTGGCGGAAACGTTGTCCATGGTGCCGATCTGGCCGTGCGGCCATTCCACCATGATGTTGGCCTCGGTGTTTCTGCCCAATCCAAACACCTGCGTCAAGGGATTTTGCGACGTGAAATTGCTGCCGATCATGATTTCGCGCAGCTGATCTTCGTCGTTGACGGTTAGCGTGATCCGCGCCCCGGCTGCAGCCGTGTCGGGCGGGCGTCCGTTGAGTTTGACCCGCAGGTAGTTTTTCCCCGACAAATCGTTGCGCCAGAGCGTGCCGGCGTAGGTCTCGTTGCGGTAAAGCCGGTTGCCCACGGTAAACTTCTGCTCACCATCTTCGTTGGGATCGGTCCAGATCGAACTTACGAACCAGTCGAGGTCGTCGTTCAAGCCGTACCGGCGGTGTTGGGGTTAAGATGGGTGGAAAATGCAAGTCTGCAGGACACCGCAATGAATTACCGCTTCGTCTTATCCTCAATTATTTCCATCGCTTTCGGGCTCAGCGCCAACGGCGCTGCTGCCGAGACGGAAGCGGCCGGGGGAAACCGCTATACGATCACCGGCGATTTGTCCGCGGTCTACGCCAACGGCGAATTCGTGGTGTTTGTGTCGGGGCCAAAGAAAGCCGCCGCCGCCGGAGGCAGCGCGGTGACTATGTCAGCCAGCGTGACGATGACCTCTTCGTCTTCCGGGGGGTCGAGCATGGCAGCCGCCTCTTCAGCTTCCGGCGCTGGCGATGCGATACGCAGCGTAAAGGACGGCCTCAACATTGTGGCCGAGGCGCCGATCATCGACGGTAAGGTTTTTCTTGAAGGGACAGTGCACAGCCCCCGCAACGTCTATTTCTACGTGCTGAACGCGACCAGCAAGAACGGCATGCGGATGGGCGCCGTCAAAGGGCAATCCTTTGTGCTGGAGCGCGGCGATCTCAAGCTTGTAATGGACAGCCGGGCCAAGTTCATAATCGAAGGCGGCCACTACAACGACATCGTGGTGAACTCCTGGAAGCGGTCGCCGGAATACCTTGAGCTGATGGAGAACTATTACCGGACCAGCAAGGCCGTGGAGGGTGAAACAGAGGATGAGCGGCGCGCGCGTGTAGACAAGTCCGGGGACTTGTTCAATGAGACGCTCAGGCTTGAGAACCAGGGAAGAAACCAGGTGGCCCTGAATCATGACGATCCGCTTGCCCGCAAGCTCACCATTCAATCCACATGGCTGCGCGGGCCCTGGGTCACTGAGGCGACCCGGAAACTGGCGGAGATGATGCCGGACGATCCATGGGTCATTCGCACGCTGGCTTCCGAAGAGCAATACGCCGCCAACCGTGCCAAGGCAGCCGCGATTGCGGTGGGCACGGAGATCAAGGACTTTGAGGCGGAGACCCTGGATGGAGAAGTGGTCAGCATTTCGGGCGCACGCGAAGGCAAGGAGATCGTGCTCGTGGAGTTCTGGGCGTCGTGGTGCGGCCCTTGCCGGACGGAAATCCCGCACATGAAGCAGGCCTATGAAGATTACGGGCCCAACGGCTTTGAAATCTTTTCATTCACGGTTGACGATGAACGGGAAGACTGGGTGGAAGCTTCCGAGGAAGAGGGACTTCCCTGGATCAACGCGGGTATGGGCTTGGATCACCCCGCCACCGTGGCCTACGGCGTAACCGGCGTTCCGGCCAATTTCCTGGTTGACGCGGCCTCCGGCGAGATCGTGGCCAAGAACCTGCGGGGCCACAAGCTGGATGAAGCGCTGGAAGAGCGCCTGGGCAAGTCCGACGACGAGAGCTGACCTCCTGGGAGGGAGGGCATCGCGCCCTCCAGGATCAGGCGTTTTCGATCGCTTTGATTACCGTATCGGGCGTGAGTAGCTGAGGTAGGACCTTGGCCTCCGCCGAGCCCGGCTTGAAATAGAGATACAGCGGCACACCGGCGCGTCCGTGGCGCTGGAGTACCTCGGTAATCGCCGGGTCCTCGTTGGTCCAGTCGCCCACCATCACTTGAATGCCCTCGCGGGAAAAGAATGACTTGACCGCATCGCTCTTGAGCGCCACGCCCTCGTTAACCTTGCAGGTGATGCACCAGTCGGCGGTGAAGTAAGCAAACACCGGCTCTTGCTCGGAGCGCAACTGGTCCAGCCCAGCCTGCGAATAAGCGATCTCGCCCGCGTCCATGCCGGTGTTTCCCGGCTCCACGGCAGCACGCGGAACCGCCCAAATGCTGACCAGCACGATGAGCAGACCCGCCACGCTGGCCGTGCGCCAGGGGCGCGAATAACTCTTGCCGCCTACGCGGCGCCATCCGAATGTCCCCAGGCCCAGCGCCAGGGCGGAGATCAGCGCCAGGGTAAGGGCATTGATGCCGGCCTGATTGCCCAGCACCCAATACAGCCAGAGCGCCGTAGCCAGCATGGGAAAGGCCAGCGCTTGGCGGAAACTCACCATCCAGGCGCCCGGGCGGGGCAGTAGCCGATGGGCGCCGGGTAGAAAGGCCATCACGCAATACGGAAGCGCAAAACCAAGGCCCAGTGCCAGGAAAACACCCACCGTCACCGTGGCGGGCTGAAGCAGCGCGTAGCCCAAAGCCGGCGCCATAAAGGGCGCTGTGCAGGGAGTGGCCACGAGCACCGCCAGTACCCCGGTAAAGAATTCGCCCGCCTTGCCCTGCGTGGCCTTGCCGCCCAGCGCGCCGGCCCCGAGGTTTATTTCAAACACCCCGAGCAGGTTCAGACCCACGGCGACCATGACCAGCGCCAGTATCGCGACGATCAGGGGGTTTTGCATCTGAAATGCCCAGCCGACGACCTCGCCGGCCTGGCGCAAAGCGATAATCAGTGCTGCGAAAACCAGGAAGCTCACGAGCACCCCGGCGAGGTATTGCAAACCGGAATTGCGGGCCGCCGCCGGCTTCTCGCCGGCCATCTGCGCCACGCCCAGCGCCTTGAGGCTCAGTATCGGCAGCACACAGGGCATCAGGTTAAGAATCAGGCCGCCCAGAATCGCGAAGCCGATGGCTTGCCATAGTCCCGGTCCGGACGTGGCGCCGCTTTGGGCTGTTCCGGCAGAAGGGCCGGCTTCTCCGCCGCCCGAGGCAGCATGACTACCCCCTCCCGGAGTGGCGCGCAGGCCCGCAGGCGCTGCGGCTGTGGCGTCATCGGGCTCATCGGCGCGTTGCGCAATGAGGCTGAATGACTGCCGGGGGGCGCCCTCCATGTCCACGGACAGCACCAGGCCGGTTTCTTCATAGCGCGCCACCCGCGGCCCGGTGGGGACGCTTACGCGAACGCGGTCGGTCCACAGGCCCACCTGCTGGACAGCCGTGTGGTCAATCATTCCCGCCGCTTCGGGGAACAGGTACAGGTTCGAAGCCTCTTGCAGCGAAAGCGGCGTGGAAATATTGAAGACCACGCTGTCGCCGCTCTGGAAAAAGACCGCCGGCCAATCCGCCGACTGGGGTATCAGCGCGCGCGCTTCCGAAAACGCGGCGGTCCGCCACTCCTCGCCGCCGGAGTCCGACCCACCTCCAGCGCTGATCGGAATTGTCAGTTCAAGGTTCGCGCGCTCCGGAATACAAAGCTGGTCATCGCAGACCAGCCAGGAAGCACGGGCCTTGATCAGCAGCTGGTCACCGGAAACAGGTTGCGTTTGGGAGACATCGACCAGCAGCAGAGTTGACTCATTGTAGCCATAGCTCATCATCGACATGAAGGGCACGAAACCCGGGGCCGGGAACTTCAGATCACCGAACTCCAGCCCATCCGGAGTATCCCAGCGAAGTTTGGCCGGCTTGCCCGCATCACCCGGGTTGATCCAATAAGTGTGCCAGCCCGGGTCCGGACTGAGACTCAATCCCAGGGTAAACGGCTCGCCGGGCTGCACGCTTGCGGTTTCGACCAGCAATTCGGCACGCGTGTAGTCAGTCTTGACCGGCGCCGCCTGTGCGGCCTGGAGCGCAAATGCTGCCAGCCCAACCAGGAATCCCGCGCATGCTGCCGGTAAGCGCTCAGACCAGCCATTGAATCTCGTCATTTCGTAATCGCTGTTCGATCGGTCCATGTTCCAGTTCTCTCTGGGGATATTTCCCTCAAGCATAACGCAGTCCGGGACGGCCAACCTTACGATTTCCTGATGAGAAAAGTGGTTGTCATCCCTCCCACGGCTGTTTGCCGGGCAGCTGATTATCCTCTGTAGAAGATACGGCGGCGATGACCTCAAGAAACGCGCTGCCGTAGCGTTCCAACTTGGCCTGCCCAACGCCGTGCAAAGCCAACATGGCTGCAAGCGAGTCCGGACGGGCGCGCACGAATTCCCTCAAGGTCGCATCGTGGAAGACCACGTACGGTGGCACTCCTGCTTCATCGGCCAGTTCCTTGCGGCGCTGCTTCAGCGCCAGCCACAGGGGTTCATCTTCCGCGCGGATTTCGAAGGGCTCCGGGCGCGGCTTCGGCTCCCGCTTCGGCTTCCTGGGCGCGTGAACCTCTTCCCTGAGCTCGAGCAGCCTCTCGCCACGCAACAGCGGCCTTGCTTCCGGTGTAAGCACCAGGGCGCCATGCCGATCGGCATCCACGCGGGCCAACCCCAGCGCCACCACCTGGCGGGCAACGGCATGCCATTGGCGTGCAGAGAATTCCTGCCCAATACCGTAGGTGGAAAGGTTCTGATGGCGGTGCCGGAGAACCTTTTCGGTTTCCTTGCCGCGCAGCACGTCGATCAGGTGGGCGGCGCCGAAGCGCTGCCGGGCCCGTAAGGCGCAAGACAGGAACTTCTGGGCCACTATCGTTCCGTCAAAGGTGTTCGGCGGATTAAGGCAAATGTCGCAGTTGCCGCATGACTGTGGATAGTGCTCGCCGAAATACGCCAGCAGGGCCGCACGTCGGCATTGGGTGATTTCGCACCAGGCAACCAGGGACTGGAGCCGCGCGCGTTGAATGCGCTTGTGGTCTTCGTCAGCATCCGACTGGTCCACCATGTGCCGCAGCCTTACCACGTCCTGCAGGCCATAGCTCATCCAGGCTTCGGCCGGCTCGCCGTCGCGGCCTGCGCGGCCGGTCTCCTGGTAGTAGGCCTCGATGCTTTTGGGCAGGTCGCAATGAACCACGAAACGCACGTCCGGCTTGTCGATCCCCATTCCGAAGGCAATGGTGGCCACCACGATGGCGCCGTCTGCGCGCTGAAAATGGGCTTGGCATTGACGCCGGTCGGCGGCGCTCAAACCGGCATGATACGGGCGGGCGTCAAATCCCGCCTGCTTGAGTTTTTCAGCCGTTGTGTCAACCTTGCGGCGCGACAGGCAATACACGATTCCGGCCTGCCCGCGGCGATCTTGCAGGAACGCAAGCAGGTCGGCGCCGGGTCCGCCTTTCATGCGCACCGTGTAGCGGATATTGGGGCGGTCGAAGCCGCTGATGAAAAGCTGCGCGTTGGTTAATTTGAGGCGTGCAACGATTTCCTTGCGTGTGGTCTCGTCCGCGGTGGCGGTAAGCGCCATGCGGGGCGTACCCGGGAAATAGTCCTTTAATACGTCCAACCCCAGGTAGTCCTGGCGAAAATCGTGGCCCCACTGTGATACGCAATGGGCTTCGTCGATGGCAATCAGCGCAATATCGATTTCGCGCAGCAGCGAGAGAGTACCGGCTTCTTCCCGCAGCAGCCGTTCGGGCGCCAGGTAGAGGAGGTCCAGTTTCCCGCGCCGCAGCGCAGCGTGGATTCTTCTTTGTTCATCGTAGGCTACGGATGAGTTAAGGAAGGCCGCCGCAACGCCATGCTGCCGCAGAGCCGATACCTGGTCCTGCATGAGCGCAATGAGCGGCGAAATCACTACGCCCACGCCCCGGCGCAGGATCGCCGGAACCTGGTAACACAGCGACTTGCCCCCGCCGGTGGGCATCAGCACCAGTGCATCGCCGCCGCGAAGAATCGCGCGGATTATGTCGTCCTGCGGTGGCCGAAAGGCCGGGTATCCGAAAACGGTGCGCAGAAGCTCCCGCGCGGGCGTGAGTTCGCCGATGTTCACGGCGGCATTATGGATGCTGCCACAAATTATCGGAGTTCCCTGCTCCCGATCTCCGGCTTATGCGGCATAACGCCGCGAAGGATGCTCACCCGGGAAGTGACGTCGGCATCCCTGCCGCACAAACGTGCAAGAATAACGGCCAGGGCTGACTTCCTTTGTCAGCCCGTGCACATCTGGCAAAGACATGCTTTGCCTCGCTGCGCTGCGCGCAGCGACCGATGCTCACCCAATAGCAATCGGTCGAACCGGCGATCCGGACGCGCCCACCGAACGCAGCGGCAGGATGATGGTGCAGGACTCCCACACTTTGTCGGCAGCCATCTCTGAGAGGTTCGCGTTCTGGATGTTGTGTACCCCGGATTGCGTGAGGTTGTGATGGTGAATCACGAACGGCAAGCCTTCCGGAGTACCCTCCGGCGGGCCGGCCTGGCCCATCAGTTGCCCGTCGTTGGCCGGATCGGTGAACGGATTGTCCAATGCTACGAGCACCACCTTTTTCTCGCCGAGCATCTCGGCCGCGTCGTATCCCAGTCCGGGCCCCATGGCGTAGTACGAAGGGTCGTTCCAGTTATCGCTCCAGCCGGTATAGATGTACAGCACGTCGCCGGGCAGGATGCCGCGCTCCGCCAGTCCCTGGACCGCGAGCATCGCGTCGATATCCGCCGCCGTAATCACCTGACCGGGTTGCAAGGGTTCGCCGCCGCCCAAGTGTGTGCGGGCGTCCAGCAACACGGCGCTGGTTACCAGCGGCGGCGCCTGCTCCATGCCGAGCTTGAGCAGCGGAGAATCCGGCGAGGGCTTTACGTCGGCCTGGGTGTATCCGCCGAAATACATGGCGGTATTGGCGCTATCTTCCGGCAAATTACCCTCTGCCAACCACGGCTCGGCCAGGTAGGCGAAATGCCCCAGCGCGTCCATTTGCGTACCCTGGGCTCCGGGTTCCCCGCCGGTAAGGTGTTCTCCGTTGAACGCGTGCGCGCTGTAAGGGACACCCGCGGTCGGGCGGTAAACATACTCAAGCGGCGGCGAGAACGGGGATTGCGGCATGGACATGGAGCGCGGATGCGACAGCTCATAGACCTTCGCGCCGGGCTTGCCCATGTGATAGGCGCAACGCATCCAGGTTCCGGGGCCCTGGGTGTTGCCCATCCCGCGCTGATCGCCTTCCGGCCAGGGACCGGCCGGCGTCAGTTCCACCGATTGCGCCCACATTTGGGCTCGCGGATCGGGCTGCATTTCAGTTTGTCCGTCGCTCTCGTCTTGCGGCGCTTCGCATCCCCAGGCAAGCGCAAGCAGCGCCACGCAGGCGCCGGCTGTTCGCTTAAGTGAATTCATTTTGTATCTCCCTTGGCGCGGTTCTTTCGCCGGTAGCTTGCCACAAACATTACGGCGATCACGATCGCCGGCAGCACGAATTGCACTACAACACTCTCTATCGGCAGTCCAAGAATCATAAACTCAAGCCTCTTTTCCTGCACCGGCCGCTACGCCTCCGATTGCAACCGCCGGCGAAGTAAAAGTGTTGACCAGCGCCATCAGCGCCCCCGACACGATCAGGCCGGGAATGCCGGGATGCAGCACTAAAGCCCATCCCTGCCCTGATAGCGTGCCTGCGATGCACACGAGGGTGGTCAGCACGCCCCCTAGCGAAGACGCGAGCGCGGCCTGGGCGCTGACCCGCCGGCTCACCATTCCCGCGATGAGAGGGAAAAAGAACGCCGCCCCGATGATCGCCACCGCGAACGACACAATGCGCAGAATAAGGGCCACGTCGGGAATCGCCAACACAAACGCCAGCGCCCCCACGGCCACGATGGCGGCCCTGGAAATCCATACGTAGTTGCGCTCATTCCGCTTCACGCCGCGCGGTTCGTCCACGCACTTGCGCATGAGATCATGGGCCAGCGCGGAGCCCGCCATCAACAGCAGGGAGTCGGTGGTGGACATGGCGGCCGCAGCGATGCCGGTAAGCGCGAACGCCGCCAGCGCCGGCCCCAGGTAACTGGACACCAGGGCCACGTAGGCCTGATCGGGCGAGGCCAGACCTTCCCAGACGGTGATTCGGGCCGCGGCTCCCAGGTACATGTTTCCGTATACAAGAAACAGCAGCACGATCAGAAGGGTCCAGGGCAGCGACACTCGCGCCACCCATGAATCGCGCGCCGCGTACATTTTGGTAATCAGTTCCAGGCGCGTGCAATAGGCCAGCATCCAGATAACCTGCCAGGAAATGAGGTAGCCCCAACTCCAGGACACCCCGCGCAAGCTGGTCCAGCCGGGAGCGGCCTGTTCCACCTGCTGCATCACGGAGGTCCAGCCGCCCACTTCCTCAAGCAGCACCGGGGCGATCAGCAGCAATCCGGCCCACATGAAGAAAAACTGGGCGATATTGGTCCACACCACCGCGAGCAGACCGCCCAGGGCCACGTAGCCCACGAAGATGATGCTCCCCAGGGCCAGGCCCCAAAGGAACGGAATGTCGAGCAATGTCTCAAGAATGAAGGCCATGCCCCGCAACTGGGCCACCAGGTAGATCACGCTGGACACCGCCACAACGACCGCGCTCCAGGCACGCAGGGGCCGGCTGTCGTAGCGGTCGCCCAGGTAATCCGGAAGGGTAAAGCCGCCCGACTGCCTGAGCTTGCGGGCGAAGAAGAAGAACAGCACCGCGATCCCCAGCGCAAAGGCCAGGAACGGCAGAGCGGCCACGCCCCCGAACTTGCCGATGGCCGCCACTCCGCTGAGGATGGAGCCACCGTGCATGATCGCGGCTACATTGGCCAGCACCAGCACCGGCACGCCAAAGCGGCGGCCGGCGACCCAGAAGTCTTCACTGCCGCGCTGGCCCCGTGATGCGATCAGGCCCAGCGCAACGACGACCAGTAGATAGGCGACGAATATGGAAAGACCCATAGTCGGATTCAGCGCGGCCGCTTGGTGCCCGCCAGGCGCGCGATGATGCTTCGCAACATGCGCTTGAAGTCCTGTTGCTCCAGTTCCGGCAGATCGGACAGAACATCAGCCTCCCGGGCCTTGGCAACCGCCAGCAACTTGATTACGCGCCGGCTTCCACTTTGGGTGCATACCAGCCGCGGTTGGCCGCGCTCCGTGCGAGACCCGGCTTCGACAATCATCCCCTTTCTCATCAGTGCTTCCAGCGTGGTATCGAGGATGTCCTCCGGCATACGGATGACCCACGCCAACTCGTCGCGGGTGCAGCTCTGGTCGCTGAGCGTCGCCAATACCCGCCACTCGTCACGTGGAACGCCCTTCTCGGTCAGGTGTTCGTAGAAGGGAAGTCCGAACAGCCGGTACGCCCTGGCCAGCAGGGGCAGAAGGAAGTCATCAACATAGCCTCCGGCAATTTCCGTCGCATCGACATCTCCCACGGGGCGAGGCAGGGTGACGGTGTAATCACCGCGATGGAAAACCAGCGGAGTGCGCTCGTGTACGTCGAAGTCAAGCACCTCCCCCACGAAGATCGCATGATCTCCGCCGCTGTAACGATGCACATTGCGGCACTGAAAATTGGCCGCGCAGCCGTCGATGACGGGGACCCCGCCAATCCCATCGGTACATTCAAGTCCGGCAAAACGGTCCTCCACGAAGCGGGAGAAACGCTGCGATACTTCCACCTGGTCGGCCGCCAGCACGTTTACGGCAAAGTGGCTGGCTTCAGCAAAAACATCGAAATTCGTCGAATCGTTCTTGAGGCTCCAAAGCACCATGGGCGGATCCAGCGAAGCTGAATTGAAACTGTTGGCGGTCAAGCCGATGCGTTCGCCATTTGGCGAGCGCGTGGTAACCACCGTCACCCCGGTGGCGAATTGCCCCAAAGCGGCCCTAAAGCCCCTGGTTTCCACCTGACTAGCCGTCACCGCCGGCCGAAGCCCGCAGGAACTCGTGCACCCGCTCCATGTAAGGCGTGCGGTCCTTGCTATGGAAGATTGCACCGGCCATGCGCACCGGGTCACCGAAGAAATAGGTTTCGTATTGCACTTGCCGAGCAGCGAAAGCCGACAGCGCCGTGTCCCAGGCCAGGCGGTACAAGGGAATGCGCTCCCTGGCCTCAAGCCGGGCCGACTGGTAGAAGCGCTCGATTTCCTCGCTCAACGGTCCATTGAGGTCCGCTTCCGTGGGCATGGCCACCAGGCCGCTGGCGCCCAGCAGGCGCACGATCTCAATCATGCGTGGATACAGGCGCGGATACAGGTTGCGGGCGGCGTCCAGCGGATCGAAGGCCGGCGTCATCATGCCGTGATCGTTCAGCGCCGCGTCAGCTTCAGCTGCACGTCGAAACGCCTTCATGGTCTCCAGATTGACCCATATCTCGGCTACCTTTTCCTGCACATGCTGGAATATTTCGATTCCCACGGCGTCGATCATCAGAGAGACCAGGCCCAGCAGGAATTCGGTCTTGGCAATGTTCTTGCAGATGACCTGATGAGACATGTGGACCACCGCCGAGGTGGCGGCATAGGCTTCGTTGCAGGCCTTGACGTCGCGATACAGGAACACGTTCTCCCAGGGCACGAACACGTCGTCGAACACCACCAGCGCATCCATTTCCTCGAAGCGGGAGCCCAGGGGATGATCAAAGTGGTTGCGCCCGTAGTCGACCGATTCGCGGCAGATGAACTTCAGCCCGGGCGTGGCATTGGGCAGGCAGAAGGCAAACGAGTAAGGCGCGTCCTCTTCGGGATTCTTCAGCAGCGTGGAAGGAAAGACCATGATGGCGTCAGAGATGGGCAGCGTGGCCAGCATCCGTGCGCCCTTGATCACCAGCCCCGCATCGGTCTCTTCCTTTACCCGTGCGGCAAGAAACGGATCGGCCTGCTTTGCTGCGCTGACCGCACGATTGATCTGGGGGTTGATCAGCGTGTGAGTGAGCGCAAGGTCGCGCTCGCGCATTTCCCGGTGAAAGGCCCTGGCGTTGGCGCCACCACCCTCATGCGCCGAGTCCAGCCAATCGGCGCCGGCCGAGTAGGCGCTCATGGCGCGATTCAGATAGCTGGGATCGCGGCCCGCCATTCCGAGGCTGAATTCCGCAATCCGGTGCATCGAGTCGCCGACCCGGGTGAGATTCTCCCTTGTTTCGGGAATCATGAAGCTCATTCCCACCGGATCACCGGTTTCCGGCGACTCAAAGAGCAGTCTTTCGGGTTCGCTGTGCTGCAGATCGTAACGGGCAGCCAGGCTGCGCACCCCGTTTCGAATCCCCTCTTCGGTCGTTATGTCCTCAACCTTGCGGCCCCGGTGCCACAATTCCATAGGTGACTCCTTCAGTGCCTGAAGGAGGTCGTCTCCTGTTCTCGCTGGCAAGATCTGATCCTTTAGGGTGTACCCGTAATCAAGCGGCCAATTCTAGCCCGAACATCCCTGCCCGATTCTGCCTCGGCAAGCACGCTTGCGGGCCATCGGAAAGGTCAGGAAACGCGAGCGCGAGGGCCTATGCGGATGCCCGGGCCGCTACGGGTCCCCAGCAGGCATAATGCCGCACATGTACACCGAATCGAACCTAAGAGAGGCCATTTCCGCCGTACTACGGCAGTTGCAGCAGAACTGGAACCGTATGGACTTAAAGGCGATGGCGGATTTGTGGGACACGTCTGATCCCGACCCCTTCTACCTGCCGGAGGAAGTCGAGCAGCCTTTGCGCGATTGGGACGCGATCCATGCCTATTGGGACAAGACCATGGAGACTATCCCGCGCCTTAGTATGCGTATCTGGGAACTTGAGGCCGTCCCGGTAAGCAACGATCTGGCCTGGGTTTCCTACCAGTTTCACTGGGATGCCGAAGCCAAGGGCTACGCAAGACCCGTAGGCGCCGACAATCGCGCCGTAGCGTTGTTCCGCAAGCTCCCCGAGGGATGGCGCATCTGCCGCTACGTCGAAGCGCCCCTGGCGCCCATCCTCTATATGCGCAAACTCTATGAGAACTCGGTCGACAAGGACTTTCGCTGATTGAGCCGTTCTTCTAGATGATCTGGCTGCATTTACTCGCAGCCGTAGCTGCTATCGTTCTGGGGCTCGCAAACCTCGTGTTGGCGAAAGGAACACTGCGCCACAGGATTTTCGGCTGGGCCTGGATCGTGGCCATGTTGGGAGTAACGCTCCCGTCTTTTTCGATTCGAGAAGCCAACGAGGGAGAGTTCAGCTGGCTGCACGGGCTGACGATCTGGACCCTGTTCTGCATGTTCACCGCGGTCGTTTCAATTCGGCGAGGCAAGGTACGAACACACGCAGGGTTCATGACCGGAACCATGATCGGCGCACTTATCGCCGGCGCGTTCGCACTCGCGCCCGGCCGTTTCATCTCTGACTTGTTTGGCTATTGGCCTTGCAAGACGCCGACTCGCCGCGGATGAACCAAACGGCAATTCAGCCCAGCAGCCAGTACGTGATCGTTGAGATCGCCAGCGCCCCCAGCAGGTTGAGCACCAGGCCTTCGCGGGCCATCTGCGGGACGGTAATTTGGCCGGAACTGAACACCACCGCGTTGGGGCCGGTGGCGACCGGCAGCATGAAGGCGAAACTGGCGCTGATCGCCGCCGGAACCATGATCAGGCGAGGTTCGATTCCCGCGGCAAGCGCCGCTGCCGCCAACACCGGCATCAGCAGCGATGTGGTGGCGGTATTACTGGTGATTTCGGTAAGAAACGTAACCGCCAGGCAAATCATCAGGATAAGCAGCCAGGGCGACCAGCCGGCATACGAAGCCAGTGACTCGCCGATGCTGGCGCTGAGACCGGTACTGGCGAAAGCGCCGGCGAGGCAGATACCCCCGGCGAACAACAGCAGTATGCCCCAGGGAATACTCCCGGCCGTTTTCCAGTCGAGCAATCGCCCGCCGGCGCCGTTCGGAATCATGAACATCGCCACCACGGCCAACAGCGCCACGCTGCCGTCATTGGCCTGCGGCAGGTCCAGCAGGCCCGACCATCCGCCGAAGGGCTCGCGGCGCGTCACCCAAAGCAATGCGGTCACCGCAAAGACCAAAAGCGTGCGAGTTTCCTCGCTGCGCCACGCACCGACCGAGGGCACCTGAACCGGCGCGCGCAGCTTCAGACCCCGAGTCAGCCAGAACCCGGCTATCGGAAGCATCACCAGGACGACGGGCAATGCCCAACTCATCCATTGAGTAAAGCCCAACTCCACGCCAGTGCTCTCCTGGTAGACACGCATGAATATCAGGTTGGGTGGAGTGCCAACCGGCGTGCCGGTTCCGCCAATGCTGGCGGCGTAGCACATCCCCAGCAGCAGCGGCAATGCCAGGCGCTTGTCCTCGCAGTTTTGAATCACAGCCAAGGCGATGGGCAGGAGCATCAGGGTGGTTGCGGTGTTGGATATCCACATGCTGAGCAGGGCGGCAGCGGCCATGAAACCAAACACCAGCCGGCGTCCGTCGCGGGCACCGAACAGGTTGATCATCCCTAAGGCGATTCGACGATGCGCACCGCTCTTTTCCATGGCCGTGGACAGCATGAAGCCGCCCATCAGCAGGAGGATAAGCGGATCGCCGACGGCGCGGGCCGCCTGCGCAGGTGGAATCGCGCCCACCAGCGGGAGCAGCGCAATGGGAATAAGGGCGGTCACCGGAATCGGCACCGCTTCGCTAATCCACCACAGGGCACACAGTGTGGTTACCGCAACAGTCCAGGCAATGGCCGGCCCGGAATCGTACATGAGAGCGCCGGCCGCGAGTGCCACCAGGGGCCCTGCTACGCGCATGATGGCTTTCACGGAAATCCGGCCGCCAGCCGCGCTAGCCTGAGCTGAACGCGTCCCGGCACAACTCCAGCAGGGGATTTGGCCAAACGCCTATAACGATCAACGCCAGACCGTTGCCGACGAGGATCAGCCGAGTGCCCCAATCCGGCGCCAACTTCGTCTCCTCGGCGGGCGCCTCCATGAACATCAGCCGAATGATGCGGAGGTAGTAGTAGGCCCCAACCACCGCGAATACCACCGCCACGACCGCCAGGGCGGTCATACCCTGCTCTACCAGCACCATCAGGATCTGCCACTTGGCCATGAAACCGGCCAGCGGAGGTATTCCGATCATGCTCAGCATGATGAGGAGCATGATGAATGCGATGCCCGGGTGGCGCTGATAAAGTCCCTTGAGGCTATCCAGCGGTGCGTTCTGCTGCTCAAGCACGATGATTACACCGAAAGCCCCTGCCGCCATGACCACGTACACCAGGGTGTAGAAAAGCGCGGCGCTTAAGCCGTCGGCGCCACCCGCCACCACACCCAGAAGCAGGAAACCCACATGCGCAATCGCCGCCCAGGCCAGCAGGCGGGCCGCCTGGGTCTGGGCCATCGCCACGATGGTGCCCAGCGCGAGAGACGTAACCGCCATCACCACCAGCAACAGGTTCCATTTCTCCTGGGCAACCGGCATTCCCTCCACCAGCAACCGGACGATCAATGCAAACGAGGCCAGCTTGGGCACCGTGGCCAGCAATACCGCTACGCCCAGCGGAGGTCCGTGATACGCGTCCGGAACCCATTGGTGAAACGGCACGGCGCCCAGCTTGAACGCGACGCCCGCCAGCACCAGCGCGGCGGCGACATAGGCACCGACGCCTTCCGAGGCTAATGTTGCGACCTCGCTGAGCACCAGCGAGCCGGACAGGCCGTAGAGCAGGGACATTCCATACAGCATCGCCCCGGAGCCGATGGCTCCCAGCACGAAATACTTCATGGCCGCTTCCGCGGCGCGCGCCGAGTCGCGTTGCAGGGCGACCAGCGTATACAGCGCCAGCGCCAACAGTTCCAAGCCCAGGTAGAGAGTCAGCAGACTGCCCGCCGACGCGGTCACGAATACGCCGAGCAGTGCAAACAGACCCAGCAGGTAGTATTCGCTGCGCAGCGCTCCGGAGCGCTGCAAATCACGCGGCGCATAAACGAAGGCCACGCCGGCCATCAGCACGCCGGCAAGTTTGAGTAGCCGCGCCAGGTCGTCCATAACAAACGCCCCACCGAATAGCACGCCGTTGGAAACCGTGACGCAATACCAGGCCACTATCGCCAGCCCGGCGAGGCAAACGATCTGCACTGCGGTTTGCCGGCGCCCGCCCATGGCCAGATCCACCAGCAGCACTACCGGTATCAGCAGGGCAAGCGCCAGTTCCGGGTACAGCGAAGCCAAAGTGACCAGATTGATTACCATGCGCCGACCTTGCCTGCCAGCACGTGCCGGGCGAGCGCATCCAGCGACGGTTCTATAAGCTCCACCAGGGGATCGGGGTGCAGGCCCAGGGCCAACACCGACAAGGCCAGGCCGCCCAAAGCGACCAGCTCCCGCAAGTCGAGATCCTGCAAGGCCGCCACCCTGTCATTGGCCACTTCGCCGAACACCACGCGCTTGATCATGTAGAGGCTGTACGCCGCTCCCAGCACGAGGATGGTGCCGGCCCCAAGGGCCACCAGTGGTTCGGCACGAAATGAAGTCAGGATGACCAGGAATTCCCCGACAAATCCGGAGGTGCCCGGCAATCCCGCGTTGGCCAGCGCAAACAGTACCAGTAACACGGCGAAAATCGGCATGGTGTGGGCTACTCCTCCGAAATCACTGATCCTGCGCGTATGGGTGCGGTCGTACAGCACCCCGACGCACATGAACAAGGCCGCGGAGATGAAGCCGTGGGAGATCATCTGCACCATGCCGCCGCCCATGCCCAGGGCCAACAGGTCATCGTGCCCGGATCCCACATAGACCAGCGGAATGAACATGCCCAAAGTCACAAAGCCCATGTGGGCCACGGACGAGTACGCAATCAGCTTCTTGAGATCACGCTGCGCGAGCGCTACCGCAGCGATGTAGATGACGGCGACCAGTGAGAGGCCCACGATCAAGGGCGCAAATTGCATCGCTGCATCGGGGGTTACCGGCAGGCTGAAGCGCAGCAGGCCGAAGCCGCCCATTTTCAGCAGAATGGCCGCCAGTATGACGGACCCGCCGGTCGGCGCCTCCACATGGGCATCCGGCAGCCAGGTATGCACCGGCCACATGGGCACCTTCACCGCAAACGCAGCCAGAAAGCCCAAAAACAACCACTGCTGCTGGGCTGCGGTGAGCGTCACGGCGTGCAGGTCGGGGATGGCGTAGCTGCCGGCCTTGAGGTACAGGTAGACCAGCGAGACCAGCATGAACACCGAGCCCAGAAAGGTGAACAGGAAGAACTTTACCGTGGCGTAAATGCGCCGCTTTCCGCCCCAAATACCGATGATCAGGAACATCGGGGCCAGCATGAATTCCCAGAACACATAAAACAGCAGGCTATCAAGGGCGCAGAAAACCCCAAGCATGAGTCCCTGCTGAATTAAAAGAGCGCCGTAGTACATGCCCGCGCGGCGTTCAATCGCACGCCAGCCCGCCACCACCGCCACCGGCGTCAGCAACAGGGTCAGCAGAATCAACGCCAGCGCAATGCCATCAACGCCCAGGTAGTACTGCACGTCGAAGCGCGAAATCCAATTGTGTTGTTCGACGAACTGGAATCCGCCGGCAGGCTCAAAGCCGCGCCACAGCATCCAGCCCGGAATCCACTCAAGCAGCGCCACCGCGAGACCCGCCCAGCGCGCTGCAACCGCGTTTCGCGCCAAGCCCAGAATCAGCAGGCCGCCCCCCACAGGCAGCCAGATAATCACACTCAAAAGGCCGATTTCGGGCATCTAGTCGAGCACCAGGACTACCCAGGCGATCAACAGGCAAATCGCCGTCACCATCACAAAGGCGTAGTGATACAAGAGACCCGTCTGTAGGCGCCGCATAACGCCCGAACCCCAGCGAATCGTATAAGCCAGCCCGTTGACCAGCAGCCCGTCGATAAACCGCGCATCCCCCTGGTCGGCAGCGCCACGCGCCAGTCCCCGGGCGGCAGGGATTACGGCGCGCTCAACCAGCCGGTCGAAGCCGTAGCCCAGTTCAAGAGCACGCTTGGGAAGGCGCAGGACGGAGTTTGCTTGCTCTCGCCAACTCGGGCGCCATTCATACATTACCCAAGCCGACAAACCGCCAAGCACCGCCAGCGCGAACACCGGCGAGACCAGCCCGTGAACGAAAAAGCTCAGGGTCCCCCCGGTGTCGGCAAACGCCCCGGAATCGCCGCCCGGCAGATTGAACAGGGACCCGCCGAAGTAGTCTCCAAGGACCACAGGCTGAAACGTAAACCAGCCGATCAGCAGCGAGGGAATCGCCAGAAAGACAAGAGGACCCAGCATCCAGGCGCCCGGGGATTCCAGGGACTCGTGTTTATCCGGGTCGATTCGTTGCTCGCCGTGAAACACGACCAACAGCAACCGGGCGCTGTAGAAAGCGGTAACCGCCACCCCGGCCAGCAGGCACCAGCCCGCGTACGTGCTTACCGGGCCTGAAGCATGAGTGACCGCGATGATCAACGCGTCCTTGGAAAAGAAGCCGGCGGTGCCCGGAATCCCTGCCAGCGCCAGCCCCCCGATCAGGGCCGTTGCGTATGTCAGGGGCATTCGCCGGTACAGGCCGCCCATCTGCCGGATGTCCTGTTGATGATGCAAAGCCACGATGACAGAGCCGGCGGCAAGAAACAGCAGCGCCTTGAAGAACGCGTGGGTAAACAGGTGATAAATGGCCACGGAATAGGCCGAAACTCCCACTCCGGCCATCATGTAGCCCAGCTGCGACAGCGTCGACCAGGCAACAATGCGCTTGATGTCCTGCTGAACGATGGCCACCAGCCCGGTCGCCAGCGCAGTTGTCGCGCCTACCGCCAGCACCACGGAAAGCGCCAACGGACTGTACTCGAACAGGGGCGACATTCGCGCGACCATGAAAACGCCTGCCGTGACCATGGTCGCAGCATGGATCAGGGCGGAAATCGGCGTAGGACCCTCCATCGAGTCCGGCAGCCAGATGTGCAGCGGCATCTGCGCCGACTTGCCCATGGCGCCCACGAACAGGAGTATGCAGCCCAGGTCCATTGCCGGCCAGCTCACTCCGGGCCATACCGTGATTCGCTCGGTGGACATCGATTCGGCACCGGCGAAGACCACCGCGTAGTCCAGGGACCCCGCAGCGCCGGCAATCAATCCGATACCCAACAGCAGTCCCAGGTCACCGATCCGGTTCACCAGGAATGCCTTCAAGCTGGCGAAATTGGCCGACGGACGCTTGAACCAGAAGCCGATCAGCAGATACGAAGCCAAGCCGACCGCTTCCCAGCCCATGAACAGCTGCATGAAGTTGTCGGCCATTACCAAAAGGAGCATGGCCGAGGTAAAAAACGCGATGCAGGCAAAGAACCTGGCGTAGCCGGGGTCGTCGCGCATATAGCCGACGGTGTAGACATGGACCGCAAGCGATACCCAGGTCACGATGCACATCATCAGCGCAGTCAGCCTGTCGATCAGCAGGCCGAAACTCAAATGCAGCCCTCCGATGCTGAGCCAATCCAGCATCTTTACGGTTATGGGCTCCCCGTTTACTTGCTCGACCAGGGCCCATATCGACAGGCCCGCCGAAATGCCCACGCCGAGGATCGGCAGGCCATGCACAAGAATGCGCGGCAGAACTCTGGAGCCCAGCGCTACCAGCACTGCCGCGCACAGCGGCGCCAGGAGGATGATTTCGTGCCTCATCCCTTCAGCAACTGGAACTCTTCCACGTTGACGCTGATGCGGTTGCGGAACAGCACGACCAGGATGGCCAGGCCGATGGCGGCCTCGGCGGCGGCGACGGTGAGGATAAAGAACACGAAAACCTGGCCGGCCAGATCGCCCAGGAAGTATGCAAAGGCAACAAAATTGAAGTTGACTGCCAGCAGCATCAACTCGACGCACATAAGCAGCAGAATCACGCTGCGCCGGTTGATGAATATGCCGCACACCGCGATGGCGAAGAGCACGGTGCTCAAGGTCAACAGGTGAGGAAGGGTGATCATTGGTCTTTTTCCACCGGCATCTTCACCAGCCGAACCCGGTCCTTGGGACGCACCGCCACTTGCTCGGTAACCTTCTGTAGCCGAAGGCCCCGGCGGCGGCGCAGAGTCAGAGTAATCGCGCCGACAATCGCCAACAGCAATATGTATCCGGCCACTTCAAATGCATACAAGTGTTCCGTGTACAGGAGGGTACCCAGGGCCTTGGTGTTGCCCTGCCCGAAGGCCAGCGGCTGTTGCGGAGGGGGAAGATCCAGGCCGGACTTGCGCAGCCACCAGACTGATGAGAGCTGCGCCGCCAGAAGCAAGCCAACCAGGATGCCCAGCGGCGCATAGCGCGTCAGCCCTTCTCGCATGCGCTCGACCTTGATGTCCAGCATCATCACCACAAAGAGCAGCAATACCATTACCGCTCCCACGTAAACCAGAACCAGCGCCACCGCCAGGAATTCGGCTTGCAGCAGCAGCCAGATGGCGGCCGAGATCACAAAGCACAAGACCAAAAACAGCACTGAATGCACGGGATTGCGTGCCAGGATCACACCCAGCGCGGAGGCAATCAGAACGCCCGACCAGCCAAAAAAGAGGATGAGCGGAAAGTTTTCCAGTAGCAGGGACATGAAAGTGCGGTCAGCGGTACGAGGCGTCCGAACTGCGGTCGGCGGCAATCTGTTCTTCGTGGCGATCACCGATTTCCAGCAGCCGTTCCCGGGTCAGGATGTTCTCGCCACGGTGCTCCATGTGGTATTCATGAATGCGGGTTTCGACGATCGCGTCCACCGGGCAGGCTTCCTCGCAGAAGCCGCAGTACACGCATTTGAAAAGGTCGATGTCGTATCGGCTGGCCCGCCGTGTGCCATCCTCGCGCACTTCCGATTCGATGGTGATCGCCAGCGCCGGACAGACCGCCTCGCACAGCTTGCAGGCAATACAGCGCTCCTCGCCGTTGGCATAGCGCCGAAGAGCATGCAAACCCCGAAATCTCGGCGATTGCGGAGTCTTCTCTTCCGGGTACTTCAGGGTGATCTTGCGGCGAAAGAAATTCTTAAGCGTGACGCGCAACCCGGACAGCAACTCCAGTAACAGGAAGGTGCGGAAGAGCGCCCGGATGCGATCGTCGGTCCCGCGCCGGGCGGCCGTCGTTCTTTTGTCACTCTCACTCATTCAAACGGTCCGATTTTGAGCACGGAAAACACTCCCTCCACTCCGATCCACACAAGGGTCACCGGGATGAACACCTTCCAGCCCAGGCGCATGATCTGGTCGTAGCGATACCGTGGGAAAGTGGCGCGCAGCCACAGAAAGACAAACAGGAAGAAGAAGGTCTTGGCGGCAAGCCAGAACAGGCCGGGCTTGGCGAGAATCCCGACCACGGTCCAATCCGGATTGATGAGTCCCGCAAACGGTGACTGCCAGCCGCCCAGAAAAAGAACCGCAGTGAGCGTGGCGATGAGGATCATGTTGGCGTATTCCGCCAGGAAGAACATGGCGAAAGTAGCGCCGCCGTATTCCACGTGAAATCCCGCCACGATTTCCGACTCCCCTTCAGCGACGTCAAACGGCGCACGGTTGGTCTCGGCCACGCCGGAAATGAAATAGACCAGGAACAGCGGCGCCAGCCAGACGATGTACCAATTGAGTACGCCTCCTTCCTGAGCCTTAACGATATCGCCCAGGTTGAGGCTGCCGGACGCCATCAGAACGCCCACCAGGGCAAATCCCATCGCGATCTCGTAGGCCACCATCTGGGCCGCGGAACGCATCGCCCCCAGCAACGCGTACTTGGAGTTGCTGGCCCAGCCGGCGAGAATGACTCCGTAGATGCCCAGCGAGGTCATCGCCAGCAGGTACAACAGGCCGGCATTCAGGTCGGCCACGGCGAACCCCGGAAACAAGGGCACCACCGCCCAGGCTGCCAGCGCCGGAACCAGCGACAGAACCGGCGCGGTCAGGAACAGCCAGCGATTGGCCCGGCCGGGAATTACCACCTCCTTCACCAGCAGCTTGAGTACATCGGCGAAGGGCTGCAGCAAACCGCGATAACCCACCCGGTTCGGCCCTTGGCGAAGCTGCATGAAGCCGATTACCTTGCGCTCGAGCCAGGTCGCATAGGCTACGCAAAGAATCACCACCACGGTCACGGCAAGTATCCCCAGCAGAATGATCAACGCGTCTACGATCTGCTGCGGCAGGAAATCCAGCCAGTTGCGAAGAATCTCAGTCATGGCTGTTCGTCAGGCAGCCTGTCGCGCCGCGGCGACCTGTTGCAAGGGCGCGGACCGCCGAACCAGGCCATCTACCGAATACATCGGCAATTCCAGCCCCTCGAACTCGTCATCGGCGCCATCCTGGGACTGCAACACAAACCCGTCCCGCGTCGCAGCCGGGCTGTCGGCCTGAATTTCGATCTGCCGGCGAAGCTCCGCAAGCGCCTGGTCCGCTTCCGTGTGGCCGAAACCCGGCAGGCCCAGGCGATCCGCGAGCGCCCTCACCACCTTCCAGGCCGGACGCGCCAGGCCCGGTGGCGGCGCGGCCGCGGCGAAACTCTGCCAGTCCAATTGTCCGTTGACGAACGTGCCCGAGGTTTCCAGGTAGGCGGCCGTGGGCAGAATTACGTTCGCGCGCTCCAACAGCCAGGGAGACGTCCAGGGATTGAGAGCAAGAACGAATTCCGCCTGATCGAACGCATCCGCCCCGCCCTCCGCGCAGTCATGCTCCGGTTCCACGCCCATCAGAATCAGCCCGCGTGGCGAATGCTGCCGCATCATGCCCGCATGGCTGCCGGCCGTGCTCGCGGATCGGCGATACGGCAGCACGCCAGCGAGGCTTAAGCCGGCCGCGTTTCCGCCGGGTGTTACCTGGCCGATCATGGCCTTTTTACTCATCTCGTTGGCGATCTCGAGCAATTCCGAATACGCCGGATGGCGCAGCGCCATGGCTCCCAGCCACAAGGCGCGACGATCGCCTTTCAAGGCGCGCGCTGCGTGTTTGGCCAGATCGCCCACCCAGTCTTCCGGAGGCCTCACGATCGATTTCTCTATCGGATGCAGGTACTCTCTTGCAGCAAGGTCGAGATAGCTGACCCGGGCGCCCGCCAACGCGGCCTTGCGCGCGCGGTGGGCGAGGATGGGCGCTTCACTGCGCAGGTCGCAGCCAACCAATAACAGCGAGTCGAGATTCTCCACATCGGCAAAACCCATTCCCAGCCACGGTTCCGCCGCGCCGCTCGCCGGCCCGCGAAAGTCACGCTGCCTGAGGCGGTAGTCGATGTTGGCAGACCCCAGCGCCTGCACCAGCTTCCTGAGCAAGTAGCCTTCCTCGGTGGTCGCGGAGGGTGAAACCAACGCTCCCAGCGCCTTGGCGCCCTGCTCTTCCACCATGCCTGCCAGTCCCGAGGCAGCCGCATCCAGCGCTTCATCCCAGCCGGCTTCCACCAGCTGGCCATTGCGGCGAACCAGCGGGTTCTGAAGCCGGTCTTCGACATATAGCCCCTCGCAACTGAAGCGGTCCCGGTCGGAAATCCAGGTCTCGTTGACCGCCTCGTGCTCGCGCGGCACGATTCGCCGCACCCGGCCTCGCAATACGTGCGCGTACAGCGCCGAGCCGACGCAGTCATGCGGCGCCACGGTGGGGTGGGCGCTCATCTCCCAGGCCCGGGCCGTGTAGCGGTAGGGCTTGTTGTTCAGCGCCCCCACCGGGCAAACGTCGATGACGTTGCCGGAAAGCTCGTGCTTGAGGGACCGCTCCACCCAGGTAGTGATCTCCATATGCTCGCTACGGCCGGTGGCGCCCAGTTCCTGCACGCCCGCGACCTCTTCGCCGAAGCGGATGCAGCGCGTGCAGTGGATGCAGCGTGTCATGTCGGTGGAAACCAGCGGACCCAGGTCAGGGTCGGGTACCGATCGCTTTCCTTCCGAGAAACGCGAAATGTCGCGCCCGAAACCCATGGCCAGATCCTGCAGCTCGCACTCGCCGCCCTGATCACACACCGGGCAGTCGAGCGGATGATTGATGAGCAGGAACTCCATCGTGGCGCGCTGCGCGGAAATGGCGCGCTCCGAGTGCGTTTCCACCCTCATGCCCTCGGCCACTGGAAGGGCGCAGGCCGGCATCGGCTTGGGCGCCCCGGCCACGTCCACCAGGCACATGCGGCAGTTAGCGGCCACACTCAGTTTGGGGTGGTAGCAAAAGCGGGGAACGTAGATGCCGGCACGGTCGGTGACGGCAATCAACATCTCTCCGGGTGCGCCATTCAGCTCTCGGCCGTTTACGCTGAAGCAGACGGTCTTGTCAGGCATAGGCAGCCTCTCGCTCACGCGCCGCCGGCGACCGGCCCAGGATCTTGGCTTCGAACTCTCCGCGAAAGTGCTTCAGGAAACTCTGCACCGGCCAAGCCGCGGCATCGCCCAGGGCACAGATCGTGTGCCCTTCGATATTGTTCGCCACGTTCAGCAGCAAGTCCAGATCCGAAATCTGGGCCCGTCCCTCAAGCATGCGGGTCAACATCCGGTACAGCCAACCGGTTCCTTCGCGGCAGGGAGTGCACTGCCCGCAGGACTCGGCGTAGTAGAAGCGTGCGATTCGCCGCAATACGCTCACCATGCAGGTTTGATCGTCCATCACGATCACCGCGCCGGTCCCCAGCGCCGAACCCGCTTCGCTGAGCGAGTCATAGTCCATGGTGCATTCCCGAATGATTTCGGCCGGCAATACCGGGACCGATGAGCCGCCGGGTATGACCGCCTTGAGGCTGCGGCCGCGCCATACGCCCCCGGCGTGTTCCAGCAGTTCGTTGAATGAGACGCCCAGGGGGGCTTCGTAATTCCCCGGACGCTCCACATGGCCGGAAATCGAATAAATCATGGTGCCGGCGGAGTTCGCGGGGCCCAATGACTTGAACCAGTCCGCACCCTTCTCGACGATGGCCGGCACGCATGCCAGCGTCTGCGTGTTATTCACCGTGGTGGGGCGGCCGTAGAGTCCGCTCTGGGCCGGAAACGGGGGCTTGAAGCGCGGTTTTCCGGGCTTGCCTTCCAGGGATTCCAGCAGGCCGGTTTCCTCTCCGCAGATATAAGCGCCCGCTCCTACGAACGGATGCAGCTCGAAATTGACGCCGGCCGCTCCGAGACCGCGTCCGATCAGGCCCGCGCCCCGCGCATCGTCAAGCGCTTCCAAGAACCTGGGCACGGGTTCGCCCAGGAATTCTCCGCGAATGTAGTTGTAACTCACTGTAGCGCCCATGGCATAGGCCGCCAGGGCCATGCCTTCTATGAGCGCGTGCGGGTTGTAGCGCAGGATGTCCCGGTCGTGGCAGGTCCCCGGCTCGCTCTCGTCGGAGTTGCAGACCAGGTAGCTGGGCTGCTCGCAGTCTTTGGGCATGAAGCTCCATTTCAATCCGGTAGGGAAACCGGCTCCGCCGCGTCCCCGCAAACCGGACTCCTTGACGGTCTGCAGAATATCCGCAGCCGTGAGATCGCCGGCCAACACCCGCCGCCAGGCACTATAGCCTCCCCAAGCTTCATAGGACTCAAGCCGCCACGGCCTCTGTGAGCCGGCCGGCGGCATGCAAACGTGAACCGGCTTCATGCTCATGGATCGAGGTTTCCAACAATGCGGTTGGCCTCTTCGGGCGTGACGTTCTCGTAGTAGGTGTGATTCACCATCATCATGGGCGCACCGGTGCAGGCCGCAAGACATTCCTCTTCTTTCTTGAGGAAAATTCGCCCGTCCGCGGTGCTTGCTCCCACCGGGATGCCCAACCGATTCTCCAGGTGGGCGAGCAGTTCCTCCCCACCGCGAAGCCAGCAGGAAATATTGGTGCATACCGATACGCAATGCCGGCCAACCGGCCGGACTTCGAACATGGAATAGAAGGTAGCCACCTCATAGACCTGGATCGGCGGGATTTCCAATTCTTCCGCCACCGCGTCCATCAGCCTAACCGACAGCCAGCCGCCATTCTCTTCCTGGGCCTGGCGCAGCGCGTCGAGCACCGCCGAGCGTTGCCGACCCGGTGGAAAACGCCGCGCCGATTCGCGAATCGCGGTCCGCGCGGCGTTGGAAAGTACGGTTACTTCGCTCATGCCGCCCGCATTATCGATCGATTTCGCCGAAGACGACGTCCATGGTGCCGATGGTCGCCACTACGTCGGCCAGCATGTGTCCGCGCACCATTTCGTCCATGGCGGCCAGATGGGCAAACCCGGGTGCTCGAATCTTGACCCGGAAAGGCTTGTTGGCGCCGTCGGAAACCAGGTACACGCCGAATTCGCCCTTGGGGTGCTCCACCGCCGCATAGGCTTCGCCTTCGGGCACGCAGTATCCCTCGGTAAACAGTTTGAAATGATGGATCAATGACTCCATCTTCTCCTTCATTTCAGCCCGCTTGGGAGGCGCCAGCTTGTAGTCATCCACCATTACCGGGCCGGGGTTCAGGCGCAGCCAATCAACGCACTGGCGAATTATCCGATTGGATTGGCGCAGTTCCTCCACGCGCACCAGATAGCGGTCGTAACAGTCGCCATTGACGCCGACCGGAATATCGAAGTCCATGTCTGCATAGGCGGCGTAGGGCTGCTTCTTGCGCAAGTCCCACTCCACCCCTGATCCGCGCAGCATGGGACCGGTAAACCCAAGGTTGACGGCCCGCTGGGGCGAGACCACCCCGATACCGACCGTGCGCTGCTTCCAGATCCGATTTTCGGTAAGCAGCGTCTCATACTCGTCCACCTGGGTGGGGAAACCGTCGGTGAAGTGCTCGATGAAATCCAGCAGCGAGCCGTGACGCCCCTCGTCCATTGCCCGGTCGCGACTCGAGTCGCCCTTGCGGTTCGGCTGAACAAGGTGCCTGGGCATGGCCTCGGGCAGATCGCGATAGACGCCGCCCGGCCGGTAGTAGGTGGCGTGCATGCGCGTACCGGAAACCGCCTCGTAGCAGTCCATGAGGTTCTCGCGCTCGCGAAAACAGTACAGAAAGATGGTCATCGCACCCACGTCCAGGCCGTGGCAGCCCAACCACAACAGATGATTGAGGATCCGTGTGATCTCGTCGAACATCACCCGTATGTAGCGGGCCCGAAGCGGCGGCTTGATCCCCAACAGCTTCTCGATAGCCAGCACGTAACCGTGTTCGTTGGCCATCATGGATACGTAGTCCAGGCGGTCCATGTAGCCGATGCTTTGGTTGTAAGGCTTGGATTCCACCAGCTTTTCGGTAGCCCGGTGCAGAAGCCCGATGTGCGGGTCGGCTCGCACCACCACTTCGCCGTCCATTTCCAGCACCAGCCGCAATACGCCATGGGCGGCGGGATGCTGCGGCCCGAAGTTCATCGTGTAGCTCTGGAATTCAGCCATCGGCCGGCTGCTCCTCGCCATTGCCATTGCCGGACGGTTCGCTTCGCAGCTCCGGCCGGTAACGGTTGTCGTCGCGAATCACGCGCGGGACCAGGGTTCGCGGTTCTATGCTGACGGGTTGGTACACCACCCGGCGCTTCGCCTCGTCATAACGCACTTCCACTCTTCCGCTCAAAGGGAAATCCTTGCGGAATGGATGTCCGATAAAACCGTAGTCGGTCAGAATCCGGCGCAGGTCGCCATGGCCTTCGAACACGATGCCGAACAGATCGAAGGCCTCGCGCTCGAACCAGTCCGCAGCTTTCCAGATCCCGGTAACCGTCGGCACCAGCGGCGGATTTTCGCCCTCGGCGAACACCCGCAGCCGCAGGCGCATGTTGTGGCGCAGCGACAAGAGCTGGTAGACCGCCGCAAATCGCGCCGGTTGATCCACGGAATCGCTCTCATGGCCGGCCGCCGCGCCGCCCGCCATGGCGCCTGGTTCCATCGCCCGGCTGAATCCCGTCTCGGTCGCCTGTTCGGTTTGCCACTCGACCCGGCCATAGCCCAGGTAGTCCACACCGCAGACGTCGATCAGCAGGGCAAAGGCAAATGCTTTCTCGTCCCGCAGGGCGGTGGCAGTAGCCACAAGGTCCGAGGAATTGAGGTCAAAGTCGAGTTCGCCGCACACAGACTCGCGCCGCCGCAGAACTCCGCCGAAGCGGGCAGTCAGAGCTTCGGCCATGGACTCAAGGCGCTTGGACATCAACGCGTCGCTATGGAATCGGGCTTGCGGGGCGCCAGCGCCTTGCTGTGGCGAATCTTGTTGCGCAACTGCAGAATGCCGTAGAACAGCGCCTCGGCCGTTGGAGGACACCCCGGCACGTAGATGTCCACCGGCACAATGCGGTCGCAGCCACGTACGACCGAATAGGCGTAGTGATAGTAGCCTCCGCCGTTGGCGCAGGAGCCCATCGAAATTACCCAGCGCGGTTCCGGCATCTGGTCATAAACACGCCGCAGAGCGGGAGCCATCTTGTTGCATAGCGTCCCGGCCACGATCATTACATCGGACTGCCTGGGACTCGGCCGGAACATGACGCCGAAACGGTCGAGGTCGTAGCGCGCCGCGCCGGCATGCATCATTTCCACCGCGCAGCAAGCCAGCCCGAATGTCATCGGCCACATCGAGCCGCTACGCGCCCAGTTCAACAGCTTGTCCAATGAGGTCACTACGAACCCCTGCTCGCGGGCCTCGGCAAGCGTATCGGACATGCCTTCGATCCGCGGCCCTGCTGTTTCTAGTCCCATTCCAGGGCCCCCTTGCGCCACTCGTAGAGGAACCCCACTACCAGAACCAGCAGGAAGATGCCCATCGCGACCAGGCCTTGCACACCTATGGCGTCCAGCGCAACCGCCCAGGGAAAAAGGAAAGCGATTTCCAGGTCGAAAATGATGAACAGGATGGCAACCAGGTAGTAGCGCACGTCAAACCGCATGCGCGAATCCTCAAACGCGTCAAAGCCGCACTCGTACGGCTCCAGCTTGCTTTCGTCACGCGTGCCGCGGCCCAGTAACAGCCCCAGTCCGAGCAAAGCCAGCGCGATGGCAAAGGCCACGCACAGGTAGATCAGCACAGGAAGGTAATCGGCCGGCATTACGAAACGATGGACGCTTGTCCTGCGAGTCCCACGGGTCCAGGGCTTCCCACAGCGTTGACAGGCCCTAGTGTCGAGTCACGCGAATACACGACGCTAGTGGTGCCGATGGCCGGACTCGAACCGGCACGGCTTACGCCACTGCCCCCTCAAGACAGCGTGTCTACCAATTCCACCACATCGGCCAGGATTTAATTCTCGAATCATTGCTGCTCGGGTTCAGGTTGCTCCGCGGGTTCTTCCACAGGCAACTGCGGCAGATCATCGCTTTCCGCCTCAAGCGGCGCTTCTTCTTCGACCGGCACGGTCTGCGGCAAGGTGTCCAGCAGGCTCTCCTCCGGCTTCGGCCTGCCTATGGCAGTCAGGATCACGCTGGTTATGAAAAACAGCGTGGCCAGGACCGCCGTAATGCGCGAAAGGAAATTCGCCGAGCCTCGCGCGCCGAAAACCGTACCCGAAGCTCCGGAACCGAAAGCCGCACCCGTTTCCGCGCCTTTCCCGCGCTGCAACAGCACAAAGACAATAATAAGAAGAGCGACCAGCACGTGCGCCGCCAGGAATAATTGCTGATACAGAATCGCTACCCCGCTATGCCGCCGTAATAATCCGCCAAAAGTCCTTTACGTCCAATGAAGCCCCGCCCACCAAACCGCCGTCAATGTCGGGTTGCGCCAACAGCGCAGTAGCATTGGCGCCGTTAACACTGCCCCCGTAAAGAATACGTAGTCCGGCTGCAATTCTAGCATCGGCACGGGCAATTTCGTTGCGCAAAAGGGCGTGTACCTCCTGCGCCTGTTCCGGTGTAGCGGTGTGGCCGGCGCCGATCGCCCATACCGGCTCGTAAGCCAGAATTGCTTGCTCGAACCCGCCGGCTCCGCTACGCGCAAGAACCGCACCCAACTGCCTTAATACAACCTTTGCGGTTAGTCCGTGGCTGCGCTCATCGAGCGTTTCGCCCACGCAAAGAACCGGCGTCAATCCGTGTTCAGCTGCCTTGAGAAACTTCTGCGCCACCAATTCGTCGGACTCGCCGAACGCCGCCCTGCGCTCCGAGTGCCCCACCAGAACGTGGCTGCACCCGCAATCGGCAAGCATGGCGGCGGAAACTTCCCCGGTATGCGCGCCCTTTTCGTGGACGGACACATCCTGGGCGCCCAGCCCTACCTGCAAGTGGCTTGCCCTAAAGGAATCCTGCAAGGCCCGCCTGACCGTGGCCAGGTACGGATACGGCGGAAACACCAAAACTTCGGGCAGGGCCGACGACTGCCCCCCAAGAGGTCGGGACAGGCTTGCCGTGAGTTCCCTGACCATTGCCCGGCTGCCGTGCATCTTCCAGTTGCCGGCCACAATCGGGCGGCGGTCTGCCATTGCCGGGGCCCCTCAGGCGGAAGCCCGGCGGGAGTTGAGCGCCTGCGCAACGTGCGCTGCCGCCTTCTCTACCAGGGCTCGGTTCGGGCCTTCGGCCATTATGCGAACCACCGGCTCCGTGCCCGAGGGGCGCACCACGACCCGGCCGTCCGCACCCAGCAGCTCCCGCGCAGCGCGCAGCGCCTTCTCCACTTCCGGGTCCGCCAGCTTGCACGCGCCATTGGCCGGCACACTGAGATTAGCCTGCTCCATGTGCGGTATATCCACCGCAAGATCGGACAGCGAGCTGTTTTTCCCGTGCATGACGGACAAGACTTCAAGGGCAACAATCAGCCCGTCGCCGGTGGTCGATTTGTCGAGGCACAGAATGTGTCCGGAACTTTCCCCGCCCAGGTTGCCGCCACGCTGGCGCAGCATGTTCACAACCTGGCGGTCGCCGACTTCAGCCCGGCAGAAGTTGATTCCCTGTTCCTGCAAGGCGCGTTCAAGCGCCA
Organism: Candidatus Foliamicus sp.; assembly: GCA_965261845.1. Classification (GTDB taxonomy): domain Bacteria; phylum Pseudomonadota; class Gammaproteobacteria; order Steroidobacterales; family Foliamicaceae; genus Foliamicus. The sequence goes on along the minus strand of OZ253475.1, from coordinate 403,836 downwards.
TGCTGCTGATTTCGGTTCCCACTACCGGGCCGTCGAGCCGGCCTGCGTCCCTTCGGGCCCGCGCCAGGATCAGCAGCAACTTGTCGCCATTCAGAATCGCGCCGTTGCTGTCCACCATGATCACGCGGTCGCCGTCGCCATCCAGGGCGATACCCACGTCGGCCTCGACCGCCCGTACCGTGCGCCGCAACAGATCGGGTTCGGTGGCGCCGCAGCGGTCATTGATGTTCCGCCCGTTCGGAGAGCAGCCCAAAGGCACCAGTTCCGCGCCCAGCGCCGTCAGCGTGGCCGGCGCCACGCGGTAGGAAGCGCCGTGCGCGCAGTCCACCACGATTTTGACCCCTTCCAGGGACATGCCGTGGGGCACCGTGTCCAGGCAGTGCTTCTCGTAACGCTCGCGGGCATCATCAACCCGGCGCACCTGGCCCAGCGCGGTCGAATCCAGCGTGACAGCGGCATCGCCGAGATGGCTTTCGATCAGTGCCTCCTCCTCGGTGGCAAGCTTGAAGCCGTCATGCTTGAAGAACTTGATGCCGTTATCGCCATAGGCGTTGTGCGATGCGCTGATTACCACGCCCAGATCGGCGCCAAGTTCGCGGGTAAGCAGGGCTACCCCGGGCGTAGGCAGGGGGCCGGACAGCCGCACGTCGGCCCCGGCCGCAACGAATCCGGCTTCCAAGGCGGATTCGAACATATAGCCGGACACCCGCGTGTCCTTGCCGATCACCACCTTACCGCCCCGGGGCAGCAAGGCGCGAGCGGCCGCTCCAGCCAGGCGCAGCGCGAACTCGGCCGTCATCGGATGCTTGCCCACCGTGCCGCGCACACCATCGGTGCCGAAGAACCTCATGGACTGCGCTTCAGCCACGGCTAGTCCGCGAAATACTCTTCCCACCGCTGATCGACCAACTCGAAAGCATCCGCGGCGCGCTCTTCCATCACAGTCCGGTTGTCCTCGGCAAACACATTCGGGCCGCCCTCGGCAGGCAGCTGGCGCGTGGCGTCGATCAGGATCTTGCTGGACAGCGCGTTGCGATGGGTACTGGGATCGATCATGAAAGAAAAAGTCTGCTTTACCGTCAGGCTGGCCGGCCATGGCTGCCAGCGAGTGCCCACAGCATGCATCACCCTGGAGAGGTCGGTGGGGTCCACATCCTGGTCAAGGATGATGATCATCTTCTTGCTGAACCCAACCATTCTGTAGCCCATGATCAACAGGCCGGCTTCGATCCCTTCGCCCGGCATGCGCTTGTTGATGCAGGCAATCACCATGGTGGGGATATCAGGCGGCACGTGCAGCTTTACCAGGTTGGGCATGATTCTCTTCAATCGCGCGAAATGCCCGACCTGCCACGGCCAGGTGAGATACGCCCCGCCGATACCGGGCCAGATGTTATAGACCCAGGGCTTCTTGCGGTGGGTGATGGCGGTAACCGTCATGTAGTGATTGGGCGCCGGTTCGCCAATGTATCCAAGCATCTCGCCGTACGGACCCTCCATTTCCCTGTCCGTGCTGATTTCTCCCTCTATGACGATCTCGGCATGCGCCGGCGCCATCAGGGAGTTGGTTTCGGCCCGGACCAGCTCCACCGGCTGGCCGCGAAAGCCGCCTGACAGCGCAAATTCGTCGTCACCCAATTCGCCGACCCGGGTACTGCTCATCATCCAGGTAATGGGATCCAGGCCGGTGGCTATCACGCAAGGGACGCTTTTCTTTCCTGCCGCAATGGCCTTGCGCATCATCATCGCGCCGTGGTTTTGCCCGGTAAAGCAAATGCCCAGCTTTTGCGGTCCCTTGACCTGTAGCCGGTAGGTGCCGACATTGCGTCCGATGTTTGGGTCCTCCATGATGACGGAGCCGGTACTGATGAATCGCCCCCCATCAGCCGGATTGTTCTGAATCCAGGGGAAACGGTCGAGGTTGGCGTCCTCGCCGAATAGCTTGACCTCCTTGCAGGGAGCGTCCGACGCGTCAACTTCTACCGGAGGCATCTGTTCGAAGCGGTAATTCTCGTCCATGTGTGTGAGCAGCTCACGCTCCACCACCTGGTTCATCTCACTCTCGTCATCCGAGAGGTCTTCGATCCCCAGGCACATGGCGACAGTCTTGAAGCTGTTGAGAACATTGCAGATCACGGGAGTTTCGTACCAGGTCCCGTTCATCCTGGTGCGTTCCACCAGGAAGGCCGGCGCGGCGGTGCGCATGCGATCCTCAAGGCGATAGGAAAGCGCAGTCATCTCGTACTTGTCCTGGTCCATGTCCGTGATGCGCAGCAGCTTGCCCTGCCGTTCCATGGCCTCGGCATATTCGCGAAGAGAATTGAATACCTGCATTGTTGGAATCCTTTGGTGGTCTTCGGGCGGCTGGCTCAATGCCACGAGCTTGCCCTAGTGTTGTGTCACGCCTGTATTGTCGCATCAGCGCGTCTCCCCTGGCCCGTGGCAAGGCGCGTCCCGCCGGGAATGGCGCCTCCCATTGCCCAGGGGCGCAACGCGGCCACGGGCCAGGGGAGACGCGCCCTTCGGGAGCGGGCGTAGCGTGCCCCTGCAGCGTTGCAGCCGTTCGCAATACAGCGAAGTATTCCGTGCCGGCTGCGCCTTGCATGGACACGCTACGCTCGCTCTGATGCGACAATACAGGCGTGACACAACACTAGTAGCGATACCGATCCGGCTTGAACGGTCCGGTCTCGGGGATGCCGAGATACTCGGCCTGTTCCGGGCTGAGGCGGGTCAGTGCAGCGCCCAGCTTGGGCAGATGCAGGCGCGCCACTTTCTCGTCAAGGTAGCGTGGCAGGGTGTGCACCCCGATCGCGTAAATGTCGCGCGTCAGCAACTCAATCTGCGCCAGCACCTGGTTGGTAAAGCTGGCGGACATGACGAAACTCGGGTGCCCGGTGGCGCAGCTCAAGTTGACCAGCCTCCCCTTGGCCAGCAGGATGAGCCGCTTGCCGTCCGGAAAGATAACGTGATCGACCTGGGGTTTGATTTCCTCCCAGTCACAATCTTCCAGGCCGGCGACGTCGATCTCCACGTCAAAATGGCCGATGTTGCACAAGATGGCCTGATCTTTCATGCGGACCATGTGGTCGTAGCCGATAACGCCCTTGTTGCCGGTTGCGGTTACGAATATGTCCGCCTGCTCACAGGCCTGGTCCATGGTGACGACGGGATATCCCTCCATTGCCGCCTGCAGAGCGCAGATCGGGTCGATCTCGGTAATCCACACGCGGGCGCCCAAACCCTTGAGAGACTGGGCGCATCCCTTGCCCACGTCTCCGTAACCGCAAACGACGGCGATTTTGCCGGCCACCATCACGTCGGTGGCGCGCTTGATACCGTCAACCAGCGATTCACGGCATCCGTACAGGTTGTCGAACTTGGACTTGGTGACCGAGTCATTGACGTTCATGGCGGGGCAGCGCAGGGTCCCCGCTTCGTGCATCTGGTAGAGGCGATGCACTCCGGTGGTGGTTTCCTCGCTGAGCCCCAGCAGATTTTCGGCAAGCTGGGGGTGTTCTTCGTGGACAATCCGGGTCAAGTCCCCGCCATCGTCCAGCAGCAGGTTGGGCGCCCATCCGCCCGGGCCCCTAATCGTGCGCGCGATACAGCGAACGTATTCCTCCTCGGTTTCGCCCTTCCAGGCGAAGACCGGAATACCGCGCCGGGCCATCGCGGCCGCGGCATGGTCCTGGGTGGAAAGCCGGTTGCACGAGGACCAGCGCACTTCGGCGCCCAATTGAAGCAGCGTTTCTATCAATACGGCGGTTTGAACCGTCATATGCAGGCAGCCTGCGATCCGGGCTCCCGCCAGCGGCCGGCTCTCGCCGTATTCCTCCTGCAGCGCCATTAATCCTGGCATTTCGCTGCGCGCAATGGCTATTTCGCGCTCGCCGAAGTCGGCCTGCGAAATTTCGGCGACCTGGTAGTCCTCGTGGAGCCGGGTTACTGCGGTTGGAGGCAAATCACGCCACCTTGACGCTTGGGGCGTCGCCGGCGAGTTCAGCGGCGCGGTCGGTTGCTTCCCAACTGAAATCGCAATCGTCACGCCCGAAATGTCCGAACGCCGCAGCCGGCCGGTACGACGCATGCTTCAGGTCCAAAGCCCGGATAATGCCCTCCACCGACAGATCGAAGTGAGCGCGAACCAGGGCCCTCAGGCGTTCGTCGCTGACCACGCCGGTGCCGAAAGTCTCCACGTCAACCGCCACCGGTTCGGGTTTACCGATGGCGTAGCAGACCTGAAGCTCGCAGCGCTCGGCCAAACCTGCGGCAACGATGTTCTTGGCCACATGCCGGGCAGCATAGGCTGCCGACCGGTCCACCTTGGATGGGTCCTTGCCGGAAAACGCTCCGCCGCCGTGGCGAGCCATTCCTCCGTAGGTATCGACGATAATCTTGCGCCCGGTGAGGCCACAATCGGCTTGCGGCCCACCCTCAACAAAGCGCCCGGCCGGGTTGACCAGATAGTTGATCGGCCCGCCCAGCCATTGAGGCCCGAGAACCGGCTTGATCAGTTGCTCAACGATGGCCTCCTCAAAATCAGGCGGGCAGCGGCCCCGCGGATAGCTGTCCGGCCAAACCTCCGGTGCGTGCTGGGTGGACAACACCACGTCGCAAACCGCAACCGGCCGATAGTCCTCGTAACGAACCGTAACCTGAGCCTTGCCGTCGGGCCGCAGCCAGCCCAATTCTCCGGATGCCCGCAACTCTGCGTGCTTGCGCATCAGGCGATGCGCAAGATCAATGGGAGCAGGCATCAGGGCGGGAGTGTCCTTGCATGCGAAGCCGAACATCATTCCCTGGTCGCCGGCGCCCAGGGGCTTGCCTTCACCCGCATTCACTCCCCTTTGGATGTCGGGCGACTGCTTGCCGATTGCATTCAAGACGCCGCAGGTGGAGCCATCGAAGCCCAGTTCGGAACTGTTGTAGCCAACCTCCCGCACCAGGCCTCTTACCAGCGCCTCCAGGTCCACCCAGGTGGAGGTGGTGATTTCTCCGGCCACCAGCACGAACCCGGTCTTGACCAGCACCTCGGCCGCTACCCGCGCCTCCTTGTCCCTGGACAGAATTTCGTCCAACACAGCATCGGAAATCTGGTCCGCCAGCTTGTCCGGATGGCCGTCTGAAACGGACTCGGAAGTGAAAAGAGAGGTCTTGGACATACGTGCGCCAGCGTAATAAACCAACCGGTCATTATATGCACAACGCGGCTGATCCCCCGAAACCGGAACCGCCTATTCCGGCCGCCGAAGCGCCAGGGCGCGCTGATAGGCAAGGCGCCGCGAAGTTCCCGATAAGGTGGCTCCAAGGCGCGCAGCCTGGCGAGTTGGAAGTTCCTCCAGCAGGACCTTGAGCAAGGCATCCAGAGCGCCTGTGTTTACGTCCTCCCTTACGCTCCCGCCCACCACCAGGGTGAACTCGCCTTTGGCGACAATCGCGCCCGATTCCGCGGATGCGCATAAGTCACCCAGAGTATCCCCATAGGTGCTTTCGTGGAGCTTGGTCAGCTCGCGGGCGAGAAACGCTTTACGTTGCACTCCGAATACCTCGGCTAGGTCCTCAAGTGCCGCTGTCAGCCGGTGAACCGCTTCGTAAAACACCAGCGTTTCCGGAACCGACTTCAGCTCTTCCAGCCGCGCGCGCCGGGCCGCCGACCGGGCCGGGAGAAATCCCTCGAAACGAAACCGGTCGGCAGAAAATCCGGCCACCGACAGCGCCGCCACAGCCGCGCAGGGACCGGGCAAGGGCGTTACCGGGACTCGCGCTTGCCTGGCCTCCCAAACCAACCGCATTCCCGGATCGCTGATACCGGGGGTTCCGGCGTCGCTCAGCAGCACCAGGTCCGTGCCGGCCAGCAGTCCCCGTAACAACTGCGGAATCCTCGACCGCTCATTGTGGGCATGAAGCGATACCAAAGTGGCGCGGGCGCCAACGCTTTGCAGCAGCTTGCCGGCGCGACGCGTGTCCTCCGCAGCAACGCGCGAAACGCGCTGCAGGACCGATCTCAACCGCGTGCTAACATCGTTGAGGTTGCCAATTGGAGTGGCGGCGACATACAAGGCCCCCGCTTCCTCAGGCACGTCCGGCCCTGTCACTTTCTCGACCGCCATATGTTCAACTCCTTGCCCGCCTGCAGGCACACCGCCAAGCGCTCCGAGAGTCGTTTGATTCGGCGCAGCGTTTGGCCGGTGGCGCTTGCAAGCATAGCGTTGGTCGCTGTTGCGGCCTGCACGTCCGCCGGACGGTCCAGCGCTTCCGCCCAGGAACTTGCAACCCTTGGCGCCCAGGCGCAAACGCTTTCGCGAGCCGGAGATCATGGCGCTGCTCGCCAAGTGTACCTGTCCATGGTTCGCCGCGCGCCGGTCCGGGAAAGGCAGCACTATCGCATCCTGGCGGCACGCGAAGCGGGTCGTGGGGGACTGCATCGGCGGGCGCTGAATGAGTTGCTGGACATTGAGCCTGCTCCGCAATGGCTCGCCCTGTGGGCGCTTGCAGCAGCCGAAAGCGAGCGCCCCCTGGAAGGTCCCCGGGCGGCTTACGATCGCCTGGCGGGAATTGATCCAGGCGAATTCCCAGAACTCGCCCCTGAGCTGCTGCAGGCCCGGTCCGAGCTCCTGTTTGCCTTGCAAAGGCCGGCACAGGCGCTGAGTGAACTTACGCTGTTGGGCGCCGGTTTTGGTCAGGCTGACGTCAAGACTACCGGCTTGACCTGGTCGCTGCTGCACGCTAATCGCTCTCAGTTGACCACCGACGGCGTGGAGGGCGTTCCGCGTGGCTGGATAGAGCTAGCCCTGCTGGCGGATGAACTCGAACTGGACCCGACGGAAACCGGGGCAGCCTTGAGAGATTGGCGTTCCCGATTCCCTGAACACCCGGCAATCGCCTTGCTGGCCGACACCATCACCCCCGAGGTCTGCAAGTCCCTGCGGATGCCCTCGCGTATTGCATTGCTGCTGCCGGGGTCGGAGCGTTACACGAAAGCCCTGCGCTCGCTCAGGGACGGGTTCCTGGCGGCCCGCTATGCCCTGATGGCATCCTGCGCAGCCCCGGATGTAGCGTTCTACGAGATCGCCGATGTCCGTGATGCGCCTGAGGCCTGGACTCGCGCCGCCGCCGAGGGTGCGGATTTCATCGTTGGACCCTTGCTGCCCGAATCGGTTGATAGGGTCGCGGAGGTTGCCGGTGACTTGCCCACGCTGGCATTGAACCGTTTGCGTGGCCGGGCGCCGCCCGCCCGGTTTGAGGAATTTGCTCTGGCCCCGGAACACGAAGCGCGCCAGACTGCTCGCAAAGCCCTGGAAAAGGGCTTGCGCCGAGCCCTGATCCTGTACCCGGGCACCCACTGGGGGCAACGAATTTATCGCAGTTTCCTGGAGGAGTACCGGGCGGGTGGCGGTGAACTCATCGCCCGGGAGCAATACAGCCTCACGGCGGTGGACTATTCCGACCAGATCGGCCGCCTGCTCAAGATAGGCGCGAGCAGCCGCCGGCATCAGCAACTGCAACAGCGGCTGGGAAGGAACTTGAGTTTCCAGCCACGGCGGCGTCTGGACGCCGACCTGGTGTTTGTGGTGGCGCGCGCTCCCCAGGGCCAGTTACTGGTTCCGCAATTGCGCTACAACTATTCCGGCGATCTGCCGATCTTCGCCATTCAGAATATCTTTCTGCCGGAACATCCCGATAACCGTGATCTGAACGGTGTGGAAATGCCGGCCCTGCCTCTGCTGGCGGATGGGCATGTGCAGGTCTCCCACGGCCAACTTGCGGTGGACCGGATCTCGACATCGGACTTGAACATTGCTCTGTTTGCGATGGGCTACGACAGCTTCAAGCTGGCGCTTGCTCTTCACCATGGGCCGGATGCCCTCGGCAGAGGAATTCGGGGCCTGACGGGCATTGTGCACCGGTCTATGGATGGCCGGCTGGAAAGGGAGTTGGCATGGACGCGCGTAGTAGACGGCGAACTCAAGACCACTCAAGCCCTGCAATAGAACGACCGAGCGGCGCTCCCGGACCGGAGGCCGAAAGGCTGGCGCGGCGCTATCTCGAGGCACGAGGACTGAAGTTGCTGGCCGCAAACTATCGTTGCCGCTACGGCGAACTGGATCTGGTCATGCGGGACGGCGCTTCGCTGGTCGTAGTGGAGGTAAAGGCGCGCCGCAGCGACCGCTACGGCGCGCCGGAGGCCTGCATTACATTCCGAAAAATACGTTGCCTGACGCGGGCGGCACGATCCTTCGTTCACGATCATCCGCAATTCAGCGGTATGATGCTGCGCTTTGATGTCGTGGGCATCTTGACCCGCGGCGCCCGCCCCAGGATCCGCTGGATCCGCGACGCCCTGCAATTTGATGGACGCTGAACGAGTTACACAGGAATTTGCCGAGAGTCTGGAGGCGCACTCGCGCGCCGCGAACACCCTGGCCGAACCGATTGCGGAGGCAGCGCGCCTGATCCTTTCCAGCCTGGCAGCCGGTGGCAAGGTTCTGAGTTGTGGAAACGGGGGTTCGGCAGCGGATGCCCAACACTTCGCCTCAGAATTGCTGAACCGATTCGAAACCGAGCGAGCCAGCCTTCCGGCGATCGCACTGACAACGGATTCCTCAACCCTTACTTCGATCGCCAATGACCGTGATTACCGGCAGATCTTCTCCCGCCAGGTCAGCGGGCTGGGCAAGCCGGAAGATGTTTTGCTGGCAATCAGTACTTCAGGCGCTTCGGCCAATGTCACCGCCGCCGTGCGCGCCGCTCAGCAAGCGGGGATGCGCGTGATTGCGCTCACCGGACGTGATGGAGGAGAAGTATCAAGAGTGCTGAAGGAAGGAGACGTGGAATTGCGAGTTCCGCATACCCGCACGGCCCGCATCCAGGAAATCCACCTGCTGACCATCCACTGCCTGTGCCGCCTGCTGGACGACGCGCTTACTTGACCAGGCGAAGCTTGGGAGTTCCGCGCGGCGGCGGCTCGGGCGATCGGTTGCCGATTTCCCCGAAAGCGGCGCCCAGTTGATCGGTCAGCACGACGCCCTGACCGGTTTCGCGCGAATAGATGCACAGAATCGCGTCCACCGGCACTGACACGGGGCGCGCCACACCGCCGAATCGGGCCTCAAAGCACAAGGCTTCCTTCCCCAGCTGAAGATTACGTGTCGCCTCATAGCTGACATTCAGCACCAGCCGGCCATCCTTGATCCGATCCTTGGGCGCCTCCACGTCCTCGCGGTCCGCCTGCACAACCACCTGCGGAGTATCGCCTCGATCGGTAATCCATTCGTGAACGGCACGCAACAGGTACGGGCGCAGCGACACCGCTCCTTCGTTCATCGCACCCGAACCTCCTGCTGTCCGCGCCCCGGTCGCCGGGCGCTCATGCCGCCAACGAGCGCATGTCCCGCTCCAGTTCCGAAAGGCCCTCCACAAATGACGGCCGGGCAAAAACACGGCGCATGTAGCCGTACAGCGCATCGGCACGCGGACCCGGGTCGATGCCGTAGCTGCGCAGCCGCCAGAGCAGCGGCGCCAGGCTGCAATCGACGAGCGAAAATTCATCGCCGAGGAAAAAGCGGCTGGCTTCAACCGCTTCCGACACCTCTATCATGGCTTCTCTCAACTGCCGCTTCTCGCCCAACGCGCCGCCACGATCCAGCTTTGACGCCAGGACGTAGAGATCGTGTTCGATACGGTAAAGTGCCAGCCGGAAATGCGCCCTGCGCTTGGGATCCACCGGCATCAACGGCGGCTGTGGAAAGCGCTCGTCGAGGTAGTTGATGATGATTCGGGAGTGGTATACCGCCAGTTCGCGATCCACCAGCGTAGGCAGGGAGTTATAGGGGTTCAGAAGCTGTATGTCCGGCGGAAGATTGCCGCCCCGAACCTGCACAATTCGCACACCGATGTTCTTTTCTGCTACAACTATTCGAACCCGATGACTATGAAGATTGGTTGGACTGGAATACAAAATCATGGCACGGATTATACGCGCCGGATCACCGCCCCAAGGCCGCTCAGCTTCTGCTCAATTCGCTCATATCCGCGGTCTACGTGGTAAACCCGGTGAATCACCGTTTCGCCTTCGGCGACCAGCGCGGCGAGCACCAGGCTCGCCGAAGCCCTCAGATCCGTGGCCATCACCGGCGCACCCTGTAGCCGCGGCACTCCGCGGATCAGGACCTCGCGCCCCAGGGGTTCAATATCGGCCCGCATGCGCTTGAGTTCGGCTACGTGCATGAAACGCTGCTCGAAGACGCTTTCCCGGACCAGCGCATGGCCCGAGGCAATCGAATTCAGTGCCGTGAATTGCGCTTGCATGTCGGTGGGAAAGCCGGGCCAGGGCGCGGTCACGATGTTGACCGAGTGGGGCCTCTGTCCCCGCATGTCCAACTCCACGAACCCGTCTCCGCGGCGAACCTTGGCGCCGGTATTGCGCAGCGCCGCCAGCACTTCTCCCAGCGCGAGCTCACCGCTGAAGCGGGCTACCACCCGCCCGCCGGTCATCGCGCCGGCCACCAGATAGGTTCCGGCCTCAATGCGGTCTGGTGAAATCTCGCGTTTCGCGCCGTGCAGCCGTTTGACTCCCTTGATTGATATGCGGGAACCGCCGGCACCGGAAATCTGCGCGCCCATTGCATTCAGGCATTCCGCCAGGTCACGGATCTCGGGCTCGCGCGCGGCGTTTTCGATAACGGTATCGCCCTTGGCCAGAACCGCGGCCATCAGAATATTCTCAGTGCCGGTCACGGTGGGTAGCGGCAGGTCGATGCGGGCGCCGCGCAAGCCGGTGCTGCGCGCGGAAATGTAGCCGCCACGAATATCCACCTCCGCTCCCATACTGCGCAAGGCATTGACATGGATGTCGACGGGCCGCGCCCCGATCGCGCAACCCCCCGGCAGGGAAACTTCGGCGCGTCCGAAACGGCCTACCAGCGGCCCCAGGACGAGGAGCGAGGCCCGCATGGTGCGCACCAGCTCGTAGGGCGCGGAGTACGACTCCGGAATATCCATCGCAAGACTGGTCTTGCCGGGCGCGCCGCCACTCACTTTGGCGCCCAGGAGCTTCAGGAGCCGCAACATGGTATGCACATCGTGCAAATCGGGCAGTTTGGCCAATTCCAGAGGCTCTGCACTGAGCAGCGAGGCCGCCAGAATCGGCAGGGCGGCATTCTTTGCGCCGGAAATTGCGACTTCGCCGTCCAGCGTTGCGCCGCCCGACACGACCAGCTTATCCACGCGCCGTCTCTGCTTTCCCGCCAGGCAGCCCGGTCCATTCGCCCGGCGCATATGCGCGTATCGAGAGTGCGTGTATTTCCACTCCCATGCGCGAACCCAGGGCCTCATAGACCAGGCGATGGCGGCCCAAATTGGAAACTCCGTCAAAGGCCGCGCTGATTACCGTCGCGTTGAAGTGCGTGTTATCCTCGCTTTCGACGGTAACTTCGCAGCCGGGCAGGTGCGCCGATATCAGAGCAGAAATTTCTCCGGGCGTCATCGATAGGATTCTATCTTCAATTCGAATCACGTGCTCTCTGCCCCATGCGTGTTCCGCTCGCTCATCAAGCCCAGGTAGATGCGAAACATGACACTCGCTAACCCTCACGCACGTTCGTGAATCCACTTGTCCTACCGTTGCTGGCTGCCACCGCCGGCCTCGCGCTGCTGGCCTTTGGCGCCCGGCTGTTCATCGACGGAGCTGCCGATGGGGCAAGGCGCATGCGTGTTTCCCCAATGCTGGTGGGGATTTTCCTGGCCGGCTTCGCCACTTCCCTGCCGGAGGCGGTGGTGGCCGCGGTAGCTGCCTTCAGGGGCAGCCTGGAACTGGCTTTGGGAAACGCCGTGGGCTCGAATATCGCCAACATCGGCCTGGTTCTGGGGGCAGCCGTACTGTTCATGGGAATGCGGCCTGAACGAGGCGCCGGGCGGGTCGATTTGGGTACCATGTCGGCGGTAACCGTGCTGGCCTGCCTACTGCTCTTCAACCAGTATCTCTCGCGACTGGATGCCATCATGCTGCTGGCCGCACTGCCCTTGGTGACCTGGCTGCTGGTGCGAAACACCCGCTCAAGAGAGGCTCTCCGCGAGGGCGCCGAGGGCGACCGGGTGCAAGCAGTGCAGCGCAGCATGACACGCAATGCCGTGTACGCAGCCACGGGACTGATCCTGTTGCTACTGGGTGCGGAAATGCTGGTGCGAGGCGCTCAGAAGGTCGCCTTGATAGCCGGGGTGGGAGAGTTGGTGATCGGCGCCACAATCGTCGCCATCGGCACCAGCCTGCCGGAACTCGCGATCACGATAGCCGGAGCGCTGAAACGCGAAACGGAGATCGCCCTGGGCAACATAATAGGATCGAATATTTTCAATCTCCTGGTAGTGATCGGCGTGGCCGGTGTCATCGCACCCTCTGGTTTCTCACCGCAATTGCCGGGCCTGCACCTTCCCATGCTGCTGGGGTTCACGCTCTGGTTCGTGCTCCTGGCGAGCCTTTGCGCCTGGCGCGGTGGCCTGGGAAGGGCCTGGAGTATCAGCCTGCTGCTGCCGTTCGCGCTATACCTGGGCCTGGTCATTGCGCTCGGCTCACCGCAGGCCTGAATCACGCGGTTCCGGCCGGCGGAGACTATCATGCCAACCCATGTCCGATAAGACGCCATTTGTCGCCGAGGCGCGCCGGGTCCTCAGAATCGAGGCCGAGGCGGTGGCCGCCCTGGAGGACAGCCTGGGCGATGACTTTATGGCGGCCTGCCGGCTGGTGCTGGAAACCGACGGCCGGGTGGTCGTCACCGGTATGGGCAAGTCGGGCCACATCGCGGGCAAGATTGCCGCCACCCTGGCCAGCACCGGCACCCCGGCCTTCTTCATGCATCCCGGCGAGGCCAGCCACGGAGACCTGGGCATGATTACACCTGAAGACATCGTAATCGCCCTGTCCAATTCCGGGGAAACCGATGAGATTCTGCGCCTCTTGCCGATGCTCAAGCGCGCCGGAGTCCCGTTGATCGCGATGACAGGGCGCGCGGAATCCACGCTTGCGCGCCATGCCACGGCAGTGCTGAATGCCTACGTGAAGGAAGAAGCCTGTCCGCTCAACCTGGCTCCGACGGCCAGCACCACGGCCACATTGGCGCTTGGCGACGCGCTGGCGGTGGCGCTGCTGAAAGCGCGAGGCTTTACCGCCGAGGAGTTCGCCCTCACCCATCCCGGAGGCCGTTTGGGCAGGCGCCTGCTGGTGCGGGTATCGGATGTCATGCGCAGCGGTACGGACATTCCACGAGTTTCCCCCACGGACACGCTGGCCGAAGGGCTTCTGGAAATGAGCCGCAAGGGCCTGGGCATGACCGCGGTTGCCGACGACGCCGGACGCCCGCTGGGCGTGTTTACCGACGGCGACCTCAGGCGGGCGATGGACCGGGGCGTTGACCTCAAGACGACGCGCATGGCTGAAGTCATGACCAGGGGAGGATGGACGGTAGCACCGGATCTGCTGGCCTCCGCGGCCGTGGCGGAGCTGAATCAGCGCAAGATCACCGCCTTGCTGGTCGTGGACGACGGCGTACTGGCCGGCGCATTCAATATCCATGACCTGATGCGTGCCGGCGTAGTCTGATGCCCAGGGCCTTATTCGAGAGAGCGGCAGAAATACGCCTGCTGGCGCTGGATGCCGACGGCGTGCTCACCGACGGGCGGATCTATATTGCCGATGCAAGCGGGAGCGAATGGGCGATGGGCTTTTCGGTGCGGGACGGCTACGGCATTCGCAGGGTACTGAAAGCCGGCATGGAAGTGGGCGTGATATCCGGCCGGGACAGCTATGGTCTGCGCCTTCGTTTGAGCGAGCTGGGCATCCGGCACACGTCTCTGCGTTGCAGGGACAAGCGGGCCGCGCTTTTGAACATGCTTGCAGAGTTGCAACTCGAGCCCGGGCAAGCCGCCTTTGTCGGCGACGATGTTCCCGATCTTCCGGCTATGCGGGAAGCCGGGCTCGCCATCGCGGTTGCCGATGCTCAGCGCGAAGTGCGCGACTCCGCCGACTGGGTCACGTCGCACACCGGCGGCCACGGCGCCGTTCGGGAGGTGTGCGACTTTCTGTTGGCAGCGCAGACGTGATCCGAATCCGGCGTTTTCTACTGGCGGTCCTGCTGGCCGGGTTGGCAGCCGCAAGCCTGCTGCTTACCTATCGAACGGAGCCGATCGCCGCCCGGGATCAGGTAAGCTTGTCGAGTGACTATTACTTCCGCGGCGCCGAGATGACGCTGGCCGGCGACGAAGGCAAAGCAGAGCTGATTATCACCGCCGGCAAGGCCAACCGGGCATTGGACAGTCCCGCATTGCAACTTGATGAAGTGTTCATTCGGCGGGGAGATTCGGGAGGGTGGTCGCTAATGGCCGATTCCGCACAGCTCCCTCATGAAGGCGCCGAGATCACGGCCGAAGGCAACCTGCAACTGACCTTCGGCCCTTCAGGAGAATGGACGGCAAGCGCCCTGCGCGCCGAGATCAGGGACGACGGATCACTTGTGACGCTTACCGAGAACATGGAGATCCAGGGGCCGGACGTGGGTACGGGAGGGTTGACCATTTCCGGCGAACACGTCGAGCTGGAACCGGAAAGCATGCTGGCCCGGACCGATCAGCCGGTGCGTATGCGAATCGGAAAAATTCAATTCGAGTCCAACGGATTGAACGCTCGAATCGACGAGTAGGTGTTTCCGCTTGAACCTGATGCGCAGTCCAAAACCAATCCCTAGCCCACTTCGAGTAATCGCACTGGCGGTGGTAATGGCCGCAGCCACCGTGCAGGCAAACGATCCACCCGAAGAGCAGGGGCCCGAGCTGAAGATAATCTCGGATGGGATGGCAAGCTATGACGGCGCAACGGGCCTATTTTCGCTTCCCAATGTGAGTATCTCGCAGGGAGACTTTGAGGTAAGTGCCGACTGGGCGGAAAGCAGTTCACCGAAGTCGGAATGGCTCTTAACGGGGAATGTCAGGTTTCGGGCTCTTTCCGCCAGGCTGGAATGCGATTCCGCGGACCTTAAGTTCAACGGAAACCGTCTTCAGCGCGCCATTATTCTGGGTAACCCGGCAAGAATCAAAAACGAGGGGGAAAGGATGGTGGAGGGCAGCGCATTACGCATCGATTACGAGGCGGAAACCGCGCTGGTCCGATTACTTGGCGGCGCCGAGCTGGAGTCCGGCGAGATTCGGCTGAGTGGCGAGTCGATGACCTACGACCTGCGCACCGAGACATTCAGCGTTGCTCGCGGCGAGGGCGAAGGTGAACGCGTTGAGCTAACCATTGACGCCTTGGTTCCCAACCCGGATGAAGAGCCTTAAAGCAAACAGCATCTCCAAGCGCTTCGGCCAGCGCCAAGCCGTCGAAGATGCCTCCTTCGAGGTGCGGGGCGGAGAGGTCGTGGGTCTGCTGGGGCCGAACGGCGCCGGCAAGACCACCGCGTTCTACATGGTCGCCGGACTGCTCAGTTGTGATGCGGGCTCGATACTGCTGGACGAAACCGACGTCACCGGGTTTCCCGTACACCGGCGCGCTTTGCTCGGACTGGGCTACCTGCCCCAGGAGGCTTCGGTATTTCGCAAGCTGTCGGTGGAGCAGAACATCCTTGCCATCCTGCAATTGCGGAACGACCTGGACCGTGCCGCGCGCCGGAATGAAATGCACAGGCTGCTGGACGAGTTCCAGCTGCACAACGTGCGAAAATCGCTGGGGGTCAGCCTTTCAGGCGGCGAGCGGCGCAGAGTGGAAATCGCCCGCACGCTGGCAAGAACGCCCCGCTACGTACTCCTGGATGAGCCGTTTGCGGGAATCGATCCTATTTCGGTGGCGGATATTCAGAGCATCATCGCCCAATTGGCTGAGCGCGGCATCGGTGTGCTGATCACGGATCACAACGTGCGGGAAACTCTCGGGATTTGCAGCCGGGGTTATATCCTGCACGAAGGCGTGGTGATCGCATCGGGGGCCCCGGAATCCTTGCTTGAAGACCCCAAGGTGCGTGCGGTTTATCTCGGCGAATCGTTCCGACTGTAACGCAGCGGGATTGCCGGTTCAGGCGCCGGTGCCTGCAGCGCCATGGCAGCGCTTGTATTTCTTGCCCGAACCGCAAGGGCAAGGTTCGTTGCGGCCGACCCGCGGGCGGGCGCGCCGATAGGTCTCCACCGGGGCCGGAGCGGCAGCGCCCACCGGTCGTCGGCGCTGGCTTGAGGCGCCCCGGCGTGGTGCACCGGCCGCCGGACGAGCCGGGGTGGCCGCCAACGCCGATGCTTCCTCATGCTGCAACTTAAGCTTGCGAGTTGGCGCGGGCGCCTGGGCCACCGGCTGTTCCGCGGCCGAGAACTGGGCCCGGCACAACATGACGGTTACTTGCCGAGCCACCATACCCAGCATTTCCGTGAACATCTCAAACGCCTCGCGCTTGTATTCCTGCTTGGGATTCCGCTGCGCATAACCCCGCAGGTGGATTCCCTGGCGAAGGTAGTCCATCGCCGCCAGATGTTCCTTCCAGTGATGATCCAGTTGCTGCAGAAGCACCACGCGTTCGATGTGCCGCATGACGTCAGGCGCCACCGCAGCGGTCTTCTGCTTATAGAGCCGGCTGAGTTCGTCAATGATCTTTTCCGCCACCGCCCCTGCCGACAAATCGGTGCTGATCTTGAGCCAATCGCCGACCGGCGTCTGCGCGCCCAGTTCCAAAGACACGGCTTTCTCCAGCGCCGCCGGGTCCCAATCCTCGTCGGCGGCGTCCTCGGGCATGTATTGCGCCACAAGGTCCAGCACCATCTCGCGGCGCATGCTCTCGGCGATATCGCTGACATCCCCGGAGCCCAGCAATTCGTTGCGCCGTTCATAGACGACGCGGCGCTGGTCGTTGGCCACATCATCGTATTCCAGCAATTGCTTGCGCACGTCAAAATTGTGCGCCTCAACTTTCTTCTGGGCGCGTTCGATCTGGCGCGAAAGGAGCTTGCTCTCGATCGCCTCGCCTTCCCTCATGCCTACCGATGACAGCATGCCCTGGGTGCGCTTCGGATCACCGAAAATCCGCATCAGGCTGTCGTCCAGCGATATGTAGAAGCGCGAGGCCCCGGGATCGCCCTGGCGTCCCGAACGGCCCCGCAACTGGTTGTCGATGCGTCTTGACTCGTGACGCTCGGTGCCCACGATGCGCAGGCCGCCAGCCTCGATCACCTGGCGGTTGCGTTGCCGCCAGTCTTCCCGCAAGGCCCCCTTCTCCGCGGACGGAGCCTCTTCTCCCAGGGACTTCAATTCCGCTTCCAGGTTCCCTCCCAGGACGATATCGGTCCCGCGACCGGCCATATTGGTCGCAATCGTTACCGCCCCGGGCCGACCAGCCTCGGCAATGATCTGCGCCTCTCTGGCGTGCTGCTTGGCGTTCAGCACCTGGTGCGGAATCCGCGTTTCATTCAGCATTCCGGACAGCAATTCCGAGGTTTCGATTGACGCTGTACCCACCAGCACCGGCTGACCGCGCTCGCGGCTTTCCTGGATGTCCTCAGCAGCCGCATCGAACTTGTCCTTTGCGGTAAGAAACACCAGGTCAGGATCATCTTGACGGATCATTTTCTTGTGGGTCGGAATCACCACTACTTCCAGGCCGTAGATCTGCTGGAATTCATATGCTTCGGTGTCCGCCGTTCCCGTCATGCCGGCCAGCTTGTCGTACATGCGGAAATAATTCTGAAAGGTAATCGAAGCCACAGTGCGGTTTTCCTGGCGCACGGCCACGTCTTCCTTCGCCTCAACCGCCTGGTGCAAACCGTCGGACCAGCGCCGACCCGGCATGGTCCGGCCGGTAAACTCATCCACGATAATCACCTCACCGTCGCGGACGATGTACTCCACGTCGCGCTTGAACAGGTAGCGCGCCCGCAAGGCAGCGGTAAGGTGATGCATAAGACTCACATTGGCGGCGTCGTACAGGCTTGCGCCGGCCTGTATCAGGCCCACCTGGGTCAGCAGGCTTTCCACATGTTCATGGCCGGCTTCGGTAAGGTAGGCCTGCTTGGCTTTCTCGTCGAGCGTGAAGTCTCCCGGGCCGTCTTCCTGCTCCTGCTTGCGCAGGCGCGGGACCACCTGATTCATGCGCCGGTACAGCTCGGTGCTTTGCTCCGCCGGGCCGGAAATGATCAGCGGCGTGCGTGCCTCGTCTATCAGGATGGAGTCGACTTCATCGACGATCGCGAACGCAAGGCCCCGTTGCGCCTGGTCTTCCGCGCGCATAGCCAGGTTGTCGCGCAGGTAGTCGAAGCCGAACTCGTTGTTGGTGCCGTAGCAGACGTCGCAGCGATACGCCTCGCGCTTTTCCTCCTGGTCCTGCTGGCTCCTCACCACACCCACGGTGCAACCCAGAAACCGGTATACCGGCCCCATCCAGTCCGCGTCTCGTTTTGCCAGGTAGTCGTTTACCGTAACGATGTGGACGCTGCCGCCAGCCAGTGAATTAAGAAATGCCGGCAGGGTTGCAACCAGCGTCTTTCCTTCGCCGGTGCGCATTTCAGCGATCCGGCCTTCATGCAGAGCTATGCCGCCGATCAGTTGAACGTCAAAATGCCTCAAGCCAAGGGTGCGAACGGAGGCCTCGCGCACCAGCGCGTACGCTTCGGCCAGCAAAGAGTCCACGCCACCTTCCTCAGCGGCACGCCGGCGCAGGGCTGCCACGCGTTCCCGCAGGCTTGCGTCCGATGATTCCTTGAGTTCCGGCTCCAGCGTGTTGATCAGCCTGGCGGTTTTCTCATAGCCCTTGAGCAGCCGCTGATTGCGGCTGCCTATGATCCTTTGCAGTGGGTTCACCGATTACCCCGGGATACGGTTTTCACGAAACTTGGCGAACTGTCCTGTACAGCAGCCAGGCAAGCAGCGCGTCAATCAGGGCGCTTTGCGCAGAAAATCAATCGGGTTGACGAATGCCCCGTTGCGCAGGACTTCAAAGTGCAGATGGCTTCCCTTTGCACGTCCGGTACGGCCCAGGCGCGCAATTTCCTGGCTGCGCTGCACGTAATCGCCCACCGCCACAAGATTCAATGAATTGTGGGCATAGCGGGTAACGTAACCGCCGGAGTGGCTGATTTCCACCAGCTCTCCATAGCCGTTTCTGCGACCCGCCCAGGTAACAATGCCCGATGCCACCGCGTAGATCGGATCACCCATCTCGCCATCGATGTCCACTCCGTCATGCCAGTCGCGATTGCCGGAGAACGGATCCTTGCGGAATCCGCGATACGACGTAATGTGGCGGGTATCAACCGGCCAGCCCGAGGGCGCGAACATGGACTCGGAACCCTCGGCAGTCAGCGCGTCGGCAACGGCCCGCAGTTCTTCGAACCGATGGTTCATGCGGGCGGACAACAGGTTCAGCTCGACTATCAAGTCAACTCTGCTGCCCGGCGCAGTCACACCGTAGTCTAGCGGCGGATTTATGAACTCGGCGCTGGCGGGCTTGAAGGCCGCTCCACCGCCCATTTCCTCAAGCGAAATCTGCCATGTCTCCATCTGCACCAGCGCCGCCTTCATTTCCGCGACCTTGGTCCCCAACACGGCGATGCGCCGCTCTGCATTGACCCGCGCTTCTTCGAATTCTTCCTGCTGCGCAACCAGCGTGCCCTGAAGTTTCTCCAGGCGCATAATTGCGGACGGCAGCGCGTGTTCCTGCATTTGGCCACCGACAATAAAACTCGCCGCCGTACATGCGACCAGTGCAGACGCCCAGATCACGTTGCGGTTAAACAGCAGATTCCGAAAGCTCAAGTTCATGGCAATATCGTTAGTGAAGACTTTATGAGATGTGCCCGATGGCAGAAGCGCGCAGGAAAAGCCGTCCCGAACCCCTGGAATCCACGCTTGGCGACTTGGTAACGCAGGCGCGGAACCAAATCGCGCTGGCCGACCGGCTGCGCGAGGCCCTGGATCCCGAACTGCGCGAAGGATTCGCCGGCAGTGACCTTGATCCCGGCGGAACGCTAACGGTGTTTGCAGCCGCACCGGAATGGGCGGCCCGCCTGCGATTCGAGGTTAACGGGCTGGAACAGGCCGCCGGTAACGGAGGTTGGGATGTCAAGCAGGTGCGCATCAAGCTAGCCTTGTAAGGCGCTCGCACCTTCCGCCAGGCCGGCCTTAGCGGATACCGGCGATCCGGCGGGCAAGGCCGTAACTTCTTCCCAAGCGGAAGATTGGCGCATCAGCTCCGTTACAAGGCGGGCATTCAAGGTGTGCCCTGATCCAAAGCACAGGAATTTTCCAATCAATGGGCGCCCCAGCAGATACAGATCGCCCACGGCGTCCAGCAACTTATGCCGGATCGGCTCATTCGAATAGCGGAGGCCGCCTTCGTTGACCACCCGGTAGTCGTCGAATACCACCGCGTTGTGCAAACTGCCTCCCAAGGCCAGGCCATGGCGACGCATGGCGGCCACTTCATGCAGAAAGCCGAAGGTGCGGGCGCGGCTGATTTGCTCGATATATGCGGTCGTGGAGAAGTCAAAGCTGTAGGCCAGACCGCCGCGAGCAAAGACCGGGTGTGAGAAATCTCCCTGGTAGCACAAACTGAAGCCTTCACCGGGCGCCAATGCCGCCCAATGCCGCCCCTGTTCCACCCGGACTTCCTCAAGCACACGCAAAAACCTTCTTGGCGACTCCTGTTCCTGAAGCCCTGCCTCTTCGATCAGCAGTACAAACGCCGAGGAGCTGCCATCCAGCGCGGGCACCTCAGGGCCATCCAGATCGACCCAGGCATTGTCCACTCCCATTCCGGCCAGAGCGGATAACAGGTGTTCTACGGTCGCTACGGTTGCGCCTTCGCGCCCCAGTGTCGTGCCCCGGCGCGTATCGACGATGAAGTCGTGGCGCGCGGGAACATCCGGCGCAGCGGCCAGATCTTCGCGTCGAAACACCACTCCAGTGTTGGGCGCTGCCGGGCGCAACGTCATGCGTGCTTTGCGGCCGCTGTGCAGGCCTATACCGCAAACCGAAACACTGGATCGCAGGGTCCGCTGCCAGACATCAGTCTGTCGGGCGAAACTTTCCATAACCTATCGAATTATCGGTATTTTTCGGAATAATGCAAGCCAGCCACGAGGTCCGTAGCCACCCGATTCCAAGCGGCAGAACGCCGCCCGGAAGCGGATTCCCTCCGGTTATAAAGCCAGCTAACGCTAGAACTCGTAACGAAAGCTCACGCCGTATTCGCGCGGATTGCCGAGAAATGCGTTGAACGACTGCGTCGAACCCGGACCTGTGCCCGAACCCTGCAACGGAGCATCGAACGCCGTAATGGTGTATTCCTCGTCAAGGAGATTGCGCGCCCATAGATCAACGGTCCAGCGGGGCGTTCCGGGACAGGACAGCATAAGCCTGGCGTTGACAACGGTGAAGGCGCCCTGCTGCTTCTCGACATCCAGGTCGGAACCCGTATTGTGTTCGCTGGTGTAGCGGGCATCCAGATGGAACGCGCCTTCAAGCGTGCCGACCAGAAAGCGCAGGGTGGCGCCGGCCACGCCGGTCCACCTCGGCGCATGGGTCATCTGCTGCCCTGAGCGCACACCGTATTCCGGGCCTTCGCCGTAACGCACGTCCGCATAGGTGATGCCGCCGAACATCTCGACGCCGCCGATGATCACTCCGCGCGCTTCAACCTCAATGCCCTTACTGGTTACTTCCGGAATATTCAGGGCTTCAAACGCCAATCCGGTATAGGCCGTCAGTTGAAAGCCCTCGAATTTCTCGTGGAACAGGTTGACGTCCATGGTGGCCCGCCGGTTCTCGAACTCGAACTTTGCGCCCACCTCGAAAGCATCCACGGTCTCCGGGTGGAACATCCACTCATGCACTCCGGGCACGTTGGCGGTTCCGGTAGTCAGCAGGGTCAGGATCGGGCTGATCAAACCGCTGCGGTCCATATTGAAACCGCCGGCCTTATAGCCCCGGGCATAACCTCCATAGACGAGGTGATCACCCACCGGGCGCGACAGACGCACCGTGCCGGACAGCTCGCTCTCATCCACTGAGCCTTTATAGTTCCCGTCCAGGGAGGGATCCACAAACGGGATACAGGCCAGGCTCATGATTCCACCGATACCGCGGTTCACATCCGGGTTGACCAACAGCGCCTGGCCACCCTGCGCCACCTGCGCGGCGCCCGGCAGCAATTGCGCGGCGCCGGCCTTGACCTGTGCCGCGCCCTGAGTGATCTGCGCCTGCAGGGCGGGAACCGGAATTGCCTGCGTCGCCTGTGCGACGAATCCGTCGAGTTGCTGCAGGTAGCCGTTCACGCCTGCCGCGTACGCCTGCACACTACCCAGATAGGTCTGCATGGAATGCAGGTATCCGAGCATCTGCTGACTCATTGGCCGGCATACCTGATCCGTTGAGGCCAGGTTGGCGTCGAGGGTCTTCTCCTCCGACGTGTAGCGCAGACCCACGGTCAGTTCAAATTCATTGGCCAGGGCAATGCTGTTGTGCGAGAAAAGAGCCCAGCTATCGGAGTTCTGTTCAAACGCATCGCTGGAGCCGTTGCCGTAGAAGTTTCCTCCCGAGAGTTGCTCGTAGCTCGACCAGGGATGGAAGGGAAAGGCCGGGAAGGAAGGCAGGCTTGCGGAAAGCTGGGGAACCGCAAAACCGGGCGGAAGGAAGGGCGCCAGGCCCGCCGCGAATCCCGCCGCTCCGGCCGCCAATTGTGCGGCGCCGGCTTCCAGCGCCGGTGTCGCCGCGCCCAGCTGGGCGAAGCCGGCGCCCACGGCCGCCGCAACGCCGGCGGCGGTCGTATTGGCATAAGCCGACCAGTCCACGCCAAAAGCAAGGCTGTCGTGATAGTTCAGTTTTTCTTTGGCGAAGAACGCTCCAACCAGCCAGTCCACGGGGCCGGCCTCGCCGTTGATGCGAATCTCCTGCGTCAGGGTTTCGAATCCCGTAACGGATTCCCCGTACGGACGCTCACCGATATCAATCGCGGAGAAATCGATGTCCATTCCTCTCTCGGTCTGCCAATCCCTCAGAGCGGTAACGCTGGTAACACGGCCCAGCGGCAGGTCGGTATTGATCTCGATCGAAACTCCCGACTCATCTACGCCCTGGTAATAGCTGGAACTGGAGGAAACCGTGGCTTCTCGGTCATAAGGGTCAAAGGCGATACCCACGATAGCGGGGTTGCGGGTCCGCTGGAGCGCGATCCCCTGGATGAGATCGGCCGTGGGGCCGCGCACCAGACCCACCGCGGCACAACAGATTTCGTCGCGAGTGGAGTGATCCGCAATCAGCCGTATGCTGGTGACCTCGTTCGGCTCATAGACCAATTGTCCGCGCAGGAACAGGCGGTTACGGTTGTTATAGGTCCGGTCGTCGTTGGCGTCCTCGATAAAACCATCGCGCTCATGCCACACTCCATCCAGGCGCGCCGATAGACCGCTGCCGGGGTCGCCGCCGCTGACGCCGGCCTCGACCCGGATCGCATCATAGGATCCGACGCTTATGTCGGCGTAGGCAGAGCCCTCGGGATCGGGCCCCGCCGTAATGATGCTGACCACGCCGGCAGACGTGTTGCGCCCGAACAGCGTGCCTTGAGGGCCGCGAAGAATCTCAACCCGTTCAACCTCGCCCAATTCGGAATATCCAACGCCGGCACGATTACGGTACACGCCGTCCACGTACAAACCCACCGCCGCTTCGAAGCCGGGATTGTCGCTGGTCGTGCCGATACCCCGGATTCGCGCCGTCGCGCCAACCGACTCCCCCTGCCCCGTACTCAAGAGCAGACTCGGCGCAATGCGCATCAAATGATAGATATCCGTTACCCCGCTCATTTCGATCTGCTCCGCCCCGTATGCGGAAACGGCCAGAGGCACATCGCTGATCGAGCGTTCACGGCGGGTTGCCGTAACGATTATTTCCTCGAGTACCAGTCCTTCGGCGCCGGTTGGAGCGGCGTCATCCTGCGCGGCCAGTGGAGCAGAAACAACCAGGGACAAAAACAGACAAACAGCTCGCACAATCCCCCCTTTTTCGCCGACGCGAACGGCGAATTCCAAACCAGAGTTCGATCTGCATATTACACCGGCTCCGCGGTGGCGGCCAAGCCGCTCGCTGTGGCTCGCCGATGGGCGCCCTGCCTCGCCACAGGGGCCGGCGCTATTGCCAGGCGCCCGCGCCGTCGCGTTACCGGTGGCGCTTCAGAGCAATCTCAGGCCCAGGTGTCGACGCCATATTGGCGCGCTCCGCCCGCGCTGATGCGACTGTACTCGCGTGACACGACACTAGTCCACCTGCTTGCGAAGATGGGTGGGCACGGGATTGAACAGGTCGTTGCCGCTCGCCGCCCCACCGCCGGCGCCTGCGCGCATGACCGCGGGGCGTTCCAGGCCTTCGTAGCTGGGCTGCGGCGAGAGGCCGAGAATGCTGCGTTTTGCGTTGCCGGTCCTGAAATCCTCTTGCGCTGAATCGTAGGTCCCGTTCCTGCGCGGCTCGGCGCGCCGAGTGGTAGCCCCGGTCTGAGATGCCTTGTCCCGACCGTCGCCGGCCAGGCTCAGTCCCGTGGCGACCAGCGTCACGCGAACTGCGCCCTTCATGGACTCATTGATCACCTCGCCGAACTTGACCATGCCTTCGCGCGCCAGCATCGCCTGCAAGGAGTCGCCCAGCGACTTGAATTCACGCATGCCCAAGTCATTGCCGTGGGTGATATTGACCAGCAGGCCGCGCGCATCCCGCACGTCCACGCCCTGCAACAAGGGGCTTTGCATCGCCTGCTCCAGCGCCTCGCGGGCGCGGTCCTGCCCCGAGGCTTCACCGGCTCCGATCACTACCCGGCCGGGTTCCTGCATGACCTTGCGCACGTCGGCCAGGTCAACGTTGATCCGGCCCGGACAGGTCAACAATTCGGCGATACCGCGTACCGCATTGCGCAAGACCTTGTTTGACTCGCTGAAAGCCTCCTCCATGGTCACGTCTCCGTCACCCTGACCGCAGAAAAAGTCAAACAGTTTCTCGTTGGGAACCGTGATCAGGGAATGAGCGTGCTCGCTCACCGCCGCGATCCCGTCGCGGGCAATCTGAGAGCGCGCCGGCCCCTCAAATTCAAAAGGAGTTGTCACGACTCCGACCACCAGGAGGTTGCACTCGCGTCCCAGGCGCGCGACTTCAGGCGCCGCGCCGCTTCCGGTGCCACCGCCCATGCCCGCGGCCACGAAAATCATGTCGGCGCCGTCCATTACCACTTTCAGGCGCTCCTCGTCCTCAATCGCCGCTTCGCGGCCCTTGGCCGGATCCGAACCCGCCCCCATGCCCTGGGTGACCGCGCGGCCTATGGTGAGTTTGACATCCGCGCCGGACTTCGACAGCGCCTGTTCGTCGGTATTGACAGCCACGAACTGTACGTTCCGGACTTTGGACTTGACCATCTCGTTGATCGCGTTACCGCCGGCCCCGCCGACGCCGACTACCTTGAGCCGCGGGCAGGTTCCCGGTTCTGACTTAACCAGCCTGATATTCATGTCTTTTGCCTCCATTACTGAACTCCTTCGCGATTAGCCGCGACGAAAGACGGTCAGAATTGACCCTTCAACCAATTGACAACCGAACGCAAGCCGCCCGATTTCGACCTTGTTCCCAACGCCGCGCTCCCATCACGGGGCTTCAGCGCATAAAGCAGCAGGCCCACGCCGGTGGCGTGAGCGGGATTGCGCACTACTTCATTCAATCCCCGGGCCCGTTGCGCGTGGCCCAGGCGTACGGGTACGTTCAACACTTCCTCGGCCAGTTCCACCGCGCCGGGCATCGCCGAGGTGCCGCCCGTCAATACCACACCGGCAGCGGCGCTTTCGAGGTAACCACCGCGGTGCAGCACGTTGTGCACCAATTGAAACAGTTCTTCGTAGCGCGGCTCGACCACGCGTGCCAGGGCCTGGCGGGACAGCTTGCGGGGCGGGCGGTCACCGACGCTCACCACTTCGATTTCCTCGTCTTCCTCTACCATCTGGGCCAGCGCGCAGGCATGCCGGATCTTTAGTTGCTCGGCGGCCTGGGTAGGCGTGCGCAAGGATTGGGCAATGTCGTAGGTGACCTGGTCTCCGGCAATCGGGATGACGTGAGTGAAGCGAATAGACCCGCCCTCGAATACGGCAATGTCGGTTGTTCCCGCGCCTATATCCAGCACGCAGCAGCCGAGCTGCATCTCATCGTCAGTGAGAATCGCGGTACCCGAAGCGAGGTGTTCGAGCACGATCCGCTTGGAGCGCAGATTGCAGCGGCGCACGCATTTCTCTATGTTCTGCGCGGCGCTTTCGCCCACGGTAATAATGTGCACATGCGCTTCCAGGCGCACGCCGGACATTGAGGATGGGTCGAATATGCCGTCCTGGTCGTCCACTACATAATCCCTCGGCAGCACGTGCAATACCCGTTTATCCGACGGCACAACCACAGCGCGCGCGGCTTCGATTACGCGCGCCATGTCCGACTCCGAGACCTCCTCGCCACGCACAGCGACAATTCCGTGAGAAGTCAGGCTTTGCACATGGTCCCCGGAAATGCCCACGATCACGTCCCCGATCTGCACTCCCGACATCAGTTCAGCTTCTCCGATGGCCTGGTCAATCGATCGCACTGTGGCCTCGATATTGACCACCGATCCGCGCTTCATTCCCTGTGACGGACTTGAGCCGAAACCCAGAATCTCCAATTCCCCGGAGTCTTCATCCACAGCCGCCACGATGGCCGCCACCTTCGAGGTGCCGATGTCCAGCGCGGTTACGATTTCCTGATCGCGCTTGCGTGTCATGGCGATACTCCTCCTCGCATGCGAGAGGCTTCTTCAGGTGAGCGCCAGCCCACAGCGAAGCCGTTGGGATAGCGCAAATCCACGTGAGCCATTTCCAATTCCCCCTTCCCGGGCAGCTCGTTCAACGCCAGCAAGGCGCGTTCCAACCTGCCATCAATGGACTCAGCGCCCAGCCTAAGCTGTGGCCCGTCCCGCAATGTCACGCTCCAGGAGCCGCGCCGGTCCCTGCTCAGTTTGGCCAGCGCCAGCGAATGAGCGCCCAAGCGGGTGGAGAATTCCCGGTACCGATCCAGCATCTCCTGCTCGGTGCCTTCCGGCCCCGACAAGAGCGGCAAGGCACGGTTGATCGCCCCCCCCGGATCGAAAACCTCGGCGTTCTGGTCCAGCAGGGCATCCTCCCCCCACCGCGCCAGCGGCCGACGCTCGACGATCTCTATGCTCAGGTTGAGCGGCCACTCTCGGCTCACCCTGGCGGACGAAACCCAGGTCAAGGCCTCCAGTTGTTCGCGCAAGCGGTCGACAGGCAGCCGCATCCAGCCCCACTTGGAGTAGTTCACCACGTGCTGCTTGATGTCCTCCTGCGTCAAGTGCTGCAGGGTGCCGTGGATTTTCACTTCGCGTATCGGCACCCGGGTCAGCCCGGGAACGGCGGCAGCGGCGACGCCGAGCAACAGTACTCCGGCCAGGATAGGCGACGCGATCCGGCTGCGGCGCTTCGCCCTTCTTCTCATTGCATGGCCCCCTGGGAATCAAGGCTGGTTTCCAGAATCCGCCAGCACAATTCCTCGAAAGAAACGCCCGCCTGCGCCGCGGCCATCGGCACCAGGCTGTGCGATGTCATGCCAGGCACGCCGTTCACTTCCAGCACCCAGGCCTCTCCGCGGGTGTCGAGCATCAGGTCCACACGCGCCCAGCCGCTTACATGGAGTTGGTCGATTGCAGCCTCGGCCAGACAGTTGATCTCGGCTTGCTGGTCGTTTGCCAGTCCACTGGGGCACTGGTAGCGAGTCTTACCGCTCTCGTATTTGACGTAATAGTCGTAAAACTCGCCTTCCGGGGGGAGAATCCGTACTACCGGGAGCATCTCCCCCTGCAGCATGCTGGCCGTGTACTCGGCGCCCAGGATCCATGATTCCACCATTACATCCACGCCGAATTCCGCGGCGCAACGGTAGGCGGCACCAATTTCAGGGGCCTGATCAGCGCGGGAAATACCCAGGCTGGATCCCTGATTATTGGGTTTCAGCCCAACCGGGTAACCGACATCAGCGGCTACCTGTTCGGCCTCGGAAGGGCTGCTTGCCATACGCCAATCCGGGGTCGGTATCCCGGCATGGGCAAAGGTCAACTTGCTGACGTGCTTGTCCATGGACCGCGCCAGGGCCGCCTGGCCGCTGCCGGTGTAGGGCAAGCGGAGGAGATCGAGCAATCCCGCTACCACGCCATCTTCGCCGCCCGGCCCGTGCAAGGCGTTGAAAACCCGGTCGTACCCTCCTCGAAGCAGCACTTCGACCAGGTCGGCGCCACTAGCGTCAACCCACTCGACATCGACGCCCCGGGACTGTAAAGCCTTGAGCACGGCCTGACCGGTTAGAAGTGAAATCTCGCGCTCGGCGGAATCTCCGCCCATCAATAGTGCGACCCGCCCGAAGTCGGCCGCATTACTGACTTCGTGACGCATCGGCCCGATCACGCCACCACCTCCGGCGGGCCGCCGAGAACGCGTACTTCGGGTTGCAGGGTCACGCCCGAAGCCGCTTGCACCGTGGCCTGGACTTTGAGGATCAGATGTTCTATGTCAGCAGCCGTAGCGCTGCCATGATTGACGATGAAGTTGGCATGCTTGGTCGATACTTCCGCATCGCCCTGACGCAATCCCTTAAGGCCGGCCTTTTCTATCAGTTCCCCGGCAAAACCACCGGGCGGATTCTTGAACACCGAACCGCAACTGGGCAGGTTGAGAGGCTGACGGCGGCGGCGCTCGGCCATCAGGGAGCGAATGCGCCCGGTTTGGGTGGCAGGTTGGAAACGAAACCTCGCCTGCAGGAAACACTCGCCCGCAGGCCCCTCGAGTTGCCGATAGGCCGGGCGGTACTCGTTGCGGGTACGGACGTGCTCGACGCCGCCGCGGTCGAGGGTATCCACCGATTGCACGCTATCCCAGGCTTCTCCGCCGAAAGCGCCGGCATTCATGGCCAAAGCGCCTCCCACGGTGCCCGGAATTCCGGCAAAAAACTCCGCCGGCCCAATTCCCCAGGAGGAACAGGCTCTGGCCAGCGCAGTGCATGGAGTGCCGGCGCCGGCCTCCACGTGTTGCGATCCGGTCCGCCGCAGTTCGCGAAATGCCCGGCCGAAGGCCACAACCGCGCCCGCAATGCCCTCATCCCGAACCAACAGATTGCTGCCCAGGCCGATGTAGTAGAGCGGCAACGCTCGATCCAGTGAGCCCAGGAAATCCGCCAGGTCGGCGCGATCGGCTGGCACGAAGTAAAGCCGCGCCGGACCGCCCACGCGCCAGTGGGTGTGCCGGGACATGGGCTCGTCGTACAACAAGCGCCCACGCAGTGCTTGCATGTCCCCGAAAGAAGATCTGGCAAGTGCTGCGCTCATTGCCTGCGCTCCTTGCGTCCGGAATTGAGCGCAATGGTCGGCCCCCGCAGCCGGGCAGGCAGCTTGGCCGCCTCCGCGCCGATGTTCCCGGCGCCAAGCGTCAATACCACATCTCCATCTGCCACGATGTTCCGCAAGGCCGCGGCCAATCCTCTGACGTCGGGAACGAACACGGGCTCAATGCTGCCGCGGGCGCGCATCGCCCGGCAGATTGCCCGCCCGTCGGCGCCCGATATGGCTGACTCGCCCGCTGCATACACCTCGGTGACCAGCGCCCGGTCCGCCCCCGAAAGGACCGCGGCCAGGTCGTCCAGCAAGTCGCGCGTTCGGGTGTAACGATGGGGCTGAAACGCCACCACCACCCGGCGTCCGGGCCAGGCGTCTTTCGCGGCCAGCAGGGTGGCGGCGACCTCCCGGGGGTGATGGGCGTAGTCGTCCACCAGGGTGATCCGGCCCTGAGGGATCGTGATGTCGCCCAGCAACTCAAAGCGGCGGCGCAAGGGGCGGCATTCCGCCAAGGCCTGGCGCACGAACTTCATGTCGATGCCGAGTTCGTCACCCAGTGCTACAGCCGCCAGCGCATTCAGCGCATTGTGGCGACCGGGGAGATTCACCGTGAGCAAGGTCCGTTCTCCATTGGGAAGAACCACTTCCATGCTTGACCACAAACCCTCGGCCCGCAGTTTCACGCCCCGGTAGTCCGCATCCGGCGAAAAGCCGTAAGTACGGATGCGGCGCTGCACGCGGGGCAGGATCGCTTCCACGCCCGGGTCATCCACGCAAGCGATGAACAGACCATAAAACGGCAGATTGTGAGCAAATTCCACGAATGCCTGCCTGAGGCTGCCCAGATTGCCGCCGTAGGCCGCCAGATGGTCGTTGTCGATATTGGTGACTACCGCTACTACCGGCTGCAAATGCAGGAAGGAGGCGTCGCTCTCGTCGGCCTCGGCTACCAGGCAGGATCCTGCGCCCAGCTTGCTGCGCATGGCATTACGCACCTGCCCCCCCACCACATAGGTTGGATCTTCGCCGGCGCAATCCAGCATTTCGACGATCAGGTGCGCGGTAGTGGTCTTGCCGTGGGTACCGGCGACCGCTATGCCGTCCCGGCGGCGCATCAGTTCGGCCAGAACGTCGGCGCGCGCCACCACCGGAAGCCGGGCGGCCCGGGCCGCCTTGAGTTCCACGTTGTCCGCCGGGATGGCGGACGAGCGCACGACAAGATCGGCATTGCCTACCTGGGAGGCGCGATGCCCATAGAAGACCTTGACTCCGAGGCTCTCCAGGTGCCGGGTCGCATGACCGGCGAAGCGATCCGAGCCCTGCACGACGTAGCCCAGGTTAGCCACAACCTCGGCCAGGCCGCTCATTCCGGCGCCTCCTATGCCAACGAAATGGATGCAGCGCACCCGGTCTGTAAGCAGCTTTCTCATGCCGCGGCCCGCGCCCGCAAACAGGCGTCCACCACATCTTCGGTGGCCCTGGGTCGGGCCAGATCATGCGCCTTAAGGGCCCGCGCCAGTGCGCTGGCGCGATCGCCGGCGAATTCTTCTACGGTTGCCGCCAGGGTGTCAGCCGAGAGCTCGCTCTCGGTAATCAGGCAGGCCGCTCCGCGGTCCACCAGGTATTGGGCGTTGCGGGTCTGGTGATCATCGGCCGCCAACGCAAACGGCACCAGGACGGCGCCCAATCCAACCGCCGTCAATTCGGCCACGGTCAGCGCTCCCGCCCGGCAAACCGCGATATCGGCCCAGGCGTACACCTCGGCCATGTCCACGATAAATTCGCGCACCTCCGTTTTAAGACCCAGGCGCCGATAAGCCGACCGCACGTCATCGGCATTGGATCTGCCGGCCTGATGAAGCACCTCGCAATCCATACTGAGTCTGGCCAACCCCTGGGGGACTCTGCGATTGAGCACCCGCGCGCCCTGGCTGCCCCCCAACACCAGAATTCGCAGTGGACCCGAGCGAGCGGCGAATCGAGCCTGCGGTGCTTCAATTTCCAGTAACTCGCGGCGAACCGGATTCCCGGTTCGGGTGCAGGATCTGCGCGCCGGCAGCGCCCCGGGAAAGGCCAGCAGGACTCGCCGCGCAAACCATGCCAGTAAACGATTGGCATAGCCGGCAACCGTATTCTGTTCGTGAATCAACAGCGGGACCCCGGCAAGCCAAGCCGCCAGGCCACCGGGGGCGGATACGAAGCCGCCCATGCCAAGTGCGGCGCCGGGCCTGGTCCGGCGAATGATCGCCAATGCCTGGAGTACGGCGCGCCCCACGGTCCACGGCGCCAGCAGCAGGACCAGCACTCCGCGGCCCCGCAGGCCCGAAATGGTCAGCCACTCCATCGCTACGCCGGAGGGCGGAGAGATCCGCGCTTCAAGGCCTCGTCGGCTGCCCAGCCAGACCACTGCGACACCGCGATCCCGCAGGCACTGAGCCACAGCCAGTGCCGGGAATACATGCCCTCCGGTGCCGCCGGCCATGATCAATACCGGCCGCTCGTTCATCGGCGGGACCTCGCTGGCCTGCCGGGCTCAAGATCCGCGTTCTCACGGTCGATACGCAATAGGATGCCCAGCGAAACCAGAGTAACCACAAGATTCGAACGGCCATAGCTGATCAAGGGCAGAGCCAGACCCTTGGTGGGCAGGACGCCCATATTCACACCCACGTTAACCAGCACCTGCATCGCAATGCAAAGGGCAAGGCCGAGGGCGAAATAAGCCTGAAACATTCGCTTTCGGGCGGCGGAAGCCTTGGCTATCTTCAGCATGCAGGCCACCAGCAGCGCAAACACGGCAAGCAACATCAGGCTTCCAAGGAGACCGGATTCCTCGGCGATCACCGCAAAAATGAAATCGGTATGCGCCTCCGGCAGATAGAACAACTTTTGCACACCTGCGCCCAGGCCCGCGCCGGTGAAATGCCCGGTGCCGATGGCCATCAGCGACTGGGTCAGTTGCCAGCCGCTGTCCGATGCATCGGACCAGGGATCCAGGAACGACTGCACGCGGACCAGACGGTACGGCGAGACCCAGGCCAGCACCGCGAATGCAGCCATGCCGGTCAACGCCAGCACGCCCACATCGCGAATCCGGGCTCCAGCGACAAACAGAACCCCCATGGTCATGGCGAAGATCAGCGCGGCGTAGCCGAAGTCCGGTTGCTTCAGCAGCAGGGCGGCCACCACGCTCACAAGGAGTAACGGTTTCAGCAGAGCCGCGGCGCCCTGTTGCAGGGCCGAGGCGTGGCGATGCGCGTAACCGGCTATGAACATCAGCACCATCAGGCGGACCGGCTCGCTGACCTGCACGGAAAACGCTGAACCGATCGTAAGCCAGCGGGTGCTGCCGTTCACTTCCCGACCCAGGCCGGGAACCAGCACCAGCACCAGAAGCGCGATCGATAACAGCATGGGCAGCAGGCCAATGCGCTCCCAGAAGCGCGACGGCACCTGGTAGGCAAGAATCGCTCCGGCAAGGCCAATTCCAGCCGCAATGGCCTGACGGATGAGAAAGAAGAACGGATCGCCGTAGTTACGTTCGCCCAGTTCAAGCGAAGCCGTCGCCAGGGCAATGAAGCCAGTGACCAGCAGCGCCCCGACGGCAACCAGCAACCACCCGTCGAAGCGGGGGTATACGACCTCCGAAGGGTGGGTACTCATCAGTGAATGGCGCGGACGGCGCGCTCAAAGGCATGCCCCCGCTCCCGATAGTTGCTGAACATATCGAAACTTGCGCATGCCGGCGCAAGCAGAACCGTTGCGCCCGGCCGTGCAAGATGGCGCGCGCCGGCAACCGCCTCATCAAGTGAGTTGCTGAGCGATACCGGGCATTGGTCGCGCAGGGCCCGGGCAATGCTGGCGGCCTCCTCGCCGATGGCAATAACCTGCGCGTCACGGCCCCGCAGGGCATCGCCCAGGCTCTCGTAGGACAAGCCCTTGCCGGCGCCGCCGGCGATCAGAATCAGCGGATCGGGAACGCTGCGTACGGCCGCGGCCGCGGCCGCCGCGTTGGTGGCCTTGGAATCGTTGATCCAGCGCACGCCTGCCCATTCACCCAGCGGCTGCATGCGATGGGGAAGCCCTTCATAGTTTGCCGCTGCCCGCCGCATGGCGGCAGGTTCAATCCCCAGCACCCTTCCCAGGGCAAGCGCAGCCAGGAGATTGCTGAGCTGAAATCCCCGTTGCATGGGGCTATCGCCGACACACATGAGTCTTGTTCTTGCATGGCGGATTTCCGCTCTTGGGCCGTGCCCGGTAATGCCCAGGCGATCCGGGCCTGGCTGGCCCAATCCGTATTCCAGCCTTGGGCACACCTCCGGTGAGGGCGCGAAAGCTTGCACAGCAGGATCGTCCGAGGGTGTCACCGAGTGCCTGCAGGCCAGAAAGATGCGCGCTTTGGCGGCTGCGTAACTGCAAAAATCGCTATGTGCATCCAGGTGATCCGGCGTGATATTCAGAATCACCGCGGCCTCCAGCTCAATCGGAGCGGAGCGTTCCAACTGAAAACTGGAAAGCTCCAGCACACAGACA
This sequence comes from Candidatus Foliamicus sp., assembly GCA_965261845.1. Classification (GTDB taxonomy): domain Bacteria; phylum Pseudomonadota; class Gammaproteobacteria; order Steroidobacterales; family Foliamicaceae; genus Foliamicus. The sequence continues at coordinate 369,895 of OZ253475.1, read as the reverse complement.
TCGCTACGTTCCAGCAGGAGATCCAGCGCCGGGGTACCCAGGTTGCCGCCCGCGCTGGCTTTCAGTCCCGCTTCGCGCAGCATGTTCAGTAGCAGGGTGGCGACCGTGCTCTTGCCGTTGGAGCCGGTTACCCCGGCCAGTCGAGCACGATTCTCGCCGGCGAACAGGTCCAGGTCGCTGATCACAGGCAAACCCCGCTCGCGTGCCTGATCAACCAATGGATGGCGCATGGGCGCTCCGGGCGAAAGCAGCAGGCGATCGGCCGACTCGGGCAGTTCTTGCAGGCCGTCGTTGACGTAACAGGGGGCATCGGGCATGGCCTGGCGTATCTCGGACTCGGCCGGGGGGCCGGGCCGGGTATCGCAGAACATCGCCGTATGCCCGGCCCTGACAAAGTAGCGGGCACAGGACGCTCCGGTGGCCCCCATGCCGAATACGAGGGTATTGCCCAAGACCCCCCCTAGCGGATCTTGAGGCTGGCCACGGCTACCAGCGCAAGGATTACGGAGATGATCCAGAACCGCACGATGATTTTCGGCTCCGGCCATCCCTTGAGTTCGAAATGGTGGTGAATAGGCGCCATCCTAAGTACCCGCTTGCCGGTAAGCCGAAAAGAACTCACCTGGACCATCACGGATACCACTTCCATGACGAAGATTCCGCCCACGATTGCCCATGCGATCTCCTGGCGCACGATTATCGCCACCGTGCCCAGAGCCGCGCCCAACGCCAGCGCCCCGACATCACCCATGAAGACCTGCGCTGGATAGCTGTTGAACCAAAGGAAACCCAGCCCGGCGCCGCCGATGGCCGCGCATATGACCATCAGTTCTCCGGCGCCGGCAACAAAGGGAACGCCCAGGTAATCGGAAAAAATGGCGTTGCCCGCAACCCAGGCAAACAGCCCCAGGGCCGCGGCCGAAATTGCAATCGGCATGATCGCCAGGCCGTCAAGGCCGTCGGTAAGATTGACTGCGTTGCTGCTGCCCACGATCACCACATAGGCGAATACGGGAAACAAGACACCCAGCGGCAGGTAGAGATCCTTGAAGTAGGGAATCAGCACTGAGTCCCGGGATTCTCCGACCTGGCTCAACATCACCAGCACCAGGACGGCGGCCACCGACTGAAGCAGCAGCTTGAGCCAGGAAGGGAGTCCCGCAGACGTGCGCATGGCCAGCTTGCGGTAGTCGTCGGCCAGGCCGATGAGGCCGAAGCTGATCGTGCTCACAAGCACTACCCACACGTAGGGGTTTGCGAGGTCGGCCCAGAGCAGCGTCGCCACCAGGAGGGCAACGAGTATCGGCACTCCGCCCAGGGTCGGAGTGCCGATCTTGGAAAAATGCGACTTGGGGCCGTCGTTTCGTACCGGTTGAGCCATGCTGCTGATCCGCAGGCGGCGGATCACCAGCGGCCCCAACACGAGCGAAAGCACAAGCCCGGTAAGGGCGGCAAGCACTGAGCGCAGGGTGATGTAGCCGAATACGCCGAAGCCGGAGTACCAGCCGCTCAGTTGCTGCGCAAAGTATTCAACCATTTCCTGGGTTCTCCCGGGCCAACTCCTCGGCCGCCTCGCTCAATACCGCAACCGCGCGTTCCATTCCCATGAATCGCGACCCCTTGACCAGTGCCGTTACCCCGGCGTGCAACTCGTCCTTGAGCACAAGGCACAAGTCTTCGACGCTCTCCCGCCAGGTGGCCCCGGGACCGAAAGCTTTTGCGGCTTCGCGGCTGTCTTCGCCGGCGCAGTACAGGTACTCCAGCCCCGCGCGCCGCGCTTCCTCGCCTACGCGCCGATGCCATTGGGCGGATTCCGATCCCAGTTCGCCCATATCTCCGACCACCAGCCAGCGCTCACCTTCCCGGCCTGCAAGCACGCCGATGGCGGCCGACATGGAAGCGGGGTTAGCGTTGTAAGAGTCATCAATTACGCGCACCTTTGCGCCGGGTTCACGCGTCTGCAAGCGGCCGGCAACCGCTTCCTGCGACGAGAGCCCACCAACCATGGCGGCAAGGCCGGCGCCGGCGGCGCTTGCCAGCGCGCAGGCCGCCAGCGCGTTACGCAGATTGTGGGCGCCGATCATTCGGGTCTCGATTTGGGCCACTCCCCCCGGGCAGTGCAATTCGAAACAAAGGCCGCGGTTGATGTTTCTTGCGTCGCGCGCGCTGAATTCGCCGTCACCACCGAAACGCAGCGCTACGCGCTTTCCCAACAAGCCCTGCCAATATTCGGCATACGGCGCTCCGGCGGGAATCACGCCGACCCCGTCCGGCGTCAGGCTGGACAACAAGACGCCCTTTTCGCGGGCGATATTCTCAACTTCCCCGAGCCCCTGCAGGTGAGCGGGCGATGCGTTCAGCAAAGCCCCGATCGTCGGCCGGGCGATGCCCGACAGGCTTGCGATATCGCCGGGGCGGCTGGTACCGAATTCCAGTACCGCCGCCCTGTGTCTGGTCGACAGGCCCAGCAACGTCATCGGCAGGCCGACCTCGTTATTGAAACTGCGCGGCGAGGCAAGCACCGCTTCCGCCCCCCATTCGGACCGAAGAATCGCCGCAGTAAGCTCCTTGACGGTGGTCTTGCCGTTGGTTCCCGTGATGCCGATGATGGGCATGTCGAATCGATTGCGCCAGGCCCTGGCGCAATCGGCCAGCGCGCCGCGCGTGTCCTCGACGATAATCTGCGGAACTTCTTCAGGCAGCGGTCGGCTCAACACCGCACCGGTCGCGCCACCGGATATCGCCGCGTCCAGGAAATCCGCGCCATCGAATCGGTCGCCGCGTAGCGCGAAGAACAATGCGCCACGCGCCTGCGAACGGCTGTCGGTACTTATGCCCTCGAAATGTCGGTCCGGGCCCAGTAACTTGCCGCCCATGGCTGCGGCCCATTCCGACAGGCTGCCCGCAATCACTGGGCCACCCTGGGATAACTCGCCAGGGCCTCGCGCACCGCGGAAGCATCGGAAAACGGCAGTACCCTTCCACCGCTGACCTGGAAGGCTTCGTGTCCCTTGCCGGCCACCAGCACGATGTCGCCCGGCCGGGCGGCGTGCAGAGCTTCCCGAATGGCTCGGTTGCGGTCCAGTTCCAGAACCGCGTCACCGGAAACACCGGCCAGCACCTGCTCGGCAATAGCCCGGGGGTCTTCGTTACGGGGATTGTCCGAGGTAATGAATAGCTGGTTTGCCAAGGCCCCGGCGACACGCCCCATTTCCGCCCGCTTGCCGGAATCGCGCTCACCGCCGCAACCCATTACGCACCAGAGGCGGTGGGGCTTGCGGGACCGCAATTCCTCCAGGACGGCGCTTAGCGCTTCCGGAGTATGTGCGAAATCGACGAAGGCTTCAGGCAAGGCCCCACCGCCGAAATGCTGCATCCGGCCGGGCGGCGGAGGGCAGTTGGACAAGGCCTGCGAGGCATCGTCCAGACTGATGCCCAATGCCCTGAGCAAAGCGCAGGCCAGGGCCAGGTTAGCGCCGTTGAAGCAGCCGTACAAGCGGCTTGCGATCTTGCTGCGGCGTTCGCCCTCGACCAGCTCAAGTCGCAGGCCCTCCGGGATCGGACGCACCCTTGCGACCGACAGGTCCGCCGGGTTGCGGCCTTCGCAGGCAACCCGCAGGACCGGCGCGGAACACCGTTTGGCCAGGTCAGCGCCGAAAGGATCGTCCACGTTGATGACCACGGTCGCCGGCCGATGCTCAAGGAACAGCCGTTGCTTGGCCCGCCCGTATGCGGCCGAATCGCCGTGATAATCGAGATGATCTCGTCCCAGTTGGGTGAAAGCCGCCAGCCGGATGTTCAGACCGTTTACCCGATGCTGGTCCAAACCCTGGGATGAAACCTCCAGAAAGACATGTTCAACGCCGTTGTCGGCCAGGACCCGCAGCCGCCGGTGCAGTTCATCCGGGTCGGGTGTGGTCATCGCGGAAGGCCACAGCTTGGGAGGAGGACCCCAACCCAAAGTGCCCATGGCGGCCGCGGGTCGGCCAACAAAACTCATTGCGTGGGCGGCCAGCCAGGCCACGGTTGTCTTGCCGTTGGTGCCGGTAATGCAGGTCACCGACAGGCTGTCCGACGGCCGGCCAAAGTAGGCACCGGCAATCAGCCCGACTTTGCGGCGCAGCCCCGGCACGGGAAAACCGCGCACGTTCTCGGGGAGATCCGGCGCGGTCACGCCCTCGGCCGGCTCCCAGGCCACGGCCACCGCGCCTCGTTGCAGCGCCTGGGGCAAGAACGTAAGGCCGTGGCGCGCGCCGGCGCAAGCCAAGAACAGACCTTCAGGCACTACCCGGTCGCTGTGCATGGCCAGCCCTCGCACATGCAACTGCGGCGCCTGGGCGCCGAAGCGGGCGAAGACCTCGCCCAGGTCCGACCAGTCGCTGCTGCGCTGGTTTGAATTCATCTCGCCGCCACCAGCGCGCCGGCCGTATCCGGAACGCCGTCCATGGGTGCGCCCATAAGGCGCAGCGCGCCCAACGCAACGCGAGAAAACACCGGGGCGGCCACCTGTCCGCCGAAGTAACCCCCGGTGCTCGGATCGTCAATGACCACCACGGCCACTATGAGAGGCTTGGAAGCGGGAGCAAAGCCCACGAACAGCGCTGTATGGCGGTCCGATTCATAGCCGGCCACACCCAGTTTCTCCACCGTCCCGGTCTTGCCCGCGACCCGGTATCCAGGTACTCGGGCTGCCGTAGCCGTGCCGCCAGGCCCGACAGGCTCTTCCAGCAAAGGGGACATGTGCGCCGCGGTACGCGGCGACAGCACCTGAACGCCTTGCGGGTTGTCATCGCGACGTACGACGCTTACCGGCAAGACCCGACCGTCGTTGGCAAACACGGTGTAAGCCCTTGCGAGCTGCAAGGCGGATACGGCCAGGCCATAGCCATAAGCCATGACCGCCTGTTCCACAGGCTTCCAGTATTCGTAGTTGGGCAGCATGCCCTCAGCCTCGCCCGGAAACTCGCTCTCGGTAGCACGCCCGAACCCGACGCCGGCAAGAGTCTCCCAGAAGCGCCCGGGTTCAAGCCGCATCGCCACCGTTGTGGCGCCGACCTGACTCGAACGACGCAACAGCGTGGCGAAATCAATTACGCCCAGGGGCGTGCGGTCCTCTATGGTCTTGGACCCGACTTGTATATAACCGCGACCGGTATCGATCCGCTCGTCGGGAGACCAGGCTCCACTATTCAGCGCCGACGCCACTACCAGGGGCTTGATTGTGGAACCCGGCTCGAACAGATCAAGTGCCGCCCGATTCCGATAATTACCCGGCGCCAGTTGCTCGCGGTCATTCGGATTGAACGAAGGCTGGCTGACCATGGCCAACACCTCGCCTGAGCGAGCGTCGAGCATCACCATCGATCCTGACGTGGCATTGTGCCGTTCGACCGCTTCCTTTAGCTCCCGGTGTGCGAGGTATTGGATTCTCAAATCCAGCGCCAGCCGTAAGTCGCTTCCCGGCTTCAGAGGTTCAAGGCCGGCGATGTCGCGCACATGCCTGCCCAGCCGGTCCCGAATGACCTGCTTGCGTCCATCCCGTCCTCTAAGCCAGGAATCGAAAGCCAATTCCAGGCCTTCCTGACCCCTTTCGTCGATGTCGGCAAATCCCACCAGGTGGCCGGCAAACTCTCCAGCCGGGTAATAGCGTCGGTATTCGCGGCGCACCTGCAAACCCGGCGCCTCAAGATCAATCACCGGTTGGGAGCGGCTTGGCGGCAGGCCGCGCCGCAGCCAAACAAATTCCCTCCCCTGGGCGCGCCTAAGCCGCTCTTCCAGTTGCTGTGCAGAGGTTCCGAACGCCGCCGCGATCTTCGGCAGGAAAGGCAGCAAGGCATCCACGCTGTCGGGATGGGCCCAGAAACTGTCCACCGGTGCGCTTACCGCCAGAGGCTGCCCGTTCCGGTCCAGAATTCGGCCCCGGCGGGCGACGATTTTTGCTACCCGCAACTGCTGCGCATCGGCCCTGGATTCCAGGAATTCGCTCTCCAGCAATTGCAGCTGCACGGCACGGCCGGCCAGTATCAATCCGCCGACCACCAGGGCCACCGTACACAGGGCGACCCGGACCCGGAACCCGCTTGGCATGGCCTGTACCCGTTTGCTCACGAGTCAGCGGCTCTCGGCGGAGGATGTCCGCAGCAAAGAATCCGCCGAACCGACGCGCAGGAAAACAATGTCCTGCTTGTCCGGCCGGCGCATTCCAAGGCGCTCTCTTGCCTCGCGATCAATACGGCGGTATCCGACCCAGGTTGCGCGCTCCAGCTGTAGCGCGCCCCATTCCACTTCCAACTGGTCGCGCTCGGCAATCAACGCCTGCATGGCGCGAAATTGCACACGGTGTTGGTGCCGCGCATAGGCAAGCAGGATCCCGCTTGCCAACGTTGCTCCCACGAGGACAAGCAACCCAACCGAAAGCACGTGCGCAGGCTTCATTACTCAGGCGTGCTCCCCAGTTTCTCCGCGATCCGCAAGCGTGCGCTGCGGGCGCGCGGATTGCGCACACTCTCGGCGCGGCTGCAGCGCTGCATTTTGCCCACCAGCTTCAAAGAAGGCCCGGCGGCCGGGGGGACAACCGGCAGCCGGGCAAGCGCAGGGGGAAGCCGCGAAGCGTCACGCATGTAACGCTTCACGATACGGTCCTCCAGGGATTGGAAGGAGATCACGCATAGGCGTCCGCCGGAGTGGAGGCTGAGGACCGCTTGGGGTAACGCTTCTTCCAGCGCCCTAAGCTCGTTGTTGACGAATATGCGCACCGCCATGAAGGTGCGCGTGGCCGGATGAATACCCGGTTTGTTTGCACGCGTGACGGCGCCCACCAGCCGCGCCAGTTCGGAGCAGCGGTTGAGCGGCCGGTTACGGCAGACTGCGTCGGCAATCCTTCGCGCCTGGGGCTCTTCCCCAAAGTGCCGGATTACCCGTGCGATTTCTCGGCTTGAAGCGCTGTTCAGCCATTCCGCGGCGCTGGGGCCCTCGGCGGGATTCATGCGCATGTCGAGTGGAGCGTCGGAGCGCAGGCTGAAACCCCGTAGCGGATCGGTGAGCTGCGGAAGAGAAACGCCGAGGTCGAACAGAATGCCGCTGGCCTTCCCTGCCCAGCCCTTCCTTTCGAGAGCGTCCCCAAGGCGCCGAAAGTTGCCGTGTTCAATCGAGAATCTGGAGTCCTGCCGCTGAAGGACCTGGCCGGCCTGTACCGCCTCCGGATCGCAGTCCAGCGCATGCAGCCGGCCATCCGATCCCAGCGCGTCGAGAATCGCACGGCTGTGGCCGCCGCGGCCGAAGGTAGCGTCGAGGTAACAGCCGGCCGGATCAAGGGCCAGGCCGCCAAGCGTTTCTTCCAACAGCGCCGGTTCATGTTCGGACGCTCCTTCGGCGTTCAAAGCTCCACGCTGCGAAGGGCAGCGTCCATGGCTTCGTTGGTGCTGACTTCGAGCGCCCGTTCACGCCAGCGGGCGGCATCCCACAGCTCGAAGCTTTGGCCCAGGGCCAGCAGAGTGGCGTGGCGTTGCAAGTCACAGTATTCCCGGAGCTCTGGAGACACTCGCAGGCGACCGGCCGCATCCAGGGTGACGTTGGTGGCGAACCCCACAATCAATCTCTGGACGTCCCGTACACCCTTCTGCTGCATCAGCTTCTTGCTGACCGTGGCAAATTCCTCCGGCAGATAAATCAGCACGCAACGATCCGGATGAACCGTACAGATAACACGCCCGTCGCCCGCGCTCAGGACGCTTTGGCGGTAACGTGCCGGAACCCCGAATCTGCCCTTGGCATCCAGGGTGACGTTGGCCGGACCTTGAAACATGGACTATGCGCTAAACCCACAATTTCCCACAGACTCCCACTATAACCCAAAATAGTGCAATCGCAAGCAATAACCGGCGTACTACCGTTGACGGAACGGCGGCGCCAATGCAATATCTCACCGGACGTTGATTAAGCCCCTATGAGTCTCTATTACCTGCAGAAGCTCATCTACCAATTGAACCGGGATGAGCATGTCCGGAAACGCTATGAACGCGACTTTGAAGCATTGCTCGCGGACTACCCTCTGGACGATGAAGAAAAGACCGCCCTTAGGCGTCCTGACATCGGATTGCTGTACGTCATGGGCGTCAATGGCCAGCTCCTGATGCACTACGCCGCCCTGCGCGGCTACGAGTGGAACGAATACCTCAAGGCAATGCGCGATGGCGTGGAAAGACATGGGCCGGTGCGCGGCGGCCTGTACGCCATGACCGAACAATGAGCCTCGTGTTCGCCGGCGTTTGCAGTCACGCGCCGGGTATTACCGGACGTTATGAGCGCGCCGAGAAGCGCCTGCGCGAAGGGTTTTATGCGCACATGGACATCATGCGCCGACAGCTGGAAGACTCGCGCCCGGATGCGCTGGTGGTGGTGGCCGCCGAGCATTTCGCCAATTTCTTCATGGACAACATGCCGGCCTATTGCATGGGAATGGCCGAAAGCTACGAGGGGCCGGTGGAAGAACAGGAGTGGCTGGGTATCGCCAGGACCAGTATTCCCGGAAATTCCAATCTTGCAGCGCGCCTGGTCGGGACCGTTCTGGAAGACGTCGATGTGAGCTACGCGCAGGAGTGGAAATTCGACCACGGCGTCATGGTTCCGCTTCACTTCCTGACGCCACGCTATGACCTGCCGGTGATTCCCGCCAACATCAACTGCCAGGGGCCGCCACTGACGCCGCTGAAGCGCGCCTGGAAGTTCGGTGAGGCCTTGAGAAAAGCGTGCGATGCGCAGCCCGAGCGGATCGCGCTTATCGGAACCGGCGGCCTCTCCCACTGGCCCTGCACTCCGGACTCCGGCAAGATCAACGAGGCTTGGGATCGGGAATTTCTGGACCGCTGGACGCGTGATGATTACCAGGCCATGACCAGCTACAGCGACGAGGACACCTATCGCGAAGCCGGCCAGGGAGGATTTGAGATTCGCACCTTCGTTTGCGTGGCGGGGGCCACCGCCGGAAGCAAACGGGAATTGCTGTTCTATGCGCCCATTCCGATCTTTGCCGTCGGCTGCACCGTCGGCATCGTGCGCCTGGAGGGCTAGCGTGGTGTCACGACACTAGCCCGCCGGGATAGTCAGCACCTGGCCGACCCGAAGACGGTCGTTGGGCAGGTTGTTGGCACGGATCAATACAGGCACGGACACCTTGTAGCGCTGCGCGATTCCGCTCAGCGTGTCGCCGCGGCGGGCTACGTATTGCGTCTGGGGGCCCTCACCTGCTTCCACCCGTTGCGCGATCAGGGTGCCGTGGAGAGGATTTCGATAAAAATAGGTGCGAACGCCCGCAAGAATGGCGCGGGCCAGCTTTTCCTGATAGGCGCTGCTCTTCAGCAGCCGCTCTTCCTGGGGATTCGAAATATAGGCGGTTTCCACCAGGATGGAAGGAATGTGCGGGGCCTTGAGTACCGCGAACGGCGCTCTCTGCACAGCGGCTTTACGTACCCGGCCCACCCCGTACAAGTGCTGAAGCACGTCGTCGCCCACCTCAAGACTGAGGCCGATGGCTTTGCTCTGCGACAGATCGATGATCATGGTGGCAATGGTGGGATCGAGTCCTTCCAGTTCAATTCCGCCCATGAGGTCCGATGCATTCTCGCGCCGCGCAAGGCGCCTCGCTTCATCAGAGGATGCCTTGTCCGACAACACGTATACGCTGGCGCCACGCACTCGCCGGTTCCTGACGGCGTCGGCGTGTACGGATACGAACAGGTCGGCGTTGCGCTGGCTGGCAACGGAATAGCGGTCACGGAGTTCCAGGAAGTAATCACCATTACGCGTTAGCATCGCGGACATGCCCGGCTCTTGTTCGATTAGCCGGGCAAGATGACGTGAAATTCCCAGGACTGCCGTCTTTTCGTTCAATCCTCCCCTGCCGATGGCGCCCGGATCCTTGCCGCCGTGCCCCGGATCGATAGCAACGAGCAGGTCGCGGGCGTCGTCCGGGGACGTCCCTTCCACATCTCTTACCTGTTTGTCGCCACCCGGAAAAATGTCAACAACGATCCGATGCCCGCGATCGTTCTGGCCCGCTGGAATACCGAAGCTTTTTGCCGTCGCAAAGGCGTGCAGATCGAATACGACTCGAAGCATGTCTCCCTGATGCCGGCCGTAGCGCATTCCGCGCACAATGCCAGTGCCCCGCTCGGGCAATCGGGCCTCCAAGGTGCTGGAGAAAAGGTCGATGACCACCCGTGGCTGGTTATCCAGTACCAGCAACTTGTGACCGCGGACCTGATCCAGTTCAAGAACCACGCGGGTCTTGGAATCGTCCTCGGCAACCCGTATGGTTTCTATGCGGGCGGGCGCGGCGCTTAGGGCGCTGGCCAGGAGCGCGGCACAAAGTGCAACCACGAGGCGGTGAGCGGTCATGCCTGCTGCATTCTCTGGATTCCTTCGCTTGCGAGTATAGCCCGGGGGATTGGCTTGTCAAGAAAAAGTCTATATATATTAATAAGCTATTGTTATTACTTAAGAGTTTTCCTACTCGCCTCTCAGGATCAACTCCTGGTGACTTACGGTGCGGAGCAAGCGCACGATCTGCCGGCCCACATCGGAAATACCCTGGGCGGATATCAGCCGTCCGGGTTCCGCATGGCGCAAAAGGACCGCAACATCCGGCGCTCCAAGGCGTCCACGCGCGTTTTCAAACCATTCCACCAACAGTAGCTGCCCGCCTGCGCTGCGCGCTACGGAAACATCCGCGAGCAAATCGAGCTCGTCCAGTTCAACGGCTTGTTGCAAGCGGTACAAATCCACATGCAGAACATCGACTGCCTTGCCGGAATCGTTCAGGCTCACCGAATAGGGATGCACCAGCCCGTAAGTGGGACTGGTGATCCGTGCATGCACACCCAGCACTTTGAGGGTCGCGGCCACAAGCGTCGTCTTGCCTGCCCCCAACTCACCGTCAAGACCCAGCAGAATCGATGGCTGGCCGGCCAGGATGCTTTCCAGCGCCAGGCCCAGGGCGTGACCCAGGGCGGCCATGCCGCGTTCGCTATGGGCCCTGAACGACACCTTCAGGGCTGATGTTCGGGCGCTCAAGGTTCATAGTTCCTCGTGCAAGCGCTCGGCGGACACGGCACGGGATCGCCTTCCCAACGGAAAGCTTGCCGGTCCCGCGTGCACCACATCCATCCTCGTAAGGGACAGGTCTTCCAGTGCCGTTCGCATGGTACCGGTGAACCGAGGGGTGGCAGTCCGCCTGATTTTGAAACCGCGAAGCTGGGAGCCACGTTGAACGATGAGATCCACCGCTGCTCCCGTGTGTGCCGCCCAGAAAAAGAAACGGGTGTCTTCCTCGTCAAGTAGCTGAATCAGGTTCTCAAGAACGAAGCCCTCCCAGGAAGCGCCCGATCTCGGGTGCCGCTCCAATTCCTCTAATGTCGATATTCCAAGACAGTAGTGCAGCAAGCCCGAATCGCGGAAATAGACCTTTGGCGACTTCACCTGGCGCCGGGGCAGGTCCGCGCGCCACGGCTCGAGCGTGCGCACAATAAAGGCCGACTGCAAAATCTTCAGATACCGGCGAGCGGTGTGGTTCGAGACTCCAAGGGAGCGGGCCAGTTCCGAGCCGTTCCATACCTGCGCATGACAGTGGGCCAGCATGGTCCAGAAGCGCTCCAGCAGGTCGACCGGCGCCTTGGCGGTCAGGCGATGGACATCCCGCTCAAGAAAATCGCGAACGTAACGCTCCCTCCATTCGTAGCTCTCCTGATCGCTGCCGGCACTGAAGGAAGCCGGCAATCCGCCCCGCAGCCACCGCATGTTGGCCTGCGGTACGGCTAGTTCCGTGACCAACAAACCGGGGAGTTCATAGTGCGCCATGAGTCCCGAGAGCGGTTCGAACTTCCTTCGAAGTTGGTCCGAGTCGATACTGCTGAGTATGAGGAAGCGCGCCGGGTTCCAGGACCGTTGCGCCATTTCGCGCACGGTGGAAAGGACATGCGGGGCCCGGTGAATTTCATCCAGCACCACCAAACCGTGAAGGTTTGACAATGCCAACCTCGGATCGTCGAGCTGAGCGCGATCGGCGGCCGACCGCAAATCAAAAACATAGGAGTTGCCCCGCCAGCGCTGGGCAAAGTCACGGGCCAGAGTGGTCTTGCCGGCCTCTCGGGGACCAAAAAGCGCAACAGCCGGATAGTTGGACAACAACCGCCGTAGCGCCCTGATATGTCCATCACGTTCAATCATGCTGCTCTGGCATGAAAATTGGAACGTTCCAGTCTAAATTTCTTTTGCCTTCACGTCAAGCACTGAGGAGCTGTTAATGATCGCGTGCGCGTACACGGAGTTTCGCGAGTGCTCTACCAAGAAGTATGCCGCGCAGTCGGGCTCAGCCGCTCCGGGGGCAGATAGGAACACCGCCTATTCGATTTCCAGAATCACCTTGCCGAAGTGGCCGCGCTGATCGATCATTTGGTGGGCCCGGGCCAAATCCTGCCACGGCAGCACCCTGTCCACCACGGGTTTGAATCTGCCTTCGGCAAACAGCGGCAACGCGCGGGTCTTGAAATCCGCCATGGTCTGCGGCACGAAGGCCGGACTGGTGCTTATGCTCATGGACAACAACTGTAGATTGGAAGTTCCGATTCCAAGATTTACCTCGATATCCTTGCCGCCGGTACTTCCGAACATCACCACTTTGCCGTCCATTGCCATTGACTTGAACAGCTCCTGTGCCGTCGCCCGGCCAACGGACATCAGGCTGACGTCAACGCCTTTCCCGTCTGTGGCCGCCGTCACCTGCTCGCTGATCGACTGTTCCTGGTAGTTGATCAGCAAGTCCGCGCCCATTCTCTTCGCGATGGCAAGCTTGCGATTCAGGCTTGCGGTTACGGCCGTCCAGCACCCCGCCTCCCGAGCTATCTGCAAGGCTGCGCTTCCTACGCTGCCGCCTACCGTCTCGATCAATACTCGCTGACCCGCGCTCACCGGCGCAACGGTGTGCAGTGCGTGCCACGCGGTCAGCCAGCCAACCGGGATCGCGGCCCCCGCGACAAACGAGAGGCTTTCCGGCAGCGGCATCAGGTGCTCCTCGTCAAAAAGGACGTAGTGCGCGTGACAGCCCCGCGCTCGCCCTAATACACGCTGTCCCGGCGCAAAAGTGGTCACGCCTGCCCCAGGCGCCTCGACAACGCCGGCGCCCTCCATGCCCACCACGAACGGCAATGGCTGGCCCGAGTAGACGCCAGCCCGCATCCGCGTCTCGGCAAAGTTCATCCCGCTGGCATGTACCTTGACCAGCACCTGCCCCGCACGCGGCTCCGGCACAGCAAGTTCCTCGAGGCGCATCTTTTCAGGACCACCGAACTCGCGAACGACAAAGCCGCGCATGCCAGACAACTCAGTATGCGTAGGCTTCGAAAAAACCCTTGCGGCGCGCTTCGTCAACGGCGAAGCGGTAACGCGAAATCGCCCGTCTTTTCCTTTCCAGCAATTCTTCAAGGGTGCCCTCAAGGCGGCCCAGGTCACGATACTTCTCCTTTAAGGTAGTGCTTGCCGCAGTATCGTCGGCGTCCTTTTTCTCCTTATCGGTTTCATCAGAATCCGGGGGCGCCTCGGCTTTCTCGATTTCCCGTTTCAGGTTCCTGACATCCTCCTCAAACTTGCTGACCCGGCGTTCGATTCGCTCAACGTTTTCGGCCGCGCTCCGGACCGACACGCCGAGTTCGTAGCCGATCATGAAATTGATTTGCGCCCGTTCTGGACAAACTCCCTGGTATTGCCAGCCGGCCCGGCCTTGCTGATAGCCGTTTTGCGCCGTGCAGTAAAACGTCAAGCCCTGTTCATAGCCGGCCGTGTATTTATCCCGTTCAGGCGTAATTCCGTATTCGGCGCAGGTCTCATAGTATTTCGACAGGCGCGCGGGGGTTTCGCCCGCGCGTCCGTCCTGCTCACCCACAAGGTACCAATCAGCATTCTTGCATTGCGATTCGGACATCACGGCGCAGCCGCCGGTCAGCAAGACAGCGCCCATCGCCACGATCAGACCCGTATGACAGCGAGTTTGTTCCATTACCACGCCTCCTGATTCAGTTCCGGTGAAGAAGGGTCGCGTTCTCTTGAACGCCTGACAATTCGGTGGGTAGTGTGCTCTTCGACACGGGAACAACGTAACATTCCAATTCTCTCTCTGGCTGGCATTGACGAAGGAGGCTCATATGCTAATGCCATCTTGCGAAACTGATTCGCCGCAATCGACAAAGCGTAAACACATTGCACTGTGGGCTGCCGCGTGCCTTGTGCTTGTAGCGGATGCATCCGCTGCCACGACGGAAGCCGTCACGGCACAGCCATGGCAGGAAGTTGTCGTCAGCGTAAGCGATCTGGATCGCACCGCGCGGTTCTTTACTGAAATCGGGCAATACCAGGCGAAGTGGCGGGGGGCTCTGCATGAATCCGAGATAGAAGCCTGGGAATTACCCCAGGGAGCTTCCGGAGAGGCGCTGCTGATCGGTCCCCAGGATTATGAGACGGGGCTGATTCGGCTGGTTCGCTTCGATAACGCCGGGGAGCGCGTGCCGATGCGCCCGGGGTCAAGGTCCTGGGACACCGGCTGCTACTTCAGCATGATGGTGCGAATGAAGAACATGCCGGAAATTTACCGTCGCGCCATCGACCTGGGCTGGTGGACGGAAACACCGGTCACGCCGTTAAATTTCCGCGGGTCGGAATTGCGCATAGTAATTTACCGGGGGCCGGACGGCGTGCAGGTACAGGGCTACGAGCGGCTTACGCCGCCCCTGCCAGACTCCATACCGGAGTTTGAAACGATGACCGGACCCTTCAACATGATGCAGATGGTCAAGGACCGGGACGCGACCCACGACTTCTTTACCCGAATCCTGGGATTCGGGTCCTACTACAAGGGCGATCCCTTTCTTGCCGCGGAGCCCACCCCTACGCCATTGGGCATTCCCTTGAGCCTCACCACCACCGTGCCGTATCGCGCCGGCATCGTGCATCCGCGCCCGGGGGAATTTGGCCGACTGGAATTTGTCGCAGTCATGGGCATCAGCGGGTTCGACTATTCGGATCGCTGCCATGCGCCCAACCTTGGCACTCTTGCGGTGCGCTTCCGGGTCGACGACGCCACCCGTGCCCGCGAGATGATTCAGGAACGAGGCTGGCCGATCCGCAACCGGGTCAGTCGGGTCCGCATGGAACCCTATGGAGAAATCGATATGTTCGCGGTGGAAACGCCCGACGGCGCAATTGTTCAGTTCTACAGTCTGCCGAACTAGTGTCGTGTCACGCCTGTTAACTCCAGGGATTCAGCAAAGGACGCAGGGCAGCCAACAAGTCGCTGGCGATCATGCCCCGCGGGCCGTCGCGGGCCGCCCTGTCCCCGGCGCAAGCGTGCACATGGGCAGCCAGGGCCGCGACTTCTTCGGGGTCCACTTCCGGTAACTGTGCCCATAGACCGGCGAGCAGGCCGGTCAACACGTCCCCCATGCCGGCAGTCGCCATGCCGGGGTTGCCCGCGTCGATCACCCAGGGTGGGCGATCGCTGCCTGAAACAAGCGTGTGCGCCCCCTTCAGCAGCACCACTCCACCAAAGCCGCGCATGAGATCCGAAACCGCGCCCAACCGGTCGATTTGCACCTCCGCGGTGGATCGGTCCAGCATTCGTGCCGCTTCACCAGGATGCGGCGTAATGATCTGGCGCCTTCCGTCAAGGCGCAATCCCGCGCGCGCCGCGGTCTCCGCCAGCAGAGTCAAGGCGTCGGCATCCATCACCAGGGGCAGGCTGCTATCGAGAGCAGCCGCAAACATCTCGTGCGCCCAGTCATCCTGGCCGAGCCCGCAGCCGACCACCAGAACGCTCGCGCGCTCCAACAAGGGTGCAAGCTCGTGCGCCTCCCGAACCCCTCGAACCATGAGCTCAGGCCGTCCTGCCAGCAGCACCGCCGCGTGCTCCGGGTGGGTCGCCACGGAAACCAGCCCGGCTCCGGCGCGCAGCGCACCCTCACCCGCCAGGCGGGCGGCGCCACCCATGCCCAGGCCCCCGCCGATCACCAGCACGTGCCCGAAGCGTCCCTTGTGGTCGGCCCGCTGCCGCTCAGGCAGCATGGCGCGCCGGTGTCGGTCAGCAAATATCCGCAATCCGGGCCCCCCGGCGCTGCCGGTCTCGACGTTCTTGACTTTTTCCTCGGGAATGTGCCCGAGCGGCTCCAGGACACGTTGTCCGGTGTGGTTCGGCGCATCACCCAGAAACAGACCGCACTTCTCCGCGATGAAGGTGACTGTGAGGGTGCAGCGCACCGCCGCACCCATGCATCCGCCGTTGTCGGCATGGATGCCGGTTGGGATGTCAACGGCCAGCACCGGGGCTGCGACATGGTTAGCGTCCCGCACTGCTTCCAGGTAAAGCCCCGTGAGCGGGCGGCTCAAGCCGATTCCCAGCATTGCGTCCACAATCAGGTCCGCTTGCGGGAGACCGCCGCCTTCGTATGGCGTCGTGGCAACAGCAGCCTGTTGCATGGCGCCAAATTGCGTCGCTGCGTCGCCGCGCGGCGGGCTGTCCGACGAAACCAGCAAGGTCCTGACCTCGATGCCGCTCTGCCTGGCCAGGCGCGCAATCACAAACCCGTCGCCCGCGTTGTTGCCCGCGCCAGCCAAAACCAGCCACCGCCGCCCATCCGGGAAACGCCGGCGGAAGCACTCAAAGGCCGCCGTGCCGGCGCGCTCCATCAAGGTGTTGCTGTCGATGCCCTCACACTCCATGAGCTGGCGCTCCAGCTCACGGATGGCAGCGGTGCTGTATGCATTTGGATGACCCATCGGCACGAATATAGCTCCATTTCAAACAGCCCCAAGGCGCGCAAGCGCGAAATGGGGCAATATTCGCCGTGATGTCTTCCGTTTACGACTACTCCCGGCTAGCCGCCGAACTCCCGGCGCTGGCAAAGGAATACGGCTTCGAGCAGGCGGGCGTAGCCGGGATTCAGATTGAGGAGGCCGAGGCGCGTCTGAACCACTGGCTGGAATTGGGGTGGCACGGATCCATGAACTGGATGGCGCGCCACGGCAACAAGCGCACCCGCCCAGCCGAGCTGCTGCCGGGAACACTCCGCGTGTTGTGTTTCCGCATGCATTACTGGCACCCAAGCGCCACTTCGGCCCTGTCGGTGCTTGCCGATCCGGACAAGGCCTACATTGCCCGCTACGCCCTGGGGCGCGACTATCACCGCCTGATGCGCAAACGCCTCAGGAAACTGGCGGAACGGATTGCCGGAATTGCCGGGCCTATGGGCTACCGGGTGTTCGTAGACAGCGCCCCGGTAATGGAAAAGCCGCTGGCCGCGCAGGCGGGCCTGGGTTGGATAGGCAAGCACACCAACCTGATCAACCGCCACGAAGGCTCCTGGTTTTTCTTAGGCGAGATCTACACCGACCTGCCGCTGCCGGTCGGCCGGCCGGTGCAAAATCATTGCGGCAGCTGCCGGGCGTGCCTCGACATCTGCCCCACGCAAGCGATCGTCGCACCCTATCAACTCGATGCTCGACGCTGCATCTCGTACCTGACAATCGAGCATCGCGGCCCGATTCCGCTGGAATTGCGCACGATGATAGGCAACCGGGTGTTTGGCTGCGATGACTGCCAATTGGTGTGCCCGTGGAACCGCCACGCCCGCCCCAGCGAAGAACAGGCATTTGCCCCGCGCGGCGGCCTGGACGATGCGGCCCTCAGCACCTTGTTCGACTGGTCCGAGGAACAATGGCGCGATCGCACCCGCGGCAGCGCCCTGCGCCGGGCCGGCTATACCGGGTGGCTGCGCAATCTGGCGGTGGCGCTCGGTAACGCGCCACACTCGCCGGGCGTCATCGCCGCCCTGCGCCGCCGATCATCGCACTTGAGCGATATTGTGCGCGAGCATGTTCGCTGGGCGCTGGACCGGCAAATGGATAGCAGGGAGCCTGCGCCGTAATACACTCGGATGGGACGAACTGATCAAAAGATCTCAAAATAGAAAGGATTCCCCACAAAATTGGAAAATATATCTTCTTTAGGGATCATTATTCCCACAAAACACTGGAATACCGACGTACCCAAGCGCTAACCTTTAGCGCGCTGTCGTACAGGTCACGTTATCGATCAGGCGCGCCGAACCGAGCCAGGCGGCGGCCAGAATCACCCACTCCCCGGTAGCCGAAGCCCCCGGCGGTCCCAGGTCGCCGGCCCGCCGCACCGCAACGTAATTCGGGGCAAAGCCTGCGTTCTTCAACTGCACTACGGCGTCTTGCTCCAATTGGCCGAAGTCGCGCTCTCCCTCTTCCAATCGCCCGGCGCAATCCTTGAGCACCCGTTGCAGCGCCGGGGCCATGCGCCGCTGTTCTTCGCTAAGGTAGCGATTGCGTGAACTCATGGCCAGACCGTCGGGCTCACGCGTAATCGGCCCTTCGATCACGTCCACGGGAATGTGCAGATCCTCCACCATGCGGCGCAGTATCACCAATTGCTGGTAGTCCTTGCGGCCGAAAACGACGGCGTCGGGCAGCGTCATCAGGAGCAGGCGAGCAACGACCGAGGTCACACCGGCGAAGTGTTCGGGGCGGTATGCGCCGCAGAGATCAACGGAAAGACCCGGCACCTCCACGCGTGTCAGGTCCTCTATCCCCCGTGGATACACTTCCTCCGCCGAGGGCGCGAAGAGCAGATCAACACCGGCCGATCGGAGCAAAGCCGCGTCCGCATCCAGATCCCGCGGATAGCGCTCGAAATCCTCGCCGGGCGCGAACTGCGTGGGATTGACGAACACGCTCACGACAACGCGCTCGCCGCGTCCCGCCAACCGCGCCAGATCCAGGTGCGCCTTGTGCAAGGCGCCCATCGTGGGAACCAGCGTAACCCTCTCCCCCGCATCCCGCCAGCTGCGAACCTGCGCCCGCACCTGTGCCTTGCTCCTGACTATCCGCACCTCAGGAGAAGCAATGCTCGGGCGCCGGGTATTCGCGCGACTTGACGGCCATTACGTACGCTTCGCAGGCAGCCAGCGGATCCTCCGCCTCGACAATGAAGTTGCGCACAAAGCGCGGCAGAGGACCTTGCGTTATCCCCAGCATGTCGTACAGAACCAGAATCTGGCCATCGACCTGCGGCCCCGCGCCGATACCGATCACCGGCACCCGGCACTGTTCTGCAATTTCCTGCCCTAACTCGCTGGGAACGCATTCCAGCAAGACCACGTCTGCGCCCGCCTCCTCCAGTTGCTGCGCACTGGCCAGCATCTCCTGCGCTTGGCCGGCCTCGCGCCCATGCACCTTAAACCCGCCGATCTTGTGCACGGACTGAGGCCGCAGGCCGATGTGGGCGCACACCGGAATATCGTGCCGCGCCAGATGTTCGACGATCTTGCGCTGACTCATGCCGCCTTCCAGCTTGACCATCATCGCCGCCCCTTCCTGCATCAGCCGCACGGCGTTGTCGAGCGCCTGCTCCGGCTCGCTGTAGCTCATAAACGGCATGTCGGCCACCAGGAACGCGTGGGTCAGAGCCCGGGCTACATGCTTGCTGTGGTAGATGATGTCTTCCACCGTCACCGGAACCGTGGTGTCGTGGCCCTGAATGACCATGCCCAGCGAATCGCCCACCAGCACCAGGTCCACCCCGGACTGATCAACCAGCCGGGCAAAGCTGGCGTCGTAGGCGGTAAGGCAGGCGATCGGCTCGCGCTCTTTCTTCATCCGCGCGAGCGTGCTTACGTTGACTGGTGGCCTGCGCATATCGCGCTGCTTCAAATGAACGTACACGTACGGCCCCTTAACCTGCGAAGAATCGGATCAATTCCCTCAGCCTCGACGAATCAGACGACCAGGCCGCTGGGATCAAAATAGGTACGCCCGGAGTGCGTATGGTCCATTTCGTTAAGCAACAGGTCCATGTGCGCATCCTTGTTAACCAGGTCAATAGCCTCGGTGTTTACGATCAGGACCGGCGCCGAGTCGTAGTCCAGTATAAATCGCGCCATGGCCTCATTGAGTAGTTCGAGATACTCAGCGGTTATGCGCCGCTCCATGGCAATGCCCCGGTTGGCGATTCTCTTGAGCAGTGTTCGCACCGGTGTTTGGAGAAACAGAACCAGGTCCGGCGCCGGCGGGTCGATTGCCACTGCCTGGCGAACCATGTCGTAAACCAGCAATTCGTCGGACGCCAGCGTGCACTCGGCGTATACGCGGTCACGCTCAAGGAGAAAGTCGCTGATTCGGGTGGTGGGAAACAGGTCCTCTTTCTTTATTCGCTCCGCCAACTGCGTGCGATGCAGCAGAAAATAGAGCTGAGCGGGCAGCGCCGCATTCGAAACACCGTTGTAGAAGCGCTCCAGAAAGGGATTGCCGTGTGGCGCCTCTACGATCAACTCCCCGTTCATGCGGTCGGCGAGTAACTGCGCCACGGTGGACTTTCCCGCGCCGATACAGCCTTCCACGGCAATGTAACGGCCGCTACCTGCGCGTTCTCTCATTTTCCTTTCGGGCGCCGTGCGTTGCGCTGGCCACCGTCCCCGGCGGAACCCCCGCGCTTGGACCAGGAGCGGGACGGCGCCGACCCTGCTCGCTTTTGCCAATAGCCCACGCGCTCTGCGTCGACTTCACCCAGTCGCTGCCGTAAAGCCAGCAAGCGGTAGGCCGAACGAAACAGCGGATGGCTCAAGACCTGTCCTGCGCGCTTGGGCGAAGCGGATTGCAGGGTAGCCTGGCGCGCGAGAACCTCTTCCATATCCGCCATCATCTTGCGGGTCGGGCGCACTCCGAATTTCGCGTCGCCCAGCACTGTTCGAAAGGCATCGATGATCTGATCGCGGCGCGGAGGGCTCCGGACGCTATTCCCGAGGCCCAACTCCTTCGAAACCGGACCCCAAAAAAATACGCACAGAAGGAACATCAGGCTGGCATGATTTCCTTCACGCAGCCGCAGGTCGGTCTCCTTAAGCGCCTCGCAAAGAAACGCCTCGGCTTGCGGACCCGATTCCATCCATCCCTGCAGGAGTGGAAAAAGCTCATACAGCAACCCTAAGCGGCGCAATTGCTCGAAGCTCGGCAAGGCCTGTCCGCTCAGAAACAGCTTGCGAACCTCCTCCAGCACGCGAGCGGACGGCTCCGCGCGCAGCAGTTGCGCCATTTCGGGGATCGGCCCGGCGCAGCGCGCGTCGGGTGTGCAACCCAGCTTGGCGGCGAAGCGGGCGGCCCGCAGCATGCGCACCGGATCTTCCTCGTAGCGCAGGCGAGGTTCCCCGATCAGGCGCAGGCGGCACGCCCGGATGTCTTTGAGGCCGCCTACATGGTCGATGATGCGCCCGTCGGCGTAGTCCCAGTACAGCGCATTGATGGTGAAGTCGCGACGCAGCACGTCCTCCTCCAGGCTGCCGAAGCGATTGTCGCGCAGAATTCGGCCGCTGGACCCATGCACGACCGTACCCTCCGGCTCCGCAGCGTCCTTGTCGGAACCGCGAAAAGTGGCCACCTCGATGTATTCGCGACCGAACATTACGTGCGCGAGGCGGAAACGCCGGCCGATCAGAATCACCCTGCGAAACAGCTTCTTCACCTGCTCCGGTCTTGCGTCAGTGACGATGTCAAAGTCTTTGGGCCGCAGGTTCAGCAACAGGTCGCGCACGCCCCCGCCCACCACGCAGGCGCGATAGCCTCCCCGGTGCAAGCCGCGAAGCACCTTCAGCACATTGGACGGAAATTGCCGCGTCTGAATGCGCGGCTCGCCCGAATTAATTTTCAGCGCCGTTGTTTCGATCGAGTGCGAGACTCCAACTACGAATGTCGCGGCGCGCAAACCAAGCGCACCGGAATTCGGCTGCCTATAATATCCCACGGCAAGCCCTTCCGGGCCCGCGGCACGCGGCACGCTCCCTTCGTCTAGGGGTCAGGACACCAGACTCTCAATCTGGAAACAGGGGTTCGATTCCCCTAGGGAGCGCCATTATCCTGCGAAATTCCTCGTGTGGAGGTGGGCGACAGATGCACGGCTCCGGTGCTCGCCTACGAGTGTACGCGCCAGCGCAGCCGATCGGCGCGCAACAACAGCAGGACCACGGCCACGGCCAGCGCTACGGTCGGGGTCCAGCTTGCGATCCAGGGCGGCAGGCCGTATAGCTGGCCGGCCTCGGCCACGCCGCGATTGGCCAGAAACCAGATCAGCGCGATGCCCAGGCCCAGCGCCGCCCGGGCGCCGCCTCCCAGAGTTCGGCGGTTGGTAAAGACCAGCGGTAAGGCCAGGACGCACATCAGGGCCACGGCGGCCATGGTCGCCAGTCGGGATTGCATTTCCAGCCGGAAGCGCACGCCGTTTAGTTGATTCGATTCCAGGTAGCGCGCGTAGCGCAGCAGGCTGCCGATCTTCATCAGCTCCGGGCGCAATTCCACCAGTTCCACGATGTCGGGACTCAATCGGGTTTCAGTAACCCACGCATCGCTGGAGTTCACGCGCGATCCGCCTCCTGCCTCAAGAACCGTTTCCGCGTAACCGCTGAGCTCCAGTCTTCCGTCCTCGTTGATTCTCGCCATCGCAGCGCGTCCCAGTGCGGATACGCCGTCGGGACCGAGTCGAAACAAAAAGGCGCTGGCTAGCCCTGCTGCATCGCCGGCGGGGCGCAGGTTCAGGATCAGGTCCCCGTCGCGCATCCATACGCCCTCTCCCTGAGTCAGCGCCGGCGTCAGGTTCAGGGCGGTTGCGCGCATTCGTTTGCCCAGCGCATGCATTGGCGGGGCAAGTGACTCGCCCAGGAACAAGGCCAGCAGCACCAGCAGAAAGCCGGCGCCCCACACCGGCGCCGAAAGCCTCAATACCGACACGCCCGAGGCCCGGGCCACGGTAAGTTCGTGATGGGCCTGCAGATTACCCAGCGCCAGGAAGGACCCGATAATGGCGGCCGCTGGCAGGGCCTCAAACGCGAACTGCGGAATGCGCAGCGCAGCGTAGGCAAGGCCGTGAACAAGGGTGTACTGGCCCTGCCCCGCGAACCGGGACTGTTGCGCGAACTCCACGAACAGCGACAGTGAGAGCAGCGCGGCGAGGCACACCAGCACAGCCGGCGCCACGCTACGTAACAGGTAGCGGTCCAGCAGGTTCATGCGGCCTGTGGCGCGCCGGCGCGCCGCCTCCACTGGGCCAGCCAATGCTGGTCACCCAAGCCGAAATACACCGCCACCGCCAGGGCCAGCAGGACATGCACCCACCAAAGGCCCAACCAGGCCGGTGTAATTCCCTGCTTGGCCCAGGAAAGCGCAGCGGTCAAGAGATTGGTGTACACCACGTACAGCAGCAGCGCCCAGGGCAAGGCCGCGAAACGGCTTTGCCGGGGCGGGCGGCGGCTCAGGGGCAGCGCCAGAATCGCCAGGATCAGCATGACCAGCGGCGCCGAGACCCGCCGTTGCAATTCCAGCAGGGACTCCGTGTCCCCGCGTGACCACAATTCGGCGCTGCTTGCCGCGTCCATACCTGGCGCCGCGCCGGCGGCATCCGGCATCGGCACGGGAATACCGTACTCCTTGAAGCGAACTGTGAGCACTCTTGCCTCGCCGGGCCAGCCGTCATACAGCACACCATCGTAAAAAGTCACCACACGGAGTAGCGGGTCGTCAGTTTCCCGCAGAGCCATGGAGTCGGCAACCAGCACCTGCATGCCTCCGTCCATGAGGTAATGAGCGAATACTCGATACAGCTGCCCCTCTTCATCCTGCTGTTCCGCATAGACCACGCCCTGGCCTCCCAGGGACACGAAACGCCCCGGCTCCAGGCGCCGCAAGTCACCCATGGAGGCTGCCTCCAGCTCCAGTTCGTCCACCGCGCGGCGGGCGCCGGGCGCCAGGTCCAGAGTCATCCAGCAGGCCAGCGCGGCCACCGGCAGGGCCAGCGACAGTACCGGCAGCAGTTGAGAGCGGGAACCGTATCCGCAAGCCCGCAATACCGGCAGCTCGCTGTCGCGGTACATGCGCCCCAGAGCCAGCAACAGTCCGAAGAAAAGCGCCGCGGGCATCACCACCGGAAGATACTGCAGGCAGGTGTATCCGATCATGGGCAGCACGGCGTCCCGAGGCAAGCTCTGGGATGCGGCCGCCGACAGGATTCGCACACATTGGTTGGTGCCCAGCAGCACCAGCAGCACCAAAAGTGCGCCGGAGAACGACATCAGCGCCTCGCGGAAGAGGTATCGATCAAGGATGCGGATCATCGGCGCCGGGCAAGCCTGCCTGTTCGTTCCTCACGGCGTGCAAACGCAATAGAATGAGCCACAATTACGGCCTGCGCACAAACTGAACGGCAGCGCCGTTGGATGATTCTTCAAGAGGCAACCGCATGCAATTCGAAATCACTACCCAAGGATTGAACAGTTTACAAGCGGACCTGGCCATCGCGCCGGTCTATCAGGATGGCAAGCCGGCCAAGGCGACAGCGGGATTGACCGCAGGCCTGCGGTCGCAGATCAAGCAAGCGATGGCTTCCGGCGATATCCGCGGCAAGCCCGGCGATACCCTGCTGCTTACCCACACCGGCAGGCTGGGCGTGCGCCATTTGCTGCTGGCCGGACTCGGCCCCAAGGCCAAGCTGGACGCGGCCGTCTGGCGCAAGGCTATGGCGGCAGCGGTGCAGCGTAGCGAGCGGTCGGCCGCGGCAACCGTAGTCAACCTGCTGGGCCTGGAAGAAGTGCCGGATCTCGACGCAACACGCAAGGCGCGCGATTTCGCCGAACAGTGGCACTACGCCTCCTACCGTTACACCACCACCCGCAAGGCCAAGAAAGACGCCCGTCCCCAGCAGCGCCAGCTCACCGTGGCGGTGGACGGCGATGCTGACGTTCCCCACGCCACCGAGGGTCTACAGCAGGGCCAGGCGATCGGCCGGGCCCGCAACTACGCCCGGCAACTGGGCAATCTGCCGGCCAACATCTGCACCCCGGCCTACCTGGCTACTGAAGCCCGCAAGCTGGCCCGCAGCAGCACCCGTGTTAGCGCCAAGATCCTGTTGGAAAAAGAGATGAAGGAGCTGGGCATGCACTCCCTGCTTTCGGTTTGCGAGGGCAGTGTGCTGTCACCCCGGCTGATCGTGCTCAATTACAAGGGCGCCGCACCCGAGGTTCGCCCGGTGGCGCTGGTGGGCAAGGGCGTGACTTTCGATACCGGCGGAATCTCACTCAAACCCGGCCGGGCCATGGACGAAATGAAATTCGACATGAGCGGCGCGGGCTCGGTGCTGGCGACCATGCAAGCGGTGATCGAACTCAAGCTGCCGATCAATCTGGTGGTGGTAGCTGCGGCAGTCGAGAACATGCCCAGCGGCCACGCTACCAAGCCGGGGGACATCGTCAAGGCCATGTCCGGAGAAACCATCGAAGTTCTCAACACCGACGCCGAAGGGCGATTGATCCTGGCGGATGCCCTGTACTACGCCCTGCGCTTCAAACCCACCAAGATGGTGGACGTGGCTACCCTGACCGGCGCCTGCCTGATGGCGCTGGGCCGGCACTACAGCGGCCTGTTCTCCAACAACGACGCGTTGGCGGACGAGCTTCGCAAGGCCGGCAAGGACGCCCACGATCCGGCCTGGCAGCTGCCCATGGGGCCCGAGTACATGCCGGAGTTGAAGAGCAATTTCGCCGACGTGGCCAACATCGGTTCGCGACTGGCGGGAGCCACAACCGCTGCCTGTTTCCTGTCGCGTTTCGTCAAGGATGCCAACTGGGCGCATCTGGACGTTGCCGGCACGGCATGGAAGACCGGCAGCAGCAAGGGCAGCACCGGGCGGCCGGTGCCACTGCTTACTGAATTCCTGTTGGGGCAATAGTTCCGCCGCCATGATCAAGCATGAGGGTTGATTTACCGAGCCGGGCGGCCCCGAAGTGAGTCCGCCCGGCGGGCAACCGCTGGCCGATCGCTATCGGCCGGCTGAACTGGAGGGCGAGGCCTACCGGCGCTGGGAGCAGGCCGGCTATTT
The DNA here is from genome assembly GCA_965261845.1 of Candidatus Foliamicus sp. Classification (GTDB taxonomy): domain Bacteria; phylum Pseudomonadota; class Gammaproteobacteria; order Steroidobacterales; family Foliamicaceae; genus Foliamicus. The sequence continues at coordinate 343,920 of OZ253475.1, read as the reverse complement.
CGCGCCAAGCGGGAAAGGCCAGTCCTTCTGCATCGTCATCCCGCCGCCCAACGTGACCGGCAGCCTGCACATGGGCCATGCCTTTCAGGACACGGTGATGGATGCACTGACCCGCTACCATCGGATGCGTGGCGATTGCACGCTTTGGCAACCCGGCGTGGACCACGCCGGCATCGCCACCCAGATGGTGGTGGAGCGCCAGCTTGAAGCCGAGGGCCTGAACCGCCGCGATCTGGGCCGTGAGGAATTCATAAGACGAGTCTGGGCCTGGAAGGAATCCTCGGGCGGGCGGATCAGCGCCCAACTTCGGCGCCTGGGGGCGTCGCTGGACTTCTCGCGCGACTGCTTCACCCTGGACGAAGCACGCAGCCGCGCCGTGACCGAAGCATTTGTGCGCCTGCACGAAGAGGGCTTGATCTACCGTGGACAGCGGCTGGTGAACTGGGACCCGGTGCTGCAAACCGCTCTATCCGATCTGGAGGTGGTGTCCAGCGAGGAAGACGGCCACCTTTGGCGGCTGCGCTATCCGCTGATTAATGGCCAAGGCGCCGTGGAAGTGGATACCACCCGCCCCGAAACCATGCTGGGCGACACCGGCGTTGCGGTGCACCCGAACGATGAGCGCTACAGCGGCCTGGTAGGCCTTAGTGTGCGCCTGCCGCTGGTCGGCCGGGAAATCCCGATCGTGGCCGACGAGGCGGTGGATCCGGAATTCGGAACCGGCTGCGTCAAGGTCACGCCGGCGCATGACTTCACCGATTACGAAATCGGCCGGCGCCACAAGCTTCCGGCTATCAACCTTTTTACGCCCAAAGCCGCCCTGAACGACGACGCTCCCAGGGCGTTCGCCGGCCTGGACCGCTTCGCCGCTCGCAAGGCGGTCGTGGAGGCGCTGCGAAGCCAGGGTGCGCTAGTGGAGGTTCGAGAACATCGCCACACAGTGCCCAGGGGCGACCGTTCGCAAGCAATACTGGAGCCCTTCCTTACCGATCAGTGGTTCGTGCGCGCCAAGCCGCTGGCCGAACCCGCGATCGCCGCGGTGGAGGACGGGCGCGTGCGCTTCGTGCCGGAAAACTGGTCGGCGACCTATTTCGAGTGGATGCGCAACATCGAGGACTGGTGCATCAGCCGCCAGTTGTGGTGGGGACATCAGATCCCGGCCTGGTACGGCGAAGACGGTCAAATATTCGTAGGTCGAGATGAAGCCGAGGTGCGCCGGCGGCATAAGCTGGCGAAAGGTTTTCCGTTGCGGCGCGACGAGGACGTGCTGGACACCTGGTTCTCTTCGGCCTTGTGGCCATTCTCGACCGTCGGCTGGCCGGCTGAGACACCGGAGCTCAAACGCTTTTATCCAGGCACGGTGCTGGTTACCGGCTTCGACATACTGTTCTTCTGGGTGGCCCGCATGATCATGATGGGTTTGAAATTGATGGGCGACGTGCCGTTTCGGGAGGTGTACGTGCACGGCCTGATCCGTGACCACGAAGGCCATAAGATGTCGAAATCGCGCGGCAACGTGATTGATCCGCTGGACCTGATCGACGGTGTGGATTTGGAGACGCTGGTAGAAAAGCGCACCGCCGGCCTGATGCAGCCGCAACTGGCGCCGCAGATCGAAGCCTCCACCCGCAAGCAATTCCCCGACGGGATTCCGGCCTTCGGCGCCGACGCAGTGCGCTTCAGCTTCGCCGCCATGGCCAGCACCGGGCAGGACATTCGCTACGACCTGGACCGCACCGCCGGCTACCGCAACTTCTGCACCAAACTCTGGAACGCGGCACGCTTCGTCTTCATGCAACACCCCGGGAACGAGGGCGTCCCGCCCTCGAATCCAATTCCCGCGCAGAACCCGAACGCCACCCCAGGAACCGGCACAGAAACCAGCCTGGCCGACCGCTGGATCGTTTCGCGGCTTGGCAAGGCATTGGCCGCCACCCGCCAGGGGCTGGACGGCTACCGGCTGGACCTGGCCAGCCGCGCCATGTACGACTTCGTTTGGCGCGAGTACTGCGACTGGTACCTGGAGCTTTCCAAGATCGTGCTGGCCGGCGGCGATCAAGGAGCTGCGGCTTCGGCCCGTCGGACGCTGGCGCAAGTTCTGGAAGTGGCCCTGCGCTCCTTGCACCCCATCATGCCGTTCATCACCGAAGCGCTATGGCAGCGAGCTGCGCCGCTGGCGGGAGTTGGCGGCGAAAGCGTGATGATTGCTGCCTGGCCGCAGGCTGAGGACTATCCCCAAGACTCCATGGCCGAAGCCGACATCGAATGGCTGCAGGGCTTCGTGCTGGGCATACGCCAGATTCGGGGCGAATTGAACCTGCCGCCGGGCCGGCCACTGGAAGTGCTGGCACAAGGCGCAAGTGCAAATGACCGGGCGCGAATCGAATCCCTGGCGGACCTGCTGTATCCGCTGGCGGGAATAAGCGAACTGAAGTTGCTGGCGGCGGATGCCGAACCGCCTCCAGCCGCTGCCGCACTGCATGGCGAACTACGCTTGCTTACGCCGCTGGCCGGCGTTATCGACCCGGCCGCGGAAAGCGCGCGACTCGCCAAGCTGCTCACACAGGCCGAGAAAGCCCTGCAAGCGGCGGACAACAAGCTGTCCAATCCGCAATTTCTGTCCAGAGCCCCGGACGAAGTCGTGCAGGCCGCGCGGGACCGCCAGAAGGCATTGCGCCGCGTCCTTGAACGCCTCCGCGAACAGACCGAGCGCATCAAGGCCCTCGGTCCGTAGTCCACAACCCCTGGGAGTTTTCGCAGCGGCCTGACTGCGCTGACGCGCAAGGAACAATGGAGCGAGGGCATCTTGCCCTCGTCGAGGGCGGGACGCCCTCGTTCCCAGGTCGTTCCCAACCGTCCAAATCACCGACCGGTTTCTCGTTCGCGCGCCTACCGAATCCGCACACGCCAACGGGTCTGATTTCATGCCCACCGGGTAGTACACTTGGCTCGTTTTCCAAGGAAGCCGCGCTGGAGTCGGTAGTGGCCGAACGATCATTCGCCAAAGAAGTTGAATTGCTCCGTTTGGGCGCCGGTGAGGAGTTCCGCGGCGAGGGCATTCTGGCCGTAACCAAGGCCTTGCTGCAGTCCGGCGTGGCCTATGTGGCCGGCTACCAGGGCGCCCCGGTTTCGCACCTGATGGATGTGCTGGCCGACGCCGGCGAGATTCTCGATGAGCTGGGCGTGCGTTTTGAATCCAGCGCCAGCGAGGCCACTGCCGCCGCCACGCTGGCGGCCTCCATCAACTACCCGCTGCGCGGTGCGGTGACCTGGAAATCCACAGTGGGCACCAACGTGGCCAGCGACGCACTGGGCAACCTGGCCTCAGCCGGAGTCAAGGGCGGCGCGCTGATCATTCTCGGCGAAGACTACGGCGACGGCTCCAGCATCATGCAGGAACGCACCCATGCCTTCGCCATGAAATCGCAAATGTGGCTGCTCGATCCCAAGCCCCGGCTGGACTGTATCGTGAGCGCCGTGCAGCAGGGCTTCGAGCTGTCCGAGGCCAGCAATACGCCGGTGATGCTGATGCTCAGAATTCGCGCATGCCATTTGTACGGCAGCTTTATTGCCAGCGACAATCGCCGCCCGCCGTTCACCGCCGCCGATGCGCTCAATGCCCCGCAGCGCGATCCGTCGCGCATCATCCTGCCGCCGTACACCTACCAGCAGGAAAAGGAAAAGACCGAGCAGCGCTGGCCGGCCGCCGTGCGCTTCGTGCAGCAGCGGAAGCTGAACGAGTTCATTGACGGGCCGGAGAACGACCTGGGCATCGTGCTGCAGGGCGGCCTGTACAACGGAGTGCTGCGGGCGCTGGAATTGCTGGGCTTGGCCGATGGCTATGGCGCCTCGCGGCTGCCGCTGTATGTCCTCAACGTGACCTACCCGCTGGTGGAGGAAGAATTCGCCCGCTTTGCCGCCGGCAAGCGGGCCTTGCTGATTGTGGAGGAAGGTCAGCCCGAGCATATTGAACAGGCGGCACACCAGTTTCTGCGCCGGGCCGACCTGCAAACCCGGATCCTGGGTAAAGGCCCCTTGCCCATGGCCGGCGAATACACCGGCCAGGCTCTTCAGGAGGGAATTCGGGCGTTCGTGGAAGAATGCGCGCCCCGCCTGCTGCATCCGCTGCGCGAAGCGCCGCTGCTGCCGGCGTCGGAACTTGCTTCCGCGGTGCCGGAGCGACCCTCCGGCTTATGTACGGGATGCCCGGAACGCCCGCTGTTCGCCTCGCTGAAGCTGCTGCAGAAGGAAGTGGGGCCGATCCATGTAAGCGCCGACATCGGCTGCCACTCATTCGCCAGCCTGGCGCCGTTCCACCTTGGGGCCAGCATCCTGGGCTACGGACTGGGCAGCGCCGCGGCTTCCGCCCTGCACGCAAGCGGGAGCAAGCGCCCGATCTCGCTCATGGGGGACGGCGGGTTCTGGCACAACGGCTTGACCAGCGGCATCAGTAACGCAGTGTTCAATGAGCACGACGGCGTCACCATAATCGTGGACAACGGCTACTCCGCGGCCACCGGGGGCCAGTGGATTCCGTCATCGCAGTTGGATTCGCCGCGCCGCACCGGGCGACTTTCCATTGTCGATGCGGTGCGGGGCGTGGGCGTGCGCTGGGTGCGCAGTCTCAATACCTATGACATGAAGGGCACCCTGCGTATCCTGCACGAGGCCATGAGCACCGGTGAGAAGGGCCCGAAAGTGATCGTGGCCCAGGGCGAGTGCCAATTGAACCGCGAGCGGCGCGTTCGCCCGTTGCTCAATCGCTTGCGCAAGGCCGGCAAGCGGGTAACCCGCAAGCAATATGGCGTGGACCCCGAAACCTGTACCGGCGATCACTCCTGTATCCGGCTGTCCGGTTGTCCGTCGCTGACCGTAAAGCCCAACCCCGATCCCCTGCGCCAGGCCCCGGTAGCGACCGTGGATTACGACTGCGTGGGCTGCGGCGTGTGCGGCGAAGTCGCGCATGCGGCGATCCTGTGTCCTTCGTTCTACCATGCCGAACTGGTGGACAATCCCGGCATCGTGGAACGGTCCGCGAATCGCCTGCGCGGCTTGCTGATCGGCTTTCTGCAAAGGCAAACGCAGCGCAAGCGGGCTAGCGCGTGGTAGCAGGGCAAACGGCCCCGGGGGTCTTCAAGCTTGCCATCGCCGCGCTGGGTGGCCAGGGAGGCGGTGTTCTGACGCAATGGCTGCTTTCAGCCGCCGAGGCCAGCGGCTTTCTGGCGCAGGCCACGTCCGTGCCGGGCGTGGCGCAGCGAACCGGCGCCACCTTGTATTACCTGGAGTTCTTCCCCCGCGCTGCGGCCGAAGCAGCCGGAGCACAGCCGGTCCTGGCGCTGATGCCCAACCCCGGCGACGTGGACCTGATGGTGGCTTCCGAGTTGATGGAAGCGGGCCGCGCCATACAGCGCGGGTTGGTAAGCCGTGACCGCACCACGCTGCTCACGTCCACCCACCGGGTGTTTACGATCGGCGAAAAGTCCGCGCTAGGCGATGGGCTGGCCGACAGCGAAACCGTCATGCAGGTGGCTAGCGCCACGGCAAAGCGGCTGGTAGCACTGGACATGGAGGCCCTGGCCCGGCAAAGCGGCAGCGTCATCAGTTCGGTCGTTCTGGGCGCTTTGGCCGGCTCCGGCGCCCTGCCCTTTCCCGCCGAGGCCTGCGAACAGGCCATCAGGAAGAGCGGCCGAGCGCTGGAAACCAATCTGGCGGCGTTTGCGTCCGGCAAGGCCCGCGCCGAAGTTGCGGCGGGGAACCACCCCGCCCCCGACGATGGCGACCCGGCGTTGCAGGCCGACTCAGCGCAACAATTCGATCCGGTTCCCGCGCCGCGAAACAAGCGCGCCCAACGGCTTATGGCGCGCATCTCCTCGGAATTCCCTAACACCTGTGCGGGACTTCTCGGGATCGGAGTGCACCGCCTGGTGGATTATCAGAGTCACGCCTACGCCGGCCTCTACCTCGACCGGCTGCTGGGAATCCTGAAAGTGGATGGCGCCGCGCGCCACTACAGGCTGCTGCGGGAAGCCGCTCGCGGTCTGGCCCTCTGGATGAGTTACGAGGACACCGCGAGGGTAGCCGACCTCAAGACCCGTTCCGCCCGATTTGCCCGTGTTCGGGCCGAGGGGAACACCGGCGAAGGCCAGGTCATGCGGATCGTCGACTACCTGAGCCCCCGGGTGGAGGAAATCGCCGGCAGCCTGCCAGCCTGGCTGGGCGGACCGCTGCTGAAGTGGAGCGTGACGCGCCGCGTGCTCAGCGTTTTTACCGGCGGGAAGAAAATCTCCACCGACCGGCTGTGGGGTTACTTGCTCATGCGATCAATGGCCCGAACGCGGGCCTGGCGACTCAGTACGCTGCGCCACCGCGAAGAGGACCAGCGGATACGCGACTGGCTTGCCACATTGGAGCGGCTGGCGCCGACAGATTACGAACTGGCAGTGCAAATGGCCGCCCTCCAGCAACTGGTCAAGGGCTACGGCGAGACATTCGAGCGTGGCCTGGGCCGCTTTCAGGCCATCGGCAAGGCTTTGCCGAATCTACGCGGCCGCGACAATCCGGCCGCGGCCGTGCGTGAACTGCGGGATGCTGCGCTAGCCGATGAAGAAGGCAGTACATTCAACGGCCTTCTCGCCCGCATGTGCGAGAATGCGGCAGCAACCGTTACCGACAAGCACGATGAAGGTGCGTTAGAGACCGCAAAGTGAAATCGCTCCTGCAAGCAATCCTCAACGCCGGCGCCCGCAAGCTCAACTTGGTGGGAGCGGCCGTCTGCTTTCTGCTGTTCGGTTACGCGCTGTTCGCCGAGCAGGTGCAGGGCCTGGTCCCCTGCCCTTTGTGCATACTGCAGCGAGTGGCGGTGGCAGGCATGGGCCTGGTCTTCCTGCTTGCCGCCATCCACAGCCCCGCTGGCTGGTTTCGGCATGCCTACTCCGTGCTGTGCGGCGCCGTAGGGCTCGCCGGCGGCGGCGTGGCGGTGCGCCACCTCTGGATACAGAGTCAGCCCGAAGGCAGCGTGCCGCCCTGCGGCGCGAGCTTCGATTTCATCCTGGAGAACTTTGGAGTCATGACGGCCGTGAAAGAGGCCCTTACCGCCTCCGGCGAATGCTCCAAAGTCGACTGGTCCCTGCTGGGCCTTTCCATGCCCGGCTGGGTCCTGCTGGCCCTGCTTGGTCTCACCGCCTGGGCCGTCTGGACCAACTCCTTCGCGCGCCGCTAATCAGAGCGGGTTAAGAGGAAGTGAGTGATGGGGGATCGGTTCTTTGAAGGGCCAATACTGAATTCTCCATACGAGTACCCCTCTCGCCACTGGGAGCTGGATGCAACCGGTCAGCCCACCCAAAGAACCATTGAATCGCGCCGGCTCGCGGAGTTCATCACCCCGATACCGAAACCGAGGCAGCAAAAGGGATCCTCCAAGCAGGCTGCGCTGGTGTTCGATGAGGGCAAAGGGCTCTCGACAGAGGCACAGCAATACGATCACACTGCCATCATCAACGGCGTTCGCCAGGAGGTGGACCGCTGGCGACGGCTACCGAACCCCAATCAGTGGCGCGTGACTCCTGAAACGGCGCGTCTTCTTCAGCACTGGAGACACCACAAATTCAGCGGGATTCGTCCCTTCTTCTGCCAGATCGAAGCAGTAGAAACCGCCATCTGGCTCGCCGAGGTAGCGCCGCGCGGAGGAAAGGCGGAAAAAGGGCTCCTGGAGCATCTGGCAAACGCCAGCAGCAATGCCAATCCCCAACTGATGCGCATGGCGCTCAAACTCGCGACGGGCGCGGGCAAGACTACTGTAATGGCAATGCTGATTGCCTGGCAGACGATGAATGCCGTCCGTCACCCGCAAAGCAAGCGTTTCACGCGCGGATTTCTCGTTGTCGCACCGGGTCTGACCATTCGTGACCGGCTGCGCGTGCTACAGCCTAATGATCCGGACAGCTACTACCAGAGCCGGCAGCTGGCGCCGGCGGATATGCTCTCTGATCTTGAGCGCGCGAAGATCGTCATCACGAACTACCACGCCTTCAAGCTCCGCGACCGAATTGTCCTCTCAAAGGGCGGCCGGTCGCTGCTCCAGGGACGGGGCGCAGCCCTCAATACGGTCGAAACCGAGGGACAGATGCTGCAACGGGTAATGCCTGGCCTGATGGGCATGAAGCACATTCTGGCGATCAACGATGAAGCGCATCATTGCTACCGCGAGAAACCGGGAGAAGACCAGGAAGCCGTTCTGAAAGGTGACGACAAGAAAGAAGCCGAGAAAAACAAGGAGGCAGCGCGGCTTTGGATTTCCGGTCTTGAGGCGGTGAATCGAACACTTGGGCTTTCCAGCGTCATTGATCTTTCCGCCACACCATTTTTCCTTAGCGGTTCCGGCTATGCCGAGGGCACGCTGTTCCCTTGGACGATGAGCGATTTCTCTCTCATGGACGCCATCGAGTGCGGCATCGTCAAACTGCCGCGTGTCCCCGTCGCGGACAACATCCCGGATGGGGAAATGCCCAGGTTCCGCAACCTGTGGCAGCACATTCGAACCCGCATGCCGAAAAAAGGACGCGGAAAGGCCAAGACACTCGATCCGCTCAGCCTGCCGGTAGAACTGCAAACCGCCCTTGAGGCGCTGTACGGGCATTACAAACAGACCTTTGAACTCTGGGAAAAGGCACACATCAGCGTGCCGCCATGTTTCATCATCGTGTGCAACAACACATCGACATCCAAGCTCGTTTACGACTTCATTTCGGGCTTTCACCGCGAGAACGACGACGGCACGACCACCCTGGAGAATGGCCGCTTGCCGCTGTTCCGCAATTTCGACGAGCACGGCAACCAGCTGGCTCGTCCGCGCACGCTGCTGATCGATAGTGAGCAACTGGAGTCAGGGGATGCGTTGGACAGGAATTTCCGGAAAATGGCGGCAGATGAGATCGAGCGATTCCGCCGCGAAATCGTGGAGCGCACCGGCGATCGGGGCCAAGCCGAAAAGATCACCGATCAGGATTTGCTGCGCGAGGTTATGAACACGGTCGGAAAACCAGGGCGATTGGGCGGTTCAATCCGCTGCGTCGTGTCCGTTTCCATGCTGACCGAGGGTTGGGATGCGAATACCGTCACCCATGTTCTGGGCGTCCGCGCCTTCGGCACCCAATTACTCTGCGAGCAGGTCGTGGGCCGCGCGCTCAGGCGGCAGTCCTACGATCTGAACGAGGACGGCCCGCACGAGGGATTGTTCAGCGTCGAGTACGCGGATGTGCTGGGGATCCCCTTCGATTTCACGGCGAAGCCGGTTGTGGCGCCGCCGCAGCCGCCCCGGGAGACCATTCACGTCAGGGCGGTGAGGCCGGACCGGGACGCGCTGGAAATCCGGTTTCCGCGCGTGGCCGGTTATCGCGTCGAGCTTCCGGAAGAACGACTCACTGCCGAATTCACCGATGATTCAGTGCTTGAGTTGACGCCTGACCTAATCGGCCCCTCCATCACAAAGAATGCCGGGATAATTGGCGAAGATGTGGACCTCAGCCTGGAACATCTTCAGGATATGCGGCGCTCGACGCTTCTGTTTCACGTCACCCACCGTCTGCTCTACACGAAATGGCGCGATCCGGGCGAGGAACCCAAGCTGCATCTATTCGGCCAACTCAAGCGCATCACAAAGCAATGGCTGGACAACTGCCTCGTCTGCAAGGGCGGCGCCTACCCTGCGCAACTCATGTACCAGGAACTGGCGGACATGGCCTGCGAACGGATTACGGCGGCCATCACCCGCGCCGAGATCGGCAGCCGCCCGGTGAAAGCGGTGCTTGATCCGTACAACCCAGTGGGTTCGACAGCGCACGTAAATTTCAATACCACCAAAACAAACAGATACGAAACCGACGCACGGCGTTGCCACGTCAACTGGGTAGTTCTGGACAGCGGCTGGGAAGCTGAATTCTGCCGAGTCGCAGAAGCTCATCCCCGAGTGCTCGCATACGTGAAGAACCACAATCTGGGGCTTGAGGCGCCCTACCGGTATGGCTCCGAGACGCGTACCTACATCCCGGACTTCGTCGTCCTCGTCGATGACGGCCATGGCCATAATGATCCTTTGCACCTGATTGTCGAGATCAAGGGGTACCGGCGGGAGGACGCCAAGGACAAGAAAAACACCATGGAGACATACTGGGTTCCTGGCGTGAACAACCACGAGCGTTACGGGCGCTGGGCGTTCGCAGAGTTCACGGACGCGTGGGCGATGCAATCCGACTTCGAAGCGAAGGTGGAAGAACACTTCAACGCAATGATCGATTCGGTAACGGCATAGCCGCAAGCACGGTACCAACCAATGGCAAGAAGACCCAGCAAACCGAAACGCAAGTCAATCGAAGTGCTGACTCATCAGGAATCGACGCGGAAGAATATCCCGACGGCGGAATACGAGTCAGTGTTGCGCAAGGAGGAGCAATCCCCGGTGCGCGTCGCCTACGAGCGCCGTAACCGGGACCTCGATCCGCAGCTTGTGTGGCGCGGGAAGGATAAGCAGGACTGGTCAGACCTTGTAGCTCACGCGCCACCGCTCTATATCCAGGAAAAAGTCCATCCCAAGGCGCTGATCGACGACCTGCTTCGCCGCAGTCACGCGGAGCAGCAGTCTAGTGAACCGCAGGTTGATCTATTTGCAGATTTCAATGGGCTGCCTGATGACAACGCCAAGACCGAGTTTTATCAGCACGATGCGAACTGGTCGAACCGCATGATTCTCGGGGATAGCCTGCAGGTGATGGCATCGCTCGCGGAGCGGGAAGGGCTGCGAGACAAGGTGCAGTGCATCTACATCGACCCGCCCTACGGCATCAAGTTCAACTCCAACTTCCAATGGTCAACGAGCAGCCGCAACGTCAAGGATGGCAAGGCCGATCACATCACGCGAGAGCCGGAGCAGGTAAAGGCGTTTCGAGATACTTGGCGCGATGGGATTCATTCGTATTTGACGTACTTGCGGGATAGGCTGACCGTAGCGAGGGATTTGTTGACCGAAAGTGGTTCAGTTCTCGTGCAAATCGGGGACGAGAATGTACATCGTGTGCGGGCGTTGATGGACGAGGTGTTTGGGGAAGAGAATTTTGTCAGTGAGATTGTCTACAGAACTACGACAGGTAAAGCATCGGCGGCGTTGGATAGCACTCGTGATTTTGTCCTATGGTTCGCAAAATCGTTGAACGACCTCAAATTTCGTCGTCCCCTTTTTGAGAGAGAGGTAGACCAGGACAACAATTTCCGGTTTGACTTTGCCGAGGATGGTTTCTTGGCACCAGCGGGCGATACACCTTACCGCATCGCTCGCATGAATCCGATCACATCTCAGTCTGCAAGCTCAACGACTCTCTTTGAGTATGATCTTGATGGGAAGAAGTTTCGACCTGGGAAGGGGGGGTGGAAAACTAATCTCGTAGGGATGGAAAGGCTCCGCAAAGCGCAGAGGTTGACCTTCTCTGGGCTAACTTTGGGTTTTGTCAGACCTTTTTCTGACTTCGGATTTCAAGCACACGCGGACGTATGGAATGACACACGGCAATCTGGGTTCGGTGACTCAAAAGTCTACGTTGTCCAGACTGCTATCAGCGTCATCCAACGCTGCATCCTAATGACCACCGACCCTGGTGACCTCGTCCTCGACCCTACCTGCGGCTCCGGCACGACCGCGTACGTTGCCGAGCAGTGGGGCCGCCGCTGGATCACCATCGACACCTCCCGCGTCGCACTCGCGCTGGCCCGCGCTCGCATCATGGGCGCACGCTATCCCTACTATCTGCTCGCCGACAGCCGCGACGGCCAAATCAAGGAAGCCGCGCTCACCCGCAAAGCCGCCTCTGAAACGCCCACGTACAACGACATCCGCCAAGGCTTCGTGTACGAGCGCGTCCCCCACATCACCCTCAAGTCCATCGCCCACAACGCCGAGATCGACGTAATTTGGGAGAAGTTCCAAGAAACGCTGGAACCGCTGTGTCAGGAATTGAACGCTGCGCTCGGCACATCCTACGAGGAATGGGAAATCCCCCGCGACGCCGACGAAGCATGGCCCGAGGAGAGCAGAAGAATTCACGCGAATTGGTGGGAACAGCGCATCGCCCGGCAAAAGGAATTCGACGCTTCCATCGCCGCCAAGGCAAACTACGAATATCTGTACGACAAGCCGTACGGGGACCGCAAAAAGGTGCGAGTCGCCGGGCCGTTCACCGTAGAGAGCCTTTCGCCACACCGTGAACTGGGTGTTGACGAGAACGATGAGTTGATCGGAGGCGTTGCCGATGCGCGCGGGGATTATGCCGGTCAAGCCGATTTCGCCGAGGTCGTTCTTGAGAACCTTGCTTCCGCAGGTGTTCAGCAAGCCCACAAGGAAGACAAGATTACCTTTACGTCTGTGAAGCCTTGGCCGGGCGATCTTATCTGCGCAGAGGGCCGCTATTTGGAAAGCGGCAGCGATCCCGAAAGGCGTGGCGCTATTTTCATTGGTCCAGAGTTCGGCACTGTTTCTCGGCCGGATCTGGTCAAGGCAGCTCGCGAAGCCGGAGACGCGGATTTCGATGTGCTTATCGCTTGTGCTTTCAGCTATGACGCGCACTCCTCGGAGTTCGATAAGCTGGGACGAATTCCCGTTCTCAAGGCGCGTATGAACGCCGATCTGCATATGGCCGCCGAGCTGAAGAATACCGGCAAGGGCAACCTGTTCGTGATCTTCGGTGAACCCGATATTGAGATTCTGAACGCGGAGGACGATCAGATCCAGGTCAAGGTCAACGGCGTGGATGTCTTTCATCCGCAAACCGGCGAAGTCCGCTCCGACGGACCGGATGGGATCGCCTGCTGGTTCATCGACACCGACTACAACGAAGAGAGCTTCTTCGTGCGCCATGCCTATTTCCTCGGCGCAAACGATCCCTATAAGGCGCTGAAGACCACATTGAAGGCTGAAATCAACCGGGACGCTTGGGCTACACTCCATAGTGACACCTCGCGCCCATTCCCGAAACCCGAGACAGGCCGTATCGCCGTCAAGGTCATCAACCACCTGGGCGACGAGGTCATCAAGGTATTTCGGGTTTAGTAAAAGGTCATGGCCGCGATACGCGAAATTTCGATTTGGGGCTACAGGAGCATCGCCGCAATCGAACAGTTGCAATTGCGTGCCATCAACGTCCTGATCGGCGCCAACGGATCGGGCAAATCAAACTTCCTTGGCGCGCTCAAGCTGTTGCGCTCAGCCGTGCTTAGCGGGTCCGAGCTGTCCGATCTTGTTGCCCGATCCGGCGGAGCGGACCGCTTGCTTCACTTTGGATCAAAGGTAACGCCAAAGATTGGGTTCGTGGTCAGCTTTAAGGATGGATCAGCTGACTTCAGGGTCGGAATGCCATACGGAGTTGACGACCAGTTGAATGCCGGGTTTGAGATATTTCAAATCAATATCCCCCAGGATTTTGTCAGTGACTTGGAAGAAAGCCTTGGACTTGGACCTGAAGTTGAGTTCGTGCAAAGCGAAGTGAGTTGCTGGCGGTCTTTCCATTTTCACGACGCTGGCGCGGCATCCCCGATGAAAAAGACGGCTGACCTGCAAGACAATCGTCAGTTGCGCGCAGACGGTTCGAATCTCGCCGCCTTCCTGTTTCTGCTAAGCAAAAAGCACCGGAACGCGTACACTCAAATTCGACAAACCGTGCGGCTGGCCGCGCCATTCTTCGACGACTTTGTCCTTCAGCCGCTGGAGTTGAACGAGGAAAAGATTCTCTTCGAATGGCGTCATCGGGGGTCGAACGCCTATTTCAATGCCTCGTCACTATCGGATGGTTCTCTCCGGTTTATCTCTCTCGCTACCCTCTTGCTCCAACCTGAATCGCATCGGCCCTCCGTCATACTTTTAGACGAACCCGAGCTTGGCCTGCATCCGTACGCCATCACTCTGTTGGCGTCGCTGCTCAAACAAGCATCCCACACCTCGCAAATCATCCTAGCGACACAGTCATCCTTGTTACTGGATCACTTCGAACCGGAAGACGTACTTGTGGCTGATCGCGTAAAGGGCGCTACAACGCTTCGCAGGCTGGACGGCGAGAAACTCTCGGCGTGGCTGGAAGATTACAGTCTCGGCCAGCTCTGGGAGAAGAATGAGTTTGGCGGCCGTCCGGCGGAGGAGAACAAAGGCCCAGATTCCGCGCGATGACCCGGCTCCTCGTTCACGTTGAGGGCCAAACCGAGGAGACTTTCGTCAATGAGGCGCTCGCCCCACATCTTTACAGGTTTGGTATGACCCGTGTTGGCGCGCGCTTGATCGGTAACGCCCGTCAACGCTCCCGCCGTGGCGGAATCAAGCCATGGAGCGCCGCTCGAAATGACATCGTGGCTCACTTGCGGGAAGATCAGGAATGCATTGCAACCACAATGGTTGACTATTACGGGATGCCGAAGGCGGGTTCAAGAGCCTGGCCGGGCCGGTCTCAGGCAGCCGGGCTGGCCTTTCCGCGTAAGGCGAAGACGATTGAGGACGAGCTCGCGGCGGATATCCGGCGGACGATGGGTGCCGGCTTCGACGACAGGCGCTTCATACCCTACGTCATGATGCATGAGTTTGAGGCCATGCTCTTCAGCGATTGTGAACGATTCGGGGAAGCAATCGGTCGTCCTCAACTTGCGCCGCGGTTCCAGGAGATTCGAGATCAATTCGCCACTCCAGAGGAAATAGACGATTCTCCCGCCACAGCGCCATCCCGTCGTATCTTGGAACTCGTTCCCGACTACCAGAAGCCGTTGATGGGCAATGTGGCGGCGCTGGAAATCGGGTTCGACAGAATCCGTTCTGAATGTCTCAACTTTCGAGGCTGGCTCAAACGCCTGGAATGCACGCAAGCCTGATATAGAAAGCCTAATAGGCCCGACCTCTATGGATTTCCGCATTGCCGATACTCTTGGGCCGAACGAGGCAAACTGGAAGCGCATCCTGAATCACTTGCCGCCCAACCCGCCGCAGCTTGCGGATATTGTTGAGACCGATCTGCTGGGCTATGGTGCGACTGCGGAGCGGGGTGTGCGACGAGGTTTTCAAGGTGTTCAGGGTATGATGCGACACAGTCGCAGGGGAGAGAGATGGCTAGTGCCGCTCAATTGAAAGCGTTGCTCAAGTCCCACCTTGAAGATAACGACGAGCGGTTTTTCTCCGTGGCTATGCAGGTCGCCGCGCACGAGGCGAAACTGGGTCATGGCAAGCTCGCGGTGGAGTTGAGGGCGCTGATCGACCAAGCAAAGGTGCGCCGGGGACTACTATCAAAACGCGGCGAGAAGCCGATTCCCATCAGCCGCCCACGAGGAGAGTTGGCGGGGCTGCTTAACGTCGCGTACGCAAAGGCACGGCTTGCGGATATGGTTCTGGACGACGTCTTGTTGGGCCAACTCAAGCGGATTATCCGGGAACAGCGAAGGGCGTCAGAGATATTGGCGCATGGACTCTCTCCGAGGCGAAAGCTGCTGCTGATGGGGCCGCCGGGCACCGGCAAGACGATGACGGCATCCGTACTCGCCGGCGAGCTTGGCATGCCGCTGCTACAGGTGCGGCTTGACGGGTTGATTACGAAGTACATGGGCGAGACCGCGGCCAAATTGCGGCAGGTATTCGAAGCGACCGAAAAAACGCGTGGAGTCTATTTCTTCGACGAGTTTGATGCGATCGGTTCACACCGCGGGCTTGCTAACGACGTCGGGGAGGTCCGGCGTATCCTGAACAGCTTCTTGCAAATGATTGAACAGGACGGATCCCACAGCCTGATTGTCGCGGCTACCAATCACCCGGATATCCTGGACCATGCGTTGTTCCGCCGATTCGACGATGTGCTTCATTACGAGTTGCCAAATGAGGAACGGATTGCATCGGTATTGAAGTCCCGCTTGGCACGGATGGCCGCGAAAGGCGTGTCCTGGCAGCGGCTGGCCAAGGGGGGGGCGGGGTTGAGTTATGCCGAAGTGGCCAGAGCGTCGGATGAAGCTCTGAAAGAGGCACTCATAGAAGGGCGGAACAAGGTTTCGGAGGACGAAATTCGCCATACGCTACGGGAAAGACTAGACATTTCCAGCCGACTCAGGACAAAAAACGAGTAGCAAAGGAACTGCAGGCGTTACATGGCGGATCAGGACGTTCGGCGCAAGCCGCACTTTGTTCTTGAGAGAAATGGCGAGACGGAACGCTTCCTCCGTCCTCCGCGGGCAATTGGCGGCGGCGTTTCGCTGCAAGACAGGGATCGGATTCCGCATGGCAGTGCGCTGCTGAGCCAGGTCGAGACATTGCGTCCACAATTGGCAACTGCGCGGATGCAGCAAGAATCAGCCGGGCTTGAAGCGGGCTTCGGCCTACGTGTTGAATTTGAAAGCTTTCCTGAAATCGAACTGGCCTTCGAATCTCTCGCCCGGGAGCACTCCGGAATCGAGTTGCTGAATGTTCGTCACGACGGGCCGCGGACGCTCGCCACAGTGTTCGTTCCCGACGGCAAGTTGCATATTCTTGAGAACCTCATCCGATCGTACTTGGACGAATCAAAGGACACGAAACTCGGTCCCAAGAATCACAAACTACTTAACTCGATCTCCAAAATTCGGGCAGCTACGCTGAAGGCTCTGTGGACGGACGAGCCCGAGGAGTTCCCCACAACAGACGACGAACCCTTTTGGTGGGAAATCTGGCTACCGGTGCGGGGTGATCGTGCAGCCGTCACGAATCAGTTCCGGGCACTCGCTGATGGACTGGACTTAGCGTTCGCACCTGGGGATTTCCAGTTCCCGGAACGCACCGTCCTCCTGGCATATGGGTCGGCAGGTCAGATGAAGCAATCA
The DNA here is from genome assembly GCA_965261845.1 of Candidatus Foliamicus sp. Classification (GTDB taxonomy): domain Bacteria; phylum Pseudomonadota; class Gammaproteobacteria; order Steroidobacterales; family Foliamicaceae; genus Foliamicus. The sequence continues at coordinate 327,066 of OZ253475.1, read as the reverse complement.
ATGTTGACATTGAACAGTATTGCCGAGTTGAGGCGCGCCAAAGAAACGGCGGAGTTCTTTGATGCGTTACCGCCCGAAGAACAAGCAGAATGGCTTGAGGACTTGCAGGGCCGGATGACGGTGCACGGCGAGGAGGAGGAAGCGGCGCACGTGTGCTTGTTCGATACCGGTGTCAACCGAGGGCATCCGCTTATCACCCCCGGACTGGCCGGTGCGGACATGCACTCAGTGCAGCCAGGATGGGGTACCGATGACAGTGACGGCCACGGGACGGAAATGGCTGGACTTGCTCTGATCGGAAACCTAACAGAGGCAATCGAATCCCAAGACCCGATCGAAATACGTCATCGACTCGAATCAGTGAAATTATTGACTCATGGCAGCCCCAACACTGGAGACGCACAGCATCATGGCTACCTAACTGTCGAGGCAGTCGCGCGGCCTGAAATTACCGCACCGCAACGGCGCCGCGTGTTCAGCATGGCGGTTACTGCACGCGACAATCGTGATCGTGGCCGGCCATCGGCCTGGTCCGCGGCAATAGACCGGCTCTCGGCCGACTCAGACACACAAGGGGATACGCCGAGGCTCTTTGTCATTTCTGCTGGAAACGTACAGGACCCAAATGCGTGGACGCAGTACCCGGAGAGCAATTGCTCCGACGGGGTTCATGACCCGGGTCAAAGCTGGAACGCGCTGACTGTCGGCGCGGCGACTCAACTCGTGCGGATTACGGAGCCCGATGCACAGAATTATCAGCCGGTCGCACCTGCTGGCGGCCTAAGCCCGTTCAGCACCACCTCGGCAACCTGGCAGAAGCACTGGCCGCTAAAGCCGGATGTCGTCCTCGAAGGAGGCAATGCCGCCGAGACAAATCTGTATGCGACCCCGTATGCCGAAACCAAGGCGAGCCTTAGCCTACTGACGACGAATAGGGAGCCAACGAAAAGGCTATTCACAATCACGAACGCAACCAGCGCGGCATCGGCACTCGCCGCGCGGATGGCCGCGCAGTTGATGGTGGCCTATCCCCGTCTCTGGCCCGAAACCATTAGGGCCTTGATCGTGCACTCGGCAGAGTGGACCGATGCTATGCGTGAGGCATTTCTGCCGGAAAACCGAACGCCTAACAAATCGGATATGGCCCGTCTCGTGCGATGCTGTGGATTCGGAATTCCCGATCTGGACCGCGCCATGTGGAGCGTGGATAACTCTCTGACCATGGTAAGCGAGGACCGGTTGCATCCATTTAGACGTGAAGGGAGCAATCAACCTACTTTCCGGGAAATGAATCTGCACCGATTGCCCTGGCCTCTTGATGAGTTGGAAGCGCTCGGAGAGACGCGGGTAGAAATGCGGGTGACTCTTTCGTATTTCGTGGAACCCAATCCGTCCGCGCGTGGATTTGCTCGCCGGTATCGTTACGAATCGCACGGTTTGAGATTCGATGTGAAGCGGCCATTGGAGTCGGAGGCGGACTTCCGTGGACGTTTGAATGCAGCGGCGCGCGACGCGGAAGAATGGACGCGGAGTAGTGGAAACGATGCCGGATGGGTCATAGGAACGCAGAATCGGCATAGGGGATCCTTACACAGCGATATCTGGCGGGGCAGTGCAGCGGAACTTGCAAGCCGGGGAGCCATCGGAATTTGGCCCGCGCTTGGCTGGTGGAAGTCGAGGACAAAGCTGAAGCGATACGATAGCGTGGCACGATACGCTCTCTTGGTATCAATCCGCGCACCTGAAGTGGAGGTTGACCTCTATTCGGCGGTGGCCAGCAAGATCGTAGGGTTGCTCCCGATCCAGACTTGATGCATTTCCGCATCGCCGACACGTTTACCAACAGCCTCGCCAAATTGACGGGCGGGGAGCAGAAGGTCGTAAAGACAAAGGCATTTGACCTGCAGCTAAATCCAGCCGCTCCGGGCATGCGATTTCACAGGCTTGACGGAGTCCGAGATCCCAACTTCTGGTCGATACGGGTGAGTCGTGACATCAGACTCATCGTTCACCGCAGCGTCAACAGCCTGTTGCTGTGTTACGTCGATCATCACGACAAAGCGTATCAGTGGGCGGAGCGGCGAAAACTCAAGACCCATCCCAAGACCGGAGCTGCGCAGCTTGTCGAATTACGTGAGACCGTTCAGGAGATCATGGTCCCTGCATTCGTGGTCAGGGATGCCCCAACGCCGGCTAAGCCCGCTCTGTTCATGGATATGGCGGAGGAGGAACTTCTCGGCTTTGGCGTGCCAGTCGAGTGGCTGGAGGACGTGCGCAGGGCCGATGAAGACGAGTTGCTTGTGCTGGCCGAAAACCTTCCAAGTGAGGCGGCTGAAGCGCTACTGGAGCTGGCAACTGGGGGACAACCACGAATCCCAACGGCAGCAGTGGATGGCGCCGACCCGTTCGAGCATCCAGACGCGCAGCGACGCTTTCGCGTTATGGCGGATTCCGAAGAGTTGGCGCGAGCCTTGGACTACCCTTGGGAGAAGTGGGCCGTTTTTCTGCATCCTGCACAACGCGCGGTCGTCGAGAAAGACTTTGGAGGCTCGGCTCGGGTCTCCGGTTCAGCAGGCACAGGGAAAACGATAGTTGCGTTGCATCGCGCGGTCCACTTGGCACGGAAGAATCCGGATGCGCGAGTGCTTCTGACCACGTTTTCCGACATGCTGTCCAATGCGCTAAGAAAGAAGTTGCGACGGCTTATCGGCAACGAACCGCGCCTTGCTGAACGCCTTGAGGTTCACGCGATAAACACGATTGGACAGCGTCTGTACGAAGCGCATGTTGCGCGACCAAAAATCGCCGCCAGAAAACACATTGAGGAATTGCTAAGCGAAGCAATTCAAGCAAGTGACGGGTTGAGTTTCAGCCCCCGATTTCTTCTTGGGGAATGGGAGCATGTCGTTGACGCTTGGCAATTGCAGTCATGGGAGGACTATCGGAACGTCAAGCGGTTGGGTCGGAAGACCGGAATTCCGGAACAACGCCGAGCGGTGTTGTGGGAATCCTTCGAGCAGGTTAAGCGACACTTGCGTGAGCGGGGATTGATAACCCGATCAGAAATGTTCAGTGTGCTTGCTGAGAAAATGCAGGCCCGCCGCAACCCGCCATTCGACTTCGCCATAGTAGATGAAGCACAGGATGTCAGTGTCGCGCAACTCCGGTTCCTTGCAGCGCTAGGCAGCGAACAGCCGAATGCTCTTTTCTTCGCGGGAGACCTGGGGCAACGCATTTTTCAGACACCATTCTCCTGGAAGTCGCTCGGAGTCGATGTCCGAGGCCGTTCGCAGACGCTTCGGATCAACTATCGGACTTCACACCAGATCAGGATGCAGGCCGATCTTCTGTTGGAACCGGAAACCTCCGATGTCGACGGCAATGTGGAAAGCCGCCGTGGGACGGTGTCGATGTTCAATGGTCCAAAACCGGATATCCGCGTTTTCGAGAGCATTGAGCAAGAGATCCAAGCAGTCGGTGCGTGGATTGCACAACGAATAGCTGACGGTGTCGCGCCCCACGAGACTTGCGTTGTTGTGCGCTCAAAAAAGGAAGTCGACCGCGCCTCCGACGCCGCTCAGCAGTCTGGGTTTCCCTGGAAAGTGCTCGACGAACAGCTGGCGGAGAGTGCCGGCCAGTTGTCCGTAAGCACGATGCATCTCGTCAAAGGGCTGGAGTTCAGAGCGGTCGCAGTCATGGCTTGCGACGATGAGACGATACCTCTCCAGGAACGAATTGAATCCGTCTCCGACGACGCGGATCTCCAGGAAGTTTACGACACTGAACGCCACTTGCTTTACGTGGCCTGCACGCGTGCGCGAGACTACCTGCTGGTCACTGGTGTTGACCCCACATCCGAATTCCTGGATGACTTAAGCGGACGACTTTCTTGAGTGGCCTGCGCATCTCGTAGTAACGAAAACTCAAGCATCTATTGTGTGCTCGTAGCGAGCAATATTCAGAGCTGCTTCACCCTGAAATCTCGGCGACTGTAGCCGAGATTTCAGGGTAAGACACACGGCCCGAGCCCGCCCTCGGCGGAGGGCAGGATGCCCTCCCTTGCGTGGAACAAGCCGGGAGCGAGGACTTCTAGTCTGAAGTTCCCCTCGATTTAACCGTCCGGATTGATTTAAGTGATTGACTCGGTGGGGAATAGTGTGTTCGAGTGCCGCGCATGTATTCCCATGTATAGTGATCTGATAGTATTGCAGTGTAGAGATTCATGAACTATCATCGTTCCCATGTATATCGAAAAGGTCCCCAACCGCAAATCGCCTCCCGCTATTCTCTTGCGCGAGGGCTGGCGCGAAAACGGCAAAGTCAAGAAACGCACCTTGGCCAACCTCACCAAGTGGCCCCCGCAGAAAATCGATGCCCTGCGGCGGGTGCTGAGGAACGAGCCCCTGGTAGGGCGCGAGGAGGCCTTCGACATCGTGCGCTCCAAACCCCACGGTCATGTCGCCGCCGTGCTCGGCACGTTGCGCAAGCTGCGAGTGGAGCGCGCGATCGCCGGTGCGGACTCGCCCGAGCGCCGACGCGTGCTGGCGATGATCGTCGCCCGAATCCTGGACCCCGGCTCGAAACTGGCCACCGCCCGGGGCTTGGCCGAGGCGACCGCGCGCGACTCGCTCGCCGAGACGCTGGCACTTGGGGAGATCGACGAGGACGACCTCTACGCCGCCATGGACTGGCTCATCGAGCGCCAGCACGCCATCGAGCGGCGCTTGGCCAAGCGCCATCTCAAGGACGGCGCCCTGGTGTTCTACGACCTGACGTCGGTCCACATGGAAGGGCGCCGCTGCCCGCTGGCCAAGCGCGGGTATTCCCGCGACGGGCGGCGCGGCAAGGTGCAGATCGAGTTCGGGCTGTTGTGCGACGCCGAGGGCCGGCCGGTGGCGGTGGAGGTGTTCGCCGGCAACACCGCGGATCCGGCCACCGTGGGCGCGCAGGTCGACAAGCTCAGGCACCGCTTCGGGTTCTCCAGGGTGGTGTTGGTGGGCGACCGCGGGATGTTGACCGAGGCGCGCATTCGCGAGGACGTGAAGCCGGCGGGGCTGGACTGGATTAGCGCGTTGCGGGGTCCGGCGGTGCGCTCGCTGGTGGAATCCGGCGCCGTGCAGCTCTCGCTGTTTGATGAGACCGACCTGGTGGAGATCCGAAGCGATACCTATCCGGGCGAGCGCCTCATGGTGTGCCGCAATCCGCTGCTGGCCGAGGCGCGGGCGCGCAAGCGAGACGAACTGCTCCAAGCCACCGAGGCGTTGCTCGATCCCATCGTCGCGGCCACGCGGCGCGACAAGTGGCGCCTGAAGGGTGCGGACAAGATCGGCGTGCGGGTGGGCAAGGTCGTCGGCCAATACAAGATGGCCAAGCACTTCGATCTGGATATCCAGGACGACGCGTTCGGCTATCGGCGAAAGCCTGAGTCCATCGCCGCCGAGGCGGTGCTGGACGGCTTGTACGTCGTGCGCACCAGCCTGGCGAAGACGCAACTCGACGCCGAGGGCGCCGTGCGCGCCTACAAGCGCCTGAGCGCGGTCGAGCGCGCCTTCCGAAGCCTCAAGACCGTGGACCTGAAGGTTCGACCGGTCTTCCACCACGCCGCGAACCGGGTGCGCGCGCACGTGTTTCTGTGCATGCTGGCCTACTACGTGGAATGGCACCTGCGCGAGCGGCTCAAGCCGCTGCTGTTCGACGACGACGATCCGGCCGCCGCCGAGGCGGCGCGCGCGTCCGTCGTGGCGCCTGCGAAGGTCTCCGAAGCGGCCAGGGAAAAAGCCCGCAGCAAACGCACCGCGAACGGTCTGCCGGTGCACAGCTTCCGCACCCTGCTCGGCGACCTGGCGACGATCGCCAAGAACCGCGTCGTCCCCCAAGTGCCCGGCGCCGAGCCGTTCGAGGTCCTCACCCGGCCCACCGCGCTACAGCGCGAAGCCTTCAAACTGCTCGGCGTGCGGCTCGAACGTTCCCAGTAGCGACACACCGTATCTCTCGATTTGTCCCGAAAATCAACGAGTTCAATGCGGCACACTCTGGAAGTTCAGCCTAGTCCTCGACGAGGGCAGGATGCCCTCGTTCCCAGGGTGTTCCCTGCGCGTCGGCGAGCGGCAGGATCCCTCCCTCCCAGGTCTCGCTCGCGGGTCAGGGCCGGGGGAGGCGGGAGAGGTAAGCGATCAGGGCGGCGAGTTGGCCGGGATTGGCAGGGACGGGTGCGGCGCGCATCTGGCGGCCGAATGCGTCGTCCGGGTGGGAGCCACGATCGCCGCTTGAGAACGCTTCCATCTGGCGCTTGAGGTACCAGGCCGGCTGACCGGCGATCGGCGGCGCGCCCAGCGGCTCGATCCCCTCCCCTTTCAATCCATGGCAGCTCGCGCATCCTTCGAAATGACGGGCCGTGACGGCGTCCGGCGGCGCTGGTATCGGGGCCTGTTGATCTGCCCTTCCGGGAGAGTTCCTTGACCCCCAAGGCTGGCGGCGTATTCGGCTACCGCCTCCAGCGCCTGTTCGGAAGCCAGGGCCTCTGCGAAAAGGGTCATCTTGCGAGCGATGAAGTCCTCGTTCACGGCGCCGCGCCAGCCGGCTCGGTAGGCGCGAAGCTGCGCGGCTGTATACCAGGCGGGCAACACCGCCAGCGCCGGAGTTTGCCGAGCCTCGTCAGCCTCACCGTTTTGACCGTGGCAGGTAACGCAAGCGTAGTAAATCCTGGCTCCTGCCGATTCCGGCGCTGCGGCGCCCGTGGGCGCCGCAAAAAAGCAGAGCGCCAGGCCGGCCAGTCGCAATCGTCCTCGGATCACGGCGAATTCAGGTTGCCCATGTCCAGCACGATTCGCCATTCTCCATCGTCCTGGCGCTCCCAGATCAGGATGAACTTGCCCTCGGTCGCGGGCGTTTCTGCGCCGGGAGCAATCGACTCAGAGGCGTCACGCGGCAGGAAACGGCTGGTAAAAATGCCGCGAGTGAGCGCCCAGGCGCCCTCCACGCGAACTGCCTCAACGGTCAGATCAAAGCGGTCGATCACGAAAGTCTCATGCACCATGCGCCCGAAATCTCTTATGGCCTCGCGCCCTTCCAGCGCAGGCAGTGTGTGGTGCATTCCCACCGCATCGTCGCCGAACGCCTCGACCCAGCGGTCGGTTTCGCCATCACGGAACGGCTGAGCGTAGCGTTCCTCGACCCAGGTCCGGAATTGTTCTTCGCCCGGTGCGGGACTCTCGCAGGAAACCGCAAGGACCAGCGCACCGCAAAGCGCCACCAAAGCTCTAGCCTGGGAGCGAGGGCGTCCCCGCCCTCCACGAGGGCGGGACGCCCTCGTTCCCAGCGTGTTCCCTGCGCGCCAGCGCAGCGGCGCCCGCTGCGAAAACTCGCAGCGTGTTCCTTGCGCGTCAGCGTAGCGCGGTCGCTGTGAATACTCCCAAGTCCTGCAACTCATGCTTCGAGCGAATCGCCGAATGGACATCACGATCACTCAGGCAGCACCGCTTTCGACGCCACGCTCTGCCAGACGCCTGCGGATCGCGGCGTGCTCGCTGGCGGTCAGCTTGTGGTTGAACAGGACGGCCGCCCCCAACAGCCCCGGTATGAGCGGCAACACGATCACCACCATCTTCAGCCCGAACAAGGCATCGGGATTGTTCCCTCCCTGGGCGTCAAATCCGAGCGCTCCAAGCAGCGGCAATGAGATTCCAACACCTGCCGCAAAGGCCATCTTGGTTACGAAGTTCAGCGCCGCCATATACAGCGCCGCCTGATCGCCCCCGCCCTTCAGCATGCCGTACTCGACCGTATCGCCCACCAGCGCGGGCGGCATGACCCAGATGACGCTGGTGATAAGCCCGCCCACTACCGCAACGGCCAACGCCTGCTCGAAGGCCCCGGGCGTAACCGCCAGCAGAACCAGTTGCAGCGCAAGAAACCCTGCGCCGCCCATCGCCAGGACGCGGTGCCGCCCAATGCGGTTGCCCAGCCACACCATCAACGGCATTCCCACGATTGCAAAGCCATACTGGACCAGCACGTAGACCATAAAGTCCAGGCGCGACAACTCGAGCGCCTCCGCCCAGACGAACAGCAAGCCCGAGTTCAGCACTCCGGCGGCCAGGGTCATGCAGAATGAACCGATCAGCACCCGCAACAGCGGCCGGTTGCGCCTCAGAACCCGGAGGGAAACCATGGGGCCGGGACGCTTGGCCACGATCGGCGGCACCGCAGGGGTCACTACGCACGTGATCAGCACCGTGGCCGGTATCAGTATCAGCAAGGCTACGGTGAACACCCACAAAATGTCGCGCAGTGGAGGATTGGGGGTGGAAAACACCAGTACCGGCGCGGCTGTGGCCAGTATCACGCCCACCAGGGTGCCGGTTTCCCGGATGCCCGTGATGCGCGAGCGTTCCTCGTATTGCCGGGACAGCTCCACTCCCCAGGACTGGTAGGGAATCTGCACCATGGTCCAGGCCACGTAGAAGCCGAAGGCGGCAAACCACAGGTACAAGGTGCTCACGCCTTCGGGCGGGCTCAGCAGCGCATACACTCCAAGCATCCACAATGGCGCACCGGCCACCAGCCAAGGCTTGCGACGGCCGAATCGTCCGCCGGTCTTGTCCGACCAGTAGCCGATCAGCGGATCAATTACCGCGTCCCACATGCGGGCCAGGGCGAATACGATACCCACTGCCGCCAGGTCCATGCCCAGTTCGCCGGCATAGAAAGGCGGCAGGTAAAGAATGAGAGGCAAGCCCAGCATCGCCAGCGGAATGGCCGGCCCGGAGTACGCAATCAGCGAGAATAGGCTGGTTGGCTTGCGTGGCATGTTGGCGATCAGAAAAACGCCCCGAGACGAGGCAGGGAAGGCTAGGATAACCGTTTATAATGACTATTAACTAGATGATTATAAAGGGCTTTACGAAGAGCCAAATGGGCTGGTATTCCTCCGAGTGTCACTACTGATGGGGAGTGCCTATTAAACGCACGCTGATATTTTACGTCGTTTGGCCCGGTTCGGCGTGCCTCCTGCCCCTGCTCCGCCCTCCCTGGACTGCGCTAGGAGCGTGCGCCGTGGGATGTTTCGGCTGGGCGGATTGGCGGTTCGCAGGCAATGAAACGTCGGGTTGCCTCCTCCGAAGCGCCACGCGAGGTCATAGATCCGCAGGCGGGCGGGGAATGTTGGCGGATGGGCCCGCCGGCAGAGCGGATGGGGGCCGAATTGCCCTTCTTCACGCCGCCGCCAGCCCTTGCATCCGCTTCATGTTCAACGCCGGACACACCAGGACCCACTCGCCCTGCGCTTGGTTCAAGCCGCGCACGCTGAAGCGGCGAAAGCCCAGCGCCTGCTTGATCCAGCCGTTGGGCGCCTCCGACAGCCACTTGCGCTTGGCGTACTGCGCCTGACTGTTAATCGGCATGCAATAGTGACCCCCTAGCGGGGGAATCGGCGTCCAATATTGACCCCCCTTAAGTTGAGCGATTCAACTCGCCTCGTTGTTTGGACGGACGGGGTGACGGGAGATGTTGATAGTGGAGACGATTGCGCGGATCCGTCGGGATCATCTGGATCGCGGGGTGCCGATCAGGCGGATTGCCCGTGAGTTGAAGTTGTCGAGGAACACGGTTCGCAAGGCGATTCGTGGAGATGTGTTCGCATCATCTGATTGAGCCTGTGGCCTGCACGCCCGGGGCGGGTTGGGAGAAGGGCCAGGTGGAGAGCCAGGTGGGGCACGTGCGCGGGCGTATGTTCGTGCCGCGCCCGCGCGGGCGCAGTTACGCGGAGATCAACGCGTGGCTTGAGGATCAGTGCATCCGTGAGGCGAAGCGGCGGCGTCATCCCACGATCAAGGACAAGACGGTGTGGGAAGTTTACGAGCAAGAGCAGCCGTATCTGATGGCTTACCGGGGTCCGTTCGACGGGTTCCACGCGGTGGAGGCGGCGGGGTTGCAATAGATTGCATCTTATTGTTTTATCGACGGTTTGTGTCTACCTCGAATTCTCGTCCCCACATTTGTTCCAACGCGGGTGACTGGCACCGCACTGCTTTTTCACAATCCGCACACGTGACACTCGGCCGCTCGGTCAAAGCCCGCCCGAAAAGACCCAAATGCGGTAAATTTCAGAAATCACATCACTCGTGGGTAAGGATAAGGGAAGACACTCACATTCATTGCTCACTCCTTCTTACTTGGCCCTGAATAGAATGGCCAGAAGAAGATGTACATCAAAGCGCGAATAACACGCATCATGTCAATTTTCCCATATTTTGTAACACTGCTTGAAACTCCAATACCGGTAGCTACGATATCCCTTTGGGCCTAATCCCCACAGGCCGCAATTGACCGTTCCTCTGGAGAATCAATCCCCATGGGATCTTGTGCATCATCGAATGCGATATACGTGCCCGAATCTTGGGAAATAACGTATCGAACTAGTGCAGTGTTCACAGCAGCTTCGTACTCACTGCCGTCTAGGTTCTTCCGCCTGACCTTTGCCAATTTTGCATTTGATAATCCTCGGGTAAGGTGCTTCATCTCTGCGGGCATTGCAGCTCGATCGAAGGGGATCGGGGGCAGGAATACCTAATCGCGAAACTGGCCGCGTGATCAGGTTGGGCGCGGGATTACGTCGCTCAAACTTTGGGCGATTTCATTGGGATTGATAGCGGGGAGATTAGGCCGTGCTGTCGCGCAATCTCGACAGAGGATGGGCTCAGCGCTACTCTTTTCGTAAACGTGGCAAATTTCGCCGGGAGTGATCCCTTTGCCACAACTACAGGTCGCCGGGTAGTCTGCTACACAGACCCAATGGCGTGCGTCATACTCTGCGCCGTGGGGGTGTGGAATCGTGTTCATATTGTCCTCTTGAATGGATGAATTTAGCTGAGGACAATTTTATCCGAAGCCCCAATCTTGGACCAGCACCAGCCACGGGTAAGCCTCCCGCCAAAGCCAGGAAAATCAACCGTGCATCCGGTCCGCCAATCCCACACGGGCAGGTTGCACGCTCTTCGCCTTCCCGCTCGCTAGAACTCCTTAATCACGTCCGGAGGGGTCTTGGGAGAAGGTGTCGGCATTCGGATGGTTGCCGAAGCCTTGCTCTTGCAATCCACACTCATGATTGCATACAAGGCAAGACGAATGACCTTGGACAACCTGAGGTCTGTCTATTGAACTTTGGTCAATCCGACCAAGTTCACTGTCGAGAAGTAATGGTGCACTGAATGAGTGAGGCCAAAGTACATCACGTCGTGCCACGATGTGTCTTGAAGAATTTTGCTGATGCACGCGGGCTACTCTACTGTTACGACAAGTCAAGAACGAAACACTACGCAACGAGTCCATCCAATGCATTCAGGCAAACAGATATGTATGCGTATATGCATCCAGACGGAACTAAGTCACTCTTGCTAGAGGATTGGATAGCAAACTTGGAAAGCAATTTTTGTTGTTTAGTGGAGAAGCTGCTAAAGGCTGCAAGGAGGAGCAATAGGCAGCGCCGTATCAATATTGACCTGTCTGCTCACGAGCTTGAAGTAGCTCGTGTGTTTGTCTTTCTTCAATTCCTAAGGACGCCCGCAAAGCGCCGGCATGCCAAACAATTCTGGGGTCGCGAAATTGAAGGGTTGCTAAACAAAGCTATCGATCAAGACAATATGCAGGGCAGCGAGGTCTCGACTCAAAAACTGGAGAAATTGCAAGCAATGAGAAATGAACGGCACTTCTCCAAGAACGAATGGCTCACGGTTTTTGGCGAATTGCTTCAAGGCGACGGATACAAGGCCATGTTATCCAAAGGTCTGGTTCTTGGTGTAATCAGAAATCCGCGCCAACAGGCATTTGTCATAGGCGACAATCCGGTAATACAAGCATTCCCAAGCGGTAGTATCCTGCCTGATCCAGAAGCCGAGATCATCATGCCCATCGCAAGCGATGTCGCGCTGTTCTTGGCAGCAACAAGCAAGTGTAAGACGATTTGGGTCTATAACCGCAAGGTCCGGGAAATCAATCAACACATCTTAGAGCGCAGTGACGCTATTGCGTCGCACTCTGAAGCGATTACAAAATCCTTTGCTTGTTCTCTGTTGTAATTCCGGCCGCGTTATTTTGACGCTGCGGGCCAAGCGCCGCAGGGCGAAACGGAGGCTAATCCCGCCGGGGTATAAGGTGATCACATTTCTTGAAGTCAGCCATCACAGCACTAGTAAATTCAACAAACACGGATCGATTCAGGAAGACGCTTTTTACGCCGAATGGGCGTTGCGGTATTTTCTTTCGGAGAAGACGGAAATAAACTCTATGGGAAGTTCTACTATAAGTTTCATAGAGAAAGACGAACCGATGTATATGGATGGAAAGAATATTGCTCGTATGATCTGGGAAATTGGGGAGTGAATCGATCCGGGCTTACCGGAGGCTCCGGATCTTGAGAGGATTGGAGCATGAACAAAGCGAAGCGTTATTCCCCGGAGGTCAGGGAACGGGCCGTACGGCTGCTGTTTGAACACGAGAAGGACTACCGGTCGCGGTGGGCTGCGACGGTATCGATCGCGAGCAAGATTGGATGCACGCCCGAGACCCTGCGCGGTTGGGTCAGGCGAGTGGAGATTGACACGGGTCGACGGGATGGATTGACCTCGGAGGATCGGCTCGACCGCAAACTGAAGCGATGATCGCCTTTATTGGCGATCACAAGGATCGCCATGGGGTCGAGCCGATCTGGCGCGTGCTGCCGATTGCCCCATCGACCTACTACGAACACCAGGTGCGATAGCGAGATCCCTGGCGCCGCTCGGTACGCGCGCGACGAGATGAGGCGTTGAGGCCAGAGATTGAGCAGGTGTGGCGAGAGAACTTCAAGGTTTACGGTATACGGAAAGTGTGGCTGCAATTGAACCGGGAAGGGGTCTGTGTAGCGCGCTGCGCCGTTGCCAGACTGATGAAGACGATGGGCATGGAAGGGGTCAGGCGCGGCCGGCGTGTGGTAACGACTCGGCCGGACGAGGCTATAGAGCGGCCGCCGGATGTCGTTCATCGGAACTTCACCGCGGGAGAACGGGCGCGGTCAGCGCCGATCGGCGGCGGCTTTCGCCTTCAGCGCCAGGACTTGGGAACGCCGGCCAGCGAGCGCACAAGCCGCACCAGGTCCGCCTGCCGCGAGAGGCGGTGCTTGGCGAACATGTCCTTCACGTGCGTGTGGATCGTGCTTTCCAGGCGGCCCGTCGCCTCGGCCACCTCGCGGACGGTCTTGCCTTCGGCCAACAGCACCGCCACCCGGCTCTCCGTCCGCGTAAGCCCGAGCGCCGCCGCGGCCACGGCCGGATCGATGCGGGTTTGGCTTGCCGGGTCCATGAGCAGCACGAGCGCGGCGACCGGCCAGATCCGCGCGTCCGCCTCCCGCCGGCCCACCGGGGAGACGTGCAGCACCAGGGCCGGTCCAGACGCGCGCCTCAGCATCGTGGAGCCGCCAGCGCCCTGAGCCCCGAACGGCGGCAGCGCTCGCCTCAACAGCGCCTGGAGTTCGGCATCGTCCTCCGGGCTGCGGGCGTGAAGGAAACCGTGCTTGTCCGCCAGTCCATCGCCGCGGCGCAGCACATCCCGGGCGCGGTCGTTCGCCGCCACGATCCGCCCGCGCCCGTCGAGCTGCACGATGCCCATCCCCGTGGTGTCGAGCAGATTCGCAAGCGACGCGCCCATAGCGCCTGCCCCGTCCAGCTCCTGCTGCACGAGCACGGTCTGACGGATATGGGGCAGCAGACGCCGGATCGAGTCAAGCTGGGCGGACGACCAGCCGTCCCCGTCGAGGGGGTCGTTGACCACCCACACGATGCTCGTGCCGTTGGGTCCGTCCAGGCGCACATTGATGGCGTTGCCGCAGTGGTGGCGGGTCAACAACTCTTTGTAGGTCGCGGAGGTCCTCCGCTCCTGCTCAGTGTAGAGTTGGATGTTGTGGAACAGTCGGCTGTCGGGCAGATGCCGCAGGCGCGGGACCCGTTCGTCCCGGTGGTAGTACTCCTCGAAGTAGGTGCGCTCGAACTCCCGGTGCCGTTGTCCACGCATGAAGCACCACGCAAAGTAGATCCGGACGTCCTCGTCGGAGGCCCCGTCGCCGAACGCCATGCAGCTGCCGTGCGTGCGCAGGGCATCATCGATAAGCCCCGTGGCGCTCGGCCAGCCCTCGGGGTCCAGCGCCGCCTCGTGCAACGAAGCCAGGATGCGGTCGAACGCCTCCCGTTCGCTCACGGCCGAGCCCTCGCATGCGCGCGTTCTATCGGCCCTGTCGCCAAGAACCCTCCTTTGTTGCGCTGATGCTCCGCTGCAACCCTGTACCGAGATGCCGGCGGCGCCCAACTCCCCGCGACACTTATTCCAGCGCATAGATTAGAGGGCTGGAGCCCTTCCGGGCATCGCGAATATTGGGGATATTTGACGAGATTCCGGTAGAGCCTTCGTTTCCAGTCTTTTCTTGGCGGGCGCAGCCAGATGTTCTTTTTCCGTTTGCCGTATTGGCTGACCGGATCGTAGCGGCCCCGTGCCCGGGTGGTGCCAACATGAATCCATCCCGTGGCCCTGTAGACGGCGCCGGTGTAGCGCGGAGTCTCGACGAAGGTTTCGATGAGCACGGGCGTGGTGTTGCAGCGCTCGGTCCGTGGTCGCGGCGAAGGCAGCTCGTTACACCTTTCCTCCCGCCCGGCTTTCACCGGCTATTCACGCCAGAGTTAGCCTGGCGTTCACCAGCGCAGCGTGGCGCCAAGCTGCACGGCGTGCTCCGGTTCCGTGCCCGCACGGCCCTGGCGCCAGCCCAACTCGAGCCCCGCCTCGACGTTGGGGCCGGAGGTTAGCTTTACGCCCATCCGCAGCGACTGACCGTCGCCATTGGCCGCCTGCGCCGCAATGAACGGCACCCACAGCGCGGCCTTGCCGCGACCGGCAATCCCGTAACCGAGTTCCGCCTGGAAGCGTTGCGCCGCCTCGAACGGGCCGTTTCTTGCCAACCCCGAGGCGTCCTGCCAGCTCCACAGCGACTGCACGCCGCTTTGGGTCGAACCCCACGCCGAGCCCAGCTTCATCGACAGCCCCCGACCGTCCTCGCCCGGGGTGTAGGCGAGAGAACCGCTGAACCCCCACTCCTCGTACCCGGTGTCCTCGTGTGCGACGAGTACACGCGCGTTGACCTCGATTTTCAGGCGGTTCGCCGCAAAGCCCAGCCCGCCGCTGACCTCGACGCCGGCTCCGGTCTCCGCGTCACCGCCATCGTAGCGCAGGCCCGCCTCCAGGGTGGGACTCAGCATTCCGCCCCAAACGGGCATGGCGCCCGAACCCTCCAGCATCATCCGCACCCGACTAGTCGCGCCTTGTGCGCCCACAAGGCCTTGCACCGCTTCCGATGCGGTGCGCGTCAGCAGCGCATCAGAGCGCAGCGCCAGCTCGAACCGGCCCGCATCGCCGGAGCGCACGGACAGGAGTCCGCGCCCGCCGAACGCAGCCATGCGATTGGACAGGTCCGTATCCAGCGAGGACTCCGCGCCCTGCGGAGTGAGCCGCAGGCGGCCACTGCCGTAGCCGATCACGCCCCACAGGCTGCTCGTATCGTTCAACTCGTAGTGCGCATAGGGACTCAGGCTCACCAAGGTGCTGTGCACCGATCCACCCAGAGCGCCGGAGCCCTGGTAGCCCCCCTCGCCCTCGCTGTAGGACAAAGTCGAGCCAATTAGCCAGCGGCCGTAGCGCTTGTCCAGGCCCAGCATGGCCGTGGTCACCTCGCCGTCGAGCGAAAGGCTTCCTTCACTGCCGCTAAAGCGCGTGGACGCCGTCTCGCCCCAGGCCGTCCAAGGGCCGGAAGACGCATCGTCCCCTTCGCCGTAGGTGTAGAAGAAGGAACTGCCCATCAGCACATCGCGCAGACTCGGTGGCGCATCGGAGGCGCGCGAGGTACGGCCATAAGGAACTGCCATGTCACCCGGCGACCCCTGCGCATCGGATCCGCCCATCGGCACGGACGAGGGGGATCCCCTGCCCCAGCCACCGGCTGGCTGCCCGTTCCGGTAGCCCGAACCGCTAGCGGCCCAAAGACCGGAGGCAGGCGCCATGGCGCCCGAACCCGGGGGATCACGATCCAGGTGCGTTGACCCGGATGACGCGCGTTCGGCATTCGGCTTTGCAGAACTCGTGAACAGTTGGTCCAGGCGCAAGCCGCCCACGGTCATGTGCTCCTCGCGCGGCCCCCGCTCCAGTCGACGCGCGATGGCCTGCGCCACATGGTCCGAAGCCGCCCTCCCGAACCGTGCCAGCCACGCAGCGGGCATGGGGTCGCTGTTGACGATGATGCCCAGCGCCTCGCCATCGTGGATTTGCGCATTGGATGCGTTCGACAGAATCAGCGTCAGGGTTTCCTCGCCCTCATCGTGGCTATCGTCAATAATGTTGACCCGGACTCGGCCCGTGGTCTGCCCCGCTTCGATGCGGAGCGTGCCCGATGCGGCTGCATAGTCCTGCCCGGCCGCGGCCGTGCCGTCGGCCGTCTCGTAATCCACCGACACCGGATGGTCCACTGCCCGCGCGAGCGACACCTCAAACACCAGCACCGCACCAGGTCCTTCGCCAACCTCGGCGTCGGCCACGGACAGCCCCTGCTCGGTTCGATGCAGGGTTACGGACGGCGCTTCGGAGAGCACCCGGTCATCGATCGTGCAGATAGCGCCGGGCTGGTCGCATGCGAGATCCAC
Source organism: Candidatus Foliamicus sp. (assembly GCA_965261845.1). Lineage (GTDB taxonomy): Bacteria > Pseudomonadota > Gammaproteobacteria > Steroidobacterales > Foliamicaceae > Foliamicus. The sequence continues at coordinate 310,357 of OZ253475.1, read as the reverse complement.
CACTGGAGAAATCGTCACCGGCTCCTCCGAGGCGACCGCAACGCGCATCGCCCACTCGTTGGCGAGAAACTCCCCGCTGCTATCCCTGGCCGGCCAGATCGCCTCTATGCTGCCGTCCGTTACCGTGAAGGCGTGCTCAAGAAGGTTCTGTTCGCCGATGACCTCGATCAGGTCCACAGCCTCGCTGAACTTGAGGTGGATCTCAAAGTGGCTCTCGCTGCCCTCGTGCGCACCCGGAATCATCGACCAAGCTGCCGTAAGGTCCGGCCGCACGATCTGCCCGCCCGTTACGGCGGCCCCCGCGTGCGCAACGTCGACCGCGGGTCCGCTGAAGCTGCTGATCTCGCCGCCGTTGAGCGACAGGCTGTCGGCCAGCAGGGCGAGGTCGCGAATCGGGCTCTCTTCTGCCGTCACCAGGTGTTCGAACACCAGGGTGTCCTCGTGCGCAACGCGCGAGAACAGCGCAGTCACCTCCGTCGCCGCCTCGCCGAGGGTGAGGGTGACGCTGGGAACGCCGGCGGCCCTGGTCACACGGACCGGCTCGTCAAATTGAAGCGTCACGCGGATCGGTTCGCCGGTGGTCCACTCGCCGTTGCGGTCGCCATCTTGTTCGAATCCCGCGGACGTGACCTGCGCCCGGCGCGCCAGCTCCGGGGCGGAGGTGGCGCAATCTACGCTGTCGGCGGTTTCGCGCCGGAACTCGCCGGAAGCCTGGTTGCCCACGGAAGTCGCCTCATGGGCCACGACATCGGCCGCAAGGCTGACCGCCACGGGCTCGCCCCAAACGCTGGGGGTGATCCGCACCCGGTATCCCAGCCGTGTGTCGTACGGCCGATCGACCCGTTGCGCCGTGGCGTTGACGAGCGTCAGGTCGCTGGAAGAATCAAAGCCGCTAACGGGCTCGTAGCGCAGATACTCCGGCGACGCCGTGGTGAAGCCTACGCTGATGAAGAAGGACCCTTGTTCATCCTCGCGGGTCGCCGGATCGTTGAAGTTGCGGCAAATGAGCGCCGGCACCGGCGTATCTCCGGACAAGCCGCTTGTCCCGGCGGTCACGATCGTACGAAGCGGCTTGGACGAATCGACCCACAGCGCCTGGGCGTCGTTCGAGACCCACCACGCGCCGCCGTGGTTGGCGCGCATCCGGAATGCGTAGCGCTGGTTCTCGCTGATCGATGTCAGCCGAATACCAATGCCGTCCTCGCAATCGACCTCGGACGATCCGCTCCCAACGGATTGCCAGGGCAAATCGCTCAGATCGACAGAACGCGATGAATGAGCCGGGGTCCAGGCGATGGCGGCGTCGCTGAGCTCGCTCACGGCCACCCCTTCGGGAATCCAGCAAAGATCGACGGCCGGAACCGGGTCCGTTGTGCCGTCAGGCATCGAGTCCGTCATGTTCTCGGGCGCCGTAACGGTGGCCGTCAATCCGCCCGTTGTGACTGTCGCGTTCGCTCGCAAGTAAACCGAAGGCAGTCCGGCGCCATTCTCGCCCACGGCCGATACCCGATAGCGCCGCGTTTCATTGAAGTTCAGCCCGACGTCATGCCGGTAGGTGGTGTCGGTACTCTCGGTATGGTCCTCAACCTCGGCCCAATTGGCGCCGCCGTCGTAGGACGCCTCGACACGGTAGCCGAGCACCGCGTCTTCTACTGTAGTCCAGGTCAGGTCGACATGCGTTGCGGTTGCCGTTGCGCTCAGGTCCCTGACTTGCGCCGGCAGATCGCCTTGCGAGGCTACCTCGTTGTCGGAGATGGTCACCGAGATTGGGCCATCGACCAGGGCCGCATATTCTGCACCCTGGGCGGCCTGGGAAATGATCAACGAGTCGTGGTAGGCGTCGTCATCCTCGGTCGCGAAGACGGTCATCGTCTGCGCCTGGTCCCAATCGGACGGCGTGAACAGCAGGCTCGAAGGCGTGAATGTCATGTCAGGGCTGCCGCTCACCGACGGCGTCACCGTCACGGTCTGCGTTGGCTCGGTATCCAGCACGACGGTGTAGGTCGCGTTCGCGCCCTCGGTGAGAGTCAGGTCGGTCGGCGATACGGTCAACCCGCGCTCATCGTTGTCGTTGATGAACAGCGTCGTGCCGGTCACTTCAAAGCCGGCAATGTCGCTCATGCCAGTGATCGACACGGCCTCATCGGGCTCGTCGATGCGATCCTCCAGGGGCGTGAGCGTGAAGGTCGCCGTGCCGCTCACCTGGCCGGATGGGATCGTCAAGCTCAGGTCGCTCACGACGGCGTAGTCGGCGCCCTCCGTGGCCGCGTCGTCCGCGGCGCCCACGCGCACCGTGAGGGTCGTGGGCCCGGCTCTCGCCACGCCGTCGAGCGTGCCCGTCACCGTGATACTGGTGCCACTGCCGTCCTCGTCCACCGACGCAGGATCTACCGTCAGCGTCACCGTCGTCTCATCGTCGTCGACCGTCACCGACACATCCGGCGCAGTCACGCTGTTGGCGCCATAGTCGGCGCCCGACACCGTGTACTCCAATGTCGCCGTATCGTTATCCGCGTCCGTGTCCTGCGCGGCACTTACCGTCACCGTCTGCGCCCGGTCCCAGTTGGTTGCCGTGAACGTCAGCGCCGCACTCACCGTCACGTCAGAGCTGGACCCAGTGACCAGCAACGGCGTCACCGTCACGTCTCCGGTCGGCTGAGACGTCAACACCGCCGTGTACGTTGCGTCGCCGCCTTCGGGCACGGTTAACCTCGTGGGACTGATCTGCACGCCACGCTCGTCGTTGTCGTTGATCGTGATCATCGTCGCGGTGACGCTCAGCCCGGTCACGGTCGTGCTACCCGCCACCGTCAGCGCCTCGTTGCCTTCGTCCACATCGTCATTGATCGGCGTCAGGATGAACGTCGCCGTGCCCGTCGTCTGCCCGGCGTCAATTGTCAGCGTCCGATCATTTACCGCAACGTAGTCGGCACCCTCAATCGCCGGGTCATCAGAGGAGCCCACGCTCACGGTGAGGGCCGTGGGCCCGGCTCTCGCCACGCCGTCGAGCGTGCCCGTCACGGTCACACTGATGCCACTACCACCCTCGTCCACCGCCGTGGGATTCACCGTCAGCGTCACCGCCGTCTCATCATCGTCGACTGTTACTAATACATCGTCCGCCGTCACGCTGTTGGCGCCATAGTCGGCGCCCGCGACCGCGTGCTCGATCACCGCCGTGTCGTTCGCCGCATCGGAATCCTGGCCAGCAGAGACCGTCACCGTCTGGATCACATTCCAGTTCGTGGTGGTAAACGTGAGCGCGCCGCTCACCGTCACGTCCGTATCGCCCGAACCGAGCGACGGCGTAACCGTCACGTCTCCGGTCGGCTCCGAAGTCAGCTCCACCGTGTAGGTAGCATTGCCTCCTTCGGGCGCCGTAATCCTGGTGGGACTGATCCGCACACCGTGCTCGTCGTTGTCGTTGATGGACAGCGTCGTGCCGGCTACCGCAATGTCGGCGACCTGGCTCGTCGCGGTGATCGACACCGCCTCGACGCGCTCGTCGATGAAATCCTCCAGGGGCGTGAACGTGAAGGTCGCCGTGCCGCTCGTCTGGCCGGATGGGATCGTCACGCTTAGATTGTCTACGGCAACGTAGTCGGCGCCCGCGATCGCCGCGTCGTCAGAAGCGCCCACGGCCACGGTAAGGGTCGTGGGCTCGTCTCTCGCCACCCCGCTGAGTGTGGCCTCTATGGTCACACTGGCGCCGCTGCCATCCTCGTCCACCGACGCGGGATTCACCGAAAGCTTCACCAGCACGCCGGTGGCCTGCACCGTGACGGTGACAGTCGCCTCGTTGTAGTTGGCCGAGGACGCCGCCGTGGCGGTGATCTCGCAACTACCTGCGCCCACCAGGGTGAGCGCGCCGTTGGACGAATTGACCGTGCACACCGTCGAAGACGCGGCCGAGTAGCTCAAGGTCGTCTGCACCCCAGTGGGCGCCGTTACCGTCGGAGCGGTACTGCCGAGCGTCACCGAGGAGGCGCTGTACTGGAACCCCGCCAGCGTCTGGTCGCCCTTGGCCACCGCCGGGAATACGACCGAAACCGTGTCAATGTTGCCCACCGTGTCACGCACCGTCACCGTCGACGAGGCCGGGTCGGCATCCGCCGTGTCCGGCGTGCCGCTGATCACTCCGGTGGTGGTGTTCATGGTCAGCCCCGAGGGCAGATCCGTGGCGCCGTACTCAGCAATGCCGCTGCCGCCGGAAGGACTCATCGCGTTGATCGAAACCCCAACCTGCAACGACGAAGGCGCGGTATGCGTCGGCGCCGCCGGCGGCGCCAGGTCAACGGTCAAGGTGCGCTGCACCGCGCTGGGCTCGGTGAACCCGGTCTTGGAGGCCGACACGGCGATGTCAACGCTCGTGCCGGTGATGTACGACGCATCCACCGGAACGTTCACCGACCAGGTCGCAGGATCGGCGGCGGCGGAGGTGGCCGTCAACTCCGTAGTGCCCACCGTCACCGTCACCGACACACCACCCTCCGATCCCGTGTCGCCGCTGATCGTGAACCCGGCCGCCTTCTCGGCAATGTTGATGACGTTATCCGTGGCAACGGCGGCGAGGTTCAATACCAGCGCGCCGGCCGCCTGCACCGTGACCGTGTACGTCGCCTCCGCCTCGTTGTAGTTGCTGTCGGATGCAGCGGTCGCGGTGATCTCGCAACTGCCCACCCCGACAATCGTCAGCGCCCCGGAGGACGAGTCCACGCTGCACACCGTCGAGGGCTCGGCCGAGTAGCTCAAGGTCGTCTCCACCCCCGTGGGCGCGGTCACCGTCGGAGCGGAACTGCCGAACGCAATGGAGGCCGAGCTGTACTCGAACCCGCTCAGCGTCTGATCGCCCTTGCCCACCGCCGGGAACGTGATCAACACCGCAGCCGTGTTGCCGGCCTCATCGGATACGGTCACCGTGGCACTGGTGGTGCTCGCATCGGTCGTGTCCAGGGTGCCGCTGATCACGCCGCTCGTGTCCATGCTCAACCCCGACGGCAAGCCGGTAACGGCGTAGGCATCGACATCCACGCCGCCCGACGGACTCATCGCCGTAATCGCCACATCCACCTGCAGCGACGCGGGAGCCGTGTAGGCCGGCGCCGTCGGCGCCGTCAAATCAACGGTCAAGGTGCGCTGCACCGCGCTGGGCTCGGTGAACCCGGTCTTGGCGGCCGACACGGCGATGTCAACGCTCGTGCCGGTAATGTACGACGCATCCACCGGAACGCTCACCGACCAGGTCGCAGGATCGGCGGCGGCGGAGGTGGCCGTCAACTCCGTAGTGCCCACCGTCACCGTCACCGACACACCACCCTCCGATCCCGTGTCGCCGCTGATCGTGAACCCGGACGCCTTCTCGGCAATGTTGATGACGTTATCCGTGGCAACGGCGGCGAGGTTCAATACCAGCGTGGCGGTGGCCTGCACCGTCACCGTGTACGTCGCCTCCGCCTCGTTGTAGTTGCTGTCGGATGCAGCGGTCGCGGTGATCTCGCAACTGCCCACCCCGACAATCGTCAGCGCCCCGGAGGACGAGTCCACGCTGCACACCGTCGAGGGCTCGGCCGAGTAGCTCAAAGTCGTCTCCACCCCCGTGGGCGCGGTCACCGTCGGAGCGGAACTGCCGAACGCAATGGAGGCCGAGCTGTACTCGAACCCGCTCAGCGTCTGATCGCCCTTGCCCACCGCGGGGAACGCGATCGACACCTCGGCGGTGTTGCCGGACGTGTCACTCACCGTCACTGTCGCACTGGTGGTGTTGGTGTCCGCTGTATCCGGGGTGCCGCTGATCACCCCGGTGCTCGTGTCAATGGCCAGTCCCGACGGCAAGTCCGTGGCGCTGTACTCAGCAATGCCGCTGCCGCCGGAAGGTGTCATCGCACTGATCACGGTACCGGCGGTCAGGGTGGCGGGAGCCGTGTAGGCCGGCGCCGTCGGCGCCGTCAGGTCAACGGTCAAGGTGCGCTGCACCGCGCTGGGCTCGGTGAACCCGGTCTTGGAGGCCGACACGGCGATGTCAACGTTCGTGCCGGTGATGTACGACGCATCCACCGGAACGTTCACCGACCAGGTCGCAGGATCGGCGGCGGCGGAGGTGGCCGTCAACTCCGTAGTGCCCACCGTCACCGTCACCGACACACCACCCTCGGAGCCGGTGTCGCCGCTGATCGTGAACCCGGCCGCCTTCTCGGCAATGTTGATGACGTTATCCGTGGCAACGGCGGCGAGGTTCAATACCAGCGCGCCGGCCGCCTGCACCGTGACCGTGTAGGTCACGCTGGCCTCGTTGTAGTTGGCCGTGGAAGCCGCGGTCGCGGCGATCTCGCAGCTGCCCGCCCCCACCAGGGTGAGCGCACCGGTGGACGAGTTGACCGTGCATACCGTCGAAGGAGAAGCCGAGTAGCTCAAGGTCGTCTGCACGCCGGAGGGCGCGGTCACCGTGGGGGCCGTGGAACCGAACGTCACCGAAGAAGCGCTGTACTGGAACCCCGTCAGCGTCTGGTCCCTCTTGCCCACCGCCGGGAACGTGATCGACACCTCGGCGGTGTTGCCGGCGGCATCGGATACGGTCACCGTGGCACTGGCGGTGCCCGCATCGGCCGTATCCGGCGTGCCGCCGATTACCCCGGTGCCCGCGTCGATGCTCAACCCCGACGGCAGCCCCGTGGCGCTGTACTCGTCGATGCCGCCGCCGGTGGGACTCATCGACGTGATCGCCTCACCCACCTGCAGCGACGCAGGCGCCGTGTAGCTCGGCGCCGTCGGCGCGGTCAGGTCTACCGTCACGGTGCGCTCGATCGCACTGGGCGCGGTGTAGCCGATCTTGGAGGCCGACACCGTCACATCCACGCTCGTGCCGGTGATGTACGACGCGCCAACCGATACGCTCACCGACCAGGTGGCGGTTCCGGCGTTATCCGCCGAGGTCGCGGTGAGTGTCTCGGTGCCGATCTGCACCGTCACGGCCACGCCGATCTCAGTCCCGGTGTCGCCCGTGATGTCGAACCCGGACGCCTTCTCGGCAATGTTGATGACGTTATCCGTGGCAACGGCGGCGAGGTTCAATACCAGCGTGGTGGGGCCAGTGTTCGACGCGGTGTAGGTCGACGAGGCCTGCACCGTCCGCCGTGGGCGTGATCAGCGCCGTGTAGACACCCGGGGTCGTTGTTGTCATGAAGCTCGAGGCCGTCGCATTGGTGAGCGTGATATCGTCGACGGTGAAGCCCGTGACAGTCTCCAGGAAGGTGAAGGTCGCCGTGAAGGGCTCGCTGCTGGTGTCCGGAACATCGCTGATCGTCACCGTGAGCGGGGAGGAGCCGCTGGTTAAGTTCCCTCTCACGGCCAGGGAGAGAACGCTAAAAGTACTAGTTCTCCAGACGGCAGTTTGCGTGGATTTAATTAACCTTTTGTTGCCGATACTCCATCCGTAGCTGCTTGTATCGTTTTTGCTCCTGGTAGTGGAATAACTAACACGCTGGCTGCTGTCGCTAATATCCTCGTTTACCACTATCCAGTAGGTCGTGTTTTTACTGAGCGTCGTGTTGGGTGGCGCGGTATACGTATTGAGCGCCCGGCTCGCCAAACTGACCGTGTTCGTGAACGTCGCCAGCAGATTCTGCGGTTCGCCGCTGCTGCTGTTCGAATAGAGCTTGACGGTCGTGCTACGTGACGCGACCTCAAACATGTGAAGTTCAAGCTGCGAAATCGTGTATCCATTACGGTGGTCGCCCGTGCTTATAGACGCCGCTAAAATTGAGCTTGCACCACTGAGGGGTCGGCTTTCACTGGTATTCGAAACCAACGTCTGCACCGTCTGTGCAGCAGCGGGTGCGGCGAGGCCGGTCAGTACCATAAGACCGGCCAGCGCGGACCACAGCCAGCCCGAATGTTGCCGGGCTACCTGTGCGCGGCGGGACGGTTCACACGGACGTTCCTCGCAGGAGAGCGTCAGCCGGGACATGACCTGCCCCGGCCGCTGCCCTGATTCCCGGCATTCCGCGTCCGCCGTTCGGCTCCGCAAATCCGCGCAGGGCGCACTCTCGTTGCAATTCGTGCTCAACGCTGAATCGCCTCATGACTGCATTGGTCTCGTTCGTTCTCTTGTCTGTCACTGCCGTTGCGGTTCATCCTTCGTAGGCTCTGCGGCCTTTGGGAGCCGCTCATCGCTCTCGCGTCTTCTCGCCCTTGCCCTTGTCCTTGATGGATGCCCGCCGCGGCGGGGCCTCGGGTGTAGCCGGCCGGGTTGCTCCCAGCCAGCACGGGCAGGGCCAGGTCGTTGGTCGTTCCCAGGCGCAAATCGTCCTCAAGGCCGCGCTGCAGGCGAACCCGCTCAGCGTCTGAGCGCCCCTGGCCACCGCCGGGAACGCGATCGACACCATGGCGGTGTTGTCCGCACTGTCGGACGCGGTCACCGTCGTACCGTCGCTGGCCGTGCCCGGCGTGCCGCCGATCACCCCGGTCGCGGCGTTGATGCCCAACCTCGACGGCAGCCCCGTGGCGCTGTAGCTGTCGATGCCGCTGCCTCCCGCAGGGCTCATCGCCGCAATCGACGCGCCCACCTGCAGCGAACCCGACGGCGTGTACGTCGTCCCCGCCGGCGTGGTGTTCGCGAGTGCGTTTCCGGCCGGACCCGCAGCCCGAGGCAAAGGAAAGCGTGACCGTGGCGTTGAGGGACCCCAGATTGCCGCCGGAAACCGTCACGTCGTATTGCGCGGAAGCCCCGACACCGCGGCAACGGTCGGCGCGGCCGTCGTGCCGGACATTGCGAAGTCCGCCGCGTCGACATTCTGAACGGCCTCGCTGAACCCCACCCGCCAGGTCAGGCTGTCGGCGTGGGTCGGCGAGAACGCAGGAGACTGGCACAGAATGGAGACCACCGTCGGCGCGGGTGTAGACGCCCGAGGTTGCGTCGTTGATGTCGGCGGGATTCGACGGGCCGTCCGCATCCACCCGAACCCACTGGAAGGTGTAGTCGTCGGGGAATGCTGCCGGCAACCCGTCGATGTCCGCGATGTCGCCATGGCCCGCCGTCAGCATCACGCTCGTCTCGCCGGCGGCGAATTTCACTGTGGTCGCCCCACCTCTCCCGAATCGACGAAGTCGTACGGCAGCTCGCCCGCGATTTCCGCAGCAACCCAGGCCCGCTGGAAATCAAGTGGGTCCGGGATTCGCCCTTGAGGACGGGCAGACAGCCCCGCTGCCGGCGACCTTCCGACGCGGCCACGCCGGCATCGGACTGGACCACTCCGAGTCCTCCGCCAACCAGCGCCCCCCGCTAGCGCCATCAACTGCGGGCTTCCTGCTTCGTAGTTACGTGCACAACCTCATGGTCCTCTCTCCTCCTAGATCGCGATAATTATAGTTATCGAGATCCATATTGCAATGTCCCCAAGACCCGTGTTTTTTTGCCAACGGGGCTCAACGGGCTCTTCCAGCGCACCTTATGTCATGACTCTCTGAACGAGAGGAAGTTCTCTACTAAAAAGCCATTTGTCGTGCCCGACTGCCGCCATGGGCGTTGTCAAACCAACTCGATTGAACCTATTGAAGCTTCAATCGAGGGCTCTCAGGCTGCGAGTTGGCGCCACTCGGCCAGGGCAGCGGTCCGGTGCTGTTTGAAAACGTCGCGGCGGGTGAGATGGCGTTGGTGGTTGAAGTGGTTATGGATCGAGGCATGGACAGCGGCGATTTTTTGCAGGGTCTTGATGTCCCTGAACCGCGCCATCGCCCCTTCCCGCCTTCGAAACGGTTGATGCGAGTTCTCCGCTGTTGAGCCAGCGCCGGCATTCCTGCCGCCCAGGATTTCCCAGCACATTCATCGCGGCTTGATAAGATCGAAGCCGGTCGGTAACCATTGACGATGGTCGTCCATACCGTTTCATCGTGCGCTTCAGGAACTTCAGTGCGGTTCGGCGATCCCGCCGCTTCGTGACAAAAACCTCAAGCACCTCGCCTTCGTGGTCGACAGCGCGCCATAGGTAATGTGTCTCACCGTTGATGCGAACAAACCCCTCATCAAGGTTCCAGCACCAGTTCGACCCATTGCGGCCGTGGACGCGCCTCCTCCTTATTTCAGCGGCAAACATCGGGCCGAAACGGTTCCACCAGAAACGCACCGTCTCGTGACAGATGTCGATGCCGCGTTCGAACAGGAGGTCTTCGACCTGGCGCAACGACAACGGATAGCGGATGTACATCATCACTGCGAGGCGGATGACCTCGGGCGAACTGTTGAAATTACGAAAGGGATGGTTCATGGCCGCAGGCTACGAGAGCTTGGATTCCGGTTCAAGCCGGTTTTCTCTGACAGTGCCAGCAGGACTATCCAATAGAGGTGTTTCAATCCACGCCCCCGCACGGAGGGCGACATTAAATCTTTAGAAGCATTACCTTTGCCAGTAAAGTTTCAATCCACGCCCCCGCACGGAGGGCGACTTTGCTACTCTATCCTGTTGTAAAAGAGCGAAAATTTGCGGTGCTTCTGCGAACCCCGTCAAGCGCCCTTATGAGGCGTAACCGAAGAAAGCACTTAAAGAAATAAATCTCTGTTAAATCATAGGGTAGCGATTCCGCTTATATCAACTCGCAAAATAAAGCCACTTTCGGTTCGCACACTGCTAGAAAACGAGCGGCCCGCTAGGATCGTACGATTCCTTGGCGCCAATATGCTCAATGCGCCTACGCCAATTAGCACCTATCCTATAGAAACGGAGGCTGTCAGTGCCATTATCAATCTCGTTGATAAGGCGCTGCCGCAGATTCGCCCATTGCGCTGGGTCCACTTCACATTCAAATACCGAATACTGCACGCGCTGGCCAAAGTCCCGACAAGCCTTAGCTACTCTGCGAAGACGCTTCCTGCCCGCTTGGTCTAGTGTAGAAACGTCATAAGTGACGAGCATCAGCACGACTTCTTCCTACTTCCACAAGAATGGCGGATAACCATCCAGTTCGTTACGCAAGCGCCGCGCCAAAAGCGTAGCCTGCAGGAATGGCACTAGTCCCAGCGTTGTCTTTTCTTTGAGAAACGGATGTGTCAATTCGTTTTGCTTCCGTTCCTGATACGCCACCAGAACCTTCTTTCGCGCCTCCTCTCGCATGAGTACACCCCCACCTATCGCTGTGGTGAAATCGCGGGCTGAGAGTTGTTTGCGGTTGATCAAGGATAACGCCAAGCGATCAGCCAAAACGGACCGCAATTCTTCCATCAGGTCAAGCGCCACACTTGGGCGCCCTGGACGATCTGTGTGTAAGTACCCCACGGAGGGGTCCAACCCGACCGTTTCCAGCGCGGAACGGTAATCGTGGACAAGAAGCGTATAGAAAAAGGACAGTAAGGCATTTACCGGATCCAACGGAGGTCGGCGGGATCGCCGGGCAAACGCGAAAGCGGGATCATCATTGCGTGTTAGATCACCGAGCACGCGATAGTAAGCTCGCGCTGCTTGCCCCTCAACTCCACGTAAAACGTCCATCTCCAGGGCCGCACGCGCCCCTCGGGCCGCGCTGTTTAAGGCCCCCTCACAGTCTTGCAGGCGGCCGCGCGCTCCCGGATCCATGCTTTCGCCATAGTCGCGCAATGCCCTACGCACTACGGCGCGCTGGTTTAGCAACTTGCCGATCACTACATGACGGGCCAGAGCAGTGCTTTCCCTGATGTCATCCGCTACGCGATACTGGGCTCTACGCAAAAGCACGTTGCCTGAAACCGGCCCCTCAACTCGCGCTAAGAAACGCCCGCTACGGCTCAAAAAGGAGACGGCTACGCCCTGCTTGGCGCAATGTCCCATCAGAGATGGTGTAAACCCAACAGCGCCAAAGCATACGATGCCTCCAAGAATGTGAAGTGGAATACGTCCAAGCTCCTTTCCATCCGCCTTCACAACCGCATTTTCGCCGTCCTTGTGAAGCCAAGCGTCCGGAGTAGTGACATACAACGTGTTCAGATGGCGACGCATTACGACAAATCAGCTCTCAATAGCTTGTGCTAACCAGCGTGCTACATGCCCAGACTTTCTGGGCTTTTGGGGCTGGCACACGCTCTCCAAAGAACATGAGTTGCACTTGCTTGGAACATATTCTGGCGCCGGGGTTTCCGCTAATATCAGCATTGCCCGCACGTCTCGCGCCACTTTTTCGGTCAATTGACGTAACGACGGATCGAAAACCACCTGCTTGCGCCGCCGGGCTTTGCCGTAAAACAACGCCCCAGCGGGAACAGGCGTTTGAGTCATTTCCTCCAGGCAGATCGCCTGGGCGCAAAGTTGCACTTCATCGGCCCGATGGGCCTTCTGCCTCCCTCGCTTGTACTCGACGGGGAAAGGACAGCCTCCATCATGAACCTCTACGACATCCGCAAAACCGAACACACCGAGACGTCGGGATTGCAACGGCACGGTGCGCTCAATGCGCAAGGTACCTTGCGTCTCGCGCTTGCCCGCCTCCACTCGGGTATGCAGAATGCGTCCTTCGGCCGTGAATTGATTTTCCGCCCATTGGCGTTCTATATGAATCAGTGCACATTGCCTGGGGCAGTACAGCATGTGCTGAAGAGCTGAAATCGGGATCAAGTCCTCATTGCTGATCATGTCGCATTTCAGTTTCAGAATGCCACCTGCCAGAAATCAAGCGGTCATGCGATCCTGTCGATCAATGTGATCCCGGTGGGCAAATCGCTTTCATTTACATGAACAGCATAATCCGAATAGGAACGCGCCGAGCTTGCGTCTTCCGGTTGACTCCGCTGAACCGTAACCCGCTCGAACAACCGGTGCGCCGGCGCGTTCCCGAATTTGCTGTCGTGCCGAAAGACAATCAATCTGCGCGCCGTCATTTCTCCCCGGGCCGCTGATCGATCATGTTCGAAAATTTGTTCGAGCGCCGTCCAGAACAATTCCAAGTCTTCTTCAGAAAACCCCGTCCCCTTGGTTTCATCACCGGCCAGACAAGCGGAAACAAAGCCGTGCGCCCGATACAGCCCGTAGGGAACAACGTGCTTGCGTCCCATCGTGCGGATATCCCCTTTCGCATCCGCATCCTTTTCGGTCGTAGCCGCCATGCGGGTAATGGATATTTCCAGCGGAGAAATGGGCTCAATGGAGCGCGCAAAGGTAAGCTGGATTGGGCCGCGCACCTGTCCGCAGTTAGCTCCCTTTGTGGACATGACAGCACCGAACGTGCGGACATCATAAAAGTTCTTGCACATCCATCGGCTCAGCGTACGCGCCTGTTGTTCTTCCTTGGGCAGTTTGCTGCGATCCTTGGCTTCCGGCAGAAGAGCATCCCATGCGCGCTTCTGCTGCAGTTCCAAAATAGCTCGCTCGGCCACGAAAATCTCGTGTCCTGACGCACCCTCTTTGGTCAGCGCAACAAAGTTCCTTACCTTGCGTTTCAGACAGACATCAGAGACCAGTCCCTGGTTCGTCTCGGGATCCAGCCTGGGCAAATTACCGGCATCCGGATCCCCGTTGGGATTGCCATTGACCACATCGAACAGATAGACGAAATCGTAGCGGTGGCTGATTGCTTGCATAGTTTATTCCTCCAAATCGGATTGCAACGTGGGCTCAGAAACCGCCTTCGTGTAAAAAGCTTGCTCCTGGTGGTAATACCCAATGAAAAACCGACCCTGATCTTCAAGGGACAGTGTGGCCGGCAACTCGCCTGCTCCTGGCAAGTGGCCCAGTATTTCTCCTACTGCCTTGTCGGCCCGCACGCCGGCGCCGGCTTTGTTGCCGGGCTTCTTCAGCAGCGCGGCGCGGTTGTGCTCATACCCCCGCATCAAGGTCGGGAACACCCGCCGTGGGTTGGCTGAAGCCGTTCCCATGTACTTGTCGCGGATGGTCGCGTTCCGATTGGAATAACTTTTCTCCACATACGCGTACGCGGCGAACAGCCTCCCGAGGTTATAGGCCACATGGGGGCTTGAGGGGTCAAGGCTCATAAGGGTGTCCTTTTTGTCAGGGTTTTTCAGGCGTTCTGCACGCCGAACACAGGCTTTAACAAGGGCTGCGCGGAGTGGTGTCACCTTTCCGTCCGCTTGGAAACGCGTAATGACAGCCGATAGCAAGGGCCGAGGATACGGCGCCCCGGTCAGAATGGCGCGCATCAAAGCGCCGCCCAAAAGCGGCGCAATGTTCTTTCTTTCCCGTCTCACGGCCGTTTCCAGCAGCAGTTGCCATACCGCCGCCGGCCATTGACGCGGCAGAGGGAACAACCGCAGATCACGCCAATGGTCGGCGATCTGCTCGAACAACGCTCCCGCGGCCGTGGCATGCCAGAAGCGCACCGACAAGCGCGAGGCGTTCGGTGCCAGGCCCAGGACATAAAATCGTGTGGTCGGGTCGATGTCGGGGGCAACCTCATGGATCGGCCTCCCCTCAGCGATCTTCCGAAGGAGATCGCCGACCTTCGCGGTCTCCTCTTCGTCATCGGGATTCCTTTGCGGATCCATCATCCATGCAATCAGGCGTTCCGCTTCTTCCGCCTCTGCTGTGTTCTGCTCCGCTTCGGCCCAGAACACCACCGTCGTATCCCCGATCCGCAATTTTTGACCGCTATTCCGGGACATCAGCATATTCAGCGCGGTCGTGTAACCGAAAGCGGCCTCCCTGGAGACCGGAGCGTTCTCGCCCTGAGACTTGCCGAAGGACTCGAAAGCGCGGCGGTTGAACGAAACGATGTTGACCCCGGAAGACTGCGCGCTGGGGTCGCCCAGTCCCTTGATTGGAGGATGCAATCTCGCAATGGCAGATGGTTGTCCGGTTACGAGACAGGCCCGCGGGCTGGCGCCGGCGAGCTCCTGGGTCTGCCCGATATAGTTTTCCCATATCGCCTGCGCCGCCGGGAGGCCATGAAGGAAAGCCTGCTGCCCATCGAGCCGAAACACCACGTTGGCGCTGGGCATGTCTTCGGCGTGCGGGATATTGTGGTAATCACAGGGGTCCCACCGCTCCAGGAAAAGCAGCAGCGCCCGTAAACCGGCATCCTCCGCGTCTTGAAGCATTTGCCGATGAAAGTCCTTGAACGCCGCGTGGCACTGAACTATGCGAGCGGAGTTCTTCTTCGTATCGCCCGTTACGCCCAACGCATATTCCGTTTTGTCCCATAGGAAGTTCGGACACACATTCGAGGCCCGCTTCGCGGCCTGCGGGACCAGCTCCCGCAGGGGCCGCAGTTTCCCTTCAGACGCGTCCGAAAGCGGCAGCACATCCACAAGGAGCCCTTCCGCAGAAAGCACGATGGCGTAGGAAACGTTCTCCACGGAGAACCCGTGTGCAGGCGCTCGCCCTTGCGCATGCAGGCGTTCGTAGTGGCGGTTCAGCGCCTGCAGGATCACGCTTTTGTCTCTGAGCTGTGCAGCGGCGGAACCGCCACTACCGCGTCGCGCAGCCGGGCCCGAAACAACCGGGCAGTGTTCCCGTCCGTGTAATCAATGTCATGCAGCATCCAACCCAGGTCGCGGTCACGCTCTTCCGCGGACAGCTCCGAAACCGGCAACTCATCGACTAAAGCGAAATGCGCAGCAAACTCTCGTGTCCCCAGGTACGGCTGGTGGAAACACTGCCCCATGGCGGCACGGCGGTTAAACATGGAGATGTGCTTGGCGGCTACCTGCTGGAGGTCTTCGTCCTGCGCCTTGGCCGTGAAATGCGCCTCAATGACATAAGCGACATCGCGCAGCACCAGTGCTGCGCGCTGCTGGCGCTCCTTGTGGTCATCAACGAACAGGCGCAATCCCTCCGTAGAGCCTTTCTTCATGGCGGCCTGCGCGGTTTTCTCTGAAATCTTGCTGCTCACCTCATTGCGCCGGATCGTCTCGAATCGAATCGGTTTCAGCACATGGATCCGGTCAATGACCCATCGGATTTCCGGCTTCCAGTGGATGGCCTCGAGAATTCCCCGTGCCGCCGATGGAGTCATTACGTCGTAGGAAACACGCTCCACCTTCATCTCCGGGCGCGTGAAGCAAGCGTAGTCGCCCCATACATGCAATCGAACTCCATAAGCCATTGCTCGTTCCTTCCTCAAACCACCAGGGATTCCGCAGCCCGATAGAACGGATCGTCCCAATCCAACCCGGTTTCCGCGTTGTATAGATCCGAGTTCTCTAGCAGAACGACGAACTGCAATCCGAACTCCTGCTCGCGCACCAACCGGGCCGCTCCGGACGCGAGCAGGTTGGCACGCGCCTTCGGCGGGATTTGCACTACGTACCGCTGTAGCTGCCGGCCTAGCGCCCCTGCACGCGGCTGGTCCAGAAGCCCTTCGGGGATCTTCCATGTCCGGTGTCCCGCGCCCGCCGGACAGGACGGGATAATGACCGGCTCCATGGCCGTGTCAATCATCCGGAAGTCGCGTGCGATCTTCTGGAATGGAAAATCGAACGATGTCTTCCTCTTCCATATCTCTGCCAGGATTCCCTCTCTATCGAGGCGGTCTTCTGTTACCCAGTACGTTTCCCTGAAATACGCTTCAATGGCCTCCAGCGACAGCGGGTCGGCATGCTGCCGCATGACCGACCGCGCGATAGCAGCGAACTGTGCGATGGCAGGCGGAGGGCGGCGCCCTTCCGCTTCCACCGACTTGAACACATGAACGGTACCGAGTTCTCGGCGGCCTTCGCGGTTGCAGCGTCCGGCAGCCTGGATGATGGACTCCAAGCCGGTCTCCGCGCGCCACACCATCGGGAAGTCAATGTCCACGCCGGCTTCAATCAGCGACGTGGCTACGAGCCGAACCGGCTCGTCATCCTTTAACCGCTCGATAATGTGCCGCAGCTTTTGTTCCCGGTGGCGGGCGCACAGAGCCGTGGTCAGATGAAACACGCCCTCTGCCTCCTCCGCCCGGATTCTCTCGTATAGCTCGCGCCCGTGGCGGCGTGTGTTTACGATGCACAGCACTTGCCTCACGCCCAATAAGTGCGAAGCCAGTTCCACATCATCAATCGGTTCGTGTTCCTTAACGATCCGAGTGCGCTGCGCCGCAATGGACGTGTACAGCGCCTGGGGGTCCGGCGCCAGTTCCCGCACGTCCTCCAGTCCCCCGGCAAAACCAGCAGCCGGCTTCAGCGCATGGAGCGCCGGCTGTGTAGCGGTGCAAAGAACCACGCTCGCTTTCCAATTGCGAGCCAATTCCCGGATCGCGGCCACGCAGGGTTGCAGCAATGCCAGCGGCAGCGTCTGTGCTTCGTCCAGAATGACTACGCTTTCGGCGAGATTATGAAGTTTCCGGCAGCGCGAAGGACGGTCGGAAAACAAGCTTTCATAAAATTGCACCGCGGTCGTGACGACAATTGGCCGATCCCATGTTTCCATCGCCAGACGCAACGCCTGTTGGCCTTCACGTCCGCTGATGCGTTCCTCATCGAACGCGCTGTGGTGTTCCAGGACAATACTGCCGTCCTCATCGCTCAACGCTCTGCGGAATGTCCGTGCAGTCTGATCTACGATACTGATGTATGGAATCACATAGATGACGCGCTTTAACCCATGTCGCACGGCATGATCGAGCGCAAAAGCAAGCGAGGCCAGCGTCTTGCCTCCTCCCGTCGGGACGGTCAGTGAGAACAGGCCTGGTGCTTGT
This sequence comes from Candidatus Foliamicus sp., assembly GCA_965261845.1. Lineage (GTDB taxonomy): Bacteria > Pseudomonadota > Gammaproteobacteria > Steroidobacterales > Foliamicaceae > Foliamicus. Next base: position 292,771 of record OZ253475.1, on the reverse strand, counting down.
TCAGCCTGGCTGCGGACATGCTGGAGTACCTGCCGGCGCAGGCCATTTATTTTGGTTTGTTGAGCATTGCCAGCAAGTTGCAATAGGTGTTGGCCCAAGCGCCGCTGAAGCTCTCGGATTGAAGGTGACGGAGAGCGGCTCGGCGCTTTCAGCTTGCTTTTCTCGCCAGAGAACCAAGCCCGAGTGTCGGTTCGATCTGCGTCCACCAGTGCGGAGAACAGCATTCGGGTAAGGAACGCGACACCAAAGGCTTCTTCGCATCGCGTGGGGCAAAGGGTCAACGTGGAAAAATCACTGCTTCCCGGCAGCGCAATCTCCTGCTCCCACACCGCATCAATCTCCGGGATCACGTAATCGTCCGCAAGCCGATACTCCAGGCTTGTTCTGCCCTCGCCACCGCCGCGCCCGTCGGACAGGCCGGTATGATGTCCGGCGATACAAAACGCAAGTATCTTTCCGATTCTAGGCCCGTATTTCTCCAACGCGACCCGCGCGCCGGCCGTGGCATGATCCACTCGCTGCGGGCTGCCCGCCAGCCGCGCTTGGAACTCGGTGCTGTACTTGCCTAAATCATGGAGCAGCCCTGCGGCTCGTCCGAGCTCGTTGCCGTTCACGGCTTTCAGGAAGCGGGCTGCCAGCTTTCCCGTATCCTGCAAGTGGATAGCCAGTGGGTGCCGCAGCTGGGTGTCTGGCTCTGCTTCTGGAGCGCTGTGGGCAAAGAATTCCACCAAGCCTACTCGCAAGTCTGATCCGGCTTGTGCGGCATCAGGCGAGTTGGCGCGTATGTAGTACGTGCATGGGCGTTGTCAATCTAACTGGATTGGACCTATTGAAGCTTCATTTCAGCGGCAAACATCGGGCCGAAACGGTTCCACCAGAAACGCACCGTCTTGTGACAGATGTCGATGCCGCGTTCGAACAGGAGGTCTTCGACCTGGCGCAACGACAACGGATAGCGGATGTACATCATCACTGCGAGGCGGATGACCTCGGGCGAACTGTTGAAATAGCGAAAGGGATTGTTCATGGCCGCAGGCTACGAGAGCTTGGATCCCGGTTCAAGCCGGTTTTCTCTGACAGTGCCGATGAGCGCGTACGCAAGCGCGCACCACATCAGCCGGCGGACGAAGGCCTCAGACAGGTCGCCCTGGCCATCGCCGCCCGCCAGCAATGAAAAGGCGTGAATGTAGGCATCCTCGCCCTCGTCGTCAGCTACGATCGCCAACTCACCCGCCGTCGGCCCAGCGCTCACTGTGCCGGCACCCGCTCGATCCACAGCGGTGCCGCCCCGCGCCGGGCGTGCGGCGCCAATGCCTCCACCCCCGCCACCCTAGCCGAGTCGAGCCATAGCCAGCGCAGGTTCTCCAGCTGCCCCAGCGGGGCCACGTCCGAGACCGGGTTGCCGGGCAACCGCAGCCAGAGCAGTTCCGACACATCGCCCAGCGCCGAGATGTCCGCGACGGCATTTCCCGACAGGTCGAGCCGACGCAGCTGGCCGAGATTCGCCAGCAGGCCGATATCCTCGATCTGGTTCTCCGACAGCCCCAGGTTCTCCAGCCCCGCCAGCGGCAACAGTCCCAGGATTTCGGCGACCCGGTTGCCGTCCAGCAGCAGCACCTGCAGGCTGCCCAGGCCTTCCAGCGGGGAGAGTTCCTCGACCCGGTTGTCGGACAGGTTCAGCCGCTCCAGCGCGGTCAGCCCCACCAGCGGCCAGAGTTCCTCGACCCGGTTGCCGGAAAGGTCCAGCACCTGAAGACCGCTCAAGCCCGCCAGCGTGGAGATGTCTTTGATCCGGTTGCCGGACAGGCCCAGCCGCTCCAGCGCCGTTAAGCCCGCCAGCATGGAGATGTCCTCGATCCGGTTGCCGGAAAGGTCCAGCGCCCGCAGTTCAGTAAGCCCCGCCAGCGGGCTCAGGTCCGTGATCGCGTTGTCGCTGAGATCCAGTTCGCTTACGCCGGTCAGCCCTGCCAGCGCGGATACGTCGGTCAAGTTCCGCCAAGACAGGTCGAGACGCTTCCTCTCGGCGCCCCCTTGCGCCACTCTCGGCGGAGCCCGCATTGCGATCCCGGCCGCAAGCCCTGCCTCCGACAGGAGACCGGGCGCGCCGGTCTCGTTGCGTACCGGCTCGTCCGCCAGCGCCGCCACCGCCACGCCCGCCGCGTTGCGGATCGGGTGCATTGCGGCCGGCAGATAGGTCAGCGTCACCGTCTCGTCCGCCGCCACCGGGCGCGCCAGCGCCAGCAAGACCGCGTCCCCGTCCACCGATGCCGACGTCACCGGTACGACCGACTCAGCCCCCGGCGCGCTGGCCAGCACCACGAAGTCTCTGCCCGACGGCGTTGAGCCCCCATCGAGGGCCAAGGAGTAGCCCATCGTCAGCATCCACCCCGACACCGACAGGCCCGCCGGCACCGGAGCCTCGTCCACGAAATCGATCGTTTCGTACCCCCATCGGCCCTTGGTCACGCCCGGCGGAAGCGGGCCGAAGTCCAGCCGCAGGCCCTCGCCGGTTTCGGCCTGCCCGTCCGGTAACGCGCGCACGTTGAAGCCCGCCCTGCCGCTGCCCACCTCAAACGTCACGCTCGCCGGGATGGGCGTGTGGTCCGCCCCCGTCGCGCCGCCCCGGTACGTCACCACCAGCGGGATCGTCACCGGGCGCCGCGGTTCGGCGTTCCCCGCACTCCCCCACGGATCGTTGCTCAAGTACACAACGAGCCGTTTGCCCACATTGCCCTCGCGCGCCTGGACGTGGAAGGTGGGGCTCGTGCCGAAGCTCACCACGAACGTCTGCTCGGTGCCGTCGGCCAGCGTCACCACCGTCGCCGCCGGGCGGCCCGCGAGCACGCCGTCGGGCAGCGCGCCGAACCCGATCCTCACGCTCTCGCCGCCGTCGGGGTCCGAGTCGTCCACCGCGATCACGGTGACCGTTTTCGACGTCTCGTTCGGCCCGAACGCCACGTTCGCCTGAACGGAGTAGTCCGCCGTCGTCGCGCCGCCGGCGCCCACCGCCGTCAGCGGCACCGTCACCGCGCGCCCGGGCGCCTTGTCCAGTTCGACGCTCACCGTCGCATCGGCGCCGCCTTCCGTGGCCGTGTAGGTCGCCGCCCCGAACGACACCGCCACCGCCGTAGGCCCGTCGTTGTCCTCCAGCGCCACCGTCGTTCTGCCCGACCCCACGCCGGTGACCACCCGGTCGTTGGGATCCTCGACGAAGGACAGCGTCACGCTCTCGCCGTCGTCGTCGTCTGAATCGTCCGTCGCCGTCACCATGATCGTCTTCGTCTGCTCGCCCACCGCGAACCTCACGACCGTCGGAACGGAATAGTCGTCCGTCGTCGCGCCACCGCCGGGCTGCACCGACAGCCGCACATCGAGCGGTTCGACATCCACCGGCTCACTCAGATGGATCGACACCCGGGCGGCGGCGCCGCCCTCCGTGGCCGTGTAGGATTCGGCCCCGAACAACGCCGTCACCCTGGGCAGGTCCTGGTCCACGAACTCGATCGTTTCGTACGGCCCCCAGCTGCTCTTGCTCAGCCCCGGCGGCAGCGGGCCGAAGTCCAGCCGAAGGCCCTCGCCGGGCTCTCTCCTGTCGTCCGGTATCGCGCGCATGCGGAAGAACGTCGTGCTCTGGCCCACCTCGAACTTCACGTTCGCCGGCAGCGCCGTGTAGTCCTCCGGCGTCGCGCCGTTGCGGTGCGTCACCACCAGCGGGATCGTAAACGCCTGCTGCGGATTACCGTCCAGCGGCCCGGCCTTATGTGTCCTCAGGTCCACGGTGAACCGATGCCACGCCGTGTCGCTCTCGCGCACCTTCACGGTGTGGCTCCAACGCGTGCCGAAGCTCAGTATCAGGCCCGCATCGTCGTCGATGAGCCTCACGGTCGCCGTGCGGGGAGGGCCCGACGAGTATCCGCTCGGCAGCGACCCGAATCCGAACCGAACGCGCTCGTCGCCTTCGGCCTGCGAGTCGTCGGTTGCCCTCAACGTGAACGTCTGCCGCGTCTGCCCGGTCGGGAACATCACGTTCGCCGGCACGCTCGAGTAATCCGCCGCCGCGGCGCCCCCCACATGCGCCTTCGTCAGCGGAATCGTCACCGGCGCCGACGGCGCCGCGCTCAGCACCACCGCCACCGTCGCGTCGGCACCGCCTTCCGTGGCCGTGTAGGCCGCTGCCCCGAAACGGACGGTCGTCTGGCCGGTGGTGGTGGCGTTGTCAGTGTTGGAGGCGGCGCCGGCGCCGTTGGCGTTGATGGCGGAGACGCGGTAGTGGCGCGTCGTGCCCGCGGCAAGCCCGATGTGGGAGTAAGTCGTGGCGGGGTTGCCGGTAGTGGCGACGTGGACGGTCCAGTTGGCGCCGCCATCGGAGGAGATCTCGATCTTGTAACCGGTGATCGAAGAGCCGCCGTCGCTGCCGGGAGCGGTCCAGGAGAGGTCGATCTGCGTGGACCCGCTCGCAATTGCCGAAAGGCTCGTGGGGGCGCCGGGCACGGAGGCGCCGGTCCGCCCGGTCCCCGGAAACGACCAGGCGCCGTCGCCCTCAGCGTTGGTGGCGCGCACCTCTACTTGATGCGACGTGCTCGCCATCAGGCTCGCGATGGCGGCGCTGGTGCCGGTCACGTTCTGCGGGCCGGCGGTGAAGCTCCCGCTGCTGCCCTCGCGATATTGCAGGTCGTAGGAGGTAATGGCCGGACCGGTGTTCGTCGGCGCGGTCCAGGTCACGTCCAGGCTGGTGGTCGATCCCGACGTCCCCGACACCGAGGGCGCCGCCGGGCGCCCCGGGGGCTCGGCCACGTCCGTCACGGTGATCGTCACCGTGACGGTGTCGGTGCCGCCGTTGCCGTCGTCGGCCTTGACGATGACGGTATAGGTGGACTTGGCTTCGTGGTTGTAGGTCACGCCCGCCTTGGTCCGGATCTGTCCCGAGGTGGAGGCGATGTCGAAGGAGGCCGCGTCGGCGCCCTCCAGCGTGTAGGTCAGGGTGTGGCCGTCGTCGTCGGTGGCGGTCAGCACGGCGCCGACGGCCTGGCCCGCGGCGGTGTTCTCGGCCACGCTGCGCGCCGCGGTGTTGGCGGAGAACTCCGGCGGGTTGTTGACGACCACGGCGTCGGTGGTGGCGCTGGCAACGTTCGAGGAGGCGCCCGTGCCTTGGGTGTTGATCGCGGAGACGCGGTAGTGGCGGGTGGTCCCGGCGGCGAGCCCGGTGTCCGCGTGGGTGGTGTTGGAATCGGCGGTGTTGGCGACCAGATCGGCCCAGGGGGCCGCGCCGTCGGCAGACCATTCGATCCTGTAGCCGGTGATGGCGAAGCCGCCGTTGCTGGCCGGCGCGGTCCAGGAGAGGTTGATCCGGGTGTTACCGCTGGCCGTTGCCACGAGGCTCGTGGGGGCGCCGGGCACGTTGATGGTGGAATTGTTGATCACGTCGGGGACGCCGTCGATGCCGGTGGTGAAGGTGGGGGTCTCGTTGCCGAGGCCGTCCTGCAGGGCGATGGCGTCGTCGCCTGCGGTGGGATCGGTATAGGTGAGGGTGACCGCCTGGCCCTGGACGATGACGCCGGACAGGCCGAGGGTCAGCCCGTCGGTACCGGAGGCGGTCAGCCCGCTGACCGCGACGCCGGAGCCGTCGGCCGAGACGGCGAAGGCCGAGGCCAGGCTCGCCAGGAACGTGAGCGCTTCGGCACTGTCCGAGGGCAGGGCCAGGTCCTCATCGAACGCCAGCGCGACGGCGTTGCCGGCGGCGCCGACCGTGGCGCTGATGAGCGCGGGCCCGTCGGTTTCCAGCGCCGGGCCTATCATCCTAATCGTCAGCGACCTTCCGTCCGGGTTCTCAACCCAGCTGGTCCCGTTGTGGTAGAGGAGCGCGTCGGCGATGCTCCAGCCTTCCGCCGGCACATTCTCGCCATCGGCGCCGAGGGTACGTAGCTCGGGGTAGCTACCCGAATCCCCCTGGAACACCAGGGCGTAGGTCGTGTTGGGCTTGAGGACCGTACCCACGGGGGCTCTCAAGATCCAGTAGGTGTCCGTATCCAGGTTGAGCGTGGCGTGGAGCCCGTCCGTGTCCGGCTTGCCGTTCGCGTCCGTGGTATAGAGGGCGACGGGGCCCAGGAAGGTATCGTCTTCTCCAGCCGAAACCCGGATTACTTCGATGCCGTAGCCGCTCGGGTGGGTCCCCGTGGTGAAGAGCTGGGCCCTCACGGCCGCGCGATCGTCGTTGCCTTCGTTTCGGTCGGCCGACGGTATATGGGTGTTGTCGACCAGCCGGAGGTTCTCGCCGACGACCATGACCTGCCACAACCCGTACAGGGGGCGCTCTTCGGTGCTGGCGAAGGCGACGCGGCCATTGAGCGGCCCGGCGCCGACGGCGCTCGAACCGAGCCCCCCGACGCCGACGGTGGCCTGGCCCAGGGCCCTGGACGCGGCGCCGTCGAACAGCTCCGTGCCGTCGTGGTCGGTGCCGGTCCAGGGGGCGGGGCCGTCGAGCGGGTACGGCTGGCCGAGACCGTCCCTGGGATTGGCCTCGTCAGCCCAAGTGCCGTCGTAGAAGTCCGCGTAGTCGTCGGCGACCCGGGCGCCGTTGAGCCAGTAGATCGGCACGCCCCGGTCGGTTGGGGTCCAGGTGGTGTCGGTAAGCAGCCGGGCGTCATGGCCCGGCATGCTCACCAGCGGCACTTGCCACAGTGCAGCCTCCCCCCAGGATCTCAGGAAATTGCCTGTTTCAACGATGTGAAGGGTGGGGTCAATAGCGAAGTTGTTGTAGTCCTGGATGTTCGTGCCGGTGGCTGCCGTCAATGTCGTATAAACGTCATTCGTGTCGCCAGTGATGAACAGAAGGCGGAAGGTGTCGCCGACTCCGAGGTCGTCGGGGATCAGCGGGTTGTTGGCAAGGACCGTTTCGGGATCCGGCGAGATGACGGCCTCTCGGGTCGAGGACCAGGGGCCGGAACCATCGGCGTTGAGGGCAAGCACCTGGACGTCGTAATACCCGTTTGGTTGGAGGCCGGTGATGATGAGGGAGGTGTTGGCGGCGTCGTTCTGGCGCACGGTCGTCCAACCGCCGCCAAAAGTACCCCGGTAGCGGACGTCGTAAGCGATGGGGACGGGCTTGCCGGTGTCTTCGGGAGCGGTCCAGGAGACCGTCAGCGAGCTGCTGCTGCGGGGGACCGGCACCACGACCACATCGCTGACGGCGCCCGGGGGGCCGGAATTGGCGTAGCCCTTCACGTCCATGATCAGCGCGTCGCGGCCGGAGCCCTGCTTCATCCACGTCGTGCCGTTCTGTTTCCAGTCGAACACGTCGGCGAGGGTCCAACCCGTCTCCCCGTTCTGATTGTTCGCTTGCGTGGACAAGATGTCCACCACGGCACTGGGACTGTTGTTCTCCGAGAGCACCACGACGTAGCGCGTAGACGCCGCCAGCGTGATCGTCATGCCTGACGGCGGTGTGAACACCACCACGCTGCCCTGGGCGAAGCTGCTCGTGGTGCTCAGGGTTTGACAGTTCATGGGGGCAGGCACAGTGGACTCCCCGGTGTTGTTGGCCTCGCACAGCTGTGCGCTGAACGTGTGGCTTTGGGCGTCGTTGGACAGGAACTCGATTTTCGTCAGCGTGTCGCCCGCCGCGTTCGGCCCGGTCGTGAACTGCTGCGCGTGGTCGACCGTACCCTGAAAACTGGCCGTGTGTCGCTCGTGGTTCGGTTGGCCGGCGTTGCCGACCAGCGTGATCTCCGTCTGCGCCACGGCCTGCTCCGGGGCGACCGTGGCCAGGAGGCCGAGCAGGCCAAGAGCGGCCCAGGCAAGGGCCACACGACGAGGCCGGCGCGTGGCTGGCGGGGACTCGTAACAGGGTCGGTGCGTGAGGTGTGGCTCGGGGCTCTGGGCATTTATCATGTCAAGTTTCTCCGCGCGCGCCTGCTGACAAGCTTTTTTTGAGTCTTCCATCACGTGATCCCTCCCCGCGTCATCGGGAGCGGACCCGGAGACTTGCAGCAAGTTGGCGGTCGGGGTACCGGCACCACGACCACATCGCTGACGGCGGCAGGGACCTGGACGGTGGGGCCCTTGATGGCGACCCTTAGCGATTTGTTGGTAACGTTTGTGGTCCACATATTCGAACTGTTCCTCCAGTCGTATGCATCCGCCAGGCTCCACCCGGTGGCGCCTCCGGTGTCCTCGGCATCGGCGGTCGTCGCGTCAAGTCGCAAGGTGGTGCCGGCCGGCGTGGCCACCACGGTGTAGGTCGTACCCGAGGAAAGGGCGGCATCGGCCGGTGCGGTGAAGACAAGGGTGCCGGACGCAAAAGTGCCCGGAGCCGTCAACGCCGTGCAAGTCGACGTCGGAAAGCCGGATCCGTCGATCCCGCAAACGGACACCGGGAACGAATCGCTGTCCTGTGTCTTGATTTCGACACGGCTGAGCGTGTAGCCGCCCGGGTTCGAACCGGTTGTGAATCGTTGCGCCACGGGGGGGTTGAAGTCGGCGTTCGTATCGTCGCCCTGGCCGAGATTGCTGACCAGCGTGCTCTGCGCCTGGGCCTGAAGGGGCAGCGCCAGGAGCGTGGCCAGCACCACGAGAAACCCCGCAGCGGCGCGGGGCGGCCGGCGGGAGGTCACAAAGGCCCCCGCGGCCCTCGCGAGGGCGGGTAACCAGGGCAGCCGGCGCGGAGGTGCGGTGGGGGTGCCTGGCCGGGCACCAGGGCCCTCCCCGCCGGACAGGCCAGTCAGGTTCCCCGCACGCGATCGCTGCAGCCGCCCTTTCAGGTGCGCCATGCGTTCGCGCAACTCGCCCACCCATCAGGAAATTCAATAGACTGCGCTTCCACCCGCCAGCCCAACGCCTCGGACTTCCCATCCATCCGCGATTTCTGCCCTGCCATGTCCTGCCGCAGCCGGCTCGTCGTCCCGGCCGTTTCCATCGGGTGCTCCACCCTCGCCGAGGCCGTGCGCGTCAACCGCGCGTCCAAGCGGATGGCCAACTCAAACCGGCCCGCCGCGGCTGACTCCGCCAGGATCGCCCCCCTAGCGCACGCGCGGTCGCTCAGAGTTTTCATGCCATCCTGCATTCTTTGCACTCTCGATAATCAAAATTACCGGGAGTATAAGGCAAAAAGCGCTGATTGAGGCGGCATTGAATCCGCTTCAAAACTCGAAGCAGCAATTGGGAATAAATAGGTTCACAGAACACGCCAAGACACGTATTTGGCGCCGTGGAAGCAAGCAGGTTCTCAAGTTCGCTTTTCTCTTGCTACGCTTGCATTGCGCCTCCAGGTGCCTTTTCGCGACCTGTGTTCTTGTGCTCCTCTCCCATGCGAGCGGACCAGGTCATTGCGCGCTGGGCTGGCGCAACCTGATCGGCCATTGGCAACCAAGCCGGTGTATTAGTAGCCCTATCCGGCACCTGTCCACCTAGTCTCTATTGGGTTGCCACGACTAGTGCCGACGCTGTAGCTTGGCCCATTGCGCAGAGCCGTTTCTTTTCGCCAACAGGCGTTCTCCATAGCGTTGCACCATGGCAGTGCTCTGCCACCGCCCGGCCTGCAGGATTGCGGGCACGGCGATGCCATGGGCAATCATGTCCTGAACCGGGCCAACGCGCGTGCTGTGCCCCGAAATTCCGTCGACTATTTCCGTGGCCAATCCAGCGCGCCGCGCCATTGCCTTGTAGATGCGCGGTACCTGACTCGCGTCTTGTTTCCTTCCCACTTTTCCGTTCTTTTGCAACGACCGAAAAAGGGACCCGTCTTTCACCCCGGAATGGCAAAGCCATTCGCAAACGAACCCAACACTGTCTCAGGCGAGAAAGAGCGTCCTTCCTCGGCCCTCTGAATCCCTCTTGCTGCGTCGCAGCAGAAGCGTCGCGGAGCCATCTGCCTCCACCAGCACATCGGCAACTTTAAGCGATACAAGTTCGGATCGCCGCAGTCGTGTGTCGTATGCCACCGCCAGGAGAGCTCGATTGCGCACATCAATCAGGTGCTTGCCCGACGTGTCCAGCATCCGGTTCCTCAGCGGCCACGTCATCCCCTGTGCCTTCACTTGCCGGCGGCCCTTTTGCCTATGCATTCGCTGCGACCCTGGCTTATGACTGCAAGCGATCGAACAGCCTGCGGCTCGCGTGGCGCCGCAATTGAGCGGCTCTACCCGTCCTGCCCGCACCCCACAAGGCGGTGATCACGTTCTGGAACCCGCGGAGTGGCCCTTGGCCGGCGCAACGGTTTCCAGCCCGGACAAAATGCTCCCGGCAGTGGATGCCCGGCACCGGGGATGGACAAGCTCATGATCCACTCCAAACAACCGCCAGCCCGACAGGCCGCTGGGCGGCCTGCGCGCCGCCCAGCCCAGCGCCGATGCCGCGAATCCCGTCCCATCCGCCGGAAACGAGGTGGCGAGCGCAAACTATGACCGGTTGATGTCGGCGTAGCGCAGCACCGCATCGGCGCTTTTCCACCGTCCCGCCCGCAACAGCGCGGGCAGGTCGACGCCGTCGGCGATCATGTCCTTAAGCGCGCCCACGCGCGTGCTGTGGGCCGAGATGCCGTTCACCGCCTCCGGTGCAAGCCCCGCGCGGCGCGCCATGGCCTTGTAGATGCGCGGAATCTGGCTCGGGTGCAATGCCTCGCCCAGCCCGCCGTGTTTGGGAACGGAGCGGAACAGCCGCCCTTCGCGGATCCCGGCGCGCTCGAACCAGCATTCGACCTGTGCGAGGGTGTCGCGCGCAAGCGCCACCGCCTCCGGGGGAGGCTGCGCATCGGGGTCGGCAGGGCGTATGCGTAGCGTGGCTGAGCCGTCCGCGTTCACGGACAGATCGTCCACCTCAAGGGCCACCAGTTCGGAACGGCGCAGCAGCGTGTCGTAGGCGACCGACAACAACGCCCGGTTGCGCGCGTCGATGAGGCGGTCCGCGGAGGCCTCGATCAGGCGTTGGCACAGCACCCAGGTAAGCGCCTGCGCCGAGCGGACGGGTGCGCCGCGGTGCGCGCGCAAGCGTTTCAGAGCGCGCTTGACGGATGCGCTCGCGGCCGGGTTTTCCTCGCGCAGGACCCTGTGCAGCGCAGAGACGCTTGACACGTAGCGGCGCACCGTGGCGGAGGACCTCGACCGCGCCATGGCATCCATGAAGGCCACCACGGTGTCGGCGTCGGCGGGCAGCGCCTCGTGGCCATCGCGCGCGCACCACGCACAGAACAGGCCCACATCGGCGCGCCACGCCCGCGCGGTATGCGCGCTCACGGCAGTCCCGGCGGATGCCAGGTAGGCCGCAAGGCGCCGCTTCACCGGCTCGCCTTGCACCTGGCCCCGGTCGGCGATGTCCACCGCTCGACCCGTCTCGTGTCGTCAAAATCCATGGAATTCCCCCGACTCTTCGCCACGCGACGAACGTCCGAGGGGTGTTTCTGAACCAAACGGACACGTGTGTCGCGTTCCCGCCGAGCACGCAGATGCCATCCTGAAAAAAACCGGATGACTGAAAGATTAGCGAGTCGCGCGGTAGCGCGCGTCCCCTAAATGGGGGAGATACGGCAGTTTCTTGGCGGTTTTCTGGCGTTATTCGGGCATTTGCGGAAAAAAAGGCGCGGTCAGCGCCGATAGGCGGCGGCTTCGGCCTTCAGCGCCGGGACTTCGGAGCGCCGGGCAGCGACCACACCAGCCGCACCAGGTCTCCCTGCCGCGCCAGGCTGTGCTTGGCGAAAATGTGCTTCAAGTGCGTGCGGATCGTGCTTTCCAGGCGGCCCGTCGCCTCGGCGACCTCGCGCACGCTCATGCCTCCGGCCAACAGCACCGCCACCCGGCTCTCCATCCCCGTGAGCCCGAGCGCCGCCGCGGCCACGGCCGGATCGATGCGGGTTTGGCTTGCCGGGTCGTTGAGCAGCACGAGCGCCGCAACCGGCCAGACCCGAGCGTCCGTCTCCCGCTGCCCCACGGGGTTGACGTGCAGCACCAGGGCCGGTCCAGACGCGCGCCTCAGCATCGTGGAGCCGCCAGCGCCCTGAGCCCCGAACGGCGGCAGCGCTCGCCTCAACAGCGCCTGGAGTTCGGCATCGTCCTCCGGGCTGCGGGCGTGAAGGAAACCGTGCTTGTCCGCCAGTCCATCGCCGCGGCGCAGCACATCCCGGGCGCGGTCGTTCGCCGCCACGATCCGCCCGCGCCCGTCGAGCTGCACGATGCCCATCCCCGTGGTGTCGAGCAGATTCGCAAGCGACGCGCCCAGAGCGCCGGCCCCGTCCAGCGCCTGCTGGACGCGCACGGTCTGACGGATATGGGGAAGGAGACGCCGGATCAAGTCGAGCTGGGCGGACGACCAGCGGTCCCCGTCGACCGGGTCGTTGACGGTCCACACGATGCGCGTGTCGTTGGGCCCGTCCAGGCGCACATTGATGGCGTTGCCGCCGTGGTGGCGGGCCAACAGCTCGTTGTAGACCGCGGAGGTCTTCATCTCCTCCTCGGTGTAGATTTCGGCATTATGGAACAGTTGGCTGTCGGGGAGACGCCGCAGGCGCGGGACCCGTTCGTCCCGGCGCCAGTACTCCTCGAAGTAGGCGCGTTCCAGCTCCGGGTGCCGTTCCCCACGCATGATGCACCACGCAAAGTAGATCCGGACGTCCTCGTCGGAGGCCCCGTCGCCGAACACCATGCAGCTGCCGTGCGTGCGCAGGGCGTCATCGATAAGCCCGGTGGCAGTCGGCCAGCGCTCGGGGTCGAGCGCCGCCTCGTGCAACGAAGTCAGGATGCGATCGAACGTCTCCCGTTCGCTCACGGCAGCGCCTTCGCCTGCGCGCTTTCTGTCAGCCCAATTCCCGTCGGCTCTGTCGCCAAGAACCCTCCTCTATTGCGCTGATGCTCCGCTGCAACCTTGCACCCCGATTGCTCCGACGCCCAACTCCCCGCGGCGTGGCCTGATCGCGCGACCTTGTCGTGAGTAAACACTTCGGGATATACGCCACACGCCAGGAACGCGCACCTCTGACCCACGTCGATCGCAGCACACCCAAAACGCGTTCCTCGCCTGACACGCATATATAAATCTAAAGGTTGCGATCAGTCGACTGTCTCGGTCCCGGTCAAGGCGTTGCGGAATCGGAAAAAAACATAATCCTTGCGATTCAAGTCCTTGTTCTCGATCATTTCAGTTATCGCGAACAACAACATCAAGTTTCTCTCCTCAATACCGCACTCTCACAACAGTATTAAGACCTCTTTTTCTCCCCAGATTTTTCCACCGCGGCGACTTGAACACAGCGCATCTTCTATAACCGATTTCCGAAAACATACTGGTTTGCTGAAGTACTTGCCTACGCTCGTGATTTGGCTTTAGAGGAAATTATCACATTTCCAAGCCATACGCAAAAGGTTTCGTAATATTTCGACCGAGACTTGAATTCGGATCGCAAGTAATCACTCTTTCGCAAAATTCCTTCCAGAACATCCGACCTATCCCACGCTCTACCCCTCACACGACCTAAGTAGCCGTTCATCGGATGGTTTCAAAAAGCAAATCTGGCGGGACCTTGAGAACCACACGGGGGCCTGGGCGCAGGCCTACCGAAAAGGCTGGCGCATTCAGAGGCCTGCGAGGGATAGGAACGAAGAAATGATTTCTGAGGATTTCCACTGTATGGAAATTTGTCCATAGCGAAAAACACTTCTATACCGACAAGAAATTCAGGCTTTACGAACCAACCGAAGCCTTCGGCTGGACAAGGCCGCACCGTATCCCTGGTAGGCCAACCCGCCGGTCATTCAACCTCGTGTTTCCGCGGATGCTTCCAAGGCCACGATACGCTCCAGGGTAGTCCTTCCTGCAGGATAGCAATCATCCGCAAGCGCCCCGGCGAGCAAACGTAGGCGCGACAGCTCGATCGGGGCGTAGTCGAGCTGCTCAACGGAAACGTTGATGTGTCGCGTGCGGGTAGACAGTGCGGCATGCATGTGACCGTGTACGTTGACCCAGCCTGCCGGCAGCTCCTCGTCAGGAAGCGGGACGTGGGTGAAAATCAGGTTGGGGTCGCCGTCCGCGTAGAGCAGAGCGCAGATGTCGTCGAATCCTTCCAGCCGCAAGGTCCCTTCGCCCGTAAAGTCATGGTTGCCCGGAACCAGGTACTTGCGCCCCGGCATGGCGCGGATGCGCGCGAAATTGGCCGCAGTCAGGGCGGGTTTCATGGCGATGTCGCCGACAAGCACAATGGCGGAATCCGGGGATGACCAATCCACCGTCCTGGCCCACCGATCGAAAAGCACCTGGTCCATGTGGCCGATATCCTGAAACGGCCGGTCATTGAACGGGATGACGTTGGCGTGACCCAGATGCAGGTCCGACCAGACAAAGATCGGCGCTGCATCCGAGGGTAGCCAGACCTCCGGCAGAGCGCGCAGTGCACGCGCCATCGTGGGGAACGTACGCGGGCGGCGACCGGATAGGTCCCGCAGAGGACGCATCAACTGTGCTTCGTAAATCGCTCGGAATGACCGCTGTCGCCGTTTCATCGCGCAATCGCCTTGTACACCGACGCGGGGCCGTTTCCGCCCAGGGCGTACCAAAAAGGGCGCGGAGCATATCAAGTCGCAGGCGGCATCCGGACTGTGCCGCCCTCTATCCGCGGCGTCCCCTGCACATCATGCGAGTCCGGCCGGGTAGTGCCCGACCTTCTAAGTGACGTGCCGTTGCAAAGCGCAACTGCAGGTTGATCAATTCAGCAATATATAAATTCTCAAACAGCATTTCTCTTGTCGCTGAAATCGCGTATCACCTGCACCCTCGCTTCCGGGGCAAAGGTTGCATGCTTGAGGCAACCATCGCGGCCCTGCCCTCTTCGCCGAAGATATCGTTTTGCAACAAGAACGGCGTAACCCGGTTTCCTATCTGGCGTCGGGTTACCCGCCCATCCCACCATTGAGGGCATCCCCTGGATACATTTCCCAACGCAAGTCCTGATCGAGCGAACACGACGCCAGGAACAGGATCATTTCTTCGCCATCGCCCGTTTCGTAGAAACGCAGCATGGCCTCGTCAAATTCGCGTTGCCGCGGAAATGGTATCGAGATCGCAGCGTGTCCGGCACTCAGCAGGATGCCATTCAACATCAGGCGTCCGGTGCGCTTGTTGCCGTCAAAGAAGAACTGACTGCGCGCCGCCAACAGGAATACCGCCATCGCCTTGGCATGGGTCTCCTCGAGGCACTGTCAGAGAAAACCGGCTTGAACCGGAATCCAAGCTCTCGTAGCCTGCGGCCATGAACAATCCCTTTCGTTATTTCAACAGTTCGCCCGAGGTCATCCGCCTCGCAGTGATGATGTACATCCGCTATCCGTTGTCGTTGCGCCAGGTCGAAGACATCCTGTTCGAACACGGCATCCACATCTGTCACGAGACGGTGCGTTTCTGGTGGAACCGTTTCGGCCCGATGTTTGCCGCTGAAATAAGCAGGAGGCGCGTCCACGGCCGCAATGGGTCGAACTGGTGCTGGAACCTTGATGAGGTGTTTGTTCGCATCGACGGTGAGACACATTACCTATGGCGCGCTGTCGACCACGAAGGCGAGGTGCTTGAGGTTTTTGTCACGAAGCGGCGGGATCGCCGAGCCGCACTGAAGTTCCTGAAGCGCACGATGAAACGGGTTGGACGACCATCGTCAATTGTTACCGACCGGCTTCGATCTTATCAAGCCGCGATGAAGGTGCTCGGAAATCCTGGGCGGCGGGAATGCCGGCGCTGGCTCAACAATAGAGCGGAGAACTCGCATCAACCGTTTCGAAGGTTATGTCAGAGAAAACCCGTTTGAGGCGGAACGCCTGCTCTCGTAGTCTGCGAAGATGAAGAACAATCCCTTCCGATATTTCAACAGTTCGCCCGAGGTGATCCGCCTCGCGGTGATGATGTACATCCGCTATCCGCTGTCCTTGCGCCAGGTTGAAGACCTTCTGTTCGAACGCGGCATCGACATCTCTCACGAGACGATTCGGTACTGGTGGAACCGGTTCGGCCCCCTGCTTGCCGGCGAGATCCGAAATCGGCGCATCAAGGGACGCAACTACTCGAACTGGCGCTGGCACCTTGATGAGGTCTTTGTTCGGATCAACGGCGAGAGACATTACCTATGGCGCGCCGTCGACCACGAGGGCGAGGTGCTCGAAGCGTTCGTCACAAGGCGGCGAGATCGCCGAGCAGCGCTCAAGTTCCTCAAGCGCACGATGAAACGCTATGGCCGGCCGTGGTCAGTCGTAACCGATCGCCTTCCATCCTATCGAGCCGCCATGAAGGGACTCGGGAATGCCGGGCGGCAGGAGTGCGGGCGCTGGCTGAACAACCGAGCTGAGAACTCGCATCTCCCGTTTCGAAGGCGAGAAGGGGCGATGGCGCGATTCCGGGATATCAAGACCCTGCAGAAGTTCGCCGCGGTCCACTCGTCGATCTATAACCACTTCAACCATCAACGCCATCTCAACCGCCGCCAGATCTTCAAACAGCTTCGGGCCACCGCTTTGGCCGAGTGGCGTGAACTGGCAGCCTGAGCATCTTCGACTGTAGATTCTGTCGGTGAACTAAATTTAGTCTGACAGCGCCATGACGGCGGATACGATGCGGTGCGTCGTTATGCGATGTCGTGGCGGTGGCGGCGTTCGGGGTCGGGTTCGCAAGCGTATGTGCCGTTGATTTTTGATCCGGGCGAGGCCTACCAGTTTGACTGGAGCCACGAGTATGCGGTGGTCGCGGGCACGACGACGCGGGTCAAGGCGGCGCACCTGCGGTTGTGCCACAGTCGGTTGTTCCTGGTTCAGATTTTTCCTCGGGAAAGCCAGGAGATGGTGTTTGAGGCGCACGAGCGCAGCTTCCGGTTCTTCGGTGGGGTATGCCGGCGCGGCATCTACGACAACATGAAGACGGCGGTGCAGACGGTGTTCGTTGGCAAGGCGCGCGCCTACAACCGGCGATTTGTGGAGATGTGTTCGCATCATCTGATTGAGCCTGTGGCCTGCACGCCCGGGGCGGGTTGGGAGAAGGGCCAGGTGGAGAGCCAGGTGGGCCACGTGCGCGGGCGTATGTTCGTGCCGCGCCCGCGCGGGCGCAGTTACGCGGAGATCAACGCGTGGCTTGAGGATCAGTGCATCCGTGAGGCGAAGCGGCGGCGTCATCCCACGATCAAGGACAAGACGGTGTGGGAAGTTTACGAGCAAGAGCAGCCGTATCTGATGGCTTACCGGGGTCCGTTCGACGGGTTCCACGCGGTGGAGGCGGCGGTATCGAAGACGTGTCTGGTGCGTTTCGATCGCAATCAGTACAGCGTGGAGTCGCGCGCGGTGGGCCGCACGGTGGATGTGTGCGCATATGCTGATCGGATCGTGATCCGCCAGAACGGCGAGACGGTGGGGGAGCATCCGCGCTGCTTTGAGCGTAACAAGGTGGTGTACAACCCGTGGCATTACGTGCCGATCCTCAAGCGCAAGCCCGGCGCGCTGAGGAATGGGGCGCCGTTCAGGGACTGGGCGCTGCCGGACGCGCTGGGGCGTGTACGGGCTGGATTGGGCCGTCATGCCGACGGCGATCGGCAAGTGGTGAAGATCCTCGGTGCGGTGCTGGAGGATGGCCTGGACGCGGTGGAGGCGGCCTGCGCCGAAGCCCTGGCCGAAGGCGCCTGCAGCGCCGATGTGGTGCTCAATATCCTGGCGCGGCGCCGCCAGCCCGCGCCACCCACGCCGATCCCGACAGCGGCGGCTCTGCGGTTGCGCCTGGAGCCGACGGCCGACTGCGCTCGTTACGAGGGCTTGATGGAGGTGCGCCGTGGAGCGGCATGAGGTGCTGGACATGATGCGCGCGCTGCGTTTGTCGGGCATGCGCGGGGCGTTCGACGAGATCGTGGCCGCGGCGATCAAGCGCGGTCACCCGGTCCAGCGCGTCATCGGCGAGTTGCTCAAGGCGGAGATCGCCGACAAGAAGGCGCGTTCGATCAAGTACCAGATGACCATCGCCAAGCTGCCGACGATCAAGGAGCTGGCCGACTTTGACTTCGCCTCAAGCCCGGTCAACGAACTGCTGGTGCGGGACCTGGCCACCGGCGCGTTCCTGGAAGACAAACGCAACCTCGTGCTGGTCGGCGGCACGGGCAGCGGCAAGACGCATCTGAGCGTGGCCATCGCGCGCGCCTGCATCCGCAACGGCGCCCGGGCACGCTGCTACAACGTCGTGGACCTGGTCAATCACCTCGATGCCGAGGCGCGCGACGGCCGCCAGGGCCGGACCGCCAACCAACTGGGCCGACGTGATTTGCTTATCCTCGACGAGCTCGGCTACCTGCCCTTCGCCCAGGCCGGCGGCCAGCTGCTGTTCCATCTCATCAGCAAGCTCTATGAACGCACATCCATCGCGGTGACTACGAATCTTGCCTTCGGGGAATGGCCCAGTGTGTTCGGCGACGCGAAAATGACCACGGCCCTGCTCGACCGTCTCACCCATCATTGCGACATCATCGAGACGGGCAACGAGAGTTGGCGGTTCAGGAACCGTTCCTGATCGGCAAAGCACCATCCACGGCCCATCCGGATGGGCCCGGCCACCATCACGATGGTCCGGCCAGACTTATCCACCCCTTGTACACCGCCCCGCCATTGTGTTTAAGGCACGCGGGTCCGTGCACAAGGCATGGATAAGTCTGCTTCTCAAGACTCCAACGCTGCCCCCCCAGAAGCCTGTTCGGGTGGGTCAATTTTGGACGCCGATAGTGGGTCAATATTCAATGCCGATTGACACTCTGACCTCTACCGAGCCCACGATCCGCCTCCTCCATAGGGGTCATTGCGTGAACGGCCTGGTTTGACCGCTTACTTTCTGAAAGAGGAAAAAGAGTGGTTATTCTTCCTATCCTCAACACCTGGTACATACTCAGGGGGCTTGACACATCGCTGGGCCGTCCTGGCGCTACCCTCGGCCCACCTCCTTCTCGCACCTACCAGCGCAGCGTACCGCGAAGCTGTATGGCGCGCTCCAGATCCGCGTCCGCACCAATCTGGCGCTGCCCTAGCTCAAGTCCCATGTCTAAGCGGTCTCCCGAGGCCAGCGTCACACCCAGGCGAAGCATCTGGCTCGATCCCTCGCCGGACTCCATACCGATGTAGGGCGCCCACCGCGCATGGCCATTGAGCCCGTTAAGCCCGTATTGCAACTCGATCTGGTAGCGTTGCGCCGCGTCGAATGCCGCGTTTCTCGCCAGCCCCGAGGCACCCTGCTGGTTCCACAGCGACTGTACGCCGCTTTCGGTCACGCCCCAGGCCGAACCGAGCCTCACCAACAACCCGAGCCCGTCTTTACCCGGGGCATAGTCGATCGAACCGCTGAACCCCCATTCGTCGTAGTCGCTGTCTTCGTGCGCCAGCAAGCCCCGGACGGCCCCTTCAACAGTCAGGCCCAAGCGCGGGTCCGTGTACCGTATCCGGCCGCCCACTTCGGCGCCGAATCCAGTTTCTGCGTCCCCCCAGTCATGCCGCAGCCCGATCTCCATTGACGGGGTGAGACGCCGGCCCGAAGCCCAGGTCACCTCCCGTGAACCTTCCAGGATCAACCGCACCCGGTGCGCGTCTCCGTCCGCCCCGGCCATATTGCCGCCGTTTGCGGCAGAGGAGGCCACCGCGTCCGAGGTCGTCCGCGTGAACATGGCGTCCGTGCGCGTGGCCAACTCGAAGCCCCCGGTCTCCGTGGCCGGAAGCAGGATACCCCGGCTCCCGATGGACCCCATGAGGAACGTCGTGTCCGTCTCCAAGGACGGGGCATTGGCCGGCTTTAGGGTCAGGTCACCCCACCCGTAGCCCAGCAGCCCCCACACGTCCAGGCGATCGGTGACCGCATAACGCAGGTAGGGATGGAGACTCGTCAGGGTCTGGTCGATCTCGCCCCGGCCGGTCGGCGTCTCGGCCATGGCAAACGACCCGTCGCCCCGGCTGTGAGACACCGCGACCCCGGCCAGCCACCGGTCCCACGTGCCATCCACGCCCGTCGTGCCCGTGAGCACGTCCCCGTCCAGGGTCAGCCGCCCGTCGCGGCCGTCAAACTGCGTGCCGGCTACCCGGCCCCAGGCCGTCAGGTGCGGGCTACTCCCCGCTGAGTCCGTGGCACCCAGCGTCAGCCGGAAGGAACTGCGCAGCAAGACGTCTCGCAGCCGCACCGCGGGCAGTCCAGCCCTCCTGGGTTGCCCCAGCCGTGGATCCAGCCACAGGTCCGCGTCCGCACTGCTGGGCTCCAGCCCGGCCAGCCCCGTCACCAGGTCGGTCAGCGGGTCCGCTTCCGAGTCGGCGTCGCCCGGCGCACGCTTCTCCAGCGGCAGCCGGTAACCGCCCACGGTCACATGCGACGCCTGCTCTGGCGGGGCCCGCAGCCGCTCACCCACCGCGTCCATCACGTGGGTGCTCACCGTCCGGCCGAAGCGCGCGAGCCAGGCTTGCTGTAACGGATCCGAGTTCGTGATGGTCCCGGTGGCGATCGCGTCCGCGAGACGCACGTTCTCACTCGGCCTCGAGAGCGTCAGAGTCAGGGTCTCGCGGTCTTCGTCGACCATATCGTCCAGGACCGGTACCGTGATGGTCTGGCGCGTCACTCGCGGCCCGAAGGTCAGGGTCCCCGATTGCGCGGTGTAGTCCAACTCCGCAGCCGCGCTACCGTCCGAAGTCGCATAGTGTACCGTGGTCGTCGCGAAGCGGGCCTTGTTCAGCGTCACCGTGAAGACCAGCTCGGCGTTCTCGGCCTCTTCCACCTCAGCGTCCTCCACCGAGAGCGCCGCCGGCCATAAGACCGTGAGTTGCTCGCCGCCCGGTAGTTTCTGCCCACCAGTGGTGCAGACCCCCGGCGCCGTGTCGCACGCGGTCGTCGCCCGTACTGTCATAGTCACGTCGGCGGCACCGGCCGGATCCACGGTCATCTCCCAGCTCTGGTTGCTCGGGGGGTTAAGGCGCCGCGCACCGGTCACCTGCCCGCCCGTCACCGTGAACAGCGAGTCGCGCACGGTCTTGTAGCTCAAGCCCTGAGGCTCCGTGCTCAGATGAAAATGGACCTTGAACGGCGTGACTCCGTTATGCTCCGCGGGCGACACACCGAAGGTTCCCGTGAACGACGTGCCCGGCACCGTCGCCGAGGCCGCCGCCGCGAGCGGCTCGCCATCGATGCACACCGCGTTGGTCTCTACACAGGCCCGCACGGGCAGGCTGATCTCGACGGCGCTTTCCCCCGTCGGCTCAAGCGTGACTGCCCAGCTCTGGTTGCTCGGGGGGTTAAGGCGCCGCGCACCGGTCACCTGCCCGCCCGTCACCGTGAACAGCGAATCGCGCACGGTCTTGTAGCTCAGCCCTGTAATGTCCTCGCTGAAGTTCAGCTCGACGGTGAACGGGGTCACGCCATCATGGCTTTCAGGAACGTTCTCGAACCATCCTGTCAGCACCGTGGCTGTCGGCACCGTGCCCGAACCAGGACCGGACACGGTCGCGGTCAATCCGTTTAACAGCTGCTTGCTATCCTCCGTGCACACTGCCCCCACCGCAGCGCAATCACTAGTTACCGGGAGCACAATGGTCATATCCGTGTCAGAATTCGGACGCATCCTGTACTCCCAACTCTGGTTGCTTGGTGGCTCCAAACGCCGCACATTCTCCACTATGCCCCCGCTGATCTGCAGTACATGGTTCCGCATATCCGTGTAGCCAACATCAACTTCCTGGTTAAAATGAAGCGCAAACTTGAACGAGCTCTGCCCATCATGGGCCTCGGGTGTGTCTTGGAAGTGACTCGTCAACTCGTCACTCTCGGTTTCGATGGTATCCTCCGTCACGACTGGGAAACCATTAGCGGCCATCTTGAGTGCTTCTGGAACTTCCTCCCAACCGAACGATGGATCGCTCTCCGATACCCATTTCTCCAGACGAGAATTGCCGATGCTGAATCCGAGAGCGGGAATGGCGTCCTCCTGGTCGGAATCAGTTCCATCCGCGACGAAGTAGTGATGCTGACCGTCATCGTTGATCAGCACCAGAAAATAATCTGTGTCTGCGTCCAGATCGGCACCACGAGGGGCGTAGAATTTGATGACGCCGGTGCCATTGACGCTTCCTCTGAGGCGGTACAGTTCTTCGCCGGGTTCCCCCAACGAATCCGTATAGATGCCTATAGCCAGTGCCGCATCGGGATCCCCTTTGTAGACTTCTATCGTCATGGAGGTAATTCTGTACCCGCGCGCATTCGAGCCGGTGGTGAAGGATTGAGCTTGGACCCAATTGCGGTCGTTGCTCGCTGAGAACCACCCGACAGGAGAAGCTGTATAACGAGCAGTCGCCTGCTCAATGTTGGAGACGAGCGTGACCGACTGCGCCTGAGCGGGCATGGTGCCGATGCTGAACCAGGCCAAGACCGCCAGGAATGCCAAGCCAATGAACAGTGTCATCTTCGAACCGTGGTGCGGACGCCGTGCAGCGACCCACCACCGCCACCGGGCACTGAAAGCTGCGAGGATTAAAATAAGAAAGATTATTGAAGATGACAATGTGAATTTCATTATCAGTTCCTTTGGTAGCTATATTTCCTGCCTGACGGTTTGACTGCAGATTAACCACAAATATCGTTGCAGTTAATGGACAGCCAGCCTGGGACTATGTCGTTATGCCTTAGTATCAACTTACTATTATGTTTCGCCACTTCCACTCCGAAGTGCAACACCTGTCAGGCGGTGATTTCTCTCCTGAGTTGGAGCGCTGCATAGCACCCGGTGGGGTTCGGGCGGTGCTTTTCGGAGCGAGGGCGTAGCCCGAGTGGAGAAAAACACCGCCCGGGACCCAGTTTCGCCGCCGAAGCGGCCCCGCTGAGCCGCCCGCCCGTTACCCGGACACAGCAAAACCGGCCGCCGCCCGGGAAGGCCGCGGACGGGATCGGCAGGCCGATCAAGCCAGCCACGCCGGCGGATCCGGCCCCGCGCCAGCGCGTGGCTGGCGGGGACTCGTTACAGGGTCGGTGCGTGAGGTGTGGCTCCGGGCTATGGGCTTTTATCATGCCAAGTTAACCGCGCGCGCCTGGCGGCCGCGCCGTTGTTCAAAGTTTTCATGCCATCCTGCATTTTTGACACTTTTGACACTCTTGATAACTAAAATTACCGAGAGTATAAGGCAAGAAGCGCTGATTGAGGCGGCATCGTACTCTCCAACATGAAATGAGTCTGAACGCGGGACGTGTTTCCAACATGAAATGAGTCTGAAGTAGCCTGTGTGTCCGTTCATGATGGGAGGATGAGAACGATCATGAACGCCAACGAACTGGCCACGGTGGATCAATTGCGCGCGTTTCTCGGCGGCGCTCAGCGGGTGGCCTTCGAGGTCGCCAGCGACAAGGACGCGCGCTACGGGTGGATTCGAAAGACCCTGATTCAATTTCGCTACCTTGAGCTGCGCAAGCCGGACAAGGGGGTGGTCATCCGCTATCTGGTCAAGGTCAGCGGCTACTCGCGCCAGCAGGTCACCCGCCTGGTCAAGCAATACCGGGACACCGGGCGCTTGGCGCGCCGGCAACGCGCGGTGAAGGGCTTTCGCCGGCGGTACACGCCCGAAGACATTCGCCGGCTCGCGGCCATGGACGAGCGCCACGGCACGCCCAACGGCCTGACGATGAAAAAGCTCTGCGAACGCGCCTGCGAGGTGTTTGGGCAGCGGGAGTACCAACGGCTGGCCGGGATCTCGGTGTCGCACTTGTACAACTTGAGGAAGTCCGCTGGCTACCGCCGCTGCCGTCTGACGGTCCACAAGACCCGCCCTCGAAGCGTCGCCATCGGCGAACGGCGCGCCCCGCGGCCCGAAGGCCGCCCCGGCTTCCTCCGCGTCGACACCGTCCACCAGGGCGACTTCGACGGCCACAAAGGGGTCTATCCCATCAACACGGTCGATGAAGTCACCCAGATGCAGGCCATCGCCAGCGTCGAGAAGATCAGCGAGCGCTACCTCATCCCCGCCTTGGAGCCGTTGCTCGAAGCCTACCCCTTCGCCGTTTTAGGGTTCCACTCCGACAACGGCTCGGAGTTCGTCAACCGGCAGGTCGCCGCCCTGCTGGACAAACTGCGCGCCGAGTTCACCCGGTCGCGCCCCCGGCAAAGCAACGACAATGCCCTGGCTGAATGCAAGAACGGCCATGTCATACGCAAGCACTTCGGCCATCTCCACATCGCCCAGCGCTGGGCGCCGGCGATCAACGAGTTCAACCGCGAGCACCTCAACCCGTACCTCAACTACCACCGCCCCTGCCTGTTCCCCGAAACGTTCGAGGACCGCAAAGGGAAACAACGCAAACGCTACCCTTACGCATCGCTCATGACGCCCTACGAAAAACTCAAGTCCTTGCCGAGCGCTCAGGCCTACCTGAAGCCCGGCCTGAACTTCCAGTCGCTGGACAAAATCGCCTGCCAGCAAAGCGACAAGGAAGCCGCCGACCGGCTCCAAAAAGCCCGCCGGCAACTGTTCAACCGGATCCTCTGCCCGCAGCGCAAACAAGCTTGAAACCCCAACGGCAGCACCTCGAAACGTAGCCCGAGAAGCCGCCCGGCTTCCCGCCAATCGGTCCGGCGGGGAAAAGCAAGGCGGGACCACCAAGGCCTGCCGCAGGCGCAATAGCCAACGCCAGGAAAAGCTTGCCGCGGGCTTTTCCGCGGCGCGATCCGCAGGCGCCGCTCGCCAGCCAGCCCGGCGCGCGCCTGAACACACCGCCCGCTAACTATCCAGTATCCTTACACCCCAGCGTCGGCAAAGCCGGCCAACAAAACTGATGCATGAACGGGAACGACACAGGCCTGCAGACGAATCGCAACCGCCCCAAGTTCAGACTCATTTAAGTTTTGGAAAAGACTCTGTGCCGCCCTCTATCCGCGGCGTCCCCTGCACATCATGCGAGTCCGGCCGGGTAGTGCCCGACCTTCTAAGCTGAACTTCCAGAGTGTGCCGCATTGAACTCGTTGATTTTCGGGACAAATCGAGAGATACGGTGTGTCGCTACTGGGAACGTTCGAGCCGCACGCCGAGCAGTTTGAAGGCTTCGCGCTGTAGCGCGGTGGGCCGGGTGAGGACCTCGAACGGCTCGGCGCCGGGCACTTGGGGGACGACGCGGTTCTTGGCGATCGTCGCCAGGTCGCCGAGCAGGGTGCGGAAGCTGTGCACCGGCAGACCGTTCGCGGTGCGTTTGCTGCGGGCTTTTTCCCTGGCCGCTTCGGAGACCTTCGCAGGCGCCACGACGGACGCGCGCGCCGCCTCGGCGGCGGCCGGATCGTCGTCGTCGAACAGCAGCGGCTTGAGCCGCTCGCGCAGGTGCCATTCCACGTAGTAGGCCAGCATGCACAGAAACACGTGCGCGCGCACCCGGTTCGCGGCGTGGTGGAAGACCGGTCGAACCTTCAGGTCCACGGTCTTGAGGCTTCGGAAGGCGCGCTCGACCGCGCTCAGGCGCTTGTAGGCGCGCACGGCGCCCTCGGCGTCGAGTTGCGTCTTCGCCAGGCTGGTGCGCACGACGTACAAGCCGTCCAGCACCGCCTCGGCGGCGATGGACTCAGGCTTTCGCCGATAGCCGAACGCGTCGTCCTGGATATCCAGATCGAAGTGCTTGGCCATCTTGTATTGGCCGACGACCTTGCCCACCCGCACGCCGATCTTGTCCGCACCCTTCAGGCGCCACTTGTCGCGCCGCGTGGCCGCGACGATGGGATCGAGCAACGCCTCGGTGGCTTGGAGCAGTTCGTCTCGCTTGCGCGCCCGCGCCTCGGCCAGCAGCGGATTGCGGCACACCATGAGGCGCTCGCCCGGATAGGTATCGCTTCGGATCTCCACCAGGTCGGTCTCATCAAACAGCGAGAGCTGCACGGCGCCGGATTCCACCAGCGAGCGCACCGCCGGACCCCGCAACGCGCTAATCCAGTCCAGCCCCGCCGGCTTCACGTCCTCGCGAATGCGCGCCTCGGTCAACATCCCGCGGTCGCCCACCAACACCACCCTGGAGAACCCGAAGCGGTGCCTGAGCTTGTCGACCTGCGCGCCCACGGTGGCCGGATCCGCGGTGTTGCCGGCGAACACCTCCACCGCCACCGGCCGGCCCTCGGCGTCGCACAACAGCCCGAACTCGATCTGCACCTTGCCGCGCCGCCCGTCGCGGGAATACCCGCGCTTGGCCAGCGGGCAGCGGCGCCCTTCCATGTGGACCGACGTCAGGTCGTAGAACACCAGGGCGCCGTCCTTGAGATGGCGCTTGGCCAAGCGCCGCTCGATGGCGTGCTGGCGCTCGATGAGCCAGTCCATGGCGGCGTAGAGGTCGTCCTCGTCGATCTCCCCAAGTGCCAGCGTCTCGGCGAGCGAGTCGCGCGCGGTCGCCTCGGCCAAGCCCCGGGCGGTGGCCAGTTTCGAGCCGGGGTCCAGGATTCGGGCGACGATCATCGCCAGCACGCGTCGGCGCTCGGGCGAGTCCGCACCGGCGATCGCGCGCTCCACTCGCAGCTTGCGCAACGTGCCGAGCACGGCGGCGACATGACCGTGGGGTTTGGAGCGCACGATGTCGAAGGCCTCCTCGCGCCCTACCAGGGGCTCGTTCCTCAGCACCCGCCGCAGGGCATCGATTTTCTGCGGGGGCCACTTGGTGAGGTTGGCCAAGGTGCGTTTCTTGACTTTGCCGTTTTCGCGCCAGCCCTCGCGCAAGAGAATAGCGGGAGGCGATTTGCGGTTGGGGACCTTTTCGATATACATGGGAACGATGATAGTTCATGAATCTCTACACTGCAATACTATCAGATCACTATACATGGGAATACATGCGCGGCACTCGAACACACTATTCCCCACCGAGTCAATCACTTAAATCAATCCGGACGGTTAAATCGAGGGGAACTTCAGGCTAAGTGACGTGCCGTTGCAAAGCGCAACTGCAGGTTGATCAATTCAGCAATATATAAATTCTCAAACAGCATTTCTCTTGTCGCTGAAATCGCGTATCACTTGCACCTTCGCTTCCGGGGCAAAGGTTGCATGCGAGCCAACCATCGCGGCCCTGCCCTCTTTTCCGAAGACTTTGTTTTGTAACAAGAACGGATCAACCCGGTTTCCTATGTGGCGTCCGGTTGCCCGCCCATCCCACCATTGAGGGCATCCCCTGGAAAGACTTCCCAACGCAAGTCCTGATCGAGCGAACACGACGCCAGGAACAGGATCATTTCCTGGCCGTCGCCCGTTTCGTAGAAACGCAGCATGGCCTCGTCAAATTCGCGTTGACGCGGAAACGGTATCGAGATCGCATCGTGCCCGGCACTCAGCAGGATGCCATTCAACATCAGGCGTCCGATGCGCTTGTTGCCGTCAAAGAAGAACTGGCTGCGCGCGGCCAACAGAAATACCGCCATCGCCTTGGCGTGGGTCTCCTCGATGCCCATTGACACACAAGAGCGTAATTAGGTGCTGTCTATATAGTTGGCCCAATCCTGCATGAGTTTTTGGCGTTTCTCGAACAAGTCGCTCCGCGCGTAGGCTTGTTCGGCAAGATCGCCTAGGCGGTGCGCGAGTGCAGCTTCCATCACCGCTCTTGGCGCATCTGTTCGCTCTGATGCAAAAACTCTCAGAGTCGCCCGAAAACCGTGTGGTACAGCAGGTATACCGAGTTTCCTAATCATCGCCGCCAACGTCATATTTCCCAATGCCTTTCCGGTCAGGCTGGGAAATAGGAGGCCGCTGCGATCCCTTAACTCTGCCGCTTTCTCAAGCACGGCTATTGCCTGAGTAGGTAGGGGGACCCGATGCGTCCGTCCCGACTTCATTCGCTCACCTGGGATTGTCCAGGTCTTCGTCCCAAAATCGATCTCGTCCCAGCGCGCGTGGCGCGCCTCGCTACTGCGTACCCCGCAGAGAACGAGAAACTCAAAACAGAGGATTGTGGCCTTGTAGGCGCCGCTGGCCCGGACTGTGCGCAGCGCCTTGCCGACTTCGGTGTAGGCGAGTGCCGGGTGGTGCTGCCGCGGACCCTTGTGACGCGGCAAGACATTGCCGATTGCATCACCTGCGGGGTTGTCCTTCCGGTGGCCCTGGGCAATGCACCAGCGCATAACCCCGCCGATCCGTTGGCGCACACGGCGGGCTGACTCCTGCTTTGTGGCCCAAATTGGGGTCAGCACGGCAAGCAAATCAGCAGCAGTAATCTCCGTTACGGGCTTTGAGCCAAGCGAGGGGAACACATAGTTCCGCAAGCTGGAACGCCAGATGCGTGCTTCAAGCGGACCGTTTTTCCAGGACAGCTCGCGCAGCGCGATGAGCTGCTCAGCAGCTTCCGCAAACGTGGGAACCTTCGCCGGTATCATGCGCGGGTCCTCGCCCTTGGCGACAGCACGCCGGTTGACTAGCGCCTCGCCCCGCGCTTCGGCCAGAGATACCAGCGGATAGGTCCCCAAGCCAATGTTGACGGGCTTGCCGTGAATACGTAGTCTCTGTACCCAATTCTTGGAGACTCCGCCCGCTTTTCGAGGCTTAACGCGTAGAATCAGACCATGACCGCCCCGCCCGTCGCCGTAAGCGCCGGGACGCTTGATAGTGCGCACGAAGGCCGCGCTTAAGGGGAACCTCGAACCTAGAGTGTCACCTCCAATGTTACTCTTTGACTGGGACGGCATACCACCGCATGATACAGCATGAAACCATGCGGCCACAATACTTCTATCTTTTCAACATGTTAATGGTTGCAATACAGGAGGTGTGAAACATGCTGCAACAAAGCAAGCGTGGCTAGGATAACCGCAGCATCATGAAGAAATCATTCGATCGACGCCGGTTTCTTGCCGCCTCGCTGGCAGGCTCCGCCGGCCTGCTGCTGCCTGGCCGGGCAGGCGCCGGGACGCTACCGGCAAGTGCACGCCTGGTCACCCCGGATCAGCCGGAATACGAGACCTGGCGGCAGGCCATGATCTGGCAGGCGCGCAAACCCGACCGGCGTCCCGCGGCCATCGTGCGGGTATCTCGTGCAGATGACGTGCCGGATGTGATCGCCTATGCAAAGCGCCGGGGACTGGAGGTGGCGGTCAAATCCGGGGGCCATCATCTGTGGGGCGCAACCTTGCGCGAAGGTGCGCTGACGCTGGACCTGGGCATGCTGGCGGAGGTTGCCCTGGATGCCGCGGCCGGACAGGTTGCCGTGGGTCCGGCGCTGTGGAGCCGGGAGCTGGCGCTGGCCTTGTCTCGCGAAGGACTGGCATTCCCCGTAGCGCATTGCGCAACGGTGCCGATGGGCGGCTATCTGCTGGGCGGCGGCTTTGGCGTCAACGGCGACACATGGGGCGGCATGGCCTGTTTTCGGGTGGAGGCCGCAGACGTGGTGGACGCCGGCGGGCGGGCGCGCCGGATCGACCGCAAGGCGGACCCCGACCTTTTCTGGGCGTTGCGCGGGGCAGGAAATGGATTCCCCGCTGTAGTTACGCGCTATTACCTCAAGGCTGATCCACTGCCTGGCGCAATCACCGAGAGCGTCTACCTGTTCCCGCTGGAACGGGCAGGCGAGATCGCTGCCCTGGTGGCCGGGCTGGCAGCCGATGGCCTACCCAACACTGAATTGATGATGATGCTAGCGGGTGATCCCGGTTCTCCGGCCGAGTCGGGCCCACCCGAGCGCATTTGCGCACTGCGCGCGGTTTGCTTCGCGAACAGTCCACAAGAAGCTCGCACAACGCTGGCGCCGCTTCATGAGCATCCGCTCATCGGGGAGGCGCTGTTCAGCGTGCCGCATCAGGCTACAAGCATGGACCGGCTGCAGCTCGGCAGCATCGATTACACAACGCAATTCGGCTATGGGCGCTATCTGGTTGACAGCGACTGGAGCGACCGGCCGGCGGAGGCCGTGGCGGCCCTGGCGGAAGCGTTCGTTTCAGCGCCGGCGCGCAACAGCCACTGCGTGGTCCTATTCAAGAACCCGCCGCGCCTGGCCGAAGACGCCGCCTGTTCGCTGATGGCGCCGGTCTGGATGGGCCGCTATGCGGCATGGCAGGACGAGGAATTGGACGGCAAAGTGCTGCAGTGGCTCACTGACAGTTCCGCGGCCCTGGCGCCCTTGAGCCTAGGTCACTACATCAACGAGGTGGACGTACGCGGCGGGCGGCCTCGAATCAAGCGGTGCTTTTCCCCCGAGGCCTGGCGCCGGCTTGAGGACCTGCGCGCCGATCGCGATCCCAACGGACGCTTTTGCGGCTTCCTGGGCGAGTGATGGCCTGGATCGAACAAGAACTCCGGGAGCGAGGGCGTCCCGCCCTCGTCGAGGGCGGGACGCCCTCGCTCCATCGGTCCCGGAACGTCAGCGTAGCGGCGAAGCTGTGAATACCAAACCGCAAAGCGTGGCGCTCGTGCGCGGCAAGCGCAGCATGTCCCACGCGGAACTGGATGCCCGCTCACGGCGGGCGGCCAGCGCGCTGAGCGATCTGGGCGTGCGGGCCGGCGACCGCGTAGCGCTATTGATGTGGAACGATTTCCCCTACTTCGAGGCCACCCGCGCCACGGCTATGCTGGGGGCCGTCAATGTGCCGCTCAATTGGCATCTCACCCCCGCAGAAATTGCCGGGGTCCTGGAGCACAGCGGCGCAGGCGTTGTTGTTGCGCACTCGGGCTTGCTGGGCGAAGAGCTCCTCGGGGCCTGCAGTTCAGCGAAATTGGTGTCTATCCCAACACCCGATGTGATTCGCAAGGCGTATGGCCTGCCGGAGTCTGCGTCTCCGAGAGGAGTTCCGATTTGGGCGGATTGGATTGATCAATACCCCGAATGGACGGACGAGCCCGCCAGACCCGGCAGCACGATGTTCTATACGTCCGGCAGCACCGGCCGTCCCAAGGGCGTATCAAGGGCAGCCGCGCCCCCGGAGGCAATCGCGCACGCGGCCAAGCGCAGTGCCCAGGCCTGGGGGCTGTCCGGTGATGGCGTGCGAGCCGTGCTTACCGGTCCCCTTTACCATTCGGCGCCGAACGCCTATTCCATGTTGGTGTTGCGTGCCGGCGGCCTGCTGCTGCTGCAGCCGCGCTTCGACGCCGAAGAGCTCTTACGGCTTGTAGCCGCCAACCGGATCACCCACTTGTACATGACACCGACGATGTTCTCGCGCCTGCTTGCGTTGCCGGAAAGCACCCGTAAGCGCTTTGATATCTCAAGTCTCCGGCACGTAACGCACGGCGCGGCGCCCTGTCCTGAAGAGCTCAAGCGGCGTATGCTCGACTGGTGGGGCGAGATTATTTTTGAGTACTACGGTCTTACCGAAACCGGCATCCTGACCACCTGCGACAGCAGGCAATGGCTGGAACGTCCCGGCAGCGTGGGCAAGGCGGCGGAAGGCATCGACCTCAAGGTCTTTGGACAGAACGGAAGGTCGGCCGCACCCGATGAGATCGGTGAAATCTGCGCTCGTAGCTCGCTTACTCCGTATGTCAGTTATCACCGTGCGGAAGCGGAGACCCGGCAGTTGCTCCGCGGTGAGTATCTGGCCACCGGTGACCTGGGCTACCTCACGCACGACGGGTACCTGTACGTTACCGGGCGCACCACCGACATGGTGATTTCCGGCGGCGTGAACATCTACCCCGGCGAGGTGGAAGTGGCGCTGATGTCCTGTCCGGGGATTCAAGATTGTGCCGTGTTCGGCGTGCCCGACGCGGATTTCGGCGAGCGCCTGGTGGCGATCCTGCAACTCGACGAAACCGCCGCAGCCGTGGATGCGGCTGCGGTACGCCAGTTCCTCTCGTCCCGTCTGGCTCGATTCAAGATTCCGCGCGAGATTTGTTTTCGCCCCGACTTGCCCCGCGAGGACAGCGGCAAAATCAGGAAACACGTCCTGAAGGCCGAGCACTTGCGCCGCTACTCTTGATTCGCACGCCGAATCGCGGCATCGTGACGGCGGCAACGGTCAGGAATGGGAGCAGACACTTGAGCGACAGGTTAAACGCCATCGTGGCGAGGGAAAGAGACGGGAAGACCACCGGCCGGTTGGAAACTCTGACCGCCAGCGACCTTCCGGATGAAGATGTCCTGGTGGAGATCAGCCATTCCACGCTCAATTACAAGGACGGCCTGGCAGTAAGCGGGCGCGGCAAGATCTGCCGCCGGCTGCCGATGGTGTGCGGCATCGACCTGGCGGGTGTAGTGCGCGATTCCCGGGATGCAAGGTACAAGCCGGGCGACCGGGTGCTGGTCAACGGCTACCAATTGTCGGAAAAATACTGGGGCGGCTATGCACAGCAGCAGCGTCTGAAAGGCGATTGGCTGGTGCCGGTACCCGGCGCGTTCTCATGCGAGCAGGCCATGGCGCTGGGAACGGCGGGATATACCGCCATGCTGAGCGTGCTGGCCATTCAGGACGCCGGCGTTACGCCTGATCGAGGGCCTGCCCTGGTTACCGGCGCGACCGGCGGCGTAGGGGCCGTATCCGTAATGTTGCTTACCGGCCTGGGGTTCCGGGTGACCGGGGTGACCGGCAAGCCGGACGGCTCTGCGTTCTTACGCGCCCTGGGAGCGTCGGAGACCATCGCCCGCGAGGAGTTGGCCCGCGAGTCCCGGCCGCTGGAATCGGAGATCTGGGCAGCGGTGGTGGATTCCGTTGGCGGAACCTCCCTGGCCACGGCGCTGGCGCAGACCCGCCGTGGCGGACTGGTGGCGGCAGTGGGCCTGGCGGGTGGATTCCGGCTGCCCACCACGGTCATGCCGTTCATCCTGCGCGGCGTTACCCTGCGCGGTATCGATTCGGTAATGGCTACGCAGGAACGCCGCCAGCGAGCCTGGACTGCCCTTGCCGACTTGGTCGATACGGAGCAACTGGCCGAGATCTACCGGGTCGAACCCATGTCCGACCTTCCGCAGCTGGCGAATGAGATTCTTGACGGCCGGATCACCGGCCGAGTTGTGATTGATGTCAACGCCTGATTCTCCGGACAAAGGCGCACAGCTGCGGGTGGCTGCCGCTCAGATCGCACCTGCTTACCACGACCTGCCTGCAGCCACCGCACGCGCGGTGGAAACCATAGCGAAAGCGGCGCAGCAGGGCGTTCAATTGCTGGTCTTCCCGGAAACCTGGCTGAGCGGCTATCCCTACTGGGCCAGCCTGCCGATCAGTTCGCCGGAATTCGCCGCCTGCCGGCGCGCTTTCCAGCGCAGCGCGGTGGAAATTCCCGGACCGGAAATCGACACCTTGTGCGCTGCCGCGGCCAAGCACCAGATTGGCGTGGTCATGGGCGCCAACGAACGATCCGGCGGCAGCATCTATAACGTTCAATTGTTCATCAATGCACAAGGCGAGCTGTTGGGACACCATCGCAAGCTGGTGCCCACGGCCACCGAACGCCTGGTTCACGGCTGGGGCGACGGCGCCGACCTCCTGGCGCATGACCTGTGCGTTGCACGGGTAAGCGGGCTGATCTGCTTCGAACATCAGATGGCCCCGGCGCGCTACCTTCTGAATGACCATGGAGTCCAGATTCATGCTGCAGCCTGGCCCGGACACCGCTTTCTCGATCCCATCATCGACGCCTCCTGCCGGCAACTGGCACACGAGAACGGCTGTTTCGTGGTCGTCGCCCGCGAGGTCATGAGTAGATCGAGGCTGCCGGACGCCTTTCCGAACCCCGGCGGTAACCCGGCGCGCTGGGAAATGCGCGGGGGAAGCTCCATCATCGGGCCGGACGGTGCGTATATCGAAGGTCCGGTGTTCGAGCAGGAAACCCTCGTGTGCGCGACGATAGATCTGGAACGTATCCAGGATGCCAAGTGGCTGATTGACGGAGTGGGCCACTACGCGCGGCCCGATGTTTTCCAGCTTCGGTGGCAACGCCACCCCCGGCCCAAGGTAATCGACGATTAGCCAATCCGCCCGGCCATGCACGCAGACTGGATCGTAATCGGCGGCGGGTCGGCGGGCTGCGCACTGGCCGCAAGGCTCGCGGCAGCCGGTTCGGTGCTGTTATTGGAGGCGGGTGGTTCCGGGCGCCATCCCTACGTGTGGCTTCCGGCCGCGAGCGGCAAGGCGATCTTCAATCCCCGTTTCAACTGGATGTACCCGGTGGAGAGCGACGCCTCACGAGGCGGACGCGCCGATCAATGGCCGGCAGGCAAGTGCCTGGGAGGCGGCAGCGCGATCAACGGGATGATGTTCGTGCGCGGCCATCCTTCGGACTACGACCACTGGGCCTCGCTGGGCAATCCCGGCTGGGACTACCAAAGCGTGCTGCCCTATTTTCGGCGGCTGGAGCACAACGAAGCAGGCCCGGCCCCCCAGCGTGGCACAGGCGGTCCGCAGCATGTCTCGGCCAACCGGGCCAACTCGCCGTTGACGGGTGCGTGGCTTCAGGCTTGCCAAGAGGCCGGGATACCCCCTAACGAGGACTTCAACGGGACCCGCCGCGAGGGTGCAGGAATGGTTCAATTTTCGCAAAAGCGAGGCTTAAGACACTCGGCGTCGCGCGCCTACCTGTCCAGGGGATTCAAGCCTGCCTCGCTTAGCGTGCAGGTGCACGCGCATGTCACCGGTTTGGTGCTGGAGGGAGGGCGCGCCACCGGAGTGCGCTACGAGTCGAGGGGCCGGTGTCGGCAAGCCAGGGCGCGTCTCGGGGTCGTGTTATGCGCCGGCGCCATCGGCACACCCCGTCTTCTCATGCTGTCCGGCATAGGCAACCCCGATGCCATCGCGAGCCTGGGTATTCCGGTGACCCACGCCTTGCCCGGCGTCGGAGAAAATCTCCAGGAACATCCGGGTGTGCGGCTGGCATACAAGGCCAAGCGGGGCTCGCTGGGCGGCGCCATGGGGCCGATAAGGAACATCGGCCACACGATTCGCTACCTCCTTAGGGGCGCCGGACCCATCAGTAGCGGTGTAGGACACGCCCAGGCTTTTGTCCGCACGTTCCCGCAACTTACGGCGCCCAACGTGCAGATCATCATGTCGCCCTTCACGATCGACTTCGATCAACAGGCGCCGGGCCTGCATCGGGGACAGACCTTCGGTGTAGCCGTAGGCGTTATGCGCCCGGGGTCACGCGGGCGGGTCCGATTGCGCGCCGCGGACCCCAAGGCTCCACCCTTGATCGAGCATCAGTTGCTCGGCGAGGAGAACGATCTGAAACAGTTGATTGAGGGTTGCCGTATCGCCCAGCGGATCACGAAAAGGCAGGCCATGCGGGATTGGTTTGCGGGCTTTCTGGAGCCCGAAACGGAACTCCGCTCGGATGCCGATTGGGAGCAATATGTTCGCCGGGGGGCCTTCCCGATGTATCACCCGGTGGGCACCTGTCGCATGGGATCCGGAGAAGACGCGGTCGTGGACCACCGCTTGCGCGTGCGGGGCCTGGAGGGCCTATGGGTGGCCGACGCGTCCATCATGCCCACCTTGCCGGGGGCGAACACCAATGCCACGGCAATCATGATCGGCGAAAGGGCGGCTGACCTCGTATCCGGTCATTTGGAAGGCAATTGATGGCCTTTACCATCCACGAGGGCTTCCATGCTTCGTATGCGGAGGCGCGTGCGGAGTTCGTCGAGGCTGCGACCGACAGCGGGTTCTCGCTCAGCAGCCTTACACATCCCCTGCAGGCTTCCGTGGGCGTGCCGCTGACGGTGGACGTTGCTCGTAAAGGATTCGACCAGGCCGGCCGCCTGCTGGTACTGACCTCAGGCGTGCACGGGGTGGAACTAATGGCGGGTTCGGGGTGCCAGGTAGCGCTAATGCGCGGCGGATATTGCCAAGGCCTGCCTTCGGACACCGCCGTAGTGATGATTCATGGCGTGAACCCGTTGGGCGCCTTGCGCATGACCCGCACCGCCGAAGACCTGGTGGATCTATGCCGCAACTTCCCCGATGCCAATGCGCTTGAAGTTCACAACCAGGACTATGAGCGGCTGCACTTTCAGCTTATGGCCGGCGAGGACTACTCGAGGATGGAGCAGCTGATGCAGCAGCTGGGCAAGCGGCGCTTCGTTGAGGCTCTCATGGGAGGGCAGTACGAGCATGAGAAGGGGTTCGGATTCGGCGGCCGGGAGCCGATCTGGGCGCACCACGCGCTGCTCGAAATAATCCGGGAACAGGCCGGCCGGACGCGGCGGGTCACGATTGTCGATCTGCACTCGGGCGCCGGGCCCTTTGGCGTGGGCACCATCGTGTGCATGCACAGCGGGGCAGCGCTTGGGAGAGCGCGCACGCTGTTCGGATCGGACCTGATCGCGCCGCGGGACGCAGAGCCCGGGCAGTTCCGCGACACTCGCGGACATTGCGCCGACGGGTACCAGCGGGCCTTGCCCGGCCGCGAAATGACTTCGATCGTGCTGGAACTCGGCACCTATCCGCTGAACGAAGGCCTGAGGGCCGTGATCGAATCACATTGGGCGGAAATCCGCGGCGAGTACGGCACGCCCAGGCGGGAGGCAGTTGACGCCGCAATGCTTCGGCACCACCTGCCGGACGATCCACGCTGGAGGAAGGCCGTCGTTGAACACTGCGTCAAAGTGTTCTTGCAGGCTGCGGCATGACTTGCGCCGAATCCCTCTCGAGTCGGGGCGAAGATTCCCTCGCGATCCCGGGTCATGGGCTTTCGCCACTACGCTTGAGACACATCAGGGCGTTGCCGCCTAGCGGCTCAATTGTGGCAGGTCATAGGTCAATGAGCGGCGCAGTATTCTTCGTAAATTCCATCGGCTAAACGGCGTTGCCAGCAAGAGCTTTCGCCCGAGCACCAGTGCGCGGCGCTCGTATTGCAGAAAATTGCCATATCTCCATGACAGATTGGTAATCATCGTTGTACGCCTGCGGCGTCTCTTCTCGTAGTTTCGCAATGCGGCAATGGGGTCTTTTCCCCGCTGGAGGCAATTGGCGAGAACGACGGCATCCTCGATCGCCATGCAGGCCCCCTGGCCGAAGGTGGGGGTTGTCGGATGGGCAGCGTCGCCGAGCAGGGTGACCCGTCCACGCCCCCATATCTTGCGCCCAGGTCGGTCGAATACGTCGTCGATGAGGATGCTCCTGGCGTCCGTATTGGCGATCATGTCGCCAATATTGTCCGGGAGAAGGGTGGCGATCGACTGTAACAGCGCCGGGTGGTCGCATTTGTCGTCTGGAGTGCCTGCGCCGGGCGGCGAGTTTCGGCACAAGAACCAATACGACTCATCTGGTCTGACGTTTGGAAACAGGCCGAATTGCATGCCGGGAAACAATATGTAGATGATTTCACGATACGGAATTTCGGGTGTTGCGGCCATGGCTCGATAACAGTAGTAGCCCGCAAAACGCAGGCCCTCGTCTCCAAACAGAGAGGCGGCAACCGCCGAGCGAATGCCATCCGCGCCGACAACGATCGTTCCGCGCGCTTCTGTCTCATCAGCAAAACGAACCGTAGCGCCATGCTGATCCTGAATGACGCCGATGCATTCCTTCTCCGTATGAACCTGTTCCGCATGCAGTGCTTGTAGCAGAATCTGTTGCAAGTCAGCCCGATGCACCATAACGGACGCGGCGCCGGAAGCTCGGGAAATCTCATCAATGTTCGTCGACGAGATGACCTGACCCCTCGGAGACAAGATATTCAACTCAAGGATATTCGGACCGAGCGACAAGACCTCTTCTTCCAGCCCCATGCGCCGCAGGGCCGTCACCGCGGGCGACCAGATCGAAAGGGCAGCGCCGACTTCTTTGATCTGTGGCGCGCGCTCGAAGACGTGGGCGGTGATGCCTGCACGGCGGAGCGCCACCGCCGCCGCCAAGCCACCAATGCCGCCGCCGATTATCAGGACCGACATGATTGGCAGTTTTGAAAACTCGTTCACTAATGGTAGCGGAATTTCTCAGCCTGGGCGCTTCGCCTTTGGCGAGGGAAGGATGCCCTCGCTTGCATGGAACACGCCGGGAGCGATGCAAGGATGCCCTCACACGCCGGGAGCGAGGGCGTCCCCGCCCTCGACGAGGGCAGGATGCCCTCGTTCCCGGGTTCAACCAGGGCGCTTCGCGCGTACCAGCCCCTGCTGCTAAAATTCCGCCGATGAAAAATTACGATTTGAGCGGCAAAGTTGCGCTCGTTACGGGTGCCGGCCGCCCCAGGGGTCTGGGCGAGGGGATTGCCAACCGGCTGGCGGAGTGCGGCTGCAGCGTGCTTGTTACCGACCTGGGGACGTCGCCCAGCGAGCACATGCCGGACCAGCACATCGGAGCCACCGATTCCATGAACGCCGTTGTTCAGGGGATACGTGACCAGGGGGGCGAGGCCGATGCCTGGCCGCTGGATGTTCGTGACGAATCACAGGTCGAATCAGCGGTGGCCCGCGCCGTCGAACGCTTCGGCCGCCTCGACATTCTGGTCAACAATGCCGGGATCGGTTACCTGATCGCCGCCTGCACCGAATTGCCGGAGGACAAGTGGGACGCGGTGCTGGACGTGAATCTGAAGGGCCCCTTCCTCTGCACCAAGCACGCGGCTCGCCAAATGATCAAGCAGGGCGAAGGCGGGCGGGTCATCAATATCGCAAGCCAGGCGGCCAAATCCAGTTTCCCCCACATGGCGGCCTATACGGCCTCCAAGCACGGCCTGGTGGGCCTGACACGCACCTGCGCCATGGAACTGGGCCCGCACGGCATCACGGTCAACGCCGTTTGCCCGAACCACGTAACGACCGGGCTGGGCGCTACTCAAAACGATTACTTCTCGAATCATTTCGGTCTGACCCTGGAGCAATACCTGCAAAACATGCGCGCGCGGAATCCAATGCGCCGTGAGGGCAAGGTCACCGATACGGCCAATGCGGTGGCATTCCTTTGCTCTGAGCAGGCCGTGTACATCAATGGCGACTCGCTGAACGTAACCGGCGGCGAGGAAATGCACTAGCCGAAACATTCCCGCAAACCGCGCAACGCTTTCCTTATCCGCGCGAATTACCTGGAGAACCGATTCTCATGTTGCAACAACAAGCCTTTTTCTCTGCACTGGAAGCAGCCCGCCAGCCGCGTCACGGCGGCGGGCACCCGTTCAGCCGCCTTTGGGCCCAGGGCAAGCTTTCTCGCGAGCAACTCGGGCGCTGGGCGGTCCAGCACTACTACTACATTGCCGAAATACCGCAACAGTTCGCGGCTTTGTATGCACGCCTCCCGGACCTTGACGCCCGCCAGCACCTGCTTGAGAACCTGCTGGGCGAGGAAATGCCCGAGACACCCGAGAAGCGCCACCCGGATTTGCTCATCAAGTTCGCCGAGGCCAGCGGGATCCCGGGCGAGCAGGTCAGAGACGCGGATCTGCATGACGAAATCCTGCCCACTACGCGGGCCATGCGCGCCTGGATATGGGAACTCTCCAGCATTCGGCACCTGGCGGAGTCCGCCGCGGGCATCATGGTGGCGCTGGAGGGTCAGCTGCCCACTCTGTATCCGGCCTATGTCAGGGCGATGCGCAAAATGGGCTATAGCGAGGATGACATGGAGTTCTTCCATGTGCACATCGAGGGCGACACGGAACACGCGCACGTGGGTCTGGAACTGACCCAGCGCTACGCTACGACCGATGCGCTGCAGGAGAGCGCGATCGCCACCGTGCGAGCTTCGGCGTCGCTTCGCTGGAGCATGCTCGACGGCATTCAGGCTGCCGTTGTGGTTCCCAAGGCGGCCTGATCCGAACCGACTCCTCACGCTGGTGCGCGCGTCGCATTCCCCACCCCGGTGTGGGGACGCATGAATCCCTCCATGGAGCTCGGTTCCGCCATCCCTGGCTCCAACGCTCCACACCGGGGTGGGGAATGCGACGCTCAATGCGTGAGACGGAAAGCACTATTTTCATCGGCCTGCAACCGAGTTACGGGAAATGAAGCCTAAATCCGAGTGTGCGCTGGTTACCGGCGCGGCGGGAGGCATCGGCTCGGCGGTCGTTGAGCGATTCATTAACCGCGGCTTGCAAGTCGGTGCAATGGTGTTGCCTGGGCAGGAAGCGCCTGGCGGCCTGACGCTGCCCGCCGAGGCAACCGATGAAGAACAGGTGGCCCAGGCCGTAGCCAGGTGCGTCGAGGAACTTGGACCGCCGCGCTGGGTAGTTCACACGGTGGGAATCACCGGCAAAGGACCGCTGTTGGACGTCTCGCTGACCGATTGGGAGCAGGTAGTGGACGTGAACCTGACCTCCACGTTCCTGCTGGCCCGCGCGGTACATCCCTATCTCAAGCAAACGCGCGGCGCGATGCTGATGTATTCCTCCACCAATGCGATCAACGGCGGCAACGAACTGTCCGGTCCCGCTTACACCGCGGCCAAGGCCGGAATCATCGGAATTGTCCGCTATCTCGCCCGCGAATGGGCGGACGACGGAATTCGGGTCAACTGCATCGCGCCAGGTCCCATCGACACGCCCATGCTGGACCGGCTCGGGCCGGAGCGCCGCGCCTACCTGGCCGAGAGGGCGCCGTTGGGCCGCCTGGGCACGGCGGAGGAATGCGCGGGCCTGACCAACTTCCTGTGCTCGGATGCGGCCGGCCATATGACGGGCACGATCACCAACCTTTCCGGCGGTTTGGTACTGGACTGAAAGAAGTCGCAAGGCCGCGGCAATGGATGGCGCTTGCGGATGCGTGCGGCCCGATGTCGGTTGCCGGTTCGGCTTGAGCGCTTGAGGTTGGGCTGAGGCGCGTCACTGGGGCTTAGACCTGTGGCGGCAGATTCCAAGGGAACAACGAGCCTACTCAAATGAGTAAGGCTGCGTAATCGGTATTCCCAAAACGAGCAATCCTTTGCAACCGGTAATCCTATCTCCCAATGTCCGTTCGCTAGCGAGACGCGGGGTACAGAATCCACTTGATGGTGGAATAGGAGGAACTCTGATGTTCAGACCCGCAATACTCACTTACCTTTTTCCCGCAACGCTTCTTGCAGCGTCCATCGGCGTGGCTGATGCGCAAGACTCCGACGCCGAGTACGTCATCGAAGAGGTAGTCGTTACTGCAACCAAGCGGGCCAGGAACCTGCAGGACATTCCCGAGTCCCTATCGGCCTTCAGCGCCGCCGACCTTGAGAATTCCCGGGTGGAGTCGCTGCGCCACGTCGTTGACCTTACGCCCAACGTGATTATCCGCGAGACTTTCCGGTCCAATGAGACCTTCATCACCATGCGCGGAATCTCCACGGCGCAGGGCGGCTTGCCGGCAGCGAGTTTCATCGTGGATGGCGTTCAGTTGGGAGGCAACGAATTCATCAACCAGGATCTCTTTGATGCTGAGCGGATCGAGGTGCTGCGGGGACCACAGGGGGCGCTCTTCGGACAGGGCGCCATCGCCGGCGCCATAAACATCGTGACCAGGGCGCCTGCCGGCGAACCGGAAGGGATGGTCAAAGTCTCGTACGGAAACAAGGCCAGCGGCCGGGTGGCCGGGAGCTTCTCCACTCCCATCGCGGAGAGCAACTGGTACGTCCGACTGTCCGGCTATTACCGGGAAAGCGACGGCCTGCTTGAAAACGTTCGCGGCGAGGATATCGACGCCTCGGATGAGGCTTCCATCCGCGCCAGGCTCGTCTATGAAGGTGACAGGTTGGATCTGAGCCTGCGGGGAGCGTGGACTAACGGTTCCGCCGGAGCGGCGATCCAGGACCGTCCGATCCTGGGCGCCGACGGCAATCCAGTGGCGCCCGATGCGGTCAACAATCCGGGACCGGGCAGCAACA
Organism: Candidatus Foliamicus sp.; assembly: GCA_965261845.1. Lineage (GTDB taxonomy): Bacteria > Pseudomonadota > Gammaproteobacteria > Steroidobacterales > Foliamicaceae > Foliamicus. The sequence continues at coordinate 251,127 of OZ253475.1, read as the reverse complement.
TCATCGGCTCCGAGGATACGGACTTCTCCGATGCGTCCTTGCGCCTTGATTACCAGCTTCCCTTCGCCACTCTTACTTCCATCACCGCCTTCGCCGACGCGCAGCAGGATGTCTATGGCGATGGGGACTTTCTGCCGGTCGATGTGGTGTTCCAGGACCTCACCTTCGATTCGGAGGTGTTCAGCCAGGAATTGCGCCTGACTTCGGCCGACGATCAAAGACTACGGTGGCTGACGGGTATCTTCTACCAGGAAAGGGATGAGTTGGCCCGGGTGTTTGTCGCCTATTCGGACAATTCGCCGGTTAACGCGGGAGCAACCATCCTGAACCAGCGCAACGCGACAACCAGCGAGGCATTCGCCGTTTTCGGCCAGGTCGATTACGACCTTGACGACCGAACCGAACTGACGCTGGGCTTGCGTTACGACGAAGACGACCAGACCACGGTTGACCGGCTCAATCCCGGCCCGAGCGCGGCCAGCGCTTCGTTCGACAAGTTGCAGCCGAAGCTCCAGATCTCGCGCCGATGGTCGGAGGGGCTAATGGGCTATCTCACCTACTCCGAAGGCTTTCGCTCCGGCGGCTTCACCCAGAACGAGCTGTTCGACAACGAAGAAACGCGCAATTATGAGGTGGGGTTCAAGGGCGAGCTCCTCGATGGCCGGCTCATCGCCAACGCATCGTTTTTTCATGTCGATTACGCCAATCAGCAACTCTCGTTCGTGATCTTTGATGAAGGAAGGGCGCAAAGAGGAGTTCTGAACTTGAGTGAAACAGGCATCAACGGCCTGGAACTCGAGGCGGTCGTGCGACCTACGCCCAACCTGAAGCTGAACCTGGGCGTTGGCTACACGGATTCGGAAATCAAAGCGGCGGATTCCTCGGCGCTGGTCGCCCTGGGCATCGACGCGCCGGTAAGCGGAAACCGATCTCCCCTGGTACCGAAGACGACCCTCAACGGCGCCGCTACCTATACCCGCTCCCTGGCGGCGGACCTGGAACTGGTTCTGCACGCGGACTTCCGGCGGCGGGGCGATTACTACTTTGACCCCTTCAATCGGATAAAGACAGCCACCCGCAATTTCGTCAACTTGAGCGTTCGGCTCAAACGCGAATCGTGGAGCCTTGGGCTGTGGGGAAGGAATCTGAACGATGCCAGACACGCAACCAACATATCCATCGGATCGTCCAACCGCAACCGCGTGCAGAACCAGCCCAGGTCCTACGGGATCGAGGCAAGTTATCGCTTCTAGCTCGTTGCCCACCCCCGAACGTAGAGTGCATATGGCAGTTTTTCGAACGCCGCTTGCCTGACCGCAACCCACGGGCTAGGGCAGACGGGCGGCGGGCGTTCGCTATACTTTTGCCATGCGCTCATCGAATACCGTGTTTCCCGTCTGGCTGGCAAGATCAAAAGTTAATCCTATCGCGCAAAGGGTCGACGTTGTACCCAGAAACACGCTCAATGCGCGTCTGAATCATTCCCAAGCTGGCGCCGTTACGCTGATTCAGGCCGCGGCGGGATACGGCAAGAGCACTACCCTCTCCAGCTGGCGCAAGTCACTGCTGGAGAATGGACACAATGTTGCCTGGCTGTCCGTGGACAAGGACGAGAACGACCCGTTTCAGTTGCTGCTGTATCTGGCGTTTTCGCTTTCAGTGGCGGGAATCAGGGTGGAGGAAAGCGGATTGGACGCCGAGTCCATCCTCAGCGACCGCCCCGTCCGCCACCTGGTGAACCTTATGCACGGAGCGATCGAGGACCATCAGGGAAAAGTGGTCCTCATTCTGGATGACTTTGAGAATCTTGAGGCAGAGCCGGTTCAGACTGTCATTGATCCGCTTTTCCGATTCGGCCCCGGAAACCTTCATCTGGCCATCGCCAGCCGCCATGAGGGCGCCCTGAAAATTACGGACCTGGAGCTTAAGGGCCTCGCACAACGCATCGGGGCACGCGACCTGAAAGTTTCTCTGACCGAGCTCAAGGAGTTTCTGCCGGAGCGGATCGGCGCCGGGTTGATTCGGAAAATCCATGCCGTCACGGAAGGCTGGCCGGTGGCAGTCCAGCTACTGAGCACGCTCATTCGCGCCCGGGGCGACATCAGCGAGATCCTGGCATATATCACGGGCAACAATCGCAAGATGACTGCATACCTTTCCGAGCAGGTATTCGACAACCTCGACGAGGGAGTGAAGTCTTTCCTGGTGGATATCAGCGTGGTCGATTGCATCGACGCTGACTTCGCCAATTACCTGCGCGACCGGGACGACAGCCTGGAAATGCTCTCCGCCCTGAAGGACCTGGATGCGCTGGTTTCGCCAGTCGATAACATCAATCATTCCTATCGGCTGCATCCCTTGTTTCGGGAATACCTCTTCGACAAACTCTCGTCCGGCGAACGCGGCGCCAGGATGCAGCTTCGCGCCGGGCGGTGGTTTGCCGGGCGGGGCGAACTGGTGAGAGCGATCAGGCATAGCGTCGCGGGCAATGACGCAACCGGCGGGGGAAAGCTGATCGAGGCGGCCGGAGGACTAATGCTGTGGCTGAAGGAAGGGTCGATACGGCTGCCCCGGGCACTGGCCCTGCTGCCCGAACCGCTTATCCATCAACGGCCCCGGCTTGCGCTGATTCAATGCCTGTTGCTGATGAAGACGGGCAAGATGCGTCAGGCGCGCCAGCTGTTTGAATCCCTGGCATCCACCGGCAAGCAAAACAGCGAGCCGGGTTTCGCGTACGAGAAGATGGTGATCCAGTCCCTGGTATATGCCTACGAAGGGCGTCGAATCCCGGATGAACTATTGGCAGCGATTGAGAATTCGGAAACGGAAATCCCTGCCCACGAAGACGTGCTTTGGGGCCATCACTACACGATGCTGTGCGGCCTCAATTCCTTCAGGGGCCATCTTTCCACCGCACGGCGGTGCGGCATGCGGGCCATATGCGCCTTCCGCTCCGCCAAGTCCAAGTATGGGGAAATTTATATCCACATTCATCTCGGGGATGTGGACTTCTGCGCGGGAAAGGCTTCCGACTCCCGCCAGCACTACGCGACAGCCCAGAAATTTGCGAGGCAGCATTTCGGGAACGACAAGGCCATGCGCTTCATCATCCAGGTGCTGCAAGCGGAGCACCGGTACAGCGCCAATCACCTCAACCTCATTCCAAGGTCCGTTGATCGTTACCCCAGGCAACTCGAGGATCTTGAGGCCTGGTTCAACGTTTATGCGGCTGCATACGTCTTGTCCAGCAACGTCGTGTTTGGCCGTTCCGGCCTGAAGGCCGCACTCTCAATTCTCGATGACCAGAAAGACTTCGTGACGTTGCAGGACTTGCGCCGGCTGCAAAACCTCATTGCCGCGCAAAAAATCAATCTGTTGAATCGCGCGGGACACACTCAGGAGGCCGCCGGCATACTGGCTGAGTCGAAACTGACACTGGAACAATACAAGAGCGACCCGGGAATCGGTTGGCGGGAGCGCGACACCGTAACGCAGGCCTTGATCGGACTTCTGATCCTGCAAGGAAGGGTGGAGAAAGCGCTGATGCATCTCGATTACTTCCTGGCCGGCGCCCGACAGGCCGGCCACGCACGTTCCTGCATCAACTACCTGATCCTCAAGTCGCTCGCCCACCATCGGCTGGCCGAGGAAACGCGCATGCTTGATTGCCTCCGCAGTGCGCTGACCCTGGCGAGAAGCTCCGACAGCGTGCGGCTCTTTCTGGATCAGGGTGAAGAATTGATGGGAATTCTTGAGCTCCTGGAGGAACGCGAGGAGGGCGGGGACAATGCGAACCTGCGGTTTGCAAGGACGATTCGGGCGCAATGCGGGGACGGCGCCAGGGAATACCTGTCGCTGACGAAAAGAGAACTCGAGGTTCTAAGGGAACTTCAGCACGGCCATCCGAACAAGGTGATTGGCCGCCAAATCGGAATCTCCCACAACACGGTGCGCTACCATCTGAAGAATATTTTCGCGAAACTCAGCGTCGATACACGGCTGAAAGCCGTCAGCGCCGCGCGGCAGAGGCAGATCATCTGAACGCCGCTATTCGGGAATACTCTGCAATCGGGCCATGTCCCCGTACAGGCGAGTGAGGACAGCGAACTCCTCGGGGTCGTAGAACTCCAGTTCGCCGGCCCCGTAACGTTGAGCGCACTCAATGATGTAGCGGCCCACTTCATCGATCCGGTGTGCGCTGGTTATGCCTGTGGCACAGCCCGGCACACACGCGGTGCTGGTCAAGGCAATGCCTACGAGCGGTGCGTCCGTGGCCGTGGCGGGCTGCAGCAGGCTGTTGAAGTGATACACGCCATTGCCGTAGGGAGTGATGTCCTGCATGGTGATCGGAAAGACCGCCGGCAAACGTCCCGATGTCTCTTCCATTAGTTTCAGCAGGTGGTCGGACACTTTCAGAATCCAGCCCTGCTTTACCGTGGGTGTAATGGCATACCCGTTGACGCTCTGCAGTTTCGTCCCGCGCGAGGTATCGATGCTGAGGATGGCCTCCATTTCTTTCGATACCTCGAAATCGTTCATTGCGGACAACTCCACCGGCGAATCCATGAACGCCACCGGATTCTTCACAAGCGCCGAATTGACCGGCAATATGGGCGCGGACGTGCAAACATGAGTAGCCACGATCACGTCTCCCGGGAACCGGTCGCCACGGGCGTGCATTCGGGCCAGCTTTAGCGCGACGCTCAGCGCAATCAAGGCGCTGTCGCCGTCCGAGACAAAACCGATGATCGCCGGACGCGCGCCCACGCCGCCAAGCCGGCCAATGACGCCGAGGCTCCTCGCCGGCCCGCCGGTCCTTCTGCCCCGGCTTCCCGGAATGACCACCCGTATGAAATCCGTTTCAGCCTTTTCGCCGCTTATGTGCTGAACTTCAGGGCCGATCCCCTCCTTGGGGAAAAGGGTGGCCAGGCGATCTATCGCTCCAAGGGGACGATCAAGACACTCGTAGACTTCCAGAATTTCACTTAGGAGCACGCCCGGCCACCCCTCCCCGCTTGCCATTTCGTGGGAATTCTAGCCAGCTCCCGGCGCCCTGCTCCGGCCCGTGAAGAGTAGGTTGCGGAGCGATCAGTATAGGCGGCCGACTAGCGGCCGACCGGAAATGACTACTCACATGAGTAGTAGAGTTATCGGCGGACAATCCATATTGTCTCGGACATGGATTTGCGCAGTGCGGTGGTGCTGAAGTGAACGATTTCGTCAATTCCCCGGTGCCTCAGGAATGGACCACAAGCGGCTGGCGTATTGCGTTCATAAAGATCGGTATCGTCATCGCCTTGCCGGCGTTTCTGACCGGCGCAGAACTCGGGTCGCGGCTGGGACTCGATCGTTCCACGATCGCTGTTGTGCTCGGTTGCCTCATTCTGGCTTGCATCTGCTCCCTTACGGGACTGGTAGCCACCCGGAGCCGTTTGCCCACAGCGGTCATTACCCAGTTCGCATTCGGAAGGTTGGGCGCCAAGGCGGTCAATCTTGTCCTTGCGACCACGCTGATCGGCTGGTTCGCGGTGACCGTCGAATTGTTCGCAGATTCGGTGCAGCTGATCTCCGGAGGCGGATCCCCCAAACAATACGTGGCCTATGTCATGGCCGGCGGCTTTCTGATGGTGATTACGACCGTGTTCGGGTTCAGGGCCTTGACCCGGTTGTCGAATCTCGCCGTGCCGGTGCTGTTCGTCGCGATCGCCGCGATGGCCTATTTCACGGCCGGAAACGCCGGCGCTCCGGCCACCCCGGATACCGCGACCTTGTCCCTGGGCGTGGCCATTTCCGCGGTCGTAGGTGGTCCGGCTGCGGGCACGGTGATCTTTCCGGATATAGCGCGTTTCGCCCGATCAACGGCCCACGGCTGTGGCGCCGCCATCCTCAGCTACGGAATAGGTATGCCGCTGGTCCTGCTGCTTGTGGGCATGACGGCGGTCGCCACCGGCGAGAAAAACCTGATCCTGATCATGGCGGGCCTGGGTCTTGGACTGCCGGCAGTGGCTTTCCTGGTGCTGGTTGCATGGACCACCAACGTGGGGAACCTGTATTCCGGGTCGCTGTTCTTGTCCGCCATTCTGCGAAGCTTGCGGCATCGCGCCCTGATCATCGGCGCCGGAGCGCTGGGAACGGCCATCGCTTCGTTCGGTATTACGGACTATTTCATTCCCTTCCTTGTGGGGCTCAGTATCACGGTACCTCCGATCGCCGGCATCTACATCGCCGATTTCTTCATGCGAAGCGAGAGGTACGACGTCGAGAGGCTTGACGACGCTCCCGCAGTCCGCTTCCCGGCGCTGATCTGCTGGGCCGGCGGCGTTTCCGCAGCGTACTTGAGCGCGCGCGGGACCATTACGATGACCGGCATCCCTGCCTGCGACTCGCTGCTACTCTCGGCCGGGGCCTTCTGCGTTCTGTCTTTTGCAATTTCCCGCGAATGAGCGGAACTGCTTCTCGGGCGGACGAAGTGGGAGCGGAAGATACTTTCTGTTGCGAGGTGGCGCGGTTGAAAAGGCCTTGAGCAGATTCGACTTGGGGATGCTGGCAAACGCCGTAGACTGCGCCTGCACCGCCACGGCGATCAATGTGTCCAGAACCGGCTGCTCACCGGCCATGAGAAAGGAAGACGATGCTTTTGTTCGTTCAGCGCGCCAATAGGCCTTGGTGCTAGACTAGCCGCCCGCGAACAGAGGAGAACTTCAAATGACAGGCAGATTATTTATTGCCGGCGGGGCGCTGCTCGCGCTCAGCCTGGCCGGCGGACTTGCGGCGGCGGATAACGACACAGTGATGGCCAGGCTGGCCGAGTTGGAAGGCGAGTGGATCTTGCTGGACGAGAACGGCGAGGAAACGGACGTGATCGGATCCACTTTCCGGATTACTTCCGCAGGCTCGGCAATTATGGAACGTATGTTCCCGGACAGTCCGGACGGGCATGAAATGCTCAACGTGTACCACGCTGACGGCGACCGGGTGCTTATGACGCACTATTGTGCGGCCGGCAACCAGCCGCGAGTGGAAGTACGGACCACGGATGACCAAAACCGCCTGGAATTGCGCTTTGAAAGCATCACCAACCTGCCCACGCCCGACGCTGACCACATGCGCCAGGCCGAATACATTTTTGACGGCAAGGATCGTCTGACAACTCGCTGGCGCAGCATGACCGACGGCAAGCTCAGTGACGAGAATTCGATTACATTCGAGTTGAAACGCAAGAAATAGGCTTTCCTTGCCGCGGCGAGCATCGTCATGCTGCCAATCCAGCCGGAACGAATGCTGGAAGACCTTCGGGCGTTGGCCGCTTACGGTCGCCTGGGCTCCGGCGTAAACCGGCGCGCGCTTACTCCCGAAGACCTGGCGGCGCGCAGCTGGTTGCTGGAGCGGATGCGGTCCGCCGGCCTGGATGCGAACATTGATGGAATCGGTAGCGTAGCGGGGCGAACTCCGGGCTCCTCCAGGCACATCCTGATCGGCTCGCACACCGACTCGGTACCCAAAGGCGGCTGGCTGGACGGTTCCATGGGAGTGATCTTCGGACTGGAGATCGCCCGGGCCTGGGTGGAGAGCGGCTGCTCATACGACGTAGGCGTGGAAGTCATATCGTTCATCGATGAAGAGGGCCGGTTTGCAGGGTTGCTGGGAAGCGCCGTTTTTGCCGGGCGGATGGACGAGGCGGACGTGAAAAAGCTCAAGGACGAACGCGGAGAAAGACTGCATGACGTGCTCAAGGCCGCGGGCTATGCGGGACGCGAACTGTTACGTTTCAACCCGCGGCGCCATGCCGCCTATCTGGAGGCGCATATCGAGCAGGGACCAGTGCTGGAAACCTCCGCAACGCGGATCGGTCTGGTCACCGACATAGTGGGCGTGGCGCGCTGCGAAGTGATCTTTACCGGGCAGGCCGACCACGCAGGAACGACGCCGATGCATCTGCGCCGGGACGCAGCCGCGGCTTTGTACGCCTTCGCGGACGACTTCGCCCGATATTGCCGTGATGAGGGCAGCGACAGGACCGTGTGGAACCTTGGACTCGCTATGCTGGATCCGGGCGCCTATAACGTGGTGACGCGCGAAGCAAAGCTCGGTGTGGAGTATCGCGATCCGTCCGAGTCCGTGTTGAAGCGCATTCGGGACTACATCACCGAGAGCGCGGAACGCCTGGCCCGGCAGCATCGGGTTTCGGTTGAGATCATTCCGGGGGCGGGCATCCTGCCATCGCCTATGAACGACACCATACTCGGCCACCTGGAGCAGGCCGCGGCTGATCTTGGCGCGTCGAGCATGCGCATGCCCAGCGGAGCCGGCCACGACGCCACCATGCTGGCGGGGCTGGTTCCCACGGCGATGATGTTCGTTCCCAGCATTGGCGGGCGCAGCCACGATATATCCGAAGATACCCGCGAGGAGGACATCGTGCTGGGGCTAAGAGTCCTGACCGGCGCAGTAGAACGCCTCATCGCAGCGGGCTGAGCACGAGCACCGGAGCGAGGGCGTCCCGCCCTCGACGAGGGCGGGACGCCCTCGCTCCCAGGAAAGGGACGCCCTCGCTCCAGGAAAGGGACGCCCTCGCTCCCAGGGAATACGAAAGCCCGGGTTTCGCCGGGCTTTCGTATCGTTCAGGTTTCAGTTAACAGCTAGAAGGAATAGCTGAAGCTTGCGGTAATCAGTTGCGGTTGGCCCAGCGTGCCGATCACGATGATCTCGTCGGCGTCTCCATCCAGGAAGAAGAAGTCCGGGAAGGTCTGCACGTCGGTGTAGTAATCCTCATCCAGGAGGTTTTCCACGTTCAGAGCCAACTCCCAGTTATCGCCGCTAATGCCGACCTGGGCCCCGACCAGCGTGAAGCTGGGATTGACTACGCTGACGCCTGCCGGATCGGATAGCCTGAGACCGTTGTACTTGCCGTTGTGGCTGATTTGCACGCCGGCGGTGAAGTTCATCGAACCAGACATCGGCTGCATGTAATCGGCCGACAGATTCCAACTGAAATCGGGCGTGACCGGAGGCGTATCCCCGCCGATATCCTTCAATATGAGGCTGCCATCTTCATTGGCTCCGGTTACGACGGATGTCCCGCTGTCCCATTCGGCCTCAATCCAGCCGGCCGACAATCCCACCGAAAGTGCGTCGCTCACGATCATTCTCAAGTCCACTTCCACGCCGAACTGCTTGGAGTCGCCGACATTGTTGATCAGCTCCACAATTCCGGCATCCGCCGCGGGAATCTGCGTTTCGATCTGGCGCCGGCCGTAGTCAATATAGAAGGCCGCGAGTGAAGCGGATACGCGGCCATCCATCAGCCGGCCTTTCCAGCCTCCCTCATAGCTGATTGCCTCCTCCGAATCGAACGGCACCAGCCGGTCGGGGACGTCCTCACTGACGTTGAAGCCGCCCGGCTCGTAGCCGCGGGAAAATGTGCCGTACAGCATGGATTCTTCGCTGAGCCAGCGCATCACCGAAACCCGCGGCATAAACTCCGTAGCGCCCTCGCTGGCCTCATGGCCGGTGCTGAACCGCGTCGTGTCGTTGTTCCAGTGATCGCCCCGCAAACCCAGGCTCAGCTCCCAGTCGCCCAGTTCGTAATTAGCGTTCACGAACGCCGCAAGATGGCTCTTGTCGCGGATGCGCTTCTCAAACTGCGTAAGCGCAACATCGCCGAGTTCTTCCGCCTCAGTCACAGTTTCGCCAGCCCAGACACCGGAACAGAGCGAACCTGCCGCGCATCCCAGCGGGCCTGATATCTCGCCGCCCGAATAGATGACCGTGTCATACCAGACCAGGTCGGAATCCATCTTCTCGTCGTAACGCGAGTAATACACGCCACCCAACCATTGGAAGGGTCCCTCGTCGGTGGAGGTAAAGCGGATTTCCTGGGTCAGCACATCCATGTCTTCGGGCCGGAACAGGGAAAGCAGGTATTCCTCCTTCTGGTCCAGATCCGTGAAGCGGAAACTCTCGGTAGTGGTCCAGGACGAAACCGAGGTGATGTCGTAGCCGTCCAGCGCCCAGGTCAACTCCAGCATGCCCGAAGTCGTGTTGCGTTGATGCTGCGGGTTGAAGCTTGCGGGCACTTCGTTGGGGTGCTCAAGGTTGCTCTCGTCCAGCTCGCGGATCCAGGTGTTGTTGGGTCCCTCGTATTCATTGGAGCGCACTGAGATGTAGGCTGAAAGGTTGTCACCCAGCGGGCCTGCCAGGGACACGCGCACGCCGGATTCTTCTGTCGCGCCGATGTCCGAGTCGTTGTCGCCGGCGATTCCATTAGCCCGCGTCGGGTTCGGGTTGTTCAGGTAGCCGTCGTTGGTGACCCAGAAACCGAACGCCCGCATGGCCCAATCGCCATCGCCGAGCGGCAGGTTTACGCTGCCTTCCACATCAAGGATGCCCTGATCACCGACGACGCCCTTGACGCGGCCGAACATGGATTCCGTGTCCGGGCGGGCGCTGACGAACTTGATGGCGCCACCGATGTTGCTACCGCCGTAGAGCGTGCCCTGCGGCCCCTTCAGGACCTCGATACGCTCCAGGTCGCCGAAACGCGACGAGGCGTCGGAGAACAGCTGCACGTCGTCAAGGTAAAAGCCCACACCCTGGGTGTTGCCGAAGGCGCCAAGGCCACGGACGGACACGTTGGCGAAACCGTCAAGGCGAGTGGAAAGGTTGAGGTTGGGCACCTGGAAGCCGACCTCCTCCAGACCCTTGATGTTCTGGCGGTCAATATCGGCGCCGGAAATCACGGACACCGATTCCGGAATCTCCAACAGGCTCTCCGCGCGCTTCCGCGCGGTAACCACAATTTCTTCGATTTCCCCGGCGGCCCCCTCCTGCGCTATCGCTGTCCCTGCGGGCAATAAAACGATGGCCGTAGCTGACATGGAAGCTACCAGGCCAAACAACGCAAAGTTCTTTGAAAACTTCAGCATCATGGACTCCTCCGTAATAGGCCGAAAGGCTAATTCTCCACAAATCCCGGAAGGAATCAAGCGGCCCGGTTTCCGGCACGGGCCTGTTTGGGTCATAATTGGCTGCCGCCGATCCGGTTGATCGGCTCCTATTGTCAGCGTTCAATGAGTCAGACTGCCACGACGCAGACCGTCGATGCCCTGCGCAGCCAGGGACATTCCATCATGACCGGCGACGCTGTGGGCGACCGCTACAGCGTGGACTTTACGGCGGAGAACGCGTATCGGCCTGCCGCAGTAGTTCGGCCCGCCACAACGGAGGAAGTGTCCCGGGTACTCAAGACTTGCCACGAACTCGGCCAGCAAGTCGTGGTTCAGGGCGGAATGACGGGCCTGGCGGGAGGCGCTACGCCACAGGAGGGCGAGCTGGCCCTGTCGCTGGAGCGGCTTACCGGCATTGAAGAGTTGGACTCCGCGGCAATGACCATTACAGCCTGGGCGGGAACGCCACTGCAGGTGATTCAGGAAGCCGCGCGGGAAGCGGATTTTCATTTGCCACTGGATTTCGGCGCCCGGGGTTCCTGTCACATCGGCGGCGCCATCGCCACCAACGCCGGCGGCAACCAGGTAATCCGCTTCGGCATGACGCGCAACCTGGTGCTGGGCCTGGAAGCGGTACTGGCCGACGGCACCGTCATCAGCTCACTGAACAAGATGCTCAAGAACAATGCCGGCTACGATCTGAAACAGTTATTCGTGGGTACCGAAGGGACTCTGGGCGTGATAACCCGGGCGGTCTTGAGGCTCTATCCGAAATTGGAAAGCACCTGTACTGCACTGTGCGCGGTACGCTCGTTCCAGCAGGCGGTATCGCTGCTGCGAGAGCTGCAAAGGAGATTGGGCGGTTCGGTGAGTGCCTACGAGGTGATGTGGTCGCCATACTTTGACCGCGTCATCAACCACAGCGACCAACTGCGATCACCCTTTGATGAGGACTATCCGATTTACGCACTGGTGGAAGCGGAGGGCTCGGACCAGGAGTCCGACAGCCGGCGATTCGAAGAAGTACTCGCCGGCACGCTGGAAGACGAGTTGATTGACGACGCGGCGATCGCGCAGTCGGAAAAAGACCGGCAGGCGTTCTGGAACATCCGCGACGGCGTTGCTGAAATCACCGCCGACCTGTTGCCCTACGCCAGCCTCGACGTGAGCATGGACATCGCCGCAATGGCCGACTTCCTGGACCAGTTCGACAGGGAATTAAAGGAGGCGCTGCCGGACGCGATCAACCTGGTGTTCGGGCATATCGGCGACAACAACCTGCACCTGTTCGTGAGTACGCGCCGCGAGCGCGACCTTGAGACCATCTTTGATATCGGCTACCGGCTCACCGGCGCCCACGGCGGTTCGGTGTCCGCCGAGCACGGCATCGGCGTGCTGAAACGCGACTATCTGCACCTCTCCAGAACCCCGGAAGAACTGGACCTGATGCGGCGCCTGAAGAACGCCCTGGATCCCAAGGGCATCCTCAATCCCGGCCGCGTAATCCCAGGCTAATCGCGATCCCCTTGGAGTTTTCGCAGCGGGCGCCGCTACGCTGGCGCGCAGGGAACACGCTGGGAACGAGGGCGTCTCGCCCTCGACGAGGGCGGGACGCCCTCGTTCCCAGGCTACTAGCCGGTCATGGCGACGGCCATGGCGCCGCAGCTTTTGGCTGCGAGGATTTCGATCCAGTAGCCGTCCGGATCCTTGATGAAGGCCAGGCCTTTCATTTTCCCGTCATCCGGCCGCTTGACGAACTCCACGCCCAGTTCCTCGAAGCGCTTGCAGGCCGCGTAAACGTCCGGCACCGACAGGCCGATATGGCCAAAGCCCCGGGGATCGGCGTTACCGTCGTGGTAGCCCGCAAAGTCGTCGTCGCTCTCGGTGCCCCAGTTATGGGTCAGTTCAATCATCGCCTTTTGGCGGAAGGCATAAGCGGCGCGCCCCTCAGGATCTTCGGGGATGGGCTCGTCGTCTTCCGTCACGTAGCCCACAAAATATAGCGAGAACTCCATGCTCGGAAACCGGAATTCCTTGATCAGCGTCATCCCCAGGACGTTGGTGTAAAAGTCCAGCGAACGCTGCGGATCCTTGATCCGCAGCATCGTCTGGTTCATGACATAGCCCTCGGTTTCGGGCACTGATACGACGCGCCCCTCTTGGGCCGCTGATTGGCTCGACATGTAACCTCCTTAACGGGAAATCAGAACTTGACTTTTGCGCTAAACGTGGTGAGCCGCGGCTGTCCCAGGGTGCCGATGACCGGGTTGAAGGTCAGGCCGTTCGGATCGTTGCGGTTCCTGCCCGGAACCGAGTCGCCCGGCCATACCGATCCGTCGGTGTAATAGCCTTCATCAAACACATTCCGCACGTTTACGGCCAGCGACCAACGATCGGTTTCCACCCCAACGCGCAGATTGAACAGCTGGTAGCCGGGATGCTTGACCGTATTCTCGCTGTTGAACCAGAACGGCCCCTTGGCGAGCAGGGTTCCGCGCACCAGCAACTCCATGCCCCCGGCCAGCGGCTTGCGATACTGCGCCGCCAGGTTGAGGGAAGTCTTGGAAATCCAGGGCGGGAAATGGTCGTCCACTACGCTGAAGCGATTGATCACGTCAAACACCGAACTGTCTTCGTCGAAGTCCGCATCCACCAGGCCTGCGCCGCCGCTGATTGTCAGCTCGTCGCTCAACGACCAGGTGAAGTCCATTTCGGCGCCGTACTGGGTGGAGTCGCCGGCATTCAGAATATTCTCGACGATGCCTCCCACGGCGATCTGATTCTGCAGCTCAAACTGCCGGTCCGTATAGGAAATGAAGAACGCCGCCACGTTCAGGTCCAGCGGCCGGTCGGCGAACGTCAGCGAGGTTTTCACCCCCACCTCGTAGTTGTCGGCCGTTTCCTTGCCGAACGGCACCAATGATGGTACGCCCTCCTGGGTATAGAGGTTGTAGTTGCCGGGTTCGAAGCCGCGGGCGTAGCTGAAATACAAGTGCGTGCCGTCTTCGGCGAAGTACGAAATGGAAGCCTTGGGCAGAAACTCCGTGCCGCCCTGCTCCAGGTAATTCTCGTAGTTTGGATAGAAGCCGAGAAAGGTCACCCAGTAGTCCCGGTCGCGGTCCAGCGTGTCCGCGTTCCATTTGTCCAGGCGCGCGCCGATGCCAATCTCCCAGTTGTCATCCACCCGGTAGCTGGCGGTAACGAACAGGGCCTTGTTGGTGCGCTCGCGGGCGCGGTTCTCAAACGGGAAGTACAGCCGGTTGGTGGTTTCCTGCTCGAACGTGGGCGTCTGCACAGGGGTTCCAAGCCGGGGGTCGGCTTCGGCGCTGGGCAAGGCGTTGCGCTCGGCCGCGCCCAGAGGTTCCAGGATGCCGAGCGAGCCCGGACGGCCGCAGTCCCCGAACAAGTTGCACAGCACCTCGGTGGTGCCATAGAACGTCGCCCAGGAATCCCAATCATTCTCCCATCGGGCGAAATACGCGCCGGCCTGCCACTCCAGCGGTCCGTCGCCTTCGGAAGTGAAGCGAAATTCGTGCGTCTGCACGTCGGTCAATTCCGGCCGCACCAGGTCGAAGCCGACCTCGGAACTCACGTCCAGATCGCTAGTCCTCAAGCCCTCCGCGTCGGTGACCGCGCCGAGATAGGTGAAATTGCCCAAGCCCGTCACGTCGTGGCTCAACTCAAGTAGGCCCCCGACAGTTTCCCGGACGTTGCGCCCGGCGAAAGTAAGCTCGCGATCGCGGTTGTAGGTGAGATTGTTGCCGTCTTCCACGCGCCAGTTGTTGTTGCCGGCGTCGAGGTCGTTGTAGCGCACTGCCGCGTACAGCGTGGTGTTCTCAGCCAACTCGGCCATCAGGGAGATACGGAAACCGATTTCGTCGCGCTCGTTGGGATAGCGGCGCCATTTCTCGGTAACGTCTTTGCTGTACATGTTCGGAGCGCCCGGGTTATTGGCGGGAATTCCGTACGGCCACAGCGTGTCCGTTTCGTTGGAGCGCCCGTTGCGCCGTTCGGGAGCGACGCCGTTGACGAAGCCGTCGTCCTGCTTGGAGTAGCCGAACACCCGAACCGCGGCGGCTTCACCCAGCGGCAGGTTCAGCACGCCCTCGAAGTTCATCATGCTCTGACCGCCGGCTTCGACCTCGGCTTCGCCGCTCACCTCGCCCAGGGCCGGCCGCTTGGTCACGAACTTGACCGCGCCGCCGATGTTGTTGCCGCCATACAGCGTGCCCTGCGGGCCCTTCAGCACTTCGACTCGCTCCATGTCGCCGAACTCGGCGGAGGCGTCGACGAAGATCTGCGTGCCATCCACGTAAAAGCCCACGCCCTGGGTGTTGCCGAACGAGCCGACGCCACGGATCGTCACGTTGGGATTGCCGTCAGCCCGTGCCGACAGGTTGAGGTTGGTAACCTTCAAGCCGATGTCGTTGATGTGGCTGATGTGCCCCTGCTCCAACTCAAACGCCGATATGGCGGACACCGATTCCGGAATCTCGCGCAGCGACTCGTCGCGTTTGCGGGCCGTGACGATGATCTCCTCAAGTGCGCCGGCCTCCGCGGCATCCTGGGCCGAAAGCGTTGGTGCGCCAAGACCGGTCAGAACAAGTACGGTAGCGCCAGCAAGCGCCAGCGACAAAAAGCTTCTATTCATTTTTCCTTCCTCCGCAACCATCCAGAAAGGACGATTTGCCCCTAGAGGTAGCTTACCACCACCGCTGCAACGCAAGTCCAGCCGCGACACTACCTGCCGCGGCTGTACCGGCAAGCAGGAACTCAAAAACGAAATCGCACGCCGGCCTCGATCGTGCGGTCCGGGTCCGGCGCCAGGTCCTTGATGATGGAGGTGTGCTTGCGCTGCTCATCGCCGGTCAGGTTCCTGCCGCGCAGGTACACCTCGGTAAGCCTCTTGCCGGTTTCGATCTCGTAACTCAGGTAGACACGCAGGTCCCCGTAACCCTCGGTAGGAAGTTCGTAGTCGGCGACGCTGTCCTGCTTCGAAGCCCGTACGTAGTCCAGGTTGGCGCTGAAGCCGCCGGAGTCGAACTGCAAGCCGATGCCGGCCCGGCTGGGCGGAATGCGTGGCAAATATTCGTTGCCCGATACGTCAAGTTCCGCGGAAACCATGTCGAAGAACCCGGTCAGCTCCAATTGCGAATCTCCCCATTCGGCCACCGTAACGGACGCCTCCAGGTCCAGCCCGGTGAACGTGGCATCGGCCTGCGCGAACCTGCGCACGATCAGTCCGTCCCTTTCTTCCCCGGTCGCCGCCTGATAAATGAAATCGGCGAACGAGGTGTAGTAGAGAGTGCCTGCGAACGACCAACGGGCGCCGTCTCCGCGCAGCGTCGCAGAAAAGTTGAGCGCCTGTTCGTCCTGAATTTCCGGATTGCCGATCTCGAAGCTCTGCGTGGCCAGGTGGGGGCCTGCGGAAAACAATTCCTCCCCTACCGGCGCCCGTGAGGAGTAATCCGCCAGCACTGAGGCCGTCCAGGTGGCATCCAGCGGGACGATCGCGCCCAGCGACGCGCTTACCGTGGTGAACTCCTTGCCGTCACCGACCTCGGGCTCGTGCTCCACGCTCTCCAGGCGCACGCCGGCCTCGAATTCGAAATCCTCAAACGATCGTTGACCGACCCAGAACACACCCAGAGACGACGTATCAACCGGCGGCGTGAAGGCTTCTTCCCCAACTACCGTGAACGAGCGGTCGGCAAGCTGCAATCCAATCGCGCCTTCCCAGCCCGCGGCCGGCCCGTGGGTAAGTTCCACGCGCGCCTCCCAGGCCTGGTTATCGAAAGCCGTGCCTACTTCGCCCGATGGTTCCACTTCCGCGTGTTCGTAGTCGTTGACGCCAAGCCGGACATTGAGATTCAAGAAACCCGGCAGCGGGTCGGCAAGAGCCGCCTCGAAGTCCACGCGTGTCTGCTTCAAGTCGATGAAAGGAGTGCCTTCCTCCTCATGCTCTTGTTCCTCGCCTTCCTGGCCCTCTTCCTCGTGGCCGTGCGCATCGCCATGGCCGGGGATACCGTATTCCGCATCCAGGTTGCTTACCGCGACGCCGATGAAGCCGCGGCCGCCTACGAGCGAAAGCCCGGCGGACCCGCCCTGAACGTCCTGCCCGCTACCCGAAAGCACTCCAAAGGCTTCCTCCTCTTCTTCGTCATGATCCTCCTCCTCGCCATCCTCGCCCTCGTGGCCCTCTTCTTCATGCTCTTCTTCCATGGACCGCAGCAGTGCGGACTCGGCGAAGCCCGGAATTTCATAGTCGTCGGCGTCGCGCCTGAACCCATCCAGATGCCAGGCCAAGCTGCCGGCGCCGCCGTCCAGACGGAACAACCCCTTGCCTGCGTCGGCGTTGTCCGCCCACCCCAGGCTCAGTTTGCCGCCCAATTCCTCCGGCACCGTGTGCGGAATCCGCCCGGTGTGCGTATCGACCACGCCGCCGATCGCGCCGGAACCGTACAGCAAAGTGCCGGATCCCTTGAAAATTTCTACCCGATCGGCAATGAAGGGATCCACCGTTACGGCATGATCACCGCTGGTCACGGACACGTCCATGGCGTCGATCCGGTCTTCCATGACCCGCACCCGCGCACCACCCAGCCCATGTATGACCGGGCGTCCGACCGCCACGCCGAAGGAACTGCTGTGAATGCCCGGCTCACCGGCGACGGTCGCGCCGATACTGTCGGCCAGTTTGCGCTTAAGCTCCCGATTTGCCAGGACATCGGCCGGTGTGGCCAGACCTTCGGCCGAAAGCGGGTGCCCCATGATCACGATTTCCTCGATCGCCTCACCGTTATGCCCGTGGTCATCTTCGTGACCCGAAACCGCGGGCGAGCAAGCCATCAGCGCCACCGCGGGACATATTCTCAAGTAATTCATCAGCAATCTCCTTATGCACAAATTCGGCGCGCGGCATAAGCCGACACCGCGCACGCTCTTCAAAGGTGCAATCAGGAGATGGGCGGGGCTCGGGTACGGCGAGGCTCAAAGGGCCGCGAGGCCGGAACAAACGATCGGGTTGCGGCGCCGATCGGCAAGCCTGAGAAATGCCGGCCGGCATAGGCCGGATCGCTGCCGACGGCGCTCCCGGCATCAGTGAAAAGGCATACCGCGCATACGTCGTCCGCGCAGTTCTTGCCGTGGAAGTGCTGGCTCGCGGACGCCACGCCCACAAATAGCAGAAGTGCCGCAACGAACGCGAAGCGCCCGACATACCAGCGATATTTCCGCATCATGGCCCGCACGAAATTTCCCGCCGCAAAGACTAGCACAGCCGGGACAGGATGGCGTCTCCATGACCGCCATAGGTTGTTCGACGATCCGAGCCTCGCGGTGCAGCGCTATGGAGGCACTTGCCACTCCCGCAGCCCACCGTGCTGTCTTGCGCTGCTGAGCCATCTTCGGCCGGCGAACTTTTCGGCCATCATCCAATGGCGCATGGTTCCCTTCAGCAGCCGATATCCATTTGCTTCCCTACGCCTTTAGGGTTGCTGCTCGATGACGAGTAGCCTGTCGACCGCGACGCTGGTCAGATTCGTTTCGGATCCATCGGGCCAGCGCACCTTCACGTCAGCCGTGGTCTCGGCGCCGAGGCCGAAATGTGCTTCCGCCGGGTTCTGCGATACGTAATGATTCCCGGCGCGAATCTCCCGCACCTGGGTCGCGGCGCTGGTCCTGACCTCGATCCAGGACCCAATACCGTGTGTATTGGCGCCGGAACCCGTCAGTTTGATCGGCAAGTAATGATTGACTTCCGAGAGTTGGATCTCATAGATTGCCGACAGTTGGTTCTCATAGAAGACCACGCTCTCCTCGCCCTGATTGTTGGTAATCAGCAGATCAAGGTCGCCGTCCCGGTCGGAATCGAAACACGCCACCCCCCGTCCTTGTCCCCGGTCTGTCAGGCCTGCCGCTTCGGCGGTTTCTACGAAGGTCCGATCTCCCTGGTTCTCGAAGTAGCGAACCCGATCGACGCTGTAGTCGTTTGGATCGTCCTCACCTCCGCCGTCGGTGACCGGCCAGCCGTTGACGTGGAAGATGTCGAGATCGCCGTCGTTGTCGAAATCCTCCATGCAGGCGCCCCATCCCCAACCGCCGTCATCGACGCCCGCACCCAGCGTGGCGTCGCCAAATATCCCCAGGCCATTATTGACATACAGCCGATTGCCGTACTTGTCGTCCTCCTGATCCGTCTGTTCGATAATCGAGGTGACAAACCAATCCATATCGCCATCGTTGTCGAAGTCGCCGACTGCGCTTCCCATCCCGTTCTGATCGATGATGACTTGCGTGTCGGTGATGTCGGTGAAGGTGGCGTCGCCGTTGTTTCTGAACACCTTGCTGGTCTTGAAGTCCGACGTCAGAAGGATGTCGGGATCGTGGTCGCCGTCAATGTCGGAGAAAGTCCCGGTGAACGAATAGTCTTGCAGAGTGTTGTTGGAATTCCTCGTAATCAGTTGATCGGCCAGACCGGATTCGACGCTTGCGCTGGTAAAGGCGCCGCTGCCGTCGTTGCGCCAAAGAGATTGGGTATCGGTTTGGGGACCATTGCCCCAGTGGGCCAGGAACAGGTCCAGGTCCCCATCCCGATCGTAGTCGGCAAAGGTTGCCGAAATCGTGTTGGCGGCCGTAATGGCAAGGCCGGAGGATTCGGTAATGTCGATGAACATCCCTGCATCGTTGCGAAACAGCCGCGAGGTGGAACCCGCGATTGCCCCGACGAACAGGTCCAGGTCCCGGTCCCCGTCAATGTCACCGAACGCCGGTCCGCTTCCCCATAGCTGCACATCGAGGTTCACGTCTGCGGCCATTTCGGTGAACACGTTTTTGCCGTCATTGCGATACAGCGAATTGACGTTACCGAGCCCACCAACCACGAAGACATCGATATCGCCGTCTTCGTCGAAATCGGCCGCCGCCAGGCCGCCGGCCATGCGCTGTTCGTCCTTGGGGATAGGGGAATCTCCCGTATTGAACACTCTGTCGATACCCGTTGAGCCGGTCCTATCGACAAATCGGGTACCGGGCGAGAAGGGTGGCGGTTCGGGTGGAGGAGAAGGAGGAGGCGGCGGTCCCACCGGCGGAGGGGACAATGCCGGTTCACTGGGTCCGCCGCCTCCGCAGGCGGTGATAAGCGCCAGACCGGTACCAAGCAGACAAACCACCAACGCTGTGTTTCTCATCTCAATGCCTGCGCAAATTCGATCCTAAAGGAGCTCGAGGCTGGCGCGTTGGTTGGAGAACTGGCGCGCCAATGAAATTAAACCGCCCCGGTTTTTCGATAGGGTTGAGTTAACAGATTGTGTCAGAAATCGTAAGACACCTCGGCGAACCAGACTTGCCCTCTAACATCGACCCGTGCTGCGTCATAGGGCTTGCCCTGGCCGTTTAGCGCAAACGGAAAGTCCGCGTCAAAGATATTTCTTCCGCCCAATCTCACAACCAGGCCGTTGTTCCAGCGATAGGTTCCTGACAGATCGACCGTGTACCGGCTGCCCACCTGCATGTCCGGAACGCGAGGCTCGCCAAACGCGGTGGATGAGTAGTGATTGTTCAGGTATCCGGGCGTGTATTGGTAGAAAAGACTTACTGTCATCCGGTCCTTGACCCACTCCATCTGCGCCTGGATTTTTCTCTTGTCGATACCGACGTACTCGCCCACGAATCTGGCCTTGGGCGCGTCCGCCGTCACCTGATCAAACATGTCGTCCACGAAGTGGTAGTAAATCCCGGGAGTGAAGGAGCCGAAACGCTGCGTCTCGATTTGCCAGGACAATTGCACGTCCAGAGTCCTGCTCTCGCGGCGGCTGATGTTCACGCTTCGGCTAAAGGAGCCAATCAGAATGCCGGTGTCTGGATCGCGTAAGAAAAACTGCGGGAGATTGCCGTAAATCTCGACCGGCAACAGTGAACTCAACTCAGAGCTGCTGGCGATGCGGTCCTGGAAATCAATTGTCGAATAATCCATCACGACGGAAAGCCCCTGTGCCCAGCCGGGTCGCCATTCAAAACCGACGGAAAGGTTATCCGAGTGCTCGGGCTTCAGTCCTGGGCTTGGACCAATTTCCTGGAAGGACCCGGGTATAAATCCTCCGGTCAGCGGGTCGTATGCGCTAAAAGTGAATCTCCTGGTAGTGCCCCCGAAAAGGTCATTGACGGTGGGAGCTCTAAATCCCTGGTCGGAGGAAACGCGAATCGAGAAGGTATCCGTGATGTCCCACTTGAGGCCATAGCCCAGGCTGGTGCTGGAAAACTCGCTCTCGCTTAGGACCGGGTTTCCGTCCGCATCGTTCTCAAGGGACCCTTCCACCACATAGTTGTCACGCCGCGCGGAGGCCGTGAAAACAAGTCCTGGAATGCCGGGCAGGGCATTCCCATCACCGAAGACGGGAACTGAAAACTCGACAAAATAGGCGTCCAGTTTGCGGGAAGGCCTGTCAAGGCCGATGTAACTCAAGTCGAAGCCGCTGAAGTCCGCAGTCTCTTCTTTGCGGCTTTCCCCGCCCAGAACGAAGCCGACTTCCCCTCCGGGCAGGTCGAACAACCTGCCGTTAAGGAAGGCCTCGATCTTGGTGACTTCCGTGCCATTGCTCGAGGAGGTGAGGGGGCCGAACATTTCCGCAAAAGTGGGGTTCTGTCCTGTCCCGTCGCCAAACAGGTTTACCGCCTCATTTGGGTCCGAACTCGCGAGCAATTCCGCCACGCGCCCGTCAAATTGCTCGTCGGCGAGAGGCCCTCCCACGCGGTTGGTTAGCATGTATTGATAGTTGTCCGCCTTCGAGTTCGAATTCATCCAATCAACCGTCAGCTTGAGATTCTCGTTGAAGTCAACGTTGAACCCGCCTAGTATCCGGTCGCTTTCGTTGGTTCCAGACCGCTCCGGCGTTGGAATCATGCCGAGATCGATTTCGGTCTGGGGGGCGTAGTCCACGTATACGGTTTGTCCAAAATTGTTGAACGCATTGGACGCGGGAACGGCAATTGAGCTCAAGCCGAAGCGGGTAAGGCGTGTGTTGGTATCTGCTTCAGTGCGGTAGTACTCACCCCACACGCGCACTCTGCCGGCAAAGGTCTGCTCGATGTTCAGCGTGACCGATTGGTCCGTCGAGGCGCCGCCAGTATCTACATCAATGACTTCAATCGCATCCGCTGCCGTTACCAGCCGGTAGTCTCCCGGCTGCGCGTTTCTGCCGTCATTGCCTTCCGGGAGGACCCGGTTGAAGGGGCCCCAACGGGAAGTGCCTATACGAGCCGAACGCGTGTCGATGGGCAACCCGCTAAAATTGCTGACATTGAAGTTGTAGGCCCGATCGCCGCCGAACATGGAACTCCAGTCTTTTGTGTAATAGCCGGCCTTATTAGCCGAATAAGACTCGCTCTCGGTGCGGCTCAGATTGGCGGAGACACTCCCGCTTTCCCAAGTGTATCCAAAGTAACCGCTCAGTTGCGTCTGGTCGGCGCCGTTGCTGCTTTGTTCGTTGCGAATTGAAACCTTGCCGCCGCTGTAGTCCTTGCGGGTAATGATGTTGATGACGCCGGCCACGCCGTCCGAACCGTAAACAGACGAACCGCCGTCCAGATTGACTTCAACGCGCTCGATCGCTCCGGCGGGCATGTTGCGCAAGTTGACGAAGAAATCCTCTTGACCTGCCGCGCCCGCAATGCGATGCCCGTTAAGCAGGACCAGGGTATTGGCCGAACCGAATCCCCGCAGGTTGGCGGTTGAGATGCCAACCGCCAGCGCGCCCAGGTTTCTGTCAATGGCTTCGCTTCCGAAGTTCATGTTGTTGGTGCTGTTGATCGACGAGAAGATTTGCGGAATGGTGCGAATGATGTCTTCCACGGAGCTGACGCCGCGCTTGGCGATATCCTCCGCGGTAATCGTCAGGACGCGCGCCGTGGGGTCTCCCTGGGCCAGGCGGCTGCCGGTAACGACCGTCGGCGCAAGCGCGACCGGGTCCAATTCCTCTTCTTCAGCCGGGTCCTCTGACTCCGATTGAGAGACGTCAGGCTGTTGGGAATCACCTTCTTCCTGTTCGCCATTGGTTACAAGAAATGTCTCGCCGTCCGTAACCGAATAAGTCAGATTGGTTGCAGCCAGCAACATTGCAAGAGCTGCCTCCGGCTCAAAAAAACCGTCAACGGCTTGTGCGTCCTCCTCGGTTGCGATGTCGCTTGAAAAGAGTATTTCCCGGCCGCTCTGAAGGGCGAATTCATTCAGCGCAGCGGCGACAGGTTGTTTCTCGATTTTGAAACTAACCTCGTCGCCAACAGCGGGCTGGGCCGCGAACGCCGTCCAAACCAAGGCCAAACATGCCGCTCGGCGCCACAGGATTGAATATTCTCGACGAGTAAACGTGTAGGACATGACCCTTCCTCTGCTGTGATCACACTAGCGCAGATAGATAGACGTAGAGTTTCTGATAAACCGCCTGCAGGCGTTGAAATATTGACTCCTTTTTCGGGAATTTGCTCCTGCAGCATGGAACTGGAGCAGCGGAGTTGATGCGTTACGAGAAGACTTCTTTACCTCCATGCAATCCGGCCTCTCCGGCCGCCTTGCATGCCGGGGCGCTCCCGGCGACCCCTTAGTTGGCCCGCAAGACTATGAGGTTGGCGCCCAGGCGAATGGCTACCAGGGGGAAATATGCTTCCAGTGCGTTGACAAAATTGATTTGGCGCCCGCTCCGAAACGATCCGTTAATGCGAATTTCGCCAAGTGATTCGTCGTCCAACGCAATCTCGAGCGTGCTGTATCGGTTCATCTCTTCGATAGCCTCGCTCAAAGGAGTGTCGTTGAAGAATATTCGGCCGGTTTGCCAACTGGTGGCTCGTTCGGTATCGACAGATTCAATCACCGGAGGAATCGCTGCGTCCTGCGCATTGGCTGTAAGCCTGTAACCGGCAAGCAGTCTCACGACAGGCGTTGCGCCACTGGCTGTATCGGCCACAGGCGCAACGTCCAAAACGCCCTCAACCAAAGTAACGCTGACCTCGACTCCTTCGAACCTTACGTCGAAAACCGTGCCGACTGCGACGATCCTCTGATTGCCCGCAACAACGACAAACGGTCTTTCGGCATCGCTTGCTGCGTTAAACACGGCTTGGCCTCGAATCAAGGCGAGCCGCCGCTCCTTGCCGGAAAAGTCCAAACTCAATTGAGTGTTGGTGTTCAAGACCAGCGTACTGTCATCATGAAGACTGATGGTGGAACGCTCGCCGATTGCGGTCATGAACACGCCGGACTCCCAACCACTCTGTCGGATCAGCTTCTCGGGAATAACTTCGAGAAGCCAAGGACTCGCGGCGAGAAGCGCGACGATGCCGGCCGCGGCAGCCCACAATTTGTGCCGGCGGCGCAGCAGTCTTGCGGGCTTATCCTTGCTGGATTCAACGGCCCACTCTCTTATCGATCGTATCTGCGGCGTGTTGCGGGACGCACGCAAATCCTTCAGCAGAGTTTGTAAGCGATCATACTCACGCTGGTTGTGAGGCGACGCTTGGCGCCAGGCCTTGAAAGCCGACCGCTCTCCTTGGCTACAATCAGCCGCCCGCAAGCGCGCGTCCCAGCTTGCCGCGTCGTTCGGAAAATCTCTACCCAAGGCCGAATTCATCCGTCCCACTCGACCCGCCCGAGGAGATGCCGGTTGGCTCTCGCCATGTGTTTTTCCAGAGTACTCAGCGATATTCCAAGGCGATTCGCAATATCCTTTTGCTTCATATTCTCAAGGTGATACAGCACGAAAATCCTACGAGTGCGATCAGGCAGTTCGGCAAGTGCTTCGATCAATTGCTCGAAGGCCTGCCTGCCTGAATAGACGCGCTCCGGAGTAATACCCGCCTCTCCATGCAGGTTGTCGTCATAGGAAACCATCTGAACCGGCGTTCTGGCCTGTTTCCTGAATCGATCGGCCAGGGCGCTGCGGGCGACTCGGAACAGGTAGCTCTCAACCCGATTGATACTTCCAAGATCGGCACGCCGGGAGAGGCGCAGAAAGACCTCCTGAACCAGATCTTCGGCTTCCTCGGGTGGAGATATGCGCCTCCTGAAGTAGCGAAGCAGCGGCTGTTGATACTTCCGCGCCCAACTCTCGAGCAACCGGAACTGCCCTATCTGCTCATCGCTCTGCCGTGTGTCTTGCTGAGAAGCCAAGGCCGTACCACCCGACCATCATTCTATATGTACCAAGCCGTCGGCCTTAGTGTGCCCGCACTCAGGAATTCGGCGAGATTCCTCCGTTTAGACTGGAGCTTACGGCTTCAGAAGGTTTGGCTGTAAGGCAGAACCGCACGCCGGGCTGCCGGACGGGCGCATCAGCGAGCGGACTCGCAGCATGATGCCGGTGTCCGGACCTGCGTCCCGAATGCCCTCGCTGTGTATGAGTTCTACTGTCACTTGCGCGCGGCAGTTGAAGTCGTGTTCCCAGCCCAGCCGGTAGTCGCGGCCGTACGGGGACTCGCCCCACTCCAGCGACGGAATGCCGTAGCGGGTGATCATGCGGTATCCGAAGCGGTATTCCTTGTCCGGGCCGAAAAGTCCGGCTCGTGCCCAGGGGACGCCCACGCCTCCCGGAGCATCAAAGCCATAAGCCACTTCCGCGTTCAGCGTCTGCTGCTGCAGGAAACCCCCGTTTGCTGCTTGCCGCAGCGGTGAGTCGTTCCACATGGCATCCTGCAGCCCGCCGCTTAAGGGCGCTCCCCATGATCGTTTCAGGCCCACTATCAATCCCTGCGGCGATGCCGGCGTCGGATCGTAGCGCAGGCCCCCCGAATAGCCCCATTCACTGAACTCATCCGCCCCGTGCGCTACCAGGCCGCGGGCTCCGACATTGAATGAGAGGCCCGGTACCAGGCCGTACCAGTCCAGGCCGCCGCTTATTTCGAAACCAAAGCCCTCGTCGGCGTCGCCACCGTCCCCGCGCAGACCCACATCGAGATGGGATCTGAGCGACGAATTGTTCTCGAACGAGGCTACGTGCGATCCCTCCAGCCCTACGCGTATCCGACGCGCGTCCCCTTCCGATTCGATCAATCCATCTACTTCATCTGATTGCGTCTTTACGATCAGCGCGTCAGCCTTCAGCGCCAGCGAGAATCCTCCTGGCCCTGAGAGCAGCTCGCCGCGCGCCCCGACCGCAGCCAATCGCGAGGTGAGATCTACTGTCTCCGGCTGTGCGCCGGACTCCGGCACAGAGGTCATTTCGCCGAGTCCGTAGCCGGCCAGGCCCCAAACCCATAAACGCTTCGTTACTCGATAGCCGTAGTACGGATACAGTCCGGTCAGTTCCGAGGTCACCGATGCCAGGTCGCTCCCGCTGAAACCGAAACTGCCGTCCGCCGAGCTGTGCGAGAGGGCAACGCCGTACAAGCAGCGCCCGCAGCCGTAGTCCACACCGACTGTGGCGCTGACGACTTCACCCTGCATCGTGAGATCGTCGTCGGATCCATCGAAGCGCGAATACGCCCCACGTCCCCAGAAGGACAGGGTACCCAGGCCAAAGCTGCCCGCGTTCAACCGTAAGGCGCTACTCGACAGCAGGTCCCTGGCTGTCATACGGCGAGCGCCCGGCGCATTGGGACTGAAAGTACCCGGCCCCGGTTCGAGTGCTACCATTCCGAAGGCACCCCGGCCGAAGCCATTAACGGAGCCAAAACCGCCGGCCCCCGACGAGCCCAACAGCAACTGGCTATTCGTAGTGCCGCCAGCACCGGCTCCAAGCAGGTTCTGTCCAGCAACGGTCAATTGCTCGCCGCCGCGCTCCGTCCGCAACTGATCCTCCACGGCCCCGACCACGTGGTCGGTTACCGTGCGCCCAAACCGAGCCAGCCACTGCGCGGTCGCTTGTTGATCGCCACCGCTGATCCAGCCCGTCGCCTGACCGTCGGTCAGTATGGCGCCCGATACGTTACTCAGGGACAGCGTAAAGCTCTCGTCTTCCTCGTTGAGCGCATCGGGCAGCACCGCGACTTCGATCCGGGCGCGCGTTACGCCGGTAGCGAGAGTGAGCGTCCCCCAACTAGCAACATAGTCGGCTCCCGCCCTGGCTGTGCCATCCGCCGTGGCGTAATCAACGGTAACCGGCACTGAAGACGGCGCATTGAGCGACACCTCAAACACAAGCCGCCCGTCCGATTCCCGGCCGGTAGCATCCGCGACGCTCAGATCCGGCGGCGGCTCGTCGTCATCGGTGATGATCAGAGTTACGTCTGCCGGCGAATCGATCCCGGATGCCGACACCCTCCCGGAAACGGTCACCGCCTTGTCCGGCGCGTCCATCATGTTGCCCACCGCCGTGATCGTCACTTCGCCGGTGCTCCGGGTGGCGTTCGCCGCAAAATTCAAGGTCGTCCCTTCAAGTTCGACGTCACCCGCAACCGCAGGCGATACCGCATCAGCAGAGACCGTCACCGAGAATGCCTGCCACGAGGCTGGCGACGCCGTTGCGGTCACGGTGCTCACGCCGCCGCTTTCGCTGATTGAACCCGGCGAAAGCGACAGCGTTACGACCGGCGAAGATTCGTCGTCGACAATTGTCAGCACCACGCCGTCCGGCGCATCCGCCGTGGAAAGCGGCACCGTCCCCGACACCGCTACCATCTTGCCCGGTGCATCCACGTGGTTGTCCATCGCCGTGATCGTCACCGTACCAGTGCTTCGGGTGGCGTTCGCCGCAAAACTCAAGGTCGTCCCTGCAAGCTCGTAGTCGCCCGCAACCGCAGGCGATACCGCATCGGCGGAAACCGTCACCGTGAATGCCTGCGAGGAAGCAGGCGACGCGGTTGCAGTGATCGTACTCACCCCACCGTTCTCGCCAATCGCATCCGGTGAGAGAACAAGCGTCACCACCGGCGGTGGCTCATCGTCGGTGATCGTCAGCATCACGTTCGCCGGAGCGTCGGCATCAGATAGCGAAACCGTCCCCGAAACTGCAACTGTCTTGTCCGGTTCATCCACTTGGTTGTCGACCGCCGCAATCATCACTGTGCCGGTACTTTGGGTGGCGTTCGGCGCAAAACTCAAGGTCGTCCCTTGAAGCTCGAAATCGCCCGCAACCGCGGGCGCTACCGCATAAGCAGAAACCGTCACCCTGAACGCCTCCGACGAAGCCGGCAAGGCCGTCGCCGTCACCATGCTCACCCCGCCGTCCTCGACGTTCACATCGGGCGAAATTACCAGCGTTACGACCGGCGGCGACTTGACCACCGGAGGATCAACTGGGGGATCAACCGAAATTTGACCCGGAGGATCGACCGGATTCGGGTCCACAGGAGGTTTTTCCAGGTCATTCGGGGGCGGTTGATTCCCCCGCGAGTTTATCTGCGTAGCTTCATCATCGTCGGTGATCGTGAGGGTCGCATTGGGCGGCGCCTCGACCCCGGATACGGAAACGGCCCCGGAAACCGTTACCGTCTTGTTCGGCGCGTCTTCATCGTTATTGTTTGCCGTTATCGTGACCGAGCCGGTGCTGTCGGTGGCGTTCGGCGCAAAACTCAGCGTGGTCCCTGTGAGCGTGAAGTCACCCGACACCGCCGGAGAATTGGCCTGCGCGGATACGGTCACGGTGAATGCCACCGTGGACGCCGGTGAAACCGTTGCGGTCACCGTGCTGACGTCGCCGTTCTCGCCGATCGAATCGGGTGTCAGCACCAGCGTCACGGCCGGATCGTCGGGAGGAGGAGGTGGCGGCAACGCCGGCTCGTCATCATCCGTTATCGTCAGCGTCACATCCGCCGGCGCCTCGACTCCGGAGACGGTAACGGTCCCCGAAACCGTAAGCGTCTTGTTGGGCTCGTCTTCGCCGTTGTTGTTCGCAGTAATGGTTACAGAACCGGTGCTGTCGGTGGCGTTCGCTCCAAAACTCAGCGTGGTTCCTGTGAGCGTGAAGTCACCCGACACCGCCGGAGAATTGGCCTGCGCGGATACGGTCACGGTGAATGCCACCGTGGACGCCGGTGAAACCGTTGCGGTCACCGTGCTGACGTCGCCGTTCTCGCCGATCGAATCGGGTGTCAGCACCAGCGTCACGACCGGATCGTCGGGAGGAGGAGGCGGATTGACGACTTCCGCCTGCACGGTTCCGGTCACGGCGCTTGTCCGCATTTCGCCGTTGCCCCTGTCGTCGTCGAAGCTCGCCTTGACCCTGATCCTATTGCCCTGGTCCGCCGAGGACAGGTCATACGTGGAACCCGACGCGTTTGGAATATCAGTCTCGCTGTTCGAACCGTCCACCCGGATCCACTGGTACGCATAGCTGGCATTGGTTAGTCCATCGGCATCCGCGATGGTTCCCTTCGAGGCCGTCAGCGTCTCGCGCACCCGAAGCGTGCCTGCAATTTCGGGTTGGCCGGTGGCCGGATTGTTGGCTTGCGCAGCCCGGTTGATCGTGACGGTGTGAATCATTTCCGTCGTGGTGTCCGAGGACGTCACCTTGACCTTGACAACGGTCGACCCGACGACAAGGTTTGGGACTACTACGCCGTTTCCGGTTCCCAGCGACATATCGTTGCTGTCCAGGTACTCCACAGTGGCGTCGTCCTGGGCCGGAGTGGCATACACCGTGACGGTCGAGGTCACGTACGCTACCGACACGGAATAACTGTCGTGGCCGTGTGTGAAGGGCGGCTCAAGGGGAAGGGCGCCGTTGGCATCGTGCACCGACAAGCGTTCCAGCGATGCGTCCTTGGCGGCGTTCAGGCAACGGATGCCGACGTTCTCAGTAATCTTACAGTTATGTACGCCAATGATATCCCGCCCAAGCGAACCGCGGGCTGTCATGCAATCCAACAGGCTGGCCTCATTCCCTTCGCACAGCATGTCGTCCAACATGATCGGGCCCGGTCCGGTCCCGAAGTGCGACCGCAGCAACGCGAATGCGCCTGATTGCGCGTGTGTATAACCCAGCTGCCGACACGCCACATGAGCATCGTCGGTCGTCCAGTAGTCGTCGCAGATCGTTCCCCACACCTGGCCTTCGCTATCACCCGGCTTGTCCGCACATATCTCCAGGAGGCCTTCGTTTGCCGTGTTGCCGTTCCTCAGACGCACGTCGCCGGCGTTGCGGGCGGTGCACGCCTCCGCTTGCGCCTGCGCCTCGTTGCCAGGCGCCAGGACGGCAGCCAGTATCAGCAACGCCACGGCCCAGCCGGACCGGCGGAAAAGGCAAGTGGAGGGGGGAGTAAGCCCGTTGGGCGCCTTGAGGCCCAGTTCCGAATCTGCCGGACAGATGTCCGGTCTCTTCATTTGGTGGTCATCGCAACCTGAGTTGTTAACTCAGGCCGCCATGACGAAACGCATTTTCGCATCGTCAATACCCGAGTACCACACCCCTCATAATATGATGCCAAAGAAAGTTTCTATTTTCAAGGGGGTTGTACCAAGAAGTCGAGAATCGTTCAAAAGATTGACATAAATATGTTTAGTATATATGTTTTTATGCATGAGGACTACGATTCACATCCAGGACCACCTTTTCGCCGAGTTGAAGCGAATCGCCGCGGACTCCGGCAGGACGTTGACCGGCGTCATCCATGACGCCCTCCGCGAGTCGTTGTCGCGGCGTCGCTCGGTGGATCGCCCCCCAGTCGAGCTACCCGTATTTCGCGGGACCGGGGTCATGCCCGGCGTGGATCTGAGCGACACCGCCTCCCTCCTGAACCAGATGGATAGAGAGGATGGTTCTTCCTGATGTCAACGTACTAGTCGCGGCGTACCGCGACGACGCGCCGGCGCACGCAGCCTGCCGGCGCTGGCTTGAGTCCGTGCTTGGCGGGGATGAAGCGTTCGCGCTTTCCGAACTGGTCCTAAGCGAATTCCTGCGCGTCGTCACTCATTCGAGCGTCTTCACAATGCCCAGTCCGCAGGACGAGGCGCTACGGTTCGCCCAAGTACTGAGGCGTCAGCCCCACTGCGTCGAAGTCAGCCCCGGCGCAAGGCATTGGGAGATTTTCTTACGCCTGTACCAGGAAGCCGAAGTGTCGGGCAATCTCGTTCCGGACGCGTACTTCGCCGCCCTGGCGATCGAGCACGGCTGCGAATGGATCACGCTGGATCGCGACTTCGCGCGTTTCGAGGGGCTGCGCTGGCGCCCTCCCCCGCGCAACGGCGCCTAAGCGTCGGCGGTTACCGAGGCAACCGAACAAGTCAACGTCATAGCCCGGGAGCGCGCCGGGCTATGCTGGTCAAAGGATCAGCTGTCGGCTGAGGCGTTCCAGGCGTCCAGTACCTGCTTGCAGCCCACCAGGGCGATGGTGTTGCCGTCGTCATCCAGGAAGTTCAGCGGACCCAGGAAGGTCATGTAGAACTCGCTGTCCTCCGGGAACTCGGTGTGGTCGTGCTGGGCGTTGCAGGCTTCGTAGCCGTATCCGGGCGCTACCGCCGTGGCGCCGCCCTCGGTGGTGCCGCCGCGCACGTTCATGCGGCCCCTGGTCAGGAAGTATTCGCCGGGGCCCATGTGGATGTGCTTGGCGAATGACGAACCGGCCTTGCAATCGAAGATCGCGGTCCAGGCGCCCGCCTCCGGGGATACGTGCAGCAGTTTCCAGCTGATGTCTCCTGCGCACAGACCTTGCGGGAACGGAACCCAATCCACGGCATCCATCTGGATGTAATCGCCGATGGGATCATTTGCAGCTTCAGACATAGTTTTCCTCCTCGCCTGCCGCCCCAACCGAACCGTTCGGCGCGCACGGCAGCCTCCAAATAGGGGCATTCATCCTAACCACGATTGCACTAGCGGTCAATGACACGGTCAGGAAGTCAGGAGTTTTCGCAGCGGGCGCCGCTGCGCTGACGCTCTGGGAACCCGCTGGGAACGAGGGCTTCCAGCCCTCGTCGGAGGGCAGGATGCCCTCCTTCCCAGGTTGTTCCATGAAATCATGGATGGCGGCAATCATCTCAATTTCCGTCCCTCCTGTCACAAGAGTTCCATCTCCGACTTGGCGTCCAGAATCCCCGCATCGTTGTTCCGAACGCTGTTCACCCTGGTGCTGACCTGAGGGTCTCCCCAAGAACCGTGCCATGGCGGATGCGATTTCTGACAAGAAGCGGACATTTCTATTTGTTGCTGTGATGACCGCCCGCGTTCCCGTGGCCGGCTTCAGCAAGAACGATTGCGGAAGTTGCGGCATTGTCCTTGTAGTACGCAACAAAGCGCTCTGTTTCATGGGCTTTGTATGGGGCCAGGTTCTGTGCCCACCGGTAGCCGATGGTTTGAAACATCAGCCGCGCTCGAACCTCGACCTGTTGCACGTCAAGCGGTGCGGCAACCCGATAACGAATCGTGTCGCCACCCGACCGGAAGTTCGTATCGTCCCGCGCCTGGCCATGCACCATGATGGCCGCGTCGGCACTTGCCTTGTCGAACCCTTCGGGCAGCAGCCGGTTGTCCTTGGCATATGTCACAGCCGAAAGGAGGCCCGTCGTGACCTGTCCCGATCCGTCCGCGATGATCGGTTCATATATCTGCACCTGGCCTGGGTCGTCGATCACCTGGTAGTGCGGCTCAAAGCTGCTCGCATCGGCGTCGTTGTCGTTGCCCTCGATGCTGCCGTCGGAACGCATGGCTCCGGATTCGAACAGCAGGCTTCCGTTCGCATCGTGCACCGCAAGGTGTATCCAGACCCTTCGGGAGGGGTAGGCCGTGGGCAGCTTATGGCCTGTCAGGTTCGCCACTTCAAGGTCGACAACGAAGTGGCCCTCCTCGCGGTTGATTCCCTGAACCTTGAGCCGCGCGCTGGAATGCTGCAAGTGTTCCCTGGTTGCGGCGGCAGCACGCTGAAGATCACTCGACGGCGCCTTGACAAGGAGCTCGTCGCGATACTTGTCCAGCACACGCAGCATGAACTCGTTGCCGCCGCGAAAGACATGCTGCGAGAAATTCTCCCGGGGCTCCCCGAGCACCGAGGAGATCGGCGCCGGTGAAGCTTCCGGCATATGGCAACTCTGGCAGCTCTTGGATTCCGCGTAGGCACTGTGCCGCCACTCCAGATAGGGCGTTTGCTCCGCAAACCGGGATTGTTCGCGCCCCTGCTCATCAAGACTCGTTGTGAACAGGGTGTGGCAGGTGGCGCACAACTCGGATTTCTGCATGTGAACGGAAGTCTCGGGCGTGAAGCCGGAGGCGGACTGCATGATCCGGCGCAGCCCGTTGTCCACTTCAAAGGGGCCGAAAATCTGCGGATCGACGCTCGCACGAATCACGAAGTTGCCGTTAAAGCTGGCCTCCTCGCCGAAATTTTCGGACTGGATCTGATGGCAGGTAGTGCACGACACGCCATCGAGCGCCAACATCGCGTTCTCGTCGCCGCGTTCGGCAGCCTTGAGGTGTTCAAACACCTTTCCGAGGCCGCCCTCCGCCTTGGCGAGAGCGCGCGCCATCGGCATATGGCAGGTTGAACAGGAATCTTCGATTTCGGCCTGGGCACTCGGATGGTC
Source organism: Candidatus Foliamicus sp. (assembly GCA_965261845.1). GTDB lineage: Bacteria > Pseudomonadota > Gammaproteobacteria > Steroidobacterales > Foliamicaceae > Foliamicus. The sequence continues at coordinate 217,743 of OZ253475.1, read as the reverse complement.
CGTCACTTCGCGGCGCACGGATGCCTGCCAATAGGGGTCGCGCGCCGAATGCGCCATCATGGACCCGCGCCAGACATGTCCGATGGACACGTCCGTTCCGTCCGCGTCGGTGAGATTGCTATGACAGGCGATGCACTGATCCGAAGTGGCAAACATGCTGTGATCCACCGGCTCCGGCTCCGCCACAGCCGATGCGCCGGCAAGCCAAACGATGAGCCCAAAAGGCCCCAGTGCGATGCGCGCCGATAGCCGGCCTGCGAGGCTACCAGCCATCAAGGAAGCCTCCATCAAACCAGTCCCACAGCAGGTACATCACGACTTGCGGCTTGCGGTCCTGTTTGTTACCGACCGGAATACGCACCCCCACGTTGAGCAATATGTGCTGGCGTGTATTCAGCGCCACCTGCAATTGAGGCACCAGATCCAGCGTGGTGTCGGACCCGGAAGCCAATTCACGCGCAGCCAGCACCTCGAGCATGGGACTCCAGGCACGGCCGAATTGGCCTTCCGTGAAGGTCTTGCCAAACGCCGCCCGAACAGCCACTTCGTCCTCCGCGGCACCGCTTAGCGCGAATTCGCCAAGCGCCTGGGCCTGGAAAAAAGCGTCTCCGGACAGTAGCTGGACATAGGCCGCGTAGGGTTCCAGTGTCGTCGATCCCGAGCCGAAACCTTCGTCCTCATTTCCGGTGGGCAAAATAACTTCAGCGCCTATGCTGAAGGCATTCCCCCGCTTGAGATTGTGGTACAGCGCGTACTTGTAGCCAAGCGCCAGATCTCCGAAACCGAAGTTTGCGTCACCGTCCTGCGGAGAATCGCGCCTTCCGATCGGGACCTTCACTTCCGTCATGCCGCGAGGGCCGAATCGCTTCTCGTAGAGTGCCTCGAATATCACGGCCTTGCTGTCGTCCGTATCCACGCTCAGGTTGAATACGGTTTCGTCTTCGGGAAACGCCTTCTCGGTAAACAGAGCCTTGGGGACGTTGAATTCGCCGCGGGGCCATTCCTTGTTAGTGCAGAAGGTGCGGATATGCCGAAGAATGGCGTAGATCTCCTCGTCCGTCAGGGCGTCCCCGAACGCCGGCATCATTCGGTCGAATGCCCGAACCGGGCCGCCTTCATGAATCACCGCATGCCAGTCGGGGTCAGGTTCCCGGGAGGCGAACTCGCAGTCCGTAAAGTCCGGAAGTTCCAGTTCGAAACCACGATCTTCAACCGGACGCCCCCGACCATCCGAACCGTGACAGGCAGCGCAGGCCTTGTCATAGAGGGCGGCGTCTTGTATGGGATCGGCAGCGGCGAAACTCGCCGCAAGGAGGCACAGCAGCGGCGAATAGCTCTTGAGGGTCATACGCGTAACTATAGGATAATTCCCTGGTGGTCTTAGTTGCCCGCGATGTGTCGCACAGGCCAACATATCGGGTCCGACAGATCAATTCCCCGTAAAGTTCGGCGGCCGCTTTTCGAAGAATGCCGCCAGCGCCTCGTCGTGGTCCGCGGTGCGCTGCAGGATGCCCTGCAGGTTCGCGGAAAATTCCATTACCGATTCGAACCGGTCCTGGCGGCCGGAACGCAGCAACTGCTTGGCCATCCGCAGCGCCATGGGGGGCTGTTTGGCGACCTCGCCCGCGAGCTCACGGGCTCTCGGCAGCAATTCGCCGGGTGAAATTACCTCGCTGACCAGCCCCCACTCCTGCGCAGTCGCGGCATCGATCAGCTGACCGGTAAACAGCATCTGCGCGGCGCGCGAATACCCGATCAGTTGCTGCAGGATCCACGCTCCTCCATCGCCGGGAATCAGGCCTAACTTCAGGAAGGTCTGACCGAACAACGCCTTGTCGGACGCCAGCCGGATGTCCGCCAGGCAAGCGACGTCATTGCCCAGGCCGATGGCAGGCCCGTTGACCGCCGCGATCAGCGGCACGTCCAGGTTCCACAGCGCCCTGACCATGCGATGGATTTCGCCGCGATAGTTCTCGCGCAGGGTGGCCGAACCGCCCGCAAACGGCCCGCTTCGTTCACGCATCGCCTTGACATCGCCCCCTGACGAGAACGCGGAGCCGGCTCCGGTAAGGATCGCGCATCGAATTTCCGTATTGCTGCGGATCCGCTCGGCAGCCTGCTCAAACAGCACGCCGTCGCCGATCCGCCCCAGCAGGTTCCGCTCGTCGGGCCGGTTGATGGTAAGCAGCGCAACCGCCCCGTCTATTTCATACAGCAATGCGTCGCTCATGCTTCTGTCCCCATGGATTGGGAAGCCGATAGTACCCGCATGTGCTTCGCGCTGCGCTGCAGCAAAGTGGGAGCGAGGGCGTCCCGCTCGCGCCTCGCCCTGCGCCGCAGGAACGTGGGAACGAGGGCGTCCCGCCCTCGTCGAGGGCGGGACGCCCTCGTTCCCAGGCGCTTGTTTGGCTCTTTGCCTTCGATCACGGCCTCATCCAGGCGGGTTCGAGCGCAGCCGTTTCGCGGACCGCTGTGCAAAGGTGGCGCAGGTCCTTTGACGTCATCAGGTATGCGGGCATGAGGTAGATCAGCCTGCCGAACGGCCGCGCCCATACGCCGCGTTCCACCAGCCGGCGTTGTGTCTGCGCGACATCCACCGCCCTGTGCATCTCGACCACGCCAATTGCGCCCAGCACGCGCACATCGGCCACTTGCGGCATGGATCGGCACGGCCCAAGGCCGCGCAGCAACTCCCGCTCCACCCGGGCCACCCGCTTTCGCCATGGCGAATCCAGCAACAAATCGATACTTGCGAGAGCGATCGCACAGGCCAGCGGATTGCCCATGAACGTCGGTCCGTGCATCAGGACGCCGGCTGCGCCTTTTGCCGAGGAAATCGCTTCGGCCACATGCGGCCTCGCCAGAGTTGCCGCAAGGCTCAGGTAGCCGCCGGTGAGAGCCTTGCCCACGCACAGGATATCCGCCACCACGCCGGCATGGTCGCAGGCAAACATCTCGCCGCTGCGCCCGAATCCGGTGGCGATCTCATCGGCAATCAACAGCAATCCAAGCCGGTCGCACAGCTCCCGCACGCCCTTGAGGTATTCGGGGTGATAGAAACGCATTCCCCCGGCGCCCTGCACGATCGGCTCCAGAATCACCGCGGCTATTTCCTCGCAATGCCGGACCGCCAGCGCCTCGAGCGAATCCAGGTCGGATGCGTCCCAGGCGTCACCGAACCGAATGCGCGGGGCGTCGGCAAACAGTTGCTCCGGCACAACGCCCGCAAACAAGTGATGCATACCGGTTACCGGGTCACAAACCGACATGGCCTGAAAGGTATCGCCGTGGTAACCGCCGCGAATGGTCAGCAGCCGGGTTCTGCCCTGCCCGCCCCGCGCGCGCCAATATTGCAGCGCCATCTTGATCGCCACTTCAACGGCCACCGATCCGGAATCGGAAAAGAAGACCCGGTCCAGGTCACCGGGAGACAGTTCAACCAGGCGCTGAGCCAGGCGGATTGCCGGCGCATGCGTCAGTCCCCCGAACATCACGTGGGGCATGCGCGACAGCTGCTTGCGCGCGGCGCGGTTCAGCACCGGATGGTTATAGCCGTGAATCACCGACCACCACGACGACATGCCGTCTATCAACTCCCGTCCGTCCTCCAGCTTCAAGCGAACGCCGCGCGCCGAGACCACCGGATAGGCCGCCGTGGGATTGCGCATCGACTCGTACGGATGCCAGATATGCCGCCGATCGAAGTCCAGATCGGCCGCGGTCAGACTTTCGTTCACAAAGCCAGTCTCGCCGCGTACGCCTTGACGTGCCGTGAGGAAACGGGTTGCGGCAGTTCGGGTAGATCCAACAGGCACTCAAGGCCGGTCTGCTCAAGAATCACGCCCCGGGAATAATCGTTCGGCTTGCCGTTGAAGACGATTCCGGCCATGGCAATCCCGTGCGATCGAAGCGCCTCCACCGTTAGCAGTGTGTGGTTGATGCTGCCCAGGTAATAGCTTGAGACTACCACCACCGGCAAATGCCAGTCTTCGAGCAGATCAATGTTGAGAAGGTCCGGGGCCACCGGCGCCAGAACGCCGCCGGCCGGTTCGACCACCAGCGGGCCGTCAATCTCGGGCAACTGCAGCCTTTCTCGCCGTATGGTCACACCCGCGTGGCGCGCTGCGGCATGCGGGGCCATCGCGGCCTTCAAGCAATAGGCCTCGGGAAGAAACCGGGCGCGGCTGAGCGTAACCAGCCGCCGAACTTCCATGCTGTCGGTATGCACCAGCCCGCCGGCTTGAACCGGCTTCCAGTAGCTGGCGCCCAGACGCTCCACCAGCAGCGCCGAGACCAGGGTCTTTCCCACGCTGGTGCCAATTCCCGCAATCGCGTAGCGCTGCATTCTTTACCAACCGCCGCCGGCCGCCGGGAGAATGAAACCCGCGGCTCTCAAAGATGCTTGCCGACAGCGGCGAACTGCCGCGCGGGCACATTCGGTGCCCACAGCCGGTTCGAGCACTAAGGAGTTATTGGCCGGCTGACGACGCCGAGGCGTCGTTCTTCTCTACACCCAGGCGAGCCAGCGTGGCTGCGATGTCTTCAGCAGCTGTCTTGGCATTAACTTCGCGGTCCACCGCGAGAATCACCCCGTCGGTGCCGATATAGAAGGTCTCGCGTCTCGGCACGCCGTACTTGCCGATGACCTGATAGGCGCCCGCGACATCCTTGGATTCATCGGACAGGATCGGAAAGTCCGCGTTGTACTCGCTGGCAAACGCCGCGTTGTCCGCAATAGGGTCCACGCTGGCCATGAAATATTTGACCTTGAACTCGCGAATCTTGTCGCCGTTCTCCGCCAGGGACTTGCACTCGATCGTGCATCCCGGCGTGAAGGCTTTCGGGAACCAGGCCAGCACGACCGGGCCTTCCTTCAACAATTCCTTAAGCGAGTGAACATTGCCGTCGGAGCCGGGAAGCGTCCAGCCGGGCGCCTGCGAGCCGGCATCCAGTGCAGGGCTCGGCGCCTCTTCGGCGGCGATCGTGCTTGCGAAAGCGAGCGCAATAATTGCCAGGGTTTTCTTCATTGTGCGGTACCTTAAAGCGGGCAAAACATCAGGGCGCGATTATATCCGTTTGCCGCTCGCTCCCCCGGTCTATGCGTCCGGATTGAGGTCGCTCATGACCTCATCAACGGCGGCAAGAAGGCGGTCGACATCGCTAAGCGTATTGTGCGCGTGCAGGCAAACGCGAATACGCTCCTGCCCTTCGGCGACCGTCGGCGAACGTATGGGCAAGGCATCCAGACCCTTGCTCCGCAGCGCCTCTCCCACCCGGCGCACGGGCCGGGCGCCCGGAACCAGCAGACACTGAATCCAGGATTCGCTGGGCAGCCAGGACCAGGCGGAATCCGCCACGCGCTCGCGGAAGTAGCCCACGTTCCGGCGCAAGCGCTCGCGCCGGCCCCCAAGTGCCGGCAGCAGTTCATACGCGGACTGAACGCTGAGCGCCCAGAGCGGCGGAAGCCCGGTTGAAAATATGAACGGCCGCGCGAAATTCACGAGGTAATCGCGAAGCGTCGCCGAACAGAGGACCGCGCCGCCGTGCAACCCCAGGGCCTTGCCGAAGGTCACCATACGCGCCAGCACTTTTTGCTCCAGCCCGGCCGCCACGACAGCGCCACGGCCCGCAGGACCCAGCACGCCATTGGCGTGGGCTTCGTCCACCACTACGCCCGCGCCATGCACTTCGGCCAGAGCCGCTATCTCCTCAAGCGGCGCCAGGTCGCCGTCCATGGAATAGAGACTCTCAACCACGATCACGGCTGGTTCCCCGGGGTTGAGGCGATCCAGGCCGGCTTGCAGGTCCGGCATGTCATTGTGGCGAAAAATGATGCGTTCGGCGCCACTCAAGCGTGCGCCGTCAATGGCGCTGGCGTGAAGCAGGCGATCGCACAGCAGCGCTTTCGCAACCCCGCCAAGGCTCGCCAGCAAGCCCAGGTTGGCAGCAAAGCCGCTGGAAAAAACCAGCGCCGCCTCGGCCCCGTAGAACTCGGCAAGTTGCCTTTCCAGCGCCTCCACCTCGGGGTGATTGCCGGAGATGAGGCGCGAACCGGTCGCTCCGTGCGCCACGCCATGCCGTTCGGCGAGTGCGGCGATGCGCCGGCCCAGAAGTTCGTCACGGGCCAGGCCCAGGTAGTCGTTGGAGCAGAAGTCCACGCCAGGCGGCGCGGAATCCAGACGGCGCAACAATCCGGCTTGCTCGCGCTCCCTGAGCGCCTTTTCCACGGCGCGCCGGATCGCTGCGCTCATGCAGGCAAACTGCTTTCCTGTTGACGGTAGGGCTCGCGCGCAGTCAGACCCAGGAGATCAAGCAGCCCCTGATCGTCGTCGAACGATGGATTGGGCGTGGTGAGCAGCTTGTCACCGGTGAAGATGGAATTGGCGCCGGCGAGGAAACACAGGGCCTGCTGCTCGGCGCTCATGTTCGACCGCCCGGCGGACAGGCGCACCATGGCCCTGGGCATAAGGATTCGAGCGGAGGCGATCATCCGTACCATTTCCCAGGTGGACACCCGCGGGCATTCCTCAAGCGGTGTCCCCGGCACCGGCACCAGGGCGTTGACCGGAACCGATTCCGGCGGGCTGGGCAGGGTCGCCAGAGTGTGCAGAAGATCAATGCGCTGATCCACTGTCTCGCCCATGCCGATAATGCCGCCACAGCACACCGACAAGCCTGCCTTGTGCACGCTGGCCAGGGTCTTCAGTCTATCGTCGTAGGTACGGGTGCCAATGATTTCCGGATAAAACTCGCGGCTTGAATCGAGATTGTGGTTGTAGGCGTAGAGTCCCGCCTCCTTGAGACGCTCGGCCTGAGACTCGCTGACCATGCCCAGCGTGCAGCACACCTCCAACCCCAGGTCGCGCACCCCGGACACCATTTCCAGCACCCGGTCGAAGTGCCGGTTGTCGCGCACTTCGCGCCAGGCCGCGCCCATGCAAAAGCGGGTGCTCCCGGCGTCCTTGGCTTCGCGCGCGGCATCCAGCACGGCTTCCAGGTTCATAAGGCCGTGCCGGTCAATATCGGTGTGATAACGCGCTGCCTGCGGGCAATAGGCGCAATCTTCCGGGCAGCCGCCGGTCTTGACCGACAGCAGGGTGCACAACTGCACTTCGCCGGAAGTGTGGTGCTCTCGATGCACCGATGCGGCGCGATAGACCAGATCCAGCAGCGGCGAATGGTAGATTGCCGCCACATCCGCCCTAGATAAACCAGGCATATTCAGCTCTCTTGCTATGTGGCACGCCGCCCCAGCACCGATGGCGCCAGCAACTCATCGTAGCGCTGCCGCCCATGCATGGCGCTGGAACTGCGATCAGCCAGCGATACTACAATGATTACCATCGCCGCTGCGGGTATCGAGAACAATCCCGGATAGATCCAAGGGAACGGCGCGTCCGACAGGCCCATCGCCCCCTCCCATACGGCCGGACTCAGGATCAGCAATACCACTGACGCGATCAGGCCGACCCAGCCCCCCACAAGCAGGCCGCGCGCACTTGCGCCGCGCCAGAAAAGTGCGGCAATCAGCGCCGGAGTATTTACGCTCGCGGCTACCGTAAACGCCAGCGCGGTGAGATAGGCCACGTTCTGACTCTTGAAAAGAACACCCAATGCTACGGCGACCGCCCCCAGGATCACGACGCTGATCCGCGACGCCCGCACCTCGGTTCTATCATTGACCTGACCACGCTTGAGCACGCCGCAATAGAGGTCATGCGCCAGCGCCGCGGCGCCGGCCAGCACCAGGCCGCACACCACCGCCAGGAGTGTGGCGAAGGCCACTGAGGCCATGAACCCCAGCAGCACGTTGCCACCGACTATTTGCGCCGCGTGCATGATGGCCATATTGGTACTGCCGATCATGACGCCCTGGTCGTCCAGAACGTCCTGGTTTCCCGCCAGCAGGACCACGATGGCCAGGCCGGCAATCCACAGCAGCAGCGAGAAGGACACGATGTAGCCGGTGGCGAACACCGCGGAACGCCGCGCCTGCCTGGCGTCAGGCACCGTGAAGAAGCGCATCAGCAAGTGCGGCAACCCCACCATGCCGACCAGTCCCGTCATTACGAACGCAATAATCGATATTTTGTCCGGCAGGAATACTCCGGGACTCAGCCATTCCGCGCCGCGCTGATGAACACGTGCGGCCGATTCAAGCAAAGACAGGGGGCCCTCGCCAAGGTGGACGAACAGCAAGGCCAGGAGAACCAGAACCGAGAACATCAGCAACACGGCCTTGGTCATTTGCACCCAGGTCGTGGCCAGCATGCCGCCCACACTCACATACAGCACGGTCAGTCCGCCCACCAGGGCGACCGCAAGAGGGTACGGAATGCCGAACAGCACTTCAAACAACGCGCCGCCGGCCACCATCTGCGAAATCAGGTAGAGCACCGCGACAACCAGCGTGCCGGTTGCCGCCAGCACCCGGATCGAGGGTTCGCGAAAGCGTGCCGATAGCACGTCCACGAAGGTATAGCGCCCAAGGTTGCGCAGGCGCTCCGCAAGCAGGCACATCAGGAGCGGATATCCCACCGCGCCGCCGGTCATGTAGATCAAGCCGTCATAGCCCTGGGTATAAATGATGGCGGTCACTCCCAGCAGCGTGCCGGCCGAGAGATGATCGCCGGCGATCGCCAGACCGTTGCTGAACCCGCCCACCGAGTGCGAGGCGGCGAAAAACTCCGAGGATGATCGGGTTCGCCGTCCTGCCTGCCAGGTTATGAAAAGCGACATCCCCAGGATCAGGGCGAAGGTAAGAATGGAGGTCAGGTTCGGCGCCATCAGGTCGTCCCGGCGGCACCCGATGAGTCAATGTCCGAATCGGCGGCCGGCGGCCGGTTCCAGCCATGCCGCTCTCTCACCGCGGCGCGCAACGGCGTTAACCGGCGGCTGCTGAGCACGGCGTAGGCGGCGGTCGCGGCAAACCAGTACAGCAGGCCCAGCACATTCCAGACCAGTCCGACCGTGATCCAGCGTCCCGGCACAAGGCGGATATCCAGCACTTGGGGCCAGAACGCCATCGCCAGGCCCAGGCTGCAATAAAACCCGATCACGGATCCGGCGATGATGAAAGCGTAGCGCCGCTGAAGCTGGCGCAGCCGAATGAAATCCGGGTCCTCGCGCAGCCTCATCGCAGCGTTCGCAACGGACTCGTCAGGCTAGCGCGTGAAACAATGGAGCGAGAACATACTGTCCTTTTCGACGCTGGGAACGAGGATATCCCGGTACACACGAAACGCCCGGTCGAGGTCCGCGACGACGAGGTTGGTGCGCTGCACCCGTACCGGCAGTTCATTGGCCATGGTTCAGTGCCCCATCTTGAGCAATGGAAAGTCGGTGAGCGGAATGCTCACCGTCTTCGTTTCGGTAAAAAAATCCAGGCTCCCATTGGCGCCGTCGCGGCCGATGCCGGACTGCTTGTAACCGCCGAAGGGCGCCCGCAGTTCTCTGTATATGGGCGTATTCACCCAGATAGTTCCAGCCCGCAACTCACGCGTGGCGCGCATGGTTACGTTCAGGTCTTGAGCCCATAGGTACGCCACCAGGCCGAATTGCGAGTCGTTGGCGATACGCAAAGCCTCATCCAGTTCGTCAAAGACCAGGAAAGTGGCGAACGGTCCAAAGATCTCCTCCTGGCAAATGCGCGCGGAATTATCGTCGGCCAACACCGCGGTGGGTTCCACAAACCAGCCTTGCTCCATACCCTCGGGCCGCCCGCCGCCGAGCAGGATTTTCGCGCCTTCCTCACGCGCCAGGTCGGCGTAGGAAAGCACCCGGTTCATATGGCTCTCGTAGCAAAGCGGGCCGATCTCCGTCTCCGGACTCAGCGGGTCCCCTATCCGCAACCGCTTGGCGCGCTCGACGAAGCGTTCGATGAACTCATCGGCAATCGAGCGCTGCACCAGGATGCGCGAACCCGCCAGGCACTGCTGGCCGTTGCTGGAGAAGATGCCGACCAGCGCGCCGTCCAGCGCCCGATCGAGGTCGGCGCTCTCGTGCACGATGTTGGCGGACTTGCCGCCGAGTTCCAGCAGCACCGGCTTGAGCGACTTGCCGGCCTCGGACATGATGATCTTGCCGGTCTCAGAACCGCCCGTGAATCCCACCATGTCCACTTCCGGGTGAGTAACCAGCGCCGTCCCCGTGACCGGTCCGCGTCCATTGACGAGGTTGACCACGCCCGGCGGCAGGCCGGCTTCGTGAAAAATCTCCACCAGGCGCTGCACGGAGTGAGGCGTGTATTCCGACGGCTTGAGCACGCAGGTGTTGCCGAACGCGATGCAGGTGGCCACCCGCATGGAGGCCAGCGGGATCGGCGCGTTCCAGGGAGCCATCATGGCGCCCACGCCTACCGGCTCGCGGGTCACGTAGGTCAGGAAGTTCGGGTTCTGGGTATAGACCTCGCCGGATTCCTGGCTCAAGACCTCGCCGAAGAACTCGAAATTGTAGGCGGCGCGCGCCACGTGCATCGCCCGCACCTGGCTGATCGGCACGCCGGTATTGAGGCTGTCCAAAAATTCAAGTTCCTCGCGGTGCTCGAGCAGCGCCGCGTGCATGGAGCGAAAAATCGCCTTGCGTTCCTCGGCCCCCATGCGCGGCCATGGGCCGGTCTCAAATGCACTTCGCGCCGAACGCACGGCGGCGTCGACTTCTTCCGCGTCGGCCTCCCGCAAGACTCCGTTGGGTTCTTCGCTGGCGGGATTGATGATCGGAAAGTCCACGCCGCGGCGCGAAACGCCTGTGGTCTCGCCGTCGATGATGCTGGTGACGCGCTCGCGTACCGCGAAATCTGTATCCACGTTCATGGGCGGCGAGCATAAAGAATCCACGCCGGCTAAGCAAACCCGGCGGCGTGATCGCTGGCTGCCGCTCAAGGCGGCTCTGCGAGAGCCTCGGCGAGCCCCGCCAGGCGGGGTGACGAGGCGCCGACCTCCTCGCGTGTTGCCGCAAGGCCGGCAACCGGTTGTTGCCGGCAGGCTACGCGCGGAGCCCCAGGCGCTAGTACTTGATCATGGAAAAAATAATGGAGGGAACCAGCGGCTCGCCTTCGGGCTGAATCGCTTCAATGCACAGTTCCGCCTCGGGATTGTTGGCCGACATCATGACCTCAAGCTCGTCACCCTCCTCCAAGGGGACTATTCCTTGCGAAATAATGACGTCCTTGGCCATGCTTCCGGCGTCCTGGCATAACTGCACGTTGGAATTCGCCACGTCGCTCCCGTTTACCCGCAGCCACAGGTCAAAGCAGCCCATGGGGCCGTCGCCTTCGCGGCCAACCTGCGGCGCAGCGATGATCAGGTAGGTGCCGGCCTCATCGATGGTGATCTTGTTTTCACCAAGGGTAATACCCTCGGCGCCGTCCACTACGTCAATTTCCACTACCGTGGGCTCCGGGCCCGGGCATTGCGTAATGGTTGAAGACGCCTGCAGGAAATCGCCCGCGTTTGCGATGCCCGCGCACAGCAACAGCGCAGCTGAGATGGTTCTATTCATTTTCTTGTCCTCCCCGACGTATATACGACGGGGCGCCGAACAAGTTACCGGCAGTTATCGCCAACTACCGGCCACATCCCGAAATGGGACCCGACCTGAAACCCGCGCCAAATCAGGCCGCATCTTACACCTTGGCCGGGCCGGATACCGGCGAGCGCCCCTCGAGTAAACGGCGTACCGCGCAATCCCAAAGTTCGCGCAGGCATCCATAGGCCTCCACCAGTCGCTCAAGCGCCCGCCGATCCGCGGCCCGAACTCCGCCTGTGGCTGCCGCGAGCACGATATCCGCCTGCCGCTCGTTCAGGCCGTGATGGCCGATCACGACGGCCAGATCAAAGAGCGGATCGCCGGGAGCGGCAAACTCCCAGTCGATCAGTCGCAGCGTTGGACCCTGCAGCACGTTCTGTGCCACCGGATCGTTGTGACATAACACCACGCGCCTTTCACCGGGGCGGGAGGCATGCCAGGCGCGGGTTCCGGCGCGGGCCAGGCGCCGGGCGAAGACGCCGCCCACGGTTTCCGCGTAGCGAGCCATCGCCAGCCCTATGTCAAGCTCAGGCTGCCCGGGCGGTGGTTCGACCCTTTCGTGCAAGCGCCCAACCAAGAGGCCCAGCGCCCGCAGCAGGTACGGGTTTCGCAACGTGACGGGCGAGCAGGCGCGGCCCGCAAGCCAGCGGGTAACCAAAACGCCTTGCTTCGCGTCGGCCAGCACAACTTCCGGCCCAATCTCCTGGCCATGAATCGCGCGCAGCACGGCTGATTCCGCGGCGCGGTCCAGCCCCAGTCGAGCAACCGCAGACGTGTCCAGGCGAATCACCAGGCGCTCCCCTCCGCGCGCCACAAGCCAGGATTGGTTCCACCCGCCTCCGCCGGCGAGGCGACAGACCAGCTGCGCGTTCCGAAAATCAGGATAGGCGGCGAGGAATTCGGTCAAACTCACGCCAGAAGGTCGCGCCTCCAGGCACGGTATCCCACCCACGCCAGGACCAGGTACAAGGTGCATAGGACGGCAGTGAAATACAGGCTTCTTTCCAGGTACAAGGCCAGGTAAGTTGCGTCCAGAACAATCCACCAAATCCAGTTTTCGATGTACTTTCGCGCTTGCATATAGGTCGCCAACGGCGCCCCGATCGCCGTAAGCACGTCGATAAACAGCAGCGGTGAGGAACTATACTGCGCAACGAAAAGCGTGACGGGTATTGATAAAGCCAGCAGTGCGGCCCCTGCAATCAGGTTATTGCGCCAGCCCCAGTATCCCAGCTTCGCGGAATTTTTTGCGCCCCTGCGCCACTTGCGGTAGCCGTAGGCGGCCATGACCATGTAGAAGACCTGCAACCAGGGCTGGAATACCAGTCCGGCGTCGAGAAAAACCACCACGAACAAGCCGGAGGCCACGTACGAGGCCACCCAGCAACCGATATTGCGGCGTATGGCCAGCAGCACGTAGACAAGGCCGAGCACAACCGCCAGGATCTCCAGGACTGCCATGATGCTCAAGTCAGGCCTTCATTGCAGGGAAAGAGCTGGGAGGAGCGCAAAATGCCCTCCCTCCCAGGGATGTCCCACCCAGCCGCTGGGAACGAGGGCGTCCCGCCCTCGACGGAGCGCAAGATGCCCTCGTTCCCGGGAAGGCTGTTCCATGCAGGCGAGCCTCGACGTTACAGCCGCGGGAGCGAATTGATCGGCAAGTCCGCGTTCAGGTACTTGGCAACCAGCACCACCCGGTCGCCCGATTCCATCACCGCCTTCATGCACACGTTGACCGCTTGTTGAACGTCCTGAAGGTTGCCGCGCAGCTGCGTACTCATCTGGTTGGTGAGTAGCTCAATGCCCGGCTGCCGCCTGAGTTCATGAATAAATTCGGTAATTCGAGCTACCGGCTCTTCGCTTGCCAATGGATAGAGGCTGAGTTCGGCGGTAATGCGCATGGCGAGGTTCTCAAAACACGCGGCGTATCGTAACGCCGAAGTGGCGGGGGTCGCCTTGCTGGCGAAATTCCTGCTCCGGCCAATCCGGCGGCACGTTGGAAAAATAAAAACCGCGCACCGCGTAGTACTCGTCCAGCAGGTTGCGGACCCAGGCGAATGCCTCCCAGCCTTCCCAGGCCCGCCCGGCGCGCAGGTTCAGAAGCGAGTACGACTTCGACTTCTGGTCGTGGCTGTTGGAAAAATAGAAACCGGCCTTGGCGGTCAATTCGCCCGACAGGAACCAGCCCTGCGGGTGCCGCCAACGCGCTCCCAAAGCATAGCCATAGCCCGGAGCGTGAGGCTGCTCGCGCCCCTCAAGTTCCGGGCGCGAAGGAAACCGGGTGATCTCCGTGTCCAGCAGCCCCAGTGCCGCAGTCAGCCGCCACGCATGGCTCGGCGCATAGGCAAGGCTTAACTCCACGCCGCGATTGCGGCCTTTTCCTACGTTCTGGGTGAAAAATATGAAAGTGTTGGGATCCTGCGGGTCCAGTTGCCTGGACGTGTCCACCTGCACGTCCACCCGCTGCGCGTGAAATACCGCCAACTCGCCACGAAGCCGTCCATCCAGCCACAACCCTTTTGCGCCCAGTTCGTAATTCCACAGGAACTCGGGGTCATATAGAAGCTCATCGCTGCTCAGGCCCCGGCCACCCAGGCCGAGGTTGAATCCGCCCGCCTTGTAGCCGCGGGCAACACGCGCGTAAGCGCTAACGTTTTCCCCCAGCGAGCGCGAAATACTCAGATGGCCGCCGATCATGTCATCCGCCGACGAGAAGCGCTCGCTGTTGGAATCATCGTAGTCGGCCGAACGCCGCTCCCATCGCAGACCCAGGGAAACGTCCCAATCGCCCGCAAACATCCTTGAGACTTCACCGAACAGGGCCAGGCTGTCGGCGCCGTAGCCTGAATCGAACCGGTCCTCGCTGGGGCCGGGTGCGTAGCCCGGCTCGGCGTACAGGCCCCGGTCGATCCGATTGTTGTCCTCCCGCAGGTCCAGGAACCACACGCCCAGTATGTAACCCAACTCGCTATCCGCAGGCGACAGCAGGCGAAACTCCTGACTCAGGCCGGTGCGCTCCCGCTCGGTTTGAGACGTGTAGTCGTAGCGCATCTCAAAACCGGCGATATCCGACCAGTAGCCGTCCTCGCCCCAATCCGCGTCGTAGCTGTGCTCGATTTCGGAGGTCGCCGCGCCCGTAATGCTGACCAGGCGATGACCGCCGCCAAGTTGCAGATCGGCGCGCAGCGATGCGCCGGTGGAGGCCTGTGAATCGCGCCCGGGACGGTCCGACCAGGTGGTCAGCTGATTGTCGATCGACCAGCCGTCGTACCCATTGCCGAGATCGATATGCAGCATGGTCAGGCGCAGCGCCAGTCCGGGCGAAGGATCAAAATTGAGCTTGGCCCGCAGGCTCAACTCCTGCCGGCCATTGGTGTCGTCCCGATCGAGCGTAGCATTTCGCCGAAACCCGTTGGCCCGATATTGGTGCGCTGCCAGGCGCCCCCTGGCCGTTGCTCCCAGCGGGCCGCTGATCGCCAGGCCCAGGGCCCGCATGCCGTCATTTCCGAAAGAAAGTTCCGCTTCGGCCTCCGCTTCGAGCGTCGGCTCACGCGAGCGTGCATAGATCAATCCGGCCAGGGCATTGGCGCCGTAGCGTGTGCCCTGCGGGCCCCGCAATACTTCGACGCTACCAAGATCAAAACGGGTCGCGACCCCGCCGATCGCCGAGAAATCGATGTCGTCCAGCAGGAAACCCACCGACGGATTCGGCGCACCCTCATATTGCGAGCGCTCTCCGATACCGCGCACCTGGAAGTAGCGGGCCCGAGATGAACCGCCGGCCCAATGAAGATTCGGCGTAATCTGCGCCAACTCCTCGAAATGCTGCACCGCGCCCTGGCGAATCGTTTCGGCGTCCAGCACCGTGACGCTGGTGGGCAGGTCCAGGCTGCGAACCTCCTTGAGCGAAGCCGTTACCACCAGCTCTTCGAGCGGGCGGGCGGGCACGGCCTCCGAAGACATCCGACGCGGCTGCTCATCACCCTGCCCTGCGGATGTCCCGCTAGTTTTTTGGACAAGATGCGCGCTCATGCCCTCACCGGGCCGTTCACCGGCCCAGGCCTCAGCCTGCCCGGCCACGGCCCACAGCACGATTCCGGCAACGAGAACGCCGCAAAAACGCAAAAACGCCGTATGAAGAAGGGGTGAAATAGTCATGCCTCGTTCCTCCGCCGGTACTAACCGGATCAGGTTCAAGGGGTTCCCTTCGCAAGGATCTCAGGCTGAAACGCCGCCCCCCAAGGTCACAGCGGAGTATAGCTTCAAAGTTCACCTGCGCCTTGCCGTGCCTACTCACGAAGTCGGAACTAATATGTCAGTATCTGATATTATCCGACATATGGAGGGTCGCCAAATGCCGAATGTACACCTTACCGAACCGATGCAAGCCTATGTCAAGGGCCGGATCAAATCCGGCGCGTACGCCAATACGAGCGAAGTGGTGCGAGCCGGGATCCGGCTGCTGATGCAACGGGATGGCGCGCGCCAGTTCTACGCGATGAAGGCCGATCTTGAGCATGCGGTGCGTGATGCGGAAGCTGGCGCCTTTGACGACTTCGACCCCCAAGCCTACGAGCCGGACGCCTACCGAATCATAGCTCCGACGGCATGACGGTCAGACTGTCCCGTCTGGCTCGGCGGGACCTGGACGATATCCGGCGCTACACATTGGACACTTGGGGCCGCGAACAATGGCTGAAATACTATCGAGGCCTGGTCCGCCCTTTCGAAGGCATCATGGCTAATCCCGATGACGGACGCGACCGCAGCTTGTTCGCGGCGGGCCTGCGCTCGGTTGACTATGAAAAGCACGTTATTTTCTTCGCGCGGGTCGCGGCGGCCGACAATGAACCCGTGATCCTGCGGATTGTCCATCAACGCCGCAACATGCCTGCATTGATCTATTTCGAGGCGCTGGGCGGCTGATAACGCCGCGTCCGGCCTCTAGCCCTCAAACGCGACATGCGCGCAATTCTGGCCGCAACCGGCTGGTATGCCCGCTTTCAAACAGTTCTTCCGTTTGACACTTTGGGCCCTGGCTGGCTATATAGGCACCTGGAGGGAGCGGCACACCACGGTCGTTCCATGGAATTCGTAAAGGAGGACGAGAATGGAAACAACGGAATTGGGCACACTCCCGACCGTACGGGAACTGGAAAAGGCGGGCTTTCAACCCGAACAGGCGGACATGCTGACAAGCGCGTTTGATCAGATCGCAGGATTCAACCGGGAAATCGGCAGGGATCTGCGGGACCTTAAGGATTACGTCAAGACCCACACAGCTACCAAGAGCGACATCGCAGAGTTGCGGGCCGATATGGCAGAAATGCAGGCGGAGATCAAGACCGACATTGCAAACTTGCGGGCCAACGCTGGAGAAATGAAGGCGGACATGTTTCGCGCGCTATGGCTCCAGGGCGGGGCGCTGGCGGCGCTCATTCTGACACTGGCGGGATTCCTTCTGACCCGTTCCTGACTTCTCCGCTCAGGCGCCGGCGGTTGAAGGATAATTGCCGCTGAGTGAACAGAGGGGTCTTATGACCAAACCCAAGCACGATTACGGCGCGATCGACGCGGTCGTCAATATCTGGACCCCGGAGGCCCTGTCCCATCGCCCCGGCTGGCAGGGCGACTTCTTCGTCGGCAAGATGAAGGCGGAAAGTCCGCTGATGCGCGGCTTGTCCCTGGAGGAAATGATCCAGCGGCTGGATGCCGCCGGCATCGAGCGGGCTTTCCTGATCGCGCCGCGCACCGGCGAGGTGGGCTTGCCCGGCTGCTACCACCTGCCGTACGAGGTCGTAGCCCGCGCCTGCGAGAAATTTCCCGACCGTTTCTCCGGACTGGCAGGCATCGACCCCACCCAGGGCATGAAAGGCGTGCGCATGTTCGAAGACGCAGTGAAGAACATGGGCTTTGTCGGCGCCCACCTCTACCCGCACTGGTTCGAGCTGGCGCCGGATCACGCCCGTTACTACCCCTTCTACGCCAAGTGCTGCGAACTGAATGTTCCGATACAAATGCAGGTCGGGCAGTCAATGATTTACGCCAAGGATGCGCCACGCCGCAGCGTCGGACGCCCGATAACGCTCGACTCTGTGGCTTGCGACTTCCCCGAGCTGAAGCTGATCGGCATTCACGTGGGCATACCCTGGCACGAGGAGATGATCGCCATGTCGTGGAAGCACGACAACGTGTTCATCGGCTGCGACGCGCACCGTCCCAAGTACTGGCCGGACAGTTTCCGCCACTACATCAATTCATTCGGGCAGGACAAGGTCATCTTCGGCACCGATTTCCCGGTGCTGGATTTCGAGCGCACGGTTAACGACATCGACGCCCTGGAACTCCGCCCGCAGGCGCGTCGCAAGCTGATGCGCGATAACGTGCTCAGGATTTACGGATTCGATCCAACTGAATGATCTTCGCTTAATATGGGGAATTACCCATTACGCTAGACGCCTAATTCCAGTTGGGTACGCGGCGGAGGCGCTGCCCTGTTGGGATGCCGGGCGTACGCTTCCCGCCCTAATGCCATCAGAAGCGCCGCCTTCGCGGGGGCCTCGTGGCGCGTCAAGATCAGCCGGTAGCGTCCAAACTTCCGGCGATACCGCGGCCTCAATCCGGCCTGGGCAATGATCGCCCGAAGCCGGGGCGTGTTGGGGAGCAGCACATCGACGGAGGGCTGGCGGTGCCAGGACGAGAACCGCACGAAGTTGCAGGGCATGAGTAATCCCGGATCGGTGTGCAAGCGCATCCGCCATAGGCCGATATAGTTCCGGGTGTAGTTCAGGCTCAAGTGTGGGGTAATGCCCTCGGTGGTCCGCAGATACGCAAGAACCTCATCGGCCAGTTCCAAGACCTCCCGCCCGTGCTTGCGCCAGTGGGCGCGGTCCACCGCCAAACCGTCAAATCCCGGATTTCGTTAGACTCAGGGGCGGCTGCTTGACAGAGCAGCCGCCCGGCGGGTGTAGCTCAATGGTAGAGCAGTAGGTGTCGCCAGCCTAAAGGTTGCGGGTTCGAGTCCCGCCATCCGCTAAACCCAACAGCCCCCGACATGGGGGAGGGGGGAGCTTTGCGTATTGTGCCACATCAGGCCCGCTTACGGGCGGGAGACTTGCGAGTCTTGCGCTTGGATGGATCGGGCGGCTTGGCAGCAGCGAAGATGCGCCGCGCGACTTCCTCCGCCGTGGCGTCCAGGCGTACATGTTCCTCAAGCTCTCGGCGGGTTGCGCGCCGGGGAGATTTCATGGCGTTCTCCTTGTGTGTTAATTGCAAAGCCTAGCGGATCGCGGCCCGTGGCACAACATATAAGTAACGCTTTGCTCTATACTCGGAACCGTTACCAACGTGCGCCCGTAGTCGGGCCGCCCGCTGAATAGAATAGCCGCACACCGGCGAAAATGTGGGACACCGCTTCAATCGTGCGTTGGTAACAACGGCCCGGCACCTTGCCGGGCATCACACACACACAACGGAGACCAACCCATGCGCAGGCCAGCGAGTGAACTCTTTGCGCCCCTGGCGGAGTACTATCCCCGCCGCTACGACTACATCAGCGACGAAAGCCACGGCGACGCGCTGAACGCATGGGCAGCGGGCGGCGATCCCGTCCAGTATCTCGAAGGAATGACGCCAGCGGCAAAGGCCCGCTTTCCGCTCGATCCCCCCAAGCCCGCGACTCCGGCCCCGCCCGCAACGCCTACAGAAACAAAGTACCAATTCGACATCTGGGGCGGCGCGGTCTGCGCCGTTCTCGCAATCATCCTTGCATCGCCCGCCTTCGCGCAGAGCGACGACGCCCTGCAAGCCGAGATGGATCGCTTGATGGGGCATCAGATCCCCCAGTCGAAATTCCGAGGCTACCGGGACCGGGTGACCGCTTCGGACTACCAGCTTGAACACCAGATGCAGCAGCTTGACAAGCAGCAAAAAGCCGACGACATGACGCGCTACAACCAGCTACTTGAGGAACAATCGCGGCGCAGCGGTGAGAGATCCAAGGTTGCGCGCCAGGCCGAGAGTGACCGGCGCGAAGCCAGCAGCCAGGAAAGCAGCCAGCGCATACGGAGCCACTTGGAAACGCAACGCCAGCAATTGGACCGGGCACAAGCGCAACGGACGCAGCAGGCCCGCGAGACCGCGCGCCAAGCGGAGGCCCGCGCCGAGCGATCCAGCGCCCAGGGGATGCAACAGGTCGAGGCGATGTATCAGCGCACCCGGGAACGAAGCCGGCAGCAGGCCGAGCGCGCGAGGCAAGTGCAACCGATCCAGCCCGGACCGACCGGGCTATCCTTCCCGATCCCGCAGCCGAACTACAACTTTCAGCCCATAGGCCCGCAGCAGACACCGCTTGAGGCGTTTCGGGAGGGCCAGCAGTTGGGAGAGGCCATCGGCGGGATGATTCGCGGGATCATGGACACGGGCAAGCGCCGGCGTCAGGACGCCATCGTGCAGCGGTTCGGTGACGGCACCATCACGGGCGAGGACTATCGCCAACTGGTCAAAGACGGCTACACCGACCTAGCGCATCAGCTAATGCAGATTGAGACCAAGACCGGACGCTAGCCGCCCGCCAAGCTGCCATGTCGAGTACGGCTCGCCTTCTCGCGCTTTGGGGGGTGGCCGTATGCTGCTCGCTTGCCCCGCTGCCGGGCAGCAGCGAGCTTGAGACGGTGAACCTCACGGATGCCTTGTCCAGCGGCAAGGCTCGAATCGTCCTTGCCAAAGGCAAAGGGTTGCTGTCGGGCAAGGCATTGGACGCCGTGCTGTTGAACTTCTCTGTAGAGGGAAAGCTATTCGAATCGGTCCTGCGCGAGCCGCTCTATCTCGCCAACAAGGGCGAAGGGCAGGACATGCTCGTTACGCGGGTGCTGCTAGGGGGCGGGACGTATTACACCGATGGAGAGCAAGCCGTTCTCCCCGTGCCGGAAGGCATCTACGTTGTTCCCATCAGCCTAGTGGCCTATTCGGTTGATATTGGCAAGGCCAACCCTGGGGATACGGACGAGTTCCAAGTGCAGGAGATTCCTGCGCGCTTGAAGCGCATCGCACACGCGGCCAGCAGGTTAGAGCGGCTTTACCTGGACGACGATGATGCGCACGACTTCGTTATGAACACGATCCAGGTTGCCTTGTGGCGGGCGCAGGGTGTTCCGCCGGATCGGATCGCCGAGCGTTATCCGTACAGTCCCCAACACGCGGAGGCCGCGCGCCTCCTGTTGGAGAGCCAGCAACCCTAACGGGCCGCGCGGTAGGTCTTTGGCTTGAGGGCCGTCTTGCCGGCACGGGCCGCGCGGTAGGTCTTTGGCTTGAGGGCCGTCTTGCCGGCACTGGCCGCGCGGTAGGTCTTTGGCTTGAGGGCCGTCTTGCCGGCACGGGCCGCGCGGTAGGTCTTTGGCTTGAGGGCCGTCTTGCCGGCACTGGCCGCGCGGTAGGTCTTTGGCTTGAGGGCCGTCTTGCTACGGCGAGTTGGGGGCATGAGGTGAACCTCAGTAGAGATGTTTCGGCCAATCCTGCCATATTTCGCAGAATCGTGCTTTGAGGGCCGTACAAAAGCGGGGCGGGTCGAGTGAATACCCGCTCCCGCCCCTGCATCACCGGCCCGAGGTAACGGGGACCGGTTCCGCTTCGTGAAGTTTACTCCGGCGTCTTGCCTTCGGCCAAATCGCGGTCGATCAGTTCCTTGTAGGTCAGCCGCTTTCCCACCAGCGCCCGCACAATCACGTGCATCTGCGTGTGCGTGTCCAGGTCGCGGATGTTGTTCCGGCCCACAAACTCATTGACGTATCGCCCCAGGTGTTCCTTGCTCATCTTGTGGTACGTCCCCTTGAACCCGCGCTTGAACAAGGCCCACATCGACTCGATCCCGTTGGTATGGATGCGCCCGCGCACATACTCGCCCGCTGAATGGCTGACCGAGTAGCGCCGGCGCCCACTGCGGTTATAGCCCTTGTGCTCGTCGGTGAATATCTCCGATTCGGGCATGACGTGCGATTGAACGAACGCCCTCAACGTGGCCTGATCGGTGTTGCCCACCACGCGGGCGCGGAGCTGCTTGGTGTCCCGGTGGCGAGCGCCGACGACTATCGCCTTGTTCCCGCCGCCGGTGGCGTGCTTCGGGCGCTTGTGCTTGTGCATGTTGCGGAGCTTCCCGCCGATAAAGGTCTCGTCAATCTCCACAGGACCGGGCGAGGGCAACGGCAGATCAACGTTGAACGCCTCGCGGATGCGGTGCATCATGAACCAGGCCGTTTGCTGCTTTACGCGCAACTCGCGGTGCAGCTTCATGCTCGACGTGCCTTTGATGCCCGTGGTCATCATGTAGAGGGCAATCACCCACTTTTGCAGCGGTATGGGGCTGGCCTCGAAGATCGTCCCCTTGCGGACGCTGAAGTACCCGCGACAGTCCGGGCACCGGTAGGGCATCGGCTTGCGGGACTTGACCGCGTAAGTGCGAGTGCCGCCACAGTCGGGGCAGAACCGCCCGCCGTTGGGCCAGCGTTGCTCAATAAGCCACTTCTCCGCGGCGTCGTCGTTAGGGATCAGGGCGAAAAGCTCGGTTATGCTCAAGCCCTTGCGGTCAGACCGACCGGGGCCGGATTTAGGACGCTTCACCATTGCTGTTACCTCTAAAGCGTTGGAATGAGAACTCATACTAGCACGGTCATTTTCACGCCCGTCTAGCGTAATGGGTAATTCCCTTAATATGCTACTATTTGTGCGTTATATGGGGTTATCTTCGTATATCTACTGATGAGAACTCCCGCCTGGCCGCTATTGGCCGGCTTGATCCGTAATCTTGCGTGATTGAAGCCAGGTGCGCGCCGGGCCGGCCGTATTGAACGACCCGGTCACCACTACGCGATAATCCGGACCGGCCATTTCCGCAGCCCGCACGCAGCCCTCGGCCACCGACTCGCAACGCCACAACCCCGAATGTGGCCACGCGGCGGCCTTTTTTTCCAATTGCTCCGGCGAACAGGCCTTCGGTCCTTCAGCCCGCACCACAACGATCCGATCAAGTTCCCCCACCGGCAGCACACCAAAGAATCCGGCGACATCCTTGTCGACGTGCATGCCCAGCACCCAGATCGCCGGGCGCGGCGGCAGAGTGCCCAGGCTTCTCGCCAGGCAGCTCCCGGCATCAGGATTGTGCGCCACATCCAGCACCCACTCCGCATCGGCGAACCGAAAGCGCTCGAACCGTCCCGGCAGGCGGGCAGCCTCGGCGACACTCACATAATCATCACGATCCGGCACCCACTCTGTATCCAGCCGTTCCAAAGCGGCCAAAGCCAGACTGGCGTTCGGCAGCTCGGCAGCGCTGGCGGGGTTCAATACCGCCAAGCCCTCGCGCCTGGCCAGCGCCCCGCGCCAATTCCAACTGTCGCCGCAGCGTTCGAAATCGAAATCCACACTTGCCTGAAGCAGCGGGGTATTCAACTCGCGCGCGCGCGCGGTGATCGGAGCCGGCGCACGTCCCGCGCCGTACAAGGCCGGGCGCCCCGCCCGCAGGATTCCCGCCTTCTCGACGGCCACCGAATCAATCGTATTCCCCAGCCATTCCTGGTGATCCAGGGCGATCCGCGTAATCACGCTGACATCCGGATCAATCGCGTTGACCGCGTCCAGTCGCCCGCCCAGCCCCACCTCCAGCACCCAGGCCTCGCAGCCTGCGCGGCTGAACAGGCTGAACGCCGCCAAGGTAACGAACTCGAACTCGGTGAGCCTTACGTCGCCACGGGCCGACTCCACTCGTTCGAACTCCGGGCACAGGTCCAGCTCGCCGGCATGATTTCCGTTGATCTGAATGCGTTCGCCGAACTCCTGCAGGTAGGGTGAAAGGTATAGCGCCGTGCGCAATCCGGCCCGGATCCGGAGACTCGCGGCGATCAACGCCGCGGTACTGCCTTTGCCGTTAGTCCCCGCCACCGTGATCACTCGGCCCGGCGGCGGACGCAAACTCAGTCTGTCCGCCACCTCGGTGACTCGCTCCAGGCCCAGATCAATCTCGTACGGGTGCAACCGCGCCGCATGGCTGAGCCATTCATCAAGACTTTGCGGAGCGGCAGACTTCATAGCGGCGATTGTATTGGGAGCTAGCTGGGAGCGAGGGCGTCCCCGCCCTCGACGAGGGCAGGATGCCCTCGTTCCCGGCGACCATAGACGCGAAATTCAGGTGGGGCGCCGCTTTACAATGCTCCCATCCAAATGGAGTATTCGACATGCACATCAAACCATCCCCGGCCATTCTCGGCCTAAGCCTCGCATTCCTTCTTTCTGCAACCGCAGCGCACGCGGAAATCGCCGCCAGCGCCGAACAAACCAAGCCGCTGGCCGCCGGCGCCGCAGCGCCTGCGTTCACCGCCCGCAACGCCGACGGCAGCGACTTCGCCTTCGATCCCGCTACGCTTGAGCGCCCGGCCATGCTGATCTTCTATCGCGGCGGCTGGTGTCCCTACTGCAATCGGCACCTGGCGGAGTTGCGCCACGTCGTTCCCGAGCTGGAAAATCGCGGTATGGACGTGTATTTCCTGAGCGCCGACAGCCCGGACAACCTGGCATCCGCCCTTCACAGCGAAGCGGAAGGCCTGGACTACACCCTGCTGTCCGACGCCAGACTCAGCGCCGCCGAAGCCTTCGGACTCGCTTTCCGCATTTCCGACGACTACTACCAAAGAGCCAAGGAGTTCGGCGTGGATATGGAAGAGGCCTCCGGAGAAACGCACCACGCACTACCGATACCCGCCGCCTACCTGATCGACACCGAAGGCGTAATCCGCTTCGGCCACGCCAACCCCAACTACACCCAACGAATCAGCGCCGACGAACTCCGCGCCGGCGTCGACGCCCTGCTCTGACCCGCAAGGACATACAAAGGGCCAGTTCTTCCAGTCACTAACATGCTGGAATATCCATGAGCACCACACCGCCAATACCCGTTGTCGTGGATGTCGAAACTACCGGATTCGGGTCTCAAGACCGGATCGTAGAGATCGCCGCCATCACCCTCGACCCTTTAAGTTGGGAAATCGTCGATGAATACGACACACTGATCAACCCGGAGCGAGATGTTGGACCGACAGGCGTGCATGGCATCACGGCCTCAATGGTCGAAGCCGCGCCGACTTTCGCCGACATCCTCGCGGATATAGCCCGGCGCCTGCAAGGCATGGTGCTTGTCGCTCACAATCTGCCTTTTGACGCGAGAATGCTGCGGTACGAGTTTGAACGCTGCGGTATCGCCATCGACGCAGGAGCTGGACTGTGTACCTATTGGGCAACCCGTCAGAAGCTAATTTTCGCTTGCGAAGACCGCAACATTTCCCTGTCTCAACAGCATCGCGCGCTGGCGGACGCACGGGCAACAGCCGAACTCGCTCGCCATCTGCGTCTCCAAAAGCTCCAAGAGCGCGTGCGCACGGCAAAGGTGATGCGCATCGCCCACATTCCGCAGAAGCCGAGGCAACACACACTGCGCCGCGGGCTTGCAGACGCCGGCACCAGCCCCATGCACAGAATCGTCTCCCGCGCACACTATCCTCACTGCGACGAGGCAGTTCAGCAGTATCTCGACATGCTTGACTGGGTGCTCGACGATGGCGTGATTGACGCCTATGAACACTCCGAAATCAAACGGCTGGCGCGCGACCTGGGCATCACCGAGGAAGAGCGCAAGAATGCGCACCAAGCCTATTTGGATTGCATCATCACGGCTGCCCAGCGCGACGACATCATCAGCGCCGCCGAGCATGAGTTGATTGTGCGAATTGCCAGCCAACTAGAGATCCGGGACGCTGCGATACCCCAAATGACGGTCGCGCCAGCGATGAGCAGTATTCCACCCGGCAGCCGCATCTGTTTTACTGGGTCCGCCATTGTTCATGGCGAGGAAGTAGCGCGAAACCTCCTTGAGGCGCTCGCGGAACGCGCAGGCTTCCAACCCGTCCGAAGCGTCACAAAGTCGCGTTGCGATCTTCTTGTCGCGGCCGACACGAGTACCTCATCGAGCAAGGCGCGCAACGCTCGGAAATGGAACATCCCTATTCTCTCTACGAGCGACTTCCTCGCGCGATGCGGCAACCGGTAGCCTGGGTCCGCGTCACGCGCTATCTGCGGCACTAGACTTCTCTTGAGCTATCGTTTTCCGCCGGGAGGTTCTTTCAATGAGCAATACGACTTTGGCCCGGCCCGTGACTGGCGCACAAATCATTGTCGAGACCCTGTACGCACTGCTGGCGCTGGCGTCAATCGTCCTGTTTGGGCTGCGTCAGATTTCGCTGCTTGGTCCCGCGTTTCAAAATCTTGCGCAGTTGACGGACTACATCGTGTGCGTCCTGTTTGCATCGAAGGCCGTATGGGATCTATGGCGGGCTCCAGACAAGCTTCATTGGTGGAAGTGGGGCTGGGCTGATTTTGCCGCCTCGATTCCCGAAGTTGAGGCGCTTCGATTCCTGCGTGGACTGCGCCTCTTGCTGATAATCCGCGTCATGCGCAGCACGACCCGAAGCGTCCACAGCATTGTCAGCTATTTCAACGTCGGCCGCGCCAGAGCAGTGGTCGCTACGGTATTCTCGCTGATCGTGGTCTCGGTAGTTATGAGCAGTTTTCTGATTCTAGGCGTAGAGAGCACGCACCCGGACTCCAACATCCTCACTGCCGAAAACGCCATGATGTGGTCTGTCGCAACATTATTTGGGGCGGAGCCCTCCGGTTTTGGCGATCATTTCCCGGTCACTGCGGCGGGCCGCTTGGTCGCAGTGTGGCTGGTTGTGGTCTCACTCGGGTTGATCGGCTCGCTGGCCGGCGTGATTTCCTCATGGATTGAACAGGAACCGGAGCAGGGTGAATAGTGGTTGACTCCTCTTTGGATGTTGACCCAAAGAACTGCTGCAAGTTGTTGCCCGAAAAACCTACTGAGAGATCACACCAAGGGGTGCGCAATTGGTCCATTGCGTAACGTGTGGATTAGCAGACTCATGTGGATGGTTTGATTCTCTTGCGTATAGATCTAGCCAGCCTTCGGAAATCTTTGTACGCATCATAGACAGCGGCAGCGTGAGCTCCTATGGCGCCATCCGCGCTTGTTAATTCAAAGATCGGTTTGCGGGCTTCCTGCGCCATCGGAACAAGACTTCGATAATGCTTGACGGTCGCAAGGCAGTTATCGTCGTTGGCAGGTTTGTCAGCAAAAGGGGCTTCCCTCTGGTCAATGAGGTACTTAGCATAAGCTTCTGGCATCCTATTGACCCACTTGTCGTAAGCCAGTACAGGGCGCCCGAGGCGCACGCCGTGCTGCTGCACGATATATCCGACCGGTTTCATCGCCCCCTTGGGCAAGGAAAAATCCAAAGTCTTACCGTTCTTGAGTCGTTTTGACCACTCCGCTCGCCACCCGGCAAGTGTGGGGCCCAGGTTGCGTAGCCCCTGCAGGGAGAACAGATCGGCGCCAAGAGGAGCGATTACGTGATCGGTCGCGATCAGCGCCGAACGATTTAGTGCGCCGAGATTCGGGCCGACATCTACCAGGATAAATGACGCTTCAATATCGCTGGCCCCCATCTGCATGATGCGCCAGAACGCAGTCAGGATGCGAAACGGACGGAGAAGATTGCTTCCGCCAAGAGCGATTGGCCACGCGCTCGACAGGCTGTCCTCAAAACTGGATAGCGCTAAGTCTCCAGGAATGAGCCCCAGGGATTCAGTAGCATGATGCACAAGAGGTTTCTTTAGGTCTCCCACCTCCGTCAGTGGCGCCACGCATTGAAAAATAGTTCGGTTGCCGGCGGTATCGTCCCACAAATTCTCCAGTTCATTTTCGCTGAGAAACGATGCGGTGAGATTCGCTTGCGGATCGAGGTCGCAGACAAGCACTCGCTCCCCGATTTTGGACAGCATCCAAGCCAAGTGGTAAACAAGGGAAGTCTTGCCGACACCGCCCTTGTTATTGAGGAATGTGAGCACGGGTACGGTCATCGCAGTGTTTTCCCTGTTTCGCTCCTGGCCCACACCGTAGCCAGCAGGTGGGTTGGTGTTGCTGTGAATTCAATGTCCGGACACCCGGCCTCCCGTAGCAGATTTCGGGCGATTGTTATCCCCACACCAAACCGCTGTACGTAACCCATCACTTTCATTGCCTCGGCCAGATTTGGGTTTCGGTAGTCTGTTACACCGGGTTGCCCAAAGTTCTCAATGGTGACGGAACCGAACGGTCCGCCCGGATTCTGGATTTCAATTTTTTCATCGAACCAGGTTACGCGAACCGGGGCGTTGTTGCTCTCGTAGGCGCGATGCATTACCGCATTCCGCACGAGCTGTTGTAGCGCTGCCATAGGGTAGCTCTCGGCACGGCGCTCGCGATCACCGCTGACCAAGTCGATTTGTCGCCGATTGTGCGTTCGAAGCTTGTCTTCAAAGCGCATAAGAACATCCGAAACCGCACCATCAATCTCAAGCTCGTCAACGATTTCATCCGAAAGACTATCACCGCGAATGCGCAAGAATTGAATATAGGCTCCCGGAATAAAGTCACGAGGCCTTACTCCGATGACCAGTAAGCCGAGAATAGTGGCGCGGCCATCATCGACGGAAGCCGTCATTTTGGCTGCGGCAAGGCGTTCCCTAAGAGTCCTGTCGTTTTTCTGCAATAGCTCGCGATCTACTGCGTGTGGCAAATACTCGTCCTCGAACTGCCGTCGGTTCAGGTCGGCCGGTCCCGTTCCGTCGACCGGAGAAATATCAAACGGCCGGTCACCGTGCCTCCGGCGCTCATTGAGAATGCGTTCCTCTTGAGCAGTTGCAATGCCTCTTCGGGGACCGTTTCGAACATGAATTGCGCCCTGATAGCGCACCGGGGGTGAGTCGGATGGCCAGACGGTCACAACGGCAATTTCATTACCCTTATACCGGCGATTTTCGGCCAGGAGCGTTGGAGGGGGCACGATGTTGCCGTCACTTCGCATATCGGTCAATGCTAGAAGCAACTTGTCCGTGATGGCCGTGCCCGCAGATGTGCCGTCATCCTTCAATCCCACAGCTACGATTCCTGCTTCGCCTCTGCCAGGAAGATCGTTGGCAAATGCGCATATCGCTTCGCGAATACGCTTCGGCGCACTTCCCCGGAGCGTTTCCTTGAATTCAGTTCGTGCGGACTCCTGCGAGTCGATAATTCGCGCCAACTCGTCATCCGTGATCGTCAAAGGCTGCATCTCAATGTCCTCTTGCGCATTGCGCCCAATCGCTTCGTGCAGTTTACTTTCTCGCGCGGCTAGTTTGTAGACTACCGGGCAGTCGCCATCTCTGGGCAACTTTCCTTAGGCGAACTGCGGCTTTGTAAGCTACGCGCCGGTGTCGACAGCGTGCTTGAAGGCGGATCAGGCGCCGGCGATGCTTAATTCTTCCATGAGGATCGAGCCGGTGTGAATTCCGCCGCGGCGGTCGATGTCGGCGCCGACGGCAGCGATATTCCGGAACATGTCCTTTAGGTTGCCGGCGATGGTGATTTCGTGGACCGCGTGGGCCGCGACGCCGTTGCGCACCCAGTATCCTGCTGCGCCCCGGGAGTAGTCGCCGGTCACGGTGTTGGCGCCCTGCCCCATCATTTCGGTCACCACCAGGCCGTCTCCCATCGCGTTGAGCAGTTCATCGAAGGACTCGCCGGTGCTGCCAAGCAGCAGGTTATGTGCGCCTCCGGCATTGCCGGTGGTTTCCGTGCCGAGTTTGCGCGCGGAGTAGCTGCCCAGGAAGTAGCCGTTTACCACACCGCTGCTGACCAGGTCTCGATCGGCGGTAGCCACTCCTTCGCCATCGTAGGCGCAGCTGGCCAGCCCACGTGCGATATGGGGGCGCTCCGCCAGGTTCACGCAGTCGGAGAAGACTTGCGTGCCTGCGCAGTCGAGCAGGAAGCTGGCGCGGTTGTACAACGCCCGCCCGCTGACCGCGCCGCAGAAATGACCGATCAGGCTGCGCGCCACCCGCGGCGCGAACAACACCGGCGCCCGGGTGCTCTTGATCTTGCGCGCCCCCAGCCGGGCGAGCGTTTGCTTTGCGGCGCGTTTCCCCACCTCTTTCACCGGCGCCAATTCATCCGGCGCCCGCGCAACTGTGTAGTCATAGTCACGCTCCATGTGACCATCCTGCTCGCTCAACACGACACAGGACACGCTGTGGCTGCTGGAGCGGCCGCTGTGCAGGAAACCGTGTGAGTTGCCGTAGGCGAAACAGGACTCACCGGTATCGACGCCCGCACCTTCGGAATTGCTGATTCGCGGGTCTGAATCCAAGGCCGCCGCTTCGCATTCCAGGGCCAGCTCCATGGCCTGTTCCGCGTCCAGGTCCCACGGGTGATGCAGATCAAGATCGGGAAACTCCGTGGCCATGCGCTCGGGCTCGGCAAGGCCCGCGTATTCGTCTTCGGCGGCGAAACGCGCCAGGCTCAGGGCTTTATCGACGGTTTCGCGCACGGCCACCGAGGAAAGGTCGGAGGTGCCGGCCGAACCGCGGCGTTTGCCCAGGTACACGGTTATGCCCAGCGAATGGTCCTGGTGGCTTTCCAGCGTCTCCACCGAGCGCATGCGCACCCGCAGAGTCAGTCCCGTACTGTTCGATGCGGACGCTTCGGCCTGGCTTGCGCCGCGCTTGCGAGCGTGCGTCAGCGCATCGGCCACCCGCTCGCTGAGTTCATCGGGTGACATCGCTGCTCCGCACAGCCTCCGCGGTTTGGGCCGCGCGAAAGGCATTCAGCGCGGCACGCGCATCTGCGTCGCTCAAGGCCAGTATGGCGGTGGCCAGGAGCGCGGAATTCACGGCTCCATGCCTTCCAACCCCCAGCGTTCCGACCGGAACGCCGGCAGGCATTTGCGCCATGGACAGCATTGCGTCGGCGCCCCCGAATGCCGCGGTTGCCATGGGAACGCCGAGCACCGGCAGGGACGTGAGCGCCGCAGCGGTGCCGGGAAGGGCCGCGGCCAGGCCCGCGCCGGCGATGATGACCTTGATCCCGCTCTCCTCGGCCTGCTCGCAGTACTCGGCGAGCTGCCTGGGAGCGCGATGCGCGGATAATGCACGGGCTTCCCATTCAACGCCAAGGGAATCCAGGGTGTTGGCGGCATGCTCCATGATTTTCCAATCCGAGCGCGAACCCATGAGTATGGCCACCTTGTTCGTCATTTGGTGCTCCTTATCTTGAATGCGATACATTGGAGCGAGGGCATCCTGCCCTCGCCGAGGGCGGGACGCCCTCGTTCCCAGGGTGTTCCTTGCGCGCCAGCGTAGCGGCGCCCGCTGCGAAAACTCCCAGGGGGCAGGATGCCCTCGTTCCCAGGGTCGTTCCCAGGGGCTGTCAAGCATCAGGCCGTGCCTCCTACGGTAATGCCGTCAACCCGGATAGTGGGCATGCCTACGCCTACGGGCACGGTTTGCCCCTCTTTGCCGCAAACCCCTACGCCGGGGTCCAGGGCCAGATCGCTGCCCACCATGGATACGCGGGTCAGCACCGTGGGACCGTCGCCGATCAGGGTCGCATCGCGCAACGGAGCGCCAAGCTTGCCGTCCTCGATCCGGTAAGCCTCGCTGGCGGAAAACACGAACTTGCCGGATGTTATGTCCACCTGGCCGCCGCCGAAATTCTTGGCATACACGCCCTTCTTCACCGAGCGGATAATTTCTTCGGGATCGTGCGGTCCCGGCATCATGAAGGTGTTGGTCATGCGCGGCATCGGCAGACAAGCGTACGACTCGCGCCGCCCGTTGCCGGTGGGCTTTACTCCCATCAGGCCGGCGTTCAAGCGATCCTGAAGGTAGCCGGTAAGAATGCCGTTCTCAATCAGCACGGTGCGCCCGGTCGGCGTGCCCTCATCGTCCATCTCGAGCGAGCCGCGGCGTCCAGGCAGGCTGCCGTCGTCCACGACCGTGCATTGCTCGGTGGCCACCGCCTCGCCCATTCGACCCGAGAAAGCTGACACACCCTTGCGGTTGAAGTCGCCCTCCAGGCCGTGACCCACCGCCTCATGCAACAGCACCCCCGGCCATCCCGAACCCAGCACTACGACTTCCTCGCCGGCCGGCGCAGGGCTTGCGCTCAAGTTCACAACTGCCTGATGCACGGCCTCGCGGGCGTAATGGCGCACTGTGTCGGCGCTGCAGAGTTCCGCCAGCGGCAACCGCCCGCCCCAACCAGCCACCCCGTGGCGCACTTCGCCTTTCTGTTCCAGTAAAACCGTCAGCCCCAGCCGCACAAGGGGACGGTCGTCTGCGGCCAGACGGCCGTCGGAGGAGCAGATCAGCACCAGATTGCGGGCGATCGACAAGCTCGCGATCACCTGGCGAACCCTGGGGTCGGCCTCGCGGGCCTCGCGATCCAGCGCGTGCAGCAATTCCACCTTGGAGGGATCGGAGAACTCCGCAGCCGGATCGCCCGGAGCGTAGAGTTGGCGGCTGGCGCCTTCGCGGCGTAGTTGAACCTGTCCGCGACCGCCCCCGCGGGCAATGGCGCCGGCCGTCCTGGCGGCGCGCAACAGGGTGCTCGGGTCCAGGTCGTCGGAATAGGCAAAACCGGACTTCTCACCGCTGACCGCCCGCGCGCTCATGCCGCGACCGCGATCATGGCTGGCGGTCTTGACGATGCCGTCCTCCAGCACCCAGGACTCGCTGGAGTACTGCGAGAAGTACAGATCACCCCAATCGACCCCGGGACGCATCAATGCGCCGAAGGCCCGATCGAGTTGTTGATCGCCGACGCTCGCGGACTCCAGCAGGCTGTCGCGCGCCAGAGAAAGGGCTCTCGGCTGAACGGCGAAGGTCGAAGGGTCCGGCGTTGCGCCTATCGCCTGACCCGGACTCTGGGACTCCCGTCCGATGTGATCCGGCGGGTTCATTCTTGCCGAACAGCGCCGGCCGGCAGCCTGCGATGATCCAGGGCCGGGAAACCGCCGCGCAACCGCTCCAGGTTCTCCAGGGCAACGTCGTGACACAACACCCCGTCGCCGTCCTTGCACTCCGCCACCACCTGCCCCCAGGGTTCGACCAGCATCGAGTGTCCGTAGCACTCGCGCCCGCCGGGGTGGCTACCGTATTGCGCAGAGGCCAGGAGGTAGCAAAGGTTCTCAACGGCGCGGGCGCGAACCAGCACGTACCAGTGCGCTTCACCGGTTGCGCAGGTGAAGGCGGCAGGCAGTGCAATCATTTCAGCGCCTTGCTCACTCATGGCGCGGAACAGTTCAGGGAAGCGAAGGTCGTAGCAAACGGCCAATCCGAGGCGTCCGAAAGGTGTTTCCGCCACCACCGGCTCCTGCCCGGCGGTAGTTGTGGCGGACTCCCGGTAGGACTCCTTGCGTCCGGGCAGCGACACGTCGAACAGGTGCATCTTGTCGTAGCGCGCAACCAGGGTGCCGGAACCATCGAAAAGACAGCATGCCGATACGGGACGTTTCGGGTCCCCGGAATGCATGGGAATGGTCCCGGCGACGATCCACATGCCGAGGCGCTGGGCTTGCTCGGCGGCAAAATCCTGCCACGGCCCTGAACCGGGTTGCTCGGCATACTGCGCGCGCATTCGCTCGGCGTCCCTGGACATCAGCGCGAAATTCTCCGGGAGGACCGCCAGGGCTGCACCCTGATCCGCCGCCTGGCGCAGCAATCCAGCCGCATGCTCGAGGTTGGCGCCGGGTTCATCGCCCGAACACATCTGAATAACGGCAACTTTGCTCATGGTGTTGGATCGGCGGATTCGGAGGACTCGGGAGCCGGGGTGGTCGTATTATCCTCTTCCGCGGCCGGCTCCGCTACGGGCGGTTGCGCGCCGGAATCTTCGGTAAGCTCGGGAAGCTCTTCCTCTTCCGCCTTGCTCAATAACGCATCCCAGTCCACTTCAGGCAATTCCGTCAAGTGTTCCTCCAGGTAGCGGGCGCAATCTCCAAACGCCCCCAGGTCAATTTCCTCACGCAAGACCCGCTTTACCGACGGGTCCTCCCAACTGCCGCTCACCCGGTAGTAATTGGCTGAGATAGCCTTCAAAGGCTCACGGAAGACTTGCGAAAGCAACAGCATGGTCGCACCCAGGCCGGTTCCGCCGACAATCACGCCACCCAGCGAAAGCAGGTCCGGCAGATTGGGAGATACCACGGCAACCTGGTCGTAGCTACGATCCTGCAGCCCGGTTCGGCCGAACAGGGCAAGGCCGGCCACCCCGCCCTGCAAGCCCATATTGCAGGTATACGCCTGCCCGTCGCGAAGACTGAAATCGCCGGCCAGACGGTCAAAAGGCAATCCTTCTTCGGTGATCTCCCTGAAGTCGAGCGCCAGCCGGCGCGGCAGGCGGGCCAGGCTGAGCACCCCCAGCATGCGGCCACCACCCGGATCCAATGCCGCTACTTCGCCTTCCTGCGCCTCCACGCTTACCGTCCCGTTGGACCGGGTAAGGAAATCTCCGGCAGGCGGCCCTTCCCAATTTGCCGCCAGCTCCATCCTGCCCCGATTACCGGATACGCCGGGGGCATAACCCAACTGCTCCAGCGCGAAGGCCACATCGGTAGTTTCCAGGACCAGGTCCAGCCTTCCCAGCTGCTGAGCGCCCTGTTCATCGGCAGCCAACCATGCCGCGCTGCCCTCGGTCGAGAAGGCCGGCGAATCGGTTCGAAACCAATTGACGCCCAGCCCGCCCGCGGTCTTCTCGTAGCGGGCCCGGACTCCCCCCAGGCGAATGTCCCCGATCTTGAGATCGCCCAGCAGTATTTTCCCGGCCGGCAGGCGCCGCGGGTTCGCCGGCGCCGAGGGCACCGGATCCGGGCGTGTCAGGCGCAGCCGGTTAAGATTTGCGAGCAACTGCGCGCCCTCCGCGTCGGGCCGCGGCCAAAAAACGCGGCCCTCCGCGGACTCGCCCTCAAGTTGCACCAGCCAACCATCAGCGCGCGGGAAGACGCGGATGACTTGATCACTCAGGGCGCTTCCCAGCGTGTACAGCTCCCCTGCCTCAATATCCACCGCCCAGGGCAGCTCAAGCGAGCTCTCCTCGCCTGCGAACAGGCTGGCCCAGTCGGCCGGCCGCAGCCAATCCACCCTGCCATCCACCAACAGACCTTTATCGGGCGGCAATTGCGGCAATGTATCGCCGAAGTACAGCCGGCTTCGGCTAAGGCGCCATCCCCGGTCATCATCGCTGAATTCCATTGCGATTCCAGGTCCCAGGCCCAGCCGGCCGGTAAGGCGGGGCAGACTGTCGGAACCCCACCGCAACTGCAATCGGGTAGGCCCGGGAGTATCCGCCGACTTCGTCATCGGGTGCGGAAAGTCACTGCCAAGACCGATCAGGTTGGTTTCCATGACTGCGCGAATCGGTCGCAACACGTCTGCACCCGGAGACGGCACGAGTATTTGGCCTTGCCACGCGAATTGGCCCCACAGTCGATCCAGCGCGCAACAATTGAACAGCTCCCGCAGGGCCCCAGCCGTAGCCGTGCCGTTCAACCGAATCTGATACCCGTAGCCGACGGTGCCGGGAGGCGCTTTGGCCACACTGATCAGCAATGGCTCGTGGAGAAACTGTCCGCGCAGATCCCCGGCGCTAACCCCGGCGCGTGTAACGCTTATTGTCCCGCGCAGCTTGTCAACCGGTGGCGTAAGCTCATTGAGGCGCAGGTTGACGTCAGCAAGCACGGTCTCGGCATTGATACTCCAGCCGTTGCGGTCCGCGATGGGCAGCTTGAACTCCAGCCGGGTAGTGGCCCCACCGGCGGTCTCCGAGCCGAATAGCACAGGGTGAATCTGATCCGCCACCGGGGTACGGGCCAAACCCGCCAGCAAATCCGGTAAAGGATCATCGCTCGCACCGCTGACTTCAACTACGGCCCTGGTCAGGTCGCCGACCTGAACCTGGACGTCCCGCCAGTGCACGCCGGCCAGGTCGCCCGCTGCTTCGCGCATGACCATCCTGGGGCCGTTCAGCACCAGGCTGCCGGATAAGTTCTCCACGTCCGGCCATGACTCGTGCATCGTCAGGACCGCCTCCCGGAAACCCATTTCCACCCGCAAGACTCCGCCGGAGAACGGCAAGGAGCGTATCGGGCCACTCAACTGCATGTTCCAGTTGCCGGCCCGCCCGGAGTGCAGCGCCTTGCTCAGCCAGCCAAAGGGCAGGCCGGGCGTGTCCTGCCACGGCAAGAGGCGCAGCACCGCCGGTAGATCCTGAATGCGTTCACCCCCGCCGCTCAAATCCAGGACCGGAGAGCCGCCTCCCACGGGCAGCGCCAGAGAGAACCGTCCGGCCCAATCCATCCCCTCGGCGTCAAGGCGTAAATTGTCGCCTTCAAGCAACCAATCGCCCGGGCCTGTCCGCCAGCTCAATTCCGCCTGCAGGCCGTCCAGCTTGACGACTCTATCCAGCCACGGCGCAGCAAAACTGCCCTGCCCGCGAATGGACAGATTGGCTTCTCCACCGCCTTCTTTGCTCTGAAGCCGGCCGTCAACCCCGGTCAGCGCCAGACCGCGATCGGGCCAATCCACCGACAAGCCGGAAAAATCGGCCTGTAGTTCCAAAATGGCCGGGTCACCGGGCGCCCAGTCCAGCCTCAGGTCCTTGATGTCACCTGCGGCCGGCACCACCGCAAGCGGGACACCGGCGCGGCTTACCAGCCCAATCAACGGCGGCACCGCATCCTCGAGCCGCACAAATCCCGCTGCAAGTTCCAATCGGCTTACTCCGCCCTGCTCTCCGATTGTCCAGCGCGCGGAAAATTTCGTGTCCGGCCAGGGACTGTCGTCGCGTTGCGCCTCGAGGCGGTCGACCGTAAGCAGGTACTCCCGGCCTTGCCGCTGCCATTCGAACTGCCCGCCCAGACGGTCAAACAGGTGCTCCATGGGTCCGCCGGCTACCTGTAGGTCTTCGAATTCAAGTTCACCGAACAATTGCTCAACTTGCGAACCCTGCATGTCCACGAAGAGATTGAAGTCGCCGGCGCCGATCACGGGCAAGTCGGCGGCCTCGGCCACCATTTCCCGCATCTTCCTGAGGTTGAGCGCCCGCCCTTCCAGGTGGAGCCGCCAGGCACCTGCGGGCAACAGCCCACTGGTCCATTGCTGAAGGTCAATGTCAGCGCCTATCCCCAACCACTCGCCGTATTCCTCGGGAAAGACAATCCGTCCGTCCACCACTGCCCGCCCCCCGGTAATCTTGATGGAAAAGCGCTCAAGCCACAGGTTTTCCCGCACGTTCCGGGCAGGCTCCTCGTATTCGATCCAGATGTCGCGCACGCGAACCTCGGGCGGAATGAAAGCCAGAAGGCGTGCCGGACCGCCCTGGTAGTAGGCAGGGTCACGATCCTGAATGGAGAAGGTCTGCGGGCCCAGACGCTTG
Source organism: Candidatus Foliamicus sp. (assembly GCA_965261845.1). GTDB lineage: Bacteria > Pseudomonadota > Gammaproteobacteria > Steroidobacterales > Foliamicaceae > Foliamicus. The sequence continues at coordinate 180,872 of OZ253475.1, read as the reverse complement.
AGGTGCAGCCTCGCCCCCGCAAATTCCATGCGATCCAGGTTCAAGCTCCGCCCGGGCAGTAGTGTCCATAGATTGATCCCCACCAGGATCTCGTCGACCAGTAACAGCGGCCCGCCGCCGCGCTCCGACAGCACTCGTACGCCACGCAAGCGAAACTCCGGTCCGGTCAGTCCCCAGGAGGGTTCGATGCGGGCGAATTCCACCGGGTAGCCCAGGCTTTCACTGGTCCATTCAGCGATTTCCTCCTGAAATTGGGGAGCAAGAGGCAGCAACACGCGCAAAATGCCCAACAGCAGGCCCACCGTGAGCAATGCAATGCAAACAACGCCGATGGACCAGCGCAGCACTTTCTTAAGTGCGGGAGGCATGGCGGAAGCCAGAACTAAGCCCCGGCAGCGGCGCTGTCAAACTCCCACAAGTCCTCCAGCTTGTAAAAGTCGCGAGTTTCCAGCCGCATCAGGTGAACGACCAGGTCCCCGAGATCAATCAGCACCCAATCGCACCATTGCATTCCTTCCACGCCCAGAACCCGTAGTCCCGACTTCTTGCTTCGTTCAACCAGGTGGTCGGCCATAGCGCGGACATGACGAGCATTGCGTCCCGTGGCAAGGAGCATGAAGTCGGTCATCTCGGTTTGGGAGCGTACGTCGAGAAGGCGAATTTCGGATGCCTGCAACTCGTCGAGGACACTCTCGGCCAGTTTCACCGATGCATGGCCGGTCACTCTTGACCTCCCGCGTAGGCGCCGGATTCCTCAATGATTCGCGCCACCGGTGCTGGAATCAGGTCGTGCGCGGGGTGCCCCGCACGGGCGGCGTTGCGAACGCGGCTGGAGGAAATTGCCGCCACCGGCTCCCGGCACATCATGATCCGGCCGGCTGCAGACTCTCTCAATTCTCCCGGGCCGGTGGCGGAACGGGTTTGAATTTCCTTTTCCAGAACCGCGGGCAGGCGGCCCGGATGGCCGGCACGGGCCCCCACCAGAAGATGGGCCAGATCGAGAAGTTCCGTCCAGCGGCGCCAGTGCGGCAAGGTTACGAACGAGTCGTAGCCCATCATCCAGCATAGAGAGCGGCCGGGGTTGCGGCGCCGCAAGACCGCCAGGGTATCCACCGTGTAACGCGGCCCGGCGGGCTCAAGCTCGCAGGCTTCGATCGAGAACGCCCCAAAATCGGCAATCGCCGCCTCGAGCATCCTGCAGCGCAGCGATGCAGAGGCCACCAAGGCCGGCCGGTGAGGCGGCGAGGCGGCGATCACGAACCGGACCTCGTCAATGCCCGCCGTATCCGCCAACCTTCGCGCCAAGGCCACATGACCCTTGTGCACCGGGTCAAAGCTGCCTCCCATGAGGCCCAGTGCCCGCCACTCGTTCACTGTACTCCTCCCATGCGGTGCGGTTCGGCCAAAGCAAATGCAAGTCGTTGAAGTTCCGTCCAGGGCTCCCCGGTTCGCGCGCCCTTTATGACCTGGTCGGCCCGCGCCGAACGATTGATGAGGCCCGCGATGGACCGGGCGCCATGGCGTTTCAAGGCAGCGCGGAATTCCGCTTTGCGGCTGGACCAGATCGCCAGCGAGCCCATCGCCGATGGCAGGCTGTCGCCACGAGCCGTGCGCCAGTAGAGGTCGGCCAGAGTCGTTATGTCGCGAACCAATACCCACAGGATGAGAGTCAGCGGCGCCGCCTCGCGTTGCAGTCCGGCAAGAATACGCGCCGTTCGCCGCAAGTCCTGGCCCAGGGCGGCGGAACCCAGTTGAAACACGTCAAAACGGCTGGCGTCGGAAATCGCCTTCACTACCGCGTCTACGGACAGCGGACCGGAATCATGAGTCAAAGCCAGCTTGTCGATCTGCTGGCGCGCCGACAGGAGGTTGCCCTCGGTGCGCTCAGCCAGCAGCATTACGGCGGAATCTTCCGGTTCAAAGCCCTCGCCGGCTAGACGCTCGCGTATCCACGACCGGTGCCCGGCGGCGGACAGAAGCGGAGCGTCGATCCATATGCCCGCATTCTCAAGCGCCTTCACCCAGGCGCTTTTCCTGGCGTTGCGATCGAGTGCCCCGGCGATCACCATGATCAGCGTATCGTCCGGTGGCGACGCGGATAGTTCCTTGAGCACTTTCGCGCCCGCGGAGCCCGGCTTGCCGTTCGCCATGCGCACTTCAACCAGGCGCCGACTGGCAAAAAGTGAGCGGCTGCAGGCATCGGCATGAAGCTCGCTCCAATTGAACCGCGCATCGGCCACATGCGGTGAGCGTTCCGAAAAACCGGCCTCGCGGGCAGCGGCCCTGACGCGGTCCACTGCCTCATCCAACAACAGCGTCTCCGCTCCCGACAACAGGTACACGGGCGCCAACCCCTTCTTCAGGTTGCCCGGCAGTTCCTGGCAGGTTAACGGCACGCTAAAAAGCCGGGGTTCAGGATTCACCCAGTGACAGGGCTTCTTCGACCAGAAGCACCGGAATCCCGTCGTGGATGGGGTAAAGCCAACGGCCGCAGGCCGAGATCAGGGCACCCTCCATTGAGCGCTCCATCTTGTGTCCCGCGGCGTTCTTCAGCTTTCCGTCAAGCAAGGACTGGTTGACCGCCGCCAATTCCCGATTGCCTGCCAGCCGAAGTTCGCCGCCGGTTCGAGGGCACCGCAACATCGAAAGGAACGACTCGTCCAAGCCTGTCACCTCAATCAAGGCCGATCGATACCGGCGCCGGGAGGTGGCACCGGATCCCAACCGGAGGGACCCAGCGGATGACAGCGCAGCACACGGCGCACGGACATCCCGAAACCGCGCATCATTCCGTGAATCTCTATGGCTTCCCTTGCGTATTGCGAACAGGTCGGCTGGAAACGGCAGCGCGGGCCCAGGAATGGGGATACGCAAAGCTGATACGCGCGGATCAGCGCGATAGCGATGACTTTCACCCCAGACATTTTACGGCCAGCTGGCGAATTGCAAGAACCATGGAATGCAGGCCGTTGCTGCGGGTGGGGCTCAAGTGGCGGTCCAGACCGGCGCCGGCAATGAACTCCGGCGGAGTCTCAAGGATTTCCTCAGGGGAACGGCCGCTGTAGACGCGCATCAGAATGGCGGCCAGGCCGGATACAATGGCGGAATCGCTGGCCGCACGGAAAACCAAACGTCCATCCTCCTGCCACGATTTAAGCCATACCTGGGATTGGCAGCCGCGCAGGCGATTTTCCTCGATGCGCCATTCGTCGGCAAAGTCCGGCGCGTTGCGGCCCAGCTCAATGATGTGCTGATAGCGCTCCATCCAGCTGTCGAAAAAGCCCAGCTCTTCGAGCAACTCTTCTTGAGCGTCCCGCAAGCTACCGGGGGACGTCAGTACCGCGTTCACAATCGTGTCGGGTTTTCCTGCCCTGCGTACACCTGCTCGGGATCGAACACTTTGTCGCTCTCGGTGAATTCCAGTTCAACGGGGCCATTGCCCGAATCGAGCGGAACCCGGCGATAAAAACAGGACCGGTAGCCCACGTGGCAGCTTGCGCCGCCGGTCAGTTCAACCCGCAGCCACACGCAGTCCTGATCGTCGTCGATCAGCAACTCGCGCACCCGTTGCTTCAGGCCGCTGGTCTCTCCCTTTCGCCAGAGTTTGCCCCGGCTGCGGCTGTAGTAGTGTGCTTCGCCGCTTTCGATGGTCAGCCTGAGCGCCTCCCGGTTCATGTAAGCGTGCATCAGCAGTTCACCGCTGGAGTGATCGGTGACCACCGCCGGGATCAGGCCGTTCTCATCGAACTTCGGCGCAAGCTCCGAGCCCTCTTCCACCTGGGGCACGGACCGCCGGGATGCAAACAATTCGCTCATGGACCAATCATAGCGCCGTCCGGCGCCAGGACGTGCCCTCGGGCCCGTCTTCCAGGATAACGCCTTGATCCTTCAATTCGTCGCGAATGCGATCCGCCTCGGCAAAATCGCCACGCTCACGGGCCTGCGCGCGGTCGCTCAGCCGTGCTTCGATCTCGCCTGCCGCCAAGGGCGCCGGAACCGCCTGCCCGGTCGCTTCGCCCAGCGTCGCTTGTGCCTCAACGGGCGTGCCATGCCCGACGGCGGTAAACCACTCCTTGGGATTCTCTTGAAGAATCCCCAGCAGGCGGCCGCCTGCGCGAAGCGAGGACGCTTCCGCAATTGGGTCCACTGAGCCGGAGCGTAGCCTGCGTGCCTGCCCGGCGAGAACGCCCAACGCCGCAGGCGTGTTGAGATCATCCTCAACCGCGGTTACCAGTTCCGGTGAAGGTTCCGCCGTTTCCGCGGTGCCGCCGGGCATCGAATTTTCCTCGCAGTCCTGCAAAACGCGGTACAAGCGATCCAGCCGGCGGCGGCTGGATGCGATCAATTCGTCGCTCCATTCGAGCGGATCACGGTAGCGGGCGCTCAACAGGGCCAGCCGCAGCACTTCACCCGGGTTTCGCTCCAGCAATTCGCGGATCGTCAGAATGTTTCCGCGCGACTTGGCCATCTTGGACTTGCCCACGCGGATCATCCCGTTATGCACCCAATAGCGGGCCAGGGGCGCTCCATGCGCACAGCGGCTCTGGGCAATTTCGTTCTCATGATGCGGAAAAATCAGGTCCTGTCCGCCGCCGTGAATGTCGATCGTGGCGCCCAAGTGCTCACGCGCCATGGCCGAGCACTCCAGGTGCCAGCCCGGGCGCCCTCGCCCCCAGGGGCTGTCCCACCCGGGCAAGTCGGCAGACGATGGTTTCCACAGGACGAAATCGGCCGGATCCTCCTTGTAGGGGGCGATCTCGACGCGGGCGCCGGCTATCTGGCCGTCGCGATCACGGCCGGACAACTTACCGTACTCCGCATAGTCGTTCACCCGGAAAAGAACGTGTTCCTCCGCCTCGTAGGCGTGGCCGGAATCCAGCAAGCGCTGAATCAGGCTGATCATTTGCGGAATGTGCTCGGTGGCCCGCGGCCGGCGATCCGGCATCAGCACCCCCAGCGCCTCGATATCTTCCTGCCACACCCGTGACCAGCGCCCGGTGATGGTTGCGATATCCACGCCTTGCTCGGCCGCGGCCTGATTGATCTTGTCATCCACGTCGGTGATGTTGCTGGCGTACACCAGGTTGTAGCGCCGCCGCAGCAACCGGGCCAGGACATCGAAGACCACGGCGGGGCGCGCATTGCCGATGTGGGCGGGACCATAGACCGTCGGACCGCAAACGTACATGGTTACCCGCGACGGGTCGCCGGGAACAAAGGGCTGCCGCTCGCCGCCAAGGGTGTTGTAGAGGTACATCAGGGTTGTGCCGCAGGCGCCGCGGCAGAAAGTGCGGACAGGTCGCGGAGTATCTGCCAGGCCAGTTCCTCGGCCAGCGCTTCACGCAAGACTTCGGTTTCACGCTCCATTCCCAGCACCCGGAATTCGTCCTGCACCCGCGTGTGATCCACCTCCCGCTCACGATCCTCTATCAGTCGCTGGCCGCCCAGCCGCAGCGAGTACCTCACGCGGTAGCTGATTTCGGTAACAGTGGGTAAATTGTTGGCTGATATCGCCACCAGGCTCTCTTCGCTCTGGTCCTCCAGCAGGCGAAGTATCGCCACTCCCTCTCCCGGCTCGTCGCGCATTTCGACGCCGGCCAGACGCAATTGCTCCTTGAGGGCACGCCACAGCGGCGTCGCCCCGTGGGCGCTCTGCAGCCATATCCCACCGCTCAGCGCCGGAAAGGTGAGCGGCCCCTGGAACTGATAGCCACAGGCGGCCAGCACCATGGCGAGTAGGCAAACGCAGGCTATGCGGGTTGTGTGAAACAGGATGGAGCGTGGGGGGGTTGAGTCTGTCGAGGGCGAGACGCCCTCGTTCCCAGGCGAGACGCCCTCGTTCCCAGGCAAGATGCGCTCGTTCCCAGGCAAGATGCGCTCGTTCCCAGGGAGGTGTTGCATAGCAGGTGACGGAGACCGGGTATTCACACCACGAAATTGACTACACGGCCCGGCACATACACTTCCCGGCGCACCGGAATCTCGGCCAGGTGCGCAGCCACGCGCTCATTCTCCCGCGCGGCGGCCAACACATCCTGGCGCTTTGCCCCTGCGGCCACCCGAATGCTGGCGCGCAGCTTGCCGTTGATCTGCACGGCGATTTCCACGGTCTCTTCCGTGAGCCATTCGTCCAAAGCCTCGGGCCAGGAAGATGAGGCCAGCGATTCGCCATGGCCCAGGCGTTCCCAGAGCTCTTCGGCGATGTGCGGGGCAAACGGGCTCACCAGGAGCACCAGCGGCTCGGCAACCCCGCGCGGCAGTTCCGGCCGGCGCGCAGCAGCATTGACAAGTTCCATAAGTGCGGCGATAGCCGTGTTCAAACGCAGCGTTTCTATGTCGTCGGTAACCTTCGCGATGGTGCGATGCAACAGCCGCAACTGGTCCGCACCTGGCTGACTGTCCACTACGCCGCGTCCCAACAGGCTCCACAAGCGGTTTAGAAAGCGATGCGGACCTTCCACCCCGCGTGTGCTCCAGGGTTTGGATTTCTCGAGCGGACCCATGAACATTTCGTACAGACGAAAAGCGTCCGCGCCGCAATGGTCAAGGATCTCCTCGGGGTTCACCACGTTGCCGCGCGATTTGGACATCTTGTGGGCGCGCGATTCCAGGACTACCGACGGATCCGAGGCCAGGACAAAATTCTCGCCGCTCTTTTGCACCCTGTCTTCGCTCACGGCCACAGACTGCAAGTCCTCGACGCTGTCCTTCTCGACGTAGGCAGCGGGCTGAGAACCGCTCACGCGGCGCGCCCGAGCTGCCGAAACCAGGGTTCCATTGCCGTCCTTGTAGGCCGTGTATTCGCGCTCTCCCAGGATCACGCCCTGATGCACGACTTTGCGGAACGGCTCGTCCCCGGACACCAGGCCCGCGTCGTACAGGACCTTGTGCCAGAACCGTGCGTACAGCAGGTGCAACACGGCATGTTCGGCGCCGCCGATGTACAGGTCCACGGGCATCCAGTAGCGCTCCAGCTCCGGATCCACCAGGCGGCCCGGGTTCCTGGGATCAATGAAGCGCAGGTAATACCAGCACGACCCGGCCCACTGCGGCATGGTATTGGTCTCACGCCGCGCCGGCAGGCCGCTTGCCGGGTCACGGGTATCCAACCAGTCCGTGGCCTTGGCCAGCGGCCCTTCGGGTGAACCGCTCGGGCGAAAGTCCTCCAATTCCGGCAAAGTCAGCGGCAGATCGCCCTCTGGAAGGGGCCGCGCCACTCCGTCCACGAATACCACCGGGAAAGGCTCGCCCCAGTAACGCTGGCGGCTGAACAGCCAATCGCGCAAGCGGTATGCGATTCTCGCTCGTCCCCGGCCGCGGCGCTCAAGCCAATCCACCGCTGCCTGCTTGGCCGGCTCCCCCCGCATTCCGTTCAGGAAATCGCTATTGATTACTTCACCTTCGCCGGTCCAGGCTGCCTCCTCGTGACCTTCGGGCGGCTGGATGGTGCGGACTACATCAAGCCCATGCTTGTGAGCGAATTCCCAGTCACGCTGATCTTCTCCCGGAACCCCCATGATTGCGCCGGTGCCGTAACCCATCAATACGTAGTCGGCCACCCACACGGGGACCTCCTTGCCCGTAGCGGGATGCCGGGCCCGCGCTCCGGTGTCCACGCCGCTGCGATCATGCGCGTCGGCAACGCGCTTGAGCTGGGTCTTGCGCGCCGTTTCCCGGCAATAGGCGCGAACCGCGTCAAGGCGTGGTGGCGTGGCGAGACTCTCAGTCAGCGGATGCTCCGGTGACAGGGCGAGGAAAGTGGCCCCGAACAGCGTATCGGGTCGAGTACTGAACACCTGTACGGTCTCGTCGCGCCGGATCAGCGCAAAGTCGATCTCTGCGCCCACCGAACGGCCAATCCAGTTGCGCTGCATCTCAAGCGTCGATTCCGGCCAGTCCAAGTCCTCAAGACCGTCAAGAAGGCGTTCGGCGTAGTCGGTAATCTTGAGCATCCACTGGCGCAATGGGCGCCGCTCGCAGGCAAAGCCGCCCACTTCCGAACGGCCTTCCACAACTTCCTCGTTAGCCAGCGTGGTGCCCAGCTCCGGGCACCACCAGACCGGCTGTTCAGCCTGGTAGGCCAGGCCGCGCTCGTGCAGTTTCAAAAAGATCCACTGCGTCCAGCGGTAGTAGTCGGGGTCGGCGGTACTGATCTCGCGCGACCAGTCGTAGGAAAAACCCAGAGACTTGAGTTGTTTGCGAAATCGATCGATGTTGCGGGCAGTGGTCGTTCGGGGATGGGTGTTAGTGCGCACCGCATATTGCTCCGCCGGCAGCCCGAAGGCATCCCAGCCGATCGGGTGCAGCACGTTGTAGCCGCGCATGCGCTTGTAGCGGGCCACGATATCGGTAGCGGTGTAGCCCTCCGGATGGCCCACGTGCAAGCCTGCGCCGCTGGGGTACGGAAACATGTCCAGGATGTACGCCTTCGGCCGCGAATGATCGGGTTTCAGAGGCGTCCTGAAGGTTCCGTCACGTTCCCAGCGCGCTTGCCACTTGGCGTCAATCTCGGCAAACGGAAACGAACTCATGCGTGCAAATTGTACGGGCGCGCCAACCCTGCCGGGAGTGCTCGCCGCGCGTACCGCTGCGCTGACGCGCAGGGAACAATGGAGCGAGGGCATCTTGCCCTCGACGAGGGCGGGACGCCCTCGTTCCCAGGCTTAGGTCGCGAACTGCTAGCGCGCAATTGCCGACCAGGTGGCGGTGGGACCCTGGGTAATGGCGCGCCGCCCAAGCGCGAGCGCCCAGTCGGAGTGGCGGCCGTATTCCGCTCGCCAGCGCCATAGCGGGCGGCTGAAGTATTGCAGCCCGAACTCTTCGGTAAAACCGATCGCGCCGTGCACGCCATGCGCGATCAGCGTTACCGGGTGAACCAGCTCCGAACAACGGCACTTGGCGACAGCTACCGCCATCCAGGCAGGCGCCTGTTCAGAGGCCGGCATACCGTGCCGCTGCACGGCCGCGAAGGCCTGCTGTGAAACGGCCTGCATACACGCCGAGTAGCCCGCCAGCTCGGCGAGCTGTTGCTGCACCGCCTGAAACCTGGCAATGGGGCGCCCGAACTGCTCGCGCTCTCCGCAGTACCTGACCGAACGCTCCACCAGCGCCTGCGCCGCGCCCGCCATCTGCGCCGTACGCAGCAAAGCCCCGGCCAAAAGCGGCAATGGCTTTGCGCCGTCGGCCGCAGCCTTGCCAGTTTCGCCCAGGCCCCGCCACAGCATGATCTCAGGCAAGGCGCCGGGCGCCGCGTAGCGGGCGCAGGCTTCGGCAATTAAGAAAGCGTCCAGCCAGCTGCCTCCGTAGCCGCCCTCCTCCTGGGCAACGAGCGCCGCATCCAGACCGATGTCGCGCGCCAGCGCGATAAATTCGTGACCCCCGGATAGCTGCGCCTCGGCCAGATACTCCGGCGTGAGTTGCTCGGCGAACATGCGTTCCACCGTATCCACCAGCAATGAGTCGGCGCGCATCAGCGCAGACCCAGTCCGCGCGCGATGATTCCGCGCAGAATCTCGCCGCTGCCGCCGCGCAGAGAAAACGAGGGCGCCAACAGTGTCATCAGGTGCAAGGCCTGCTGGTAGGGCAAAGCCGAATCCGAACCGTCCGGAGGCAAATCAACCAGTTCCTGGGCCACCGCAGGAAGCGACTGCTCAAAGCGGGTGCCCATGTCCTTGACCATAGCGGCCTGAAGCCCGGGTGATTCGCCCCGTTCGAGCATGACCGCCACCGACAGGGACATGGCGCGCAAGGCCCCGAGTTGCGCCACCAGCTTGCCGATGCCTACTTCAGCAACACTGTCCGCGCCCCTCTGTTCCAGGACCACCAGCAACTCGTTGAATAACGCCTGGCAGGAGAGATAGCGCTCGGGGCCGGACCGCTCCAGGGCCAGCTCTTCCATCACCTGGGCCCAGCCGTTGTTTTCCTCTCCGATCAGTGCATCTTCAGGTAGCAGCGCATCTTCGAAATGTACCTCGTTGAAATGTTCGCGTCCGGCCAAGTCGCGGATCGACGCCACCTGCACACCCGGCGTGTTGCGCAAGTCCACCAGGAATTGCGAAAGTCCTTCATGCCGGCGCTGCCCTTCGCCGGTTCGAAACAGTGCGATCATGTAGTCGGCGCGATGGGCGTTGGTGGTCCAGATCTTGGTTCCGTTTACCTGCCAGCCCGCGCTGACTCGGCGAGCCCGGGTCCGCAGAGACGCCAGGTCGGAGCCCGAATCAGGCTCGCTCATGCCGATGCAAAAGCACAGTTCGCCGCGGCAGATGCTCGGCAGAATGCTGTGCTTTTGTTTCTCGCTGCCGAAACGCAGAATCAGCGGCCCGCTCTGCCGGTCGGCAAACCAGTGCAGGCCGGTAGGCGCGCCGGCCGCCAGGCATTCCTCCAGCACCACGAAACGCTCAAGCTGCGAACGGCCGGTGCCGCCGTACTCCGCCGGGAAACTCATTCCGATGAATCCGGCCTTCCCCATACGCCGGCTGAATGCCGGGTTGTAGGCGTCCCAGGAAAGCGCCCGTTCACTCAGCGGGACATCGCGCAATGCCTTGTTCAGGAACGTGCGAACTTCTTCCCTCAGCGCCGTAGCGCTCTCAGGCAATTCAGGGGCTGGAAAATTAACCCGCGGCAAGCAGGCGTTACTCCGTAAAAAAAACCGTTGCCGCCTACTCTTCGGGAGCAACCGTGAGCGTCAAGCCGTCCAGGTCTTCAGAGAATCGAACCTGACAGGTCAGGCGCGAATGCTCGCGCACATACTCCAACTCGGACAGCAATTCGTCTTCCTCGGGAGAGCGGGGCGGGAGCTTGTCGAACCATTCGGGATCAATATAACTGTGGCAGGTCGCGCACGAGCACATGCCGCCGCATAGCGCCTCGACCCCGTTGTCCAACTCACGCAGGGTCTCCATCACGCTTACACCGGTCTGTGCCTCGATTACCAGATACTCGCCCTCACGATCCGTTACGTGAATTCGCGCCATTTCCGGTCTGCCGAGAGCAGGCTCAGGCCGTGCCGGCGTTGCGATCCAGCGGCGTATGGAAGTACTCGCTCTCCTCGCAATGCTGATTAACTTCCTCCAGCATTCGCGTCAGGCGCTGTTCGGCCGTTGACACCGACGCGCAGGATTCGCACAAGGGGTCGTTGCACGGCTGACGGGAAAAAAGCCAGAAATGAACCGCGCCCGCCAGCAGGCCCGACGCCACATCCCAGGCGTCCGGTTCGTCATGGGATTCGAGCAACTTGTTGCCGCCGTTGATGACGGCATCTATCGCTTCCTGGAAACCTTCTGGATATTCTTCATCGCCGGACAAGTAGTCGTCCGGCAGCATCTGTTCGTGACTCATACGCCTACCCGTAATTGGCCCGCGCGAAGGTGACAATGGTACCACTTAAGGACTGTCGGCCAAAGGGTTGTACGGGCCCATCTTGTTGCCTCCCAACGGGAACGAGGGCATCTTGCCCTCGTCGAGGGCGGGACGCCCTCGCTCCCAGGGGGAGGCCCTCGTTCCCGTTGGACTGCTAGAAGCGGTAGCTTACGCGGAAGTAGGTAAACCCGCCGTTGTAGTCGTAGGGCGAACTGGCCGGCTGTGCATTTCCCTGCCCCAGCGCCTCCTCCTGAACCGCGTCAGGCAATACGTCGAAAAGGTTCTGCACACCCGCTGTGGCCGTGTAGCCGCCCGCAAAGTCGTAGCTCAACTCCGCGTCCACCAGGAAATCGCCGCCCCAGGAATCGAGGTTGGCGCAGCCCGCGCTCTGAAACCGGCAAGCGTCCCATCCGGCATAGTAACTACCACGGGCCAGCAAACGCCATGAACCCCATGCGTGGTTCCAGGTGGCGGCAACCCGGTAGGGCGGATTCATGTCCTCCAATTCGGTCCGGCGCCGGTCGGACAACAGGCTTATGGTCTGGGCCTGATCCAGCGGCGTTCCCAGGACCTCGGTGACCGTAAAGGGCGGCGAGAAATGGTCCAGATCCGTCCTGGTCCAGTTCCAGGCAAGCGTCAGTTCGCTTTCGCCGCTTAAGGCTTCAAAAGAATAATTCAGGGCCAGATCAACCCCGGTGGTAATCGTGTCGAAGTCGTTGGTCAAGAAGTTGATGGTAGTGACTCCGCTCCCTGCCGCCAGACCGCTCGCCTCCAGAAGGTCGGCGATCTGATCGGTGATCCGGATGTCGCCGGTCGGCGAAATCCGGTCGTCAATCGCGATGCGGAAAATATCGATTCGCAGCCGGGCTGCATCGGAAAACTCGTAGGTCAACCCTACCGAGTAACCCACCGAGGTTTCCTCCTGCAGAGCCTTGCCCCCCAGCGCCTGGGCTACCGGATTGGTGGGCGGCACCTTGCCCACTTCCTGCAAACCACCCAGCCCGCTGAAGGTCGTCGAAAGAACCGAAACGTTGGATTGCCCGGGCGACGGTGCGCGAAATCCCGTACTGGCGGTGCCACGCAGCGTTACCGCGTCCGAGGCGCGCCAGCGGGCCGACAACTTGCCGTTGACGGTAGTGCCGAAATCGTCGTAGAAGTCCTCGTAGCGCAGCGCAAAACCCATCAGCAGTTCGGCGGTCAGGTCGGCTTCCAGATCCACGTAGGCGGCGTAGTTCGGCCTGTCCCACTTGCCGGCGTTCCTCGGATTGAGGCCTTGAAATCCGTTCGAGCCGATGCTGAAGGAACTGCTGATCCTGCCGTCGGCGTACGGTCCCACGCGGTACGAGTCCGGATCGCCCGCGGCCGTCTCGAACTCCTCGTTGCGCCATTCGAGACCGGCAGCCACGTTGAGCGGAGAATGAAGGCCGCCCACCTCCAGCGGGTAGACAAGATCCAGGTTCACGTTGGTTTCGTTCTGGGTATAGACGCGAGGCTTGAAGTTAGTCGGCGTGGCCGGTCCCAGCGACGCGTTGATGGTGTTGCGCATGAAGAACGCCACGTCGCTCTCGGCGCTGGAGACGCTGACATCCCAACTCAGGCCGTTGGTGAGGTCACCCCGCAGGCCAGCGGTAATGCTGAAGTCGGCAATGTCCGCTCCGAAACGGGGCGTGAAGCCGCCGGGAAACATCTCGTTGAACAGGAAACAAGCGCCCAGGGTGGACTGAACGAAGGCGTTTACGGTGCTGAAATCCGCCTCCAGTCCCGGCACCGTTGCAAGGCAGTCGACAGCGTCGTTCGGATTCAGGTCCGCCACAAGACGCCTGGAGCCGGTGCGGAACACACCGTTGCGTGCGGCTGAGCCGCCAGGGGCACGGAAGAAGAATCCGCCCTCGGAGGTGCGCGTCGAGTAATTGCCGAAGGAGTACAGCTCGTTGCCCGAAGGTAATTCGGCCGCCATGTTGTAGAAGGTGGTGATCGCGTCGTCGATGACCGGATTGCCCCAGATCTGAGCCGGGTCCGCGACCGGGTAGCCCTGCGCCGCCAGCACTGTGGCATTGGCTCGCTGCACGGAACGCACGGTAGGATCGAAGGTCTTGTACTCGGCGCTCAGGTTAAGGAACCCTCTGTCGCCGATGGGCAGCCCCACATTGCCCGCAACCTGCGTCAGGCCGCCGTCGCCCTCAAAGTACTCTCCGTAGCGCGCTTCCAGCATGCCCCCCTGGGTCGCTTCCTTCAACTCGAAGTTGATTACGCCCGCAATCGCATCGGACCCGTACTGGGCCGTGGCGCCGTCCCGGAGAATCTCGATTTGGTCGATGGCAATTGCCGGGATGACGAACAGGTCGGGGCCCTGGGATCCGGAATTGAGCGAACTTCCCAGCAACGCGATGACACCGGAGCGATGCCTGCGTTTTTCGTTCACCAGTACCAGCGCCGAATCGGGCGGCAATCCGCGCAGCGTGGCGGGACGCACCATGGTTGCCTCGTCGTCGATCCCGTGGCGCTGCACGTTGTACGAAAGCGTGGTGGTTCTTAAGAGATCGTCGAGGTCCGAGGCGCCCTGATTGACAAGGTCGTCACCGGAAATCACGTCGACCGGAACCGGAAGATCTTGCACATGGGCGCCCTCGCGCCGGGTGCCCACAACTCCGATTTCTTCCAGGACCGGCTCGGCGGCCCGGCCCTCATCATCGGAAGTTTCCTGGGCGCTGGACCACTGCGCTATGAGCATCGTCAGCGCCAGTCCGCCGGCAACCTGCCGCATAAGGTTCTTCATGGCATCACCCCCGCTTGGTTCAGCCGTTAGAACCGGGAAATCTTAACAGACGCCGCCAGAAAAGCGACCGGCGACACGCCGCTGGCTGAGTGAAATCAGCGTGCCGAGGTTAACGGGATTCCGTACTCGTGCAGCGTGGCTTGCAGGGTGGGACGGCCTATCCGGATGCGGCTGTCGTTCAGGAGATAGGAAAAGACGTAGCCGGCGCCCAGCATCATGACGCCGATCAGGAAACAGTACAGCACCGCCCGATCGGGATAGACGTCCTTCAGATACCCAACGTAGACCGGCCCCGCAATACCCGCTGCCGCCCAGGCGGTAAGGACGGCGCCGTAAATGGCCGACATCTTTTTCGGGCCGAATACGTCAAGCACAAAGGACGGCATGGTGGCGAACCCGCCGCCGAAACATAGCAGCACGTAGCACACCAGCGCCGAGAACACCCAGGGGTTGGTCTCGGTCATCAGAATGCCGAATACCACCATCTGGCTGGCCAGCAGGATGCGGAACACGGCCACCCGGCCAATCCGGTCTGACAGCAGGCCCCAGAACAGGCGCCCCACGCCATTGCACAAGGAACTGATCGCGATCAGCGTTGCCCCGTACTCCGCCAGTATCGCCGGTTCGAGCGACGCGTCCGACAACCCCCACACCTCCTGCAGCAACTCCGACTGAAAGCTGATGACGGATATGCCCGCGGCGATGTTGAAAAAGAACACGATCCAGAGGATGACGAACGAGGAAGACTTGAGGTAGGGCCAGACCGACTCCGGCTGAGCACTCAGGGTGGGCGCCGCTATGGGCTGGGCCGACGCGGCTGACGCGGACACCGGCGGATTCCTGAGGAACAGGCTGCAGGGAATCAGCACGCACGCGAATATCACACCCAGCCAAAGGAATACCAGTGCCAGCTCGTGGCCGGTGCGAACCACCAGGAATGGCGCCAGACCCTTGCTCAGCAGGAAGGCGCCCACACCGAATCCCATGACCACAATTCCGGTAACCAGCCCCTTGCGGTCCGGAAACCACTTCGCGACTGTGGCCACAGGCGTTACGTATCCCATCCCGATACCCGCACCTCCGATTACGCCGTAGCCCAGGTAGAACAAAGGTATCGACTCGAAATGAAGCGCGGCGCTTGCAACCATGTAGCCGCCGGAAAACAAGGCGCTTCCGATCAGTGCAAGCCGCCGGGGGCCATAGCGCGGAAGCGCCTGTCCGGCCCATGCCGCCGATACTCCCAGCGTAAAGATCGTGATGCTGAAAGCCCAGGCCGACTGGGTAAATGTCCACCCCGCCTGCCGGACCAGGATTGTCTGGAAAAAGCTCCACGCATACACCGTGCCAAAGCACACCTGCAAGGTGGTGCATAAGACCGCAATTACGCTGCGTGGTAAGCGCGGGACGCTCATTTCCTACGGCTAAGGCGCAGCGCTCAGTGATCCGGGTGACCGCCCGTTTCGGGCCACATGGAGGAAAAGGCGGGCGAGATGGCCCGCTTCATCGTCACGGGAAAGGATTTCCCTGTCGGCCAGCGCTTCCTCGCTTCCATCGCGGGCGAGATCGACAGCGTAGGCGAGCAAATCGCCCAGCGGTTTCGCCGCCAGGTTGACCAGCCAGATGGATGCCAGCACGCCGATCACCAGTATGACCGACACCAGGTAGATCTGCTGGCCGATCGCCCGGGTGATCTTCAGCGAGACCACATCCAGATCCATGCCAACATGCACGGTTCCCGCCACGCCTGCCAGGATCGGGCTGCCAACCTCTACGAAATTGCCCAGGCCCGGCAGTGCTCGATCGATGGGTTCGGTGCTGCGGTGATCGCCGGCGAGAATCTCGTCGGGAATGCCCGGGACAAACGTGTGCGCGAGGTACTCCCCATTTTCGCTGGTGATGTAGATGTATTCGATGCCCTGAATCTCGATAAACTGGTCAACCAGCGACTGCAGGGTCGCCATGTCCCGGTTCAGCAGGATGTCCACGCTGGAGTCGGCTACTGTCTTGGCGATGTTGCGATTGTTGGTCTCGTATTCCGCCGAGAGTTCGGTGGCCACCGTATACAGACACAGGGCGGATGTGGACAGCACGATGCCGCCGAACACGGCGAAGATGCCGAAGCGCGTTCGCTGAAAGAGTTTTTGAATCTTCATATCATGAAAACCTGGCTTGCCAGTCCTCCAGGGGCACGATGCGCCCCTCTTCCACCACGGTGTAGTAGACGGTTTGCAATCCTTGGCGCCGGTCCGGCCCGAACGAAACCTGCTCGCCCACGCCGAGATCGAAATCCTTGACCGAAAACACCGCTTCCTCCAGCTTGCCGCGATCGATCTCGCCGTCAAGGCGGCGAAGTATTTCGGCCAGCAGCTTGGCATTGAGAAACCCCTCCAGGCTGCCGAAACTGTGCGGGAAAGGAGCGTATTCTTCCTTGATCAATTCCTGCGGCAGCTGGGGATCGTATCGCTCCATCAGCTCGCGATACTCCCTCACGGCGGGAAGCGACAGATCCTCGCAACTTGGAACCACCTGCGAGTTAACCAGATGGCGGGTGTACGGCTCGCTGTCCTCGCGCCCCTCGGTAAGCAGCTTGAGCATGTTCTCGCTACCTACGAATGAGAGATTCGCGATCGGAACCTCAAGACCCTGGTCCACCGCGTCCCGGGCAAAGGCGGCGCAGGCCGCGTACGAACCAATACAGATCACGGCATCCGGCGAGGCGTTCTTGAGAATGTCCACCTGCCGGCGCATGCTGCCGGTAAACGGGGCGCCTCGGCTGTAGGTGGCTTCCCCGGCAATCCGATCGCCGTGTCCGGCAAGCGCCGCCCGGACTCCCGCCCAGCCGCTGCGGCCATAAGCATCCGCCTGATAAAAAACCGCGATGCGCGGTTTGCCGATAGCAATGAAATTGTTCACCAGGCCTGCGGTCTCCTGTCCGTAAGAAGCCCTTAGATTGAACGCGAAATCACCGTACGGCGGCTGCCTTTGCGGCTGCGCCCCGGTAAACGGAAAGAACATGTAGATGTTCTCATCCTGAAACTTCTTCAACAGCGGCAACACGCGAGTGACAGTCGGCGTTCCCACGTAGCCGAACAGCAGAAACACCTCGTCCTCCAGCATCAGCTTCATGGTGTTCTCGACACACGGATCCGGCTGGTAGCCGTCGTCATATATCTTCAGCACGATTCGGCGCCCGCCTATCCCGCCGTTTGCGTTGACATGGCTGAAGTAGGCGCTCGCGCCGCGATAGAGCTCGGTTCCCAATCCGCGCGAAGGTCCGGAAAACGCCGCGGATACCCCAAGCATGATCTCGCCATTCGTCGAACGATCATTAGGGCCGGCATCGGCTGACGCGGACTCGTCAGGAGCGCCCAGCCAGGCCCGCCCCGACACACCCAAGGCCTTCGCCCAGGGGGCCAGCAAGACTGCCGCCAGCCCGGCCCGGACGAGCGCCTTCCTGGTGATCATGATTTCGTCCCGGGGCCGTGCGTGAGCCCGCCCGCCGGAATTCCTCCGGAGCCCATGCCCTGCCCCTCTGTTATCTCTCAATGGATACTATCCAGCCCGCAATTGCCGGTCAATCGCAAGACCTGGACCTTTAGGCGCCAATTGCGAGTCGGGGCCAACCGTACTACGGTTTCAATTCTTTGGCCGGCGCCGCTTGGGACCGCGCCGCCAGACGTTCCTGAAGAAACTGCTCCGCCTCGATAAGGCGCCTGGCATCCGGGTTGATGCGTTTGGCTTGCTCTATATCCTCGGCAGCCCGCTGCAGGCGTCCTGTCAGCGCATGCAACACTGCGCGGTTGGAATACGCCTGCCAGTTGTTTTTCTTCAATCGGATGGCTTCGTCGCAGTTCTCAAGGGCGTCCTGGAACTTGCCGGCCAGCACGTATCCCGCGCACAGATTGTTGTGCGCCGAGGAGCGCGTGCGGGCGCTGTGGGCCTTGCCGGCCGGTGAGCGAAGGCCGGCCAGCGTCAGGCGGATGCCTTCTTCATAGTCGCCAAGGCGAAGCGCCAGGGCGCCGTCGGAAAGATTCGGATCGGCGCCGAACACCGACTGGGAACGAGAGTTTTGCGCCAGTGCCGGCTGGGCGGCACACAAAATGGCCCCCAGCAAGAATGTGACACAGGCATTTACCGTTCGGACCATAGCTGCCTCTTACGCCGCCCTTGGATAAATCTCCGAAAGCAAGCGGCTTTGACCGTCGGGTTGCACGATGCGGCAATGTTCGCGCCGCAGCAGGCGTGGCTCGGCCACGCCGCAGGAATGGGCAATGATCTTCAGCTCTTCCTCGATGCGTTGCTGGTAGTTGGCCACGCTCACCGCCTTCGAGCGCGGATTGAGACCACGCTGCAGGCGACGGTTGTGGGTGGTAATGCCCGTGGGACAGGTGTTCTTGTTGCAGCGCATTGCCTGAATACATCCCAGCGCAAACATGAAACCGCGCGCGGAAACGGCGAAATCCGCGCCGGCGCAAAGCGCCCAGGCCACTTCCGAAGGCGTAATCAGCTTGCCGCTGGACACCACCCGAATACGTTCGCGCAATCCGTGGCGATTCAGCGCATCCACCAGCATGACCAGGCTCTCCCTGAGCAGCATGCCCACGTTGTCCATCAGCGGCATGGGCGCCGCGCCGGTCCCGCCGTCGCCCGAATCCACGGTGATGAAATCCGGAGCGCTGTCCGGTCCGCGCTGGTTGATCAGCTCGAACAGCTCGTCCAGCCAGCGTGGATTGCCGATCACGGCCTTGTATCCGGTGGGTTTGCCGCCGATGTCGCGCACCCGGGAAATCATGTCCAGCAATTCTCCGCTGTTGCGCACTTCCCGGTGGCGATTGGGACTGATGGCATCGTGACCGGGCCGGAGGCCCCGGATGCGAGCGATTTCTTCCGTCACCTTCGCACCCGGCAGAATCCCGCCCTTGCCCGGCTTGGCCCCCTGGCTGAGCTTGATCTCGATCATCTTGACTTGAGGATTCGAGCCAACCTCTCTTAAGCGTTCTTCGCTCAGGGCGCCGTCGGGAGTGCGCACGCCGTTCTTCGCCGTACCGAATTGAAACACGACGTCATTGCCCGACTCGAGGTGCCACGGAGAGAGTCCGCCCTCTCCCGTGTTCATCCAGCATCCGGTCATCGCGGCGCCCTTGCCCAGCGCCATGACCGCAGGTTTGGAGATGGCGCCAAAGCTCATGGCCGATATGTGAAAGATCCGGTTCGTGGTGTATGGGTTCGGGCCATCCTTGCCTACGGTCACTTGGGACGTGTCCCGGCACTCTTCCTCCAGCAAGCCGAACGGCGCATTGGCGAAAATGGCCGTGCCCGCCCAGCGCATTTCCCGCGTCGACCCGAAAGCCACGGTCATGGGCATGGAAGTCGACGCCCGGTCCACCCAGTTGCGCTGGGCGCGGTTAAAGGGCAGTTCCTCGCGGTCCATGGCGAACATGTACTGCCGCATGAACTCGCCCAGGGTCTCGAACATGTGGCGGAACCGCCCGATAATCGGGTAGTTGCGGCGGACTGCATTGGCGGTTTGCGTAAGGTCCACCACCAGCATGATGACCAGCACGAGCAACACTGTGCCTGCGACCAGCAGGAACAAAAAGGTAAAGAGTTCAACGGCTCGATCTGCGTAGCTGAGCATGTTCACTCCCGGTTGGTCACCGCCCGCAGCAGCGAGCGGCATGGTGGGCCCGGCAGGACTCGAACCTGCGACCAAGTGGTTATGAGCCACCTGCTCTAACCACTGAGCTACAGGCCCTCGAAAAGGCCTTCAAGTATATCCCTTTTGGCCCTTACGACCCGCGCGTGAAACAACCCGCGCGACACCCGGCCCGAAGACCTGTGCGGCTTACTTCCGGCGTTTGGGCGGCGGGCCGCGCCGCGGCCCCTTTGGTTTCGGGTAGGAATGCGGAAGCAGCGCAAGTCGCGCGAGTTGCTGGCGCCGTGAATCCTTGGACTTGGCGGCAAGAATCAATTCAGTCCACATCCCCGGCCGGTCCACAAGACGAGCCCGGAGTATCTCGCCGGCAAAGGGCGCCAGCATCTGAATTTCTCCAAAACTCAGGTGTCGGACGGGTTCGCCCCCAGATTCCGGCGTCCCCTGCCAAAGAGATGCCAGAGTATGCTCCTGCTGATCGCCCCGAGTCAGCCAGGTCATGAGGGCCGTAGTAAAGTTCTGCTCTGCCACGTCAATTCGCATGTACTCTTGCGGTTCAGTCATTTCCTCGTCACGCACCGCGGAAGCTTCGGAGATTGCGTGGCTCTTGGCGGTAACCAATAGCAAGGGAACCACTGCCATGATGTCGCGCTGCACGCCGCTCAATCCGGCAATCTGGCGGCACAAGTCTGCCGGCAGCCCATAGACATCGCTCTTGTCGTTGCATGCCCGCATGGCAATCAATTCGAGGAATCTCCGATTAATCTGGTGAATTTCGTCGAGTTGTGATTTTCTTCTGCCTGCTCTTGTCATCATTTCCTCCGATATTCCCTGGTACATTGTTTCCCTTCCAGCCTGTGCAACCGAGCCACGCACGTCGCTGTGCCGAGGTATGGTTTCGTATTGTTTCGCATGGTTTGCAAGGCTTCCCGGCTATTGAGTCAATATCGACACGCGGAATCAACCCCAAAATGGTAGGTAATTCGCCTCACTTTCCGGTTGTAATTCCAATTCGGAATCGATAAAAGCTGCTGTCATGCGTGTTACCCAAAGTCGCTATGAAGGGGAACTCGACCGCTTTCACCTGGCAGTACGAATGCTGGGCCTGCAGGCGCGCACCAGCACAATCAGCCATTACACGGGGCTTTCAAATGACCGGATACGCAAAGCCTACGCCAGCTACGTGGCCGAACACGGCAAAAACAAATTGCCCGGCCGCAAGCGCGGGCGACCACCCAGTCAGGTCACTCGTTTCGTCAAGACTCCGGATCAGCATTGTGAATCGACGGTCTTGCTTGCACTGTTCATGCACGCGGGGCTGCTGGTGCCGGGCAGTACAGCGACATGCTTTCTGCCCAAGACCTTGAGCCCACTGACTATTGGACATCGCCTCTGCGACGCTTACGAAATGCTCCACAGTTTGATGCCTTACGGGGAATTGTCTCTGGAACTTGCCGCCACCCTGCTGCGTGCGCTCGGAGAGACTCACGAGCTGATTATCGCGAATTGCGGTTCTTGTGGGGCTCCATACGTCCAGGACGCCTACGCCCTGGATTACGGGCGCGGCCCGTTCTGCGAATCGCAACACAATTAGGACGGGCAACAGGCCAAGCCGTAAAAGCTCACATGCCGGCAGCGATGTCGATACCGGCGGACCCTTCGCGACTTCGAATTTCCCGCAGTCCCGGACTGCGGAGAGGTCAGAAATCGACGGTTACCCGAAGCCCGTAGGCAAGCTTGTCCGGGAGTCCGACCACGAACGCGTTGGTGCCACCGGCATCGAGATCCGAATTTGGCGTTACAAAGAGGTACGTATCGTCGTCGAACAGGTTGGTTACGTAGGCCTCGACGCGGTAGGCCTCCGCCTCGACGCCGATGCGCAGGTTGACGATGCTGCGATCACCGGTTTCAAATTGATTCGCTTCGAGCGCATACTCCGTGGACTCGTACAGGTATTCGCCGCGGACGAACCCATCCAGGCCGCCTCCGAATACGGGCCGGGAATAGGTGGCGGCGGCAGACGCCGTGAACTCGGGCACCTTGGGAGTCTGATTGCCGAGATGGTCCTGATCAGTCGCCATAGCGCCGCGGGTGACGCAGATTCTGCATGAGCCTTGCACATACTCCGTATGGTTTCGGGCAAATGAGCCCTGGAGCATCCACTCGTTCGTTAACTGAAAGCGGGCCTCCAGTTCCACGCCGTACAAATCGAGGAGACCGATGTTGTTGAGGATGGTGATGGGTACGTCAAGCCCCGTGGCCTGATCGGTGTAGCTGGTAACCTGCTGAACCTGCTGGTCGTTGATCTCCCCCCAATAGCCGATTGCCGATGCCTGCAGCCGCCCTTCCAGAAGGGCTCCCTTCACACCCACTTCGTACTGGTCCAGCGTTTCCGGCGCCACATCCAGCTTTGCGCCGGAGTTGGCTGCCAAACTGGCGGCTTCGGACTGCGACAGTGTGGCAAAGATCGAATTGAACCCCCCGGGCCTGAAACCCCGGCCATAGTTGGCAAACCACATGATGCCGTCCGCGGTAGTGTATTGCAGCGTGACTCTTCCGCCGACATCATCGAACTCTTCCTCCAGGTCGGTGATGGGTATGCTCACCGTGTCTTTCTGAACCCGTAATTCGCCGCTCACCGTCAGCTTCTCACTGAGGTCGTAATAAAGCCCGCCGAAGACTCCGGTCGTTTCGGTCTTGAGGATGGGACGGCAGTTGAACGCGCGGGGAGCGAAAAAGATTCCCGCCACACAGGAGGTAATGGCTTCGCTCTCGACAAAGCTGGCGCCGGCCGTCCAGCGGAGTTGCCGGTCGTCGTCGGATGACAGCCGGGCCTCGTGAGAGGAGTTCTTGCTGTATCTCTCGACCAGAAAAACGTCCCCCAGAACAACCCTGAAATTATTTCGCGGAAGGGTATTCTCGTCGCTGACGATCTGCTGCAGGGTCTTGTTATAGCCGCTGATCCAGTCGAAGGTCATTCCCGCCGGAAGATCCACCGCAGCCTGAAACGTGGCGCCGTAGACGCGCTTGGCGAGCCCCATGCCGTCGATGAAAACGCCTTCACCGTCGACCTGACGGGTCGATGTGTCCGAAAACAGCGAATACGCTTCCACAACATTCTCAACATAGCCGACGTTATTGAAATAGCCGGGATCGAACGCGTCGGCGTGACCGACCATAGCCTCGGCAAGGCTGACGTCGGGACCTTCGCCGCAGCGATAGGTCATCGTTCCATTGCCGTCCGGGTCGCAATTCGCGAAGGTTCGTCCAAATCTGAATCCGGCGTTGGGGCCGTCGTCAATGTCCGTGTAGTCGTAGCGAAATTTAAGCCGAACCTTGTCGTTCGGAGTGGCCATCAGCGTGCCGGCCAGCGACGTGGTCTTCTCTTCGCCAATGTCGCGGTCGCCGCTCGCGTGGTTGATGTAATGGCCCCCTTTCTTGTTGCTCCTCCCGGAGAGGCGAAAACTCAACCGCCCCGGCATGATCGGTCCTTCAACGGACAGTTGCAGATCCGTGGTGCCGAATCTGCCGTATTCGAGGCCGGCTGAACCGCCGAACTCGTCCCCGGGATCCCTGGTTATCAGGTTGATCGCCCCGGAGAACGTGTTACGTCCAAAGTAGGCCGACTGAGGGCCGCGCAACACCTCCACACGCACAATGTCGATGAAGCTGCCCACTTCGCCGCCGAACACGGGGGCGCC
This sequence comes from Candidatus Foliamicus sp., assembly GCA_965261845.1. Classification (GTDB taxonomy): domain Bacteria; phylum Pseudomonadota; class Gammaproteobacteria; order Steroidobacterales; family Foliamicaceae; genus Foliamicus. The sequence goes on along the minus strand of OZ253475.1, from coordinate 157,384 downwards.
ATCAATGAAGAACAACGCAGGGTCGGACGAGCCGGAGAACGACTGCAAATTCAGTCCCCTGATAATGATGTTCGGCATGCCCCGGTCGGCGCGATTCGTGGTGGCGTTCTGAAAGGTCAGACCGGGCGTGAATTGCGACAGGTCGACAAAGTTCTTCAGGTTCGCCGAGGTCAGGTCGGCCTCGGAGAAGGCCGAAACCGCAAACGGAATATCGACCAGGGCCTCCTCTCGTTTGCGCGCGGTCACGATGATCTCCTCCAGCTGGGCCATCGCCGGCTGAATCGCTGAACCGGAGTAAATCACTCCCGTGATCGCAATAGCCGGAAGTACGGCAAGAAAACGCTTGAACAATGGCTGCTTGCGTGGCTTCATGTCTGGTCCCTCCAGGATCTGATCGGCGTCCGCCATCCAATGCTGTCGAGCCAATGCGACGCCGAACATGAGAGTCGTCCGCGGCGGAAAATACCGCCCATTGAATATAGGAGCGACCGGCTGCTATTGTCAAGGAAAATCGCATATTTGCGTATATTCAACAGATATATGTTTCTTGCACGATTTCCCTGCCGCCGTGGTACAGTTCCGCAGCAATTACAGGGAGGTCCTCATGTCGCGCAAACGCATGGCAATCGTTGCGGTCCTGATGCTGGGCGCCGTTTACCTGGCGCTGAGCGTGGACTGGGTGCTGTGGAAGCGCTGGTGGAACCGGCCCGATGACCTTGGAGAGTGGCCGGCCTCGTACTTTGAGCCGAGCACGCTGGTTCCGGGCGGAAATGCACCGTTTTTCGCAACGACGTCCCCGGACGAATTGACCATTCCGCTTGCGGTGCTGGAGGAGGCCGCCGCGTACGCGGAAATGCACAATACCGCGGCTTTGCTGGTGCTGCACCGGGGTCGGCTGCAACTGGAGCGGTACTGGCAGGGCATCGATTCCGACTCGTTGTTCAGCGGCCGCGCCATGACCCGCTCCATACTGGGCGCACTGGTCGGGATTGCGCTGGGGGAAGGGGCGCTTGAGTCGCTGGATGAGCCCATAGCGAACTATCTTGGCGAATGGGCCGATGATCGGCGGGGCGCCATTACGATTCGACAGTTGCTGTGGAATATCAGTGGACTGGAGGTTCCACCGCTGGATGACACCAGTCCTCTCAGCAAGAATGCGCGAATTTCCATAGGCGGAGATTTTGCGGCGGCGGCCATGGACTTCGATTACGAACGCCAGCCGGGCGCCTTTTTCGCCTTTTCCAATGCGAACGCCCAGCTCATCGGGGTGATTCTCGAACGCGCCACCGGCAAGCCCTACGAGGCCTACCTGGATGAGAAGCTCTGGGCGCCGCTGGGCGCCGGCGGGGCGAGACTCTACATGGACCGGGAAGACGGCATGCCGGCGGTGTTCTGCTGTTTCCGGGCGACGCCTCGTGACTGGTTGCGGCTCGCAGCGGCCTATGTGAGCGATGGCCTGGTCGGCGAGCGGCGATTATGGCCGCAAGGATGGATGAGGGAAATCGGAAGCGGCTCCGGCGTAAACCCCAACTACGGCTTGCAACTCTGGGTCGGCAATCCACCGGGAGAGGCGCGGCCGTATGTGCAGGGCACTGACATCGGTTTCCCCCACGGTCCGCCGATCGCGGCTGAAGACGTGATGTTCTTCGAAGGCGGCGGCTTTCGCACGATTTATATCATTCCCAGCCAGCAACTGGCTATCGTTCGGCTGGGCTATACGCACCCGGACTGGCGCACATCGGCGCTGCCGAACATCCTGCTCGGCGGACTGGCGAGCAGGCCGGCGGAAACCGGGCTCAGCGATCCGGATCTGCAGGAGCGCCCGGCATCCCGGCTCGAATCCCCTGGGACACCGCTCCAGCCTGTCGCGAGAGCGCGGCCGCCTCAGGCGTCCTTCATCCGGGCCGCCAGCTCGGCGGCAAACGCATCGAAAGTTCGCAAGGGATGACCGACTGCCTCGCGGGAAGCCGCGACTCCCGCTTCGTCCGCCGCCGGGCCATTCCTCTGCGTGGAAAGAAACATTTTCTTCAACGAATCGAGCAGCCACGGAGCGATGAACGCCTTGATCGGCTCGGCCCATTTCTCCACGTCGTCGCCCCCATAGTGGACTTCGCGTCCGAAGTGCCGGGCATACACCGCCGCGGCGCCGGGGCCGCTGATGGTATCCGGCCCGTACAGGGCGTACTCGGCGCCGTCATGACCGTCCTCGGTCAATGCCCGTACCGCGCAATCGGCGATATCGCGTGTATCAACGCGATTCTGGCCAATGGACCCGATGGGCATGGCATAGACCCCGTAGTTCTTGATCACCTGGCCCACCGACAGGTCGGTCTGAAAGAAGTAACTCGGCCGCAGAATGGTGTACTCGCAGCCGCTTTGGCGGATCGCTTCCTCGATCGGCAATTTGCTGCGGCTGTGTGGAATTGGAGGCTCCTCGTCGGGGTCCTGCGCCGACAGAAAGACGATCCGCCGCACACCGGCCGCCTTGGCGGCCTCGACGGCGTTAAGGCCGCGCGCGGTCTCGGTTTCGCCATTGGCGGTAATCAGAAACAGGCGAACGACACCTTCAAGAGCCGCACCGAGTCCGCTGCCGGTCTCCAGGTCCGCGACGGCGCCGCTGACGCCGTCGGGCAGGGCGGACAGCTTGTCTTCCGAGCGACTGAGAGCGCGTACCGACTGACCCTTCGCAATGAGGGCGGAAACCGTGGGGCGGCCGACATTTCCGGTCGCGCCAATTACAAGTATGGACATTGTTGGGGATCCTCTTGCCTCTATTCCAGGCGGCGCACATGTTATACGAGAGATTCCTGGTGTCGTGTCCCGCCGACCGCCAAGGGTAAGGCCAGGACTCTTGCGGTTTCTTTATGATAGGGAGCGCGCAAGAGCATGCAGCCCGTTATCAAGGGGAATCCAGGGAAGCGAATGCAAAGCCTGAGAGATATAGAAAACCGGGCCGGCCTTGCCCGGATCACCTGTGGCTGGAAGCAGCCGGAATTGCCGCTGGAATGGGTACGCCGTTACTGGCGCGACGTTCACAGTCCTGCAATCACCCGCCGGGCCGGCATTTACGACTACCGGCATAGCCAGTACGACGAAGTCGATCCTGCCCTTCTCGGCGCGGTCGACGGCATCGAACTGCACTGCCGTCCGGGCGCGCAATTGATGTGGACCTCGGACGTGCGTTACCGGGATCAGGCTTCGCTGGCGGCATTCGACGCCTCGCCGCCGCCTGAAGTGAAGCCTCATCTGCTGGGCGACATCGAGTTGATTGTGGACAAGAGCACGACCTATCGCGCCGTGGGCGACAACGCCTGCACTTACATCGATCGCACGGCAGATGCTACGCCGCACGGCCCCCCCGTTTCGCCGACCTACGCGTTGTTCCTGCGCCAACGATCGGACGAGCCGTCGTTTCGGAAATGCGTGCGGTTCCTGGCCGAGCGCTGGGCAAATTGCGACGGCGTCAGGCGATTGCGCTTGAGCCTGTTCGAAGTTCCGGATATGGAAGCGGAGCGCAAGGCCGGCTACCCGATCAAGACCCATCCGCCCGGACAGCAATACCAGGCCCTGATGGATGTCGTGCTGAGCCACCGCGAGGTGGGAGCCGAACTTCTCGGCAGCGCCGCCGGGATCGATTACGCCCGGCACATCGGCACGCTGCACGCCTACCCGGTTGCGGCGCACTATGTCAGCGTATACGGCGGTCGCCCGACTATCGTGGGACTGCGCGGTTATGCCGCGCACCGGGCGATCGAAGCGCTCGGCGCCGGAAATCAGAAGCAGACCGGCCTGCTGGAGTGGATGTACGGACCGGTGGCAAGGGATGGCCGCACGGTGGCGAGTGAATGAACAGCACGGTAGCTGAACGCCTGGTCGCCTTTGCGCTGGAACAAGCGCGGGCAGGGGTTCCCGGCGATGTCTCGCATGAAGCCAAGCGCCTGCTGCTGAATCAGCTCAAGGCCTCGGTAGGAGCCACCGAACATGAAGCCGTCCGGATACTTCACGACTGGTCCGCCGCAACCGGCGGGAATGGCAATGCGACCGCATTGTGGTTCGGGACCCGCATGGAGCCGGGGCGGGCCGCAATGGTCAATGGCGCCTTGTTTGAAGTGCTGGATTTTCACGACACCTATATCCCCTGTTTCATGCACGCCACTTCCGCCGTTCTGCCGGCCGTGCTGGCGGCGGCCCAGGCGGGCGGCAACAGCGGGGGACAGGCGGTCCAGGCACTGGCCATCGGAATGGAAGTCGAAATGGCTTGCGCCCGCTTGCTCATGCCGACCGGGTACTACCGGGGATTCGTGCCGGCCGGCCTGGTGGGCGGCGTAGGCGCTGCAACCGCCTGCTCATTGCTGGCGGGACTGGACAAGGACCGCATGCGAAACGCCATCGCAATCGCCATGTGCACCGCCTTCGGCACCTATGAGTCGGTCGGCAGCATGACGCTTTCCTACATTACCGGGGCGACGGCGATGGCGGGGCTGACGGCGGCGCAACTGGCCGAGCGTGGACTGGATGCACCCGCCACGGCGTTCGAGGGTGACAAGGGGATGCGGCAGTCCTACTCCGACGAACCGGCGGAGAAGATTGCGGAAATCCTCGGCTCGCTGGGTGCGCCCTGGTGCATCCATGGCCAGAGCTACAAGTCCGTACCCACCGAGACCATTACTCACGCGCCCATCGAATGCGCACTGGAATTGCTCAAGCGGGCCGCAGGCCGGCAAGTGGAACGGATCCGCATCATGGTGGAGCCGATTGTCGTCGACATCTGCGACGAACGCATGGAGCGCTTCGGCGACCCCCACAGCGAGCTCACGGCGCGCTTCGACCTGTGCTTCTGTGTCGCCGCAGCCTGGCATCGCGGCCGCTTTACGCTGGATGAAATGCGTAAGCCCGCGTATACGGACCCGGAAATCCTGGTGCTGCGCTCCCGGATCGAACTGGTCCGCGACGAATCCCGGGAGAGCTTTGACGGCTGTTCCATGGAGGTCGAATTCGCCGACGGAACCCGGGAGTCAACCGCGATCGAGGCTTTCCTCGGCAGCCCGGGCAGGCGCATGAGTGACGAGGAACTTGCGAAAATCTTCGCCGAATCCGCCAGCGCCATGTTGCCGACGGGACAAGCGGAGAAAATTCTTCAGGCGGTCTGGGACCTGGAACAGGCGCCCGACATCGACGCGCTGATGTCCCTTTGCCGCCTCAATTGAACCGGGCGCCGTGGCGACTCTCAAACTACCGGGCGGCGAGACACTCTGGTATCGGCGGGCAGGTAGCGGCGTCCCCGTGCTGCACATCCATGGATCGGCCTTCGGGCACCGTAACTTTGAGCGCCTGACCCCGATAGTGGCCGCCGATTTTGAAGTCATCGACTTTGACTTGCCCGGTTACGGCCAAAGCAGCGGGTCGGGGCGGACCGGCGGCCTGGAAGGAATAGCTGATCAGGTGCACGAATTTGTCGAGGCGCTGGAAATCGCACCCGTGCACATACACGGCACCTCCTTCGGCGCCATGGTGGCACTGATCGTAGCGGCCAAGTATCCACAGGCAGTTGATCGCCTCGTGCTCAGTTGTTTTCTGGCCCGATATGACGGCGCCGCCCGCATGATGCGGGCCACCTGGAAGCGGGCCGCGCGGGAAAGCGGAATGGCGGCCGTGGCCGACCTTACTGCCGTGGCCGGATTTGCCCGGGCGTTCTACGAGCGTGATGACGCCGAAGCGCAACTTACTTCCATGCGCGACGCCTTCAGCAATACCGACCCCGAGGCCTTCGTGCGCGGCACCGAAATGCTGGAGCGCTCCGACTTGAGTCCCTGGGCTTCACGGGTTGCTGCGCCCACGCTCCTGATCGCCGGCGACGAGGACAACATGACGCCCTGCAACCCGGCGGGAAGCGGAATCGGCTTTTCCACCGTTCAGCACCTGATCCCCGGCTCGGAACTCGTCGTTCTTCCCGACTGCGGCCACTATCTGGTCCTGGAACAACCGAAAGCCACCGCGGCCCTCATCGGGGAATTCCTTCAGCGTCCCGGTGACTGAAGCGGGCAAGGCGCCAGGCGCGCGGGCCGGCCAGTAGTATTGGCGCCCGTCCGGGTCTATGCTTTGAGTGTCGCGGCCGCGTGGCCGCGTGACGACTGGACGCCATGCCGGGGAGGAATCGTGAAGCCTGACAAGCAGCCCCATCCACCGGATTCCGAGCAGGAGGAATCAGCGCGCGTCAACCGCAGGGATTTCCTTTCGTCCACAGTGGCAGCCGGGTTGACTGCCGCGGGCGTCGGCGGCGCCGAAACGGCGTCGGCACAGCCGGTAGCCACCGATACGCAGCCGCCCGGCGCCATGCCGCCCACCGCCGCTCAGGAGGCGATGGAATCCGAAATACCGGCCGGCTATAGCGCCGAGGAAGCGCGAGAGTATTTCGTCACGAATCCAGGTTCCGATTTCATGGTGGATCTCATCAAGCGAATCGGCTTTGACTACATCACCACCAATCCGGGTTCCAGTTTCCGGGGATTGCACGAATCCATTGTCAACTACGGCGGCAACCAGGCGCCCGAACTGCTGACCTGCGTGCACGAAGAACAGGCGGTCGCCATGGCCCACGGCTACTACAAGGTCGCCGGAAAGCCCCTGGGCGTGCTCTGCCACGGCACCGTGGGCTTGCAGCACGCGTCCATGGCGGTCTACAACGCGTATTGCGACCGGGCGCCGATGATTCTGCTGGCGGGCAACCACCTGGATGCGGCCGAGCGCCGTCCAGGCGCGGAGTGGTCCCATTCCGCGCAGGACTGCGTGCGGGTGGTACGCGACTACATCAAGTGGGATGACATACCGCTTTCCCTGCAACACTTCGCGGAGTCCATGGTTCGCGGCTTCAAGATCGCCATGACACCGCCGGCGGGGCCTGTGGCCGTGGTGCTGGACGGCCACCTGCAGGAGGCCGAAATGGGCGATCAGCACGTCGACATGATTCCCGTTGCCCTCAATCAGCCGCCCACTGGTGACGAGGCTGCGGTTGCGGAGGCGGCGCGCTGGCTGCTCGAAGCGGAATCGCCCGTGATCGTCGCGGACCTGATGGCCCACGATCAGGAAGGCGTGGAGCGGCTTGTCGCCCTCGCCGAGGCCTTGCAGGCGCCGGTGGTCAACCAGTTCGGACGCATGAACTTCCCGAACACGCACTACCTTTCGCAGGGCGCCGCTGCGGTTGCCCAGGCCGACGTTGTGCTCGGGCTTGAGCTCTACGATACCTGGGGCGTGATCAACAGCCTGCGCGACCGGGTACACCGCGACAGTGTGCGCAAGGCACGACCGGACGCACGCGTGATCAGTATCGGATCCAACGACCTGTTCACCCGGTCCAACTACCAGAATTTCCAGCGTTTCTATCCGTCGGACCTCTCCATCGCCGGAGATGCGCAGGCGACATTGCCCGGACTGACCGATGCCGTGCTCTCGGGGATGCGGCCTGCGCGACGCGCGACCAACGCCGCCAGGGAAGGCCGCTGGCGGGAGGCCCACTCGCGCGCCCGCGCGCAGGCCCTGGATGAGGCGCGCTACGGCTGGAATGCGAGCCCGGTGAGCACGGCCCGCCTCTATGCCGAATTGTGGAAGGTCGTAAAGGACCGGGATTGGGCGCTGGTCTCGGATGACGGTGCGCAAAGCCGCTGGGCCCGTCGGTTATGGCCCATCGCCAGGCACTATCAATATATCGGCCGTTCGGGTGGCGCCGGTCTTGGCTATGGAGCGCCGGCGGCCATTGGCGCGGCGCTGGCACACCGCCCCGAGGGCCGGTTCGCGGTCAACGTGCAGAAGGACGGCGACCTGATGTACACGCCGGGCGCCTTCTGGACTGCCGCGTATCACCGCATTCCGCTGTTGACGGTGACCCATAACAACCAGGGATATCACCAGGAATTCATGCACCTGCAGCGCATGGCGGCGCGGCGGCAGCGTGGCATCGACAGCAGTTGGCGGGTGGGCAACGAATTGCGCAACCCCGACATCGACTTTTCCCGCATCGCCGGCGCCATGGGCGTGTGGGCGGAGGGCCCGATTCTTGATCCGGACGATCTGGGCCCGGCCCTGGCTCGCGCCGCGGAGGTCGTCGATGGCGGAGAGCCGGCGTTCGTTGACGTTCGATGTCAGCCGAGATGAGCGCCCGTTCGCGAATCGCCCGGTCAGCGGGCCTTTGTGTTGGGGGCCTGTTGTTGTGGACGCTTGGTTCCGCGCTTGCATGGTCTCAGGAGCCCAACGACGATGTCCGGGAAGGCCGTGCGCTATACAGGAGCCAACAGTGCTGGCAGTGTCACGGCTATGAAGGGCAGGGAGGCGTAGCCGGCGTTCGTATCGCTCCAACACTCTATCCCTTTGAAGCGTTTGCACGGCTGGTCAGGTATACGAACCTGATGCCGGCCTATTCGCCCAAGGTGCTCAGCGACGAACAGCTCCGAGCGATCTATGCCTATGTGCGTTCCATTCCGGAACCGCCGCCGCTGGAAGAGATTCCGGAACTGAATTTCGACTAGCTGATCGCGCAGCTTGTCGCGTCGAAACCGTAGACCCAATCGGTGCTGGCGGCGCGCTGCCGGTTCTTGTCGCCGGTCAGGCGCTGGTACAGGCCGGTTTGCGCCCTGGATTGCAGAATAACGCGCGCCGTGCGCACCTGGCGCACCTGTTGATATCGCGCCAGGGCCGCGGCCAGCGAGGCCTGGTCCTTGAGGCAACGCGCCAGAATGATCGCATCCTCAATGGCCATGGCGGAACCCTGAGCCATGAAGGGCAGCATCGGATGGGCGGCATCGCCCAGCAGCGCAAGGCGTCCGTAGACCCATTGCTCAAGAGGGTCGCGGTCGAACAAGCCCCACTTGTACAGCGCGTCGCCGGGCGTTGCGGCCAACAAGGCCTGCACATCGTCATGCCAGCCGTCGAACTCGCTCTTGACCTCTTCCAGCTCCGCCGGCCGGTTCCAGCCCTCTTCCTCCCAGGTTTCCTGCACCGCTATGGCCACGTAGTTCACGAGGGAACCGCCGCGCAAGACGTATTGCACGATGTGACGGTCCTCCCCGATCCACACAGTTGACGCCTGCGCCACTACCCGGGCCGGCTGGCCTGCGGCGGGCACCAGGCCGCGCCAGGCCACCTGGCCCCTGAAGCGCGGCTGGGCATGGGCGGCGAGCTGACCACGCAGCGTCGAGTGCACACCGTCGCAGGCAAGCAGCAGATCGCCCTCCACGGCGTCGCCGTTACGGAACCGCACTGTGACTCTATCGCCATGTTGCGCGCAGCCGGTTGCCTGACAACCGGTGTTGAGTTGCGTGCTGCCCCGGGACCTGACTGCCGCAACCAGGGTGTCCAGCAGGTCACTGCGGTGAATGTGCAGATTGGGAGCGCCAAAAGCCGATTCCACGCGGCCGGCGAGCGGCGACTCACCCATAAGCCCGGCATCGTCGAAGCGCCGGTAAATGGATGCCTGCGGGCGCATTGCGCTGTTCTCCAGGGCCGCCGCCAAGCCAAGATGGTGCAGGACGCGAGTTGCGTTGGGTGTCAGCATGATGCCCGCGCCGATTTCGCTGAAGGCGGGGGCCTGCTCGTAAAGACGCACGGAACAGCCTGCGCGCGAAAGCGCGAGTGCGGTGGTCATTCCGGCGATGCCACCGCCCACAATGATGACTTGCTGTTGCTTCAAAGCGGGACCGCTGATAACGCAGAAACGCTAGTCCATCAACACAAAGTCGGCGATTGCGGCATGGATTCTGCGCCGCGCGGGCTGCAGGTGCGCATAATCCCCCCCGCCTGGGACCAACACCAGTGCCTTGTCGTCGGTGGGAAGTTTCTCGAAATACTCGGCCCTCTGTATTCCGCCGTGCATATAGGCGGCCTTCCCGGCGCCGCTTCCATAGATCATGAGAGTGGGACAGGTCAGCGCTTCGGGGTCGGCCGCGATGCTGCCCCTGGCGTTTTCCCTGCGGATACCGTTGGGCGAGCGAGGCTCATGTTCCACCACATAGTCCGCCAGCGCGCGGCGCATTTCCTCGCGGCCGTATTGCGCTTCTTTTTCGTGGAAATAGTCCCAGCCGCCGCTCCACCAGGGCTCCTCCGGCTCGAAGGGAATCAGATTGCCGCCCCCAAGCGCCGGATCGAGCAGCACCATGCGCGCCACGCGCTCAGGATTCTGTTCACCATAGCGGGCCGCGATTCGTCCACCCCAGGACCACCCCAGCAGGTGAGGGCGAATGTATCCATTGTTTGCCAACCAATCCACTACACTGGCCAGGTCCTCTATCGCGGCATCCGTATCTATGCTCAGCGGGTCTTCGGGGATGTCCGACTGGCCGTAACCGCGTAACGCAAAAGTCACCGCACCGATGCCCCGCTCCACCAAAGCGTCCATCAAGGAGTAGTCTTGGCCGCCGGAAAAACTGAAATCAAAGCCCGCCTGGCCGGTCAGATTGGCCCCCTGTACGAGCACTACGACATCGGCGGGCCGGGCGTCCGGACCCTTGCTTCGCGCAGCGAGTTGCCCGGCCCGCCCGGGAATGAAGAAATCAGTGGGTTTCGTCATACCTTCTCCCCCGTCGCGAAACCGCATGATACATTCGCACCCTTTATGCGGGCTCGGGAGGGCACTACTATGAACAGACGGCAGGTGTTGCAGGCGTCCGCCCTGGCTGTATCCGCAGGCGCATTCGGCCCAGCGGCGAATAAAGGCCGAGCCGATGAGTCACAGCCATCTGAGCAAAAGGGTTATTCCTTGACCCCTCTGGCAGAAGCGAACCCCCTTGAAGCCAAGATTGTGGTGTTCACGACGGTTTCGCCGGACGTGGACGCCAGCATCCGCTTCTATCGCGACGCCATCGGGATGACACTGGCTGACGAGGGCGCGATACCCTCCGATCAGACGACCGCGCCCGGCGCCGGCAGCGGGGGAAGGCGATATGCCGTTTTGCATATGCCCGACTCTGCGCGCAGCGCGCAGGTCCGGATCCTCGAAGCTCCCGACGGCGCCGTGGCCAACCGCCCCCGGCCGGATTCGGGTCCCATGGATCCGGGGCTGCTGGTCATGGAAGGAAGTACGCGGGACCCGGCGGAGTCCTATCACCGCCTGGCGGCGGCCAACACACCGATGATCTCCCCCCCGCGCTACTACTATTTTCGCAATACCACCTGGGGGCGCGACGTGGACGTGATGAGCTATGCGCCCTTCGGACCGGGAGGAGAACAGATGTTCATTACAGCCAACGTGCGCGGCGACCGGGCGGAATGGGCACTGCCGGGAGTCCATTCCGGGTTTCACAACGCAGCAATAACGAGCCTGGATCAGCGGCCCGTGGACGCGTTCTTCGAGAAAGCGCTGGGGCTCAAACGGATTTCGCAGATGGAGTGTTTCCAGCGTAACGCCAACCAGTTGATCGGGGCGCCCGATGACAGCTATTTCCTTTGGGGGAACGTCGGCTACGGTGTCAGCATCGAAGTCTGGGAATTCAAGGCGGCCAGCGGGACGGTCTACCCGACTTCGCTGGACCGAACCGGACTCGCCATGCTTACCATGCGGGTAAATGACCTGGGCAAGTGCCGGGAAATGTGCCGGACCAATGGAATCGCGCCGGTCGGTGAGGGCGCACTGCCCATGCACGGCAATGCAAAGCCGGAGGGATTCACCCTCCGCGGCGCGGTCGGTGAATTGATCGAAGTAATTGCGGCCTAGTGTCGCATCCCGCACCCCTTCCCGGGAGTTTTGGCAGCAGGCGCTGATGCGCAAGCGACACATTGGGAACGAGGGCGTCCCCGCCCTCGACGAGGGCAGGATGCCCTCGTTCCCAGCCGACTTGCATGACTGAGTCAACCGGCAACAACCCGGCGCGTCCCGGGACAACGCTCCCCTATCGCCGCTACGTGCTTGGGTTGTTGTTGCTGGTGATGACCCTCAATTACGCCGACCGCTATTTGATCGGCATTCTGCTGCCGCAAATCAAGTCCGACCTGGCGTTGACGGACACCCAGATCGGTTTCCTTGCCGGCGCGGCGTTCACTGTTTTCTATGCGCTGCTCGGCGTTCCCATCGCCAGTCTTGCGGACCGCCGCTCGCGCAGGAAAATCATCGCCTGGGCGCTTGCGCTCTGGAGCCTGATGACCTGTATGTGCGGGCTGGCCAGGTCGTTCCTGCAGTTGGCCGTGTTCCGGGTACTTGTGGGGATCGGCGAGGCGGGCTGTACGCCGCCGTCTCATTCCCTCGTATCGGACTATTTCTCCCCCAAAGAGCGCGCCCTGGCTATGGCCGTACTCGGTCTCGGCTCGTCCCTGGGAGTCTTCCTGGCCTTCCTGATCGGTGGCTGGATCACCGAAAACCATGGCTGGCGGGTAACGCTGGTTTCTTTCGGCGCTCCCGGCATTCTGATTGCGCTGGTTGTGTATTGCACCCTGCGGGACCCGCCGCGTGGCCATAGCGACGGGGTGCAGGTCGTGGCAAAGGCGCCGGCCATATTTGCGGCATTCCGCAACCTTTGGGCAAAGAGAACTTTCCGCTACATGGTCCTTGGCGGCAGCATGTACGGCATGGTCAGCACCGCCTTGCTGGCCTGGCTGCCTTCCTTTTATACGCGCACCCACGGTCTGGATGTAGCCACGGTCGGTACTTCGCTGGCGTTTGCCAAAGCTCTCCCTCATGCAGCCGGCACTCTGCTCGGTGGGCTATTGGCCAACCGCCTTGCAAAATACGGAGCGAAGCCGCCCATATTTCTTTGCGCCGGCGTCCAGGTGGCGGCAATGCCCTTTTATGCACTCGTGTTTCTGGCCGCCAACTCGAATGCGTCGTTTCTCTGGCTCATCGTGCCCGCCTGCGTGGGCGTGATGCAGGGGCCGGTGCTGTTCGCCACCATACAGGGAGTAGCGGAAGTTCGGACCCGTGCCGTCGCCTCGGCCCTCATGATTCTGATCATCAACATGATTTCAGGCATCATCGGGCCGCAATCGGTAGGCGTGGCCAGCGATTTTCTGGCGGGTTCCCTGGGCGACGATGCGCTGGGTGTAGCGCTATTGGTCATTGCCATCGTCTGCAGCCTTGGAGCGGCCGGCTTCTTCTACCTGGCTTCGAAGAGTGTCGAGCGGGACCTGCTCCACTCACGACACCAGGGCGTGTTGGCAGGCGCTAGTTCCCGGTAAAGACCTGCTCCGCCAGGCCCGGGGCGATTTCGTCCTCCTGTCCAAGGTAGGTCATGATCGCCTTGCTGCGGGTAAACCGGCGTATGCCTTCGCGGCCCATGCGATTCTTGCCCATGCCTGACGAGTTGCGCGCGTCCTGCTCGATCCCACGCACCATCAGGGATATCCCCGCCCTGTTGACCGATATCCCGCCGGCCTGAATGGCGCGCGCCACTTCTTCGCCTGCCTGGGGATTGCCGGCGTAGACACTGGCCGTCAGCCCATAGTCGCTATCGTTGGCAAGACGGATTGCCTCATCCACCGAGCTGAAGGGCATGATCGGCAACAGCGGGCCGAAACTCTCCTCGCGCATGACCTGCATGGAATGATCGACGTGCGTCAGCACCGTCGGTAGGCACCACTTGCCGCCGTGGTCCACGATTTCGCCGCCCGTATGGAGTTTGGCGCCCTTGCTCACCGAGTCTTGAATATGCTCAAGGACCGTGTCCGCCTGTTTCTCCAGGATGAAGGGACCGATGAAGCCCTTGCGGATATTGGGGTAGTTGATCTCGACACGCCGGGCGCAGGCAACCGCGGCCCGGACAAACTCTTCGTAAATGGGCTCCGCCACGTAGAACCGTTCCAGCGACGTGCACAACTGGCCCGAGGCGACGCAGCTTCCGATCAGCGCGCTCATCGCCGCTTTTTGGGGATCGGCGCCCTCCAGCACCACCAGGGGATCCTTGCCGCCCAGTTCCAGTGAGGCCGGAATGAACCTTTCGGCCGCGGCCCGATAGACTTTCCTGCCGGTTGCCACGCTGCCGGTGAAGCAGACATAGTCCACACGTTTGATCAGTTCGGCGCCCACTGCTCCGGCGCCGCGCGCAAACGCCAGGACCTGCGCGAGTTCCGGAACATCCTGAAGTATCCGTTCAACAACGTCAATGAACCGGGGCGCGACTTCACTGGGCTTGACGACCACGGCACAGCCCGCCATCAGCGCCGGGATGGTGTCCAGGAAAGCCATGGAACAGGGAAAGTTCCACGGAGTGATATTGCCGACCAGGGGATAGGAAACCAGCTGGCGCCGATTGACGACTTCGGGCAGTTCCGTGGGGTCGAGCGTTTCCTCTTCGGCGAACTTGCGCGCCGCGGCAATCTCACGCTCGATTTTGGGTTCCAGCGTGGCTTCGCTGACGCTGGTTCCGTAGCGGCCGGTGTCCCGAACCAGGCTCTCGATGAGCGCCTCGCGGTGTTCCGCGACCGCCGCCGAAAACCTCCGAAGCACCTCCCCACGAGCGCCAATGCCCGCTTTCTCCCAGCGCGGCTGGGCCTCGCGCAGCCGTTCGCACAGATCCGCCAACTCCGTGGTGGAGGTCGGCGAGCAGTGATAGTCAAGCTCGCCCGTGTATGGGTTGCGTACTTTCATTGCTTACATTTTCCGACGATTCCAGGGCCGACGCCAGTGCCGCGGCCCGCCGCCGCGGGTGGCCAATATATTGAGATCCTCCGCATAAGAGCGGGCGCTGAGTTCCACAGATCGCGCATCTCCTCGAGAAAAGCCTCCAGGGAAACGTGGGTGCGGCGGGAAAGCTTGGCGCGGAAGACCAGCGTGCGGGTGACGGTCATTTATCCTTCATACAATGAGTTGCGAGCTTTTGAGCTCGATAAGGGCAAGAATGCCGTCAACCTTGGTATCTAAGCTTGCAGGGAACACGCTTGGGAGCGAGGGCGTCCCGCCCTCGTCGAGGGCGAGACGCCCTCGTTCCCGGGCGTGTTCCCTGCGCGTCAGCGTAGCGACGCCTGCTGCGGAAACTCCCGGGCGTGTTCCCTGCGCGTCAGCGTAGCGGCGCCTGCTGTGAATACTCCTATGGAAACATAAGAAAGGCCGGGCATACGCGCCGGATTCAACGCAAAGGCTCTGGGAAACAGACATGAGTGAAATCCGGGACGTGATTATCGTCGGCGCCGGTTCGACCGGCCTGCCGGCGGGAATATTCGCCGCCGACCGTGGCGCGAATGTCCTGCAGATCGAAGCCGATAACAGGATCGGCGGGACGCTGTTCTGGTCTTCGGGCCAGATGAGCGCGGCCGGCACCCGCCTGCAGGAGGCCGAGGGTGTCGACGACAGTCCTGATGATCACTACGAGGATACGATGCGTATCAGCCACGGCACCATCGACCCGCATCTCGGCCGGCTGGCCATCGTCAACGCGGCCGAAACCTTCGACTGGCTGATGGATATCGGTTTTAAGCCCATACCCGGTCATCCGGTCGCCGGCAGGGCGCATGAACCGTACCGCAAGCGGCGCTATAGCTGGGGCGAGAAACTGGGGGTCAGTGTCCTGGACGCCCTGAAGCCCGTCCATGACAAACTGGTCGCCGAAGACAGGATTGACCTTAAGCTCTCCACTCGTTTCAGGAAACTTGTGCGCAACGGATCCGGTCCGGTTACCGGGATCGAAGTCGAAACTCCCTCCGGTTCCATCGAGACACATTACGGGAAAAACGTCGTGCTGGCTTCCGGCGGCTATGCGGCCAACCCCGAGATGTGGGAAGAATTCACGCCCCAATACCCCTTGACCTCGCTTAGCAATCCGTTCTCGCGTGGCGACGGAATCCGCGCTGCCCGGGAAGCCGGCGCCGCCGTGAGCGGCGCAGAGCATTTTCTCGCCGGCGTCGCCGGCTATCGGGAAGACCCGGATGACCCTCTGTCAGGCGCCGCATATCGATTGAATCCTTCCATACGCAAACCGTGGGAGATCTACGTGGATTCAGAAGGCAAGCGCTTCGTGCGCGAAGACCACCCCAGCATCGATCACATCGAGAGGGCGGTCCTGGCGCTGCCGCAACTGACCCTGTACGTCATTTTCGATGAGCCGATGCGCCAGAACGCGCCGGTGCTCAACCTGGAGACGCGCGAGCAACTGGCCGCCCGTTTCGGCAACCATCCTTATTTCTTCAAGGCCGACAGCCTTGCCGAACTGGCCGCGACGCTGGGCATGAACGCTGCTGCCCTCAAGCACAGCGTTACTGCCTTCAACCGGGCGGTCGAGACGCGCCACGATTCCGAGTTCGGGCGGGAGCACATGATCCGGCCCATCGACAAGGCCCCGTTTTATGCGGCCAAGGCGGTGGGATTCTCGGTCGTCAGTCCCGCGGGTGTCGATGTGGATGCCAGCTTGCGCGTGGTGCAGGCAAACGGCACAGTCATCCCCAATCTCTATGCCGCCGGCGAGGTCATAGGCTTCACGAAGGTCAGCGGCAACGCCTTCGTCGGGGGCATGTCGCTAATGCCCGCGCTTACCTTCGGACGATTGCTGGGTCAACAAATCCTGACCTGGTAGCGGACTCACGCAAGGGTCGAATACATTCAAAAATAATCATATATATGAAATCAATGAATAGATATGCGATTTTTCTTGACGCCGGGGGCCATCACAGCCTAGATTGATCATTCACCGGCAAGCGTTTTCGCCGGTGCGGAGTCCAAATGTCCGGCGTCGTCGACATTGTTTGCAATCTCTATACCCCGCGGACCGTGTCCGAGGGACGCACCGGCATCGACGATGCCTTCAAGTCGCAGGTG
Organism: Candidatus Foliamicus sp.; assembly: GCA_965261845.1. Lineage (GTDB taxonomy): Bacteria > Pseudomonadota > Gammaproteobacteria > Steroidobacterales > Foliamicaceae > Foliamicus. The sequence goes on along the minus strand of OZ253475.1, from coordinate 140,664 downwards.
CGCATGCCGCAGGCCATGCGGGCCGGCATTTCCATCAACGACTACGTAAGCCGTATGGACCGGGCCGGCATAGAGCGTTCTCTTCTCATCGCCGTGCGGGCGGGCAATTTGCGCATCGAGGGTTCGTTCGAAGTGCCTTACGAATATGTCAGCGAGGTGTGCGCGGAGCACCCCGGGCGTTTCTCGGGGCTGGCGGGCATCGATCCGACCCGCGGCATGGCGGGACTGAAAGACCTCGAATACGCCGTAAACAACCTCGGCTTCGTGGGCGCGCACTGGTATCCGCACTGGTTCGCCATGCCCCCTGACGCGGCGCAAATCTATCCCTATTACGCCAAGTGTTGCGAGCTGGATATACCCATCATGATGCAGGTGGGGCAGAACCTCGTTTACAGCCGTGCGCGCAGGCTGCCTTCCGTGGGCAGGCCGATCCTGCTGGACCAGGTGGCCATCGATTTTCCTGAACTGAAGCTCATCGGCATTCATATCGGCGTGCCCTGGGTGGACGAGATGATCGCCATGTGCTGGAAGCACGAGAACGTGTTTACCGCCGGCGACGCGTACGCACCGCGTTACTGGCCATCCTCCTTCGTCCATTACCTGAACTCCTATGGGCGGGACAAGGTGATGTTCGGCACCGACTGGCCCGTCATCGACCCCGAGCGGGCGGTGGCGGAAGTGAATGAACTGGGCCTCAAACCCGAATCCCGGCAACGCCTGATGCGGGACAACGCACTGCGCGTCTTCGGGCTCCCGGACCAATGAACGCAGAGTCCCCGCGCCTGCCGTCCTCGTTCCGGCCATTGTCGGTAGCCGGCGGCATACGGGCCGCCATGCACCGCAACCCGGCGAAGATCGCCGCACGCTGCGGCAATGTCGAGCGCAGCTACAAAGACCTTGTAACCGGCATCGACAAGATCAGCACCTGGTTGCTGGACGGTTTGCATATTGAGCCGGGCGCCCACGGCGCCATCCTCGCGGAGAACAGCGTCGAATACCTGGAGATCGTGACGGGCGCGGCCCAGGCGGGGATTCCACTGGCCACCGTCAATCCCCGCTTGAGCCCAGGGGAGGCAGCGGAAATCTGCGACGATGCCCAGGCCCGCGTGCTGTTCGTCGATCAGGCCCGCGCCGAGCAGGCACGCGACAACGGCGGCGGCTCCATCGAGCATGTTGTGGTCATCGGCGAGGACCTGGAGCGGCGGCTCGCCGCTGCCCGCGCGCGCGCCGATCATCCGCCGGTGCATGAATGGGAGCCCTTCACCATTCCATACACCTCCGGAACGACAGGCAAGCCCAAGGGCGTGGTCGTCTCCCATCGGTCACGGATTCTTACCTTCTATGGCATGGCGGCGGAATACGGCTGCTACTCGCCCGACGACCGCTTTCTGGGTTTCGCGCCGCTATGTCACGGCGGCGGCATGGGGTTCAGCCTCGCAACGATTTTCTTCGGCGGCTACCTGGAAATCTGCGCGCGCTTCGATCCCGAGCAGGCCTTGCGCCGGCTGGACGAGGGCGCCATGACCGGCGTCTTCATGGTGCCTACTCATTTCCACGACATCTTTGCCCTGGACAAGAAGGTGCTGTCGCGCCACGCCCGGCCGCCGCTGAAATCCATCATCTCCAATGCGGCCCCCCTGCCCCAGGTTACCAAGGAGCGGATCGTGGAGTATTTCGGGGAGGGAATACTCCACGAGACCTACGGTTCCACCGAGGCAGGCGTCGTGAGCAACCTGCGGCCGGCCGATCAACTACGTAAGCAACGCTGCGTGGGACAGCCGTTCACCTCGACCCGCATCAGGCTGTTGGACGCAGATCGCGAGGTAAGCACGGGCGAAGTGGGTGAACTGTTCTCCAACAGCCCGTTCCTGTTCAACGGCTATTGGCGGAAGCCGAGAGAAACCGCGGAGGCCTTCCGCGACGGTTGGGTTTCCGTGGGCGATCTGGCGCGGCGCGATGAAGAGGGCTACTTGTATATCGTGGACCGCAAGAAGGACATGGTGGTCACCGGCGGCATCAATGTTTATCCCAGCGAGATCGAGGAAGTGCTGTCGCGACATCCGGACATCGCCGATGTTGCCGTGGTGGGCGTAGCGGACGAACGCTGGGGAGAAAGGCTTGAGGCTTACCTTACATTGCGCGCGGGCGCCACGCTGGGCCAGGAAAAATTGGCGCGATACTGCGAGGGGCGCCTGGCTCGGTTCAAGATTCCCAAGACGCTGGTGACGTTGCCGGAGTTGCCGCGAAACGCCTCCGGGAAAGTGCTGAAATCCGAACTGAGGAAGTCCTCGGCCAAAGACTGGATACTGCGCCCGCCGGAGCGAAAACGGGACGGTCTTACCGGTCTACGACCGAACGCAAGGCCCTGAGAATCCGGCTTTCCTGGCTGCGGATGCGGGCCTCGGGGCCGCCGATACCCAGGACGTAAGGCGCGCCGGATATCGGGCAATTAATGGCGGAGGCGAGCGCGCCGACCCCCTCCAGCACCAGCCCATAGCCGATTGCCGCGCCGCGCTCACGCGTCTGCGCGATTCCCTCCCTGACCTTGGCGGCTCGCACGGCGCGTCCCGAATTGCGCGCCGCCAGTTTCCGGCCGCGCCCGATGAGGCGCTCCACCACATCGTCAGTCTGGCCGGCCAGAAACGCGAGTCCCACAGCAGAGTGGAACAGCGGCAGCCGATCACCCGCATGCAGATTGAGCGTAATGGGATGGCTGCCTGCGGTCATCCGTACTATCTGCATATCCAGTTCGCAGTAACTGCTCAGCGTTACCGTTTCGCCGGTCATTTCCTGCAGTTCGTCCACCGCTTCCAGCAAGCTGCTGTCGCCCGGGGGCGTATTGGCGAGCCATCCGGTAGTCAGCAGCATCTTCGGCGTCGGAAAATAGGCGCGAATCCGGCTGTCGAAGGTGAGGTAACCCAGGTTCACCATCGTCCTCAGTAGCGCCTGGGTACTGGATTGCGGATAGCCGAGTGTGCGGGCGACGCCGGTGGCGTTCAAGGGGCGCCGCTCGCGCTCGAAACATTCGAGTATTTCAAATACGCGCGCGACGGACTTTACGTTTTCGCTAGTCACGCATCGCCACCGCGACGCCCTTTGCGGCTGCTTCCTCACGCATATCGGCAAGCTGCTTCTCGGTGAGCCGGTAGGACATCAACCAAAAGAGCGACAACGCCTGCAGGGTCGCGGGAATCCAGGCCTTGCCGAAAATGATGGCGGTAATGGCGCTTTCCGGCTGCGGTACGGCGCCCTGCGTACTTTCCACGAGGCCCGTGGCGGAAAAGTAAAAGCCCATGATCAGTGGACCCAGCGCAAAGCCGGTTTTTTCAACAAATCCCAGGACTCCCGTGTACAGCCCGGTGCGGACCTTCCCGGACCTGATACGGTCATATTCGATGGTGTCGGGCAACATGGAGAATCCAATCGTCAGCCCACCCGCGCTGAATATGCCGATAAAACAGGACCGCAAGGCAAACACCAGATCGCTTTCGGCCGGCGTGGCCAGCGACCATGAGACAAGCATGAGGCCGGCGCCAATTATGGCGACCATGTAGACCCAGCGTTTGTCCCTGCCGCGGCTGAAGCGAATCCATAGCGGCAAGGTGCAAAGGCCGGCGAAGTTGCCCACCAGGGTGGAGAACGCCACGCCCATTTCGGCACGCTCCACGACATACGTCATGAAGAACAGCAAGGCGCTGCCGTTGACTCCCACGGCTAGGTACAGCGTGCCTTTGAGCGCGGCGAGCGTAAGAAACGGCCGGTTGTTCGCAAGCGCCTGGAAATACTCGGTGACTGAATAGCGGTCCTCGGGAGAGCTGGGCAACTCCCGTGCGCGGCCGGTGAACAGCACCGTCATCAGCATGGTTGCAGCGATCAGTATGCCGACCAGTATTGCGACGATCCCGTAGGCCCTGCGATCGCTGCCCAGGTAGTCGATCAGCGCCGGCATGCCGGCGGCGATGACGATGCCGGCGGCGTTGGAATACCCCACCCGCCACGACATGATCGATGTGCGTTCGTTGTAGTCATCGGTCATTTCGGCCGGCATTGCCATGAAGGGCACGTAGAACAGGGTATAGCCGGTGAAATAGGCAATCAGTACTATGAGTTCGTAGATTGCGAGGCCATTGACCGTTGCCAGTGCCGGGGCATTGAAAGTGAAGATCATCGCCAATCCGGACATGAACGCGCCCAGCGCCATCCATGGGCGGCGGCGGCCCCAGCGGCTGCGGGTGGTGTCGCTCAGATACCCGATCGTGGGGTCGCTGAAAACGTCGTATATCCGGGTGATGAACAGGATGAGCCCGGCCATGCCTGGTTCCATTCCCAGGTGATTGACCAGGAAGAACAATACGAAGACGTTGACGATGAACAGCATCCCCAGGCAGCCCATCGAGCCCACTCCCCAGCCCGCCTTGAGGGACAAGGGCAGCTGGCCCACATAGCCCGGAGGGTGCTGTTGTGGCGACCCGGCCACGGCCGGTTGGCTATCCGCGTCGGCCAAACTCAGTCCTCGGCGGCCAATTCCCGCAGGCGCGGAAAAACCTCTTCGCCAAGAAGCTCCAGGTTGCGCAGGGTGCGGCCATAGTCTTCCACCGCGAAGTGGGACACGCCGAGGTGCCCCACCCCGAACCTCACGCGCAGTTCGTTCAATTGCCGCACGACCGTTTCCGGGCTGCCGATAATGATCTGGCGGGTCTCCAGCGCCTTCTCGTAGCCCTGGGTGAAGAACGCATACGGCGTTCCGCCCATGTACCTGCGCCTGGCAATGGCCGCCTCGCGGCTCACATACCCCGGCGGCGCCATCCAGGCGCCGACGTCGGGATGGATCTTCATGTCGACCATGCTGGTGACCTGCGCCACCCGGCCTCCGAATTGTTCCCTGCCCTCCTCAAGCGCCTGCTCGTCGGTGGGCGCCACGTGCACGCGAGTGAAATAGCCGCGGTGGCCCGGCGTCGCGGCATGGCCCGACTGTTCCGCGATCTCGTTGTAGGCGGCGAACAAATCGTCGGTCGCCTCCAGCCGGGTGGCCAGAGCCATGTACGGGTAGCCCCGCTCCGCGGCGAATTCCACGGTCTCACGGCTGGTGGATCCGGGAATCATGATCGGCGGATGCGGCTTCTGCATGGGCAGCGCCCAGGGATTGACGCATCGGTAGTGATAGTGCTTCCCCTCCCACACGAATGGGCCGGGTTGGGTCCAGGTCTTCAGGATCAGGTCGTGCGCTTCGGCGAACATTTCCCGGTTATGCAGGGTGTTCACCGACATGGCGAGCGACTCTACCGCCCCGCCCCGGACAAAACCGGAGATCAGGCGGCCCTTGGAGAACAGGTCGATCAATGCCAGCTCCTCGGCCAGGCGAACCGGGTTGCCGTTCACCGGCAGGATGTTTCCGGCGATGAATATCTTCACCCGTGAGGTGACCTTCGCCAGGACCGCTGCGAACATGTTGGGCGAGGGAGACATGGCCGCGGGCGCGCTGTGATGCTCGTTGACCACGATGGCGTCGAAGCCCACCTGTTCGGCCACCCTGTATTCCTCGTGATAGCGCTCGAAGAGCTCGGCGGCGCGCTCCCCGTTGAAGTAGCGGTTGGAGAACTTGAGCATCACGGCGCCGAATTCGGCCGCCGCTTCATGCGGATAACCCAGGTAGGGGTGGTTAACGAAGTAGTGCAATTGGAACATGGCTCAGTCCGCCCCCAGCCCGGCGCCGAATCGGACAACGGCATCTGCGAACTCGGCAGGCTTCTCCAGATGCACATAGTGGCCGGCGCCGGCAATGGTGGTCAATTCTCCCCCAGGCAGCGCCTTGAGAAAAAGTTCGGCCACCGGCGGCGGCGTGATCACATCGCGATCACCCCAGACCAGTCTGGCCGGGTTCGTGTAGCGGGCCAGGGACGGGAGCAGCGAACGGTCGTGCATGTACGGCTTGAAGCCGAGCAGGGCCGAGAGTTCCATCACCTCCAGGTCCACGGTCACCGCTTCGTCGTCGAGCTCGCCCTCCCACAACTCCGTGAAGGCGCTCGACTCCGGATTGGCATAGCCGAAGGACAGGTAGCGCCGGTAAGGCATCAGGAAAAGGTCCGGCGTATCGAGGTGGCCGGTGGCGGTTCCCTGGGACCCCGCAAGAACCAGGCCGTCAAATCGCCCGGGTTCCATGGACGCCATTTCGGCCGCGATCCACCCGCCCATCGATGCGCCGCCCAGGATGCAGCGTGAGATTCCGCCGGCATCCAACGCGGCGAGGAGCACCTTGGACATGTCGCGCACACCCTGCACCCACTCCGGAAGCACGGACTCGCCGATTCCCGGCAAAGTCGGCGCCCACACGCTGAAGCGCTCGGCCAGCCGCGCGTGGTGCGCCAACCAGCCGCGCTGGCCCTCCTCGCCATGCAGCCATACGAGCGGCGGGCCGCTGCCGCCGTGGAGAACCTGCAGGGGGGCGAGACCCGTGACCGTGACGGAAGCCGCGCTCGAAGAGGGTCCGCGGCGGGTGAACACTGGCATGGGCGCCAATTTAGCCGCAAGCAGGCATCATGGTCAACAAAATCTTATGTTTGAATTTCCATAACATATATGCGTTGCTTTTTCGCCTTCGATGTTCCTCGCCCCGCTGCAGAAATAGTGTTGACAGGCCCTGATACACTGACAATTTTGGCCGGCGGTGTAGAATGAACAGGTTATGACGGATGAAGTCAATGTAATGCCGGCAGCCCGGCCGTTTGAGATCATCAGCCTGGAGCAGACCGCGCCGCCGGAAGGGTCCGATACGGACGACTGGTATCGCTACGAGTTGACCCAGGGAACGACCACCATAACCGGCTACAAGCAGGGCGAAGCCGACGAAGTAAAGGAAGAGATCGCCAGTCTGGTGGCGCGTTTGAACGAGCGGCGCGCCGGCAAGACCAGCCGAGTGCATCTCACCCGCATTGGGCGCAAGAGCCAGGCCCGGGTCCAGGCCGGCCGCAACAACTGATTCGGGCGCGCGAGCGCTGCAATTGCCGGGCCGGCGGTGCAAGACTGGCTATAGTTAACGCCTATGACTGTTGACATACTCGTAAGCGAAGTGGGACCGCGCGACGGCCTGCAAAGCCTCAAGGTGATCATGCCCACCGCGGCCAAGAAGGCCTGGATCAAGGCCGAGGCTGCCGCCGGTGTGCGCGAAATCGAGGTGGGATCCTTCGTGCCGCCCAAACTGCTTCCGCAGATGGCCGATTGCGAAGAACTGGTGCGCTACGCGCTCACCATTCCGGGGCTGAACATAGCTACGCTGGCGCCGAATCTCAAAGGCGTCGAACGCGCGGTCAGCGCAGGCGCGCACAAGGTCAGCATTCCCATCTCCGCCAGCGAGACGCATAGCCGCGCCAACCTCCGCAAGGGACACGACGAGATACTGGAGGAAGTCAGGCGCATCAACAAGATGCTGAGCGAACTTCCCGAATCCAGGCGCCCCCACTTCGAAGCCGGGATCGCCACCGCCTTCGGCTGCACCATGGAAGGCCCGGTGCCGGAAAGCATGGTGCTCAAGCTGGCCAACGCGCTTATGGAGGCGGGTTGCCGGGAGTTGGGGCTTTCGGACACCACGGGCTATGCCAACCCCGCCCAGATTCGCCGCCTGGTGCGCCTGGTGCGCGCCGAAATCGGCGCCGACCAGCTTACCGGCGTGCACTTGCATAACACCCGCGGCCTCGGTCTGGCCAATGCCATGGCAGCGCTGGAAGAAGGCATTACCACGCTGGACAGTTCGCTGGGCGGTATCGGCGGCTGCCCCTTCGCGCCGGGCGCCAGCGGCAACATCGTGACCGAAGACCTGGTCTACATGCTGGAGTCGATGGGATTGGACACCGGTATCGACCTGGACCGGCTGCTCAAGGTGCGCGAAGTGGTCAACGAGGCCCTGCCGAGCACCGAGATGTACGGCTTCACGCCGGACGCCGGCCTGCCGCTGGGTTTTCATCCCGGCTGGGGAACGGCCTAAGCTTAAGGAAGTTCGGTTGAACCCATAAGCAGGCGATCAATTTCCCGGGCGGCTTCGCGGCCTTCATTGATGGCGTTCACCACCAGCGATTGACCCCGGCGGCAGTCGCCGGCGGCGAACACATTTTCCACGTTGGTTCGGTATTTGCCGTATTCCGCCCGGTAGTTGCCGCGCGCGTCGTAGGCCAGATTCAGCGCATCGGAGGCGGCGTGTTCGGGACCCAGAAAACCCATGGCCAGGAGCACAAGATCGGCCGGCCACTCCCGTTCGCTACCGGGCACCTGGTCGAACTTGCCGTCTTTGACCTGGACGTCGACGGTGCGAATCCCGGAAACTCGCCGCTTGGCATGCGCCACGAATTCCGTTGACAAAATCAAAAAAACGCGCGGGTCCTTACCGAACCTGGACGCGGATTCCTCGTGGCCGTATTCCGTGCGAAAAATCACCGGCCAGGTAGGCCAGGGATTGTGCGGCGCCCGCGCCACCGGCGGCTGCGGGAACAATTCGAAGTTGACCAGACTCTTGCAGCCGTGGCGAAGCGCCGTGCCGATGCAATCGGTGCCGGTGTCGCCGCCGCCGATGACGATCACGTCCTTGTCTTTCGCGGAGATATAGTTGCCGTCGGCGAGATTGGAATCGAGCAGACTGCGGGTGTTCCGGGTCAGAAAATCCATTGCGAAGTGCACGCCATCGAGGTCGCGCCCCGGTATGGGCAGGTCCCGGGGAACGGTTGCCCCGGTAGCCAGCAGCACGGCGTCGAATTCCTTCGCCAGGCTGCGGACGTCGATAGAGCCGCCACTGCCATCGCCGACGGGCGCGTTGACAAGGAATTCCACGCCCTCCTGCCGCATAAGGTCAAGGCGCCGCTCGACGGTTTCCACCTTGTCGAGTTTCATGTTGGGGATGCCGTACGTCAAAAGACCGCCGATGCGGTCGGCGCGCTCATGGACTACGGCGATGTGGCCGGCCCGATTCAACTGTTGAGCGGCGGCAAGCCCCGCGGGCCCGGAACCGATCACCGCGATGCGCCGGCCCGTGCGGGCGGCGGGCGGCTCCGCGACAATCCAACCCTCCTCGAAACCCCGGTCGGCAATCGCCATCTCGATGTCCTTGATGGTTACCGCGGGGTCGGTGATCCCCAGCACGCAGGCGCCTTCGCAGGGCGCCGGGCATACCCGGCCGGTGAATTCGGGAAAATTATTGGTTTTGTGCAGGCGGTCGAGCGCTTCGCGCCATTGGTCCCGGTAGATGAGGTCGTTCCACTCCGGGATGAGATTGTAGATCGGGCAGCCATCGTTCGACTGGCAGAACGGCACCCCGCAATCCATGCAGCGCGCGCCCTGAATGGCGAGCTGCCCGGTGTCCTGTTGGGTGTAGATCTCCTTGAAATCACGCAGGCGATCCGTCGCGTCGCGATACGGCGCGGAGGCGCGCGCGTAATCCATGAAACCCGTTGTCTTGCCCATCGCGCGTAGGCTGCTACGCTGCGGCGACAGCGGTCTTGAGCTGTTCAAGCACTCGCTTGTAGTCGACGGGCATGACCTTGACGAATTGCCCGACACTGCGCCGCCAGTCATCGAGAATCGCTTGTGCGACGGTGGAGCCGGTGAAAAGCAGATGCCGTTCGATGAGCTCCCTAAGCTCGGTCCTGTCCGGTTCCGCTGCGAGCGGTTCCAGCTCGACCATCTCGGGGTTGCAGAGGTCGGCGAAGTCCCCGTGCGGGTTCCAGACGTAGGCCACCCCGCCGCTCATGCCGGCGGCGAAATTGCGCCCGGTGCGGCCGAGGATGACCACGCGCCCGCCGGTCATGTATTCGCAGCCGTGATCGCCGACGCCTTCGACGACCGCGCGAGCGCCGCTGTTGCGCACGCAGAACCGCTCTGCCGCGACCCCCCGGAAGAAGCATTCGCCGGCGGTTGCGCCGTAGAGCACAACATTGCCGACCAGGATATTTTCTTCCGGTTTGAAGCGCGACTCCCCGGGCGGATAGATGATCACACGCCCGCCGGACAGGCCCTTGCCCACGTAGTCGTTGGCGTCTCCCTCGACCTCCAGCGTAACGCCCCGGGCCAGCCAGCAACCGAAGCTCTGCCCGGCGTGACCCCGAAATTTGAAGTGGATGGCGCCGTCGGGCAGCATCTGCGGGCCGCACCGCTTGATGATGGCGTTGGAGAGTATGCCGCCCACGACCCGGTTCGCATTGGTGATGGGCAATTCGCGGTACACCTTTTCGCCGCGTGCCAGCGCAGGTTCGGCCAACTCGATCAGCTTGTGATCCAGCGAACGCTCGAGGCCGTGGTCCTGCTTGTGCATGGCGTAGGCGCCCAGAAAATCGGGCGGTTCCTGCGCCGGCGTCAACAGCCCCGTGAGATCGATGCCCCTGGCCTTCCAGTGATCCACCGCTTCCTCGGCATCGAGCGCGTCCACCCGCCCCACCATCTCGTTGACCGTGCGGAAGCCCAGGTCGGCCATGATCTGCCGCATTTCCTTTGCGACCATGAAGAAATAGTTGATGACGTGTTCCGGCAGGCCTTCAAATTTCGCGCGCAACGCCGGATCTTGCGTTGCGATGCCCACAGGACAGGTATTGAGATGGCACTTGCGCATCATGATGCAGCCCAGCGCGATCAGCGGCGCAGTGGAGAAACCGAACTCCTCGGCGCCGAGCAGACAGGCGATCGCGACGTCGCGCCCGGTCTTGAGTTGGCCGTCGGTTTGCAGCACCACCCGTGAGCGCAGGTTGTTGACGACGAGCGTCTGATGCGTCTCGGCAATACCCAGTTCCCACGGAAGCCCGGCGTGCTTGATGGAGGTGAGCGGCGAGGCCCCGGTGCCGCCGGAATCTCCGGCGATCACCAGGTGGTCCGAGCGCGCCTTGGTTACGCCCGCGGCGACCGCCCCCACGCCGATCTCGGCGCCGAGCTTGACGCTGATGCGCGCTTCGGGGTTGCCGTTCTTCAGATCGTGGATGAGTTGGGCAATGTCCTCGATCGAATAGATATCGTGGTGCGGCGGTGGGCTGATGAGCCCTACGCCGGGAGTCGAATGGCGTATGCCGGCGATGATCTCATCCACCTTGCGACCGGGCAGTTCGCCGCCCTCGCCGGGCTTGGCGCCCTGCACGATCTTGATCTGCAGTTCGTCGGCATTGGCCAGGTAATCGATAGTCACGCCGAATCGGCCGCTGGCCACCTGTTTGATGGCGCTGCGCGCGGAATCGCCGTTCGGCAGGGGCACATTGCGGCGGGAATCCTCGCCGCCCTCGCCGGTGTTCGATTTGCCGCCGATGCGGTTCATGGCCACGGCCAGCGTTTCGTGGGATTCGGCGCTGATGGAGCCGAAACTCATGGCTCCGGTGGCGAACCGGGTGACGATGTCGCTTACCGCTTCGACCTCGTCGAGTTCGATGGACTTGCCGTTGGCTCCGCTCACGAGAGTCAACAGCCCCCGCAGGTTGGCGTTGGCGGTGTTTTCCCGGTTCGCGTGCTCGGCGAAACGCCAGTAGGCGCTTTCGTCGTTGGTCCGGGCGGCCACCTGCAGGTCGGCGATGGCCTGGGGATCCCACATGTGCGTATCGCCGTGCCGGCGCCAGTGGAAGTCGCCGGGGTTCGGCAGTACCGCGATGTTGCCGTTGCGCCCCGGATAGCCCAGCGCGTGACGGCGCTCCATCTCCTCGGCGAGGATATCCAGGCCCACGCCCTGCACCCGGCTTGCGGTGCCCTTGAAGGCGCGCTCGATGACATCGTCCGCCAATCCGACCGCCTCGAATATCTGCGCACCCTTGTAGGACTGCAGGGTGGAGATGCCCATTTTCGCCATCACCTTGAGCATGCCCTTGGCGGTGCCCTTGCGGTAGGCGTCGACGACATCCGCGCGGGTGGCGACGTGCGGCGCATCGTCGAAATAGCCTTTCTCAAGTGAATCCCACAGGGCTTCGAAGGCGAGCCAGGGATTGACGGCGTCGGCGCCGTAGCCCGTCAGCAGGCAGTGGTGGTGCACTTCGCGGGCCTCACCGGTTTCCACGATGATGCCGATGCGCGTGCGCGCATGGGTTTCGACCAGGTGATGATGCACGGATCCCACCGCAAGAAGGGCGCTGATCGGCGCCCGGCCCGGCCCCACGGCGCGATCGGAGAGCACGATGAGACTGTAGCCCTGCTCAATGGCCTGGCCGGCTTCGGCGCAGATGCGGTGCAGCGCGGCTGTCAGGCCCGCTGCGCCCGAACCGGCTTGATAAGTGATGTCGATGGCCGCCGTCTTCCAGCCCCGATAATCGAGATGTTTGATGGCGGCCAGTTCCTCGTTGGAAAGGATGGGATGCGGGATGCGCAGCCGGTGCGCATGCCCTTGTGTGGTCTCCAGCAGATTCCGTTCCGGGCCGCAGTAGCACTCCAGCGCCATGATGACCTCTTCCCGGATGGAATCGATGGCCGGGTTGGTTACCTGGGCGAAACGCTGCTTGAAGTAGTCGTAGAGCATGCGCGGCTTGTTGGACATCACCGCCAGCGCGGCGTCGTTGCCCATGGAGCCGAGCGGATCGCGCAGCTCCCTGACCAGAGGTTGCAGCATGATTTCCATGGTCTCGACGGTATAGCCGAAGGCGTTCATGCGCGCCGTCAGCGTGGCCGGGTCCGCCGCCAGCGGCAGGGCGGGCGGCAGTTCTTCAAGTTCGATGCGTTGCTTTTCGAGCCAGGCGGCATAAGGACGGGCGGCCGCCCATTCGGCCTTGATTTCCGCATCGGGGATCATGCGGCCCTGCTCGAAGTCGATCAGGAAAATACGGCCCGGCTGCAAACGCCCCTTCTCCACCACGCTTTGGGGGGCGACCTGCACCACGCCGACTTCCGACGCCATGATGCAGCGGCCGTCGTCGGTAATGTAGTAACGGCTCGGTCGCAGCCCATTGCGGTCGAGCACGGCGCCGATATAGGTGCCATCGGTGAAAGCGATCGAGGCCGGACCATCCCAGGGCTCCATCAGGCAGGAGTGGTATTCGTAGAAGGCGCGCTTGGCCGCATCCATGCCGGAATGTTGCTGCCAGGCTTCGGGAATCATCATCAATACCGCTTCCTGAAGCTTGCGCCCGGTCATCAGCAGGAATTCCAGCACATTGTCGAAGGTTCCGGAGTCGGAACAGTCCGGCTCCACAACAGGAAAGAGTTTGGCCAGGTCGTCGCCGAACAGCGGTGAACTCAAAACGCCCTCACGCGCGTTCATGGCGTTCACATTGCCGAGCAGGGTGTTGATCTCGCCGTTGTGGCACATAAAGCGGTTGGGCTGCGCGCGGTCCCACGACGGGAAGGTGTTGGTGCTGAAGCGGGAATGCACCATGGCCAGGTGCGACTCGAAATCCGGTTCGCTCAGGTCCGTGAAAAAGGGCGCCATTTGATTGGGCGTGAGCATGCCCTTGTAGACAATCACCCTGGAGGACAGGGAACAGACGTAGAACAATTGCCGCTGCGCCAGGTTCTTGTCGCCGCGCAGAAGATGGGTCGCGTGTTTGCGGATTAAGTAAAGCCTGCGCTCAAACTCATCCTCGGAAGGAGGGAGGGCGTCCCGCCCTCCGCCTGAACCACTCCCGACGAACAATTGAACCATGTGCGGCATGGCGGCTCTGGCCGCGTTGCCAATGTCCGCGCCGCGGGGATCGATCGGCAGCTGCCGCCAGCCCAGCAGCCGCTGCCCCGCGCTTTCGATTTCACGCTCCAAAAGCTTCAAGCACCGTTCCCGTTCCTCCGGGGCGGTGGGCAAGAAAACGATACCGACACCGTAGCGGCCGCGCTCGGGCAATTCGACGCCGAGTTCTTCCGCCGCGGCGCGGCGCAGGAAGCGATCCGGCAGGCCAAGGAGGATGCCCGCCCCATCGCCGGTATTGGTTTCGTAGCCGAGGCCTCCGCGATGCTCCATGCTGCAGTTCATGCCAAGCGCGTCCTCGACGACGACGCGGCTTGGGCGGCCCTTGATATCGCAGACGAAGCCGATGCCGCAGCTGTCCTTCTCGAACGCCGGATCGTACAGGCCCTGTTTCGGGGGCAGCCCGAAATTCCGCCGCCCAGGCACGGATTCGTTGTGTGCAGTCATGGGCCTATCCTCAAACCGAATTGCATTGCCGCCTTTGCTGCGCCGGCCTCCTTGCCGACACGGGAAGCACCGCCAAATGGGGTGCCCGCTTGCCGTACTAACGGGCAACCGCTAATCGGGGACCGGCGCCGAACAAGCGGCACTCCCGCAACCGATCCGCTGTTGGTAGCTTGAATTACGAGCAAACCGGCGCTTCGTATTGAAACGCCAACCACGTAGCTTTCCAAAAAGCGACGAATAAATCAAGTTTCGCGTGACTCGCCGCGCTTGAAGCATTGCAGATAGACTTACTCGCGTGAGAATATTCCGGCACAGCAACACTGTTTACCTGAGAGGATCCCATGGCTGATTTGCTTTCCGCGGAAGAAGTCGCAGCAAGACTTGACAACCTGCCGGGCTGGAGCCTGGAAGAAGGCAAGCTTCACCGTTCGTTTCGATTTGCGGACTTCCGGCGGGCGTTCGCCTTCATGTCGGGCGCGGCCCTGGCGGCCGAGCGCCTCGATCACCATCCGGAATGGTTCAATGTGTGGTCGCGGGTGGAGGTGCACCTGAATACCCACTCAGCCGGAGGAATCACTGAACTCGATTTTCAACTGGCTCAAGCCATGAACGAATTGGCCGAAAGTCTGTGAGAGCCGTTTACGAGCGCGGGGCCGGGCTGCCATTCGCCTCGCGTTCCGAGGCCCTGGGCACGAACGCCATGGTGGCGACCAGCCAGGTCTTCGCCACCCAGGCCGGTCTCGAAATCTTGCGATCCGGCGGCAACGCGGTCGATGCGGCAATCGCCGCCAACGCCATGCTGGGGCTTACCGAACCCACCGGCTGCGGAATCGGCGGCGACCTGTTCGCGATGGTATGGGAAGCCGCAAAAGACGCTCCCACGGGGCTGAATGCCAGCGGACGCGCGCCGCGTTCACTCAAGCGGGACGCTTTTCGCGAACGCGGCCTGGAATACATCCCCCCGCTTGGTCCCCTGCCGGTTTCGACGCCGGGCGCCGTGGACGGCTGGTTTGAACTGCACGCTCGATACGGCCGCAAGGAATTTGCTCAATTGCTCATCCCTGCCATCGCGCTGGCTGAGGAAGGGTTTCCGGTAGCCCAATTGACCGCCGACGCGTGGGCAGCCAATGCCCGGGTGCTGGCCGATTACCCCGGATTTGCCGACTGCTACCTTCCGGACGGGGCCGCACCAGGCAAGGGCCAGGTCTTCCGTAACCCGCGCCTGGCCGCAACCTACAAGGTGCTGGCCGAGGGCGGCCGGGAAGCGTTCTATCGCGGCGAAATCGCCTGGAAGATCGCCGCCTACATGCGTGAACATGGAGGCTACCTGGACGAGGCCGACCTCGCCTCACACCGTTCGGAATGGGTCACGCCGGTGTCGGCGGGCTACCGGGGCCATCACATCTACGCCCTGCCTCCCAATACCCAGGGAATCGCCACGCTGCAGATCCTGAACCTCCTGGAACCCTATGACCTGGCGTCCGCGGGGTTTGGCTCGGCGGAGCACTTGCACCTGCTGACCGAAGCCAAGAAGCTGGCGTTCGAGGACCGCGCGCGGTTCTATGCCGACCCGTCTTTCGTGGCAACGCCGGTGGATGAATTGATTTCCAGGAACTACGCACACAAGCGGGGCAAGTTGATCGATCCCACCCGCGCCGCGACCGCAGTGCGGCACGGCGACCCGAGGCTGGATGCGCCGCAAACCGTTTACCTGGCCGCGGGCGATCGCGACGGGATGCTGGTTTCGCTGATCCAGTCCAACTATCGCGGCATGGGTTCGGGCATGACTCCCGGCGATCTCGGCTTTGTGTTGCAGAATCGGGGCCAGTTGTTCAATCTCAACCCCGACCATCCGAACGCCCTGGCCCCTGGAAAGCGTCCGTTTCACACCATCATTCCGGGCTTCGCGCGCTTCGCCCAGGGCGAGCGCCTCGCATTCGGCGTGATGGGCGGCGCGATGCAGCCGCAGGCGCAGGCACAGGTGATCACGAACGTTGTGGACTTCGGAATGGACCTGCAGGCGGCGGGCGACGCTCCGCGCGCCTATCACGGCGGCTCCAGCCAGCCCACCGGGCAGTCGGCTGCGCCCGATGGCGGCAAGTTGGCGCTTGAGCCCGGCTTCGGTACCGAGGTACGCCAGCGCCTATCGGCCATGGGACACAACATCTCAAAGGCCCGGGGCGTGTACGGCGGCTACCAGGCCGTCATGCGCAATGACTCCTCAGGCGTGTTGACCGGCGCCTCCGACCCGCGCAAGGACGGCCAGGCGGCGGGGCTATAGTCCGTTTCACTCGTGAACGACAAGAAACTCATTACGCTGACCGGGATCACCACCACCGGCACGCCTCACCTGGGAAATTACGTGGGCGCTATCCGGCCGGCGGTCGAGGCCAGCCGCAACGCCGCCGGGGGCAGCAGTTTCTTCTTCCTGGCTGACCTGCACGCGCTGGTCAAGAACCGCAATCCCGAGGAAGTGGCGCGTTCCAGCCTCGAAGTCGCGGCGGCCTGGCTGGCTGCCGGCCTGGATACGGAGCGGGCGGTTTTCTACCGCCAATCGGATATTCGAGAGATACCGGAATTGACCTGGATACTCACCACGCTCACCGCCAAGGGGCTGATGAACCGCTCGCATGCCTACAAGGCCCGGACCGACGCCAATCTGAACGCTCAAGTCAAGGACCCTGACCGGGGGATCACCATGGGGCTGTTCTGTTACCCCATCCTGATGGCGGCCGACATCCTGATGTTTCACGCCGACCGGGTGCCGGTGGGCAAGGACCAGAGGCAGCACGTGGAAATGGCGCGCGACATCGCCCAGCGCTTCAACCACCACTATGGCTCCCTGCTCACCGTGCCCAAGGTGGATATCGACGAACACCGGGCCGTGCTGCTGGGGCCCGACGGACGCAAGATGTCCAAGAGCTACGGCAACATCATCCCGCTGTTCTGCCCGGCCAAGAGACTCCGCAAGCTGATCATGCGGGTAAAGACCAACTCGCAAACGCCCGGCGAACCCAAGGACCCGGAAGACAGCATTCTGTTCGACATGTACCGCTCGGTGGCCAGCGCCGAGGAGACGGCTGCAATGCGCGAGCGCTATGCAGCGGGCATCGGCTGGGCGGAGATGAAGAACGAGCTGTATGAGTGCCTGGACGCCCTTCTGGCGCCGGGTCGGGCGGAATACGAGCGGCTGCTGGCAAACCCGGGCGACGTCGAGGCCGAGTTGCAGCGTGGCGCGGCCAGGGCGCGGGCGATCAGCGAGCCGCTCATGCAGGACATTCGGGCCGCGGTGGGACTGCGCTCGCTTCGCTCCTAGGAAACAACCCCCGGAAGGAGGGCTTTCAGCCCTCGGAGGGCGAGACGCCCTCCCTCCCAGGAAGCAACCCTGGGAACGAGGGCGTCCCGCCCTCGTCGAGGGCGGGACGCCCTCGTTCCGGCGGGACGCCCTCGTTCCATTGTTCCCTGCGCGTCAGCGTAGCGGCGCCTGCTGCGAAAACTCCCAGGGTACAACGTCCGAAGGGCGCAAGTTGGTAAGATACGCGGCCTGATCATTCTTGGAAGGGCTTCATGCAAACACTCAGAAACCTCACGCCGCTTCTCGCAGTCGCGGTCCTGAACGTTACTTTCGGGCAGACCGGCGAGGCCTCCGATCAAACGGTTGCGCCGGCGCCGGATCGCAAGCCTTTGGTCCTGGTAGCGGGCGCCACGGGCAAGACGGGCTCCATAGTGGTGGCCGAGTTGCAGGCAAGAGGCTTCCCCGTGCGCGCCTTCGTGCGTGACGCGGCGAAGGCAACCGAGCGGCTGGGGCCCGAGGTCGAAGCCGTGGTCGGCGACCTCAAGGACATGGCCAGCATAGTCGCCGCGCTGGATGGCGTTGGCGCGGTCATCAACGCCGCGGGCTCCGGCGTCCCCGCTCCAGCCGACAACACACCGGAGAAAGTGGATTTTGAGGGCGCCCGAAACCTTGCCGAGGCAGCGATGGATGCCGGCGTAGACCAATATGTCCTGGTCTCTTCCCAGGGCGTGACACACGACGATCATCCTCTGAACAAGATGTTCAACAACGTGCTGATATGGAAGCGCAAGGGCGAAGAAGCCGTAGCAGCGAGTGGAGTCACCTACACGATCGTGCGCCCGGGGGGCTTGAACGACGGTCCCGGCGGCGTTAAGGCGATCGACTTTCGACAGGGCGACAACTCCGCGCAGGGCGACGCGATCAGCCGCGCCGATGTAGCCCGCGTTTGCGTCGCCGCCCTGGAGCATGAGGACGCCCGCAACAAGGTGTTTGAGATCCAGGCAAGAGACGCCGAGCCGCAAACAGATTTCGCCGCCGAATTTGCCGCACTTGCCGGATCCTGAAGCTGGCGCAACTGCGCAGACCAACATTGGTAAGATACGCGGCCTCAAGTCTTCGGGAGATTTCCCATGCGCCCTCTCAACTCGTTTGGCATCCTTGCAGCCGCAGCATTAATTGCGATCGGTAGCGCCCAGGAGGTGGAGACGCCCGAGGCGCCCAAGCCGTTGGTGCTGGTGGCGGGCGCTACCGGCGGGACCGGCTCGCTGGTGGTCGCGGAATTGCAGAAGCAGGGCTACCCGGTACGCGCCTTCGTGCGCAGCACGGCCAAAGCGGCGGAGCGATTGGGAGCAGACGTAGAAGCGGTCGCCGGCGACCTCAAGGACACGACGAGTATTGCGGCTGCGCTGGATGGCGTTGGAGCGATCATCAACGCCGCGGGAGCCGGAGGCGGAGGAAGCGAGGACAACACGCCGGAGAAGGTCGACTACGAGGGAGCCCGTAACCTTGCCGAAGCGGCTCTTGCGGCCGGCGTGGGCCATTATGTGCTGGTGTCTTCACGCGGAGTCACCGACGACGATCATTACCTGAACCGGATGTTCGACAACGTGATGCTTTGGAAACGCCGAGGCGAGGAAGCGGTCGCAGCCAGCGGAGTCCCTTACACGATAGTGCGACCGGGCGGCTTGAGCGACGACCCCGGTGGCGTCCAGACG
This sequence comes from Candidatus Foliamicus sp., assembly GCA_965261845.1. GTDB lineage: Bacteria > Pseudomonadota > Gammaproteobacteria > Steroidobacterales > Foliamicaceae > Foliamicus. The sequence goes on along the minus strand of OZ253475.1, from coordinate 121,595 downwards.
ATCATTTTCGAGCAGGGCGATACCCGTTCCCAGGGAATCTGGAACACCAGGGCCGATGTGGCGCGGGTCTGCGTTGCCGCACTGAAACACGAAGCGGCCCGCAACAAGATCTTTGAGATTCACGCCGAGGACGGCGAACCGCAGGCAGATTTCGGCGCGGAGTTCGCCACCCTGAGCGGTTCCTGAATCCGGCCGACACCGAGCTTCGTTCAACAGGGTACCGGGCGCCGTGCAATCGCAGGGAGCCCATGCAGCCGTCATCTGCGGTTCGCTCGCCTATGACAACATCATGTTGTTCCGCGGGCGTTTCGGCGAACACATCCTGCCCGACAAGGTACATATCCTCAACGTAGCCTTCGATGTACCGCATCTCCGCCGTGAGTTCGGCGGTTGCGCCGGCAACATTGCCTACAACCTCGCTCTGCTGGGCGACAAACCGCTGATGCTGGCCAGCGCAGGCAGTGACTTCGGTCCCTATCGCGCGCGAATCGAGGAGCTGGGCATGGAAACGGCGCTGATCAGCGAACTGCCCGATCAGCTCACCGCGCAGGCCTACATCATCACCGACCTGGACGACAACCAGATCACCGCATTTCACCCGGGCGCCATGGACCACGCGCATGGCCGCCGGCTGCCGAGCGATACCGGCGCCGGGCTGGGATTGATTTCGCCGGACGGACGTCAGGCCATGCTGGACCATGCCGCGCAGATGCACGAGGCGGGGATGCCTTTTCTGTTCGATCCCGGCCAGGGCCTACCCAAGTTCAGCGGCGAGGAACTACGCGAGTTTGTGCGCATGGCCGACTGGGTTGCAGTCAACAGTTACGAAGCGGAGATGCTGTGCCGCAAGACCGGCTGGAACCGCGAGCGCGTATGCACTGAAACCCGGGCATTGGTCGTGACCGAAGGCGCCCAGGGTGCGCGGATTTACCATTCCGGCCACTGCGAACGCATTCCGCCGGTCAAGGTAGCCACAGTGGAGGACCCCACCGGCTGCGGAGATGCCTTCCGGGCCGGTCTGGCTTACGGTATTGTGCGTGGATGGAGTTGGCGGGACACGGGGCGACTTGCGGCCCTGCTGGGCGCGATCAAGGCGGGCAGCGCAGGTACCCAGAATCACTATTTTGATCGAGAGATATTGCATGCGAAATTCAAGCAGAACTACGGTTATGAGATCGATCTCGGCGGCAGCGATACTGGCGCTGACCTCGCTTAGCGCTCAGGCCCAGGATAGCGAGGCGGCCTGGCGGCAGACACTGGAAAAAATCCGCCCCTCGGTGGTCTCGCTCAGGGTCAACAAGACCCGCCCCTTCGACACCGAGTCCAACACACTGCTGGACGGGACCGGGTTCGTAGTAGACGCCGAACGGGGGATCATACTGACCAATCGGCACATCGTGTCGACCGGGCCGGTTCGAGGCGAGGCTTTGTTCGCCAACCAGGAGGAAATCGAACTTGAGCGGGTTTATGCCGACCCCGTGCATGACTTCGGCTTCTTCCGCTATGACCCGGCCGCCCTGCGTCACATCCAGCCTGAAGGGCTGGAATTGGCGCCCGAAGGCGCCCAGCTGGGGCGGGAGATCCGGGTTGTCGGCAACGACGCGGGCGAGCGCTTCTCGATTCTTGCGGGCACCATCGCACGGCTGGACCGGGAGGCACCCAACTACGGCTTTGGCCGCTACAACGATTTCAATACCTTTTATATTCAGGCGGCATCCAGCACCTCAGGCGGTTCTTCGGGCAGTCCGGTCATCGACATCCGGGGACGCGCCGTTGCCCTGAACGCAGGTGCGCAGGTGCGCTCAGCAGCCAGCTATTTCCTGCCGCTGAATCGCGTGCTCCGCGCGTTGGAACTGATTCGCGAGAACCGGCCCGTACCGCGCGGCGGCCTGCTTACGACCTTTGAGCAATTACCCTACGATGAGCTTCGCCGGCTAGCGCTGGGCGAGGAATCCGAGGCCGGCGCGCGGGCCGCCAATCCGGAAAGCGCCGGCCTGCTGGTGGTCCGCTCAACCCTGAGCGGGTCGCCGGCGGCGACCGAACTCCGGCCCGGGGACATTCTGTTGCGGATCCAGGACCAGGAATTCCCGGACTTCGTGCGCCTGGAGAGCGTGCTTGACGACAGCGTGGGGCAAACAGTGACGCTTATCGTCGAGCGTCAGGGGGAAATTGCCGAGGTCTTCATAGAAGTCAGCAACCTTCATGAAGTTACTCCCGCCGAGTACATATCCTTCGGCGGAACCTTCCTGCACCAGACCTCCTACCAGCAGGCCCGCCACTTCAACGTGCCGCTGAACACCATTTACGTGGCGCAGCCCGGCTACATGCTGGGACTGGCCTCGATCGATAACGGTTCCATTATGCGGGAGATCAACGGACAGCCGCTGCAAACCCTGGATGACGTGGAACAGGCGCTTGCCGAACTCGGACACGAGGATGTGGTGCAGTTCCGCTTCAGTTCGCCGCGCAATCCGCGAGCCAACGAGCTGCGCAGCGCGCGCACCGGCCGGCGCTGGTTTGCCGCGGAACGCTGCCGGCAGGGCGCCGCTGACCAGGAGTGGTCCTGCCGCCCACTGGCCGCGGCCTCGCCTGGCAAGCCCGCCGAGCCGAGAATGAGTCAGCCGCGCCAATTCGACGATCCCAGACTTCGGCGTATCGCCTCTTCGCTGGTGCACGTGCGCTTTGATATGCCTTATGCCGTTTCGGCGATAAACGGGCAGCATTATTACGGCGCCGGATTGATTGTGGACGCCCAACGCGGGTGGGTGGTCGTGGATCGGAACACCGTGCCGGCAACCATCGGCGACGCGGTTCTGACTTTCAACGGCACGCTGGAGGTTACTGCCGAGGTGGCTTACGTGCACCCGGTACACAACCTCGCCCTGTTGAAGTATGACCCGGCGCTTTTGGGCGACACACCCATGCGTGCCGCCTCATTTGCCCCGCGCCCACCCAAGACCGGCGAGGCGATCTTTCTCGCCGGCTTTCGACCCGACCTTGAGCCTGTGATCCGATCCTACGAGGCCGGTGACCTGAAGCCCATCGACCTTGCGACTGGCAACGTCCGCGCCTTTCGCGAATCCAACCTGGAAATACTGGAAGTGGAAAACGCCGACGAGCAGATCTCCGGCGTTTTGCTTGACTCCCGCGGACGCGTAGGCGCCCTATGGAGCAGTTTTGCCTCCGGCTCCGGAAATCGTACCGGCGAAATCGTTGGCGGCCTTCCCATTGAGCATGTGGAGGTCATGCTCGATCACCTTCGACGCGAGGCTCCCTGGCGTTCGCTGGAGGTTACATGGCAGCGCACGCCTTTGTCGGTGGCTTTGCGGCGAGGATTGCCGGAGAGCTGGCTGGCAAGGGTGGAAGATCACGACAAGGAGCGGCGCCAGATGCTCGCTGTTTCACGCACAGTGGCGGGCACGCCCGCCTCAAAGGCGATGCGTCCGGGCGATCTGTTGCTCAGCATTAACGGAAGCCTGGCGACACGACCGCACGAAGTCGAGCGTGCCGTTGCCGGTCAGCCGCGGGCCGAGATCCTGGTCTGGCGCAACGAGGAAGAGGTTGAACTTGAGTTCGACAGCGTGGAACTCGGCTGGGAGGGCTTGCGGGAAGTGCTGTTCTGGGCCGGCGCATTGGTGCAGAACCCGCAACGAGCAATGGCTGCCCAGATGTCGATCAAGCCCCAGGGCGTGGCCGTCCAGCACTACACCTTCGGCTCGCCGGCTCACCGCTACCTGCTGCCGACCCGGTTCCTGCAGATTACCAGCGTAAACGGCAAGCCAACCGACAGCCTGGACGCGTTCGTGGTCGAGCTTCAGCGTGCCGGAGACGACCGGATCATCCGCCTGGAAGGGATGACGGCCACCGGCGCAACCAAGTTTGCCACGGTCAAGCTCGACCCCGGCTATTGGCCGAGTTCGCGTCTGCTGTTCAAAGAAGGCGAATGGGAACGCGTCGGCATCAGCGACTAATTGAGAACTCCCCCCGGGAGCGAGGGTGTCCCGCCCTCGACGAGGGCGGGACGCCCTCGTTCCCAGCGCTTTCACGTACTGCTAGCGCATAGCGCGCGCCGCGAATTGGCGCTTCAGGGGCGGCATCCGGTTAACCGCGCCGAGCGCGCGCGCAGCCAGGGGTGCGGCAGCGCCACCGAAAGCCGCGTTTATAGAGTGTATTCCCGATGACATTTCCTGCCCGTACCGGGCCCGCTCGCGCGCGAACCTGCCCAGCACGCGGGCGTCACCAATCAGCGCATCGCCTCGATCGCGGCAAACGCGGGCCAGTGCTTCGGCATCGCCCAGCCCCAGGTTCAACCCCTGCCCCGCAAGGGGATGCACGGTTCGCGCCGCCTCTCCGACCAGCGCGTAGCGCTCGCCTGAGGTGCTCGCCGCGAGACCGCGGCGCAACGGGAAGGAAGCAATCGGCGTCACGGGCGCCAGATCGCCGGCTACCGAAGCGGAGGCTTCGTTCAGTGCAGACCTAAAGTCCTTCTCGTTGAGCTGCTGCAATTGCTCCGCCTGCGCATTCGGGAGGCTCCACACAATGCTCAGCCGGGTTTCTTCCAGCGGCAGCAGCGCCAGGGCGCCGCCATCGACAAATCGTTGCCATGCCGTATTGCCTCCGGGCTCGCTGCACTCCACTTCACATACCAGCCCGGTCTGCCCGTAGCCCTGCGATTCAAATCCAATCCCCAGGGCCTCCCGCAACTTCGATTTCGCCCCGTCCGCGCCAACCAGCAGCTCCGCGGTAACCTCACCGCCGTCCTCCAGCCCAAGGTTTCCGGATTCCTCCTCGATCCGCACCGACGCCAGCGCTGCTCCCGAGTGAAGGCGAATACCCCTGCGTTGTTCCGCCAATTCCCACAGCGCGCGTCTCAACGGAGCTTCGCGGACGACGTAACCCAACGCGGCCACGCCCTGTTCGGCGGCATCGAAGGTAATGGCGGTTTCCTGGGCGGGGCCACCGTCACCTCGCCACACCACCATGCGGGAGAAGGAGTGGTACGGCACTTGCTTTGAAGGCGTTGGGGAGACGGCGTCCACGCCCTCTTCGAGGGCCGGCTGCCCTCCAACCCTGGGAGCGAGGGCGTCTCGCCCTCGACGAGGGCGAGACGCCCTCGTTCCCGGGGTGTTCCCTGCGGGCCAGCGCAGCGGTGCGCGCTGCGAAAACTCCCGGGCATCGCGCCATACGCCGCATTCCGACAGTACTTTGAGCGCGCCCGGTGAAAGAGTTAGTGCGCGTTGCGGGCCGTCGTTGCGGGCTCTCGGCGGGGCCGATCGCTCCACCAGCGCAACGTTCCAGTCGCAGCGGCTGTTCAACAGCAGCGCGCAAGCCAGGCCCACGGTTCCCCCTCCGGCTACCGCGGCTTGAATTGGGGAGTTCACAGCGGAAGGCCGCGCGCCAGTCGTGTCATGCGGCCGCCCTGGCCCAGGGCAAACCGAGCCAGCAGCGGTTTGGCCTGGGGCGCAAGATCAAATGCCTGCAATCCCAGCCCGCGCAACGGACGCAGCCATGCGCTGTGACTCAAGAGGGCCAGGCTGTCGGTGAATCGCACCACATTGTCCTGGTCACGGCGGCGCCATTCCGCATAACGGGACAACAAGCCGGCCGCCCCGGGATCCGCCGGCGGGCTGCCGCCTTCGGCAAGCGTCTCGGTCAGCGCCGCGACGTCCCTGAGCGCCAGGTTGAATCCCTGGGCAGCGAGGGGATGGACACTATTGGCCGCCGCGCCCACCAGCACCGCTCGGGGGGCCGTAACCCGGTCTGCCCGGTCAAGCGCCAGCGGATAGCTGGCGCGCCTTCCAACGCGGACGAACTCGCCGGCCCGATAGCCCACCAGTTCCTGAAGATAGGCAAGCAGTTCCGCATCCTCCATTTCGTGGATCCCGGCCGCTCCGCGGTTTGCCACGATAACGAACCCGTAGCGGCGCCCGCCGGCCGGCAGCACGGCCAGCGGTCCTTCGGCGGTGAACCGCTCCCAGGCGGTGTCCGGCTTTATTACTTTGCGGACTTCAACCAGTCCGGTCACCGCGACCTGCGGGTACTCCTTATGTTCAGCGGCAATACCGAATTCATCCCGCAACGGCGAGCGTGCACCTTCGGCCACCGCCAATAGCTGCGCCTTGATTGCGTGCGCCTTCGCATCGCCCTCGCCTTCAACGCGGGCGCTGATGTGATCGCTCTCGGTGGAGACCGCCGTGACCCGTGCCGGGCAGAAAATGCCCACGCTCCCCTGGGACAACCCTGGGAACGAGGGCGTCCCGCCCTCGACGAGGGCGGGACGCCCTCGCTCCTTTTTTGCCCGCAGCCGGGCCCAGAGGGCTTCGCCCAAGACGCGGTTGCGGACTACGCTGCCGAGGCTGTCGAGGCCCTGTGCGGCAGCGTCGATCCGTGCTCCGCCGAAACAGCCACGCTCGGAAATTTCAACGGCGTGGATCGGACTCGGCGCCTCCTTTAGTTGCGACCACACCCCCAGGTTCTCGAGGATGCGAACGCCGGTCCGCGCAATTGCGCTGGTTCGGTCATCCAGGCTGGGTTGAGCGGGACTCTGCGGAGAAACGGCCTCGATGATTGCCACCCGCATTCCCCGGTCCGCCAGGGCTACCGCGAGACTGGCGCCCGTCAGCCCGCCGCCGGCAACCAGGACGCCGTACATCAGCCGGATCCGACCAGCGCTTCGATCTCGTCGGGATCCTTGGGCAGCGCTGCCGTCAGCACCTCGTGGCCCGCAGGCGTCACCGCCACGTCGTCCTCAATCCGCACGCCGATGCCGCGGAAAGCCTCAGGCACATCCTGGTTGTCCGGTGAAATATAGATGCCCGGCTCGACCGTGCAGCACATGCCCGGTTCCAGCTTTCTGGGTTTGCCATCGGCCTCGTAGTCGCCCACGTCATGCACGTCCATCCCCAGCCAATGCGAAGTGCGGTGCATGAAGAACGCCCGGTAGGCCTCGTCGCGGACCAGGGAGGATACTTTCCCTTTCAGCAGTCCGATGCTCCGCAAGCCGCGCGTGACCGTGTCGATCGAGGCATGGTGCGGATCGAGAATGGAAACGCCCGGCTCTATGGTCTCAATCGCCGCCCGCTGGGCGGCAAGGACGATTTCGTAGACGGCGCGCTGCTCGGGGGAATAGCTGCCGTTCACCGGCCAGGTCCGGGTGATGTCGGAAGCATAGCCATCCAGTTCACATCCGGCATCCACCAGCAACAGGTCCCCGGAGCGCATCCGGCTTGAGTTCTCGGTGTAATGCAACACACAGGCATTCGCGCCCGCGGCCACGATCGAGGGATAGGATTCGGCGGCGCCGCTCTGCTTGAATCGATACAGGTATTCCGCCTCGATTTCATACTCGAACATGCCCGGTTGAGTGCGCCGCATGGCTTGTTTGTGGGCGTCCACCGCCACCGCCGCTGAATTGCGCATGCAGTCCAGCTCCAATTCGGTCTTGCACAAGCGCATCTCATGCAGGTAATAGTCCAGCGCGGCAATCTGCACCGGGGCCTTGTTGCGTTCCTTGGACTGGTCGCGCAGTTTCTTCAGCCACCCCCCCAGCCGCGCTTCAAAGCGTGGATAGTGGCCGATATCGAAGTGCACCGAATCGCAGCCCTTCAGCAATTTCGGCATGACCTCGTCCATCCGATCGAAGGGATAAGCGGAATCGGCGCCGAAATCCTGCTTCGCGCCCTCGGGCCCGGACCGCTTGCCTTCCCAGAGCTCGCCTTTGGGATCGCGCTCGCGGCAGAACAGCACGAACTCGCCCTCGGGCCGTCCCGGAATGAGGACGGCGACCGACTCCGGCTCGGAAAAACCGGTGAGGTAGAAGAGATTGCTGTCCGGCCGGTAGGGGTAGTCGACATCGCGGCTTCGCGCCTTTACCGGGCTTGAGGGAACGATCGCCGCGCATCCGGATTCCAGGACGCCAAGCAGGGCCCGGCGGCGCCGGGCGAATTCGTCTGGTTTGTTCATTTCCCGATTTTAGCCGTTCGCGCAGTTCGCCACGCACGCGTGACTATGACGCGTCCGTGCTATATTCTCGCCCCATGAACCAGGAAGAAACCCTGCGAGAAGAGATTGAGTTGCTGTCCGAACGCGTGGACGAGTTGCTCTATCTGAACGATCAGCTGCGGCGCGAGAACGCCGCGCTGCTCGCCCAGTGCGAGAAGCTGCAAGGCGAGCGTTCAAAGCTGTTCAATACCCGGGAGGATGCACGCCAACGTGTCGCTGAGATGGTTCAGCGGCTGCGCAGCATGGAACGCAGCGTGTGACCAAAAAATTCGAAACCGTAAGGCTTCGAATTCTGGGAGAGGACTACACGATTGCCTGCGAGCCAGGGGACCGCGAGTTGCTCAAGAGCGCCGCACCGCTTCTCGACGAGCACATTGAGGCGGTCCAGCACCAGGATCCGATGCTGGATTCCCCCAACGTGTTAATGCTGGTGGCGCTGAAACTCGCCACCAATTTGCTGCAATCCCAACGGCAGGACGACCGCAGCACGGCGGAAACCATCGACAATGTCCGCAACGTGAGGCGGCGTTTGGAGCGGCGCCTTGAGAAGGTTTCCGACAGCAAGGCCGAATTGCCTGCTGCAAGCTGAACTACCCAAAACGGACCTGTAATGCCGGTTGAACACTTGCGCTCTGCGATGCGCAAGGCGCGCCGCAGCCTGACCGCCACCCAACGCGAAAACGCGGCTATCCGCTGTGCGCACCTCGCGCGTGAAATGGAGGCGGTAAGGCGCGCGCGCAGCATCGCACTCTACATGGCTTACCAGGGCGAGATGTCCTGCACCCCGATCATCGACTGGGCGCTCTCACGGGGAAAGAAAGTGCTGTTGCCCGTGGTTGCCGGCAACCGTATGAGGCTTGCGCCGCATCGCCTGGGCGAACCGATGGTCGCGAACCGTTGGGGAATATTGGAGCCCGATTGGCAACCCCGCCGTTGGGTCGCGCCAAGGTTTCCAAGCGTGGCGCTTGTGCCCCTGGTGGCCTGCGACTCATCCGGCAACCGCCTTGGCCAGGGAGGCGGATATTACGATCGCACCTTCGCCTTCCGGCGCCACTGTGTCCACTGGGGCCGTCCCCTGCTGATCGGCTTGGCCTATGACTTTCAGCTCGTCGGAGAGCTCGCCCCCAAACCCACCGATGTGCCGCTGGACGCCGTGATCAGCGAGCGGCGAAGAATCGAATTCCGGCCCTGATCCCGCCAACGGCCTGCTTCATATAATGGCAGTGTTCATTAACCCGTGGGTTGATTTCCCGCCTGTTACTTAAGGATTAACCGATTGGGATCCAAAAAAGGCAGCAATGAGGCGATGCTGGCGGCCAAACGCAATGCTGCGCAGGCCGCCATTGCATTAGTCCCCCAGGACTGTCTTCTTGGAGTAGGAACGGGCAGCACCACCAACGAGTTCATCGCCCTGCTCCCGGCCATACGCGACCGGATTTCGGTGGTGGTCTCAAGCTCGCAAGCAACCACGGGATTGCTGCGCTCGCAAGGCTTTGAAGTCGTTCCGCTAACACAAAGCGGCACCCTGGACTTGTACGTGGACGGCGCCGACGAGACCGACCAGCACCGGCGCCTGATCAAGGGCGGCGGCGCGGCGCTAACCGGCGAGAAAATCCTGGTGTTTTCCTCCCGGCGCTTCGTCTGCATCGTGGACCAAAGCAAGCAAGTCAAGCTGCTGGGCAAATTCCCCTTGCCCGTAGAAGTCATCCCCATGGCCCGCTCCGCCGTAGCCCGCAAACTGATTCAACTAGGCGGCCAGCCCATCTATCGCGAAGGCGTAATTACCGACTACGGCAACGAAATCCTCGACGTCCACAACCTAAAAATCCTCGATCCCATAGAACTTGAAACCGAAATAAACCAGATCCCCGGCGTAGTAACCGTAGGCCTCTTCGCCCGCCAACGCCCCGAAAAAGTAATAGTAGGCACCCCAACAACCACCCACACCCTCTAACCCCCTGGGAACGAGGGCGTCCCGCCCTCATGGGAGCGAGGGCGTCTCGCCCTCGACGAGGGCGGGACGCCCTCGTTCCCAGCGAGGACGCCCTCGCCACCCTCCTTCCTCACACACCAGCACCGTGGCAAAATGCCTGCCTCTTCACCCCCGCAGGAAACCCACCCATGCCCGCCCCCACCTCTTTCGCCCCCATAAAAGTAAGAAACCCCCGTACCGGCGAGCGTGACTACCTGCTCAAACCCGCAACCCCCGACGAAGTAGCGGCAACCGCCGACCGCCTGCGCATGAACCAGCCCGCCTGGCTGGACCTGGGACTCGAAAAACGCGTCGCAGCACTAAACGCCTTCGCAGACGCCGTCCAGGACAACCGCCAGGCGATCTTCGACGCACTCTGCGCAGACACCGGCCGGGTACTCATCACCCACATCGAAATCGACAACCTCCAGCGCATGACCGACCGCATGGCCGGCTTCGCGCGCGAACTGGTCAAGAACGAAGCCGCCCGCAACAGCTCAATACCCACCATCATGGCCCGGACCCAACTCGTTCCCTTCCCCCTGGTCGGTATCATTTCCCCCTGGAATTTTCCCTTCCTCCTCGGCATGATCGATTCCGTACCGGCCCTGATTGCAGGCAGCGCAATCCTCTACAAACCCAGCGAAATCACGCCCCGGCACGCGGACCCGGTCCGCGAGTGTTTCAACCAGGTTCCCGAACTCGCCGACGTCGTGGACTACGCGATGGGCGCCGGCGCAACCGGCCAAGCCGTGATCGACAACGTGGACGCAGTCTGTTTCACCGGCAGCGTACGCACCGGCCGCCTGGTCGCGGAACGCGCCGCAAGAAACTTCATTCCCGCATTCCTGGAAATGGGCGGCAAAGACCCCGCCATCGTCCTGGAATCCGCAGACCTCGAACGGACCGCCACAGTATTGCTGCGCGGATCAGTAGCGGCAACCGGCCAGGCATGCCAATCCGTGGAACGCATCTACGTCGCGCGCCCCTTGCACGACGCGCTGGTTGCGCGCCTAGCCGAACTGGCCGCGAACGTAACGCTAAACACCGAAGCGCCAGACAAGGGACACATCGGCCCACTGATCTTCGAGAAGCAACTGGCAACCATCCAGTCCCATATCGACGACGCCGTAGAGAAGGGCGCGACCCTGCACTGCGGTGGCCGGCCCACTGAAGCCGGAGGCACCTGGTACCCGGCGACCGTCCTGAGCGGCGTAAATCACGGCATGCGTGTAATGACCGACGAAACCTTCGGACCGGTACTACCCGTCATGCCCTTCGACACCGTCGACGAGGCAGTTGCACTCGCCAACGACTCGCGCTACGGCCTAAGCGCAAGCGTATTCGCCGGCACCGAGGAAGAAGGCCTGCAAGTCGCCCGCCGCATGCACGGCGGCGTAATCAGCATAAACGAAGCATCCTTATCCGGCACAGTCCACGAATTCGAACAAGACCCCTTCAACCTCTCCGGACTAGGCCGCTCACGCATGGGCCCCGCCGGAGTAGAACGCTTCTACCGCCACAAACTAATCCTCACCGACCAATCCACCGAACCCCGCGGCATCGACCAATACGCCGAACCCGCCACCAACACCTAACCTGGGAACGAGGGCGTCCCGCCCTCCCTGGGACCGAGGGCGTCCCGCCCTCCCCGGGAACGAGGGCGTCCCGCCCTCAACAAGGGCAAAACGCCCTCGCCCTCACCCACCCAACACCACCAACCAAATCACCACCCAGTGTTATCATCCCACCCGCTGGCTCGGCACACTGGCGGGGTATGGCGCAGGCTGGTAGCGCGTCTGCTTTGGGAGCAGAAGGTCAACGGTTCAAATCCGTTTACCCCGACCAAAGCGCTGAGAGTCGGCGCGCAATTGGTGCAGCCAAGCGATGCGCCTGTAGCTCAACCGGATAGAGCATCGGCCTTCTAAGCCGGTGGTTGCAGGTTCGAGTCCTGCCAGGCGCGCCATCGGCACAAGCGTGACACGCTGCCGGTAACGCGAATCAAGCAGCAACAATGGTGGGCGTAGCTCAGTTGGTAGAGCCCCAGATTGTGGATCTGGTCGTCGTGGGTTCGAGTCCCATCGTCCACCCCACTCAGGCGCGAGGGCGTCCCCGCCCTCGACGAGGGCAGGATGCCCTCGTTCCCGGCCCCCCTAAGCTATGGCAATATTGCACCCCCGTCCGGTAGACGCCAGTTACCGCACACAACGGGCCGTTAGCTCAACTAGGTAGAGCAGTGGACTCTTAATCCATTGGTTGCGGGTTCGATTCCCTCACGGCCCACTTTCTTACGCAAGAAGCGAAATAAAACAAAGGCGTTCCTAATTTTGGGGCAAGATGGCGGTCCCTCGGTGGCTGGAAAGATAGTGAAGTTCTGATAAGTCAATAGGTTACAAATTGTCGCTTCTCCAGTGAGGCAGCCGATATACCAAAGGCGGCCTTATGAAAAGAGCTGAAAAGCAGCGTAATTCACGCGAATTATCTGGGTATTCCTCCCCGAGTCCAACAGGCGTTTCAGTACAATTCTCCTCTTCGGTATGGTACGAACATGAAGACGACAACCTCCCTGGTTTCAATGATCATTCTGGCGGCCGCGTTGTCCGGTTGCTGCTATATCACGCCTTTTGCCACCCCCGAAGGTAAACAGAAAATGCCCAAAACACTTGTATTCAACTTCGACGGAACGGGAGACGAACCGGGTGATGTGAAGAAGTCCGCCAAGGACAAGAGCATCAGCAACATCTATAAGCTGCATGTGCTGATGGGTGGCGGAACTCCGGGCGTAAAAACGCCTGACGGCGGCGAACAGCACAGCTTCTACTACAAAGGCATCGGCACCAGCGGGTTCTTCCTCTGGAGACTGCTGAATGAAGGTTATGCCCCGCCTTGGGGTGATGCCCAACGTATTCTCCGCGCCGCCTACAGGGTCTTGGCCAGAAATTACAAGAAAGACGACCGGGTGGTAGTTTTCGGTTTCAGCCGCGGCGCGGCGCTGGCTCGCATGTTCATATCCAAAATCCTGAAAAAGGATAAAAGCATCGATGTTGCGTTTCTAGGCGTGTTCGACACGGTTGTGGAGATGGGTAGCCTGAAGAGAAGAAATGCGGAGTATCTTGGAGAGCCCGTAACACTCGACAAGCGCGTGCAGCGTGCGGTTCATATCGTGGCGCTCGACGAAGAGCGCATAACCTTTCGCCCGACACTGATCAATAGAGATGATTCTCACTCCAAGCAGGACAATGAGGACAATGAGGATCGGATTCTTGAAGTATGGTTTCCGGGCATTCATACCGATATTGGGGGCAGCCACCCGGATGACGGCCTGGGCGACCTGGCACTTGATTTCATGGTCGAAAAATTCAGGAAAACCATGGACGATGCGATTCAAATCGCTGCCGGGGACCAGGAGACGGTTGCCGCCTTGCTGAAGGAACTAAAAGAAAGCGACCCCACCCAATACCAGGACCTAAAAGCGGACGCCATCGTGATTCACCCCATGGTGACCGGCACGCTCCACGTAAACCAGGGGTTGGTTACGGAAGTCGAAGAGGAGGGCAAAGGGCCGGTGCCTCGCGCTGTTTGTGTGAAAGTCAATGACGAGTGCGACAAGAAGAATGAATACCCCCTGGTTCACCACAGCGTAAAGGAACGCTTCGATCTTGATCCTGAATATCGTCCTCCCGCGCTGCGAGGCGTGGATTTCAAACTGTATCAGGCCAATGGCAAACCCAGTGTGTCAATCTATAGCATTCGTGAAATCCTGACTAAGAAATCGATTGACGCCGCCCGAAGACCGGCGTCGGCGAGGACGGAGTCTTAAACCGGGTTGGTCTGTGTCAGAACTGCAATAGCAGGAAATTAACGAAGGCTTGGGAAAAGTGCCTTTGATGAAGAACGCAGCAGGCAGCCGCATCCAGTAATAGGGAAGAAAAATTGATTAAAGTGGCATTTCTTCAACTGCTTTCAATCAATATAAGATACTGATATATAATGATTTTATGGACAGATAATCAGGTATTTGCCCCAAAATTAGGAACGCCTTGATATAAAACAGACGTGCGGGCCCGTTCGGTGCCGTCATGCTGCCTTCTCGACTGGCGAATCTCCACATGCGACACAATCATTCCGCGGCCAAGCTCGATCAACCGTTCTAATACCCGACTCGTTGTCCCCGTGTTCGATTACCCATTCGTCGCTCCAGAGCCCGCCAAGCTCAACAATGCGGCGCTTTGATGTAGCGAAGACACGGCTGATTGAACGGGTTGGCGGTCTAAGCAGGCAGTCCAGCGCCATATCGCTGATCATTGCGGTCACGTAGCTAAGCTCTACGGGACCGTAAGGATGGTAATGCGCGCCGCAGGCCGGCTCCTCTTGGCTTGCATCCCCGCCGTTCGGCCACTTTACGACCCTGAAAGACGGCGACCCTGTCCGGCTGATGTGACATTGAAAACAGCCGCCTTTCCGCACGATAGCTACAGCATGACCCGCGCAGGCATGTGCTTCCGTCCAACAGTACAGGATCGGGCTGGGCCGATCTTGATCCACATGCCAGCTATTAAGCACGCTTTCGGCACCCCAGCTCCCGGTGGCCGCGATAACCAAATCCGCCGTCCCCAAGAGTTCAGATTCGTTTCGCACCAACTCCTGCAGGTTGCAAGTTCGGCTCTCAATCTGAAGATGAGGAAAGTCGGCTTGCAGGCGCTCGGCCAAAGACTCCGCTTTCTTACGGCCAACCGCCGTAGCACCCAGCGGATGCCGCCCGACATTTGGCCAACTCAAGGTATCACAATCAACCAGAATTATGCGGCCCACGCCCGCCTGAGCAAGCGTACAGGCGACTGGCGAGCCGACCGATCCACAACCGAACACAACAACGGTGGAATCTAGCAGCCGCGTAGTTCGAGAATCTCGGCCACGTCCATGCACCCAGTGCGCGTCAGCACGTTGGATCGAACTTCGGATGACTGGGCTGGATCCAAAAAAACGACGAAGCAACAAAGACTTCGGCGTGCGTCCTGGTCTGAAACCCTTTGACAGCGGGTCAGTAACCGAATGCGGACGAGAATGTGAAATCCTCGGGTTCGGGACCTTGACCGCGATGATGCCAGATCCACCTCGGCCGCGAGCCCCGAGCAGGGCGACTACCTGATCGGGCTCGCCGACCGCGGTTTGGCCGAGTGCTGAAGCTGCATCCTGTCCTGTACCAACTGCCAAAGCATGCAAGTCGGATGCTGTTTCGGGATAGTCGACCGGGAGCAGCGGCTTCGACAGCCAAATGAATGCAGCCTCCTCTGTCGTTGCGTGGACCTTGGTACCGAAACGGCGACGCACCCACCGTATTAAGGTCTTTTCGTCCTCTCCCGCGATCTCAAGGCCGTCATTCCTCCAGACTCGCACAACGCGAGAAGGCGGCCCCGGTGTAAGCAGGCTGAAGAAACGTGTGCCGTCCTCATGTGATCTGTACGCCCAGTAGGTTAAAAACTCTTCGCGAAAATCCCGCTCGATGATCGACCCTTCCAGCAGTTCCTCGACCAACTGAACGGACCGGCCCAAGAGATTCTCAGCAACGGCGCATGGATCGTCGGGGTCGCACTCGGCCATGTTGGGTAGCAAACACAGAATGCCGTCGCTTTCCACATGGGGCCAAGTCATGAACGGTGGGTGGTCGGCCAAGGCGGTGCGGACGGGGACGGACGGAAAGTCAGCGGTCGCCACTAGATCGATGTGGCGCACGATGCCGTCCGAGAAGGTAACACCGATCCGCCAGCCAGCGACATATGGGCGGCGCCGATAGCACCTCTGGATCATCCGCGCATCCAGCCGTTCGGGCGCCTGCCCCGTCCGCTCGCGTAGTCGTGCTTCAAGATGAAGCGCCACCTGACGCCAGCTGAGCGGTAGCACTGTCTCAGGCAGAGCGGCCGCCACCCGCGCTTCTCACGGCGTTCGCAGCCGCCGACGTAGACGACAGGAGCGCGGCCGAACCGATCATGGCCGGCGCTGTAGCCATAGCCCGCTTCTCATTCTCAAGTCGCTCACTGAAGAAGGTCGTGTCAAAGACTTTGTCCCAGCACTTTAGCGCTCGTTCGCGGGTACAGTCGCTCCTGAACAACGGCTGCAATGTATTGATCGCATCGGTAAGCTTGTCGCGGAAAGATCGCGCCCGGGCGTCGTTAGCCCCGCTGGTGATGTATTCGCCAGGCGTGACCGGATGGGCGATCTGGAGATTCCAGTTAAGCCTATCCCGTATTGCCAGCATGGTTTCGTAGAGAGCACGATCCTCACGACCGCTCTCCCGAAAACGTTCGGCCAAAAGGACGGAAATACCGAAACCGCTGAGGATGCCGGTGCGCCAGCTACGGCGACTGCGGGCGTACTTCTTCAAAATCCGGTTGATGCGACGGAATTGCTGGCCGTCGGCTGTTTTTGCGCGCTCGTCCTCGTACCAGCTTGTCACATCGCGGGCGTCGGAGCGCTTCCAGCCACTGCTGGCCGCTAGTTCGTAGTGGACCTTTTCGCCAAGAACGGTCGAAGTCACCACCCGCCGATAGACGGGTAGATCGACATGGTATCCGGCTTGATAGTACACTCGCACGCAGTTCGAGCGAACGTCCGGCGCTTGCTTGAATCGGTCGTAATCGACGGCATCGCGAACCATTTGGCGAGCCTGAAGCGACGTCATCTCGGCGCCGCGTGTGCCGACCAGATCTTCCTTGCGGAAATAGACGCCATCGTCTATGTCGTAGTCGTTATCTGGATCGCGAACCATCGTCTTCATGGCGTAGCTGCCCTGTGAGACGAATGCGATTGGTTCCGGCCTATCCGCCTCCTCCAGCCCTTTGCGTAACCGATTCCGGTTGGAGTTGCGCCGATTACGCATACTGTCCTGCTCGGTCTTTGGCAGGGTGACATTCTGGTTGTGATACGCTCGGATATCCTTGGAACAGTCGAACATTACTTCTCCTTATATTGCGCCGAGGGAGAAGCGGTCCCAAACCGCGCCACCCGCCGACATCGCCGGTAGATCATTCATGAGACGTCGGATCATCTTGCCGTCCTCACTGTTGGGGTCATCGCTGACACTCTTGGTAAGGTCTGCGTCCGTGTGTGCTTGTGCCATCAAGCGATCCAGCGCCACCTCTCGGGTATCGTCGAGCCCCAGATACGGAATCATGCTGGCCGGCACAGGCGCGCTGGGGAAACGCACCCGCCGAATCGGACGCCCGCAGTTGCTGATGGCATTGGACAAAAGCCGCGCCATTTGGTCGAAAGCAAATTCCTGGGCGGAGATGCTCAGCGACCCAACGTCCGCGCCAAGCGACCAGTCCAATATCGACCGGTGCGCCGACTCCGCGTCAACATGAACACCTTCGGGGCACGAACAGGTCCCGAGAGAATAGATTTCGATGGGTCTGTCAGGCCCGGCGATCATCAGCGCGTCGATCAGGCCAACCAGAATTGGGTTGTTGGCCCAGAGGCCGCCATCCGCAAAGACCTGCTGGGGCCCACCCGGAAGGTTGGGATCGTTTATCGCCGCGAGCGAGCGGTAGATCGGTGCCGCACTGGTCGCCATGCAGACATCGACCAACGGATAGTTGTCGTCGCGCAGACCGCTGCACGGGGTCTTCTTGAATACCCAAGGACGATGCCCGCTCATCAGGACGGCGGGTATCGACAGCGAGATTCCGCGGCACCGGTAGACATCAAGCATAGTTGTATCACCCAGCACTTCTTCCAGCGCTTCTCGGAGCGCCTTGTCGCCCGCCCGCACGTACCGACTTCCCTGCGTAGCTCGGCATACGGCACTCGCCTTGCCGGCAATCCGATGAGGGAAAATGTTTCGCCCATGCTCACGGTAGAGCCCGACGATTTCGGCCATCGGCCGGCCGATGGCGAGGGCGCAGCCGACGATCGCGCCAGTGCTGGTTCCCGTTATCAGGTCGAAACCGTGTCCGAGATCAAGCGCTGCTTCATTACGAGTCCGGCTGAATTGATCAGTCAGCCGCGCAAGAAAGGCCGCCGTGTAGATGCCGCGCATTCCACCGCCATCGAGACTGAGCACGCGATACACCCGCTCAAACTGTTGATTTTTTGCAGAATTTGCCATTCGGCGACCTCGACAAGAACAGGACGGGGTTGCCATACCCCGTCATCCGGCCATATTATATACGAATATGCAGAACTCATGTCAAGTTATTGGATGTGTTTTTTATATATTAGTCGTATTTATAGGAGGAAGGCATGGATAAGGAAGGTGAGCAGCTGCGCTGGGGGGTCCACCGCCGGTTGGAATTCATCGACTTTCGCCTGTTTTGGGACGGGCGCCTCAACCGCAGGGACATGGCCGAGACGTTTGGCATCTCGGTGCAGCAGGCCTCGGTCGACATCGGGCAGTACGAGAAGATTGCGCCGGACAACCTTGCTTATGATCGGGCCGAGAAGGCTTATAGACGTACCGAACGCTTTAGCCCGGCCTTCATCGGCGAGAATATCGATCAATACCTTCTGCAGTTGGTCGCCATTGAGAACCAATGGATGCGTCAGGAAGATACTTGGTTCGGCAGCGTACTGCCTATCGAGGTTGTCACACTTGGTGGTCGGCCGACGGACCCGGCGGTACTGCTCCGCGTTCTCGAGGCAATGCGCAACAGGCTGGAGATCGACATTGAGTATGCTTCGCTGACCGGTTCTACTCAGCCATCGCGGACCATCGCGCCCCATGCGCTGGCTCATAGCACTGGACGCTGGTACGTCCGATCATGGTCTAGGGATCACAACGATTTCCGGGACTATAGTCTTAACCGGATTAGCGTAGTCGCTGATTCTCGGCCGTCCTCAATCGATCCCGCCCTGGACTTCGAATGGGCCCACGAAATCAACTTTGTGATCGTGCCTAACCCAAGGCTTTCACGAGAACGACAGGCCGCAATTTCCGCTGAGCTTGGGATGACGGATGAGCGCCTTGTTCGCTCATGTCGTCTTAGCCTTAGCTTTTATTTGATGAGTCAGTACAATCTCGAAATCGAACCTGGCGTCCTCAAGCCAGAAAAGCAGCAAATCGTTCTACAGAATCGAGACCAAGTCATACAAGCACGTACTGCAGCTCGCCAAATGTCAAAGGAGGCGCTCACACGAATGCAAGACTCGGGTACAACCAGTGGTCGTCCTTAGGCGTCTCGCCGTGTCGCAGCCTAGTTCAGTACCCCAACGTTCGTGCCGGTAGAGGCGGTTCTGTTATTCGGGAGTCTGGCTCGTGCCGATGAGTCAGAAGGTTCCGACACCGATCTTTTAATGATCAAACTCCATGACGGAACCCGCCGCACCTCGGTCGGCCGTCTTTCACTGTGTCTGTATCCGTGGCGGACACTAAAGCAGAATGCGCGTGATGGTGATCTATTCGTCTGCCATCTGGTGCGGGAAGCAAAGGCTCTAATGGATCCGAACGGATACTTGCCAAGACTCAAGGATGCGTTCCAATACCGTTCAGACTACATGGCCGACATTGCCTGGGCGACTGATTTGGGCTGGTATCTAGCTAGGTTCGGCGCTGAACTGAACTCAAATCTGCTTGCCAAGCGAGCGCTCTGGTGCATTCGAACAATTCTCATTGCCCGAAGCGCAAATCGGCGCGACCCGATCTTCGCTCCCCAACTGCTTGCAGAACAGACCCACTCAAGCTCCGGGAAAGAACTTCTTATACGGCGACACACCGCGCGAAAAGATGCGGAACTCCGCAAGTGCTTACGCCTATTCCTAGAGGAAGAGACTTCACCCGACCCCTTCAACAAACAGGCAGATCAGACCGCCTTCATGGAGCGATTTGAGGTCACGTCCAACAAAGTCGCCTTGCAGACGTTCCAGCAGGAAGAACAGAGCCAGGTTGGGTATAGCTGAGACCGGTAACTCTTCCACCTAGTGAGAACATCAAGACGGACTGAGCATTCGCCAATACGTTTTTCCGGCCATTCAGGAGTTCACCGGTACACAAGACTTCGCCGCACAAGTTATGACTTCTCAGCAAGTTGTTCACTCGGGCCTCATGTCCGATGCAATTTGGGATCTCTGAACTATGAGCAGGGGCTGACATCAGCCGCATGAATGCCTAACACCTCACCGGCCACAAAAGCGGGCAACTCCCCCTGAGGCTTTACCTCAGAACTGGGCCTTGCGGGATGCAAGGGAACGGTGGAAACCTGCGCACTAATTCCTAGCACGCTGTTTCGCATCATTCTTATTCTCAATTCCATTAGAGTGTCATTTCCCGCGAAACCGCAAGGAGAACAGTATTGGCCAGATTTAGAGATGCGGAGCAGATTCTGACCGCCGCCGACCATTGGAAACAGAAATGCTTGCTTGGAGAAGGATCGCTTTTTACTAAACGACAGCTTTGGACTCGCACAAACCTCGAGGAGCTCAAAACGAGGTACGTAGACAAATTAGACGACACTTCGTCGGATTCGTTTCTGGTTAAGCTTGAGCGCCAACTCGCGAATGCGTCTGACGATGCAAAGTGCCTCTGGGCTGAAATGGCATGGGTTTACCATTTGATTCAGCACCGGCAAGCCTTCGCACCTGCCAGCAAGCGGGAACGAGTTTTCGAGGTCTGGAGTTGGTCAGGGCACGATCTTCCTCAAGATCACGAACTGTTACACGATGTTGTACTTGGATCTGGTGTCGTAAAAACTGGCACCGCTTATAACACGCTTTCTTGGATGGAATTTCGCTTCTTTGTGGTGGCAATGCGCGAATGGTATTCGCTAGACGCTAACGAGCGGGAATCACTAATCAACCGTGCTTGGGATTTCGCGTCATGGCTAGACGATACGGAGTTTGCAAAGAACCGTATGTTACGGCATGCGATCTTGTTCCTGATATTCCCCGACGAATTCGAGCCCATCGTTTCCAACCAGAATAAGAGACTGATAATCAGCCGGCTGCATCGAGGCGATCGCCTTAATGCTTCCAAACCGATGGAAATCGACAGAGCGCTGCTCACAATCCGCCAACGTCTAGAGAATGAGTATCCTGGTGAGGTTCACTTCCATATTTCCCCCATCAAGGAACTCTGGAAGTCCAAGATAGCATCCTCTAAACGCGACCGAACTCGTCCGACAAGGCCCAAGCCTCAGAAAGAAGGTCTCGAAGTGAGAGAGAGCGGTCCATATGGACCCGAAGATGGCCATAGGGGTCTTTTTATCTCCCGTGCCAACTTTGACCGTGTCCTCAAGTCCATAAGGCAACGAAAGAACCTGATCCTGCAAGGACCGCCCGGCACGGGAAAAACCTTTATCGCCCGACGCATCGCCTGGTGCCTTATCGGTCGAAAGGACTCCAGACTGATTGAGATGGTGCACTTCCATCAATCCTACGCCTACGAGGATTTCGTGGAAGGCTTCCGTCCAGTTAAGGAAGGAGGCTTCGAACTCAAGAAAGGAATTTTCCCCCGCTTCTGTGAACAGGCGCGGGACGACCCAAACACACCCCACGTCTTCATAATCGACGAGATTAACCGAGGCAACCTCTCCCGGATTTTCGGCGAGCTTCTCATGCTCATCGAGAAAGACAAACGCAGTGAGGACTACGCCGTCGCATTGGCCTACTCGGACAAACAGTTCCACGTTCCGGCGAACGTCTACATCCTCGGCATGATGAACACCGCCGACCGATCATTGGCCCTCGTCGATTACGCGCTTCGCCGACGGTTTGCGTTTGAATCGTTGGAGCCAGCCTACGCGACAGCCTTCGGTAGAACGGAATTTGAGAAGAACCTGACGGAAAAGGGCGCGAATCGAGGTCTTTCTCGCCGCATCTCCGTACGGATAGGCAAACTCAATGAGAAAATCCGCGATGACAGCGAACTAGGCAGCGGCTTTCAAATCGGTCACAGCTACTTCGTTCCCCACGCTGGTGACGAACCTACAGAGGAGTGGTACAAGCACATCGTGCATACCCAGATCGCGCCACTTCTACGCGAATACTGGTTCGACTCTCCAGAGGATGTCGAAAGGGAAGTGGGCAAACTCACAGCGCCCGCGTAACCGTTGAAGAACATACCGATCCTCAACATTTACTACCTCCTCTGCTACGCTTGGGGACGGGTCCAGGAACGAGACACCAAACGGCTGGCCAAGTTGGAAGGCCTTTCCACCGTCCAAGACTTGCTGGGTAAGGTGCTTGCGGGCGGTGTCAACCACCTCTTCCGCCGGGGCATCGATAGGGGGTACAAGCAAAGGCGTGACGACCTCGTCGGCATTCGCGGAAAGCTGGACGTTAGCGAGACTGCGAAGCGCGCGCTACTGGCGCGGAACCACTTAGCCTGCGACTTTGAGGAGCTGTCAGCGGATATCCTGCCCAATCGCATCCTGCGCGCGTCGCTACATGGGCTGCTAGCCCGACGAGATGAATTGCATGCGGAAGTCCGCGGCGAAGTTCGCTCCGCGTACAGGCGGCTCGACGGCGTGCCGTACGCTCGCCTCAAGCGGAACACCTTCGGCCAAGTCCGGCTCGGTGCCAATCGCAGGCTCTACCAATTCCTTCTCTCCGTGTGCAAGCTTCTCTACGAAAGCTCCGTTGTCAACAAGAATGCGGGTCGAACGACCTTTCGCGACTTTCGGCGCAACGAAGCAACCATGTGGAAGCTTTTCGAAGAGTTCGTTAGAGGGTTCTACCGTCGCGAGCAACGCGTATATCGCATCAGTCCTAGGGGCCGTCAAGTGGAGTGGGCGAATAAAGGATGGGCTACCGACGAGGACCGGATGAGGATACCTACGATGACAGCAGACGCGATCCTCGAATCGCCGGATCGTCGAATCATTCTGGACACAAAGTACTACCAGGATGCGATTGGGCGTGGAAAAGGTCCAGGCAGTGGAAAGTTGCACTCCAGCAACCTTTATCAATTGCTCGCGTACCTGCGCAACCGCGAAGCGACGACCCCAGGTCAGCCCCGTCATGAAGGAATACTGCTCTATCCGCATGTTGGCGAGCCGCTGAGAGTTGACATTCACTTAGAGGGCTTTCGCATTCAGGCCCGAACTGTCAACCTTAATCAAGACTGGCGCCATATTCACAATGAAATGCTGGCTACCGTTGGGCTAACTGGTTAGTCGCTTGTCCTCATCGCCTGCATGGCGCGATCAATAGCCTGATTATTTTCTTTCTCGCCGCGTTCGACGGAGCTTCTGTTTTGTTCGTATCTCGGCATCAAGGGGTCGGCGCATGTGCGCATAAAGCCCGAATAGATGATCTACCCGATCCCGCTCAGATTCGAAGCCACCGGGCCTGTACAGCCGATCCACCGCACGATCCAGTACTTGGTGCGCCTTGCGCAATTGTTGGGGGATTAGGTCTGGGTCGTAAAGTACTGCGAGCGTCGCATCGGGGTCCTCGGTGCGAGCATTGAGAACAGCCTGCGCTAGCGGTTCCAAACTCTTTAGATCGGCACCCTGCGGAGGAATAGGAAAAGTGTTGTAAATCACGCCGACTGAATACATGTAGTCGCTTTTCATCCGTCCCGTTATTGCCCGCATCCAAGCCATGTGCATCGCGGATGTCAACAGCGCAAAATCAACAAGGGTGGCATCTGGAAGAATTCGCAGCTTTTGATTGGCAATCACGTCAGGTGTTAGCCATCCGATCGGAATATACTCGCGCCGTTTCGAACTGGTGTTGGGAAGAACCAAATAAGGGCGGGAGAGTCTCTCATCAACTCCCACCTTAGTTGGATAAGCAGCCAATGCGACTGTACTCGGCCGGCGCCTTGAGGCTCGGTACTCCCTCACTCGTCGAATTCGGTCTCTTACCTCCGGAAGATCTCGCAGTTCCGATGGCCGAGAGTCCGCTAAGTAGAGTATCCAACGGTAGAAGCCATTTATATATTCGTCGCCGCCAATGTACTTGCGAAAGAATTTCTTCGACCCTGGTTCGTCTCGAATGAACTCTTCGTACTCGTCTTGCGTGAACGTCAGAATGCCATTGTCTATCATCTGAACCCCGGTCTTCAGTCGAGGCAGGCCATTGATTGGGCGATTTTCTTCGCGCACCGTGAGTTGTGGGTCAACTAACTTTTCGGCGTCGAAAAGGTAGGGCGATATAGCCTTGTGTTGGGTTTCATAGGGATCGCCCTTGGCTTCCCGGTAGTGGAATAACCGCTTTTCCCCTCTGGCCTGATGCGCCCGATCCAGCCCTAGAATGACCACATGGACATGAGCTTTGCCCCGCGCATTCGATTCCCAAGCAAAAGTGCGATGGGCGAAACCAATGTCCAACCTGAATCGCTCAAACAATATTGGCCATAACTGTGGCGCCTGCTCGCCCTGAGTGATTGAATTGGTGGCTACGAAGCCGATCCGAGCATTGCTTGATTGCAAATATTCACCCGCCTTAATGAACCAAGCCGCGACGTAATCAAGCGTACCGCTCCGCCCTTCAAGTGCGGCGATCCGGCGAACTTGGTCGCGCTGCACTGCGGACTGGGCTTTTGCCCCTCCGAAGGGTGGATTGCCCAGCACGAATGAACAATCCTCGGGCGGCAAAAGTTCGCCCCAATCCGTCTCAAGCGCATCGCCGTGTCGAATATGAGGCGAAGTTGTAAGAGGGATGCGGGCAAACGTCTGACCAAACTCCATACTAAGCCGATTGTTCATGATGTGATCCATCATCCACATCGCCGCTTCCGCAATCCGCGTCGGGAACTCTTCAATTTCGATCCCGTAAAACTGATCCACGTCAATTACAGACAACGCTACGGCATCCAGTTCCTGCTGATTCTCTGAAGGAGTGTTGGCGCGGATGGCGCGTATCACCTCCAATTCCAGTTCGCGCAATTCACGGTAGGCCACTACTAAGAAATTGCCGCAGCCGCAGGCTGGATCAAATAATCGCAGCGCCCCCAGTTTCTTCTGGAACTCTTGAAGATCGGAGCGTCGGCGGGTACCCCGGTGGCTTTTCAACTTCTCAAACTCCCCCCGCAAATCATCCATAAACAGGGGATCAATGACCTTGAGAATGTTCTTCTCGATCGTATAGTGGCCGCCCTGAATCCGGCGTTGCTTTGGGTCCATGACGGACTGGAACAGCGTCCCGAAGATCGCAGGCGAGATATTCGACCAGTCGAACTTGCAGACACCCAGCAGCGCTTTACGCATTTCCGAATCGAAGTCGGGAATAGGCAGCACTTCCGCAAACAGGTCACCGTTGATGTAGGGGAACTGTGCTAGTTCCTCGTCCAAGTTAGGCGGTCGCTTCCCGGTCGGGGTATTCAACACTTGGAATAGGCGATTCAGTAACGGCCCCGTGTCCAGTCCGTCCGGTCGGGTGCGGGTTTGGATGAAGAACAGGAAACTGTCGCGATTGAAAATCCCGGTGTCGTCGGCGAACAGACAAAACACGATTCGCACGAGATAGCGTTCTAAGTCGTGCCCGCGGTACTCCGACGCCTCCAACGCATCATGAAGCTTTGCCACCCGCTCGGAGGCCTGAACA
The DNA here is from genome assembly GCA_965261845.1 of Candidatus Foliamicus sp. Lineage (GTDB taxonomy): Bacteria > Pseudomonadota > Gammaproteobacteria > Steroidobacterales > Foliamicaceae > Foliamicus. The sequence continues at coordinate 96,142 of OZ253475.1, read as the reverse complement.
TTGACGGGATCCTGATCGTGGAACACGCGTTCCTGGAGTCCTAGCATGAAGCTGAACGCTTCCACATGGTCGGGCAAATGCGCAAGTTGAAATCGGGTTGTCTTTCCCTTGCTTAAATCGCGCAAAACGAAATTCTGGAAATCACATGCCAGCAGGAAGCGCGGGCGTTCCTCGTCACTCACGCCTAAGCAATAGTCAAGCGCCTGCTTGCGCGCCTTCTCAAGGTCACCGCCCAAGCTCTTATGTTCCGCAATCAGAGTGTTTGGCCAGAACAGGTCAATGTAGCCGCCTTTGTCATTGAGTTTCTTGACATAGGCCTCGAACAGGCCAAAGTCGCGCCGTCTTAGTCCGAAAACCTCGAAGAATTCGTTGTAAAAGGTCTGGGCCTCACCCCTTTCATAGCTTGCGTCCTCCCAGCTGTCGGCGAAGGCGGCCGCGCGACGCCTAACTTGATTCCATGATGGACGCATGAACTAGTTGCTCCCTCGCCTTTCTCGCCACTGATTTCTCAATTTTGTTGTTTCCCTTACTTGATGGCAATTATCGTTTAATTCCTAAGAGGTCCATCGCGGTCCCCTGCCCACAAACACACCTCCCGACCGCCTTCATGACTTGCGGGTACTTTGTTCTGTTACCTGAATCATTTGAAGGTCTTCCCGGAGGAAATAGCCGTTCAAGGCCCGCGCGTATTCCGGCAAGGGTACCAACTCAACAACTCTGGACAACTCTTTACCGGCGCCAGTCAAAGCGACACCTAACAATTTAAGTTCCTTTTTCTGTTTCCCTAGTTCGGTTGGAACCAGCACCCAACGCTGATCCTGAAACATGAAAGGTAAACGCACAGGGGGCTTTTGGTTCCCCACTTCAATCCCGAGGACTAATTCGTAGCCGTACCAGGAGTTGTAGTCGGATATGATCAATCCGTGTTCGTTGAGACGGTTGAGTTCACTAAAGCCCAGACCATACGGCCGCAATGAATTTTGCGCTGCGTTCTTGCCAAGCGACGGAACTCTGGCATCTATGATCGTATTCTGGCTGTCGGGGATTGTTAGAAATACGCAAGCTGAGTAGAGTTTTCTGAATAAGTCTGCCGTTCCCTGGTCGAGGTTCTTCAAGACACTAAGCGTCCGAACGGAAGTGCTCCCTGACCGTTCAATTTCGCCAGCGAGAACCCTTGCCCACAGGGATCGCATCTCTTCCGACGACACGTCTTGCACTTCTCTAAAGAAGCGTGCCGTCCAGTCGTGATCCGGTTCACTATGCGGTACGCTTTTGTCACCAAGTTCGCTAGCGGTTTGTTCCACTACGGAGCTGATATTGGCTTGCCTTTTTCGTTCCTGAAACGCAATCCTTTGACTTACGGTATCTGCAATCTCCAACTCGCCAGTAACACTCACCTGATTTGAGACAAGCATTTCTCGCGCTTCTGCGTGAGCCTTGGCCCGGATCTGGAGAATGTCCGCATCGCCCATTACAGTTATCCGCTTGGCCTTAGCCTCTCGCCTAGCTTGCCAAGGAGCCAACATTGATCCTGCAACACTACCTATGCCACTAGCAGCATAATCCAGCAGCTTTTCTATCGCTGGAACTTTCAAGTTCACGTCCACCATTTTGTAATCCGTATCCGAATCAATCTGCGCCAAGTCCGCAAGTTTGTCAGAAATCACTTCGGAAGTGGCCCATTTTTCGGTTAGACCCTCAGGTACCCACTCGTCGCAAGCGGGCGAACGGTGAGGCAAAAAGAGCAAGTGATCCGCTTGCCGATCTCTAAGCGGTTTGAATCTTGCAGGGCCTATACTGCGCGGTCCATGACCTTGACGAGCGAGACAAATAATGATCGGAAAGATTCAGCGAATTCGCTTACGTGAGGTATGGCGGCACGAAGCCGCAGACTTTACGACTTGGCTGGAGGAGAACATTGACGTCCTAAGTCAGCAATTGGGGCTGGCGCTGACAGGTGCTGAGCGAGAACAGTCAGCCGGTGCCTTCAGCGTGGACTTGGTCGCCGAAGATGAGAATGGCGACACCGTCATAATCGAAAACCAGCTGGAGAAGAGCGACCACGATCACTTAGGCAAACTCATCACCTATCTCACATTCATTGGAGCCAAAGCGGCGGTTTGGATTGTCGAGACTCCGCGTCCGGAACATGTACAGGCAATCTCTTGGCTCAACGAGAGCAGTCCCGCAGCGTTTTATTTGGTAAAGCTAGAAGCGATCAAGATCGGTGATTCTCCGCCAGCCCCGCTCCTGACGCTAATCGCGGGGCCGAGCGCTGAAGCCCGTGAGGCTGGGCAGAGGAAAAAGGAATTGTCTCAACGCGCAATTTTGCGAAAGCAGTTTTGGAGCGACTTGCTGGACCATTCCAACAAACACACCAAACTCCACTCGAACATTTCACGGCAGCCGAGCAGCCTGATAGGTACTTCCGCAGGTCTCCCCAAGGGGATTGTTTTGAACTATTCTGTGCGGAGCTATGACAGCCAGATTGAACTCTACATTTACGCGGGCCAAGGGTCGGAAGAGTACAACCTAAAGGTCTTTGGGCAACTTAATTCTCATCGAGCTGAAATTGAAGAATCCTTTGGGAGCGAACTGAAGTGGGACGGGTTAGAGAGCAAGAAAGCTTGTCGGATCTCCAAGAGAATTGACTTGGGCGGCTGGAAGGATGAATCCACTTGGCCCGAAGTTCATGCGGCCATGGTGCGCGACATGATTCGCTTCGAAGCCGCGCTTCGTCCGCATCTCAAGCGGTTGAAGCGTTCTAACCCGTAACCGTTCTCCCAAATCCGAGTTGGCGCTTACACGCCAGCAGATCCGCCCAATTGCCGTTTCCGGTCACTGGTAGTTTAGGCGGTTTTTCTGGTTTTCTTTTGTCTTGGCGTTTTCGATTTGCGTAGCGCGCGCACGTTGATGATCGATCACTGTTGTTGCAGTTTCGCCGTGATGCGTCGTGTCGCAGCCGGCAGGTTGCTGCGAATGATGAGTTCGTTCTCGACAACGAGCGGGAGCCCGTCGGTTGGCTGGAGGGCGGCTAGTGACGATCCGGCGGGACGATGAGGCGTCAACGGGGCTGAGAGAGCGACGATAAATCGTCGGCCGTCCGCAGTGGTCGCCAAGATCGGTGCGGTTACGCTGGTACCGTTGATTCTCAGCGGGACGTCCGTGTCGAATTGCGTACCGTCTGCTGATTGCCGTTGAAGGTCATTGCACAGTAAGTTGGTGGAAGATGCCAATCGGTCTGTGTTGAATTCTGTGAGGTGTCCGTCGATAAGATACTGGAGGAGTTGGGCGCCGACATGACGGTCCATAAGGCCGTGTTCAAACTTGTTCTTGAAGCTGCGCAAGCAGCGGTAGCACGAAGCATCGCAGCCTTCCTGGCAGCCGGCAAGCAGATTGAGAGCCGTCTGGAGGAGGTCAAGCGGCGAGTCGGCAACCTGTGTGGAGAAACCAGCGCCACCCGGTAGAGTGTCGTACAGGAAGATTTCCGCTTCGAGACCAGTTGCGCCCGCGGGGGTAAGCGCCGGTCGAAATTCCGCCATCAGTTCGCCGGGTTCGAGTTCGAGCATTTGACAAGCAGCACTGGCCAGAGCTTCACTTACCGTTCGCAAAGCGATAACGGTAGGTGTGTAGCCGGGCTTGAGACTCATAGGCGAAGCGACGCGAAGCGAAAAAAGTGCAATGTCTGATATGAAGTCAGTTCCGAGAACGATACGGCGCGTGGGATTGATGCCTTCGCACGAGCGTTTGTCGTCGTCTTCAGGATAGGGCTTTAAGTGCGTACCGTGTAGTGTGTGAGAGTGGGAGGCGGTTGCCTCTATGCGTCCGCACTTGGCGCAGTACGTGTAGCCTTCCTGTCTGGGTCCCGTATTCGAGACTAGGAGATGCGTTCTCGAAGGGAGGACACGCAGTCGTTCATTGACGATAGACCAGGCGTCGCCATCGCCAGGTGTGTTCATGGTCAGCTTGGCGCGCGTCGCGTAGCTGGTTTCCGGAATGTCGTCGGGTGAAGTGACTTCTTCTGTGTCGACAGGATGAGCGAACCCAGGCGGGCGCAGCCAGTAGCGCCCGGGTCCGAATGTCTCTTGCCCGCCACAGGCCTGACAGTCCCGTGTCTCGTGTCGTTGGGCCTCACCGATGGTGTAGGTGCGAGCGAAGCCGCAGACCGCGCATTCCATGTAGATACGTTTGGACTCCCAGGCATCGAAACGGTCGTTAGGATCTACAGAGTAAATCGCGTTGGATGTGTAGCACTTCCCGGAAATCCAAACCTGTTTTCCCGGGGCATACTGAGACAGAGCAACCGAAAGACCTTGTTGAGGCGCGAAACGCATGATCGGGCGATAGCGCGTGGAGCGATCGATGTCGAAGACGTGAAAGGTTGCGACGTCCGTCGGAAACGCGTAGCGGGGCAGTTTGCCACAATAGAGAAGGCGGTCGAGAAGTTTGTCGGTGCCGGACGCTTGTTGTGATGTTTCCTCGCCCTCTTCCGGCTGAAATTCAGATTCGGTTGACTCGTCAGATTCGCTCGAAGGCTGGGGGGCGTCGGGCGATGTTCCGATAGCGTCATCGATAGCATCTAGGCAATCTTGTACGAGCCCGCTCAATAGTGTGTCGCGGTCTTTCGAATGGATCTCTGGCGGTATCCACGAAGACACGCGGCCCCGGAGTTGCCCTTCGTGTTCCGCGAGCCATGCGGCAAAATCTTGGCGGTTGAGGAGAGCGGCGGGGTCGCGGAAGTCGGCGACCGTGCCGAGTACGGAAAAAAGGTCGTGGTTTTGGTCGGGATCGATTGCAGGGATACGATCCTGATGGTAGGACTGCAACAGGAAGGCACGGATGTGTCGACGAACGATGTCCGGGTTGTCAAGTGTCAGCTTCGGGTCGACAACGTCGCCTCGAATCATGGCATCAGGCTTGGTGAAGTAATGCTCATCGTGACTGTCAGCGCTCCCGAAGGCGACGACAGTTGCGACTGCGTTTCCACGGCGTCCAGCCCGGCCCGAGCGTTGCTGGTAATTGGCGCGGCTTGGAGGCATGTTGCGCAAGGCGACTCCGGACAGGGCACCTATGTCGATGCCCACTTCCATGGTCGTTGTGCTGGACAGCACATCGATGGCGGTGGACGAGTCGGCACGTGTCCCCAGGGCGATGTCCTGGAAGAGTAGTTCATTCTCTTCCGCCTTCGAGAAAACATCCTCGTTCTGGGGGGCGTTTAACTGGGCGGTGTGCTCAGCAGCGACAAGTGCGAGCGGAGGCTTGGGAGGTTCAGCGAGGGCATCGGTGACGGGATTTCGATAGAACCCCTTGCGAGCCAGGAAGACGGGGTCGCTGGCGGGATCCAGTAGCCCAATGTGAGTGCTGCCGCAGTCTATACAGTGGGGTATTGTCGCAACGGGCCGGTGCACGGACTTACAGCTACCGCAGCGAACCCATCTGCCTTCAAATGCCAAGGTCAGGTCGTTGCCTCGCAGTCGTCTGAAGTTTGTGCGGGTGACTTCGGTGAACTGTTTCAGCAACTTGGGCGACCACTGGTCCGCGAATATCTTGCGCGCTGCGCGATCGGCAAGGACGGTATTCATGGCCTTGAACCTGCCTTTTCTTGCGCGGACGCTGATGCCTTGGGAACGTGGGCGCTGGCCCCAGACGGGCGGCATCGCGCCGAGCCAGAAACCGTAACCCTGCCAGCAGCGCAACCACGCGCGGGCAAGTTCCGCCTTTGTCTCGGGCGTTTCGGCGATTCCGGGGATCGTGGGGAGGTCATATAGCGCCGTCGTTAGGTTTCCGCGTTCGGCGAGGGAGGCCAAGGCTAGCGCCTCGAATCCGAGAAAGCGGTCTTGTACCGTGGTTACAATCTGTTCGAGCAGCGCTTCGGGCGGCCGTTCTGATCTAATCTGCATGCACAGTCCGGCCAGCCCGGAGTCGGTGTCGGTTTGACCGCTGTCGATCGCGTTTTGGACGATTTGGTCTGCGTTGAAGCTCTCCCCGCCCTTCATTTCCGGGCGCAGACGTACGTGGAGTACCCGGGCGGCGAGAAGAACCGCCAAGTAGAGGTCGTTGAGGTTGATGTTGGGCTGAAGGACGGGGACGGCCTGAAGCTGCTTGTAGCCCCAGGCAATGAGCGGTCGTAGCGAGTCGCGGACAGAGTACATTTGCAGATTGGGCGCGAGGCGCGCCGCGACTTGACGCGAGTCTGAGAACGTCAGCACCTTCCGGCCCCGCAACGGCGCGAAGGGAGTCGGTGCTGTGTGGGATGGAGGCTGGATTTGCAGCTGTCTGGCCACGAGCGCCTGAAACGGCTGATCGCCCTTGGTCTGGTGATCCTGGACGTAGGACTTTCCGAAGCGTGCCGTCTTTCCACAGACGGCGCAGGGGGCGAACTGGCCTAACGAGGCGCGGACTTGACTGGTCGCGTCGTCCTCCTCGTCTATGGAATCGGAAAGGCGATCGTTGCGGAGGTACACGCGGCGCATGCGAGGCCCCATGGATGGCGGATTGAGGCGGCCCGTCTCGAGATCGTAGTCGGCGGGCTCGGCTGCCTCCTCTGACGCAGGTGTCTCAATTAGGAGATCGAGTGGATCGAGCGGGCTAGTTTCTCCTTCGGCCATTCGAAGGCTGGCGCCGGGTTCCGACCAGAGCGCCGATGGGCAGTCGACATCGTCGGTATAGGCCCTCGCGTACGCGGTGCCGCAGTTGCGGCAAGTGTACAGTTCGAGAACGCGGGCGCCACAGTGACAGGCCTCGCGCGGCTGGCTGAACAGGGTGCCACAGATGCCGTCCTGTTCGGACTCGTGTAGGCTGCTGCACGCAGGGTCCATGCAGACCCATAACCCAGCGAGGCCGCGGAAAAAGCTGTGGATGCGGCAAGGAAGGAGTCCAGGGGTCTTCGGATTCAGACGCGCGGCGCTGCCAAGTGCCATCAGCGTATTGACGGCGCGGTCCGCGATCCGAGGTTCGGCGTCCGGAAACAGGAGTTGGCCCAATTCGGAGAGGGGTATGGCCTGCTGCATTGTCATATTGATGATGCGGCCCATGGGAGGGTATTCGGCGAGCGCGTGGTGTAGGGCTCGCTCCGGATTGGGGTCGTCGGCCGTTTGCCGGTTGTCGACGATGGGCTTGATGAGCGAATGCCGCTCCGTACCGGTTTGCGCGTCGTAATACCGCTGAAGGTCAATACTGGCGAGGAGGTTCGCATCCTCGATGGAACCACGGCCGTCGTATGGTCGGAGATCGAGTGATCCCTCGATGGGGAGGAAAGTATCGGCGGAAAGGCCGGACAGTTGCGCGCCAAACTCCGGGGCGTAGTCGCGGTCCCTAAAGCTTGCAGTGGCGCAGATGACGCGGAGCCGGTCCGCCGGAAGATCGAGGCGGTCGCGCAGGCGGCGTAGCAGGAGGCTCACCTCAGCCCCGGCGGCTCCTCTGTAGAGGTGCGCCTCGTCGAGTACGACAAGGAAGTCCTCGTCGGGATTATGTTTGAGGAACGCCTTCGTCAAGTCGAATACGGGACGCTCGATCGGGCGCATCATCATGTACTCGAGCATGGAGTAGTTGGTAATGAGGAGATCGGGGGGGGCGCACTGGACTTCGTGCCGGGTGAGCAGTTCGGTGTCGTCGGGCAGGGTGACAGCCCTGATAAAGTTACCCGTTCTTGGGTCCCGCCATCTGCTGCCCTTCTCGCCATGCCAGGCGCGCAGGTCCGGTTTCGCCGGCCACTTGCCGCGACCCTTGAGGGCTTGCCATAGCTTGTGCGCCTCGACGTGGTCTTCAGCACTCGGATCACGCGCCGACCGCTCGATGTCGACGTAGAATTCTTCAAAGGGCTTGAACTTTGCGGAGTCCTTGCGCGGCGTTCGCACCCCCGCATATGGCGTGCGGCTTGTGTACCGAGCGAAACGGGGCGGTCGCCCGGCCCACGTGTTGAAGAGTGAAATCAGCCTGGGATCGCCGAAGAGCCCGCGCATGCGGCCCAATTGATCATTAACCAGTGCGTTCATCGGATACAGGATGAGTGCGCGCATTCCCGGTTGGGTTGCAAAGTTTTCCGGGCGTGTGCTGGCTTCCCGTGCGAGCTTTCCGAGGATGGGAAGGAGGAACGACTCGGTCTTACCCGAGCCTGTGCCGGTCATGATGACGAGATTGCGTCGGTCGATCAGGCTGAACCGAACCGCTTCGGATTGATGCATGTACGGCGGGTCATAGATGAGCTTGGGCAGATCGCCTTGTGCCTGGGAGACGGCGTTGAAGGCCTGTAGTGCTGCGGGATCGAGCCCGGGCATTTCTGAGAAGGTCTTGCCAGTTTCATAACGGGGCGTGGACTCCAGATAGGGAACTTGGTGGATGACCCCAGCGATGTCCAAGAGTTTCTTGCGACGCTCGATCAGGGACTTGGCGCTGATGTGGTAAGTGGCTTCGATGTAGTCGCTCAACGCGCCATGGAGTTGATCTATGGATTGCTGGATAGTTTGCATGGGCAGTTCGCCTTACGTATGGGTTTCAGCTCGCGACAGCCACAAATGTTGTTGCAGGAACATCTCTTCCGTGTCTGCTTCCTGTGCCGGGACGACGTAAGAAAACAGAGACTTGTCGCGGGGCACTAGCCTGCCGAGAATCATGAGGCGGCGCTGGGACCATTGGGGGAGCGGTGAAAAGAAGTCGAAGCGAACGGCGTCGCTGTCGGTTCGACGGCGGTAGCGCTGTGGTGTGCCCCGGCAATGGTCGATGGCCATTTGGAGGTGCCAGGCGGAGTCGCATGCGCGCCAGCGAGTGTGGGGAAGCGGCAGGTCGAGAAAACGGACGGGCTTGCCGGCTCGCAGTTCGACGATGCACCAGATCGGGGCACCGAACTCCTGGGGCCTCCGTGAGACGAACACGCCATCCTGGGTGGAGGGGTCAACCCATCGACCGCGATAGTAGGTCACAGGGCGCGCTGAATCGAGAACCTGAAGGTCGGGAATTGCGGTGACCGATAATTCGTTAGCGAGAAGGCGTTGGTACCGATCGACCATGGCAGCGGGTTTTTCGGGCCGCGGGCTTCGGAGCCACGCGGGTTCGGACAGTTGTTGTAACCCCTGTTCCTGTAGTTCGTTGGCGAGATCTACGCCGGGCTGGGGTTCCAGCAATCGTGTAAAGCCACGATGGCGTAGGCGGCTGGCCAGCGTCGACGGGAGGAAAGTGTCCTGGTCCGGCACGACGCCGAAGAGAAATGCAGAGCCGCTGGGGCGCAGAACAAAGCCGGGCGGTGCTGCGAAGACCGAGGTCCGCGGGATGTCGGAATCTTCAGTGATGACATCGTTGAGTTCTAGCAGATCGCCGCTGACGATGAGAGCTTCGATGACACCGTCAACCGCGTCGGGCAGCGAGTCGTAGTTGTTTGGCAAGGCTTGCGTACACTCGAGTAGCGATGTTCGAAGCGTGGCGAGAGAGCACGGGCAGTGGACGCCGGCGCTACGTCTTGCGAGAGCTGCCAGCATCGGCTCGTCGAGTCCGGCATCTTTGCCACCAGGTATGTTCAACGTTTGCCGGCATGTAGTGAGAACTTCTCTTGCGGAGATACTGACGATCATGCTTGTGTGCTCACCGATGGCCTTGCCACTGGGGGGTCACAGTGGTGCTGGCGGAGAAGAGACAACAAACGGGCACCACGCAAGAGCGCTGGACTTTGCGCGAGCAGGACGATTCGGTCGTTCAGGAGAGGATCGGAGAGGATGTCGAAGGGGTGGCTGGCGAAACGGAGCGCGAATGAGCACAAATCCCGGTCGTGGGATACCCCGTGGCCTACGGCAAGGGCAGCGAAATTGGTCACCACGACAGGTTCAGCGTCGTCGGCGAGCGACTGCTCGCTCAGTTGCCGACCGAAATGGGTGCGTTTGTCCACACGCGCCACGAGCGCTTGAAGGGCAGTAGGGGACGTTGGCCGGTCGGCCAAATCCTCCTCGGCTTCGGCCCATTTCTTGCCACAGATGGCTGCGAAGATCGCGTCGACGATGCCGCGCGTAACTTTTCGCTGTTTGAAATCAGCGAGAAAGCCCGCCTGTCTGGCGTCGTGCCAGATCTGCAGCAGTCTGAACGCGTCCTGTATTGCCGTTGGGCTTTCCGGTACATGGACATCGGGCACTACCCCCAAGTCTTGGAAACCTATACGTTGTGGTGGTGCGCTGATAACAGCGGCGTCGGCAAAAGGGGGAAGACGGGCAAAAAAGAGTCCGCCGGGTGGCGGGACGGTTTTGCCTGCCCTAGCTTTTTCGGGATTCCAAGGAGTGGCGTTTAGAGGACGCTCCATGCTGTAAAACGTGATGTCGGGAGCGGAATCGTGCTGACCGGTATCGTCAACAAGGCGAACGACGGTCTGACGTCGTTGAGAGTTCATCAGCCAGCGCAGCGGTGAGGGGGCGTGGTCAAACGTGAGGGAAGATATACCGAGGGAATCGCCGTTGATTTCAAGTGTGCAACTCGCAGCTTCGAGGTACTTCCAGGCACGGTTTTGGTTGTCCACGAATTTTGCAAAGGCCCGACGCCATGAGTCGGGAGTGATGGGTAAGTCCATGGGTGGCCCCACGGATTCGGAGAGGATCTTGCGGCCGTCTGCGGCGTGCAGGGTTATGTGGAGGCTCACCGCAAAGTCAGCGGGACCGGTAACCGAGATGTTCAGCTCATTGCGCCAGAATAGATCGAGGTTGGCGTCGTAGGGATCGGTGGTGACGATTAGACCCGCGTGGGAGGCGACGCCGGAGAGCCAGGGCTCCGGTTCGCGGACTGCGAGCCGTGCAAAGCCCTTTGCGGGTGGCGTGGAAACGGCATCATCTAGGTCCGGACTGCGATGTGCTTCGACAATCAGCGTGTGATTGCCAGCCGGCAGAGGTTGCAGTCGTACGAACATCGGAGCGCCATGGGGAGGCGTAGCAAGAACCCGCTCAAGACCGCCGTTCAATCGAAAGGTAAGCGCGTTGACCGGGTGGTCTGGTGCGATGCCGAAGCAGGGAGACTCGGTGGTCAGCCATTCTGTGCTTCCATACCCGTCCCAGCCTCGTCCCGGCAAACCGGCCGGCCACACGCGAATCGTGCGTGCCACATGGAGTCCCGATTGTTTTAGGCGTGCGGTTGTCTCCGCTGGAACATGTTCGGGAATCGAAAGCCGGAAGGCCCGGACGCCCTCGCACTGAAGCGTGCATGAAAACGCTCCCGACAGTTTGGGAGGGATGGTGCTGTCAGTGACGACAATGTAGTCGTGTGCTGGTCTTACGGTACGCGACTCGATGTGTCGCGCGATGCCGTCGCTGCCAATGCGAAAGAGCCAGACTGTGCCGGGCTGAAGTCGGTACTCGGACTGAAGAAGATGATCCATTAGGGGATTTGGTTGTTCGAACTGGATAAGTGGATTGCTCTCTTCCGGCCAACGCTTCAGTGCACCCTTGCGATCGCTGGAGAGGAGCCATCCCGTCGGCTTCCAGTCGGTGGCACCGCTCAGACGGCATCGGGTGGTGTCGAGGAACGCACGCAACTGCGGGCTGTCGGCGGCAATTGGGCGCAACGACTTTAACTGGAGGACAACGGACCAGTTGCCGGCTCTTGCATGACGAAGGAAAAGGTCTGGGCGGATAACAAAGCGCTTGACGTCGGGTGGAAGAGTCTGCTCCGACCGTGTGCGGGTGACAGTGGAGGCGGGATAGATCCCGCGCCCGATGCCCTTGAATCGATCAGAGACGACCCGCCTGGTTTCCTTGAGCCACTCGCGGGAACTGCGCACGCGTTCGAGATCTTCGACCACGCGCGTGAGCGTTTGAGCGTGGATCAGTTCCTCCGTGTCGACGGATTCTCCGCGCAAAAGCGCAGCGACAATTTGACCGGTCAATTCCTCCTGCTCGAGGAACTCTTGGACGCGTGTGGAGGTATGGGACGCATGTGCGCTGAGAAGTTGGCCGATCGCACCTGCGTCGAGTGCGGAGGCCGAGGCCAGACGGAACCGTAGGTCATACAGCAGCTTGGCGAATTGGCGTTGAAGATATTTGGGCAGAAGTGCATGGGTGATTGGCCAGGCAATGATGGTGAAGTGTTCTGCCCAGGGGCCGGAAGGTACAACGCCCTTGTACGATTTCTGGAATCGCACGAGGCAGTTTTTGATCTTGGGTCGATCATGGAACTGCCAATTGGGAGTCTGCTTCTCGAAGGAGGGCCAGTATTCGTCTCCCGCGTAGCCGTATCCCGCCTCGCTGGCGTAGACGGCCCATAGCAGCCAGTGGGTTGCCACGGGTTGGCGAGCCCTTTGGCGGTCACGAAGCATGACATTGATGCGGTGGAGTACCTTGGGGCTTAGGCCATGTTCGAGGGCGAAGATGGGAAAGCCCGAGCGCCTCCGAGCGCTCGCGAGTGAACCGAAGTGTGTGTGGAGGCGGTCTTGATAGTCATTTAGAGTAGCGGCGTCTTGGTCCATCGCGTTATTCGTTTTTTGGGGACCGGTTCACCGGGACGCGGTTCGGCACGAGTCGATCTTGATAGTGTTACTGAGCAACTGGACGACATGGGACCTCTTCCAAGTACGGTAGTCGGGACGTCGTCTAGCGCGCGGGAGTATCCACCGGTCCACTGCAAGTTCGGCGACTTCCCGCGCGGAGAGTAAGGATGAGAGGTCCGGTCGCCCCTTGCCCGTGCGTAGGATTGTGGCGGCGTTGGAAGCGAGGTTGCTGATGAATACCTCGCGACGGATACCGTGACGTAGTAGGTTGTCTCTGAAACCGAGAGCCTTCAGCGCGGCGCGGGTAGTTCGAAGGCGCCAGTTTGGACCCTGTCCGAAACGGTGCTGATCCGCATATTGGTGGCCAATGATGCGCAGGTAGCCGCGTAACTCGATAAAGAGATCGTCGGAGATGTGAAAGTGCCCCCAACCGCGCGTGTATCCGATGGGGTCAAAATAACGTAGGCCGCCCAGTTTCAAGCGGTTGTAGACGGAGGATCGCCCCATTGATGACGAAGTAGTGACCGCCAGAAGGCGAGGATTCTTAGCCTTTCCGGATATGATACCGATGGCGTTGCCGTAGGAGCGCGTGAACTGATTGTAGACTTGTCGTGAGCGGACGAGGCAAGCGACCATCTTTCCGCCCAGCAGCATGTTGTAAGGCGGAAGCGCTCCAAGCACGTACGCATCCATGACGTTGACTAGACGTTCGCGACGGTCGTTGGCGTCCCAACCAATGAGCTTGTCGCGGACCGAGAGATTGAAGACGGGATCGCCTATCGCGATCAGGCCCAAGAGCTTCTCGTTGTGGGCATCCCAGACGACATACCGGAGACGCCGACCGAAGCCGTTGGATACGGGTACGGACCAAGTGAGGGAGGCCAGCCGAAACAAGTCTGCCTGCCAGGTTCCGGCATAGACTCGTTCGAGCTCCGGTTGGATGGCAGAGGGACTGACCTCGCGTCCGGAGGCGAAGTATCGCAGCAACTTGGGAGTGCATCGGGAAAGAAAATGGGCGTTAGCAGTGAGCCGGTCCTTTCGTTGGGGCGCATGCAAGCTGCGAATCAGGTTCTTATTTTTGGCGTCTATTTCGAGGGCGCCGTCGTCAGACCTCTGGAAGCCGAGCGAGCGGAGTTGGCGTCGAACTTTTCGTCGGAGAGACGCCTCTCGTGCCGAGATGGGGATGATCGGGCTGCTGCTAGTACTGTGGCCCACCGATGTCCTTTGTCCTCCTGTTGGCGGGTGGGTGCGGCAAGTGACCCACCTCAGGTCTTCCAGGGGCAGAAGCGCTGGCAAGTAACTATCACGCCTCGCGTCTGATGCCCTTGTCGGATTTGAACGCGATTCTGGCCTACTTCGCATGTAGGAACAACCCGTGCGTATCCCACCCGTAGCGCCAGGTCAAGTATCGGGAACAAGAGCATCGAGAATTCAGCTCTTGGGCGTCACGACCACTTCGGTGGAGAATTCGACGAATCAGTATCATCACCGATCGCCAAGCGGAACCCGAAAACCACATGATCCCAGGATTCATCACGAGTGCGCATATTCTGGAAGCCACAAGGCGCATCGACCGCGAGGGAATTCCCTCGCGAAGACGGAGCCGGGGCTACTGCCTTGTAGCGAATGGCAGGCATGTTCCTCCCAAGTACGTGATCGCGCTGGCGCATCGGGCCGCTACGGGCACGCTCCTGCGTTCGGACCGGTTCTCCGGGGGCGCGGAGTCCAACGATTTTCTTGGGAGTCGGGGGTTCGTCGTCGTTGAGTGCAACTGCGGGGGAAGCGTTGAATTTGCCGGCAGAAAACCGCCACCTCGTGCACCGGAAACACGTCGCAAGAGAAAGACGAGTGTATCGACACGGCATCCGGAACGATGTCCCGAGTGCAAGAAGCGCGTCCAGGAATTGCTGGAGCGCATTTACGGCACTTGCCTGCCCAACCACAGGTTTCGCTGGCCGAGCGTTCTCGCTTCGTACACAGACTCGGCCATCGGTTCCACGCTTCGCAGCGTTGCTGAGGCGCTCAAGTCGTTCCGGGGATTTGGGGTCAGCGATTTCGTGCGCAGCGAAGTGCTCGCGCCATGCGACTTCTGGGTTCCCGAGCCTGGGTTCATCGTCGAGTTCGATGAAAGCCAACACTTCACGAAAGCGCGGGCTCTTGCGCTCTCGATGTACGGGGGCCGGCAATCGACGGGGTTCTCCGTGGGACGATGGATGGCGCTTTGCGAACATCATGATGCGAAGGACAACAACCCTCCGTTCCGCGATGAGCAACGCGCTTGGTACGACACGCTAAGGGATCTCGTCCCGCTCCTAAGGGGACTGGAACCGACGGTCAGGCTCTATGCCCGCGACATGGTTTGGTGCTCGCTTGATCCCGATAGCCGGGAGGACCGCAAACGGTTCTTGCATCGGATTGATGAGGCAAGCTTGCCGGCCAGTCGGCCCGGGGAGAAGATGCGATCCGCCGCGGGTCAGTCGAAGTCCGCCTTGCGGGTGGCGATGGTGTTTCCAAAAACCTACCGGAAATCCTCGGGCGGAATTCCTCCGAGTGGCGCCGGTGCGCAAGAGCCAATCATTCCCGGCGTCGCCGCTTTCGCCCGAGAAGGTGTCGATCTCGTGCTTTTCCCAGAAGGGTACATTCGCTCGTCCGATAAAGGGCGAAAAAGGCTGTTGTCGCAACTGGCGTTGGACCTGGGTGCCCCATTGCTGGTGGGTGCGATTGACAGTGGCCTCGACGCCACTGGCCGGGACTGGCAAGTTCTACTTCGTTTTGATCCCGACGGCTTGGGCCCGAGGCGTATCTATGTGAAGCATTCCACCGCGGACGCGGTCGCGTTCGAGCGGCCCAACTGGGAAGCGTGCGCCGCGCTTCCCACCTTCGAACTCAACGATGTGCGCGTGGGCGCGACCATTTGTCACGATCACTATCTCGGATTGCTTCCTCGCTATCTTGCCAAGCGGGGCGCGCGGTTGTGGGTAAATCCGAGCTTTGACAATGTTGTCGGCATCAAGTGGTCATCGGTGCTGCGGCTTCGGGCGGTCGAGAACCGGTTCTTTGCTCTCTGCACGCTGCACGATAACGCGACGAAAAGGTCAAGAACCCATCCGTTTGCGTTTTCTCCCGATGGTCGTGAACTCTGGGCACGGCAAGCGGGTCGCGAGGTCGCACGACCTGTTTCCGAGTGCAGGGAAGCGGGCAACATCTACATGGTCGACCTCGAAATGGCCCAAGCCGGCGAAGCGCTCGATTGGTCGAGGCTGCCGCGCGCGATTAAGCCTAAGCGCATCCGTAAGGGAATAGCTCAAAAGCCCGTACGTGCTGCATTACGGGCCGGACGCCCCTCGATCCTGGCAAGTTCGCGCTGGAAAGCGATCTGTGACGGCCAGGTTGTCGATACGGTTGACGGGCCGGTATACGTCGGGGTGATCCGCGGGGAGCGGATTTTGGATGCGGCCGCGTGTTTTCGTGTCCTGGATTGCGCGAAGCAGGCGAACGCCACCCCAGTCATCTGGAACCACTGGGAGCGACTTCCCACTGATGCGGATAGGCTGGCAATGCTCATGATGGGACGGGCAATCGAGTGCTGCGCACCCATCGTAATTTCCGACAGCAGCGGGATCCACGAATTGGTGGAGCTTGCCAACCGCAACAAGATTCCCGTGAGGAGGACCATAGAGTCGTCGGGAGAAGCGATTATCGATTTGGAATATGCGTGGGGCCTGAGCAGTGCGTTCAAGATGGTTGCCGGTCGTGTGCCTGCGAGCAAGGCCGGACTTGCTCTCGAGCGCTACCGGAGCCTTGGCAAGCCACCCTTTCGTCCTGCCTAGTCCACGTCGATTGTTTTGCGTGCGCGGACCGGTCGTGCCTGCGGAATTTATTGAGGAACGGGGTCTATATGATGTGCGCCCGGCTCTCCTCGGCGAATCCAGAAGGCACAAATAGATTGCGTTGCCCGTAGAGAAACACGGCGAACGCAAGTTGCCAAAGCTCGATGTTGTGTTTCAGTTCCACGGGCGCTTGGCCCGGCCGCTCTTCAAGATAGTAACGCGCCATCTCGAATGTTCCCTCATGGGCACGCACAATGGCGTCTGCACCTCCTTGCAAACTCCATTTTCCAAGTCTGGTAGTTTTGGTCCGTTCCCTTACGCGCTCTAGTTCGCGTTCAATTCCGTTTCGGTCTTCCTCTTCGAGCCTGCCCCAAAGAACCTTAAGATTGTGCTTCTTCGGCGGACGTCTGCCGCGATAAATCACAATGGCCTTCATGCTCTGTTCTACGGAAAGCCCCAATATCGCAGCTGCTGTCCATGTGATTGAACTCCGCCAAATCCACTCGCCATACACGGGAAACCCGGCCACTCTGTCAAAGAGCGCGCGTTGCTCATTTGCTTCGTCGGAACTCTGCCAAACCATTTGGGATGCTGCGGCGAGGGAACCCCCTGCCATTCGCAACCAATACACCCACTCTAGTTTCTCGCGCTTAGTCAATTCTCGATCTGGGCAGTTTCGGCTGGTTCATCATATCCGGGGAAAATAGTCTTCAATCGGTCGACTGTCGTCCGCCACTTGGGCGTTGTCGGTTTGCATGCGGTATTTTGGTTGCCAACCATACCTACCTCTGGCACGGCCCCTCCACTGTCTACGGTGTCAAGCTATCGGACTGGCCCAAAATACTCCATCCGATGGTAACTTTGGCTGAAATAGCCACTCCACTAGGGTGGAATCTCGCAACAGGTGGAGTTCCGTAATCAGCATGACTCTCACGGCACAGCGTCGATTGAAGTCGGCCAGGCATCATTGGTGGCCAAAGTGTGTATCAAAACACTGGGTTGGCCGTGACGGGAGGGTTGGAAGACTTACTCCGGACGGCTCAGTCCGCCGAGTGTCCCCGAGTAGCCTGGGTTCTATTCGGAACGCCCACTTAATCCGCCTCGATAGAGACAGTCGTACGTATTGGGATCAGGACTTCGAAGGAGAGTTCTCACAAGCGGACGCGACGTTCCCCGGAGTGATTCAATGGCTCAAAGACGTCGGAGCGACGTCAGATCGGCGTCCCAAGGGAGAGCGATACCGCTATACGGAAATCGGAGCTACTCAGCAGAATCTTCGTGACTTGGCAGTGTGCCTGATCTCTCTGGCTGTGCGGAGCCCATCGAACCGGGAGTCGGCAGCTTCTATGGTGACCCATGGCAGAGACGACCCCAACATCCCATCATGGGAGATCGACAATCTTGTCGGAGTCAACATACGTGATGATCAAGAGAGACTCTCTGAACGAGCAGGAGAAGGAAAGTTCGCCATACTCTTGTCAAAGAGACGAGAGTTCATCTTCGGGGACGGGTTCCACCACAACGTCAGATCACCAGTTCAAGGCATGCCGTCACCTCGGATGATTGTGCCTGTGACCCCCAAGATAGCTGTGATCTACGTCATGCCCAGACGTTGGAGAGTGGACCCACGTCTCGTCTGCAAGACGCTTACTAGCGAAGAGGTCGAATGGGTCAACTATAGTGTTCAGGTCTACTCCAAATCAGAGATCTTCTTCAGGTCTGAAAAACCGTCGACAACTGACGCCTTCAGAGTTCAGACGTTCCAAAGATTCCGTACCAGAGATAACGTGGTCGACAATCTGATAGACAGCATCCCAGGCGTGCACGATCACATCTATTGAATCGAGGAAGAAGGAATGGATAAGGAAAAGCGTGCCGCTCAGATCAGTGCAATGATGGACCGTATCCGAGGCCGTTTTGAGGAGATTGGTGATGATTGACCGTTCCCGTCGACCCGAGCCACCCTGGATGTGGAAGGATCAATCTGCCGCGAAGTTGCTAAGGATACCTTTCCTCCAACCTTGCCACATCATGTATAGGGCACTGGGCGTCTGGCCCGGGGCCTCACCCGGAACCTCGATCCTCACGCCGTCTGACGCTTCCCACGGAAATAACCCCGCTGCAAGAAGCAACCTTTCTACGTGGATGTTGAAGGCAAGAAAATCGTCGAAGGATTCCCAATGACCCATTCTTCGGCTAAAGCGCTCATGATGGTCTTGATACCAGTCAAACCAATTCGTGAGCCTCCCCTTTTCTAAGGCGCTCTTCAGTAGGCCGAATTCGTCAAATGGGGTTTCATTGGTGGTTGAACAGTGGCCAAGTAGCCTTGCGGCAAACGTCAACACGTTCTGGATTATGGGCAGCACAGAAGAGAGAAGTTTGTCCATGTCTCCATGCCGTCCGTATTCTCGCCTTGCCTGCAAGACCTTCGTCTCCATGCCATTTAGACCCTCTACCAGCAACTCGCGTAGTCCATTTGCGATTTCTTGGCCGTTACCGAATTTAGCCGCCATTTGAGACGTGGCATAACCCTTTATTGAGCCGTGAACATTTCCGTAAAGCCAGCCATCAATCTGGCCTTCTACAGGAGCCTGCAAGCCGCCCGGAATGCGCTTATCAGCCATTCCGATCCAGGCAACAGATGCCAATTGTTTTGCCAGAACGTGAGCCCCCCAACTTGCCTTATCACGGCTGTCTGAGATCAGTGCCTCTGACACGGAATTGGACACCAGAATTCGAACCTTGAGTACGTCCAATCCCGTGATCAACATCGTCTTGCCAAACCCCACGCCCGCTTTCTCTGAAACAGTCTCAATTGGAGCGGTGTTGGCGGTAATTTGATCCAAACTCTGGATCATCCCCCGGTAGTCGCTTGCAATCGTGATTCCATCGAGGCGTTCGATGTCGTAAATTCTTGCAAATCCAGCAACCATGTCGCTGATCGGCCCCCGGATACGCTGCGCCTCCTTTTCGTCGTTGCAGCCCTCAAAGCGCAGATCGTACGCCGTGGGAGCAGTACTAGCCCACGCGACTGAGCTCCTGTCGGTTCCGTGTTCATGTTGAAGTGGTTTGCTAACGCTCTTTCCTAGCCTCCTAGCAATTGCAGCCTCAAGATTCTCTTTGAGCGCAACTTGGAGTTGCTCGCCGATCATGGATTGCAGCCGCGCAGTGTCGTCGTCATTGCGAGGCGAAAGAAAAAAGCTGTGGCTGAATTGAGCGGCTGCCGTGTTGAAATTGAAATCGTTTGGCACAACGAATCCGTCCTTTCTTCCGACCAAGACTTTTTCGGGCGTAACGGGCATGAATACTGCGCCCAGGCGTTCATGTCCGACAAACATGTAGCTGCTTGCGTTACCTTCCTGGTCAATCGCTACTGTGACGCAGTCCGGAAGAACGGCGCCATGCTCTGGAGCGAACAGCATGCCCCAGTCCAATGTCTGAAGAAAAACCTCGTGTTCTGTGGGACTAGAAATTTCACCGAGCGCCTTGTCGTGACTGTCGCGGACATTCCCGGCAAGTTCCGACTGAAGTTCGTCAATTGCCCTAAACATGGAATCAAGATCTAAGCTTGGCCCCCAAACGAATTCCGAGTTTTCCTTGAATAGGAAAAAGGCATGTCGCTCGAAAATGCGTGGAGGAATGCCGAGGGCTGCTATCCGTGGATCTTGAACCATTGAATCCGTTACTAGCTCACGGAACTGATCCGTGGGCACGTCGGCATTTACGCCGAAAATCGCCGCAATGTGGCTTGGCTTGGTCAGCGACGACTTGGCTTCGTGCAGGCTACGAGCAAGAATGTCCCTTAGTGTCTCCCGAATATGTGCTGTACGACCTGAGAGGTGCGACACAATCGCAGCGGCTGCTTCTGCCTTGACTGACTCGCCCGGAGCCTTGCCACGGATTTCAGCCAACATCGCTACTGGGCGCTCTTCCAACTTTGTAATCAGATTATCCGTTAAATCCGAGTAGAAAAAGCGCCCAGAACCGGTGTTCTTGATTAGCCGCCTCTCTGGCTGTTTGCCTGTTTCAAATTTCCAGATTTCCCTTCTGCCTTTTGGAGCCTTACTCGGAATGGCGAAAGCACGTTGTAGGAACTGCGGAATGTAATGTCGATTTGGGCCGCTCGTCATGGGTTACCTAGGGAGTTTCTTCGTCTGCGGGTTCATTTCAGTTGATTGCTTGTTGAACTGTCAATATGAGTCTCGAGGAGCGGTCAAGAAGGCGATTGGAATAGTCTCGCGGATACCGGAGGCGCGTGACATTGGGACACAGGAGCCAAGATTTCGCGAGCTCTCGGTTTGGGCGTAGTGCAATTGTGACAAGCCAAGCAGGTAGAGCATGACCTGGGCCCAACTCGCAACATTCAACGTTGTCCTGATTGTCGCTATTGCGAGCCCCGGACCGGCGATGCTGATGGCGACCCAAACGTCGTTGAGCGCGCGACGCACTGCCGGAATCGCGGTTGGCGCTGGACTCGGTCTGATGGCCGCAATCTGGACGATGATGGCGCTCCTCGGTTTTGGCGTGGTCTTCGAGTTGTTCCCCTTCTTGTATGTCGGGGCCAAAGCTGCAGGGGCTGCTTATCTTCTGTACCTCGCGTAGAGGATGTGGAGGAGTGCCGGCGTCCCTGCCAAGGCCGTAATCGAGCCGACCGGGCGCGCATTCCGGCAGGGATTTCTGGTGAATCTCTTCAATCCGAAATCCGTGCTGTTCGCCGCCGCTGTTTTGGTCACCGTTTTCCCGGCGGGACCAGGCTTGGCCGACAGCATCGTCATCGTCGCCAACCACTTCCTGGTGGAAATCGCTTTCTATACGGCACTCGCCTTCGGTATGAGCACGCAAGCCGTCCAGAAGCGTTACATGCGGGCAAAAACCTATATTGATCGCGCCGCCGCGGCTGTGCTCGGCGCTTTGGGTGTGCGAATTCTATTTAGCAGGTAGCCTGCCGAGCTCTTTTCGCCTGCGTCATCCAAGTATCTGAGAGGCTTGGAAGTGTCCTCTCGGGGTCACACTTTACGTTTCGTGATTCTCAGAATTACAAGCTGGCGGGCTCGAGAATCAGACAAAATTCTGGCGTGGGCTATGAACTCCTGGATGCTCGCCAGCGGGTATACATCGGTATTGCGCCTATCCATGCAAGTGCAATCAATGTGGCCCACCTCAGTGTGGCCAGCCAGGATGCTTCAGGGAGCAGGACGCTGAGCATGGTCGCCGGAAGAACGACGCCCAACATCAAGCCTGATGCAATTCCAAGATAAACAGGTTTGGACAGCCGGCCAAAAGATTGGACTTTGCTGTAGCGCACGCCGAGGAATATGCCCGCAAGACCGAAGCTTCAGCCAAGTATTACTCCCAAGACACCGAACGAAAGTTCATTCATAAGTGCATATCTCCATTACCGCAAATGTTGCATGAGGCGACGGCGGAGCTTTGAAGTGCCACACTCGGGAATCAAGCTCTGTCAATTGATTGCCGGCGACCTCATGATTCTTCGTCAGCTCAATTTCCTTCTGCAAGTTCAATCTCGACCCGACAATGATCGCTCGGCCCCCACTCCTCCGGCCGGTTGAGAGCACGCACTTTAAGCGAGTCAGCAAGTCCCTTAGAGGCGAAGACGTAGTCCAATTGGCGTGCAGCGGTTGCCGGCGATTGGCGGTTGGAATGAAATGTGGGAACGTTCCGACTGTCCCGCGGCAATTCGTCCGGCCACGGATCGGCCTGGCGGCCGTTCGGATATTCCGGACCGATGCAAGGCAACCCCATAGCCTCCATCCGATCAAACACAGTGTTGTAGCGGGCCGCCCAGTAGGTGCTGCCATGTTCGCCGTAACCGCGCAGGATATTCAAATCGCCGGCGGCCAGAACGCGATGCCCATCCTCCTTCGCAATGAAAACGGACAAGTCGGAAATAACGCGGTGAGCGGAGCTGTCCGAAAATATTAAGTTGCTTGCTGCCAAGGTATGCGTGCGAAGCCACTGCGCATACATCGAGACAGCCAGCACAGGGTCACCTGAGGCCGGATTAACGATCGCCGCGGTAAGCGTACCGGGCCAACTGACCACTAAATCCCTGGGCTTTGCCTCATCTATCGATCTCGCTTCGATCCATTCGACTTGGATGCGGTCAGAGAGTTTGACTATCGCGGTTCTGTACGAAGTTCTGCCGCCTACAATGATGGTCTGCCATGATGCCGAATCGATCTCGATTACAGGGTCGGCCTGAATTTGCGTATTCCACGCGAAAGTTACCACCTATTCCAGCGGAAAGTTACCGCTGATTCCAGGGGATAGTTACCGCCCGGAGCGTCACGACGCGGATGACGGACTGAGTACTCTGCCGCCTTTCCAATACGGGAGGCGGTCAGATGCCGAGGTCGAGGTTATCCATGCGTCATATCAGAGAAGATTTGCGTTTGAGGTGGGAGTTGGGGCTGAGTGTGCGGGCTACCGCGCGCGGTTGCGGTCTCACCCACCCGACGGTGTTGAAGTATGTCCAGCGGGCGGAAGCATGCGGGCTGTCGTGGCCGTTGCCGGCACAGTGGGACGATACGGAGTTGGAGCGGCGGATGTTTCCGCCGCTACCGCCGTCGCGGGTTCCGCGTCCGGAGCCCGATTGGCCCACGGTGCATCGCGAGATGAAGCGCAAGGGGGTGACGCTGCAGCTGCTGTGGGACGAGTACAAGGCGGCGTACCCGCACGGTTATCAGTACAGTGGGTTTTGCGCGCGTTATCGGCGTTGGCTGGGCCGGCTGGACGTGGTGATGCGCCAGGATCATCGTGCCGGGGAGAAGCTGTTCGTCGATTACGCCGGACAGACAGCCGGAGTGATCGATCGGGAAACCGGCGAGGTTCGGCCCGCGCAGATCTTTGTCGCGGTGATGGGAGCCTCCAATTACACCTATGCGGAGGCGACCTGGTCGCAGCGCCTGGAGGACTGGATCGGCTCGCATGGGCGGGCGATGGCCTATCTGGGCGCGGCGCCGGAGATTGTCGTGCCCGACAACCTGAAGTCGGGCGTTCGCCGGGCGCACCGCTACGAACCACAACTCCACCGCACGTATCGGGAGTGGGGCGAGCATTACGGGGTGGCGATCCTGCCGGCACGTCCGGCGCGGCCTCGGGATAAAGCGAAAGTTGAAGCGGGCGTGCTGGTGGTGGAGCGCTGGATCCTGGCGCGGTTGCGCGACCGCCCGGTATTCTCGCTGGGGGAACTCAACGAGGCCATCGGGGAATTGCTTGAGCGGCTCAATGCGCGGCCGTTCAAGAAGTTGCCCGGCTGCCGCCGTTCGCTGTTTGAGTCGCTGGATCGCCCGGCGATGCGGCCGTTGCCGCCTCGGCCCTATGAGTATGCCGAATGGAAAAAGGTGCGGGTGCACATCGATTACCACGTCGAAATCCAGCGCCACCATTACTCCGTACCCTATCCGTTGGTCAAACACCAGTTGGATGCGCGGGTAACCGCGCACGCCGTGGAGTTGTTGCACAAGGGCCGGCGGGTCGCCAGTCACCGACGCTCGCATCGGCCAGGCGGCCACACCACGGTGGCCGAACACATGCCCAAGGCGCATCGGGCCTATGCCCAGTGGACGCCGCAACGCTTGGTCCGCTGGGCCGAGAACAGCGGAGTGTCCACCGCCGCGCTGGTGCAGCAGATCCTGGCTACGCGCGTTCATCCGCAACAGGGCTTCCGCAGTTGCCTGGGCCTCATGCGGCTGGGCAAACGCTACGGCGACAAGCGCCTGGAGGCCGCCTGCCGGCGCGCCCTGGCACTCGGCGCCTACGCCTACAAGAGCGTGGAGTCGATCTTGAAAAACGGCCTGGACCGCAAACCCCTGCCACCGGCCACCCCCGAAACTCCCGCCATCGACCACCGCAACCTGCGCGGTCCGGACTACTACCACTGACCCACAAGGAGAACCCCCTCATGCTGTATCACCCCACCGTTGAACGACTCGCCGAGTTGCGCCTGCCCGGCATGCGCGCGGCCCTGCTGAATCAACAGGCCATGACCGACATCGAGGAGTTGAGCTTCGAGGAACGGCTCGGACTGCTGCTCGACCGCGAAGCCACCTTCCGCGATGAACGGCGGCTGAACTCCCGGTTGCGCAATGCCCGGCTGCGCCAATCCGCCGTGATCGAGGACCTCGACTACCGTCATCCGCGGGGACTGGACAAGGCGCTGATGAATCGGCTCATTACCGGACAATGGATCAAAAGGCGGCTCAACCTGCTCCTCACCGGACCCACCGGTGCGGGCAAGACGTGGATCGCCTGCGCGCTGGGCAATAAAGCCTGCCGCGACGGCTTCACCGTCCAATACCATCGCCTCTCACGGTTGTTTGATGAGCTCGGCTATGCGCACGGGGATGGCCGCTACCCGAACGTGATGAGAAAACTTGCCCGAACTGATGTCTTGATAATCGACGATTGGGGACTTACTAAACTCACCGCCCCTCAGCGCCGGGATCTGCTGGAGATCCTCGAAGACCGCCACGAGTGCCGATCCACGCTGGTAACCAGTCAGTTACCGGTCGAGCACTGGCACAAAATGATCGGCGAACCCACCCACGCCGACGCCATCCTCGATCGGCTCGTGCACAACGCCTATCGCATCACCCTGAAGGGAGAATCCATGAGAAAAGCCAACGCCAAAGGAGGGAGATCGCCGTAGGACCCGTCATAATATCCAAACTGCGTCGCTACGCTCCGACCGCCGGTAACTTTACCTGGAACGAATGGTAACTTTGCCGCGGAACAGTTGGTAACTTTCGCTGGAATAGGCACTCGGGAAAGCCAGGAGATGGTGTTTGAGGCGCACGAGCGCAGCTTCCGGTTCTTCGGTGGGGTATGCCGGCGCGGCATCTACGACAACATGAAGACGGCGGTGCAGACGGTGTTCGTTGGCAAGGCGCGCGCCTACAACCGGCGATTCGTGGAGATGTGTTCGCATCATCTGATTGAGCCTGTGGCCTGCACGCCCGGGGCGGGTTGGGAGAAGGGCCAGGTGGACAGCCAGGTGGGCCACGTGCGCGGGCGTATGTTCGTGCCGCGCCCGCGCGGGCGCAGTTACGCGGAGATCAATGCGTGGCTTGAGGATCAGTGCATCCGTGAGGCGAAGCGGCGACGCCATCCCACCCTCAAGGACCAGACGGTGTGGGAGGTGTTCGAGGCCGAGCGGCCGTATCTGATGGCTTACCGGGGTCCGTTCGACGGGTTCCACGCGGTGGAGGCGGCGGTATCGAAGACGTGCCTGGTGCGTTTTGACCGCAATCAGTACAGCGTGGAGTCGCGCGCGGTGGGCCGCACGGTGGATGTGTGTGCGTACGCCGATCGGATCGTGATCCGTCAGGACGGCGAGACGGTGGGGGAGCATCCGCGCTGCTTTGAGCGTAACCAGGTGCTGTACAACCCGTGGCATTACGTGCCGATCCTCAAGCGCAAGCCCGGCGCGCTGAGGAACGGGGCGCCGTTCAAGGACTGGGCACTGCCGAGCGCGCTGGGGCGTGCACGGGCTCGATTGGGCCGTCATGCCGACGGTGACCGCCAAGTGGTGAAGATCCTCGGTGCGGCGCTGGAGGACGGTCTGGAGGCGGTGGAGGCGGCCTGTGCCGAAGCCTTGGCCGAAGGGACCTGCAGCGCCGATGTGGTGCTCAATATCCTGGCGCGCCGGCGCCAGCCCGCACCCCCGGCGCCGATCCCGACAGCGGCGGCTCTGCGGTTGCGCCTGGAGCCGACGGCCGACTGCGCTCGTTACGAGGGCTTGATGGAGGTGCGCCGTGGAGCGGCATGAGGTACTGGACATGATGCGCGCGCTGCGTCTGTCGGGCATGCGCACGGTGTTCGACGAGATCGTGGCCGTGGCGATCAAGCGCGGTCACCCGATCCAGCGCGTCATCGGCGAGTTGCTCCAGGCGGAGATCGCCGACAAGAAGGCGCGTTCGATCAAGTACCAGATGACCATCGCCAAGCTGCCGACGGTCAAGGAGCTGGCCGACTTTGACTTCGCCTCAAGCCCGGTCAACGAACTGCTGGTGCGGGACCTGGCCACCGGCGCGTTCCTGGAAGACAAACGCAACCTCGTGCTGGTCGGCGGCACGGGCAGCGGCAAGACGCATCTGAGCGTGGCCATCGCGCGCGCCTGCATCCGCAACGGCGCCCGGGCACGCTGCTACAACGTCGTGGACCTGGTCAATCACCTCGATGCCGAGGCGCGCGACGGCCGCCAGGGCCGGACCGCCAACCAACTGGGCCGACGTGATTTGATCATCCTCGACGAGCTCGGCTACCTGCCCTTTGCCCAGGCCGGCGGCCAGTTGCTGTTCCATCTCATCAGCAAGCTCTATGAACGCACGTCCATCGCGGTGACCACGAACCTGGCCTTCGGGGAATGGCCCAGTGTGTTCGGCGACGCGAAAATGACCACGGCCCTGCTCGACCGTCTCACCCATCATTGCGACATCATCGAGACGGGCAACGAGAGTTGGCGGTTCAGGAACCGTTCCTGATCGGCAAAACACCATCCACGGCCCATCCGGACGGGCCCGGCCACGATCACGACGGTCCGGCCAGACTTATCGACCCCTTGTGCACCGCCCCGCCCATGTGTTTGAGGCACGCGGGTCGGTGCACAAGGGGTCGATAAGTCTGCTTCTCAAGACCCCAACGCCGCCCCCAAAAAGCCCGTTCGGGTGGGTCAATATTCAATGCCGATTGACATCCAGCGCTCCACCACCAACACGCCGCTCTCCACCTTGGTCTTGTCGCGGGGCTTGCGAACCCGCGCCGGCAGAACCGCCACGCCATAGTGCGAAGCCATGTCCTGGTAGGTGGGATTGATGTCCGGCTCGTAGCGGTGCGCCTTGCGAACGCCCGAACGCAGGTTGTCCGGCACCACCAGCTCCGGCGCACCGCCGAAGAACGCAAAGGCGCGCGTGTGAGCGCCGATCCAGTCGGGCAGACCCTGGGTCCAGGTGGCCTCGGCATAGGTGTAGTTGGACGCCCCCAACACCGCCACAAAGACCTGCGTCTCGCGAAGCTCGCCCGTGGCCCGGTCAATGACCCCGACGGTCTGCCCCGCATAGTCCACGAACAGCTTCTCGCCGGCACGGTGGTCCTGGCGCATGACCACTTCGAGCTTGCCCCGCCAAGCGCGATAGCGCTCGCAGAACCAGCTGTACTGGTAGCCGTCGGGACACGACGCCCGATACTCCTGCCACAGCAAAAACAGCGTCACACCCTTGCGTTTGAGTTGCCGGTGAACCTCAACCCAATCCGGAATGCCTCGCGCCGAGGCCGGCAGATCCGGCGGCGGCGGAAACAACAGCCGCTCCAAACGGGCATCGCTCATGTCCTCAGGCACAGGCCAGCCCAAACCCGCCGACTCGGCCCGCCGCAGATACTCGCTCACCGTCGGACGGCCTATGCCGCAACTCACCGCGATCCGGCGGTTGCTCATCCCCACGGCCCATTTGAGCCGCAACACCTCTCTGATCTTGCGC
Organism: Candidatus Foliamicus sp.; assembly: GCA_965261845.1. Classification (GTDB taxonomy): domain Bacteria; phylum Pseudomonadota; class Gammaproteobacteria; order Steroidobacterales; family Foliamicaceae; genus Foliamicus. The sequence continues at coordinate 68,366 of OZ253475.1, read as the reverse complement.
ATGGATAACCTCTTCGCCGGCATCTTCCCCTCCCGAAAAAAAGGAGGCAGAGTAGCGGCTTGTCATCCCGCGCCGATACGCTCCCGAAGAACCCTCAAAGCAGGCCGCCAGGGTGGCAGCTTTGCTCTGGAATCAGTGGCAGGCTTCGCCTGGAATGGGTGGCAGCTTTCGAATGGAATCAGTGGCAGGCTTCATCTGGAATACGCAGCCGGCCGGTCCAGCTACCAATACACATCTTGTCGTCCGTCGCAGGCTTTCTTGCGCAAGCGGATCCGGGCGATTGCCGAGACTCGTGTCCGCTACGGCTACCGCCGGATTCATGTGCTGCTCAAGCGCGAGGGCTGGCCGGTGAACGCCAAGCGGATCTATCGCCTGTACACCCAAGAGGGCCTTCAATTGCGCAATAAAACGCCGAAACGGAAGGTATCGGCCAAGTTGCGCGAGGACCGCAGTCCGGCTACCGCGCCGAATGAAGTCTGGGCGATGGACGTCATGTCGGACCAGTTGGTGGACGGCCGGCGGATCCGGATCTTGACGATCATCGACACTTTCAGCCGTTTGGCTTTGGCAACGGACGTTCGACAGAGCTACCGCGGAGGGGACGTGGTCGAGACGCTGGAGCGAGTCACCGCTGCGTAAGGCAAGCCCAACAGTATCCGGGTGGACCAGGGCCCCGAGTTCGTCAGCAAGGCGCTGGATCTGTGGGCGTATCTGAACGGCGTGACGTTGGACTTCTCCCGGCCTGGGAAGCCCACCGATAACGCCTTCATTGAGTCGTTCAACGGATCGTTCCGGGCTGAGTGTCTCAATGCCTCCTGGTTCTTGAGCCTTGCCGATGCCCGGTCAAAATGTGAGTCGTGGCGTGCAGATTACAATGAGCTTCGCCCGCACAGTTCGATCGGCCAGAAAACCCCGGTCGAGCTGGCCAAAAGCTCAGGACAAGCATGCCTGTCCTGAGCTCAAGAAGCCGAGATTTTCTCGCATCGGGTAGCCCAGAGAAGGGGGCAAGTCCAGACCAATGGGAAATCTTCAGCCCGAATGGACCGGTTTATGGGGGGGAAGATCACAAAAAGTACGGAAGCAATTCCCAATTTGATCGATTGCAATGGCAAATTTGAATTAGAAACCAGGATTGCCATCCAAATTCACAACCTCCAATTTGATTAGACTCTCAAACACCCCCGGCGGTAGGGTCGTCAGTTGATTGTTGTGCAAATACAGGTAACGAAGGCTGCTCAGACCGTCAAATACCCCCGACGGCAATTCGGTCAGGTTCGCGTCACTTAAGTCCAAACTGGTTAACCTACGCAGTCCGCTAAAAGTGCCCGGCGAAAGCGTCTCCAGATCCTCTGGATTCCAGTCCATACGACCAACCTGACCCAAGCCATCAAATGCACCCGTCGGCAAAGTCGTCAGCGGGTTCCCCCGCAAATCCAGCGAGGCAGCGTTAATCGCGCCCGCGCCCAGGTTGGCGAGACCAGAAAACACCCCCGGCGGAAGGATCGTCAATTGATTGTTCTGCAAATACAGGTAACGAAGGCTGCTCAGACCGTCAAAATCTCCTGCTCTTAACTCCCTTATGCCTTCCCCGCTTAGGTCTAGGCTTCTTATTGAATCCAAGTCGGCAGAGGTAACCAGTGCACAATCGTTATGCTCTGTCGCCTCGACAATTTCATCGCGAATTTGGGACGTGCGATCACAAACTCCTTGGGCCAAGGATGCCACCGGGTAGCCAAGAATCGACACGAACACACAAATTAGAAATACGGTAAAACTGATTTTGCAAGTTGCTACACGTGAAGCAACGCTAGAAAAGCTGCAAATGTCAGATGGATTCTTGTGCACTAGCCACACTACTGAAGGCTCATTCATGATCCAATTCTGGCACTTAATCAGGAATTTATGCAAGTTGCGACTTTCTTCACCATTCCCTTGGATTCGCGCCGCCAAAGAGCTTTTGATCCATGGGAAGCGCTACCGCACCGACGTGTGGACCACTATCAGGGAGTGAGTTTCCTAGCCACGCGGAAACCCACGTTCATATACCTTTCTCCAATAGGATTCGCGTTTCGTCTTGCAGATCGGAGTGCATGCGGTCCATTGGCATAGCTGCCACCGCGAGTCATTCGGTACTGGCAATTACCACCAAGCCAAGGACTTCCGTCGACTGGAGCTCCTCTGTAATTCTCGTTCCAGCAATCCTCAACCCATTCCGATACATTCCCATGAACGTCGTGGAGCCCAAATGGATTGGACTCAAAGGAGCCAACAGGCGCTGTTCTTTTTCCGGCCCATTGATTCTCGCAATCACGACAATTCGCCGGATAGGGCTCAAGTTGCAATATTTGGGTCTTCCAACTATGCGGCGTGTCCGTACCCGCTCTGGTGACGTATTCCCACTCCGACTCAGATGGCAAACGGTATTCCTCACCTGCTTGATCCGATAACCACGCCACGTACGACTTCGCATCTTCCCAACTTACGGCCACTGCGGGCCGATTGGCGCGACCCCAACCCTGATCTCCCGCAACATCATTCCTGCAACTACCAGCAGCCACACACGCGTCCCACTCTGCAAAAGTGATTTCAAACTTGGAGACGGCAAAAGGCGCGCGGAAGGTGACTTCGTGCGGGGGTTGTTCGTCGTCGCTGCATTTCCACTGCGCAATAAACTTGTCTTTGCAGCCCATTTGAAACCGCCCAGCCGGGACCACAATCATTGTTGGCCCTACTCTTCCCGATGACAGCTGATCAGTAAAGCTCTGCCCCGCTTGCCATCGCTGCTCAACCGCCGCTACCCAAGTAGTCATTGAATCCTGTATCGATGCGGTTAGCTCCTGGCTGCCTGTTGTTTCCGCATACGTCAAAGCTTCTCTGCTCGGTTCCACGCCTGCACCCAGCAAGACCAGGGCAACTTCTATGTATCGCTCAAGAATTGCTTGCTCTAAGAGTTGACGGCTTGGTTTGGCACCCGCCTCAAGCAAGAGTCCTACAACCGTCGAGTTGCCCTTTGAAACCGAGGACGCGAGAAGTGCGTCACTCGGCTTGGCGCCGGCGCCGAGGAGAATTTTGACAATCACCTCATTGTTCTCTTCGATGGCGGACTGAAGCAACTCCGCGCTCGGTTCGGCGCCAGCTTGCAGAAACAGTTCGACAAGCGCGCTGTCATCCCCTGCGACAACCTCGGCCAACGACTGGGGCCCCGGCTTAGCCCCCGCAGCCAGCAATCGCCTGACAAGATCCGTATCCCCAGCTTGCACCGCGCGCAAGACCTGTACACCGGTAGGCTTGGAGCCAGCTGCAAGGAGTTTGTCGATCATACTCCGATCGCCTGAGCGAGAGGCCTTCTCAAGTGCAGCGCTGCTGGCCTTCGCGCCAGCTTCCAAAAGCATATCAACAAGCCCCGTATCACCAACGTCGACAGCCTTCTCGATAGTACTACTGCCCGGCTTCAATCCCGTGTCAATCAGAATGCGAACCAATTCACGATCGCCATTCGCAATGGCGCTTTCAAGCACACCGTCGTCCGGTTCGGCGCCAGCTTCCAGTAACAAACGGATAGTTTGACTGTCACCGCTCTTAACCGCTATTTCTAGAGATCTACTGCTTGGCGCAACTCCTTCATCCAGCAGAACCTGAATCAATTCAGTAGCGCGATTCTCCACCGCGCTCTCCAATGCCTGAGCGTTCGGCTTGGTGCCTGATTCCAGCAGCGTCGCCACGAGTTCCTTATCACCGCTTTCCACAGCACGCGTTAGCGCACTACCGCCGGCTCTTGCGCCCGCATCGGTCAGCAGCGCCACGAGGTCACTATCTCCTGATTCCATTGCACGCTCCAATGCCTTCCTGTTTGGTCTCGCGCCTGCCTCCAAGAGAACTTCCACCAAGTCCGCATCACCCGCCTCAACTGCATTCTCTAAGAGTTGTGCATTCGGCCTGGCGCCAGCCTGAAGAAGCATCGTGACTACGGTCTGATTGCCAAACTCTGTGGCATTCGCCAACGCCTGCCTGCTGGGCTTGACCTCCAAAGCCAGCAGCGCTTCTACAAGCGCTTCAGCGTACTCCTCATCCAACCGCTCGGTAATAACGTCCAGATACCTGGTTGCCAAACGCCGGTCGGCGTATGAGAGCATTTGCACGACTCTGCCAACGGACTCGTTGTAATCAAATGTCTGCAATGCACTGTCCAAAGCCGTTTCGGTGAGCTTGGCGCCTGCTTCCAGTAATATCCCGGAGAGTTCCCAATCCCCCTCGTCAATAGTGCGCTCCAATTCCTCTGCACCAGGCTTGGCACCTGCCTCTACCAGCAGGCGTACCAAGTGGGTATATCCCTCTGCGGACGCGACCGCGATCGCTGTTTCTCCGCGCGAATTTCGCGCATTGATGCTGATCCCCGCCGCAATAAACAACTCAACCGCTTCCCTGTCATCGTCGGCGACGGCCTCAGTGAATCCTTCGCGGGAAAAATCATATCCCTGCTCCCTTAGTTCAGTGCGCGCACTCTCCGGTGAAGTACCACATCCACCCAGGAATGCCGCGACCAATAGAAGAAACGCAATTGAGAGTCTCATTGTTCCCCTCGGAGTCTCTGGTCAGATGGAATTGCCGGCATTTGTCGGCAAACCTCCTGCAAAAGGCGATGCAGCCAACCCTTTAGCAGCGCCCCGGTTGTAATTGCAATTGCGACCACTAAACAATTGGACTGTAATTTGCGAAAAAGCCCTTCAACGAGATTGAGCAGCTTCCAGCATCTCGACTAGTTCCGGATTCCCACTTCGATACGCCTGTCCTAGTGCCCCCTGGTTGGGTATGGCACCTGCTTCCAACAGAATTTCAATCAGACTCACATCGATTTCTTTATCGTATAGGGCGAATAGTATCGCGCTATCACTTGGTTTGGCGCCCGATTCCAACAGCAACTCAATTATCTCGAAGCTCCCGTTCAAAGCCGCCATATCTAATGCATCGCTGTTCGGTCGAGCACCTGCTTCTACGAGCAATTCAACCATCTCGATGCTTCCTCCAACAGCCGCTACAAAGAGAACATCCTTGTTTGCCCGAGCACCTTCATTCAAAAGCAGCTCAACCAACGCCAGACGATTTTCCGAATTGACCACACTGATAGCCGCATCCCTAAATCTCCGAACGTCTTCTGGATCTCCATCTGACATCTCGGCGATATGTTCCTCAAGCACGGATGAAATTCCAAGGGCGGCCTCCAATGCTTTGCCGCCGGGTGTCACACCTTCATTCAAAAGTAGCTCCACGATTTCGTAACTGCCTGCCTCAAGGGCGGCAATTAGTACCGCTTTGCTCGGTTTGGCACCTTCATCCAGCAGCACCTGCATCGCTGCTGCGTCTTCAGATTGCGCGGCACTCGTTAGTACTTCGATCGTCGCCGAAACACCTTCGTCCAAAAGTAACTCCATCATCACCGGGTCGCCATTTCTCGTGGCTACAATCAATGCTTGATTGTCCGCCTTGGCTCCCGCATCAATTAGTATTTCCGCTGCTTGGATGTCACCCCTTTGAACGACGCTCTCAAGCAGCCATTGCGCTGGTTCTGCTCCCATATCGGCCGCTATCTCCAGCCACTCCGTACCCAAAGTCTGTGCCTCACCTTCTAGCATCAGGTCTACACCGATCAGGAAGAGCAGAGACTTTAGCTCTGCGTCACCATGACGCATGAATTCAATAATCCGTTCTTTTGCAAACTCGTCCTGAAGAAGCTCCTCGTCACGATGGGGAACAAGATCATACTCCTCAAACACACGGCTGTACGCGTTCCAGTCGAAGTCTTCAAGGTACTCGCTTCCGGTCAGCGAATCCGCCAACTCGAGGTAAAAAAACTGATACAACTCCATAGTGGGCTTGCCTCCGGCATCAAGCAGCAAGTCCACCAATTCCCAATTATTGAGGTCGATCGCGCGGGCCAGTGCATTCTCGCGCGGTATGGCCCCTGCATCCAGAAGCATAAGGACGACTTGATCGTTTTCCGCAGCAATAGCAGTTTCCAGTGCCGAAACCTGACCTCGGCTTCTGGCGTTTACGTTCATGCCAGCAGTCAGGAACAACTCAACGGCCATTGTGTCGCCGTTTTCTATAGACTCCCGGAAACTGTTCTGGCTGTACTTGATGCCCATCGATCCAAGTTCGCGTCGGGCACTTTCGGGCGATTGCCCACAACCAGCAACCACCGTTGCTGCAGCGACTACAGCCAAAATAATGGTCGGTACGCGCATTATGGATTTCCTCCCCTCGGGGACTTCGTACCATAGCATGGACTATACGCACTAGGAGTATGTGTTTTGTGTCGTGGTGATCTTCCCCCCGGAATCGGTCCACCTGAGCTGAGGGAAAAACACTATATGAGGGGCCCCCATTTTCCGGGCCAGTTCGTTAGCGAATTTCTGACCTTCGTTCGGCCCATCGGGCCTTGAATTCCAAGGGCGAAAGCTCATCGAGAGACCGGTGAGGCCGACTCTCGTTGTACTCTCGCCGCCAAGCTTGCAATTTCTCCTTGGCATCCGTCAAATCGTCGAACCAGTGCACATTCAGGCATTCGTCCCGCAGACTGCCGTTGAACGATTCGATGAACGCATTGTCCGTCGGCTTTCCGGGCCGAGAGAACTCCATGGTCACGCCATTGGCATAGGCCCATAGATCGACCAGGCGGCCCACGAATTCACTGCCGTTATCGCAGTAAATCCGCTTCGGAGCGCCACCTTTCTTGGCGATCCGACTGAGCACGTTGACGACATCGGCGCTTCGTAAGCTCTTGCCCGGCTCGATGGCCAGACATTCTCGCGTGAAGACATCCACGACCGTCAGCGCTCGAAAGCGCTGCCCATCGGATGTCTGATCACTGACGAAGTCCATGCTCCAGGCCACGTTGGGCGCCCGCGGCTTTGCCCGGGGCGGTTGCCGGCTTGCTGCGCTCACATGCCGCCTGGGCCGGCGAGGCCGTAACTGCAAGCCTTCCTGGCAATACAGGCGATACACGCGCTTCTTGTTGACGTGGATCCCCTGGCGCTTGAGCAGGACGTGAATGCGCTTGTAGCCGTAACGGATCCGGCTGCGGGCCAGGTCCCGAATCCGCTGACGCAGCGCGTCTTGAGAAGGCCGGGTTGATTGGTACTGAAACGTACTGCGCGCCGTGCCGGTCACTTCACAGCCGCGCCGCTCGCTCACCGAGTAGCGCCCAGCGAGATAGCGCACCGCCGAGCGGCGTTGCGGTGCGCCTACCATTTTTTTGACGCAATGTCCTGAAGCATCACCTTGTCCAGGCTCAAATCGGCCACCAGGCGCTTGAGCCTGGCGTTCTCCTCGCGCAGCTGCTTCAGCTCCCGGACCTCGGAAGCCTCTAAGCCTCCATACTGCTTCTTCCAGCGGTAAAAGGTCTGCTCCGCGATCCCCAGCTTGCGGGCAATGTCCGCCGCCGAGACCCCCAAATCATGCTGCCTGACCGCTGCTACGATCTGTTCTACCGGGTAGCGCTTGCGCTTCATCCGACATCCTCCCTCTTCGTCTAGAGTTTGTCAGAAATCGCATTCGAAGTGGCCCAGTTTTTGGGTAGACCCTCAATATCAGAGGCTGCCTTGGCCGCGTATTCCGCCGGGGTGGTGGAAGACTGCGCAACATGCATATAATCCAATGGGTAATTTGGGTTCGGTTTAGGATTCTACTGAATTAGGGGAGACTTCTATGAAGATTGAATTAAATGTGAATCAGGGGCTTGTAAGGAGGATATTTTTCTTCGATACATGGCTCGCCCCTAAATTGATTTTGCTTGCCTACTGGATAATGCTGGTTGGGTGCGTGACAGGCGGCTTGGCTATCATCATTGCAGGTAGTTCTTCGTACGGCGTGAATACCAGTGGACTTGGTTGGGTGCTGCTTATTTTTGGCCCCCTGGTTGTTCGGATTCTCTGTGAAGGCGCCATGCTGCTATTCAAGATTAACGATAATCTGCAGCAAATTCGACTTCTGCAAGAGAAAGACTAGCCAAGCAACTCGCTCGATAGCCGCATGAACAGGCTGTGATCTTCGACCCTTCGTTGTGAATGGCTTACAAAGTGCAAGGTAGACTGCCATAACGAGCCGCCGAGTAAATGCAAGCGTTTCCTCGCAACAGGCCCGATAGAAGCGCCTTTTGTTGACGTGAATCTCCTGAACGCTTGAGCTAGGTATGGAACTGCTAATTGGCTTCGGGGTTCCGGCTCAGCGCTTTGTCCTAGTGCTCTTCTCCCCATAAACCGGTCCATTCGGGCTGAGGATTTTCCCATTATCCTGAACCGAGGGAGGTCCTCAGATGAAGCGCAAGTGATTCACCGAAGAGCAGATCTTCCGTTCTAGCCTGGCTTAATTCTGAAAAAACCGGCGACGACTGTAGAGAAGGCTTGTCCTGCGTCCTCCAGAAGGGCAAGGTCAGAAATCTTGTGCCACTACAAAAGGACGACTGTTACCCGCCGGCGTTTACAAGTGTCTGCTCTATCTGCTCCATATTGCGGATTGTAGAATTCGAGACGCGTGCGTAGGGGTAACTGCGCTCCCGCATGTTCTGCAATTTCTCCCTAACCTTGTGCAACGGTGTATAGCCTCCAGTATTCGCCAAAGCAGGATTTGCACGAGCAGCCAGCAGTGCTAGTACGACATCGACATGACCATAGTATGCCGCGAAGTGGACCGGAGTAGCACCATCGCCAACACCACCGGACTCCGAAGCCACCGCGTTCACATCTGCACCTGCGCGAATTAATGTCACGACAATGTCGAAATAACCATTTCGAGCTGCAAAATGAAGAGGCGTAATATTGCTGATGGTTCCACGCAAATTGGTTGTTTCTTTCGCATTTACGTCTGCTCCCGCGGCTAAGAGCAATTGCACTGGGGCCACTTCCTTACTCCATACAGCAGAATGCAGCGGCGTAACACCCCTCCAAGTCCGATCACCAGCCCCCCAGTTCCCGGTCGCTTGAATATCCGCCCCAGCTTCGAGCAGTAACTGTGCCACCTTAAGATTTCCAGCAAACACGGCACGGTGAAGCACCTTAACAGTTGTTTTGTTGCGTTGCTCATACGCATTAACGTTTACCTTCGCACCGGCGTTTATCAGTAGTTTCAGCATGTCAAGGTTCTCTATCTCGACAGCCTTGGCAAGCGGAGTAATGGGTCTTTTAAGACTAAAAGAATAGCTTCCCCGTTCCTGATTCACATCTGCGCCTGCTTTCAACAGCATTGTCACCATGTCCATGTGGCCGCTAAGAACTGCCCTGTGCAACAATCCCTTTGAATTGGCATCCAAACCGTCATCCAGCAGAGACGTCAACCACTCCGCATCCCCCGCCGCAATGGCCGAGCTGGCGGCACCTCCAAATTGCGCAGCGACCGAGCATGGAAGCTGAAGTAGCACGAGCACTACACATGAAGCAAGTATTCTTCGCATGATTCCCCCCGATCTCGGAATTAGCCGATATATTACCGTGGACCCAAAACTGCTAGTCGGTTGACCGTTCCCCTGGAGCCGAGCCATGTCGGAATCAATCTCAGCGAACTGGTCGGACGTCAAGTGCGCATTGACCGCGATATTTGGGATTTCTCGCAAGCCTTTAGTTTCACTCGCAACGCATTTGGAGAGCCTTCTCCAAATACAGGACGCCGGGTAACGGATTGTCGTAATAGGGCACGACCTCGATGAATCCCATGGATCGGTAGAGTACCGTCGCGGCCTCAAGGTGAGGGAGCGTATCCAGGCGCATGCGGGCATAGCCAGCTGCTTGTCCGGCCTCGATGACAGCCTCGGCCAGCCGCCGTCCGAGGCCGGAGCCCCGCCACGGTGGGCACACGAAGAGGCGCTTCATTTCGCAGACCCCCAACTCTGTCACCGGCGCTGGTAAAAGTCCTCTAATCGGCAACTTAAGTTGTCCGGTAAGTAAGTCATGCGATCTTTCGGTTTCGTCAGGAACCGGAGGGGAGCATGCTCACTCAAGAGGACTACTGGATGATCAAAGAACTACACGAGCGGGGGATCTACCGCAAGGACATTGCGGATCGTCTTGGGGTGCACCCCAAGACGATCACTCGAGCATTGAAGCAATCGGGCGCGGCGTCCCGACGCCGGCGCCGGCAGAAGTATGCCAAGCTCAAGCCGTACTTGGGCCGGGTGGATGAGTTGCTGGCGGCCGGCGTCTACAACGCGGTGGTGATTTACCGCGAGATTCAGGCGTTGGGCTATAGCGGCAGTATTCGCGTATTGCGCAGTTACATTGAGCCGAAGCGCATCTTGCGTCCTTCCAAGGCCACGGTGCGATTTGAGACGCGGCCAGGACAGCAACTCCAGCACGACTGGGGCGAGTTGAAGGTTCCCCTGGCCGGTGTTGTGCAGAAGGTCTATATCGCCGTCAACACCCTGGGCTATTCCCGGCGGTTTCACGTCATGGCCGCTCGCCGTTGCGATGCCGAACACACGTATGAGAGTCTGGTTCGTGCGTTTGCCTGGTTCGGCGGCGTGTCCCGGCAGGTCTGGGTGGATAACCAGAAGTCAGCGGTGCTCAAGCATGTGCCGGGCGCCGTGCAGTTCAACCCGCGTTTCAAGCAACTGGCTTGCCATTACGACTTTGTGCCCAAGGCTTGCCGTCCGTATCGGGCGCGCACCAAGGGCAAGGTGGAGCGGATGGTGGGATACGTCAAGCAGCATTTCTTTGTGCGCTACCGGGATTTTGCCGACTTCGCGCATCTGAACCAGTTATTGGAGCAATGGCTGACCGAGGAAGCCGACCGGCGTTTGCACGGGACCGTCAAGGAAGTGGTCGCGGTGCGCTTTGAACGGGAACGTGAGGCCCTTATGCCGTTGCCGGCGCATCGCTTTGACACGAGCTACGTTCAGACTCGGCAAGTCGGCTGGGATGCCTACATCGATGTCCGCGGCAACCGCTACTCCGTTCCGGCGCCCTATTGCGGCCAGACGGTGACGGTTTACATCAGCCTTAACGATGAGCTGGCGGTGTATGCCGGCGAGCGCTGTATTGCGCGCCATCGGCTGGTGGACGCTCAAGCGGGCTGGCAGACGGTGGCGGACCATCATCGGCGCTTATGGGCCGAGGTGGCGGTACAAGCCCGTCCGCTGGACTCGTATGAGGAGGTGATCCATGGCGACGCTGGATAGTCTCTTTGAGGCCTTGAAGTTCGATCACTTGGCCGCGCAATGCGACGCTTTGCTGGAACAGGCAACGAAGAAGGACCTGGGCTATCGGGAGCTCCTAACCGAGGCGCTGGCCTGCGAGTGGCGGGGACGTAAGCAAAAAGGGACCGAAGCGCGCCTGGCCCAGGCCCGTCTGCCGTGGCTGAAGACGCTGGAGCAGTTCGACTTTGGCTTCCAGCCCTCCATCGACCGCAAGGTGGTGCGGGAGTTGAGCACCTTGGGCTTCGTCGGCCGGGCCGAGAACGTCGTGTTGCTCGGTCCGCCCGGTGTCGGCAAGACACACCTGGCCATCGGACTGGCGATCAAAGCCGCCGAAGAGGGACACCGCATCCTGTTCTTGACGCTGGAGCAACTGATGACCAAGCTCAACCGTGCCCGGCAAGAAAACCGCCTGGATCGGCAACTGCAGCAACTGACCTATCCGAAGGCGCTTATCCTCGATGAAATCGGATATCTGCCCTTGTCCCGGGACGAGGCCAGCCTGTTCTTCCGGCTGGTGGCAAGACGCTACGAACGCGCCTCCATCATCCTGACCAGCAACAAGAGCTTCGTCGATTGGGGCGAGATCTTCAACGATCCGGTCCTGGCCACCGCGATCCTGGACCGGCTCTTGCACCATTCCACAACCATCAACATCAAAGGCGAGAGCTACCGGCTGAAAAAGAAACGCAAGGCCGGACTGCTCAGCCCTGCAAAGGAGCCCATCCCGGCTGAAGCGGGTTAGCCACCCACACCGGACACGGTAACGTGCCGAAAAGCGGACATCTTATCTTGCCGAAAAGCGGACATTATTGCGTGCCCTTGACATCTCAAGCGGCCACATGCCTACGCCGCCGGCGACGGTGCCATCGAGCGGGCGGGCGGCGCGTACTTGCCAGGCAGATTGTTGATCTGCTCGGCAAAACCCTTGAAGCACAGATCGACACCCAGCCACTGCTCGTATTCGACGAACGGCGTACGGATCTCCGCCATGTCGGCGGCCGATTCCGCCTCGGCGATGGTAGCATCTTCGTTCATAGCGCCTTAATACCTAGACGACCCGCCTGTTGCTGCACTCGCTCCATAAGAGCCCGAAAAAAAGCGGATGTTCTTGGAGAAATTAACATGGTACCAAGGTATTCTGCAGGTGGCTTGGATCCAGGGGAACGGTCAAGGTGGCCGTACAACTGACCGGAGGGATCTTGCAGCTGATAGACGCGACTGAAAGAACTTGGGTTATGTTGAACGCGCTCCTTCATCCTGGATTGATGCTGCGGTTATTTCCTGAAGCGCGACGTCTAATCTGTCCAAGTGATCATTGCAGCGATTCCGGTACTCTTCATAATCCGCTTCAAACTCTGCTTGTATGTCCCTAATTTCAGTGCTTCCCCCATCATCGAAGATCTTGAATGCGCATTTGTCCAACCAGACTGGAGCAGGGTATGCGCGTTTCGTTCGGTAGGTGATGTTCTGGCCCGAATATTCGCCTTGGTATGCGGCCACTAATTCCTCCAGACTACTTGAAGCACTGAGAATATTCCTCGCAACTTCTTTCCGGAATCGATCCAATCGCCGCAGTTCGTCGCTAATCTCGCGTTTTCTTGTCAATACCTCATCTCTTGCTTCCGTCAAGAGACCATTCAATCTGTTGCGCTGCTTGAGAATATCCACTTCGCTGGCCTTGATCTTTGCTAAGTGCTGTGCGTAGTAATGCAGCGGATTCGGCCAAAAGAAGCGCTTGAATTCACGCGTGAGAAAAACAAATCCGGCGAGATTGATTACAGCGGTAACAAAGACATCCATCTTGGTCAGAGATCGATATCCTCCAAGTACAACCTCGATGCCTTCATTGGTTGAATCTGCCCTCCATCCCGAGAGCATCCCAATGCCGAACAGGAAAAGCAGAATGGAAAATGCAACACCAACGGAGCCAAGCAACCTCCAACGCGTTGGCAGGTCGAGAGCTCTATTCGATTGCGCAAACGCACAAAGGCCTGCAATCAGTACTACGAGAGTGGCGGCCACTGCGGAAATATAGATCGCGCCGGCCCCAAGTTGCTCCGACATGAAAAACCAAACCCAAACAAATTCAAAGATGGCTACAAAAAACACCCAGGCAAAAAAGATCAAAGGAAGCGGCCGTTTTGGGTTTAGAAGCGCGTTGCCAACTTTCTCTATGTTGCTCGCTTCGTATTCTTGGAAAGCATCTTTCGTGGTGTCGTGCGCCGCATTCGCTTTTGTCAGATCCCTTTGGGCCTGGTCCCACCTCTCCTGTGACCAAGGCTCGGTGGCCATGAGCGCGTCAATCCTTGACTTAACGGCGCCGAAGCGTGATCGGCATCGTTCGATGTATTGGCGGAAAAAAGACCTTGCGGCGGAATACAACTGCGCGATGTAGTTTTCGTCGGCGGGTTTCATCTCGCCCGATAGTGGCTTCGGTGGCGTCTGGAACGCATCTTCCCGGCCGGCCTGCTTGGGGCCAATTGGGTTATCGGGGTGGGCGTGAATCATTTCATCCATATACACGACAAAGCTGCCCTTGATGGAATCGAACAGTTCAGTAAGGCTGTCGGCGTGGTCGGCTTCACTGAAAGCAATCAATCGAGTGACATTGTTCTCGTTCATGTCAGCCCTCTATGGGCAGCGTGCTTTCGAATCGCTTCCTTGCCTCGTCGTATCGCTCATGGATCTCCCGAAATCCCCAATAGCTCGGCCAGAGTTGCTTTCGCGCTTCATAGACAAGCGCGGCAAATCCGAGGACATTCACGAGTGCCGTTATGAAGACCGGAAGGTTAAACAAAGCCTTGTAGCCAGCGAGAACCACTTCAATGCCAACGCTCACCGTGTCTGCGCGCCAACCGGACAGAATGCCTATGCCGTACAGAAATACTCCGAGGGAAGCCAATATTCCCAACATTCCCAATAACCGGCGCCAAGAGGGAAGATTCCGTGAGGTGTTGGCGTGAAAGAATGCAGCGCCAAGGGAACTGCAGAAGACAAAAACAATTGCTGTCACCGAAGCGTACAACGCATCCGCTGTGCCGAAGTCTTCCCCCAACAGGTAAAACACTAGAGTAAATTCGAGAGCGATCACGAAAGTGGCGACCGCGAGGAGAACGATTATCGGGCGTTTCTTGTCGGCAATGTCCTGCACGCCGCATTCCTCAAGATATTGCTTCAGCGCCAAATCGGCCCTGTGGTATTCCTCTTTGATTACCTCCACGTCAGCAGTTCCCTCCTGCTCGTCGCCATTAGTGCGCTTAAGCCACGCAAGTTTGCCGCTCATGCTCTTCTCCATCGGATTTGGCCAGCGTAGACCCGCTCTTGAACGGCCCGTATGCGGTCCTCAAAGGCCGGGTGGGTAGCGTGCAAAATCTTCAATTGATCTAAAACAGCCAAGAGTCGCTGTTTTCTGTTCCTTCCGGGCTGCTTGGACAGCAAGAACAATGCGCGACAGATTGACAATGGACCAACGCATCTCGCGGCAACGGCGTCGGCCTTATATTCAGACCGCCTTGCAACGCTGCGTCCGTACCAATCTGCCGGCCACATCACCAACCCCTCCAATACGCGTACGCAGCCTATCAAGAGGCCGAGCATAAAGAGGAAAAGGCCGGCAAATATACGCAAGAAAGGAATAAACGCACAAATCCACGACAACACCCACAATACCGAATACACCAAGTAAACCGGTGCAAATATGACAAACGAAACCAGGTTCCGGAAAAACCTCATAAAGAGTTTGGTTGCCGTATCCTGGTTCTTTACATGGCCTAACTCATGAGCCAAAACCGCTGCCACATTGGCGCTTGACATGCTCAATAGTGCTGAATGCAAACAGATCGCGTGGCGCCCTCCAAGTGGAGTTTCCAAACCCAACGTGTAGGCATTCGGGCTGTCGGCCACCTGTACGAAAAGATCGGTCTTCAGCGTCTCTGGAAAGTCAAGTTTGTCGCGAATGATCCTCACGTTGGCGTAAGCCAGTATCTCCGCCTTGGACGCTGGAAATTGTTTTCGGCGCCCAATTCCGCTTCTGGTTTCCTTGAAGTAGTACGGCCCCTCCTTGGTAACTTTGGGAAGCCTCCAGATGTTGAACATGCTGTAGGCAATCGAGCCGAATTCCGCCAGCAGGAGAACGACTGCGATTACGGTAAAGACTAGCCACTTCTCGACGGCATTGAATTGCTCAAGGAGCCAGTCGAAGGGATTCGTAAAGCCGGGAAACAGAGAGAATAATTGATTCAGGATCCAATAGAGGATTAGGCCGCCCAAGAGAACCAGACCGCAATAGACAATCCTTTGCGACAGATTGATGAGAAAAATCCTGGGATTCATAAAAGAGGATTGTTTGCGTTACCGCCTTTTGAAGAAATACTGCCACCCATCAGCTCTTCTGCACAGTGGTCTTCCGGGCAAAACATGTCTTGAGATCGCGAGACGCACATCACTACCAGTGCTCGACCGGCAATTCAGAATTTCAACACCACATTGGCGGTCTGCCCGCCGCTGCAATTCTCGGCCGCATGCACATCAAATCGAAGCTTGCTGATGTAATCCTCTGCTTGCTTCTTGAACAACCTCTCAGAACGTCGCGACCCTGCTTCAAGTCCATACAATTCATGGGACACAGGCACACCTTCCATGTCGAGCTCGACGCGATAGCTCAGCTTGGCGTTTCCTGTGGCGCGTTTCGGATAATCCAGGGGTGGCCGATTGCGTTGTTTGGGCTTGGGGCAATCCTTTCTGATTGAATCCAGTTCTACCTCAGGGACCAGCTCACTGCCCGGTATCTCGGTCGCTGCCTCAAGATTGCTGGCTACTAGCGCGTTGTTAGCAGCCATTGGTTGTGGGTCCGCCGGATCCTGGGTCGGAGATCCATCCGACGGCACACCGGGCATCTGTTCGCTAACCTTGGCAGCACTTTTGTCCGTCGCCAGATTAGGTATTTCATCCCGGGTGCCAACGGTCTTGTCGGTCGAAGCTTCTGGATCACTCCCTTGCGCGGCAGAACTGGTCGCGAAATCAGTTTCGGCCTGCGTCTCCTTCTCCGCATTTGATCTTGCAGTTAGGGGCTGAACTGCACTTTGGTCAACGCACCCTTCCCCATCAAAGTTCAGCGTCCTAAAGCGAGGCTTTCTCGCTTGAGAATGCTCGAAATAATCCTCCCAGAACCGCCGTAAATTCCGCCGTTTCGCGGATTCCAAGGTCTCACAGCTTTGAATGTAGTAAACATCGATTTCGATATTGCTCATGTCTACCGGTTCATCGTTTCGGGTAGAAAGATAGTTCTCAAATTCCCATGATTCCCGATAGTGCGAGTACTGCGGTGAGTTTTGCAGCATATTCGACAAGATCGTGATCTTGATGGTCTGACTCCCGCGGTCTATCTCCGTAAGGGCAATCTCCTCAATGTTCTCGATGATTCGTGAGTAGCTCTGCCCGCCTCTGGCCTGGCGAGTCAGGACAGACATTGTTTCCTTCATGGAATTGTCTAATTCGCGCTCGTTTCCCCACAAACGCTCGAAAACTTCGGCAAAACGTGAGTAGCGATCCGGAAGTTGAGCGTGTTGCTCGGGGTCCCTGCCCCATAGCGCTTTTCTCATGTCCCTGGGAATCTGGTTTATTGTGACCGGCACACAGAAGGCACTCAGACTCTTAGGTGCCCTGCCGAATGGATTGAGCGCATAGAGGCTGAACCGATCGAAGCGCTCTGCCTCCGCCAATTCATCCAGCATGTTGTCCAACAGCCTGCTCGGATAGTCGCTGAGTTTTCTTGGCAAGGGATCAGAAAAGTCATAGAGGATTGCCCTGCTCGTTTGGATATGCTCGCCATCGAAGGGGCACAGTTCCATATCCAACTCGGCCATCTCATCCAATTGAGTTAGCAAATCGGCTTCCATTTCGCCGGTCCTGGAAACCTGCCAGAGAATGAAACCAATTAATACAAATGCGGCCAAAAACAATCCGGCCGCTGTCAGAATGCTATTCCGATCCATTGCGCTCGCCCACTATTCTTGTTCCTCTGTGGACATCATCTGCACCGTCACCGAGTCTCATCCCAGCGGTCACTACCATTTGAAGCGACACACTCGGTTCGTTGACCGGTGTGAGAATGTGCAGAATCCCCCTCATTGTCGAATTTACTTGCCATTGGAAAGTAAATCAACCGCGTGCGGTCTGTATGTCATTCGTTATCGCGGGTGACCATTGAGATACATTCAGGGAGGCTCTATGCAGGCTGCAGCACGATTTCGTCGCTTCTTGCGTCCGTGCTGGCCAACCAAACAGGGCGCCCCGAGTTCGCGCCATAGGGCGTGAAGCATTTCCGTGGCGCTGGTTGCGGCCGAGCGCGCAGGTCCTTGAGGAATCCCGGCGCCTTTTGTTCCGTGTGAACTGCTTGGACCCTCCTTCGACCGTCACAACGCAGGAATTGCCGAACATTCCCATCGGCTCCATACTTAACTCATTTTAAATATATGATAAATAAAGAGAATAGATGATTCCCTGTGCTTTAGTGGCACTTGAGATGGCAATTCTGATTCGACAATTCACTGTTATTATTCACCGTCCGGGCTGGGGGATGGAAGAAGCATATTGCAAGGAAAGCAATCGTATTTTGCGGCACCCATCACCACCAAATGACTTATTAACCTATTGTTGTAAATGGCTTTATTAGGATTATCACGGCCCAGCATCACTTCCGGTATCACCGATCCCGCACTCGGACAAGGCGCGAAGGCCATGCCAATTCGGGGTAATGGATAGCATTTTTCAATGGATAGGCTGGGCATTGGCCGCCCTGTTTGGCGGCACCTTGCTTTTGAAGGGGGAAATCAAATTCGACTTGAACGAATGGCTGAAGGAACGCAGAAAGCACAAGGAAGAGAACATACGATTGCTCTGTCCGCATGTTCAGGGATTCACAGAGAACGGTGAACGAGGTCTTCGCAGCACGTACATTTCGCCCGCCGGCCAAACGTATTGGAAATGTCAACAATGTGGTCGTATCACACACGATCCGAACGAAGTGCAGGAGAATCTGAAGCGCTGGGGCAAGAATCCGAAAGCCTACCTTGAGAGAATCAAGCTCCAGAATAAGTTAGGAGAAAAATTTCGCCGGTGAGCGCTGCGGTTTCTCTTGCTAGGCGCCTGGATTCTCGTAGTGAGGATTTACCGGGACTTTGGGCTTCTCCTGCTGATGTCACCTTGCTCGTCCAAGCGGAAATCCCTAGGTTCCCAAATCAATGACGGTATGGAGCGACGCGAGTTTCTTGGCAAAGATTGCCACCTGGGTACCGTACGTGTTTATCGCCATGGGCGCAGCAATTGCTATGGCCGGCCTGTCTGTCAAGAACAAGGTGGATGCTCGCGTCCGCAACTTGCATGAACTCGAGCAGGTCACACTTCGAAACACACCGCCTGAGTTTGACGTGTTTCTTGCCAGGGCGGAACCAAGCGGCAGAATCGTGATTGTGATCAACACAACAAATTTGACCCCTTTTACCGCGCGCTGGCGCGTCCTGACCAAGAACAATGCGCTCGTGTCAGGATTGCTTCTTGAGACTCCGGAAATTCGACCGACGAAACCGGGCGAGCGAATTTCCTGGCCGGTCAAAATTCAGGACGCGAAGGTGGTTGATAACTATCTGGAATTACACTTTTCGTTTCAGTCCGTCTATTTTGAGATCGAAGGACGTCCCGACCATCTCAAAGGTGAAATTACTAAGTTCTTCACGTATAAGAACGGCAGAATTTCATACGCAAATGGCTCCGCCTCGAACTGATCGACCGGCCCAGCTCCCGCTGGGCCTGAGGGAACTTTGATGGCCGGTTCGAATATCGTTCCAAGTTTTATACAAATCACTTATATAACCATCACTTAACAAATACACAAAGTGGGATAATCAACGCACCGTGCCAATTTCCGAACCTGCACTCAACTCGGCTCTGGCCGACGCGCTCTCTTACCACGATGTCCACGCCACGCCGGAGCAGACCCGACCCGGGTCCGCCAGGAAACGCTGTGATGTAGAAATCCGGCGGCAGCACGGTGACCGCTACTACACGGCGGTGGAGTGCAAGATCGGCCAGAGTTCAATCCAAAAAGCCGCCGCCGTCAAAGACGCACAGCGGTGGCTCAAGCACACCGATTGCTGGAACGCAATCGGTGTGTGCTATCCGGGAGAACTGAGCCAAGACCATCCGGTAACACCGCGTAAGCGAATAGCGGCAACCGCCAACCTATTGATGGCCAAGGTGAACCAAAGTGGCGTGGTGGGGCATTGGAGAAAAGGTGATCTTCCGGATCTCGTACAGCTGGCCGACGATGTCGGGGCAAATGAAACCTATCGCGTCACGGATATTCTGAAGCAAGCCGTGATCGCAGCAAGCGATCGTATTGACGCAGCGACAGCCAAGGATCTGGCCGACACGCTGGAGCTGCCATGGGCTCCCCCTAGGAAGACGGGGATTGATATACGCCCCCCGCGGATAGCTTGCCTGATCATCGCGAACATGGCGCTATTGCAAAACCGCATGCGCAGTGAGGGGATACGGATCGAAGACCTGGACACATTGATCGATATCCGGTCAGCCGGGAACCGGCAGACAGCTTTGCTCGACAACTGGAAACGAATCCGCGAAGTGGACTATGTGCCGGTAGTCGATCCCGCTTTGGCTGTGCTGCACAAGTTGCCGGTGGATCACCACACAAATGGCCTACTCGATATCCTGCTTGAGGGTGTTCTCGACTGCGCGCCCCACATTCGTGGATTGCAACTCGACCATGCCGGACCCCTGTACCACGGACTTCTTGAGACAGCAAAGTACGACGGGTCGTACTACACCAGCACGTCGACGTCCGTTTTGCTGGCTGAACTGGCCATGCCGCCGGATTGGTCCTGCATTGAAGACCGCTGGAGTGATGCCGACCGGCTTGCGAGCCTGAAGATCTGCGACCCGGCCTGCGGCACGGGAACGCTCCTGATGGCGGCTGCCCGCACCCTTGAGCAGCGCTTTCGCCAAGCAGGTGGCGATGAGGACCATCTGCCGGCCTTGCACCTAGGAGCCTGCGCCGTAGAAATTTGCGACAATAGGGATGGTATGTTCATGGAGGTGTGAGATGCCGACGACGTTTCGCCCGTATCAGCCGGCGAACGCCCCGGCGTCCGCTTGCTGATGTTGCCGGGGAGTCTGCAGGATTGGCTGCCGGAAGGTCATCTTTCGCAGCATGTGAGCGACTTGGTGGACGGGCTGGATTTGCGGGTGTTCTACGACCGCTACGAAGGCGATGGCCGGCGCAAGTCGCCGTATGAACCTCGGATGATGGTCAAGGTGTTGATTTATGGCTATACGACGGGGGTGTTTTCGTCGCGGCGGATTGCGAAGAAGTTGGAAGAGGACGTGGCGTTTCGGGTATTGGGCGCGGGTAATTTTCCTTCTCACCGGACGGTCTGCGAGTTTCGGCGGCGTCATTTGGCCGATTTCAAGCGGTTGTTCGTGGAAGTGGTTCGTTTGGCGGGCGCGATGGGTTTCTTGACAGGGGTCAAGCGCTTCGCAGTGGCGCGTATCGGGACCTTGTCGATCGATGGGACGAAGGTTCGTGCGAACGCCTCCAAGCGCAAGGCGATGAGTTATGGGCGAATGGTGAAGGAGGAGAAGCATCTTGAGGCGGAGATCAAGGCGTTGGTGGGCCGCGCGGGCGCTGTGGACGAGGAGGAGAACGAGCGGTATGGAGTGGACGTTCGGGGCGACGAGTTGCCCGAGGAGTTGAAGCGGCGGGAGGATCGGCTGAAGGCGATTGTTGAGGCGAAGGCTCGTTTGGAGGCGCGTCAGCGGGCGTTGGACGATGCGCGGGGGCGCAAGCCGGGACAGGATCGCAATCCGAAGGGCGGGCGGGCGTATAAGCGCGCCTATGGCGAGCCGGAAGCCAAGGCGCAGAGCAACTTTACGGATCCGCAAAGCCGGATCATGAAGACCAGCACGGAAGGTTTTCAGCAGTGTTACAACGCGCAGTTGGCGGTGGAGGGGGAGAACCAGTTGATTGTGGCCGCGGAGGTAACGGCGAAGGCCAGCGATCAGGGGCAGATGCTGCCGCGGCTTAACGAGGTTCAGGCGGATTACGGGGCCGGTCCGGAGACGCTATTGGCGGATGCGGGGTATTGCAACGAGTCGGACCTGGCGTCTTTGGAGGAGCGTGGCGTGGACGGCTACGTGGCTTTGGGCCGGGAGGGCAACAAAGCGGTGGAGGTCAACGCCAAGGCGCATCCGGCGCGGGCGCGGATGGCCAACAAGCTGGCGACGTCCGAAGGTCAGGCGCAGTACGCCAAGCGCAAGTGGCTGTCGGAGGCGCCCAACGGCTGGATCAAGCAGGCGCTGGGTTTTCGCCGCTTCAGCGTGCGCGGCTTGAACCAAGCGCAGGGCGAGTGGGCCCTGGTGTGCCTGGCGTTGAACATGAAGCGGATGCAAGGGCTGGCGGCGGCGTGAAGAAGGGCAATTCGGCCCCAATCCGCCCTGCCGGCGGGCCCATCCACCGGCATTCCCCGCCCGCCTGCGGGTCTATGACCCCGCGTGGCGCTTCGGAGGAGGCAATCGTACGCTTCATTGCCTGCGAACCCCCGGGGCGCCCAGCCGAAACATCCTACGGCGCAAGCTCCTAGGCGTGACGGGGAAGCGGAGAACAGAAGAAATGAAGATCGGTGTGCTCATCGTCGGGTCGCTGTATTGGGACGACTCATTGCCCAGAACTGCCTGGCGTAGCGAACGTCTCGATTGCGTTCGTCGACAGCAGGTCAGGGTACCGATTCGCTACGGGCGTCGCTCCCGCAGTCGCGGAAACTCGTACACAATGGTCTTCTCCTCGGGTCTTCGCGAGGAGCAGTTCGGCACTGCAATCGCGATCCCGTTCAAGTCCGAGAATTTGCTTGAGGAGGCTAAGCGCCTTTGGGCCGCCGAGGCTCCTTCCGCCCGTGAACTGAATGGCTGCATTTCGGATTGCTGGGGGTGTGTAGCACTTCTTGAACATCCCCAGGTTCCGCTCCCTCGCGACGTTCGCACGCGGTGGACTGCAGGCGTCGAACGCGAACCACACTACGGGATGGTGGACCATGCGCATGACGAAGCCGCCACAGTCGACGAGTCCGGTTTTCTGGGTATTCGTTGGCCGAGAACCGAGAACGGCTCGCTTCTGGAAATGGATGCATTACTTGCAACGGCGACGTGTCCGACGCTCGATGCGGGAGACTACCCCTCGTCCTGCAAGATTGCAGAAGCCTGGAGTACTCCGGGCGGTCGGAAGGAGACCAAGTATTTCTGGTGCAACAGGGCGCATGGAATCACAACCTTTCAGGACGCCGAAATCGAGGCGAAACTGCGAGAACTGGGAATGACGCCCGAAGAATCCGGTGTGCAAGAATGCAGTTGACGGGGATATAAGAGATGTTGAAGGCGTAGCTAAACTACCCCAACTCCCAAGTGACAGTTTGACCGTTCCCCATTAATCCGAGCCATTTTGGATGTGGAGACCCTCAGGCTTGAATTAATGAATCTACTCCGCGAGGCCCCCAAGCAGACCATTCAAAATCTAGCTCCAAATCATACTGACCACTCTATTCTCAGCCGTCTCCGCTGACCGCTTCACTCCGTCAAATATTGCTTCCCATACACTAACCAATTCAGGAAACGCGCTTCGAGCATCCGAGGCCTGGGAAAAAGAATCGAGTTCTCGCAAGAACTGTTGGCACACGCGATTCTTGCCTTCTACTGCTCCCTGATATGAATTTGCAATCTCATTGTATCCAGTCCACCTAACAGGACGCAGTTCACCGTCCACCGATAGCGCAGTGCGACCAAGATAGAGTTCAATGCTGGCAGCCTTTCCGTTGACATCGACGATATGAGACCCTTGTGGCCCAATGGTCGGATAAGACTTGGCAAGCTCGATGTCCGGGAGCGGTAGCAAAATCATGTTCCCTTTAAGATTTAGGTCGGAGGCTTGGCGATACGCTTGGAGTCCCGCCGTATCGTTGTCAAAAATTGCGACGATTCGAATTGGCGCTCGCGCGGCGGCGAACGCTTTTAGGAACTTCACGAGATAAGCTGTGCCTCCGTCAACTTTCAGTTCTGCATGCTCGAAGAATGAGAAATAATCCCTTCGCTCAGGGAACATGCGAAACAACGAACGCTTGAGTAATTCGATATCTGTTCGCCCCTCAGCAAGGATAACAGCCGGCGCAAACGGGTTCGTCTTTAGCATATTTTCCTTGCGACGATCTTCACACAAACGGCCCCTCTCACCGTTGACCAAATGAGTAACATCCAGGCTAACTTTCTCAGCATGCAGGCAGGCATCAAGAAGTGCACGAAGGCCAGCCATGGAGCCATAGCCGTCGAACCAACTCCATTCCTCCATATCGTGTAACAAATACCAGCCCAGAGTATCCGAGGGTTTGTTTTTACCGGAAAACATTTCAAGCACACTCGGAATCCGCGCGTACCACGCATCAACTGACAGCTGAGGCAAGACCTTAGCGACGTGTCGTGCCCACGCGTCACCGCGTGAAACATCTTCTTCCATGGTTGCTTTTTTGTTTGCAATCCATTTGGAAATACATTCCCTAGCAATCTGAGCCGTGTAACCAAGCAATGAAAAGCGAGCCAGAACGACATCTCTGGTTGCTTCGTAGACTATCTGTGTGGAATCACTTTCAGGTGATCGCGTAGCCCTAGTAATTCTGTCCGTTTCTTGGAATAGAGCGCAGAACCCATCTGGCATAGGGGCCTCTCCGTCCCATACCTTGACTTCATCGAAATAGAAACTGTAATGATTGCCCATTTGAGGATTCGTTTGGCCTCAACTCTCTGAAGGCCGCGTTTATTTCTCTTAGTCTGGCACACCGCCTGGCGCCCAGATAGCTACTGAATGGTTGCGATGCAATAATTTCTCGGGCGATCTGATCCGGGGTGCTCCTTTGGCATCTAATGTAGCGCGACAAACAGGATGAGAAGACTCATCTTGATTGTCGCTGTAAAAACAAACACGAACCACCCACAGGGGCTATTGCACTGATCCGTCCCTTGCGTCGATTATGTATCACTCCCACCCCATAGGGGTCACATCTGAACTCTCGAACTTACGGCTGGTGTTGTATTGGTTGCATGCCTCATTGCCGGGATTGACGCGATAATTCTCGACGCGCCCTGCTCAATGATCGCCTTGGCGAACCCGATCGTACATCGTACATAGCCTTGGATGAATTGCATATGGAATGTGAGGGTTACCTGTCCAGGAAAGCGGGTCAAGACCAGTGGGTGCTCCCTGAAATGTTAGGCCATATCGTATCGTGCTGGACGGGCATGCCCGCCTCTCGCTCTCTTAAGATCGAAATGATCTGCTCTTCGGTGAATCGCTTGCGCTTCATCTAAGGACCTCCCTCGGTTCAGGATAATGGGAAAATCCTCAGCCCGAATGGACCGGTTTATGGGGGGAAGATCAGAGACGGAGATACCCGGTTCTTCGCCCGCTCCCTGAGTAGCACCGTCTAATCGTTGTCCCGTTCAACCGACCGCCAATTGGGAGAAAAAATTCTGGCGCACGGCCAGGGAACGGCCGAGCGCAACCCCCGCTCAGGATGGCTTGGTATTCGGACTGGCACTGCCAGGGCAAGCGGAGCGCCGGCTGTCCCAGGACTTTCCCACGCTTGTGGCATTGAGTGGTTTTGGAGTCCGGCTTGAAGGGTTGTCGGGTTCGGATTGAGTTGTCGGCGGATGACGCACGGTCGGGGATGCCGGATGGCGGTGGTTGTGGCGGCTGGTTGGTGATGGTTGGGGCCATCCGGGCGATCCGGTCGGCCGGCGGGGTTTCGAGGCGCCGCGAGGGGAACGGTGTTTAGCCGGGCGAGAGCACGGCGTCGAGCGCGTCGTTGCGATGGAGAGCGAAGTGGCGCGTGGCTTCAGCGACGCTTTTGCCGCGCCTGAGGATGATGGCGAGCGCGATACAGTTGCACAGCGCGTTATTGACGGGCGCGTGCGCCTTGCGGGCGAGGCAGGCGTCTTCGGCGAAATGGACATCCCGGGTCCGGTGGTTCTGGTTTTCCACGGCCCAGTGGCCGCGGTTCCAGGCCAGCAGTTGTTCCGGGGAGCCCCGTTCTTCCGGGACGGAGGTGATGCCGTAGGCCAGCTCCCGGCTCTCGTGTCCGGAACGGGCGTCGATGCGCTGGCGCTCGACGCGGAAGATTTGCTTGAGGTGCGGGTAGTTCACCGTGCCCCGCAGCGGGGTCAGGGTGCGGATGCAGCGGCGCTCGATGCGCCCGTGCGCCTTCGCGGAGGCCTCCTCGTGCCCGCCTGTCGCGTCCTGTTCCCAGTCGATGCCGGCCAGGGTGGCGAAGGTTTCGGGTGCGTTGCCCTTGACCGTCATCAGGT
This sequence comes from Candidatus Foliamicus sp., assembly GCA_965261845.1. Classification (GTDB taxonomy): domain Bacteria; phylum Pseudomonadota; class Gammaproteobacteria; order Steroidobacterales; family Foliamicaceae; genus Foliamicus. The sequence goes on along the minus strand of OZ253475.1, from coordinate 42,769 downwards.
AGTCGGCGCCGAGGCTCTCGACGATGGACCGCGCGGTGTCCCGGACCGTGTGCAGCGCGTCGATCGTGATCACCCGGCCGGCGAGCGGCGCCTCCTCCAGCAGCGCCCGCACCGCCGCCCGCTCGCCGTTCTCGTCGTGGAAGCCGAGGCTCGCAAGCGGCATCCCGGTGCCGTGCTCGACCAGCGTCGCGGTCTCGTGGCGCGTCTCCCCGTGGCGGTTCGCCCCGCGGATCCGCTTGCCGTCGGAAGCCAGCGCCGCACCCAGTTGTAGCCGGGGCGCCGCATAGCGCTTCAGCACCGCCTCGATGGCCGTCGGATCGGCGTTGCCGATCACCCGGTAGAGGACCGATTTCGACACCGGCTCATACCGGCCCGTGTTCGGGTTGCGCCACGCCCCAAGCGCCTCGAGCTCCGCCTGACTCAGCGACCGGGCGTACTGGACCGCCGCCACACCGTTGCCCATGCCCGCAAGCCGGGCCACGATGTAGACGGCCAGCACCGAGGCGATCCGATGCTTGCGGCCCTGGGCCCGACGGAAGTCCGGGACCTGCATCAACTCCTCGTACAGCGAACGCAGTTCCGGGGGACGCCGACCGGACACCCCGCCCATCGGGTTCGGCGACAGCGCGTCCGGCAGCCGGCCCGGGGCGGCGAGACGCCGCCTCGCATCCCGGCGCAAAGGCCGCACGTACAGCGCCTTGGGCACCCCGTGCGGATCGGTGTAGCGGCCGTTCGCCCGCGCAAAGCCCCGCGTGCGCCCGAGCCGCCGCCAGTTCGCCGCCGTGTACATCCCGCCGGAAAAACGCGACGGGTCCACGAACGTCTCCGCCATCAGCAGCGGATGACCGTGCTCGGCCGCCCAGTCCGCGCTCAGACGCCGGGTCATCGCCGACAGCGCCCGCGAGGCCAGATTGGGAAACACCCCCGGCGCGCCGAGAACCAGAAAACGCGTGTTGTTGCCGATCAGGTGCAGACGACGAAACTGCTCCTTCCCCGACCAACCGATCCACCGGTCCCGCGGCCGGCACTTGAACGCGCCCGACTGCCAGCCCGCCAGACCGATCCAATGCCCGCGCCACTCGAACACATACCGCAGGCCGCGCCCGGCAAACCGCTTGAAACCCAGGTAATGATGGCCATCCATCCGCGCATCCCAGCGAAGACGCTCCTGCGGCTTCGCAAGACGCACCGACACCTCCGACAGCCGAAACCCCTCGGGCGCAACCTTAAAGATGGCCGACTCCCTTTCCATGCACCACCAATACCACAGCGCAGGAAGAAAAGCCAGCGCAACAACAAAAACCTCGTAAATACAAACACAAACGAATCAAGCAAATTTAGCGTGGGAAAGCCCTGCGGCTGTCCGGAAGCGGCTTCCCTTTGGGTCTGATAAAGGTAATTATGGAACCTTATTTTCGCGCGGCCGTTAGCGCAGATCGCCGGAATTGAAGGCGCGCCGCCCATGCTAGAGTTGTTCGCGTAGTTATTGCGTAGGCACCCCTGTCGGGTTGCCTTTTGAATAAGCAATTTCTGGGGCGTTTCTACAGATTCCATGCTGCGGCCTAGCTCGCGGGTCTGCATTGGTCGAGCGGCACCAAACTGCGGTCGTCACCCCACTCATTGGCGCTATTTTCTTGCCCGGCAGCAATGTCGGCGCCGGCTTCCGGCAGCTCGGATACGAACGTGCGCCCGAAACCGCGGGGGTGCGCCTAAGACCCGATTTCCCCTGCCGCTCATCTCCTGAGATTTGAATTCCGTACCTGCCGTCCCTAAGCATTAGGCAAAGCCCAATAGGGGGCAAAGCCCAAAAGGAGGCAAAAAATGAATAAACAACAAACAATCATCGTCAACTACCATCCAACCCGTGCATCCGGGGGGAGGAAAGGCTGGGCCAAGTGCGTAACGGCGGTCGATCCCAAACGGAGAAATGGGTACGCGTTCTCTGGCGATTTCCTGCACGCGGGAGAGAATGAACTCCCTGTGGGCGCGACAATCATTGCCAAGGATCCGGCGGGCTCCGTGAAAAACTCGTTCCATGTGTGGCGGCTCGGCTATGTTGCAGCAGATGGCGCCATTGAGTGGGACAAGAGAGAGTGGGAACAGTCCGAGTTTATTTCTTTCCGCAACCTGGTCGCCGACCGCATAGCTGGCAAAACAGTTGGCGAAAAAAACGCGCCAACCTTCTCGCAGAACGCAGCCGACTGGAGGCGCGCATTGCGGACATCGACGCTAAGATCCTAGCGTTGAAGCTGGGCGAGAAAACTGATACTAGTTGACGCGAAGATCAATTGGGAAAACGGACTCGCTAGGATGCTCTCACCGGCCCGACTGTCCCCAGCGCGGGCGGCTCGGATTACGGGAGAACGGTCACCTGCAAACGCTCAAGCGTCTCCCGCTTGGCACCGCGAGATGAGGTGGCTCGAAGAGTATTCGCCAACCCGGCGCCCGGCTGCCGCTTTGCGTAATGTCGCATTGCCGGGAAAACGCCGGAGGACCGCGCCAATTCCCTTATCATCGTCCGCTGTGAATGAGATGCAGGCGGAGCAAGTGTCCATAACCGGATCCATGCTGTACGACTTGGTGGCGTGTCCGCACCGCTTGCACATGGACACGTTTGCCGATCCGTCCGAGCGCGGTCACGTCAGCGCGTTTATCCAACTGCTCTGGAAGAAAGGCGCGCTGTACGAAGACGAAGTCATGGCGGGCTTTGAAGCCCCGTTTGCCGACCTTTCCGGCTATGCCGGGGAGGAGAAGGAACGGAAGACGCGCGAGGCCATGCGCCGGGGAGACGCATTGATCTACGCCGGGCAAATCCGGGCCGACGGGCTGCTGGGCGTTCCGGATCTGCTGCGCCGGGAAGGCAGCGGCTACATTGCCGGCGACATCAAATCCGGGGCCGGCACGGAGGGTTCGGAGGACCTCGCAAAACCCAAGAAGCACTATGCCGTTCAATTGGCGCTATATACCGACATCCTCGAACGGACCGAATTTTCCGCCGGCAGGAAAGGGTTTATCTGGGACATCCACGGAAACGAGGTCGATTACGACTTCGCCCGCCCTCATACGCGGCGTAATCCCCGCACGCTGTGGGAGGAATACGAGGCCGTCCTCTCACAAGCCCGGGGCATTCTTTCCGAGCGGCGGGACACGCGTCCGGCTTACGCTGCCATATGCAAGCTGTGCCATTGGCATTCGGCGTGCCTGAAGCAACTCAAAGGGGCGGACGATTTGACGCTGATTCCCGAATTGGGACGCGTCAGGCGCGACGTCATGATCGAAAGCGTGCCTACGGTTAATGCACTCGCGAAATCCGACCCGTCTGAATTCATCAAGGGCAAGAAAACAATTTTCCGCGGGATTGGTCCGGACACGCTTGACAAGTTCTCCTAGCGCGCCAGGCTTCTGGCGGCGGGTCCGGGCGCAATGCCGTACCTGAAAAAAAATCTGGAGCTGCCGACCGCGCCCGTCGAGTTGTTCTTCGATATCGAAGTCGATCCTATGCGTGACCACTGCTACCTGCACGGCTTCGTGGAGCGGCGCAACGGCGACAGCAAAAGCGAGCGGTTTGTTTCCTTCTTCGCCGGTGAAGCGACGGAGGGAGCCGAGAAAAAAGCGTTTGCGCAGGCCTGGGACTTCATGCGGGCCAGCTGCCCGTGCGCAATTTACTTCTACGCCCCATACGAAAAAACCATCTACCGGAAACTACGCGAAAAATATCCCGACGTTTGCTCCCGGCAGGATCTGGAAGAATTGTTCGACGCGGCTGACACGGTGGATCTATATACGGACATCGTTCGCAAATCCACCGAATGGCCGACGCACGACTACAGCCTGAAAACGCTGGCGCGCTACCTCAACTTTGACTGGCAGGACACGAACCCCTCTGGCGCCTCCTCCATCGAGTGGTTCCACCGCTGGACGGACACAGGCGACGTATCGATCCGGCAGCGCATTCTCGCCTACAACGAGGACGACTGCCGAGCCACCCGCGTGCTGCGCGACGCCCTGCAAAGCATGGCTTGACTTTGCCCAAGCCGCCAGCGTGCGGACGCCGCAGAGTTCGGAAAGACCGTAATTGCGCTGGTAAGGGCAAGGAGAGTGACCCCGCAAGTGCTAGGTTATTCCACGGCGATGGCGATTCTGCGCGCCAGCGGTGAAGTCCGGCTATTACCATGGGTAGTCGTCATTCGGTTTAATGGGTTTGATCTCTCCGTGAACGTATAGCAACACCCAAAGGTGCAATTCGCTCCGTAGCGGCTTACGCGCACGCTTCGTCAGAAGTTTCAAATATTGCTTGGAGGCGGGTAGCGCCAGTCCAAGAACTACTGGCGGTCTGTCTTCATAGTACGAGACGACGCTGGCCAACGCTCTGTCGAAGTTGTTGCGCTGAGTAGGCGGCTTTCCCGTACCGCATCCCTTACACTCAATTTTCCAAACCGAATCGTCCGAAAACGCTACTATGTCAGGGCCTGAGGCCTCAAACTTCGGCTCAATCGATGTCATTGATTCGTCTCGGAAAACGCGCTTGACTTCTTCCTTAATCGATGGGGTATCTATGCCTTTGCCATGCGCTACAGAAATGTGAGTTGGAGTTGATCCGTTCCTAAAGAGAAACCTGATTGTTGCGACCAGTACGTCACCTTCACTAACCACGTCTTTTCTCTCTTCAACTTCTTTTGACACTTGTTATTTCTCCTCTTGGATCAGGGTTGACGGCGGGAATTTGGGCCGAGGTGGGGGACGTGATCAGCCAGCAAGCGGTTCGGTTCGATCGCGGACCGTGACCAATGCGCACCCAGCGAACCGAGAAACTCCGGGCAAACGACCTTTACCCGTTGCGCCAGCCATTTTCCGCTATCCGATCTGAGATAGATGCCCTCCGCGGGCTGATCCGCCAGTGCCGATTTCGTCAGAAGTTTCACAAGCTCCTCGAACGCGAATCGGCCGCGGGCAACGATCGGCACCTGAGCAACACCAATTTTGTTGCAAAGTGCATTGCGGCGGGGCACAGACAGGAATCGAGCTGATTGCCTGTCATAAATGTCGAACCCAAGAAACCAATCCGGCAGGCGGCTGTAGCAAACGGAATGGCGCGCATAACACCACTCGCCAAAAAGTATGTATTGATCGATTAGTGTGTCGAACAATGCTTCCGCTCGACGTGTGAGCCAATCCTGAAGGGGCCGCCACTGGCCAGAGCGCGGAAATTCCAGGTAACCGCCCCTGTTTTGTGCGCGCACGTTCCCGCCCGAATCAAATGAAATCCCCAGATTCGCCCCGTCAACCTTTTCTTCTACAGTGAGTTCCCGGGTCAGAAACGCGCTGCGTTCCTTCGCTGTCAAAACCTTATCGTCCCGGATTTCGACTCCGGAGAGAGTTGCCAGGTGAGGAGTAGAGGGGAACTTGAAAAAGCTCTCGTTCACCTGCCTATCTTGCTTGCGTATACAGCTTCGACGTATTCGGGGCACAGAAACGCGACCTCTATGCCACACTCTTTCAACGCTTCCTTCCATCCCCACCATTTGCTGTCGGTGGCCTGCAGTATGGGCGGCTTGTCCGGGTGGGCGTTCGACACCGCGACGAACTTCCGATCCGATATGTCGAAATCTTCCAGCCCATCGTGCGGCGGAAACTCGTCGTACGAATCGCCGCTTCTCGTTACAGACACTCTTTGCGACGCATCGAGACTCCACCGGCGGTCGTGAACCCACATCATGAAGACATCGCCAAGACCGCGCTGCCCGGATAGTTTGAGATTTCCCATGTATTCGTCATAGATCTCGTTACCCGAATCGAGAATCAAGCCACGGGTCCGCATGACATGCTCAACGGCATCCACACATGCCTCGACGCACGTGCCGGGAAAGTCGGATCCCGGATCGGGTTGTGTTGCGAGGTTAGCCAAAATGGGCACATTAGTGTCCACCACACACTTGGCCGGCAGGCTCATTTGACTGGCTCCGAAGAAAGATTGTTCTTCTTCCGCCTCTCTATAGCAGCCTTGGCTTGTTGCACGATGTCGCCCATCTCGTCGCCGAAAAAGTGTTCCGGCCAATTCAGGACATTACCGAACTCGTCCAATTCAAGCGCCTCCAGAGTGGCAGGCGCTTTCGAGACATTCGCGAAATAGGCCGATACTTTTTCCTGCGACACCTTTTCCTCGGCGATCCGGCGCTGCAATCGACGCAGGAAATGTTCCGAATGGGTTTCGATGATCAACTGAATGTTTCTGTCCGATCCGTCCTCCCTTGAGTTTATGACCTCGATCATCACGTCGGCCAGGGCGGATTGCGCCCTTGGATGAAGATGAATCTCCGGTTGCTCCATGAATAGGATTGACCCAGGCGGCGCATAAAAACACTGCACCAGTACCGGCAGCACCTGCGATATACCAAAACCGATGTCAGGGAGATCGACCCAGTCTCGTGAGCCTTTGGTACGGACCCTGACTTCGTATTCCTGCCGTTGTTCGGATATTGGCTTGACCCTGAACTCCTCGATCAGGCCCATTTCCTTGAGCTTCAGCGCAATAATCTTCTCGAAAGGAATTGTCCATAGCCGATATCCCGAACTAATCCGGCGATCGCGTGCTGCAAGTATCGCTGCGATCGTGCTCTCTCCTGCATAGCCGACACTCTCGGGTTCGTTGCCCGCCCATGAATACAACCGTTCCGCTCGTGTACGTAGCGGCCCTAGGTAAAGCAGCGATTGGAACAGTTGTTCGTGCCGCAGGTTAAGGTCTTGCACAAAATCCGCATTCTGATGGTAAGCGACAACTTCATCGGGGAAACCGTAAAACCGCACAGGGGCGCCGGGAGCCCAGCCGCGACCGCGCTTTCGCGTCAGCCCGTAACTGTCCGCATCCAACTCATACTCGGATTTGTTGCTTGGCTTGCGCGTCATCCGAATGGCGAGCTTGGTCTCGTCGCCGGACATCAATTCATATTTCAGGCGATCCAGAGAAAGAGAACGCCGCTTTCCCTCTCCCAAGCCCACCTCAGCTTCAAAGGCAAGAGCGTCTCCGGCGAATTCCTGCCCCGACAACGGGTCCGCGATCTTCAGCGATTCCGGCAGTGACCACCGATACTCAAATGCAATCTTGTTGTCCGGATCGCGGCCGAAGACCATTTCTCGATAGGAACCAAGCTGCACGGCGGAGTTCTTGCCGCCCGGATAGAACACTGCCTTTCTGTCCGGCGATTCGATTGTCTGTTTCAACATCAGGAGAAACTGACCGATACTCGACTTGCCCGAGCTGTTGGCGCCGAAAAACAACGTAATGGGAGCCATGCGAATGGCGCCGGTGTCCTTCCATCCCTTGAAGTTTTGGATGCGCAAGTGCTCAAGCACGACTGGTGTCCTCCGATGCGTTTAACCGGTCGCCTGGATTGTTGGCGACACACCGAATCATATAGTAATTCCTTATTTCCGATGATTTGTCGGAAGCTTGTGGGAGCTTTGTGCAATAGTCAATGCCGCCGCCTGCCGTTGCCGTTCGCATGCCAGATCATAGCTGGCCTGCATGTGCATCCAGTGGTCGGCCGTGCACCAGCCTATCCGCTCCAGGGCAAGCGCCATTGATACTGAAACACCAGTTCGGCCCTTGAAAAAGCGCGACAACGTGGTTTGCGGAACTCCCAGCCTCGAGGCACATTCAGTCACGGTCCAGTCCTCGGCTTCCATGTTGTCGCGAACAATTTCTCCGGGATGCGTGGGTTTGGATCGCGAACCGCCGTGGGAAATGTAGTTCACCACGTCTCGGCGGGTGACGCCTTGGCGGTTCAGTTCGCTCACCGCGAAGGTCTGGTATTCGGCGAACAGCGCCACCAGCACATGTCCCGGACTGACTTCCTTTACTCCGCTGTTCTTCGCATGCGCCGTGGCGCGCTGGAGTATCCGGACGTGCCCGAGCTCCTGACCGTCGTCCTCCACGCCGAGGGTCGGTATCGTCTCCTCAAGATGCTGCTCCAATGTCCTGGCCAGGTCATCGACATCAGCTTCGCAAGCGGAAAATATTTCGGCCAGCACCGGACTGCTGGTGATTGCCAGCAGCAGCTCTTCCGCGGTCACGTAGTCGGGGCCGGTCTCCCGTTCGTCCCACAGGCCCAGCGCGACGTCAAGGCATTTTAAAAGTTCGCAGCCTATCCCTATCATCTTCGGAAGACCTCACGTGGGGCGAGCACTATGACCGCCGATTGATCTTTCGGATGATGAGGCCGTGCAAAATTGCGCGCCCAATTTCGCTGTTGCCGCCTTTGCTAATGGAACGAATCGCGATCTGCGCCAGCCAACCTATCCCCCACAGCAGCAGCAACGCAACTAACACGAAAGCGCCCGCGGTGGCGCCGAAGATCGACATGCACAGGCCAGCCACGCCGACGACGATTCCGGCATAACCAAGCATCTTCAGCAGTGCGCTCATGGCTGGCGCTCTTTCCTTGGTCGGCAACCGCAACCGTGCAGAAGCAACCACAAGCCCAAGCGAAAAGAATCCGAAGACTACCCTCAAAGCCCATTCTTCGGGCAGTAGCAGTAGGCACAAGACAGTGACCACGGTGATAGCGCTGACATAGGCGAACGCCTTCGGCAGTCCATCTTTCAGTCTTGACATGTCATCCTGCGATTACTGGCCGGTGGCGCGTATGGTCTGTTTGGGGGATATCTGTTTGAGTGGCCATCAAGTATTTCCTCCTTTTTTGGGTCGACGGCAGGTATTTGGGAGGCAAGTCCGGGAGCTCATCTCTCAAGGTCATTGATTTTGGATTTCCGCTTCCACCTGCCGGAGAGCACCTTCGATCTTCTTTTCCAAGTCAACCATTTCCTTCTTGAATGCCTCTGATGCGATACCGGCATAATCGACAGTATCGATGATTCCCGAAATACATTTGCGGATGTACTTGCAGAGGTAATGACGTCTATTGAGTACGTCGATATCCTCGAATTTTGGCAAGGATTCGATTGAATCGGAGATGGCCTGCAGCTCACGTTCCGTAAACTGTGCCCACATCTGCAAGCCTACGACTTCCTCCAGCGCCAATTTCGTCTTGGCGGCGCATTCTTTCAATTCGTCTGCAATTTTCTTTTTCATTCCTTCCTTCCTTCTTCCTGGGATCGCGTGCGGAATTCGCCAATCGTGTACGGATATCCGCCACGGACCTTTTGAGGGCGCTTTCCGCTTCCTTGGGCGTTCATGTTAGGTCACAAAGCCTATGGGGCGGGGGTTGTTGGGCTTGGCCTGGCACTCGGAATTGAGGAGGGCGTAGAGGGCGTCCGGGTCGTTCATGTGGCCTAGGATTTCGGCTTTCTGGCGGGCTACGGCGAAGTCTCCGGGGGTGAGGATGTCCAGCGAGCTCAGCGCTTTGGGAGGCGTCAGGCCGAACCAGGCAAGGAACATGGCGTTGGCGCGGGGCGCGTCCAGGTAGCCCACGCTGATCTTGAAGATGAAGCGGCGCAGGGTGGCCGGGTCGAGCTTTTCAATCAGATTGGTGGTGCAGGCAAATGGCAGGGGGTGACGCTCCATCCAGGTGAGCATTTCGTTGACCTGGCTGAGTTCCCAGTTGCGCTGCGCGCCGCGGCGGTCGGCCAGCAGCGAGTCGGCTTCGTCGAACACCAGGAAGGAGCCGTCGTCGGCTGCTTCGCGGAATGCCCGGGCGATGTTCTTCTCGGTCTGGCCCACCCACATGCTGATCAGGTCCGAGGCGCGTTTCTGGATGACTTCCAGGCCCAGACGGTCGGCCAGGTAGCGGGTCCAGGCGCTTTTTCCGGTGCCGGGCGGCCCCTGAAGGCATAGCGAGAAACGCTGCTTGCCCCTGGCGGTCAGCCGGTCGGCCAACGCTTCCAAATTTTCGTCCGACTGCATGAACGCGGGGTTGAAGCCGCGTGGGACGCCCTGATCCGGCTTCTCGCAGTCCAGCAGCCGGGACAGGCTTTGCACGCCGCGCCGTACGGCGCCAAGGTCCCCGTCGCGCAGCAGAGCCGCGGCGGACACGGCGCCGGCGGCCACGCCCGGCGTGGCGTCGAACTCGTAGGCTAGGGCGCGGGCGTCTTCCGGGCTCGCCTTAATCCCGCTGCGTTCCAGTTGGCGCGCCCAGATGCGCTGGCGCACCGGGGGCGGCGGCTGGCGCAATTCAATGGCGAACATCATCCGCCGCAGGATGGCGCGGTCGATGTCGTGCGCATCGTTTGCGGTCCACAGCGTGGGCGCGGTATTTTCTTCCAGCAGGCGATTCATGAACAGGCGCGACGGCGCCCGGCTGCTGCTGCGCGGTTTGAGAAATCCGAAAAGGCCGGACAGCGAGGACGGGCCTTGACCAAGCAAGTCGTCCATTTCGTCAAACAGGAGCATCGCGCCGCTGTTGCTCCGCAGCAGGCTCTGCCCGAGCTTGAGGTCCGCGAGTCGCTCGCTGCGCGAAGGTTCGTCGCCGCTTTCGTCGGTCTCGCCCACGCTGAACAGCGCAACGCCCAGGCGGGTTGCCAGGGTGCGGGCAAACTGCGTCTTGCCGGTGCCGGGAGGGCCGTAGAGCAGCACGTTGACGCCTTTGGCGCGCTTGCTCAGGGCGCCGCGAACTATGCCCTCCACGTCGGCGCGCTGCTGTCCCAGATGGTCAAAGTCCTGCCACTCCAGTTCGGCCTGCGCGGGGCTGCCCAGCAGTAGCGGAAGCGGGTCGGTTTCTTGGTCGGGGGCCGAGTCCAGGCGGCGCACGCGCGAAGCCACGGACACGTCGCCATCGTCGTCCACCGCCAGCAGGCCGGAGCGCGCAAGGGGCGCGTCGGGGGCGCAGCGCGACAGCAGGGTGTTGGCGGAAGTTCCGAGCAACTCCGCAAAAGCGGGGCCTTTCAGGCTCAGGGTCCTGCGCCGGGAAAATCTTGCCGAACCCGCGCCATACACATCATCCACCAGCGATTCCAGCGCCGGCTGGGTCTGGTAGCGCAGCGCCATTTCCACAACCTGCAGGTCTGCGGCGTCAAGGCGCGTAATCCCCGCCAGCCGTTGCAGCCGCAACGCCGTGGGGTCGGGCTTGATGGCTTGCGTGGCGTCGCCCGCCCGGCGCAGCGCCGCGCGCAGTCGCCGCCAGGCCTCCAGCGCCACGCGGTTGCGGAGCGTCCCGCCCTCCTGGCATTCGGCGGCGGCGTCGGCAAGACCCGAGGCGTCAATGCCGCAGCCGTGACCGGCAAGACCGATCATCAGCGCTTCGATATGTTCGTTAACCCATTCGGCCAACTCCGCGGCCTCTGGGCGGCGGTGGTGGATGCGGCCGGCGGCGTTGGCGAGCCAGACAAGGCCCAAGCGGCTTTCGTAAGGCGTAAGCATGCACGTTCTCCGTAACTTGAATTCGCTGTGCATGGTATGACTTCAATGCGACAAATTGCGTCGCTTGAAAATTTCCGGATAAAATGGCGCGATGCGAAAAGCTGTGGACACCGTGTTCCGCTACCTGGCGATTCTGCAGTGCATTCCGGCGCATCCGGCGCGCAAGACCACCACGCGGATACTTGCCGAGCTGCGCGCCAAAGACCCCGAATTCAACGTGAGCGCCCGCTCCATGCAGCGCAGCCTGGAGCAGCTTTCCGCCCGCTTCCCTATCGCCTGCGAAACCGTGGGCAGAACCAATCACTGGTACTGGATCGACAGCCACGCCATGACGCAACTGCCAGCCATGTCCGAGCACACCGCCTTTGCGCTGCGCCTGGCCAACGAATATCTCCGCCCGCTCATGCCGCCCGCTACGCTACGCCTTCTGGACGGCTACTTCCAGCACGCTAACCGCATGCTGAAAGGTTCCGCCCTGGGCCGCTGGGCCAAGCGCGCGCTGATCGTCTCGCACGGCCCGGCGCTGACGCCGCCGCCGGTGCGAGAGGACGTTCAGCGGGGAGCGTACAACGCCCTTCTCAACAACCATCTGTTGGAAATCGACTACCGGAGCCGCTCGCAGGAACGCTCGCGGCGGGTCACGCTCAACCCGTTGGGCCTTGTCTTTCGCGACACTGTGGCCTACCTGGTAGCCACCGCCTGGCACTACGAGGACATCCGCCACTACGCTCTGCACCGCATGAGCAAACCGAAGCTGCTGAACCGGCCCTCCAGGATGCCGTCGGGGTTCCGGCTGGCAAGCTACATCCACGACGAACTGCCATTCTCCTACCCGCTGGGCAGCGAAAAAATCAGCCTGCGCGTCGCGGTAACGCGGGAAGTGGCCGCGCACCTCGCCGAAAGGCGGCTATCAGGTGACCAGCAGATTACGCCCCAGGCCGGGGGTCGCGTTCTGGTGGAGGCAACCATCGCCAACACCGCCGAGCTTCGCTGGTGGCTTTTGGCTTTCGGCGGCGCGGCGGAGGTGTTGTCGCCAGCCTCGCTGCGCGAGGAATTTGCGGAGCAGGCCCGCGCAATGCGGGCAATGTACGAGCAGGGGCCGCGCCCTGATCCTTAGGCCGGGGCGAACAAACTACTGAGAGATCACGCCTGACGATTCATTGCGCGGAGGGCGGCGCCAGCGAAAACCCTCGAAGCGCGCGAAATTCCGGTCGGGAGTTATCCATTCGCAGCCACGCTCGATCGATAAAGCAGCGAAGTACGCGTCCGGTATCAGATTGCCCCAGATCTCGGCATCCCGTCGACAAATCCTTTTTGGAAAACGGTTTCCGCGCACTACAGGAACACTCCAGTTGATAAGAACACCTACTGGACCAAAATTCGGTTTTGCAAGGGTGGCAACCAAGAAATACGCGACTGTTCGGCAGTCATGAGGATTCCTTACTCTTCGTGCTGCTTGGAGGGTTTCGATACATGGAGGTGAAGCACTTCTGTAATGATCCTCATTGGCCCGGAGCAGGCTCGGCGCGGAGTACCCAATGCAGGAAGCTGAGGAATGAGATGCACTGGAGGCTGTTGCGTTGGGTGCCATAGGTCGTGGACTCACCGTGCAGCACTTGGTGTCGATTGAGCGCTTCAAAGGAAGCACTCCGCTCGCTCTCGGATTTCCAAATAGGAATCGAAGTGTCAAATACGTCGAAGAGTTTCTTTGAGAACTCGCTTCGCAACTCGTCTCTGACGTCGTCCGCTGCCTGGGTCCTTGCCCATTTGATGAAAAGGTTCTTCCCAAACCGATCCCACCAGATCCCGTCAGCTTGGGCCAGGAACACGGGGATGGACAAGTTGTATTTCCCGGACCTGTGTGCTTCGAAAACGTCCTGCAAGACAGTTCGTCGATGTTCGTACGCTTCTACCAATTCTTGCTCGATTTCGTTAACCCGCTGATAAAAGAACTCCTCGAAGTAGGAGTCGGCTGCGTCGACGTCATTCGCAGTGAGCGCTCGTGCCAGTGTGTGGATCGTAGTCACGGACATGTTCGGATCGATGTACCAGCCGATCTCGGCTAGTTTGCCAACCGTAAGCCGCGTTGCTTCCGGCAGTTCGCGGAGCCATTCCCTAAACTCCTTTAAGGGTTGTTCCAGCGAGCGTTGAATTCCTGCCCCCAGCTGACGCATTGACGTAAGTGCTTGATCGAGAACAGGTCCGAAATCGAACAATGGCTCCAGCGCTTGATCGATGTCACTGCCGATCTTGCGCAGCGGCTCAAGATCCAAGTGGAACGCCTGCACCTGCTGTTGCAGCTGTCGAAGGGGTGCCGCCATCGCCTCGCGATGGTTGTGTAGATCTCGGGCTATGTCTGCGAGGACAAGGGGGGCCGATGCTGTCTTGCTAGTTGTTTTCTTGTTCACGGCAGTGATCCATGCGCTTTTCGCTAGATATTAGGAATGACGGTAGCGCTTTCTGGCCTGCACTCTCCATGTGGCCCATGCGCGCCGTACACGGTACCGCGGCAGTCCAGGAATTCAACTGCGCCGATACGCAGCGATTGGCTTCCGAAATCGCCCCCGACGCTAGCCGCCTCGAGGCGATCGAGAATGATAGTGACGATGCGCATGCCCGGGAAGTGTAAGCGTAGCTGGCCGAGTTGGACTGTATGGAAAACACGCGCTCTTCCCGATATTATCCGCCGCCGGGAAGGCAGGGCATTAACCGCTATGGCAGGAACACGAAACAGTCCGCCGGGAACAGCTGACGACAATGGAAGGGTTTCGGCGCTCGAGATGCTTCTCCGCGCCGAACTGCGTTCCGCGCGCTTTTCCTTGACGCAATTCGCGCGTGGCGATGTCGAGTTCCGGCCAACCCCCTACGGTGGCAGCACCGATACCACCCTCGAGATAAATTCGGAGAAAGAACTCGACGCGCTCGGCCTCTGGGCGCTGTATCAATCCGGTGGCTGGAAGCGGCAAATGTTTGATTTTGATATCCAGGTGGTACCACTCCACAACGGCTTCGAAAACCCAGCGCGCCAAGCAAAATTCGACGCACTGCTTGATGACCTCGGAATCCTGTTTGATGGCCATGTCGGCCACGCCCTCAGCCCGGTTGTCGGCGGTTATGGTCGTTCTAGAGAGCAGCGCGATTCTCCGCGCAAGTCCATTGGAGTTTCGAAAGCAGCAGTCCTATGGAACTACCTTCTCGTTGACGCCTGCCTCGGTACGCCCCGACGCACGGCAAGCAAGGTGCTTCGCTGGGCGCGTGGCGCCCCGCTCGCCTTCGAGACTCGGATCCTTCTTGGGCGGCTCAATGCAGCATCGTCCTTTGCCCTGGCAAACGGCCTATCTGTGGAACGACTACCACGCAAGAGCAAGCACCTCGAATCCTGGCTTCCCACCGGTTATGGCGTTCCGCTGACGGACTTTCTGGATCGCACGGTGCTCCGTATTCCTTGCCAGATCGCTCCTGTCCTCTCAAGGCCCACCAATGATGCCGAACAAACTGGCCGTCCAGCCATCGTGTCCTGGAGACCCCTGGCCAACATAGAAGCAAGTTGGCCTCTGCCAGCCGGAGGCGTCGATCAGCTCAAGCGCTCCCTGTCCCTCGTCTGCGATGTCGCGGTAGAGATGCCCGTGATCTGGACCGACTATGGCGACCACGCCCATTTCGGCCAGCGAAACAGCTCCGCCTACTCGGGCAGTGGCGAACCAACTCCCCGTACAGCAACGGAGTCGAAGTTGACGGCAGATGACCTCAAGGAAGCCATCCGGCTTCAGCCCGAATTGTGCAAGCTGCCCGACGATGTCGAGACCGCTCTCCACTACTGGCTGAAATCGAAGGCTCGCCGTCCGGACTACACGGACCGCCTGGTTTTTCTCAGGACTGCCCTGGAGGCGCTGTTCCTAACTAGGGGTACTAGGGCGGAACTGGCCTTCCGCCTTGCTACCAACGGCGCTTGGTATACGGGGCGCAACCGCGACGAAAGGCGCCAACGTTACGAGACCCTCAAGAAGGTCTACGCCGCCGCGTCGGGAGCGGTTCATGGCGGCCGCGTAAAGAGCGCCGATGTCGGACTCCTGAACGAAGGCCAAGCAATTTGTCGCCAGGCCATCCTGAAGCGACTCTGCTCGAAGCAAGTTCCCGTATGGGAGGATATCGTCTTTGGGCGGTGAAGCGAAATAGCCAGAGGCGCTGGATGTTGTTACTGTCAGCGGCCGGATTATTTGTGTTTCAAAGTCCGTTTTGAATAAGGACATTCCGCTATTGGGGTTGTTATTCTCGATCCGGAAATCCCGTAGGTATGCGAACGAACTGTGGTGGCAAGCGAAATTCAGCTTCGCAGCCGTTTCAAAATGAATGGTTGCTCTTAGAGCCTTCCCCGGTTCCATTGACTGCCCCTGTTCGCGCTGTAGGACGAATGCTATTCCGTTGCCTCAGGCTCGTTCTCAATCCAGGCTGAAATCACGCCAGCAAGTGAGCCAATCAGGCCGAGAGAGACTATTACTAGCCAAAGCCCCACCAAGCGGCCCGTCGCAGTGACCGGATAATGATCCCCAAACCCCGTGGGATCGGCGCCAAACAGTGTTGCCACCGACCAAGACAAGGCGTTCTCTGCTGTCATTATGTTGGATTCCGGATGTGTGCTCTCTACACCAAGAATCAGGAAACTGCTCATCACAATGGAGACAACAATCAGAGAAAAAACAGTAGCCACAACCGCGCGCGCACGCCCAACGTTGAAATAGGTGACGATGCTATTAACGCTGCGGGTTGTACTTCGCATTACGCGAATTATCAGGAGCAAACGCAGCCCCCGCAGGAATCGAAGAAATTCGACCTCAGGAATGGAAGCTGCGAAATCAGCCCATCCCCACTTCCACCAATGCAGCTTGTTGGGGGCTCGCCAAAGATCCCAAACAGCTTTTGTTGCAAAAAGAATACAGACGATATAGTCCGTTAGCTGCGCGAGATTCTGTAAAGCCGGACTCAAGAGAGAAGTCTGACGCAGCCCGAACAAGACGATAGAGCCCAGCGCCAAGAGCGCATATAAGGACTCGACAATGATTTGAGCACCGGTTATGGGGCGGGTTAAACCTGATTGCTTTGTCAAGAAAGCACCTCCGAGCTTTGGCGCAATCGCATACATAGACAGGAGTAGTCACAGGAGTTTCAAGCTTGCTTTACACACCACGCCTGTCAACGTAGGTCGGCGCGCAGTCTATCACTCAGGAAACAGTGAGCTTGGAAAATCGCTCTGAATAAGCACTCAGTGGGATCAGCGCATACAGGTGTGTGACCTATACTACGCGCCGGTGAATTGGCTCGGGGGAGTTGGGGAATGGCATCATGAATGCGCTAGACGATGTCCTGAAGGGGGCTCAGCGCGCAAGACTCATACCTTTTGGGGCCGAATCGCGCAAGGAAGAGCGGATCGTGTCTATTCTGCTTGCAACTTTGTCGGTTGTGCGGCCTTTTGCGAAGAAACTACTGCGCCAGTTCAATGTGACGATGACAAAGACGGCGATTCTGGAATGTTTCACCGAAGTGGAGTTTCCGAACGCCAGCGGCACCGGCAAAGACCGTCCTGACGGTATTCTGCGGTTGGTGACACGCAGGTCCCAATGGACGGCCATCGTTGAAGCAAAGATATCGAGGTCTGACATCAGCGAAGAGCAGGTGCTCCGGTACGGTGATCTGGCACGCAGATACGGCATTGACGCAGTCGTCACCTTGTCTAATCAACTCGTATCCCTCCCAACGCATCTTCCCTACGCGGTACCTAAGAAACTAGGGCGCAAGGTTCAATTTTTTCATGTGTCCTGGATGAGTCTATTGACGCACGCCGCCTTGATATTGAGGGACAAAGAGAGCGTAAAGCCCGACCTCGAACAGGCATACATTCTTGAGGAAATGGTTCGTTATTGCGAACATCCAAGTTCGGGCGTAAAACGGTTCGAGAGCATGAACCAGGAGTGGCGGTCGCTTGTTTTGGGCATTCGAAACCAACTGCCATTCACAAAGACATCTGCAGAAATCACGAAAACAATTGCAAGTTGGTATCAGGAAGAGCGAGACATCTGCCTTATCCTGAGTCGTGCCATTGGGGAGCGGGTTGATTTGCGTCTTTCGCGCAAACACCGGGCAGATTCAGGACCTCGCTTTAGAGACGACTGCAGCCTACTCGTCGAATCACAAGAATTGCGATCGGTCTTCGTTATTCCCGATGCGGCCGACGATCTTGCGGTTACGGTGAATTTGGATCGCAGAACAATATCCTGTTCAATGAGGCTAAACGCTCCCCTCGACAAGAAGCGGGCGGGTGCAAGAATCAATTGGCTTCTTCGCCAACTGCGTAAGATCGAGGGTCCCCATGTTTTTGCTCGTGCCTTTTGGCCGGGCAGAGTTCTACCAACCCATCGCTCGCTAGAGGATGTCAAGAATGATCCGAATTGCCTTGATTGCGGTAAGTCGGGATTGTCGCCAACGGGGTTTGAGGTTCTGTTGATCAAGGACTGCGCTGGACGCTTCGCCGGCACGCGCACCTTCGTCCAGGATCTAGAAGCCGTAATTCCCGACTACTACGACAGAGTAGGTCGGCAACTGCGGCGCTGGGTTCCACCTGCTCCGGCAAAAAAAGAACGAAACGCGAGCCTATCTGAGAGTGCGAATTAGAGAATCGCGTTAACTCGCGCGCCAAGATTCATCGACGCTGAACCGGTCTCTTAGTGCGTGTTGGCATGGCGGTGACCATTTCCCAGAAATCCGAGGTCGGATGGATAAGAAAAACTGACGGTCTCCCCACCAATCACAGCTCGGAATGCGGGGGATTGGCCAGTATCGCCCACTCTCACGTTGGCCTCCGCCATGATAGAAGGCGCAGTTGAGCGCGATGGCGTTCGATACCGCAGCCTGGATAGACCGGCTGGCAGCGGCTCTTGAAGAGCTCGAGAAAGCGCAAGAGCCCTTCCTGCAGGCATATTGGGAGCGGCATCCGCGAAAACGGCTAATCGTCGACGGTAGGGACGAGACGCCGTTTCCCCTGGACGACCTTCGCATGGTTTACGCCAGCGCGCGCCACAGTCGAAGGGCCGGCACGGAGTTCGAGTACGCGCCTCTTCGCGCGGCGCTCGATCCCACCCGCCATGCCTTGCTTTCGCACCCGGAGCTCGAGCGGGTGGCGGTGGCGGGGCAGACCGTCGGGGAGAATGACTTCTGGATGCGGATCCTGAACCAGGGTATGTCGATCTCGGCCGGGGATCTGATCGCGGGACTGATGGCACGGGCGGCGGAGGCGCGCGGCAACGGATTCAGTACGGCGGCGAGGGAGTTGAACGCTTTTCTGTCTGGTGCCGGGGACGGCTCGGCGGCCACTGTGCTGGGCGATCTCGACGAGGGCTGCGACTTGCTGTTGTTCTATGGCCTGACCGTCACCGAAAGAATCGAGGCCGAAGACGGTATGGCGATTCTTCCGTTCCGCGAAGCTCGGAGATTCGTGAATCGGGAACTGGTGGAAGAACTCGCGCCGTCAGCCGCTGGCTACCACGGTTGGCGCTCGGTTGGGGCAGTAGCTAGACCGTTCCGTTGGCGACCCGTTTTCCGGCGCAGGGGCAGCATGAACGGACGAACGAGACAGCCTCCGAAAGGTCTTTTCTCGAACGCGCAGACACTACTGGATCTGATCGCGGTAAGCCACGAGGCCCCGGTAGTGCGGTTGGCTACAATTGCCGATTGCATCGACCGCTCGGCCGCCCGTCTGTTGGGCTGGGGGAAACACGATGCGGGCGTGGTCCAAGAGCGGCCGGCGGCCGGCTTCCATGGATTCGCCAAATGTCCGGCGCTGAGTCCGTCGGCGCTGGAGGACGCGCGGAGCGCTTTCCGTAAGCGCCAGAACGCTCATTTTCGTAGGATGGTGCCCTACGTGACGCGACTTTCTGAAGCGCTTGCTCGGGATGGCCGCGTCAGAATGGAAGACAAGGTTGTGGATGTGGTGATCGCGCTCGAAGGCATGTACGAACTGCCCAAGCGGGGAAAATCGCGTAAATTGCAGGACAGGGTTTCGGGTTTTCTCGGAACCGATGCGGAAGATCGGGAAAGGATCAGGGAGATTGTCAGGACAGTATATGAGGCTCGGTCGGATATCGTTCACAGTGACTCGAAAAGGGCATCACCGTTCAGAAACGATGCAGCATTCATGAACGGTTTCGACCTTGCACGGAGGACCTTATTGAAGTTACTGCATGAAGGCCCACCTGACGATTGGCAAAAGTGAGGGGCTGCAGGTGATTAAATCCAGATTCATTGGGTAGCGATTGAGAAATTGACCGTTCCTCCGTAATCCGACCCCATCGAATGGGGAGACCCTCACCGGTGAGAGGCCCGAACTCAAACTCTGGCCTTTAAGCCACGCCGTCCAAAGTCACGACATGCACATTGGCGCCCAAGGTTTCCCGCGCCAAATCCACCAGGTGGGGGTGATGGGTATAGAACAGTACCTGTGTCCGCTCGGCCAACTGCCCCAACACCTCAAACCCAGCCGCTGATCGCTCCGGATCAAAGTTGATAAACAAGTCGTCCGCGACAAAGGGCAGCGCCACCGCCCGCTCTAGGTAATCCTCCACCGCCGCAATTCGCAACGCCAGAAACAGCTGGTCCTCCGTTCCTGTACTCAGACCCGGCATCGGCACCACTTCTCCATTTGGTCGCACCCCAGTCAGACGTATGGCGTCTCGTTCGTCGAACCCTACCTGCAATCTCTCAAAGGAATTTTGTGTCAGCACCCGGAACAGCTCACCGGCTCGCTTCAGCAACGGCCCCTGCTTTTCCCTCCGATATCGATCGACTGCCCAGCGCAATAGCATCGCCGATGTCCGTACCCGCACATAGCGCTCGGCAGCTTCCTGCATGGAGGCCAGCGCCTCCTGGCAATCGGCCGCCGCCTTGGCCGCCATGTCGTCTCCCCCGATCGCTTCGAATGCCTTCCGTGCCTCGGTCCACGCTGCGACGGCGTCATCCCGCCGTTTGCCAAGGCTCTTTAATTCAGCCTCAACTGTTTCTTCCTCAACCCGCGCCGCGTCAATGTCAACATCACGGCATTCCTCCTCCAGAACCTCGATTGCCAGTCCGTCACCCTGCTGCTCGAGCGTTTCCATGACGCCAGCCAGCTTTTCGTTTAAGGTCCTCAACCGGTCGGACCGTACAATCGCCTCACGCAGTTCTTCGACATCTTCGGTACCGGCATCCTTCATGAGCGGCAGGACCGCAATCCAACCAGCCCTTCGCTCTTCGTCTAGCTCTTGAATCTCGCCCTGCCGCTTCGCCACAGCCTCCGAGAGCTCCCGGTGCTGTTGAAGCAGTTTTTCCGCCTCTTCCCGCCGACGATTCAATTCCACCACCAAAGCATCGGCGTCGCTGTCCGTAAAATCCGGAGCCAATTCTGCGGCTACCTCCGCTACAGTTCCTTCAAATCTCTCAATGTCTTGCTCAATGGTGGCAATACGTTTATCCCGAAGGTCCTGTGCTGCCGCCGCATGGTCGCGCATCTCGTCGATCACTCTGATTTGCGCGGACACAACGTCAGGCTTGTCATCGCCCTTAAGGTCAATTAAAGCAACCGCCTTGGCCCAATCTGCCTGCCAGCCCTTCGCTTCTGCCTCTGCTCGTTTCAGCTCACGCTCTCGCCGCTCCACCTCTGATTTGGCCGTACGCACCCCTTCGCGCATTTCATCGATCTTCTCGGCCTTCGACTCCTGTTGCCTCCGAAAGTCGTCTGCCTGCTCGATCATTACTCGCAGCCTATTGGCCTCGATCTCCTTGGCATCCCAGCCGGCCTTTATCAGCGCCGCTTGAACATCAGCAATTGCCTCCTGTTCCTCTTGCCTGCTGTCGCCAAGCTGCCGCTGTGTGTCGCGCTGCCGCTCAATGAGCGTCACGACGGCTTCACGGGCCTCCAACCACGCCAGCATGACATCGGGTGCTAGCACCTCAATCGGCACTTGTTCCCACAGCGCGTGCCACGATCGTTCCAGTTGCTCTCCTTCAGCCTTCAGCGCCGCTTCCTCAGACTCCAGCTGCTCAATCCGCGTTTCGTGTTCGGCAATGTTCCGTGCCAGCACCGCTAACTCCCCAGCTGCTTGGGCCTTGTCGAAGCGCTGGTCGGCAATACTGTCCGCCTGATCAATGGCTCCTTCGAGAGATCCTGGTAGATCTTCCAGCACTTCGGCATAGGCTTGTGCCTCTGCGGCCGAAATCTCAGAACGTGCAATGTACCGGGTCTTGACCAAGTTCCACAGCGTGTCCCGGTAGCCGCGGGCTTCCTCCACCGCCCCCGGCGCTACCACCCCTTCATCGCGCACGAGCCGGTCCAGCGCCTTTTTGTCGCGCTCCAGAATATTGCGTGCCTCGGCGAGCCGCTGCTTTGTATCGCTCTGACGCTGAGACCAACTCCGCAAATCGTCCAGATGCGTTTTGACCGAGTCCCTCGGCGGTACCGCCAACGCTTCGATGTCGGCACCCTCTGGCAGAGCCGGCATCATCGACCGGAACTTCTTCTCAATCTCGCGGGAAATTTCGTCCACTTGCCCCTGTACCGCACGGATACGGCCTGTCACGTCCCCGATGCCCCGAACGGCGCTCAAGGTAGCGGTAAGCCCCGACACATCCGTCGCCTCTCCAATCTCGTCCAGACGCGCCTTCTTTTCCTGAAGCGCCGCCTGCGACTCTCGCTGCGCCTTACTCTCGCTGCGGAGCTGTACTGCCAGCTCCCCATGCCGTGCCAATAATCCCCGAACTGGCTCAACCTTGCTCCTGGACGGTATCCGCTCGATCAGTTCGGTTGGTTCCTCAAAATCCCAACCGATCTCAGCGGCCAGCCTGACCAGCGACTCCAACTCAAGGTGGTATTCATTCCTCCGCTTAGGCAGGTCTCTCCGCCCACTGCGAACTGCGATGCGCTGCTCATTGAGTTGCGTGAACTCTTCCGCCCGCTGAACAAGGGCTTTATCGAATTTGATGGCCTTCCGTGCCTTCCTGTCCTTCTCAAGCAGCGGTTCAAGGATATCGACCTGCGCCTTGGTTTTGTCCTCCTGCTGCTCCGCATGGTCGAGCTGCTCGACCGCATCTTCGGGCAGCACGATCACGTTCTCCAGCGCCTCAATCTGTTGAATCAGTTCGCGCCACTGCCGTATGTCTCCATGGACGCGGCGGACCCGCACCAGCTTCTTTTGCTCCTTTGATGTCGCCTCGTATTCATTCCGGATTTCTTGGAGTGTCGTCTCAGCATCGCTCAACGTCTTCCGCGCGATCCTCCAAGCACTAACGGTCAGCAAGTTATTGCGTTGCCTTGACCGTGCAGCATCTAATCGATCACGGGCCTGGTAGTAGAGCCGCTGCGTGGATTTTCGTGGCGCCCAAAGTTTGTCCGCCTCCTCCTCCAGTTGCCTCATTCGTTCCCGCAGGTCGCCCAAGCCCGTGCCGGCAGCGAACAGCATCTGACCTACATCGTCCTCGGCTTCAATGATCGCCTTCCCGCCTTCAGCCAGACGGCCGTGACTGAGATTGAACATGCGATCAAAGTAAACTCGGTTCGCTCCACCAAGGAACGGTGCCAACAAACGTTCATCACCCCGCAGCGGATTCCCGTCCGGTCCGAGGATCATGTCCCTCCGAGTCTTACGCCGCTGGAACTCGAAGCAGTCGCCATCGTTTTCCAGCACCGCGCCAACGCGCATGTTTTCGTAGCTGTGCAGGAAGTTGTAGGGCGAGCGCGCCGGAATGCCGAACAGCAGATCCTCTATGGCAGTAAGGCAGGTCGTCTTCCCGGCTTCATTGGGACCGAACACGATGTGGATGTCCCGTTCTGCCCGCGGCAGTTCGATTGACGCATCGGTAAAGCGCCCGTAACGCGGCAGGTCAAGCTTGGCGAGACGCATCGCTTATCCATCCTCCGCGCTCAATCGAGCGTTCAGGTAGGGCGTTGCCAGTCCGATCAAGGCGGCATAGTCTCCACCCACAGCAGCGCGAAACACTTCGTCCTCGCTGCCTTCCCGCAACTCAGGCGGCAGCTTGCTGGTCAACTCGCTGATGTTTGTCTTGAGATGCCCAAGCAGCTCATCGTCGGCCCGGGCTTCCTTGAGCATACGCTGGAGATCGCCAAGGGCATCCTCGCGCTCGGCTTGAGCAGAGGTATCGGTCACTGGCGCGGTTTGCACCGCGACCCGTTCCACCCACGCGACTTCCTCACCCAGACCAA
The DNA here is from genome assembly GCA_965261845.1 of Candidatus Foliamicus sp. Taxonomy (GTDB): domain Bacteria; phylum Pseudomonadota; class Gammaproteobacteria; order Steroidobacterales; family Foliamicaceae; genus Foliamicus. The sequence goes on along the minus strand of OZ253475.1, from coordinate 19,217 downwards.
GCGCCGTAGCGCGCGCCTCCGCCGTCAGGAATTCGACATCCGTCACCAGCCGATTGTGAAGTTCCGTGCGACCCTGCAGCACTATCCGCGCCGACAGCAGGCGGCCGTCCGCGTTCGCCACCCCTCCCGCCAAGGCTTGCCGAATCAGATCGACGACATCCACTTTGCTGCCCGCCGCTGTCACGTCCACTTCGAGCACCGCCCAGCGCACCACATCGAACGTCAGCGCCGAAACGCCGACTACTTCGCCCATCTCCACCGTGACCAAGCAGGCCCCCTTGGGTCCCGCCTCGCGGACATGACGTCCCTGGAGATTGCCGGGGAACACAACATGCGGTTGCTCATGCAGCACCTGTCCCTGATGCACGTGACCGAGCGCCCAGTAGTCGTATCCCTTCGCCACGAGTTCCTCCAGACTGCAAGGAGCATAGTTAGCGTGATCACCCATTCCACCCAATGCGGTGTGGAGTACGCCAATGTTGAAGGTGCCCTGCACCGGCGCGGGATAGCCGGGGACCAAATCATCGGTTACCGCCTTTTCCCGGAAACTCTGGCCGTGCAGCGCGACGTTTAACTCTTCCAAGTGAAAGGTCTGGGCTTTTCGCGCACCGAAGACACGGACGTTGTCCGGCAGTGCCAGCGGCGTGGTTATCTGGCTTTCTGCATCATGATTGCCGTGCAGAACAAAGACGGGAATATCGGCCTCATAGAGTCGACCCATCTGTTCAGCGAAAAACAGTCCGGTCTTGTAATCACGCCACGTGCCGTCATAGAGGTCGCCGGCGATCACCAAGAAGTCCACTTCCTCCTGAATCGCCCTCTCGATCAGCCCATCAAATGCGGCGCGCGGTGCCGAACGTATGCGCTCGGCTATCCTCCCCTCAATTCCTGCTAGTCCGATCAGCGGACTATCCAGATGAATGTCTGCGGCATGCAAAAACCGAAAAGACGTCATGGCAAACCTACCGATTGTGTTGCACTAGTGGTTGGCGCCTCAGGCATCATCGCGGGCAATACTCAATTGAAGGTATATTGCTTCAAGGGGATACGACTCGGATGAACGTTCGCCAAGAAATCCGCAATATCCTTTCGGCCCCAGTAGCTCGGAGTGCCGCGTAAGTCCTGCGCCATTAGCACAATAGGCATGCCCGGGAACAGGGGCTGGAAGGAGTGCGCAGCCTGCTGGCATTGCGTTTGCGAGTTCAAGATATTTCTCTTGACGACCACGATCGCAAAAGTGACGCCTTGCTCTTTGATTGCTGCACCTTGAACTTTGACCATTTGAAGCCTCCACTATCGATGGCTAGACTAGCCCTCGAACCGCTTGGGACAGTCCATTTACCTTTCTTTCCTTACGCCCTTGAACGGGGATTTATTTGACGTTTTCACGTCCATGAATCGCCCAGTTTTGGTATCGCGCTTAACCCAGTTGCCGGCAGGGGTTCTGGTCTGTGCCCGCTGCCTGACGACGCCTATTCGGTGTCCATCACCTTTGGGAGGGTTGGTTGCCATGGCCGAGCTCCGTTGAAATATTGAAGTGGTGGCAGAGACCATCTCTGCCGTCCAGCCATTACTATAGGACTCATATTGATCATGTCAAGAGGTAAAAATGATCGCCTTGCGAAAAATGAGTAGTGCAAAGCCTCATTGTGGGGCAGAATATCTGCTAACTCGGACCAAGGGAGGAAATTGACTGTGCCTCTGTCAGAAATAAGCCAAGCTCAAAAGGAGCGGTTATCCCATATCGACTTTCGGGCATATTTCTTGGGCGAAATCGGTCGCAAGGATCTTGTAGATCGGTTCGGTATTGGTGAGGCGGCGGCAACACGTGATTTCGCGCTCTACAGAGAACTGGCACCCAACAATCTCGAGTACAACACGCAAGTCAGGTCGTATGCGAAGTCCGACGCTTTCGATCCTCTGTTTGATTACTCACCCGCCCAGGCACTAGCTGCGCTCTCCCAAGGCTTTGGTGAGGATTTCATCGGTAGCCACAAGGCGATGATTCGCTTTGAAACGCCGACCGAGTTGAATCGACCTCTGTTACCAGCACTCGCAGTCCTTACACGGGCTATCCATCACAGGCGCGTGGTTCGCATTCAATATAGCTCCATTCAATCGGGCCCCAGCCGTCGCAAAATAGTTCCCTTTGCACTTGTTGACAACGGCTTGCGCTGGCATGTGCGGGCTTTTGACTGGAAGCGCCAGAGGTTTTCAGACTTCGTCATAACCCGCATAGCATCCCCAAAGATCATTGAGGGTGAGCCAAAGAGCAGTGAAACAAGCGAAGCGGACATCCAGTGGAATCGCATTGTAGAGATGGAGTTGGTGGCACACCCGAGGTTGACGCACCCTGAGACCATCGAAAGAGACTACGCCATGCAAGACGGCGTGCTGAAGGTTAACGTGCGAGCCGCAGTAGCAGGCTACGTGCTAAGACGTTGGAATGTGGACTGCTCGAAGGACCATGGTTTGGAAGGTGCTGAGCATCATTTGTGGCTTCGGAACAGTCGGGCGCTATACGGTGTTCAGAATCTTGTGCTAGCACCGGGCTATGAAACTTAGGCAACAGTCTAGCCGTGGCAGAGCCGGGGGCAGCCGCCCGCGTCGGTTTGTCCCGAAATTCCTCAGTCCCGAGAGGGGGAGGAATTCTGGAGACTAGCTTAGGTCTTTGTCCTGAGCCATTACGGAAGGCTCCCTACGATTGCCAAGAATTGGGCAATGGCAATTTCTTGCCCGCGGGCACGCGGGTTCTTTCCGATACATCTCCGGCTTGCCCGGTCGTATCTTGTCGGATACAATCCGTAAGTGCCCACTGTCAGCCAGACCGAAGCCTATGAACGATGGTTCGAAAAGCTTCGCGACCGACAGGCGAAGGCACGGATTGCTGTGCGCATCCGCCGATTGTCTTTAGATGACCACTAAACCGATCAAGACCCGCCCCTGGGACGCGGCGGATCATTTGCATGATGAACTGGACGTTGCCGCCTACCTCGATGCGGCTTTTGAGGACGGCGACCCGCAGTTAATTGCAGCTGCGCTGGGCGATGTGGCCCGGTCCCACGGCATGACGCGAATCGCGGCAAAGACCGGGCTAGGCCGGGAGAGCCTCTACAAGGCGCTTTCGGCGGAGGGCAACCCGGGATTCGCTACCGTGCTCAAGGTCATGCAAGCGTTGGACTTCCGTTTGGTCCTCCGCCCATTGAAAACAACTTTCCAAAGCTCTCCTATCATCGATTAGTGAGAGCGGACATTGTCCGGCGATGCTGATGACGACCCAAACGCAGACAATGCCTGGCGCAAGCACGAACCTATGGTTTCTAAGGCGTCCGACGGGAATTGACTATTTTGTGTCTGTGCATCTCCTGGCCTGTTGCCGAGGTCAATCCAGGAGCAACGATTGACCAATATCGCATGTCTGGGCTGGGGTTCTCTAATCTGGGATCCTCGAGACTTACCAATCCGGCGGTACTGGTTCGATGACGGTCCGCTGATTCCACTCGAATTCGCGCGACAATCCAAGGATGATCGAATCACTTTGGTAATCTGGCCTGACGCCCGCCCCGTGCGATCGCTATGGGCCCTTATGGACAGCGATAGCCTCGACGAGGCGAGAAAACAGCTGCAACGGCGGGAAGGCTCACCGAAACTGAAATACATCGGCAATTGGTCGAGGGGACAACTGTCTCCCGTCTCGATCCCTGGGCTGAGCGAGTGGGCGCTTGCAAGAAATGTCGACTCGGTTATCTGGACTGGTTTACCGCCAAGATTCAAGGGCGAAAACAATCGGCAACCTGGAGTGGAAGACGTACTACGGCACCTTCGGGCGCTATCCGGGACCGAACGAGACGCTGCAGAAAAATACATTATGGACAGCGCACTTCTTGATAACTGGCCAAGGCCATGCTTCAATCGCATGTGATCATGACCTATATGCCAAGAGTTGCAAATGTTTATCTTGCAAGCGCTTTTCTTTGCACCATTCTCGCGGACTCCGGCAGTCGGCGGTAGTATGCTATGTTCATTACGAGCTTCCAAATTTAATTGAGAAAAGACGATGCCTCGCCAAGGTCAGCATGTCGTCCCTAGACAAGGCAAATGGGCAGTGCGTAAAGCCGGTTCAAATAGGGTAACCAAGAGTTTCGCTACGCAACGCGAAGCAATAGAGACCGCGCGCAAACTCGCTCGCAGCCAGAAAACGGAAGTGTATGTTCATGGACGGGACGGTCGAATTCGAGAACGCGACTCGTACGGGAATGACACGTTTCCGCCAGGGAATAAGCGTTAGCTTGGCCGACCCGGAATTTGAACGAAGCGTATTCGTCAATTGCCCGTTTGACCAAGAATACGAGCACATTCTTCAAGCGATTCTTTTCTGTCTCGTACGATTCGGTCTAACGCCGCGCGTTGCGAAAGAAAGAAGTGACGCCAGTGAGCCACGCATTCAGAAAATTCTTGAACTAGTTCGATCGTCCAAGTACTCCATTCACGACCTTAGCAGGTCTCAAGCCCGCGAGGCAGGTGAACACTACCGGCTCAATATGCCGTTTGAGCTTGGTATCGACTTTGGATGCCGCCACTATGGAGAAGCTCCGCTCTCCGAGAAGGCCATTCTGATACTCGTGGAACAACCATATCGTTATCAGGCGGCAATTTCTGATTTGGCCGGCAGCGATGTTGACGCTCACTATGGCGACTATCAAGTCGCAGTGCGAAAGGTTCGCAACTGGCTGATTGGACTAAACGGCTTCGAGGTGGTCGGCGCAGCCCTCATATTGGCAGAATACGAAGACTTTCAAGAATGGCATTACGAGCAACAGGTCCTAGCCGGTTTTTCGGCAGAGGATATTCTGGACTACTCAACCCCAGAACTTCTGCAAGCAATGATTGAATGGACTAGTCTGGGCAAACCGAGGATATGACCGACTCCAATTCAACGATGAATTCCGATGCCCCAGGCATGCTTGACATACCCGTTCTCATGCGCGCATTGGCCCGCAACCGGCCGGTGTTTCATTCCGAGGCCGATTTCCAGCACGCTCTCGCGTGGCGCCTACACGAAACGATTCCGGATTGTGGTGTCCGTCTGGAATACAAGCCTCCGGATAAGAGAATCTACCTGGATCTCTGGCTTGAGCACGTCGGAGTCGCTATCGAACTGAAATACCGCACCCGGTTGCTTGAGATGGAACACAACGGTGAGGTCTTTGCGCTTCGCAACCAGTCGGCAACCGACGTCAGCCGGTATGATTTCCTGAAGGACATCCGGCGCCTGGAAGACTTGGCCGAATTTCCCCGAGCAAAGGCAGGGTTCGCGATCTTTCTGACCAACGAACACCTCTACTGGAAAGAGCCAGCGCGGCGCGACACCGTCGATGCCGCTTTCCGATTGCATGAGGACCGTCGGCTAAGGGGAGAAATGGCTTGGTCCGAGAGGGCGAGCGCGGGAACCATGAAGGGCCGGGAGGATCCGATCCGACTGGAGGGTTCCTACGAGGCCCGGTGGCGGACTTATAGGAATGCGGGCGGCGGACGACACGGGGAGTTTCGCTATTTGGCGATCCGGACGGCTCCCTCCCGCCGCTAGCCTTGGAAACAGCGGGGAAGCACGGCTGACTCATGACTGGATTTCCGTCCCCGGGCAGCGATGCGGCGCAAGATCCGGACCAATTGTTCCAGGAATCGCTCCGAATCATCGCCGTCACGATTCAACTCAGACTGAGGGACACGCCGCGACCGGTGCTCAAGACGAAGGGCCGGGTAAACATGCACAGATTTCCCGAGAAGGATTTGGACACCTATCTCTTGCTGAAATTGGTTCAATTCGCGAGCAATCTGCGCGCCGGAAAGAAGCTGATCGACCACGGATTCACATACGAATGGAAAATGCTCCACCGCGTCATCAGCGAATCCACCGAAGATGTTTATTCCCTGCTATTGGCAACACTAAAAAATAGTTGGGAGAAAACTCACGAAGATGTTCTTGCTGCATTCTTCTTGGAAGATTTCAATGCAAGAGGAAAAGTTTCTAAGCAACAACCAATACATTTTTCCAGAAATGCTGTTCGAAATGCGATACATAGATCGATGGAAGAAACCAATAGCATCCCGGACGAGTTTTCGGGTAAGGCTGGCGATGTAATGAATTCACTGCATAAGATCAAGTCCGGGTATGTCCATGGCAGAGCCGCAAGCCTTATGTCGCTGTACGATAATGAAACCAATCGATTCGCAACTGGCGGAAAGAAAGGCCACGATGCAGCTGTTGAATTGAAGAATTTGTGGAGAGCAACGTACTTGGCAATGGGATGCGCCTCGTTGGTTAGATATAAGTGGTTCGGGCCGGACTCATACAAGAAAGCGTGGGAACTCGCAGACCGTTTCCGTCAAGCGGCTGGCGTAGCAGAACTGCTTGATGGCCGGGTCTCTAGTGTCCTGTCCCATAAATAAGTCATGTAATAGGGGGCATCGTCATTGACCGGAGTACGCTCATGCCTCGCGGCCGAACCCTCGCCCCCCCTCGCCCCCCCTCGCCCTCGGCGAAGACGACAAGGCCCAGTTGCTCACCCTCGCCAACTCCCGTTCGCTCCCCCACGGCATCGTCCGCCGCGCGCAGATTGTCCTGGCCTGCGCCGAAGGCGAGACGAACGCCTCCATCGCCCGGCGCCTTCGCCCGAGTCAATTCACCGTCGGCAAATGGCGCCGGCGCTACCTCCAGCAGGGCCTGACCGGAACGCACGACCAACTGCGCCCGGGACGTCCCCGCACCCATGTCAAGGGCACGCAATAATGTCCGCTTTTCGGCAAGTTACCGTGTCCGGTGTGGGTAGCTAACCCGCCGCGGCCGGGATGGGCTCCTTTGCAGGCCTGAGCAGTCCGGCCTTGCGTTTCTTTTTCAGCCGGTAGCTTTCGCCCTTGATGTTGATGGTTGTGGAATGGTGCAAGAGCCGGTCCAGAATCGCGGTGGCCAGGACCGGATCGCTGAAGATCTCGCCCCAGTCGACGAAGCTCTTGTTGCTGGTCAGGATGATGGAGGCGCGTTCGTAGCGTCTTGCCACCAGCCGGAAGAACAGGCTGCCCTCGTCCCGGGACAAGGGCAGATATCCGATTTCATCGAGGATAAGCGCCTTCGGATAGGTCAGTTGCTGCAGTTGCCGATCCAGGCGGTTTTCTTGCCGGGCACGGTTGAGCTTGATCTTTCCCCTATAAACCGGTCCGTGCTGTAAGAACCCGGTCTTTGAGAATACTGTTCGAGTAGGGCACTCCCGCCCCTTTGCGGAACGCTCTCAAGGGTCACGTTGTTGATCTCGTCAACGACCTTGGATGGCACACCCTCCGAAACGGAGAACTTCTGAATTTGGCCGCGCGTCGCACGTCAGGTTGGTGTCGTTAAGTCCGCGATTGAGAAGGTTCGGCCAGGAGGCATAATCTGGCGTCCGTCAACCTCAGGATATGAGCCCCTATGTTTAAGGTGAACCTGTCGGAGAATCGCCTCGTCCGGCTTGAAAAACGGCGCTTTAGCGATCTGAACCTGCAAGAGCGGCCCCATCTTCAGGAGTGGCTGGTGCAAATGCCGGAGGCGCTTGGCGAGGAACTTCTGGTTATCCAGAAAGAATTTGACGGCTTCGCGGACACCCGTGAGCGGCTCGACCTGCTGGCGCTCGACAAGGAAGGCCGGCTGGTGGTCATCGAGAACAAGCTCGACGATTCCGGCCGCGACGTCGTGTGGCAGGCGCTCAAGTACGTGGCCTATTGCTCCAGCCTGAAAAAGGCGGAGATCGTCGAAATCTATCAGAACTATCTCGACCGGTGGTTAAACGGCCAAAACGCCGTGGCGAACCTGTGCGAGTTCCTTGAAGTTGAAGATCTCAACGACGCGGTGCTGAACGCTGGCAACGAACAAAGGCTGATACTGGTCGCGGCGAACTTCCGCAAGGAAGTCACGGCGACCGTGCTCTGGCTGCTCGGACACGGGGTCCGAGCGCAGTGCTTCCGGGTTTTGCCGTACAGCTTCGGTGAGGAGCTTCTGATCGACCTGCAACAGATCATCCCCACGCCCGAGGCGGCGGATTACATGATCGGGATGGCGGCGAAGGAATCCGAGGAAAAGTCGGTAAAGGGCACGCAGAAACGTCGCCACGAGTTGCGGCGAGCGTTCTGGACGAGGACGTTGGAGGAACTGCGAAGGCGCGGCGTTGCGCGGTACGAGAACATCAGTCCGTCCAAGGAGCATTGGCTGGGCAGCGCCACCGGTGTGTCGGGCTGCGGATACAACCTTATCTTCTCAAAGAGCGAGGCTCGCGTTGAACTTTACCTCGCGCGTTCCCAAGCTGAGAACAAATGGATTTTCGATCAGCTCGAAGGGAAGAGGCAGGAGATCGAAGAGCGTTTTGGCGCGGAATTCCAGTGGCAAAGGCTTGACGACAAGAAGGCGAGTCGAATTTGCCACTCACAATCGTTCGATGGCTATGACGACAAGAACTGGCCAACGATGATCGAGTGGCTGTGCAAGCACATCGACAAGCTGGAGGAGGCGTTCTCGGAACCGCTCGCGCGTCTGAACCGGCAGTTGAAGTCCCAAGGCGGCGTCTCGGAGGGTGATCGGAGCGATTCTCGGTGAGTCTCGTACGCGTCGCGGATCAATGTCGCCGATACCAAGGAAAGCGAACGCGCGCGGACTATGAATGAGACGATAGTGGTGTACGTCGAATCGGGAGAAACGCTCTCGGAAATTGCCGCGCGCTACGGCGTCACTGTCGAGCAATTGCAGGAATGGAATCGGCTCGAAGAACCGGACTATGTGCAGGTGGGTCAGAGAATCGTCGTCCATGAGGCGGTGGTTCCGTCTGGATGGGACGAAGCGGCCGGCGCGTGGGACGCGTGGGTGGGAGGAGCACTCGTTGTGGCGTTACTGCTGTTCCTGTTTCGCCGCAAACGCAGAGCCCCAACTTCGGGGCCTGATACCCAAGTCGCGGTACCGACAGGGGCGTCGCATGGTCACGGTCCGAGACCCGCTGCGGTATCGCGGGCACCCGCGCCGCTGGCAAACGCCGGCGAACTACGGGTCCGATCGGTGTTGACGAGGCGTTATCCCGACTGGCCGCTGCTCAATGACATGCTGCTCCCGTCAGGGGGAGGGACGGCACAAATCGACCACATCCTCGTATCGCCCGGCGGCGTATTTGTGATCGAGACCAAGGACATGAACGGGTGGATATTCGCAAGCCCCGGGCAGCAACGGTGGACGCAAACATTCATGGCGGGCCGATGGTCCCGTATGGTGGGAATCAAGTCGAAGCGGTTCTCTTTCTACAATCCACTGCTGCAGAACGAAGGACACGCAAGGGCACTGGTCAAACTCGGCGTAGTTGATCCTTGGGAAATCCGGCCGGTCGCCGTGTTCGTGGGCGACGCCGAGCTGAAAACAGCGGAGAAGTTCGTGCGGTTTGAAGAGCACGAGGATATGGCAAATCGGTTCCGTAGCTGGCGAATGCGAGGCGTCGTCTGCATGAGCCTGGCGGAGTTGCACCGCTACATCGCCTTCTCCGTCGGCGCCCCGTCGAATCAAAGTCTGTCGCGCGAGAGGATGGAGGCGATCGGGGCGGAAATAACAACGGCTGCCCTTCCCGTGACCGCGGAAACACACGCCAGACATGCCGAGTTCGCCCGGTCTGCGCAACGGGCATCGGGGCGATGAAGCACGAACCTATGGTTTCTAAGGAGTCGGATGGGAATTAACCATCTCGTGTCTGTCCATCTCCTGGCCTATTGCTGGGGTCAATCCAGGAGCGAGGATTGACCAATATCGCTTGTCTGGGCTGGGGTTCTCTAATCTGGGATCCTCGAGACTTACCAATCCGGCGATACTGGTTCGATGACGGTCCGCTGATTCCACTCGAATTCGCGCGACAATCCGAGGATGGTCGAATCACATTGGTAATCTCGCCTGACGCCCGCCCCGTGCGGTCGCTATGGGCCCTTATGGACAGCGATAGCCTCGAAGAAGCGAAAGAACGGCTGCGACTGCGGGAAGGACGAACGAAACCGGAATACATCGGCTATTGGTCGAGGGGAGGACGGTCTCCCGACGAGATCCCTGAGCTGAGCGAGTGGGCGCTTGCAAGAAATGTCGACTCGGTTGTCTGGACAGCGTTACCGCCAAAATTCAAGGGCGATGACAATCGGCATCCTGGCGTGGAAGACGTACTACGGTACCTTCAGGCGCTATCCGGGACCGCACGAGACGCTGCAGAACAATACATTCGTCGGGCGCCTCGGCAGATTGATACAGCGTATCGAAGACGGATCGAGGCCGAGCTTCACTGGTTGCCAAGGGTGGGAGACAAGTAGATGCATGGCAGAGCGTCCGCGGGTTGCCTGACAGCTTCGGGGCCGGGATCAATGGGGGAACGGTCAGAAGAAAAATGGGTCGATCGCGCAGTGCCATCGGTTTCCAACACGGAGAGTTCTGGTAGCATGCAACTATCTGTGGCGGCAAAAGATTGTTGCGCAAGCTCGACAATCGCAGGAGGGACGACAGTGACAAGGATGCAAAGGAAAAAAGGCTCAGCGTCAAAGCGTGTGCAGAGCCACGCCGAGTTGCTTGAGTCCGCGCTTGCCCGGCCAGGCGTCCGCGAGATTATGAAGGTCTACAGCGGCTGGCAGGAAAAGGATCAAGGGCTTGATGTATACCGTTCAGCGATAAAGAAGCCCGAAAGGACCACGACCACAAACTCTTCGCGCGCCTGCTGACTAATCCAAGCCCGACAAGGAGGTCGCCTGGTGCCAATTTGGAGCGAGATTCTAGCTGAGCTCGCCAGCACACAGGAGAATGGTAACCCGCCGGACTTTGACGGCGTTCGACGGAAGTATCTCGCCGAAATGCACCGGCACACTCGGCGCAACGTCATCCTGTACGCTTCCGGTTGGCTGCAGAACCCTGACGTGCCGCCCGCGCTCATCTCGATCAGCGACGAAGACATGCAGGCCCTAATGGAGGTCAGCCAGGGACTTGCCGGCGACCAGCTTGACCTGATTCTGCACAGTCCCGGCGGTTCGCCCGAGGCAGCCGAAGCGATCGTCTCCTATTTACGTAAGCGCTTCACACACATTCGTGTAATCGTGCCCCAGCTTGCGATGTCGGCGGCCACAATGATCTCATGCGCCGCCAATGAGATCGTGCTTGGCAAACACTCGTTTCTCGGACCCACAGATCCGCAGTTGCTTCTTCAGACTTCTTTGGGAATAAGAGCTGTTCCCGCACAAGCGGTCCTGGACCAATTCGATCGGGCTACGCGGGAGTGCTCAGACCCCGCCAAGCTTTCCGCCTGGTTGCCAATGTTGGGCCAATATGGACCGGATCTTCTGGTTCAATGTGAATCCGCGTTGGAGATGTCGAAAGAGTTGGTCAGGACATGGCTCGAATCCTATATGTTCGAGGGATTGGATGACTGCGTGGAGCGAGCGCAATCGGTTTCTGATTGGCTTGCTGGTCACGACAATTTCAAGAGCCATTCCAGACATATCGCGGATATTCGAACTCGGGCTGGTCTTCTTTCCAACCGCCATGGTGCGTTACCGGGCCGATCGGTATGCGGTCGCGTTCGGGCCTGCGGTGCGGATGGATGGCGCAATACGTGTAGAAGGCATCATCTATCGCCAGGTCCCTGATTTCGAAATGGTCGGGCAGTGTGTGGTCGGCATGCCTCGCCCAGTCGCGTTCACCGCGGTTTTTTCGATTGAACCAGCAGGTGCGTATTCCAGATGAAGTCTGCCACTGATTCCATACGAAAGCTGCCACCCATTCCAGGCGAAGCCTGCCACTGATTCCAGAGCAAAGCTGCCAGCCCGGGCGGTCTGCTTTGAGGGGTTTTTGGGAGCGTATCGTCGCTAATGGTCTGGTACGGAGAAAGGGGGTTGCGCCAATCCAATTGCGTAAGAACGGACGTCAGCGGCAAAAAACAGGAAACTATTTGCCTGCTAACTGTCGTGAAGCAAACAACCCCAAAATATGTTCGGTCAGTAGATAGACTCGCGTAGACGGGTTGCCCTCGGGACGTCCCTCCTCTTGCCGTCGCCTGCGAGAGTTCTTGGCTCGCGCTACAGCATCGCTATAGCCATTCTCAATTGCGGCGGAGTCATCGAAAACCTTTGATCCGCTATTGCTGTAGCTGGGACAAAGGCTCGTAAGCTCTCGTTGACAATCGTGTCGATGCACATGTGCGTCAAAGTCTCGATAGTGAAAAACTCCCCAAATTTCGAAACAGGGGTTTGAGATTGCTAACCGAATGTCATTCGCCCTGGCCATGTCCACTGCCTCGGGTGCGAGAACAGCACGCTTGCGGCTGAGATTCTTCGCGCGCGCCATTGGTCCCAGGTTGCTAAGCGGCTATTGACTAGCCGATAAACTCATCGCTCGGAGGAACGCCGCCGAAACGTCCATTCCGGTAAGCCCTTTCAATGTCGTCCCGTGAGCGCAGCTTGAAGTCCGTTAGAGGTCTAAAGTGAGATGCACCCTCGTTGTCTTTTTCAGAAATCCATACTTCATCCTGCGAAAGAAGTCTGCTACTCAATAGCGTCACATCGTGCGTGGTGAATATCAATTGGGCGCCACTCGGATTGGTTTTGGCTTTGCCAAATAGCGAAACGAAAGCACGGGTCAAGTCTGGGTGCAGACTAGTATCCAATTCGTCGATTACCAGAAGGGACCCTTTCGCTAGCGCCTCTAATGCAGGAATAAGAAACGAAATCAGTGTTTGGGTACCTCTGCTCTGCATGCTGTATTCAAACGAGTGCGGGAATTCTCCGGAAGTCGCGTGAATAAAGCTGAGTTTCTTGTAACGGCGCATCTGGTCTACAAGAGATTCTTTGGAGGGAACATCTTCGTCAGACTCGTTCATATGCTTCGAAACAACTCCGAAGATCTCCCGCATAAGCTCAACCTGACTTTCTTCGGTCTCTTCTTCCTCAACTTTGATCTCGCTGATTCCTAAATCAGCCTGTCTTACAAGTGGCAGTAGTTGTTCCAAATGCGCGTAATTGGACAGACGTTCCGCCACCATTGGATCGTTCATGGGTCCTGCATTGAGAATTGTCTTCCACCGAGAAGCAAAATAGGCATGCAGGGGGCCAAGTTGCGAATGGTTGTTCTGTGCGGCAGCAGACAGAAACAGACTATTCGGTCGCGTCAGATTGGCGATGGTCTTGTTTTCCCCCCGTAGCCGGCTGCCAAAATCAATACTTGTTTGGCCATCTTTCGTCTGCCGCTCGAACAGCATTTGAGTACTAAGCCTTTCTTTCCGTGTTGTTCGAAGAAGCCATTCGCGAGTAAATTCCCTGGACTTGAACTCAAAGCCATATTCGTATACTGCAGCATCGTGATCACTTTTTTGCTTCTCGCAATTCGTTTCGGAAATGGTGAATGTGCAATCGAATCGAGTGGGTTCCTTAACCGCTTTACTGTCTAGCCGAAAAGGAAATCTAGGAATCGGATCCGTGGCTCCTAGAGCCTGATGGGATCGGACAATTGCCCGCCCAATCTCGTCCAAAGCATCGATTAGGTTTGACTTTCCAGAGGCATTCGGACCATAGATTGCGACAACCGGCACGGCTGCCTGTCGCAGCAGTGGGACCGGAATGCTGATTCCCTGACGCTTGATCCTCTTGGACGCCGTCAGAAACAATTCCTGATAATCGCGGATTGACCGGTGATTGGCCACACCAAAACGCAAGAGCATGGGGTCGACCTCGTCTAATAAGACTTAATGGCGAAGTATGCCACATAATTCATTTACAAGAACGTATATGGATCTTGCATCGTCTGTAGAGGAAACAGGTGGTGAGCGTGATCTTCCCCCCATAGACCGGTCCATTCGGGCTGAGAATTTTCCCGTTATTCTGGTACCGATGTTTTTCCTCGGCTTGGGTATAGTGCGATCGTGGCAAGCCAAGCAGGTAGACCATGACCTGGGCCCAACTCGTAACATTCAACGTGGTCCTGATAGTCGCTATTGCGAGCCCCGGACCGGCGATGCTGCTGGCGACCCAAACGTCGTTGAGTGCAGGACGCGCTGCCGGAATCGCGGTTGGCGCGGGACTCGGCCTGATGGCCGCAATCTGGACGATGATGGCGCTGCTCGGTTTCGGCGTGGTCTTCGAACTGTTCCCCTTTTTGTACGTCGGCGCCAAGGCCGCAGGGGCTGCTTATCTTCTGTACCTCGCGTACGGGATGTGGAGGAGTGCCGGCGTCCCCGCCAAGGCCGTGATCAAGCCGACCGGGCGCGCATTCCGGCAGGGGTTTCTGGTGAATCTCTTCAATCCGAAATCCGTGCTGTTCGCGGCCGCTGTTCTGGTCACCGTTTTCCCGGCGGGACCAGGCCTGGCCGACAGCATCGTCATCGTCGCCAACCACTTCCTGGTGGAAATCGCTTTCTATACGGCACTTGCCTTCGGTATGAGCACGCAAGCCGTCGCGAAGCGTTACATGCAGGCAAAAATCTATATTGATCGCGCCGCCGCGGCTGTGCTCGGCGCCTTGGGTGTGCGAATTCTGCTTAGCAGGTAGCCTGGTCGGTTTTTTCTGCTTGGATCAGCCGAGTATCTGAGACGGCGACCTCATGGCCCAGGCGGTTCAGGTCAGCATGGGCTATCAGCCAGTGGCAAGCCCCGACAAAGCAAGGGCCTCCGAAGAGGCCCGCAGCTTGCGGTCGAAACCGCAAGGGGTGTTAGGCGGAAAAATATAGCCGCGAATGCAAGATGTCAATTGACTGACGCTTAATCGAACCACCGCTTGAGACGTGGCGCAACAACTGATCTTGGCGTTAGAACTGAACGAGGGAGTGCGGAAAAGACAATTCACACTCCGGCACAAATACCGGCACTCAATTGCCTATTCATCTGCATAAGAGGTTACTAAGTATATGATTTATATAGATTGACTTCCGGCATGTCAACCGGCATACTTAGCGGCACTATGCTTGTGGGATCGATGGAACCAATGCTGCCTCGCGATGCTCAAGCGGGCCTGACCGACCTTGCCGTGGAACTCGTGGGAAAGGCAAGCGAACTTGCGGGGCAGATTCAACATACCGTGCGAGAAAGCACCGGGGATCTCGTGCGCTCCATGAATTGCTACTACTCGAATCTCATTGAGGGACACAATACGCACCCGCGAGAAATCGATGCAGCTCTGGAGGATAAGTACTCTCCGGACCCCAAGAGGCGCGTTCTGCAGCGGGAAGCTCGCGCGCATATCGAAGTTCAAAGATTGATTGACAACGGTGACGATCCCCAGGAGTTGCCAATATCGACTGCGTATTTCCAATGGATTCACCGGGAATTCTGCCAACGGTTGCCCGACGAGTTGCTCTGGGTCGAAAACCCTGACACAGGAGCGAAGGTGCGCGTTGTGCCCGGAAAAATCCGTGACGGGGGAGTGGCGGTGGGGCGGCACATTGCTCCGCCCGCAGCGGATTTGCCGCGCTTTCTGAATTATTTTCAAAATGCCTATACAAGAAACTGGCTGTCCAAGACGCAGACCATCATCGCGGTAGGGGCGGCGCACCATAGATTCCTATGGATCCATCCCTTCTACGATGGAAATGGACGGGTCGCACGTCTCTTGTCCCACGCCATGCTTTTGCGCTCCGGCATCGGCAGCAGTCTCTGGTCCATATCACGTGGGCTGGCCCGAAACGTGACTGAATACAGGAACAGGCTCGCGGGCGCTGACGCACAAAGGCAGGGCGACTACGACGGCCGCGGGGAAAGGTCCGCGGCGCAACTTGAAAAATTCTGCGCGTTCTTCTTGCGAACTTGCATAGACCAGGTCGAGTTCATGCATTCGCTCCTGCAACCCGGAGAATTATTGCGGCGGATGAAACTCTACACCGATGATGAAGTGGCGGCCGGGCGCCTGCCTGCGCGTTCGATGTCCTTACTGCGCGAAGCGCTGCTGATGGGAGAGTTCGCGCGCGGGAAGGCGCCTGAAATCACGGGTTACCAGGAACGGCGAGGTCGCCAAATTCTCACTACGCTGTTGAATAAGGGCTTGCTTGTTTCCAAAGGCCCGCGCGCGCCTGTGCGCCTGGGCTTCCCACTTGCTGTTGTGGAACGCTGGTTTCCACGGCTCTACCCGGTAGATTGAAATGACAACCGGCCATGGAGATGGGTGTACGCGCTAATGGACTGGCCGGCCGGCCGGCGATAGTTCTCGCGCCACGTTTTCAGCAAGGTGTCCGGCTGGGTGAGAACGGCTGCCGCCTTCGGGGAGAATACCGAGCGTAGCGCACGGGTCTCAGAGCGGGGCTTTTCCGCGACAGCACGCTCAATGTATACGTTGTCGAGTGCAAGCCGCGCATTCCCGAACAGATCGAGGTAAGCGACTTCGTGCTCGTTGCAGATGGCGCGCGATTCTGGAGACAGGTAGGGGCAGACGAGCATCGGGATGAAGTGTCGGCCGCCATTCACTTCATCAGATTGGCGCAATCGCGACACATCGCTCAACAATTGATAGATCCCTGAACGAACGACACTGGGAGCTCCATTCCGCTTCGCCTCGATGACGAGCGTATGGCTTCCACCCGGGGAGAGCAAACGGATCAATCCATCAACTTTGTAGGAGCCGGCGATTACTCGCTCACGCTCGACCGACTCGACCTGCACGCCAGACACGTCACCAAGCAGAACACAAACCGCATCCGCGAGACGATCCTCAAAATCTTTCACTATTTCAAATATTTTCAGCATGTGGTGAATATTGCTATTTTGGTGAACATTTCAAGGGATCGAGTGTGTGCTCGCCCTACTTTCTTCATGCTGGCCGAGCCCGCCCGTTAGCCTCCTGAGCCTACCCGGGCTAACGGGATTGCTTTGGTTGGGCTCACGAATAAGATGTCGCATCCGTGAGCATCCAGGAAATCTTTGAGGCCGCTTGTTTCCAGGACATCGGCGGCCGTCCCGAACAGCAGGACCGCGTCGCGATTCTCTGGAGCGATGCCGCATGCCTTGTGGTTCTGGCGGATGGGATGGGGGGCCACATACGCGGCGGATTCGCTGCACAATCGGTCATTGATGCTACACGCGACCTTTTCGAGGAAGAGGCGCAGGTCCCCGCCGCAGATCTGCTCAAAATCGGCGTCGAGACGGCCCATAACCTCATCAACACCGGTGCGAAGTCCCTTCAGTTTCCGGGCAGCACCTGTGTGATGCTCCACCTCACGATGTCACAAGCAACCTGGACCAACATTGGTGATAGTCGGCTTTACCGTTTTCGGGATGGCCAGTATCTCGATCGAACGGCGGATCACACCGATGTGGACCTGGCTCGATTGGAGGGGTTGCTGTCCGAAGAAGAAGCAAGAGCCGACCCGCGAAGGAATCGGCTGTTTGGCCACCTGGGCGGTTTGCAGTGGCCGCAAATCGAAGTGAAGTCTGCGAACATTTCCGAGTGCGACAGTTTCCTGCTGTGCAGCGACGGGCTTTGGGAAAACGTGGACACACAGGAACTCGAGGCCGTATTCGCTGCCAAAAAATTCTCCCGCGCGCTGCGCGAACTCGTATCCGTGGCCCGATCCAGAGGTGGGGCGGAATGCGACAACATTTCGGTGGCGGCGGTTCGACGCGCGCGCTAAGCGCTGTGGACGGTTTGTTGGAGCGATTAAGCCTCCCATTGCAATATGGCTCGGAATAGTGGGGAACGGTCAACGGGCATAGTGCGATTGCGGCAAGCCGAGTAGGTGGAACATGACCTGGGCCAAACTCGTAGGGGCTGCTTATCTTCTGTACATCGCGTACAGGATGTGGAGGAGTGCCGGCGTCTCTGCCAGGGCTGTGATCAAGCCGGCCGGGCGCGCATTCCGGCAGGGGTTTCTGGTGAATCTCTTCAATCCGAAATCCGTGCTGTTCGCCGCCGCTGTTCTGGTCACCGTTTTCCCGGCGGGACCAGGTCTGGCCGACAGCGTAGTCATCGTCGTAAACCACTTCCTGGTGGAAATCGCTTTCTATACGGCACTCGCCTTCGGCATGAGCACGCAAGCCGTCGCGAAGCGTTACATGCGGGCAAAAATCTATATTGATCGCGCCGCCGCGGCTGTGCTCGGCGCCTTGGGTGTGCGAATTCTGCTTAGATCAGCCGAGTATCTGAGACGGCGACCTCATGGCCCAGGCGGTTCAGGTCAGCATAGGCTATCAGCCAGTGGCAAGCCCCGAAAAAGCAAGGGCCTCCGAAGAGGCCCGCACCTTGCGGTCGAAACCGCAAGGGGTGTTAGGCGGAAAAATATAGCCGCGAATGCAATATGTCAATTGCCATTGACATCTTGTTCCCACACGCGCCGGGCATTATCCGGAGCAATGGTATTCTTGCCGCCGCACGCGACCGTTACGCGGACCCAGACATCCCTAAGTCGTAACCATCGCTTTGCCTGACAAGTGGCGCAAATACAAGGGATTAGACTTGTCTGGATACCCCCATGAGGTATGGTTCAATTGTTTTGTTTGCCTCGTATTAGGATGCAGTTAGTGGGCAAGGGCGTCAGGCATACCATTGAGCGCCAATAGTTACGTAATCACTTTCCTTCCCTCAAGAGGTTGAGCGGTACTGTTTGGTTGACAGGCCGGAGGCCCGAATTGGCACTCGGACCTTGAGCAAGAAAAGCCGTAAAACGCTTTTCCCTCGTTCAGCAAGAGGGTTAAATACCCGACTTTTGAGGAGAGAGAAATGATGGCTGACAAATCTATTGATTTTGATAAAGCACTTGAGGTGAGCAAGAAAAACTTGCTCGCCTATATGGAGAAATTTCAAGACGATCTCGAAGAAAAATGTCCGGGCCAAACTGCCGTGCTCCACAACCAACAGGTAGCCAAAGTTATAGAGGATTACGAGCAAGCGTATCTCTATGGTTGCAGAGAATTTGGCTCGGGCAATTTCTCGCTAAAGAAGATCGGGCAAAAGCCCATTTCAATGGGCTTCATGGGTCTCGTTTTACAGGACGAAGTGGACCAGACCGCAGATGAAGATGTTGTTGTAGTTCTTCCCTGTGCGTATTCCAAGGGAAAGTTGCCACCCGTTCTAATCGAAGGTTGCCACTGATTCCAAGGCAAAGTTGCCACCCTGGGGCGTTACGACGCGGATGACGGACTGAGTACCCTGCTGCTTTTCCAATAGGGAAGGCTCCTTACGATTGCCGAGGATTGCGCGTTGGCAATTCCAGAAGACGGCG